>NZ_JBNPWP010000004.1:0-728177 GCF_050433765.1 Mucilaginibacter lappiensis | reverse complement strand
GCTTAGTGATGATGGAGCTTTGACTGCTCTTTTACACCTTACATCACTGGTCCCTTTTGCAGCGGAATGGTGGTCCCTATTCGGCGGAATATTCAGAAGTTAGAGAAAGTGACAAGATCGTTGATACATTGATATAATCATCTAAACCATTCATTTAAAAGGTACTTAAGTAAGGATATCGCAAACACATAGGCTTGCTATCTTTATGATAAAAGTAGCAAACAGCCAGTTAATCTATGCCTTAACCGAATAAAGGGAAGGCTTAAGCTTATAAAACCAAACACCGGCAACAACCGTCAATCCATAAGAGATAGCCCAAGGTATTGTTGTAACGTATGTGATAGGATCATCGTGGCCAAATAAAAGCAAAAACGGAAGTAACGCAAGTATGAGTCCTATAAGACAAAGACAACTTTTGAGTATTAAAGTGCTCATACTTAGCTTCATCATACAATGTAAAGATAGCCATAGTAACAGCCAGCAAGGAGAAGAAATTATAATGCCATAAGGTATTGAAAGCAAAAGAAAGCCAATAGCTCCTTCCAGGTTTACTAAGGACTTGGGTCTAACTAAAGCATCAAGAACTAGATACAGCAGGGGACTAATCAGCGCGCTTGTTAACCAGATCTTAAGGCTATAAAAGAGTGTTTGTTTCATGCTGTAAATTGTTCGCTTGTTGCTGGAATTACTTTGTAAAACCACACCCCTGCCGTAATAGTAGTTGCATAAGAAAGCATTAACGTCAAAGTAACCTCTGTCATTCTAAAACTGAACCCGTTTACCACTAAAAAAGGTAGGTACGTAAGTATGATTCCAACGAAAGAGAGTATGCACTTTAATGTAATGTTATTAGAGGGTGATCGGTATTTAAGACTACAGGATATTGGCAGTTAGGAGTACATAACATTTGGCATTAATGCTGTCGAGAAAATGGCATTAATGAATGTTATTGATTCTCTATTGGCCTTCGCATAACGTAATTTAATACTTTTCCAGATGAGCCTTCAGATAATGCATATGCATTAACAAATATCCATCCCTTCGTTGACATGTAATTTAGAGCATCAATTACAGAGTTAAAACTAACTACTTTGCCTTGATCATCTTTTATGCGCGAATCGGTGTAATGCCAAAATTTTGTTTCTTGTCCGTAGTCAACGGTTATAGTAACCTTAGAGCTAAACACCTTTGCAGTGGCTAATATCATGCAATATTGTTCATGCGGTTTTTGTATAGTGGTAGTGTCGGTCTGTGCAAAGCAGAATAAAGGGCACGAGAGTAATAGTAATAAGAATATTTTTTTCATGTGATTTGGTTTAGAACTTTAAAGATATGTATAAATAAACTGTTACCTCATTCTTTATTAGTCGAAAGATAAAAGGTGCAGTTCGCTAAAGCACGCCCCTGGGTATTTCCAAACAAACCGCCCCTCCCTATAAGTGATTATTTCCCGTAGAATTTCTTGAGTGTGCTCTTTTCAGAAGGAGAGGTTTGAGTTGTACCCCCTATCCTGTTCCCGATGAAAGAAGATTTGTTTTGTGTTATAAAAGCAAGGGAAGCGTGCCACAAACCACAAATCCCAGTCAGCATAAGGAAATTCTAACGAAGCTCAGAATTTCACTAAGAATGCTGCCTGACCCTATCTTCATTACTTGCTTCAACATCCAAAACAATCCAATTACGCACCTCAAAACAACCTGAAAGCACAAATGGAACTACTAAATCAATCCGAAAACACTAAACCTACCGCAACACCAAAAGCATATTACCGCATCAGTAAACGCTGGAAACAAGTCAGACCAGGCACTCAACACAAGCACTTGAAAGACCTTAATGACACTATTGCCATGCAATATCACCGCATTCTCAAAACGGTTAAAGAGAAATACCTCGAACCAGGCACAACTTATTTTGAAAGAGATTATAAGGACGATACAACAGATCCTTTTAGACTCCACGGCTTCATTTGCGATCAGTTCTATTTTATGCTGGAATGTGACTTCACATTTATAATGCAGATCGAATATGATTTTCATAACTGCCCGTTCGAAGCGGAAATATTGAACCTCCTAAAGTACGCAACCAGCATTAACAGAGCCTTTCACACACCCAAACAGCCAGCACTGCCGGAACATTTCAAAGCCGTCCTAGCCTATCAGGAAAGCCAATTCATTCACACCCTTTAATTCCCCATTATGGATAACAATTATTTATTCAGCAGTGCCACATCTGTTGATGAGCTTTACATTTTAGTCAAATGGCCATTTGTTCAGGACTTGATGGAATATGACTGGTTCAAATCAGAATGTTTGCTTTACAACGCATTTGAGGAGCAGGAACATATTGATTCAGCTTACTTCGTTCCCCTAAAACGTATTTATGAAGTGAAGGATGATACCTAACACAATTCAGATTTAATGATCCAACCGCTTGCTTTAAAAGGTAAGACTTCCCAAATCCATTACAAACACACTTTCAAAATGCTTGGTCTGATCGACCAGGCATTTCTTATTTAACAACAATTTACAAACACTTAAACCAAATCAGCATGAAACAGCAACAACAAGTCAATCAAAATCAGTTACCTTATAATAAAGTAGTCAAAGAGTGCTATTACCATATTTATAAAAATGCCAAACATCTGTTATCCACCCTTGAACGGGATGAAATGCGTTACAGCCTGGAAAGGGAAGACAAAACAGCACCAAAAGTTGGTACGATCATCCACGAAATCATTAACCCATTACTTTATCTCAGATTAGAGTGTCACCCTACAAACGTACTGGCCATACATTACGGCTTCGAGCAGGTTCTCGCAATCAATCAATACAGTAAGATTACCTCAGCTTTTATCCGAAGCATTTACAAATACACCTCAAAAGATGCCACAGAAGTCAATATTGAAGACTCTATAAGAACAGATTGGTGCATTAATACGTGTTCAGAAATGTATGAGTATATGGAGGAAAAGAACAAGCACCACAGCTTTAAATTGATTAAATACAAACCTACAACAATTAGAAGAAAGCAAATGCAAGCAGTAGCATAAAATTGGAATAGGAGTTATTGGCTCCTATTTAAAAGGCTCTTCTGGAATGAAGTCTTTTACAGAACAATTGAAAATGATTGCTAATTGATTCAAGTGATTTAAGTTATATTTGGTAGGAGAGTTGGAGCTTTCAGCCTGACCTATAAACCCATTTGATACATTTAATCTAACAGCAAGTTCAGATTGAGAAAGATTTTGTTGCACTCTTTTCTCCTTCACCTTATTGATTACGTAAGCTTCAATATCCGATTTAAGGTTAGCTGCCATTAAATACGAAAGAATAGAAAGAAAGCTTACATATTGCTTAGTAATAACTAAGTAAATTACTAATTTCGTGTTACAGTAAGTCCACTGTAATTATCAAACAACCTACCGATTTAGGACTATCGGTGCCTAAACTAATCACAATGAAGAAAATTTTATTTCTCCTACTATTTATTGTTTTATCAAAGCTTTCGTTTAGTCAAACGGTTTACACCCTATCTGAAGTAACATATAGAAAAGTAAAAAATGATGGGTCAACTACACAAGAACCCTTTCAAGCTATAAAAAAGGGATCAGTTGCAAGGCTATATGGCAATGGATTAACTATGGAATTCCAGAACGTGATGTATGACTTCGTTAGAAAGATTATTATAAGAGCTGACGATGGCGACCACATAAAATATATTGCAACTAATGGTGGAAACGATGTGTTTGAAGTTATGATCAATGACTATGGTACTTATTCTGTAATAAGCATACTTAATCGCAAAACAAAAAGTTTAGAGTTGTACAAAACACTGTAACAGATCTGACCAAAACACACTTATATAATATAAGCGACAACTTTATATCTCTGATAACGGACATTGTCTGCACTGGAAGGCTTGAGAGCTTCACTAACGAATCTAAACATGAATTAACAATGACAGAGAAGGACAATTATAATCTTCCAATTTTCAAAGGGTATAAGGATTGATTAATAAAAAACTATAATATCGACTGATCGTTCTTTCTAAAGGATATCTAAGCTGCATTTTACAAGATAACTGATTGCAAATCAAGAAGAGCTCACCTCAGGGTAGGCTCTTTACATTATTTATCGATTAGTTAACCACAATAACCTATTTATATGCCCTACATCATGACTATAGCCGCATTCATCTGGCTAATCATTTCCTATTCGAAATCTACCAAATAGATTACATTAGCTAAGTTTATCGTAACTAATGCATGGATAAACAATGAAGACCTTTCAGCTATTTACGTTTCCAACAAAGCATTCTTTCAGTTTTACACGATTGGACAAAACACGCCAACGACCTTTGGTGGTGTAATGGATAAAGAAAACATTCAATCTTTTGGATACGTCTATAACATTGATGTTCAGAAGCTTGTTCAGAAAGAGAGTAATGCGAAACATGAGGAGCATACTTTCGATTGGTCGTATGAAAACTCAAACGATAAATGTAAAGGAACTGCAACCGTTGCACTTAGTAAACACTATACAGCAACAGGAGTAACTTTTGATCTGCTCATATATATGCCACATGGTGCTCAATTAATTTTTAAAGGATACATGGAGGGAAGTTTGAAGCTGATCAATTAATAGAACAGCTTCCAGCTGACTTATTAAGAGGTACTGAATCTAAATCATAAAGGAGCTTACATTACGTAAGCTCCTTTCGTATTAATGAATAACAAAATAATCAAACAATAACCTTATCCCATCTATCGGCAATTTCTTTACACGCGGCTTCGATATTAGCTAGAATTCTTTTATATGCCCTGGGAGAAGTGAATATTTCGCCTCGGTAAACATCCAAAACCATGCAATGCTCGCTTTTGAAATTAAAGCCAAATTCATTCTCGAAGTAATGTTTAGTTAAACAGGCCATCGATTCGCCTCTATCCTTTCCCAAGGGCTCATTCTTGCCAAAATAAAACTTGACGAATCCTAACTGTTGCTTCCCGTTTTCATCTCTTAAGATTAATTCCGGACGTAAGCTAATTTGAACACCACTTAAAATAAATTTGTGGTTTGGGTTGTGCACGGCTATTTCAGGTTTAAACGAGGATAATTTATGACGTACTTCTAATTCGTATTTTAGAAATGATTTGAGTGCGTCTGAACTCGCAACGGCATATTTTTTTTCCATTACATCAAAAGGTATAACATTTCTCATACGATCGGCCTCAATCGAAAGAAAGGCAGGTTCATCCCTAACGTTTGTTAAATAGGATGATAGTGAATCTTCTGCTCTATTATACCATTTGGTTATGAACGATACGGGTGTTTTACACTGCCTGATTATACTATTTCGTCTGGAGGCCGTTGCCTCATCAACATATTCGCAAAGTGGATTTACAGAAATCCTTGGATATTCATTTACCTTTTTCATCTTCGTTTTAATTTTCTCTTTTAAATGGTACATTTTCATAGAAGTACTTTTAAATGATTAAATAGTCGTGCAATACCCACCTTGAGTAAGGTGTTGCTGACGGGTACAACCCGAAGATAGTTTTAAAGGCTTTTTAAAGGTTATCAACAAAATGTGCATAACATTTGTTGCTCAATTCGTGAAGGAAATAGACTTTTGCTTCTGTTATTCAACCATTAAAAAGTGCCCAGGGTATCCCAACCTGGTTGGAGGTGACAAGCCTCCGAGTGAATGAAGTCTGATCGGTGCTTCGAACACTTTTCAGACTTCATATTCATTGTCATTATCGTTTTCTTTAATCAAATACCAAACTTTCAACTACTTACAAGCGCATTACAGGCACCTATGGAACAAAGTTATTGTTTGAAACCCTATAATTTTAATGATAGTTTTACACAAATGCCCAAGTTGTTAACACTTTGTGTATTTGATTATTAAGTGTATGAGATGATGTTAAATTTTATTACGGTTAGAACCAATAGATTAAAATTTTAGTGCGACGTATATCTTTTAGTAAAGTTGCGATTAGGAATGAAACACATAATTACAATTAGATGACAATTTATTGTACTTAGAGTGTTGATCCATTAAATCTATTAGTTAATTGACATAAGCCTATACTTACTTCCCCCATTTAGGTTGCATACAACAGGCGCCCTGCCTTTTGGTTTCCATGAACTAAGTATTGATAAACAAAGAATCCACATTTGCTTCTACACCTTTGGTCACTTCGGAATGAATGAAATTGATAACATCATCAAATTTACCTTTTAGTCTTAAGTTTTTAGGATGTTGGGTTTTATATGAATGGTAGGGTAACAAAGGATGCTTCACTCTAAATAACACATCGTTTATCACAATAAGTTCCATCCCTTTAAATACGTTGTTAAGATGTGATTCGGGTATGCTTCCAGTTACAAATACAACTACATCTGGCTTTAAAATCGCAACTTCATCATTTATAATTGATGAACAGTTAGTGGCACTTAACCCCTTCAAGATATCCCATTTCGGAGTTGTCTTGTTTTCGTCTACCTTGCTGATATTGTTCCAAATAAAGGCCTTGTCAGATTTATTGAATTTGTGATTTAGCTTACGGCAAAACTGCCAAAATGGTGATTGTCTGCCCTTTCCAAGCTTGAAGTTTTCATACTTTCTAAGCAGGCTTTCAACTATTGTCTGATTTAGTATTCCATCCCTCAAACAGGGAAGACCTTCACCTATAGGCCAAGAGAAGGTTTCTTTACCAAAAATCATTAGTTTAGTCGTTGACTCAAAATATTCCGGGAAGGGCTTGATTAGTAAAGGGAACGATATGTTTCGATGAAAAGCGTTCTTTTCCCTGAGGAAATCTATAAGGTAAAGGTAATAATCATCGTATTTGAGGTTTAGCGCTGTCGCTGCACTCGAAGCCTGCGCTTGTGCGTTTAAGGTAGAAGTGATTAGGTTCATATTAACAAGTATACTTAAAGGGTATAACATTTTGATTGACAAACAGAATTTCATAAGCCCACACTATCCTTTCCCTCATTTTGGTTGCTTAGATGAGGTAAGGATAGCTATGCTTATGACTGGGCGCAGACGGCCTCTCACACACCAGGAAGATCGGTATTACGCAATTCTTAAGCTTTTCAAATCAGTCGCCAGATGTTGTTCCGTTTAATAAGTGCTACGCACACATTAAACTTCACCGCAGGCCATCACACTATGCCTGCACTTTTTTATTTCAATTCCTATACACATATACCACCCGCTTATAAAATGTGCAGGCATTAGCCAGCTATTGCGATCTGTCATCTAATTTGACTTAAGCAAAGTCATTGCTACATGAAAGCTCTCTCTGGCCTTATCAATCCATTCGCTATGCTCATTCATTGTTAAGTCAGGCGCTTTACATAATTTTTGCTCACCTGCGCCTCGTCGAAGACTTCACAACTGTCATGGCGTTTGAAAAGCCAAAGCAAAGCCCTCAGAAGTCAAACGCAACGCCAGTTTTTTGTGTGACGCATTCTTTGTAGTCGCACTTCGTGTTACCTCTACAAAGATCTTCTCCTCTATTCGCAGGCGGCTCGCAGAATTTCAGAGAATATGATATATTCGTATAATGAAACATACGCCTATAACCTTTAATTCACCAGCCTGTAATTGTCCATTATGTGGGGTTTATGCAAAACAAACTTGGAGAACACCCTTTAATAGTATGGAGGTTGTCGAAAATATGTTTTTGGCATATTGCTCGCACTGTAGTAAATACAGTATTTGGCTAAAGAAATACATGGTTTATCCAACCACTGGAAGTGCACCACTGCCTAATTCAGATATGCCCCAAGAAGTTATACAAGATTATGAAGAGGCTAGAAATATCATAGAATTATCCCCAAGAGGTGCTGTAGCATTGCTTCGTTTATGTGTCCAGAAACTATGTAAGCACTTGGGTGAAAAGGGTGAGAATATTAATACCGATATAAAGAACTTGGTGTCTAAAGGCCTTCCCGTTCGGATGCAGCAAGTTTTAGACAGTGTCAGAGTTATTGGCAACAACGCTGTTCATCCGGGCCAAATTGACTTAATCGATGATCGAGAAACAGCGTATAAATTGTTCGGATTTATCAATATCATTGTTGACATGCTCATAACACAACCAAAACAGATTGAGGAGTTCTATAATATACAAGTACCGGAATCGGCCAAAGCAGCTATTGATAAACGGGATAACCGACCCTCAACAAATTAAAGGAAAGATGACAGAAGTAACATTTATATGGAATACCTATATCACTATACCTCAATAGAGAATCTCGCCTTGATTCTAAGCAGTAAGAATTTGAGATTTACAGCCTTGGATAAGGTTGATGATTTGAACGAGGGGCTTGTTGATGACGTAGATAATTATCAGCAATTTACATTTGTAAGTTGCTGGACGAACGTTGAGCAAGAGAGCATTCCGATCTGGAACATGTATGCTAAAGACATGTCTGGTGTGAGGATTGCCCTTCCAAAGTATCCATTTAATCACTACTCATTTAACGCCTTGCCAAATGAGATCATTAGTGATACCCCCTTCGATGGAAGTACGATTGTAAACAAAATACATTATGACGAAGGATATATTTTTCAACGTGGAGAACATTATCTTGTAGAAGTAGAATATACAAACGATATAAATCTGTTGAAGCCAAAATTGGTTGAATTAAGAGATGAGAAACATCAAACTATTTGGTCTGCGAAAGTTGGTAGGTACAAACACAAAGCATGGGAATTCCAATCAGAACAGAGATATGTGATCGTTATCCATCCACGAGGTGGGTTTAAGCAGATCGATGGAGGTAAGTTTAAAACAGATAGTGTAATAAGTTCAAAATACATTGATATCCCTATTAGGGTCAACGCCTTTGAACAAATGGTAATATTACTAGGCCCTAAACAATTAGATTCTCATAGGCTGATTGTTGAGGCTCTCATAAAAAAATATAATCCCAAAGCGACTGTAGAACGAAGTAATCTTCAAATAAGGCATTAGTCCCATATATATATGGATTAGGAAGCCCCACGTCTTTAAGTATTCAGGGGCTAAGGCTCACTACTGTAATACGGCTACTTGAATGAGTGTTTAAATTATAAAAACAATCACATGGATGAGTACACAATAACTAGTTTTGAAGAGTTCCACTCTCTCGTGCTGGCTCATAATGAAACGAAATACTTGTTTCGAGGACATGCAGATGCTAATTGGCAGTTGTTACCAAAAGTGGGGCGGTCAGATTATGCAGCTTGCTTTTCACAAACAATGACAGAGCAAACGATTCTAAGCGCATGGAAAAGATATAGCCAACATCATCTCACAATACAACCGATAGATGATTGGGATTGGCTTACACTAGCTCAACATCATGGACTGGCAACAAGGCTTCTTGATTGGACAAGGAACCCCCTGGTCGCTTTATATTTTGCTATTGAATATCCGATTAAAGAAACTGATGCATGTGTATACATAATGAATTGGGGGAATTTCACTTATTTGACTGAAGGGAGGAGTCCGTTTGATATAGATAAGAGCGGTATTTTCTTTCCAAAAGGACTCTCTGCAAGAGTAATCAATCAGCGTGGAGTATTAACCGTATCTCATCAACCAAACAAACCCCTGAATGAAATTCTTACCAAAGCAAGCTTTATAAAATTAGTTATCAAACATACGGCCATCGGTACGTTACGTAAGGTTTTGGAGTTGTATTCCTTAAACGAATACTCTATATATCACGATTTAGATGCGCTTTCAAAACAATTAAATCGCTTTGTATTGGAACGTAAAATAGACGATCTTAAAGGCTAAAGACTTAATTGAGCCTATCCTCTCCACAAAGTTAGCTGATACACCAGCACATAGTCGTTTCACTTCAAGGTAGTATCACGAAAATGGGCATTCCATTGCATGGAAGCCTTCCGCATTTTCTTAGCTCTCCACCTTGCCTTAGTGCTTCTGTTCAGCAGTTCGTTCGTTCGAGAATTCACTCGACATAAAACTTACTGATATGACAGAGATTAAACACCTGCTAACTGCATTTGAACGATTTGCTTACGGACAATCCTTACACACCGCTTTTTCTGAACTTCTTGATTGGACGGTGTTACCTTTTAAGAAATGGGACAATGCAGAGCTGCAAAATGCTGCACTTGAAACTTACCAATCGCATCTTAAAGTTGATCAACTGGTAAAGCTCATCACAATCATTGGCGACCTCTCAGAAGGCTTTTCCGATCCACTTGGTGAACTTTATATGCAAGCAATTTCAAATGGTCACAATGGGCAGTATTTTACACCAACACCAATATGCGAAATGATGGCAATAATGAACATTGGTGAAAATTCACACCCAGGACAAACAGTTTGTGACCCAACTTGTGGCTCTGGAAGAATGTTATTAGCTGCTGCAAAGATCAACAGGCACATGTTACTATTTGGCGCAGACCTTGATATAACTTGTTGCAAAATGTCGCTGGTTAACATGCTGCTTAATTCTTTAAAAGGTGAAATAGCCCACATGAACACTTTAAGCAATGACTTTTACAGAGGCTTCAAAACTGGAACTGTACTTATTGGAATGCATTATTACTCTTTCTATACAGATTTTATAGAAGCAGAACAAAGCTGCATCTGGCTACATGATTTAAAAGGTAATGAAGTTAAGTCAAAGTTTGATAAACCATTCAAACCAATTCGTGCAGCTCAACCTATCAATGGTGTTCAAGGAAGTTTGTTTTGAGCCATGCGCTTTAATTGACTTTTGAAACTTATATTTGAGTTGGTAAATAATTGATAAATGCATCGTTTACACTCCGTTTATAATACTATAGATGATCGCCCGATTAGTACATTAACTCTAATCATTGTTTGTTTAGCTTTTGCATTACTTATATATGCCACTTTTGCTATCTACCGTGGAATAGGGAAGAATTTAGTTGTTACTATGAGAGGAGGAGGCAAAACAAACATCTTTATCCCTATTATATTAGCTGAAACAGTTTATATTTTATTCTTTTTATTCTCTAACATATCGACAATAAACCTTTATCAACATGATAAAGACATCTATAATAGTAAACAGCTACTATTTGTTGAAGGCGCAGTTACTGATTTTCATCCGATGCCCGGAAACGGTCATGGTAACGAATACTTTTACGTGAATGGCGTTCCATTTGGCTATTCTAAGTTTGAAGAAGGGATAGGCGGCTATCATATGACATCATTAGATGGCGGAGCAGTCAAAGCAAACCTCTATGTGAGGATAGGGTACTATCATACCGACTTTAGAAACATTATTCTAAAGCTTGAAACAGAGTAGCCAAAGCCTGCCAAGCTGCATCCAACTATTTATTTAGAAGTAGCTTGTATTAAATACAGCTATGCGGTCTACGAACGCTATTTAATTAAGAACTCAAGTAATCTTTATACTTTTATGTAACTTATATGAAAACATCAACAAACGTTCATTCATGGAATGAAATAATTGGATTTTATACTGATAGAATCCATGAAGGGGATGATCAAATGCCAATGTTAGAGTTCGTGCTTTATCTAAAAGAGAATCCAATTGGTGAACGGTTATTTGCATTTACCGACTCATTACGTCTAATTATTAGCGTTCACAACCCTATCGAACCATTTAGGGATACATTACACTTAGAATTTAACCAAGCAACTGATGCATTTCTGTTTACATATTATAAACAGCTCGATAGAAAACCCTTCGTAGCAGAGTATAAAGCGGAGAGTATAGTTGATAAGTTCATGGCATTAATTCAGGGTGTGGGATGGCAATGGCTACAAGCTGCCGTAAGATTATTAAGGTGATCTGATTCAGTTACCTTTTAAAGGAATAGGTCGGAAAGCACCTAAACACATTTTCTATCAATCCAACATTTACGTATCTCCTATAAAAGTTGCAGGCTCTTTTAAAAATTTGCTTATTAAGCCCCTTTAAATTAGCTTTACTGGTAGCCTTATTGCTTATGATTCGACTCTTTAAATTTATCATGATACCCTGCGCAGTTCTACTATCTGGATGCTTTGGTTTATTCGATAGTGGTGGCGATCATATTGTAGGACCCTATTATACAGGCTGGATTGACGTTCACTCTAGCAGATATCTGGGAAAGAGAGATAGCAACGACAGTGAAATAGAAATTATTCCTGCTTACATCTACGCGGTTGGCCACAATAACCGATTTATTGTTGCGAAACAGCACCCATTGAACGGCAAATTTCCCGACGAAACCATCAACACAACTCAAACTAACTATTACCTTATAGATCTCAAACTTGAACCAGGACAAGGCGAAAAAGGGATGTATGGCCCTATGGACGCTAGTCAATTCGCCAATCTAAGCCACGAACTTCATTTAAATGAAATAACTTATGATTTGACATATCCCGAGAAGCCATGAGAAGTGAGAGCCCTCGCAACCAATTAATTATGTTCAAGGCAATTTGTTTGAAGCTATTGAAGCTATATTAGCATTGTAATTAAATACAATGAACAAAGTACCGCATATAATCGGTAGTGCTAAGGTAATCCTTTATGCTATCGTTGGTGATATAATTGCTACAGGCAGCACTACCCATGTTGTAGGTAACCAGTTAATCGAATGGTTTCATGGTGTAGCTATTTGCCAATATGAAGGAGATAGCGGATACTATTTATTTTATTGTAATAAAATGTGGGAAACCATAACCGATACTTGGCACGAAACCATTGAAGATGCAAAAGATCAAGCGCAGCACGAATACAAACGCATATATTGGCAATCAATGGCGTAAAAGTGTGCCGGTTCACTACAGAAACATTGCTTAATTCTTGCAACTATAACAGAGTTTTGCGACATTCAGGGCTTGAACCTTATCACACACACAATCATGAACTTAGAACCACCATTGTCTAATAAATTAATCCTGCAAGTTAAAAGTGGTATCAGTAATACAAGTGCTAACTTTAATGAGGCAAATGCTAAAGTGTTTGGAGAGCAATATGCTAAGGGAGTTTTGAACAAGCTATTTCCCAAGAGCCAAGAATATGGGGACATTAAAAGTCATTTCAACACGGAACGTTTAAGTTCTTTTAATTTCGGAAGCTTTAAAGAGCGAGTAATAAGTATCCATTATCAAAGGAAGGAGTTGACATCGGAATTGCATCATCTTTCCAATCAATTGAGTGCCAACACCGCCGCCCTTGATAAGCTAAAGTCATCATTATTCAGTTTTTTATATAAGAAGAAAATAGCAGCCGACTCGGATTTGCTAAAGGAGCTTTCAAGTACGGTCGACTCTCTTAAAGAGTCAAAGATGAATTCCTTTATCGACCTTAGATACCGATATGAAAACTCGATATTAAGCAATGCCTATTCCGATTTAGTAAGTGCATTCACTACTCTTAAATCATCGATAAAGATTTGGGATGTCACCACAGCACAAATGAATTTGGACACAAAGGCTGCGGCAGGTACTTCAATAGATCGGCACGAGGTTAGATTCCATTTGGGAGGCTTAGAGATACTTTCAACCACTGAAAAGACGTTACATGTAGAGAACTTTAATGGTGGCGACTTCTACTTTTATCCGATGTTCATTGTTTATTTCAAAGGTAAAGACGAGGTAGCCATTATCGATTATGCTGACCTCTACATAGAATATAAGGATCAGCAATTCCTTGAACAGAAAAACGATATTGTTAATGACCTAAGTGTAGTTGGCGAAACTTGGTATAGGGTAAACAAAGATGGATCGCCCGACAGACGTTTCGTTGGTAATTATACAATTCCTATAGTATTGTATGGCTCTCTTCATATTAAAAGCCCGTCGGGGATTAATGAACTCTATTACGTAAGTGATCACAATAAAGCGAAGCATTTCTATGAGCAATATGTTAACTATCAAAGCTTAGCGCGGGCATCTAACTATGAAGTATTGGAATAGAAAGTAAAACGCCAGGCTTAATCAGCTTGGCGTTCGTCTTCATTATATGCTTAGCGCTGTATTACTTTTGAATCACTATTAATTTGGGATCAGTAACCACAATCTCCGGCTTGCCTTTATAATCGATTACAGCACCTTGAACAGTCACTGTCTTACCTTCCAGCTGTGAAGCCAATTGTTTAGCGTTACCTTTTAAAGCAATAGTTAGCAATTGATTAGGATAGGCTGCACCCAAGTTTACCAATACCATACTTCCAATATCTTTTAAACCATAAACTTTCCCTTCAACACTCACTTTATAACCTACGTATGTTACAATATCTTTTAGTTCCGCCTTAACAGTTACCTCTGGTAGGGTAGCGTTTGTCGGCACAGCAATTGACTCACGATTTAATTGAACATCTTTAAACAAACGATTTAATTCACCTGCCAATCGAATACCGGCTTGATCAATTCGTAAGTGGATAGTCTGAATATACTTTTTATAATAAGCTTCATCAATTGTTTGGCCTTGTTTAATATCCTCATACAGTACGCTGCTGATCTGATAGCTTTCCCATAACCATTCTATCGGACTATCAGCTTGCCATTTCCTAATCTGTGTTGCATTGGCCCAATCATATTGTTTGGTAATTTCATCTTCACCTAAGCCTTCGTGGTCTATTAGCTTGCTATCCCAAAGACTGTGCAGGTTAGTTCCTTTATTGTCGAAGCGCACTTGAATGGTATTACCTCCTTTATCCTCCTTGCGAGAAACGTGCATCGGCTGGTGAGCGTCACCCACCAGGTGAATAAGATATTTCAACGCACTATTCTTTTGTTGGGGTGTTGAAGTTTTATCTTTTAGAATAGCTTCCTCTTTAAGGATGGCCGCGTAAACATTATCATTGCTTTGCTGGCTAACGAAGTCAACGAATTGCTGATGGCTTAATCCTAAAGGCAGATTCAGAAAGTGCCATTTACCCGTTGTGGGATTCTTGTGTTCATCCGCCCAGGTGCTCACATCGGCCATCCTTTCACCTTTTAAGTAAGTGGCTACAACTTTTGCTGTATTAGTAGTTAAATGCTTTTCTGCTATGGTTGCAACGGCTCTATGTCCTTTGAATCCCCATGAAATGAGTGCCACAACAATGATTAATGTAATTGGTAGGTAGAGATACTTTTTCACCTTGCTAAAATAAGATTAATGATTGATTCGTAAAGTTTATAGATTTAATTAACTAAGTTTACTATACCAAACCTAAATCATCATGAAAAGGACTCTTCTTTTAATGTTGCTCGCTGCCGGTACGCTGGTAAGCGCAAGCAACATCAAACCTATAACAAGAACATCTACTACTAAAGCCGCAACCTGTGTTGGTGCTAACCCATGCAAAGCCTGTAAAAGTTGCAAGTATTGTAAGCGTTGTGCAAAAGATGGATTAACATGTGGTGTTTGTAAGAAATAGTTTTTTAAACGGTTTATGAAAACTTTACGAATACTGTTAGTTAGCGTTTTCTGTATTGCCCTTTCATCATGCTTACATGATGAAAATGATGGGCAGAAAGAAGATGGCACTGTAATCGAAGACGGAAGCTATAGTTCCACAGTTGATTATACTAATCCAAATACGGGTTATTCTGCGACTTACACACTAAGTGTCGAAGTAAGTGATGGGCAAGTAGTGCAAATTAACTTTCCTAACGATGGGTACTTAGATGAGGATCACATTACTGCTGCCGACATTGACGAAGATGGGAACGCAAATGTAGAAGGCGAGGAAGGCAAAACCTATGATGTTCATATTGATTTATAGCGTAGATATTGGCAATTCAATACAACAACAGACTTATTCTCATGAAAAAAATATTGTCAGGCATTACAGCTTGTTTACTATTAACCATAACATCCTGCGAGCAAACGAAGCCTAAATCGGAGCTTCAAAAGAAGATGGAGCTGGATAGCTTTTCAAGAGCTAAGTACGGTGAAAGTTCAGATGAGCATGTAAAGAAAATGGTAAATTCCAGCATTAAGAAAGCGTTGTTTGATACCGTAGGACTATATAAAGCACCAGTTAAGGTTTTAAGCGCAAGAATTGTAAAGCAGGAGTATTCTACGTTTAGAAACGTCTATTTAAAGTATAGAAATGTTTCGAAGAAAACTATTGCTGCTATTAAGTTTAATTGGTACGGTGTTAATGCCTTTAATGAGCCTGCCGATCTTGGTAATTCATTTGCTGCTGGATTTGGTGCCGGCTTTACCGATGACGTATTAAAGCCAGGGAGATCTGAAGGTTCAACTTGGGATGTATTGAGTAGAGATGCAAAAAAGATTGAGCTAGCTTGGCCAATTGAAGTATCATTTTCCGATGGAAGTAGCTGGAAGCTTAAGTATTCTCAAAGTATTAAATAAGGCAATCCTTCAAAGTATAATGACAGAGTGACTTTTCGAACTTCTTTGTTAAAAGGTAATTAGAGCTAATAACACTCCTCATCACTTATCTATCTATTCGAGAAGTTTAACTTTTAAGGCAATAAGGTTGGAACATACTTTTACCATTTCCCAAAACATCCTTTTATTCAATCTCATAAATCTACTACACTTTAGTTGACAAGGGGGTATAATACCCCTTTTTAGTAAAAGGTGTCGTAACTCTAACCTTAATAAAACCAATTAGCTAACTTCAATTCGGAGCTTTCTCACCTCCTATAAAAGATAAAATCTTATTAATCTTGAATTGACCGTAGTGACAGGTGGCTTAATAATCGTTAATAACACGGTTCAACAATGACCAATTCAGCTAACTTAGCAGCCACTTCTTTCATTGTTTCCTCAGCGGTACTGAGACCGCTTCGTGAGGCGAGTAAGGGGCTGACGTCACGTAGCGCTTCATATGTCGTTCCATGCACAACCGGAATGAGCCGATCGCCCGCGAGTAGCGCGGAAAGTTCTTTGTCAGCGATGCCCTCGTTTGGGAGACGACGCAGTAACGCAGGAGTTACCAGCACAATTCCTACCTTAGAGTTCGCCAAACCCTTGTCTATGGCACGGAGTAATGGAACGCCAAGACCGACATCTTTCTCACTAAACCAAACACGAACACCATTGGACTCTAATAAATCGTGAAGCTCTTTAGCTGCACCCTGCCGGTCATCCCATGCATGACATAGGAAGATGTCACGCAGATCAGGTTGATTTGACCGCTTCTCTACATTTTCTCGTATTGGTGTTAAAGAACGAACCTCGGCATCGGTGTAAAGGATAGAAGAACCAGGTCGCGACCAACGCGGTTTCCTACTTCTTCCAGAACTGCCTCCGCTACTTTGACGGCCTGAGGAGCTTCCTGACGAGGAGTAAGATGGATAAGAATCATAAGACGAGTTCGAACGGTAACTACTGCTATAACGACTACCACATGCGGGACATGCTGCTGCTCCACTCGCAGTGCGGTGTCCATATGTTGGCGCTGTACATCTTGCCATATTTTTTAGATTTTACTTAGACAATTAGGTTTTGTTGGACTAATTCCACGGCAAATTACATAATGTTAATATAAAACTCTGATGAAGTTCTGCACATTACAGGAGCTTCTGTTGATAACAGACTGTACTCAACTTAAGAATTACGGTACCAGTATAAAATAAAGAATCTTCATGTTTCTGAGTTAGGTATGAGAGTAAGGAATGAATTATTAGGCAAAGTTAGGGCTGGTGCTTCTGAAGCGTACAAAGCATAGGATTAACTAAAGTCCCGTATATTTGATCTCGAAGACTTGACAAGCATGCAAAAGTGGAGTAAAGCAATAATAACGACGATAGCTTTTGTAGTGTTATTTAACTGCTATCATTATATAGATAAGTATACGGAAGGATTAGTCTCATTAATCCTTACCCTTTTAATCCCAATTCTTTTTATTGTAATTATAGTTGCAATCGTTAAAGGTATTATTGTAATCATTAAGAATAGGCGAAACCTATCTTTTATGATTTGCCTACCTACCTTAATATATATAGTAGCTCTTGTACTTCCCATCCCTGATACAGAACAGTTTGAAAGCAAGGTTTTAATAAGAGGTTGTTATGAAGGGACACAAAATCAATCTTACATTCTGTATCGTCAAGATCATAGTTTTGAAATTCATTCCACCGGTGTCTTCTTTTATAGTAAATGGTATACAGGTCGATGGGAAAAAACAGGAGATACGATAGTGATGGCTTATAACAAAGATAAAAACCCGAAACTAGGCACCAAGGTAGTTTTACAAGATGGATACTTTAAACCAGTTGAAAATTTATCCGATACAAACAAGCAACAACTATCAATGTACTATATTGGTTATTGCAAAGGGGCGAACTGAATTATTATAAACTAACGCTCGAGCTGGGTTATTAAAAGGTAGTTAGGCAATTGATAGATATAGTCAATTGCAAGTTAAACAACAGTTTACCTTTTAAGGCAAACAGATGGACATATCATTTAAACCATCACCAACCACTTTCCTTTTTCCTATTTTTTTAACAATCTTACTTATATAAGGGTACTTACAAAAACTCTAAGAAAATAGGAAAAAGCACTTGTGACCTGAAACCTATCATAGAATCGACGGGGTTTGCCAAGGCCTACGCTCCGCACATTTTTAGAACTGAAGGTATAATACATAAGGAAGTTGAAATAAAATGTGCTGATATTAAAAAGAAGAGTGAGGAAATAATTATTCAGCAAAGTTAAGTGGGAGTCTGGAATACAAGGCAAGGAATTTCCGGCATAAACACTACCCTACTCACCATCTTACATTTATTCCGTTCCTCCTTGCATTTAATTCATCCTTGCACTTGTTGGGCCACCATAATTATTTATTCACTTAAACACATAATATGAAGAAACAAAGCCTCAAATCCTTAAATTGCTATCAAATTAGTATTAAAACTGCGCCAAAACTGCGCCAAATGTCAATTAAAACCATATAATACGAAACAGAAACTAAGAGTTGTGTAAACAAAAACCGATCAGAGAGTAATTAATAAATTTTAAGAAACAGCACTTAGAAGCTGGAAAGGCACTTTTAGGCAATAAAAAAGTCTCTTAGTATGACTAAGAGACTTTGAGTTTGTGGTATCAGCTGGGATCGAACCAGCGACACAAGGATTTTCAGTCCTTTGCTCTACCGACTGAGCTATGATACCTCCTTTTGGGGAGTGCAAATGTAGCTTTTTTTTTATGTTTGAAAAGTTTTTTTTGAAAAAAGTTTTCAAAAAAGCATGATTGAATAAGGTATTAATTATAAAGTTAAACAATTGTCCACTTAATCAGTTACTTAGCTGCCACAGGATTTTTCGGCCTCAAAACATTTTTCTGTTTCAACAATTCAATTAACTTTGAAAAACTTACTATGCACGCATAATGATTGCACAGGCTATATTTATTATCATTTTAGGGGCAGCTATTTACTTGTTCGCCAAAAACGCAGGTAAAATAAGGCGCAACATATTGTTGGGAAAAGATACTGACCGCTCTGATCAGCCGGTCATACGCTGGAAGGTAATGGCAAAAATAGCCCTGGGGCAAACCAAAATGGTAAAACGCCCGGTAGCGGCCATTATGCATTTTTTTATCTACATAGGTTTTGTGATCATTAACCTGGAAGTGCTCGAGATCATGATTGATGGTATTTTTGGATCGCATCGTATATTTTCTCATCCGCTTGGTGGTTTGTATGGTTTGCTGATAGGTGGCTTTGAAGGGCTGGCTGTGCTGGTGCTTGTTGCTTGTGTGGTTTTCCTGTGCAGACGTAATATTGTGCGTTTAAAACGCTTTAGTGGTATCGAGATGACACAGTGGCCACGGTCAGATGCCAACTATATACTTATTACCGAAATTTTACTGATGACCGCCTTTTTAACCATGAACGCGGCCGACTATAAATTACAGTTATTACATTTTAGTCACTACGTTAAAGCCGGCAGCTTCCCGGTAAGCTCACTGATAGCCCCTTTGCTGCCTGATGGTTCAGGTGCCTTGGTACTTGTTGAGCGGGTATGCTGGTGGTTTCATATTATAGGTATTTTGGCATTTTTAAATTACCTGCCTTATTCAAAACATTTTCATATCCTGCTGGCTTTCCCCAATACGTATTATTCCAACTTGAATAAAAAAGGGAAGTTTACCAACATGGCATCGGTTACCAACGAGGTAAAAGCTATGCTTGATCCTTCTTTTGTACCTGAAAACACGGGCGAACCGGCACGTTTTGGGGTTAAGGATGTTACAGACCTTACCTGGAAAAATCTGATGGAAGCCTACACCTGTACCGAGTGCGGCAGGTGTACTTCGGTGTGCCCGGCCAATATTACCGGCAAGCTATTATCGCCCCGTAAAATTATGATGGATACCCGCGACCGGATCACCGAAGTGGGTAATAACCTGGATAAGCACGGCAAAGATCATGACGATGGTAAAACCTTATTGGATAATTACATTACCCGCGAAGAACTTTGGGCTTGCACCACATGTAATGCCTGTGTAGAGGCCTGCCCGGTAAATATTAATCCGCTGGAGATCATCACCGAAATGCGCCGCTATATTGTAATGGAAGAATCGCAGGCTCCCGCCAGTCTGAACAATATGTTTGGAAATGTAGAAAATAATGGCGCACCATGGAAATACAGCCAGGCAGACAGATTTAATTGGGCGGAGAAGCCTTAAGTCCGTAGTCGATGGTCAATAGTCCATAGATGATAGCTTATAACCAATTATAATAAAACAATAAAAGAAACTATGGTTTATGGATTATTGACCATCTACCAATAATAAATCTGATATGGAAAACTCGATATCCGAAATAAAAGTACCTACCATGGCCGAGATGGCCGCACAGGGAAAAGAACCGGAGATATTATTCTGGGTGGGCTGTGCAGGTAGTTTTGACGAACGAGCACAGAAAATAACCCGTGATATTTGCAAGATCCTGCAGCATGTAGGCATCAGTTATGCGGTTTTAGGCACGGAGGAAAGCTGTACCGGCGACCCTGCCAAGCGTGCCGGTAATGAGTTTTTGTTCCAGATGCTGGCCATGACTAATATACAGGTGCTTGATGGTTACAACATAAAAAAAATAGTAACCGGTTGTCCGCATTGTTTTAATACCATTAAAAACGAGTACCCGGGTTTGGGGGGCAATTATGAGGTGATCCATCATTCCCAGCTCATTCAGCAACTGATTGATGAAGGGAAGCTGAAGGCCGAGGGTGGTGAAAGTTTTAAGGGGAAAAAGATCACCTTTCATGATCCTTGTTACCTGGGCCGGGGCAATAATGTTTATGAGGCGCCACGTGCTGCCCTCGAAATTTTGGATGCTGAACTGGTAGAAATGAAACGCTGCAAATCAAACGGTTTGTGTTGTGGTGCAGGTGGAGGCCAAATGTTTAAGGAACCTGAACCAGGTAAAAGAGACATCAATATGGAGCGCATGGAGGATATTCTGGAAGCTAAAGCACAGGTTGTGGCCGCTGCCTGTCCATTTTGTATGACCATGCTTACCGATGGCGTAAAACATCAGGATAAAGAGCAGGAGATACGCGTGCTGGATATTGCCGAGATCACCGTTAGGGCAAATGGGTTATAAATCGGCTTTTGTTTTAAAGTAGTTCAACGCGCTTTTCAGGCTGTCCAATCGCTCTGTGCTCATGTTCTTAACGGGCAGGTCAAGCACGGTCGACATGGAGTCGATATCCCCCTTCGGATCCTCATAAGTTTGCACAATGATATCATCGGCAGCGGTGCTCAATTGCAGGGTTCCTGCTTTGTCGTCGCCCTGGTATCCTACATCGTTTAAGCGGTGCAAATTAAAGGAGTAATACACCTGTTTACCATGTTGATAAGTTTTTCGGAGCCGTAAAAAATAATCGTTTGTAAGGGTGAGTTCCCACTTTTTTAATTTAACATCAGGCAGCGGGTTGTACGATTCTGAAAGGCATTTGTTACTCCAATCCAGCCATTCCTGATCGTCTGTTTGTGGCCTGAAGCTATAATTAAGCCAACCTGCAAGCAAAATGCAGACAACTAACAGCATTTTTTTTGTTTGCGACAGATGTGTTTTTTTCATGACAACAAAATGTAACCCGAAGTTAATAAATTGATATTTTTGTAAATGGAATTTTCTCAACACTCAAGAGTTTGGATATACCAGGCCGATAGAAAACTATCAGACCAGGAAGTGCAGCAAATACAGCCTGAACTGGATAATTTTACCATCGGCTGGACAGCCCATAACAACCAGTTAAAAGCCCGGGCCGAGATTAGATATAACCGTTTTTTTATTTTGATAGTTGATGAAAGTCAGGCTGGTGCCAGCGGATGTTCCATTGATAAATCAGTTCATTTTATGAAGCAGATAGAGCAGCGTTTTAATGTTAACCTGTTCGATAGGTTTAACCTGGCCTATCGTGAGGGAGAAGAGGTAAAATCATTACCCCGCCATGCTTTTGAGGATCTGTTGAAGCAAGGAAAGATAAATACCGAAACCATTGTTTACAACAACATGGTACAAAATGTAGCCGAACTGGAAAGCAAATGGGAGGTGCCATTTAAAAACAGCTGGCATATACAATTGTTCAGGGATCTTGTTAATTAACAAATCATTATAATTAGTTGGCTCATTCAATTAATTATGAAAACAATAACGGTAATAGCTTAATAATTAAAACTATGTTCATCATCGATCTTAATTATATTGTGCCGCTTGAGGAGGTGGATAAATATATGGCTCCCCACGTTGAACACCTGGAAAAATATTACGATAAAGGAATATTTGTTATATGGGGACGTAAAGAGCCGCGTACTGGCGGTATTATCCTGGCTTTGGCTGCTACCAAACAGGAGATAGAAAAAATCATTACCGAAGATCCGTTTCACATACACGGATTGGCGGAGATCACAGTAACAGAATTTTTAACTTCTAAATATCGTCCCGAACTCAAAGGTATTCTAGGGCTTTGATGCATCCAGATTTTATTTAAAAAACATTTTTGTTACTTTAATTGATAATTTTAAGGACTGTTTGATTTTCTGAAAGTCAGCAGTAATTTATTATACTTACCACACTTCGACCTTCGCTTTTTATAATGCATGAAAGATTATACCTTCGAATATACTAGACAAGGCCTTGTTTATCTTTTGTTTGGATTATCATTTGCAATTATAGTTTTAGGCTTATTTCCTTTTAGAATTTTATTTACGGGCATCATATCGCCAGGTATAGGGGTAATAGCACTGATAGGATTAGCGATAGCATTCTTTTTGTTAAATAAGCATAGAATTAAAAGAATAGGAATTGCAAAGCTCTCTATGACCGATTTGACAATAGAGTTGAATCAAACAATCCATATTCCCTTTAGTGATTTGAAGTATTATTATATATACGATGGAAAAAATGGGATTGTGTTTACCTTGGGATTTTTAGATGGCACTAAATTCAAAATAGGGGCTAACAATAATTTCTGCAACAATGATTTGCTAAAGACATTTTTATCTGATTTTCAGTCGGCTATAGAAAGCTATAAGGCTCAAAATAAAGTTAACATTGTTCACTTAGAAACGATATTCGCGAGAAAGCAAACATTATATATTTTATGTACGCTGACAGTTTTAGTGATTCTTGGTTTTTGCTTTACACACATGCCACTTATGATATTGCCAATTAGTGCTAGTGTATCTCTTTCGGTGGCTTGGATTAGATATTTTCAGCAAAGAAGTAAGAATAAACTTGTTGATTTTTGATATTTCCAGGGCAAACAGAAATGCCTGTTTATTGATTTATTTTTTAAAATTCTATTAGGGAACAATTGAAGCGATATTTTCTCCATTATGATTGAAAGAAAAGGTAGTAATTGTTATTGAAATATGCGATTAGAACAAAAGCCTGTTAGGGATGAGCTAATGATGAAGTTAACTGATCAATTGGTCTTATCCAACCGTGTAGGCTTTTCGTTAGGGAAAGCGAAAAGTATATATTTCCTGCTGCCTTCTTCCTTAAATGATATGTCTGCTCTCTCGCTTTCATACATAAAAAAGCCATCCTTAGTATAAGGAACCAATTGAATGGGAGACTCTTCATTTTGTTTAAAATAAAGCATTTTATCATCTACGTATAACTTGAATTTATTTTTGGTATCACCAGCAATAGTATAACTTCCTGTGTGTTTTTCCAGATCTGCTGCCGCTAAGGTAATAGGTTTATGTTTTTTGCAATAGGCAAATGCTATGGCATTTTGCATTACCTGGGCCAGTGCAGCCCCATGCCCGGCATTAGGGGTAACAGCTGTAGCGATTTCAAGGTTTTTGCAGTTTTGTTTTTCCATGTAAGCTTTAAACTGTGCAATGTTATTTACTCCCATGTGTTCGTAGGAGCCTACGCCTGCAAAAACTTTACAATTAAGATCCTTATGGGTAGTAAAATACTTTTGCGCTGCAGGTATCAATTCACTGCCACCATTGCCGGGAGCACCTATAAAGATCATATTGAACAAATCTGGATGCTCAAATAAAACATAGGTGGTAAACATACCGCCCAACGAATAGCCATATAGTGCTTTATTATCGCTTACCCTGTATTTGCTTTGTATAAATGGCATCACTTCCTGCTGAATGAAATCTAAAAACTTAGGGCCACCGGTGCCTGGGTTTAAATCTCTCCCCGTTTATTGGGCCGGGAGCCATAGCCAATCCCAACAATAAGCGGTTCTGTTGTTTCATAATCCTGTCGCAGCATATTAAAGCAATTCATGGCTACAGTCATGTTCCAATCTCCATCGGTCATATACAATACCGGATACTTGGCTTTAGTGGTATCATATCCGGGTGGGAAATGAATATATATGGTATAATCTTCACCAATAACCTTTGAGCTATAATCCCACGATACTATCTCTTTTTCGCAAAATGGATTGGGCGAAACGCTTTTAACCTGACAATATCCTGATATGGTACCAAGTATTGTAATAGCTAATAAACCAAATGTAAATTTTGATAAATATGATATCATGTCGTTGTGGCTTAACTTGTTATAAAACTAATTAAAAAGTTAATATTATGTTAAGGGATATTGGTAATTGAAAACAATATGTATAAATTTATTGTATGGGACAATACGATAGCCGGACAGACGCATATATTGCTAAGTCTGCCGAATTTGCAAAACCGATACTGGAATACATCAGGAAGGTAGTTCACGAGGCTTCACCCTTGGTTGGGGAAACAGTAAAGTGGGGAATGCCCTTTTTTGACTATAAGGGCCCTATATGTAATATGGCTGCCTTTAAGCAGCACTGCGCTTTCGGTTTCTGGAGATCATCACTTATTAAAGATCCATACCTTGTTTTGAACAATACCGAAGAACCTGCCATGGGGAGTTTTGGCCGCCTTACCAGCATTGCCGATTTGCCTTCAAAAGAAATACTGACTGATTACATATTGCAGTGTATTGCATTGAACGAAAAAGGTGTGAAAGCGCACCCCAAAAAAGCCCCTGCCGCAAAAGCCGAATTGGTTATCCCGGATTATTTTACGGATCTATTAACTGGTTATCCGAAAGCTAAAGAAGTGTTTGATGGGTTTAGCTATTCCAATAAAAAGGAGTACGTAGAGTGGTTCACAGAAGCCAAAACCGATGCCACCCGCCAAAAGCGATTAGATACTGCTATTGAATGGCTATCTGAAGGTAAAACCAGGATGTGGAAGTATAAATAGAAACCCCTCAATCCCCTAAAGGGGAAGTATCGCGAGTATATAAACTTTTGTTCCCCCTTCAGGGGGTAGGGGGCTTCTAAAAATCCAATGGCCCCAGCCTTTTCATGTTTTTCATGATCAAATATTGCCTGTGCCTTAAATACCGGGTAGGGTGGGTGGCCGACCATTTTAGCGGACTTGGGAATATTACCGCGATGGCTGCTGCTTCATGTTTGGTTAGTTTAGCTGCCGGTTTATGGAAATAGGCTTGTGAGGCAGCTTCAATACCATAAATACCATCGCCCATTTCAATCTCATTCAGGTAAACCTCCATGATGCGTTTCTTGCTCCAAAAAACCTCTATTAGTATGGTAAAATAAGCTTCAACCCCTTTTCTTAATAAGGAGCGCCCTTCCCATAAAAAAACATTTTTAGCTACCTGCTGCGATATGGTACTGCCGCCAATTAATTTTTTGCTGTGCGCGTTTTTTTCAATGGCCTTTTCAATTGCCCTGAAATCAAAACCATGATGTTCCAGAAAGCTTTGGTCCTCAGCGGCTACGGCGGCACGTTTCATGTTATCAGATATCTCATCAAAACTTACCCATTGTTTATCTATCTTCCATTCCTTACCACGTGCCTTTTGCTGAAAACCGCGTTCAATCATGAGCCAGGTAAAGGGAGGACGTACAAAACGGTAAAAAAGCACCCCCAGCAAGCTTAAGCCTACAAAAAGTAAAAACGCGAGTTTAAATGCCCTGAAGATCAGTTTAAATATACCGCCGAACATTGATTGGGAACCTCTGTTTTTTGATCTCTGATTTGGTTTTTTGTTTGATGGTGATGTCCGTTTCACGAAAACTAATAATTATCTATAAAAAAAGGTGTTTCGCTTTAGCGAAACACCTTTTAAAAATTCTAAAATTTATTCAAAATCCGAAATCAAAAATCCGAATTTCGAAATATAAATTACTCAGCTACTACTGAGAAAGGAACCTGTACTTTTACTTCTTTGTGCAGGTTTACGTTTGCGATGTAATCACCAACAAACTTAGGCTCCTGATCAAAAGTAATACGACGACGGTCAACTTCAAAGCCTTCTTTTTTCAATGCATCAGCAATTTGAATAGTGTTGATGGCACCGAAAATTTTACCGCTTTCACCGGCTTTAGCGCCAATGTTAAGTTTAACACCTTCTAAACGGGCAGCTATCGCGTCAGCATCCTTACGGATCTTTTCTTGTTTAAACTGAGCTTGTTTCAAGTTTTCAGCTAAAACTTTGCGAGCGCTTTCAGTAGCTAATATGGCGTAGCCTTTTGGTAAAAGGTAGTTACGGCCATAACCTGGTTTAACGTTTACTACATCGTCTTTATCGCCCAGGTTTTTTACATCTTGTTTTAAAATAACTTCCATTTCTTAAATCTCCTATTATTTTAATGAATCTGTAACGTAAGGTAATAAACCGATGTGACGGGCACGTTTAACAGCCTGAGCCACTTTACGCTGAAATTTTAATGAAGTACCGGTTAAACGGCGTGGTAATACTTTACCCTGATCATTAATGAACTTTAATAAAAAGTTAGCGTCTTTGTAATCAATATACTTAATACCATTCTTTTTAAAACGGCAGTATTTTTTACGGTTATCCTCCACTTTTGGAGCGGTAACGTATTTAATTTGTTCGTTAGCCATTAGTTTGCGTCCTCCACTTTAGCTGCTGGTTTTTTGTTAAAAGCACCGCTGCGTTTTTTGTCATTGTAAGCAATGGCATGTTTATCCAAAGCAATGGTCAGGAAACGCAAAACACGCTCATCGCGCCTTAACTCTACCTCCAATTTGTTAATTAAATCACCTGGAGCCTTAAATTCAGTTAAGTGATAGTACCCTGTAGTCTTTTTTTGAATAGGGTACGCTAATTTTCTCAAACCCCAATTATCCTCCTGGACAATTTCGGCTCCGCCATCAGTTAAGATCTTGCTAAATTTGGCAATGCCTTCTTTAGCTGTTTCTTCTGATAACAACGGGGTTAGAACGATCACGATTTCGTACTGTTGCATTATTATACTTTGATTTTTAATTAATTACCCGCTATTACGGGGCTGCAAATGTAAGAAGAAATTTGGATTAATCAAATCAATTATAATGATAAAAAGCAGTATTTTTAGCTGAATTATACTTATTTTGCTAATTACCGGATTTAAACAGATACTTTGTTATGCTGATTACACCTTGCAAAATTGAAAGTTCTAAATTTCAGTTATTTACATCGGATTCAGTTGTACTGTCTGCGCCCCGCGGCGATAGACCGATAGAAGGGGATTGGAACGACGAAGATGACGAAGATTTTGACGACAGGCTCGACGCCGAATTTATTCCCGGTATACCCGGTCCAGAAGATGATGATCATCTCCCTGATGATGACCTGCAATAAAGCAACGTAGTTTTTAATTACATAATCGTTTCATTGGTACTTTAACTTAAAGCATTTTCTTGTTAACTTCGTAGCTGTGGATAATTTTATTGTTTCGGCTCGTAAATATCGCCCGGCTACTTTTGAAACCGTTGTTGGTCAGCAACATATAACCAATACGCTCAAAAACGCTATTAAAAATAATCAGCTGGCGCAGGCATTTTTATTCTGCGGCCCCCGCGGTGTGGGCAAAACCACCTGCGCGCGCATACTTGCAAAAACCATTAACTGTACAAATTTACAGCCCAATGGCGAAGCCTGTGGCGAATGTGCTTCGTGCAAAGCTTTTGAAAATGGCAACTCATTTAACGTTCATGAACTTGACGCGGCATCAAACAACTCGGTTGATGATATCCGCAGCCTGATTGAGCAGGTACGCATACCACCACAAGCCGCGCGTTATAAAGTATATATTATAGATGAGGTTCACATGCTGTCGCAGGCGGCTTTTAACGCCTTTTTAAAAACGCTGGAAGAACCTCCACACTACGCCATATTTATACTGGCCACTACCGAGAAGCATAAAATATTGCCCACCATACTTTCGCGCTGCCAGATATTTGATTTTAACCGTATCAAGGTTGATGATATGGCCGGTCACCTGGCTTCCATCGCCGGGAAAGAAAACATAAGCTATGAGCCCGATGGCTTGCACATTATAGCCCAGAAAGCTGATGGTGGTTTAAGGGACGCTTTATCCATGTTTGATCAGATCGTTAGCTTTTCGGGCGGTAAGGTAACCTACCGATCGGTAATTGATAACCTGAACATACTTGATTACGACTATTATTTTAATATAACCGATAGTTTACTTCAGGAAAATACAGCTAAAGTACTGTTGTTTTTTGATGAGATACTGGCCCGTGGTTTTGACGGGGCCCATTTTATTGCCGGCTTGAGCGAGCATTTCCGTAACCTGCTGGTAAGTAAAGATCAGTCGACCTTAAAATTACTGGAAGTAAGCGAGGGCATAAAAAATAAATACCTGCAGCAGTCACAAACAGGCTCGGTATCTTTTTTACTTTCGGCCATGAATATTGCCAACCAGTGCGATATTAGTTACAAGCTGAGTAAAAACCAGCGATTGCAGGTTGAGCTGGCGTTGCTCAAGATGTGCCATTTGCCCTCGGCATTTAACATGGCAACTTCACCGCTTGCCGCAACGCCCGTTACCGACGGGTCATTAAAAAAAAAACCTGATACCGCAGCAATAACAGCTCCGGTTCAGGAAAATAAGATCAGTAATGAGGTCCCTGTATTAAGTGATACGCCGCTTACTTATAATAAGACAGCGCCCCAGCCTCAAAATAATCAGGCAACTCAGGTAAAAGCGGTGGCACCAGCTACCGAAAAGCCCGCGGTATTTATACCTAAGCCAAGTTTAGGATTATCAACCCCTTCGCTTACTGATACCGGTAAAACCGAGGAAGAGATTGCAGAAGAGGAAGACCCTTATTTAAAGGGTGATGCAAACGAGGATTTTACCATGGATAGTTTTTTAAGGTACTGGAGCGATTTTGCAGCAAAAGTAAAGGCCGAGGGTAAGAAAAATCTGGTTACGATCTTTACTTCCAACGCGCCGCGTATGCTAAAGCCATATGAATTTGAGATTTTGGTAGGGAATAAAGTACAGGAAAACTTATTTAGGGAGGAGCGACCTGAAATGCATAATTTTTTGCGCAGTAAACTAAATAATTTCAGTATTGAGGTAAATGCACGTGTTGATGAGCAGGAAGTGATCAGAAAACCTTACACCGCTATGGAAAAGTTTCAGCACATGGCTGCCAGGAACCCACAGCTTGTTGATTTAAGAAACCGCTTTAATCTTGATTTTGATTGAATGAGAGGCGAAACAAGGCAGGTTAAAGCCTGCCTTGTTTCGTTATATTTGTCATGCCGAACTCGTTTCGGCATCTCATAAGCTAAGTTATTATACTTCATTAACTATCCTGAGAGATCCTGAAACAAGTTCAGGAAGACCACAGGGATTACTCATCATTAAAAACTATTTAAGAAATTCAGTATCATTTTTTGGATAACCTTCATCGTCAAGATCATCACGATCATCTTCAGGAGTGTGTGCTAATGCAGCATCTGTTGGGTCAACTTCTACAATATCGCCATCGTCAATATGCATGCCAAGGTCGTCTACATCTGTTTCGAGCGATCTTTTTTCGGTATATTCATTTGCTGTATCATAAGGGTTGGCCTCATCATAAGTTGAATTCATATCATTCCCGTTTTTTACTGAGGTATCATATGGATCAGGATGATCATAATCCGGGTCATCACTTTTTACATCATATTCAAAGCTGTTATCATCTGGATTGTAATTAAGATCCTCTTTATCAATAGTTTCACCTAATTCATCCTTTAATGTTCTGTCACGGTCAGCACTATTATCATTTAATGCTTCATCGTTTTCGTCATCATCAAATTCGGGGGTTATATTCTGATTGTCCATAGGAGTATATTTTACATAAATATACCTTAAAAACCTTGCCAAAAAAAGCAAATAAACCAATTTAAAAACCGGTTAAATGCGATATTAATAATGTATTTGCTTTCTGTATGATGTTACACCGCCAAGGGCAAATTTTACACCCAACGTCAGCTGCGAAAAAACATCCTTATGTGCACCCGTACTATATCCGTCAAGGTTATCATCCATTACAAAGTTGTATTGATAACCCAGGTCAATTTTAAAGCTGGGTTCATTGTATTGATTAAAAACTTTAAATTCATAACCTATCCTAACCGGAATAAAGGGTATCTGGCTGTTGTTATCGCCAGGTAACGTAGAGCCCTCTGGCACTCGCTTGTCGGGGGTTTTTAATACTACATGATTAACCAAATATCCTACACCGCTTGAAAGGTAAAGGTTTTTAAACGCGTTGGCCACAGGGCTTTGTGAGTAATCAATAAGCTCGCCCGCTTGTAACTGCACCTTTAATGCAAAGGCCGAAAAATGGTTTTCGAACTGCCTGCCTGATGCGGAGCTTTGATCGCCGGCTTTAAGCCTGCCAAACTGCCCCTCAAAAACATAATTAAGAAACGGGCTTTGGTTATAATTAAAACTAAAATGAGCCGAAGGGGTCTTTTTTAATGAGTTTGAAACATCAGTACTTACAGGACTGTTTAAGCCTACTCCAAAACCAATATCATACTGGGCATAATCATATCCTATTTGGGCTTTTGCTAAAAATGTACTTATACATAATATAACTATAAGGATTGTTTTTAAGATAGGTTTTATCATAAATAGGCATTAGAGAGCGCTAATTAAGCAGTTTGTTTTGATATAACGTTTATTTTTATAAAAATAGCATCAAACTTCGCAAATACAATAAATCTGCCGTAATAAATGATAAAGGTACAACAATCAATAAATTTCATGTATTATTAATGGAAATGGTAAAGTCTATTTAATATATTTGAAGCCATTAAAATAAAAAAACAACATCAGGTATGTCAAAAATTAAAGTAGAAAATCCGGTAGTTGAACTGGATGGAGATGAAATGACCCGAATTATCTGGAAATTTATCAAAGACAGGTTGATAATTCCTTATCTTGATCTTGATATCAAATATTATGATCTGGGTATCGAGTATCGTGATGAAACTAATGATCAGGTGACTGTTGATGCCGCAAATGCTATTTTAAAGTATGGTGTTGGTATTAAATGTGCAACTATTACTCCTGATGAGCAACGTGTAGAAGAATTCGGTTTAAAGCAAATGTGGCGTTCGCCAAATGGAACTATCCGTAATATTTTGGATGGTACCGTTTTTCGTGAGCCAATTGTGATGGCTAATGTGCCACGCCTGGTACCCAACTGGACAGCTCCTATATGTATTGGCCGTCATGCTTTTGGCGATCAGTACCGTGCTACTGATTTTGTTACCAAGGGAAAAGGAAAACTTACTATTACTTTTACTCCGGAAGATGGTGGCGCCGAGCAATCATTTGAAGTGTATAATTTTAAAGGCGATGGTGTAGCACTTGCCATGTACAATACCGACGAATCAATAAAAGGATTTGCCCGTGCATGTTTTAATCAGGCTTTGCTTAAAAAATGGCCATTATATCTTTCAACTAAAAATACTATCCTTAAAAAATATGATGGCAGGTTTAAAGATATTTTCCAGGAAATTTATGAGCAGGAATTTAAACTTGAATTTGAAGCTAACCAATTAACTTACGAGCACCGCTTAATTGATGATATGGTTGCATCGGCATTAAAATGGCATGGCAACTTTGTATGGGCTTGTAAAAATTATGATGGCGACGTACAGTCTGACACGGTAGCCCAGGGTTTTGGATCATTAGGTTTAATGACCTCAACATTGGTTACACCCGATGGTAGCGTTATGGAAGCCGAAGCCGCACACGGTACGGTAACACGCCACTACCGCGAGCACCAGGCCGGTAAACCTACTTCAACAAATCCAATCGCATCAATTTTTGCGTGGACAAGAGGTTTAGAGTTCCGTGGTATGCTTGATAATAACCAGCCATTGATAAACTTCTGCAAAACTTTAGAGCAGGTTTGTATTGAAACTGTTGAAAGCGGTAAAATGACAAAAGATCTGGCCATCACTATTAAACCAAAGGTGGAGCATGGTAAAGATTATTTATATACCGAAGAATTTTTAGCAGCTATTGACGAAAATTTGAAAGCTAAATTGGGTAAATAATAATTCCCTGTAAATGTACAGAGCCCGCCTTGATCAAGGCGGGCTTTTTTATGTTATGGATAAACCGATTCAGTGTTTTTTGTAAAAAACACTGAATCGGTTTATCCATTTCTTTTTTAACTCCTAACTTAGGGGCATAAAAACTACATCATGTCAGCACTATATCCGTTAAAATTCAAAACCATTTATAAAGACAAAATATGGGGTGGTCAAAAGATCAAAACCTATCTGCATAAAGATTTTGGCGCTTTGCCAAACTGTGGCGAAACCTGGGAAATATCAGGCGTAAAATCTGATGTATCTGTAGTAGCCGATGGTGAACTGGCTGGTGAATCATTAGCTGATTTGCTGGAAAAATTTCAGGGCGAACTGGTGGGCGAAAAAGTTTACGCTCATTTTGGGAATATATTCCCTTTACTGGTAAAGTTTATTGATGCCAATGATGATCTTTCTGTACAGGTGCACCCCAATGACGAACTGGCTAAAAAACGTCACAATTCATTTGGTAAAACCGAGATGTGGTATGTTATCGAAACTGATCCTGGTTCTACTCTGATTGCGGGCTTTAACCAGGAAATGACAGAGCAAAAATATGTAGATGCCCTGAACAGCGGCCATATTATGGATATCCTGAATAAGGAAGATGTGACAGCGGGTGATGTGTTCTTTTTACCAGCCGGTCGTGTGCATACCATTGGTAAAGGATTGTTGATAGCCGAAATTCAGCAAACTTCAGATATCACTTACCGTATATATGATTTTGACCGGGTTGATGATAAAGGTAACAAACGTGAACTACATACCCAGGAAGCGCTTGCCGCCATTGATTATAAACACTACCCTGAATATAAAACCAGTTATCAACCACAAAAGGATGAAACCGTAAAGCTGGTTACCTGCCCTTACTTTACCACCAACCTGCTTGATTTTACCCACAGCACCTCCAAAGATTATTCAACGCTTGATTCGTTTGTGATACATGTATGCGTTGAAGGAGCTTACTCGGTAAAATATAATGGCCAGGTGTACCCGGTTAAAATGGGCGAATGTATATTACTTCCAAAAAGTATTGATAACGTTGAGCTGGAAACAACTGGGGGCTTTAAAATACTGGAAAGCTATATTGAATAATATATAGTCTTTTTACGTAACCACTTACATCAGGCAGTAAAAAATAACTTTAAAAGTGCAGAGGGAACTTTGCACTTTTAAATATTATAAATATTATTATTTATGCTGTTGAATATTTCTGTTAAACGACACACATCTACCGGTTTAGAGATATAACCAGCAACATCAGAAATATTTTTTTCCCGGTCAATATCCCACCAGTCGGTTGATGAACTGAGCATGTAAATCGAGATTTTTTTCCCCAGTTGAGATTTTATTTCCGCAAACTCTTTCATAAATTCCCACCCGTCCATAACGGGCATGCTTATATCCAGAAATATCAGGTCGGGTAAATTATTGGCGTTGAGCGGGTTTTTTAAATGGGCAATAGCCTCACTACCATCACTAAAATTGGTTACCTGGTTGCTCAGTTTTTTTAGGGTAATTAGTTTTTTGAAGCCGTAAACATAAGTTTTGTTATTATCAATAATACAGGCATTCACTGGGATCTTCTCTACAATCATTTATCGGCATAATTATACCAGCTTGATTGTAAATTTAGTGCCAATGTTTACGGTGCTTTCAATTTTAATGGTGCCGCCAAGCGCTTCTACCTGGTTACGGGTAATAAACAGTCCAATTCCTTTTGCATCGGGATTTTGATGGAAGGTTTTGTACATACCGAATACTTTGTCGCCATAACGTTCCAGGTCAATACCAATACCGTTATCTTCAAATATCAGGTAAATATGGCTCCGCTCCTTTAAGGTATAGCACCTTATAACAGGCTGGCGGTCAGGATGGCTGTATTTTAAGGCATTGGTAAGCAGATTTTGCAAAATACTCTCCATGTATGCCGGTATGTAATTTATTTGCGGACACTTGCTGAAATCATACTCTATATGTGCATCAAGGGCCTCTATATTACTATTAATGGCCGATTGTATGTTTCTGAAAAGGATTTCGAAGTTAACTATACTACGCTCATTGGTAATTTCGGTTTGCATCTTAACTATTTCATTAAGGTGCTCAATGGTTGCGTTCAGGCTTCCGCTAATTGACTTTATATGCGAAAAAATTTCATTTCTCTCTTTTTCAAGCTCAGTTTCTTCATATAAATTCACCATAAACTGCAGGTTTCCGGTATGCGATCGCAGGTTATGTGATACAATGTAAGCAAAATTTTGCAGGCGCCTGTTTTGATCAGTAAGCAAATTAAGTGAAGATTCCAGGCTAAGGCCTTTGCGTTTGTTATTATCAATATCCTGTAAAATGCCTCTTATAGTTATGCATTTACCATAATCATTAATAATAGGTACACCTTTAGCCCTTACCCATATTACATTGTTCTTTGCAGTTCTAAACAATAGTTCCAGGTCATATGGCTGGCAAAACTCCAGTGCATTATTTATAGCCTTTTGCATTACCTGACGATAAGGCGGTTCAAAAAAGCTTATTGCTTCGTCAAGCGTAAGTTTTACCTGGCTTTGCAGTTCATAAATATCATATATCTGTTTTGATAGGGTTACATTAAGGGTTCCTGTTTCAATTTCCCAACTGCCTAATTTGGCTATCCTAATCGTATCACTATAAAGCTGATCGCTCTGCACTGATTGCAGCTCGGTCTGTTTATATTGGTTTATGTTAATGATGGAACCATAAATAAATTGTCCGGTTCCGTCAGTGTGTTTTTTAATTGTACTTTCAAACCAATGATAGCCGGAAGTTTTTGTGAGTAGCCTTACCTGTATCGGCTTAGTCGGGTTTGAGCTGTTTAAGGCACTCAGAAAAATAGGCTTATCCTGGTGGTACAGCAGTTGTTCAAAAAATATATGATTGGAGCATTCAATTTCGTCAGATTCATAACCTAAAACACTATAGAAACCGGTAGACCATTTAATGTTCCTGGTATTAATATTATACTCCCAAATGCCCGCATTTATGTTATCAATTATTTGAGCAAGATGCAACCTGCTATCATCAGAAAATTTATCTTCAGAAAAACTCATATTAATAATAACCTACTCAGTACTTTATTAAGGACATGCTCTCTATTAGAAAATTATGTGCCATAATTTGAAATTATGAAAATTACAACCATAAGTTGTAGCCGTTTTTCTGGTCTATAGTGTTAAAGTTTAAATTATTTAACCTCAAATATAATATTTGAAATGATATAATCTATTCTTATACTGGTAATTACCAAAGAAATTTATCCAGCCAAAATTTAGGTATTTATGCTGTTATGAGAGCAAATAAGACGTTTAAACATATTTTTTGATATTATTTTGAGCGGTTTTAATATTAAAGTATATGTTTAAATAGATTTTTGAGATGTGTTTTTTTAAAATGCAGCAATAATTAAGTTTTAATGTAAAAACGGTATCAAAAGATACTATTTTGTTATTAATGTCCTATTTTTTTAGCCATTTTAGTGTTTGACTATACATATTGGTTATTTGGCAGCCAATTCAGTCAGCGCGTTAACTGCTATCCACTTAGCCGATTTATGATTTTGTTTTAAAATATTTTGGGCTGTTTGTATGGCTTCCAATTTTAAAATACCGTTTCTTTTCCCTATTTGGCGCAAGGCCCAGTTCACTGCTTTTTTAACAAAGTTACGGTTGTCCCAGGCCTCACGTTCCATAATGGGGAACAGCGCTATAAATGTTTCGTTAGATGCGTTCTTATTGTGCACTGCATATTCGGCCATTAAAACAAAGCCTGCCCGTTTAACAAACTCATTATCATGCGCACTAAACTCAATTGCTTTTGAAATGGCGAACGGAGTACGGTCAAACAAGTTACCGCATACCTGATCGCACAGGTCCCAGGACGTAAAATCACCTGTCCAGTTATCTATCTGTTTTTCGGTTACCATAGTTGGCTCATCTATCATAGAGGCCAGCATCCGTGCCTCATGCAAACCAGTATCCCAAAGCTCAAGTGCAAGGGTATGATCTTTTTTTATGGTTTTAGCCAGTTTGCGCAATTCAGGGAGCGGACCCCAATAGCATGCGCGGTATCAATAGCATAACGCTGCATACCTGCAAGGTAAACAGGATCGGCTTTTTGTTTTAATAGCTCAATGATGTATTTAGCCTGCATCGGCTCAGTCGGTTATGCTTTTGTTTTGCAGTTTACTGTGTATGTTGGTTACCTCCATCAATGCAGCCGAACAATAAAAAGGGTGTAGCTCCATAATTAAAGTGCCCGCCTTAATGGCAGGGTCGGTTTCGGTTAGTTTTTTGGCTTCCTCCAGGGTTTCCACATTAAAAATAAATATCCCCCGTATTGGCTGATCATCTAAAAACGGGCCCGCCACAACTAACTTACCTTCGTTAGCCAGGCGTGTAATATTTTTTAAGTGCGCCATTTGCAGCTGCATCCTTGCCGCCGAATCCTGCAGGCGGTTTGGCCCTGATTTTAAAAAGGCCATCACATACTTTTTCATACCATACTGATCGGCACCTAATTTTTTAGCAAGTGAAGCATCATAAACAGGTTTAGTGCAGGTGCATTTTGTGCAAAACAGTTGATACTTAGGGTAATGATGCCAATAAACAGAATGAACTTTTTCATTTGATGGAGTATTAGGTATATCAAATATAATGAAACCAACCAACAAAAAAGCCGGGCATTTGCCCGGCTTAATTTTTTACTTTTTGTCTTATATCTCGGTTCTTTTCTCTTTATTCTCTTACAGATTTCCCCTTATCTCCTGTTCGCGCTCAATGGCTTCAAATAATGCTTTAAAATTACCGGCGCCGAATGATTTTGCACCTTTGCGCTGAATGATCTCGAAGAACAGGGTTGGCCTGTCTTCAATAGGCTTGGTAAAAATCTGTAACAGGTAACCCTCGTCATCACGGTCAACCAGGATCCCCAGTTTTTTCAATGGCTCCAGATCTTCATCAATATGGCCAACGCGGTCGGTTAGGTCGTCGTAATAAGTGGTAGGTATGGTTAAAAACTCCACGCCGCGGTTTTGCAGGTCGGTTACAGTGGCTACAATATCGGCAGTGGCCAGGGCCAGGTGCTGCACACCCTCATCTTCATAAAACTCCAGGTATTCCTCAATCTGCGATTTCTTTTTGCCCTCTGCAGGTTCATTTATAGGAAACTTAACATAACCATTGCCATTGCTCATTACCTTGCTCATCAGGGCCGAATACTCGGTGCTGATCATTTTATCATCAAATGTTAAAATGTTTTTAAAACCCATGGTGTCCTCATAAAACCCAACCCAATCGTTCATCCGGTGCCAGCCTACATTGCCTACGCAATGATCAATATATAATAAGCCCGCAGGCGGGGGAGTATAATTATTTTCCATCTTTTGATACCCGGGTAAAAATAAACCCTTGTAGTTTTTACGCTCCACAAACAAGTGAACGGTTTCTCCATAAAGTTTTATACCACTGGTACGCACTTCACCATACTCATCTGTAAGGGTTTGCGGTTGCTGGAAAGGTATAGCACCACGTTTTGTGGTTTGCTCAAAGGCGTCGTAAGCGTCATCAACCCACAGGGCCAATACTTTTACCCCATCACCATGTTTTTTAATATGTTCGGCAATAGGATGATCGGAGTGCAGGGGAGTGGTTAATACCAGTCTGATTTTGCCTTGCTGCAATACGTACGATGCCCTGTCGCGCACACCGGTTTCCGGGCCGGCATAAGCCAGGTTCTGAAAGCCGAAAGCGGTTTTATAATAATGGGCGGCTTGCTTGGCATTACCTACATAAAATTCAACATAGTCGGTACCATTAAGCGGTAAAAAATCTGTTGTGGTTGGTTGTTTATCTATGGTTTGTGTTTGCATTGTTTGTTTAATTTAAAATTATTGAGTTACTGAATTAGTGATTGCTTTTAGCTTTCGGCTTTCAGCTTTTAGCTTACATTTGCCAGCTCTTATAATAATTTTCATCCTCAATTTTTATAGCATCTTCTGTCAGCATCAGTGGGCGGAATGGATCTATCATCACCGCCAGTTCGTCTGTTGATTCTTTACCTATCGATTTTTCGACGGTGCCAGGATGCGGACCGTGCGGTATGCCGCCTGGGTGTAGGGTGATCTGTCCTTTTACTACGCTTTTGCGGCTCATAAAATCACCGTCCACGTAGTATAAAACCTCGTCGCTATCCACATTGCTATGATTGTAAGGCGCGGGTATAGATAATGGGTGATAATCAAACTTGCGCGGTACAAAGGAGCATATCACAAAGTTATTGCCCTCAAAGGTTTGATGTACGGGTGGCGGCTGGTGCAGGCGCCCGGTTATTGGTTCAAAATCATGTATGGACAGTGCCCATGGATAATGAAAGCCATCCCAGCCAATAAAATCAAAGGGGTGGGTGCCGTATATGTAAGGATATATCAAGCCCTGTTTTTTGATCAGGATCTTGAAGTCGCCCTTTTCATCATGGGTCTTTAAATCAGCCGGGCGTTTAATGTCGCGCTCACAATAGGGCGAATGCTCCATAAGCTGCCCATACTGGTTAAGGTAACGCTTTGGCGGACGGATAGGGCTAAAGCTTTCCACAATAAATAAGCGGTTATCGGGCGTGTTAAACTCCATTTGGTATATGGTACCGCGGGGTATCACCAGGTAATCGCCATACACAAATTTAATATTGCCGAATCCTGTTTTTAAAGTACCGCTGCCCTCATGTATAAAAACTACTTCATCGGCCTGGCTGTTCTTGTAAAAATAGTCGGTCATGGATTGGCGGGGCGCGGCCAGCGAAATATGCAGGTCGCTGTTTACCAATACACGTTTGCGGCTTTGCAGATAATCGTCTTCGGGTTTAATGTTAAAACCTATCAGGCTGGTATGTTTCAGGTGCTTTTCGCGGGCAATTTTTGGCTCAACGCTATAGGGTTCGCCCAGCGTTTTTACAATAGTGGGCGGGTGAGCATGGTAAACCAACGAATAAAGGCTCGAAAAACCTTCGGTTGATACCAGCTCTTCGGCATATAATGAGCCATCGGGCTTACGAAATTGTGTATGCCGCTTTGGCGGGATAGCTCCTAATGAATGATATACGGGCATGATGTTTTAATTGGTTTACGTTTGGAATATTGAATATTGCAAGGTTAAAATGGTTTAACCCACATCATATCAGTGCAATACATACATAAAACGGTTGGGTAAGCTAAATAGTTTTAAAAGTTTAATTAGTTGAACGTTCATTGACATTTCAACTTTAAAACATTTTAGCTTACAACAAAGGGGAGGGATTAGTATTGAGCGAGTACAATTTTAGCAAGCATAGCATCCCTGAACGATGAGGCATCGCTCATGCTGGTAAGGCCCAGGGAAAAATAAAAATGCTTTTGTATACGTAACATGGTTGATACGAAATTAAAGGTAATATTTTTAATATGCAAGCATAATAAATTAACCACCCATAAAGTAAATTGCTTAGTTTTGGTTTAACCAATCACCAGTTATGATCAAAAAGAAAGCTATATGGTTAGGATTAACCATCTGGATCATCATTACTGTAGTATTTTCAACCGTTGATGCTCCTTCAGACGGATTCACCTCCGTTGGCTTTCCCTTGCATTTTTATTCATATATCGAAGGCAAAGTAGCATTGGGTAGCTGGACTGAGGTTGGATTTATTTTAACCAATTTTTTAATAGACTTTATTGCTTTGTTAGCTTTTATAATATTGTTCAGTATATTTTTATTAAATAGACGAAAGCAGCTTAAAACCAGTTAAAATAAACACATCATCCTATGAAATTAGTATCCTATAAAACTGAAGACCGAGAGCATTTAGGTATTTTTATAAATAAACATATCTATAACCTTAATTCCTGCGATAAACTGATCCCCGACAATATGAACGAGTTTTTGTGGGGAGGTGAAGAATTGATGGATCATGCTAAGCGTGTTGATGCAGCCATCAGCTCCGGCAAAATGGAAGCCAAGGAAGAACTATTTTTTGAGCTGATAGCACCTGTACCTCACCCATCATCATGCAGGGATGGATACGCTTTCAGACAGCATGTGGCAGCAGCCCGCCGTAACCGTAGGGCCGATATGATCCCTGAGTTTGATCAATACCCTATATTTTACTTTACCAATCACAACGCCATACAGGGCCCCGGCGAAATTGAGTGTATGCCCGATCATTTTAACAAGCTCGATTTTGAACTGGAGGTGGCCGTTGTGCTCAATAAGAAGGGCCGTAACATTAAAGCCGCTGATGCGGATAGCTTTATTGCCGGCTATATGATCATGAATGATATGAGTGCCCGCACCCTGCAAATGGAAGAAATGCTGTTGAACCTGGGGCCTGCTAAAGGCAAGGATTTTTCGACGGTTATTGGCCCGTGGCTGGTAACACCCGATGAGTTGGAGCAATATAAGGTTGCACCCCAACCCGGTCATACCGGTAATGCCTACAAGCTGGAAATGAAGTGTGTGGTGAACGGTAAACAGGTATCATTAGGTAATATGGCCGATATGGACTGGACCTTTGCCGAGATCATTGAACGCTGCGCCTACGGCTGCGATGTGCTGCCCGGCGATGTAATAGGCTCGGGCACGGTTGGTACCGGTTGTTTCCTGGAGCTTAACGGAACCGGTTTATTGAATGATCCGGACTATCAGCCCCAATGGCTAAAGGACGGCGATTTGGTTGAAATGGAAATTACCGGCCTGGGTATGCTGGGCAACATTATAAAAAAAGCCAATAGTGATTTTTCGATATTGGAGTTGAAAAAGTAAGAATTTATGAACTTGTCATCCTGAGGAACGAAGGATCTATTACCGAACTTTGCATGTTGGCTAATAGATGCTTCACTTTGTTCAGCATGACAAGATTTTATTGTGTTTAATAAATACTATGTTATCCTTAAAAACCGCTGATCTTTCTATCTTACAATTGCATAATTACCTTAATCATGCCATTGCGCCGCGACCCATTTGCCTGGCTTCAACTGTTGATAAAGATGGTAATGTAAACCTGAGCCCGTTTAGCTTTTTTAATGTGTTCAGCACTAACCCGCCGGTTTGCGTGTTTTCGCCATCGCGCAGTGTACGGGATAATACCACCAAGCACACGTTGGAGAATGTATTGGAAGTGCCCGAATGCGTGATCAATATTGTTAATTACGATATGGTGCAGCAGGTTTCCCTGTCGAGTGTGGCGTATGCTAAGGGGGTAAATGAGTTCATCAAATCAGGATTGACTCCTGTAGCATCTGAACTGGTTAAACCGCCGCGTGTGGCCGAGTCGTTTGTACAGCTGGAATGTGTTGTTAACCAGGTGATATCCCTGGGTAATACGCCTGGCGCAGGTAACCTGGTTTTGGCCGAAATTAAAATGATCCATATTAACGAGGATATTTTAGATGCGGATGGTAAAATTGACCAGACCAAAATTGACCAGGTGGCCCGTCTTGGTGGCGACTGGTATTGCCGCGTTACGCCAGATAATCTTTTTAAAGTAGCCAAACCCAATTTTAAAATAGGTATTGGGGTTGATGCCCTGCCGTATGGCATCCGCAATTCACGGGTACTAACGGGTAATAACCTGGGGCAACTGGGTAACCTGGAGGCTTTGCCTGCTGCAGATGCCATTGAAGCCTATATGCAAACACCTGATATAAAAGAATTGCTTGATGCCACCATCGGCGACAGCAAAACCCGCGAGTTGCAACTGCACCTAAAGGCCAAACAATTGTTGGAAGAGGGCAGGGTAGAAGAAGCGCTGATGGTATTGCTGATGGAGTGATTTTAATCCCCGCTGAAGTTTGTGACTTTGGCCTATTTGGATATTTGCGAAATAACAAAGTGAAATACAATTTTATTTTTTAAATTCGTATAACATCCTAATAATGAGTACAAATGAAACAGGAAGAATTGGATGAGAGATATTCCATAGTTGAAAAACTTGTCAGGCTGTTTAAGTTTGAAAGGTTTATTCACCTTGCTGTTACGGGTATATCCTTAATAATACTTCTTGTCGCTATTTCACTCATGATCTACAATAAAGAAGCCGGTAAAGCCGAATTATCATTAATGTTTGGGTCTTCGGGTTTAATAACCTATACAGGTGGAAGACTTTTGCGAATGTGGGATCAGGCGTTAAAAATTATAGTAACAGGTAAAATGTAAATGATGAATGAGCTTGATTACCTGGAGAGATCTTCGCGAAGATCAGCAATTATCAGTCTCATTGGGATTTTGATTTTCATTACATCGTTGGTATTTGCCAGCTATAATTTGTTCAATTCAAATAAGGAACTCAAGAGGGTAAAAGTCGAGCTCAAAAAATCAAGCGATAGCCTAAGCAAGCAAAAAAAGGCTGTAGCTGAATTAAAAAGCCGGGTAGCCGGACTAAAACTTGATGAATCGCAGCTTAATCAATATCTGATAACCTTAATTGAAAGTACACAGGCAAATCAAGGTAATGCTTTTGCAGATGGTGAAAGCATTGATTGGGGTAATGTCAAAAAAACCATTATAAGCCTTCCTTCGGGTAAAAGAAAGTTAGCATTAACAATCGCGCTTTTAACTACCTGGAAACAAATTCCTTTTGAGTTAGGTAAAAACACTCCCAGGTCAAGCTTTGATTCTCCCGGATATATACAGTATGTATTAAAACAAACGGGTGTTAATATTAGCAGGAACACTGCTGAACCACTTTCGGTAACTATTATGAAACGTTATAAAAAGGTAGATGAACCCTTACCGGGCGACCTGATATTTTATAAAGGACAGATTGGTAGTTTTGGGTTTTTTTACCTGGCTCCTGGCACTGCAAACGGGCAGGGTATTGCTATAGGTACTTTACAGGCAGCATCTCCCTTAGGTATTTATGATACCATAAATATCAACACTGAATACTTTCCTTTTATCGGTTACTACAGGGTTGAGTATGATTAAGTTATTTTTCTGCACATGTTTGGGAAAGGCTTTCTCATTTTGATCCATAAAAAAGACACATGTAATGTGTCTCTACAAAAATCAAGGTAATCCTAAAATCCTTTAATCAGGGTTCAGACAAAGGCTCAAAAAAACTATATCCCCAATACCTGTTTCAGTTTTACATAACCTGTTTTACTTACCGGTATTTTGGCACCCGATTTTAGGATGGCCAGGTGAGCGTCTTTTTCGTAAGGATCAATACGGGTTATTTGCTGTATGGCTATAATGTAGGAGCGGTGCACACGCACAAACTGGCGGGCATCAAGCGTTTGCTCAAAAAAGTTCATGGTTTTATTTTTCAGGTATGATCCTTCTTTGGTGAACACGCTTACATAATCATCATCGGCCTGCAGGTATTCAACATCAGCTACAGGGATGATCTTCACTTTGGTGCCGGTTTTTACCACAATACGCTCATGCTGTGCCGGCGATTGCGAGGCAGCGGTTTCCAGCAGTTCTTCGGTTTGTTTAGGTGTATGTTTTTCGGGCGCTGTTGCCAGGAATTTTTCAATCGCCTTGTTAAACCTATCTTTACTAAAGGGTTTTAACAGGTAATCAACCGCGTGTGCTTCAAATGCTTTTATAGCATACTCATCAAAAGCGGTAGTAAATATTACGGCAGGCGACTGCTCTACCAGTTCCAGCATCTCAAAACCGTTTATTTTGGGCATCTGCACATCCAGAAAAATTAAATCGGGTTGGTATTGTTGAATGGCTTTAAGGCCCTCAAAGCCGTCATTACATTCCTGGATCAATTCAATCTGGTCAAAATTTTGTAGGTACTCCTTTACAACCATGCGGGCTAAAGGTTCATCGTCAATAATTAAGGCTCGCCTCATAACTGTGGTATTTTTATAATGGTTGTAAATATATTATCATTTGCATGAGTTTCCATCAAATCGTTACGGGCAAAAAGTAAATATAATCTACGCTGTACTCCCCGCAAGCCAAAACCAGTGCCTTTTTGCGGGCGCGAGGTTTGCGGATCAAAAGGGTTTTGAACCATCAGTATTAAATAGTGTTCCTCAATTTCGCCGCGAATGCTAACGGTTACTTCGCCGGTAGTATCATATAAACCAAATTTTATAGCGTTTTCAACCAGGGGTTGCAACAGCATGGATGGCATTACTGCTTTATTGCATTTATCATCGCAGCTTATTTCGGTTTGCAGGCGGTGGCCAAAACGTACCTTCTCAATATCCAGATAAAGATTCAAATGCGCCAGCTCTTCGCTTAAAGGAACCTGTTGCTGATCGTCTTTTTTTAATGTGCCGCGTAAAAAGTCCGAAAGCTGGTGTATCATCCTGCGGGCCTCATCGGGTTTAAAACCAATAAGGGCATTAATAGAATTGAGGCTGTTGAATAAAAAGTGGGGTTGTAATTGTTGGCGTAAGTTATATAGTTCAGCATCACGGGCCAGCTGTTCGGCCTCGGTTTTACGCTTTTGGGTTTCTTTTTGATCAAGCTGCGAGTACCATAACAAACTGATCATGGCCATCCAGCCTATGGCCAAAAAATCGGTAAAAAAACGGATGGTTAATGATTGCACCACAAAATTAACAAACACCTTATCGGTATTAATAAGCGGAAGCAAATAGCGGCAGCCCAGCGTACAAATACCAGCCAGTGCCACACACCATATAAACAAGTTGATGTAGCTGCCCTTACCCGGCTGATAATAACGCAGGTTATTATTAATGAGCCAGCAAGCACCTGAAAGTAACACGGCACCAAGCAGCCCATCGGTTGTGGCAGTGTACCAAAAAAAACCAAAACTATGTACAATATAAGTTTGCAATGCGGCCCATACCACACCGCATACAATGAATGCGCCGTATAATTTTGAAGCTGATAATGCCGGTAATGCCAAAACTTATTTTTTATGTTTAGTGATTGGTATCAAGTAGTTAGTATCAAGTATTACGATCGAATTAAAACTTTGATACTAAAGTCTTGCTACTTGATACTAACTACTTGATACTGATTGTTATTAATTTCTTGCACCCAATAAAGCCGATTTGTGATGCGCCCAGGCAATGTACAGGTCGGCATCGGGTGTTTCGTGTATATGGTAATACAGTTCAGTGCCATCGGTAAGGTCATTGATCTGGTTTAATTCGGCCACATCAATAAACTGCCATTTAACGGTTTGTTTCTCTATGTTTTTAAAGCTATCCTGATTGGCATGGCCAATTTTGTTTGCTTTTTCATAAGCGTTCAGTTCCGTATCGGCACTGATCAACCGTAATTGTTCATCAAATTGTGCCTGATGATCGCCATCACCACTGATCACCCTGAAAACTAATTTTGCTACGTACCAGTTCATGATTGTTTTTTTTAAAGTATCAAGTAGTTAGTATCAAGTATCAAGATTTCAGGTATCTAAAGTTTCTGATTTAGTCATGATACTTGATACTAACTACTTGATACTAAATTATTAATAGCTGCGTATATCAACGCCTGCAAAAATGGAAGTACCTTTAAGTACCAGTATTTTCTCGTTATTAGCTGATGCGGTGCTCCTGATCCTTTTATCGTCAACACCGGCAAAAACAGCTGCCAGATCAGATACAACCTGCCAGTTTGATGGAACAATGATCTTGGTGCCGCCAAATATCTGGGTGATATCAATTATAACCCTGCCATTAATATCAGCCTGGGTAAAATCAAGTTCGGCACCGCCAAAAATGTTTACAATTTCGCCGCCTTTAAAACTTTTTGACAGAACGGTTTTATTAACCCCGCCAAAAATGGAAACAGTATCCAGGTAGTCGTCGCCGTTGTGATAACCAAACGGGGGGGTATACGGTTCTTTTGGCGGAACATCATCACCATCTTTTACAGCATAATCTATTTCCGGATCGGCTTTGTCAAAATTAAAATTAGCCGGCTGCTTGGTCCATTGCCCGTTTGGCTGTTTGGTCCATTGCCCGTCTTTAAAATTTTTTCCCCAGTCACCTTTGCCGCGTCTTAAAATAAGCCATATACCAAAGGCAATAATAGCTATGGGCCAAACTATACGGTGGGCATCATCAATGTTATTATTAAATAAAAAAATGACGCCTAAAAATACCATGATAGCCCATGCTGATTTTTTATAATTATGTTTAGCTCCTAAATAAAGTCCCCAGGCTATAAGCCACATGGGCCAGCTGAACAGCCAGCCAGGGATAAAAATATCAGCAAACTGCCTCAAAAGCAATATGCCCCCAATAGCCAGCAGTATGATACCTGCCATGGCTTTTCCTTTATTGGGATTATTTGGATGTTCTATATCGTTGTTCATTTGTGTGCAAATTAAATCATATCCCAAAACTAAGGTAACATTATAGATGAGCCAAACAAAAACTGGTGATATATTTAAAGAAATCGGTGGGGAGGGATGTTTTGTCGGTGAAAAAGTAGCCTGGTAATTTAAAAAGTTTTGTCGGGTAGTAAAATTTGTATGTTTCGACATGTTTGTAGTTCATTGTATTATAAAGGCCAACAACAAAAAGAGGGCCCTTACGGGTCCCTCTCTTTAACATTGACAATAAAAAAGTATTAATTACACTTCAGGTCCGGTTGTTTTATCAAAATGAAAAGTGTCTTTAGGCTTTTCAAAATAATATTCTTCTTTATGTTTTTTTGGCCTGAATATCATCCATGCACCAAAGCCCATTATGGCTACCGGCCAAACAATGCGGTCGGCATTGGCAATGTTTTCATCGAGTAAAAAGGCTACACCAATTAGCGTGATGATGATCCATGAAGCCTTGCGGAAATTATACTTGGCGCCCATATATAATCCCCAGGCTATTATCCACATCGGCCAGCTAAACAGCCAGTCGGGGATAAAGAACAGATCAAATTGCCTTGCCAGTAATATACCGCCAATGGCTAATAAAATTACCCCTGCAGCAGTTTTGCTATTATTGGGAGTAATGGTAGTTTCTATATCGTTGTTCATTGTTTTAAGTATTAAATTATACCTAAAACTACGGCACTATTGATGTTGCAACAATGAATTATAGGTGACTGAGTGGGAGAAATCGGTAAAAGTGAGGGTTTGTCCGGTGAAAAAGGATGGGGATAATAGTGGTTGGAGGAGTATGTTTTTATAATGTGTCAATTGCTATGAAGCCTCACCCAACCCTCTCCAAAGGAGAGGGCTTTAAAGCACTTTTAAAAGTCTCCCCCTTTGGGGAGATTTAGAGGGAGCTTCTTGCTTCGTCGTTCCTCCTCGCAATGACATGATTTTTTATAATCGCGTATCTTATACCTCCGGTTCCTGCTGGCTCAGGCAATGGAAACTGCCTAAACCCCATATAATATCGGTAGAATCAATACCTATAACTTCATGATCGGGAAAGCATTGCTGCAATATTTCACAAGCTTTATCATCATTTACCGAGCGATAAGTAGGTACAATAACCGATGAGTTGGCAATATAAAAATTAGCGTAGGATGCGGGTAAACGGGTATCCTCATATATCACGGCTTCGGGCATCGGCAGCTCCACAATGTTAAGCTGTTTGCCGTTTAGCAGGCGCATGGTTTTTAAGGTTTCCAGATTTTCCTGCAGTATGTGGTAATTTTCGTCGTTTTTATCTTCTTCAATTACGGTAACCACGGTATCCTCGTTCACAAAGCGGGTAATATCATCAATATGTCCATCGGTATCATCGCCTACAATGCCATCGCCCAGCCATAAAATTTGCTCTGCACCATAGTAATTACGCAGATAAGTCTCAATCTGGTCCTGGTTTAAATGCGGGTTACGGTTTTTATTAAGCAGGCAGGCAGTAGTAGTTAAAATAGTACCTTTACCGTTAAAATCAACCGATCCGCCTTCCATCACAATCCCCGGATTAAATACCGGCAGATTAAAATGCTCGCCAATTTTGGTAGGGATCACATCGTCCAGATCAAAGGGAGGGTATTTACCACCCCAGGCATTGTACCCCCAGTCTATGATGGCTTTTTGCCTGGTTACAGGATTGATCAAAAACGCTGGTCCGTGGTCGCGGCACCAGGCATCATTCGTGCCAAACTCAAACAATTCCACCCGGCTCATATCAACCCCCGCGGTTTGCAGCTGGAAAGTTACCGAAGCCTTCATGCTCTCGTCCAATACGTTGATGCGTACCAGTTCGTTGCGGGTTAAAATCTTAATAAACTCGATATATGAGGGATATATGGTATCGATCTTTCCCGGCCATGAAGCCTCTTTATGCGGCCAGCTTAACCAGGTGGCAGTATGCTTAGCCCACTCGGCAGGGAAGTAAAAGCCTTGTGAAGCAGGGGTTTGTATAATGGATGTATTTTGGCTCATAATTGGTAAAAAGTAAGTTAGTATATCCACATCGTCATTGCGAGGAACGAAGCAATCTCTAAGCTATGCAGAGCCAATGGAACGGAATATTCATATTTGACTTGCCTTCGTAGAGATTGCCTGGTACCTCGCAATGACGTGTGAAGAATTTAATCCTCGTCCAATAAACGCTTGGTTATTGGCTGATACGAATCAATCCTCCTATCCCTTAAAAAGGGCCAGTGGCTCCGGTAATAATCAGATTTATCTAAGTCAAGTTCCTGCACTACTACCTCTTCATCATCATGGGAGGTTTGGTGAATAATGGTGCCGAATGGATTGGCAAAAAATGATCCGCCCCAGAATTTTACGCCAGCTTCTTCACCAACACGGTTTACACTTACCACGTGTATGCCATTGGCCACGGCGTGCGAGCGTTGTATGGTTTGCCAGGCATTATATTGCTCTGTGTTGGTAGCTTCATCCTGCGTAGTGGCCCAGCCAATAGCTGTTGGATAAAATAATATATCGGCACCCATTAAAGCGGTAATACGGGCAGCTTCGGGGTACCATTGGTCCCAGCATATGAGTACGCCTAATTTGCCATATTTGGTTTTGAACACCTTATAGCCCAGGTCGCCGGGGGTAAAGTAAAATTTTTCATAAAAACCCGGATCATCAGGAATATGCATTTTGCGGTATTTGCCTAAATAACTTCCATCGGCATCTAAAACCGCGGTTGTGTTATGATAAAGGCCCTGCGCCCGTTTTTCAAACAGCGAGGCTATGATCACTACGTTAAGTTCGGCTGCTACTTTCGACAGTTCATCGGTTGATGGACCGGGTATGGCCTCGGCCAGTTTAAAGTTGTCGTAATCCTCAACATCACAAAAATAAAGGGAGGTAAACAGTTCCTGTAAACAAACTATTTGCGCGCCTTTTGCGGCTGCTTCCCTTACTTTAACAATAGCCTTTTGCAAGTTCTGCTGCTTATCAGCAGTGCAGCTCATTTGTACCAGGCCAACTTTTACTTTACTCATACTACTAAAATTTCCGCAAAAATAACAATTGATATGATGATTTTTACGCAATTAATTAATGATTACACGCTGCTGATGGTCAGGTTTTTTTATTGCTCTTTGCAAACTTTAGTTATATAAACAGCGTTGTTGAACCAAAGTTGTTACACTTCAAAAAAAAATTCATGTGTTAAATCAAATAATTAGCTTTGCAGCCAATGACAGAAGAAGAAATAATTGACGAAGGCGCCGAGCATAAAACCTGGAAAGGTAAGCTTTGGGGCGTTATAAAAGTTATATTGATAATTGTTGTTACCGGTGGCCTTTTATACTGGGTTTTCAGCAAAGTGCCATTCTCCAAAATTAAATACAGACTTGTACATGCCGATAAAGCTTGGATAGCCGCCGCTATTCTCTGTTATTTTACTTCAATGTTGTTTTCTGCCTGGCGTTTATTAAGTTTTTTCAAATCGATAAATTTAAGACTGGACTACCGGTTTAACTTAAGATTGTATTTTTTAGGTCTGTGTTATAATGTATTGCTGCCGGGTGGTATCGGTGGCGATGGCTATAAAATATACCTGTTACACAAGCGCTTTAAGTTACCCACCAAAAAAGTATTCCTGGCTATTTTATTTGACCGCTTGAGTGGTTTTTGGGCAATTGGCCTCATAACCGTAGCATTGATCGTCCTTATACCACATATTACCGAACTGATTGGTTTAGGTATCCCCATGGGATTACTTGTAGTAGGTTCAATTACCTATTACATAGTGGCCCGTAAATTTTTCAGAGAGTACACCCACAAATTTTTCGCGGCTCATTTAAAAGCTATCGGGGTACAGTCAACACAGCTGCTGGCTATTATGTGTTTACTTTTGGCCCAGGATTTTACCGGTAAGTTCGCCCCCTATTTACTCTCGTTCCTGATTTCGGCATTAGCGGCCGTTATTCCTTTTAGCTTAGGCGGTGGTGGGGTAAGGGATGCCATTTTTGTAAATCTGGCTAAGCCATTTCACTTAACCGAAGACATGGCCGTATACCTGAGTTTTACTTTTTATCTGATTTCCATAGCAGTGGCATTACTTGGTGTTTATTACGTGTTCCGTACCGACAGATTGCAGCGGGGCCTTCCGCCGGTTGAAGAAAGCCTCCCTGCTGTCGAAGAAAATTAAAGTTTATTCATACACCTAATTTTTTAAATTTGCGTTCCTGTTATAAACTAACAAACGTAAATGAGCCATTTTAATGATTTTAACAATCCGCAGGTTGCTGCGTTGCCCGGTCATTTAAAACAATTTATAGTCGACCAGCATTACGAGCATTACACACCCATTGACCATGCGGTTTGGCGCTATGTGATGAGGCAAAATTACAGCTATCTGAAGGATGTGGCCTACTATCCGTATATACCCGGACTAACAAAGGCGGGCTTAACCATTGAACGCATCCCTGATTTGCAGGAAATGAATGATGCATTGGTCAAAATTGGCTGGGGCGCTGTTACCGTTGATGGCTTTATACCACCCGCTGCCTTTATGGAGTACCAGGCTTATAGGGTGCTGGTTATAGCTGCAGACATCCGCCAGTCGCGTCATATTGAATATACCCCGGCTCCGGATATTATACATGAATCTGCAGGCCATGCGCCTATTATTGCTGATAAGGATTATCACGAATACCTGAGTTATTTTGGTTCGATAGGGGCAAAGGCCATGTTTTCGGCCCAGGATTTTGAACTGTACGAAGCCATCAGGGCGCTATCTATATTAAAGGAAATGCCCGATGCTGATGAAGAAGAGATCAGAAAAGCCGACGAACGGGTAGCTTATTGCCAGGAAAACATAGGCGAACCATCTGAAATGGCCCTGCTGAGCCGCCTGCACTGGTGGACGGTGGAGTACGGACTGATCGGCACGCTGGAGCAGCCTAAAATTTATGGCGCGGGCCTGCTATCGTCAATAGGCGAGAGCTCAAGCTGTATGAATCCAGAGGTCAAAAAACTATGGTACACCATTGATGCGGTTAATTACAGCTATGATATTACCAAGCCCCAGCCGCAGCTTTTTGTAACGCCAACGTTTCAAAACCTGATAGACGTACTCGAAGAATTTGCTAACACCATGTCGTTCAGGCGCGGCGGTGCTTATGGCCTGGGTAAAGCTCTTGAAAGTAAAAATACCTGTACGGCGGTTTACAGTTCGGGCTTACAGGTATCCGGTACCATTACAGAATTTAAGGTGGATGAACATGATCAACCCTATTTTATTAAAACCACGGGCCAAACGGCGTTGTCGTTAAATAACCAGCAATTACCGGGGCATGGCAAAAACTACCATCGGGACGGGTTTAGTTCGCCGGTTGGGAAACTAAAAAATATTCATACGCCTTTGGAGGACTTGTCTGACGAAGAGATGGACAACATCAACATTGCCAAAGGCAAAACCGCTGAGCTCGATTTTGAGAGTGGAATTCTGGTCAAGGGAACAGTAAAAGGTATTTTGGCATTTCAGGGCAAAACACAGCTCATTACATTTACCGATTGCACGGTTACCGATAAAAAAGGTCATATATTGTTTGACCCTTCATGGGGTGTATATGATATGGCCGTAGGCGAAAACATAATATCAGTTTTTTGCGGCGCGGCCGACAAAGAGGCTTTTGAGGAGATTGTTTATAAATCAAAGACCGCAACTCATCATGTAACATATAGTTTTAAAAACAAGGAACTCCACAAACTTTACCAGCAAGTGCGCAATTGCAGATTGAAGCAGGGTAATTACGGTTTTTTGGGTAATGTATGGCTCAAGTTGCAAAAAGACCATCATGAAGATTGGCTTTGCGCGCTGGAGATATTGGAATTGCTTGAACATGAAGGTATTGAACCTGTGCTGGCAGCTGATATCAGGCAATTTCTGCAACAAAAGGCAACAGATCAGCCCGAACTAAAAAAACTCATCAGTGATGGTTTTTATCTGATCGAGCATCCTGTTGAGCAAAAATTGGTATTTTAGGCGCGAAGAATAAGACAAAAAATCGTCATTGCGAGGAACGAAGCAATCTTTACGCAAGCAGGTCAACGATGCAAGTTCATTAGCTCTGTACAGCATAGAGATTGCTTCGTTCCTCGCAATGACGACATGATAATATTAAGGGGCACATGAATATCATTATAACAGGCGCCAGTAGCGGCGTAGGATTTGAAGCAGTAATTGAACTGATACTTTCGGGTAACCACAAGGTAATTGCACTTGCACGCTCACAGGATAAACTGGAGCGCCTGCTGGAAATTGCCCATGGCCTGAACCCAGATTGTCAGCTATATGCATTGAGTTTTGATATTGTTCACGATGACTATGAAGGTTTGCAGCAATTTATTGCCACAAATTTTGATAACCGCATTGATGTTTTAATAAACAATGCAGGTGTACTCATCAACAAGTCATTTACCCAATTACTGGAAACCGACTTTGTGGAAATGCTGCAAAGTAATTTCATAGGTCATGTACGTATTATACAAGCGCTTTTACCGTTGATACCTGCAGGTTCACATATTTTAAATATAGGCAGTATGGGCGGTTTCCAGGGTAGTGTCAAATTTCCCGGACTATCAGCTTATTCGGCCAGTAAGGCGGCACTGCATACCCTAACCGAGTGCCTGGCTCAGGAATTAATTGAACAGGATATTAAGGTAAACTGTCTGGCTTTAGGCTCAGCCCAAACCGAGATGCTGGAACAAGCCTTTCCCGGCTATCAATCGCCGGTGCTGGCATTTGAAATGGGTAAATATGTGGCCGATTTCGCACTTACCGGGCATAAATTCTTTAATGGTAAGGTGTTGCCGGTTGCAGTGAGTACGCCGTAAGGAATCAATTATAAAAACGCGGCATTGCGAGGAGCGAAACTCTATGCGATACAGAACGAATAAGCCTATCGCATACCCGCTCTTGGCCGCGGGAGGGCCAGTTACTTTTGTCGCCACAAAAGTAACCAAAAAGGCTTTCAGCAGAAATGCTTCTTTGCGCTCATGGCCTTAGCCCTGCAAAGCAGACAGAACCACGGGCTGCTAAATTTTTACTCCACTTCGTTCCCACTCACCCTTTGCTTCAGTAAAAATTGCTAATGCCCTTTCCGCGCACGAGGCCGCCATGTTCTGCCTGCTTTCACCCGAAGCTTATCTGCTGACGGGAAACAATAAAGAAATCATGGTAATCCCTTAATCCCAAAAATCCCGGTTCAGACAAAAATCAACGAAATCAAAAAAATCCCTCAAAATCAACGGTCAAAATCCTATCTTTGCCCATGCAAGAAAAAATCCTCATTCTTGACTTTGGCTCGCAATTCACCCAACTTATAGCGCGCCGTGTCAGGGAGCTCAATATTTACTGTGAGATCCACCCCTTTAATCATTATCCCGAAATTGACAGCACTGTAAAAGGTATCATCCTTTCCGGCAGCCCTTATTCTGTAAGGCAGGACGATGCTCCTCATTTTGATTTCGAACAGTTTCATACCACCCGGCCTATTCTGGGGGTTTGTTACGGGGCACAATACGTAGCACATTTTCATGGTGGCGAGGTATTGCCATCAAGCACCCGTGAATACGGTCGTGCCAACCTGGAATACATTAACAAAGAAAATCCTTTATTTAAAAATATTCCTGAAAGCTCACAGGTTTGGATGTCGCATGGCGATACCATATCAAGCATTGGCGAAAACTTTGAGGTAATTGCCAGTACCGATACTGTAAAGGTTGCAGCCTACCAGGTAACCGGCACCCAAACCTACGGTATCCAATTTCACCCCGAGGTAACCCATAGTATTGACGGCAAGCAATTGCTGGAAAACTTTTTGGTTGACATTTGCGGTTGTCACCAGGACTGGACGCCCGACTCCTTTATTGAAACCACTATAGCCGCCCTGCAGCAAAAACTGGGCGATGATAAAGTAGTGCTTGGTTTATCGGGTGGTGTTGATTCATCGGTAGCTGCTGTGTTACTGCACCAGGCTATTGGTAAAAACCTGCATTGTATATTTGTTGATAACGGCCTTTTGCGTAAGGACGAGTACGAACAAGTGCTTGATTCATACAAGCACATGGGCCTGAATATAAAAGGTATTGATGCCAAGCAACGTTTTTACGATGCGCTGGCTGGTTTAACTGATCCTGAAAAGAAACGGAAAGCTATTGGCCGCGTGTTCATTGAGGTTTTTGATGACGCCGCGCACGAGGTTCAGGATGTAAAATGGCTTGGCCAGGGTACTATTTACCCGGATGTTATTGAGTCGGTTTCAGTTAAGGGGCCATCGGCTACCATCAAATCGCACCATAACGTTGGCGGATTACCTGATTTTATGAAACTCAAAGTAGTTGAACCACTAAACACTTTATTTAAAGATGAGGTAAGGCGTGTGGGCAAGGCTTTGGGCATTGATCCGAATATTTTAGGCAGGCACCCTTTTCCTGGACCGGGATTGGCTATCAGGATTTTAGGTGATATTACACCAGAAAAAGTAGCTATATTGCAGGAAGCCGATGCGATTTATATCAACAATTTGCGGTCGTACGGTGTTTACGATAAAGTTTGGCAGGCCGGTGCTATATTTTTGCCGGTACAATCAGTAGGGGTAATGGGCGATGAACGTACATATGAGAACGTAATTTGCCTGCGTGCTGTGGAATCATTGGATGGAATGACAGCAGACTGGTGTCATTTACCTTATGACCTGCTGGCTAAGATCTCGAACGAGATCATTAATAACGTAAAAGGAATTAACCGGGTAGTATATGATATCAGTTCAAAACCACCTGCTACCATTGAGTGGGAATAAATGGTTATTGTTTTTTATAACGGCGCTGATACTGGGTGCATGTTCGCCAAAAGTGCGGCCTGTATCAACGCCCGTAAAAAAACAAACTGAAAAGCCTGAAAATAAAGCTGCCGAAAAGTCACCCGTTAAGCCCGAAACAAGAGCAGCGGTAATATCCATGATATTGCCTATGGGGCTTGATCATGTAAGGCCGCGTACATACAGCAGTGCAGGCTTAACCCAGGCCAACATGAGCGTGGAATATTACCAGGGTTTTAAGCTGGCTTTAGATTCATTGACCGCCGAAGGAGCTAATTTTAAATTACAGCTTTACGACTCCAAGGATGATGCTTCGGCAGCGCACAGCCTGGCCTACAACCCGCAGATCAGAACAAGCGATCTTGTGGTTGGTCCGGTTTTTCCTGATGGTATGAAAGTATTTACCGCTACAATGGGTACGCGTGTGCCAATTTTATCGCCACTGTCGCCTGCATCACCGGGTACTATTAACAACCCTAATTTAATTACAGTTATTCCCCCGCTGGAGTATCATGCCTGGGGTGCGGCACAATACATCAATGAAAAAATAAAACCCAAAAAAATATTTATTCTTCGTTCGGGCTTTAGCCAGGAAAACGATTATATAGTTAACTTTAAAAAAGCTATTGATAGTTTAGGTAAAAAAAAGATAAAGGTTGTAACCTTAACCATATCGCGCGGGCAATTAGGGAGCCTTATTCCGCAATTGTCAAAAACCGAACGTAATGTGTTTGTAATGCCGGCTACTGACCAGGCATTTTTAGGAGTAACCTTACGGTCTTTGGATACTTTAAGTAAAAACTATCCGGTAGTATTGTTTGGTCATCCAAGCTGGGAGAAGTTTAATTTTTTAAAGACAGATATATTGCAGCGATTGAACACGCATATTACCTCGACCGATAAAATAAATTACAAACACGGGGCTACAATTGCTTTTTTGCGTAACTATCGTAAAGCATATCACGTTGAACCTACCGATTTTGCCATAAAGGGCTTTGACGAAGGTTTATACTTTGGCAGGCAGCTTTTTGAGGGTGATGCCGGTATGGCGGAGCTTGATAAAACAGATTTTACAGGCATACATAACAGTTTTCACTTTGTAAAAAAGCCGGGACTGGGATGGGTTAACGCTCATGTAAATATATTAATGTACACTAATTTTGAGTTAAAACAGGTAGAATGAAGGCTATAAACCAGCTTAAAACGTTTCAGCGAATATTGGGTGAATACCCTGCCGATACGCCTCTAAGTAAGTTTTTACCCGGTTTTTACAGGCAAAACAAACAAATGGGCTCAACCGACAGGCGCATAGCTAACAGGTTGGTGTACAACTATTTTAGGATAGGCAGGGCTCTGCCTGATTTGCCGGCAGACGAGCGTTTGTTTGTAGCCGAATTTTTATGCAATACACAAACCAACTCCTTTTTACAGCATTTTAAGCCCGAATGGGCTGTATGTGTAGGCTTTAGTATAGAAGATAAGCTCGCCCTTGTAAAAACAGCTTACCCAGCCTTTAATTTAACTGATATATTCCCCTGGGGAGCGCAGCTATCGGCGGAGATTGATCAGGATGCCTTTTTAAAATCATTCTTTTTTCAGCCCGACCTTTTTATCAGGGTGCGCAATGGTTATGATCATTTGGTTAAAGCCGAATTAGGCAAGGCCCAGGTAGCATTTAAAGATGAAGGTAACGGATGCCTGTCATTGCCTAATGGTACCCGGCTCGAAACCATATTCCCTGTGCAGCATTGGTTTGAGGTACAGGACTTGTCATCGCAGCAAACCGGCGATTTCTTTAAACCACAGCGTTGGGATAGCTGGTGGGATGCCTGCGCGGCATCGGGCGGTAAGTCGCTGCTGCTGCATGAAGACGAGCCTAACATAAAACTCGTGGTATCAGATATCCGCGAGTCGGTACTGGCTAATCTGGATGAACGTTTTCACCTGGCCGGTCTCACCAAATATCAGAAAAAAGCGCTCGATCTAACTACCAACGTTGATCAAACCCTGCATGATTATGCTTTCGACGGCATTATCCTTGATGCCCCATGCAGCGGCTCCGGCACCTGGGGCCGAACGCCTGAAATGATAGCCCAATTTAATCCGCAGAAAATAGAATTTTTCCAGAAGCTACAGAAAAGCATCGCTCAAAACGTTGTAAAATACCTTAAACCCGGTAAACCGCTTATCTACATCACCTGCTCGGCCTTCAAAGCCGAGAACGAGGATGTAGTTGATTTTTTAATAAAAGAAGTTGGCCTAAAGCTGGAAGAAAGTAAAGTGCTGAAAGGTTACGAGCATAAAGCCGATACCATGTTTGTAGCAAGATTGAGCCCCCCGGTCTCCTAAAGGGGGGGAGTGAATAACCCTCTTTACCATGTCATTGCGAGCGTAGCGTGGCAATCTCCTATAGTCGAGCGACTATGATACGTTATCACATAATATGCTCTATATGCTTTTTTATATGTTTAAGTAAGCTCGAATTACTTTTAGTATCTTCCTCAAATTGATCAACAATGTTAATGTGATTTATTAGGCGCATGAAGTTTTCTTCTCCTATGTATCCTGTTATTGCAATATCAACAGCTAAATTTTGAGTGTCCTGACTGCCATCCACATCGGTGATTTGGATATCAGCATCAAATGTCCCATCGTCGAATTTGTATAGAATATATTTCCAATTATTGGTATCAATCAAAATTTCCTTTCCCACTTCATTTTTCATTTTCCAAATGCCTTTCCAATCTGCCTTTGGTGGTTTGGACGGGAGAAAATGCCACCCCTCACATTGGGGGGCTAAATCAATCATTTGTTGAGTGAGCTCTAATCTGGTAATATTTAAATTAGGTGAAATTGTGAAATAGTATAAACTTTCACCCCATGGCCCTATCTCCCAATCAAAATGCCCCAATTTGGAAACACGGTTGTCTAACTGGGTAACCAAGCTATTATCAGTTGGATTGGCTAACAAATCTGCAGATATGGATCTAAACCATGTCCAAAATTTATTTATTTCAGCAGCGTTAAAATTCATATCTATTTAAAAGTTGGTAAGCTCATGCTAATCAAAAACTCCCCCTTCAGGGGGCTGGGGGGCTTACAAATGCGTATTACTCCTGAACAATTTAATCGCTATTGCCAGCAAAATAATCCCGAAAGCTTTACGCAATATACTGAGACCTACAGGGCCCAATAATTTTTCGAGCCACTTTACATTTTTGAGTACGAGGTAAACAACAATTGTGTTGAGCACTATGCCTACCAGTATGTTTTGGGTTTGGTATTGTGACTTTAAAGAGAGCAGGGTGGTCATGGTTCCGGCGCCTGCAATCAGCGGGAAAGCGATGGGGACAATAGAGGCCGATTGTGGGATCTCTTCCTTAAAAAAATCTACACCCAATATCATTTCCATGGCTATGATAAAAATAACCAGCGAACCGGCTATGGCAAAGGATGCTATATCCAGGCCGATGATGTCAAGCAGCTGATCGCCCACAAATAAAAACACGATCATGAGCACCAGAACCGCTATACTGGCCTTTTCCGATTCGATATGCCCTACGCGCTGCCTTACCTGGATAATTACGGGTATTGCGCCCAAAATATCAATAATTGCGAAAAGGATCATGGTAACAGATAGTACCTCTCTGAAAATTAGTGGATGCATGGTTGTAGGATTTTTATTCGCGTGATTTTAACCGGAAACTCAGCAAAAGTGCAATTAAAATATAAAAGGAAGATAAGAAAAAAACGCCATGTACAGAAATCAAAGCCGCGAACCCAGCGGTTAAAGGACCCAGGGTTTGCCCTATAGAAGCGTAGGATTGGTTGATGCCTAATATTTTACCCTGTTCTTTGTGATCAATACGATCAGCAATGATGGCATTGATCATAGGGTTGCGCAGGCCATTAAATAATCCATAAACACAAATACCTACTGTAAAGGTAATGAAGGCGTTGGTGAGCCCCGTAATGAACATAGCTGTCATACATAGTATGGTTGACAGGAGCAGGATCATGGATTTTGATGAGCACCATTGCGTTAACAGCGGTACGCTCAATTGCATAATAATGCCGCTTACACCAAAACCCGCATATAAAATACCTATTTGGGTTGGATTTATCTTTAATACATCAACACTAAAGGTTTGAAAGCCGATAAGCATGGTGAACTGTGCCATGGTAAGCAGGAACCCGGTAAATACCGCGGTGCCAATAACCGGGCGTTTTAAGGTGGTGATCAATGCCGATAGTTTGAAATTACTTTTGCTGTCATTTTTCTTCCCGGGATTTGGCAGGTTGGTTTCACGAAGAAAAAAGATAGTGCACAGCGTACCGATGAATGAAATGCCCGCTGCGAAAAAGAACGGTACCTGCGGCCCAAACCTATTGAGCAAACCGCCTATAGCCGGGCCAATTACAAAGCCAAAACCAAATGCCGAACCCAGTATGCCAAATTTTTTCGCCCTGTTTTGAGGCGTTGCCGTATCAGATACCATGGCTTGTGCTACTGATACATTGCCGCCGGTAAAGCCGTCTAAAATGCGGGCTGCAAACAACATGAAAATACTGTTTGCCCAGGCAAACAGTAGGAAGGAGAGGCAGGTACCGGCAATGCTTATGATAAGTAATGGTTTACGGCCAAATTTATCAGACAGGGAGCCTAAAACCGGTGTTGCAAAAAACTGGGCCACTGAAAATGAGGCGGTAAGTATACCAAGTGTTTCGCCGGTTATACCAAAAGTTTTACCATAACTGTACAGTACCGGAACAATAATGCCGAAGCCCAGCGAGTTGATGATACAAACAAATACTAATACCCAAAGATTTTTATCGGCCTGCATGAATTGGTTTTATCTGTAGGTAATAAAAGAGAAGGTAACAAAAAAGGTTCTGAATTTTCAGAACCTTTTTAATTGTAATAGCAATTTTATACTGTTATTCTATAAATTTTGGATTGATAGGGTCAACAGCCGGCTCAACAACACCCTTACGCACATGTGAGCGTTTTATGCTGTAGCTAAAGTAAATTATAAAACCGATCAATAACCAAACGATTAGCCTGGCCCAGTTTTCCCAGCCTTCACTGGCTATCATACATAAGCATATCGCTGCACCTAACGGACATACGATCATATAAAGTGGTGTCTGGAACGGACGTTTAATGGTTGGATCAGTTCTGCGGAGGATAAATATACCTATACAAACCAGCACGAATGCGAACAATGTACCGATACTCACCATATCACCTACATATTTATCAGGAATAAAACCAGCAAATAAGGACACAAAAACAAAGAATAACCATTGTGACTTATACGGTGTACGATATTTAGGGTGTAATTTTGAAAATACTTTAGGTATCAAACCATCAGTGCTCATGGTATAAAACACGCGGGTTTGTCCCATCAGCATCACCAGGATAACCGAAGAGAAACCAGCCAGGATAGATACCGTAACAAATGATGCTAACCATCCGTAACCCGGCATCGCGGTTTTAATGGCATAGCTTACAGAAGCTTCTTTTCCCTGGATAAGGAAATCTTTGTAGGATACCAAACCTGTTAACACGTGTGAAAATAAGATGTAAAGTGCAGTACAGATAACCAATGATATCAGGATACCTTTTGGCATATCGCGTTGTGGGTTTTTAGCTTCCTGTGCAGCGGTTGATACAGCATCAAATCCAATAAAAGCAAAGAACACCACACTGGCGCCACGTAACACACCCAGCCAGCCGTGATTAAAGGTATCCGCATAATCAACAACACCTGTACTAACCTTAACGGTACCGGCATCAGCAGGGATCATATAAGGCGTATGGAATGCGGGATTAATAAAGTGCCAGCCTAAACCAATGATCATTAATACAATGGCCACTTTAACAATTACAATGACATTATTTACAACAGCTGATTCGGCCGTACCGCGGATAAGTAACAGAGTAAGCAGGAACAGGATCAGTATAGCCGGTAAGTTAACGACACCTCTTGTACCCAACTCTGCAGCATACATACCGGCAGTGGTGTTAGATGTCTCGAAAAACGAGTGTGTCCATTGATAGGGTATATGATAGTCAAAAAAGGTGTGTAAAAACTCGTTAAAGTATTGTGACCAGCCTATGGATACGGTAGCTGCCCCCAGTGCATATTCCAATACTAAGTCCCATCCTATGATCCAGGCTATGAACTCGCCCATAGTAGCATAAGAGTAGGTGTAAGCCGACCCGGCAATAGGTATCATACTGGCAAATTCTGCATAGCACAAACCGGCCAGGGCGCAGCCGGAAGCCGCTATAAGGAATGAAATAGTAACAGCCGGACCTGCATGTTCGCCGGCAGCAGCTGCTGTACGAACAAAAATACCAGCCCCGATAATAGCACCGATGCCAAGTGCTATAAGCGATCCAACGCCTAAAGTTCTTTTCAGCGATTTCTCTGTCTCTACCGAGGCAGCCATTAATTGCTGAATAGGTTTCTTAATAAATAACTTCATTTTAAAATAGTAAGATCAGTTGTAAAAATTTAAAAATTCACATTCCCCCAAACGTACTTAAATTTATTGAAAAGATAAAGAGCCGAATGTAACTAAGGAAGAGTAAGGAAAATCCAAATAATAGTTCGAAAAATCGAGTAAATCTATAGATAATTGGATTTTGATGTTTAACCACGTAAGTGTCTCATTTGTAGTATAAGCCGATAAAAAGCAGTGTTTGGGTAACACTAAGGTTTTTAGGGCAGTTATAGGCTAATTAGGGTGGTGAAAGGATGAAAGCTATTTTGGCTGTAAATGGGACTGGCTGAATGATATAGTCTTTCTACAGCGTTTTGTTCCTGATTAATGTTGTAAAAGGTGATTTGACCGATAAAAAATAATCGCCAATTCAAGCGGAGGACGCTTGAATTATGTATTGAGGTAAGCGTCCACGCTTATCTTTTAATAATTGGTGTAAGCGTGGACGCTTACTTTTGCTTAAGTTCAAGCGGAGGACGCTTGAACTGGCAGGTAATAACCTGCACCAATTAACGGCTGGCCTGCTACTAATTTCAGTTATTCCCTATCCCCATCTTAGGTGATATCCCCCATGTGGGTTGTTGCTTTACTTTGTTGCATGATTTTAAACACAATCAAAAAGCAATGAACAGCATATTTAAAATTTCAGTTTTTCTGTTAATGAACAATCTAAAAATAATGGCTGTAGTACATCAACTCCTATAACCTCATAATTATATACACTTTAATTTATTTATCATCTATCTATTTATCATCTACCTATGAAAAACATCAATTTAAACAGAGTTTCTGCCCCGGCTGCAGTATTGCTTATGGTTCTTTTTTTATTCCCGGCCTGTAAAAAGGACAAGAATGAAACAGCTGAAACAGCGCCATTAAAAACAACTTCCATCACGTTTTCCGGAGCTAACGAGATACCCGCAAACAACAGTACGGGTACCGGAACAGGTCAAATCTCATTTGATCCAACTGCCAAAACCATAACTTATAGTGTTACATGGCAGCTTGGATTACCCACCGCAACAACAACAGATATGCACTTTCACGGTGCCGAAGATGGTTCTGATACCAAGAGTTCGCCCGTTGTTGTTGAACTGGAGGGTTTTTCAACAGGCAATTCCGGTAAATTTTCTGGAACCACCCGCGCGCTTACTGATGCTGAAGTAAATCAGCTATTGGCCGACAAGTGGTATATGAACATCCATAGCACAACGGTAACAGGCGGGGAGTTAAGAGCGAATATTAAGTTTTAGTTTTGTTAATAGTTAGTTAAGTAGCTGCGAGTTTAGCGATAGCACAACTCATTCTTATGCAGCAGAAAAGCCGCCCTCATCAGGCGGCTTTCTCTTTTTATAAAGTTTTGTAAATTACACTTTCTTATCAGCCTTGATCACCACATGGGTGTTCATGGATTGCTTCTGCAATTGTCTTTGTATCCGTGGATTGTTTTGTACCTGGTAATTCAGATGCGGTGCAATAACCAATGAAACGATCGACATCAGCTTGATCAAAATATTCATTGACGGGCCTGAGGTATCCTTGAACGGATCGCCCACAGTATCGCCGGTTACAGATGCTTTATGCGGGTCTGATTTTTTGTAATGCATTTCGCCATTTATTTCAACCCCTTTTTCAAATGATTTTTTGGCATTATCCCATGCACCACCGGCATTGCTCTGGAAAATTCCCATCAGCACGCCTGATACCGTAACACCGGCCAGCAAACCACCCAACACTTCGGGACCGAATGCAAAACCGATAATGATTGGGGTGATCAGGGCAATTAAACCCGGGGCAACCATTTCGCGGATGGATGCTTTGGTTGATATGGCCACGCATTTTTCATACTCTGGTTTGGCTTTATATTCCATAATGCCCGGTATTTCGCGGAACTGGCGTCTTACTTCCTCAACCATGGCCATAGCCGCACGGCCCACTGCCGATATGCACAGCGCCGAAAAGATGAAAGGGATCATCCCTCCAACAAATAAACCGGCCAAAACATCGGCCTTGTAAATATCAATATGCTCAATGCCTGCAACACCCACAAAGGCCGCGAATAAGGCCAGTGAGGTTAATGCTGCCGAAGCGATGGCAAAACCCTTGCCTGTAGCAGCAGTAGTGTTACCTACGGCATCCAGATTGTCTGTACGGTGGCGTACTTCTTCGGGCAGGCGGCTCATCTCGGCAATACCACCGGCGTTATCAGCAATTGGGCCAAAAGCGTCAATAGCCAACTGCATGGCTGTAGTAGCCATCATACCTGCAGCCGCAATAGCCACACCATATAAACCCGCGAAATGATAGGAGCCGTAAATACCCGATGCTAAAACCAGAATAGGTAACACGGTTGATTCCATACCTACAGCCAAACCCCCAATAATGTTGGTAGCGTGCCCTGTTGACGACTGGCGGATAATACTCAGCACCGGGCGTTTACCCATAGCGGTATAGTATTCGGTAATGATGGACATTAAAGTACCTACTATCAGTCCCACAACTATCGACATGAAAACACCGTTTTTTGTGAATACCAGTGATCCTGCTTTTATAGCATGACTGGCATCCTCATCACGCACCATGTGGAAACTGTCATTTGGCAACATCCACTGTACTACAAAATAAGTAGCGATGGCAGTTAATATGATGGATGCCCAGTTACCTATGTTTAGCGCTTTTTGTACGCTGTCGGTTTCATTTTTAATTTTTACGAATGATGTACCAACAATAGAAAATACCAGGCCTAAACCTGCAATAACCATAGGTAACAATATAGGTGCTATACCACCAAAATTGTCATGTGATACAATTTCGCGGCCCAGCACCATGGTGGCCAGCATAGTAGCCACGTACGATCCGAATAAATCGGCGCCCATACCTGCAACGTCACCCACGTTATCACCTACGTTATCGGCAATGGTAGCGGGGTTACGCACATCATCCTCTGGGATACCGGCTTCAACTTTGCCCACAAGGTCGGCGCCCACGTCGGCAGCTTTGGTATAAATACCACCGCCTACACGTGCAAATAATGCTATTGATTCGGCACCTAATGAAAATCCTGCTAAAACATCAAGCGCTTTGGCCATGGCCTCTCCATTTACGGTGCCTCCTGTATTTTTAACATAAACGGTGTAAAAAACAATGAATAACGAGCCTAAACCAATAATGGCCAAACCCGCAACGCCCAGTCCCATTACAGTACCACCGGTAAATGATACTTTTAGCGCTTGCGCCAAACTGGTACGTGCTGCCTGCGTGGTACGCACGTTGGCTTTGGTGGCAATACGCATGCCCAGGTAACCGGCAAAAGCCGATAAAAAAGCGCCTATTACAAACGATACCGCAATAATCGGGCTTGATGTGGCTACCGTAGTGCCACTCCAGGCCAGTAATAGGCCGGCTATAAATACAAATCCACCGAGTACTTTCCACTCGGCACGTAAAAATGCCATTGCCCCATCAGCAATGTAACCGGCCAGCTTGACCATGTCGCCATCGCCGGGATCTTGTTTAGTAACCCAGGCGGCCTTAACAGCCATTACGGCTATTCCAATAAGGCCAAATACCGGGATCAGATAGATTAAGTAATCGTTCAAAAAATCCATGTTCACAAATTTGGTTTATAAAGTAGTTCAGTTTTATGTTATAAGGTAACAGATATAATAATTGGTGCTTGCAAAATAGTAATTTTATTTCTTTACAATAGCCTGCCAATTATAAAGTTTTTTGAATAGTTTAGGGGTTTAAACCCTGAATAACTTTATGGCAAAAAACTCCGGTCAACCAAAAATGAAACACGAGCTGGGCTTGCTCGATGGCACCATGTTGGTAGCAGGCTCTATGATAGGGTCGGGTATATTTATTGTAAGCGCAGATATTATACGTAATGTAGGCTCAGCAGGTTGGCTAATAGCCATTTGGGTAATAACCGGTTTCATGACCTTAACCGCTGCCTTAAGCTACGGTGAGCTAAGTGGGATGTACCCCAAAGCAGGTGGGCAGTACGTTTACTTAAAGGAAGCCTACAATAAGCTCATCGCTTTTTTATATGGCTGGAGTTTTTTCGCGGTGATTCAAACGGGAACTATCGCCGCTGTAGGGGTGGCATTCTCTAAATTTACAGCATATATAATACACCCTTTTAGTGAAGAAAATATACTGTTTAAGCTTAAAACCGGGCTTGACGCAGCCGGGCACGATAAGTTTTTTACCATCAGCGCGGCGCAAGTGGTATCAATCATTTTGATCATTATACTCACGTTTGTAAATACCCGTGGTGTTAAAGGCGGTAAGCTGATACAAACCACTTTCACCATGACCAAGCTGATTAGTCTTTTTGGATTGATAGGTTTTGGGTTTTTGGCCTTCAAAGGCGATATATGGCATGCCAACTGGACAAATGCCTGGGATTTGCATAACCTGAACAAAGATGGTACTATCACTAACTTAACCGTAGGTACCGCATTGGGGGCTATTGCTGCCGCTATGGTGGGCTCCATCTTCAGCAGCGATGCCTGGAATAGTGTAACCTTTGTTGCCGGCGAAATGAAGAACCCCAAACGTGACGTGGCACTCAGCATGATGTTCGGTACCATCATTGTTACAATTATTTATGTATTGGCCAATGTGGTTTATACGGGTGTACTTTCGTTACATGAAATTTCTGTTGCCGATAAGGATAGGGTAGCCGTTGCTGCTTCGCACGTTATATTTGGTAATATAGGTACTTACGTTATAGCGGTTATGATCATGATATCAACCTTTGGCTGTAATAACGGATTAATATTATCAGGTGCACGTGTTTATTATACTATGGCTAAGGATGGCCTGTTTTTTAAACGTACCAGTACACTGAATAAGTTTGGCGTACCACAGTTTGGCTTGTGGATACAATGTTTGGTAGCTTCATTACTATGTTTAAGCGGTCGTTATGGCGATTTGCTTGATATGATATCATTTGTAGTGGTAGTATTTTATGTATTAACCATATTAGGCATATTCATTTTAAGGGCTAAACACCCTAACGCCGAGCGCCCTTACAGGGCTATTGGCTACCCTGTTTTACCCGCATTGTATATTTTGATGGGCGTGGCCTTTTGCATATTGTTGTTTGCTTACAAACGCGATTTTGCATTGTATGGCTTATTAATTGTACTTATCGGTATCCCTATATATTATATATCGCAACGGAACGTAAAGCATGAGGATGAAACGGTTACTGATAGTTAGTTTATTTATAATTAGTGGGCAGGTTTATGCCCAGGATCTTCAGCAAAAATTATCATCAGCTTTTAGCAAGTTACAGACCGATAGCCAGTGCAATTATGCATCGGTATCATTAACCGTGCTTGATGCTAAAACCGGCGAACAGGTGTTTGCCGCTAATCCTAACATGGGGCTGGCTACTGCATCAACCTTAAAAACCATTACCAGCATTACCGCGTTTTATGTTTTAGGTACCGATTTTAAATACCAGACGCAGCTTGGTTATGTTGGTGATATAGCAGCCGACGGCACCCTGAACGGCGACGTAATTATTAAGGGTGCCGGCGACCCCACCCTGGGCAGCTGGCGGTATGAGCAAACCAAAGAAGCCCATGTACTGGCCTTAATGACCGATGCGTTGCAAAAAGCCGGTATTAAAAAAATTAAAGGCCGTATTATTGGCGACGACAGCATTTTCGGCACACAGTCAATCCCCGAAGGGTGGATATGGCAGGATATAGGTAACTACTATGGTGCCGGAACATCGGGCTTGTGCTGGCGCGAGAATCAGTTTGATATTAAGCTGCGTACGGGTGTGGTGGGTAACCCTATCGGCGTATCGCGCACTGTACCTTTAATGCCATACCTCAGTTTTAAAAGTGAACTGGTGAATGGCCCGGACAATAGCGGCGATCATGCTTATGCCTTTTTACCTGTTGGCAGTACGATGATGTACCTTCGGGGCAGCTACGCCATTGATCAGGATAAAAAAAGCATATCCGCCGCTGTACCCGATGCCGCTTATGACGCCGCGCTGCGTTTGGCCGATACGTTGAAGAAATTAGGCATAGGCATAACAAACGGCCCCGAATCTGCCGCTACTTTGGCCGCTAAAGGATTGCCCTTGCCACAAGCTACAAAAAGTTTAACCAGCATTCAGTCACCACCATTAAGCAGGATCATTTACTGGCTTAACCAAAAAAGCGTAAACCTGTATGCCGAGCAGTTGCTTAAAACCATAGCCTGGAAACAGGGCCGTAAACCTACTACAGTAAACGGTGTTGAGGAGGTTCAGAAATTTTGGAAGGCCCGCGGCATCGACCCTAATACCATTAACACATATGACGGCAGCGGCCTGTCGCCAGGCGATAGGGTGACCACCAATACTATGGCCAGGATCCTGCAATCGGCAAAAAAGGAAAGCTGGTTTGCTGATTTTTATGAAAGCCTGCCGGTGTATAATAACATGAAAATGAAAAGCGGTAGCATAAACAATGTGCTTTGTTATGCCGGTTTCCAAACCCGCAACGGCAGGGAACTTTGCTTCTCTATCATGGTGAACAACTTTAGCGGATCAAGCAGGGGCATTAAGGAAAAAATGTTCAGGGTGCTGGATGTGCTGAAGGCCCCCTAACCCCCTGAAGGGGAACTTTTTTAGATGTTTCAGGATATACTTTAAAACTTTGTAAGTTTATATGCCAGTATAAGTAGTTGATCATGAAAAAATTAAGCATTGTAATAATCCTGCTGATGTCGTCGGCCTTTTTTGCCTGCAGAGGGAATAAAGCCGGCAACGCCGCCGAAGCTGTTAAAAGTATAAGGTTAAAATTCACTGAACTGGGCCGCGAAACCATCATTAGTATTGACTGTGATAAATTTGATTACTATTTCCCCGAAAGTAAAGTTAAAATCTTAACCCAACCCAAAGCTATTGACAGCTTAATGCTCATACTGAATAACATGAAAAGGGCTGAAGACGGCTATAAACCCGATGTAAGGGGCAAAATATATATCACCCATACCAATAACACTATTGATACACTATGTGTAGGTGTTAAAGTGTTGAATTATAAAGGTTCTATTTACCAAACGCCGCAGGATCTGCTTAGGTTTATACAGAAATAAAGATAGAAAGAAACCCGCGGTCGCTCGACTCTGAGTCACAATTGTTCGGAAGATTGTAATCGCAGTAATATATTCCCTCCCTTGGGAGGGGTGTGGTGGATTGTGTAATGGCAGGGAGGGGTTTATACAAGCGATACAACCTGCAGCTTACTAAACCCCTTCCTCCCCCTTCCCCAGGGAAGGAATCGCACTAACCCTAAGCTTTCGTTTTATTCTTCAAACACTTATAGGCAAGAGACGGTGAGGGAGTATTTATCTTGTTCCAGCGTCCCAATAAAAAAGGGGCAAATCGATAGACCTGCCCCTTTTTACAATATTATAAAAGCTAAAATTTAAGCGTAAGTAACGTTTAAGGTAATGGGTACGCTCAACGCTTTTGATATGATGCAATTGGCTTTGGCACCTTCGGCAATTTCTTTAAATTGAGCTTCGCTAACACCATCAATAGTTGCTCCTTTAAGTTCCAGATGGATGCCTGTAACACTCAGGGCTACCATATCCAGATCTAATATAGCATCAGTGGTTAAGTCATTAGGAGTAAAACCTGCCTGGGTTAAAGCAGCGCCAACGGCCATGGTAAAGCAACCTGCATGTGCTGCGGCAAGCAACTCTTCGGGGTTGGTACCTATGCCATCGGCAAAACGGGTTTTAAATGAATACTGTGTTTTGTTTAATACAGTGCTTTGGGTGGTTATTTCTCCCTGACCTGCTTGTAATGTGCCATTCCAATGGGCATTTGCTGTACGTTTCATAAGTTTGGTTTTTGTGATGTTATTTGTTATTGTTGGTTAATAGTAAAGTTAGTGGTTTATAACAGCTGATGATCTCTTTATCATTTGTCTTTTCTCTAACGGTCCTTTATCTTTTCTCTAAAATTACCACTTCGCCCGTTCATATTGTACAGGCCAATTTATTTCGTGGCCCAGTTCGTGCGCGGCGCGTAGCGGGAAATGCGGGTCGCGTAACATTTCTCGGGCTAAAAATACAACATCGGCTTCACCTTCCTGTATAATTTCATTGGCCTGAAACGCTGTTGTTATTAAGCCCACCGCACCTGTAAGTATACCACTTTCTTTTTTAACTTTCTCTGCAAATTCAACTTGATAACCTGGTTTTAACGGTATCTTAGCATTGACTACATTTCCGCCGCTTGAGCAATCAAGCAGGTCAACCCCTTTATCTTTCAATATTTTTGCCAGCGCTACAGAATCATCGGCAGTCCATCCACCTTCGGTCCACTCTGTTGCCGAAATACGTATAAAAAGCGGATTTTCGGCTGGCCAAACTTCCCGTACAGCCGCAACAACCTCCAGCATAAAACGTATGCGGTTCTCAAATGAGCCGCCGTATTCATCGGTACGTTTATTACTTACCGGCGAAAGAAACTCATGCAGCAAATAACCATGGGCGCCATGCAGCTCAATCACTTTAAACCCGGCAGCTATGGCCCTTTTTGCAGCAGCCTTAAAATCGGCCTTTATTTTTTCAATACCAGCTTTATCCAGTTCAAGCGGTGCTTCCTCATTTTCTCCGAACGGAATAGCGCTTGGGGCTAATGCCTTCCACCCGTTCTTTTGATCAGATGGTATTTGTTTACCACCGTTCCAGGGTTCGGCATGACTGGCTTTGCGTCCGGCATGTGCCAGTTGTACACCCGCTATAGTTCCGTGCGAGTGAATAAAATCAGTGATCTGCTTTAATTTGGGGATATGTTCGTCATGATAAATACCCAGGTCAGCAAAAGAAATGCGGCCCTCGGCTGATACCGCGGTAGCTTCAGTAATAATTAACCCAGCGCCGCCAACTGCTTTACTACCCAGGTGTACCAGGTGCCAGTCGTTAGCAAAGCCATCTTCGCTGGAATACTCGCACATGGGCGATACAGCGATACGGTTTTTTAATTCAATGTTTTTTATTTTTAAAGGCGAAAATAGATGTGCCATAGTTTATTTTTTTGGTAAATATGGTAACTAACAGCGTTAACTACCTCACTGTTTTGTAAAACTTAAAGAAGCGGAAAAAGAAGCTTAAAGCCGAAGGCTAAAAGCTTAAAGTGCTATAAGTGCGTAATAAAGAAGCTCAAAGCACAAAGTTCTATACGTGTGTAAAAAAAAGCTTTATGCTTTCAGCCTTCGGCTTTAAGCTTTAATGTATTCGCCCGCGTTCGTCTTCGTTACCGGTGTCGCGTTTTTCGGTGCTGGTTTCTTTACCAAAACGGTAGCTTATGCCCAGTTGTACAAACCTGTTGAGCTGAAAGTTGGTGAACTTGCCGTTGATGCCATTTACCGTGGTACTTACCGCCGATGCACTGCTCCGGAACGCATCATTGAGGTTTAGGGTAATGTTCAATTTCTTTTTCATGGCCAGAGCGGTAAAACCAACATCTAATTTGTAATAGGCATCTGAGCGGCCAATATGATCAACCTCGGGAAACTGGTACCAGAAATTCACCGCCGCGGCAAAGGTTTTATCCGCATTAAAATACATGGTGTTGTTAGTGGCCACATATGCACCATAACCATTTATGCTTTTAATATACGGGATATTGGAATGTGCATCGGTATGATAAAAAGTAAACTGGTTATTATTATCCAACCAGGGAAACAGGTGGAGCGATAAATTCTCGGAAATACCCACCCGGTAAGTTTTGATAAAATTTAACGGGATAGTATAAACCAGGTTGGTATCGGCGCTGGCTACGGTCACATTATAAAAGCCATTATCGGTAATGTTTAAGAACAAGGCCGAGGTAAGCATATTTTTGTACGTATGCGATAGCTCAAAATTGCTGTTATATTCAGGTTGCAGGAAGGGGTTACCCTCGCCATAGCTATAAGCCGTGAATAGTGATTTAAAGGGGTTCAGATTCCAGAAGGTAGGGCGGTTGATTCTGCGACCAAAGCTAAATGCAAAACTGTTAGCCGTATCGGCCTGATATGATATTTGCGTGGATGGGAACAGCTTTAGATACTTATTGGTATTGGTTTGATTCAGTGTATAGGAAGTGCCTTTGGTTTCGGTGTATTCGGCCCGTAAGCCAGCCTGGTATTTCCATTTATCCTTTTCTTTATTGAGGTTTATGTACAACGATTGTGTGTTTTCAATATACCTGAATTCGTTGCTCAGGTTGGTATTGTAAGTGAGTTTATCGTTGATGTCCTTATCATAATAAAAAGCGTTGCTATAATTATTGATAAAACTGAGCTTGCCCCCGAAAGAGAATTTAGCAAATGGTGTGGGGATCTCGGCGTCGGCCTTAAAGGTGTATACTTTAATAAGTTGCTTATTGGTATCAAAAAATCGGGTATTGTTTTCGGCGATAACCTGTCCGCCGGGTAAATAGCTATTACTTTCAAAATCAGACCGGTCGTTGCGGTTATAATTAAAGTAGTCGGCATTCAGGGTTAGTTTTTTGCCTGTGGTATCAAAGTTGATAACCGCATGTGCATTGCCCGAATTACTGATAGCCACCGGATGATAAGTGGCATAAGTTATTAAAGTAGAATCAAGGCCACCATTACTGTTGTAGATAGGATTATTCACATGGTCCGATCCATCGTAAACATTATTTCCGCCTAAATAGGAAATGCCTATGGTTGTTTTTGGGCTGACTTTATAATCAACCCCGGCTACTATGTTAAAATTATGAAGGCGATAATTACCCGTATCGGTTTGCAGCCAGCTTTGTTTGGGGTAAAAAACATCAGTTTCAAAGCCTTCCAGTTCGTGGTCATGGTCGATATTTACGCTGCTATAAGCCGACCATTTGCCTGCATTATAATTGAGGTTGGCGCTGCCGCTGGCCAGCCAGTACTTGCTGGTACCAAAAACGTTGGCCGGGTTGTGCAGCCATTGCTTGTCGCTCAATTGTACATTGCCCGAAAAACCTTGTTTACCGCTATGTTTGGTAGTGATATTTATTAAGCCGGCATTCCCATCGGCATCGTAGTTGGCGGATGGGTTTTTGATCAGCTCGATTTTGGAGACCTGATTAGCCGACATCGACTTTAAATACCTAACCAGATCGGTACCCGCCAGCTGAACAATGCGATCGTTAACCATCACCTTCACCGCGCCTTTGCCTACTATACTAATCTCGTCTCCATTTACCTTTATACCCGGAACCTTGCTAATAGCTGTAAGGGCGTCACTGCCTGTAGCCGTAATGCTGGCAGATACGTTATATACCAGTTTTTCCTGATTGTTTTCGATAGTGGCTTTATTTGCTGTAACCACCACTTCGTTCAATTGGGTGCTTGATGCTTGCAGGCTGATGTTTACGATAGTGTCTTTGGTAATGGAAAGCAGGCATTGGTATTTTTCGTAGCCGGTAAATGCAACCGTGAGTTGGTATTGGCCGCTATGCAGGTAATTAAAAGTAAAGCCACCCGCTTCATCAGTTTGCAGGGATTGATTTTTATGTTCGTTGATGTTGAGCAGACTCACCCCGGCATAAGCTAAAGCGTGTTTTGAGGCATCATTTACCGTTCCGGTAAGTTTTATTTGCGCTGACAGGCCGCTGTGTAAAACGGCTAAAAGTATTAAGGTAGAAACAAATTTCAAATTATAACAGGCTTAAAAATTTGTTAATGATAAGGAAAGATATGGCAAATAGGAAATTGTGAAGAGAGATTATCTGATTTAGATGACCGAAACTATTCAGATGTTTTATTAAGCCAGATTAAACCATCCTGTATACGTCAATATAATATCCTTTTACCTTTAAACCACATATAACTGTAAAACAATACTTAGATTCGGGATGTTAAGGCTGATTTGTGAATAACCCTTTAAACTAACCTTAATTTGACTACATACACAACCCTCATTATACTCAGCGGACTGGTGATTTTTTCATACCTGTTTGATCTGCTGGCTGGTAAAACTAAGATCCCTTCGGTTATTTTATTGCTGCTGCTGGGCATAGGCCTAAAGCAAGTGGTCGACTATTTTAGTATACCCATGTTTAACGTTTCGTTAATACTGCCTACACTGGGCACGCTTGGTTTAATACTCATCGTATTTGAAGGCGCGCTTGAGTTGCGGTATAACAGCAATAAAAACGCTGTTATTAAAAAGGCATTTTTATCGGCACTAAGCATCATGTTGATTAGCGCGTTTGCCATCACCTTTATTATATATTACCTCACCGGCGAGAGTTTTTACAAGTGTTTTGTAAACGCTATCCCTTACTGTGTGGTGAGTTCGGCCATAGCTATCCCATCAGCATCTAACCTGATCAAAAGTAAAAAGGAGTTTATTATTTATGAGTCTTCATTTTCGGATATCCTTACGGTAGTGCTGTTTAATTTTATTGTGAGGAACCCGCAAATTGATGTGGTGTCATTTGCCAAGTTAGGGGGCGAGCTGGGCGGCATTATACTGGTAGCCATTATATCGTGTTTACTGCTGCTTTATGTAATAGGGCGCTTAAAACATCATATCAAATCATTCCTTATTATATCGTTGCTAATATTGGTTTATTCCATTGGCCAGTCATATCATTTATCGGCATTGATCATTGTGCTGGCGCTGGGACTATTCCTTAACAATGCCAACCAGATCCATTTGGCCTGGTTCAGGAAATGGTTTATATATCCAACCTTTCAGCATGATATTAAGCAGCTGCACCAGCTTTCGGCCGAAAGCGCTTTTTTAATGCGCACTTTCTTTTTTATTGTTTTTGGGTACACCATGAATATAGGTGAGCTTAATGATATCCCTGTTTTGTTAGGTGCCGGAGCCATTTTGCTATCTATTTATATAGTGCGGTTTTTATACATTAAACTGGCCTCAAAAACCGATCTGATGCCTGAGCTGGTTATTGTTCCTCGCGGATTGATCAATGTATTGCTATATTATAACCTGCCACCAAATTTGAGGATTCCCCAGGTTGGTGCCAGCTTACTGTTTGTAGTAGTGTTGGGGACAAGTATTATCATGAGCCTGGGTTTGTTAGTAACCAAACGACATGTAGCCAGCCACAATCAGGAATTTCAGGATGTTTGATAAATATATATTGCAACAATGACCATTACTACACGCCTCGCCACATTTAATGATATACCGGTATTACAGCAATTGATCGAATTATCGGTTCGTGGATTGAGTACTGATTATAATACACCTAACCAGATTGAAAGCGCCATCAAATATATTTTTGGTGTAGACACGCAGCTCCTTATTGACGGTACCTATTATGTAGCCGAAATTGACCAGACCATAGTTGGCTGCGGCGGTTGGAGCAAACGTAATACCCTTTATGGTGGCGACCAACATAAATCAGTAGAGGACCCATTGCTTAACCCTGAACATGATGCCGCAAGGATTCGTGCTTTTTTTGTTCATCCTGATTATGCAAGGCGGGGCATAGGTCGGCACATTATTTCGGTATGTGAGAACGCGGCGCAAAGTAATGGATTTAAAAGCTTTCAGTTGGGTGCCACACTACCCGGCGTACCACTTTACGAGGCTATGGGTTACCATGCGGTTGAGCATATAACCCAGCCTATGCCTAATGGCGAGATACTGCCTATTGTTAAGATGTACAAGGTTTTATAGTACAGCAATAAGCCTATATTTACGCATACAAACAGGCTAAACAGAGCAAGTTCCGGGTTTTATAGCGTGTGGTATCACCCTACATTTGTAGTGTAATAATTAATAAATAACATTATGAACACACAAGAAAAAATCAATTACAATCGTATTGCCGAGGCAATCAATTATATAAAGCTGAATTTTAAAAATCAACCTAATTTGGATGATGTGGCTGAAAAGGTGCATTTAAGCCCTTTCCACTTTCAGCGTTTATTTACCGACTGGGCAGGTATCAGTCCCAAAAAATTCTTACAATACCTGAGTCTTGATTACGCCAAAAGCATTTTGAAGGATAAACAAGCCACCTTGTTTGATACCGCTTTTGAAACAGGTCTGTCAGGTACCGGACGTTTACATGATCTGTTTATCAATATTGAGGGTATGACCCCTGCCGAATATAAGAACGGCGGTAAGGAGCTTGATATTAATTACAGCTTTGCCGAAACCCCTTTTGGAAACATCATTGTAGCATCAACCCCTAAAGGTATTTGCTACATGGCTTTTGCCGATGACAGGGAAGAGGCGTTTGATCAGTTGTTGCAACAATTCCCCAATGCATCTTATACACAGGTAGTGGATGTGACCCAGCAGGATGCCTTGTTTATATTTAAAAAGGACTGGTCGGAGTTATCAAGCATCAAACTGCATTTAAAAGGCACCAACTTTCAGCTTAAGGTATGGGAAACCTTGTTAAAGATACCAATGGGCGGTTTAAGCACCTATTCAGATATTTCGCAGCAGATAAAATCACCGGGCGCCAGCAGGGCGGTGGGTAGCGCGGTAGGGGCCAACCCTGTAGCATTTTTGATCCCATGTCACCGGGTTATTAAATCAACAGGCGAAACTGGTCAGTACCACTGGGGTTCAACCCGTAAATCGGCTATGATTGGCTGGGAAGCGGCTATAGTAAATAATTAAGCTATTAAATTGCTCAATATATAACCATGTCATTTCGACGAACCAAAAGGGGCATTGCGCGTTGCGTGAGGAGAAATCTTGTACAATTGGCAAAACCGTCGTTCTCTTGTACAAGATTTCTCCTCGCCCCTTACGCTCAAACCCTGGCAGGTTCGTCGAAATGACATCATTTTAAATTCAATCCTTTAGCATCAGAATAATGGAGATCAAAGAAAGAATAAACCAGCTAAACTGGGCCGATATTTCGTCCGGTATGGATAGCAGGGGATATGCCCAAATTAAAAATGTACTAACAAACGACGAGTGCGATAGCCTGACAGCGCAATATACTGACGACCAGCTATACCGTAAAACGATAGTGATGGAGCGTCATCATTATGGCAAGGGGGAGTATAAATATTTTAAATATCCCCTGCCTGCACTCGTTCAGCAATTGCGCGAAAGTGTTTATCCCCGACTTGCACCAATTGCCAACAACTGGATGCAGCTTTTAAATAAAGAGCAGCGCTTTCCAGATACCCTGGATGAACTGTTGCAACATTGCCATGAGCAGGAACAATTAAGACCGACGCCTTTGATATTGCAATATGCCAAAGGTGGTTACAATGCTATGCACCAGGATCTTTATGGCGAAGTGTTTTTCCCAATGCAATTAGTATTTATTTTGGATGAACCGGGTGTTGATTATGAAGGCGGTGAATTTATACTGATAGAACAAAAACCGAGAGAACAATCGCGGGCGATGGTATTAAAACCAACAAAGGGCGATATGCTACTATTTACCACCAGTTACCGGCCTGAAAAAGGCGGCAAAGGCTATCACCGTGTAAACATGAAACACGGCATAGGCGAAATTACCGAGGGTAAACGCCGCAGTATGGGCATTATTTTTCACGACGCCAAATGATCTCGTCAATTGCGAGGAAGCCCCCTCTAAACGGCGCAGCCATCATGAACGCAAAAAATAAAATATAATAATGTGAATAATCTCCCCCAAAAGGGGAGACTTTAAAAAGCATTTTAAAGCCCTCTCCCTTGGGGAGGGTTGGGTCAGGTTTCTTGCTTTGTACCTCGCAATGACGTGTTTTATATAAGCTGGTTCTTTAATATATTAAATCGTTGCTTATTGCGTTATATCGCAAGACCCGGATAACACTTATCATCATGCTTAAAAAAATAGCCTTAATAGTATTTATATTGATCGCAGGCAAGGTGGCTCATGCCCAAACAGCCAGTGAGGTGTATGATAAATACGCGGATTTTAATTTGGCGCTGTTACAAAACGAGCACGATAAAGCGCTTGATTTGGGCGAACAAATATTGCCAGATTCAGCCAAACTACCCCAAAAAGCACGCGTCAGTTTTTATAATGGTATAGCAAAACTTTATGAGGATGATAGTCAAAGCATAAAGGCCATAGCCTATTATAACCGGGTAGTTGCTGCCGAACCCAATTATTATGTGGCTCATCGTGCCCTGGGTTATTTATATATAAAAGACATTTCGGGTAAACCGGCTGATCAGGTTGTTGTTGATGCTGCCTATATCATTGAGATCAAAAAAGCCTTGCCACATTTAGAAAAAGCCCAGGCCTGCGACCCAAGTGATGATACACTGGCCCTGATCAAATTACTCTACAGAAACATCAAAGACGAAAGGGGTCTGAACACCTTGCCTGCCCGGCTTAATGAGTTAAAGAAAAATTGCATTGATATCCTGAGCGATCAATAGGTATCATTTGCATATCTGTCTATTTCTGCCTGAAACTATCGCCTATAAACTCCAACGCGTCGGTAATGCCGGTGCGCCAGTAGGTCCAGGTATGGGCGCCATCACGGATCCTGAATTCATGCGGTACCTTCTTTTCGGCAAGTGCAATGTGCAACAGGGAATTGCCTTTACTCAGGGCATCATCATCGCCACAGTCAATCCAGTAACGTACCGTTTTAAGTTCATCAGTAGTTTTGCTTTGTACCAGGCCAAGTATCGAGTTGTTTTTCCAGGTGGTATTTAAACGTTCACTTCCTTTCAAATCAGGACCAAATACTTTGCTGTATACTTCGGCCCAACGAGTATCTGTTATCGCCATAAAATCATCATCACTACGTACAGCCGCGCTCAATGCCGCTGCTGCCGAGAACACCTCAGGATGTTTTAAGCTGTATACCAGTGTACCAAAACCACCCATGGAAAGCCCGGCTACCGCACGGTATTTCTTGCTGGCTTTAATACGGTATTCTCTTTCAACACCGGGCATAAACTCCTTAAAAAAGAAATCCTCGTAGTTTTGTTTACCATCATATGAATTGATGTAGAAGGTTGACCCCGCATCGGGCATAACGATGATCATGGGCGGGATCTTACCCTCGGCAATAGCTTTATCAGCATAGCGGTTAACTTCGCCAAACTGTAACCAGCCGGTGTGGTCATCACCATAGCCATGTAACAGGTACACCACCGGGTAACTGCGGTTTGATGTTTCATAATCAGCCGGCAGGTATATGGCGTATTTTACATTGCGTTTTAAAATATCACTTTTTATGTTTTGTTCTTCTATCACCTTACCGGCAGGTTGTGCAAAAGCAGTGCCAGCCGAAATAAGCAAACAAAACAGTATCAATTTTTTTAACGTATTCATAGGTTATAGGTATCAGTTGGTAGTATCAAAACAGCATATTTTATATCATCTGCACATCTGAAACGGCGTAGCCCTCTTGAACACCGTTGAAAACAAATAATGGTGAAAAATTTACACATCCGCACATCTATCTATTTTTGTCTGAAACTATCGCCAATAAATTGCAGGGCATCGGTGATGCCTGTGCGCCAGTAGGTCCAGGTGTGGGCGCCATCACGTGTTCTGAACTCGTGGGGTACCTTTTTTTCGGTAAAGGCAATGTGCAGCAGGCAATTTCCTTTGGTTAAAAAATCATCGTCACCACAATCTATCCAGTAACGTACCCCGCTTAATTGTTCGGTGGTTTTATTCTGTACCAGATCCAAAACCGAATTGGCCTGCCATGCCTTGTTCAGGCGGTCCTTACCCTTAAGCCCGCGACCGTATAACTGACCAAATACATTTTCCCAATTGTCGTCGGCCATTCCAACCATCTGATCGTCAGGTAATACAGCCGCGCTTAAAGCTGCCGCTGCAGAAAACAATTGCGGGTATTTAATAGAATAAATCAGCGTACCATAACCACCCATGGATAGGCCGGCAACACCGCGGTATTTTTTCTCGGTTTTAACGCGATAGGCTTTTTCTATATGCGGCATAAATTCCTTGATAAAAAAGTCCTCATATTTTTCCTTACCATCATAGGAGTTTATATACCAGCTCGAATCAGCGTTGGGCATTACAATGATCATAGGGGGAATGGTGCCATCGGCAATAGCCTTATCAGCATAGCGGTTTATCTCTCCAAATTGTAGCCAGCCTGTATTATCATCAGTATATCCATGCAATAAGTAAACCACGGGATAGGTGCGGTTTGCTGTTTCATAATCGGCAGGCAGATAAATGGTAAACTTTACGTTGCGCTTTAAAACGCTGCTTTTAACGGTTTGTTCTTCTATCACTTTGCCTTGTTGTTGTGCAAATGCAGTACTAACACACAGCATAAAGCAAAACAGCAGAGATTTTTGGAGTATATTCATACAACAGGCGGTTTAGTTTTGGTTGATGGAAATTTAAGTAATTTTTGGTGTTACCCAAACATTTGCTAAAAATTAAGCGCTTTACCCTGTTCAGGATATAGGAGGTTTAATTGCAGTTTGTTAGCGGTTTTAAGCTGGGTTTTAATTTTAATAATGCTATTTACAGGCGGTTTAAGATGGGTAACTACTACATTTAAGCCTTTTAATTCATCCGCGCCGGTTAGGGTGGCCAGTTTATCCATCTCGGCCATGAGCCAGTGCGGTGTTAAATGGCCAAAAAGCGTTTTATCGGGCTGCTCATTAGGGAACGATACCTCAATTAAAATAGCCTTTAGCTTTTTGCTTTTTATTAATGGTGCAATAGCCTGCCACAAGTTTTGCAGGTTATTACTTTTTTCAATAGCATCAGGCCCGGTATCGCCTAAATATAAAATATAGGCATCGTTACTTTGCACTAAAAAAGCTGTGCTGGTGAGGTTAGAATGACTCAGGGAGAATGCCTGTACTTTAAAATCGGTATTTTCAATGGCGGTTTCGGTACCTGGTGCAAGTATTTGATAATGATATTTTTTTAAAGCAGGGGCCTCGCCCTGGTCTGTAAAATTGGCCCAGCTTTCCCAGGTAAAATAGTGGGTTTTTATGGTCTCAATAGTACCCTGCAGGCCAAAGATGTTTTTGGTACTGTCTTCGGGCGAATTGATAATGAGCCCTGCTATATGATCAAGATGGGCATGTGATATAAAATAACCTTTAATGTATTGTTTTAAAATTTTATCGCCAGGTATGCTAAATACCTTATTGGCTACTGCTTTTTGAATACCATAATGCAGGGTGCCGGCATCAAGGCATATATATTTATCGCTGCCGGCAGCGGCCAGCATATAGGCCGATAAGTTACTTTCATCAATACCTCCCAGCACACCTAAAGGCACTAACCTGAAGGCATTACTATTTTTAGATTGAGCCAGTGCCAAAAAAGGCAATAAAATATATAAAATAATTAGTGAGGCTTGTTTACGGTACATTTTCGGTAGATTTTCAATTGCCAGGCTTTGCAACCTATACGCTACTAAATTAATGATATACCTAACAATCAAGCAAACTAATCAGTATGAAATATTTTAAAAATGATAACGTGTTTTAAGACAACGGGCACAAAAGAATTTTTTCATTGGGAGCCAAAAGAATACTGTTTTGATAACTTTGCCTCGTTTACGCCGGATAGTTAGGATTTCTCTACATTTTTTACACCTGTAAACAGGGGGGGAAGGGGGAGTAACAAGTTGCATTAGTTTAGGGGGTATTAATACAATACAAACCTAAAAAGAAAAGCCCAAATTTTTAAGATCAACTTGTTACATGTTTGTAATTTTTTTGTTAAAAACTATCATTCTGTTTTCATTTCGGCTGCGGCAGCTTTCTTGTATTCGTAATCACCGCCCAACAGGTATCCCCATGGTTTTAAGCTTTCAATCCGGTCAAATATGATCTTGAAAATAGCAATAACCGGTATGGATAAAAACATGCCCGAAAGGCCCCATATCATTTCGCCTAAAATAATGCCTATAAATGATATCAGCGCGTTAAGCCTTACTTTTGAACCTACTATAGTTGGCAACAAAAAGTTGGCATCAATGGCGTGTATGCCCACCACACTAATAATCACAATTACCGTATCCTTAACGTTGCCGGTTGCAAACGTTATAACTGCGCTAAGCAGCAGGGCGGTGAAAATACCTATGTAAGGGATAATGTTAAACAGACCCACAATAATGCCCAGCAATGCTGCATATTTTATGCCTATCAGTAAAAAAACACTGATCGCAACCGCGGCTACAATTACCATCTCTAAAAGTAAGCCCAGTATGTATTGCCTTAATATAGATTGAATATTCTCTACAATATCCATTACCACGTGCGAGTTTTCGTCGCGAAAAACCCAGATAATGAAACGCAGTAATAAACGCCTGTAAAGCAGGGTGAAAAAGGTAAATATCATGATGAACACATAGAAGAGCATCAATGATGAAATAGCCCCAAAGGTTGTACCTAAAACCTCCGTTCCGGATGCCATGATCTTATGCGCTGTTCTGTCAACATATGATAGTTGACTTTCGGCATTGATATGAAAAGTGCTTTGTATCCAATCCTGGAGATTTTGAAGCGACTGTTTTACCTGGGTTTGCAGCATTGGCCAATCATCGGTCACTTTTGATATTTGCGAACCTACCAGGTATAATATTCCAAAAACAACCCCCACCAGTAAAAGGATGGATACCAGTGATGACATGCTGCGTGGAAGACGGCATTTTTGTTCTAAAAAATCAGAAACCGGCAATAAAAGTATGGCAAATATAAATCCGAATATCATTGGATCGAGCAGTTCTTTACCAATAACGATCAGGTATCCAAGTGCCAAAAAACCTATTAATGTTAATGCAAGTCGTTCGTAAAAGGGAGCTATCAATTTTTTTGCAGACATATTGATCTGGTTCAGCGTTTTTTTTAGTTGGTAACACTTATCAGTGTTGGATGTTTGAAGGTAAGCAATAATTGGGTACAATAATTTATCCTTTTATCTTTTTATTGTTTTGAAGTGTGCCTTATGCCGATCAATGCTACAGTTATTGGGACATTGAAAAAGCCGCTCAGACCATATTTTTGGCAGATATTTTGCATGAGTTAATATTATCTACTTAAAACTAAAACTATGGCAAAGTATTCAAAAAAAGCAGGTGAAAAAGTTGAAAAAACCATGCACGAAATGAAAGAGGGAAAACTTAAAAGCGGTAGTGGTAAAAAGGTAACCAGCAAAAAACAGGCTGTAGCTATTGGCTTATCAGAAGCTCGTAAAGAAGGTGCCAAAGTGCCTAAAAAGAAGGGTTAATAGTTTTAACACTTGTTTAAAATAATTTCTGTCATTCTGAGCATAGCGCAGAATCTATTTCGAGAGCAGATTTTTTACTTCGTTCAAGTGGGAGCTCTTCATTATGTTACCCATGATATGTTTCGATACACAATTAATAAATATGTCATTGCGAGCGTAGCGTGGCAATCTCATAGGACAAGTAGCAAACTTTGCTTATACAACCTGCATGATGAGATTGCCGCGCTACGCTCGCAATGACACCGTACTACAAGGATCAATTTTGTTGTTTGCTCTATAAATAAATTTATTTAGTAAACGCATCCATGATATCCATCAGCACTATAGCTTCTTCAATAGTGCAGGGATTGGGACCTTCGTTTTTAAAATAGGCAACTATTTTTTCGATCATCGGTTGCTGTATATGCTGGGGATGCTGAAAGGTTATCGTTTCCTCTTCAGTATCAGTTTTCCAACTTACGTAATTACCAAAAAACGGAAACGTGATCTTTCCTTCGGCCCCGATGATCTCGCAGGTATCTGTTGTAAGGCTTTCGGCTACGTTAAAACACCAGGAGCCATTAACTACTACGTTGTTTTTAAACAATATTTGCCCGCAAACATGGTCGTCGGCAGGGGTGGCGTTTGATTGATTAAGGGAAAAACCATGATACTTTTCGGGTTCACCAAAATAAAACAGCATCAGGTCGAGCTGGTGAGGGGCAAGGTCATGAAAATAACCCCCTCCTGATAGTTCGGGCTGTAGGCGCCAGTTAGTTTCTACCTTGGCTATCAGGGCCGGTTTACGGCTTTGCCACATCCTGATCTGTACCGTACGAATTTCACCGATCTTTTGTTTATCAATAAGAGCCTTAATAGCTGAAAACATGGGTACAGCACGGCGATAATGGGCAACCGTTAGTTTGGAGCTACCCTTTTTTACGGCTTCGGCTATGGCACGGGCCTCGGCAGCATTACGGGTAACTGGTTTTTCTACATATACATTCAGCCCCTTTTTTAAAGCAGCCAAAGCATATTCCAGATGCGATGAGGGAGGTGTAGCGATATAAATGGAGTTTACACCTGCTTCATCCATCAGTGTATCGGCATCGTTATACCATTTACTTACCTGGTGCCTTTGGGCATAGTCGGCAGCTTTGGCTGCGTCGCGGCGCATCACTGCAATGAGATCACTATCGGCTATTTTTTTAAATGCCGGACCGCTTTTATTTTCGGTTACATCGCCGCAACCAATTATGCCCCAATTGATGGTAGCCATTTTATTGAATTTTAAATTATTAAAAGTTCATGATTCAACTCACCCCAACATCGCTGCGCTTGTCACCCCTCTCTTCGCCTTCGGCGGAAAGAGGGGGAGAAAAGTTTTTCCAACTTGCGGTCATTAAAGAGGAATGCAAGTTAGATTCCCCCTTTAGGGGGTTAGGGGGCCAATATCGTTTCAATCTGACCTAATTCATCAGCAGAGAATTTGATATTATCTAATGCTTTTAATGAATCGGCCAGTTGCTCGGTACGGCTTGCACCAATTAAAACAGAAGTTACCCTATCATCCTTAAGCAACCAGGCCAGCGCCATCTGGGCCAGTGTTTGGCCGCGTTTAATAGCCAGGTCATTCAGTTGTTTTATCTGGCTTAATGTTTCTTCAGTTATCTGGCTTTTTTGCAGGAAACCGGTTGATTTTGCAGCTCTTGAATCTTCAGGAATACCGTGCAGGTATTTATCGGTCAATAACCCTTGTGCCAATGGCGAAAACGGGATACAGCCTACACCTTCGTTACCCAGTACATCCATCAAGCCCTCTTCCGGATCGCGTACAAACATGGAGTATTTTGGTTGATGAATAAGGCAAGGTGTACCCAGCTCTTTTAAAATGGCGATAGCTTTCGCAGCTTCTTCGGCAGGGTAGTTGGAGATACCCGCGTACAAAGCTTTACCCTGGCGAACAATTAAGTCAAGCGCAGCCATGGTTTCTTCCAGTGGTGTTTCAGGATCCGGACGGTGGTGATAAAATATATCCACATAATCAAGGTCCATGCGTTTAAGGCTTTGATCTAAGCTGGCAACCAGGTATTTTTTGGATCCCCAATCGCCATAAGGCCCATCCCACATGGTATAACCGGCTTTGCTCGATATGATCATCTCATCACGGTAGCCACGAAAATCTTCCTTTAAAATACGACCAAAATTCTCTTCGGCCGAGCCTGGGGGCGGACCATAGTTGTTAGCAAGGTCAAAGTGTGTAATACCGCTGTCAAAAGCCAGATGTAAAATTTTCCGGTAATTTTCGGTAACATCCACATGCCCGAAATTGTGCCACAAACCCAGTGAAATAGCCGGAAGTTTAATGCCGCTATTGCCACAGCGGCGGTATTGCATTTTTTGATATCTGTCTGCTGAAGGTACGTAAGTCATAGAAAAAATGTGAGGATTATGTTGTTTTTAAGAGAAGTAAAAATAGAATTTTATATAGATAACGTAAGTAAATATTTTGTTATGCAAAAAGCATTAAGGCATGGCTTCAACATGGTTTACCAGCATTTGCTCTTTAGCCCAATCCCTTAGTAATGATAAAAAGGGCAGCAGTTCTTTGCCCGTATCAGTAAGGGTGTATTCAACTTTAGGTGGTACTTCGATATAAACTTTACGGCTTATCAACCCATCATCTTCCAGTTCTCTTAATGCCTGGGTAAGCATTTTTGAGGTTACCCCGGTCACGGTTTTGCGCAGCTCTCCATAGCGTAAAGTGCCGGCCCTGAGGCGCCATAGTATACGGCCCTTATATTTACCGCCAATACGTTGAAATGCATAGTCAATTCCGCATTTAGGTAGCTGTCTTTTCACTTTTTTATTCATTGATTAAAAATAAAACAACTGATTTACAGATTGGTAACTTATTTGTAAGCAGGCTACTTTTTTGTGCCTACTTGATAAAGGTACGCAGCAAATATAACTTTGATACATGAAAAGTACCCTGCTATTAATATTTTCTGTTTTTAACAGTTATTTTGTCTTCGCGCAAAAAAATGAAGTCAAAACATCAAATTCTACACCAGCAACCATTGCCGGAACGTTTTCGTTAGTTGCTGTAGATAATGTACTTGCAGATGGCAGCAGGGTACATCTTTATGGAGATGACCCTCAGGGGATACTTATTTTGGATATTAAAGGTCGTTATTCACTGCAGATATTTAGCCAGGGACGCCCCAGGTTTGCCGCCAGTGATAAAAGTAAAGGCACCGATGAAGAGAACCGTGCAGCAGTAAAGGGCAGCAACGCACATTTTGGAACCTATAGCATTGACAGATCAGCAGGTACGATCACCTTTTATATTGATCATGCTTCTTTTCCTAATTGGGAAGGCACACAACAAAAGCGCCCCTTTACCTTTATTGGCCATATTTTTAAATATACTGTACCAGCACCAACTACCGGAGGGGCTGTAACCGGAGAAGTAGAATGGAAACGCGTGGAATGATAATCTACCTGAACGAACCCGCATTTCAGTAATTCAATAAATCATTAATTAGCTTACACCACCTCTGCCACCACAAATGTGCTGCCCCCAACAAAAACGAGATCATTATCCCTTGCCTGTTGCTGGGCCGATTGTAAAGCCGCTTTTACCGATGGATATGCCGAACCCCGTAAGCCAAAGCCTTCGGCTTGTTGTTTTAGCGTTTCCGCATCTAACCCTCTTGGAATATCTGGTTTGCAAAAGTAATAGGTGGCATCATTTGGCAGTATAGACAAAACTTTAGTAATATCCTTATCATTCACCATACCTATTACAAAATGTAAATGATGGTAATCAACAGCTGCAATATTTTTAACTACCTCTTGAATGCCATCGGGGTTGTGTCCGGTATCGCAAATGGTTAGCGGCTGGATATTTAATACTTCCCACCGGCCGTGCAGGCCGGTCAGGTTTTTTACCTGTTGTAAAGCGGTTGTAATGTGATCATCAGTTATCACAAAACCTTGTGTCCGTAATTCCTCCACTGCAGCTAAAACCGTTTTTACATTTTTAAGCTGGTAAGTGCCGGTGAGGTCAAGTTTTAAGTTCAGTGGCGGGTTGTGAGTGGCGGGTAGCGAGTTTCTTTTAATACTTAAATCAACATGCTCAAATATTTTTAACTTTTGACTTTCGACTTCTGACTTGCCTTCAATGGTCCATTCGTCTGATGCAAACGTAATGCTGCTGTTTTCCTGTTGTGCTTTATCAACAAAAACCTGCGCAATTTCTGGCTGATGTTCACCTACTATAACGGGGATGCCTGGTTTAATGATGCCGGCCTTTTCGCCCGCTATCAGTTGCAGGGTGTTGCCCAGCATATTCATGTGGTCCCAGCCTATGTTGGTAATTACCGAAAGGAGCGGGGTGATAACGTTGGTAGAATCAAGCCTGCCGCCCAGGCCAACTTCAACAATGGCTATATCAATCTTTTCCTTTGCAAAAACATCAAAGGCAAGGGCTACGGTCATTTCAAAAAAGGATGGTGCAATCTCATCAAAATCGGTATGATGATCTGCTACAAAATCAATAACGGTTTGCTCGCTTATCATTTGCCCGTTTATACGGATGCGTTCCCTGAAATCTTTTAAATGCGGCGATGTGTATAGTCCGGTTTTATAACCCGCTGTTTGTAAAATGGCTGCCAGCATGTGCGAGGTAGAACCTTTGCCATTAGTACCCGCAATGTGTACGCTTTTAAATTGATATTGCGGATTGCCCAGGCGTTTGCAAAGTTCAAGCGTATTGGTCAAATCCTTTTTAAAAGCCGACACGCCATCGCGCGTAAACATAGGGAGTTGGGTATACAGGTATTGGATGGTAGCGTTGTAGTCCATAGATCATTATTGATGGTTCATGGTAATAAAATGAACCATTCAGTTGACAAAGGTAAAGAGGATGTGCTGGAATGAAACGCTGATAAATGTAATATTCTAATATAAACCATCAAGATCCTTGAACCAAAGCTTAATTTACTTTAAATACAAAAACCACGGTACCAACCTGAGTGTCGGGTGCCGAATCGAGAGCGTTAAGTTTGGAGTTTAAAACGGCATCTTCGCATTTTTGCAATAAGGCTGCATCAGATATGGTAGTGCCACGGGCGCCTGCACGGGCGTAAACCACGTTGCCATTTTTGTCTACACGTATATCAACCATGATTTTACCGCTTTGCCTGTTATCATCAGTTACAGCCGGGCGACTCACAAAATTACGCTGATTCATGTTCAAATTACCACCGTTGCCTGATCCCGTACCATTATAATTGTTGGTGAGCGTTGTTCCGGTTGGTTTACCCTGGTTACCTGGGGTATTTCCTGTTCCATCACCTTCGCCGGTGCCGGTAGTGGCCTTGCCCTTATACAGGGCATTTTGGTTCACTGTAGGTTTGGCCGGTGTTTTAGTGGGTTGTGCAGCGGCTACAGTGTTGGTTGGTTTTTTAGTAGGCGCAGCAACTTCGGCGGCATCCTCTGTGTTTTGAGTTACTACAGCTTTATCACTGCTTTCGGGTGTTGGTTTATCTTCGCTCGGCTTTTCGGGAGTTACCTTATCGGGTTTGGTTTTATTTGCTTTTTCGGCTACAGAGGGCTCTTCGGTACTCATGTAGTCGCTACCCATGCCCTCATCAACCGTTCCGTAATTTACCAGTATGCCCCCGGTTCCATCTTCGGTTTTAGGCGGATTTTTAAACACAATAAAATAACAAGCCGCTATTAACACAGCCATAATAATGGCTGTTGCCAAAAACGCTTTTGGATAGTTATTTTCTTCCCTGTAGTCCATTTTTAATTTAGTAGCAAGTATCCAGTATCAGGTATCAGGTATCAAGTACCTTTTGCCTTTTACCTTTCTGCTTTCACCTTAGCCCTTCGGTTCCGTTGCCAAAACCAGTTTTATGTTTAATTTTTGTGCTATATCCATTACCTGTACCACATCCTGTATGGCTACTGTTTTATCAACATATAAAACTATCGTCAATTCTGTTGCCAAAGTTTTATAACCCGACAATGTGGCTTGCAGCGCATCTACCGGTACTTCCTTTTTATCAACGTAATACCGCAGATCTTTGGTTACTGATACCGTAATTGTTTTTTTTGATACCGATTGCCCGCTTGATGATTTGGGCAATACCAGTTTAATTACGTTTGGATTGGTAACCGTTGACGCGATGAGGAAAAACAAAAGCAGGAAGAACATAATATCGTTCATGGCCGATGTATGGACCTCTGCCGATGCACTTCTATGTCTTTTTCTTAAATTCATTTGCTTGGCTCCTCTAACAGGTCAATAAATTCAATAGCGTCAGTTTCCAGGCTCAATATCACTTTATCAACCATCATATTTAAAACATGGTAACATACATAGGCAACAAGACCCACCATTAAACCGGCGGCGGATGTTACCATTTTAACATATAAACCTCCTGATATAACACCCATACTGATGTTATCTGTTTTAGATATATCGTAAAATATTTTAATTACCCCGGCAATAGTACCCAGGAAACCAAACATGGGTGCAATACCCGCAACAATACCTAAAATACCAATATTTTTTTCCAGTTTAGATACTTCAAGCTTACCCACATTTTCAATGGCGCCTTCAATATCCTTTATAGGGCGACCAATACGTAACAAACCTTTCTGCAACATACGGCCAAGCGGCGAATTGTTATTGCGGCAAAGCGCTATAGCCGATTCCAGGTTACCGGAGTGGATACTTGCCCGTACCTGCACCATCAAATTCAATTCGTTTTTTGAAGCTTTACGGATAGTAAAATACCGCTCAAAAAATATTACCAAGCCCAAAACAGCCAAAATACCTATCGGCACCATTACCCAGCCCCCTTTTATCAACAGATCACCAAAGCGTAGTTCTTCGGGCTGCGTGGTTATTGGTTGGGTAATGTGACCTGCTGTGTCAGCGATGTGTTTTGCGGTATCTGCTATTTGCTGTATTAATAATAACGTCATTTCTTTTGGTTAATAATTTGGGTGTACGAGTCTTTTCTTAATTTTCCTGATTTTACTAATTTAAGTCTTAGGGTTTCGCCCTCCTTGTATGTCGCAAAACTACCAATAATTACTTTGATGAGTCTTCCTGAACCCGGACCGGTTAAAATGCGGGCATCAACGCCAATACTTTTATAATTTTTAATTGCCAGATCACTTGTAGCCACTTTTTTAAATGAACCTGCAAATATCACATACTGGGGTTTGGCCACCGTATCAGCGGCGTTTGCCACAGGTTTATTTAACGTTGTATCTGCCTTGGAAATTGCTTTTGATACGGTATCAATATGCGGTGGAGCAGTTCTATTAACGTCGGTATCGGTACTATCTGTTTTTGTTGCAGGCGGTGTTTTGGGTTGCTCTGTAACAGGTTTCGCAGCTTGTTGATCAAAATTAAACAAGGCTGGATTGTATTGATAAAGACCAAAAACCGCGGCAGCAATAACCACTATAATGATCAGTGCAATTACCCAAACACTTGCCGACCGTTTGGTTTCTTCCTGTTCGTCAGCTATATATTCCTCAGACTGATTGGCTGTTGACGCCTGTGCCGATAATGAAACAGGCAGCGGTGGCGGAAGCGGTTTTTCGGGTTCCTGATATAACTTTTTAATGGCAACAGGTGCATAGCCATAAAAATCGGCGCCATCACCACGCTGCTCATTGGGTTTAAAGGTAATTTGGCCCTCACTCGTATAAAACCAGCCCAGGTTTGCAAAAGCCACCTCTTTAGTGGTAACCTCCTGCTTTAAACCTGTAATATATTTTTCAGTGAAATATTTGGATGATGCCAGCGAGATATTTTTCTTTTCGGCAATGTATTGTACTAAGGTATCATCATTTTCTACCGGTTCCGGATAAAACTGTATTTGATAACCCGGTGGATAAAACTGGCTTTCAGCATCATTGTAATAACCATTTACACGTACCTGCGTAAAGTGACCGAGGTCCGGCACACTTATTTTGCCATGCCGGCCTAACAGTTCGCTTAAATAATTGGCTATGTCCATTCGCTAAAAATAAGGTTAATTATAAAACATCAAAGGCTTAAAACGAATACCCGACGCCGCCAAAGATATTAAATCCGTAGTTAGGATAATATAACCAGTTTTGATAACCTGTGTTTAAAATGTTATTAGCTTGTACAAATACCGATATTTTGCTGGTGGCCTTATACTCCACACTGCCGCTCAAATCAGCAAATGACCCAATAGACTTTTGGGTTAATACAAGCCCGTCAGCCGGTCCTGGCGTAAATATCCTGTCGTTAGTTGCTCCGCGGAACAGCACTGAACCAGTAATACTTACTTTGTTATTGATATGGATGGCAGTTCCGGCTGTTAACAGAAATTTAGGCAGGTTCCATGGTTGTATTTCAGAGGCAAGCTTATAATCCTTAACCTCTACACGTCCAAAAATATTCAGGTCGTCGCTGGCTTTAAAGTCAAGCTCGCCGTTAAAGCCGTTAATACGTGCCTTACCATCATCGTATATCACTTTAAACTTGTTTCCTTCAACATCAAAATTACTTACCAGTAATGGCATGTTTTTAACACTGTTGCGGAATACGGAGGCTTTAAAGCTAAGTCCGGGTGCCAGGGTGCCTTTTAGTCCGGCGCTGATGTCTAACTGATCAACCGAGTTTTTGATCTCAATATTTTGACCTATGAAAGGGTTGATATTGGCAAAATCGCGAATGGATGACCTGTTGATATCACCCTTGGCTTCCACAAACAGGCGAACATATTTCGGGATCACCTGTACCTCGAGCTTGGCAGCCGGGAAAATGTAAAACTTGCCAAAATCGCCAAATTCCTTTTCTATATTTACACCCGCGTCAATTTTATAATTGGTACCCTGAAATTTGATGTATGGGTTCAGTCGTAATATATGGTTGTTGATCTTGTAAAGGCTGTCTTTTTGAGAATTTATGTCGATGGAACCGCTTAACCCTGCGTAAAACTGTTTTACAGTTTGGTTTATAAAGCCCGAAATAACAAAATTATTTTCCCTGGCCTGGTAAGCATTGCTAAACGCGTAGCCTTTTACTTTTAAAGCATAGGTAAAATCATTCTCTACATCCTTATAGTTTTTGGCCAGTTCGGCTTCGCCACCTATGGTATTAAAGTGCTGTTTGCCTGGTACAAAGGTTGCAACCGGAGCGGCCTGATCATAACCGTAAAAATTGGTACCCATACGGTTATAAGTGATACGGCCACTTATATTGTTATCACCCAGTATGCTTTTACCAAATACACTTACATCGTCTTTACTTTGGCTTTGTTTTTCTAATGATCCTGATTGTGAAAAATGTTTCAGGTATCCGCCAACCTGTAAAGCTTCGTCACGGCCATTGGCAAAGTAAGCCTCGCCAAACAGTGTTTTTGAACTTCCGGCACCAACTTTAACATAGTTGTTAAGCAATACAGAATCCTGCTCAGGTGGCCTTTTCATGGCTTCCAATTGCCTTATCTCGGAGTTTTGCTCTTGTCTTTTATCTATTGGCGCGTAAGCCAGTGGCGCTTTAAAAGGTACTTTATCTTCCAGATCGGGGTTACGGCGTATTTTAACGGCATCGGCCAGTACTGGTTTGTAAGCCGTAGTTACTACGATCTCTTCAGAAAGACTGCCGCCATTTTGTGGGTTATTTGCATTAGCCCCACCTTTTTTGGTGGTATCCTGAGCAGCCTTTGCTGCAGCATCGCCTAAGTTTTTTGATGTATTGGTTGCTTTTTTAGGAGCCGGAGCTTTTGCCGCAGGCTTTTTCTTTGTGGTTTTAACTGCTGTTTTTACTGTTGCCTTTTTTGCCGGTTTCTTTGTTTGTGCTTGTGCAGGAACAAAGTATAATGCTATTATTAAGGTAAGCAGCGTATATGTGTATTTTAAGTTCATTGCTTGTCTTTTTATATTATTCTTTGCCATCCTGTTAGTTTTGACCGGGTGTTTTGGTGGTATCAGCCGGGGCTTTTTTAGTGGTATCAGCCGGTGCCTGTTTAGTGGTATCCGTACTATCAGCCGGCGCTTGCTCCGGCTCTGTTATTTTAACAGGTTTACCGGTTATAACACCCATTTTTTGTTTGGCTGTTGATAGTATATCATCATTACCCTTATAGTTGTCAATTATACTTTGCAGCGTAGCTTTAGCCTGGAAGTTATCTTTTAGCTTCACATAATTATCGGCCAGTAAAATATAGGTTTTGGCTATCCAATAATCATAGTTTGGCATTTCCTTAGCCAGGTCAAAACACATTTTTTGCGATGTTTTGTACCTGCCTTTTAAATACTCAATATTGGCAAGGTTATATTTAGCTTCGGCAGCGGCCACTGTTTTGGTGTTGGTTACTGTGTAGGTAAATTCTTTAACAGCGGTTGTAGTATCACCTTTTTGCAAGTAGGCTTCGCCGGCATATAAACCGGTTTTGAATTTATCTTCCTGGGCAGCTTTTTCATTACCACGTACTTGTTTAACATAGTTCAGCACGTCGTCAGGCATTTGCATCTGAGCGTAGCACAGCATCAGGTTATTGATGGCAAAAGAATAATCCTCTTTAAACTCTGAATTGGTTTCCAGTTTTTTCAGGAATACTACAGCTTCGTTATATTTTTTCTGCGAGATGTACAACTTGGCCATACTAACCAATGATTTTTCAGTATAAGCGCTTGTCCAATCGTTTAATATGATGTTATAATCAACAACAGCCTCGGCAGATCTGTTGAGGTTAACCAAACTTTGGGCCCTGATAAACCTTGCCTGTTTTTCATAGATCTGTTTACTTGGGAATTTATCAAAATAGGCGTTAACCGCGCCCGCGGCGCCCTGCCAATCGCCTTTTAAGTAAAGGTTGTTAGCCGCGGTGATCATGATATCTTCCTGTTGTGATGTGGTATAATTGCCAATAGGGGTGCTTGTTGCATAATTAATAAATGTTTGCGCATCACCTTTATCAGTATATATTTTTTCAATTTGCTTAAGTGCCTGCTTAGCTTCGTCGGTTGATGAATAATCTGCAATTACCTTTTTAAATGACTCCACAGCGAGGTCGTCATTACCGGCATTGTAATCAATTAAACCAATGGTAACTAATGCCCGCGGAACGTAACTGCTATGCGGATACTTCTGGATCATGGCGTTCAGATCGGTTTTTGCTTTTTCCCCATCGGTTTTAAGGAAATAGGTATAGGCTATTTCGAACGATGCATCATCAGCATAGTCGGAATTAGGGAACGTATTTAAAACATCGTTCAGTGTGCTGATCTTGGTATCCAATGATCCCTGCAATCCCTGTATCATACCGCGTTGAAACAAGGCGTAGTCTTCGCCCTGGTTGTGCATGGCAATAATGCGGTTATAATAATCAAGGGCGGTACCATAGCTTTTCAATACAAAATAACTGTCGCCAAGCCTGGTTATGGCATCGTTTTGGGTGTTTTGATCTATTTGGGCGCCGCGTAAAAACTTTTCAAAGTAATTAGCTGCCTTTTTATATTGCTCACCATAAAAGGCTGCATAAGCCAAAGCATAGTTGGCGTAGTTGGACAGATCAGTTTCCTTAGCTTCGGGCATACTTAAAAAGCGCTCAAAGTTATCAACCGATTCACCATATTTACGTACCTCGTACATTGACTCAGCCATCCAATAGGTTGTAAGGGCTTCTGTTTTACTATCAATAGGGTTTTTTAATGAACGCAGGAAAATACCAATGGCATTTTCAAAGGCTCTTTCATTGTAAAACTCCAAACCACGGTAATAAGTAACTTTTTGATAAGCCACCTGTGCGCTTTCTGATTTGTTAGGGATAGGTTCCAGTATTTCAACAGCTTCTTTGTAGTTGCGTGAATTTAATAGTTCCTCACCAAGTAATATCTTCACCTCGTCATTACGGCGTGAGCGCGGATAGTTTTTTAGATACAGGCGGGTAGCAGCCAATGCATCGGTGTTAAAATCAAGTTCGTATGATAGCTTAGCATATTCATATAGGGCATCTTCCTGCAACTGCTTATCGTAGGTAAGTTTTGATGCCGCTAAGAACGCGTTACGGGCGCTTTGCTTGTTATTCATTTTCAGAAAAACATCGCCCAGGGTATAATTACCGCTTTGGCTGTACACATCGCCCTGTTCAATTAGGCGTTCCAGTTCTGTAGCTGCCTTGGCATAGTTACCTACCTTATAATAAGTGTAGCCAATTTGATAGCTATCCTGCGTGTTCTGGGTTTTACCCTGGTCACGGGCCTGAAAACGGTCGTAGTATTTAACCGCGTTATCATAGTTGGCTTTGGCAAAGTATGAAGCGGCAATAATGCGCAGCATCTCGGTTTCGTGCTCCTGGCGGGTGCTGTTTACTATAGGCACCGCGTAACTTAGTACATCGTCATACCGTTTATCCAAAAAATAAACCGCCGATATGTAGTAAGGGTAACTTTTTTCGTATTTTTTTGAATTTTTTAATTTTTCAAAATTTGCCAGCGCCAGGTGATAATCCTTGTTCAGGTAGGCTATATAGGCAAAGTAGTAGGTAGCATCCTCTGTAAATTCCGATCTTTTATTTTTTACCTCGGCAAAAAGCAACTGGGCATTTTTAAAATCGTTGGTGGAGAAATAAGCATATCCTTTGCGGAATTTATATTCGGTATTATCATGGCCGTTAAGCTCGCCTGCCTGTACTTTATCAAACCAGCGCAGGGCATCCTGGTACTTGCCTTGTTTAAAATATGATTTTCCTATCTGGAAGTAAGCAAGCTTAGTTAATGGGTTTTCGGGGTGCTCTTTTATAAAGCGCAGAAACATGCTTTCGGCATCATCATTGCCCAGGTTAAGGGCACAATAGGCTTCATAATACTGGCAGTTTTCTTTAACTAATGATAGTTCAGACTCAAATTGTGGTTGGGTGCTTGTTTTAAGCCGGGATGCTTCAACAATGCGAAATTGCTCAGCGGCGGCCACATATTTACCCTTATCCATCAGGTCAATTGCCGTATGATAAGTACGGTAAATTTGTGATGAAGGATTTTGCTGGGCACGGGCTGTTGAAACAATAAATACCGGGATTAACAAGGAGATGTATTTAATTTTGATCATAAAGCGCATACTAACGATGTTGCTAAAATAGCGAAACGAAAAAGAGTAGTTAACACAAGTAATTAACAAATGTGGAAAATACCTTTAATTGAACGAAGGTAATACTTAAGATAATATGTGTGTGGAAAACTTTAAAATTGTTGAACAATACCATAGTGCTGGTAACGGAGATCAAAAGTAATCAAATAGTACTTATGACCGCAATTTATTTAACAATAAAGCATTATATAGTATGGCATATTGTGCAATAGCAGTAATAGTGGTTTTGATGAGCTGTTTTTTTAACCGGTTTAGACCATTAGGTAAAATGCTGGTGATCATTGCTTTACTTTTACCGCAGCTTTCAAAAGCACAAAAAACAGTTGCCCCACTTGTTTTAAACAATGAGCAATTGCCTGTATTACCTAAAGAGTTTTACGTGGCTGCAGTTACAGATGAACGCGATGACCGCAGTGCTGTTGCCTGGCTTTTGCCAACTACAGAAGCTACCTCAATAACACCCCAGTATAAAGTAGACATTAAGTACGGCGCACAGGCTGCGATAAAACAGTTTGTTAATTATGCTATACCGCCTGATAAGGCATTACGCCCGGTCATCGTCAGGATAAAAAAACTTAAGCTTGCCGAAAGCTTGCTGGCAGGGGGGCGTGTAGAAGGCAAAATGGAGGTAGCGTTATCATTTGATTTGAAACGGGCTTATGATAACGTTCACTTAATAGATTATCGTACCAGCTCCATCTATAACCGCATTGAAGGGCAGCAGTATGATGTGGAAACCCTGTTGAGGCATACACTCGAAGCGGGTTTGATATATTTTAATACCTGGATAAATCGTGAGGCCGATACTAACATAAAATTGGCCAAAGGTGTAAAACTCATATTTACTGACTATACCGAGCAACCCGAAGGTGACACCATTTATTATTCGGCCAAAAGGCCTTTACGATGGGAAGATTTTAAAGCAGTACCAATAGGTGGAAAGTACGAAGCTTCGGTTTTGCCCAGTATTGGCTACAACGAGCGGGTGGAGATTATAAATGGAATAGTTAACATTCACCTTGCTATAAAGACTTATTTGCCCAAAAGCGCTTCATGGGTAAGAAACGGCAGCAGTACTAACTATAGCCTGAACCACGAACAACGGCATTTTGATATTGTGAAAATAATTGCAGAACGGTTTAAACAAAAGCTAATGTCTGAAAAGCTCCCTGTTGATAATTATGACGGCTACATAAATGTAGACTATCTGGAAGCGTTCCGTGAAATGAATATAATGCAGGATCAGTATGATAATGAAACTAGTCACGGTACTAACTCCTATGCACAGCAGCAGTGGAATGAAAAGATTGATAAAGAGCTGGGGAAGTGATGTGCAGATGTGCAGATGTGCAGATGTGCAGATGTGCAGATGTGCAGATGTGCAGATGTGCAGATGTGCAGATGTGCAGATGTGCAGATGTTTTGAAATAAGGCAATCAATTTAGCCAAAATCCCTGGCAATCTCCTAATCACATAAATTAAGGGTCAAACAAAATCAACGGAATCATAATAATCATAATAAATCTGCGGTTAATGTTTCATTTATTTTTGAAAGTTTAAAAACTTAATTACATTTGTATTATGGAACTGGCAGAAGCGAAGTTGAAGTTTATTGAGGCCTGGGGTAAATTAGGGTCAGAGTGGGGTATAAACCGTACTATGGCACAGGTACATGCTTTGCTGTTGGTTTCGCCCGAGGCTTTAACTACTGAAGAGGTTATGGCCGAACTGAGTATATCGCGTGGTAATGCTAACATGACCCTGCGTGATCTGATTGACTGGGGCCTGGTTGAAAAGCAACACAAAACAGGGGAGCGTAAAGAATATTTTTATGCCGAAAAAGATACCTGGATTATTGCCAGACGGGTAGCTGAGGAGCGTAAAAAACGCGAACTTGATCCGGTGATCAAAATATTGGGCCACCTGACAGAAGTTAAGGGTGATGAGAAGGATCCGGCTTTTAAAGCTTTTAATTCGTCGGTAACTAATATTAATAAGCTGGCCAATAACGTGAATAAAACGTTGGAAACCATGTTGAAAGCAGAAGAGAACTGGTTTTTTGGTTCGATCTTTAAAATGTTTAAGAAATAAGGATTACGCTGCAGTGTTTAGTTGTCTGCTTATGCTTCGCAGCAAATCATCAATATCAAAAGGTTTGGCTATATAATCATTTGGCCCGCCAATTTGATTTAATGTTCCCGAAACATCATGACTGGCTGATATTAATATAACCGGTATGTCATGTGTTTCTTTCCTGGTTTTAACAATTCTGCACAAATCGCGGCCATCTAAATTACCTAACATGATGTCAAGTAATATAAGGTCAGGCTGCTTTTCTCTTATCTTATCAAAAAGGTAATGTCCGTCAGTAAGGGTTTCAACCTCATACCCAGAATCTTCAAGTATGTATTGTATGACTTCTAAAATGTCGATGTCATCGTCTACCGCTAATATCCGTTTCATATTTTATTTTTAGCTACTTCCATAAAAATTGCTTCTAAAATTGTAATTAAAGCATCCGGTACTTAACTACACAATTTTTGTTCCAACTTTATGGTCAAAAGCTTAAAATTTGGTTAAATGTTTTAATTACACTTAACTCAGACGTAATTTTATACTGTTTAATCATAAATATTTTATAATAAAAAGGGTATTTGATGTTTGTTTACTGCCTGTTTTAACGCACAGTTTTGGTGAAAATCTAAAATGTGACGTTTTACAGGTCATTAATCGCTATTGTACGAAATGATCAATGCGATTGATCAATAAAAACATATGATGATCTTTTGCATTTTGCACAGAAGTATTTTCTGACAGGCAAAAAAAACAAAATTTTTTTTGTAAACCAGTTTCTTCGTAACTGGAAATGAAATGGTTCACCACATTTTGAGCAGTGATATTTTTTTCTTTTCTGGGTGTCTAAATTCAAATCGGTCACTACAAGTAAATAGAGTGGAACAAATTACAACACTTCCATAATAATGTGCAATAATGCGGGTATAAAAAGTCAAAACCTACTAATAGGTAAGTGTAGATTAATTCAAAAGATAAAAAATAACCAATTAGTTAATCAACGTAATATATAACGCTTACGCTGGCATCTATAACAGATATAGCGTTTTAGGGGAAGAAAGAATAATACAGTTTTTACAAAAAAACTTCTGGGTACCCTGCTATCAAGTTCGGTTTTGCACCGTGGGCACAAAGGCAATTTTTTATGCTCAGTCCTGATAGATTCGTTTGAATTTATTGGGATAACCATAATGCGATCCAGGGTTTAGGGTATTTATTATTTGTTTAAAACCTCATTATCACAAAGTTAAAACATTTGTCAATATTTCAACTATATCTGTTAATTATTAAGTAATTATCTATTTTTGATCAATAATCAGATACATATTGTAATTAACCCGGGTTTTAAGTGATATTTTTTAATCATTTATCAATTTTAACTAAAAACCATAAATTGAAACCACTAATTTATAGCTGTTTTATTAACCGAATTACGAATATAATAATACTATTATTAGGGATATTGCAGTAGCAAAAGGTATATGTAGGTTTATATCAAGTTGTTAACCTTTTCAACCAATTCAGACAGATCAAAGGGCTTATTAATAACGCCATCGCAGCCGTAGTTAAGCAAATGGTCATCATTATTCAAATAAGCAGAAAATATAATAACAGGGATATTACAGAATTTAGGATGTAACTTAATGTTTTTGCAAATTTCGCCACCAGTAGTGCCTGCTACGCGGTAATCTAATATAACAAGGTCTGGAATAAATTGTTCCATCAACGGTAGTACTTCAAGGCTGTTCGAAGTACTTCTTACCTCAAATTGCTCATAAGTAAGTGTTTCATGAACAATATCTAATATGTCCTGGTTGTCGTCCAATACTAAAATACGTTTTGACATAAAAAAATTAAAAATGTGAAAAGGTCGAAAATGTACTAAGGAATGTTTGTAAAACTAATGTATTAGTATAAAGGCAACGGCTTGGCTAAGTTTTTTTATCGTATAAATTAACATGCAAACTTAATTATTTTTTTATATTATTGGATTGGAAAACAGATGATGTAAATTATATTTTTTTGTTTTAATTAAAATTTTGAAAAATAACGATCAGAATACATCAGCAGGGCAGCGTATTAATGATTTGATAACGCAGGCTCCGGTTGCGATCAGTTTTTTAAAAGGCCATGAACTCATTATTGAATCGGCCAATATTCATATACTTGAATTGTGGGGCAAACAGGACGATATTGTAGGCAAGTCGCTTGCCCTTGCCTTACCCGGGCCTGATGGGCTGGCTTATACTAAATTATTACAGGAGGTTTATAAAAATGGCCACGTACATTATGGTTACGAAACAAAAGTGTGGCTTTACCGCAATGGCCATAATAACTTGTTTTATTTTGATTTTGTTTATAACCCGGTTAAAGATGCTGGCAATAATATAATTGGTATCATGGTGGTTGCTACCGAAGTAACCAAACAGGTGATAGCAAGGCAACTTCTTGAAGATACAGAAGAACGACTGCGTTTGGCTATTGAAGCCACCGGTATAAGTAACTGGGACCTTGATATGGTGGAGAGGACTATCATTGCTTCGCCCCGGCTTGCCGAAATATTTGGCCTTGATCCCGAAGAAAAAGTTACCCACCCGCAGTTGCGCGATATGATTCACCCCGATGATAAACCTATGGTGCTTAATGCTTTTGAAAATGCAGTAAAAACCGGTGTTTATTTATATGAGGCACGTATTGTATGGACCGATGGCTCAATACACTGGATTAGGACCGGAGGAAAAGTTGTTTATAATGAACAGCATAAACCTTTACGGATGCTGGGTACAACCTATGATATTACTGAACGGAAGCATGATGAGATGATGAAAAATGATTTTATAGCCCTTGCAAGCCATGAATTAAAAACACCTCTCACTTCCCTTAAGGCCTATACGCAACTACTCGCGGTAAAAGCCAAAAAAACTGACGATACATTTTTTATAAATGCGCTTGAAAAATCTGAAAAACAGATCAATAAAATGACCAGGTTAATACATGGTTTTCTTGATATGTCGAAAATTGAATTGGGCAAATTGCAGCTTAACCAACAACTTTTTGATATCGGCACACTAATTACCGAAGTGATAGCCGATAGCATTCCAAATGCTCCTGGTCATAATTTATTTTTTAAAGCAGGTAGCCCCATCCATATCATGGCTGATAAGGAAAAGATAGGGCAAGTACTTGGTAACCTTGTAAGTAATGCTATAAAATATTCGGCTAAAGGCAGTACTATAACTATTACTGCTAAAATGCAGGGTGAAAATTTGCAGGTAAGTGTAAAAGATCAGGGCATAGGGTTAAAACTAAAAGACCAGCAAAAAATATTTCAGCGCTTTTACCGGGTTGAGAACGAGAGTACTTACGGATTATCAGGTTTTGGCATAGGCCTTTATTTATCGGCCGAGATCATCAGGCTGCATCATGGCAAAATTGCTGTTGAAAGTGAAGAAGGCTATGGAGCCGAGTTTTACTTTTTGTTGCCAATGCAGGCCACAAATAGTTGATTCTTTACCTTGTCTTCCTGAGCCTGCCGGCATGCGGGGAGCGAAGGATTTATCCGCCAACATGCAAGTCTTATAATATATGCTTCACTGCGTTCGGCATGATAAACCTTTTTAGTTGTGATTGTAACGCTTTTGTCTATAAAAATCCTAAACTCAAATATTGTTATTACTTTAGGCGGATAACACAAGGTTTAATTTTATAAGGTTATTTACCTATACATATAACAGTTTGATATCATGGCATTACTAACTATCCTGATCTGTATTATTCTGCTTGTTTTATTAGTGAGCTGGGTTAAGGTCAATCCCTTTATCGCATTCCTCCTGGTATCAATTGCTGCAGGTCTCATGCTCGGTATCCCTATTAATAAAGTTACTGCTTCGGTACAAAAAGGCATGGGCGATATTTTGGGCCAGTTACTCATTATTATTTGCCTGGGCGCCATGCTGGGTAAGCTTGTAGCTGTAAGCGGGGCGGCCCAAAAAATTGCCGAGGTTTTGGTTAACGCCGTTGGTAAAAAGCATATCCAATGGGCATTGGTAACCGCAGGTTTTATTATTGGGATCCCCCTGTTTTATGGTATTGGCTTTGTGCTGATGGTCCCGCTTATATTTTCGGTAGTGTATAAATATAAGCTGCCTGCCGTATACATAGGTTTGCCCATGCTGGCATCCCTTTCTGTAACCCATGGTTTTTTACCACCGCACCCTTCACCATCAGCATTGGTTGTATTGTTTCATGCAAACATGGCTACCACTTTTATTTATGGGTTAATAATAGCTATCCCGGCCATAATACTTGCCGGCCCCATATTTGCAAAATTCCTGAAAAAAATACCATCTGAGCCACTGGCCACTTTTAGAGCCGAAGAGTTGCCTGCCGATAAATTACCCGGGGCCTTTAATAGCTTTTTTACCGCCCTGTTACCGGTAATGTTAATAATGCTCACCGCGTTTTTACCATATATGGGTATTAAAAATGCAGGGCTGTTAAAACTCGTTACTTTTTTAGGCGATCCATCCATTGTAATGCTAATTGCTCTTATTGTGGCAACCTTTACTTTGGGTGTAAAACAAGGCCTGAGCATGAGCCAACTGGCAGTTAATTATACCGATGCTACAAAAGATATAGCATTGATATTACTCATTATTGCAGGCTCGGGTGCTTTTAAGGAGGTATTAACTGCCAGCGGCGTAAGTAATGAAATAGCTGCCCAGTTGCAGCAGTTTAACCTGCCACCCCTTGTTTTAGGGTGGGTAATTGCGGCCATTATCCGTATTAGTTTGGGCTCGGCTACGGTTGCGGGTTTAACAGCCGCAGGCATAGTGGTTTCATTGGTGACACAAAACCATGTAAACCCCAACTTAATGGTATTATCAATAGGTGCCGGCAGCCTTGCATTTTCGCACGTGAACGATTCGGGTTTTTGGCTATATAAAGAGTATTTTAACCTGAGCATAAAGGATACTATAAAGTCATGGTCGGTAATGGAATCATTGGTTTCGGTTATTGGCTTAATAGGGGTATTGATCATTAATCAGTTTATAAAATAAAATCAACCGGTATGAAAAAAACCATTACCCATATAGCTGTATCAGCAATTATGTTGCTGATAAGTGGTGTTAGCTATGCGCAGCAGACTGTAACCGGCAGTTATTATACCTCCTTTGATGGTACAAAGATCTACTACGAGGTAAAAGGAGATGGTTTTCCGATTTTGCTTATTCACGGCTTTTCAGGTACTGGCGAAGGCTGGAAGAAAGGACCCTTGTATAACGACCTGCTAAATGCCGGGTATAAGGTGATCATATTGGATCAGCGGGGCAATGGCCGGTCAGACAAGCCGCATACCGATGCCGCATATGCCAATGATGCCGAGGCTAAAGATATCATGGGTTTGATAAGCAGCTTAAAGCTCAAAAAATATGATGTAGTAGGCTACTCCCGCGGCTCCATTATTGCATCACGGGTGCTGGTACTGGATAAACGTGTACAAAAACTGGTTATGGGTGGCATGGGCGATGCTTATACCAATCCGGAATGGCCAAGACGGGTGCATGCCTACAAAGCGCTGATGGGTGATACATCCTTTCATGATGTTGACGGTATGGTAAAATACATTCAAAGCAATCCCTTTGATGTGCAGGCATTGGCACTGCAGCAAAAATATCAGCCCTCAACAAGTAAACAAGAACTGGCTAAAGTAAAAATACCAGTAATGATCATATGCGGTACCGAAGATAAAGACGGTGGATCAGAAGAAGGACTTCAGCAAGCTATCCCAGGGTCAAAATTAACCTATATCCCTGGCGATCACAATATTGCAGGCAGAAGTGTAGAGTTTTCGGCTACGGTGCTTGCATTTTTGAAGTAATTGCAGGTTAGCATGACCCATCTTAAGGTTTTTTCGACGCTTTTTACATATACGGCTTATTATTTGCATAAGTGTTATCAGGAATAATTTATTAACACTTATCAGATATACTTATGAAAAAGTTAATGATATATGTTTGCCTGTTTGTTGCGTTCCTGCTAATATTAACCTTTAACGTACAAGCGCAAACTAAAAAGAAGAAAGACATAAGTCCGCAGGGTAAGGGTGCCATTATTGGTGGCGCGGGCGGTGCTGTAGCAGGTGGTTTAATAGGTCATAATGTTAAGGGCGCATTAATTGGCGGTGCCATTGGTGCAGGCGGCGGTTATATTATAGGTAATGAAAAACGCCGCGCAGAAGAGAAAAGGAGACGGGCATGGCGCAGAGCTCATCCAAAACACCACCATCACTATACCAAAACAACAACTACTACTACAGTTACCACCAATTAACAATGTTAAAAATGGTTAAAAAGCCTGCAGCTGTTTTTTTACTGCAGGCTTTTTAAATTATATTTAAGATGTTACGAAATTGCTGTTTTATTCGTTATATATAACAGGTAATTTACAAACAGCATGCTTCAATATTTGGTTTAATATATAATGGGTAAGGCGCTTTTAGCATTATTTTTTTGTTTGCTCTCTTTTACGTTGATGGCACAAAGCCGTCTTGAAATTCCTGATACCATTAAAATTAGTGATGATACATTAGTAGCTCAAAGAGATCTTATTGATGTAGTAAGATCGGTATTCAATATAAAGCCGCGAAAAATATCGGCCAGGGAAAAAAAGAAAATTTACTTCTCTATTTTGCCTATTTCTTCATCTGACGGCCGAAGTGGCGGCAAGGCTTTGTTTACATCAACCACAGCCGCATTTTACCTTGGCGATCAGGGAACAACTAATCTTTCCAGTTTAACATTTACGCCCTATTTTAATTTAAAGGGCAGGTATGGTTTGCCTATCAGGTCAAACATTTGGCTTGACAATAACCAGTGGAACATTGTAGGTGATACCCGCGTATTGGTTTACCCACAGTATACATGGGGATTGGGTGGAAACCAGCCCGAGGACGACCGTTTTTTGGTAGATTATAAGTACCTGCGTTTTTATCAAACGGTACTTAAAAAGATAAAACCCTATTTTTATGCCGGCCTGGGGTATAATCTTGATTATTACATGGATATTGAGAGTAGTGGAGCAACTAATCTGCGTGATTTTACTGGATATAACTTTGGTACCGGAAGCGGTCAGGATGTGCTTGCATCAGGAGTCACGCTTAATTTATTGTATGACACCCGTAAAAACTCCATAAATCCGTTACCCGGTGCATACGCGAATATAGTTTACAGAATTAACGGCAGGGCATTCGGCAGCCATAATAACTGGCAATCATTATATATTGATGTGCGCAAGTATATATCCTTAACGCATTCAGGACCTAAAAATGTGCTGGCTTTTTGGTCCTATTACTGGACATCACTTACACCCGGCACACCATATTTGAGCTTGCCCAGCCTGGGGTGGGAGCCCTACCAGAGATCGGGCAGGGGATTTGTTCAAAATAGGTACCGCGGCCAGCGGTTGGCCTATTTTGAAACCGAGTACCGGCGCGATATAACCCGTAACGGTTTACTGGGTTTTGTTTTGTTTGCTAATGTAAACTCCGTTACCGAAGCTACTAACCATAATTTTGTTTACTGGCACCCAGCGGGAGGTACAGGGTTACGGTTTAAGTTTAACAAAAAATCGGGCACAAACATCAGTCTTGATTATGGGGTAAGTAAAAATTTCTCATCCCTGAACCTTAACTTAGGCGAAACGTTTTAGGATAATGGTATAAGATGAAGACAGTGAGCTAAAAATGAACAAATGACAAATAAACAATAGGTGTTTATAATCTAAAACTTTATTTTTGGCCATGTTTTTATCCGGCCAATCGTAGTTAAGATTTCCCCGCACATAGCCGGTAATTTGCCCTTTTAAATTTATTCTGTAATAATATCTGTTGATCCTGGTCTGTTAGGCCACCTACCAAAAATCACATGACAAGAAAAAAATACATATCCCTTATCCTGATACTTGGTTCGCTTACGGCATTAGGGCCATTCTCTATTGATATGTACTTGCCTGGTTTTAAGGCTATAGCAAAATACCTGCATACCAGTACCGATCAGGTAGCCCTTTCATTATCCAGCTATTTTATCGGTATTTCTGCAGGGCAATTGTTATATGGCCCCCTGCTCGACAGGTTTGGGCGTAAAAGACCGCTGTATTTTGGCTTAGCACTTTACATTGTAGCATCAATAGGATGTTTCTTTTCTACTTCGCTGGAAATGCTGATCATTATGCGATTTTTTCAGGCTGTAGGAAGTTGTGCGGCCAGCGTTGCGGCTATGGCCATGGTGCGTGATCTTTTCCCGGTTGAGGAAAATGCCAAAGTATTTGCCCTGTTGATATTGGTACTGGGCGCTTCGCCTATGTTAGCGCCAACCATTGGCAGTTATATAACCGCCGTATTTGAATGGCAGGTGATATTTTTGATACTGACCATCATAGCCGTATTGATATTGCTGGCGGTTATATTTTTATTGCCAGAAAGCTACCAGCCCGATCCATCGTACTCCTTAAAACCCAGACCCATTATTGGTAACTTTTTGCAGGTATTAAAAGATCCTCAGTTTCTTACTTATTCGTTGAGCGGGGCATTCGCATTCGCGGGTTTGTTTGCATATGTATCCTCGTCGCCTATTGTGTTTATTGACGTATTTAAGGTGAGCGAAAAATCATTCGGGTGGATCTTTGCCGGATTATCAGTTGGCTTTATTGGTTCGAGCCAGGTGAACAGCATCCTGATGAAAAGGTATAAAAGCGAGCAAATGATAAATGTTTCGCTTATATGGATGGTATTTATATCTATGGTGTTTTTAATAGGATCACTTAATAACTGGTTTAATATTGGCGGCACCATCGCTATGATATTTGGTGTTTTATGCGGAGTGGGTATTAGTTATCCCAACACGGCAGCATTGTCGCTGGCCCCCTTCACTAAAAACGCTGGTTCAGCATCGGCACTTTTAGGAGCATTTCAAATGGCCGTTGGCTCACTGGCATCAGTAGGTATCACACTCATAAAAAGCCATAGCCCGCTGCCAATGGCAGGGGTTATGGCGGCATCATCTGTAGTGGCCCTATTGATACTGTTGATAGGCAAACGCTTTATTAAAAACAAGGTAGAAGCGAGTGCGGATGCGGGGGTAATAGCTCATTAATGACCGTTGATTTGGATTGATTGCGTTGATTTCGCTGATAACTCCTTTTAGCGCGATACCAGTGCTAAAGATTAATATTGTCTGCGTTTTCTTTTTATTAAGAGGTAAATCAAAAAAGCCTCGTTAAGAGGCTTTTTTGTTCAATAATGATCGTGCTAAGGATTTTTCCTCCTTCATCTTGTTCTTTTTATCTTTTGTCCAAAAGTCTTTTATCCTTCATCCAAAAGTCCTTTATCTGCTTAAGCCAATACTTCATCAATAATCCCAAACTCTTTGGCCTCGGTGGCTATCATCCAGTGGTCTCGGTCTGATACTTCATATACCTTTTCATATAGTTGCCCGCTATGTTTGGCAATGATCTCGTAAAGTTCCTGTTTTAATTTGAGCACCTGCCGCGCGGTTATTTCAATATCCGATGCCATTCCCTGTACACCACCCGATGGCTGATGAAGCATCACCCTGGAGTGGCTCAGCGCGGCGCGCTTGCCAGCCGCACCGCCACATAATAGTACAGCCCCCATTGACAGGGCCATGCCGGTACAAATAGTGGCCACATCAGGACTTATAAAGTGCATGGTATCATAAATACCCAGCCCTGCATATACAGAGCCGCCAGGCGAATTAATATACATCTGTATATCTTTCTTTGCATCTGTTGATTGCAGGAACAGTAATTGTGCCTGTATAATGTTGGCCACGTTATCATCAACCGCCTGACCAAGAAAAATAATGCGGTCCATCATGAGGCGCGAAAATACGTCCATCTGGGCTACGCGCATTTCGCGCTCTTCGGTTATGTAGGGCGTCATGGCCATAGGGAGGGCGCTTTTTTCGACCCCTGAAATAAAGCTATCTACCCGCGAACCGGCAATAGCATGGTGCATGACCGCATATTTGCGGAATTCCTGTTTATCGATATTCATAAAATTGTTGGTTTTTTAGGCGAGTTTTTTACTTACCTGTTTAAAAATATACGGGCTATTCTTTGCCGGAAACTCAGATGCTCGGGCTGGGTGAATAATTGCTGATGTACCGCTTCTATCTCCTGTTTTAATTGCTTGCGACCATATTGCTGCACCAGACTATAAACTTGCTGCTGCGATGAAACATTAACCCGCAGATCGGCATCGAGCAGCGTTTTAGCTTCAAACAAAAGTGCATCGCCGGGCATCTGCCTGTTAAGCAGATGGCTTTCTATTTGGGCTATATCATTCAAGGAAGTCCTCATATGTTAATGCTTTTTGTTTAACCGTGTCCCTTACTTTTTCAATACACTTATACTTTTGCACTGTTGCTGAGCGCACCCCTGAAAAACCGAATAGTTGTGCCACCCTGGTCATAGGTAAATTATCATAGTAAAAGGATCGCAACAGTTCCATGCAGCGTTTACCGGCGGTTTCTAAAAAATGCAGTAATTTATCTTCAGATGGAGCCGCTTCAGTTTCCGCGATGATACTGTACGCAGAGCTATCATCCAATTGCTTGGTTTGGCTACCCTGTTTGTACCGTTTGATCCATAGGTAGCGGGCGGTGCCATAAATATAAGCACCCTCACTACTGTTGATAGTCACATCGGCCGTATGGCTTTTTTCGTAATAGCTTATCAGTGCATCCTGAAACACATCTTTAGCTTCGTCAAATGATCCACCGCATTTGCTCACATACTTGGCTACGGCCGGGAAAACCTTTTGATATAATGTTGTAAAAAGCTGTTGCCTTGCAGCCTGCTCCTCCAAATTAACTGCATCCATTGTTTACTGTTTATTACTATGTGTAAATTATAACAGATATATCACCTTTTTGGATAAAAGATTTTTAATTCTTTTTGTCATCCTGAGGAACGAAGGATCTTCTTCAACTAAACTAATCATATAATAGATGCTTCACTCCGTTCAGTATGACAAATAATATCTCATCCTTCCTCACTACTACCTAAAATTTACTCATCCGTACCGCGGTAACTTTTGAACCATCGGCACCTATGGTTTCAAAAACGATGTTTGTTTCAGTAAGTTCAGATACGGTGAAAACAAAATCGCGTGTTTTACCATCAGGCAACTTTTCATTTACTTTTATGTTACCGCCATCAAGCGTATAGCTGCCATGTGATAAATATTTTCCGCCCCATACAATGTTCCATTTCATTTCGGGTGTAAACTGGATATAGGGAGAGGCTTCATCAAGTTCGGCTTTTTTCATGGTATCCGGCGGACTGGCATTGGGATTCTCTATTTTAACATATTTCCATTTTCCGGTAAGCGTGGTGCTGTTAACAGATGGCTTGCACGATGCCATGAAGCATAGCATGATAACGAATAATAAAAAGCTGTAATTTTTCATGATAGCATAAAAGTTCATCTAAGCTATACAATTACCGTTAAAAATAAAACTCAAACTAAAAGATCAGCTGTTACCTTTAATATGCTTTCTTATTCTTTCTTCAGCTTTTTTTACTTCGTCTTTTTCGCTAAGAGGGCCTTCGGTTTTAAGTTCTTCGGTAGATGATTTATTGCCGGTACCGCTTTTTGTTTTTTTAGTGCCAGCTTTATTTGATTTTGCTGTAGTATTCATGATCACAGGAGTTAATGATAGATGTATCTGTTTAACTACCGGCGAATTGAAATTGTTTTATGGAGTGCGTGTTACTGAGGCAAACGAGACAGGCAAAATCGCGGGAATCTTTTAATCCTATAAATCCAGGTTCAGATAAAAAAATCAACGTAATCGGATCATTATCAACCGCCAAAAATATTTTTGAAAAAAGTTGTAACAAGTAAAAAGCACAACCGTCATAATGACACTATATAGCCAAGGTACTCCAATCCAGTTAAGCTATAAGTTATTGTGAGGGCCCGCACCTTAAGGGTTCCGTTAAAAAATCAAATACTTAAATCTTTTAAAAAAATGAACAATCTAAACAATCTAATTGTGATGTTTTGGTGGGCTGTGCCTGTCATTCTGCTTTTGCTGATGTACAAATTTGTTTTACGCGTGTTTTTCGGTATGGTCATCGTGCCGGATAACCGTATTGGTCTGGTGGTCAAAAAATTCACCTTGTCGGGCAAATCGCGTCTGCCCGATGGTCGTATTATTGCCATTAACGGCGAAGCCGGTATGCAGGCCAAGGCACTGGCGCCGGGTTTATACTGGGGCATGTGGCCCTGGCAGTATGGCATCACCATGGAACCATTTACAATTATCGAACAAAATAAGCTGGGGCTGGTAAAGGCAAAAGATGGTGCACCGTTTGATATCGGCCGTGTATTGGGTAAACCTGTCGACTGTGATAAGTTTCAGGATGCTATAGCCTTTTTGGATAATAAAGGGCAAAAAGGTCCGCAGGCCGCATTCCTTACCCCGGGTAGTTACCGTATCAATACCTTTTTGTTTGAGATTGAGATGGTGCCCATTACCCAGATCCATGAAAACAAGGTAGGGATAGTTACCACACTTGATGGTGAGCCGCTGGATAAGGGCGAAATTGCCGGCGAATCAGTAGCGGGGCATAAGAACTACCAGGACCCTATCGCATTTATTAATGCAGGTGGCCGCAAGGGTTTGCAGGAAGATGTGATATTGGCCGGTACTTATTACCTTAATCCCTGGTTTGTAATTGTGGAGCAGGTTGATATGACCTATATACCTATTGGTTATGTAGGTGTGGTAAACTCCTTTGTTGGTCCCGAGGGTAAAGATACCAGCGGTGATGCTTTTAAACACGGTAATATTGTTCATCGTGGTCAAAAAGGTGTTTGGGAAGACCCGCTTGACCCAGGTAAGCACCCTATTAACATTTACACCCACGCGGTGGAAATTGTACCTACCACCAATATTGTGCTTAACTGGGCCGATAGCCGTACCGAAGCACACGAACTGGATAAAAACCTGTGTACCATTACGGTAAGGTCAAGCGATGGTTTTACCTTTAACCTCGATGTGTCACAGATCATCCACGTGCCACGTAACGAAGCACCAAAAGTAATAGCCCGTTTTGGTAAGATGAAAAACCTGGTATCGCAGGTGCTGGAACCTACCATTGCCAACTATTTCCGTAACTCGGCACAAAGGAGTGATGTGATAGGCTTTTTGGCTAACCGTATCCAAAGACAAAGTGATGCCCGCGATCATATAGGCGCTGTGTTAACAACCTATAACGTAATTGGAGTTGATACACTGATAGGCGATATAGTGCCACCTGCTGCACTGATGAAAACCCTTACCGACCGTAAACTGGCCGAAGAGGAAAAAGTAACTTACGAGATACAACGCCACGCCCAAATTGAGCGTAAGGAATTTGAAAGCGCCAGAGCCGGCGCCGACATGCAACCAGAAGTGGTGAAATCAACCCGTCAGGTGGAGATCAATACCCAGATGGCCGCTTCAAAAGTTGCTGCATCACGTGGTGAAGCCGAGGCCAAAACCATTAACGCCAAAGCTGATGCCGAGGTAAGGATCACGATAGCTAAAGCCGATGCCGAAGCCAAAACAGTGAACGCTAAAGCCGATGCCAACGCTACGGAGGTAAATGGTACTGCAGAAGGTGCTAAGATCAAGGCCATAGGTTTGGCCGAAGCCGAAGTAACCAAGCAAAAAACCGAGGCTATGGGTACCGAACAATATGCTATTGTGCGTGTAGCCGAAGCCCTGGCCAGCAACGGCATCAGGTTGGTGCCGGAAATATTGGTTAGTGGCAAGGATGGCGGTGGTAATGGTATGATAGACGCTTTGATAGGCAGCGAAATGCTTAAAAAATTGCAGAACGAAGCCATAAAAGGAAAGGAAACTGCGCATAAAAAAGAGGGTGATAACGATAAGAGAAATGATATTGAATAACCTTAATACCTAATACCTATCACCCGGGTGCCCCTCATTGGGGGCACCCTTTTACTTGATGTCAAATGTTAATTTTAGTTAAAAAAATATAATAGACAATTGAAGAACCGCATCTTCTGATTATTTTTACCTGATGCTCCGTTACCTGCTTTTAGTTTTTATGGGTTGTTTTATCACCTCTGTTGCTTGTGCGCAGGGTGTTCAAAATGGTACCGTGTTGGAAAACAAGACCCGAATAGTGTTACAAGGTATTCAGGTTGAAAATAAGACTACCACTAAAGTGGTGGTAACCGATAGAGCCGGAAGGTTTAGTATTCCGGCAAAAACAGGTGATCTGCTTGTATTTACAGGTGCCTTTTACCGACCAGATACCATATTGCTGACTAACCTATTGGGGCGGGAAGTGTTTTTAACACCAAAGCAAACTACACTTGGTGAGGTAAAGGTAAATGGTACAGAGATCAAACCGCCTGCAAGCGGCTATAAAGCTCCCGACTTTCACGGGCAAACGATGGTTTATCAGCGCGATGACAAAAATCACGATTATTTCAAGGGTGGGGTTGCACTCAGGCTGCACTATTGGACAAAAGATGATAAGAAACGTAAAAAGGAAGGAGAATTTATACAGAATCAACAGGTACAGGATGAAATAGCCGAGGTTTTCAGCGCTGAAAATATTGCCAAATACGTACCCTTAACTGGTGATGATATGAATAATTTCATATTGCTCTACATCCCATCGGTTAAAACCTATACCAGTACTGATTTTAACCTTACCACCTATCTGGATACCAGCTACAAAAAATTCATGAAATTAACCCCCGAGGAACGAAAAGCCGGTCAGCTGATTAAATAATTACTAACAGGTGTAACTTTTACTTAAATAATGCATCCTTTAGATGTATTCATTTTGAGTATAAAGTACTATAAGTAACTATCGCTTAACCTGTAATAATGGAAACTCAAACCGTTGTATCACCCCCTACCAATGGCAGCAGCACACAAGCTGGTAAAATATTATATATTGATAACCTGAAGGTAGTACTTACTATTTTAGTGATATTGCATCATACTTTTATTACTTATGGCGCGCCGGGGGGCTGGTACTACAGCGAAAAAACAACGCTTACGGCAGCATCTATTCCCATGACCTTGTTTGTAGCCATCAATCAATCGTTTTTCATGGGTTTCTTCTTTTTTATATCTGCGTACTTTACAGAGTCATCCTATCAAAAAAAAGGCGCAGCCCGTTTTATAGCTGATAGGTTAAAACGGCTTGGCATCCCGCTTATATTTTATTCTTTCCTATTCTCGCCTGTGTTGAGTTACCTGGTTTACCGTTTTGGTAAGGGTAATGATATTACCTATCTGCAATACCTGGGCGGCTTTCATTCCTGGATTGATTTTGGGGTACTGTGGTTTGTAGCCGCTTTGTTGTTGTTCAGTTTGCTGTATGCACGCATTATGTTGTTGATTAAAAGCAGGCCATTATCATTAGGGCAGGTTCCGGGTGTTTTAACCATTGTTTTATTTGCATTGACACTGGCTTTGGGCAGTTACCTGGTAAGGTGTGTATTTCCGGTTGGTTGGGTATTATCGCCAGTGGGCTTTCAATTGGGGCATTTTGTACAATATATAGCGCTGTTTGCTTTGGGTATAGTGGCCTCGCGCGGGCAATGGCTTAGTAAGCTCCGCTATAAAATGAGTAAAGGCTTTGCTGTAATGGTTTTAGTAATGATCGTAGTGGTTTTCCCGGTAATTTATTACGTAAAAGTTGCTACTAATAGTCCTGTTGAAACATTTAACGGCAACGGGTACTGGCAATCATTAATGTATGCCTGCTGGGAACAGTTTACAGGTATATTTATTATAACCGCTTTGTTGGGTATAGCTAAACAAAAATGGAATGGCCAGTCAGTACTGATGAAAAAATTATCAAGAGCTGCCTTTGGGGTATATATTTTTCACCCGCTGGTGCTCATCTCTTTATCTATGCTATTTAAAACATGGGGTGTTGATCCTGCGGTTAAATTACTGTTTGTGGCGCCATTGGCGGTTTTCGGCTCATTTATACTGGCACATTTGCTGTTAAAAATACCCGGCGTAAAAGCTGTAATTTGACGTATTAAAGCTGTCCCGAATTTATATTCGGGACAGCTTTTTACTTATGCATTAAACCTATCGGCAAACTCCCTTGCAAATACTTCCAATTTTCTCTTGCTTGTAATGATGGGTTTATTTAAATCATAGTCCTCCCATAATTTTCCGCTGCGCACCGCGGTTCCCATTTCTACAAAGTTTTTTGCAAGTTCTTCAGGTACTCCACTTTGTATTATCCCGCTTAATGCCTGGTCGTCGGTAAATTCTACCCATTGTAGTTCTGGTTTGCCAATGGCTGCACCTAAAATAGCTGCTATTTCTCCGGTAGTACGATCATCGCTCGCCAAATAGCGTACACTTTTTCCTGTAAAAGGGTGTTGAATTTCTTCGGCAGCAGCGGCGGCGATATCTTCGGGATGAACCATAACCAGTCTTGTGTTGCTGTCATAATTTGTTCCGAGAAAACCCAGGTTCCTGATCATATCTATATTATTATAAAAATTGATATAAAAGAAGGGGGCCCGAAGATGTTTTATGGCTACGTTTTCCAGCTTATTCAGTGCAGTTTCTACATCATGCACTCCTTTGATAGGTCCTGTGCCTTCATCAAGGTGCGCGCCAATACTGCTTAAATTAACTACCCGGGATACGCCGGACCTGTGAATAGCCTCTGCGTAATTTTTACCGATACCTGCTACATATTGGCGGTAGTTAGACGCGCCAAAGTTGGGCGGCACCATGGTATACACCACATTTGCACCGGTAAAAGCCTTTGTCAAAAAATCTACGTCGGCTACCGAACCAATGGCAGCCGTTGCGCCTAATGCTTCAATGTCTGTTATTTTATCCTGATTACTGCTGATAATAGTTACCTGATGTCCTGCATCAATTAATTGTTTAGCCAGCGGTTTGCTAATATTTCCTAATGATCCTGTGAGTGTGATTTTCATAACTTTATTGCTTTGATTTTGTTGACAACAAAGTTATATTTGTACTTACTTTTATACAAGTACTTACCCTAAAGTATGTATCATGACCGAAATCAAAGAAAGTTCAACCATACAGGAAAATAAACAAACGGCTTTTAAAGAGTGCCCTGTAACCTATGTAATGAATAAGATAGGCGGACATTGGAAACCCATCATCCTGTATCACCTGTTATCAGGCAGCAAACGGTATAGTGAATTAAGAAAATCGATCCCCGCCATCACCGAAAAAATGCTGATCCAACATCTTAAACAATTAGAGGCTGATAACTTGGTAGCCAGAAAAGCTAAACCTGTAGTCCCCCCGTATGTTACTTACAGCCTTACTACTTCGGGTTTAGCTTTAAAACCGGTTTTGTATACCATGGCCGTGTGGGCTATTGAGGAGAGCGGGAAAAATGCATCGATATTCTATAAAAGCCTGGATGATTTTCCGGGGTAATATTAAACAATAAAAGGCTGCCCTTTTGGCACAGCCTCTTATTGTTTTTATGATAGTATTGATGTATCTATTGTGCCTTCAAACTATCGGCTTTGGCCTTTGCTTTTTTCTTGAAAAAGCCGCGGAGCAAAAAGTTATGCTGCACAGCCTCCAGATCGTCATTTAACTTAACGGAGCTTTGCTGCAGCAGGTTTAGTGTACTTTGTACTTGAGTTGCTCCTTTAGGGTCATTCAGCAGTACGCCAATGGCATTATCGGTAGTATTAAGCTTATTGCTGGCTTTGGTCAAATTTTCGGTTAAGGTTGATGCATTGGCAGCAGTTTTTTGCAATTGGTTAACGGCCTGGCTTATCCTGCTAAATGTAGCGGTATCTGTAAGCAGTTTATCAGCAAAACCGCCCTTGGTGTTCATTTTATTGCTGAAACTGTTAAGCTGTACGGCCATGTTTGCCGCGCTTTGGGTAGCTGCCTGCAAATTACGCATAGCACTGCGCAGTTGCATAGCCAGGGTACTATCTGCCATTAATGCACCTACAGTTCCTTTGCCTTCCAGTATTTTATGACTTAATACTTTAAAATCAGTAGTGATAGCCAATATGTTTTGGTTATTTTCCTGCAGGGTTTTAAGCATATCATCAGTCGATAGCATTTTTTCGGCTTGTAGTTCATCGCCATCCTGTACTACAGGGGCTTGCGGGCTGCCGCCATCAATAACAATGATCTTATTACCTATCAGTCCGTCGGAGCTTATTTTGGCACCGGCATCATGATGAATATACTGCTGAGTGGCTTCATCAATGTTCATAAACACTTGTACCCGTGATGGACCTATGAATTTGACATTGCTGATAGTACCCACCTTAACACCTGAGAACCATACATTATTGCCTTTTTTTAACCCGGCAACATCACTGAATATGGAACTGATATGTATATTTTTTACAAAGCTTTTTTGCTGGCCCCCAAGCGTAAATACGCCAAGTATAAATACCACGAGGCCGAGTGCTAAAAATATGCCTACTATAATTGCTTTTTTATTTTCTGATGCATCCATGATAATGGTATAATGTCTATTGTATAAAGTTGTAGTCGTAAAAAGGTTTCACCCGGTCATCATTAGTGTTAAATACTTCATCAAAAGTACCGGTACGCTGAAATTGCCCATCGAGCAGCATGGCTATCCTGTCGCCGGTTTGTTTGGCACAGGTTAAGTCGTGGGTAATAATGATCGATGAAGTATTGTAACGTTGTTGTACTTCGTTAATAAGCGCATTAATCTCGATGCAGGTTATCGGATCAAGCCCCGCGGTTGGTTCATCATACAGCATTACCTCGGGGTTAAGGATCAGGGTGCGGGCAATACCAATACGTTTACGCTGCCCGCCCGAAAGCTCTGCAGGCATTTGGTTAATGGTGTGCGACAGGCCCACAGCATCCAATACTGTTTCAACAGCTGTATTAATTTCCTTACGGGTGATGTTTTTGCGGTTACGTACCAATGGAAATTCCAGGTTTTTGCGTACTGTCATACTATCATATAGGGCACTGTTTTGAAACGAAAAACCTATCCTGATACGCAGTTCCTGCAATTCCTTTTCGGTTATATGTGCAAAATCATGGCCCAGTACTGTTATTTCGCCCTCATCGGGCTTTAATAAACCTGATATGATCTTTATTAATACCGATTTACCGGTACCTGACCTACCGAGCACCACCAGGTTTTCGCCCTGGTACAGATCAAGGTTAATGCCGCGCAGTACAGCAAAATCCTCAAATGCTTTTTTAAGCCCTCTGATGCTGATAACCGGGTTGCTATGATCTGCCTGTGTTTTTACCTTTTTCATATTCCTGTATTAACGGAACCAGCTGGTTATCTGTACAATAATAATTTCTTCAATAAATACCAGGAACATGGCGGTTACTACCGCGCCATTGGCTGCTTTACCCACGCCCTCGGTTCCCTTAGTGGAGTTATAACCCTGATAACAGCCTACAATACCTATCGTGAAGCCAAAAACTATTGATTTAACTAATGATGCCACAAAATCAACAAACGTTAAAGGTTCAAACACCTGCTGTATAAAAGTACTCCAACTGGTACCTTCATTTTGGCTCACGTTTAAATACCCGCCTAAGATGGCTATAAGAGCGGTATAGGTTGATAAAATAGGTATGGTAAGGGTAGTAGCCAGCACGCGGGTACAAACCAAAAATTTAAAGGGTTTGGTACCTGATACTTCCATGGCATCAATTTGCTCGGTTACCCGCATGGAGCCCAGTTCGGCGCCAATACTTGAACCCACCTTGCCCGATGCTATAAGCGCGGTAACCAAAGGTGCTAATGCACGCATGATAGCGATGGATACCAGAGATGGCAGCCATGATTGCGCCCCAAACTCAGATAGCGACGGCCTTGATTGTTTTGTGAATATTACCCCAACAATAAACCCGGTTACTGATATTAAAGTAAAGGAACGTACACCCACTTCAAAACACTGGCGTACCACTTCTTTAAGTTCAAAAGGGGGTAAAAAAGCTTCTTTAAAAAAGCGTAATATGAATTGGTTGATCTTATACAGATCGGTAAAAAAGTTTATAAAACTTTGTTTAAGCTTTGAATTCTTTTTATAAACGGTTGTTGTGCTTTCTGCTGTATCCATTAAATATGATATAGTAGGTATTTGTCAATTTAATTATGGTTACTCTACAATAACTCATTGCATTTGTTTGCCGCAGTGTGTATTAGCAGGCAGTTTTTTTCAGTTCAGGCCCGATGAAAACTTTTTAAACCAAATTGTTGCAGTATCAAAAACCATACTTTATTGAAATAAAAGTATCACAAATTTCAATTCAATAGTTTAACTTTTCGCAATACTTTTATACATTTTGGTTAATATTCAATTAAAAAAAGTAAAAAAAGTATTATACCTTACTTCTTAATTGCAGGTACATTTGATATCAATCAATTGTAAGCCAGGTTTAAAACATAAACCAGGGATGCGTAAGTTAAGCAGGTAATTTTAAATAACATGTTAAATTGAGTTTAAGTTTTTGACCATTTGGGTAAAAAGTTAAAACTTCAATTGCCTGCAAACCTAAGAGTTATAATTTATATAGAATAATATAGCCAGAAAAATATAGTTAATGAAGTGTAAAATTTCAATATTATGCTTTTTGCTGCTGTTCATCCATCGCTCTTTGCAGGCGCAAAATGACCAGTTTCAATTTTCACATCTGGATATTAACAATGGGTTATCGCACAACCAAATAAATTGTATTTTAAAGGATAGTAAGGGTTTTATGTGGTTTGGTACGCTATCGGGCCTTAATAAATATGATGGGTATAAATTTAAGGCTTATAAACACGCTGTAAGTGATACCACTACCTTAAATGACGATTATATAGTTAGCATAGCCGAAGGACCGGAGCATAATATATGGGTTGAAACCCGCAACGGCTTTAATATTTACACTCCCTCAACAGAGAGATTCAGCCACAATATAGGCGGCTACCTTAAAAATATTGGACTTCCCGATGGCCGGATAGCAGCGTTGAAAAAAGACGGTTTTGGCAATTTTTGGTTTTTACATGCCACAAAAGGCATTTATAAATATGATGCCTCATCGCACAAAGTAACCCATTTAGTCCATAACAGGGCTGATGATAACTCCATTTACAGCAATACCGTATCAGATCTGTCGGTTGATTCAAAGGGCAATATATGGCTGATATACAGCCTGGGTGTATTAGAAAAACTAAATCCGGTAACCTACAAGGTAAACTACCGCTCGCAAGTAATGGAAAAATTGCCCGCGGGCCTAAATACAGCCTATAGGGTATATATTGATAAGCAAGACGACCTGTGGTGCTTTGTGCCTACTTATTCATCAGGGGTATATTACGTAAGTATTAAAAACAACATTTTTAAGCATATTGATAAGGGGGATGGCCCAACACATTTAAACACAAATGTAGTGGCCAACGTAATACAGGATGATAAGAACCGGATCTGGATAGCCACAGATCATGGCGGTATAAATCTGCTCAATAAGCAGGATTTTAACATACGATACCTGCTTAACCGCGAGGACGATATAAAAACGGTTGGCCAAAACAGCGTTACCCTGCTTTATAAAGATAACACAGGCATCATATGGGTGGGTACCTACAAACGGGGGGTAAGTTATTATCACGAAAGCATTATCAAGTTTCCGCTGTATACGCACCATTCATCTGATCCTTTAAGCCTGCCCTTTAGTGATATCAATAATTTTGCAGAAGACAGGGTCGGAAATATATGGCTGGGTACCAACGGCGGAGGACTGATATATTTTAATCGTAAAAACGGCAGCTTTAAACAATATCTACATAGTGCCACAAATAAAAACAGCCTCACCAATAATGTAATTGTGTGCATGTTTGTTGATCATGAGCAAAAGTTATGGATAGGCACTTATTTTGGTGGACTTGATTGCTTTGACGGAAAAACGTTTACCCATTATAAACATAATGATGCCATACCTGGCAGCATATCCGAAGACAGGATCTGCGCCATTCGGGAAGATTCAGAGCATAATTTATGGGTAGGCACATTAGCGGGCGGGCTTAATGTTTTTAATCGTAAAACACAGCAGTTTACCAACTATAAATTTAACGGCTATAATGGTAAGAACAATATTCACTCCAACTATGTAAGCGCTATTTTAGAGGATAGGCGAAAAAATATCTGGGTGGTAACCTCCTATGGCATTGATGTTTTGATGAAAAAAGCGCGCCAGTTTGTGCATTATATGCACGATGATAAAGATCCGGCCAGCCTTATAAACAACAATACTAATAATATTTTGGAAGATAGCCAGGGCTTGATTTGGGTAAGCACGCGCGAGGGTATCAGTATTTTTAATCCGGCAACCAATAAATTCACCAATATTATCAAACAGGATGGCCTGCCCGATAATACGGTGATTGACATGCAGGAGGATGAAAAGCATAATATGTGGGTAAGTACGCCCAATGGCCTGTCAAATATTATTGTATCGCGGCAAGCGAGCGGATTAAAGTTCCGTTTTATAAATTATAACGAGACCGAGGGTTTGCAGGGTCGTGAGTTTACAGAAAACTCATCCTACAAAACACGCGAAGGCGAGTTGATATTTGGCGGAGGAAATGGGTTTAACCTTTTTAAACCGGCCAATATCCAGTTCAATAAAAGTGTTCCTAATTTGGTTTTTACCGATTTTCAGGTGTTTAATCAAAGCATTGGTGCCGGCGATAAGATAAATGGTGACGCCATATTGGCCAAATCGATTACAGAAACAAAGTCATTGAAACTCAGACATAGTGAGAATGTATTTTCTATAGAATTCGCAGCCCTTAATTACTTTAATCCTGATAAAATAAAGCTGCAGTACATGATGCAAGGCTTTGATAAGAATTGGATAACGGCAGATAATAAGATCAGGAAAGCTACATATACCAATTTGGATGCCGGCGATTATATATTTAAAGTACGTACAACAAACAATGAATTTTGGAACGCTAAAGAAATTACTCTGCATGTTACCATATTGCCCCCATTCTGGAAAACTACCTGGGCATATTTGCTGTACATTCTTTTATTTATTGCCACGCTGCTTTATTTACGCCACCGGGGCATACAAAAAATAAAAACGCAATTTTCTATTGAAAAGGAGCGTGAGGAAGCACAGCGTATGCATGAGCTCGATTTGATGAAGATCAAATTTTTTACCAATGTAAGCCATGAGTTCCGTACGCCATTATCGCTCATTATGGCGCCTGTTGATAAAATATTAAAGCAAATAGCCGACCCCGATTCCAGGCGGCAGTTGCTGATGATTAACCGTAATGCCCGCCGTTTGCTTAACCTGGTAAATCAGTTAATGGATTTCAGAAAAATGGAGTTCCAGGAACTCAGGCTGCACAAAAAATCGGGCGATATCATCAGCTTTATTAAAGACCTGTCCTTGTCGTTTACCGATGTGGCCGACCAAAAGAATATCACATTTGTTTTTGATACCGATACCGAAGCGTTTTATACCAGCTTTGATCATGATAAAATTGAACGGATATTATTTAATTTACTCTCCAACGCCTATAAATTTACTCACGAGGGCAGGCAGGTAAGTGTATTGCTTAGTTTAAAATACCAAAGTGATACGAACGATCATCAACTGGAGATCAGGGTTATGGATACAGGTATTGGTATCCCGGCAGATAAACAGGGCAGGATCTTTGAACCATTTTTTCAGCATGATATTCCCGGCTCCATGTTAAACCAGGGGAGTGGTATCGGGCTGTCTATCACCAAGGAATTTGTTAAACTGCACAATGGCGAAATTTTGGTGGAAAGCGAGCATGACCAAGGCAGCTGTTTCACCGTTTTGCTGCCACTACAGCAGCTGGACGAAAGTTTATTTATCGATACGCCTTTGTTATTAAAACATGAGGTAGAAGGATTTATTGACTTGGAATCAGTAAAAACTAATCAGCATAAAGAGAACCGTGACTGTAAAAAGCTTACGGTACTACTGGTAGAGGATAATGAAGATTTTAGGTTTTATATTAAGGATAACCTTAAGGATCATTTTAACATTATTGAAGCCGAGAATGGTAAGAAGGGATGGCAAAAGGCCCTTGCCCAACACCCTAATTTGATTGTGAGCGATATTAGTATGCCCGAAATGAACGGGATTGACCTGTGCCTCAAGATCAGGAATGATTCGCGCACGTCACATATCCCGGTGATATTATTAACCGCCCTTATAGGCGAGGAGCAACAACTAAAAGGTTTGGAAACGGGCGCCACCGATTATATGACCAAGCCATTCAATTTTGAGATCCTGCTGTCAAAGATCAAAAATATCCTGAACCAGCAAGAGGATATGCGCAAAACCTACCGGAAACAGGTGGATGTTAAACCAACAAATGAGCATATTGATTCGCCGGAAGAACTGTTCATTAAAAAGGTTTTGCTTTTGATAGATAATAACATATCTAACCCTAATTTTTCGGTAGAGGAACTGAGCAGTGAAATGTTTGTAAGCCGCTATACGCTGTACAAAAAAATCCTGCAAATGACCGGTAAAACACCAAACGAACTGGTACGATCCATGCGGTTAAAAAGGGCCGCGCAATTGCTGGAAACCGGCCATTTAACCATATCCCAAATTTGCCATAAAGTAGGCTTCAAGAGTCAAAAATACTTTGTACGCACCTTTAAAGCCGAGTTTAACAGTATCCCATCCAAGTACCTTGAAGGGGTTAATGAGGGGGACTGATCCGTCATCCTGAACTTGTTTCAGGAGTTCTTAATAAATTTAGCTCTCATATTGTAGCTTATGGGATGCCGAAACAAGTTCGGCATGACCCCCAAATTGGTTTGTCATCCTGAGGAACGAAGGATCCATTTATCAAACATGCATATTGGATAATAGATGCTTCACTACGTTCAGCATGACAACATATCAATTCCACCAATTTCAACCCCACTTATAATACTATTATCTCACTTCTATGATCTCTTAAAAGGTTCAATAGGGACACATTTGTAAATAATTACTCCGTATTGTAGCTATTTTTATTATTAAATGATTGATAATCAATTATTTAATAAGAGTTGACATTTGTGCCCCTATTTATCCACAACCGGGTATCAACTACCATATAATTTTACCCTCATTATAATCAATATCAAAGCCTGGTTTAGTTTTCCCGGCCTGATATAAACCTAATAGGAATATTTAACCAATTTATTGAAGCAAGTGCCCATCGTTTTTTAATGATGGCAGCATGTCGGGAGTTTTAATGATATACAATATCATCAAATAACCGGCTGCTAAAACGCAGGCAATTGCAAATTACCGAACCAAAAAATCTAAATAAATCAATAACTAACAAATCAATTATGAGAAAAATTCTACGAATAGCCTTGCTGTTTGTTTGTTGTATTCTTGTAGCTGCAGTGGCCAACGCCCAGGATACAGGTACACTAATAAGAGGAACAGTTACAGATGATCAAGGCGTAACCCTGCCCGGAGTTACCGTAACAGCAAAAAATGTTAATGCCATTACCGGCGCTAATGGTAATTACCTTATCCGGGTACCGGCAGCTACCACAACCCTTAGGTTCACCTATGTTGGTATGAGCGCTAAAGACGTTCCAATTTCTGGCAAAACGGAAATTAACGTAACACTAAAATCAAATGCAAGCAATTTAAGCGAAGTGGTAGTTATTGGTTACGGTACAGTACGCCGTGCCGAAGTTACCTCATCTATTTCGTCGGTTTCGGCTAAGGATATTAAAGATCTGCCTGTTGCCGGTATTGACCAGGCGTTGCAGGGTAAGGTAGCAGGTGTTACTATCACCAACAACAGTGGGCAGCCGGGTGGCGGCGTTTCTGTACGGGTACGTGGTATTACCAGCGCCACCGGTTCAAACGAGCCTTTGTATGTAATTGACGGTGTTCAGTTTCAGGGCACCCCTGCAGGTAGTTTAAGCCAGGACTTTTTAGGCGGGGGCGCGGGCCAAACCGGTCAAAGTATTCTGGCTACTTTAAGCCCTTCGGATATTGAATCTATCGATATTTTGAAGGATGCATCTGCACAGGCTATTTACGGTTCGCGTGGTGCAAACGGTGTTGTTATTATTAATACCAAACACGGTAAGGTTAATCAAAATAAACTTAACTATGATGCTTATGTCGGCTTTTCCGAAGTTCCTAAAAAGCTAAAGGTTATGAACCTGCAGCAGTTTGCCCAGTATCAAAATTCATTGGTAAATGAAGTACGCGCGGTACCAGGGAGCGGATTGGATAGCACAATTGAATTTAGAGACCCGTCTGTATTAGGTCATGGTACCGACTGGCAGGATGAAATTTATCAAAGAGGAGTAACCACCAGTCACCAGTTATCCGTATCCGGAGGAAAGGATAAAACAACCTATTATTTTTCTGGTGGTTACCTAACCCAAACCGGAACGCTTATTAAAACCGGTTTTAACAGGTATAATTTAAGAGCCAGCATTGATCAGCAAGTCACCAACTGGTTAAAAGCAGGCTTTACCACTAATTTAACAAAAAGTAAGCAGCAAATTGGTCTTACCGACGGGTTTGACGCGGTAACAAGTACGGTTTTGTATAATACACCCGTATCGCCGGTGCGTGATATATATGGTAACTATATTACTAATGCCAATATTGGTGGTTACCAGATAAATTTAACCAACAACCCGGTAACATTGGCCCAGTCGCGCGACGTTACAGCGGCTAATACAAAGGCATTGGGCGCCATCTACGCCGAAATTAACTTTTTTAAAGGCCTTACTTTAAGAAACGAGTTTAACTATAATTTCAACCTGGAAAGTGATCACGCTTATCAGCCATTTTTGCAAAACACCGAAACCGGGGATGTGATATTATCGCCAAGCCGTATAAGGGAACAAAGAACTCAAAGCTTTTACTGGGATGTTAAAAACTTCCTGAATTATGACCATGTATTTGGAGGTAAGCATAGTGTAAGCGCCACGCTGGGCCATGAAGTGCAAAGGTCTGATTATGATTTCATCAACGCTAACCGTAACAACCTGGTGGCAAATCTGCCTTCATTAAACGCCGGTGATGCCGACCTTACGCAGGGTATTGGAGCCGGCGCGGGAACGTGGAGCATGGAATCGTATTTCGCGAGGGTTGGATATACTTACGATAACAGATACGCTATTTCAGGAACTGTTCGTCGTGATGGTTCATCAAGCTTTGGTCCGGGTAACCGTTGGGGGACTTTCCCGGCCGTATCAGCGTCATGGACAGTTACCAACGAGTCGTTTATGAAAAGCTTTAACGCTATAAATTACTTGAAAATACGCGGAGGCTTTGGCGAGGTAGGTAATCAAAATACAGCCACCAATGCTTTCGTATCAAATATAACTTTGTTTGGTACCGCTCCTTTTGGGCCAGGCAGTCTTCCGTACAATGTGGCCAACCCCGATCTGCAATGGGAAGCAGTAAAAACTTACAATATTGGCGCCGATCTTACAACGCTAAACAGCAAACTGGAATTATCAGTTGATGTATACAAAAAGATAACTACCAATATGCTTTTATCAAATCAGTTACCATCATTTTCTGGCTTGGGAACGTCATATAATGACATACAAACACCCATAACCAACGCCGGTAAAATGACCAATACAGGTATTGATATTGGTATTACTTCATACAATATCCAGAATAAGAATTTTAACTGGAAAACTAATTTAACCTTTAGCCATTATAAAAATGTGCTTAACCAGCTTAACAATCCTACGGCAACCCTGTCGGGGATATTCAATGAGTATGGAACCAGCAATTTAACTTCTCTTACGTCGCCAGGAGGTCCATTAGGTACATTCTACGGCTTCGTTACCGATGGGCTGTTCAGAACCCAGGAAGAACTGGCTAAAGGGCCTATCCCAACCGGGTTAACTGTTGCACCAGGATCATTATGGCTGGGCGATATCAGGTATAAAGACTTAAACGGTGATGGTGTAATCGACGATAAGGATGAGCGTGTTATAGGCAATCCCAATCCTAAATTCACTTATGGTTTTACCAACACCTTTAGCTTTAAAGGCATTGACCTGTCGGTATTTTTATACGGAAGCTACGGCGGCCAGATAATGAACTACACCCGCAGGCAAACCGAGGCAATGACAAGTGCTTTCAATAATCAGTTGGTTACTGTATTAAACAGGTACACGCCAACAAACACCACTGCAAATATGCCAAGGTATAACCAGTGGACCAATAATAACATCAAAATATCTGATCGGTATATTGAAAGTGCTTCATACCTGCGTATCCAGAACGTGGCACTTGGTTATAGCATTCCTAAAAGTATAATCAGCAGACTTAAAATTGCATCTGCCCGGTTCTATGCCTCGGTTCAAAACCTGCATACTTTCACCAAGTACACTGGTTATGATCCTGAATTAGGCGCTCTTAACTCACAAATAGGGTTTATGAATGTAGATAACGGCCACTACCCTGTACCACGTACGTTCACGTTTGGTACTAATATTCAATTTTAATCAAGTTAATACTAAGCAAGATGAAAATAAAAATCATATTCATAATGTTTGTAGCGATTTGCCTGGAAGCTTCTTGTAAGAAGGATTTCCTGAGCCATCCATCAACAACAAGCCCCACCACCGATAACTATTATACTACAGCTGCGCAGGTAAACGGTGCTACCGGAATTTTATACAATAACGTTTGGGGCGATTGGTTCGATAAGGCTTTTACATCAGTAGGTGATGTATTAGGCGGAACTGTAACCGGTACACAGGGTAATTCCCAGTACAACTCATTTTATAACTTCCAAATTCAAAGTACTGATGGGTTAATATCAAGCACCTGGAACTCCTGCTATAAAGCAGCAGGTCAGGCATCAGTTTTAATACAAACTTTTAAAGATAAAAAAGTACAGTTGGGCAGTAACACCGGTTTCCTGGATGTAGGTATTGCCGAGGCCAGATTTATACGCGGGTTTGCTTATTTTTATATTGGCCGAGCGTTTGGCGATGCGCCAATAGTTGATAATCCGCTGGATCTTACAAAACCGGGTGCCTATCTTGTACCCCGTTATTTTCAAAAAGATGTTTTGCGTTTCGCGTTAGAAGATCTGAAAGCTGCAGAAGCTGGTCTTCCTGAAGTATCTTACCAGGATGGCCGTGTAACAAAATATGCTGCCATAGGTATGCAAGCCAAGATCTACCTGTACCTTAAAGATTATGCAAACGCTGCCGCTAAAGCAAAACAGGTAATTGATTATGCAAATGGCGCGGGTGCAGGCAAGCTTGGCTTAAATAGCAGTTACAACGCCATGTTTACATCATCTACGGTTGCCAACACCAATAATGTCGAAAATTTATTCTCCTTAAGATGGTTGGCCTCCATGGGTTGGAACGGTGGAAACAGGTTTTCAATTTATGTTGCCCCGCAGCCGCTTGTACATCCAAAACCAACAGGTGCCAACGGATACTCGGCTGTTGTGCCATCATTTGATATGTTAAACACCAATACAGGGTATGAGGCTGCAGATAAAAGACGCGGCTGGTCTGTAATGCAGCAGGGATTTCACAGGGCTGATTGGGTTAATGATAATTTCCCTAATGGATTTACTTATGATACCACCGGCAAAGCTACAGACGACCATTTTATATTTACCGGCACCCGCTCAAACATTCAGAAATATATAGTGGGCACTAACAGGTCTACTGAACCGGTTACGCCAGACGGCCATACCAGCATGCCTACTTATATACTCAGATATGCTGATGTATTACTCATTTATGCCGAAGCTGTTTTAGCTGGCGGTGCTTCTACGGCTGATGCTGCTGCTTTAAAAGCTTTTAACGCGGTACATAATCGTGCCGGATTAACCAGCCTTACCAGCATTACCCAAAATGATATTTTACACGAGCGAAAAGTTGAATTTGCTTTTGAAGGTGATTATTGGTTTGATATTCAGCGACAGGGCTTTACCAAGGCCGCAGCAATTGTTGCCTCACAAGAGCGGGGTACTTTGGATGGAAGTGGAAGACTTACCAGTTTTAAAGCTACGTTAACGCAGGCACAAATGTTTTTGCCTCCGCCGCAGTCAGAAACTGTTCAGGATCCAAAGCTGCTTGAACCTGCCGTTGCGTATTATAAATAATGACTTACAACATTTAAATTATAGTAATCATGAAAAAATTATATAAACTACTGATCGTACTACTCACGTTTGCTGGTGGCGCATCGGTAATAACATCATGTACAAAGGAAGCACAAAAGCCCGCTGCTGCTTCATCCAATCCAATAGCCGATAAGCTTGATCCCGATTCGGCTAAAGGTGGGGCTGCATTAATATTGACAGGTAGCGGCCTTGGTCAAATTCAATCTGTTGTTTTTGAAACGGGAAACGTTCCGGCCCCATTCAATACGGTACTTAATACTGATAAGGCTTTAATATTCAGGGTTCCTGATACGGCTAACGGAGGTAAACAGAACATTATAATTACCAACAAATTAGGTAAGCAATTGAAAGTGCCGTTTACTGTGATCGCGCTTCCTGTTATATCATCAGTATCAAATTACAATTTTACCAGTGGTACAAGCATCACAATTGCTGGCAATAACCTGGGCGATGTTACATCTGTAAAGTTTGTTGGCTCAAATGATGCAATTACCATTGTGTCAAAATCAAAAAAAGAACTGGTTATAACCATGCCTGCAAATAGTTCGGTTTTGGGCGCGCCTTTAATTATTACTAATTCAACAGGCCCGGTTACTACTACCCAGGTATTTGAAAATTTGGATAAAGCTTACAAGATTTTTACAGATGATTATGGTACTGATGGATGGGCTAATAACTCATGGGGCCCGGCAACAATATCTGCTACGGTATCCAAATCAGGTACAAAATCATTTGCGGCAACCTATGCTAAGGGTAACTGGAGTCAGGATGGTTTTTCAAACTGGTCTAATGGTTTTGCCAGTAATCCATCTTACAAATACCTCACATTCTGGCTCAAAGGAGCATCAGAAGATTATACCCTTTACATCACTGGCGACAAGCGTGCAGGCGGGTTCGGTAACTCCGATGTATCGGCCCCGATCACTGTTCCGGCAAATGTTTGGACTTATTTTAAAATACCGCTTACCACGCTTGATCTTTGGAACAAAGGGACACCGTTTAATCAATTAGGTTTCTGGATAAAGGGACCTAATGACCAGGATGAGACATTCTATTTTGATGATGTACTTATTGTAAACCAATAATTACGCCTTAACATCCGGCCTGCAAAAGACCTTGCCGGGCCGGATGTTTTTTAACCAATGGGTACAGTTAATTTACAACTACTAATAACAATGTATATAAATTGATTTTTTTATGTTAAATTAGTATCAATATTAACACTCTTATTTGTATGCCTAATATATGATGACAAGTAACGTAATGCGTGAAATAACACCGCTAACCCCAAGCGATTGCTTTACTATTTTTTCGAGGGTCAAAAAAAAGTTCGACTTCCCGCTTCATTACCATGACGAGTATGAGCTAAATCTGATCATTAATGCCAAAGGCGCCAAGCGGGTTGTGGGCGGGCATATCGAAGTTATTGACGACCTGGAGCTGGCGCTGGTAGGGCCAAATCTGTACCATGCCTGGTTTACGCATCAATGCCAAAGCGAGGAGATCACTGAAATTACCATACAATTCCATAAGGATCTTTTTGATGAAAAATTTTTGAAACGCAACCAGTTAAGCTTTGTGAAAAGTATGCTGGAGCGTTCACAAAGAGGTATTGCGTTTTCGCCCGAAACTATTCAGGCACTTAAAGGGAGGATATTGGATTTGGATAAAAAGAATGGATTCGACTCAGTATTAGAGCTATTATCCATACTGCATGATCTTTCCATATCGCGCAATATGAAAATGCTTTCGGATCCAAGCTTTACCAACGAAAAGTTTTATTACAACAGCAGGCGCATTGAAAGGGTGTTTGAGCACATGAACATGAACTACAATAAACAGGTTACCCTGGCCGAAGTGGCTAAAATTGCCAACATGCCCGAGGCCTCGTTTAGCCGGTTTATTAAAAAACGTACCGGTAAAACGTTTATTGATAGCCTTAACGAAATAAGGCTGGGCCATGCTTCACGTATGCTTATCGATTCGACCACTACCATAGCCGAAATTGCCTATAAATGTGGCTTTAACAACATATCAAATTTCAACCGGATATTTAAACGCAAAAAGCTTTGCATCCCTAAGGAGTTCAGGGAAACTTATACCGGTAATCGCGTATTTATTTAAGTTTTGACATTCAATTGGCGATGATTTTGAAAATATCAGGGCCATTTTGTTAAATAAACCAAAATATAAAGTTAAAATAGTATTATAATAGGGTTGTTGATAAATTTATTTTAGCATTAACCTTTATATACCATTTGACACCGACATCATATTGCCATATCAGCACCTTCAAACAACCTAAATGAAATTACACTTACTTGATGTTGCCATTATAGTTTTATACTTGTTAAGCACCATTTTTATAGGTTTATGGTACCGTAAAAAAGCGCGCGAAAACAAAGAAAGCTACATGCTTGGAGGTAAATTATTACCCTGGTATAAGCTGGGTTTAAGTGATGCTTCTGACATGTTCGACATTAGTGGTACCATGTGGATGGTAAGCCTGTGTTTTGTGTATGGCATGAAAAGCATCTGGATACCCTGGCTATGGCCGGTATTTAACCAGGTGTTTTTAATGATGTACCTGTCGCGCTGGTTACGCCGCTCAAACGCGGCCACTGGTGCCGAATGGCTGGCCACCCGCTTTGGCAAAACCGGTTCGGGAGTAGGTGAGTCGCATATGGTAGTTATCGCATTCGCGCTGTTAAGTTGTCTTGGGTTTTTGGCTTATGGTTTTATTGGATTAGGCAAATTCATCGAAATTTTTATTCCCTGGGAGTTGGTTAAGGCTTATGTACCGTTTAATGTCGCGCCGCAGTATGTGCCGCACATATATGGTATTGTTTTTACCCTGTTTGCCATGTTCTATTCCATTTTAGGCGGAATGCATAGCATTGTACTGGGCGATATGATCAAATACAGCATCATGACGGTGGCCTGCATCTGGATTGGTTTTATAGCAGCAAACAAATTAATAGGTCATAACCTTAATGTGCCCAACGGCTGGTACAGCCCCTTCTTTGGTAAAAACCTGGGCATGGGCTGGACGGGCATCATCAACGAAGTAAATCAAAAGATAAAGGACGATGGCTATTCGCTGTTCGGTTTATTTTTCATGATGATGACCTTTAAGGGCTTTTTTGCCGCATTGGCCGGGCCGGCGCCTAATTATGATATGCAAAAGATCCTCTCTACCCGCTCGCCCGAAGAGGCCAGCAAAATGAGCGGTTTTGTAAGCATCATATTATTGCCCATCCGTTACTCGCTCATAGTAAGCTTAACCGTATTAGGCTTGCTATATTATAATGAAATGAACCTAAAGGATGCCACCGGTGCTATCGATTTTGAAAGGATTTTGCCGGCGGTTATCAATAACTTTTTACCAGTTGGCCTGGTAGGATTACTGCTGGCCGGTTTGCTGGGTGCGTTCATGAGCACATTTAGTGGTACCATGAACGCGGCGCAGGCCTATATAGTGAATGATATCTACTTAAAATATGTTAACCCAACGGCATCTACCAAAAAAATCATCGCCATGAATTATCTGGTTGGCGTGGTTGTGGTTGCAGTGGGGGTGATCCTTGGCTTTTTTGTGAAGGATGTGAACAGCGTTTTGCAATGGATCGTATCCGCACTGTATGGCGGCTATATAGCATCGAACGTGTTAAAATGGCATTGGTGGCGCTTTAATGCCAACGGATTTTTTTATGGCATGCTGGCGGGTATATTATCGTCAATGGTATTCTCATTACTTATACCATCGGGTGAGTTATTGTATTGGTTCCCGTTGTTGTTTTTGATCTCCATGGCAGGTTCTGTCATTGGATCATACGTTACGCCGGCAACGGACATGGAAGTGTTAAAATCGTTTTACAGCAATGTGCGGCCCTGGGGGTTTTGGGAACCCGTTAAACAATTGGTAATGGCGGATGACGCGGCATTTGTACCCAATAAAAATTTTAAACTAAATATGTTTAATGTGGTGGTTGGTACCGTAGGGCAGTTATGCCTTACTATATTACCTATGTACCTCATATTAAATCAAAAATTGCCCTTGCTGGTTACCATCGGCCTGCTGGCGATTATCATGATGATACTGAAAAGAACGTGGTGGAATAAATTAAAAGATTATTGAGAATTAGCTTATATGATACAGGAATTTAAACAAAGGTTAGCCAGGTTGCAGGATGAACTTACGCGACTGATCAACACCCCTAATGAAATAGCAGGTACAGGCAATGGTATTTTTGATCGCTACAAGCACCCGGTGTTAACAGCGGCGCATACCCCAATTAACTGGCGGTATGATCTTGATGCTAAAACAAACCCGTATTTAATGGAGCGTATTGGTATCAACGCGGTTTTTAATGCAGGTGCCATAAAATTTAACGACAAGTATTTGGTGGTTGCCCGCGTTGAAGGAGCCGACCGGAAATCGTTTTTCGCGGTAGCCGAAAGCGCCGACGGGATCAATAATTTTACCTTTTGGGATTACCCGGTTGATTTGCCTCAAACTGATGAGCCCGATACCAATGTGTACGATATGCGTTTAACCCGGCACCAGGATGGTTGGATATATGGTCTGTTTTGCACCGAAAGGCGCGATCCAGCAGCCCCGGCGCATGATCAGTCAATGGCGGTAGCAGCCTGTGGTATAGCACGTACAAAGGATATGATGAACTGGGAACGTTTGCCCGATCTGAAAACCAATTCGCCACAGCAACGGAATGTGGTATTGCACCCGGAGTTTGTTTATGGTAAATATGCTTTATATACCCGTCCGCAGGATGGTTTTATAAGTGCCGGAACTGGCGGCGGTATTGGTTTTGGCCTGTGCGATAACATAGAAAATGCGGTTATTGATCAGGAAACTATCATCGATAATAAAAACTACCACACCGTTTATGAGGCCAAAAACGGCCAGGGACCTGCACCTGTTAAAACCCAACAAGGATGGCTGCATTTGGCGCATGGGGTGCGTAATACCGCCGCGGGTTTGCGCTATGTGCTGTATATGTTCATGACCGATCTAAATGATCTTACCAAAGTATTATACAAACCTGGCGGTTATTTTTTAGCACCCGAAGGCGAAGAGCGTATAGGTGACGTCTCAAACGTAGTGTTTTGTAATGGCTGGATAGCTGATGATGACGGCACAGTTTACATTTACTACGCATCGTCAGATACCCGGATGCATGTGGCTACTACCACTCTGAATAAACTAATTGATTATGTGATGAATACCCCGGCCGATGGCTTAAGGTCGTCTACATCGGTTGATGCCATTTATCAGATCATTGACAATAATAAAAATCAATTGCAGGAAAGCTAATTGTAAATGATCATGCACCGGGAAATGACCGATAACAGGAGAGTTCAGCAACAGTTGAATTTGTATAAAAGCGAACTTACTGAGGAGTTGCAAAACATCATTAATTACTGGTTAAAGAACACTTATGATGAAATAAATGGTGGTTTTTGGGGCAAAATTGATCACGATAACCAGGTAAATCCCAACTCATCAAAGGGATCAGTGTTAAATGCGCGTATTTTATGGAGCTTTTCGGCTGCTTATAATCAAAAACCTGATGAAGCGGTTTTGCAAATGGCGCACCGTGCCTATGAATATATTATAGCCTATTTTATTGACTATGAATTTGGCGGGGTGTATTGGTCGGTTGATAATAAAGGTAATAAGCTGGATACCAAAAAACAAGTGTATGCCACTGCGTTTACCATATATGCACTGAGCGAATACTACATGGCATCGGGCATAGAAGAGGTCAGGGACCTTGCGGTCAGCTTATACCATTTACTGGTTGATAAAAGCTACGACCAGTACAAAACCGGTTACCTTGAAGCATTTACGCGGGATTGGCAACCGATAAATGATCTGCGTTTGAGTGCAAAGGATGCCAACGAAAAAAAGACCATGAACACCCATTTGCATGTATTGGAGGCTTATACCAACCTGTACCGTATTTGGCCTGATGAAGTGCTCAGGAAGCAAATAGAAACGCTTATTGATAACTTCTGTGATTATTTTATTGATGCTCAAACTCATCACCTCATCCTGTTTTTTGATGAGGATTGGAATCGCCGGTCAGACACGGTATCATACGGACATGATATTGAAGCCACCTGGCTTTTGCAGGAAGCCGCCGGGGTGATAAGCGATCAAGTACGTGAAGAGCGGGTAAAAATGATCTGTTTGGAGATAGCTGATGCAACATTGGAGGGGTTGGATACTGATGGCGGTTTATGGTACGAGTATGAACCGGCTGCCCGGCATCTCATAAAAGAAAAACACTGGTGGGTGCAAGCCGAAGCGATGGTTGGTTTTTTTAATGCCTGGCAAATAAGCGGCGATGAAAAATATCTCGATCTGTCGGTAAACAACTGGGCTTTTGTAAAAAGTAAAATACTGGATAAACAAAACGGCGAATGGTTTTGGGGTATTACCGCCGATGGAAGCGTTATGCCTGGTGAAGATAAAGTAGGTTTATGGAAATGCCCTTATCACAACAGCAGGGCTTGTATCGAAATTATTAAACGAATACACTAAAGAAAAGAAATTACATGGAATGCTTTAAGGTGCTCATTGCCGGGATTTTAGTGTTTTACAGTTTGTTTGCTAATGCGCAATTATTTAGCCCCAGTGATAAAAGGGCAACTACCGAAACCAGGGAGCTCTTTTATAGTATGCAGCGTTTGTTGGGTACCGGGGTAATGTTTGGTCATCATGACGATACCGCGTATGGCGTAGGCTGGAGGTTTGATCCCAACCGCTCAGATGTGAAAAGCGTTACCGGATCATACCCGGCTTTATATGGCTGGGACCTGGCCAAAATTGAGCATGATAGCACTAAAGATATTAACGGCATACCATTTAAACTGCAAAAGCAATTGGTAAAAGATGCCTATGAGCGCGGTGGCATTAACACCTACTGCTGGCATATGGATAACCCGGCCAATGGCAAAACCGCCTGGGATACCACCCAGCACACGGTGAAAGACCTGATCCTCGGAGGGGCTTACCATGACGTTTACGTAAGCTGGCTTGATAAAGCGGCAGCCTATATTGCTGATCTGAAAGGGTCGCAGGGCGAGGCTATCCCTATTCTTTTCAGGCCGTTTCATGAGCTTACGGGTAACTGGTTCTGGTGGTGTAAAAATACCAGCACGCCCGATGAATTTAAAACACTATGGCAATTTACCGTTGATTACCTGCGTAAAAATAAAAAACTGCACAATTTACTCATCGTATATTCAGTAGCTGATTTTGACTCGGAAGAGCAATTCCTGGAACGCTACCCCGGCGATGATTATGCCGATTTTATTGGCTTTGATAATTACTGCACCAAAAGCGTTCCTTACTACCAGGCCAAGCTGGATAAACGCCTTACCATTTTAGATGCCATCGCCGCCAGGCACCACAAATTAGCTTGTCTGCCCGAAACCGGCTATGAGCAAATTCCCATGGCCGATTGGTGGACTAAAGTGTTATTGCCAACCCTGTCAAAACATAAAGTATCATACGTAATGGCATGGCGCAATGGCCGTACAGATCATTATTATGCACCATATCCTGGTCAGGCCAGTGCCGATGATTTTATAAAATTTTACAGCAGCCAGCAAATCATGTTTCAAAACAGGTTAACGCCATTGGGTGTGTATGGCAGGCCTAATTTGAGTAAGTAGTTTTGAGTGGTGAGTTCTTTGCCAGTTCAAACGAAGGATGCACATTGCCTGTTCAAGCGTCCACGCTTGAATAACGTCCTGGGTAAGCGTCCACGCTTACTTTAAATAATTGCATATGTAAGCGTAGGCGCTTACCCTTATGTAAGTTCAAGCGGAGGACGCTTGAACTGGCGGTAGATGCAATGAAAATAATTAAGAATGGCTTTAGCCTAATTTACATAGCAAATCATACTAACCATTCATGACTTTTTCAACATCATCACTCCAAGCACACCAGCCAGTAGTGATGCCAACAAGATGCCATATTTAGCCTGATCAATCATTTCGGGGTGAGTAAAGGCAAGGCCGGATATAAACAACGACATGGTAAAACCAACACCGGCCAACAGTGCTACGCCAACTATTTGTTTCCAGCTGGCTTTAGCGGGTAATTGTGCACCAAACTTTACCATGAGCCAGGTAGCCAGCAATACACCTATAAACTTACCGGCCAATAAGCCAACTGCTACCCCCAAACTCACCGGGTTAACCAGTGACGAAAAAAAGTTGGAGCCAATAACAATCCCCGCATTTGCCAAAGCAAAAAGCGGCATTACCACAAAGGCTACCCAGGGGTGCAGCGCGAACTCCACTTTTTGCAATGGGGTTTCGGCATCCATGCTTAGTTCTTTTATTTTTTCAATAGTATCGTGCTGCTCGGGTGTGGTTAAAGTGCTGTTGTTGGGAATGGCCTTTTCAAAATCAAACAAAAGCTTACGCAGGCTTTCGGCATAATTTTTTTCGTTGATCCTTGTTCGTGCCGGGATGGTAAAGGCTACCAGCACACCTGCAATAGTGGCATGTACACCAGATAATAAAAAGGCTACCCAAACCCCAAAGCCTATTACCAGGTAAAAAATAATGCTCCGTATACCCAATTTATTGCCTATAAGCAGGATCACCAATAGCCACATACCTATGGTTAATGGCATTAATGCTATGTGCGAACTGTAAAATATAGCTATTACCAGCACCGCGCCCAGATCATCAGCGACAGCCAATGCGGATAAGAATACTTTTACCGATGTTGGGATATGTTTACCGGCAATAGAAAGCAGTGCAAGTGCAAAAGCGATATCAGTTGCCATAGGTATGCCCCAGCCATGTTCGGCTGTTGTGCCTTTATTAATAAAAAAGTAAATAAGGGCAGGTACCAGCATCCCGCCCAGGGCGGCAACCATGGGTAACGACGCTTTTTTTATAGTGGATAGCTCGCCGGCCATAAATTCCCGCTTTAATTCAAGTCCGATCACGAAAAAGAATACAGCCATCAGGCCATCATTTATCCACAGGTGAAGGGAGTGATCAAGAACATAGCCACCAAAGCCTAAGGAGAGTTTAATGTCCCACAGATCATGATAAAAGTGTTGCAAGGGAGAGTTTACCCATATAATAGCAACTAAAACACTTATAAAAAGTACAATACCACTGGTATGCTCCTGGTGTATAAACTTATTTACTGGTGCGGTAATTTTATCAATAGGAGATGGCTGCCTCATGCTGCCTAAATTAAGGAATTTTTATCAGGCGGAATTAAATAACCGATGATGTTTTGATTATGCAGATAATCAGATTGCGGGTATTAAACTATTAATCAACCTCAAATATTTAAAACCAATTAAACGGGTTAAACCTTTAATAATAAAAAAGAATTATGAATGTTTATCAGCAAAAATGGATCGATGTATTGAATAATGCTCACTTGCAGGGATGGAAAATTGAAGCCCGGGGCGAGGATATATTTATTGACATGCCCCATGTAACCGACCTTAAATTAATACGGGATAACCTGCCGCAAACCTTAGGGTTAATGTCCCTGGATATTGAATTGCCTAAAGAGCGCTTGAACTTTATTTTTCATAATGGATATGAGCAATTTGAATACCTGCTTAATCCCAGTGAGGCAGATCTGAATGAGGAATGATCAGATCTTGGCTTTTGACGATACAATCACTACCGAAACACCCATAGCAGCTATAAGTATAAATGATACCCTTAAGGTAGCCATGCCGGCAATAAAACCAATAATAGGTGGCCCAACTAAAAATCCCAAAAAGCCTATGGTTGATACTGCCGCCAGGGCAACACCCGGTTGCATGGTTTTTGACTTACCTGCCGCGCTAAATACCATGGGCACTACTGATGATACGCCCACACCTACCAATAAGAAACCCGCAATAGCGGTATATACATACGGAAATGCCACAGCTATTAATAATCCTGTGGCGGTTAATGCACCGCTAACTTGCAGGGTGCGTTTTAAGCCATAGCGGTGAGCAAACCAATCGGCTCTGAACCTGCCGGCCGCCATGGTTAACATAAAAGCCGTAAAACCTACACCTACAAAAGCTGGTGGTGCAAGTACTACTTTCTTGAAATAAATAACGCTCCAGTCAAACATCGCGCCTTCGCATATCATGGAACAAAAGGCAATAACGCCCAGCTTTATCAGGGAATGATCGGGCATTACAAATACGGGGCCGGGATCGGTTACTTTATCATCTTTTAAATACCGTGCAGCTATAATCACCCCTGTAAAAATAACCACCAGCATCAGCAAAAAATGATAAAGGGGGGAAATGTTATTGGCTATCATAAAAGTGCCTACGCCTGCACCAGCAAATCCAGCCAGGCTCCATAAACCGTGGAACGAAGCCATTATTGGTCTTTTATACAACTCCTCGGTAGCTACGGCCTGTGTATTAACGGATATGTTAACCGCGTTACTGCTAAAGCCAAAACATACCAGGCAAATAATAAGCTGAAATGTATTTTGCGCCAAACCCAGGCTTACCAAAGCTGTAGCGTATACCAGTAAAGCGCTGATCAGTAATTTGCGGCTGCCTATTTTAGTGATGATCCAGCCCGAAAACGGAAGGGAGCACATTAAACCTACAGGGAGCGAAAATAAAACAGCGCCCAGGGCGGCATCAGAAAGGCCCATGGTTTGCTGAACTGTTGCAATACGTGATGCCCAGCTTGAAAAGCTTAATCCAGCCATAAAAAACATAGCTCCAACAGCAATGCGGAGTGCTTTTTTTGATGTTAAGACTGGTAATTCAAGTGCGTCGATCATTGTAATTATGGCATCAAAGTGTAAAAAGTACACTATTGCTTGTGTTTACAAAGATATAGCAATTATTTTATACTTTAATACGCTAAATCGTTTTTTACTTTAGTGTGAATTAGGACTTTAACGCGAATAAAAAAATTATAAACCATTTTCCAGCCATACGGTAGCTTCCGCATTTGTTAATGTTAAAGAAGCGCCTGTCCCATCTATGGGATACAACATACAGGAAAAAGTAAGTTTAATTTTTAGTCCCTCTTCCCTTCCAATTTCAGCTGGTACCGAAGTTATGGATACAATATTAACACTGCCTGTTTGTGCTCCTCCTTTTGCACTTGTATATAATTTGCCCTGGCTATCTACATAAGTAATTGATACAAATTTGGCGTCGGCGGCATCATGATCTGTTCCAAAATTCCATGTGCCCGTTTTAACAAACGACTTGAAAACTACTGATTTATCATCATTAGGCAAGGCGTGAAACATGCCAATTTCAACCCCAAATTGTGGTTTAAACTCTTTAGAATCTGATAATAACGCGGTAAGGCTGCCTGTAATTTCGCCCTGGTCATTTGAAGTAGCCGAGGCTGATCCCGTAACCCAGCCATCAAAGCCATCAGTTTCCTGCCAGTTTAATGCCTGGCCATTTAAAGTACCTTTCAAATAGTAATCTCCCGTACTTGCAGCGCTCGTATCTGGTTTGATATACCCGGGAATAGGGATGATTTTGGTTGGATAAATATCCGGGTCTGGTTTACAGCTATTAATGGCCGTAAGTAAAAACAAAAAAGTAGCCGCCTTGTACAGGTTTTTCATACACACATTTATGATAAGGTTTTACCCGTACTAAAGATAATAATTGTTTAGGCTTATTAAAAAATATTAAAACTATTTAACGGTTGCGTTTGTATGCATAGCTGCAAACAAGGTAAGCTATAGGTGAAAATGGGAAAAAGCGGGCGGAAATAGAGAAGTGACTTAGGAGGGCACCCACAGTATTTTTAAACTGCGGATGCCTGTATAATATATCATTAATTGCAATCACCATCGGGCGAACATGATTCACCTTCAATTATGGTTAGTGCAGGTTTTTTGTTTTCCAGCTGCCATTCGGTAAATGATTTTTCAATTGTTTCCTGAAACACCGGAACGGCCTGTGCGCCGGATATGCCGTATTTGTTGTTTAACACAAAGAACGGAACCCCTCTTATACCCAGATGCTGCGCTTCGGCAATATCATGTTTTACATCATCGGCATAGGTGCCGCTATCAAGCACCAGCTTCACTTCTTCGGCATCAAGACCTATTTCAGTACCAAGTTTAATAAGGGTATCCTGATCATCAATATTCAATCCATCGGTAAAATATGATTTGAATAAAGCTTCTTCAGCTTTATCACCAAGATTATGTTTCTTGGCCAGGTGACTAAATCTGTGGGCATTAAAACTATTGGCCACAACCGATCTGTCAAAATTATAGGTAAGACCAACTTCTGCAGCCATTTGGGTCACATGGTCATTCATTTGCCGGGCATAATCCAGTGTCCAGCCTTTTGCATCAGCAAGGTATTGCGTAATATTTAGGGTCGGATCAGTTTTCATATCAGGATTTAGCTGAAAGCTTTTCCACTCTATTTCTACCTGGTCCTGGTGTCCGGAATGCTGCAGGGCCTCTTCAAATCTTCGTTTACCAATGTAGCAGAAGGGGCACATCACATCAGACCATATTTCTATCTTCATGTTATTTCTTTTATTGATACACAAAACTAACATACCCGCGTGGCATCCCCGTAAGGGCAAAGTAAAATTCCCGGCAGCTTAAAATATTTGTACTTATAATATTTGTACACATGCCCATAAAACAATTGCTTTGTAAACCCCAACTACCATATATGATGATGAAAAGAAACTACCTGTGTTTTTGCCTTTTAACAGTACTTATCTGTTATAGTTTTACATCAGTTGCGCAGCAAAAGGCGAAGCCGGCTAACCTTAACGATAATAATTTGTTTAGTGCGGGTATTGCCTCCGCATTTATAGCCGGGCTGTATGATGCGTGGTACCCCTATAAACAGCTTAAACAGCACGGCGATTTTGGCCTGGGTGCGCCCGACCGTGTAGATGGCGAACTGTTAATATTTAAAGGCAATTTGTATAAAACGCAATATACCGGCAAAACTACCCAACTTGCTGATACCGGCAAAACACCTTATGCAATCGCTTGTTTCTTTCACCCTGTTAAGGTTTATAAACATAGCGGTACGCTAAACAAAGCTGCGTTTTACAGTTACCTGGATAGCTTGCTTACCAACCAAAACGGTATTTATGCTATACATATCAGCGGTAAATTTAAATTGGTTAAGGCCCGTGCGTTTCCGCCGGCAGATAAGCCTTATTTACCCCTTGCCGAGTTACTTGACAAGCAGCATTTTTTTGACCATGCCGATTTGCAGGGCGACCTGGTAGGTTTCAGAATTCCTAAGTTTATGGAAGGCCCTCATATTGCCGGCTATCATTTTCATTTTTTATCGGCCGATAAAGTGTTTGGAGGGCATGTGGTTGACCTGATTGCCGAAGACATTACCGTTGAAGTTGACCCGTTGAGCAGTTTTACACTGGATATACCGCAAACAACTGATTTTAACAATTTCGATTTTAAAAAAGACCGCAAAGAAGAGATCAAAAGCGTAGAGAACGGTAAAAAACAGTAGTGTTTAATAAAAGCGGGAAAAAGCTGGTTTTACACTCAAAAATAATTATGCTGTGTTTTTTCTTTGTAAAAGTAATTTTTAATAAATTCGAAATAATTATAAACCAGATTGTTATATTTATTGGTCGGTGCAAACCGGTAACCCCTAACTATTGATATGCCATACATACCATTGGACGAAAACCTGCCCGGAATTACAGGTTTATTGAACTATCGTCAGGATACTGCTTTGCCTATCAGGCAACTCACCCAGATACTTTTAAGGGGCGAATCGACCCTTACCGAAGGTGAGCGCGAACTGATTGCCACAGTGGTTAGTAATGGTAATCAATGCAGGTTTTGCACCAATGCCCATACCGCTGCGGCTGATGCGCTTTTAGGCGAAACTGAAACTTCTGAAAAGGTAAAGAACGATCCGGACAATGCGCCTGTGAGCGAAAAAATGAAATACCTGCTGGAAATTGCCCGCCAAACCCAGGTAAACGGTAAAAACGTTACCCCGGAACTGGTAGCAAATGCAAGAGAAGCCGGGGCTACCGATCTTGAGATCCATGATACTGTACTGATTGCCGCTTTGTTTAGCTTATATAACCGTTATGTGGATGGCCTTGCCAGCGTAACACCAACCGATCCTGCTTTTTACGGCAGACTTGCAGGCATACTTAAAACAAGTGGTTACCTGCCATCGCCAAACAGGTATGCCGCCTTAACCCCCGAAGTATAATGAAAGATCAAAACAGAACGGGGATATTTTGGTGGGGCTTTATGTTGTTGATATTGCCGGGACTGGTGCACGCTTATCTGCTGATGCCTTTTCCGGGTAGCCAGGATCTGAACGCTATTACTGTATGCTATTATCTCGAAAAAATTGTTAATCCGCTACGTATAGTGGGTGTCTTGCTTGTTGTTTGGTACCTGTTTAAATATTATGCAAAAAACTCAACAAAAGGCAAAATTGTAAAGGCAGTGGTGTTATTACTATGCATGGGCAGTTTTTACTTTACTGATATTGCCTACAAAGCCGAAAGCATGTTTAAGGAAACGGCGTCGGCAAAGTTTGCCAATGGTCTTACTAATAGAGTTCCGCTAAACTTTCTGGTGATCGGTGTGATAAACAACGGTGTTGCAAAAGCCTATCCGGTGGTTTATCTGGGTTATCATCATAAAGTGCAGGATCAGGTAGGTGAGGTGCCAGTTTTGGTAACTTATTGCACCATGTGCCGCACGGGCAGGGTATATAGTCCGGTTATAAACGGTGTAAAGCAAAATTTTAGACTGGTGGGCGCAAGGCATTATAATGCCATTATTGAAGATGAAAGCACCAAAACATGGTGGTACCAGGCTACTGGTAATGCCGCCGTTGGCGAGTTAAAAGGTAAGCAATTAAAGGAATTGCCTTATGAGCAATCAACCCTGGGCGCCTGGCTGCAAAAGCACCCAACATCGGTCATTATGCAGCCTGATAAATTGTATACTACTGATTATGCCGACCTGAAAAATTACGACCGCATACAAATAGTTGATCGCGATAGTACGCTTAAAAACAAAGATTCGCTGATCAAAAAAAGCTGGGTAATAGGTGTAATTGTAAATGGCCAGGCCCGGGCTTATGACTGGCGCCACCTGAATAACAAACGCCTGCTTAATGATGAACTTGACCACAGCTCCCTGCTGATAGGTATTGAAAAAGACAGCCTTACATACCATGCATGGAACAGTACTATAAAGGGTAAAACACTGCACTTTAACCTGGATAATAATGGCCTGCTTACCGATGAGGAAACAGCTTCGGTTTGGGACTGGGATGGTGTATGCACGTCTGGTCCGCAAAAAGGACAGCAGTTAATCAAAATACAAGCTTATCAGGAGTACTGGCGTTCCTGGAAGCATTTTCACCCATCAACAACGTTTTGGAAGGACGGAGGGGTAACAGAGTCTGAGCCCATGGCGGGTATTTACTGATTTTGATGTAAGCGGAGAGTGCTTTTATGTTGGCTAAGCAAATCGCAGAGTGCTCAATTGCCACTGAGGCTGTTACTTTTGTCTTGATACAAAAGTAACCAAAAGATCAAGACAGAAAAAAGCACTTTTGTTACTTTTGGTGCAACAAACGGCGCAACCCTCTTGAGTACCTATAAAAACAATAGACAACGAAAAAAGTAAAGGCACTACCCTTCAATAACAGCTATAATCTTACCAATATCGCTATCAGTTATCAGCTCATCTTCGGCTATGTTGGGGTAGTATTTGTTTAGTATCTTTTTTATGATCAGGTAGCTTTCTATTGATTGAATAGGTGGGTTGGCCAGCTCATTAATAATGGAGCCTACCATCTTGATCTTTTTCGCCTCGTATTGGTTCAGTACAAAATCAGAAGTCTTTTTTTTACGACTGAGCACAATCAAGTCATCAAGTTTCTTGATATCTTCAATCAAGTCCATCAGCTTTAATACTTCCACTTTTTTCATCGCGTCAAAATTAAACAAATATTTGCGCCACTAAATAACATTCAGTTAATATGTAAAAATAAATAACATAACTGTGCGCTTTAGCTTTAAATAAAGCCAAATTGTGGTGTTTTAAATAATTTATGCTTAATAGATTTTTAACAAAAAACACATTATCTTAGGTAAATAAAAACTCAATATGAAAAGAAAGATTTTTACTACTACGATGCTGGTAGGCTGTTTTATGGTTTGCCTTGCTGCTATTGCTGACCTTAATGGTAAATGGGCCGGAAAATTGGTTATGGGCGATGGTTCAGAATATCCTTTGCTGTATAATTTTAAGATAGACGGCGATAAATTAACCGGCACTGCTTTAACCCCCGAAGGTGATGTACAGATAGCCGCAGGTAAAACAGATGGTACCACTTTTTCATTCAATGTAACCACCAGTGGTATGGATATACCTCATACCGGTAAATTTTATGGCGACTCAACCGCTATTGACCTGGAGATCAATGGTTCAAAAATACACTCCGTATTAAAAAGACCAGAAGAAAAGAAATAATAAAAAGCCCTGTCTAAAGATCCTTTGGATGGGGCCAACTTTTTTGGAGCCCTCCCTGCCAGGGAGGGCTGGATTCCTTACTAATCGGTAAGGTTTTTTTATTTATCAAACTTTTTAAGAGGGCAATTGTATCTCCATAACAGCACGTTATTAGTTGCTGACAGCAAAGCCCCCTGCCATGAAAAAAAAGATAGTTGCAACTACCGCGTTAATCGTGTTTTTTGTAGTTTGTTTTGCCGCTGTGAACGATATAAACGGAAAGTGGACTGGTACGTTAAAACTTCCGGATAACAGTACCTTTGAGCTGAGCTATACCTTTAAAATAGACAGCGGCAAACTTACCGGAACCGCACATATGCCACAATGTGATGCAAACATTACTGATGGCATGATAAACGGCAATGACTTTTCATTTAACGTGCCCGTGCCCGATGGTAATGCCCCGCATACCGGTAAACTTTACCCGGACTCCATTAAACTGCATATTGTTTATAAAGGCGAACACCTAAGTGCTGTATTGAAACGGAGTAATTAATTTGTTTTTTTTATTTACCGTTGCATATTAAAAGCTTAGCTACTACCTTTGCGCCAACATGCTGCAACGTATTACAGCCTATTTACTCATCATTTCACTGGTTACAGTTAATTTCTCGCGTTTTTTTATTTATGCGGGTTTTGAACTGAACAGGAATTACATTGCCACCAAACTTTGCGAAAACCGGAATAGACCCTGGTTGCACTGTGATGGTAAATGCTATTTCGCGAAAAAGATAAAACAGGCAGAGGATAAGCAGGCCAGCGATGAAAGGCAATCGCAAAAGAGCCTCTTTCAGGAGGTTTATGTTATCAGTTCAACTGATATTAAATTCCACTCCAGCTTGTTGCAAATTATTGTAACCCCCTTTGATTGTACCTTACCGGTTAACCGTGTTGGTGCAGTTTTCCGCCCTCCGCAGTTAGGATAACCCCATTTTATTTTCCCGGATTTTATTTGATGGCTTTGTCGTATGCTTTTGCATGGTGATTGTTTTGTCGTCATTGCAGATTTTCATCATATCATTGCGAGGAACGAAGCAATCTCACAGGACAGGTGACGAACATAAACGATGAGATTGCCGCGCTATCGCTCGCAATGACAAAGTAGTTAAAAAGCAATAAAGCTCAATGTCATCTCGAACGAGGTACGAGGAGAGATCTTATACACGATGCATATTAATCGTATAAGATTTCTCGCTACGGTCGAATGACAGTGGTCATCATCAAACCAAAATCCCGGGAAACCCATTCCTATACTAAAATTTTATACCCGGAGCGTATCGCTCCTGATACTTTATACATGAAACTATATCTAATCCTATATATACTTTTTTTATCTCTTTCAACTTCGGTTTTTAGTCAAACCACGCTGCAGGGTACTATAACAGATACCAATACACACGAGGCACTTGTGGGTGCATCAATCTGTAATGCCGATGCAGTAAATGGCACAAAACTGGCTACTACTAATGCAAAGGGGCGTTTTACTATAAATGCGCAAGGCATTACCCGGCTTAAATTTGCCATGGTTGGCTATAATGCGCGCATTATTGAGATCGCCGCCCTAAAAGGGCAAAACCTCGATATCGCTTTAGAACCTTCTACTGTCGACTTACAGCCTGTGGTAGTAACCGCAAGCAGAGAGGGCCAGGCCCGGCAGGATGCGCCCATCGCCATCAGCAAAATAAATTCCACCCAAATAAAAGATACAAAAGCGACGGCATTGTACCAGTTATTAAACAAAGTAGCCGGCGTTTACATGGTTAATTTAGGTAACGAGCAGCACACTATGGCCATCCGTCAGCCTATTACCTATAACGCGCTTTACCTATATATGGAGGATGGCTTACCTATCCGCCCTACGGGCATATTTAATCATAATTCCCTGTATGAGATCAACATGACGGGTGTTAAGGATATCGAGGTGATCAAAGGCCCGGCGTCATCGCTTTATGGCAGTAACTCTATTGGCGGCGCGGTTAACTTTATTACACAAGGTCCGCCGTCGGGTTATGCGGGTAACGTCTCTGTTCAGGGCGATAATTACCACTATCGCCGGGTTGATGCGGATGGTGGCTTTAGTCAGGGTAAGTTTGGCCTGTATGTTGGCGGATACATAGCCCACCAGAAAGACAGCTGGCAAGATTACTCCGATTTTGATAAATACTCGGGCAATTTTAAAACCACTTATGATTTTAATGCCACTACCCGTTTAACCACAGCCGCGGCTTACAATTACCTCAACACACAAACCCCAGGCAGTTTGGATAGCGCCCGTTTTTATGATCGAAGTTATGGGTCAAACCAGCGTTTTACCTACCGTAAAGTAAAATCATTCAGGGCAAGCACCCGGTTAGATCATCAATGGAACGATAAGAATAGCACTTTTGTAACCTTGTTTTTCCGCGATAACTCCACCGCGCAACTGCCTAGCTATTATATATCAGATGTACGGGATAATACAGGGAAATACCTGAGTTCTAGCGGACAGGTTAATGATCAAAAATTCCAAAGCTATGGCTTGCTGGCCCAGCACCGTGTTGATTTTGGTTTTCTGCATTCGCGTTTGATTGCGGGCGCTTATGTGGACGATAGTCCGAGTTCGTATTATGCCCAATACCTTAACATCAGCAAAGATGTACAGAACAACTACTATACAGGATTTACCAATACCGGCAAGTATATTGATGATTACAGGATTAAGTTATTTAACACCGCCGTTTATCTTCAATACGAAATAAAACCTGTTGAGGCCCTGCGCATTGTTGGCGGTTTGCGGTATGACCGGGTGCATTATGATTTTAGCAATGGTTTACCTGCTGGCCAAACCAAGTACAAACAACAGGAAACCAACAACTTTAATATTGTAGCTCCCAAACTGGGTTTAACGTATGATCTGGGCCATAATAAAGGTTTCTACGCCAATTACAGCGTAGGTTTCCAGCCACCAGAAACCGGCGACCTCTACAGCTCCCGTCAATTAACCCCGTTAAAGCAGGCTACTTTTGATAATTACGAAGTAGGCGGCTGGTTTTCGGCATTTGATAAAAAACTGTACTTTGAGTTGAGCCTGTTTGACCTGGAAGGGCATAATGAGATCATTAACCAGTTGCTGCCCGATAATACTACCCAAAATCAAAATGCTGGAGCTACCCGTCACCGGGGTATTGAATATGCTTTAACACTGGCGCCGGTTCATGAATTAACCTTCAGGTTTAGCGGTACCAACGCGAGGCATACCTATGTAGAATATAGCGAGGTTACTACCAATTACAGTACAGGCGCTAATACAGTGATCAGTTATAATGGTAAACGCATGAACAATGCCCCTGCATGGATAGCTAACTCCGAGCTTACCTATAAACCAATGTACCTGCCTGGTTTCAGAATAGCTACCGAGTGGCAGCATATTAACCAATATTATACCAATCCGGCCAATACCAAAACATATAGCGGGTATGATATTTACAACCTGCGTTTAGGGTACGATATCAAAAGCAGCGTGTTAAAGGGGGCGGGCATCTGGTTTAATGTACTTAACTTGACCAACAAATTATATGCTACCACGGTAACCAGTAATCAGTATGGCGATACTTATAACGCCGCGCCGCCGCGTACTTACACTTTAGGCATTAGTTACTCTTTTTCAAAATATTGATTATGGCATCACCAGCAGTAAAAAGTAAATTTTATAAATGGCACCGCGTACTTGGTTTAATAGGCTTGGTACCGGTTATCTTTTGGACGTTGAGCGGCTTGTCGCATCCTTTTATGTCGAACTGGTTCAGGCCAGAGATTGCTAAAGAAGTGTTTAAACCTTTGTCGCAAAACAGAATGAAATCAGCCTTATCTATTCAGCAAGTGATGGATAAGAACAACCTGCAGGAACTACGGAATTTTAATCTGGTAAATTTTAACAAAGGCACATTTTACCAGGTTTTGGGCCGGGATAGCGTGTACAAATATTACTCGGCTACCGATGGGGCATTACTGCCCAATGGCGACATTAGCTATGCAGAATACCTGGCCCGTTTTTTTACACAGGACTCTACATCTACCTTGAAAAGTATGGTATTACAAACCACGTTCGACGGGCAATACCAGCCTATTAACCACCTGCTGCCTGTATGGAAGGTGTCATTTAACCGCCCGGATGGGATGGATGTTTATATAGAAACAGGCCAAAGCCGCATGGGCACTTTTAATAATAATACCCGCAAAGCATTTTTGTGGGTGTTTGAGCAGTTCCACACCTGGCAGTTTTTGGCCGATATTGCCGGCGATACTTTTCGTAATGGATTCTTGTTGGTTATTATGTGCGTTCTGCTGTGCTCGCTGATCAGCGGGTTAACCATATATGGCTTGTTCTGGAAAAAGTTTAAAACCATACAGCAAAACCGTAAAGCCAATGGTACCGAAGACAAACGCTTTATTCATCGTTTTCACCGGCAGATCGGACTTATCGTGTCTTTTGTAATGTTAACATTTGTGATAAGTGGAGCGTTTCATTTATTTGTTAAGCTGTACAATAATGAGCCGGACAAGGCAGATTATGGGCAAGTGATCAGTCGCAAGCAGTTGGGTGTATCGAATTTGACATTGCCTGTGGCCGATAGCGCCATTAAAAAAACAGGCATAGTAAGTTTTTATAACAACACGTATTACCAGGTGGTAGACAACAGAAAGCAGGTTTTATACTTTAACACCCTAACTGGAAAAGAACTGGAACTCGGCGACGAAGATTATGCCCGGTTTTTAAGTTCCTACTATCACACCACCGCATCGGGTTTAAAAACCTATAAAGGCAGGGTTAAGGTAGATGTGATTAAACAGTTTGATGAAGAATATGGGTTTATCAACAAACGCTTGCCGGTTGAGCGTGTGGGTTACCCTAATGGCGATAACTGGTATATAGAAACCACCACATCCAAACTGGCCACCAAGGTCGCCGGTATCGACAGGGCCGAAGGCTTATCCTTCATCTTCCTGCATAAATACTTTGGTATGACCTGGGCTGGTAAAGATATCCGCGATATTGTAAGTATGCTGGCCGCTTTAGGCGTGCTGGTAGTATCCTTGTTTGGCTTTGCCTCCTTTATTAAAAACAAATAATCATGAAAAGATCAATTATAATCCTGGCTTTAGCCATTATATCACTAAGCGCTTTTAACGCATGCAGTGGTAATAACAAGACAGATAAAGCTACAGAAAGTAAACAAAAGAAGGGCAAATATACCTGCACCATGCACCCCGATGTAAGTGCAGATAAACCTGGCGTTTGCCCAAAATGCGGCATGGAACTGGTAGAGCGGGATACTACAGAGGATAAGTAGAAATACTAATGATATAGTCATGCCGAACTTGTTTCGGCATCCCACATGCAGGTTAAATATTATATTGTCCACTTGTCCTGTGGGATGCTGAAACAAGTTCAGCATGACAAAGTGTGTCGGGAGTTTGTTAGACTTACGAAGTTTTTAAAACTTCGTAAGTCTTCTATCTTATCTCTTGATTCTTACTTCTTGTCTCTTTCAACTATTTCTTCCTCAACAGCGTGGTATGCGCTTTTGTACCATTAACCGCAATATCAACGCCAACAGAATCGTCATAGAATTTACCGGTGTGCTCAATCTCCATATTGCCAAGCATAACGGTAAATTTAAAGTCGGTACCGGTTACTTTACCATCGTCAATGGGCAGGTCGCCTTTGGGTGTTTTGGCGGTGCCAGTTAACTTATCGCCATCAACCTTAAAATTATAAAGCAGGGGATACACTTCGCCGGTATCGGTTTTCAGGGTACCTGTCCACATGCCCGAAAAATCGGCAATAGCTGCAAAACTGGCTAAAAAGCAGCAAATTAACAGTGCTGATGTTAAAAATGTTCTTTTCATGAGAGTCGTTTTTTCAATAACTAAAAGTAAGATCCCTATTAAAACTAATCATGAACAGCAGGTTAAGTTTACTGGCTGATATCGGCTTGCTCGTAAACCGGTATCAGAGGCAACGATCTTGAGACTGCACAGATCATCGACTTACAGTTGTATTGCAATAAGCGTGCCTGTTCGGGTGTCCGCTTTTTTGTGAGGGTTGAAGACCCGAACACTCCCGAGCAATTACTGAAAATAATTGTAAAATACACACTTCATATATTTCCGAAAAATGTAACTTTAACACTTCATGCTTTAGCCAATTATGAAAAAGAAGGTCTGTCTATTAATAATAGTATGCTGCAGTTTTGGGGTTTTTGCACAAAAGCAGCAAGATTATCCCATTCAGCCGGTTCCGTTTACCAGTGTAAAACTTACCGACCACTTTTGGACGTCGCGTATTGAAACTAACCGCACGGCAACCATTCCGGCATCATTTGCACGTTGTGTAAGTACCGGTCGGGTAAAAAATTTCGAGATGGCTGCTGCCCGTTCGGGTAAATTTTGCACTACTTATCCTTTTGATGACACCGATATTTATAAAACCATCGAAGGGGCTTCCTATTCTTTAGCCGTTCATCCCGATAAAAAACTGGAACTATACCTTGATTCGCTGATCACTATTGTAGGCAAAGCCCAGGAGCCAGACGGCTATCTGTACACCGCGCGCACTATTGATCCGCTGCACCCGCAAGCCTGGGCTGGCCCGGAGCGCTGGGTTAACGAACAAAATATGAGCCATGAGCTGTATAATTGCGGCCACATGTTTGAGGCCGCGGCGGCGCATTTTATGGCTACCGGCAAACGTAATTTTCTGAACATAGCCCTTAAAAATGCCGACCTGCTGGTACGCACTTTCGGACCCGGCAAAAGACAGGTAGCGCCCGGTCATGAAATTGTGGAAATGGGTTTGGTGCGCCTGTACCGCATCAGTGGTAAAAAGGAGTACCTTGACCTGGCCAAATTTTTTATTGATGCCCGCGGTAAAAAAGATTATAACAAAAAAAGCAAGAACCCATTTGAAAACGGCATTTACTGGCAGGACAACACTCCTGTTGTTAACCAGGATGAAGCCGAGGGGCATGCCGTAAGAGCTATGTACCTGTACTCGGGTATGGCCGATGTAGCTGCCCTTACCGGCGATAAAGAATACCTTGCCGCCATTGATAAGATATGGGATAACATGGTAAGCAAAAAAATATATGTGCAGGGTAGTATAGGTGCCGTTGGCGATGGCGAGCGCTTTGGCGATAATTACGAGTTGCCCAACACCACTGCTTATAATGAAACCTGTGCAGCCATAGGCAATGTGTTTTGGAACCAGCGCATGTTTTTACTGCATGGTGATTCAAAATATATCGACCTATTGGAAAAAACCTTGTATAACGGACTAATATCGGGCGTAGGGCTTGATGGTAAATCATTTTTTTACACCAATGCCATGCAGATCAGGGATAGTTTTACCCATCCCGATATTGAGCGTGAGCGCTCGGGCTGGTTTACCTGTTCGTGTTGCCCTACCAATGTTGTGCGCTTGCTGCCTTCCATTCCGGGTTATATGTATGCGCAAAACGGTAAGGATGTTTATGTGAACCTGTTCATCAGTGGTTCAGGAAATTTTAAGGTAAATAATAAAGAAGTTAAAATTACCCAGCAAAATAATTACCCCTGGGATGGTGCTTTGGCGTTTACTATTGACCCGGCTTCGGCTTTGGATATGAACCTCAGGATCCGCATACCGGGTTGGGCACAGGATAAAGCCATTCCATCTGATCTGTATGCTTATGAAAAAGCATCGGCACAAAAAATTGAGATCAAGGTAAACGGAAAAGCGGTTGATTATCAAATGCAGAATGGCTATGCGGTTATCAGCAAAAAGTGGAAAAAGAACGACCGTGTTGAGCTTAATTTGCCTATGGATGTGCAGAGGGTAGTAGCCAATGATAAACTAAAGGACGATAACGGTAAGATTGCCATACAACGTGGCCCCATCATGTATTGTGCCGAATGGAAGGATAATGCAGGCAAGCCCAGCAGCTTTATTGTTGCTAAAGATGTTGTTTTTACCCCATCGTATAATGCCGATCTGCTAAACGGGGTTACCGTTTTAAAGGCCGAAGTGAAAAGCATCCAGGTTGATGAGGCCGGCCAAAATGTAACTACCACCAACAGTACTTTAACCGCTATTCCATATTATTCGTGGGCCAACCGCGGTAAGGGCGAAATGACCGTTTGGTTCCCTGAACAAGTTAAGTATATTGATATCCTATCTAAATAAATCAACCCTGAATGAGAAAATTATTTGTATTGACCTTGCTGGCTGCCATTTTTTTTAAAGCAACTGCACAGGATGTTCCGCTAAATAAAGGTTGGAAATTAGCCGTAGGCGATTCGGTACAATGGTCGTCGCCAACCTATAACGACCAGCATTGGGCAACTGTAAATGTAACCCAAAGCTGGGAGCAGGAAGGACACCCTGACTATAACGGTTTTGGCTGGTATCGCATCCATGTGGTTATCCCGTCATCGTTAAAAGAAAAAGCGTTTTTAAAGGATAGCCTGCGTATTAACCTGGGCAGTGTTGATGACAACGATGAAGTTTACCTCAACGGCAAGTTGATAGGCAGATTCGGCGGTAAAACCGGCGATATTGTAAAGGGGGCGTTTTATGGCCCGCGTACTTATACTATAGCTGCAAATAATCCTTCTATTTTATGGGATAAGGAAAACGTTTTGGCTGTGCGTATATATGATACTGGTGGTGATGGTGGTATATATGGCACTAACTTTAGCATAGGCATGGCCGATGTGATGGATCATGTAAGTGTTAACACCGAAGCCGATTTTAACTATGGCGAGCGCAACAGCCTGAGTAAATCTATCAAACTGCTTACCACCAATCATTATGATTATAAGGGTAAACTGGCATTCAAGGTTACTGATCCTGAAACTAACGCGGTTTTATACGAGAAAACTAACGACGCTGCATTTACCGGCGGCAAGCCATTTACCTATACATTTGAGATAGCCCGGCTGGAGAAAAAATCATACGCCATTACCTATACTTTTACTGATGAAAAATCGGGTAAAGTACTCACGCAAACCGAAACAACGCCTTACCTATTAACACCATATCCATCGGCAAAGCCAAAAATAAATGGTGCCGATGTTTTTGGCGCGCGGCCGGGTAACCCGTTTTTGTACCTGATACCCGCAACCGGCAAAAAACCGCTGGTGTATAAGGCTCAGGGTTTGCCCGATGGCTTAAAATTGGATGCGGCCACAGGTATCATTACCGGTACCGTAGCCCAGAAAGGCACGTACCCGGTAACATTTACGGTAAGCAATAAACTTGGTAGTAAAACAAAAGAGTTTACTATTGTTATTGGCGATAAAATAGGCTTAACACCTGCCCTGGGCTGGAACAGCTGGAACGCCTGGGGATTAAGCGTTGATGATAAAAAGGTACGCATATCAGCCAAAGCAATGGCCGATAGATTGAGCGCGCACGGTTGGGCCTATATCAATATTGATGATGGCTGGGAAGCAGAGCAGCGTTTGCCCGATGGTAAAATTGCCACGAACAGCAAATTTCCGGATATGAAGGGACTTACCGACTATGTACATGGTTTAGGTTTACGCATGGGGATTTATTCGTCGCCGGGGCCGCGTACTTGCGGTGGCTTTTTAGGCAGTTGGCAGCATGAAGAGCAGGATGCGCAAACTTATGGCGATTGGGGTATTGATTATTTAAAATATGACTGGTGTGCTTATTCGGAAGTTACTTCACCCAACCCTGATTTGCCTGCTTTGAAAAAACCTTACCAGGTAATGCGTGGCGCGTTGGATAAAATAAATCGCGACATCATGTATAGTCTTTGCCAATATGGCTGGGGAAACGTATGGGAGTGGGGCGCCGAAGTTGGCGGTAACAGCTGGCGTACTACCGGCGATATTCAGGATACGTGGCGGAGTTTATCGTCCATTGGCTTTAACCAGGATAAGGCGGCACCTTTTTCGCAGCCCGGTCATTTTAACGATCCCGATATGTTGGTTGTAGGAAAAGTAGGATGGGGGCCAAGCCTGCACAACACCCACCTTACCTATGACGAGCAATACACGCATATCAGTTTGTGGAGCCTGCTGTCGTCGCCATTATTAATAGGTTGCGATATGGGTCACCTGGATAGCTTTACGCTTAGTTTGCTTACCAATGATGAAGTGCTTGCTATTGATCAGGATGCTTTGGGTAAAGGAGCATCCCGGTACATAAAGAATGATAATTATCAGATTTGGGTAAAGGAACTTAAAGATGGTGGCAAAGCCATAGGTTTATTTAACATATCAGATAAATATCAAACCATCAGCCTTGATAAAAACGATCCTGCATTAAAGGGTTTCACCAAATTCAGGGATGTATGGCAACAAAAATATATTATAACAACAGGTAAAACCTTCAGCGCCAAAGTGGCCCCGCATGGGGTTATGCTGGTTAAAGTGTCTGAATAGATTGAGAGGCTGGTGCTGTCATCCTGAGGAATGTGTATGAAGATTTACGAAGTTTTAAAACTTCGTAAATCTAACTATCTCAATGACATGATTTTTTCTGTAATCCTGTTAATCCCTTAATCTGGGGAATCAAGGTTCAAACAACCTTACTCCGGGGTTTCGTAATAATAAATGGGTGCAAATACACCTTCGCTGGTAGTATAATAGCCTTTACCATCAGGTGTAAATCCTATTGCTTCGCCTTGTTTTTCCGCTTTATAGGATAGTTCCTCCGGTTTTCTTATCATGGTGGCCCAAATATGCTCATGAGGCTGGCGGCGCCAGTAGTAAACCTTTTCGTAGCTTTTTAGTAATACCTGTTGCCCGTCTTTTGATATGTCACCAGCGGTTATCCATTTAAACGGCCTGAAACCCGGGAAAAACAGGCTGGCACGTTTAGTCAGAATAAGGGTATCCTTAGCTGCTGCTTTTAGCGGTGCTGTGTAAACATTTACCGTATCACCACGTTTGGTAACAATATAAAACAGTTTCTCTATCGGGTCAACCATCAGGGTTTCCGCGTCTTTGGCGCCATCAGGATATTTTAAATTGATAGGCTCTGCTGTAACGTTGCTCAGGCTGTCAGTAGCCCATGATTTTTGTTCAGGAATACGATAAATAGTAATATAGCTCCACCAACCATTATTATCCCCAATATCACCTATGTAAACATAACTTTTGCCCTTAACAGGGCCTGGGCCTACGGCTATATCTTCGCAATCATGTACGCCTAAAATTCTATGTTCACCTTTAAAATAAATAGTAGTTTTTAATTTACCATTGGGATTTATAGCGAAAAAGCGACTGGTGTCGCCACTGTCGTTGTGTACATAATAAATATCGGGATTGATGGATGATGCAGCTATGCCGGATGTTTCACTCATTTGTTTGCTGCTGAGCGTACCAGATTGCACCGTCTTGTCAAATAGCCTGTGCTTGGCAAAGGCCCCCATAAAAATCAGGGTAATTAACGGTACAATTAATTTTAATTTTTTTGATCTGCTCATCTTATTTGTTGCAAATAATAACGCAAATTAACCAAAATAGTATGAAGATCGCATTAATTAAATGGTTTTATTGTGTTAATGATGAGGGTTTTGACACACTGATTACTTATAAAAACGCTTGATTACCTGGTTAAATATAAGCCTGTTTTCATGCAGATTCAAACGCCAGTAAAAGCGCGTTCTGCTGAAAGATTTCGCCGGGGGTACGATAGTCAGCAAGGTTAAGTTCCTGTACATACCGGCAATTGCAGGTATGTCCGGGAACAATAAAAACAGGCATATCAAAACCTAACTGCTGGTAATAGGGTGGTATAAACGCCTGCACCGGCAGGCTGTTTGCTGTAGCTATAATGGCAGGAGTTAATTTTTTTAAAGGTTTTAGCAAGAGTTTAACTTCACAAACCTTAAAATCGTCATAAAATGGTATCCATCTACTCACATTATCAACAGTAACCAGTATAGCACTTTGTTTGGTGCCTGCAAGGGTGCCAATAGTTATTTCATTATTTAAAAGGCTGTTGATCATCACCTGTTGTCCTATATAACGGCTAAATATAATGAGCTGGTCTGTAACGCAAAGTAAATCCATAATGCTAAAAATATTAGCAATTATAATGAATTTTGTATTGATTTTTATAGCTGTTAATAATTTTTTTAAGGAGGGTTTGAGGGTAGTAATTAAAAAATATCCTGGTTGTGGGGCTTCCGCTCAAACTTCTGGAAAGGGATTTTAACGGCACCTATAAAATTGGCATTTAGCTTTTCGTCCATATGGGTATCAATGCCGAAAACAGTTTCCTCTTTGCTTAATTGCCCATAAGTGCCAAATAGCCTATCCCAAATGCTTAGTACATCGCCATAATTGCAATCGGTATAAGGCAACTGGTAATGATGATGAACATGATGCAGATTAGGGGTAATAAATACCAGGGCTACAATTTTATTAGCTCTTTCGGGCAACCTGAATTCGGTATGGGCAACAATATTTGAAAACGACTGGAAGGTTTGCCGTAAAATTAAAACACCAATGGCGGGGCCGCAAATAAATACCCATAACATCAGGAAGCAAGTTCGTATACAGGTTTCACAGGGGTGTTCCCTTGTAGTGGTTGATACATCAACCTTAAGATCGCTGTGGTGAACCAGGTGAAATTTCCACAATGGTACTGCTTTGTGCATGGTAACATGATAAATATATTCGCAAAGGTCAAGCAAAATAAACAAAGTGATATAATACACCCAGCGGTTATAATGATAGGGGATAAAGGTAATAAGTCCCCAATGATGGGCCGTAACCCATGCTGATATTAAAACAACAAAGGTGGTTAATAATAGCTGTATAGGTAATGCGGTAAAAATAAATAAAGTATTCACAACAGAGTGTTTCCATTTATTTCTGATACTTTCAACTGATGCCATCATTTCGGCAAACCATAGTCCGGTTATAATACCCGCGTATAAAATTACCTGTGTAAGATCTTCGTGATGAGAAAAAAAAGAGCGCAGCTCGGCCATAGTTTAATTAATAGGGAACTAAAGATAGTGTATTTCGTCCCCTTTCCTTAATTCAACTTTAGGTCTTCATCATTTGTTCATTTTCAGCAGGTGCTAAGGGGAACGCGCTTATTTTTTGCCGGGATGTCTGTCTGCGACTATTTAAATGAGGTGAATTTCTGAAGGCGCTTAAAATAAAAAAGGGCTTTTTTAAAAGCCCTTTTTTATTAAATCTTATTTGCTGATACCGTTACCAGTTCAGGCTTTAACTTATCCGTCTTGATCAGGTCCATGTCTGGCCTGGAGATGTCTGTTATGGCAACACGGCCACGGTCTTTACGCAGGATACGGTTAAACAGTGATATTTCACGATCAAACAGAAAACGGAAAAACAATTTGGTCCATGAGGTATGGTAATACAGCGTTTCATAATATTCAGGCGCTGTCTTTTTTATTTCAGGAAGTTTGTTCCATGGGATAGAAGGAAAATCATGGTGTTCATTATGAAAACCCACATTAAATGCTACAAGGTTTAAACCACCATAATAGCTGTAAGTTTCCTGCTCCACGCTGTGGGTAAGGTAATGCTCCTGGATCCAGCGGGCACCCAGCGGGTGCAGGCCAACCGAAAAAGAAAAGCTTAACAGTAAAAAGGCAATTGCCGGCCAGCCCATAAAGTACCATACAGCGGTTGTAAATACAGCCTGCAATACAAAGTTGGTAACTATCCAGCCATCAATTGGATGAATTTCCCTTAGCCTCGATAAGCGGAAAAGTTGGAACACCGGGAAAAATAACAACCATAATGCTTTACCAAAAAATGAATGCCCAATAAGTTTTGCCTCCCATTTGTTGGGCAAATCGGCATCCAGTTCATGTACACCCTGAAAAGAGTGGTGTTTAATGTGATATTTTTCGAATGATATGGCGCTTGGCAATATTTGCGGTAAATTCGCAAACATAGATGCCCAACGGTTGGCATTACGGTTTTTAAACAGTAATTGGTGAGTACACTCATGTATCATTACAAACAAAGCATGATCGGCAAAAGCGCCTAATAAATAAGCTGCGCCAAAAATAAGCCACCATGACTGGTCGCGTAAAAACCAGGCTAAAACTACCTGGAATGCTACCAGGCCAATAATGGCAAATATGGTATTTGGGTTTTTACCTATCAGTTTCCGTAATTGCGGAAACTGTTTTAAAATTTTTTTTGTGCGGATACGATGAGGTTCAGACTCCTGGGAATAAACAAAATCAGTTTTCTTAATCATTATAGTATATAAACGTTAAATATAACAATAACGTCTCGAAAATATCATTTTGTCGTAAAAAATTATCATAAAAGGCAAAACTTCATAAACATTTCACGAATATTTTATATAGAAATGTTCTTATGGTTGCTTGAATACCAGTACTTTAAAGGTATTTGGTATTGCTTTTCTTGTGCCGGGTTCAAACTGTGCCACACTTAAGTAAATTTTGTGAGTCTGGAGATCCAATGCCATGGTTCTGGCCCTGTCTGTTGTTTTTAGCACCTGCACAACGCTGTAGTCATCGGCCGATTTTTGTTTGATAATGGTAGTTGTACCATCGCCACAGGAGCAAAATATCAATTTTGTTTGAGGATCATAAGCCACTGCATCAACTCCGGCGCCTATAGGTAAAGTGGTGATCACCTTTCCGGTGTTAATATCAACTACGCTTACGCCTTTATTTTCGCGGCAAACGGTAAACAACCGCTGGCTGGTAGCATCTAATGCCAGGCCGGTTGGGCCGCCGCAAGGTGCCAGCGGGTAATTTTTGATCACCTTCTGGGATTTGCTGTCAATTACGTTCAGACTACTTTTATCTTCAAGATTATTGTAAATTTTACCTTTACCATCGGTTACAGCAAATTCGGGAGCACCGCCGAGGGCAACCGTACCTACCTGTTTAAGAGTAGCCGGATCAATAACCGATGAATTATTACTTTCGCCATTGAAACTGAAAACACGGTTGGAGTAAGGATCATACATGATTGCATCCGGGCCGTTGGCATCAGTTAGTGGTATGGTGGCAATCACTTTAAGCGTTTTTAAATCAAAGACCACTACGGCGTTTGCTTTGCCATCACTAATAAAACCCCTGTTAAGCTTGTTTACAATAGCAATGCCATGAACCCCCTTCATATTATTAACCATACCAACAGGCTGCTCGGTAGCCAAATCAATAACATGTACCGAAGTACCATGCGATACATATAAACGGCGGTTTACTTTATCAATGGCCAGGTAGTCATAACCACCGTCGCCGGGCAAGGCAATGGTTTTATCGGCTACGTAGGTTTGAGCTTGTGATAACTGCGGGATGATGCTTGTTGTTAGCAACAGTAAGGTAATTAAAATATGCTTTTTCATTTTTGATGGTTTGCTTGTTGCAATGAAATTACCTGTTAAATCTGTAGAAAAGCTGTGTTAACCAAGCTGGTTTTCATTTGATGGGTGCGTAAAACCATGCCGGTACAAAATGCGTAACATAGCGGGCAAAACTATCAATAATAAAGGTAGGGCTGCTAAAAAACCACCTATTACAGCTATGGCCAAAGGTTGGTGCAACTGTGCCCCGGCACCAATGCCTAAGGCCAGGGGCAGCAAAGCAATAATTGCCCCAAGAGCCGTCATAAGTTTTGGTCTTAAGCGAGTGCTAATGGCATAACTGATAGCATCATTAACCGGGTTTTCGAGCGCGTTTTCTTTAAACTGCAGAAAGGTGAATATGGCATTTTCGCCAATGATGCCCACAATCATGATTAAACCGGTATAGCTGCCCACGTTTAGCGGGGTACCGGTAATGAACAGGGCCAATAAACTGCCGCCAATACCTAACACGCCTGTTACCAATATGAGTATGGCTATCCTGAACTGCTTAAACAGAAAAAGTATCACCCCGAAAACCAGTAAACTCGCAGTAATTAATATAATAAGCAGCTCTTTGAATGATTGCTGCTGCTGCGCGTACGCCCCACCATATTCTACATGATAGCCTTGTGGTAAGCTTACGTTTTGCGCAATGGTTTTTTGAATGGCCGGTATAACCGTACCCAGATCGCTGTTTTCGAGCCTGGCACTAACCACATTCATACTTTGCAGGTTTTCCCGGTTTATCTCGGCATCACCTGCCTTTAGTTCAACCGCGGCCAGTTCATTGATGGGAATAAGTTTACCGTTGGGTAAAAATATGTTCAGGCTATTTATACCCGCTACATTTAATGTCCTGTTGCCCGGGTAAACCATACGGATAGGCGATAATTGTTCTTTTTCGAGCATGTTGCCAATTACATTGCCCTCCAAAGCAGTTTGCACCTGTAACTGTAAATTGGCCGGCGTAATATTATACTGTGCCAGTTTGCCGTAATGTGGTTCTATGCTTACCGATGGACCTGCTATGATAATGCCGGGCAATACATCGGCGGTTCCCTTTACCTTTTCAACCAGACCGGCTATTTGTTTTGATAGTATATTTAGTCTTTTAGGATCGTCACCAAAGATCTTGATCTCGATGGGTTCGGCTGAAGTGGTGAGGTCGCCCAGCATATCGGTGATCACCTGTCCAAATTCAATAACCAGGGCGGGTTGGGTGGTTTCAATCTTTTTACGCAGCTCACTGATCACCTCTTCGGTAGTTTTGTCACGGGTCTTTTTTAGTTGTATCAGGTAATCGCCCCGGTTGGGTTCAGTAATAAAAAAGCCCATTTGCGTGCCTGTTCTGCGCGAGTAGGCGGTTACTTCGGGTTGTTTAATGATGATCTTTTCAACCTCGTGCAGCATACGGTCGGTTTCTTCCAGGGACGTGCCTGGAGGCGAATTATAGTCGAGCACAATACTGCCTTCGTCCATTTCGGGTAAAAAACCGGTCTCCAACCGCGACGGGATCAGTACAATTGCCGCGACCAGCATCAGCATAATAATGATAGCCACATATGGCCTAAGAATAAGGAAACTTACCCAACGGTGTTTTTTAACCTGATGTGGTTTTTCGTCCTTAGCCTTTACCGTATTGTTAAACTTAGGTTTAGGGGTTAACAGCACATAAATTACCGGCAGCCCTATCCAGGTCACAAAAAACGAACATACCAGTGTAATGATCATCGTATCGGTAAGCACCTTGAAATAGGCGCCTGCAACCCCGGTCATCAGCACAAAAGGAATAAATATAACAATGGTGCTGATGGACGAACCCACCATAGCCGGGAATAAATAATTAATAGCCTTTTGAACAAGGTGGCGGGTAAGCTCATCAGGATGTTCCTCATGTGTACGATGAATTTGCTCAACCACCACAATGGCATCGTCAATAATTAAACCTATTGACGCGGCTATGGCACCCAATGTCATGATGTTAAAGGTATAGCCCAACGCGTAAAGTACCAGCAGCGTAAGGCATAGCGTAACCGGTATGGTAATTAGTATAGTTACACTGGCCTTAAATGAGCGTAAAAATATAACCGCCACAATAATGGCGAGTAATAAGCCTATCCATAAGCTGTCGCTCACGCTTTTTACCGAGTCGTTCACAAAATCGGCTTGAACGTAGTATGGCTTTATGCTTACACCTGCCGGCAGTATTTTTTGCAGGTCCTTTACCTTTTGTTCCATATCTGTTGATAAGGAAATTAAATTGGCATTTGGCTGTTTTATAACCGCTATTAAAACACCATCGTGCCCGTTGGCGTTGATGCGCGTATATTCAATACCTTCATTTATCTGAATGCCGGCAAAATCTTTTAAGCGTACCACTCTTTTCCTGTTGTTGCTGATCACCAGGTTCTCCAGTTCATCTTTGGCATTAATGGTAGCATCGGTAACGGTTAGGTACAGCATTTTATAATCAGACAGGTAACCAGCTGATTTTACGAAGTTGGTTTGCGCCAGTGTATTGCTGATAATATCGGGCGTTAGGCCCAGCGAGCTCATTTTTTGAGGATCAAGCGTGAGCCAGTATTCTTTTAATTTACCTCCGATAACCCTGATCTCGGACACCCCGTCAACTTGCGATAAAAAAGGTTTTACGGTATAGGTAGCAATTTGGCGCAGTTCAATGGGCGATTTATTATGGCTCTCCAGCGTGTAGCCGCTTACCGGCAGTATGGAGGGGTTCATTTTTTCTACAGATATATTGACATCTGCAGGGAGGTCATTTTTTATCTGGTCGATGCTGGATTGTATGCGCTGCTGGCTCAGGTCAATATCGGCATCCCAATTAAGCAGGGCCGAAATTTCGCAACTGCCACGACTGGTTGTACTGCGCACCAGTTGCAGGTCAGGAACTTGTTTAATGGCGTTTTCGAGCGGTTTGGTAACCGTAACCATCATTTTATTTACCGGCTGCAAACCCTCATCGGCAATGATCTTGATCTTGGGGAAGGTGATCTCAGGGAAAAGTGAGGTTTGTAATTTAGAGTACGCAAATAGCCCGCCCATAATAATTATGGCCAAAACTAAACCCAGCGGTTTACGATGCGATATGGAAAAGCTTTTCCCGTTGGTCATTACTGCACAATTTTAACTTTGGCTGTATCAGCCAATCCATAATTACCGCTTACTACTATCTTGTCGGTTGCCGAGAATTTGGGCGATAAGATCTCCACTCGGTCGCCGCTTTCAATACCTTTGGTAACGGGGGTTTTAACAGCCGTTGTAGGGTTGATGAGTTTCATTACCCAAAACTCTGTTTGAGTTTCGTTGGTCAGGATGGCTGCCTTGGGCAACGACGCGGTACCTGGCCTTTCCGACTTTATGATCCGGGCTTTGGCCACCAAATTTTCGGGGATCAGATTAGTGCTGTTCACCCTGATCACCATACCCTGCGTTTGTGATAAGGTATCAACCGATGGCATTACAGAGCTTACCTTGCCTGTTAGCTTTTCGCCGCCGGGTAACAGTAAGTGTACATCCTGGTTGTTTTGTACATAACGGCGCATTTCATAAGGCAGCTGCATTACAAAGGCAAAGCTTGAGCGGTCGCTTATAACGGCCAGTTGTTCGCCATCCTGTACATAATCGCCTTGTTGGTGGTTTAACTGGGTAATGTAGCCGCTCCCCGGTGCTTTGATACGGTTAACGCCCGAAAATTTAAAGGTAGTATCAAGCACATTGATGCTATTACCTATGCTTTGGGCCTCCTTAGTTTTTATAGTGAAAACAGTTTCGCCCTTGCTTACATAATGCCCAAGCTGGGTATTTACTTTTTGTATGTAGCCATTGGCATTGGCCTTCATGAAGTTCTTTTGAAGAAAAACAGAAGTAGCGCTCAGGTCAACATAATCAATAAGGGTGCTGTCACTTATCGTGGTTACGGTAACCGGTGTTTGCGATGCTACTGCTGCATCCCCCTCATCAGCAGGCTGATCCTTGCTTTTGCATGAAAACAAGAGCATCAACAGGCAGGCAATTATATAGGTACGTTTAGGTTTCATGTTATCGGTTCCAGTAATTTAACTGATTAATGAGCTGTAAATTAGTGATATTGGTTTGCGTTTTCAGGTTTTTGATACTCAGGTAATTGTTAATGGCCAGTACCAGGTCTGCAATACGCAGGTCGCCGGTTTGCAACAGTTTGGTATCAACCTTGATCAGGCTTTCTGAAAATTTCATCTGTTCATCAATCTGCGCCAGCAGGCTTTCGTTGCCGGTAATTTGCTGATTTAGCTGCGCTATTTGCTGGCGATATTGGGTATCAAAAAAGGCCTTATAACTTTTGCGGGTATCTTCTTCGAGCGATAGTTTGTGGTATTGAATTTTCCGTTGGCCGCCATCATATATGGGCAGGGTAAAGCTAAAGCCTACACTTACACCAAAGTTTTTATAAGGCTGGCTCATAAAATCAGAATTATAACCGCCATCGGCCAGCAGGTTTATTTTAGGTTTGTAGGCAAAATCAACCAGGCTGCGGCTGTTTACCAATTTAAGACTATCCGTTTTATACTGACTGAAAAATATGCTGTTGCTTGCATCGGGGGTATAGGTTTTTTGAATGCCCGGCTCCTGCAGTTCTATGTAGCTGGTATCGGCAATGCCTGTTAAATAATTTAAAGTGGCATAGTCGTTTTTGTATTGCATACGTGATTGTAACAACTGCAATTGCTGCTGTTTTAGGGTTACCAAAAAGGTAAGGTAATCGCTTTGGCGATAAACATTGGTACGGGTAAGTTTTTTAAGCAGGTCTTCTTCCTGGCTAAGCAGGGTTACAATTTCCTGGTTAAATTTTAATTGCAGCAAGCTGCCGTAAGCGCTAATATATTGCGCGGTAACAGCTTTTTTCAGGTCCTGTTCAGATATTTTGGCGGTATTATTTACTGATTGAGATAGCAAAGTAATGGCATCAACCTGCGCGGCTATATTCTTTTTGCTATCCAAAGATTGATTTATACCTAACAAAGCATTAAGTGTATGCTCATTAGTAATAGCTGCGGCATAACCATAGCCATTTTTAACAGGCGCGTAAAGGCCGGTGCTGTTGGCGCTTACCTGTGGTTTATAGCCCGCTTTGACGCGTAAGCTGTCTAACTGATTGGAAGCTACCTGGTTTTTGAGGTCTTTAAGCAGCGGACTGTTATTTTTGGCCAGTTCAAGATAATGATCAAGCGTGTAGGTTTGTGCACCGGCAACAGTATAGGTAAGTGTGAATAGTATAAGACCGAAAAACCACTTCATTAACTGATATATAAATATATAAATGCTATTTAAACATAGCGAAACTATAGTGTAATTCTGAATTAATTTGGGATAGCTATCGTAACAAATTTAAAAGATAACAGTGAAGGTGTGGTAGGGTGCATGAAATTGGTACTTCAGAGAGAAGTTAAAATTTTCACAGATCTGCTTGCTGATGGTAAGCCCCAGCCCGCTGCCCTCAGATCCGGACGATTTATGGAAACGTGTAAATATTTGTTCTTCGTGCAAAGGGGCATCATCTCCAGAGTTTTTGATGATCAGGCTATCGGCAGTTAACTTAATAATAATATGGCCACCCGGATAGTTATGCCTTACCGCATTAATGATGAGATTGTTCAGCAAAATCTCTATCAGGTACTGGCTGGCAACGATCTCCTTATCTGCCAGATTGGTAGTAACCGTTATTTGTTTATCCAGAAAAATATCCTCCAGCTGCATCAGCATTTCCTCCAACAGTTGGCGTAAATTGATGTTTTGCTGATCGGTCATCAGCTTGTTTTCAATTTTAACCAGCAGCAACAATGATTGGTTGAGCCTGCTTAACCTTGATACCGCGCTGTACAGATCGTTAAGCAGCTTGCTTTGCCTGTCGCTAAAATTTTCGGTTTGTATCAGGGTATCCAATTTAGAATTAATGACCGCGATAGGTGTAAGTAATTCATGTGATGCATTTTCGGTAAACGCCTTCAGATCCTTATAATCATGTTTGGCCTTTGCCGACATGGCTGTTGCAGCCTGGTTTAACTCCTTAAACTCCTCAATATTGGTAGTGGTTTGGGCAATTTCCTTGTTATCGGCTATGTTAAATAGTTTCAGCTCTTTTAAAATAGCATAAAAAGGTTGCCATAACCGGTTTAAAATTAAGCGGTTGGCAACCAGCAGTACCAGCAGCAAAAACAAAATAACACCAATGGTAATACCAAAGATGATCTGGATCAGGTCCTCTGTTTCTACTTTTGATTCAACAATAAGTATTTTATAATATTTGCCATTAACCGTAACAGAGCTGATTAATCCACGGCCCGATTCATACTCGTTTTTATCTTTGCGATATTTGGTATTAATGAATTCGCGTCTGATGGAGTTAGGAGAGGCCTCTGTAAAGCTGATCTGCTGATCTTTGGAATCGAACACCTGGGGCAGCCTGTTATTTAATTTTACATAATCAAAAACCTCATCTTCCTCAACCTTTAGTGCTTTATCATTCTGATCATTTAATATCCAACTGATGGCCTGGTAATAAATAATGCCGGTTATCAGCATTACAACAATAGTGGTAATAATATTTACACGGTTATATAAGGTGAGCAGTTTCATTGATCAGTAAATTTATAACCCATACCATAGGCTGCCTGTATATAATCGCTCCCACCGGCCTCCATTAATTTTTTGCGGATGTTTTTAATATGAGAATAAATAAAGTCGAAATTATTGGCCAGATCGATGCCATCCCCCCATAAATGTTCGGCAATGGCGTTTTTAGAAATCACCTTGCCTTTATTGGCAATAAAATAAATAAGCAGATCAAACTCTTTGCGGGTAAATTTAACGGGTTTATCATGCACCTTTACCGTTTTGGCCTGCAGATCAATATTGAGTTCGTTAAATATCAGCAGGTTGCTGCCATTATACATTTTACGCCGGATGATGGCCGATACCCTTGCTTTTAACTCAGATAGATGAAAAGGCTTTACGAGATAATCATCGGCACCCAGGTCAAGGCCCTGCAGGCGGTCGTCCAGTGAGTTTTTGGCCGATATGATGAGCACACCATCGTTATAATTATTTTCCTTTAATTTTTTAAGTATGCTGATGCCATTGCCGCCGGGTAGGGTAATATCCAGCAGGATACAATCATAACGGTACAACTCAACTTTGGCCAAAGCGGCAGGGTAGCTGGCTGCAGTTTCGCAAATGTTGCCGGCTTCGGTAAAGTACTCTTCTATACTTTCGCGCAGGCCCTCTTCGTCTTCAATGATCAGTAACTTCATTACGTTGCAGGTTTTACGTTGGATATCTTCAACTCGTCAAAAGTAAAGGCGCAATTTGTACACATTCTGTATTTCCTCAGATTTACTACAGAATATGGAAGCAAATTAGCATTTAAATTGTTGAACATTAAATTAGAATGTCCAACATATAATGTTAAATGTAAAACAAAAAGCATGTGGTGGATATACGCTTTACTATCGGCATTGTTTGCCGCACTTACCGCAATATTTGCCAAGATAGGCATAAAAGGGGTTGATACCGATCTGGCAACCGCCATCCGTACCGTAGTGATATTGATACTGGCCTGGGCCATCGTATTATTTAAAGGCAGCAACCAGGGCATAAGTGGTTTAACCAAAATGAACTGGACATTCCTATTGCTTTCGGGCTGTGCAACCGGCCTTTCATGGATCTGTTATTTTAGGGCCCTGCAACTGGGCGAGGTATCACAAGTAGCACCGGTTGACAAATTAAGTGTTGCCATAGCCATTGCGCTGTCCGTTGTATTTTTAGGCGAGCCACTTACATTAAAAACGGCATCGGGCGCTTTATTGATCATCGCAGGTACTTTAGTGCTCATTTTTTAGTGTTTTGTAACAAGTATATATACATACAGTTAACCTTACTGTAACAAATACACAACAATTGATAAAATTCAATTTTTATCCAATCTTTCTTATCAAATTCGCGGCTTAATCACCAATTTATTGTAATGAAGGCCCTTTTTGTATCGTTTTTGTTAGTTATTTTTTATGTTAATGTTCAAGCCCAGGTTAACCCTGCCGCCAAAGGTAAAATAAGCGGTAAAGTTACCGATGCTACTAACAAACAACCGGTTGATTATGCAACTATATCTGTTTACAAACAGGGTAATGCATCGCCATTTAATGGTATCAGTACGGATACTAAAGGGAATTTTACGGTAGATCGTATACCTGCCGGCGAGTACAAAATTACAGCCGACTTTTTAGGGTATCAACGTGCTACTATTGAACACGTAATTGTTAAGGATGGCGGCAATGTATCTGTAGGCGAAATAAAACTGGCACCTGTGCCGCGTCAGTTGCAGGGTGTAACCATAACCGCCAAAACCCCTACGGTTGAAAACAGGATAGATAAGATGGTGTACAATCCGCAAAACGACCTGAGCGCGCAGGGCGGTGTAGCTATTGATATATTAAAAAAAGTACCGCAAATAACAGTTGATATTGATGGTAACGTGGAGTTGCAGGGTAATGCCAACATCCGCTTTTTAATAAACGGGAAACCGTCAAGTATTTTTGGAGCCAGCCTGGCCGATGCGCTGCAGAGCATACCCGCCAGCCAGATAAAAAGTATTGAAGTAATTACCAGTCCTGGTGCAAAGTATGATGCTGCCGGTACAGGAGGTATAGTAAACATTATATTAAAAGACAGCAGGGTTGAAGGTGTTAATGGCAGCGTTAACTTATCGGCTGGTACCCGCCGCGAAAACGGATCATTTAACCTGAATGTACGCAAAGGTAATTTTGGGGTGAACGCTTTTTTTAGCGGTAATGCCCAGCTCAACAGCAACTCGCCCAATAGCCGTACCCGTACCTCAACTGATTCATTAAAAAACATGACTACGCTGTTGCAGCAAGGCAGCAACAACTTTACCCGCAACGGGTACCAATCGGGCTTAAACTTTACCTGGAATATAACCAAACATGATGATTTGAACGCGTCTGTTGGGTTTAATCATTTTGGCAACCATAGCACGGGTGTTAGCAACGAGGATACGCGGGTAGTTGATGCAGCAGGTAATTTCGTGTCAGATCTTGCAGATATCCGTAATTCGAGAAGTAAATTTAACGGTACCTCAACTGATGTGAGCGTTGGTTACAAAAAAACATTTGATAAAGAAGGCCAGGAGCTTGACGTATTGTATACCGAAAGCTTTGGTAATAACAGCTTCAGCTCCTTTCAGCAAACAGATTTTTTAGCCGGAAACAGGCCATCAACAGGTATATCAAATAATAATCCGGGCAAGGATAGGGAAACCAATATTTCGGTTGATTACACCCATCCGGTAAGTAAAAATTTTACTATTGAAACGGGCGCCAAGCTTGATTTTAATCACATCAATAATAATGTTGTTACTGATACTTTATTGAACGGTGGATTTGTGCCTAATACAAACCAAACCTATGGCTTTACTTATGACAGTAAAATATATGCCTATTACCTTTCTGCCTCCACATCGCTGTTTCATGATTTTCTGGATATAAAGGCAGGTTTAAGGGATGAGTACACTACTATCAAAGCCGATTTTCAGGGTGCTAATATCCCTGATTATAATATTTTGGTACCGTCGTTGGTATTTTCACATAAAATTGGCGATAGCCAGTCTATTAAAATTAGTTACACCCGCCGTATACAACGACCTGATTATGGCGCCCTGAACCCGTTTTTAAACATCAGCGACCCACGTAACATCAGCACCGGTAACCCTAATTTAAAACCTGAAAAGGGCGATAATTTTGAACTGGGCTACAATAAGTCATTTGATAAGGGAGCTAACATTAATATAGCCGCGTTTTACCGTTACAATACGGATGATATACAACAGTTTACCACCTTTTTTCCGGAGCTGGATGTAAACGGCATCACTTATAATAACGTGTCATTAAATCAATGGTATAACTTAGGTTCGCAGATACGTACAGGTATCAATTTATATGCATCAGTACCGGTAACAAGTAAACTGAGCCTGCGTACCAACATGATATTTTCTGACAGGATTAGCAGAAATCCTGGTTTTGCAAGCGTAAGCGGTTTTACTTATCGTTTAAACCTAAACGCGCAATACAATTTTGGGCATGACCTGAGCGCAGAGTTTTTTGGCAACTATAACTCATCGCAAAAAGGCATACAGGGTGTTAATCCTAAATTCGTATTCTATAATTTTGCCGTGCGTAAAATGATCCTCAATAAAAAGTTCAGTTTCGGACTTACAGCAGCTAATCCCTTCGCCAATTTTGTTGGCCAGCGTTCAACAACCTTTGGCAGCGGCTTTAGCACAGTTAATATAAGGCAGGTTCCCGTACGCTCATTTGGTATAAGCCTGAGCTACAAATTTGGCAAGCTTGAATTTAAGAAAGAAAACAAAGAAAGGGACGAGGAGAATATGAATACCCCGGATGCTCCACCCGAAAAAGAAAGCGATAAGAAGGACGATAAGGGCAAACATTAATAGATTTTAGCGTCATGCTGAACTTGTTTCAGCATCCCATAGGCAGGTGGACCAACTGGTTACATAAATGGTCCCGAATTTATTTCGGGACCATTTATTTTAATCTATGCTGATAACATTGACTTAACAGTCATTAACCATTTTTGATCAGGATACTTTCAATAATCAGTGTTGCATCCTCGCAACTATCGGTAGCGGTTTCCATCGCCATAAAAACATCAGTATACTTAATAAGCTGTATAGCATCCGTTTCGTTAGCCAGTAAATCGGCAAAAGCTTCGTTATAAACGGTATCTGCCTGAAATTCCAGTTTTTTAATATTGTTGCAAAGCTCAAAAATATGTGCTGAGTTACCTAGGTTACTCATGGCAATAATAGCCTTTTGAAGCTCCATGCTTGTTTGAAATATCAAATTTGCCAGGTTGATGATTGGCGGCGTTATTTCAGGAACATCATACAGGTGTATCCTGCGCGATGCCATGGCTATGCTATCGGCAACATCATCAACTGCAGCGGCCAGGTCGCACATATCTTTACGCTGAAATGGTGATACCAATGATTTGCCCGACTCTGAAAATACCTGGTGAGTAAGTTCGTAGCTTTTTATTTTTAACTTATCAATATGAGTGAAATTGTACTTTTGCTCGTAAAGATCGGCCGAGTTCACTGCGATATTTAGTAACGTAGCCATTTCGGCAACATTGGCCGCAGCTTTGTTAAACAAATCATAAAAAATCTTATTTGAATTGGGGAATATCGACATAAAGCTAAACTTTTATGATCTTGTTTTAAATGGTAGAAAATTAAAACTCTGTATGTTAATTGATTAACCTACTTAAGTCACAAATTATATTGCGGTTAAATGTAGATATTAATTTGTTGTTAAAGGTCACGTAATTGTTAACGTAGTGTTAATTTAATATTATTAATTTGTTGGTGTATCTTTACAGCCATGCCGAAACACAGTTTGCCTACTTATGCCATTGTTGAATTATTGATAAGGTTATCGCGATATAATTATTTAATAGGCGACTATAAAAACCATAGTGTATTTGATACCGGCGTTATGGTTAAAACATCAGGTGGCAGCATCAGCTTTCCGGTAGCCATTATCGTACAACAATTTGAAAATCCCACAGCCATTACCGAAAGTGAGCTGGCCAGGATGGCATTACTTTTCAGGCAGGGTTAATAAACACCCAATTTAAGCGGTGAGCTTATAAATACTATGTAACATTTTGGCCCTGATAAAACAATATGCCCATCATGTTGATTATATTTATACAAGTTCATCATTATGAAACCCGCTGATAAACATTATAAATTTATAAACTGTAGAACTGGTTATGTAATTTATTATCATTCCATTAGCAGCGAACGCTCCGCCGAAGAGATTAGGGCCGAACTGCAGGAAGTAAGATGCAAGGTGGCTATTCAAAACGGCCTTTATTTTGAATCAGTTTACTGGGAAGAGATGAGGGAAGACGCTGAAGTGTAATGTAACTATAGCCCCCCGGTAAAAGTTGCAAAAAAAACCCCTGCCTTGCGGCAAGGGTCAAAAAAACCACAACAATTGTTTAACCTTTTGGCTATGAAACCCTAAGGTCAATTCCTAACTGCAATGTGATCTTCTTCCTATTAAACAGTGCTGTATATCAAATTGTTTGTGTATTTATTAGGATGTACTAATTTCACTTTATTTATCACGCTAATGGATAATCAAACAAATTTCCTCTTATATTTATACCATTAAATTATGAAAAATATTATGAGAAGAACATTCCAATTTAAAGCTGCGTTGCTTTTTGCAGTTACCCTGTTTGTAAGCAGTATGGTATCTGCCCAAGATAAAAAGCCCGCAAGTCCGCATGACAGTACAACTGCTGTTGTGGCTGGTTCAACTATCAAAATTAAATATGGCAGCCCTTATGTAAAAGGCCGTAAAGTATTGGGCGGAATTGTGCCTTACGATAAAGTATGGCGTGCCGGTGCCGATTCGGCAACCAGTATTACAACCAGCAAAGCTATAAAGGTTGAAGGTAAATCGCTTCCGGCAGGCAGGTATGCATTTTTTGTAATCCCATCTGAAAAGGGAACATGGACCATTATTTTTGATAAAAATCCAAAACAATGGGGTGCTTATACGTATAAAGAAAGTAATGACCAGTTAAGGGTTACTGTTAAAGGCAAAACTATTCCAAAACAGGAAAGCCTTACCTACGCAATTGATAAAGGCGGGTTTAACCTGAAATGGGATACATTTGAAGTGCCTGTTTCTGTAAAATAAAGATTTTTTTAATTGACCTGATCACATTAAAGCCTCGTTTACGGGGCTTTTTTTATGGCTTATGGTTGGGTTTATTATCATTACAGGTATCAGTTTAAATATTAATTTAGCAAACTCCTATTAGCTATATTTACACTATCAATGCATTACAACCTCAGCAAAAAACCTTTATTAAAAAGAACAGTTGTCATATTATTATTAACACTGGCTATTTTTATACTAATGCAGTTGGCAGGTTATCCTGCTGTAGTTGAGCGTTATTATTCCAGTGGCTTTTATATATTCATTTGCAGAGTTTTTCATCCGGTTTTAAGTTTATTTCCATTTAGTGTTGGCGATATATTGTACATAACAGTAATAGGGTATTTAATTTATAAAATCATCGGGGTTTTTAAACTGCTTTTTAAAAAGCAGTTTAAAAGGATAGGTATGGTATTATTAGGACTGGTTATTGGTGTACAGGCAGGCGTGCTGGCTTTTTATCTTTTTTGGGGGATGAATTATTTCAGGCCATCGGCAGCCGAGCGGCTTAATTTACGGGATACCTCCTTTACAACTGCCGACCTGAAAGCCGTAACCAAATTGCTGATTGATAGTGCCAACGCTTCCCGGGCGCGGGTTACCGCCGCGGATATGGCCCAAACAAACAGCGCTATTTATCATACCGCCGTACAGGCTGTAAGTTCACTTTCTGCCGATTCTGTTAATTTTCGGTCCTACCATCCCGATATTAAACCATCACTGTTAACATTCTTGTTAAACTATATTGGTACATCGGGCTATTATAACCCTTTTACCTCCGAGGCGCAGATCAATTACCAGATGCCCATTTTTAACCGGCCGTTTGTGGCCTGTCATGAAATGTCGCACCAGATGGGTTATGGGGCCGAAGATGAAGCTGATTTTGCCGGTTTTGTGGTCGCTATAAGATCGCGGGACAGGTTGCTGCGTTATTCGGCCTATCACCTGGCGGTTAGTGAATTTATGTACTCATTAGGCAGGTGCGATACGCTGGCCCATAAAGAATTGAAGGCCCTGCTTTCAAAAAAGGTACATCAGGATTATGTGATTGAGCACAATTACTGGCTATCATATGAAAATAAGCTGGGTGCAATTAGCAGCGTTTTTTATGATAACTTTTTAAAGGCAAATAACCAGCCACAAGGCCTTGAAACCTATAACCGTATGGTACTGCTGGTAATGGCCCGCGAGCGTGATCACTGGGTTCGTGATTAGTTTAAATAGTCGAAATGTTATTGTGCCTGGATTTACTGCCTGCTAAGACCAATGAACAATTGAACTAATGAACCATTGAACCAATAATAAAAAAGTGCGTTCCGTATCTCACCCCGGAACGCACCGCAATATCATATCAAACGATATTGAATCAACTAAATCTCAGATATCATGCTTAATGAGTACCCAAGCTCTTATATATTTACTGATGGTTCAGCTTCAGTAAACAAAATTTTATTACTTTGTAGCTATGCTGTTTTTTGAGCTTAATCATCCCGCTCCGTATTAATTATAAATAATTGAATAGGAACGGCGGGGTATTATAAATATTATAGCTTAAGCGTCAAATTTACTGTTATTATTAAAACACCCTTTAATTTTATATCTAAAAGGCCTTTTTGACAGGTAAAAATATTGTTACTATGAAACCTTATTTAATTTTTGCTTTAATATTTTCGCCGGTAATAGCTTTTGCTCAAATATTTAACCCGCAGGAGATCAAACGCGCGGAGACCCAGGCAAAAATGGTAACCATCATTAGGGATAACTGGGGTGTGCCGCATATTTATGGGAAAACGGATGCTGCAACAGTGTTTGGATTAATGTATACGCAATGTGAAGACAACTTTAAAGGTATTGAACGCAATTATCTTTACCAGTTGGGACGGCAAACCGAAGCCGATGGAGAAAATAGCTTATATACCGATGTGCAGTTGCAACTGATTGCCGATAGCGTTGATGCCATTAAAGATTATAAGGCCAGCGCGCCGTGGTTTAAAAAACTGATGGATGCTTTTGCCGATGGTATTAATTATTACCTGTACAAACACCCTGAAGTAAAACCCAAAGTATTTAAGCGGTTTGAACCCTGGTACGCTTTAATGTTTACCGATGGCAGCGTGGCTGCGACAGAAACCGGTGGTATAAAATTATCAGAAACGCAGAATTTTTATAATGGGGGCAGCGAAAAACTTGGCGCGTTGATCAACAAGCCCACACCAGTTTATGATATGGTGAACGAGCGGGAAACCGGATCAAACGGCTTTGCTATAGCACCATCAAAGTCGGCATCAGGGCATGCTTTGTTATATATTAACCCGCATGTGCCCTTTTATTTTCGCAGCGAGGTAGAGCTGGTGAGCGATGAAGGGCTTCATACCTACGGTGCGGTTACCTGGGGGCAATTTTTTATTTACCAGGGATTTAACCAGCACTGCGGCTGGATGCATACCAGCAGCTACGCCGATGTAGGTGATCTGTATGCCGAAAAGGTGAGCAAAAAAGATGGCAAATGGTATTATGAGTATGATGGATCGCTTAGGCCTGTTACCACCCGCAAACTGGTACTGAGCATTAAAAAGGGCGATCAGTTAGAACAGCGGTCTATAACAGGTTATTATACCCATCATGGCCCTGTATTGGGCAGCAGAGATGGTAAATGGCTGGCGCTGAAAGCTAATAACCGCTCCTATAACGCGCTGCTTGAATCATGGCTAATCACCAAAGCCAATACGCTGGCCGAATATAAAAAGGCAATGGAGCTGGTATCAAACACATCAAACAGCACGGTTTATGCCGATGACAAAGGAAATATCATATTTTGGTATGGCAATTACATTCCCAAACGTAATCCCGCATTTAACTGGAGCCTGCCTGTTGATGGCAGCACCCCTGCAACAGAATGGCAGGGTATACATGCGCTTAAGGATATCATAACCGATATGAATCCCGCGACAGGCTGGATCCAGAACTGTAATTCCACACCCTATACTGCATCAGGAACAAGCAGCCCCGATAAAAACAAATACCCGGTTTACATGGCACCCGATGGCGAAAATTACAGGGCCATTACAGCCATTAAATTATTAAAAGATGCGGATCATATCACCCTCGATGGGTTGATAGCCAAGGGGTACGATCATTACCTTGCTGCTTTTGATGACCTGCTGCCGCCTTTGTTTAAGGCTTATGATAATGCCCCTGATTCTATTAAAAAATCACTTGCAGAACCTATAGCGTTATTAAAACAATGGGACAAACGCAGCGCGGCAAACTCTGTGGCCAGCACCCTGGCCATTGAGTGGGGAACCCTTATGATGAAAACCATGCCGCCGCCTCAAACTGATCAGCAAAGCACATTTATTACTCAACGTGTTAAAAAACTTTCACAAACAGACGGCGTGCAACAACTCCAATTTTTGGCCGATGTTTTAAAAAACCTGCAAAGCCGCTTTGGCAGGTGGAAAATACAGTGGGGTGATGTTAACCGGTACCAGCGCCCTGCCGATGGTATTACGTTTGATGATGCCCTGCCAAGTATTCCCGTTGGTGCAACCGGGTCGGGCTTTGGGCAGTTGCCATCATTCCAGAGCCGTACTGTAAATACGCAAAAGCGCTATGGATACTCAGGCAATAGCTTTATCGCGGCCATTGAGTTTGGGCCGCGCATAAAAGCCAGGAGTATAATGACCGGGGGACAGTCTTTTGATCCTTCCTCAAAAAACTTTACCGATCAGGCACAGGGATTTATTGATGGGAAGTTTAAAGATGTGTTGTTTTATAAAAGTGATGTACTTAAGCACGCTCAAAAAACCTACCATCCGGGCGATTGATTACTTAGCAAACTATGTTTAAGTTTTTGGGGTTTGAGTAAAATATAGTTGTCATGCGCCACTCCTGGTAATGTGGTTGTTTTATTAATCTCGCAGCGATGCCAGGTGGCCAACTTTACTCATTAAAATTCAATGCAGCTTTATTATATTGCATTACCAATTTATAAAGCCTATGAAAACCATCAGCCGTAAAAAGTTTATAACTACAGCCGCGCTGGTTACTGCCGGCATCCCGTTTGGCCTGAGTGCTTTAGGAAAGGGAGCACTTGCCCCGGTAACTTTAAATAATAACGGAACTAATAACACATCTGCTGCCGAAAAAATTAAGGTAAGTATATTCTCCAAACATCTGCACTGGCTTAACTATACCGATATGACTGCACTGGCTGCTGAAATGGGTTTTGATGGTGTTGACCTAACCGTAAGGCCCGATGGTCATGTGCAGCCCGAAAATGTGGCTGCAGATTTGCCCAAAGCGGTGGCCGCAGTTGAAAAGGCCGGGTTAAAAGTATACTCCATAGTAACCAACATTAAACAGCCCAACGAAAAGTATACGGTGGATATTTTAAAGGCAGCATCAGCATTGGGTATAAAATATTACCGCACAGCCTGGTTCAATTATAATAATGCCATTACTGTTCCGGCCAATTTACAGGTAATTACCAAACAGTTTGCTGGTTTGGCTGCTTTAAATAAACAATATAATATTCACGGCGCTTACCAAAACCATTCGGGCGACTTATTTGGTGCATCCATTTGGGACCTTTGGCTGGCACTTAAAGATCTTGATCCAACTTCGATAGGCTGCCAGTACGATATCAGGCATGCCACTACCGAAGGGGCCGATACCTGGGCTACATCTATACAACCACTTGTGCCACATATTAAAACAACCAACATCAAGGATTTTTACTGGGAGAAAAAGGATGGTAAATGGCAGGTAAAAAGCGTTCCGCTGGGTGAGGGGATGGTTGATTTTAAAAAGTATTTTGCTGTTATCAAACAAAACAACATAGGAGGACCACTGAGCTTACATTGTGAGTATGAAGCTTTGGGCGGTGCGCAGGACGGCGCCAAACAAATAACTATCAGCAAACAGGAGTTTACTACTGTTGTGCAAAAGGATTTGACTACGTTGAGGGGATGGTTAAAAGACAACGGGTTGTCATGATCAATGGTGTAGCGTAAAGACCCAGGTGGCTCGAATGTCATCCCGAACGAGGTACGGGGAGGAATCTTATACACGGGATATGCTCATCGTATACGGTCGAAATGACAACAAGTGAAGAAAAATAATTTGCATTTATAACGAGTTTGTTACTATATTTAGTAAAAGTAAAAGCATGCCTTTTAACCCAATAAAACCGCTGCTTACTTTATAACCAATAACACCTTATAAAAAGAAAGGAGGCTGTCATGAACTTAGTTCATAAAATTGAAAACTGGGGCGACACTCATCACCCTAAGATACTTGACCTGGTACGAATTGCGCTTGGTGTATTTTTATTGTTAAAAGGTATAGCGTTCATGGAAAATACGGCATACCTGAAAAATATAATTGATAGCCAGGATGTAATTGACCTGTCGCCTATTGTGTTAATAATCCTGGTTTATTATGTAACCTTTGCCCACATGGTTGGGGGGATACTGATAGCTTTGGGTATATTAACCCGGTTGGCATCCATTATTCAAATACCCATAGTTTTGGGCGCTGTATTTTTAACGGGTATTTTTCAGGAAGCCATTAATACTATGGCTTGGCCGTCCATTACCGCACTGATCCTGTTGGTACTGTTCACCATATTGGGTTCGGGGCCAATTTCTTTAGATAAATATCTTTCGGAGTAGTAAGTATTGCAGAAGCCTCACCTAAACCCTCTCCAAAGGAGAGTACTTTACTTGAATGTTCTTATTTTATGGTTTAAGGGCGGTTAAGAATCATGATAATACTTTAATCCAATGAATCATGGTTCAGACGAAATCATGGTTCAGACAAAAATCAGCGAAATCGCGCCAATCATTTAAATCAACGGTCAATATCCTGTTACCAGTTCATCAACATAACACCATAGCCAGCGTTCGCCGGGCTCGGCTGATGTGACCACCGGGTGACCACTTGCCTGGAAGTGTTTGGTCATGTGCGTATTGGGCGAACTATCACAGCAAAGGGTAACACCACAGGTTTGGCAGGTACGCAGGTGCATCCACGAGGAATGCGTTTTTACACACTCCTCGCAAACGTGATCCTGCGGTTGTTTTATATCAGTAATGGCAGCCAGGTGCTGGCATATTTCATCTTCTTCCATCATTAAACCTCGGCTAAATATTTATGTACAAAACTAATGGCCATGGAGCCTTCGCCTACGGCTGATGCTACCCTGTTCATGGCTCCGGCGCGTACGTCGCCAGCGGCAAATATGCCGGAGCAGCTGGTTTCCAGTAAAAACGGATCGCGTTTAAGTTTCCATATTTTACCAAAGCCCTCATAGCTGCGCAGTTCGCGGCCGGTTTCAATAAAATCCTTATTGTTTTTTATAATGTCGAGCTTTATCCAGTCGGTATAAGGTTTTGCACCGATAAAAATGTACAAGGCATTAGCCTCTTTAGTAACCTTTTTCTGTGTTTTACAATTTAACAGTGTAAGCTCCTCAAGGCAGTTGGTGCCATTGGCTTCAATAATTTCAGTATCAGGTATAACTTCAATATTGGGGGTATCACCTATTTGTGTTATCAGATAGGCCGACATGGTACTTACCAAACTATCCTTGCGGATCACGATGTACACATTTTTGGCAAATTTGGATAGGTGCATAGCAGCCTGCCCTGCAGAGTTACCTCCGCCAATTACATACACCTCTTTACCGGTACAGGCTGTGGCCTCGGTAGTAGCGGCACCATAATAAATGCCTGCTCCTGTATAGTTTTCAACGCCTTTTACCTCCAGCTTGCGGTAATCAACACCGGTAGTAATTACCACGGTACGGCTGATGATCTCGGGACCGTCATCCAGAACGATGGTTTTATAGCCATCTTTTTGTTTGATATCGCTTACTGATTGGGGCGATAGAAACTCGGCGCCTAAACGCATGGCCTGGCTTATGGCGCGCCTGGTGAGGTCGGCCCCGCTTAAACCTGCAGGGAAACCCAGGTAATTTTCAATGCGCGAACTGGTACCTGCTTGTCCGCCGGGTGCTTTACGCTCAATCAGCAAAGTTTTTAATCCTTCTGATGCACCATAAACAGCCGCGGCCAGTCCGGCAGGTCCGGCACCTATTATTACTACATCATAAACATCAGTAAGTGTTTGTGGGTTTTTCTCCAGCTTTTCGGCTATGGCCCTAATGGTTGGTTTTGCTATATAACTGCCATCTTCAAAAACTACCAGTGGCAGGCAATCAGTTGTTAAATTGTTCAATGCCAAAAGGCTGCCTGCATCAATGTTCTTTTCAACATCAAGCCAGCGGTAAGGTATCAGGTTACCAGCTAAAAAATCTTTTATCTGGTGCGATTGTGGCGAAAATTGGTAACCTACCAGTTTAATGCCCACAAATTCGGGTACATAATTATTTTGCCAGTCTTCGAGCAGGTCATTTATTACCGGAAAAAGTTTTTCCTCGGGCGGGTCCCAGGGTTTCATCAGGTAATAATCAAGCTGCACATCATTAATGGCTTTTATAGCGGCCTCGGTATCAGAGTAAGCCGTAAGCAGTACACGTTTGGCATCGGGATATATTTTTTTTGCTTTCTCCAAAAATTTAACCCCCTCCATTTCGGGCATGCGCTGGTCGCACAGGAACAAGGCGATCACATCCGAGCTGTTTTTAAGCTCAGTAAGGCTTTCAAGGGCTTCGTTTGCCGATGTTGTACTCAATATTTTGTACTCTTTACCATATTGCGATCTTAAATCGCGGCTTATGGACCGCAGTACCTGCGGGTCATCATCAATGGAAAATATTATAGGGCGGCTCATAGGGGTGTTTTTCTAATAGGTAAATAATTAATATTTTGTTTAGTATCGAGTAATTAGTATCAAGTATCAAGTTGTGGGGTTATTAGTACAGTGCCATTTGAATGCTGTCTTGATACTTGATACCAGCTACTTGATACGCTATCCGTCAATCAGGAAACAAACACTAAATACAGTATGGCCCGGCTCCGATTTTACTTTTATGGAGCCACGGTGTTGTTTTACAATACGTTGTACAACCTCAAGCCCCATACCGGTACCTTTGCCCATTTCTTTGGTAGTAAAGAATGGGTCGAATATCAGCGTTTGTATATCGGGCGGAACTCCAGGGCCATCATCAACTATAAAAACTTCAACAAATTCACGGTCGCGGCGGGTTTTAATGGTCAGTGTACCTTTGCCGGCCGGTTCCATAGCATCAATAGCATTGTCAATCAGGTTGGTCCATACCTGATTAAGTTCACCAATCAGGGCCTTTACTTCGGGCAGTGTTTCATCAAAATCTTCAACAACGTTAATATTTCCTTTCCTTATCTTATAACCAAGCATGGTAAGCGTATTGCGAATGCCTATGTGTATATCGGCATATTGCTTATCCTGCGCACGATCCATGTGGGTAAATGTTTTAACGGAACTTACCAGCTCGGCAATGCGCCTTGCAGACTCCTGGATGTCCCTGACCATTTTTTCGGTGACCAGCATATCACTTATCCAGTTTAGTACATGCATTAAGTTACCCTCGGGTGTATGTTTTTTAAATGCTTCCAGCGTATCAATGGTAAAATTAAAATCAACAAAGCTTTCAGCAATGTCATATCCATTTTCTACTTCATGCTCATCAAGCCATTCAATTATTTCATCTTCGCGCTTTGTACGTTGTTTAAGGCTTAGCCGTGTAAAGTTTTTCTCGTCGAGCAACTCAAACAGGCTTTTGGTGATAGCAGTAACCTGTTCAGGTTCAATTTTCATAGTAAATATGGCCTTAATACTTTCGGGTTCCTGCTCCAGGTGTTTTTTTAATGTCAAAGAATCGCGAACGATGGCCGATGCCGGGTTGTTTAACTCATGCGCAAGCCCGGCCGATAATTTACCCAAGGCCATCATTTTTTCATTCTGCTGCTGTAGGGCAGTAAAATCACGTACACGGGTGGTCATGATATTTACCAGGGCCTGTGTAAGCTCGTAATGATTTTTTATCATTTCGGGTATCATCTCGGTATTGAAGCTGCGTAATTGCAACCTGCCAATAGCCTGTGCATACCCCTTTGAAATTTTGCCCCTTGAAAAGGGAAGGTACCCCGTAACGTTACCCGGGCCCACTACCGTAAATTCGCGCCTGAAACCACTTTGCAGCATAAAAAAACGCATGCTGCCATCTACGGTTATATGAGGTCCGCTCATAGGTTCACCAGGTTGCATCAGGAATTCTCCATCTTCAAATATGTTATCTTCACTATTATCTAAAAGCCATTGCAGCTGCTCTTCAGGTACACTATTTAAAATTTCGAGTGATTTTAGCCAGGACGCGGTTACTGTTTGCATGTATTAAAATTAGCTATTAATATTCAACGGTTTTATTGGCACTTACAAAAATAGCGCACATATTAAACCCAGCAAAATTGCTTTTGCTAAAATACGGATGATTTTTAAATTGAATAGCTAAACGGGTTATAAGTTACATTAACGCGTAAATTATAGCCACTTGCTCAGGAACTGACCAAAGGCTTCCTTGTACTGATCGCCAACGGTAATATTTATTTTGCCAATTTGCAGGGCGTTACGGGTAATGGAGTTTATTTTATCAAGCGAAACGATGAAAGAGCGGTGCACACGCATAAAACGTTTGGCGGGCAGTTTTTCTTCCAGTGCTTTTAAGCTGGTGAGTGACAGCAGTGGTTTCTCGGTATTTTGAAGATATATTTTTACATAATCTTTGAGGCCTTCCATATACAATATGTCCTTCAGGGCAATGCGTACCAGCTGGTATTCTATCTTTAAAAACAAGTACTCATCTTCCATACGCTGCTCATCAACTGCCAGTGAAGCCGTATTTGAGCGTTGTAACAGTTCTACATAGGTTAAGGCTTTATTAGCTGCATGTAAAAACTCCTCATAATTAAAGGGTTTAAGCAGGTAATCAAGCGCGTCAACCTTGTAACCCTCCAGTGCAAACTGGTTATAGGCTGTAGTGAAAATAATACGGGGCTTGTTCGGGCCGCGGCTATCCAGCACCCGGGCCAGTTCAAGGCCATTTAAATTGGGCATTTGTATGTCCAGAAAAATAAGGTCAACCTTTTTATCCTGCAGGCCCACCAATGCCTCAACAGCGCTTGAGTAGCTACCGGTAAGCTTTAAAAATGGGGTTTGCTCAATAAAGCTGCAAACCAATCCGAGTGCAAGGGGCTCGTCATCAACTGCTATACAATTCAATATCATGATAGGTTGAGCGTTAGGTGAACGGAATAAGTGTTAGTAGCAGTATCTTCATTGATGAGCAAATCATATTTATTGTGATAAAGCAGATCGAGCCGGCGAATGGTATTGGTAAGGCCTATGCCCTTGTTTTCTTCCAGATTTGCATTATTTTCTTTAAATATACTGTTCCTCACTATTAGTTCCAGCTGATTGGCATGTTGCTCAATACTAATGAAGATACTGCTGGGCAGCGTGGCGCTAATGCCATGTTTAAAAGCATTCTCCACAAAGGGTAAAAATATCATAGGGGCAACGGTTGTGCCATTTATTGTGTCAGGTAAATTAAATGTTACGGTAACCTTATCGGTAAGCCGCAGTTCCATTAGGCTGATATAATCTTTTATAAATGCTATTTCCTGACTAAGTTGGGCCGTGCCATGCTGGGTATCATACAATACATACCGCATCATGCGCGATAGCTGGTGCAGCGCCTTGCGCGATGTATCTGCATTTACCAGCGTTAGGGCGTAAATATTATTAAGGGTATTAAAAAAGAAATGCGGGTTGATCTGCGCTTTCAGGAATGACAGTTCGGAACTTATTTTATCCTGTTCCAAAGCCTCGCGCAGGCGGATATCGCCCTGCCACTTTTGAATGGCGGTAATGCTGGTGCTTATGCCAAGTACTAACGCGATTATAGCTATCACGGCAACATCAAAATCATGATTTTTTCCACGGCGTCTTGGCGGACCGTGTTTGTGAAAAGCTGTGTCAATAAGCCGGTGCATATTAAGCCAGTCATCCACAAAAGCGTTCAATAAAACTATAACGCCTACCAAAGCAAGTATATACAGGAAATATATACCAGTACGGTTCTTTAATAAATATTGCGGAACAAGTATCCTGGCATTAATATAATAGGCTGCTATCAGCGTACTTAAAACAAGTACCTGCTTTATCCAAAACTGGTAGGGTAATTCAATATTCCATGTTAACGGCTGGTACAAGAACAGCGAAACACTCAATACTACCCATGTAAGTACATGAATTAGTATGGTTATAAAGTTACTTTTTGATTTGAGGCTCATTTATTACTTGCGGCTGTTGTTAAATTTAAGTATATAATTTGTCAATAATACTAATCAATATGGGCATCAACCAATCATAATCGCTCAACAGGCAAAACTTACCGATGAGCGGCCGATGCTGCTCTTTTAAACAGATTGTTACATAAACGAGTTTTGATCATGTGCTTTTATAGGGTAAAATCTGGCCCTTATCTATGTTCTCCTCTTGTAGGTCTATTCTGTTTTTTATAATAAAAGTGGTGGTGTTTTTTTGTGGCTAATCATATCACCATAAAATGAAATTTCTATACGTACTCATAGCCGCTGCATTTTTGCTTAACCTTAATACCTACGCCCAAAGCGGTCGTGAGGTTAGCGGAACGGTGCAGGATTCAACCGGGGTTACTTTGCCCGGCACCACTGTACAATTGCTAACCGGTACAGACAGTACCACCGTAATTACCAATGCTAAAGGTGGTTTTGTTTTTAACCCGGTAAAGGCCAACCAGTTTAGTTTGGTTGTAAGATCAATAGGTTACAGAGCCTTAAAACGCAGGTTTATTTTAAATGCCGATAATAAGCCCGTAACGCTGGCACCCATCATCCTGAAAACCGAAACTTACATGTTAAACACAGTTACTATTGCCGATGTAAACCCGGTAAAGTTAAAGGAAGACACCATTGAATTTAATGCCGATGCTTACAAAGTACGTGATAATGCACCTGTTGAGGATGTTTTGAAAAAACTGCCTGGTGTTGACGTTGATAAAGATGGAAATGTAACCGCGCAAGGCAAAAGCGTAACCAAAGTAAGGGTGAACGGTAAGGACTTTTTTGGGGGAGATTTGAAAACAGCCACGAAGAATTTACCTGCCGATATTGTACAAAATATACAGATCATTGATGATTATGGCGATCAGGCTAATTTAACGGGTGTAAAAACCGGTGAGCCTGATAAGGTTTTAAACATTACCATAAAACAGAGTAAAAACTACGGTTACTTTGGCCAGGCCAGTGTGGGCGGAGGCAAGGATGCCATACCCGGCATAGCCAGCGATAAAGAAGGGAACCGCTATGTGGCCCAGGCAAACGTGTTCAGTTTTAGTGGCGATAGGCAGTTGGCCTTTTTGGGCAATTTAAATAACACCAATACCAACCTGTTTAGCTTTGGTGCCGGTGGTCCACGGGGTGGTGGTCCTGGTGGGCCACCCGGAGGAAGGAATAGTTCCTCAACCAATGGTATAACCACTGCCCGCTCATTTGGATTTAATTACCGCGATAGCTGGAGTAAAAAAATAACGGCCTATGGTAGTTATAGTTTTGCCGATAATTCGGTTTTTACATTGAGCAATACTATTCAAAATAACCTGTCGCCCAGCAACCCAAGCACCAGTACGCAAAACAGTTCGCAAAATGATGAAAACCTGAATCACCGCTTTAATTTTAATATAGAATACAAGCCCGATACAGTTAATTATGTAAAGATAACCCCATCATTTGCCTACGCCAAAGTAAATAGCACGCAGGCAGGCAGCAACAGCCTCATCAATAATGCCGAAACAATCTCCAATTATAATTTTAATACCCTGAGTAATTCGTCTGAACCAAATTACGGGGCCAACATATTATTTAACCACCGGTTTAACGGTCACGGGCGTAATTTGAGTTTAAATGTGGGTGCCGGCAGTTACAGCATTAACAAATACCAAAACCCGGTTTATACTTATATTGAAGGAGCCGCAAACGCGCCGCTTAACCAGTTCATTAATACCGATAGCCGTACCGATAGTATTGGTACCACTTTATCGTTTTTAGAACCGGTAAGCAAAAGGGGGTATCTGGAACTGAACTATGCCTATCATTATGCCTATACCACTGCCGATAAACTGACAGATACACTGGCCGATAATGGCAATCGTGAGCCGTATGATCTGTTGAGCAATAACTATAACTCCACCTTCATCACCAATCGCTTTGGGCTTAACTATCGTTTTATTGCCAAAAAGTATAATTATACCTTAGGTGTGGTGGCCCAGCCATCGGTTTTAAAGGGCCAATCGTCAATGGCAGGGACGTCAACCAATATCAGCATGTTTAATTTTGCGCCTACGGCAAGGTTCATTTATAATTTTTCGCGCAATCAGTCATTAAGCTTTAATTATAACGGCAGCAGCAGCCCGCCAACCTATACCGAGCTGCAGCCGGTGACCGATTTTTCGAACGCATCATACCCGGTACAGGGTAACCCTGATCTGAAACCGGAGTTTAATAATAACCTTTCTATCAAGTATAATAAGTTCAATTTCGAAACCGGGAACGTGTTTTTCAGTAATTTTTCGTTCACCAAAACCGATAATAAAATTGTGGCCAATACCATTAACTACCCAAAAGTTTACGCGCCTGATAGCAAGCTGGCCGGTAGTATATTAACACAGTATTTAAATGCAGATGGCTATTATTCGGCTTCGGGTTTTTATGTGTTTGCAAAGCCCTGGGAAAAAAGAAAGTATAATTTATTTTTTATTGGTAACATTTCGTACAATAACAACGTCTCATATATATCTAACGTAGATGCTGATACCTATCAAATGACTACAGAGAAAAACATCGCCAAAAACCTGGTGCTATCGCAAGGCGTACGCTTTCGCGTTAGCATTGCTGATGTTATTGATGCGGAGGCCAGTACCTCCTACAGCATTAACAAATCAAATAACTCCGTAAGCCAGGCCAACATCAATAATAATTTCAGGATGCTTAATCTGGGGCTTAATGGTAAAAACTATGTATGGAAAAACTGGACTCTGAGCTACGATTACTCCAAAGTATTGTACTATGGTTATACCGGTGCTACCAACCCTAACATACTGAATACCTATATAGAACGCAGGTTTTTAAAACAAAACATTGGTACGCTCCGTTTATCAGCAATGGATGTATTTAACCAGAATACCGGTTATACCAGTACCCAAAGCGGAAGCTATGTAACACAAACTAATTCGAACCGTTTAGGGCGATACTACCTGCTTACATTTACACTTAAACTACAGAAATTTGCCGGAAAAAGGCCAACCATGGGAGGACCAGGGGGGCCAGGCGGACCACCACCTGGCGGCGGCCCCGGAGGACCGCCACCGTTTTAAGACTGATAAAGCCTTGAAAAATATTTAAGACCTTACCATCCCTGAGAAAGGTGGTGAGATAGATCAAACATGAGGTTGATCTGGATTTAGTTGATGTTATTGATTTATTCAATAACCGGGCGTTCCGGGGGTGAGATACCGGAACGCTTTTTTATTTAGTTGATATACGTAGATTGCGTCATTTAAGTTTGATAATTTTCAGTTTTTATATCAGATTATTGTTCCAGAGCGAAAGCGCATTTGCTAACGATTGATGCTGCATTTACTAAATATAACGAAATAATAAAAAGCTACACGTAACGCGTGCCAAATTCTGTTCATAAGGCGTTTAACCCCGTTTATTTAGGTTTAAAACAATAAAAGCAATAGTTTAAATTAGGTTGAGTGTGTATTGAACACTAACAAATATAAACTATTGCTTTTAAATCACTCAATCGATTGTGAAAAAAAATATACTTTTTTTTGCCTCTAATAAAGTGGCCTTAGCTACAAAAAATTATAATGAATGTTTGCCCTGATATTGATCAACACAATAGCACATTTGTAGCCGGTTCCAGGTTGTTTTATTATTAAAACGAATAATTTAAGCCTGCCTGAATGCTGCTGGCCACTATATCATATTCCGCGGCGTCTGTAAAAGGGGCCGAAGCGCTGTATGATACAAAAAGGTCATATTTTTTATTAAGTACTATACCAACTTTTAGCGGAAATGAAGTCCACCCTTTAGTAACTTTCGGATCAGCATGTGCAGCACTTACCTTATTGTCATAATTAATGGTAACGTAATTATCTTTATATCGGGATATGTTTAACGAAGCACCCGCGGCACCATAAAACTTAAGATGGTCGGTATTATAAAAATTATATAACAGCTGGGGTATTATTGATAAGGTATATTGGTCTAACTTGTAATTATAAGTGGCTCCATTTAGTGGTACACTTGCATTAATCCTGTTAGCCCAAAAAGCGGCTTCAATCCTGAATATAAACCTGCCTACATTTGGATTGGCTAATACGTTGAGCCCGGCTGCTATCCTTGGAAGCACCGATGTTGAGTAAGTGTAAGTTGTTGAAGAAATTAAGCTTTCGGTTTTTATTATTCCGACATTTACACCAATGCCCACAAAAAATATAGTGCCTTTATTAAGCGGAGAAGCCTTTTTAATTTCCTTTTTACTAATACGGTTAATAATGCCTGTTATGAGCTCTATATCAGAAAGTTTATAATCGGCCCTTTCGGTTTGTATTTTTAAGACCTCGTTGTCAACATTATATTTTATGGCCAGTGCATACAACTGGCGCATGTATCCATTTTCGTTTACAGTTTTTCCGCCATCGTCATATAGTCGATAAACCAACTCAATGGGTTTATTGTCTGTGTTTTCTGACACAAAAAAGTGGTTCTTTGAGCCCTCGAAATATTCGTAAAGCGTTATGCTTTTACCTTTCTGAATAACTTTCAAAAATAAAGAATCGGTAATAGTGCTGGTATCGCGGCCAACGGTCATTGAATTTACATTGACACGGTCGATATTAAGTGTTCCAATATGTCGCTGATAGGACTCAAAGCCGGTTACATCAAAAAATGAAATATCAGCGGGTCCAAGGCTATGGGTATTGTTTCCATCAGCGGTTGTTTTGAAATTAATTTTCCGTGGATTGGTTGCCCATTCGCGCATGTCAATAAAGCCGCGTAAAGTATCGCCTTTAACGGTTATAGCGTAGCCTGGTTTATAATTGCTTTGGGCGTAAGAAAAAAAAGGTAATAATAGAGCAGGTAATAATAATTTGTAAAAGTGTTTCATTCAGATTGGTTTAGGTTTGAAATCGGCGGCAAGATATTAAAATAATAATAACAATCATTTTACAATGATCATCAGAATTAAAAATGAGCTATTTTTACATTTTTTATATACATTTACCCCTTCAATTGTAAATTAAGTTGAATGAAACCTCTTTTACTAAAAGTTTCTTCGGGCCCTGCGCACTCATTTAGCGTAAGGCATGATGTGTTGCCCGATATAAATAACAGGTGGCATTGCCATCCTGAGCTTGAACTGATATATTTTAAAAAAGGCAGCGGGACACAGTTTATTGGTGATAGTATTAAGCAGTTTAAAGCCGGTGATATGACCCTGGTTGGATCAAACCTGCCACACTACTGGCGTTTTGATGATGCTTATTTTCATCACGACGAAAATGTAAAGGTGGAGATGATCGTGGTGCATTTTTGCGAAAACTTTTGGGGCGACCAGTTTTTACAACTGCCGGAAAATAAACTGATAAAAGTTTTACTGGAACGGTCAAAAAGGGGCTTGCAAATAACAGGCGGCACTAAAGATAAAGTAGCCGATCTGCTGGCGGCTATGCTGAATACTGATGGCGCCGACAGGATCATCATGCTGCTTAAGGCCCTCAATACCGTGGCCACTACCAACCCGGTAAACTACCTTACATCCATTGGTTTTAAATATGACCATAACGAATCAGAGAACGACAGGCTGAATAATATTTATGAATACTCGGTACGTAATTTCAGGAAAAAGATATACCTGGACGAAATAGCCGAAATAGCCGGGGTAAGTTCCAACTCATTTTGCCGGTACTTTAAATCCAAAACCCGCAAAACGTATTCGCAGTTCATTATTGAGATCAAGGTGGGCTATGCCTGCAAACTATTGATTGAAGACAAGCTGAACATTAAGCAATTGTGTTACGATAGTGGATTCAATAACTTTTCGACCTTTCATAAACATTTTAAACAGGTAACCGGCAAAAGTCCGCTCATGTATCAAAAGGAGTTTACCAAGAATTGAATGCCTGATTTAAACTCCTGGAAAGGAGAGGGCTTAAAAAGTATTATAAGTATCGAACATGCATGAAAAAAGTTGGCCTGTCATGCTGAGCATGTCGAAGCATCGTGCGCAGAGGCCACCCCACCATGCTTCGACAGGCTCAGCATGACAGCCTTTGTTTTACTTGTTCCTAATGAGATTATTTTGCACCAATGCCGCGCCCGTTATTTTGTAACACCCGCGGCAATGAACGGGATTGAACTTTACCAAAAAACCTTATATTTAGCATTCAACCTTTGCACTTTATGATTCGTAACATCCTACTGGTTACTTACCGCAACCTGGTAAAAAACAAAATATACACTTTTATTAATGTAACCGGTTTGGCACTGGGTATGGCGGCTTTTATACTCATTACCGCGTTTGTGAATTTTGAAAAAAGCTTTGACCGCATCCACCCAGATGCAGCTCACATTTATCGTGTTGAGAGTCAGTTTTACCGTGGAAATAACCTTACCGATAGCTGGCCCACCAGCACCAATGGTTATGCTACAGCCATGAAAGCCAACCTGCCCGAAATTGCCTCATACGCCCGTATTAACTGGAGCAATTCAGAAAGGGTGGTGAAATATAACAACACCAAATACCGTGAAACACATGTTTGCTTTGCCGACAGTAACTTCTTTAGTTTTTTTGCCTATCCGCTGGTAAAGGGCGACCCCTTAACGGTGCTTAAAGAGGTAAATACCATGGTGATTTCGCAATCGGCAGCAAAAAAATATTTTGGCAATGCCGATCCTGTGGGCAAGTTCCTGGATATAACTACCCTGAGCGATAGTTACCATTGCATGGTTACCGGTGTGTTTAAAGATATCCCGGCTAACTCCACTATGCAGTTTAGTTTTTTGATATCATGGGCTACCACACCAAAGTTTTTGAAAGATTTTTGGTATCAGCACGAAAACTACACTTTTGTAAAGCTTAACCCCGGGGCCAGTGCTTTGGCGGTAGAAGCTAAATTTCCGGCACTTGCGGAAAGGTATAAAACCGGCCCGTCGCTAAAAGACCTGAAATGGGGTATCCAATTGGTACCACTTACCGATATTCACTTAAACCCGGCAAAACCAAATGAAGTTGAGGTTAAAGGCAACCGCTTCGCGGTTAATTTTTTAAATGTAATAGCTTATATCATCCTGCTTATAGCCTGTATCAATTATATTAACCTGGCCACAACCAAATCAGTCGACCGGGCTCGTGAGGTAGGTATCCGCAAAGTAAGCGGGGCGCACGCATCACAACTTATTCTCCAGTTCCTGATGGAGTCTTTCATTATCAACATAGCTGCCCTGTTTGCGGCCATTATACCGGTGATGGGTGCCCGCTATGGCCCGCTGCATTATTTATATGATAGCAATACTTATGGACTGTTGTTTGATGGCGCATTATTATTAAAAATAAGTGCTGTGTTTTTAGGCTGTATTTTAATATCGGGCATTTACCCGGCTACAGTGCTGGCCCGCTTAAAACCTATAGCGGTGCTTAAAGGGCGATTCGCGTTTTCAAAAAGCGGGGTGTTGTTGCGCAGGGTGATGGTGGCTTTTCAGTTTATGGCATCTGTACTGCTTATTGCCGGTACCTTTGCGGTTTATAGGCAAATTGTTTATATGAGCAGCCAAAGTACCGGGGTAAATATTAACCAAACCATCGTTATAAAAACACCGGTAAATACCAGCAATTACGCGCAAAAAACCAATAGCTTTAAAAATACGCTGCTGGCGTTTCCCGGTGTAAAAGTGGTTACATTGTCGGGTGCGGTACCAGGTAAGGAGGTGGGCAAATTTTTAGCCAACCGGCGTTTTGGTGCGCCAAAATCAGAGGAGCGCACCTATGAAATGCTGCGGGTTGATCATGATTTTATGCAGGCCTATAATATGCAACTGGTTGCAGGCAGGGCCTTTGATAAAAGTCGCCCTGCGGATTCAACCGGAATGGTGCTTAATGAATCGGCAGTAAAACAGTTTGGTTTTAACTCCCCGCAGGATGCCATCGGTAAAAAAATATGGATCGAAACTTTAGAAAAACGGCCAAATGAGATCATTGGTGTGATAAAGGATTATCACCAGCAATCGCTGCAACAAAAATATACCCCGGTAATATTGTTCATGGACCCCGGTTTGTCATGGATCCCGGCCGATTATTTTTCGGTTAAAGTAAGCCAGCATAACATGGCCCAAATGGTGAACAACATTAAAGGTACCTGGGATAACAACTTTCCCGAATCGTCATTTGATTTCTTTTTCCTTGACGATTTTTATAACCGACAGTATAGCCAGGAAACCCAGTTCGGCCATGTGTTTACCCTGTTCTCATCACTGGCTATATTTATAGCTTGTATTGGTCTTTTTGGCTTAACCGCCTACTCTGCGGCCCGCCGCACCAAAGAAATAGGCGTACGCAAAGTTTTGGGCGCATCGGTACAAAATATCATTTCCCTGCTTACCTGGGATGTGGTGAAGCTTATACTGATATCAAGCCTGTTTGCCTTGCCTGTTGCGTACATATTTATTAACCAATGGCTTAATAATTACGCGTTTAGGGTAACACTAACCTGGTGGCAGTTTGTGCTGCCAGTATTTGCTTTAATAAGCATCGCGGTAGCAACTACGTTCTATTTAACATTTAGGGCGGCGTTGGCAAATCCTACTTCATCGTTGAGGAATGAATGATATCGAATAATTATGTCATCTATCAAAATTGAACCCTTAAATAACACACTACAAACCCGTGAGGTGTTGAGCGAAATACTGGTTGAAGTAGTAGCTAACGGTGGATCGGTTAGTTTCATGCACCCGCTGGCATTAGAGGAGGCCAATGCCTTTTGGGATGGCTCGCTTGCTGCTGCCGAAAAAGGTGAACGCATAGTGCTGGGCGCATTTGATGGCGATATCCTTGCAGGGACTGTAACGCTGCTGCTTAGCCTCCCACCCAACCAGCCGCACCGGGCCGAAATAGCCAAAATGATGACCCGCATCAGCTATCGGGGCAGGGGCATTGCCAAAGCGCTGATGCAAGTTGCAGAACGTTTAGCCATTGAGCAAAAGAAAACCCTACTGGTTCTTGATACCGCGGAAGAAGATGGAGCATCCGCACTTTACGAAAAGCTGGGTTTCACCCTCACCGGTGTGATCCCTGATTTTGCATTAAAACCCCATGGTGGCTTAACCGGGACTATGGTTTATTGGAAAAGGCTTAGTTAACGGAGATTTTAAATATCAACCTGCTTTCGGCGAGGCTCACACCACGAGCGACGGGGAGGAGTCAAACGGTTGCTTTTTTTAACTCCCTCTCCTTTGGAGAGGGCCGGGGTGAGGCTCCCATGCCAAAAAAGCTGAACACTTTGACGATTTTCTGATAACTATTTTACAGCAAACCTTATTTCTTTGTACTACCAATACCACCTGATTTATAACATATTTATGGGCCACAGATATTGCTTAGCGCTTGATTTAGTTGATGACGAAGGTTTGATTGCCGAATACGAAAAGTATCATGAAGCCATATGGCCCGAGATCCGTAAAAGCATCGTCGACTCGGGCATCACCCATATGGAGATTTACCGTTTTGATGTGCGTTTATTTATGATCATGGAAACTGACGACAGCTTCAGCTTTGAAGAAAAAGCCGCTGTGGATGACGCCAACCCCAAAGTGCAGGAATGGGAAACCCTGATGTGGAAATACCAACAACCTGTAAAAGGCGCCCTGAAGGGCGAAAAGTGGGTTTTGATGAATAAAATATTTGCCTTGTAACCAATGCCAACTAAATAAATAATTATGCTTAGAAGAACACAATTACTATTAGCGCTGGTGCTTTTAACCGTCTCACAGGTATCTGCACAAAAAATGATAGGCAACGAAACCGATGCCCAAAAAGAAAAACGTATGGAGTGGTGGAAAGACGACCGCTTCGGCATGTTTATTCACTGGGGCTTGTACTCGGGAGCGGCCAGGCACGAGTGGGTAAAGCATAATGAAAAGATTGATAATGCGGGTTATCAAAAATATTTCGATCAGTTTAACCCCGATATGTTCGATCCGCAAAAATGGGCGAAACAAGCTAAAGCCGCGGGTATGAAATACGCGGTATTGACCACCAAACACCATGAAGGTTTTTGTTTGTTCGATTCGAAATTTACCGATTACAAAGCTCCCAATACCAAAGCCAAACGCGACCTGGTACGCGAGTATGTGAACGCTTTCCGCGGGCAGGGCCTAAAGGTTGGGTTTTATTATTCCCTGCTCGATTGGCACCACCCTGATTATACCATTGACGAAATTCATCCGCAATCGCCAAAAGATAAAAGCGATGCCTCTTATGCCGCTTTGAATAAAAGTCGTGATATGGCCAAATATCGTCAGTACATGCGCAACCAAATCACGGAGCTATTGACCAAATATGGGAAAATAGATATCCTATGGCTTGATTTTTCATTCCCTCGTAAAGATGGTCATGGAAAAGGCAAGGACGAATGGGGATCAGTTGAACTGTTAAAATTGATCAGGAAACTACAGCCAGGTATTATTGTAGATAACAGACTTAACCTGGAAGAATATAAGGACGGAGCAGATTTTGAGACCCCTGAGCAGGTAAGCACCGCCGAACTATTAAAATATCGGGGCAAAACATGGGAAACCTGCCAAACCTTTTCAGGTTCATGGGGATACTATCGTGATGAAAATACCTGGAAAACACATCGTCAGCTACTTGATCTGTTAATTACTTCGGCAAGTAACGGCGGTAACCTGATCCTGAATGTTGGCCCAACAGCCCGCGGCGAATTTGATTTTCGTGCCACCCGTGCCCTGGATAGCCTGAGCCATTGGATGCATGCCAACAGCAACGCTATTTATAACTGTACCTACGCGCCTGATACTTATAAAAAACCCGATAGCTCAAAACTTACCTATAATAAAGCAACCAAACGTTTATACGTACATTTGTATAACTATCCCAATACAGGCTCAATTGTTTTACCGGGATACAATGGTAAAATATCATACGCGCAGTTTTTAAATGATCATTCAGAGCTTTTGTTCAAACCATCGGCAACAAACCCCGAAGATCTGGTGTTAACGCTGCCAATCAAAAAGCCCGATTACGAGATACCGGTTATTGAATTAACGCTCAATAATTAGATAAAGAATATAGATAAAGGAATAAGGAACTTGATATAATGTCAGCACAAAAAGAAACATTTTTAAGGATACACCCGCATGATAATGTGCTGGTAGCCCTGCAAAATCTGGAGCAGGGAACAATGATAAGCTTTGAGGGCAATACCTTTGCTTTAGCTGATCGTATAGCAGCAAAACATAAATTTGCCATAAACGAGCTATCGGCGGGTCACGAAATTTATATGTATGGCGTATTGGTAGGTAAAGCAACAAGTACCATACCGCAAGGTGGCCTGTTGAGTACGCAGAATGTTCACCATGCGTCAGACGGTTTTCATTTGGGCGAACGTAAACTGCAATGGCACCAGCCTGATACGGGCAATTTCGAAGGCAAAACATTTAAGGGCTATCACCGTGCCGATGGTTCGGTGGGTACCAGCAATTACTGGATAGTTGTACCCCTTGTATTTTGCGAAAACCGTAACATCAATGTGTTAAAAGAAGCCCTGGTTGATAAGCTGGGTTATAAAAAAGCCAAAAGCTATGAGGGTGACGTGGAGCAGCTGATGGAGCTTTACCAGGCAGGTAAATCGGTTGAGGAAATTTTGAATGCCGATATTCAGGCTTCCACCGAAAGGCCGGATTCTAAACGCTTATTCAAAAATATAGATGGTATTAAGTTTTTAAACCATAGCATGGGCTGCGGCGGTACCAAGGATGATTCAGATGCCCTATGCGGTTTAATCGCGGGTTATATCACCCATCCAAATGTAGCTGGGGCAACCATTTTAAGTTTAGGATGCCAGCACGCGCAGGTAAGTATTTTACAGGCCGAGATAGCCAAACGTGATCCCGCTTTCAGCAAACCAATAGTGGTACTGGAGCAGCAAAAAGTAGGTACCGAAAGTGAACTGTTACAACAAGCACTGAAGCAAACTTTTGCCGGTTTGGTACAGGCAAACCAAACCCAACGCGAGCCTGCACCCTTATCAAAACTTTGTATTGGTATGGAGTGCGGTGGGTCTGATGGATTTTCAGGCATTTCGGCCAATCCGGCTTTGGGATATGTGTCTGATCTGCTGGTGACCATGGGCGGCTCAGTGATTCTTGCAGAGTTCCCTGAACTTTGTGGTGTGGAGCAGGAACTAAGCGACCGTTGTGTTGACGAGGATACCGCCAACCGCTTTATGCATTTAATGACCACCTACAACGCCCGTGCAGAGGCAGATGGCTCAGGATTTTATGCCAACCCATCACCCGGAAATATCCGGGACGGTTTAATTACCGATGCCATTAAATCGGCAGGTGCAGCTAAAAAAGGAGGGACATCACCAGTTGCCGCCGTGCTTGATTATCCTGAAAAAGTAACCAAACCAGGTTTAAACCTGCTTTGTACTCCCGGCAGCGATGTAGAAAGCACTACCGCCGAAGTAGGATCAGGCGCCAATATCGTGTTGTTCACCACCGGTTTGGGCACGCCAACCGGTAACCCGATAACTCCGGTAGTAAAACTATCAACCAATACGGTCATGTTCGAAAAAATGCCCGATATTATCGACATTAACTGCGGTACTATTATTGAAGGCGATGAAACCATTCAGCAAGCTGGCGAGCGTATATTAAACTATGTGATACAGGTTGCCAGCGGCGAGGCCGAGCCTAAAGCAGTAAAATTAGGTCAGGATGATTTTATACCATGGAAAAGGGGAGTATCGTTATAAAAGAAGCCTCACCCAACTCTCTCCTTCAGGAGAGGGCTTAAGAAAAGACAAATTAGTAACATTAAAATAAAACAAAAAAGTCTCACCCTTTAGGGGGAGATTTAGAGGAGGCTAACATGTTTAAATTAACCAATAAATCGGTAGTGATTACAGGCGGCGGCAGCGGTATAGGCAAAGCTATGTCTGTATTGTTTGCACAGCAGGATGCCACTGTACACATCATCGAACTAAATGACAAAGCCGCGGCCGAAACCGTAAGTGAGATCGAAGCCGCCAACGGAAAAGCAACAGGCTATGCCTGTGATGTAAGTAACCAGCAGCAGGTAGTTGATACATTTAATAAGATCGGTAAAATTGATATCCTGATAAATAATGCGGGCATAGCCCACATTGGTCGTGCTGATAATACCAGCACTGAAGATTTTGAGCGCGTATTTAACGTGAACGTAAAAGGGGCTTATAACTGTCTTTTCGCTGCTATCCCTATGTTCAAAGCTAATGGCGGGGGTGTCATCTTAAATACAGCTTCCATAGCAGCCAGCGTAGGTATTACCGATAGGTTTGCCTACTCTACAAGCAAGGGCGCAATACATGCCATGACGCTTTCGGTAGCGCGCGATTACCTGCATGATAACATTAGGTGTAATTGTATTTCGCCGGCACGTATCCATACTCCCTTTGTTGATGGGTTTATAGCTAAGAACTATGCCGGGCAGGAAGCCGAGATCTTTGAAAAATTGTCCAAAAGTCAGCCAATTGGCCGCATGGGTAAATCTGAGGAAGTAGCGGCGCTGGCATTATACCTGTGCTCAGACGAGGCCGGATTTATTACCGGTACCGATTACCCTATTGATGGCGGATTTATTACCTTGAACAACTAATCTTAAAAAAACAATAAACATAAATATGAAGCTTATACGATTTGGCGCTAACGGACAGGAAAAACCAGGAGTGATCCTTAACGATAAAAAATACGATGTTTCGGCTTTTGGCGAAGACTATACCGAACAGTTTTTCGAAACTGGTGGTGTTGCCCGTTTGGCTGCTTTTATAAAAGATAAACAATTGCCTGAAGTTGCTGCTGATGTACGTTTGGGCAGTCCGATTGTGCGTCCATCAAAAATTGTATGCATTGGCTTAAACTATGCCGATCACGCTAAAGAAACCAATGCACCGCTGCCACCTGAGCCGGTAATATTCATGAAGGCCACCACCGCTATAGTTGGTCCGTTTGATGATATTGTGATCCCTAAAAACTCTGTAAAAACAGACTGGGAAGTGGAACTGGCCGTTGTGATCGGCAAAAAAGCATCGTATGTTGACGAAGCCAGCGCTATGGATTACGTGGCCGGATATGTATTGCATAATGATGTATCAGAGCGCGAATTTCAATTAGAGCGTAATGGCACCTGGGATAAAGGAAAAGGTTGCGATACTTTTGCGCCGCTTGGCCCCTTCCTGGCTACACCTGATGAAATTGCCGATCCGCATAACCTGCGCCTGTGGCTTAAGGTGAACGGGCAAATCCTGCAGGATGGCACTACTTCAAACTTTATTTTTAATCTGCCACATTTAATATCCTATACCAGTCAGTTCATGACCCTGTTACCAGGTGATATTATATCAACAGGTACACCAGCAGGTGTTGGCCTGGGTATGAAACCTCCATTTTATTTAAAACCCGGTGATGTGGTTGAATTAGGCATCGATGGATTGGGCGAATCAAAGCAAAACGTTGTAGCTTATGCGTAAAATTGATGCGCACCAGCATTTCTGGATATTTGACCCGGTTAGGGATAGTTGGATCAACGATGAAATGCTGGTGATAAAACGTGATTTTTTACCAGCCGATCTGTTACCCGTATTAAAGCAAAACGGCATTGATGGTTGTGTGGCCGTACAAGCCAGTCAATCGGAAGAAGAAACCCGTTTTTTATTAGCCCTTGCAGCCGAAAGCCCCGAAGTTAAAGGCGTGGTGGGCTGGGTTGACCTGAAAGCTAATGATCTTGATAAAAGGTTACAGGATTACAAGCAATATGATAAGTTGAAAGGGTTTAGGCATATTTTACAGTCGGAGCCCGATAAACAGTACATGTTACAATCGCAATTTCAAAAGGGCATAGCCCGGCTGCAAAAGCACGGTTATACGTATGATATATTGATATACCCCGAACACTTGCCCTACGCGGTACAGTTGGCCGGGGGCTTTCCTGATCAGCAGTTTGTGGTTGACCATTTGGCCAAGCCACATATTAAGGATCAAAAAATAAGCGACTGGCAAAAGGATATCCAGGCTTTGGCCAAACACCAAAATGTGCATTGCAAAATTTCAGGGATGCTTACCGAGGCCAAGTGGAATTCCTGGAAAACCGAAGATTTTACATCGTATTTGGATGTAGTGTTCAACGCCTTTGGTATTAACCGGGTAATGTTTGGCTCCGACTGGCCGGTATGCCTGCTTGCCGGTGGTTATGAAGGTACTATGCAAGTGATGAATAATTATTGCGCAAAGCTATCAGCAACAGAACAGGTGTTATTTTGGGGCGATAATGCCACAAGTTTTTATAACTTATAGTTTTAAAAACCCCTCCTGGAGGGGTTTTTAAAATAAAAATGTATCCCTTCCCTATAGAGCTTATTTAGGCCTCCCGCTAATCGTTTGTATAAAACCTTACAAGATTAGTTTTGTATATTGATCCATACTCCTCATCATATCAACTATTTATCATTAAAAACTTAACATATAAGCAATAATTAAAGTCAATAAAAATTATGGCACATATTTAGCTATATAATTATTTGATGGCTGCCTAACAATAAACCGATTATAAAAGCATTTTATTATTAGTGTTTGTTAGTGCTGCTTTCAAATAAATTTTATCAAAAAAGTTATGTATATTATTTTATTACAAATTACCGCTCTGCTTGCTGTAATTATCCTGCCATTATTAGCTATACGGAAAAAATTCAGGAAAAGGTCAAAACCTGAGTTTAAGTATAAAATTGATACTGATACTGAATATGCCCGTTATGCAATAAATGAAGATGGTTTCCTGGAAGAAATTAATGAAGGTAAACTATCAAAGCACAAACATTAGTATTTGTGCAACACAAAAGCCATTGTCCTATTTGTTGGACAATGGCTTTTGTGTTTTTATTGATTTATTAAAAACCTTGTTCATCGGCGCTGGGGCCGTAACTACCCGGAATGGGTACGTTAAGCAGGCGCAAGTATACACCCAATTGTGCCCTGTGATGCACAATTTGTGAGTAAGCCATTCTGATGATATCACCTTTGCTTCTTACGCTGATAATGTAATCTCCTTTCCGCAGCGTCCATTCTTTTTCAAGATCTGCTTCATTTGCCGCGGCCAGACTTGTTTTGCCGCTTTCCAATGATTCTTCAAAAAAATTCAGCAGGTCGGCCGTATTATTTATGGTGTTATCAACATATGGGTTTTTATCAAAGTCGAGCTCGCTGGTGTTAAACGTCATGGTTACCCATGTAGGCAGTTCGGCAATGTGGTTGGCCAGGCGTTGTATGGTCATGCTTTTTTCGTGCGGTTGCCATTGATATTTATCATTAGGTACACGTTCCAGCATTTTACGGGTTGTTTGAGCTTCCTGCTCCATTTCTTTTAATAACATAGGGATGATTGACATGGCTTTATTGTTTTAAGTGTTTACTGTTTTTGTTTATGATTCAAAGTAACAACCGGCAAGTGACAGCCCTATGTCAGCAGGTTTTTATAAATGAAAAAATAGTTGAAAAGAGGTGCAATTTTGCTCACCTTTATCAAAACCTCATTACAATGATTTTTTTTTGCTACAGCATATGGGTAAGCTTTTCATGGGTAGGCATGATCATTTACCTGCTCATCAACCTGAAAAAGATTGAACAATTGAAAATACAACCCCTAATTGAAGCGCAACCGGCTGTAGTTATCATTATTGCAGTACGTAACGAGGAGGATTATCTTGAAAATGCCCTGCAAAGCGTTTGCAATATCAATTACAATAACTATCGTATTATCGTAGTGAATGATCGTTCTACAGACCGTACTGCAGATATACTACAGGGTTTTATTGCACATTACCCAAAACTTACCGTTACTACAATCACCACCTTGCCAGATGAGTGGCTGGGTAAAAACAATGCATTGTACCAGGGTTATTTAAGCAGTTCTGAAGAATGGATGCTTTTTACTGATGCCGATATCGTGTTTCACCGGGATGCCGTTAATAAGGCTTTAGGATATGCGGTTAAGCACAAGCTCGACCATTTAACCATACTGCCCGAGGCGATATCCAGATCTGTAATTTTAAACAGTGTACTGGGCACGTTCGGTATCATATTAATGATGCACATGAAGCCCTGGGGAGCCAAAGATCCCAAATCAAAAGGCTTTGCGGGTATTGGTGCATTTAATTTAGTGCGGCGCGATGCATATGAAAAAATAGGGACACATGCCCGTATCAAATTAAGGCCCGATGATGATATGCAGCTCGGTCAAACCATTAAGTCGGCTGGTTTAAAACAGGATGTATTGGGTGGTCAGCAATATATCTGTTTGGAGTGGTACAAAAATCTGAAGGAGTTTTGTAACGGGCTTATGAAAAATTCATTCTCGGTAGTCGAATATAAACTTGGTCATGCAATTATAAATGCTTTGATGGTATTGGTATGTTTTGCGTTACCTATTCCTGCTATGTTAATTTTCGGATCAACCGAAATTCGTTTAATGGCAGCAGTAGTGTTTCTGTTCCAGATATTTTACATGGTAGCTGTTCGTCCTAATAAATGGTGGTATGCCCTGATGATCCCGTTTACCAGCTTTCTTATAGTATATACCACTTTAAAATCCGCATTTTTAACAATAAGGCAGGGTGGTATTTATTGGCGCGATAGTTTTTACTCTTTAGACATGTTAAAAGGCAAAAGAACATAACTTATTAAGGTTAACACGTTTTAGCAAGAAGATAGACGGGGTTGCGGTTTCAAAATACAATTGATATACTTGGTTTACCAATTTAAATCATGAAAAATATATTCCTTTACCTCTTGCTTACCTTCCCGGCAATGTGCTTGGCGCAAACTCCTGTTGTTGAAAGTTTAACCGCCGAATACCTGACCAATCCAATAGGTATTGATGCACTACATCCCCGCCTGAGCTGGAAAATAAGCACCACGCAAAGAAACACCCTGCAGCAAGCCTACAACATCAGGGTGGCAACAGACGCGTCTTTTTCATCGTCAAAAACAGTTTGGAATACAGGTAAGGTAAAGTCCGATTCATCAGTTTTGATCACCTATAACGGCGTTGCATTAAAATCAGCTACACGTTACTACTGGCAGGTAAAGGTCTGGGACAATCATAACCATGCATCAGCCTGGAGCAAACCTGCTTATTTTGAAACCGGCCTGCTTTCGCCTGCCGACTGGACCGCCACCTGGGTACAACCTAAACAGGATACGTTGCGCAAAATACCGGCAATAATGCTACGCAAGCAATTTGCGGTTAGTAAGAAAATAGTATCGGCCAGGGTTTATGCTACCGCGCATGGTTTATATGAGCTATGTATTAACGGTAAAAGGGTAGGCGACCAACTCCTTACCCCCGGTTGGACAGAATATAAAAAACGACTGCAATACCAAGCTTATGATATTACCACCATGCTGCAACAAGGGGATAACGTGATAGGTGCTATGTTGGGCGATGGTTGGTTTCGTGGTACAACGGGCTTTGCCAGTCAATGGGCCGTTTGGGGTAAAAAACTGACTCTGCTATGCCAGTTGCGAATTACCTATGCCGATGGAACGGTGCAATACGTAAATTCTGACGGCTCCTGGAAAAGTACGCAAAACGGTCCTATAACACTTGATGGTATATATGATGGCGAAAACTATGATGCCCGTAAGGAAATACCCGGCTGGGACAGCAAAGGTTTTAACGCCGCCGCCTGGGTTCCTGTTGATACAGTTACCCATGATAAAAAGATGCTGGTGGGGGTAGAGAGTGTCCCCGTGCATAAAATTCAGGAGATAAAACCTATTGCTATATTTAAAAGCCCCAAAGGAACACAGATCATTGATTTTGGACAGAATCTTACTGGTTGGGTACGCCTGAAAGTAAGCGGCCAGGCTGGACAAACTATTACCATACGCCATGCCGAAGTACTGGATAAGTTTGGCGAGTTTTATACAGCCAATCTGCGCTCAGCAACCGCGACCATCAACTATACACTTAAAGGCGGTGGTATAGAAGTATTTGAACCGCATTTTACTTTTATGGGTTTCAGATACATAGCTGTTGAAGGTTTTCCAGGCGAACTGGAACCTGAAAATTTTACGGCCGTAGTTGTTCACTCAGATATGCCTGTAACTGGTACGTTCGCGTGCTCAGATACCATGATCAACAAACTGCAGCACAATATACTGTGGGGGCAAAAAGGTAACTTTTTAGACATCCCTACGGATTGTCCGCAACGCGACGAACGTTTGGGCTGGACGGGCGATGCGCAGGTTTTTTCGCGTACGGCGGCATTTAACATGCAAGTGGCCCCGTTTTTTGCCAAGTGGATGAAGGATGTAGCTGCCGACCAGTTTCCGGGCGGGGGGATACCCTTTGTGGTGCCCGACAATTTACCAACTGGTCAGGCCACATCGGCTGGATGGGGGGACGTAGCCGTGATTGTACCCTGGACAATGTACCAGGTTTATGCAGATAAGCACATTTTGCAGACCCAATATCCCAGTATGAAAGCCTATGTGGATTACATAGTTAAAAAGGCGGGTGATAAATACATATGGCACGGCGGCAGCTTGTTTGGCGACTGGTTGTTTTACCGTCCGGGTATTTATGATTTCTCTGAACCCAATGGCTATACCAATCCCGATCTGATAGCCACCGCGTTTTATGCCTACTCGTCAAAACTATTGAGCCAGGCGGCGGGCGTTTTAGGTAATACCGCGGATGAGAAGAAATACAGCGATATACATGAGGCGGTGAAAAAAGCCTTTATCCATAATTACATCACCCCAACGGGTCGCATATTTGCCGATTCGCAAACCGGGTATGTGCTGGCCCTAAAGTTTGATTTGGTGCCTGATAGTTTGAAGGCCAAAGCCGCGGCTTACCTCGTGGAGGATGTGCGCAGCCGTAAAAATCATTTATCTACCGGCTTTTTGGGCACGCCGTATTTGTGCCAGGTGCTATCGCAAAATGGTTATAGCAATGTGGCTTATGACTTGCTGCTGCAAAAAACATATCCTTCATGGCTATACCCTGTAAAAATGGGTGCCACCACCATTTGGGAACGCTGGGACGGCATCAAAACCGACAGCACTTTCCAGGATAAAAGCATGAACTCCTTTAACCACTACTCATATGGAGCAGTTGGCGATTGGATGTACCAGCAAATGGCCGGGTTGCAGATTGGCGCGCCGGGATATAAACACATCATTATAAAACCCGAGCCGCACCGCAAATTCACTTTTACAAAAGCAACGTTCGAAACCATGTACGGACAGGTATTGTCATCATGGGAAGTAAAAGACGCTACCATGCAGATGCACGTTAAAATCCCACCCAACACCACAGCTGATGTAACCCTGCCGCAGGCCAATGGCCAGGATATAAAACAGGATGGCAAACCAGTTACCGGAAGCACAGACGAAAGTGGTACCACCATAAAGCTCGGCTCAGGAGAGTATACGTTCAGCTATCCATGGACGGTGAAGAAGGAAGAGAAAAAAGTGGTTGCGAAGTAGATTTAATACATCTTTGTCATCCTGAGGAACGAAGGATCTATTCTACACTAAGCATATTGCGATTAGATCCTTCGCGATGCTCAGGATGACAATTTTTAAATGTTTAAGCCCCTTAGCGAGATAGAAAGATTTACGAAGTTTTTAAAACTTCGTAAATCTAACCTACCAACTGCTCAAACAATTTTGTCAATGTTTCATCAGCATCCAAACACAAACCAGGGTGTACTTTTGACGATTGCACTACCGTGCTCCGGGTAGCCGTAAGCCAGCGGAAGCGAGAGGCCATATCCAGTTTAGCAATAGGGCCGGCTTGTTTATCGCCATGACAGATCCTTTCGAAGGAGCTGATATTGTCTTTGATGCAATCAATATCCAGTCCGCGCGCGAAAGCGCTGATGCGGACCTCGTCAAGCATAAAGCGTACTTTTAAGAACTGCTGTTTGGGACAGTAAATGATCACGCCAATATTTATGAATTCCTCGCGCTCCACCCTGGGTACAACGCGTATCACGGCGTACTCAAATAAGTATTGCTCTTGCATATTGTGCTTCTTTTACAAATATATCAGACGCAGCTATGCGTGTGGTTAAAAAACGGGTGTAAACATCCCGGCGTTCATCAGGTGTCCCATTTTCCGAATCGTCTATAAGCCATTCATCTGGGATCAGGTTAACAATGGAGCGGATGCGGTCTTCAGTTAAAATAGAACAAAATTCTGCATCAACTTCATCCAGTGCCGAGGCCTGGGGTAGTAATACATGATCCTTAACCTTTATAAAAGGGCGCATAGCCTGCTCATCCCAGTTATCCCACGAATGATGAAAGTATAGTGCCGCGCCATGATCAATAAGCCATAGTTCTTTATGCCACATCAGCATATTGGTATTGCGGGGTGTACGGTCAACATTGGTGAGCAAGCAATCGAGCCATACTATTTGCGAGGCCAGTTTGGCATCAAGCGTATTAACAACGGGGTCATAGGTAATAGCACCCGAAAGGTAATGCAGGGCAAGGTTAAGCCCCACGCTAAATTTCAGCAAGTCCTGTATCTCCTCATCAGCTTCTGAGCGGCCAAAGGCAGGGTCAAGGTTAGCAAAAACCAGTTCTGGTACTTTTAAACCCAATGCGCGGGCAATTTCGCCGCCAATAAGTTCGGCAATAAGCGCTTTAACGCCCTGCCCGGCGCCGCGAAACTTGAGCACATACAAAAACTCATCGTCGCCTTCGGCAATGGCAGGCAATGAACCGCCTTCGCGTAAGGGGGTTACGTAGCGTATCACATTAATGGTTCTGAGTTGTGGTTCAGCGTAATTCATTGTGTGGATATTCAAAATTGATAGCTTTCTCCTTAAACAGATATATGCAGAATGGTAGACGACCCGAAAATTAGGGCAAATTTTTGAGAAATCAATAATATTAAATAGGTTTAATATATTACCAGGTGAGGTTGTAAGGATAAAAAGCAAAATGTTGCAACTCACTGTTAATATTGTTTAGGTATTATGATAACATAAATTTTACAGCCGATGATCTTATCTATATTTAAAAAGAGAGAAATTGCGGCGAAGTTTTTTAAGAAAAATACAGACTACAATTATGGAATCCAGACGGAACTTTATTAAAAAATCATTGTTATTATCGGGCGCAGCTGGCCTTACCGCCATGTTCCCGGCATCAATACAACGCGCTTTTGCCATTGATCCAAAGGCAGGTAGTACCTTTTTAGATGCCGAGCACATCGTGATCCTGATGCAGGAGAACAGGTCATTTGATCATTGTTTTGGAACCCTGCAGGGAGTAAGGGGATTTAACGATCCAAGAGCTATAAACCTGCCCGATAAAAAACCGGTATGGATGCAAACTAACGCGGTGGGCGAAACCTATGCCCCATTCCGTTTAAATATTAAAAATTCAAAAGTTACCTGGATAGGATCATTGCCGCATTCAAGGGCAAGCCAGGTTGATGCTTATAATAATGGTAAATATGATCAGTGGCTGCTCTCCAAAAAATCAGGAAATAAAAAGTATGCGGGTATGCCTTTAACCCTGGGCCATTTTACCCGCGAAGATCTGCCGTTTCATTATGCCATGGCCGACGCGTTTACCGTTTGTGATCAAAGTTTTTGTTCGGCTATGACAAGCACTACGCCCAACAGGGCTTTTTTCTGGACGGGTAAAACCAGTTACGAAGAAAATGGCCTTACTAAAGTAAATATCAGGAATGATGATTTTGATCATGGAAAAATGCCATGGCAAACATTCCCCGAACTGCTGGAAGACAACGATATTTCATGGAAGTTTTACCAGAATGAGTTGAATTGCGGCGGCGGCTTTAAAGGTGAAGAAAGATCCTGGCTTTCCAATTTCGGCTGTAATAATTTAGAGTTCTACGCCGCGTATAACGTTAAATTTACGCCGCGATATGTGCAAAATTTACAGCGGCAGGTGGATACGCTCCCTGCCGAGATCAGAAAGCTGCAGGAGAAAAACCCATCTGCAGATGCAAAAGTACAGGCCAGTATACAAACCAAACAGGCAGTATTGGATAATGCCAAAGCCGAACTGAAAAAGTATAACCAGGAACAGTTTAATAAATTATCGGCAAGAGAGAAGAGCTTGTATCAAAGAGCTTTTGTTGTAAATTCCGGTGATCCTGATTATCGCGATGTTACTACACTTAGCTATAATGATGGTAATACGCAGCGCGAGGTAACCGTGCCTAAAGGTGATGTATTGCACCAGTTTAGGCAGGATGTGAACACTGGTAAACTCCCTGCTGTTTCATGGCTGGCCGGGCCTCAAAACTTTTCAGACCATCCCAGCGCCCCGTGGTATGGTGCATGGTATGTTTCTGAAATACTAGATATATTGACCAAAAACCCTGAGGTATGGAAAAAAACCATCTTTATCAGCACATACGATGAAAACGATGGCTATTTTGATCATGTTAAGCCATTTTCAATACCTGATGAAAAAATACCCGGCACCGGGAAAGTATCAAAAGGGATAGATACCGAAGTAGAACACGTTAGGCTGGCCAATGAGCTTAAGCAAGGAATCCCCGAAAAAGAAGCACGCGAAGCACCTATCGGGCTCGGATTTAGGGTACCTACCATTATTGCCTCGCCGTGGAGCAGGGGAGGTAAGGTTTGTTCAGAAGTATTTGACCATACCTCAACCTTACAATTCCTGGAAGCCTTTTTTAATAAAAAGTACAAGAAAAATATTAGGATAGATAATATTAGTAAATGGCGCCGTGCCATATGCGGCGACCTGACTTCGGTGTTTAGTCCGTACGATGGTGATAAACCGGATAAGATTGACTTTTTAAACCGCAATAATTTTGTAGAGGAAATATATAACGCCAAGTTTAAAGAAGATCCATCGGGCTACAAAAAATTGTCGGACGAGGATGTAGCAAGGTATATAGATAAACCGCTTGCCGGGGATGTTGTACCGCTGCAGGAAAAAGGGGTACGTGCGTCATGTGCTTTGCCCTATGAGCTTTATGCACATGGTAAATTGAGTGCTGATAAAAAGAACTTTGAGCTAAAATTGGAAGCAGGGAATAAAGTTTTTGGAGAGCAATCTGCAGGTTCACCTTTTACTGTTTATGCACCCGGTAAATTTCATGATGCGTTAACGGAGCCAGCTACGCAAGTATGCCGTAACTGGTCGTTCGCGACTGCCGTAGGCGATACTGTAGCTTATAACTGGCCGGTTAATGCTTTTGAAGGAGATAAATATCATTTGAGGGTGAATGGCCCGAATGGATTTTACAGGGAATTTATTGGAACCGGTAATAACCCGCTGTTAAATATCACCGCAGAGTATGAACATACTGCAGAAAACGGAAAATTAACGGGTAATGTGATCGTGAAAATTACCAATTCCGATCCGTCAAAAACTCATGCTGTTACCATTAAGGATCAGGGCTACCATAAAAATGATACTAAAAAACAAATAGCCACCGGCAGTACACAAAACATAGTGCTTGATTTGAAATCAAGCTTCGGCTGGTATGATTTTAGCGTTCAGGTAGATGGGGCTGATCATTTTGAGCAGCGGTACGCAGGTAGGGTAGAGACCGGCGCAGCCAGCTTTACTGACCCGGTTATGGGTGGAGTTGTATAAGTAGGACAAATTACAAAGTAAAACGGGAACAGGGCTTAGCGCCCTGTTCCCGTTTTACTTTGTACTATCGGATAGACCCGGGCTGATGATTAAAACTTTTATGCTTAATTATTGTACTTATCTGTACGCTTTAACCGCATACAGAGCCTATGACCCCAAACAATAAACACCCTACCGAAAACGAAAAACAAAAGGAGCTAACTTATATTGAAAAAGTATGGCATACGGTTGCCATAGTTGCCTTATTGGTAGTTGTTATTCTGATAGCACGTGTGGCCTTTAATGTACTGCTGATGGTATTGGCAGGTGTCCTTGTATCGGTTTATTTTCATGGATTGGGAGATATGATTCAACGGAACACCAAATGGAGCAGGCGACCCTGCATGATCATTTCTGTTGCTGGTTCATTTATCATACTTGCTGTTTTATTTTGGTTTATGGGTAGCAAGATCTCCAACCAAATAGCCATATTAAGCGATTCGTTACCTAATACAGTCCGTACAGCTAAATTAAAGATGGCCGAGACACCCTTAGGGAATAAAGTGCTATCCTATTTATCAGATGATAACTCTGACAAGTTATTTGCCACTGCAAGGCAGTTTTTTAGTACCAGCTTTGGTGTTTTGGGCAATCTGTACATTATTTTTTTCCTGGCTATTTTTTTTACCACCAATCCCGATTTATATAAAAACGGTATCATCAAGCTGATACCTGAAGACCGGAAAGATCTTGCCAAAGAGGTTATTGACCGCATCAGCGTGGCACTCAAGAGCTGGCTTAAAGGCATGATGCTATCCATGGTTTTGGTGTTTATTTTACTTACTGTTGGTTTAAGCATCATGAGCATACCCGTAGCCCTTGTGCTGGCACTGCTTACAGGTTTGCTTAAGCTTATTCCCAACTTCGGATCGCTGGCAGCTATGATACCGGGGGTATTGCTTGCGCTCACTATCAGTACCAATACGGCAATAATTGTAGCGCTGATGTATATTATAACCCAAACCATTGTGAGCAATGTTGTAAACCCGCTTATTCAGAAAAGGATGATGGATCTGCCGCCTGCCCTTACTATACTTGCGCAAGTTTTGATGGCTACTTTATCGGGTGTTTTGGGTATCATATTGGCTGTTCCGTTACTGGCTATTGTTATGATCCTGGTTGATGAGTTATATGTGAAAAAGATCAATAAGATAGCTTAAGCAGCGGAAAGCGACTAACTAAACTCTTGTTTTTTCATTTTAGAAAAACGAATGCCTGGTTGTTATTGGTTAAAAGGGAAAGACTATCATAAGTCAATACATTGTAATTAAGAGATATTAATTGGCATATCGGGAAAATCAGATATATATTTGTGTTATGAATCACCTGGAAATTTTTAAGGCACTTTCAAATCCTACCCGGTTGCAGATACTGGCCTGGCTTAAAACACCCGAAAAGTATTTCCCAGATCAGCAGGAGCCATTTACCCTTGGGGTATGTGTTGGACAAATTCAAAAAAAGAGTGGTATGACACAATCTACCATTTCAGAAAACCTATCGGTTATGCAACGGGCAGGGCTGGTTACTTCAACCCGTAAAGGCCAGTGGACGTATTATAAAAGGAACGAGGATGCTTTTAAAGCTTTAGGCACTCTTGTACAGCAGGAACTTTAAGATTACAAATGTAATTCATAGTTTTTTCGTTATCCGAAGTGTAAGGGTTTTCGGATCTAAAATGCCGGTTGGCATTAAAGAAATCAACCTATGTTTTGTATTTAACCAAACCATAGGTTGAAGGGATCAAGCTGTTATATGATGGTGCTTACGCAAAACCAAGTACCGGATGAGGCTGGTATAGCTCTTCCAAACTTTTTATTTCTTCGTCAGAAAGTTTTACAGTTAATGCAGCTACGGCATCTTCTAAATGGCCGGGTTTGCTTGCACCAATAATAGGAGCGGTAACAGCGGATTTGCTCAGCATCCAGGCCAAAGCCACCTGCGCGTTAGGTAATCCTTTTACTGAAGCTATTTCAGTAAGGCGGTTTACGATATCAAAATCTGAGCTTTCATTGTACAGCGTTTTTCCAAAAGCATCTGTTTTAGAGCGCTCTGTTTCATTTCGTTCTTTTGTCCGCTTTCCGGTTAAAAGCCCGCGTGCCAATGGCGACCAGGGTATAACGGCGATCTTCTGATCCTGGCAAAGCGGGATCATCTCCCTTTCTTCCTCGCGGTATATCAAATTATAATGGGGTTGCATGGAAACAAATCTTGTCCATCCGTGCAGATCTGCCGTATATAATGCCTGAGCAAATTGCCAGCTATACATTGATGATGCGCCAATGTAGCGTGCCTTACCTGCCTTAACAACATCATGCAGGGCCTCCATGGTTTCCTCAATCGGTGTGTTATAATCCCAGCGGTGGGTTTGGTAAAGATCCACATAATCTGTCCCCAGCCGTTTCAGACTGGCATCAATGGCGCTCATGATATGTTTACGGGAAAGTCCCTTGTCATTGGGGCCGGAGCCCATAGCATTAAAAACCTTGGTGGCAATTACCACATCATCCCGTTTGGCAAAATCACGTAACGCTTTTCCTACAACTTCTTCACTGGCGCCTGCGGTATAAACATCGGCCGTATCAAAAAAATTAATACCCAGCTCCAGCGCTTTTTGAATAAAAGGCCGGCTTTGCTCTTCATTTAAGGCCCAGGGCCACCTTTCGGTTGGCCTTCCATAGGTCATGGTACCTAAACATAATTTTGAAACCATCATACCGGTTTGCCCAAATCTTACATAATCCATAGTAGTGTTTTATCGAATTTACAAATGTTATTTCAATAGGTTTCGCCCTATAAGCATATTAACAAAATTGTGACTTAGTATGGTGATTCTTGGAGAAGTTTTATTGACCGATCACTTTTTCGATCAGGTCAGATTTTGCATCTGCATATCCGGCATCATCTATATCCTTACCCTTACAATTATTTAACTTTATAAGTTCGTACTCGCGTCTTAAGCATTCATCCTGCATTAAGCTGTCGCGAAATCTGAGTTGTCGCTTTACAATTTCAGAGCCTGTTGCACAATAATGAAGGTTAATTTCCCGCGGCTGTCCCTTAGTAAACCAGATTCGCCCTTTAACGCCAGCCTCACCTTTATAGGTATAGCCTATAGCTGATAGCTGTTCAATAATATCCCGGCCCGGTGGAAATTCCTTTGATTCAAGAGCAATGTCAATTATGGGTTTAGCCAACAGATCGGGAATGGCAGTGCTGCCAACATGATATATTTTTACAAATTTTCCCAATACCCCCGAAAGTAGGCCTTGCTCTGCAGCAAATTTATGTGTCCAAATATCCTGATGTTTTTGTAAGGTTATATATTCCATATATCCGTTTTCTGCGGTATAAATTTAGCTCAAACAAATAACATCCGACTATCTCTTTTCTATTTTTCCGTTGAGGTAGTACTACGTATTTAATACTTTTTAAGGCATATACCGTAAAAGTATGGTATGCAAAAGGGCGTGATGGTATAACCGATATGAAAGGAGTATTCTCAGGATATTTATCGGAATTACTATCTTTACTAAAAGGTAGTATTATTGAATTTTAGGCAAGCATAAATGATTTTTGTTTTTAAAGATTTACCGGCAATTGATTTAGAGAAATTAAACGATATGGCCAAAGAAGCCGGAGCAGAAATACTTACTATTTATAATTTACCTCCCGAAAAGATGGAACTGACATTGAAGGATGACCAGTCGCCCCTTACCATTGCCGATAGCCTGTCGAATGATATTATAGTTAAAGGACTAACCTCGTTAACCCCGCACATCCCCATCATTTCTGAAGAGGGAAAAAATATCCCTTATGGTACCCGGAAAAACTGGGAGTTTTTTTGGTGTGTCGACCCATTGGATGGAACCAAAGAGTTCATCAAGCATAATGGCGAGTTTACGGTAAACATAGCCCTCATATATAAAGATACGCCCGTTTTAGGGGTCATCTACGTACCTGTTGCCGGTGAATTGTACTACGGCGGAGCAAATATTGGAAGCTGGAAAGAAACAAAAAACGGAATTAAAACCCAATTGCATGTTGATACAAGCAGTACCAATTGGACAGCTGTAGGCAGTCGTTCACATGCATCGCCAGAAGAAACAGCCGTGCTAAGCCAATACCCGGTAACCGAAACTATTTCGGCAGGGAGTTCGCTCAAATTTTGTTTAATAGTCGAAGGTAAGGCCCATATTTATTACCGCCACGGCCCTACCATGGAATGGGACACCGCGGCCGGCCAAGCTATCGCGACTTTTAGCGGCGCTACAATGACCGCCCCTAATGGTGATCCCTTTTTATACAACAAGGTCTCGTTACTCAATTCGGGCTTTTTATGTAAGGTGAAATAATCAGCCATCGTGGCGCTGCCGAACAGGTAAACATTAATTCACCATTAAGATTTTAAGCCTTAACAAACGTTTGCGTTAAATTAATTATTAACGCAGGCCGCTTAATTTGTAATTTTCTGAAAATCTTTATAAGATCATAACAATCAGGAAATTAATGGAGGCTGTACAAATTAATATAACTCAAGCTCAAAAGACCCGGGTAAGCCTTAGCTACCTGTTTTACACATTCCTTAAAATTGGGTGTGTGAGCTTTGGTGGCTATATGGCCCTTGTTGCCCTCATGCAAAAGCTCATGGTTGATAAGGACGAAGTTGTTGACAATGAAATTATATTGGAGGGTATTACCGTAGCAAGCCTGCTGCCGGGGCCATTGGCTGTAAATGTAGTAGCCTACATTGGTTACCGCCTTAAAGGCAAAACGGGCGCATTGGTTAGTATGCTGGGTGTTTTGCTACCTGCATGTACCCTCATGCTTTTATTATCATGGGTTTATTTTACCTACTCCTATAAAGTGGAATGGGCCCTCATCATGCAGTATGTAGCTGGTACGGTAAGCGCGATCATATTATCGGCAGGTTTGCAGTTATTCAAAAAGGAAATTTCGAAAGATCATAAAAAAATAGCGTTGTGTGTTTTCACCGTTGTGGTTATTTCTGTAATAAACAGCTACATGGTCACCATTGCACTTATTTTCATAGGGGCAATAGCAGGTTTTTTTATGGGCGGTCATAAACATGCGGGCATATCGATAGGAGATATTTTTAAAACCGGGTATAAGTTCAAAATAAACACGGCATCCATACTGATGGGGATACTGGTGGTTAACGAAGCTTTATTTTTAACCAACGTTTACAAAAACCTGAACAACATACTGCTAAAAATAGGAATGGTTTTTTCGGGGATAAGTCTTTCTTTATTTGGGGGCGGTTACGTCATGATCCCTATCATGCAATCATTATTTGTAAAAGACCTGCACTGGCTTACCGTACAGGAATTTATTGATGCCATAGCGTTTAGTCAGGCCACACCGGGGCCTATCCTGGTAAGCTCCACCTTTATTGGCTATAAATTAGCCGGAATTGCAGGGGCTATCCTGGCTACCGTGGCTATGTTTGCGCCATCGGCCATTTTAATGATCATGGTTGCTAAACTGTTCAAGAAAAACAAAGACCATGCGCTGGTTAAAAATGTAGTTGGCGGAATTAAGGTAGTGATCATCGGCCTTATCATTTCATCGGCTTTAAGGATTGTGTTTCAATTGCATTTAACGCCAGTCATCGTGATCATCCCGATAATTGCTTTGATCCTGAGCTATAAGTATAAAATAAACCCTGTTTATCTGATCATCGCCTCCATATCACTTGGGGTATTAACAAAGTATATTTAATATGAATAATCTGTATAAACCATTAGGCATCCAGATAATTGGCACACAAAGGTCGGGATCAAATTTATTGAGAGTGATACTGGATCAGTCGGAAGCCATAGCGTCACCTCATCCGCCGCATATACTGGTTACTTTTGTGCCCTTATTAAAGTTTTACGGGCCTTTAAATGAAAGTGCGTATAAAATACTGATCAACGATGTGGTTGACTATGTTGAGGCCAATCCTGTGCCCTGGGAAGGCATAAAGATCAACAGGGATTGGACCTTCGAAAATTCTACAGTATATAGCATTTTTGAGATAAACAGGCTTATTTATGAACAGGCAGCCATAACTAAAAAGGCAACGTACTGGTGCTGCAAAAGCATGGCCAACGTTCATTATGCCGATGAACTGGAGCAACACAACGCCAATTTAAAATACATTTACCTGTACCGCGATGGCCGTGATGTGGCGGTATCCTTTAAAAAAGCTATTGTTGGCGAAAAACATATTTACCACCTGGCCCAGCAATGGACACATGACCAGCAAGCCTGCATAAAACTGGCCGAACGCATAGAGGAGGACCGTTTCTTCGCCCTTAATTATGAAACATTGATTACACAGCCTGAAATGCTGATCAGGAAACTATGTAAGTTCCTGGAAATTGATTACGCGGATAACATGCTGAGTTTTTATAACTCAAACGAATCAAAAGCGACCGCAGCTGCCGGCGAAATGTGGCAGAACCTGGAAAAGCCCATCATGAATAACAATACAGGCAAGTTTCATAAAGAACTTAGATCAGACGAAATTGAAATATTTGAACTGGTTAGCCATGATGTATTGAAAAAACTTAATTACCCCATATTTACTTCCTTAACCAATACCCGGTTAACATCGCCAGATGCTGTTGAGGAATACACTGCCGATAACAACATGCTTAAAAAACAGATCCTGACCAACGCCCGTCAATCTGATCTTGATCGTAGGGAACTGCAATTACAGATCCTGCGCGATATAAAAAGTAAAGTTTTATAAAACCGGGTTCTTTAAACGTCATTTTTTGGCCTGTTATCAAACGTTTGCGTTAAGGTATCTGGCTTTAAGGCTGTATTAGTATCTATCTTTCATTGTCGCTAAGGTGCTCATATTTAAACTATTCAAGAGATAATGATAAAGTATAAACAGATCAATTTGTGGCTTTTTTGTATGGCAATGATGCCATTTTTTGCCGTTGCACAAACAAAATCAACGTATGACCAACTCCAGGTTTTCGATCATTCGTTTTTTACCCATAATGGTAATGAGTTACGGAGTGCCAATGGCGCTCCTGGTCCAAAATACTGGCAAAACAAAGCAGATTATGTTATTAATGCCAACCTGGTTGAAAAGGATACCCTGATCAAGGGCAATGTGAACATCAACTATACCAATAATAGCCCCGATACGCTCAACTATTTATGGCTTCAGCTTGATCAGAATTTATTCAGATCCGATTCCAGGGGCGCTGCCACAACGCCTGTAGGTGGCGACCGCTTTGATGTTAAGGGTTACAACAAGGGAGGCTACCATATTGAAATTGTTTTGGTTACCTATATGGGTAAAAGCTACCCGGTTAAACCTCTTATTAACGATACCCGCATGCAGATACGTTTGCCCTTCGCGGTAAAACCGCATGGTGATCAAATCGTTATAAAGATCAATTACGATTTTAATGTTCCCAATTACGGTGCCGACCGCATGGGGAAATTACCTGTAAAAGATGGCGTGATCTACCAACTGGCCCAATGGTACCCGCGCATGTGTGTTTATGATAATGTAAATGGCTGGGATACTTTGCCTTACATTGGTACCGGTGAATTTTACTGCGAGTATGGCAATTACGATTATTTTATCACCGTACCGGCCGATATGATAGTTGCAGCATCCGGCGATCTGCAAAACCCGGAGCAGGTTTTAACCGCAGCGCAAAATAAACGCTTAGCCGCGGCGGCTAAAAGCGATAGCAGTGTGAACATTATAACCGAGACCGAGGTTGGCACTACTGGTTCAAGGCCTAAACAGGCTGGTACGTTAACCTGGCACTATAAAATGCACAACACACGTGATGTTTCCTGGTCGGCGTCGAGGGCATTTATTTGGGATGCCGCCCGAGTTAATCTGCCATCAGGAAAAAAGGGAATGGCTAATGCAGTTTACCCGGTAGAGAGCCGAGGATATGAGCGCTATGGCCGTGCTGCCCAATATTTAAAACATAGTATAGAGTTTTACTCCAAAAATTATTTCGAATACCCTTGGCATTCGGCATTTGTGGTGGCTGGGGTAGCGCTTGGAATGGAATATCCGGGTATTGTATTTTGCAGCTATAAGATTAAAAAGGACGACCTGTGGCATGATATTACGCATGAAATGGGCCATAACTGGTTCCCGATGATAGTAGGCAGTAACGAAAGACGTTTTATGTGGATGGACGAAGGTTTAAACACTTTTATAAATGGCTATGCCTCTAATTGGTTTAACCACGGCGAATATAAGGATACCAGCAGCATGGCAGTAAGCATGACACGTAGTTTATTGAAAGAGAAAGATCCCCTGATGACCGCGCCCGAAGTGATGGCCTTTTCAGATGGTGGTCTGTATTATTACAAAACCGCACTGGCTTTAAACGTTTTGCGGAATGTAGTTTTAGGCGCCGATAGGTTTGATTATGCGTTTAATATGTATATCAAACGCTGGGCTTATAAACATCCGCAGCCTGATGATTTTTTTCGTACGATGAATGATGCAGCGGGCGAAGATCTTAACTGGTTTTGGAAAGAGTGGTTCTTTACCGCCTGGAACCTTGATCAGGCTGTTACTGATGTAAAGTATGTAAAAAACGATCCTGTAGCCGGGGCGTTGATAACTCTTGAAAATTTAGGCGGCATGGCCCTGCCTGTAGCCATAAAAGTAACCGAACAAAACGGAGCTGTACAACAAATAAAACTCCCTGTTGAGGTTTGGCAGCGTGGTGCAAAATGGGTATTTAAATGTAACTCAACTACAAAAATAACTTCAGTAATTTTAGACCCTGACAGGCAGCTGCCAGATATTGACCGCAGCAACAATGTTTACAGAATGCCTGAATAAGACATTGTATTAGTTTTAAATTAAATAGAAGGGAAAAGCTTTGCTTAATCAAAAAGGGATTGTTGTTTGGCTATTCGGATTATCGGGGGCGGGTAAAACAACCATAGCCTCCTTGTTAAAAGAAAAACTGGAAAACGATGGTTTTTTTACAGTTTCTTTAGATGGGGATGTGTTAAGGGCTGGTATTAATAATGATCTGTCGTTCACGGAGGACGACAGATCAGAAAATATCAGGCGTGCGGCAGAAATAGCCAGGATCATGCTGCAAAACGATATTATCACCATCTGTTCTTTTATAACTCCCCTTGAAAAACACAGGGCCCTTGCAGCGCAAATCATAGGCGGGCATTATCTGGAAGTTTTTGTGGACTGCCCCATGAGTGTTTGCCAGGCAAGGGACATTAAAGGCCTGTATAAAAAGGCTCAGTCCAGTGAAATTGTCAATTTTACGGGTATCAGTTCGGGGTTTGAGGCACCTTCCAAATCCAATCTCATCATTTATACAGCGCTTGAATCGCCTATGGAAAGCATGGAGAAGGTTTACAAGTATATTATTCCTTTTGTACAGGCTTAAGCCTGATTAGCACATTTTGCGAAGACTCACCCCGACATCGCTGCGTTTTTCACCCCTCTCTTCGCCTGCGGCGGAAAGAGGGGTGAAAAATAAGTTTGTCATGCTGAACATAGTGAAGCATCTATTCTATGATTGGCCTCTTGAGAGGGGGCGCGTAGGAATCGAGGGTAGCAGGGGTGTGTTTATGCGCGCGATGAAAAGGACACACCCCTCCACCTCTCTCGAGAGGGGAATCGCACACACAGCCTTTCGCTTCCTACGTCATTTTACCTTTAGATACCGCTGGTTTTGATAACTCAGGATGACAGTTAAATAAAAAGCCTTGCAACTCCCTCTCCCTGCCGAAGGCGAAGTGACGGTCGGGCAAATCAAATCAAGGCTTAACAGGTTAAAAATCAACCCCAAATCAAAAAATATCATCAACCCAGGTAAAACAAGCAGCTTTTTAACAAAAGTTTAAAAACCGCCGGGTTAAAAATCTGTAAAGCAGGTTGTTTACAGCCTCTTCTCCTAAAATATCCGGTGTGTTTTCCCATTTATCAAACGTTTGCGTCATTTAAGTTTTTGTAAAACAAACGTTTGCGTGGTGTTTGCGGGCCTTCAACTTTGCTTTGTTTAGGCCTTATCTCTAATTTCCAATATCCAAAACAATAAATAAAACGAACTAAAACTAATTGATTAATTAATACTAACACCAACAATGTATGATTAAAGTTTACACACAATTTGGCTCAGGTTTCAGTGAAAGTACATTTTTAAAAGGGCGTAGGTTATGCAAGCTCTTTTCTAAAATGATCTGCTGTTACCTGCTTGTACTGTTACCGGTATGGGCAAGTGCCCAAACCGCAATAAATGGTACAGTAAAGGATAATAAAGGCGTTCCGGTAATTGGCGCCACTGTAACCGAAAAAGGGGTTAAAAACAATGCCGTAACTGATATAAACGGTAAGTTTAAATTAACACTTAAAGGTAAATCGGGAGTTTTAACGGTAACCTATGTAGGATACAAAACACAGGACGTAACCATCGGAACATCCAGCGAACTATCTATTGTTTTAGAGGAAGACCTGAATAAGCTTAACGAAGTTGTAGTAGTAGGTTACGGTACCCAGAAAAAGAGCGACCTTACCGGTTCTGTAAGTTCGGTAAAAAGTGATGACCTGATCCTGGGTGGTACTACATCAAGCCTTGGCCAGGCCATACAGGGTAAGGCTGCGGGTGTGCAGGTACAACAATCAAGCTTTGCACCAGGCGGGGCCATTTCTATAACGGTGAGGGGGGGTAACTCTATTAATACAAGTAACTCGCCGTTGTATGTTGTTGATGGTTTTATTACCGATAACGGAAACCTGATCAACCCTAATGATATTGACGATATTCAAATCTTAAAAGATGCATCGGCAACTGCCATATATGGTTCCCGTGGTGGTAATGGTGTAATCTTGATCACTACCAAAAAAGGTAAAACAGGTAAGGTATCTATTGATGCCGATGTATCAAACGGTACCCAGTATTTAACCTATAAACCTGATTTACTTACCGGCGCCCAATACACCGCCATTCAAAACGCTACCGCGATTGAAGATGGCAACCCACCAATTTTTCCACCAAGTTTTCCGGTTACCAATACCAATTGGTTAAAAGCGGCTACACAAAATGCAACCGTTCAAAACCGCAACCTGAGTATCAGCAGTGGCGATAAAAATTCAAAAATTTATGTTTCAGGTAATTATATAAAGCAGGTTGGTGTATTAAAAAACACCAGTATGGAGAGATACAGTGCAAGGATAGGTGCCGAAAAAACGCTTAATGAGAATATTAAACTAAGTGCTAACTTTTACGGGGCAAGCACCAATCAAAACCAGCAATCCTATTCTGGTGATATTACAGCGCCTTTGTTCAGTATTTTAACAGCACAGCCTAATATCCCGGTTTATAATCCTGATGGTACTTACTATGTTTATCAGGGAAAAAATAACGCACTGGCCAACCTTTTGGAGCCAACCAATACAAGCGGTAACAAACTGGTAAACGGAAACATCGCTTTAGATTATCAGATCATTAAAGGACTTTCCTATCACCTGGGTGCCGGTAGCGAATACAACCAAACCACCGCTGGCCAGTACACCCCAAGAACATTAACTGCCGGTAAAGCAAATAATGGTATAGCCGCAGAGCAGATGTATACTTCATTCAGATGGCTGGTTGAAAACTACTTTACCTATAAATATGAATTAAAGGATCACGCGTTTACTTTATTGGTAGGTAATTCCAACCAAAAAGACGTAACAGAATCACTAAACGCGGGAGCTAAAGGCTTTCCTACCGACGCATTTTTATTTTATAACTTAAGCGCCGGTTCACTTACAAATGGTTACGGCAGTAATAAGGATCAATCTAAACTTACCGACTATTATGGAAGGTTAAATTATTCATATAAAGACAAACTTTTAGCAACTTTTACCTTAAGGGATGATGCTTCGTCAAAGTTTGGCTCCAACTTTAGCCATGGTCTTTTTCCATCAGGCGCTGTAGCTTATAAATTTACTGAAGATGAGTTTATTAAAAATTTAAATACCTTCTCCAGTTTAAAGCTTAGGGTAAGCTACGGTATTACCGGTAACGACCGCATCCCTAACAACCGTTACATCACTACATTTACCAACTATAGCACCGTGCTTAGCGACGGCGGTCCGTTGCAAGTGGGTATTGAACCATCAATATTACCAAATCCTAACCTGAAATGGGAAAGCACAGCGCAGTTTGACTTAGGTTTAGATATGGGTTTTGCTAACGACAGAATTAATGCCACTATTGATATTTACCGTAAAAAAACCAGCGACCTGCTGATCAATATTCCTATTGGACAGTATTGGGGCTTTAGTACCCAGTTAATAAATGCCGGTTCTATCCAAAATCAGGGTATTGAGCTTTCTATCAATACAAGCAATATCAGATCAAAGGATTTTTCATGGAACACCAGTTTCAATATTTCATATAACAAGCAAAAAACCTTGAAACTATCAAACAATGTTAAAGAGATAGTTACCAATACGGCTAACCCAAGCGGCGTGGTTTCGGGACAGCCATTTACCAAAGTGGTGCCTGGGGTTGAGCTGGGAGAGCTTTACGGTTATGTTTACGAAGGCGTATTAAAAACAGGAGAAACCTACGCTCCACAGCCAAATTCAAAACCCGGCGATCCTAAGTATAAGGATGTGAACGGCGATGGTAAAATTACACCTGACGGTGATCAAACCTATTTGGGTAACTCAAACCCACATTATACAGCCGGCTTTGGTAATGATTTCCATTACAAAGGTTTCGACCTGAACATTTTTATCCAGGGCGCGTTTGGTTATTCCTTATTTAACATGAATAGGCTCGTACTGGAGTCGACAACCGGTGCCGATGCGTTGAACAGATTTGTTGCCGGCAAAAATGAAAATACTGATGTACCCCGGGAAGGTTATTTTTTAACTACCTACGGTGGCTATGTTAACTCAAGATTTGTAGAGAACGCTTCTTTTGCACGCTTAAAATCGGTTTCATTGGGTTATAGCTTCCCATCGTCATTATTCCAGAATATGAAAATTCTTCAGGGAATAAGGATCTATGCCGAGGCCCAGAATTTATTTACGGTTACCAGCTATAAAGGTACAGATCCGGAGGTTAACGTTCATGCCGCTGCTGTTTCAGCAAGTACCCAAAATGTGGGTTCAATTAATAACCTGGCTGGCGGTTTAGATTTTGGTGGATTCCCGGCGTTCAGGACTATCACCTTTGGTATAAAAGCTTCTATCCATTAACAAAACAACAATTATCCTTTTTTAAGGATCAACATAAAATTTAAAAGAAATGAAAAAATATAGTATTCTTTTGATCACCATAGCGGTTTTTATTCAGTTCTCCTGTAATAAGAACCTCGACCCTAAGGTGTACAGCAGTTTAACGAGTGCCAACGCTTTTAAAACCGAATCTGATGCTATTGCCGCGGTAAATGCGGTTTATGCCCGCTTAAAAGGACCGGCTGTTGGCGATAACTTTGATTATTGGACCGTAAGGCACTTTGCCCTTACCGATCTTACAACCGATGTTGGGCATTGCAGCTATGGTGGCGACCCTGGTCAGCTTTCATTAGTGCAATGGAACTCAGCCAATGGCTTGCTGGCCGAGGATTGGAGGCAAATATACAAGCTGATAGCCAATGCAAACAACGCTATCTATAATATTACACCAATGACTTCGGTTTCTGCCGATCATAAAAATCAGTTTCTCGCCGAAATTAAATTTTTGCGCGCTGTGGCCTATATGGATCTTACCGATGCCTGGGGCCCTGTAGTACTCCTTACCGAAAAAGATCTTACCAACCCTAATTATACAGCTCAGCCACCGGTTACCCCGGTTGCCCAGATCGATGCGCTTTTAATAACCGATCTTACCGCTGCTGCAAGTACGCTCCCGGTTGATTATAAAAGTAATTCCATCTATTCAACCAATGATGTAGGCCGTGCAACCAAAGGTGCAGCGCTTACCTTGCTTGCCAAGCTTTATCTGCGCGAAAAACAATGGCAAAAAGCTGCTGATTTAACCAAGCAGGTAATGGATCTGAATGTTTACCAGCTTTATCCTTCTTATGCCGGTTTATTTGCCGAAGCCAATAAATGGTGTTCTGAAAATATCTTTTCGGTATTGAGCGATGCCAACGTAAACGGTACGGAGTTATTGAACCACTTTGGTCCGTTACAGCACCCGGTTTTAACCGACAGGTGGCAGTACTATGCAGTAACCTGGGATTTTTATAACAGTTATGATAATGCGGATGACCGTAAAAAGATGTTCTTCACTTCATATACCGGTGTTGATAACCTGGTGCATCAGCAGGCGCCAACAATAGGCGCTACCCCGCCTCCAGGAGCTTTTTATATGCCCGATGTTGCTACTATGAAATATGCTGACCCGCTTGGCGCAAATACCTATTATGATGGTCATAGTGTTGATATTTTGCGTTATGCCGATGTATTATTAAGCAGGGCCGAGGCATTGAACGAATTGAATGGGCCAAATGCCGAAAGTATAAACTTAATAAACCAGGTTAAAGGTCGGTCGCACGCCAAACAGCTTGTGTTGAGTGATTATTCCCAGGCCACATTGAGGGATGCCTTATTGCAGGAACGCGGATGGGAATTGTATTATGAAGGAAAAAGAAGAGCTGATTTAATAAGAATGGGTAAATATGATGTTATTGTAAATGCCTATTTGAAAAGAACAGGGCAAACACCAACAGTAGTTATGCCACGTGACCAATATTTCCCATACCCTTTAAATCAGGTTACTATTAACCCTAATTTAAGTAATTCTGGAAGGCAATAATACCTGTGTTTTAACTTCAAAAAAAGAATATACAGCCCTGCAAAGGGTTGTATATTCTTTTATATTTAACACAAATGGTACAAAACCAATATAGCATTGTAAATAGTATGATGAAATATTTTTTGAGATGTATTGCAGTAGTACTTGCATCAGCAATATTAGCGGGCTGCTCCAATAGCAACGTGATCAAAGAGATAAAAGTAGGCCTGCATAATGATAATGAATTAAAAATTCAGATCGATGTGCTTACCGGCTCACCCGTGGACGCCCACGCTGAATATTGGGTGGATAAGGGGGCGGATACCACGAAACAAGTTTCGCCGGTATCAAAAAATACGGAATCACATAGGTTTATCTTATGTAATATCATCCCCAAAACAAATTATGCTTACCATATTATTACGGTGGTCAATGGGGTTAAAAACATTAGTAAAACTTATACCTTCAGTTCAAATGACCTGCCTTTATTTTTGCAGGATCAGTTTAAAGCAAAAAGTGCTTCGGAGGGCCACATCCCGGCTGAGTTTAAGGATGGTTTGATGCTTATCAATAAACGGTATGCCCCCGGCGTTGCTTACCTGGTTGATTATAAAGGACAGATCAGGTGGTACCATATGATTGATGGCCTGGGCTTTAAGGTGATCCATTTTACAAAAGACAATACCCTGCTTTCCATTTTGGGCCGCAATGATGAACCCACCAGTTACGGCAGCGAGATCCTGGAAATTAACTTGTTAGGCGATACCCTTTTGCATCTGAAAAAAGGGCAGGGTGATTTTAAACAAACCATACACCACGAAATATTAAAGAACAATAAAGATCAGATAGTAACCTTGTTTGTTGACCAAAAGATTATGGATCTGAGTTCTATCGGCGGCAGCAAAAAAGACACCGTGAATGGCGATGGCATTATGATAATGGATAAAACGGGTAAGCAGTTATGGAAATGGAGTGTGTTTGATGTGATGGACCCATTTAAGGACCCTAAACTGCTTAAAACCAAAAAAGACTGGATGCACGCCAACAGCCTGAATTATGACAAGGATGGCAATTATCTGATGTCCTTCTATAACAATGGCCAGATCTGGAAGATAGATTCCCATACTGGCAAAGTGATCTGGAAGTTTGGCAAAGGCGGAACAATGACCATGCCCGCCGAATGTAATTTTACCCAGGCCCATGCCGCGCATATTAATGCCGATGGCGATTTAATGTTCTTTGATAACGGGGTCGAAAAACACCAGTCGGGAGTGTTTGCTATGAAATTGGATGAGCAGCAGCAAACTTCAAAGATCGATCTGCATATTCAGCTTCCTAAAGAAGTATTTAATGGCCGTATGGGCAGCGCTTATATGATCAATGATACCAGCGTGCTGGTGTGCTGTTCCAAAAGGCATATCATTGTTTTAACCGATCGCAAGGGCATTTTATTATGGACAATGGAAACATCGGTACCTACTTACCGGGCCAACTTTATAAAAAACGCTCAGCTTAGCCCTTATTTAAAACCCTGATGAAAAAAAGGCATCAATATATGATCTGGCTTTTAATGCTGGTGGTACTTGCGGATGTAGCGCAGCTGTTTACCTCCTGTAATGAAGATCGTGCAGCGACTTTAAGTAATTCAAATACCGCATTGATTGGTGCTGATAGTTTGGTTACTATTGATACACTAAAAATACCTCACGATAAATTTGGCCAGGCCGTTAGGTATGGCCGCCAACTGATGTTGAATACCGCTTATTATATTGGTCCGGAGGGTATTAACGGGCATTACACCGGCAATAAAATGAATTGCACCCATTGCCACCGCGATGCAGGCACACATCCTTATGCCTTTAACCTCGTAACAGTTTTTCGCAATTATCCGCAATACCGTGCAAGGGAAGGCAGGATACTGTCATTGGCCGAAAGGATAAACAATTGCGTAATGCGCCCAAACCTGGGTAAACCGCTGCCGCTTGATGGTAAGGAGATGATCTCCATCATGTCATACTTAAAATGGCTCAGTGATTCATCGCATGTGGATAGCCGTACCAAGGGCTTAAAAAATATGGAGATCGCTTTTCCTGATATCGCGGCATCATCTGATAATGGCGAACGGCTTTATGCTGTAAATTGTACACGTTGCCACGGCACAACCGGCGAAGGGCAAATGAGGTATGATAATGTAACATATACATACCCGCCGCTATGGGGTGCAAAAGCGTACCGGCAAGGGTCAAGTATGCACCGGGTGGTTAAACTGGCGCAATGGCTGGTGGCCAATATGCCTTATGATAAAGTTACGCACGGTAAACCATACCTTACTGATGCCGAAGCGCTTGACCTGGCAGCTTTTATAAATGATGACAAAAAACATCCGCGCCCGGCCGAAAAAGTAAAAGAGATCCAATACCCGCACTACGAAGAAAAGGCTATTGATTATGATAAAGGCCCTTTTAATGATACCTTTTCTGAATCACAACATAAGTATGGCCCATATAAACCTATAGCCGCTTATTGGAAAAGTAAAGGGCTTAAACCAACTTATTAAATTTAGATACCACTGAATAATGATTATGAAAAAACAACTCCTTGCGTTTGCCTTTCTGTTACCCTGCTTTGCAGCTTTTGCTCAAAAAATACCTTACACCAATTGTAAAAACTGCTGGACCGAGGATTCATTAGGAAATCACCGGGTGGTTTTAACTTTTAATGGCACCGGTAAAGCTGCAAAAGTCATCATTCCATGGAGGCGAAGGGATACCGAGCCTGAAAACAAGAGGATCATTATTCAGGATGCCCAAACAAAACAAAAGATAACCAATGTAAAGTTGGGTACTATAAACCGGGAAACTGGCGAGTTGGTTTTTGAACCTACATCGGGTAAAGGAACTTATTTTGTGTACTACATGCCTTATAAAAATGAAGGCCGTTCCAACTACCCCAAAGGTACTTACCTGAAACCCGAGAACACAGCTTCGGTAGCATGGTTAAATGGATTAAGCTCCAATATCCCGCTGGCTTCGGTAAAGGAGTTTCAATCTATTGACGCGTTCAATAGCTTTTACCCGATGGAGGTGATCGCCACAAAAAATGAAACTGATGCATTGATCAGCAAACATAAAAGTGAGCAATTCCTGATCTTCCCTGAAGACAGGTTGAACTCTATCCGAATGACCAAAGACCTGCCGCAGCGCTGGATTGAGCACGGTCCGCAAAGCAGATACGCGGCGACAGCATTACGTGGCGAGAATTTTTCTTTTCAGTTAGGCATATATGCTTTGCAAAATATTGATGATGTAAAAATTAAGTTCAGCGATCTGAAGACTGCTTCGGGTAAAGCTATCCCGGCGTCGGCTATTTTTTGTATCAATACAGGTGGTACAGCTTATGATGGTTCGCCGCTGAGCAAAACCGTTACGGTAGCCAAGGGTGATATTCAGGCTTTATGGTGCGGTATTGATGTCCCAGCAAATGCTACCCCTGCAATTTATAACGGCAAAGCAACCATCAGCATAAACGGTAAACCTGCAAAAGAAATTCAGTTAGCCATTACAGTTGGCAAAACCCTCGCAAAAAATGGCGGGGTAGATGAGCCCTGGAAAATGACCCGACTGGGATGGCTTAACTCTACCATGGCGCAAAATAATACGGTGATAGCACCATATACGCCATTGGTAGTAAAAAACAACAGGGTTGATCTGTTAGGTAGAAAAGTGGAGGTGAACAGTGATGGTTTTCCCAAGCAGATCCAAACGTTTTTTACACCCGAAATGACTGAGTATGCCAATACGCCCAACAACCTGTTAACCGAGGCCATTCATTTTCATTTTTTAAATGCCGGTGGTAAAAACATCAAGCTGAAAAGCGCGGGCCTGCAATTTACCAAACAGGAGCCCGGCACAGTACAGTGGAAAGCTACAAGCAGCAATGACAGCCTGAAAATGGAAGTAAGTGCCTCCATAGAGTTTGACGGGTTTATGGCCTACACAGTAAAAGTTGAAGCCCTTAATGATATTGATCTGAAAGATATTACCATGCACATTCCTTTTAAAAGGGATGTTGCCAAATATATGATGGGCTTAGGCCAAAAAGGCGGTTACCGCCCCGAGAACTTTGAATGGAAATGGGATGTGGCACATAAAAATCAGGACGGTGCCTGGATTGGTAATGTAAATGCGGGCCTGCAGTATTCCCTTCGCGACGATAAATATATGCGCCCGCTAAATACCAATTTTTACCTGCAAAAACCGTTGATATTACCATCATCATGGGGCAATGGCGACAAAGGCGGCATCAAAGTAAAAGACGATGGCAAAGCGGTACTTGCCAACAATTACAGCGGCGAAAGAAAACTGCACAAAGGCGATGTGCTGTATTACAATTTCAATTTGCTCATCACCCCGTTCCATACCATAAATACCGATTTTCAGTGGGCAACCAGGTTTTATCATGCTTATAAGCCTATTGATACTATTAAACAAGCAAGGGCTACGGTGATCAATATACATCATGCCACGGCTATCAACCCTAATATCAATTACCCTTTTATTGCCTGGAAGTCGATGAAAGCCTATGATGATTCGGCTCATGCTGCCGGGTTAAAGGTAAAGATCTATAATACCATACGTGAGCTGTCAAACCACGCCTATGAAACATTTGCTTTGAGAAGCTTGGGCCATGAGATCTATTCGTCGGGCAAAGGCGGGGGCTTTAGCTGGCTGCAGGAGCACGTGGGCGATGACTATATAGCTGCCTGGTTTGTTCCTGAAATTAAGGATGCGGCCATCATCAACAGCGGTATGAACCGCTGGCACAATTACTACGTGGAAGGCATGAACTGGCTCACCCAAAACGTAGGCATCGATGGTATTTACCTGGACGATGTGGCCTTTGACCGTGTTACCATGAAACGTGTAAAACGGGTACTGACTAAAGATGGTCACCCGGGTATCATTGATCTGCACTCGGCCAATCAGTATAATAAAAGTGATGGTTTTAATAACAGCGCCAATTTATATATGGAGCATTTTCCGTATCTCAACCGCCTTTGGTTTGGTGAATATTTTGATTACGAAAAAAATAACCCCGATTTTTTCCTGACCGAGGTAAGCGGTATTCCATTCGGCTTAATGGGTGAAATGTTGCAGGGTGGCGGTAACAAATGGCGCGGTATGGTTTACGGTATGACCAATCGTATGCCCTGGAGCGATGGCGCAGACCCTCGCCCTATCTGGAAAGCCTGGGATGATTTTGGAATGAAAGGCACCAAAATGATTGGCTATTGGGTTGATGATAACCCTGTAAAAACCGACCATGAAAAAGTGCTGGCCACGGTTTACAAAAAGGACGGCGCGGCTATGGTTTCCATTGCCAGCTGGGAAGACAGTGATACCGAGATCCAGTTAAAGATAGACTGGCAAAAATTAGGGATCGACCCGGCAAAGGCAACTATTACCGCGCCCGGGATCAGGAGCTTTCAGCCTGCAAAAACGTTCGGACTAAATGATAAAATACCTGTTGAAAAAGCCAAAGGCTGGTTGCTGATCATTAAATAAGCTAATGATGAAAAAAATAGGATTTGTTACTTTAGGTATTTGCTTATCAGTTTGGCAGGTTAAGGCGCAGGAAAAAGTGGGGTTTAAGGAGTATAATAAAACAATCACGACTTATCCGTTCTCTGATCCTAACCCTATCCCGGCGTTTACCAATATATACCCGTATTTCAGATATGATGGTTTTACGGATAAGCCCGTTCAAAAGGAATGGAAGGTTGTTGAGCTGCAAAACGCTTATATCAAACTAACCATATTGCCGCAAATAGGAGGCAAGATCTGGTCGGCGGTGGAACGGTTAACCGGTAAGCCTTTTATTTATGAAAACCATGTGGTAAAATTCAGGGACATTGCCATGCGCGGGCCCTGGACAAGCGGCGGCATTGAGCCCAATTACGGCATCATAGGCCATACTCCAAATTCAGTTACACCAGTTGATTATATAGTACGCAATAACGATGATGGCAGCGTAAGCTGCATCATCAGCGTGCTTGACCTGCTTACCCGTACCAACTGGACAATGGAGATTAACCTACCCAGAGACAAGGCTTATTTTACCACAAAGTCAACCTGGTACAATTCCAACACTTTAAATGAGCCCTATTATCACTGGATGAATACCGGGATAAAGACCAAAGGCAATTTGCAGTACATTTTTCCCGGTACCAATTACCTGGGCCACCAGGGTGAGCATGGCGACTGGCCCATTAACAAACAGAACGGTAAGGATGTATCCTTTTACAATAACAATGATTTTGGTGGATATAAATCGTACCACGTTTTTGGCAAGTACACCGATTTTTTTGGCGCATACTGGCACGACGATGATATGGGGATGGCCAGATATTCGGGCCATGATGATAAGGCCGGTAAAAAGATCTGGATCTGGGGCCTGTCAGATCAGGGCATGATCTGGGAAAAACTCCTGACCGATACCGGCGGCCAATACTCCGAGATCCAATCGGGCAGGCTATTTAACCAAACATCGCCCGAAAGTACTTTTACACCTTTCAAGCACAAAGGTTTCGAACCCGGCGCAGCCGATGTATGGACGGAGTACTGGTTCCCGGTATTAAAGACAAAAGGATTTGTAAAGGCCAATAACTACGGCGCGTTAAACGTACGGGCCGAAAATGGCTGGTTAAAAATCGCGTTCAGTCCGGTGCAGAGGATTGATGATAGTCTTAAGGTTAAACAGGGTACAGCTATTATCTACAACAAAAAAGTAGAACTGTCCCCGCTTAAAACTTTTGTTGATTCCATTAAAATGGATAAAAACGCGGGCGATCTAACGGTTACGCTTGGCGGCGATAAAATGGTATATCAATCAAACCCGGATGCGGATAATTTGAGCCGGCCAATTACATCGCCTAAAGATTTTGACTGGAATACGGCCTATGGTTTATACATACAAGGCAAGGAGCTGATGGATGAAAAAGCATATCCACAGGCAGAAGAAAAGCTGCAGGCAGCTTTAAAAAAGGATCATAACTTTTTACCCGTGTTAACAAAAATGGCCGAGCTGTTATACCGAAACCTGCGGTACACCGAAGGGTTGGAACTTGCAAAACGTGCTTTAAGTTTAGATGCTTACGATGGCGCGGCCAATTATTATTACGGCATCATCAATGCACAGCTTGGTCATATAGCCGATGCCAAAGACGGACTTGATATTGCTGCTTTATCTGTTGAATACAGGAGCGCGGCGTATAACGCATTAAGCAGTTTATACCTTAAACAGAAAAACTACGATAAGGCGCTGGAATATGCAGCCAAAGCCATCGGCTTTAACCGTTATGATATTTCGGCATTGCAGGTGCAGGCTATCGTTTACCGTAATCAAAATAACCTTAAAGCCGTGGAACAGGCGTTAAACCAGATCCTTACTTTTGATCCGTTGAATGATTTTGCCCGGTTTGAAAAGTATCTGTCAGATCCATCGGCAGAAAACAAAACCAGCTTCACCTCATTGATCACCAACGAACAGCCTATTGAAAGCTACCTGGAACTGGCCAATACTTATTACAAAAACGGATGTTTGGAGGAATGTCAAAAGGTATTGCAGCTTTCGCCAGGCAATGCGCTGGTAAACTATTGGCTGGCCTTTTTACAACATAAGGCAGGGCAACCGTTCCAGCAATTATTAGATCAGGCCAATAGCGCTACACCAAAGTTTGTATTCCCTTTTAGGGCAGATGATGAAGCGGTACTTGCCTGGGCCATGCAGCAAGGCAACAGCTGGAAACCCAAATACTACCTGGCCCTGTTGTATAAAGACAGAAATCGTATTACGGAGAGTAAAGGCCTGTTTGCCAAATGCGGCAACGAGCCTGATTTCGCTCCGTTTTATGCAGCCCGCGCGGCCATGTTAATGGGGGCATCTGATCTGGCCGACCTGCAACGGGCCATCAAGCTGGATGCCGGGGAATGGCGCTATTATAAACTGCTGGGCGAATATGATGTAAGCCATGATCAGTACCAAAACGCTTTAAATACTGTTGAACCTTTTTATCGCAGCCACCCTGAAAATTATATTATCGGGATGTTGTATGCTAAAACATTGCTGCTCAATAAGCGATATGACGAGTGCGCCAAATTGCTATCCCGCATCAATATACTTCCCTTTGAAGGTGCTACCATAAGCCGCGACCTGTACCATGAGGCTAAACTGATGCTGGCTATTGAAAAACTTAAAGCGGCCAATTATACCGCTGCTTTAGCTTTTATTAATGATGCCAAACAGTGGCCCCTGAATTTAGGTGTTGGCAAACCTTACCAGGAAAATATTGACGAAAGGGCAGAGGATTGGATGAGTTACCTATGTTATGCAAAACAAGGAAAGATCAAAGAAGCCAGGGATTATTTAAAAAAGATAGTAACGTTTAACCCTAAACTGGATAATACCGTAAAGAATTTTTTACCGGCCAACCACCTGGTAACGACATGGGCCATGGAAAAGTTGGATGGAAAAGCATCAGCAGCAAATTGGCTTAATGGACAGCTTAAGCAATACCCCAACGATGGAATTTTGAAATGGTGTAAACTGGTATTTGAAAATAAACCATCTGCAAAAAGCGATATCAATGATAGCGGCGCACGGATATTAGAACAGCTTAGGCGTATTAAATAGATCAAACTGAAACCACTTTATTTCTATGAATAAACATCGCATAAACAGTATAGCTAAAGTCTTTTTGTTAATTGCAACTTTTACATTGTTGCAATTAAATAGCCGGGCAGCCTTGCTACCGCAAGATTCTTTAATAGCCGTTCCGCTGGGTGGTAATAGTTGGGTTAGTAGGGGCTCACATGCTCAGATTGATAGTACTGGTTTGAGTAACTGGAGCGCTAATACAGATGTGGTGAGTATATACATACGGCTGGAATCTGCTGGTAGTTTAAATATCGCCTTAAAATTATTGGTACCTGATGGTTCAAGTAAAATAAGCCTTACTGTTGGCCAAACAACTTTAACAAAAACGGTATCAGGAAGTCAGCAGGCTATTATCAATTTTGGGAAGGTATCTGTTAAAACGCCAGGTTATATACAAGTAAAACTACAGGGATTAAAACGAAGTGGTAAAGTATATGCCCAGGTAAGCGATCTGCTATTGAGTGGCCCCGCAATTTCAAATGGCACCACATACGTGCAAGACAATCATGGCAATTACTTTTACTGGGGACGAAGAGGGCCATCAGTGCATTTAAATTACAGTTTACCAGATGAGGCTAAAAATACAGCGGAGTGGTTTTATAATGAAGTTACTGTACCCGTTGGCAACGATGTGTTAGGATCCTATTTTATGGCCGATGGCTTTACCGGGGGCTATTTCGGGATGCAGGTAAACTCGCCAACAGAACGGCATGTGCTGTTCTCTATCTGGAGCCCGTTTAATACCGATGATCCTAACAGCATTCCGGACAGCCTGAAAATAAAGTTAGTAAAAAAAGGACCGGGCATACACGCGGGCGAATTTGGCAGTGAAGGTTCGGGTGGGCAAAGCTATATGAACTATCCCTGGGTGGCCGGTAAAACCTATGCTTTTTTAGTACACGCGCAGGCTGATGTCGCATCAAAAACCACTGTTTTTACTGCCTGTTTTAAACCGGCAGACCAAAGTACGTGGCAATTGATAGCCAGTTTTAAGCGCCCTTCGTCTGGCTTTTATTTAAAAGGGCTTTATTCTTTTTTAGAGAATTTTGATCCTGACATGGGCACCGTACAGCGCAAAGTGTTTTTTGGTAACGGCTGGATAAAAGATACATCAGGTAAATGGTACCCGCTAACCAAAGCCCTCTTTACCGGCGATGCTACCGCTAATATCAATTACCGGAAAGACTACGATGGCGGCGTTAAAGGCGATCTTTTTTATCTGCGTAACTGCGGGCTGTTTAATGATTTTGCCCCGCTTAAAACCAATCTTATCCGTCAGCAATCAGGCAAAACCAATCCTGATATTGATTTTAGTAAATTGCCTTGATCAATATGAAAGCATTAGATATTAAAGATTGGGGGGCAGTTGCCAATCAAAAGGTTTACCTGTACACGCTCACCAATAAAAACGGGATGAGGGTGTCGCTGTCAAATATTGGCGCGGCTATCCAGTCGGTTTTTGTTAAAGATAAGAACGGCGTTTTTGACGATGTTGTGTTAGGCTATGATACCGTTGCGAGTTATCAACACGATCCTTTTTATATGGGCACCATAGTTGGCCGCTACGCCAACCGTATTGCGGGAGCAAAGGTTGAAATTGAGGGTAAAACCTGGCAGTTAACCGCGAAAGAAGGGGGCTTTCATCATCATGGAGGAAAAGAAGGATTCAATAAAAAGATATGGACACCAGTTCTTTTTGATAAAAGTGAGGGGCTGGGTTTAACGTTTAGTTTGTTTAGTCCCGATGGTGATGAAGGGTTTCCAGGTAATTTGCAGGTAACTGTTAAATATACCCTGAATGACGATGATCAGTTGACGGTAGAGTACAGTTGTGAAACGGATAAAAGCACCGTGATCAACTTAACACAACATGCGTACTTTAACCTGGCCGGCCATAATAAAGGTTCAATAACTGATCATCAACTGCGGGTTGATGCAAAGCAATACCTGCCGGTAAATAGCATGATAGTACCCAATGGAAACCTTGCAGATGTTGCCGGAACGTCCTTTGATTTTAGTACGCCCAAACCAATAGGCCGGGATATTGATGCTGATCACGAACAGATAAATTTAGGATCGGGATATGACCATTCCTGGGTGCTTAAAAAAGGGCGTTCGCAGGAGTTGGTGCTTGCAGCGCAGGCAACCGAGGATAAAAGCGGGCGTAAACTAACGGTGCATACTACAGAACCGGCCTTGCATATTTATACCGGTAATTTTTTGGATGGTTCTGTAAAGGGAAAGGATGGATACGCTTACCGGCGCCGGGAAGGTTTTTGCCTGGAAACTCAAAACTATCCCGATTCGCCAAATAAGCCGCATTTTCCAAGTGCGATACTCAAGGCCAGCGAGATATTCAGCAGTAAAACCATATTTGAATTTGGTCTTAAATAGTTGTTATCTCGGCTGATTTTGTGTGTTGGATACTATTTGCTGAAAGGTGTCTTCGGCCGCGATGTACTTTTCAAGCAGGGTAAACTGGTTTTGAGCCCTTACCAGGTTATGTCCCGGATAATTGGTGCCATAGTAAACATCATCATTTAAATAGTCTGTAAGGAAGCGTATAGCTTGCATATAGATCATTAATTTGCCCGAATACACGAACAGCTCCCTTTCTGCTTCTGTCAGGTTAGTGCTCATTTCTGACAGGTATCCTTCTACTATGGCGCTGAAAAAATCTTCGCGGATCTCAATTTTCGAGGTATCTGGTTCTTCTTCATTGGCCGGCGACAGGTAAGTACGCATCATATCGCCAACATCGCTGATGTAATAGCCAGGCATTACGGTATCAAGGTCAATTACACACAGGCCCTTATGTTCCTCATCAAATAAAATATTACTGATCTTGGTATCATGGTGAACTACCCGCAGGGGGATAAGCCCGTCGTTCATGATGGACTGGTGCATTTCGGCAATGTTCTGGTGTGCAAACGCATTTTCAATGGCTGTATTTGCCTTGTTTAGCCTCTCGGCACTTGCTTTTTTAACTACCCGTTTAAATTCTTCGAAGCGGGCGGATAGGTCATGGAAACCGGCAAGAGTATAGTTTAATTTGGTTACGCTAAAACCGGCCAGTAAATTGGTGAATTTGGCAAACTGGCGCGCTGCTTCAAAAGCTTCACTACGGGTTTGTACGGTATTTAACGTAATCGATTGCTTTACATAAGGTAATAAACGGTAATATTCGCCGTCGCTGTGTTTAACCATGTAATCGCCATTTACAGCGGCCAGGGGTAACACGAACAAATAATCGGGGTAATGCTTTGATAAATAAGCACCAATTTTATCAATGTTTTCGGCAATATGTGTAGGCGTTTTAAAAACGTTTTTATTGATCTGCTGAAGTATAAACTCGTTAGTATTTCCCAAACCGGTTATTTTCCAGGTCCGGTTTATTAATCCTTCTCCAAATTTTTCAATGTGGTATTCCTGGGCAATAAGGTTAAAGGATTTTAGAATATCATTAAACATTTACTAAGTTTTTTATAAGTTTCTGTATGCTTAAACCAAACCTAATTAATATAATGGTAAACTTTTCACGCAAACGTTTGCCTGTTTTTTTAATTTACAATCCTTTAAGAAAATTTTAATATCATACGCCGGATTTGACAGCATTATAGTTTCGGTTTAGGTATTGCTTCTTTTTTTATTTTCTACCAATTGCGACTCCACCATAACATTATAATAGGCCTGAACCTCATCTGATGATTGTGGTTTACGGGATAACAGATCCAATAATATATCGGCTGCTTTTTGACCCTGCAAATAGGGAAACTGCTCAACAGACGCTACAGGAGCATAATCCATATAATTAATAATGGGTAAATTGGCATAACTTACAAACAGCAGGTCTTTATCCAGATCAATTTTGAGGTTACGGGCGTGTTTTATGGCGTATAAGGACACATAGTCATTAAAGGTGACAATGGCCGTGGGCCTGCGTTTATATGCAAGCAGGCTGTCAAGGGCTGCTTGTGTGCCTTGTTCAGTTAAATTGCAGCTTACAATAAGCGATGGGTCAAACTTGAGCCGGTTTTTTATCATCGCTTTAATATAACCTTCCTTGCGCTCGCTACTTGCAGCTAAAGTATTAGGGCCGTTGATCATGCCGATACTTCGGTGGCCTTTTTGCAATAAATAGTTTACAGCCTCTATGCTTCCGGTTTCCATATTACAGGCCACATAATGTATGTTTTTAAGCGGCGGGATGCGGTCAAAAAACACAACAGGGATATTGTACCGTTTCAACATATCAAAATGTGCAAAGCCCGATGTTGTTTTTGCAACAGAGATCAGCAGGCCATCAACACGTGAGTTTTTCATTTTTTCAACCAGTTGTATCTCCTTTTCCTCATCGTCATGTGACTGGGCTATCAAAACCGTATAGTTTCTTTTGTAAGCGGTGTCTTCTATGGCACTTATTGCTGCGGAGAAAAATGCCTCTGACAGTTCGGGAAGAATAACACCTATGGTATAGGTTTTACCTTTTTGAAAAGATATAGCGGTTTGATTTGGTTCATAACTCAGTTTTTCTGCCAATGCCTGAACTTTTAACTGCGTGGTAAGGCCAATAGTAGGGTGCTTATGCAAAGCCCTTGAAACTGTTGATACAGAAACATTAAGAATTTTAGCTATTTCTTTAATAGTAGCGGGTTTTCCTGTCATTATCTAAAATTAATAAAATGCTTTCAATGTGGCAATTTATGTACAGCTATTGTGAGGGGAGAACAGATGGTTAATTTAACGCAAACGTTTGTTTTCTTTGATGGAAATGCGTTCATAGTATTAAGGTGAGCCTACGTTTACTTAAATATAGCCAGTGACAAAAACGGACAACTGCTGTTCGGTTTTGTTACAATTAACTTCTGTTATTTGATTGTATTTTATTGATTATTATGTAGTTGTAAATTTGGAACGGAATTTAATAGCTCCTGCTTGCAACCATAAACAAACATGAAAAAAATCACATTAGTATTTGCCCTGTTTATTCAAATAGGAGGCATGGCCATTGCCCAGACTAACCGGCAAAATACTCAAAAGTTAGATTCCATTGTTAACCATGCGGCCAGGGACTTTATAAAGGACAGTTCCTGGATGGGGTTTTCTGTTGGGATTGTTGAAAACGGAAAAACACATCTGTATGATTATGGTATTGCCGAAAAAGGGAAAGATCAGGCACCGTCTGATCAAACCATATACGAAATAGGCTCAATAACCAAAACATTCACCAGTGTTTTATTGGCCAAAGCCGTATTGGAAAAAAAGGTAAAATTAGACGATGATATCCGTAAATACCTTAAAGGCAATTATCCCAATTTAGCCTATGAGGGTAAACCCATACAATTAATCCATTTAGCAAATCTTACTTCCAGACTTCCTGATAACCTGCCTGATCATCCTGATGCGTTAAAAAACATGAATGCTGATTCCGTTCCTTACGCCATTTTAAAGATACATGAGGGCTATACAAAAGCAAATTTTCTGGAAGATCTGCACAAGGTTAAACTGGATACTGTTCCCGGACTTGATCCGCGGCATTCTAATGCTGCCGGTCAGCTGATGGGTTATATTTTAGAAAACATTTATCAGAAACCTTATGAGGAATTGTTAAAAGAGTACATCACCAAACCACTAAAAATGGATGATACCTTTGTTGATGTCCCGGCTGATAAAGTTCAGCTCCTGGTTAAGGGTTACAACGAAAAAGGAATGGTTATGCCTTATATTGTTAAAGATGCACAAGCCGCGGGCGGTTTAAAATCAAGCATTGCTGATATGGCCAGGTATATGAAATTTCACCTGGATGAGAAAGACCCCGCTGTTAAAGTAACCCACCAAATTGCATGGGGCGATGTTAATGTTTTTTCGATTGGCTTAAACTGGTTTATTAATAAAACAGGTGATGGAAAGTTGAATATCCGTGATGATGGAACCACTTTTGGCTTTACCACCTATTTTCTGCTCTATCCTGAATTAAAATTTGGAGTTGTATTGATGACTAATGTATGTTCTCCAACTTCCAATAACAAGCTTGGCGATATAGCTAAAAAAATATTTGAAGAAAGTAATTACACTCCAGCCCAGCTGGCTTCTGATGGGTTTGGTTTTTCTCCTTCCATCAATCAGCTCCTTACCGAATTAACAAAAAAAGGATATGATCATGCCATTGAAGTGGCAGATGAATTAAAGAAAAACAGCCCCAAATTTGATTTGAAAGAAAACGAAGTGAATAACTGGGCTTATGGGCTTCTTGGAAAAGGAAAAAAAGAACAAGCGTTGCAGATTTTTAAATTGAATGTAAGCCTGTACCCCGAAGGTTATAATACCTATGATAGTTTGGCAGAGATGTATGAGAATATGGGAAATAAAGAATTAGCCATTAAGAACTTTAGGCGCTCACTTGAACTAAACCCTAAAAACAACAATGCGGTGGAGCACCTGAAAAAATTAGAATAGCGCTTACGTAAAGGTTTTATGCTGATTATTTAACGAAAAGTTAATGCCCGCAAAACAGAATTTATTTATTTTTATTAAAAACCTTAAAAAACATGAGCAAGTTTGAAATTAAAACCAGGACCAATGGTGAATACCAGTTCAACCTAAAAGCAAACAATGGTGAAATTATTTTATCCAGCGAAGGATATAGTTCTAAAGCTGGTTGTGAAAATGGTATAGAATCAGTTAAAAAGAATGCTGCTGATGACGATAAATATGACAGGCTTGAGTCCAAAAACAGTAAACACTATTTTAATCTTAAAGCTACTAACGGACAAATAATAGGAAGCAGCGAAATGTACGAAAGTAAATCGGGCAGGGACGGAGGAATAGAATCTGTAAAGAAAAATGCTCCTGTAGCTATCGTTAGTGATCTTACTGTATAAAACCTATCAGGAATAAAATCTGTAAAATAACAAAGCCTTCCCGGTTTAACAGGAAGGCTTTGTTATTTTCAGGGTAAGACTTTCTACAAATAGACAACAGACCGGCATAGCTTATAGCATTATACTAATATGGTTTAATGTTTGTAAAAAAAATTAATCAAAAACGAACATTGTATGTATCAAAAACGAACAATTAAAACGATGATTTTTTTCGTAAATATCTGATTAATAGTTATTTAAATACATGGCATTTTCTTGGTGCATAATAATATGATTTATCTTTTTATAAGCCATTGATTTAAAAACCATAAACAATTTTGCCATGTTAAAAACCTATTTTAAAATAGCTTACAGAAATTTAATACGGCATAAAGCCTATTCTATTATTAATATATCGGGGTTAGCAATAGGCATGGCTGCAAGCATCCTGATCCTGCTTTGGGTGCAAAACGAATTAAGCTATGACCGGTTTCATAAAAATGCCGATCAGATATATCGTATTACCTGTAATGCCAGTGGCTTTAAAGCCGCTGTGAATCCTGCGGGTATGCCGGCCGGTTTAAAAGCACAAATGCCCGAGATAAAAAACACCGTTCGGTTGAGCCATCTCTCCACTAATTTGTTTGAAGTTGGCAACAGAAAATTTGAAGAAAAGCGTGTTTTTTATGCTGATGATACTTTCCTGCAAATATTTTCTTACGCCCTGGCTAAAGGCGATCCTTTAACCGCGTTAAAGCGTGTGGATGGCGTATTGATTACCCAGGATATGGCAAAAAAATACTTCGGGCAGGAAGATGCAATAGGTAAGGTGTTACGCAAAGATAATGGCGGCAATGTTGTGGTTACCGGGGTTTTGGCCAATATTCCGGCCAATTCTGATCTTCAGTTCGATTTCATTTTGCCAATGGCCTCTATCGCCAAAACCAATAATGATTTAAAGAACAATGTATGGGACAATTTTAACTTTTACAGCTACGTACAGCTGGATAAGAACTTTGTACCTACTGCTGCATCGTTATCAAAGTTTGCTCAGCAAATGACCCGCATCTATCACAAGGTTCAGCCTGAGATGAAGATAGAATTTCAACTGCAGCCGTTAACAAGTATCCACTTGTCTCAACCCTTACAGGTTGATTTGCCCGGGCACGGGAATGTTCAATATGTAAGGATCTTTTTTATAGTCGCTATTTTGATCCTTGTAGTAGCCTGTATCAATTTTATGAACCTGGCTACAGCACGTTCGGCACGAAGGGCTAAGGAAATTGGATTGCGTAAAGTGGCAGGAGCCATACGCGGGCAGCTCATTATACAATTTTTAGGCGAATCACTGCTCATCTCTTTTTTCGCTTTATTGCTGGCGTTGGCGCTTGTGTGGTTATTTCTTCCGTTGTTCAATAACCTGGCCGATAAAAAGCTGGCTATTGACTTTTTGAATGGGAAGCTTTGGTTAAGCCTGTTGGGCATAGCTTTGGTAACCGGGTTGGTATCAGGGAGCTATCCGGCCCTTTTCCTGTCGGGATTTAACCCGGTTAAAGTACTCAAAGGGAATATGAAATCAATGGGGGGCAATTTATTGTTCCGTAACGGATTGGTGGTAACGCAATTTATAGTTTCTATTTTGTTGCTTATTGGTACCGTGACCATTTACAACCAGCTTAAGTTTATAAAAAACAGAAATCCGGGTTTTGAGAAGGATAACCTGTTGTATATGCCCATGACAGGGGATATGTGGAACAAGCAGCAGGCTTTGAAAAGCGAACTAAAACAAAACCCGCTTACCAGTAATTTTACGGTGATCTCTGATCTGCCAACCAATTTAATTAGCGGAACATTGAGTGTGGATTGGGTGGGAAAAGATCCGCGATCGCAGGTTGTGATTCCTTCTATGGATGTAAGCGAGGATTTTATTCAGGTCTTTAAAATGAAGATGTTGAGCGGCAGGAGCTTTTCAACATCGTTTAAAGCAGATTCAAATAACTTCGTAGTAAATGAAAGAATGCTTAGTATAATGGGTCTTAAAACCGCTACAGCAGTAGGTAAATCATTAACGTTCCAGGGTACCAAAGGCAATATTATTGGTGTAGTAAAAGATTTTAATTTTAAGCCCATTCAGCAGTCAATAGAGCCACTGGTTTTACGATTGAACAAATATGGCGGAATTGTAATTGTAAGAACAGTGCCCAAAAGTACCGAAGCAACAATTAAAGCTTTAGCAAAAATAAGTGAGCAGCTTAACCCGGCTTATCCGTTTAAATATGATTTCCTTGACCAGGACCTGGCCAGTATGTATAAAGGCGAACAACAGATGGGCAGCATCTTTAATTTATTTGCCCTCCTTGCTATTTTTATTTCCTGCCTGGGTTTATATGGCTTATCGGCTTTTATGGCCGAACAGCGTACCAAAGAAATAGGCGTGCGCAAGGTGTTGGGAGCTTCTGTATTAAACGTTGTTTATTTATTATCAACTGGTATCACCAGGCTTATACTGGTCGCCATAGCTATAGCTATACCGCTTTCCTGGTATGCGGTTGATAGTTGGTTGGCCAGCTTTGCTTATCATATAAGTGTTGGTTGGGTTGTTTTTGTCGCGGCTTCGCTGGCAGCCCTAATCATTGCCTGGTTAACGGTTAGTTATGAATCTATTAAGGTCGCCATAGTTAACCCAATAAAAAGTTTGAGAACAGAGTAGAATTATTAACCTACAAAGAAGCCTGCAAATTCAACATTTACAGGCTTCTTTTTTTTAGTGCCTTATGGCGATAATGCGAAGTGTTTTTTAAGGATGAACCGAGTTAGCAATTAATGTAACTGCGGTTTGTGCCAACAATTTACCGGTAACTTTAGCGCCGGTGTTTAGTGATATCAATGTTTTACTCAATATTATACCTTTAAAATTTACGGTTGTTCCAAGAGTTGCTTTTCCAGAAACTACCCAGAATACGTTTTTAGCCTGAGCACCCCCCGCCAAAGTAATAATGGCGCTGTTATTTACAGTAAGGTTTTGCGCGATCTGGAAAACCCAAACATCATTAGGTCCTCCGGATAGTGTAACACCAACCTTTGTTATTAAAACACCAGTGCTCCATTTATATAGACCGGGGCGCAAAGTACGGCCACTGATATCGCCGGCGTACATTTGAACTTTAGGGGCTGGGAATACAATACCATTTGCGGTGGTAAAGGCTGTTTTCATATCATTTACAGCCGTAGTCATTTTGGATGGGGTAGGAGCCGCATAGTTAGCAGCGTAAACGTTCCCTGTTACAATTGGTGTACGCGAAAACTGGTTACTGGCATCCTTTATTAATCCAAATCCGGTAATTGCTGTTGATGCTATCGGGCTCGATCCTATATTGCCAATTATTGAAGTGACACCGGTTGTTGAAATACCGGTTTCTGTTAAAATTGTAAAGTTACCGGCTGTTCTGAGATTTATCGGCGCAGGACTAATCGCCGAACTCCCTGTATTTAAAGAGCTGTTTGCTGTCTGGCTTGCTGTTAATGACTGATCTGGTGCCGGGTTTGAATTGTCCTTGTTACATGATGCCGTAAATACAACAACTAATAACAATAATGGCCAAATGTGATTGAATAGTTTAGAATAGGTTTGTGTTTTACACACTTGAGTACTGTTCTTGATCAAATCGCTTTTTTTACTCATAATTTATGTTTTAGATAATAGTGATTTTTTAGATTTTACCTTCACCATGAATAATACAATGCAAAGCAAGTGCCCCTATTGAAGATGTATGTTTTTATAAAGGTATTTATACCAGTACTTTATTTATCGCTTTAACTTACAAATCGCTTGAGCGTATATGAAGGAGATTTTTAAATGGATAAATATCATTTACGAAATAAACTTTAATTAAAATAAAATCTATAATTAATTAAGAAAATCAAATGAACATATGAATGACTTTATGATTAGTTTAAAGGAATATACTGTAGCCTGTTAACTAATTGTTCCTTTAAACCAAAACGCGGAAAAGATTACTTGAAAACTTATTTTAAGACGAGACAGGTATAACAGCAATAGCCACCATTATAAGTGGTGGCTTATTGTAAAGGAATTTAAATTTAATGTTAAATGGTATTTTCCCAGGCCTTGAGTTGATGCTCTTTTAACATATCTTCTACAAATTTAGGAACTACATTCCGAAATTTGCCGGTATCCGATGGTACTATTTTGATCATGGCATCAATCATTTCTTTTGGATCTAACCTGCCTTCGGCAGTGCCTAAAAGGCTGTCGAATGTGGCCCTCATATCGGCACGTTTTGTAAAATTCTTACTGTCATCCAACCAACGGAAAGGGTTATCGGCCATGGTTTCATTATAACCGGTTAAGTAGGCCCCGGGATTAACAGTCTGTATCTGGATGTTATAAGGTTTTAGTTCTTCATGCAATGCTTCGGCAATAGCCTCTAAGGCATGTTTGGTCGAAACATAAATACCATATCCAGCCGGTGTAAACAGCCCCCCCATTGAGGATGTGAAAACAACTTTTCCTTTCCTTTTTTCGTTGATGAATTTGGCTATAAACTTTTGAGCAAGGTCAAGCGGGGCAAATACATTGGTTTCAAAATTGCGCCTTACTAAGTCAACAGGGATTTCAAATACCGGGCCAGCTTCTCCCATTCCGGCATTACTAAAAAGTATATCGATATCCCAGGTTAAGGCATATTTTACGTCATATGGGTCTAAAATATCAAGCCGCTCAACCCGCAGATTGTTTTCCAATCCAAGCTCTTTTGCTTTGAGGCGAAGCGCGGTTACCTGTGGGGATATTTGTACCCCTGCTATAACCTGGTGACCTAATTGTGCTAAACCAATAGCGGTTCCTTCCCCGAAACCAGAGCCTGCTCCGGTTATCAGAATTCTTTTACTTTCCATAATTTTTGTTTTTATTTTATAAAGTGATTTGTGCTGAATTAATTGATAACACTTCCGGCTGTGGCGATAGAAAAATCCTGGGGAACTGCACCTCCGGATACCCCAATGTATCCTATGATTTTTCCTTCCAGTTTAATGGGCATGCCGCCGGGAAAACCAACTAAGCCACCGTTGGTATTTTCGAGGCCATAAGTAGCTGCTTCAGGCTTAAGAAATTCTCCAACCTGTTCAGAATTCATTCGGAAAAGCATAGCCGTTTTAGCTTTTTGGATGGCAATATCCATTGATCCGATGAACGCGTCATCCATACGTTGCAGCGCTTTAAGGTGCCCGCCGGTATCCATAATAACAATATTAACTGGTACACCGATTTCGTGTGCTTTGCTTCTTGCCAAGCTTAACACCTGTTCTGATTGAGTGAGTGTGATATCCATGATTATATTTATTAATTAATACAGTAAAGTTAGGGAGATGCTGATGTGTATTGTTTAACAATAACAAAGCAAAAGTTGTGAATATCAAAGAAGCTGAAGTATGAGGAATGGATAATGATGTGAAATTCAGTTTATAGTAGGGGGTATCACCCAAAGCCAGTACACCCGCTGTCCGAAGTTCAGACTTCGGATGCACTATGCCTGTAGTCTTTAGACTATCGAAAAATAAGGAACGGGGAAATAAATGCGATGAAGAAATAAGGAGTTGTTGATTAATTATAAATAAATAGAAATCCATATATTTAACAATCAACCTCAAATGCCCGTTAATGAGCCGATATAAAAACCTTATAATAAGCACCATAATTTTATTTCTGTTAATAAATACTGGTTACTACTGGGAGGGGATGCTTGGGGGGGGAACTTATTGTTAATGTTGCTGTATGCGATCAGTTTTTTGATCCTATTGATATGTTTAATTCGCCAGTTATTTTTGGTTATTAAAGAACGATTAAAAAATAAGGCAAGGATATATCTAACTATTATAATGATTTGTCTTTTAGGGTTGATAGCAGCAAAACCTAATGGACTTATCGCTTTTGAAAAATTTGAAAGCAAGGATTTGTTTATAGGCTGGCAGGAAGGCGTCGCCAATTGTACTACCACCCTTAAACTCAAGGAAAATAATCAGTTTTATATAAGAAGTATTTGCTTTGGAGATGATAAAACCTGGGGAAGCTATTCTCTTAAAAATGATACCGTTAAATTAAAATTTTCACCTTTAAATAATAGAAATAAGTATTATGAATTTGGGGTGTATAAACCGATTGCTAACCCACATGATAAAATAATAGGAGTGATTTTTCTTTACACCTCTAAAAAGGATACTAAGCCATATCCGTTGTCGGTATATAAAAATGAATTGATAAAATAGGTTTAACATCAAGATATTCTCCAATGGGAAACTTTAGTGCAATAAAGGAGCCCTTTGGCTTTAAAGATTTTCATAAATGCTTCCGCTACTGCAGGCGCCGAATCAACCAAACTGATAATAAGCTATAGAGTTATGGAAACAAAAGATGGAAAACAGGCTGTTTATGCCAAAACCAGGTCAGACTGGCGGCAATGGCTGGAGGAAAATAGCCAAACAGAGAAATCTGTTTGGCTAATTCTTTATCATAAAAAAAGCAAAGTACAGAGTGTTAGCACCAGCGAAGCTATGGAAGAAGCGCTGTGTTTTGGCTGGATTGACAGTTTGGCGAAAAAAAGAGATCATGAAAGTTTCTACCTTACTTTTACCCCCCGCAATCCGAAAAGCAAATGGAGTAAAATCAACAGAGAACGAACAGAACGGTTGACAGAGGAGGGGCTAATGACTGAACATGGACAAAAATTAATTGATATAGCAAAACAGACAGAACGGTGGGAATCTTCGGAAGCGAAAGAGTAAGACCACACTACCCGCTGTTCGAAGTCAGAGACTTCGAACTACTATGCCTGTAGTCTTCCATCGAAAAACTAAAATAACAATACCCTGGTGCGCCAGCATAGGGAGGGTTAAATTAAGTTCAACGCAAATTGATCTGCACTGTGCTGGCGCAGGTGAACCCTGCAACGCCAGTGCTCCAGTGAACACACGACTAAAACGATATTTTTAATCTTTTTAGTCGTTTTAAAATTTTACTGCTTACTTTTGAATACAATTTAGTATAAGAATTTCATACACCATGAACATTTGGTTTTTGGCCGCACCCCGGCATATGTAGAAGTAGCTGAATTTATTCTTTAAAGATGGAAACGCATGAAACTCATTCAACAAAATGGCGAACCTTATTCGGTTGATACGTTAGTAAAACGTCAGAGTAAAACGAGCTTCCTTGTTTTCAGGAAGAATAAATATATCATTGTGCCTGTTGAGAATATTGCTTTTTTTTATGTCAGGCACGAGTCATCAGCAATTGTATGCTTTGACCGGCAGGAATATTTTGTGAATTATTCATTGGATCATATCCAGGAACTTTTGGCAGACAGTCAGTTTTTCAGATTAAATAGACAATACCTGATACATTTCCAGGCAATAAAAGATGTTGAGCATTATCCCGCACGAAAATTACTGGTTAACCTCACTATACCCTTCTCAGATAAATTGTTGGTTCCTAAAGAAAAGGTAAGTGTTTTTTTGAACTGGCTCGATAACCGGTAGTTTTTGGAAAAACCAAACAATTTTCAGATCATTCTTTGAAAGAAGTATGGTCTTTTTTTTTGAATTTATTCATCCCAATCTGTGAATGTGTGGTTAATGCACAAATTTCGTTTCAAGAAATTATTGCCCGCGCAAAGTTTCAAAAATTTTCGGGTTTAAAAATGGCAACCCCAGGAAGTATTTAGTCCACTTAAACTATTTGGTGCTTGGACGCCGGTTGATGAGGCAAATAACTTTGCAAAAAAAACCGACAACACATTAAACCTAAGACAATGGAAAAGAGCAAAAAAATCCTTACAAGTACAATTGTAGCAGGAGTCCTTGTGATGCAAGGTGCGTTAAGTAATGCGCAAAGCGTACCTTCCGGCAATGCCTCTTCGAATGAAGCGATCCGCCCCTTCCATGTGAACATCCCCCCAAAGAAACTCGAAGACCTTAAACGCCGGGTCTTAGCAACCCAGTGGCCCGGACGCGAGATTGTTAACGATGAAACGCAAGGTGTGCAGCTCGAGACGATGAAGCAGTTGGCACACTATTGGGCGACAGATTACGATTGGAGCAAGTGTGAAGCGAAACTGAAAGCCCTGCCGCAGTTCATGACGAATATCGACGGCGTCGACATTCATTTCATCCACGTTCGTTCAAAACAAAAAAATGCTTTACCGATCATTGTTACACATGGATGGCCCGGCTCCATCATCGAGCAGCTGAAGATTATCGGCCCGCTTACTGATCCTACTGCTTATGGTGGAAAGGCTGAAGACGCCTTCGATGTTGTGATCCCGTCAATTCCAGGCTACGGGTTTTCAGGAATACCAACCACAACCGGTTGGGATGCGCCCCGCATAGCGAACGCCTGGATAGTGCTGATGAAGCGCCTTGGCTATACAAAATTTGTAGCACAGGGTGGCGATTGGGGCGCACTGATTACAGACATGATGGCTGTACAAGCACCGCCAGAACTGATCGGCATACATACTAATATGGCCGGAGCTGTTCCAGTCGACATAGACAAAGCCGCTTTCACCGGTACGCCGCCTCCGGCAGGCCTCTCAGCCGACGAGCAGCGTGCGTATGACCAGCTCGCCTTCTTCTACAAACACGGCCTCGCCTACGCCCAGGAGATGGGTAACCGTCCGCAGACACTATACGGGATCGAGGATTCACCGATCGGCCTGGCCGCCTGGATACTCGATCATGACGCGCGTAGCTACGAGCTCATCACGCGCGTCTTTGCGGGTAAAGAAGAGGGTCTCACACGCGACGACATTCTTGATAATATCACGCTCTACTGGCTGACAAATACCGGAGTTTCTTCGGCCCGCCTTTACTGGGAAAACAAGCTCGCCTTTTTCGCCCCTAAACATGTCACCATCCCGGTGGCCGTAAGCGCCTTCCCGGATGAGATTTATACAGCTCCGAAGAGTTGGGCAGAGCAGGCGTATCCTAAACTCATCTATTACAACAAACCCAACAAAGGCGGGCACTTCGCGGCATGGGAACAGCCTAAACTTTTTGTTGATGATGTACGGGCAGGTTTCAAATCACTTCGGTGATCAGTCGTGAAAGAGGTTATGTACTACAAAACCGCTTAGTACACGTGATCAATTTGGTAACTGAATACTGTTTGAATGGGAAATAAATTTAAGAAGACAATTTTAAAATTTATACAATGGAAACCAGCACAGCAACTTTAGAGGGAGTAGTATCAGACGAATTGATCCGTCCCTTTCAGTTTACCTTCCCGCAGGCTGACCTTGATGATTTAAACCGCCGTATTTTAGCGACAAGGTGGTCTGAAAAAGAAACGGTAGATGATTTTTCGCAAGGTACGCCACTGGCAACATTGCAGGCAATAGCCAGCTATTGGGCTACAAGCTATGATTGGCGGAAAATAGAAGCGAAAATAAATGCCCTTCCGCAATTTGTAACCAATATTGACGGAGTGGATATTCATTTCATACATGTACGTTCAAAAAATCCAAATGCCCTCCCTATCATTATAACCCACGGCTGGCCGGCTTCTATAACGCACCACATGAAAATCATCGGTCCGTTAACCGACCCCGAAGCGTTTGGGGGATCGGCGGAAGAAGCCTTTGATGTTGTTTTTCCTTCGATGCCCGGGTATGGATTTTCTGGTAAGCCAACGAGGACAGGTTGGGGGCCGGAACGTATAGCGAAAGCCTGGGTTGTGCTGATGAAACGTCTTGGTTACAACAAATTTGTAGCACAGGGTGGAGATTGGGGCGCACTTATCACAGAACAGATGGCTGTACAAGCAGCGCCGGAATTGATTGGGATCCATACGAATATGCCCGGAGCAGTTCCGCCCGAACTTGACGGAGCGGCATTTACAGGTGTGCCGGCTCCTTCAGGTTTATCTGAAGAGGAAAAATATGCCTATGAGCAATTGGTATTTGTATACCAACATGTTGTTTACTATGCCTTCTATATGGCATCGCGTCCGCAAACATTGGCCGCATTGGCAGATTCACCAATAGGTATGGCGGCATTTTTGATCGACTTCGACCCCCGCGGATTTGAGCTTATCGCACGCGCCTTCGCGGGGCAAAATGAATGCCTTACACGAGACGACATACTCGATAATATCACACTTTTTTGGTTAACAAATACGGCTGTTTCAGCTGCGCGTCTTTACCGGGAAAATAAGCTGCCTTATTTTGCCCCAAAGGGTATCACTATCCCGGTTGCCGTAAGCGTTTTCCCTGATGAGCTTTATCTGGCACCACGCAGTTGGGTAGAAAAAGCATATCCAAACCTCATTCATTACAATAAACTTGACAAAGGAGGGCACTTCCCCGCATGGGAACAACCAGAACTGTTTGTTAATGAAATGCGTGCGGCTTTTGGTTCCCTTCGATGATCAGTGGGGAAATAGTTTAAGTACTACAAGATCATTTAGTTCGCTCAACCAATTTGGTAACTGAGTACAATTTGCACGGAGAATAAATAGTAGAAAATAATTAAAAATTTAAACAATGGAAACCAGCACAGAAACTTTAGAGGAAGTAGGATCAGCCGAATCGATCCGCCCCTTCCAGTTCACCTTCCCGCAGGCTGACCTCGATGATTTAAACCGCCGCATTTTAGCGACAAGATGGCCCGAAAAAGAACCTGTCAACGATCAAACGCAGGGTGTGCCGCTTGCGACAATGAAGGCACTTGCGCACTATTGGGCTACGGAATATGACTGGCGTAAAGTGGAAGCAAAACTGAATGCTTTGCCCCAGTTTATAACAGAAATTGACGGACTTGACATTCATTTTATTCATGTTCGTTCAAAACATACGAATGCTTTACCACTCATCGTTACACATGGATGGCCGGGTTCGATCATTGAGCAAATGAAGATCATTGGCCCACTCACGGATCCTACTGCCTTTGGTGGAAAGGCTGAAGATGCCTTTGATGTTGTGATTCCATCTATGCCTGGCTATGGATTTTCAGGGAAGCCAAGCACTACCGGCTGGGGCCCTTCCCGCATTGCATATGCATGGATAACACTGATGAAGCGCCTCGGATATGAGAAATTCCTGGCACAAGGCGGAGATTGGGGTGGGCTCATCACGGATATAATGGCTGTACAGTCGCCCGATAATTTACTGGGCATGGCCACAAATTTCCCTTGCACAGTTCCACCTGAAATCAACAATGCGGCATTTGCCGGAGCGCCTGCACCAGACGGCCTCTCAGCTGAGGAAAAACAGGCGTACGAGCAATTGAGTTTTTCATACAAGCACGTTGCCTACGCCCTCATTATGGGATCACGTCCACAGACATTACTCGCAACGGCGGATTCGCCAGTTGGCCTCGCCACTATGTTTCTTGACCACGACCAGCTTAGTTTGGCGCTAATTTCACGCTCGTTTGCCGGGAAGTCTGAAGGACTTACCCGGGATGATGTTCTTGACAACATCACACTATGCTGGTTAACCAACACGGCGGTTTCCGGGTACCGTATCTATTGGGAGAATAAGCATGCTTTTGTAGCTCCGTTAGGTGTTAAAGTCCCGGTTGTGGTGAGCGCTTTTCCTGACGAACTCTACCAGGCTCCCAAAAGTTGGGCAGAGAAAGCATATCCCAACATGATCTATTACAAGAAACACAACAAGGGCGGGCACTTCGCTGCCTGGGAGCAACCCGAACTTCTGGTTAACGATATCCGCGAAGGCTTCCGGTCATTGCACTGATGTTGGATAAAACAAGACCAACAGATCTTGAAACCGGGGCGCGATTTTGATAATGCGCCCCGGTTTAATTTTTCATTCATGAAATTTATTTTAAAAATAAGTTGATATCCCAAAGCTGAATCCCCTTGTATGAGTAGCTGGATTAGCTAAAATATCGCGTTGTTTTTGGATACGATAGTTTAGCCGGAAAACAGTTTGGGGGGTAGGCCTGAAACTAACTGCTGGCATTATACTCCAAATTTCATCTCCTATATTTCCACCGGTTTCTTTAAACCGACCTGCGTTATAATCTACATACTCTAAACGGCATGCCAGGTTTAATACAGCCTTTGGCCACCCCAATAAATTGTTTCTTAAAACAGGCTGTACGATGTCTAAAAATCCACCATGCTGCTTGTTACCAAATTGTTGCGAATAGGTTTGAGGAACATTTACGAAAATCCAGGCATACTCACCTATAAAGGTTGTCCCCGTTCTTTTGATAGTGGTATTCATATCAACCGCGAAAACGTCAACGCGTCGTTTATCATCTAATCTTAAACCGTCTTCCCGGTACTTATTGTATACATCACCCATGTATGATAAGCCAAGCTCACCGATTTTGATATTTTTTATCGCCACTTTACCAGTTATTAATGGCTCACCATTATTGCTCTCTTCAAAGCGTTCGGCATTTGCTTTTGAGGCCGGTAAATAAGTCCTGTTAAATTCATTTTCAATTATAGCATTATCAAAACCGCTGGTTAAGTAAAGTTCATATCCAAATAGCCAGTTATGCTGGTAATATTTACCATATAAGCCAAAGCCGGCATTACTCCATGTTGCAGGCAACATTTTTTCAGCCGAAATTGGCCGGTCGGTGAACTCCCATTTCGGCCCGTCATGGTTTTGGTTAAACGCGCCTATGGGATTAACGATCATTCCGCCCCGTAAATTAAAAAGCGGGTGAAACTCCACATCAACGGCGGCAAACTCTATGCTTATCTCTTTGTCGGCAGGTTCAAATTCTATCTCCGACAGAAATTTTATCCGGGTGGAAATGGTTGATGATACAAATAAAGTTAACCTTCTGAACTGGAACTGATGCCCTTCTGATATGCCATCTGTACCCAAATGCTGATAATTGGCTTCTACATAACCACCTAACGAAATAGGAAACTTACCAGCCTGCAGCGCCGGCCGGTTATAAATGGCATCCATGTTCATTAATTTTTTTGAGGTATCGGCCGGTGTTCGCCTTAACAAACTGGTGTCAATTTGTGCCTGCGTGCTTATTGCGATGAACAAAAAAAAAGTAAAAATTATTGCTTTCATTTTAAAGATATTCGGAGTAGGTTATCACTAATAGTTACCGGGAAGGTCCTGAGCTGGCTTGCCGCGGGGCCGTTTACCACCTGGCCATGGTTATTAAATTCGCTGCCATGTGCAGGGCATTGCATTTTATCACCAAACACCTGTAATTCTGTTCCCTGATGTGTACACCTCATCCATAGCGCTTCATATTGTGTTTCGCTAAAGCGATATACGCATATCGGATACCTTAACCGGTCGTTCTGAGCGACTATGTATTTCCTGAATTCCTTTTTACCAGCCCTGGCATGCTCAAAATTTTCCAGAGGTACCAACATATCAGATCCGGAAATATCGGCCGATACAATTTTAGAGGCAGTACCGCAGCCTTCTGATAAGGTGAGCAATAAACCACCACCAATACAGCTGATGCAGGTTGCAGCTATAAATTTTCGCCTGTCCATATTATAAGCTTTTTAAAAAGGTGATCACTTTTTGTCTTTCGCTTTCGCTAAGACTGCTATACCTGTTTTTGATGATTGCCGCCTCGCCATCGTGCATCCGTATCGCTTCATCAATGCTTTTAGCACGACCGTCGTGCATTAAAAAAAACTGTCCTCCCTGTGAGTTTGGCGCTAACCCTAATCCCCAAAGTGGTGGTGTGCGCCACTCGCTCGTTTTTGCGGATCCCTCTGTGTAACCATCATCCAAACCCGGCCCCATATCATGCACTAATAGGTCACTAAAAGGATGAAATTCTTTGTTTGAAAGCGCAGCGACCGGCGAATTACCTGTTTTTAAAGTTTGCTTATGGCAGCTTTCGCAACCTATTTGAACGAACAGGTTTTTACCACCAATAACATCCGGATTGTTCTGATCCCGTTGAATAGGCGCTTTAAGGGTTTGCAGGTAAAACACAACGTCCCTTATTATTTTATCAGATACCTCAGGGTCGGTGTCTAATAATGTGAAAACATCACTGGGGTCAAAAGACGAAGCGATACCCATATCCTGATTATAGGCAAGCACAGTTTGGTGCAACAGGTTAAAAGTACTTGCCTTTTTTCCGAAACGGGTAATGTACCTGTTTCCCTGAGTATGGCTGTTTGGTTTTGGTTTGATATAAGTTGGCAATAACGCCCAGTTGGGATGTCCTCTAACTCCATCCGGATTATCAACGTTGGCCGATGCCATTGCCAGGATATCATCTTCACTAACCAATTCAATAAAGCCTAAACCGGTATTGATGGGCGGAGTGAATTTAGCAAAACGGGCACCGGGGGGCAACTGCTCAGGTGCATAACCTGGTATTGCTCTTCCTTGTATTTGCGGTCCATGATCAAACTCGTTGCGGCCAAGGCTGTCATTTTTACCAAATCTTGTAAGTGTTGTAAACGGATGGCCTTTACCATCACCAGCATGACAGCTACCGCAACTGGTGGCCACAAATACCGGCCCCAAACCTGTAGCCGATGTAAACACCTGGTCGTTAAACCCAACATCGCCGGCAAGGTGCTGTAAGTTTTGGGCTGATGTTAGGTTTTCAATTGGCCCGTCAAGCAATGCATCTTCGGAAGGTACCGCTGGTTCAAATTTTCGACAGGAAATAATTATCGCGATCAGGAATGAAAATAGACCAATTGCGACCATTTGTTTTTTATTCATCTCTTCATGATATTTTCAATAGTACGAGCATATATAAAATATTTGATTAAGTTAATAAAATAAATTAGTTAAGACTAATTTATTTATAAAAATTTAAGGATATTTTTATTGCAAGCACATTGAATGACAAGGCATTATCAGAGTGGAAACTACATGAATGTTTTTATAAACTCAACGCTTAGCATCTCCTTTACAACATTAACTTTCGCACCAACCTTGAGATTCTTATCCGTTTTTTATATTTGGGTTCGATTTCCATAAAAAATGCATCTGCTCATACAACATATTCAAAAAATGACGTCCAGTTCTGAGATAGAGGGGGAGCCCATATTATCATTTTTTGAAACAAAGACATTTAAGAAAAAGGAAATTTTACAGGAAGAAGACAAGCGTTGTTTGTTATATTTTTTTGTAGTAAAAGGGTGCCTTCGTTTGTATTTTACAGATCAAAATGGTGTGGAACAAACGCAGCAACTTGCATTAGAAAACTGGTGGATGACAGATTTGAATGCTTTTCGATCCGGACGGAAATCAGCCTATACGATCCAGGCGCTGGAGGCAACGGAGGTATTGGCCATTACCGCCCCAAACTATGAGTTGATTCTGGCAAAATTCCCGGTCATCGAAAGCTATTTTCGGTTAATATATGAACGGGCCTATGCAGCGTCATTGCTTCGTATCCAGATGATTTCAAGAATGCCCAAGGATGAATTTTATGAACTGTTTCAATCAAAGTATCCGGAATTTATTCAACGGATCCCGCAGAAAGTATTGGCATCCTTTTTGGGCTTTACACCGGAGTATTTGAGCGAGTTGCGAAAAAATCTGGTAAAAGGAAAAAATAATTCATGACCGAACAATTATATCGACACATTCAGAAACTCGTGCCCGGTTTTACCGTCGAGCAAGAGAAAATAGCTTCGTTTTTCCAAACCAAACTGGTGAAAAAGGAGGTATTGCTATTAAGAGAAAAGGAAATGTGTGACACAATTTACTTCGTTAATAAAGGTTGTCTGTACCTGTTTTATGAAAATAACGAAGAAAAACAGGTGGTACATTTTGCATTGGAAAACTGGTGGATAACCGACTATAAAACTTTTCCCGATGGTAAACCCGCTGTTTATTCGATTGCGGCGATGGAAGATTCGGAAATTACCAGCATGAGCAGGAAAAACTACGAAACACTGCTGTTACAATTCCCCTTACTGGCATTATATTTTAATAAAATTCATGAGCGGGCTTATGGCGCGGCCTTATTTAAACAAAAAACATTTGCTACCGTGTCTAAAGAAGATTTCTATCGCTATTTCAGAAATACTTATCCTGAATTGATCCAAAGAATTCCCGATCCTGTTTTTGCCAGCTACATGGGTGTTTCATTGAAAACCTTAAAGACCTATCAGGACATGTATATTTCTTAAACCAGCTTAAGTTTTCCTGGGCGAGCTATATTCATCTTTGTATTATACAATTAACCTTAAATATTACAGATCATGAAAATTGTAGTTATCGGCGGTACCGGCCTTATTGGTAGCCAATTGGTAAATCAATTGCAGGACTCAGGACACGAGGTGATTGCCGCTTCACCAAACAACGGTGTCAATACACTTACCGGCGAAGGTTTAAATGAAGTACTGCAGGGCGCGCATGTGGTAGTGGATGTGTCCAACTCACCTTCCTTTGAAGATAATGCTGTAATGAACTTTTTCAAAACTGCTAACGGAAATCTATTACCTGCAGAAAAGGCAGCAGGGGTACAGCATCATATTGCCTTATCGGTAGTAGGTACTCAAAAACTACAGGCCAGCGGTTATTTCCGTGCGAAACAAGTGCAGGAAGATTTGATCAAGGCATCGGGTATTCCTTATACCATTGTTCATGCTACACAATTTTTTGAGTTTGCGGGAGGTATTGTTCAAATGAGTGTGGCCGATGGGAAAGTAATAGTACCGGCTGCCAACATTCAGCCTATCGCAAGTAAAGATGTAGCAGCTTTTATGGCCGGAACAGCACTGGAAAAACCTGCTAATAAGATACTTGAAATAGGTGGACCCGAAAAATTTGACATGGCAGTATGGGTAAAACAATATTTGCAGGCAACTCATAAAAATTACGAAGTAGTATCTGATACTCAAGCCCTGTATTCAGGAGCACCAATTACCGCTGATACTTTAGTGCCGGAAAAAGCTGTTTCTCTGGGCAAAACCCATTACGCGGATTGGATTTCTAAACCTGAAAATCAACGATGAAAGCGTAATATAAATTCGCGGTGGCGATTAAAAACAAAAAGCCCTGATACACCAGTATCAGGGCTTTTTGTACTCAGAGCGGGAGATTCTTTGAACACTTTAGCCCCTTTGTTATTAGCACAAATATTAAAGAAAGGCCAAAGTGAAAAAATAAGAGTTTGATTTTAAATTGGAGCTCTGAAAAATGTAGCTTTCGCTTTGAACAATGCAAATGGTCGCAAAATGCCCTAATATTGCCGCGATTGCCCCTGATGCGTGTACCTCATCCATTTTAACTTTGTTCATCATTAAACTAATGGTAAATAAAGATGAATAGTATCAACAAAACCATCGCCGGACTTGAACTGGCCCAAATAGGTTGGGTGGTTCCGGACATCCACGCCGCCGTAAAATTTCTGTCGAACGCCCTGGGCATCGCAGGCTTTCCCCAACCAGAACATATCCGCGCGCAGGATTTGGATATGACCTATTATGGCCAGGTGGTGGCGGGCGATTGGCTAACTACTCAAACCTATAACGGAGGCACCTTCATCGAGCTCGTTCAGCCTGTTTCCGGCCAAAGCATGTTTCATGACTACCTTGCCAAATATCCAGCAGGTGGCACACAGCACCTTGCCTTCCGTTTGCCCGTTAGTGATTTCAACCGGATCACCGACAATCTGCGTAAACAAGGTTACGCGGTCATCAGCGAAGTAGACCACCCAATTGCGCGGATGGCTTTTTTCGATACCTACCAAACGCTGGGCGTAGCTACCGAGATTATGGGCATTACGCCGGAAGGATGGACCGCCATCGAACAAATGCAGAAGACCAGGTGAATACAAACATTAAACTAATAGCAAACAAATGAGAAAGATCAGAATTTTTGAACATATCTCGCTGGATGGCGTGATAGAACATGACGGAGACTACACCTATGGCGCATGGACGACACCCTACCGAAGCCCTGCCGGGGCGGCAATCCTCTTTGAGGCATACGGGCCGAACTTTGACCTGCTGCTTGCCCGCCACACCTACGATATATTTAGTGACTTTTGGCCTAATGCCGGAGATTTCCCAATGGCAAATGCTATCAACGCTGCAACGAAATACATCGCAACCCACAGGCCCGACAGCCTGGAATGGGGACCGGTGCAGCATTTGGACGAGGACGTTATCGAGGCGATTCGCGATCTCAAGGCAACGGATGGCCCCGACCTGATCGTGGTGGGAAGTTCGACGCTAACGTCCGTGTTGCTTGACCAGGGACTGGCTGACGAGGTTGTGTTCATCACCTACCCAGTTTTGCTTGGCAGGGGTAAACGTTTATTGTCGGATAGTATTGACGCCCGGGAACTTGCTTTTGTTGACTCGAAGACTACGCCCACGGGTTTGCTCATCAACACTTATCGACACATTGGATCGCTGCGAACCAAATCTTAACCTATGGTCGGTATTATCACGGCATCACCAATTAAAATCATAAGTGGTGCGGTGATACCTACCGCAGGAGGAAATCTTTTACTGTTCAATACCTTGATAAATATCCATACATTTTTAAGAGGACTTAAAGAAGGCGGCCAAAGTTGTGGGGTTAAATCCGGAATATCGCTTAACGTCATTTGTGAGATGCGCGTGGTCATAATAACCCATTTCGTAAGCCAGTTGCGAAAGGCTTTCTTTAAAGTCTTTTTTACGGATCCTTTTCAAAACCTGTTGAAACCTGATGACTTTGATAAACTCTTTAGGGGTAATACCCATATGCTCATTAAACATCCGCTCCAACGTTCTGTTGGTCACGTGATGTTTTTCGGCCAGGTAATCAACGGTAATTTTTCCCATATGATTTTCCACGGTTTTAGCTAAGGGGAGTAGATTATGAGTATTCTTGATTTTTCTGATAAAGAAATCATTTAAGCGATCGGTAACTTTATTATCCACATCCAATAGGTCATATAGAAAACGATCCGGGAACTCTATAATTTCATCGGTAAGCTCTTGCAGCGGCAGTTTATAAAAGAATGCAAAACCACCAGGCTTAAAACGAATGCCAATAAACACACTGTTCGGTAAACGTTGGATAAGACTTGAAGCGGTCATTGTACCGCCAAAATAAATAGTACCAGGCAAAAGTGGTTTGTTATTAAGTAAAGGCCTGGTATTACCCATATTAACAAAGATGTCTGTAGTGCCATCGGCGTATAACCGTACTTCGGCAGGCTGGTATAACGCCCCGGTTTCCATTATCCAATACGTATCGATAAAATCCCTCAAATGTTCAACCGGAGGTATTTCGGCATATTTGAATGGACTCATAAACAAATTTAAGTAAACCGATGTTATCTTCCATTTAAATTACCGCTCTTCGCATCAGATAATTACGCCGTTCCTCAAAATTATTTTGTTCAACAGGCAACAGTATACTATCCAATAAATTGGTAACTGGCGCGGGATGATTGATTGCTTTCTGCGTTTGGGTATTAAAATATAAAAAAGTTGTCCATAACATGGCCTTAAGTTTATTTTTGCCTTCGTTCCACATACGCATTTCAATCTGGACACTTTTTGGGGTGAAGGCGATCAGTTGCGATTCAATGAGCACATTTTCAATCACGTTTGCCGGGTTTAGATAGCATATTTGATTGGATACCACTATCCAGGCCTGGCCATTAGTTTTTAAATTTTCAAACACATCAAAATTATAGTTATCCAGCAAATGATCTTCCCGGGCATTTATGAAATAATTGATATAACTGGCATTGTTTAAGTGATTAAAGGGATCACAGTCTTGAAACCGGATTTTGTAGTTGGAGCTCAATATTTTTTCCATGGCGTTATTTATTATATAGCTTACAAAGGAAAGCATCAGAAAAAGGAAGGGTTTGGAAAAATACGACAAAATGATTTTTACGAGGCGGTAAGTTTGGGATCTGGTCGTCCGAAAGGTTGAGCTTTGTTTTAAAGTCATTGAATTTTTCTTTCATTTCTTTCATCTGGTCCGGTGTAAGCCGGGATTGTGCCATTGAGCGGTTGCCTAATATCATGAGCGCCAGAAACGCCCCAATAAGCGTGATCTTTTTCATTTAATTTAATTTAATTGTTTTTAAGATTTGACCTGAGGCAAATAACCGTACCTGGTAAAGCTATTGCCTGTTAAATTTTGGTGAAGCTTCCGTTTTAAAGGTTGAACTGAACGGGAGGAGCTATTACCGGTAAACCACCACCCTCCTGCTTATAACAGGTCGGGGACGCACTATGGCAACACGTCGAGCTACCACAACCAGGCGCCCAACTACTACCGGGCGCGAAACTATAACCGTGGGTCTGACCGCAACCGAGCGTATAGGGCTTCTTAAAACAACCCGCGTGCGTGGGGTACGTACAATAACGCTTACCTGCGCTTTTGCCGTAAAAAAACCACTGATTAACAGGATACCAAGTGTTAACATCATCTTTTTCATATGCTTAATTTTTTAATTAATTTGATGTTAGGACTTGAAAACGGTTCATGAGTAACCGGCTCGAGGGTGAATTGACCATATCAGGCGGTCAACTTAGTTTATAGCGGGTTGAATTGACAGCAGGCTGAACGTCCGAAATTTCCAATCTCCATCAAATCGTGGGGTAAGGTTATGTTAGGACCGCTTTTCGCCAATAAATTAGTGTTCACTAAAAGCGAACATAAATGGAGTTTTTTTATAAACGCACGCAACTTTCACGTTACATGACCAATAAAGAATAAATTCTTCTCAACTTTGAATATCAAGTAGCGTTAATAAACACGATGCGTGCATTAAAGATTCATTACTTTCTATTTCTTGCAGTATGTATGTTGGTTGCTAAACCATTCGTAGGTTTTAGCGTACTTAAACATATTCCTATAAGTAAAACTCCCGGGATCGTTGTGAAGGCTTTTACCAAACGCAAACAAGAATATGTAGAGGACAGTGATTTTGATGTTTTAACTATTCAAAAGCGATTGGCTGACCCGATTTTAGCTTTAACCGTTCTTTTTTCTGTCCTTTTAAATACGTTATTTCCGTTCCTTTTCAGAAAGGTTAAACAACTTACTGCCGGTGTGTTGAACGCCATTCATTTAAGTTTATTTCCCCCGCTCCATCGTTATCTCCTTTCAGGAAAGCTAATCATTTGATCTTCCCCCTTCACTAATCATATTATAAGGTATATCTAAACAATACCTTGTTAAGCAGGCATTGTAAAATCTCTATTTCTTAAATTTTTTAATACATCATCAAGATGCACCGTCTAAAAAGATATGTGTGCCTGATCTTATTGCTATCGTTTGCGATAACAGTCAACGCACAACAAAAGGTCAGTCTGAAAGACCTGTTGAAACGGGTTGATCAAAAAGCCCCTTCACTAATTGCCGATTCAACTTCCATCACTATAAAACAAGCACAAGCGGCAGAAACGCGCAGCAACTGGTTGCCTAACTTAAAGCTGAATTACCAGGCCGACATAGGTACTAACAATAACACCGCCGGGCCATACTTCGGTTTTGGTATTATCCCGTCTAACTCACGGGGAGTACGTACGGAAAGCAATACCTCGGCCGTATTAACTAATCTGGGTATAGTTGCACTGGATTGGGAGGTCTATAACTTTGGAGCCTATGCCGCTCAAAATAAAGTTGCCGGTTCCGAAGTAGCTGTAGAACAAGACCAGTTCCAACAAGCTAAATACAAATTAGAAGCGTTCACTATCGGCAATTACCTGCAATTATTGCGACTACACGACTACTTAATTATACAGTCCCGTAATATTGAGCGTAACCAGCAGATCAGGCGGTCAATCCAATCGCTGGCCAAAAGCGGGGTCAGACCTGGCGTAGATACCAGCATAGCCGAAGCGGAATTATCAAAGGCCCGGCTAACCTATATCGAACTTAATAACGAACTTAAACAAACGCAATTGCAACTCTCTGCCATAAGTGGTTTGCCCTATCAAAGCATTGTGCCGGATACGCTGGCAGAAACCCGGCTGATCTCACAAACAAATATTCCAGGATTAATGCTTACAGATACCGCAAATCACCCGATCATCAACTATTACAAATCGATAGTTCAAAACAGCCGGCAGCGCGAAGACCTGGTTAAAAAGCAGTTTAACCCTAAGATACTTTTGGAAGCTGCAGCCTGGGGACGTGGAGCTAGTATTGATGCTAACGACCAGTTCAATTCCCTCTCTTCGGGCTTTGGATTTGACCGAAACAACTATTTAGTGGGTATTGGCATATCCTATAACCTTTTCGATCTGCGTCGCAGGCAGCTCAAATTGCGTACCCAGAGAGCCGAAATCGATTATGCCCGGCGTAACCTCGACGAACAACGATCGCTGTTAAGTTTAGGCATAAACCAGGCCGACGTAGAACTAAACACTGCAAAACAACGCCTGCTCGAAATACCCAATCAACTGAAAGCCGCTAATGCCGGCTATCGGCAAAAGCTATCGCTTTATAACAGCGGCTTAACAGATATTATTGAATTAAACGCCGCACTGAACATTCTTTACCGTGCCGAAACGGACTATGCGCAAGCCAAATTTGCTTATACCAGCGCGCTCTTTCAAAAAGCGGTCACCGGTAACCAGGTCAGTACAGTTTTAAACCTTTTAAATTAATTAACTATGTCAATGGTCACATCCGCACTCAAAAGGCCCATTACTACGGTAGTAATTACCGTGAGCCTTTTAATTTTTGCAGTGCTTAGTGCAATAAATATACCTATAGATATTTTTCCGCAGCTTAACCTGCCCACCATTTATGTTATAGAATCCTATGGCGGCATGTCTCCCCAGCAAATGGAAGGGTTTTTCTCCACCCGCTTGCAGGACCAGTTTTTATACGTAAACGGCATCAAAAGTATCAGCAGTAAAAACATCCAGGGCTTAACCCTCATTAAGCTATCTTTTTACGAGAGTACCAACATGGCCGAGGCCAGTGCTCAGGTGGCCTTGCAGGTTAACCGGGCGCAAAGCTTTTTCCCTCCCGGTGCTTTGCCGCCGCAGGTGGTGAGGTTTGATGCCTCATCACTGCCAGTGGGGCAACTGGTGCTGGATAGCAAGTCCGAGAGTCTGAAGGATATTTATGATATGGCGGCAACGCGCATTCGTCCTATGTTCTCCACCATTCCGGGTTTATCAGCACCGCCGCCCTTTGGTTCAAATGCACGATCCATTATTTTAAGTGTTGATCCCAATAAACTACGAAGCTATAGCCTAACGCCGGATGAAGTAGTTGAAGCATTATCAAAATTTAATGTGATGTCGCCGTCGGGAAATTTGCGGTTGGATAACACCATCTATCTCACCACCATGAACTCGCTGATCAAAAACACAGATAATTTTGGTAAGATCCCCGTCATCACCAAAAATGGCGTACCCATTTACATTCAGGATATTGCCCGCGTTACCGATGCTGCGGATGTTACGGTAGACTATGCCTTAGTAAATGGTAAACGATCAGTATACATCCCTGTGGTAAAAACAGCGGATGCCAGTACATGGACGGTGGTACAAACACTGAAAAGTAAACTGGCCGAAATGCAAAGTTTATTGCCGGACGATGTAAAAATAAGTTATGAATTCGACCAATCTGTATTTGTGGTGAATGCCGTGAAAAGTTTGATGACCGAAGGCGGCTTAGGTGCTTTACTAACCGGGCTAATGGTACTGCTGTTTTTGCGCGACTGGCGTAGCAGCTTGATTGTGGTTATCACCATCCCGGTGTCGATTCTTATCGGAGTGCTGCTGTTGGGCTTGTTCGGGCAAACCATTAACATCATGACGTTAAGCGGCCTGGCTTTAGCCATAGGTATCCTCGTTGATCAGGCTACGGTTACCATAGAGAATATCCACCAGCATTTGGAAATGGGCAAAAATAAGAAGCAGGCTATATACGATGCTTGCGAGGAGATATCCTTCCCGCTGTTGCTTATCCTGTTTTGTATCCTGGCTGTATTCGCGCCATCGTTTATGATGAATGGAGTGCCTAAAGCAATGTTTCTGCCGCTATCCATGTCTATCGGCTTAACCATGATTGTGTCGTTTATTATCGCGCAAACACTGGTGCCTATCCTGAGTAACTGGCTGATCAATGCATCCCAATACCAGCATTATGAGCATGGCAAAATACACGCCCACGCCGGCGAGGGATTAGATGAAATTGAAGAGGGCCAAATCAGGATGCACCAACGCGCAGAAGAAGAACACCCTGAAAAGAACGATCTTTTTGAAAAAATAAAAATGGGCTTTATGAAGATCATTACCCGCTGGATGCCCAATAAGAAGGTAATTATCCCGGTATATTTGGTTGTTGTGTTTGTGTTGGCCGGGATTTGTTTTGTGGTGATAGGCAAGGATATGATGCCGAAACTAAATAATGGCCAGTTCCAGATGCGTATCAAAGAACCGCAGGGAACGAGGCTGGAACGTACCGAGGATAAGTTTAAACAGGTATTACAGATCATCGACAAAACGGTTGACCATCACGTCGGGATCACTTCGGGCTACATTGGCTTAGTGCCCAGTAGTTTTGGCAGCAGCAACCTGTACGTGTTTAATACCGGCACACACGAAGCTGTATTGCAGGTTAACCTGGATGAAAAGTACCATGTGAACATGGACGAGTTGAAGGATGCCCTGCGTAAAAACATTAAGCAGGAAATTCCTGAATTGGGGATCAGCTTTGAGCCGATAGATATGACAGAAAAGATCATGAGCCAAGGTGCGTCAACGCCTATACAGGTTCAGATCGCGGGAAAAAATATGGATCAAATAGTGGATTTTAGTAATAAGGTATTAGCTAAACTCAAAGCCATCTCCTACCTGCGCGACATACAGATCGATCAGCCACAAAAGTTCCCGGCAGTGAGTATTACGCTTGACAGGTTGAAGGTATCACAGTTGGGGTTAAATATTAAAGACATATCAAGGTCTGTTACGGCAAGTACCTCATCAAGCCGGTTCACCGAGAAGAATCTTTGGCTGGATGAAAAATCGGCCTATACGTACCAGGTGCAGGTGCAAGTGCCCGAGTACGTGATGAATACGATGGATGAGCTAAAAGAAATCCCATTGCTGAAAGGACAAAGTTCGCCCACGCTTGCCGATGTAGCCGATTTTAAAGTCAATTACGCCCCCGGTGAGTATGATCGGGTTGGCCCGCGCCGCTATTTAACGGTTAGCGCCAACATCTATAAAAAAGATCTGGGTACAGCCACATCCGATGTGCAAAAAGCGGTTAGTAGTTTAGGCACACCGCCAAAGGGATTAATTGCCAATCTGCAAGGTATGTCCAGCTTGTTAACTGAAACCTTAACCAGTTTGCAAAATGGACTGGGCTTCGCCATATTGGTTATTTTCCTGCTTTTGGCGGCAAATTACCAATCGTTTAAGCTATCGTTAACGGTACTCTGTACTATCCCGGCGGTGATATTGGGTTCGCTTACTGCTTTGCTCTTAACAGGTTCTACGCTTAACCTGCAATCATACATGGGTATGATCATGTCTACCGGGGTGTCGGTCGCCAACGCTATCCTGATTGTTACCAATGGTGAAAATTTACGCTTGGAATTTCAGGATGCTACAAAAGCGGCGATCACCAGTGCATCTATCAGGCTACGACCTATTTTAATGACCAGTTTGGCTATGATAGCAGGTATGATCCCAATGGCATCAGGTATGGGCGAAGCCGGTGAACAAACGGCACCGTTAGGCCGTGCGGTGATAGGCGGCCTGTTCGCATCCACATTGGCAGCCTTATTTATTTTGCCGTTAGTATTTGCATGGGTACAAGATAAAACCACCTATGAATCACCGTCTCTGATGCCCGAAAATGAAAACGAACTTGAACCATCAACCATTTAAAAACATGAAAACGAAATTGATCATTATAAGCTTGTCAGCCTGCTTTTTCGCAGCATGCGCTGGTAATCAAAAACCGATTGACCTTACCGAAGGTAAAACAATCAATGGTAAAAAATACGAATTAGGTACTATTACAGAAAAAGCATTGTCCAGTTCAGCCCGATTGCCGGGGCAGCTTAATCCCTTTAACGAGGTAAACCTATTCCCCAAAGTGAATGGTTTTGTGAAACAATTATATGTAGATCGAGGCTCCATTGTTAAAAAAGGGCAATTATTGGTCACATTGGAAGCGCCCGAAATGGAATCCCAATTGCAGGCCGCCAATTCACGCTATTTGCAGGCACAGGAAAATGCCGAAGCCAGTAAAGAAAAATATGCCCGTTTAAAACAAGCCGCACAGGAGCCCGGCTCTGTTTCGCCGCTCGATCTGGACAATGCTACGGCAAAAATGAAGGCTGATAACGCCTTGGCTGAATCCGAAAAATCAAATGTTGAATCAGTAAAGACCATGCAGGGATATCTGCATATCTATGCGCCTTTTGATGGCATGATCGTTCAGCGTAATATATCGCCGGGCGCATTGGTAGCGCCCGGTAAAGCTACGGACCAGCCCATGTTGGTTTTGCAGGATATTAGCAAATTACGTTTAGAAGTAGCTATACCTGAAGATTATGTAGACAAAGTGGACCTAAAAAAAAACGTGGTTTTTATGTTTAACGCGATGCCGGGTACTGAACATACCGCTAAAATAAGTCGCTGGGCTAACGCTTTGAGTAGTATGCGCAGCGAGGCTATTGAGATAGATGTGCGCAACAAAAATGGCCAACTTATACCCGGTATGTACGCCGAAGTAAAAATACCTATGCTTTCGGGAGCAAAATCGTTATTGGTACCTAATTCGGCCATCGTGCGCTCAACAGAACGGGAATACGTAATTGCCGCAAGGGGTGGTAAAGCTAAACTGATAGACATAAAAGAAGGCTTGGCCGGAAACGATTCAACTGAAGTATTTGGTGCACTCACCGCAAATGATCAGATCATTATAAAAGCAAGTGATGAACTGAAAGATGGCGATCAGATAAAATAGTCCCTAATGCAGCAGCTGTACTTTAATAGCTGCTGCATTTTTTTATAGGCTGTTAAACAAAACGCGTATTGCCTTTTCACACTTTACACGTCAGTTAGCATGATCAATGGTTTTCATATTATCATTTGGGTTTCTATCTATCAGGGTGCCAAACGGGTCAACTCCAGCAGCATTTGGTTTGCCTTTAACTATAATGGTCAATTGGTGCTCACCCCGAGTTAATTTGTATTTTTTGAGATAAAGTAAGTTAGCCTGGTTCCGTCCGTTTTTATCATTCGTATCCGCGGCGAAAATTCCGATATCGATGTAATCATTCATCTTTAATGCTGACACGTCATTACCCTTGCTATCTATCCAAACCTTGTTGATATTTACTTTCAGGGTTACTTTATACTTGTTCTTACCGGCTATTTTTGTAGCGGTTACGGTGTTAACCTTGCTGTCATAAAGCGTTACCTTTTGCCAGGTGTCGGTCATGTAATACTGTAAAGAATCGGGAACATGTTTTTGCAGGTAATGATAAAGGTCATTTGTGCCCGCAAAAGGCGGCTGGCTTTTAAATGCATAAGCATTTTTAAACTCACGGAGGGCGTTATTCAGGCTGTCTTCGCCAATGAGGTTACGTAAACCGTACATGGCCACACTTGCCTTGCCACTCCATTCAAACCATTGGTTGGCCCTGATCAGTGGATGCTCCCTTTCTTCCAGCCGGCGCCTTACAAACAGGTAATACCATAACTGGTCGAGCACTATGGCTCGCATATTGGCTTTGCCGTATTTTTTTTCGGCCATTACCAAAGCATCGAAATTGGCAAGGCCTTCGGGTATTACCAATGAGCCTACGGTATTGTTTGGGGCCACCTGGAAACGCCACCATTGCTGGGCAAGATTACGCGTGGTTGCAAAATACAGGTAATCAAACTCGTTAGGATTGGTGAAATGCGCGTTCCAGCTATTGTACTCGGCATAAGTATCAAGCGTAGTCGTTGAAGATTCGCGCGGACCATAAGTGGAAGTCTCTGCAAGCCTGATGTTTTTAAATGGATATGGCCCATACACGGAACTATAATATTTAAGTCCTTCTTTATATGCATTTATAAAGCGGGTGGTATTTTCATTATGGGTAGGGTGGTGATAAACGTCAATATATATTTTATGATCGAGCATAATACTGTCGCGGCTATCGGTAAACCTCGCCGAAATAATACCGAAAGGCACATACATACCCGGTTTATCCTGAATGTAATGGAAATAATTGCGGCCGTTCTGTTTCCATTGTTTTACCAGCTCGCCGTGAGTAACAACAATTTGATCGCCAGAAGTGCTTACCGTAACATCAAGACTTAGGAGGTCGGAAGATTTTCCGGCTTTCAGGGTTTTAATACCAACCAGGTCGTTTTGTGGTATTTCACTTTCTGCTGTTTTAGGTGGTAAACCTGCCTTTTTACGTACGTATGGGCTACCTACTTCATCATCATCGTCATAACCCAAGCCGGGCAGACCACCTGTAAAGAAGGTGCCGTTATGCAACAGGTTGGTCGAATAAAGGCTGTTGGTGAAACCGGTATGCGTAACCGATGAATTAATCTCCAAAACGGCCGAATCCCCGGGTGCAAGCGACTGCCTCAACTGGTACAATCTAAAATCGGCTGTATCCTGCTTCGGCCTAAACCAGTTAAAAAATCCCCGTGAATAAAACAGCGGATTAGTGAACGGAACAGGCTTACCATCAACGGCGATAGAATAATTCAGGCCATCAGCATCAAGCAGCATTTTTGAAATGGGTTTATCTGTTTTGTTTACTACAGTGACCTGAGCTTTTACAAATTCCTGCTGTTTATCCGGAAAAATGTCAACGTTCATTTTTATACGTGTTACCTTGGGTAATGGCAGCGACTGATATTTTTTCAGGGCCTTTTCGTAAATTATAGCACGATCTTCCTGCTCGTCTTTGCTTAAGTAATTATTGAGGTAGCTCACATTATAATAATTATATGCACCTACAATTAAGAACAAAGGGATGAGTCCTACAGTAAATAGTTTCGTTTTTTTATCAAACCGTTCAGGTATCAGCCGCAGCCTTTCTTTAAATGACGAACTTACACCCCGATAGTAGAATAATGCGGCTACAATGATGAGTATTCCACCCCCTAAAAGCCAGTAAAGATTAAACCAGCTTATCGGCCCAACCATGTGGCCCATGCCGTCCATATCCGAAAGGCCTGAGTTTGGGGTATAGGAGTACAGCAGTAAATGATAATTGAAGATGCCAGTAAGTTCCAAAAAGAAAAAACCTATCCATAATGTAACACCTACCGCGTAAGCGGCAAATTTATTGTTGATGATCACATGTATCAGGTAACAAAACACCACGATCAGCAGCAGCTTAGGCAATAGTATAATGAGGATATAGCTAAAATATGCCGCTAAATGGAGTTCCGTATATCCTTTGGCAAGCTGTATAATTACACCTATCACGAGTGGAATAAACGAGAGACCAGCGCCAATAATGAGTAAAGGGATCAGTTTTGAGCCGTTCAATACCCAGTTTGGTGGTGGTAACGAATCATTAATAAAGGCATAACGGGTAAGCCGGTCGCGCTGCAGCGTTTCGCCGGTGTAAAACATGATAATAAAGAAGATGAAGAACGGGAAAGCATCGTTAAAGATGCTTAAAAGCATTACGGTTCGCGGCAGGTCAGGTATGCCGTAATTCCTTTCGCCCAACCAAAATACAAAGCCCAGGAAGATACTGCCGCTGCCTACGATGATCCAGAAGTAATTATCGCGGATGATGTTTAACAGCTCCAGTTTTATAAGGTTTGATAAAACCCGCCGCTCATATTTGCCCGCGAAACTCACCGCAGGTATTTTAATAGCCTTATTGGTTGCCTTTATATTTATATCATCAATGGCTGACTTATCGCCCTTGCCGCTAAAGAATTTTTCAAAATTAAAGCGGACATAAGTAAACAACAGGATGACAAGCCCCAGTCCCGGCCAAATGATCCTGTTAATGGCCATAGGACCGCTGATCAGGATCAGGTTATTGTTTTGTTCGGTGGCTGTAGCGTTGTTCATTTGATACCGCACCCCGTTCATCCCAAAAGGATCAGATATGCCAATAACTGTGGTATTGTTTGTGTGGTTGAGGAAAAATAAGGCGATAAAATAAAACAGGAACAAAAGGATACCGCCAAAATAGATCACCTTCACGTTACGGGTTATAGCTACCAGGCCAAAGAACAACGATGATGTAAAAAACAGGTTTGGAAGCGCGATGGTAAAAAATGGATATAAGTAATATATCAAGTGATTTGGGCCATATTGAGCACGGTCTGTTTTACCAATAAGTGGCCCTATAATGGTGCCGGAATATATGCCGAGTAAAATAGCAAGCGCTATAAAGAGCATAAAAATAAAAGAACCCAGGTATCGGCCCCAGAAATAGCTGGGCTTGGTGATAGGGTAGGTGAGGTAATAATCTTTGGTTTGGTATTCAATATCGCGGTAAATTGCCGCACCCATAACCGACGAGCTGATAAGCATCATCATCATAGTGATACCTGCACACCAAAACGTTATTAAAAAAGGTGAATTGATGTGTTCTTTTTCGGCTATCGGCAGCGCGCCGGTAGCAAATGCGAACAAGGTAAAAAGCAATACTGCAAAAAAATACAGGTAAAAGGCTGGCCTGCGGACCCTATTCTGGATCTCGAACAGAAATATTTTTAAGAACATAAGCTGTTGTTTTTTAAATGTTTACATGGTATTTACATCAACCCGTTTAGCAATGTTACTGAAGTAAACATCTTCGAGGTTTGGGGTTGCGGTAACAAAGCCATCTTGTAGTCCGGTTTCCTGTAATATCCTGATATGGAGCTTGCCCGTTTTAAGTTGGGTGGATATCACATTATAAACATCACGGTAATATTTGATCTCTGAGCGATCGATAGCTTTGGAATAGATCTTTCCGTTCAATTCATTTACTGCAGTTTCAGGGTCGCCGGCATAAAGTACTTCACCGTGGCAAATAATGGCAAAGTTGGCACAAAGGGTGCTAACATCCTCAACAATATGGGTTGATAGGATAACGATGGTATTTTCGCCCAGTTGGCTCAACAAGTTGTAAAAGCGATTACGTTCGGCTGGGTCAAGTCCTGCTGTAGGTTCATCAACAATAATAAGTTTAGGATCGCCAATGAGTGCCTGTGCTATGCCAAATCGTTGTTTCATTCCTCCCGAATACGTGCCGAGGTGTTTTTTGCGATCCCTGAAGAGGTTAACTTTTTCAAGCAGACCCTGTACCAAATCTTTTCGTTCGGCATTGTTGCCAACACCTTTTAGCTGAGCAATATGATCAAGCATCCGCTCGGCCGATATTTTGGGGTAAACACCAAACTCCTGTGGCAAATATCCCAGCAGCTGCCGTACCTGCGTTTTGTTTTTCAATACATTGAGGTCGTCAAGAAACACGTTTCCTGAATCGGCCTCCTGTAAAGTTGCGATGGTACGCATCAGCGATGATTTACCCGCTCCGTTGGGTCCAAGCAAACCAAACATGCCATTTGATAGTGTGAGCGATACGTTTTTTAACGCATGCACGCCATTGGCATAGGTTTTTGAAAGAGAATCGATAATTAATTTCATGGCTGTTTAAGTTTTAAAATATTTTGCGATGCACCATTTACAATGAGTTTGGCGCTATCAGCAATATGGTAATTGAGTTGTGTATTGCCGGCTTCCCTGATCCATAAACGACTCTTGTTCCTGATATCAAGCTGAGCCTTGCCAATATGATTACCCTTGCCAAGGATAAGATTTGATGCGCTGCCATTAGTTATACCTGTTACGGCATCTAAGATCCCTATACTATCATTTTGGAGCAGGATATTGCTGGCATGGTCCTGCGTTATTTTTAAGTGGTTGCTTGTAAAACCGCTTATTATAGTTGAACGCCATTTAAAATCCTCTGCAGCAAGTGTATCTATCACCTGGTTTTCGCCTGCCGTATAACGGGCATCCGCCATAAATGCATGGAGCTCTGGACATGAAATATACATGATATACGAGGAGCGGACGTTATGATAGTTGGATTTAAAACGGGCTTCCACAGTTAGGGTATCACCGTGCTGGTTAACTTTTGCAAATTCCATTGCATCCGGATCGGTAAGTACCTTGAAAGGGCCTTTCACCACCATCATGTTTATAGCGGTAGATGATTTGAGGTTGATTACCTTGAACCCACTTAAATTTAACTTGATAAAATTGCCAAATGGGTTTCTGAAATCCCCTTTTTTATATTCGGCCCTGAGCTGAAAATCGTATAGGAGAACCGATAGCAGGAGCAGGGTTATGGCAGCTGTTAAAAATTTATTACTTGTTTTCATCCTGGTTATGTTTAGGTGTTATGGCGGCCTGGTTGTTTTGAAACTGTGTGTATTGTTCGCTGATCTCTGTTATCGAAATATCAAGCAAGTACATGTTCTTAAATAGTTCGGGCAGGTTCTGACGTACAAAACTCTCTTTACGATAGGCTTTAACTTTATCAAAGCCATCGGTAGCAACAAACAAACCAAGCCCACGTTTATTGTAAACTATTTCCAAGCTCTGCAAAAATTCGTATGAACGCATAACCGTATTGGGGTTTACTTCCAGTTCAATAGCCATATCACGTACCGATGGTATTTTCTGATCGGCGGGCCATTTACCCATCAAAATCTGATCGCACACAAAAGCAGCTATCTGGAGGTATATTGCTTCGTTATCCTTAAATTCCATTTCTTGTTCCTTTAAACCTGTTTTTCCTTAAGTCTGAAATAGGTAGCTATCCAGAATAGCAATATCACTATCGATAGGGATGCAAAAACCCAAAGTGTTTGTTCGTAGCCTACACTAAGAGAGTAAAAGCTACGGCCCTCCGTAAAATTAAGGAAGCCGAACGGTGTAGCCGGAAATATATTTCGCCCCAGAATAGATCGCAAAAAGAATGTATTGCAAATGATAAGAAATGCATAGCCTATAAAAAAGCAGAAGGCAATTTTTATGAAATGCAGTTTTTCAAAAACGATTGCGCCGTACATGCTAATAGCGTGCAACAGCGAAAAAAGAATAATTAATATCGAAAACCTGTCCTGAAAAATGCTGAAGACCTCGCTATTATGCCCAGGCCAGTGTTTTATACTGATGAGGCCAAGCAAAACGAGGTAAAATACAGCCGTATATACGATCATGAATAGCGGGTAAGAATAAAACCAGCCTACCAGGTATTTTTCAAATGTAGAGGCAGGCAGGCTCAAAGCTGGTATGGCCTTTTTTTTATCGCCCATATCGGCAAAAATAGTACTGGTGAAAACACTGCCGGCAATGAGCATGAGGATAGCAAACAACGCAGTTTGAAAGCCGGCATCCATTGGCCCCGGTATCATATAAAATATGAATGAGCCGCCAAGCAGCATTACACCTGCCAAAACACCAATCGACATTAAATAAGTTCGATAATGCTCGGCGCTGTGCTTAATGAGTAGTTGCAAAAAACGATTAAAGCTGAAAAAATTATTCATGATATGCAGACGGCTTTAGGGTATTTAATAATTTAGTATTGCCACTGGTTGCAGCGTTAAAAAGCAGCTCGAGATCCATTTTACTGAACTTGCCGGTGGTGTTTTGCAATATGGCATATTTGCCTTTAAATGAATCTTCTTCATACAATACAGGCAAACCATCTGTATCGTTAAACACACCAAAAATTAATTTTTCGGTAAGCTCATCAACTGATTGTTCAATCACTATCCGGTGATCGTCCAGTATCAACACGGTATCAATAAGACTGTCCAGATCGCGTACCTGGTGCGTTGATATCACAATACACCTGTCATCATTTAATACGGATGCTATCAGTTTTCTGAATTGCACTTTCGAGGGAATATCCAAACCATTGGTAGGTTCATCCATGATAAGTGCACCCGTATTAGTAGCCAAACCGAAAGCGATAATCGTTTTCTTTTGTTGACCGTATGACATTTTGGTCATCGGCAGAGCATCGTCAATATCCAAGGTTTTCAAATAACCGTAAAAATCAATAGTGCTGAATTTGGGATAAAAAACCGCTGTACGTTTGAGGAATTGAGCAGGTGTTAACGCAGGTACATGAACCTCTTCGGCAATAAAATAAAGCTCATGTAAAACGGATACGGATCTTTTGGCGCTTTCCACCCCATTGATCATACATTTGCCTGATGCGGGGAATGCTAATCCTGCAATGTTTTTTAATAAGGTTGATTTACCTGCCCCATTTTTTCCGAGCAGTCCATAAATATGCCCGGCGCTCAGATTAAGGCTCAGGTCCTTAAACAAAGGACGTTTGCGGTCATAACTGAAATTCAAATTTTTTATTTGAATCATTGTTTTAGTGTATTAGTTAAGTAGTACAGTCAAATGTAAGAAAAGAATTTATAAATCAAATCTTATGATGAAATTATTTTTCGTAAATTTTTTTTTACCGAGTGTGTCAAATATACTTTCAATAAGGATAGCATGGGAATACTTATTAAAGCTCAATTGTTGGTGCCAGAAGCAATAGTATTAAATACTACAGATAACGGCTGGGGGCCGCCCCCCAGGAATTTCAATTTAGCCAAAAGCTCCTCGTTTGAAATGGAAATGATGAAAGCCTCAGCAAACAATTGGGCGGCAGTTTTGAGATAAGAAATAATCCTGGTATTGTTGTGACAATAAAATTAAAAATTGAATATGGTTCTGGAAAAGTATCGGATGGCAGATTTTAATTATTGTAAAAGGAGCTTTTACCTCTATCGTTTGAATTACTATAGTAGATTTATGCTGTGTCATTGAAAAAAATACAAATACCGGACAACATCAAGCGTGCAATTAAGACTCAATGATTTATTGAGCAGGTAGTGCATAGTAACGCTGTCATTTACGATAGTATTTGTTATCATATGCCGGGATACAGGCATCAGGTTATATAAAAAGAAATGAAAAACGTTCGCAAGTGTTTCGGTACTTGCGAACGTTTGTACTCTCAACGATACAGATTTCGAACCGTTTTTTGGAGGATTTGCAAGTTTTATTGTGTTTAACTGCCTGAGATGAGCTTTTTGTATAAGGAGATGGGAAATTTATCGGACCGTTTAACATGGATTAACTTGGAATCGACACAGATTAACTTCCCCAATGTCCGGTAAAAATTAGCCGAAATCTGAAACGTTTTTAAGCTTGGGTCAAAGTAACGGGAAGAGATCGCAGGCTTTGCTCCCGTTATTTTGATCCAGGCGGGGACGCTCAATGGCGTAAGGTTTATTTCGATTGAGCGCCAAAATCAATTCGATATCGAAATACCGTAGATTGGGAATTGCTTAATTGCGTACTATTGCTGATTCTTTGATAACCTGCCATCTTCCCGATAGATATTCCCAAATCAAGGTAAAGAACTTTTTATCTAACTTTCCATTAAATTCCAATTCGCGGGTAATCACCACCATGCCTATATTTTCTTCGCATACAGCATAATGATATTCAGTCTTGGAGGAAATTGGTTCTGCATTTGAATCCTTATTCTCCTGAATAAAATTAACGAGCTGCTCTTTGTTCATGGTGTCTACTACACCAGCCTCATCAACTTTGACTATCAATAATTTATCTGCATAAGCATCCTTAACGTATGGCACATCAAAATGTGTAGCATGATAAATAAGATCTTTAGTTAATTCAATTAATTGCTCACTGTTCATTTTTTAATTTTTAAAGTTTAATTCGTTTTTTTTATATTTCAATAGAGAGACACTAAAATTAATAGTTACGCCCACGCGAAATGTTCAAGCGGTGTAAGGTCACAGTTCAGGTCCTCGTTCCAGTTGCCTGTAATTGCAGCCGCGTTGTAAGTTGATTTAAAGAAATCAAGTAGCATTTCTTCCGGGGAGTGCGATTGCTGTGCATCGGCATACCGCAAAATGAACTCACCCATTTCGGGAGAATAAAAAGCTTCAGATGGAGTTACGGATTGTTTCCCGAAGTCTGCGGGAGTTGGATAGCAAGATGCGTAAAATAATGGCGTTGGAAGGGATTTACTTCCAGGCCAGAATCCAAGGCCTACGTGTTCGTGCGAATAAGACTCTTGTGTAACAGCTTCAGGCATATGTGGTTCTGAACCTACGAACAGCGGGGCCCGACGACCGGAAAAAATGGTAAGTGATAAATCAAAGCCTCCCCAAAACAATTGGGGTCTACTGCATTTGCCGTTGAATCCGGCCCTGAACTGAACCATTACTGCCTCAATACGCAGCAATGCCTGCCAGCAGCTATGCATTTCTTCCTCTATATAAACGCGGCGTTGATGATCCTCATTAAACGGAATAGCATGGGCTATTTCGCTTGGTATTGGATGGATGTTAGTATTAATACCAAATTTATTGAGTAAACGGAGCAGGTGTTCGTAGAAACCGGAAATACTACCTGACTGTAAATTGATTAACGCAGAAGAACCGTTGGATAAAGTGATTAAAAGTTCGTGACTAATAAAATCAAAATCTATCTGAAAACTACCTTGCTCAAAAGGAATAGTTCCTGTGGACAACCCTCTGGAAGTAAGGTAAAGCGTTACGTGCCAGCTGTGATTGATCCATGGCGTGTTGGCCATCCTGATTTTACCAACTATTTGTGTCCACAGCTGAACAGTCTCCAGCGTTTCTTTTAGATTCTTATAGTTGAGGACGGGCCATAAGTTTTTTTTTGCTTTCATAACAATGTTGCTTAATGATTATTATTTATCTACAAGATGAAGTGTTTATTTGCCGAAGTGTGATCTCAGCATCCATGCCATTCCTTCATGGGTTTCTAAGAGCTGCGTTAAATAATCACTGGAGCCCTGATCTTTAAATTTTTCGGCAAATGAATTGATGTTACCTCTTAGAAATTTGATAATGCTTTCATGGTCAGATAACAACTCTTTCATATAGCCTTGACTATCATTGTTATTTTCCAGTTTTTCTGTTAGGTGGGTAAGTTGCAGAAATTGGGTTAAAGTGGCTGGAGCATAATGACCTATTTTGCGAATCCGTTCGGCTACGCTGTCTACTACCTCTTCCAATTGCTGGTATTGTGATTCAAAAAAGACATGTGCCGTATGAAAGTCTGGCCCTTCAATGTTCCAATGTGCATTTCTTGTTTTTGTGTATAATAAAAACTCGTCTGCCAGTAGTTTGGCTAATTGATCAGAAACGCTCTTTCTGTCTGTTTCGTTGATTCCGATGTTGGTTTGCATATTTTAGTTTTTAATTTTTGATTTCTTAAGGTTATTATAGTTGTTAGATGATTAATTTTTATCATCTGTGAAATTGTTATACCAGTGCGACCCATCACAAAAAGGTTTATTTTTTGACCCTCCGCAACGGCATAGCGTGTAATGTTCTGTTGATGCACCCTGCAAAAAGTCGGCGTCCAGTTTTATACTTCCTTTTACACGGTAGGGGCCATTTTTTGAAACTGTAATGGTGGGGAGGTTGACAGGTGCTTCTGCTTCATTGTTTAATTTAGCATCAGTAAAACTGAAACTTAGCGCACCCGATGGACATTTCTTGGTTTGCTGAAATATCCTCGGGCCACTCGCCGCTGTCTGGTCTACAAAAGGTTCCTTACCAAGCCTGAAAACTTCGGGCAGCTCATCGGTACAAAAGCCAGAATGCTGGCATATTCCACGGTTATCGCATACTTTATAGTCAGCAGCTGGATATTCATCCAGTCTGTCAGGGGTTCTTCCCGGCAGTTTTCTGCTATCAAAGCCTATCCTGGCATGGGTTCCGTCGCAAAATGGTTTGTTGAATGAGCCTCCGCACCGGCACAAAGCCATTTGTGGCTCTGCAGGTAAAGCCTCTCCCTTTGAGTTTAGCAAATTATTAACACCCTTTACGAGATATGGTCCGTTTAGTGAAGGATAAATTTCAGGTGATGGGGTATGTTCCAATTTTGTAAACTCACTCTTAGGCTCTACTTTTTGCCTCTGGGCTGTTTTTCGGATAAAAAGTTCTGAAAGCGCCTGTAAAGCAGCCGAAGCCTCTTTAACTTCAACCGGGGCGGTTTTTTGCTCAGCCAGCTCCGTTGCCTCCTTTGCGAGGTTAAAAAGCCGCTCAGAAAAAAATATCCATGCCGAATCTTTGTGCGGTAACAGGTTTATATCTCTGTTGTACCCAAATCCCGGCCCTGCCATTAACGCTATATCTTTTGGATCACCAAGGGGCATTTTGGCAAGAGCCTCACCCAACGGGCGGATAACAGTGGTCATTATTCGTAAGGTAGCACGTGACAGCAATTCCAATTCTTCTTCCGACTCATCTGTATGAGCAAAAAAACGGAGCAGCATTTGGAGCATGGTATCGTAACTCATGTTAAAAATATCTGCCGCGCAATGAGTGTCTGCATCGAGGATCAGGGTGCCGCCGGTGGTATCATCATAAAACCTGGTCATTGGATTGGATGCCATTTTCCGTACAGGCTCAAACACGGTGTTGTTTTCCAGAGCCTTTTCGGTTTCGCTGATCAATTGAGTTCTGATGGTATCAAAAACCTGGAAATGACAATCGGGATGTTGCTGTGTTGGGGCTTCTCCCTGTTCAACAATCATTTCAATTGCCTCTAAGGCCGAGGCCCTGTTCATTACTGAAATCAGCTTGCCACCGAGATCAACAAAACGGGCGTTGGCCTGTGCTTCTTTTGGGCCAATAAATAAGATCTCTTCAGGGATACATCGAAACCCTGATGCGATTTTATTATAAAATTCGCCCACGGTTTTAAAATCTACCTCATAGGGCTCCTGGAATTTAAAAGCTTTAGTACCAAACCGCTCCACTAACTCTGGTTCAGCTTTGAACTGCCTGGGTCTTAATCCTGTTAAGTCTAACTCCTGCGCTTGAATCACTTTATCACGAAGTGCACTATACTGGATATATAAATCGATCTCCAGCACACCTTCTTCGGGTAATTCAAACATTACAAAACGTTCAATCGTTGCAAGAGAAAACGGCTCCAGTGTTAACTTAATACCAAAAGGAAAGGCTGAAATAGGCAATGGGAAATTTGTTCTCCGGAAATTTGGTGCGCCGCCGATAGCCGTTAGCATATTATTAACCTGGGCAAGGTGCAACATCTCTTCAACCGCTACTGACGCCAGTTTCCTTTTCCAGGTTTTCACCATCAAGAGTTGATCTTCAGTCAATCCACCTTCTTCAAGGCATGACTTTAATGAATAGGCAGCATAGAGGTAGACACAGGCCAAACCATGTTCCAGTTCAGAGGCTCTCGACAGCAAGTAAATGAGTTCCTCCCTGCTTTCTACTTCTTTAAGCACTGGCACATTTTGAGTTGGATTATTCATAATGTTTTGAGAAATGTTATCTGTAAGCACTTAGTTTTTATTTGTATGTGATTTTAGTTCGCAAAATTATAGGGGTGGACAATACTGAAAGGGAGCCAGAGGGTAGCCATCTGGTAATCCAGGCTAATTTGGATGCTGTTGCAACCCAAACCGCTGCAGGACCCTGTAATTGATATTGCTCGGTTTTCAATATTTTCCATGTTGGGATAGTTTTTTCGAATAAGATATTGAGTTGATTATTCTTCCCAATCATCTGACTGTTCATCTTTTTGTGGAGCGATAACGTATGCAATCGCCGTTAAACAACAAAACGACACCACCCTGGTAAAATAAAATATAAATACTTCCATGACATTTGATTTAATAGTTGGTTGTATGCAGTGTGTTTTGCATTTTTTGTGCCAACGGGTTAAATAATTTATTTTCAATTTATTGCGTGTTTTTTGGTGGGTTAGAATCCACTTTATTTGGTGGGTTGCCGATCTTGGAAGCGAAATATGGCCAATAATATGGATGGAATAGTAATGGGTACATGCATGTGGAACAACATCCATTCTCCTGTTAATTCAGACACCAACATCTGGACCAGCTACTCATGCCTGGCTGGTACCCAGAATGATGCGCGGTGAACTCTATTTTTACCCGCAATAACTCGAATGAAATTATGAAGAACCGGCCCGCTAAATAATAATTTAATGACGGAAAACGCCGCAGTTTCAGAATTGGATTCGGAGAGTTAGCAGAGAAATTAGTATTAAGAAGTTGGTTTGGCGTTATGAGGAATTATCCCTATTTGGTTACACTTTTGGCTATGGGTACAGCTATTTTTACAGGCTGCAAATCTGGGGTACATTGTGATACACCTTCTGCCGGGAGTGCGAATTTGTCCCGGGTTATTGCAGTAGGGAGTTCTTTTACAGCTGGATATATGGATGGCGGGCTTTACCGGAACAGTCAACTAAATTCCTACCCAAACATTATTGCCTCGCAAATGCAAAAAGTGGGGGGAGGACGCTTTCTTCAACCCTTGTTTACACCCGAACAGGCCAATGGCTCTGGTTACCTGATCCTGACTGGTTATAACAACGACGGTAGCCCGCAGCTTGATCGGGTTAAAACAAACCTTGCCGTGCGGGGATATGTTAGTGCATCATGTTTTGGGGAGTTGAGATTATTTACCAAGTTTACCGGCGAAATCAATAACTACGGTGTACCCGGTATTAAGCTGAAAGAAATTACTTACAAGCCCTACGGAAATGTGAATGGGTTTTTTGAACGCATGCTTCCGGGGCAAGCCCCTGGCAATATGACCAGTTACCTTGATTTCATCACTGCTAAGCCATTTACCTTCTTTACCAACTGGTTGGGCACTAATGACGTGCTGCCCTACGCAAAAAGCGGCGGAGCCGGGGATCAGCTCACTGATGAGGGTGTTTTTGAACAATTGTATGGACTGGCTATTAATAGACTTACAGCCGCAGATCAACAAGGTACAGTTGCCACCATACCAGATTTTACCACTTTCCCGTTTTGCAATACGATCACAGTAGGCGCTGTATTGGCCCAGGCAAAAAAGGTGGATCCTAAAGCAAAAGCGCTATATATAAACGCAAAGGACTCCGGGACAACCTATAGTTCCCGCCCGGCTACTGCAAAGGATCTTATCATTCTTGATTTTAACACACATGAAATCGGTAAACCAGTATTTACAGAACACGGTACCCTTCCTTATGGCTTAACCATTTACACACCAATTGAGCATGAATATGTACTTGATGAAAATGAGGTGTTTAACTGCCAAAATTATATAAAATCCTATAACAATTCAATCAGAGCCATCGCGGAAGCTAAGGGGCTCGCTGTTTTTGATGCTTATTCTTTTTTTAATAAAATTATGGTAAAGGGATTAGTGGTTAGTGGTTTAAAACTAAATTTAAAGCTCATCAAGGGAGGGATATTTTCATTAGACGGAGTGAATTTTAACAGCCGGGGGTATGCAGTAGTAGCCAACGAATTTATTAAAGCAATTAATCGCCAATATAAGGCTTGTATACCAACTGTTAATGTTGTTGCTTATTAATGGGATTGCAACACAAAAGCCCTGGCTACTCCTCAGGGCTTTGTGCTGTTTTACCTCTCGCGCCGTACCTGGGCGCCGTGAATTATATTAGCAATTAAGTTATGGAGATTCCGCCATCAACAGGCAGTACAACCCCGGTTACCCATGTTGAGCCCGAATCTATCAATAAGGCTGTATTAACCACAATATCTTCCACACTGCCTCTTCGCTGCAGAGGAATGGTTGCTCTCTCGCTGTCATGAATAACCTGGACAACATCTGGTGGTAACCCTGCATTCGCCAACACTGGGGTATCTGTTGGGCCGGGAGCGATAGAATTAACACGGATACCTAAAAGAGCTAATTCTAAAGCCCAGATTTTGGTTAGCATGTTCATACCTGCTTTGGCCGAACCATATGCACTGAGCTGAGAAGAAGGTTTAATGCCAACGCTGCTGCTTACATTAATAATTTGCCCTTTAGATGCAGTGAGAAATTCAATACACCCTGATGCGAGCAGGCTGGGCGCAATAAGATGTGTTTTGTACATCGTTTCGAGCTCAACCCGGTTGATAGCTTGTATTGGCGTAAGAGCTACATGGCCTGCGTTATTTACCAATACATCGAGCTTACCGTTCCAGGTTTGACGAATAAATTGAATTAAGGGTTGTTCCTGATCTTCTTTTAAACTATCATACTCCAGCACATGAAGGCCCGGCATTTCACTGGCTAATTTTGATAACCGTTCTTTATTGCGGCCTGTGATCAATACTCCCCAGCCTTTATCATAAAAATGGCGTGCAAGGCCTTCTCCAATACCTGAAGAACCACCTGTAATTAATATGTTTTTTTGCATTTGTTTGTTAATTTTTTTGAACAAAATAACGACTCAATGTTATGATAAACAATGACTTACCATGTGGTAAGTAACTGTAAAAGGGGTTTGCCATGTTCATAATTAGCACATTACATAAAATGCTTTTTGAAAGTATAACAGATTCATGACAATTAGCCACAGCAACACAAATTGTATGCTTGCAGGTAAAGCTATGCGATAAATTATTGCTAAAGTGGGCCAGCAGGAGTTACTCTGATGGTCCAGGAGATCTCCTGTCAATTTTTTGGATGGGCGAACATTTTAAGCGCTGGCTGTGGAATCATGAAGTTATTTTAACTAAAATATCCACAGCTTTTGTCATTTCTTCCTCAGAAAGTGAGGCGAATCCAAACCGGATACCATTATCATTCGGATCTCCGGGTCGTCTGAACGGCATACCGATCATACAAAGCCCGGCATGGGAAGCATCATTAAGGATCCTGTTTATAGGGAATCTCGATTTAAATTTCAACCATACGGCCATACCGCCAAGTGGTTTGGTAAATTCAATGGCATGTGACAACTTTTGGGTTAAAAGGTTGCAAATAAAATCACAACGATGAGAGTATAATTTATTCGATTTATTGATGTGCCTGGCCATGTCGCCGTTAATAATCATTTGAGCCAGCATATATTCTATGAAAGTATCGCCCCTTAAATCAATCAAGCGTTTTAAAGCAATTGCCTTTTTTACGATATCGGGCGCAGCTATCAGATAACCTATCCTAATTGATGGGGCAAGCAACTTGGTGAAGGAGCCTATATAAATTATTTTACCATGGTGCGGAGCGCTGGCCAAAGGAAGTATCGGACTATTCTTGTAATAAAAATCATAGTCATAATCGTCTTCAATAACATAAAAGCCATATTGTTCAATGAGTTTAAGTAATTTTTGCCTTCTGGCGGCAGACATCGTTATGGTTGTAGGGTGATGGTGATGAGGAACAATATAAAGCATTCTGATCGGGCTCTTTTTGAGGATTTGATCTAACTGATCCATATCCGGGCCTTCCTCATCTATTCCTATTTTGGTAATATAAGCCCCGGCGTTCTCCATAATATCATTGGCGAAGACATAGTTGGGTTCAGTTACTACCACATGATCTCCCTTAGAAAGTAACACAGTTGCCGTAATATATATGGCCATTTGCGCTCCTCGGGTAATTACAATATCATCCTTTTTAATATTCAGCCCCCTGGTTTCATTTAAAAATAATGCGGCTGCGTCTTTGAGTAGCGGAAGACCACCCTGATCCCTCAGGCACATAAGCTGTTTTATTCTGGAACTGATTCCTTTATCGCGATAAATCTTACTGATTTCCTTAAATGGCGCGAGTTCCGGATCTGGAAAGCCGTCATTAACAACAATGTCTGAACTTTTTGTGTCGCGGTGCTCCGGTTGTGGCGGGCATTGTAGAATCAAGCCTTCAGAGCTGACGTAACCAGTAGAAGAAAAATGGCTTGGAGGCTGGAAGGACCTTGGTTTAATTACAGGAAGCTCTGGAGTAACCCGGTATCCTTTCCGGTCTATCGATTCTATCCAGTCTTCCGTCAGCAGTTCTTCATAGGCATTAATAATTGTTTTCCGGTTAACTGTGATTAACTCGGCCATTTGGCGGGTCCCGGGGAAAAATGTGCCGGGCGGAATCAGCCCTTTTTGTATCAGCCCGATCAGACGATTTGTAATTTGCTTGTAAATAGGTAGTTGATTTTCTTTATCAACGACGATCAGGCTATCGTAAGGAAGCATTTTGTTAGTTTTTGTTGATTAAGGCTAATTAAAATGAATTGCACTATTACTCTTTCTTTAGATTTTATGACTGTTGTAGAAGCGAGCTTTCTGGTTTGTCCAGATCGGTTATCCAGCGCTCCAGATAAGCAATCAGGTCCTTTTGGCTTGAACTGTTTTTATTTTCGCCCATTGTAACAAAAACAGCAATCCCAAGAGCGATACAATGAGCGATAGTCAGCTGCATCAGTAAACCAGAGCTGTAACCAGCAACAAAGTTGTCTCTTGCGTCTTCGGCTAATTCAATATTATGATTAGCTTTTTGCCTGGCCAGTACAAATTGCTGTTCTTCGGTAAATACTATTACATCGGTAAAGGAATAGATGGCCAGGCAATAAATGCTCATGGTTCTGAAAATGGAGAAATATTTTCTTTTGAGATCATCCGGTGCATAAGTTTTGGAGGAGGCACCTCCTTGCTCGCCATTGAGTACCATCCATAATTTAATTGCCTCATGTTCATCCAGGAAGAAAGTCACTTTCCCGGCATATGAAAAATCACTGATGATATCCAGAATCTCATCAACCTGGAAAAATATCATTTTATCGGGGTCGCCCAGGTAAAATATAAAATCGAGGTCCTTTTTCTTGAGCGGTTTAATAACATCGGTAAGAAGACCGGTCCATATGTCGGAAGCATCTGATGCATTTGCCCAATCGCCGAAAGCAATCGTCCTGCAGTTTTTAAACAGCATTTGTAACGCTGCTATAAGTTTGTCGTTCTTAATATCCCTCCAGTGGTGTTTGCCAGTATTTTCCCCGGAAGTTATAATGTCAAGCTCTGATAGTAACATACTATCGTATTGCGAATTCAAACTCAAGCTACGTATACCTAATCGTTTTAAAAAACCCGGCAGGGCTAATTCTTTAATTCCAATGATATTTTTTTGATAATCCGTTTGAATGGTGGCACGCGCTCTGTTTGCGTCGTTAGCGTTCAGATAGATATTTTCGGTATCATTAAAATCTTGTATGGATAAAACCAGCTCTGCTAAAATAGGACCGGGGTTTTTGATTTGCATATTTAAGGTTTCCATGATCGCTTTAATTGATTGTTAATAATTTTACTGTAAGTTTATCAAAGTGTTATGTCATTCTTGGTTGAAGTTTCAATTTCGTTTACAAAGCGGAAATAGCCACTTATGTCTACAATTTATATGGCCTCTTTATATTTGTATCCACGGCTTAAATTTTGAAAACTATTCATTTATATTGAAATCAGCCATGTATTGATATTTCATACACAGTATTTAAAAAGGCCTCTGCGAGTTGCAGGAACCTTTTTTGATTGTCTAAGTGTAAGGTTAAACAGCCTGACGGATTTCAACGGTGCCACCCAATTCTAAAACCGGGCAAGTTTGTGCGATTGCAGCTGCTTCATCGTAATCCGCAGCATTAATGATAACAAGACCGCCAATTGATTGCGTTACCTCAGCATAAGGCCCATCTGCAGTGGAGGTACCTCCGGTAACTATTTTGCCCAGAGGGTCAAATCGTTGAATAGGTTTTGCCACTTTATCTTTGATACTGGTAAAAAACACTTGCCAGTGAGCCAGGTGCTCTTGTAGCTTTTCTGGTGAAGGTTGGATTTCTTTGGTTTTGTAATCTCTGCGGAATACTAAGAGGAATTCGCTCATGATGTTGATTTTTGAATGGTTGATTATTTAATTACTTGTTATAAACCCTGACGGATTTCGACGGTTCCCCCCAGTCTCAGGATAGGGCAGTCCCGGGCTGTTTCCACAGCTTCTGTATAGTCGGCCGCTTTGAGAAAAAGTAAACCTCCAACCGACAGTGTTACTTCTGTATAAGGCCCTTTGGTAACCTGGCTGCTTACCACTATACCCTGAGGGGCGAAGATCTGTATTGGCCTTGACAATTTATCGCCGGCAGCAAGACTGCGGAACCAATCTGCCCAGTGTTTACGGTATTCTCTTAATTGTTCAGGGGATGGCTGAATTTCCACGGTTTGGTAGTCTCGCCAGAATACCAATAAGAACTCGTTCATTATTAGGTATTAAGATAAATTTGATATGTATTTCATTCGTCGGGCCCTTCCTCAAAGGGTTGTTCAACCATTCTTAGTGAGTCATCAAGGTATTCGCCTCCCTGACTGAAGCTTTCATCAAAGTTTGGGTCTGCATCATTATCTGTTGCTTGTGTTGATTTTTGATCTCTGTGGCCAGGGTCCGCATGGGTCCCAAAAAAGGAATAGTTCATGTCGCTCTGCATTAAGTTTATGATTTGTCGTGAAACGTTTATTGCTTTTTAAAATGTTTCTGATTCTAACACATTAACTGGTTTGCAACGAGTGTGCCAATGAGTTAAATGATTGTTAATAAGGTATTTATTAAAAACTGTATTTTGGATTTACACCTTATTTAGCCGATGTATGGTTGATTACACGAAATAAAGAGCATTTAACTTTCAGCTGGATGGGTAGACGGCGCTAAATTTTGTAGGTGAGCTCTTGTATCATTTCTGAACTTATTTAAGGTAGCAGTAGCCCGTCGACTCTCCGAGTTGTTGACCGGTTTTCACAGGGACACTGTGCCGGCGTGGGTTTGTCCCGTGCACGAACGGGTGGAAAGTGCACGCCCCTTACAACATCCTCCGAAGAGCTGACACCCGTCATCTTCGTTACGCCGGGCGTATGCAAGCCTTAAAAATTTCTATAATTATTTACGCCTTTTTAGGCTGATTTAAATACCAGTTTTCAAAGTTGATGTTGAAAATTCTCGCTCCATCGCCCGGAACCAACATTTGGTCATTTAATTCTGCACCGTAATAACGTGCATGCACATCGGCAATTACCTTGCGCGGATCGTTATTTTTGTCTAAATATTTCTGAACGAGATCCGAAAGTTTAATTTTAGCCGGACCGGCAATTTCCACAGTCCCATTTATTGGTGCATTCAAAGTAACGTCAGCAACGGCAGTAGCCACATCGGCCGAAGCAATGGGTTGGATAAGGGCGGGAGACAGGCGAACGATTTCTCCGTCGGTTGCTGCAACAGCTATTCCGCCCAGAAATTCAAAAAACTGGGTTGAATGTACAATAGAGTAAGGAACGCCAGAGGCTTTGATTAAATCTTCCTGTACCTGTTTTGCTCTGAAGTACCCACTTTCCTGCAGTCGGCTGGTTCCAACTACTGATAAAGCGATGTGGTGTTTTACCCCTGCTGCTGTTTCTGCAGTAAGGAGATTTTTTCCTGAGGTTTTGAAAAAATCCATTACTGCTGTATCCTCAAATGAAGGAGAGTTTGCAACGTCAACAACAACATCTGTACCCTTCAGTACTTCAGTAAGGCCTTCACCAGTGATCGTATTAACACCAGTGGCTGGAGATGCTGCTATAACTTCATGACCAAGTTGGGTGAGCTTGTTTACGAGCTGTGATCCGATTAGCCCGCTTCCTCCGATTACTACAATTTTCATAGTTTGTGTTTTTAATGGCCTTTAATACGACCGGTTTTACAGTGTTTTTTAAAATGTAATTGCTATTTTGCAATGGTTGTGCCATTAGTTAAGTAATTGAATTTTAGGCTTTTGTAAAATTATGACTGTTTTTTTGCACTGTATTTCGTGGAAGGATGTTCAGTGACACGATATTTAGCGCCATTACCATTATGCCGGATACTGTAAAACAAAAACTGCGACATCCTTTTAAGAATGTCGCAGTTTTTGCATAGTTTAATAATATCCCAAATTTAAAGAAGGATGTGCTTTTTACGACTTGCTTTTGATAAGGAGATTTGATTTTGAGGTTTTTTAAAATGATCTTCATATACCATTTCATCAAATCCAAAAAAAAGAAAATTGCCGTCTTCAATTACAGGGCGCTTAATAATACCTGGCTGATCTTTAAGTAATCTCAGCGCATCTTCTTTGGTTTTTATTGATTCCTTAACCTCCTGATGCAATTTTCGCCAGGTGGTACTTTTCTTATTTAAAAAAGCATCATAGCCCATTTTTGCATCCCATTCCTGAAGTTTGTCTGACGATACACCATCCTTTTTGAAATTTTGGAATTCAATGGCCATCTTACGCTCTTTGAACCAAGCCAGTGCCTTCTGTGTTCGTCTGCAAGTAGTTTGTCCGTATACTTTCATAAAGCTATATCTTAAACAATCTGTTAATGATGGTTTCAGGTCGGTATTATCTTATTTTCCTTCTGTTATAAATGGCAATTCCTTCGGGCCAATAAAGTAGACCAATAGTTTAGCCTGTTTTGTTTTACTCATATTCTTACTCTCTGCATGCAGTCCGTTAGGGTCTTCCCAGAAAGCTTCTCCTTGATTATAAATATGAGTTTTTCCGTTAAATGTTGAAGATATACTTCCCTGCAATACATAAGCAATTGTTGGGATCGGGTGCCGGTGAGCCCCGGATACCTCACCCGGTGCAAAGGTTACCACCACCAATTTAGCTTCCTGACTCTTGATTTCAGGAGTAGTTATGATCTTTTTAAAAATAACTTCCGGTGGAAATTGCGTAACATTTACAGATTTCGGTTCATGCTGCGCTTGTGCATTAATGGCAAATACTGCACAAAATACAAATAGGCTTAAAGTGAATTTTTTCATTGCTATATATAATTATACACAAACCCATCCATTGAGTTTGATAGGCAAAATTAATGACCATATAAATTTTGAAGTGGTCCAGCGATTGACCGTAAGAGGGTCCAATCATCTTATTGCACATTTCTTTTGTTTCTTTTCTTATTTGCTCACTGTAAGTAATGTTCTTACTTATTCATATTGTTTTGTCACAAATGACAAATACCCTGATGGAAAATTGCAGGGGAAAATGTCCAGTAGTAGATACTCATTGTCCATTGATGAGCTTTGACTGATAAAGGACCTTTGTATTAATAAATAAAACAATAGTCTTTAAAAATTAAAATCATGAAATCAGAATCAAAATTGAACCTTGGTCTTGGCAGGCAGGTGATCACAGCAGTAATTTTCCTGGGCTTTTTGTTGATATTGCACAATTTATCAAAAGCTCAGGATAAACCCGTAAAGAATATCGTACTCGTGCATGGGGCCTTTGCCGATGGTTCGGGCTGGCGGGGAGTTTTTGATATCCTTGTTAAGAAAGGATATCACGTTAGCATTGTACAGATCCCGCTGACTTCGCTTAAGGATGACGTAGACGCGACTAACCGTATATTGGATAAACAAGATGGTCCGGTTATATTGGTTGGCCATTCATGGGGTGGGGTTGTAATTACCGAAGCGGGCATGCACCCAAAGGTTGCTGGCCTAGTGTATGTAGCCGCCTATCAGCCCGATAAAGGAGAAAATACACTGCAATGGTTTACTTCATTACCTGTTAAACCTGAATATGGGATTTTGCCGCCAGATGATAAAGGTTTTGTTTATTACGGTAAAGACAAATTCCACGCCGGTTTTGCAGCCGATTTAAGTAAGGAGGAGGCTGATTTTATGTTTGCATCTCAGGAGCCTATTTTAGGCGCAAGCTTTTTAACCCCTGTTGCCGATGCAGCCTGGAAAACTAAACCAGCGTACGGTATAGTGGCAACGGAAGATAAAAGCATCAATCCGGATATTGAACGTAATATGTATAAGCGATCCAATACCCGTACTACAGAAATTAAAGGAAGCCATGTGGTTTTCATTTCGCATCCTGATGCTGTTGCCAAAATAATTATTGAAGCATCCCAAAAGAAATAATCCTGATAGTTGTGATCGACCGGGATCAGGCCGGTCAACACGAACAACATGCCACATCGTAAAGCCCCGGATTATCCCCGGGGCTTTACGATGTTATAATAACTCTGATATCAACAAATACCGCTATCGATTACTGATCAGTATATTAAAGTAAGTACAAGCTGCTTGTCAGATGGCAATAATCCATTGATAAATGGCATCCAAAAGAGTTATAAAACACGATCAGGATTTTTTTACCTGCTCCAAAGGAGAAAACACTCGGAATATCGTTAAAGTGACTACCAATCCGCAATATAAAGTGTAAGATAAAAAGTTAATTATTATTAAATAATTGATATTCAATTGTTTGTGTGGTGGCACGCCTGTTGTAATTCAGTATCCGGACCGGCATATAGGTGATAACAAATTTAATTTCCTGTGTTAATATAGCCGCCTGCTTAGACTATTACAAGATGGAATATTTGAAACAATGTGCCTTTAAAAAATTTGGTATCCTGGATTTTTGCAAACAAAACTCGCCAGATCAGTTCATTGATCAACTCAGGGGTTTTATTAAGATTATATACATCAGGGCGGGTGGCCGGGTAAGTAGCGATTTTAACGACATTGAGGTGCAACAGGACGGGTTGCTTTTTGTAAGCGCTGGGCAATTCCTTCGGCTATCTGAAAATATCCAGGGTAGCATGATATATTATAACCAGGATCTTTATGGCGTGCAGTTGCATGATCAGGAAATTGCATGCGACGAATTGCTTTTCAGCGATTTTCATAAAATACCTTTGGTTGAACTTAACGCTAACAGTTCAGCAGCTATTTTATCTATTTTTGACGAAATCAGAAGAGAAATAAGTCAGGGTGACATCAATCTGGAAGAGATGGTTCGAGTATTACTGAAGCAAATTATTATCAGGGCAACCCGTTTTGGGAAACATCAGCGGGGTATAAATGATTTAGTTCGTCAACAAGATTCAGGGTTTTCCAGGTTTTTTATACAATTGGTAGAGAACAACTTTTCAAAACACCATGATGTTGCATCATATGCCAATATGCTAAATATCAGTGCTAAGGCCCTGAATAAACGCATTTGCAAATACCGAAAGTGCACACCAAATGAGATAATCAAAAAGCGGATCATCATGGAAGCGAAACGACTTTTGGTTTATACGCACCTGTCAGTAAAGGAAATTGGCTATAGACTTGGTTATGATGATCCATCATATTTTATCCGTTTTTTTAGCAAGCAGGTTAAAATTGCCCCGCAAAATTTCAGGCTTCATTTTCAAAGGGTTTTAAATGCCGTTGCATGACAGGGCGCAATTTATCAATGAGTTCTTTTCTTAAACTTTAAATAAAAATATTTCATCGATGAGCTATAGCAGGCAGGTTACCATAACATGTGAGAATAATTCAAGTGCTGATTGCAGTGTTGATGCTGCATTGTCTATCATTGGCGGGAAATGGAAGCTTAAAATTTATAAGAGTTTAAAAAGCGGTAAACCTTTACGTTTTTCCAGCCTTATTAGAGAACTTACTGGTATCTCAGAAAAAATGCTGACCACCCAACTGCGTGAAATGGAAAAAGATGGAATAATTACGAGGGCTGTTTATCTCGAAATACCCCCACGGGTAGAGTATCAGCTCACTGACTTAGGCCATTCTCTCGACAAGGTGTTCAGCTCCCTGGATACCTGGGGAAGGGCTTATATTAATCGAAAGGCATTATAGGTGGCAAAACAATGGATCCTTGATTCTATAACTTCCGGAGTTGCCTCGTCGCTGTTACCCCTGGTTAAGATAGTCCGCTTTTGTAATATTCAACTTTCGCATTTTAGAATGCAGGGTGGTTGACGGAATATTCAATATCAAGGCAGCTCCATCGGCTCCAGAAATTTTGCCCTGACATTGTTTTAAAATCCCGATAATATGATTTCGCTCCATCTCCTCAATGGTTTGGTTAAAAAGAGTTATTGTTTGATTATTAATTTGCGCTGATTTTGGTAAATGCACTTCGCGCAGTACATGATCGTTTGCCAGCAAAATACTCCTTTCAATAATATGCTCCAGCTCCCGCACATTTCCAGGCCATAAATAAGCCTTCAATTGCTGCAGAACTTTGGGAGTAATTGATGTAACCTTGTAGCCGGTTAGTTTACTATATTTTGCCAAAAAGAAATCAGTCAGCAAGCCTATATCTTCGGCCCGTTCACGTAGCGGGGGAAGACTTATTGGGAAGACGTTGAGGCGATAGTAGAGGTCAGATCGGAATTTACCCGCAAGTATCTCTTTTTCCAGGTTTCGATTAGTAGCGGCAATGATCCTGACATCTACTTTTAATGTGGTTTTCCCGCCTACCCGTTCAAATTCCCGTTCCTGAATTACCCTCAGTAATTTAACCTGCAATTCCAGCGGCAATTCACCAACTTCATCTAAAAACAGGGTACTGTTATGCGCCAGTTCAAATTTACCTATACGCCGGTCAAAAGCCCCAGTGAATGACCCTTTTTCATGGCCAAACAACTCGCTTTCGATCAGGTTAGGTGGCAGCGCCGCACAGTTTACTTTGATCATCAATTTGTCTTTTCTGGGTGAGGCATTATGAATGCCACGTGCAATGAGCTCCTTACCGGTTCCTGTTTCACCAAGTATCAGTACGGTTGAAGAGGATTCGGCTACGCGTGACATTAACCGATAAACCTTTTCCATCTGAGGGCCACGACCAATAATCTCCGAAAAATTGTAAATGGTTTTGATCTGTTCCTTCAAATGATCGTTTTCAACTTCTAACTGCTGCTTATATGCTAACAGTCTTTCGTTAGCTTTAATATTAAATATAGCTACTGATATCTGTGAGCAAAGCCCTTTGAGTAAATCAATATTTAATTCGTTTGTTAAGAGCCAGAGTATTCCTATGTTTTCGTCCCCAACACGCAGGCGAGCGCCATAGGCATTTTTTAAACCCGACTTTTTCCAAATGTGCATGTACGGCGCATACCTTCCTTTTCGCAGTTCCTCGTCGATATTAAAAATAATTGGGGAATCATTATTAAGGACTTTTGACGTTAAGGGTTCATTAATGGTAATAGTTTTCGCCGATAGTTCGATAAAAGACCCATCATCAGGGTAAATTTCGTTTTTATCGTAGATATACCGAATCAGGGAAACGCCATCGTCTTCCATTACCCTTATTACACATAATTTCATGCCAACCAGGCGCACTAACACATTTGAGATGGCAATTTCCAGATCTTCTCTTGTCCTAACGGCGGTAAGGTCGGTACTAAATTTAAGTAAGTATGATTTATCGCGTTCTTTATTTAAAATAGCTTCGTTGGCGGTGATGTTGTTGGCGGCTTTGGCCAGCTGCCCAGCAATACTTTCTATAATTTCAATACTGGTATCATCAAATGAGTTTATCTTATCTGCAAAGAGGATAAGGCTATGTTTAGGAACGCCATTGTCAGGCAATGCTTTTATAAGTATTTCGCGGGCACCCGCAGCATAATTGAGTTTAAGCCACTGAGGAGCCTTACTCAGGTCAAATGAACGGATATCAAAAATTAATGGCTTCTCAGTCGCCGAAGCCAGATCATAAATACCATCGTGAACCGGGTAGGGTAGGGAAATGATTTCGTTATAACTGGAATAACCCTTTGACGACACATCCTTATCCGTTAAAAAGGCTTGGTAAGTTTGTCCATCATCTGTCAGCACAGTCATCACGCTATGTGTAAATGCAATTAGCTTGGTGAGTCCGTTATTAATTGCATTCAACAGGTGAGACCGCGTCCTGACGGTTACAACTTCACGACTTAACGAGAGCAATACTTCATTCTGGTAATCCTTTTTTCTATTCCCTTCATTAATGATGATGTTGGAAATCGCACTTGATAATTGTGGTGCTATGCCATTTAAAATCTGCTTAAATTCGTTAGTAAAACTGTCTGTTCTGTTTGAGTATACCAATATAAAGCCCATCACCTCTGTTTGACTTCTTAATGGGGTAATCATCATCTCTTTAATATCACGCTCATAGTTAACTTTTATAAATGGCGGTATGCCAGGTGTTTTGATGATCTCATCAAGCAGAAAGGTTATCGGGCCTTCAGAATTGAGCACGTCTCTTATCACCGGTACGTCAATTGGATAAACCATTTTTACTATTTCGGGATATAACGGGTGATCTGTTATCGGAGACGAGTCGGGATTAAGCAAAAAAGGCTTAAATGTTTTATTTTGCTGATCAACCAACATAACGATGCTGTGGAGAAAGTAAAACATACCCCGAAGACGGGAAGAAAAAAGTCTGATAAGGTCATCTTTTTCACGCACTTTAGTGATATCGGTGCTTAAAGCAAAAAGGAGGTCTTGCTCTTGCTCATATGCGTCTATCTGCTTTAACAAATAGTCTGCACTTTGTATATCTTCTATCTTATTGGGCAGGATCTCTTCTTTCATTTTTTCTTACTTATCCTTTTTACCGGGGATTCTTATCTGTAATCTTCTTTAATAATATTTAACTTTTTCATTTTAGAATGAAGGGTTGTTGGCGGAATATCAAATACATCAGCAGCTCCGCCCTCGCCGCCTATTTTACCACCGCAACGCCTTAACGTGCCAATGATGTGATAGCGCTCCCGGGCTTCCAGGGTTTGTGTTTGTGCAAAATCAGAAACGGGTAGATCATCATTGTCTCCCGGAAGATATATTTCCCTTAATATATTACCGTTTGCCAGCAATACGCTACGTTCAATTAAATGTTCCAGTTCCCTTACGTTGCCTGGCCATTCATAATCCTGCAACGCCCTTGCCACTCCGGGAGTCATGCCTTTTACGGTTATGCCTGTTTGTTTGCTGTAGCGGGCAAGGAAAAAGTTGGCTAAGGGAATTACATCTTCTTTTCTTTCTCTTAATGACGGTAAATGAATCGGGAAAACATTAAGTCTATAGTAAAGATCAGACCGAAACCTGCCTGCTGCCACCTCATCTTCCAGGTTTCTGTTGGTGGCAGCAATAATTCTTACGTCAACTTTTATGGTATTTTTCCCGCCTATTCTTTCAAATTCTCGCTCCTGGATAACCCTCAGGAGTTTAACCTGTAGTTCTAAAGGCAATTCACCTATTTCATCTAAAAACAGGGTACTGTTATGCGCCAGCTCAAATTTGCCTATTCTGCGTTCAAACGCTCCGGTAAAAGATCCCTTTTCATGACCAAACAATTCGCTCTCTATAAGGTTAGCGGGCATTGCGGCGCAATTAACTTTAATCATTAATTTGCCCTTCCGCGGCGATGCGTGGTGTACAGCCCGTGCAATCAGTTCCTTCCCGGTACCGGTTTCGCCGAGTATCAATACCGAGGATGGGGCACCTGCTACCCGCGATATTAACTGGTAAACATTTCGCATTTTGGCATGATTGCCCACGATTTCGGAAAAGTTATAAATATTATTAAGTTGTTCGTTAAGGTGCTCATTTTCATGTTCCAGCTTTTGTTTAAAAATAAGTACCTGCTCGTTGGCCTTGATATTGGAAATTGCAATGGATATCAGTGAGCAAATACCTTTAACCAGGGGTATATTGATTTCTTCCATCCCCAACCATAAGATTCCCCAATTTTTAGAGGCTGTTTTTAGCGGCATACCCACCACTTTTACAAAACCTATACTTTTCCAAAAGGCAAAGTATTTAGGATTACGCCCCCGTGCAATTTCTTCATCAATTGTTAAAAATACGGGTGCCTCGCTGTTCAATACCCTGTTCTGGATGCCATCATTTATTGGCAAGCGTGCCGTTGTAACCTCAAGCATTAGCGGATCATTAGGCATTGTAGCGCTGATGTCATGGATATAAGTAGTTGTTGTTTTACCGTCTTCATTGATCAGCCTGATTGCATATCCTCTCAGTGCATTCAGTTTTTTAAGAAATATTATTACGGCATCAAAAAGGTCTTCTTTACTTCTTACTTTAGCTATTGCATTACCAAAATCAAGCAGGAATGAGGTTTCCCATTCTTTTTCGGTTATCTGCTCATTGGCAACAATGTTTTCTGCTACCGTTGTCAATTCACCCGCAATACGTTCAACAATGGCTATGGCATTATTATCAAATGTTTTCTGCTGATCTGAAAAAAGGATAAGGCTATGTTTTACACCCTGTTCAGATGGTAAAATCTTGATGAGTATTTCGCGGGCACCGGCAGTATAATTTAACTTAAACCAAAGCGGGGCCTCCTGCATATTAATAGATTGCATATTGATTACCATAGCCCTGCCTGAAATGGCAGCCACATCATAAATTCCGTCATTTACAGGATAAGGTTGGGTTATTGCCTTGTTGTACTGGTAAAGCCCCGGCGCACCCGATTCTTCATCTATTAAAAAAGCATTGTATGTTTTGCCGTTTGTATTCAAAACGGTCATCATGCAACTATTGAAGCTGATGAGTTTTTTTAAGCTTGAATTAATGATATTCAACAAACCTTTCCGCTCCCTGATAACAACCATCTCGGCGCTTAGATCAAGCAATACCCTGTCCACATGTTGTTTTTGTTTGATTTCTTCATTGATGATGATATTAGTTACCGCATTAGAAAGTTGAGGCGCGATATTCAGCATCAGGTGCTGCAGTTCATTGGTAAGAATGCCCGGGCTTTTTGCATAAACCAAGCTGAAACCAATAACTTCATTTTTATTTTTAAGTGGGGTAACCAACATTTCTTTAACACCGCATTCGTAATTAACGCGGATAAATGATGGCAAGCCTGGCGAGTTTAGGATTTCTGCAAGGTTATAAATAAGCGGTTGTGGCGTATCCAGGATTTTACCAATAATAGGTTCGTTCAGCGAAAATTTTGTGGTAGTAAGCGCAGTATACTCAGGATGGTCCTTTATAATTGAGCCATAAGGATCAAGTAAAAAAGGAGAATATGTGTTAGTTTGATGATCTATCAGCATCACAATGGTATGTGAAAAGTTGAATATCGGTTTTATCCGTGCAGAAAACAGATTGACGAGATCGTTTTTAGCCCTTACCCGTGTTATATCGTTACTTAGTAAAAGAAATATATCTTTTTGCTGTTCAAATAAAGAAAGCCGCTTTTGAAGCTCAATTAGTTGGGTATGAGCCGAAATTTCGGAAGGGCGTTTTGTTGAATTGCGAAACTGCTGAAGTTTATCCATAACAATCATGGTGTGGTTATCACCTTTTACTATGTTGATTCACTAATATGCCTGGGTATGTTTTTAGGGTTTTCAATTGCCCTTCATCCGCTATGGGTATGATCAATTTTTGCACAGGATGGCTAAATAAGAGTGCTCCCGGCTCAGTATATTGAAAATGGGGGAGGAGATGAAATGTTTGTTGTGCTTTCATTTCGAGATCCTGTGTAATAAAGATTTTCGCTTTCATATAAACTAAAAAGGTTTAACCAAACCGGGTAAAAACCAAGGTAGCCATATATAAAATTATGCCATTTTTACAACTGTTTGATTATAAGCATAATGTGTATTTTTAAAGCCGGGGCAACGGGCGAAATAACGCCTCTTAATAGCTGCGCCACCAAATAACGCCTAACGCCTTGCCGTAATTCCGGATTTTTTTCAATCGCCGTGGTGGATTTGCCGAGGCAACATGATCACTCTGTTCTGAGCAATTGATTTAATGGAGGTTTTTATGATTATTTGTAGATGATATAAAGCAGATCTATAAGATGCAGTGTAAAGAAAACAAATTTTGTTTTCACATATTTGGCAAATTTGTTTGCATCAATTTTTGCGGATAATGTGGCCATCTTTGTATTTAAGGAGTTTACATCAGATAATAACCCATTAGTTCCGTTATGCCCGGGAGTGATGTTTGTTTTAATCGTGGTTTTCATTGCAGATATTATTTGTTCATTGTTGTTGAATTGATGCAATGTATTCCAGAAATATACCATTATTTAAGTTATTGATAGTGAGGGTTTTGATAAAAAATACCTTATCGTTTGACTACGATATTTAATCATTAGTTTACCAACTGGCGAAATGTAGCAAGCCTGAAATATCGCGATAGCTAATGTTTATGAAGGAATGACAGCCTGAACAGGGAGGTTATTGACCTTGACCAATATTAAGGGGGGCTATTACCGGAGTAACAATTTCAGTTATTTAACCCAAGCCTCTCCCCGGGTTATATTTTAAAAAGTAATAAATACGCTGTGAGTTGAAGTATCCAGATTTGATGAAATTTGGATATAGACTTAGATATCTGAAACGATTTTTAAAATGAAGGTAAATCAAATCTTATATTAAAGATCTGCACGGTTCTCCCGATTCTCTGACCGGAAGATCATGCGCAGGGCCTGGTCATGGGTAAGATAAGCTATTGCCCAGTTGTAAAGTGTTTTGATCTTGTTATTATAATTCACAAGCGATATCAGGTGGATAAAAAGCCAGCCCATCAAACCTAAAAAGCCACCTAAATGAAGTTTGTGTTTAAAAAGATCGGCCATTGCAACTCTGCCGCCGATGATGGCCATATCTCCCCGGTCGAAATAGATAAAAGGTTTCATTTGCTGTCCTTTTGCAAGCCGGGTAAGATTTTTTGCCAGGCTTTTGCCCTGCTGTATCGCAGGTTGTGCCAGTTGGGAGTGACCATCAGGATAGGCCGGGTCGTAAAATTGAAGACTTATATCTCCAATAGCATAGATGTTTTCATATCCATTAACCTGGTTAAAGGCATTTGTGAGCATGCGCCTGCCTTTTCCGATGCTTTCTTCAGCAATACCCTCAAATGAGTTGGCTATTACGCCAGCCGCCCATATTAAAGTTTCTGCCTCAATGATGCTTCCGTCAGATAAATGTACCTGACCGTTTTCATACAAATTAACACGTGTATTCAGTTTGATATGTACGCCTTGATCGGCTAAAGCTTTATATGCCGCCCGGTGTGATTTTTCGCTCATCGGTGCTAAAAGATACGGAGAACCATCAACAATATGGATTTCTGTGGTCGCCTCCAATAACTGGGGGTAATCGTTGCCAAGAATATAACGCCTCATCTCGGCCAGCATACCGGCAATTTCTACGCCTGTTGGGCCGCCTCCGGCAATAACTACAGTTAGTAGCTTTTGCCTTGCTGCCGCATCCGTCTCAATAGCCGCTTTTTCTACCGTTTTGATCAGTTCATTACGCATGTACAGCGCGTCATCAATGCCTTTAAGCGAAAAGGCCCTGGCACGTACACTTTCGTTGCCAAAAAAGTTGGTTTTTGACCCTGCTGCAAATACAAGGATATCATAATGCAGAATACCGCCATCGCTTAAATAAATAGTATTCGCCCTGGTATCAACCTTCTTTAGAGATGCCATTCTGAAAGAAACGTCCTTGTTTTTTAATAACTTTCGGAACGGGTAACTGATGCTTGCCGGTTCAAGAAAACTTGTGGCCACCTGGTATAGTAAGGGGGTAAAATAGTTATAGTTATTTTTATCTATCAGGGTTACATCGTAGTATTTGCTCCTAAACATGTGGGTAACAAAATTTAACCCGGCAAATCCTCCGCCAATAACCACAATGTGCTTTTTATTTACATTACTATTTTCCATTGGGGTTTTCTTTTGATAAATACCATTTTCGGCTCAGTGTTTTAATGAGCGTCAAATATATTTTTAGCTTTTTTGAGCGTTTCTTCCAAATTAATTCCCGGTTCGAGTACCCCTTTGAACAGATCACCGGTTTCTTTGAGCCGGTCTGTAGCATTGAAGATGGTAAAGTCATGCATCTTCAAACCTGGTTTTACTTCGTCCCAATGCAATGGCATAGAAACCGTAGCGCCGGGCCTGGGCCGCAGTGAGTATACACCGGCTATAGTAGCCTCAGGACGGTTTTGTAAAAAATCAAGGTACATTTTACCATTCCGGGAGGCAGTCATTCTTTCCAATGTGGTAAAGCCAGGCAATTCCCAATTAACCAAACTTACGATTAGTTTAGCGAACATTTGTGATTGTTCATAGCTGTATGTTGTACCTATTGGGATGTAAATATGTATCCCGGTTGAGCCTGATGTTTTAGGAAATGAGGGAATTTCAAGGGCATCCGTAATTTTCTTTACCATTTGGGCTGCCTCAATCACCTGTTCAAATGTATTATTGTCGTCCGGGTCAAGATCGATCAGACAATGATCCGGATGTTCCGGAGACCCAATGCGGCTAAGCCAGGGGTTAATTTCAATACAGCCTTGTCCGGCCATCCACAGCAAACTTGAAATATCGCCTCCAACAAGGTAATTATGATGTTCGCCTTTAGCGGTGTTATGTGCAAATGTTGTAGCCCAATCAGGAACTTTGCCGGTAACATCTTTCTGGTAAAAATGCGGCCCGCCAATACCATCCGGGAAACGGTTTAACGACATAGGCCTGTCTTGCAGATGGGGCAGCATATATTCGGCAACCACCATATAATAATTAAGCATATCCCGCTTGGTTACGGCTTCCTGTGGCCAGAAAACTTTATTAAGGTGCGTAAATTGCAGATCAGAGCCGTTAAAATTAACCACTGCTGTTTCGTTGCCCCGGGGTAGGAGGCTAATATGATCAGAGGAAGACGCAGATGTAGGGGTAGCAGTTGTTTTATTTGCCTGGTCAATAGTTTTGACTGTGTTTTTTGGAATTTCCAATTCTATATCAAGTGCTTTTTTATCAATGCGCATCCCTTTAAACGATGCTTGTCTGAAAAGACCATCTTTGGTAACTTCTGCAAAGTTAACTTCGCATATCAGCTCGGGCATAAGCCAGGTAAAGGTTTCGCCTGAAGTTTTTTTATTTAAAGGCGATATGTTGCCTGGCGTTTCAATATCAAACGGGTTTACACCACTTATAAATGGCGCAAAACTCTCCATCATTTCCATTTCCAAAGCCACTGAAAATCCGGTACCAACTTTTCCTACAAACCGGAGTCGACCATCTTCATAAACACCTAACAACAAAGCGCTGAATGGCTTTGATGTATCTTTATTTTTGGTAAAGCCTCCTATTACCACCTCCTGCCTTCGCTGAACTTTTATTTTAAGCCATTCTTTTGAACGCTGATCAGGGGTGTAAACGCTACTTGCTTTTTTTGCAACAATGCCCTCATATCCATGTTTTTCTGCATTTTCAAAAAGTTCTATACCTCTGGTAGGTACAGCCTTACTTTGGCGTATCCTGTCGTTCCTATTTTTGGCTAAAACCTGTTGTAGTATAGCTTGCCTTTGATTTAACGACACGCCGGTCAAATTCCGGCCTTCGTACCATAAAATATCAAATACGCAATATACAAGCAAACCATCCTTTTCGCTTTTCCAGTTTTGAAGTGCGCCAAAATCTGTCTTCCCGTCCTCACACATTACTACAATTTCGCCGTCAATAACCGCATTGCATGGCCACGTTTGCATTATATCAATAATGGGGTAATACTTAGCAAACGAAACATCATTACGTGAAAGCAGCTTTGCCTTAAAGTTATTGATAGTTGCTATTGCGCGGTACCCGTCCCACTTGTTTTCAAATAACCAGTCCTGGTCATCAAACGGAGCATCTACGAGGGTAGGCTTCATGGACTTAATGTCTTTGGGCATCGGTGCTTCAGGCGCCTCCGCTAAAAGATCGGATAGGTTTGAGGGATTAACCATTGTTTTCCCCTGTAAATCCGGATGATCAGCAACTACAGCCGGTGATTTCGTCGGTTCGGCATGGTCATGATTCCATACGTTATCGGCAGAAATGGACATATCTTCGAGGCTTTTACCTGATATAACGGAACGGTCCTGCAGGGTAATATCAGCGGCGCTTGCAAATTGGTCATTATGCTTGATAAGCAGCCAGCCGTTTTCGCCCATGCCATGGGTTTTAACAAGGGCAAACTCGCCTTTTAGCTTTTGCCCGTGGAGCTTTATTTTAAGCGAACCGCTTGAAAGTTGCTGTAATAGCCGCACTTCCTGGTCGGCCTTGCCTTCAATTGCCTCAATGGGTTCATAGGTGCCCTGATCCCAAACAATTACCGTACCTCCACCATACTCACCTTGTGGAATGTTTCCCTCAAAATTCCGGTAATCGAAAGGATGGTCTTCAACCATCATGGCCAGATGTTTGGCTTTAGGATCTGTTGAAGGCCCTTTTGGTATTGCCCAGCTTTTTAAAACGCCATCCATCTCCAGCCTGAAATCATAATGCAGATGAGATGCCGCATGTTTTTGTACCACGAACACCAGGCTATCTTTATTATTACTGGTTCCGGCTACAGGCTCGGTTGTTTTTGAAAAATCCCGCTTTTCGATATATGCTTGAAGATTCATGATTACTTGTGTTTATTATTGAATACCGATCTGGTTTGTATTATAAAATTGGGTTGAATGAGGTTTATGTTTTTTAAACGCGAAGGCGGGCTAACTGCTTATTAATAAGTAAACTTGATTATTTAGAAGAGGGCGGCATGTTTCAATGCCTGCCCTCCTAAATAAAGATATCATGCAAACTGTCCGGCTTTGTATGTGCCCACTGCGTTTGGAAACGCGAGATTAAAACGGTTCCAGGTGTTGATGGTGGTTATTGCCAGCGTAAGGTCGATCATTTCTGCTTCGGTGAACACTGGGCTTACCTCTTCATATACACTGTCTGGCACATCGCATTTAGTTACTGCTTCGGCCCACGCCAAAGCGGCGCGTTCCCGGACCGAAAAGTAAGGTGTTTCGCGCCAGGCGCTGATGCCATACAAACGTTGTTCTGTTTCGCCATGGGCGCGGGCATCTTTAGAATGCATATCTAAACAGTATGCGCAATTATTGATCTGAGATACCCTGAAAAATACCAGCTCCAGAAGCTGTTCCTCTACAGGTGAATTTTTCAGGTAGGCACCCGTTTGAAACAGGGCCTTTAATGCATTTTGTCCTTTTGCAAAGACGTTGATTCTTTGTTCCATTGTAATTAAATTAATGTTTATATTTATTGATAAAGGTGCATGCTTTCTGGTTTTTGGAGATCTTCTATCCATTTTTGAATGTATGCCTGCAGGTTTTCCTGGTTTGGACTTGCATTCAGTTCGCCATAGGAGCCAAATACAATAAGGCCAAGGGCAATACAATGGGCAATGTCAAGCTGCTTTAGCAGGCCAATACTGAAACCCATAATAAAATTTTGCCTGGCGTTTAAGCCTATCTCGATATGATGATCAACTTTCTTTCGGGTGAGGATAAATTGTTGGTCTTTAGAGAATAATATGGCATCGTTCGCTGAATATATCAGGAGACGGGCAATGTTCATGATCCTGAAAATAGAGAAATACTTTTTTTTCAGATCGGAAGGCGTTTGGGCTGCGAGAGGCATATCCAGATTTACACCGTTCAGCACCATCCATAACCTGAGGGCTTCGCTTTCATCAAGGGCGAAGGTTACCTGCCCATGTGAAGAAAAATCACAGATCAGCTCAATTGCTTCATCTACCTGGAACGAGAGTTTACTTATTGGGTCCCCGAGATAAAAGATAAACTCCATATCTGTTTTACCCAATGGGCTGATTACGTCGGCCAAAAGTCCGTCCCAAAGGTTAGAAGCACCGGTAAAATCGGCCCAATCGTCAAAAGCAATTGTGCGGCAATTGCTAAATAAGGAACGAAGTTCGTTAATAACGTTTTCGTCATTAAAAAAGGTCCACAGGTATTGTTCTACCTCAGCAGGGGGCAGCGTAACAGTAAGCTTTGCAAGCCGATCAAAATCATAGCCAGCGTTTAAGGTAATGCTGCGAATGCCTAAAAGTTTCAGTATTTCAGGTAGGGGTGCTTCATTAACACCAAGTACGTTTACCCATGAACCAGATGAAGGATGATCTGCTGTCATGCCAACATCCAAATCGTTTAGGTAAATATTTTCTGAAACGGTGTTGGTTTGCATAATTTGTAACAGCCTGGCTAAAACGGGCCCGGTGTTTTTAATTTCCATGTTTAATGTTTCCATTGTTCAATTATTTTAAATTCATTAATGTCTTATGTGCTTTTTGCCGGAAGGCAATCTTCACAGGATAATATCATTTTGGGCCTGCAGCTCGGGCGGAAGGCCTGTTTCGCCAAGAAACTCCCTGAGTTCAATTTCAATACTGCGGCTCATCTGCGAAATAGGTACATCATTAGCGCTGCCTTCAAAGGGGTTTTCTGTACTTTCACCAACCTGCTCAAGGGATGTGTATATCCAGGAAATGATGGTGCTAAATGGTACAACCAGCCAAACCATATAACCTTTCATAGCACCTTGTACCACATCGTTAAGGCGGTCAAAATCCTTGAGCATTCCAAAAGGCAGCATAAAACAAAACAGCCATACAAAAAAGGTATTGATAATGGCATACTGGCGGGGAAAAGGCGAGTTTTTCATCTGTTCGTTCCTTGCCTGTTGGGTATAAAAATCGCGTAAGGCACGCTCCATTTCTACAAACTGCAGCACTGCAATTTCACCTTGCTCATATAACTGCTTTATTGTTTTGCTCTGTAATGCAAGAATCTGGGTAGCTTTATTATTTGTGCTTAGTATATACTTTAGTTCCTCGCCCGAAAGGTATTTAGCAAGTTCGCTTTCATAGGAGGTTTCCCATTCTGGTATGCAGTAATATTGTTGGTATTCAGCATTATGTTTTTTATTGGCGCTTTCCCATATTCTGCCTTCTCTTAGTTGATAACGCAGGGCTGTAAGCCATGCTATATGTCGGTATATAAGTAGTTTGCTTTTTTCGGGGTTGTTAAAAAAATCGCGGCTTATAATACCCCATGACCTGCTGAGGCTGAATATACTGGTCCACATTTGTTGCCCTTCGTCGGTACGCTTGTAGGTTTGTGTATTGGTAAAACCAACTATGAAGGCTGCACTTGTACCCATAAACCCTATTACAGGCCATGGAATGTTAAGCCATTTAAAGTCCAAGACCTGGTAAAGAATTACCGGTATGAGGCCGAGGATAAAAAGTGCATAAATTTTCCTCCTCGTCCAAACCAGGAACTCTGATAATCTGTATGATTTTCCGACGTGCATATTGTTATTTCTGCTTTATATATATAAGTAAATGGATGTCTTTTAAATACAGCGGCGTATGCATTTGCATTAAACTATCGTCGCTGCGACAATGCATGATATTTTGCAAGGGTTGTGCCATTTGATTAAAGTGTTGATTTTAAGATTTTTGCGTATCTTTTATGTTTTTTGTTTACACCTTATATCGTGGATAAGGGGGTGTTCCGCTAAATACAGAGCCTTATCCGAGCTGTATTGATCTGAAATTTTTGTCAGTACAGGATCTCATTTAATGACATAAATTATGATCTGGATTTAATGAACTGTTTCAGTAGATATCAGTCTATTATCGAAAATTATTCGATTTGTTCTCGGTACTGATTTGTTTCGGGTGATGTAGTCGGCTGATAAATTAGATGCCTGGTAAAAGATGATCCCCTTGGTCTCTTAACCACTTTATTTCATCATAAACGCCGAAATGAGACGATATAACGTCATTTATTTAGAGGGTTATTTTATTAACTTATTGAACGTTAATTTATTAGGGTATGGCACATGGTTTGGCGATCGCTATTCATACAATAGGAATATTTAAGATTGCAGAAATCGCTGCGCCAAATTAGAAAACACATATATGATTAAAGCCTTGCAAATGGATGACCAGCAAGTATTGAAAAATGTCAGGATCTATATAAAGTCATGCTTTGCCGAAAGACAAGAGGCCTCCCTGCCGTATCATAATATAAACCATACCAGGTATGTAGTTAAGGCCGTAAAGAAAATAGCTGATCATTACAAGCTTAACAAAATAGATCTTTTTATGCTGGAGGTTGCGGCTTGGTTTCACGACGTTGGCATGATTGATAGTCCTCAGAATCACGAAGCCGCAGGAGCTGAGTTAGCGTGCGCCTTTTTAGCTGAAGAAAAAGTAGATAGCAAGCTTATTGAAGAAATAAAGACCCTTATTATGGTAACGCGGATACCACAATTGCCATCCTGCTTACTGGAAGAGATAATTTGCGATGCTAATCTTTTTTATTTAGGCAGCAAATCTTTTGACAAGAAGAGTGAACAATTGCAACGGGAACTTGAATTTGTACAGAAGAAAGGCATAAATAAAAAGGAATGGTTATCCAATACCATTCTATTTATGGAAACGCATCATTACTATACGGAATATTGCTCGTCTTTACGGGGACCTACCAAGGCTAAAAACCTGGCGAGGCTGAAGCAAAAGCTTACCGAAGTAGAAAGAAATATTGTTGCCGCTTATGAACACTTCGCTGAAAAATCAATGACCGACCCGGAAAAAGACCGGCCTGAAAAAGGCATTGAAACCATGTTCCGGATCACGTCTTCTAATAACCAGCGATTAAGCGATATGGCAGATAATAAGGCCCGACTTTTGATTACTGTTAATTCTATTATTCTGTCGGCCATTATCAGCCTGGTTTTGCGGAAATTGGATGTTTACAGATTTTTAATATATCCCACATTTATACTATTAGCAATTTGTTTAGCGGCAATGACCTTCGCTATTTTAGCAACACGACCATCGATACCGAATGGTAAATTCACCATTAATGACCTGAAATGTAAGACGGTTAACCTGCTGTTCTTTGGGAATTTTTATAAAATGGCGTTGGAAGAATATAAAGATGGAATGATGAGAGTAATGGATGACCGGGTATTTCTTTACAACACACTCATCAGCGACGTTTACGGGCAAGGGGTTGTCCTTGGCAAAAAATACGGATTGTTAAGGGTTGCCTATAATATTTTTATGTTTGGCCTGATCATTTCGGTGCTGGCATTTATTGTAGCAACTGCCTTTCATCAATGATGTTCCACTAATCCCAACGGTTAAATCACATTGAATTGACTATCGTTGGCTCCATATAGCTTTTAATTAACGCTCAATCTTAAATATAACCGTTACGCCAGAATCATTGCTTATCTCAAAACTGCCTCCCAATTGTTTGCTGAGGGCTTTCATCATCTCCATTCCCAACGAGGAGGTTTCGGCTAAATTGAAATTCCGGGGAAGTCCCCGGCCGTTATCTGTAATGCTTAGTACGATAGATTCTGGCTCGGCCAAATCTGCTTTAATAAATATCTCCCCGCCATCTTTATCGAAAGCATATTTAATACAATTAGTGATCGCTTCATTCAATATTAAACCCATCGGCACTGCCTGGGATATGTCGAGATTTACTGAATCTACTTCTTCTTTAAATTTAATTCTGCGGTGGTTACAATCATAACAAGTGTAAAGGTATCTTACCAGGTCATTAATATAATCAGCCATAATAATAGTGGCCACATTGGTTTTATTATAAAGTTTTTGATGGATAATGGAGATCGCCTGTACCCTGTTTTGACTATCTCTTGTTGCTTCTATCGCATCAGTTTTTTGTAAATATGCCCATTGGGTGTATAACAGGTTCATCACGATCTGCAGGTTATTCTTAACACGGTGATGAACCTCTTTGTGCAGCCATTCCTTTTCATTAATCAAATTCTGCAGCAGATTTAATGAGTCATCTTTATCCTGTAATAGTTTCTCTTTTTCATTCAATAAAGAGGAGAGCAAATTGTTCTGGGCATTAATTTCCTCTTGCTTAACTTTTAAGCTAAAGTTGCTGCGCCGCCTACTGCGACAGGCGAAGTACAGCAAACCAGCCAGTATAAAGTTGATCAAGATGCCAGCAAGGGCGATATTTCTTTGCAGGTTGTTTTCTTCGAGATTGGTTTGAGTAGCTGACTGATTACCGAGCTCCCGTGTTGTTTTGTCTGTCTGCGCTGATAAATATTTTGTTTCAAACTTATTGATCTGCTTGCTTGCTGTAATATTCGTTAGGGAATCTTTAATAATTTTGATCTGCTTATACCGATAATAGTTGACTATTCGAGGCTGAATGTTAATCCGGCTGGTATCACCGCCGGTTTTCTGATGTTTCAAAAGTAACTCAGCGGGATTTTGGGCAATGATGATGGAAGCGTAACACATCAAAAAAATACAGAAAGTAAGCTTTCTAATCATAATTTAAAGTTGACAGACTTTATTGTTGGATAACTGCTATTTTAAAAAATTCATAAGTATTAAAATAGTCGTAAAACTAATTGTCATCGCTACCTCAAGGCTTCGGTTTTTAAAAAGACATACAGATTGATAAATACTGACAACGAAGATTGTGCCATCTGTTCAAAGTATTAATAGTCAATAAATTAAGTTTTTTGTAAAAACGCCACAAGGGCGATATTTCGGATTGACGCATAGCAAGCGCCGATATTTCGTTGGTGATTTCCTGAAAGTTTTGCCACTTATTCCGCAGTGGATTAAGGCTATTATGGTCTATTTAATACCCAGTTTCTTCATCTTTGAATGGAGGGTGGTTGGTGGCAGCCCCATTACTTCTGCAGCGCCGCCAACACCTCTTATCCGGCCATTACAGTTTTTAAGCACGTTAATAATATAATCCCTTTCGTTTTCATCAATGGTTTTCATTCTTCCGCTGGCAACTGGTTCTGGATTGGTTTTGTTTGAGGTGTGCTTGGGCAATGTAACCTCTTCTATAACTAGCCCTTTGGATAGGAGTATCGACCGCTCAATGAAATGTTCTAATTCCCTGACATTACCGGGCCACGGGTAATCGAGCATTTGAGCTAAAACCTCCGGGGATACACTGGTAATTGACTTCTTATATTTTTTTGAATAGTGCGAAATGAAATGATTTGTCAGTGCTGGTATATCATCAATTCTTTCCCTTAAGGATGGAATTAAGATAGGGAATACAAAAAGACGGTAATACAGGTCTAAACGAAACCGTCCCTCTTCCATTTCCTTTTCCAGGTCGCGGTTTGTGGCAGCTATGATCCGGACGTCTATTTTTATAGGTCCTCTGCCACCTAACCGCTCAATTTCGTGTTCCTGTAGTACACGGAGCAACTTTACCTGAAGATCTGTTGGAAGCTCTCCGATCTCGTCCAGGAAAATAGTGCCGCCGTCGGCCATCTCAAATTTGCCTATCCGCTTTTCAAGTGCACCGGTATACGCCCCCTTCTCATGCCCGAACAGCTCAGACTCAATCAAATTAGCCGGAAGTGAGGCGCAGTTTACCACAACCAGAGGTTTGTTTGCCCGGCCCGATAGTGCGTGGATACTTTTAGCCACTCTTTCCTTGCCGGTTCCACTTTCTCCAAGGATGAGTACTGAAGTATCCAGTGGAGATATAGTGGCGATGTGATCCAGTACCGTTAACATAGGGGGGCTTTGCCCTACAATGCCGTCAAAATCACGAATCTTTTCTTTATGTTGAGGTGGATTGTTGTTGGAGGATAAATTAAACGCACCGTCGATCACAGTATCCTGCCTGCTCCCCTCAAGCACACTGCTTAAAGCATTAATCAGTCGGCTTAACAAAGTGATATGCTGTTCAGAATAAGTATTGCCTTTACGATTATAAAATTCATACCTGATCAATTCTGATTTACCAGGTAAAACCGGAAAAAGTAACGACGATTCGAAATCGTAAGTATCAGCAATTATTTTACTCAGGGGATTTTGATTGCACAGGGAATCAAATTCTTCGTCATTAAAGCATTTGGCTTTATTTATGGCAGGTAACGATTCATAAATATTTTTCAACTTTTTCTGGTCCACGCCGGTAACATTCAGGAACTCTTGTTCTCCCAATATCTGGTATTCATCAAAGCCGATTCTTAAAAAACCAATATTGGTCACCTTTGTGTCGCCCGTTTTTCTTATTATAAAGTTTAAGTAGTCGAATGGAACGTGCGCTTGCAGGTTATCTGAAACCCGCAGCAATTTTTGCACGGTGTCGGTACTATAGCTGCTGATGTCCTTTAATTTTTGATTTAGTTCCATCTCCTGCTGACGGCGGGACTCAAGACTATTTTGATGGCGATAAAATGCAACATCGAGCGTGGTAAGGAGGTCATCCTCCCTGAATGGCTTAACAATGAACCCGAACGGCATTGTTGATTTGGCTTCTTCCAGTAAAGCTCCCTGGAAATTTGCGGTAAGGTATACAAAAGCCATATTTCTTTCGGTAAGTTTCCTGGCGAGATCGATGCCGTTTAATACGCCTTTCAGATGAATATCAAGCAAAACCAGGTCGGGTTTTTGTTCTTCTATAGCAGCCAGTGCTTCGTTAACCGATTCGGATATACCGGTAACCTTATATCCTGCCGCGGTTAAAATTAATTTTAAATGATGACCTACCAGCGATTCGTCTTCAACGATCAATATTTTCTTCATTGACATGTTTTACAAAAATAAGCTATTCTAAATGTCAGGTTACTTAGAAAAGATCATTAATAAAAACGAAAATTTCAGTTAATAATCCATCCATTAAATAGTATCCAAAATCAATATATGTGCCGGGTAACATAGCACTTTAAACAATTTCTATCTATTTGGGGACTCTGCCAAATCTATTCTTAAAATTAGTATCTTTTTAAATCTTATCCGGATTAGTCCCGCCCTGTTTGTTTCGAAATTCAATGCTCAGCCGACGAAATATAATTCCTCCGGAACCAAAAGAGTCGAAATATCGTCGGTTGGGTGACCAAATAGCACTTTTTTGCAAGCTATAAGAATGGCATAAAATTCGAAGCGGTAAAATGGAACATATACCTTAAACGAATTTGAAATGGTCACAGAAAAAATACTATCAAATCCGGAGAGCGAGGTGCTATCAGGATCAAAGCTGAATTTAAACTATGGCTTATCGAAAGGCATCCTGATCGGTTCCCGAATAAATGCGGGCGCCGAAAATCAAATACATAAACCTGTTAATAATTATCAATACCCCGGTGTTATTGGTAACAGCTTCGAGATGCAAAAGGTTTACCACCTGATGTCTATGGTTGCTCCGACTAATTCAACGGTTTTGCTGCTTGGCGAAACGGGTACAGGCAAGGAGGTTATTGCCCGCGCCATACATCTGTCATCAGCCCGGAAAAATAAACAAATGGTGACTATAAATTGTGCGGCATTGCCCGCCAATCTCATTGAAAGTGAGCTTTTCGGACACGAAAGAGGAGCATTCACGGGGGCTGTTGACCGCAGGATTGGTAAATTTGAAATGGCGCATCAAAGCACTATTTTCCTGGATGAGATCGGAGAGCTTTCGACAGAGCTGCAGGTAAAATTATTGCGTGTGATCCAGGAACGTGAATTTGAGCGGGTTGGTGGAAAAACAACAATCAGGGTAGATGTCAGGGTCATTACAGCTACGAACCGCGATCTGGAAGCAGAAGTTGATGCACATCATTTCAGAGCAGACCTGTACTATCGCCTTAACGTTTTTCCGATCAGCTTACCGCCGTTAAGAGAAAGACCGGATGATATCGCCGCGTTGGCGAGTTTCTTTCTTTCCCGGTATAGCAAAATCACCGGCAAACAGGTAAACTTCATATCTAAAGGGGTTATACAACAATTAAAAAGTTATACCTGGCCAGGAAATGTCAGGCAATTGGAACATTTGATTGAAAGAAGTATTCTCTTGTCAGACGGTCATATACTAAAGCATATATGTTTGCCAAATGAGGTCAATAAAAACATAAATGACTACGATTTCTTTAAAAATAAAACACTTAATGATGTTGAAAGAAATCACATTATAGCAGTATTAAAAAGATGCGGCGGTAAGATTGCCGGAAACGGAGGTGCAGCCGACTGGTTAGATGTCCCGCCAACTACCCTCCACGCGAAAATGAAAAAACTCAATATTGTTAAACAGGATTATTTCCCCAAAAAAGGATGATTTCAATTTAAAAGTAAACTGTCAAAACGATGCCCGATTATTTAACTTCCAGCTACCGGTTTAAACTCCCAAATAAAAGTTATGATAGCCCCTAATTCAATTCATTAAAAATATCTATTTTTAATACCAAACAGCTGTTCTGGCATACACTATGTCCAATTAGTAAAGCAAATTTTCATGAAACATTCATTGATACGACGTTGTGTTTTAGCCTTATTTCATTGCTTTTTGTTTTGTTATCTATCATTATCAGCCTATGCTCAGAATTTTAAGACTTTAATAACAGATCTTAACAAAACAAAGCAGGATACAGGTCGGGTGGTTGCACTTCTCAAATTAGGGCAGTATTTTAAAAACAAATCGGCCCCGAACCCCAAAAACATTGACACTGCACGTTATTATTTTAATTCGGCAATGACATTAAGTCAGTCAATTAAATCTACTGACTTCTTTTACCGGGCATTATCAGACAAAGCCTCCACATACATTTTAAAAGCCGATTTTAAATTTGCTGACTCTTTATTTAACCGGATCACCAATTATTATAATAGTATTGGCAACTATTCAAAAGAGGCTGAATACTGGACGATATATGGAAATATTTTAGAGCATGATGATCCACGCGTTCTTACCACCAGGACAAAATGCTTTAATAAAGCCTACGACCTTTACAGGAAGGGAAATGACAGACTAAAAACCGCTGATGCGCTTGGTAAGATTGCCGATGCCGACCTCAACGAAGGCAGGTACGATAAGGCCGAACGCGAAATGTTAATTGTTATACAAGAATACAGAGCGTTGAAATTTCCAAGAATCTATTATGGATATTATCTTTTGGCAGAAGTGTATTCGCGAAAGAATCAGTTTCAGAAAGAATTGCTTACACGGATCGAATGCATGAACAGTTGCGAGGCCGACCCGAAGAGGAGTGACTATGACGCAGGATTTTTTAATATTTCGTTAGCGATGTCATACCAGGAAAACAATAAAGATGAACAGGCAATTCCGTATTTCAAAAGAGGTTCTGAATTGGCCTTTAAATTGAATGATCAGGATAGTTATTATAAAGCTATTGATGGAATCATAAGTTGCTGTATAACGCTCAAAAGATATAAGACCGCACTCGTTTATTTAAATAACACACCTAAAAAATTTGCGGTTAAAACAATTGAAGAAGAAAGCTTGTATCTGGCGAGGAAGTTGCAACTATACAATTTCCTTAATCGCAATAAGGAGGCGGGGGATTTAGTGCCTGCATTTAAACAAGTATTTAGTAAACTCTATAAAACACTCGATGATGATCCGTTTTTTTATGTCGTTGATAAATTCGTTAAGAACTATGATCCACTACCACAACATTTTATTCAAACAGCGCAATGGGATAAATTAGTATCCGAATTAAAGTTACTTCAAAATCTGCCTTTAAAGAGATTATCTGCTTCATCCCGTATAATTCTTTCCGGTTATAAGTTTAAAATTGATTCGGCAAATGGGAATTTCGCAGTTGCATTAAAGGAGTTTCAGCTTAGCAGGCGGATGCAGGATTCATTAACTAATGCTGCCACCACGAAACAAATCAACGAGTTAGAAGCCAACTATAATTCAATTAAAAAGGACAAAACAATCCAAACCCTCAATAACGATGCACTGATACAAAAAGATAAACTGGAAAAGGTTAACCAGCAGAGAAATATCACCTTTGCAGGCGTACTCATCTCTATAGTATTTGCAGCTGTCATATATATTGCCTATCGAGGTAAACAGCGTAGTAATGTCAGTTTACAGACGAAACAGGACGAAATTAATCATCAAAACAATAAATTATCTGCCTTACTTAGTGAAAAAGAAAAGTTGTTGGATGATAAAGATGGCTTATTGAAAAGGCAGGAAGATTTGATTACCGAAAAGGAATGGCTGCTGAAGGAAGTACATCACCGTGTTAAGAATAACCTGCAGATCGTGATGAGCCTGTTGTACACCCAATCGGCATATTTACAAAATACTGATGCGATAGAAGCAATAAAAGATAGTCAAAACAGGGTACAAACGATCTCTATTATTCATCAAAAACTTTATAATAAAAGCAATGTGGCTACTATTATCATGCCTGATTATATTAATGACCTGGTAAGGTACCTTTACACTTGTTATGATTGTAACCATCGCAGAATTAAATTTAAAGAAGAGGTAGATTCAGTAAATCTCGAAATATCCCAGGCAGTGCCGATGGGTTTAATATTGAACGAAGCGATCACCAATTGTATCAAATATGCCTTCGATAAAGATGGCGGGGAGATATTTATTAAAGCACATTTGGCCGAGCCAGAAACTATTGAACTAAGCATTACAGACAACGGCCGGGGACTGCCCAGTAATTTCAATTTAGCCGAGACGTCTTCATTGGGAATGGAGATGATGAAAGCCCTCAGCAAACAATTGGGAGGCAGTTTTGAGATAAGAAATGATTCTGGTGTAACGGTAACGGTTATATTTAAGATTGAAGGTGGTTCTGGAAAAGTACCGGGTGGCAGATTTTAATTATTGCAAAAGGTGCTTTTACCTCTTATCCTTGAATTACTATAATGGATTTACTGTGTCATTTCAAAAAATACAAATACCGGGCAACATCAAGCGTGCAATTAAGACTCAATGATTTATTGAGCAGGTAGTGCATAGTAACGCTGTCATTTACGATAGTATTTGTTATCATATGCCGGGATACAGGCATCGGGTTATATAAAAAGAAATGAAAAACGTTCGCAAGTGTTTCGGTACTTGCGAACGTTTGTACTCAGAGCGGGAATCGAACCCGCACTCCGTTTACAGGAACAGGATTTTAAGTCCTGCGTGTCTACCAGTTCCACCATCTGAGCAGGCGGTTAACCTTTTAAAAATAAAACCCTTCTTTTTGATGGAAGGGCTTTGAGCGAAAGACGAGATTCGAACTCGCGACCCCGACCTTGGCAAGGTCGTGCTCTACCAACTGAGCTACTTTCGCGTTGGGAGTGCAAATATATACAGAAAAGCATATTCTGCAAGATAAAAAATAAATTCGACACGTTTGACAGTCTAAACTTAATTGCACATCAACCATATGCCGTTATCAAATTGCCGGCAATGAATGGTGCTCATGCATAAACCACCATTGACCATCTATTTTTTTGAAACCGATAGTTAGCCTGAAGTCCAAAAACTCATCTTCATTATTGTCATCCACGCCGGCACATCGCATGGCTGCGCAACAGTAGGCCACGTCTTCGCCTGCGGTGATATGCAATTCACGGATATCAAAGATCCCAAGATTATTCTGCGACCACGCGTAATAAGTATCCCAGGTTTTTATATAGGCCTCAATTCCCCTCGATTGGAAAGGTTCAGGAACATCATACATAATAATGTCTTCATCATGATAGGCCAAAATTCCAGCAAGATCTTTGTTCCGTACTGCTTCTGCCCAGTTTTCCACTAACAAGCGGATCGCTGTTTTACTTTTGTTGCCGGTACTCATGGTTTTAATTTTAGGGGTTAATGATACTGATTATCAGGCTATACAAAGTTCTGTATAAAAACTTAGAACAATGATATCATCTCCGATAATTTAAAAGTTGATTTACGAAAAATTCTATTTTACCGCAAAGGACATATACCCTTTCTATGAATGATTTGGTATCCGGAGATCTGGATTTTTCAAAAATTAGAAAAATAAGAATAGAGTAAACTAATTTGGTTAACGTCATAAATTGTTTTATTTTAAGGATGCAAATAAGACATAAATGACTTTGAATTTCCTGACACGAAATCGTTCCGTTTTAATTTATGGTGCATCCCTGGCTGTTTTGTTAATCTTAATGAAATGGCTGGAGTGGCGTTTCGTTATAATCGACCACGCGTTTGAGCTTTATGCAGGTTCATTAGCAGTAATTTTTACATTACTTGGTATCTGGCTGGCAGTTAAACTTACCCGCCCCAAAACTGTAATTGTTGAAAAAGAGGTAATTGTTAAAAGCGGGCATTTTGTTTTGAATGAGAATGAACTCAACAAACTTGGGTTGAGCAAACGTGAAATGGAAGTATTGCAATTGATGGCCGAAGGTTTAAGCAATCATGAAATTGCTTCCCGCTTATTTGTATCATTAAACACCATCAAAACACACTCATCAAAAGTATTTGAAAAATTGGAAGTACGGCGACGTACACAGGCTATTGATAAGGCAAAAAAGCTAAGCCTGATACCCTGATATTGATCATCTTTTAGTATTAAATCGCTATTTTTATTAAAATCACTCTAAAGTATGAGCTAAAAAAGAATGCGAAAGTTCAACTTTGACCTATAAACATTAAGCTAAATCAAAATGAAAAAGAACGTAATTGTATTTGGATTAATATCAGGGCTTATCGTATCTGTATGGGCAGTTGTAGGTGTAGCATGGTGTTATAGCAGTGGCAATTTTGAAGGCAACATGCTGCTCGGTTACGCCTCTATGATATTGGCCTTTTCGCTCGTGTTTGTGGGTGTTAAAAATTACAGGGATAAATATAATGGCGGCATTATCAGCTTTGTTAAGGCATTTCGGATAGGTTTATACATTACATTTGTGGCATCAACCCTATATGTATTGGTATGGCTTGTTGATTATTATGTGTTCATCCCCGATTTTATGGATAAGTATTCCGCACACATCATCAGTAAAGCTCAAAATAGTGGTGCAAGTGCCAGTGAAATTGCTGCCAAAACTAAACAGATAAACACCATGAAGGAAATGTACAACTCGCCTTTAATGGTTGTGTTGTTTACCTATATGGAGATATTTCCGGTTGGGCTAATCATATCCATCATTACTGCATTAATATTAAAACGTAAATCAAACAACGGCAGCGTAGTAGCTATAACTTAAATACAATTCGGACAGCGATAGACCCTTAATATTAAGATTTTTGATTAAAAGTATTCAGCGCCGGAGTCGAACCCACACAACTTAATTAAGTAATCTGATAATCCTTTATTTTATTTTTATCATTCTTTTTATTGAATGGAAATTTAAATAACCAGGATAAATAAGGCCTTTTAATGGCGAATGAATATATTATCAATGGAATTACTATTCCCAGCGTAGTGCCTGCTAAAATGTTTACGACAGGACTATATATGTGTAATATTTTTAATAAAATAACTCTTGTTCCACTGGCCACTAAAATATGAACAAGATATATTGCCAACGATTCTTTCCCCAGAAAAATAAAGAAAATAAAAATTTTATTTAATACTGCTCTTTCAGATAATTGCATAATTATTAATGATCCTAAAGTCGCGACTGTAATAAATAAGAATTGAAAACCTCGGGTATTCTTAGTAATCGAAAAGTATAAATATTCAAAAAGGGTGAACAGAAAAATATTTAACAGTAAAAGTTTATTGCTTTTCAGCAATACAAAAAATTGTTTGTTAAACCTTGAAAATATAATGCCGATATTAAAAAATATCAAGTATTGAAAAGTTTGATTAAAGGGGCTTAAATTATAATGGAAACCCCAATAAATGAACCAGGTTGCAATTGAAATATACAATCCGTATTTTTTTGATATTCTAAAGAACAAAGCATTTAGTATAAATATAAAAAACAGTGCATACACAAACCAAAATTGATCTCTTGGAATGAATATACACGTAATTAATGCTTCTGGTGGAATTTTAGTATTTGTAAATCTGTTTAATAAAACCTCAACCAGGGTTTGAAGCAAAGACCAGATAACAAACGGATACAGTAGCGTTTTAAATTTGTTTATAGTAAACCTTGTCGGACTTTTTATAAATGAATCGTAAAAAAAATAGCCGGATAAAATAAAAAATAGCGGCATGTGAAAACTGTAAACAAAAGTATCTGAATATCGAAAAAAAGTACCATCACTGATGGCGCCTGCTTCTTTTAACCCCCTAATAACATGCCCGTAAACTGCTAATACTATGCCTATTCCTTTTGAATAATCAACCCACGAAAGTCTTTGATCTGAGTGATTACTTAAAGATATTGGCATAGTTTATTATTATTTGCTTAAATATTACATTTATATAAAAACCGCTACCGGAAGGTGAGCTGTTTTAAATCTACTAAATATATAAAAAAATAGATTAGATAAAAACAGAGAAGAGGCATTAACAACGAGTAAAAAAAGGAAAGATTGCAAATCGTTGCATCTTTACTGTTCAGTACTCAGAGCGGGAAGTTTTTTGAACACATTTATGGCTTTTTGATGGTTGTAGAGCGGATTTTGGAGAAATATGCTGAGAAGAATTTGGGTGATAAAAGTGAATAATCGCTGTAATTTTCCTTTTGAAAAGTGTTCAAAAAAATTAACATGTTAGATTTTTTGAACACTTTATAATTTGTATCGCTCTGAAAAAGTTGAAGCGACAAGTAGTTTGTGATTACATGCCCACAAAATAGGTCATTGGATTTTGCGGATGGCTTGGTATGGTAATCCAGAAGGGAGATTATTAGAATGCTTATTGGAGTTTTTAGAGGCTGTTGAGTCAATTTTAAAAAGATGAAAATAGGATTTAGAATTTTTCCAACTTAGATCGGCCGTTTTCGAACGTTCGATGCCAACACGGGGAGTAATGTAATAATTGAAAAGATCCCAATTACACGGTGCATTATGGCATTGTTTTTCCAAAGACTAGTGGAGAATAATGATTTCTTCACTAAAAGCTCGAATAAACTAAAATTTTGTTTCCATCATCCGCCTAACAATAAGCAAACTACATCAGGCCCTTATGTAATATTTGCGCCAACCAGGTTATTTTGCTTTCAAATTGCGGAAACTTTCCGAAAAGAATGATCTCTTGGTCAAAACACTTGAAAACACTTTGTAAGGTCTCTGCCAAAAACTGGCTGTCTTCTTCGTTGAGTTCCGCTATTTCTTTATTTTCCAGGGCCCAACTGATCATGAGTTTCACCACCAGGATCTCCTCTTCAGACATAATGCGGGACTGCATGATCAGCAAAGAGGGGTCCTGCCTCATATCCTCAATAACCAGCTTATATTTTAAAACCACTTCGCGCAGGCGTTTGATCTTTACCTCATTAAATGATTCTATATTGGCCGAAAAAGAACGTCGTTTGCTTATCGTGGCTTTGCTTTCCTCCAGGCATTGGGAAAATATTTTGTGACATAAAGCGTCAAGTACCTCTGTTTTGTTCTTAAAGTAATGATAAAGTGTACTCCGGCCTTTTTTGCATTCATTTGATATATCCTGCATAGATACCCTTACGAAGCCGTAACGCTCAAATACCGCGTCGGCTGCCGTGATGATCTCTTCTCTTATGCTATCGTTTTGATCTGCTTTCATGATTCGACAAAAATACAATTTTTGTTTGTGATTTTTTTTGCCGTTTAAAGGTTTAGCCGGATTATATCGAATTAGTAATATGGCACAATTATTAAAAACATCATAAAAACAAATAATGTATATTTGTCGAAATCTTTTAAACTTGCTATTTAATCAAATACACTTTCTAAATGAGAGTGAAAGTTAGAAATTAAGTTCTCGTTTGAATTTTTTATAGCTCAACACAATCAGTTGCGGGATTAATAAACAATGAAATAACAATCGACATAAATACAAATAATGTTCAATTAATTATATGAAAACCAAACTTACACTTGCAGGAGCGATGATGGCCGCTATCTGGATTTCCGGCTGCTCAGGTAAAAAAGAGCAAAAGAACGGGCCGGACACTTTAGCGGTAAACGTATTCAATTTGAGTGCGGATTCCATGTCAACCGGCAACCGGATCGTTTACGACGGAACACTTGAAGCCGAAAAGACAATCGATTTAAGCTTTCAGGTTTCCGGAACTATCCTGTCATTCCCGGTGCTAACCGGCGATTACGTTAAAAAAGGACAACTGGTAGGCGCTGTAGATGAAACGGTATACCGCAACCAGTATAACGCACAGCTGGCGCAGGCTAAACTTGCCGAAGAAAATTATACCCGTATCAACGATGTATTTAAAAAAGGCAGCATTTCTGAAATAAAAATGCTGGAAGCCAGATCAAATTATGAACAGGCAACCTCTGCCGCCCGCGCAACCTACCAAAATATAGCCCATACACACCTTTATGCACCGGTAAGCGGGTATATTGGTGAAAAGAAAGCCGAAGCAGGAGCGGTAGCTAACCCTGGGCAGCCCGTTTTGCAGTTGCTGGATACCCGTTCGGTGAAGGTGCTGGTAGCAGTGCCCGAAAGTGAAATTAATCACTATAAAACAGGAACTCCGGCTACGGTAAAAATTGATGCCTTAGGGAATCAGCCTTTGCAGGGCAACGTAACCGAAGTCGGCGTTTTAGCGCTTAACGGCAGCGCTAATTATAATCTTAAAATATCGCTTGCCAATAATGATATGAAGTTAAGGCCCGGCATGCTTTGTAAAGTGGTGTTTAACAAAACCGCCGGGGCTGTCGCTTCTTCTAATGATATTAAAGAAGTCATTGTTCCGGTGCAATCTGTTCAGGTGGACGAAAAAGGAGCCAGCTTTCTCTATATAATGGGTGCAACGCATAAGGCAGTGCGGAAAGATGTTATTACTGGTCAGCTTTACAGTAACGGCATCACGATCAAATCCGGGCTATCAGGTAATGAGCAGGTGATCACCTCGGGTTACCAGAAGCTTGCCGATCAAACCCCTGTCATTGTCAGTAAATAAGCCCATATCATGAAAAAGAACTCAAATTTAATTGAATGGGCAATGGAGTACCATGTATTCCCGCTTGCGCTTTCGGCCATACTCGTACTGCTTGGTTTAGCCGGGCTTTTCAATATGCCACGAAACGAATTTCCGGATTTCACCATCAGGCAGGGTCTCATCGTAGGGCAATACCCCGGCGCTTCATCAAAACAGGTAGAAGAGCAGCTGACAAAAAAAGTAGAGGAATACCTTTTTAGTAATAACGAAGTTAACAAGAAAAAAACCTACTCCTTTTCGCGGGATGGCGTCATGTACATCTTTGTGGAGGTAGCGGATAACCAAAATGCCATCCAAACCAAAGCGTTTTGGAATAAGATTAAAAACGGGATGCTGATCCTGCAAAGCCAGCTCCCTAAAGAAGTTAAAGGATTTTATATCGACAGTGATTTCGGTAATACCTCTGCCATGCTTTTATCCGTAGAATCCAAGACACGGCCCTATAAAGAACTGCTCCGTAATGTGGAAGACATAGAGGCAGAACTGAGGCAGGTGCAGGATGTTGCCAAGATATCCCATACCGGCAACCTGAACGAGCAGATCACCATTTATGTAGATAATAATAAACTGCTGCAAAAGGGGGTATCTGTTAATAATGTGATGCAGGTGCTGCAAAATGAAGGCGCAATTAATGCCACCGGTAAAGTGGAAGGAAAGGTGATAGATGAGCCCATTCATTTAAGCACCTACTATAAAACCGAGGCCGAACTTGCCGAGCAGATCATCAGGCAGGACGCTAACGGCAATTCGGTGCGCCTTCGTGATGTAGCGACATTGAAACGCGAGTATGACGAGCCGGACAGCTATGTAACATCCAACGGCACCAAATCCATCGTGATATCGCTGGAAATGATCGCCGGTAAAAACATTGTGCAGTTTGGTAAGGAACTGGAAGAGCATATCGAAAAAGTAAAACAGCACCTGCCGCCTGATATTCAACTGGTAAAACTGGCAGATCAACCGGAGGTCGTGGATGATTCGATCAGCCACTTTATGAAAGAGTTTGCTTTTGCGCTTATCGGCGTGGTGTGCGTTGCATTGCTGTTGCTGCCATTTAGGGTTGCCGCGGTTGCTGCAGCAACTATCCCTATTACCATAGCCGCAACGCTGGGCATTATGTATATGGCCGGCATAGAGCTGGATACTGTTACGCTTGCCGCATTGATTGTGGTGCTGGGGATTGTAGTTGATGACCCCATTGTAGTGATTGATAACCACGTAGAAAAGCTGGATCATGGCATGTCTGTTTGGGATGCCGCCATTAGTAGCGCCAAAGAATTGTTCCCATCGGTATTTACCGCTACGCTGGCCATATCAGCAACCTTTGTACCACTGGCATTTTTTATGACCGGTACGGCTAAAGATTTTATCCGGTTGTTCCCGGTAACCATCATGATCGCTTTGACACTGTCGCTGATCATCTCCATGATGGTGGTGCCATTTTTCAATACGCTGTTCATCAAAAAAGGCCTGCTGCATAATAAGGCGGATGAAAAAAGATCTTTCCTGGACCGATTGCAGGATTTCTTTAACAGCCATATCGGTAATTCTATGAAACACTATAAGCTAACTGTGTTTTTTGCGGTGCTGTCGGTAGTGATCGGCATAGGAATTATGGGGGTATTGCCGCAGCAGTTGTTTCCTAAAGTAGAGCGAAACCAATTTGCAATGGAGATCTATCTGCCATCGGGCTACAGGCTTTCGCAAACAGACAGCGTGGTGAAGGGAATGGAAAAGATATTAAAGCAGGATAAACGTATCCTTAATTATACCAGCTTTATCGGCAGTAGTTCACCGCGTTTCCACTCGGTATATGCGCCAAATCTTCCGTCAAAAAATTATGCGCAGATCCTGATCAAAACAGTGTCTGAAGACGCAACCGCAGAGGTGATTGTTGACTATCAGCAAAAATACAGTAACCTGTTCCCGGCTGCTTATGTTCGGATGAAACAATTAAACATGATCAACGCGCTGGCACCTATCGAGGTAAGGATCAGCGGAAATGATATTCCAGCCTTAAAACAGGTAGCTAACCAGGTTTTAGCCATTGGTAAAACGCATAAACAGGTTACCTGGGCCCGGACAGATTATAACGAGATACAGCCAACCCTTAAAATAGATGTAAAAACAGCGGAAGCTGCACGGCTTGGATTAAGCAAAAGCGATATCGCCAATGCGGTAGCCTTGCATTCGGAAGGTATAACAGCCACACAGGTTTGGGAAAACAATTACGCGGTAGATGTAAAGATCAAATCGCCTAAAGCTTCCAGGAGTGATCTGTCGGCCCTGCGTGACTTGAATATTGTTTCCCCGCAAACTAAATCCCTGATACCGCTAAGGCAAGTAGCAGACGTCAACCCGGAGTGGAATGATGGCCAGATTGCCCGCAGGAACAGTGTACGTACGCTTACCGTGCGTATGGATGTAACCCAGGAAGCTGTTGCCAATGCCGTATTGCTGGACCTGCAACCGGCCATCGAAAAAATAAAACTTCCTGCCGGCGTTGAACTGCGTTACGGGGGCGAACTGGAATTGCAGGGAGAGAACCAGGGCCCGATGGGTACCGCGCTTGGTGTAAGTATCATATTGATATTCCTGATTTTATTATGGCACTTTAAACACCTTAAACATGCACTGCTGAGTATTACCACCATGCCATTAAGCTTATTGGGCGCTTCGTCCGGCTTGCTGATCATGGGCTACCCGTTTGGCTTTACCTCATTCCTCGGTTTACTTGCGCTCTGCGGAATTGTAGTTCGTAATGGTATCATCCTGATAGATTTTGCGGAAGAACTACGATTGCACGAAGGTAAATCTGTTTTTGAAGCTGCTAAACTTTCTGCCGAACGCAGGATGCGACCAATCTTTTTAACCTCTTCGGCAGCGGCAGTTGGTGTAATCCCGATGGTGATCAGCAGGTCATCCTTATGGGGGCCGTTGGGTACTGTGATCTGTTTCGGGTTACTGTTATCCATGTTGCTGACCTTATTCGTGCTGCCAACGCTATACTGGCTATTCTTCCGTAAGGAGGACAAAATCAACCCGGCGAACGAAACACCTGAAACCGCAACCGCATAAGTTTACAAATCATGAAATCATTAATCATATCCATCATTATATTAACCGGCTTGCAGGCAAATGCCCAGCAGCACACCATATCCCTGCAGGAAAGTAAGCAGGCGGCCATAGCCTATAGCTATGCACTTAAAAACGGCCAGTTACGGGTGAATTCCGCAAAAGCCGATGTGGCGGCTGCCAAGTCGGATTATCTGCCATCGGTCAGCGGAACGGGCATAGGATTGTTTGGCTTTAAGGATATTATCCCAGCTATTCCTGATGTTTTAACAAAAGGCATTAATAACTTCTACACGTTAGGGGTTACTGGCACACAAACGCTTTATGCCGGTGGCAAAATTAAAACGGGCAACCAGTTAGCGGCACTGCAACTGCAGGTGAGCGAGATTCGGAAAAAGCAATCGGCAGATTCGGTATTGTTGCTCACTGAGCAAAAATACTGGAACCTGGTTAACATTCAGGAGCAGCAAAAAACGCTGGCGGTTAACGAAACCCTGCTTAACACTGTGCTGAAGATGCAGAAAGACATGCTGGCCTCCGGTTTAATAGCCCGTAATGACCTGCTGAAAGTAAAGGTTCAGTTGAGCCAACTGCTGGTGAATAAAAGCAAACTGCAGAACGGCCGCCGCGTTGCCCTGCTTGATTTCTCGGTATACACAGGCATTGCTTTCGATTCGCTGATGGTGATGCAGGATACTCTGAATAAAAACAGTACGCCGGTATTGCCTGCCTTACAGCCCGATACCACCTTAGACAAAAATGCCAAATACCAGTTGCTGACCAAGCGCGTAGCAGGCGAACAATTACAAACCCGTTTAGCTAATGGCGATAACCTGCCAAGTTTAGCAGTTGGTTTAAGTGCATCACAAGTAGGTTCTATCCGCAGTGACGTAGGAAGTAATTTCTCGCCGGCCAGTTTTGCAACCCTCAGCATCCCGATATCAAACGGGTTGTGGGGGCGCGGTAAGCAAAAGGTAAGTCAGCGCAGGATCAACGAAGAAATCGCCCGCAATGATTACCGCGACGGGCAGAACCAGCTGCGGGTAGGAATAATACGCTACTGGTATGACATGCAGGACCAGCTGACGCAGATCCACTATGCCAAAGACAACCTGGAGCAGGCTACCGAAAATCTGAAAGTTAACCAGGATAATTACAAAGCTGGCTTGGCTACCATTTCTGAGGTACTGGATGCCCAAACCGCTTATCAGCAGGCTTCAACCACGGTTGCTACCGCATTTGCTGATTTTTATGTAAGGTCAGCCATATATAATTATGTTACCGCGAAAACCGAAAATCAGCCCTGAGGCGAATCTGAAGAATAGCATCCTTGAAGCGTTGGAAGCAACAACTAAAGCAACCGGAATGGAAGATAAAAGAAAACGCCTGATTGATCATGCAATTGAGCTTTTTATAAGGCATGGCATTATCAGTGTAACGATGGATGAAGTAGCGAAGACTGCCGGTATGTCGAAGAAAACCGTCTACCAATATTTTGCCAATAAAGGAATCCTTGTCGAAGCTGTTGTTGACCACTTGATCGGGCAATCTAAAAGCATCATCAGTTCAAATATCGATGCCGCAGATGACCCGGTACAGGAGTTGGTTCTTCAACAAGGGCTTTTTAAACATTTAATCGCCTTACGGCACCTTTTTAACGAGCTGATGTTGAGAAGGTACCCAAGGGCGCTGAGGGCGCTTCATGAATTTAAAAGCGATTACCTGAAGATGATTATCGAATTAAATTTAGCAGATGGCGTAGCAAAGGGGCTGTACAGGTCAAATCTGGACGTTTCGGGCATAGCCAGCATCTATGTATCGGTAACAGACTTTTATCTGTTTAATAACCTAAAGAACCAGGATGAAATATTTGAAGCGCTACAGTTATTTATAAACGGCATAATTACCAATTACGGACGTCGTCTTCTCGCGGACTATGGTAAGTAAAAGCGAAATATTCTCTTCGTAAAACTTCTGGTGCGGTACAAATCCAATAGTGCCATTTCAGTTAATCATCTGGATCATAATGATTGTCATCTTTAAATCAAAAGAATTAAAATATACTAAAAAGTTTCTTTTAATAAACCTTTTAGTATATTTTTGTTTCGAAAATTTATCAATATGCTTACTAAAGCCGAAAGAACAAAGCAATTCATCCTGGAAACAGCAGCCCCTATCTTTAATCAGAAAGGAATATCCGGCGCTAATATAGACGACGTGCTTGCTGCCACAAAATTGACTAAAGGATGCCTTTACGGTCATTTTGAAGGCAAGGAAGACCTAGCCTTACAGGTTGTTGATTTTATGCTGAATACTAACGGCGAGAAAATGTTGTTAACTATCAGCAAGGGTAAAACAGCGAAGGCTAAAGTGTTTGCTTTTCTCGATTTTTATAAAGATCCTTTGAATACTTACCTTAAAGGCGGATGTCCTGTATTTAATATTGCGGTGGAATCTGATGACAATTTCCCGGCCATTAAGGAAAAGATAGCCGGAGTCATCCGACATGGACAGGAATTGTTTGTCAGTATTTTAAATCAAGGCATTGCCGGCGGTGAATTTTCTGACCAGCTTGATCCGGCTGTCTATGCGTTCAAAGCGGTATCTGCGGTTGAAGGAGCCGTTGTGATGTGCAGGGCGATGAATACTGCAAAACCGATGGCCGGTTTGCTCAGGAGCCTGAAAGCGGAGTTAGAAAGTTATGCGATATGATTTTTTTTGATATAAAATATACTAAAAAGTCTTTTTTGTAAACTCCCGAGTTGTCTTCACAATTTGGTATTCAGCCCTACTCCGCAGACATCATTTAGTAAAGAATATGAACAATCAAAACGGAATAAAATATACTAAAAAGTATAAAATAACAATGAACCGAGGTTGCAAACCTGCTTCCTGATACTATTTAAAAACAAAACAATGAATGATCAAATAATTTTCGAGCCATATAATTTAAATGGCCTTGCTCTGAGCAACCGCATGGTAATGGCACCGATGACCCGCAGCCGTTCAGCTAATCCGGGCAATGTGCCCACAGAACTGACTGCTCTTTATTACCAGCAACGCGCTTCGGCGGGTCTGATCATTACTGAAGGAACCTACGTCAGTCGTGATGCTGTAGGGTACCTTAATGTGCCCGGCATCTATACAGAAGAACAGGTTGAAGGCTGGCAACTGGTTACCAATGCGGTGCATCAGCAAGGCGGAAAAATTTTCGCGCAATTATGGCACGTGGGACGGCTATCGCACCCCGATTTGCTTGATGGTGAACTTCCGCTGGGCCCTTCCGCGCTAAATCCGCTGGCCCAGGCATTCACACCAGAGGGCTTTAAGGACACAGTAGATGCCCGGGAGATGACGCTGGAAGAGATCCAAAAGACAATTAACGATTTTAAACAGGCTGCTATAAACGCGGTTTATGCAGGTTTTGACGGTGTTGAACTGCATGCAGCCAACGGCTACCTGTTACATCAGTTTTTTAATCTTTACTCCAATAAGCGTCAGGACCAGTATGGCGGCACCATCAAAAACCGTGCACGCATCTTATTTGACATACTGAATGAGCTGTCCGCTGTGATTGACATCAGGAGAGTCGGCGTGAGATTAAATCCTTCCCTGCATGGTATCCAGGGTATGATGCTGGATGAGGAATCAATGGCCGTGCACGATTATATCGTTGCCAAATTAAATGAATATGACCTGGCTTACCTGCACCTGACCGAGCCTTTTACCGATGTTTCAGGCAATCTTTGGGCTATTGAGGAAGTTGCCAAACGCTACCGCCCGATTTATGACGGCACGATCATCATTAACCGCGGATTTAATAAGGCAACGGCCAGCCAGGTCCTGAACGATGGCGATGCCGACCTGGTAGCATTCGGGGTTCCCTTTATTGCCAACCCGGATCTTGTCGAGCGTTTTAAAACAGGCGCGCCGCTTAGTCAGCCCGACCCATCAACCTTCTATACGCCAGGGGAAAAAGGTTATACAGATTATCCAACGCTGGCTCAATTATAGGTAGCGAAAACAACATTAAAAACAAAGAAAATGAAACAAACAATTTTAGTCACAGGTGCCTCATCGGGCATCGGGCTGCTTGTCGCCAGCAAGCTCCACGAAAATGGCTATCAGGTAATTGGCACAAGCCGGGATCCGGAAAAGCACCAGGCAAAATTACCATTTAAGGTACTGCCATTGGATTTAAATGATGACCATTCCATAGCATCTTTTGGCAAGCTACTGTTCAGTGAGATCAAACAATTAGATGTGCTGATCAACAACGCGGGTTACTTAGTAAACGGACTTGCCGAGGAAACCCCTATTGAGTTAGGCAGGCAGCAGTTTGAAACCAACTTTTGGGGAACCATCAAATTAACTAACGAGTTATTGCCCTACTTCAGGAAGCAAAAACATGGAAAAATAATCACACTTGGTTCCCTGCTGGGCTTATTGAGTCTTCCAAATGTGGCCTACTACGCGGCTTCCAAACATGCACTCGAAGGTTATTTTAAATCGCTCCGGTTTGAATTGAACCAGTTTAACATCAAGGTGGTTATGGTTGAGCCGATCGCGTTCAAAACCAATATCGGCGAAAGTGGAACTGTCGCAAAAGGAACCATCACAGACTATGACCCGTTTCGGCAAAAGGTCACCGCATATACCAAAAAGTCATTTGATAATGCACCCGACCCTGCACCGGTTATCGCTACTTTATTGCAAACAGTGAAAGAAATAAATCCAAAATTTAGTTACCCTGTCGGAAAAGGATCATCAATCGTACTCCTGCTTCAACACTTCGCCTATAAGGTTTTCGAGAAATCCATTCTGAAATCGATTAATGCTTCAAAATAGAATTAACAATAGAAATTAAATCATGCAACTGAAAGGAAAAACGGTATTGATCACAGGAGGTGCATCAGGTATCGGGCTGGAAGCAGCGAAACAATTTTTAGCCAATGGTGCCAATGTGATTATCACCGGTAGAAACCAGATAAAATTAGATGAAGCCAGAAAACTGTATCCGGCGATTACAACTGTTAAAAGTGATGTATCAGACGCAGGTGATGCACAAAAGCTTTTCAAACAGGTACAGCAAATGGGCGGTATAGACATTTTATACAATAACGCGGGAGTGTTGACTGACCCCATTAACCTTGGAATGGCCAATAGTCAGCATTTTGAGGACGCGGCATATGAAATGAACGTCAATTACCTCGGGGTAATCCGGCTTAACAATTTGTTTATCGATATGTTGAAATCGAGGAAAGACAGCGCCATTATCAATACGACTTCAATACTCAGTTATGTTCCTGCATTGCTGGAGGCGACTTATTCAGCATCCAAAGTAGCATTACAATTTTACACGAAAACATTGAGAAAGCACCTCCAGATTTTGAACAGCAGCGTCAAAGTTTTTGAACTTTTGCCCCCGCTTGTTGCTACAGAAATGACCGCTGGCCGGAACGACAAAAAAATGACTACGGAAGACCTGGTGAAAGCGCTGATTGCAGGTATCAAGAAGGATCAGCTTACCATTCGTGCCGGTGATACCAAAGCAGTTTATATACTCAACCGGCTTTTTCCAACAATGACTTTTGGTTTGATTAACCCTAAGAAAAGTTACGCGGTATTAGCATCATAGAACTTAATCCCACTATATATTTTAAACATTAAAAAAAATGAAAGCATTCATCATTGATAAATATAAAAGCAAAGATGGCGGGCGCATCGGGCAAATACCTGCTCCGGAACCACAGGCGGATGAGGTGTTGGTAGAAGTACATGCCACTGCTATAAACCTGCTGGATTCCAAAATCAGAAACGGGGAGTTCAAACTCATTTTGCCGTATAAAACACCATTTGTTTTGGGCCATGATGTGGCGGGTGTTGTAACTAAGGTTGGGGTCCGTGTGCAACAATTTAAAGTTGGAGACGAGGTTTACGCGCGACCAGCTGATCATCGCATTGGAACATTTGCGGAATTTATTGCCATTAAAGAAGCTGATGTAGCGCTTAAGCCGAAAAAGCTGAGCATGGAAGAAGCCGCATCTATTCCCCTGGTGGGCCTTACCGCCTGGCAGGCACTGATTGAAAAAGGAAATCTGAAGAAAGGGCAAAAAGTGTTCATCCAGGCCGGTTCTGGTGGTGTAGGTACATTTGCCATTCAACTGGCAAAGTACCTGGGAGCCACGGTGGCCACAACCACAAGTACAGCCAATATTGAGTTGGTGAAAAGCCTGGGCGCAGATGTGGTTATAGACTACAAGAAAGACGACTTTGAGAAGGTATTGCACGGTTATGACCTGGTTTTGAATAGTCAGGATGGAAAGACGCTCGAAAAGTCGCTTCGCGTTTTAAAACCTGGCGGAAAACTCATCTCAATTTCCGGTCCGCCTGATCCTGATTTTGCAGAAGAAATCGGAGCACCCTGGTACGTAAAATTAATCATGCGCCTTTTGAGCGCCGGAGTAAGAAAGAAGGCAAAACGGCTTAATGTGGGCTTTTCATTTCTTTTCATGAAGGCCAATGGCCCTCAGTTAAAGGAAATCACCTCGCTTATAAACTCCGGTACAATAATACCGGTTATAGACAAAATTTTCTCGTTCGAATCGATCAAGGAAGCGATTGCCTATGTTGAAAGCGGCCGTGCTAAAGGAAAAGTTGTTGTCAAAATTAAATAACGTTGTTACTTGCCCAACACAATGTCTTAAACCCACATAATAATGAAAAAGATAAGAATAATATTATTGCTATGCCTTTTTACAGTAGCAAAAGCGTTTGCACAAACTCCCGGAGCCGATAAGATCTTAGGCGTATGGCTGAGCGAAGATAAGACGGGTAAAATTGATGTTTATAAAGCAAACGGCAAATATTTCGGCAAGCTGATCTGGGGCAAAACGATGTACGAGCCGGATGGAATTACTTCCCGGAAAGATGTTAAAAACAAAAATGAAAAATTAAGGTCCCGTAACCTCAAAGATCCGATCATGCTTTACGATTTTACGTATCATGATCGAGCCTGGGATGGTGGTCAGATCTATGATCCTTATAGCGGTAAAACATACAGTTGTACATTGAAACTAAAGGATGATAAACTAAATATCAGGGGATACATAGGAGTATCGCTATTTGGCCGGACAAGTGTTTGGGAAAAGGTAAAATAATGTTTGTCACAGCTAAATGACATTCAAAACCAGTTAGTAATTATTCCTCATCTCAGTCAAAGTTTCATTCTGTACTTTTTTATCAATAACAAAATATAAAGATAATTTCATTGTAAACAGCTGGGCGGTTGATTGTGATGAGTCTTTAGTTAATATTTTTTAAAATGTCAAAAAAAGACCAGCCAAAAGAGTTGTTAAAAAAGGAGCATCAAAGTTTGATAACATCCCAGAAGAATCGCGGGCCAAAATTTACGGCCTGGTGGGTTTGGACATCGATTCAGAAACAGCTGAAGAAATAGCACTTTCCATTGTAGCCGAGATTAAGACATTGTTCTCCGAAAGAAACGGGCGTTCGCTGAAAGTAAAATCAATGCCGATTCATGATGAAGAAGTCAAAGTCATTTTTGAAGAATAACAGCGTTAATGATAATAGCTGCAATATGAAAATAACAAAAAGAAAAGCCAAAAGAATAGCAAACCGCCCATTGAAAGCGAAATCTATAGATAGAAATATCTATGCAGGTAGCGAGGAAGCATTGTTAAATAAAGTTGTAGAAATAATTGTTAAGATAATTAAGAAAGAGATTGGTTTATAGCGAGTTAAGGTGTTCAATGGTCTGATATTGTGGGACTGCATGGGAATGCAAAGCATTTAAGGGCTATAAATAATTGACAATTAATTAGTTATCGTGTTCGACTATCAGCAAAACAGGGGGGGGATGGGAATGAAAATACCTTTGTTTTGTAAATAGTTGATAATTAGTAAGGTAAAATATTCGTTTAAGTTGTTTTATTGAGGAGGTCAACAAAATCTATTAAAAACAAGAAATGCAAGTTGTTGATAGTCAAACTATTACAAACTTGCATTTCTGTCTAAGTACTCAGAGCGGGAATCGAACCCGCACTCCGTTTACGGGAACAGGATTTTAAGTCCTGCGTGTCTACCAGTTCCACCATCTGAGCAGGCGGTTAACCTTTTAAAAATAAAACCCTTCTTTTTGACAGGAAGGGCTTTGAGCGAAAGACGAGATTCGAACTCGCGACCCCGACCTTGGCAAGGTCGTGCTCTACCAACTGAGCTACTTTCGCGTTGGGAGTGCAAATATAGGCAGAAAAGCATATTCTGCAAGGAGAAATATTAAAAAATTTTTTTTTTTATAAGTCACTGGCTTTCAAAACGTCAGCAACCAGGTCGGCCTCATATCCACGGCCCATCGCATACTGCTGTAGCTTGTACCGGCGTTTAATGGCATTTTTTTCACTTAACAATGCCGCTTTTTTCTCCAGCACCCTGGTCAGGGCCGCTAAATAGTCATCAGCATCAATGGTTAGCAGCGCTTTTTTTATCAACACATCGGGTACCCGTTTAAATTTAAGGCCCTGTTTTATTTTAATTTTTCCCCAGGCCTTCTGGCCAAATTTACCTTTGGCGTAGGCCTTTGCAAAGCGGTCCTCGTTTAAAAAATTCCCTTCAATCAGCTTACTTATGGTTTGTTCAACGGCGTCGGGCCAAAGTCCCCATTCGTATAACTTATCACGCACCTCCTGCTGCGACCGCTCCTGGTAGGCGCAAAAATGCTCGGCCTTTGCCAGCGCAACATTTGGGTCGGTTATCTTAATTGTTTTGGGGGCGTCCATCAATGTCAAAATTCGTTAAAAATTCTTCTATTGTTAGATAATATAAGCAAATTCGTACCATGCATAGTAATCAATACGCCATAACCGAGGTTAAACAAATCATTAATGCAGGCGGCAATATAGTAAAAGAAAGCACCATCAGTACCCTGTTAACCGATAGCCGCCGCATCAGCAACGCGGCAGAAGGGTTGTTTTTTGCATTGAGCGCCAGGCGTAACGGGCACGAGTTTGTTGCCGAGGCCTATGCAGCCGGTGTGCGCAATTTTGTGGTGAAGCAGGGTGCCGAATTTAATTTACCCGGTGCAAATTTTTTGCTGGTTGATGATCCACTGGCGGCTTTACAAACTTTGGCTGCTTATCATCGCGGCCAGTTTAAGCTGGAGGTGATAGGCATAACAGGAAGCAATGGCAAAACCATAGTTAAGGAGTGGCTTTACCAATTATTGGCGGCCGATAAAAATATTGTACGGAATCCTAAAAGTTATAACTCGCAAATTGGTGTGCCGCTTTCGGTATGGCAAATAAACAACCGGAATGATCTGGGTATTTTTGAAGCCGGTATCTCTACCATAAACGAAATGGACAAGCTGCAAGCTATCATCAAACCACAAATAGGGGTGCTCACGCATATAGGCCCCGCGCATGATGAAGGCTTTACAGATAGGCGCCAAAAAGTACTGGAAAAACTGAAACTATTTAAAAACAGCAAACAGCTTATTTATAATTACGATCAGCTTATCGACTTTACAAAGGATATCCCGGTTAAGGAAACTTTTACCTGGAGCCGTAAGTTTAAGCAGGCCGATCTGTATGTTTTCAGCGAAACGGCTATCTCCAAAAAATACTATCTGCGGGCTTACTTTCAGAAAAAAGAGATCGAATGCCTGATCCCTTTTTCAGACCTGGCATCTATCGAAAACGCCATTACCTGCTGGGCTACCATGTTGGCTTTAGGATACAGTGCGGTTGAGGCCGACGATCGTATTGAGCGACTTAACCCGGTAAGTATGCGTTTGGAGTTAAAGAACGGTGTAAATAACTGCTCCGTTATTGATGACTCCTATAATTCAGATCTGCAATCGCTGGAGATTGCGCTTAATTTTTTGAGCCAGCAAAATCAGCATCAGAAACGGACGCTCATCCTGTCGGATATATTGCAATCCGGTCTTTCTCAGGAAGTTTTATACTGTCAGGTTGCCAATTTAATAGGTACAAAAAGCATTGATAAGTTTATTGGGGTGGGCGATGCGCTCATGAATAACCAGGCATGTTTTGACATTGCCGAACAACATTTTTTTAAGGATACACCAGCCTTACTACAGCAATTAAAAACGCTTAATTTTAAGGAAGAAACCATCCTGATCAAAGGTTCAAGGAGTTTTGAATTTGAGCGCATCAGTGGTGCCCTTACTCAAAAGGCACATGAAACCATCATGGAGATTAACCTGAACACGCTGCTCAGTAATCTTAATTTTTACCGGACAAAATTAAAACCAGGTGTAAAGGTAATGGCTATGGTCAAAGCCTTTTCATACGGCAGCGGCACTTTTGAGGTGGCCAATATGCTGCAGTATAACAAGGTTGATTACCTGGCGGTTGCTTATATTGACGAAGGAGTGGCCCTGCGCCAGGCAGGCATTAATCTGCCCATGATGGTGCTTAACCCCGAGGCATCGGCATTTGATAAGCTTACTGAATACAAGCTTGAACCGGTAATTTACAGTTTTGGCCTGCTGGACGATTTTGTGGTGTACACACAGGAACGTGGTATTGTAAATTACCCGGTACACCTTAAAATTGATACAGGTATGCACCGCCTGGGTTTTGAAAATCTGGACATTGAAACCCTTTGCGATATGCTGGAGGCGAACAGGTACATCCGTGTACAATCGGTGTTTTCACACCTGGTGGCAAGCGAGGCAAAACAGCATGACGAGTTTAGTAAAAAGCAGATCAAGCGCTTTGAAAAAGCTTTTAAGGAGATAGAAAAAACGCTGGGTTATAAAGTGATCAAACATATATGTAACACCGCGGGCATCATCCGCTGGCCATCGGCACATTATGATATGGTGCGGCTGGGCATTGGGTTATATGGTATTGATTCGTCTGTTCCGGTTGCAGAAAATGCTTTACAGCCCATTGCCAGTTTAAAAACAAGTATTGCCCAGGTTAAAAAGATAGGGGCAGGTGATACCATTAGTTATGGCCGCAGCGGTAGTTTATTAAAAGATGGTAAAATAGCAACTGTTCGTATTGGTTATGCCGATGGGTATCTGCGCGCCTTTGGCAATGGTGTAGGTAAAATGCTGGTAAAAGGTACGCTGGTGCCTACGGTGGGCAATATTACTATGGATATGTGTATGCTTGATGTAAGCGGCCTTGACGTAAGTGAGGGCGACGAAGTGATTATTTTTGATGGACGCCTGCGTATTGAGGAACTGGCAAAGCAAATAGGCACCATTCCGTACGAAATTTTAACTAATGTTTCGCAACGGGTAAAAAGAGTGTACTTTTATGAGTAGTATCAATCTTTGTGTATCAAGTCGTTAGTATCAGGTATCAGGATTTTTGATGCTGATTTTAAAAAAACAGGTTACCTTGATACCCGATACTAACTACTTGATACTAAATTTGCATCTATGAACAGATTAGCCGGAGCTTTATTAAGGTATTTTGTAAAAGGACTAATCATTGTAGTGCCTATAGGCGCGGCATTTTTTTTAATTTACTGGGCGGTATCAACCATTGATAAAGCTTTGAATTTAAGCGATGTTTTATGGGTGGATAAGAATGGTAAGCACATATACATTCCGGGTCTGGGTATTTTAAATGTGGTTGTGGTTATCATGGTAGCCGGTATATTGGTTACCAATGTAGTTACCGATCCTATTAAACGCTGGTTTAACCGCTGGCTAAACCGACTGCCTTTAATTAAATTCCTGTACTCATCTATAAAAGATCTGACGGAAGCCATTGTAGGCGACGAGAAAAAATTTAACGAACCCGTTTTGGTGGAGGTAAATGAGTTTGGATTGAAAAAGATAGGCTTTATTGTTCAAAAGGATCTTACATCCTTAAATCTGCCCGGCGAGGTTGCCGTATATTTCCCATATTCCTACTCCTTTGCGGGGCAGGTAGTTATTATATCGGCCGATAAAGTAAAACACATTGATAAGAGCGCCGCCGATATGATGAAGTTCGTAATATCAGGCGGTGTAAGTGGACTGGATCATAAGCCGGATCGCAGGTAGAATTGTTATTGCAGGGCCCTTTTGTAGTTACCAAAAGCATCAGCTCTGTAATATTCTGTCTGATTTCTTCTGATAAACTTTTTTTGCTTTTCATCATAGGTGGTAAAATAGCCCAATAACTTAATATCATCTCTTTCTTTAAATTCTTTGCCGGGAATGTGAATTAATTGCTGTTCAATTTTAGTGTATTGAGTATCTAACTCGGCACTATCACCAACAGTACGATAAGGCCAGTAACTGAATAATTGTTTATATCCATTTACGTCAAAATAAGTATTAGTAAGTGTTTCTGTACTTGTTCCAACATAACTGGATGTTATTCGTAATAACTGAAAATCATGTCCAAATTTTTCAATCTGCAAAGTATCATAGCCCGAACCAAAGCTTCCGGCTGCAATCAGGTTCTTCTTGAAATTTAAAATGTTATAAGTGGAATCTTGTTTTTCAATGCTTGCGATACCATAAATAGGTGAGCATACATGGCAATCTCTTTTTTTACCACTGTTGTAATAACCATCTGTACGAAAGATTATAATGTATTTTTGATGCGTAAGGGTAATGATGGTATCAATTTTTGTTTTGCAAGTACTATCGTCTGATATTACCATATTAAAATAATCGTCCATATCGGGCTTCCATACAGCCAAATTTTTATTGACGATCTTAACCGGAGAAAAGAATTTTTTTAAAATTTCAGTAGTATCATTTATTGACTTTATGGATAAAGAAAGGTTAGGCTTTGTATTGTGGTTATCATTGCATGCAATAAGTAAAACGGATAGTGAAAACAGTATTAATAAAAGCTTTCTCATGGTTTTGGTTTCACCATAAAGATAAACTTTTTAAGCTTTCTTTAATTCAACCGCCGAAGCTTTCCTAAAACTTCTTATCGCCAGTAAAATACTAAGCAGCATTAATACAGCGCCCATTAAATAGGGAGCTCCCGGAAAATAAACTGCTGTGCCCTTCATGGTAAAATGATGGAACAGGCTGGTCATCAGCAATGGGCCTACAATGGTGGTTACACTTACCAGGCTGGTTAATGCTCCCTGTAGTTCGCCCTGTTCATTGGGGGCAATTTTTTCGGTGATAAAACCTTGCAAAGCCGGACCTGATATCCCACCCAAACAATAGGGGATCATGTATACATACATCATCCAGCCGATGTTATTGAAAGCGATAAATATTAAGCCTATAGTATAAAAGGCCATACCTGCTATAACGCTTTTCTCCAGGCCAAGTTTTGGTATCACTATGCGTATCAGCCCGCCCTGTATGCCTACCAGTAAAATGCCTATAAATATACCCAGACCGCTTATGCTGCTCAGGGTCCATTGATATTTTTCAATTAAAAAGAACGGCAGTGTACTCTCTACGGCTTTTTGCCCGATATACACTATGGTAAATGCCGTGATCAGTGTGCTTATGGAAATATCGTATTTACCTAAACGGGTTAACGCGCTTATAGGATTTGCGCGTTTCCATTCAAACTTGCGCCGGTTTTCGGGAGCTAATGATTCGGGTAGTACAAAGAAACCGTAAAGGGCATTTAACAATGCCAAACCAGCCGCCACAATAAAGGGGAGTTTTACGCTGATGGCCCCTAAAAAGCCACCCATCCCTATCCCCAAAATAAAGCCTAACCCTGATGCGGCCCCAACCAGGCCAAAGTTCGCGGCCCGTTTATTACCTGTGCTCACGTCGGCAATATAAGCCGTGGCGGTGGTGCTGCTGGCCCCGGTTACACCTGCTATAACACGGCCAATAAATAACCAGAATAGGGTGGGTGCAAAGGCCATGAACAGGTAATCAACGCCAAAGCCAAGTAAAGAGCCTAGCAATACGGGCCGCCGGCCAAATCTATCACTCAGGTTGCCTAAAACCGGCGAGAACAAAAACTGCATGGAGGCATAGGTAAATGTTAAATACCCGCTGATTTGGGTGGCTGTACTCAGATCAACATGGGCTAATTGCTCCAGTAATTTGGGCAATATGGGTATAATGATACCTAAACCCAATACATCAATAAATAAAGTGATGAATATAAACCCTAATGCAGCTTTACCTTTTTGATTGCCGGGTTTATCCATAAGTTTTTTAATATAAAGCTATAATAGGTTTAATTATATGAGGTAACTATTTTGCGTGGCAAATTGTTTAATTTCTTTTAAAACTCCTTACAGCAAGCAACGCGCTCAGCAGCATCAATATGCTCCCGATAATAAACGGCGCGCCCGGAAACTGGATAGAAGCATTGGGCCGGGTGAAATGATAAAAAGCCCAGGTCATTAATAAAGGCCCAAAAATGGAGCTTAAGCTCATGAGGCTGGTAAGACCGCCCTGTAGCTCGCCCTGCGCATTGTCGGGCACGGCTGTGCTCATGTAACCCTGCAGCGCCGGGCCTGCAATACCACCCAGGCAATAGGGGATGAGGTAAACAAACATTAGCCAGCCTTTGTCGGCAAAAGCAAATAGTAACAGACCTAAACTATATATGACCAAACCAATCCAAATACTCCGTTGTACGCCTAATTTAGGTAATATCAGGCGGATCAGGCCACCCTGCACTGCTGCCACCATGAGGCCCACAAAGCCCAGCGAATAGCCTATCATATCTTCGCTCCAGGCAAATTTTTTGATGGTATAAAATGTCCATACACTTTGTACCGATTGTACGGCAAAATATACCAGGAATAAGGATACGGCTAAGCCTATAACCTCTTTGTATTTACTCATTTGTATCAGCGAGCCAACGGGATTGGCTCTTTTCCAGTCAAAATTGCGGCGTTTTTCCTTGGGTAACGATTCGGGCAAAATAAAGTAACCGTATATGGCATTTATCAAAGCCAAACCAGCGGCCGCGAGGAAAGGGTATTGTACATTGTACTTGCCTAAAATGCCGCCAATTACCGGCCCAATGATAAAGCCTAAACCAAAGGCTACACCCACCAGGCCAAAGTTTGCAGCACGTTTTTCGGGTGCGCTGATGTCAGCAATATAGGCTGATGCAGTAGTGAAACTGGCGCCGGTGATGCCCGCAATAATGCGGCCCACAAACAACCAGGCTATGGTAGGGGCAAAGGCCATAAAAACATAATCGATACTAAAACCAAGCAGTGAGCATAGCAGCACCGGGCGGCGGCCAAACTTGTCGCTCAGGTTACCTATCAGTGGCGAAAACAGGAATTGCATACTGGCGTACACCGCTGTAAGCCAGCCCGAATAACTGGAAGCTTCGCTTACATCGCCATGGATCAGGTGCTCAATTAACTTGGGGATAACCGGTATAATTATAGCCAACCCCATTACATCAATAAATAAAGTGGCAAAAATAAATCCTAATGCGGCCTGCGCTTTGGGTTTTCCCGTGTTATCCATAGCCTGCAAAATAACAATTTAGTATTAAATAGTTATTTATGTTGCTCAAAACATATGATGGTTTGTTGATTATACCTTTTTGTTTGTTTAAAAAGCTTCATTTAAACCCAGAAAGAACCCCTTAGCTCCATATTTACCGAAGGCATAATCCAGGCACAGGTTGGTGCGTGTGGCCTTGTTAAAGAGCACACGTAAACCCGCGCCATATCCTGGCTGCCATACCTGAAACAGCTTGGTGCCCGATTCGTCATTAGCGGTTTGCAAATTAAAGAAGGTAACGCCACTGAGGAACTTGTTCCTGAGTATCGGAAAACGGTATTCAACTTCTGAGTAATCATATTTTGTACCTTTAAAGTAACCTGTAGTATAGCCCCTTCCGCTGCGGAAGCTTCCGTCTTTAGCGGTACCCGGCAGTTCAAGATATGGCACGTTGCCGCTTATTAAATATGATCCCCAGTTCCAAAACGCGATAACGTGTTCTGGATGATCCTCCGAAAGGCTAAAGTATTTTCTGAAATCGGTGATAAATTGCACTGCGCTTTTAGAGCTTCCTATCCAGGTTTGATTAATCCTAATGCCTGCGTCGGCATAGATCCCCTTATAAGCCCGGTTCTGGTTATCGCGGGTGGTGTATTGTACGTTAAAGAGAAACCCGTTTGAGCTGTAGCTATTTCGGCTAAATCCATGCTCATCACTATAAATATTGTAAGGCGTTAAGCCAGTGGATTTTGTGTCTTCAATATTTTTCCTGACATCAAACGAGAGCCCGGCACCAACAAAAAGGTTTTTCTCCACTTCCTTGTATACCTTTTCCCTGAAGTTAAAATATACGGAATGAAGAGCCCTGCCTTTACGCTCAGGATTGGTCAACACATGCTCAGCATCACTTGCGTCAGACCCACGACCGATGCCTAATCCAAAATCGGGTGTAACGGTCTTGGCTACAACGAGGTTACCCTGTAAGTTCCACTTATTACCGGAGGTGTATACATTATGATTGATGTAGAAATAAATAATACCCTTGGTGGTTATAGAGGCCGATGTTGCAGCAACAGACAGGAGCGTATTAGGATCGTTACCAAATTTTCTACCGGCTACTGCCTTGATCCCTATTTGTGATCCAATACTGGGGTTTGAAGCGACATTGGGTATGATGGTAATACCAGATGATTTTTTAGTAATTGGATCAGGCTTTTTGTTGGGATGAAAAATATCGTTGAACAAATCGCCCACGTCAAATTGCTTAGACAGGGCCTTTGCCTGCTGAACTCTTATAGAGTCGTTGCGCAGGGAATCCCGTTTCAAAGAATCGGCGGGAGTTACCACCTGGCTATAGGCGTAGCCATGAATTCCTGCAAACAGGGGCAGTAATACAATCTTTAATAATAAAAAGAACTTTCTATGGGTTGGGATATGATGCGCTTTCAGGATGATGATGTTTAAAATTTCAATTAATTTATAATATCTGTTGCAATAACAGTAAATCAAATTTTAAACCATAAAAGCCCTGAAATGTTTTCAGGCTTGAATCAATGTATTATCCCAGCATGATTTATCATACGCCTTTAAAGCACTTAACCCACCCTCAATTTAGCACGTGTGTTTGTACACACTTACCGTATGTATCCGGCAATAAGGCCAGGTTCTGTCTTTATTCTGTCCTTAAACTTTTTACAGGATTTGCAATGGCCGCTTTAATGGTATTAATGCTTACTATGGCCAGCGTTAACAATAATATGAGCATACCTACCACGCCAAATAATCCAACACTTATGCTAACATGATAAGGATATTTTTGTAACCAGTTGTACATCAACCACCAGGTTAAGGGTACAGCTATTACAAAAGCAATCAATACCAGCTTTAAAAACTCGGTGGATATTAATATTAATAACTGCTGTATGGTTGCTCCCAAAACCTTGCGTATCCCTATTTCCCTAAACCGTTTTTCGATGGTGAACGATGCCAGACCGGCTAAGCCAATACAGCAGATGAAAATAGCCAGACCGGCAAAAATGTTGGTAATGCGGCTTATCAGCTCCTCTGTCAAAAACTTTTTACCAAATTCCTGATCTACAAACTGGTATTCAAAAATATCGGCAGGGCTGTATTGAGCATATACTTTTTTAAGTAACTGTATTACCTTTTGTGGCTCCACACCGTTATGGAGCCTTATATTAATATAGTTCGAATTGTTATGATCTGCAAAAACCATCATCGGATCTACCGGCGAATAAGGCGATGACATAACCACGTTATCAGTTACACCAATTACTGTGAATTTATGATCTCCGTATCGTAATTGCCTTCCAAGCGGGTTTTTGAGCTGCATTGCCTCAATCGCGGCTTTATTTAATATCACCGAAGAAGTATCAGAAGGCATTCCGGTAAACTCAGTACCCTGCAATAATTTAATACCCATTGTTTTAGCATAATCAACATCAGCTGTCATGTTTGAGAATATGATATTGGCATTGGCTGGCTTGCCGTCCCAATCCGGCGGACCAGATCTCCAGGATATTTCTGTTACAGCCGATGAAGTACGGGTGACACCTTTGATTAGTCCTGTTTTCAGCAGATCGCCTTTTATGGCCGTAAAACTTTTGTTGGTAGCCTCTGTAGACGGAACCATGATCATGTTATCCGGATTATATCCCATGTCTCGATCCTTTACATGCTGTATTTGCTGGTAAACAATTATAGTTGCAGAAATAAGCAGAATAGACGCCACAAATTGGAATATTACCAAAACCCTGCGTGGCGCTATAGCGCTTTTACCCGCAATAAAAGTGCCTTTTAGTACTTTAACCGGGTTAAATGATGATAAATATAAAGCAGGATAACTGCCGGCTATTAAACCGGTAACCAGGATGATCAGCACAGCACCTATCCAGAAAAATGGTTCAGACAGATCTAAATGAAGTTGCTTATCTACCAGGTGATTAAAGGAAGGCAGCAGCAGGTAAACCGATATAATAGAACATATAAAAGCGATCAGTACCAGGGTCATGGATTCCATAAAGAATTGTATTATCAGTTGCTTTTTATCTGATCCCAGTGTTTTACGAATACCTACCTCTTTAGCTCTTTTTTCAGACCGTGCTGTAGAAAGGTTCATGAAGTTAACACAGGCAATCAATAAAATAATGATAGCTATGATGATAAAAAAACGAACATGCTCAATCATTCCCCCAACGTTCTTACCATCTTTAAAATCACTGTACAGGTGCCATTTATTCATGGGGAAGGCAAAATAGGTACTGATCTTGTCCTTATTATGCTGAAACATTACATTGGTAATGTATTTTCCCAATTGGGCGATATTCGGGTTATCCACCGTTTGTATATACACCTCCCATGATGAATTACCCCACTGGGTCATGGCTTCCTTTACGTCGGCATCTGAAAAATTATAGGGTATAATATAATCAAACTGCTGTGTGGCATTATTTGGTGGGTCGGCCACCACAGCAGTAACTTTATGTACCCCGGTATTATCAATTTTTATTACTTTATCTATTGGATTAGCGTTTCCGAATAAGGTTTTGGCGGTAGATGCCGTGATGACTATTGATGATGGATCGGTTATAGCAGTAGCAGCATTCCCTTTACTAAATCTCCAGGAAAACATATCAAAATATCTACCTCCAACATATAGCCCATGTATTTTGACCTTGCTATCACCAACATTGGCCTGGTGTTGCTCTAAATGTGATGTAAGCACCGCATTTTTTATTTGCGGATAACCACTTTCAATGGCTTTGGCAAGTGGGAACACCATGTTCCTGTCGGTGAAAATGGTGTTTTTAAAATCCCGGTTAGCAATTACCTGGTAAATGGTTTTATAGTTAGCATGAAATTTATCATAGGTAAGCTCATTTCTTACCCATAAAAATATAAAAATGGTGCAGGTCATCCCAATGGTAAGTCCCAGCAAATTGGTTATGGAAAAACCCTTATTCCTGGTCAGATTACGCCAGGCAATTTTAAAATAGTTTTTAATCATGATCTTGAGTGCTAAACCGCTCAAAATCAACCAAATAAATGCCATTGTTATAATATATTGATAATGAGAGTTTTATGGCAATAGAAATAGATTAAAGCGTTCGGTTTTGATACACAGATTGTTCGGTATCGTATGGCACCCAGGAAAAATTAAAGCCCCGGTTGTTTTTGCAACCGGGGCTTTAATATATTTCAATCGCCTGACCTTAACGGAGACCCTGGCTAATTTCTGCAATTTCCTGGATCAGGCTGTTTACCTTTTCAAAATTAGCGGTTTGCGGACCGCCGCCAACAATAGTAAATAGGGGCCTTTTTCCTTGTGGTAATTCAACCAATGTCAACATCGCGTCGGCTACTTCCTGAGGGTCGCGGCTTTCGGGAGTTGGGTCAAAGTATTGAATCACTCCTTTTTTATAGTTCAATATATCTTTGCCATAAAACTCTTCTACAGCAATATTACCGGCTACTATTGACTTGGTTGTAATATCAGTAGTTTGATACGCTCCCGGCTGAATAGTAGCTACATCAATACCTGACGATTTCAGTTCATAATGATAACCTACCGATACTGCATCCAAAGCTGCCTTGGTACCGTTATATGTACTTAAAATAGGAATATAATGCCTTGACTGTACACTAGTGATATTGATAATTAAACCATCTTTTTGTTTGTGCATAAAAGGTAACACCGCTTTCATCATACGTTCTGGCGCAATAGTGTTTACCTGGTATATCTGGTCTGTTTGTTCAATGGTAAGTGCCTCGCCCAGTCCCAGGTATGATAAACCCGCGTTATTGATCAAAACATCAATAACCCCGCCTGATTTTTCGCTGATCTCCGCAATAGCCTTCTTAGCCGATTCATTGCTGGTTACATCAAGTTCAATAACCTCAACGGCTGCGCCATTTTCTTTTGCCCATTGTTTTAATTCGGCTGCTGTGGCAGCGTTTGCACCGGTAATGTTACGCATGGTAGCGTAAACGGTATGACCTTTACTGGCCAGGGTTTTTACTGCCTGTAAGCCAAACCCGCTGCTGCTTCCTGTTAGAATGATCTTTTTCATGTTGTTGTTTAATTTGATTTTGTTGTTTGATTTATATACTTACTTATATGTATGTAAGTAAAATGAGTAAATTTTTTTATTTTGCTTTTAAAGATGATCGTAAGCCATCCATCAACTGGTAAAAATAAGCTTCGCCGCGTATACGGCCTACCTGTAACGAGCCTGGCAATATGGCTTCCCATTTGTTGGCCATTTCTTCGGCTGTGCCTTCAAAATTAAATTTACCAGTGTCGAGCCCATTTTGCAATACTTCTATAAGCCAGGCATGTACCATATTTGAATACTGGATGGTAGCTGCCTGTATTTTTTCGGGAACATCGTGATAGGCCGAACCTAAAGTACCTATCAGGCACATTTTATGTCCTTCGTTAAAGTAAAGGTCATAATTGTACAGCAGGGCTTCCAGCTTTTCCATGGGTTCATCATTAGCTTTAAGCTTTATCATATTAGCAAAGTCATGGCTGTCCTTTTCAATAACGGCCAAACCAAGGTCTTCCTTTGCCGGATAATAGTGATGAATAGCCGCATTCTTAATGTTCAATACGGTGGCTATCTGTTTATAATTAAATGAATGATACCCTATCTTCTGGATAAAGTTCCGTGCTAACTCTATGATCTTGTCCCGGGTATGTAATGAGGCATCCATTTTGTTATTGATTTGATGATACAAGTATACTTACTTTTATGTAAGTAAGTATACTTAATATGCATGTTGACAATCAGATTACAAATACTGGTTAATGGTTTAGATAAAAAGAGGCTGTCTCATATGTCGAAACAACCTCTTTAATTACTTTAATCAAGTGTTTTGAATAACACCCCTTTAATTAAAAATTCGGTTTCAGCACATACTTGTTGTAAAAACGGGTAATATGCTCAACGGCTTCTTCGGCGGTATCAACCACGCGGTAAAGCATCAGGTCGTCGGGGTTAATGTTGTGCTGATCGGCCAGCATTTTCTCTTCTACCCAGGCAAACAAGCCTTTCCAGTATTCCACACCAACAAATATGATAGGGAAACGGGCAATTTTACCGGTTTGTATCAGGGTGATGGCCTCAAATGATTCGTCCATAGTACCAAAACCGCCGGGCAGTATGATAAAGCCCTGCGAATATTTCATGAACATCACCTTGCGGATAAAGAAGTAATCAAACTCCATGATCTTATCCCTGTCAATATATTTATTGTGGAACTGCTCAAAGGGAAGCTCAATATTCAAACCAACCGATTTACCGCCGGCCTCGTAAGCGCCTTTGTTGGCAGCCTCCATAATGCCTGGTCCGCCGCCTGATATTACGCCATAGCCGTGCTCGGTTAGCAGGCGGGCGGTATCTTCGGCAAGCTTATAATACTTGTTATCATTATGCGTACGTGCCGATCCAAAGATGGATACACAGGGGCCTATTTTTGCCAGTTTTTCAAAGCCATCAACAAATTCGGCCATTATTTTAAATATCTGCCAGGAGTCGGTAACCTTAATTTCCTGCCAGTTCTTGTTCTCAAATGCTTGTCTAATTTTTTCTTCGCCAGTCATATCCTTTTATAAAATATTAATAAACTATAACGTTGCCACCTTTGTTTTTGATGTTGACGTTATCCAAAGGCCAACAAATGTAATTAATCCGTTAACAATGATAAGCTCGTTGTCAAAAACATATCCGCCTAATATATGCTTTGATTCTGTACTTAAAAAATAACATATCGCTGGCGAGATAATGCAAATAAACGGCACCAGTTTATCCCGTACCTGTCGATTACCAACAAACAGGCCAAACGAATACAAACCTAACAGTGGTCCGTAGGTATATGATGCAACTTTAAATATAGCATTCACCACCGCATCGTTATTAATGGCGTTAAATATAATGATGGTTAAAAACATGAGCCCCGAAAAACCAACGTGCACTACGTGCCGGGCGCTTACCATTTTTTTGCTATTTACATCCCCTCTTTTATTAAAGTTCAAAAAATCAACACAAAACGAAGTAGTAAGCGCGGTAAGGGCCGAATCTGTAGTGGCAAATGTGGCTGCGGTTAATCCCAGCATAAATACCATAGCCGGCACTATTCCCAGGTATTTTAGGGCGATAGTAGGGTATAGGTAATCGGTTTTTTCAACGTGGATGCCGTATTTGTTGGCGTATATCCAAAGCAAAGCGCCCACACTTAGAAAGAAAATATTGATCACCACGAACACGCCGGTAAAGCTGAACATGTTTTTTTGCGCTTCCTTTATATTTTTCAGGCTCAGGTTTTTTTGCATCAGGTCCTGGTCAAGCCCAACCATGCATACGGTGATAAACAAGCCACCTAAAAAGGCTTTGGTGAAGTGGAATTTGCTGCTTAAAAAATCATTAAAGAAAAATATTTTGGAGTAGCTGCTGTTTTTGATAGCATCGGCAGCCTCAAAAATGCTCATGTGCAGGCTCTGGCAAATAAAATATATCGACAGGAATACTGACAGCACCAGGAAAAACGTCTGCAAACTATCGGTAATGATGATGGTTTTTAACCCACCCTTAAACGTATACGACCAGATAAGCAGCAAACAAATAAGCACCGTTACCGCGAAAGGAATATGATAGCTATCGAAAATAAACCTTTGCAACACAATAACCACCAGGTAAAGCCGGAATGCAGAGCCAATAACCCTGCTGATGAGGAATATGCCTGCCGCGGTTTTGTAGCTCCAGGTACCTAAAGCGCCCTCAATATAACTGTAAATAGAGGTAAGCTTAAGCCGGTAATACAGCGGTAGCAATACGGTAGCAACTACGATAAATCCCGCGGCATTACCCAATACAAATTGGAAGTAGGAGAATTCATCGCCGGAGGGAGCGCCAACTTTGCCCGGTACCGAAATAAAGGTAACCCCGCTTAAGGCTGTGCCGATCATCCCGAAGGCTACCAGGTACCATTTGGAATTGCGGTTGGCTACAAAAAAGGTATCGTTATCTGATGATTTTTTTGAGGTGAGCCATGATATGACCAATAACACTAAAAAGTAACCGATGATAAAAGAAAGTAATATTCCGGGCGACATATATTTGTTTTAAGTCAGAAAGACCGAAAGCCGGGGAAGTCCGAAAGTTCAGGTCTCTGTTTAATCCGAAAGTCGGAAACTTTTTTTACAATAGGTAATTATTGGAGTTGGTTTGTGTATTTTATTATTTGAGGTGATGCGTTTTTCTTATCTCTTGATTCTTGTTTCTAATCTCTTGCCTCTATTCTCACCCCTACATCACCTCTCATGCCCGTTTTTAACATTTACATTCACTTAAAATCAATTAGTTTTATGGCAGCAACCATTAACCAATAATTTAGCCATGACCACCCGTACCGGTATTCAAAAAATTACTGCGCTGGCAATTGTAATTTGTGTAATATGTTTTAGTTTTTACAGTGCCAAGGCACAAGATCATAAAGCTAAATTTAAGGTGATAGCCTTTTATACCGGCCGGAATGATAAGGCACATATCAGCTTTATGCACGAAGCAAACCGATGGTTCCCGCAGATGGCTAAAAAATATAATTTCACCTATGACTCCACCAAAAACTGGAGCGATATGAACCCGGAGTTTTTGGCTAAATATCAGGTGGTAATATTTTTAGATACCCGTGCCGATGACCCTGCGCAAAGGGCGGCGTTTGAGCAATACATGAAAAAAGGCGGCGCATGGATGGGTTTTCACTTCTCGGCCTTTGCGCTTACCCCGTCAGATTATCCCCAAAACTGGGATTGGTACCATAATGAGTTCTTAGGATCTGGCCAGTATAAAAGCAATACCTGGCATCCAACTTCGGCCATTTTAAGGGTGGAGGATGCTAAACATTCGGTAACTAAAGGGTTGCCTACTACCTTTAAAGCGTCGCCTAACGAATGGTACAGGTGGGAAAAAGACCTGCGTACTAATCCGGATATTAAGATCCTGTTATCTATTGATTCTGCCAGTTTTCCGTTAGGTACAGGGCCAAAACAGAGTGAGATTTGGCATAGCGGTTACTACCCCGTTGTATGGACAAACAAAAACTACCGGATGGTTTATTTTAACATGGGCCACAACGCTATTGATTATGACGGCGGAACCAATAAAGAGCAATCACAAACATTTGATAACGATATTCAGAATAAATTAATCCTTAATACACTGTTATGGTTGGGAACGGGTAAAAGGTAAAGCTTATATCTTTTTAAAAAGGATGTCATTTTCTTTAAAATGACATTTGCAAATGGGTTGACTTTAAAAGAGGTTTCTACCTTTGATAGTAACAACTCACCTATGAAAAAACTGAAAGAACTTTTTACCCAGGTTAAAGCACTAAACTATACCGATGGTGAAGACGTAAGCGATCTGCTGTGGCAGCTCATCTGTTATTCGCCCAAAATGCCGGTAAGGCTGCAAAGCCAGCAGTTGCTTGACGAGGCAACATCATTTACGCTGGAAGTTGATGATTCGCATTTTAGCCATTCCGTATTAAAATTTAACGGTTTTATATGGGGTAATGGCAAGCGCAAGGTATTGATCACTCATGGCTGGGGCTCTAAAGCAGCTGATTTTTCCGATTTGATCACAGCACTCAGGACTATTGAAAACCTGCAGATTGTAGCCTTTGATGCCCCGGGTAACGGCAGTTCTGAAGGTGAATTATCCAACCTGTTACTTTTTGCCAGGGCCACGGAAGTTGTTATCGGAACCTATGGTGCGTCCGATATAATGATAGGGCACTCGCTGGGAGTAATGGCCAATATCATGGCGATAAGCGAAACTGCAATTAAACCATCTTTATTGATAAACATAACCCCAATGGTAAGGTTAAAAGAAAACTTTACAGCTACCATGACTTTCGCTGAAGTTCCGCAAGCGGCACAGTCTAAGTTTTTTGAAAGTTTTGAATCATTGTTTAAAGTGCCTGTATCCTATTTTAAGCTAACTGATTTGTATACTGAAGGTGCTGCTGTAAAACATTGGCTGGCTTATGATCCGGGAGATAAAGTTGCTCCTCTTGAGTACCTGCAGGAGTTTTTAGCCATGCATCCTTCGGTTTTATCCAAAGAATATGCAGCCACCGGGCACGAGAGGATAATTAAAGATGCCGGGCTTATTAATGATATTGTGGAGTTGGTAAAGCAGGGGAATAAGCAAGGCAATTAGCTACAACGCGTCATTGCGGTAAGCCCCCTCTAAATCTCCCCCGGTAGGGGAGACTTTTATTTTTTGGCCCTCCCTTCCGGGGAGGGTTGGGTGGGGCTAATTGCTTCGTGCCTCGCAATGACGCGTTTTTTAATTTAATTCTACTCAAACCACCTCATTCTGTACTCCTGAGTAATATTTCAGTTCGATAAGATCATGCGGGAGGGATTTGGTGTTCCAGGCCTGATGTATGGCAAGTGCTGTACCTACGGCGGTGGCCTGCGCCATTGATGCCGCGTAAACTTCTAAATGAGGAAAGGCGAAAGCCAACAGGTGCATAAACACTGTGTTTTTGCTGAAGCCACCATCTACAAAAATCCTTTGTACTTTACAGCCCTGCAGCACATACCCGGTAGATATCGTTTGCTGCTGAACAATATCAATCATTAACTGGTGATAGGCTTCTGTATCATTACTAAAATCGGCCAGGTTGCGTTGCTCAAAGGCCGATTTTTGTAGCTCACCCTCCTGAGGTTTGGATTGCGGTGCATCTTTTGTTTGTAACCGGGCAACAATAGCAGGGGCAAAATTCATAGTGCGATACCTGATCGCATCCTGGTTAAAATGAGCAGCAATGCGTTTTACCTGTTGCTCATATTCGTAACCTGTAAACAGCCGCGATGCCTTAACCGGACTGCCTTTATATTGCAGATAATTCAAGCAATCATTTTTAAGTTCTTCCTCGGTAAGGGGAGTTTGATTAAAAGGGTTCAGGCTAATGGACCATGTACCTGTTGATATGAGTACAAAAGGCATATTAAAGCTCACCAGGTAAGGAATAAGCGCCGCCGAACTATCATGCAAACCAATGCCCACACTATAAGTACTCCCCGGAAATACTGCCGAGAGTACCCCATCGGCAGGTTTCAGGGGCGCCATTTTGGGCAGGATGCCTTCGCGGTTTAACCATTCATGGTAGGTATTTTTACTAAAATCCCAAAGTGCGGTGTGGCAACCTATACTGGTAAGGTCGGTAACCATTTGGCCGCTGAGCAGATAGCTCATGTATTGTGGTAAATGCAGGGCGTATTTCACCTTGTTAAAAACTTCGGGCTGTTGGTATTTAAGCCGGTAAAGCTGCAGTCCCGAGTTTAAATTACCCAAAACAGGCGAAGCAGTTTCATGTGCAAACCGGGCTTCATCGCCATAGGTTTCATAAAACTGCTTGCCCAACTCTGGTGGATATGGTTTAAGGTAATTATACAAAGGTGTAAGTGGACTACCATCTTCGTCAACATAAACAAAGCTGGCTCCATAGGTTGAAAAGTTGACCGCTTTAAGGTCAAACTCCTTATGCTTAAATATTTCCCTCAACGAATCAAACACCGACAGCCGCAGGCTGTCGAGGTTTTCGCAAGGGTCGCCATCCTCGTCGTGGGTTTCGGTAAACCGGGCTGTTCTTTCAAAAACTATCTTATAGTTCTCATCAAAAAGAAACAGCTTTTTATTGGTTTTACCCACGTCAAAAATAGCTATAACAGGTATTTGCTCCATAGTTTACAAGCCGGTTGATACTGCCAGCGCTCCACGTTCTTCTATCAGTTGTTTGCGTACGGCCTGTTGCCTGTACACAGCTAAAGGATTTAATGCTCCGCCCGAGCGTAAACGGGCCTCGGCCAATAGCGGCCGTACATCGGTGCGGTAAGCGTGCTGCAAAATTTCCTGCGCCAGCACCACATCATTGTTTTGTTGTGCCTGTACCAGGGCAGGTTGATCAACCAGTAATGCCTGGGCGTAAGCTATCTTGATGGCTTCTACAGATTGCAGCAGGTCCTCTACAGGGTCTTTTACGTTATGCGATGCGTCGATCATCCATCCTATGCCGGTAGCATGGTTCAGGCCGCGGGCATCCATGCCTTCCACCAGTTCATTAAATATCAGGAACAGTTGGTAAGGATTAATGCTGCCAACGGTTAAATCATCATCACCATATTTTGAATCGTTAAAGTGGAAACCGGCCAGCTTGCCTTCCATCAGCAATAATGAAACAATTTGCTCAATATTGGTACTGCCTAAATGGTGACCTAAATCGACCAAAGTTTGGGCCTTTTTGCCCAGTTTTGATGCCAGCAGGTATGATTGGCCCCAATCACCAATAGTGGTCGAATAAAAATTGGGCTCATAAGGTTTGTACTCTATCCAAACTTTCCAGTCGGCGGGCAAAGCGTCATAAATTTCATGCAAGCTTTCCAGCGTGCGCTCAAACGCGCCGCGCATATTAAGCTGGCCGGGGAAGTTTGATCCGTCAGACAGCCAAACTGACAATGCCTTTGAATCCAACTCCACACCGTAATTGATCACCTCGATATTATGCTCCACAGCCTGTTTGCGCACGGCTTTATCCACATGGTGTAAAGAGCCATATTTGTAGCTATGTTGCTGTGAAGGCTGATCCTGGAAGGTGTTGGAATTTACCGCGTCAAAGTGCAAACCGAGTTGTGCGGCTAATGCTTTAATATCCGACGCGTTTTTAGGGATATCCCAGGGAATGTGCAGAGAGATAGAATTGCTGCTTTTGTTTAAAGCATGTATCAAGCCTACATCCTCAATTTTTTCTTCGAGGCTGCGTGGCTCACCACCGCCTGAAAAACGGCCAAAGCGTGTCCCGCCGGTACCTAATGCCCAGCTGGGTATAGCTATGTTAAAATCTGAAATTTTTTGAATAATGGTATCCAGCCCGTTTATGTCCGCAGCAACAAAATCAAACTTGCGCTGGTGCGCGGTCTGTTGCTTATGATTAGCCTCGTCAATTATGCTCTTCTCTAATTGCATGATTATAATGGTTAAGCCCCACCCAAACCCTCCCCTGAAGGGGAGGGCTTAAAAAGGACAGTTTAATTCCCTCAGAGGAGGTTTAGATCTTATGTATTTTTTAAAGTCTCCCCCTTCAGGGGGAGATTTAGAGGGGGCTTCCCTTATCGCACAAATGCCATAGCCACACCGCCATCAACATTTAACACATTACCTGTTGATTTGTTGAGCAGCCCGCCGGTAAAGGCAAAGCAGGCATCAGCAATATCGGCTGGTAAAATGATCTCGTTTAGCAGAGTACGTTTGGCATAGTAGGCGGGCAGCTCGGCAACGGTAATTCCGTATGCCTTCGCACGACCTTCGGCCCATCCCCCGGCCCAAATATTGCTATCGCTGATAACAGCATCAGGATTTACTACGTTTACACGGATGCCATCAGCGCCTAATTCGGCAGCGTTAAGACGGCTTAAATGCAGCTGTGCAGCTTTTGCCGAACCATAACCCGCGTTATTTGGTCCGCTTACTAAAGCGTTCTTGCTTACAATATTGATAACATCACCACCAATTGCTTGTTTTTTCATTACGGCAACCGCGGCCTGGGTAATAAAGAACTGGCCTTTCACCAGTACATCATATAGCAGGTCCCAGTCTTTTTCGGTATGATCGGCGATGGATTTAGATATGGATAAGCCCGCATTATTTATAACAATATCAACCCCGCCAAAAGCTAAAGCTGCTATTTCAAGTGCGCTATTGATCTGGTCGGCATTGGTAACATCAAGCACCGCTGTGGTGTATGAATCTTTACCATATTGCTTTTTAAACTCTTCGCCGGCACTTTCCAAACGCTCGGTGTTCATATCGTTTAAGATCACTACAGCACCTTCGTCAACAAATTTTTTGGCGATAGCTTTACCTATACCACCTGCGCTACCTGTGATCAAGGCAATTTTGCCTGATAAAGCTTTTGCTTTTGGCATACGCTGTAATTTAGCTTCTTCCAGTAACCAGTATTCAATATCAAAAGCTTCCTGACGGGGTAACGAAGTATACTCAGAGATAGCCTCGGCACCCTTCATTACGTTGATAGCATTGGTATAAAACTCAGCTGCTACACGGGCAGTTTGTTTGTCTTTGGAGAACGAGAACAAGCCCACACCCGGATACAGGATGATCACCGGATTGGTATCTCTTATGGCCGGACTGTTATCATGCTTGCAGGTATTGTAATAGTCGGTATACATTTGGCGGTAAGCCTCAAAAGCAGGGGTAAGGCGTTCCTGCAAAGCTTTAACATCGCTCAGGTCCTCACCGGGTTTAAGGTCAAGCACCAACGGACTGATCTTGGTACGCAAAAAGTGATCAGGGCAGCTGGTACCCAAAGGTGCCAAACGATCAAGATCATTGGAGTTGATAAACTCCAGCACACGTGCATCATCGGTAAAATGACCTATCATGTGTTTTTGGCTTGAGCAAAAGCCACGCAGAATAGGAGCAATAGCAGCAGCTTGTTTTTTACGGCCGGCTTCGTCCAAACTTTGTACTTTTTGACCGCCAAAAACAGGGCCTTTCTTGCCGTAATTTTCTTCTAAATATTCGGCACAACGCTCAATAACTTCCAGCGTGTTCATATAGCTTTCATATGCGGTATCGCCCCAGGTAAATAAACCATGTGAGCCTAACATAATACCACGGATGCCGGGGTTTTCGTCAAGGCATTGCTTTAATTGCAAGCCCAGTTCAAAGCCTGGTTTTTTCCACTCCACCCAGCCTATAGTACCGTTAAACAGCTCCTGGGTTATTTTTTTACCGTCCTTAGCTGCGGCAATAGCAATGGCCGCGTCAGGGTGCAGGTGGTCGATATGTTTAAAGGGTAAAAAGCCATGCAGCGGGGTATCAATTGAAGGAGCTTTTGACGCCAGGTCATAAATGCAATGGTTAAAAAGCTCAACCATTTCATCCTCATACTGCACACCACGATAGACGTTTTTAAGGCTGCGCAAACGGTCGACATACAAGGCCGCCAGTCCGCTTTTTTTAAGCGTACCTATATCGCCGCCCGAGCCTTTGATCCACATTACTTCAACCTCGCTGCCGGTTAGCGGGTCTTTTGATATGAGTTTACAAGAGGTATTACCACCACCATAATTGGTGAGCCTCAGGTCGGCCCCCAGCAGGTTTGAGCGGTAAATTAACAGCGCAACTTCGTCGCCTTCCAGTTCGGCGGCTTTTGCATCATCCCACAGGTAGCTTACATGCTTAAATTGTGTTGTTCTGACAGACATATATTTTAATTATTGAATTGTGGATTTAGTGAATTAGTGTTTTTTTGAACTACTTAATTATTTTAATTGTTAAATTATTGATGTTTTACTTAATTGAATTACCATAACCTACTACCAGTACCGACAGGATAATAACCAATATACCGGCTATTACAGTGGCAAATGCCTTTTTACTTACACCTTTCCATTCTTTTAATACCAGGCCCCACATGTTGGCTATAAGTATAATAAAGGCCATGTGCAGGATCCAGGAACTGGCACCATTACCCAGCTTACTTTCGCCCATACCGTAAAAAAAGAACTGCAGGAACCAGGTGGTACCGGCCAGTGCCGCAAACAAATAGTTTTTAAGCAATGGAGTTTTTTTGTCGGTATAGTTATTAAAAGTTTTATTACGGGCGTTTAGCACCATACACCATATAAAATTAGTGGTGAGGCCACCCCATAGTATAATAATGTAAGTTACATTGTTTTGATACAGAAAGTTTCCCTGACCCGGATTGGCCGCCTGCCAAAGCTGGTTAGCAGTATCGGCCATTGATTTACCCGCCTCAATACCGAAATTGAAACAGGCGCTTAATATACCGGATACTATGGCTACTAGGATACCCAGGCCAAAACGGTAGTCTTTGTTTTCCTGCGCTATGGTTTTATCGGCCGATAGTTCTTTCTCCTTCATCATGCCTGCCTTACCGCAGATAATAATACCAATTACACACAGTAAAATGCCCAGTAAAACGAATTGCCCCCATTGAGTATGTAATAACATACTGAAAGTATCCTTGCCTTCCTTCGGGAAAATATCATAATAAACGGATGGTATCAGTGCGCCAAAAACCGAGCAAAGCCCAAGTATAATAGTACTGCCTAAAGACACGCCAAGGTACCTGACACCTAAACCATAAGTGAGCCCGCCAATGCCCCAAAGCAAACCCATTAAGTATGTCCACCCGATAACTTCTGTACTGGTATGACTAATAATATCTGCAAAACCGGGGATGGTTAACCATGCAGCCAGCGGCGGTACAATAAACCATGAAAAAATACCTCCTACTATCCAGTAGCTTTCCCAGGCCCAACCTTTAATTTTTTTGTAGGGGATGTAAAAGCTCCCCGAGGCAAAGCCACCGATGAAATGAAAGAAAACTCCGAAAATTATTTGCATACACTAATTGGTTTATATTGGTAAAGCTAATTTAGAGATTAAAAATATGGGAACTGTCATGGACTGTCATGGAAATCTCAGCTGGACGAGGGGGTTGACGGGGCCTCACCCCGGCCCTCTATTGAGAGTAATAGCCTATGAGAAGACAGCTATCAAACTTTGAAGGGAAATAACACCGTCCACAGTTGACTCACCCGGTCTACGCTTCGCTGGACCACCCTCTCTCCGGCTTCGCCGCAAAGAGGGTAAAGAAAAAAAATGTTGAAGTCCCTTCTTTGCGCGGAGCGTAGAGAGGGGTGACAAGCGCAGCGATGTCGGGGTGAGTCGATACTGCGTTTAATTATGGTCGTCTGTCTTATCATGTTATTAATAATTGGCTTTCACTCCCTCTCCAAAGGAGAGGATTTAGGTGAGGTTTTCGCTATTTATTTCCTGCATCCCAAGATAAATCCTATTTTGTGGCCTGATATGCAACCATATATTTTAGGCATCGATATTGGCACAGGCAGCACTAAGGCGGTAGCTGTAACTTTAACCGGCGAGGCATTGGGCGTAGTGCAAAATCATTATCCCATTAACAGCCCTGAGCCAGGCTATAGTGAACAGGACCCTTTATTGATCTGGGACGCTTTTGTAAAATGCCTGCAGGAAATTGTAGTGAAGATAGGTTATGCACCAGAGGCGGTGAGCCTGAGCAGCGCCATGCACAGTATTATACCGGTTGATAAAAAGGGTATTCCCTTATCGCCTATGATAACCTGGGCTGATGCACGGAGCGAGAACATTGCGCAAGGTTTAAGAGATTCTGACCAGGGCGAGGAGGTCTACCGTATCACCGGAACGCCTATACATGCCATGTCGCCCTTATGCAAGCTGATTTGGCTGCGCACCAATAAGCCGATGCTGTTTACCCAGGCGCATAAGTTTATATCAGTTAAAGAATTTATATGGTTTAGGTTGTTTAACAGCTTTCAGGTTGATTACTCTATTGCTTCGGCAACGGGTTTGTTTGATATTTTAAAGCTGGAATGGAGCGCCGAAGCCTGTACCCTGGCCGGAGTATCTGCAGATAAACTATCGCGACCAGAAAATACTACCTATTACCGTGATGATATGGATGTGGCTACAGCCGCAATGTTGGGTATCCCGCAAAAAACTAATTTTACTATTGGTGCCAGTGATGGCTGCTGCGCCAATTTGGGCAGCCATACTACCGGACCGGGCATTGCCGCCCTTACCATTGGTACCAGTGGCGCAGTGCGCATCACCAGTCCCAACCCAGTTTACAACTTTGAGGGAATGACCTTCAATTACCTGCTTAATGAAAAAACTTTTGTGTGTGGCGGAGCGGTAAACAACGGTGGCATAGCTATTAATTGGTTGCTGAAAAACTTTCTGCAAAAGGAAAAGCTATTAGCTGCTGATTACGATGAACTATTTAATGCGATTGAAACTGTACCTGCCGGAAGCGATGGTTTGATATTTTTACCCTATTTGTATGGCGAACGTGCACCGCTTTGGGATACCAAAAGCAGCGGAGCCTTTTTTAATATCAAACCTGTACATACCCGAGCTCATTTTTTAAGGGCCTCCCTTGAGGGCGTATGTTTTGCCCTGTACGATGTACTTAAAATCGTGGAGGATGCCTCAGTAAATATTACCCAGGTTAATATCAGCGGCGGTTTTGTAAGTTCTGGCGTGTGGACACAGATCCTGGCCGACATCACTGGTAAAAAACTGGTAGTACTGCAACCCGAGGATGCATCGGCCGTAGGCGCTATTTATCTGGCTATGCAGGTGTTGCACCCTGAAAGCTATAATCGGTTAACAGAAATTAGCGGTGAAACAGTTATTGAGCCAAATAGCCAAAACCATGAGCGGTACAGCAAATTATTTAGCGTATATAAAAAGCTGTACCGGGATCTTAAAGATTCTATGCACCTGATGCATGATCTGGATATATAACAGGGGTATTAAGTGGAGTGGTTGTTAAAAGGGTCAGCGAAGCTTTTCCCGGCTAAAAAATCTTTTAGCTCGGCATCAGTTATCAGGCAGTTATTTAGCTCTTCCATCAGCATCGCCTTGTTTAATTGCTCGCCTATAAATACCAGTTCATTGTGGCGGTCGCCAAAATCTTTTGACCAATCTTTTTCAATGAATTCGCGGTTGTCTACAAAATCATTATATCTGATACGTTGCTGATAAGGCATGCTTGCCCACCAAACTCCGGCATTCTCTAATCGCGATGAACCACCCGCCTGCGAAAAGTTTAACGCATCATCGGGTGCTGATGCTATCCAGAACAAACCTTTTGAACGGATAATGTTTTGCGGGAAATCATAGTGCAGATAATGATAAAATCTTTCCGGATGAAAAGGCCTTTTAGACCGGAACACAGTCGAACTGATGCCATATTCTTCTGTTTCGGGCGTGTGCTCGCCGTTCAATTCCTTTATCCACCCGGCAGATTGTGAGGCTTTGTCGAAATCAAACAAGCCGGTGTTCAAGATCTCGGCAGGATCAACTTTTCCAAATTCGGTATGTAATATTTTTGCCCCGGGGTTTAGTTTGGTGATCAAAGCCTCTATTACTTTTACCTGTTTGGGCGATGCCAGATCGGTTTTGTTGAGCAATATTACATCGGCAAACTCAATCTGGTCGGTAAGCAGGTTAACTATGGTACGGCGGTCGCCGGGGTCATCTACCAAATCACGGTTAAGTAACAACTCCGAACTGCCAAAATCTTTATAAAAGTTAAAACAATCCACCACGGTAACCATGGTATCCAGTACCGAAAAACGGCTCAGGTCGATACCGGCGGCTTCATCGGCAAAATTAAATGTTTGGGCAATAGGAATAGGTTCTGATATACCGGTGCTTTCGATCAACAGGTAATCAAAACGGCCTTCTTTGGCCAGTTTCTCTACTTCTATCATCAGGTCCTCGCGTAAGGTGCAGCAAATGCAGCCGTTGCTCATTTCTACCAGTTTTTCTTCGGTACGGGATAATGTTTTTTGATTGGCCACGAGGCGGGCATCAATATTCACCTCGCTCATATCGTTAACTATAACAGCCACCTTTAAATTCTGCTTGTTGTGCAGGATATGATTTAATAAAGTTGTTTTACCACTGCCTAAAAAACCGCTTAATACGGTTACAGGTAATTTCTTTTCCATCTGCAATTATTTTAAGCAAACATAGCAGATTAAAATATTAAATGCAATTATGTTGCATTTAATAAATAAACAAAGAAAGTATAATGAATAGGTAGACCTATCCTATCACAGATCGAGCGAACGGGTAAACCGGTATAAGCAGTAAACTATAACAGGAGCGGCCAGTACATCCATCGTATAATGAATATGCTGTATAAGCAGCAGGAACATTACCACAATAGCAGCTATGAAGGCGATGACCTTATCGCTTCTTTTTTCGAGATTAAGATAAATCATGACCATGGTTGAGGTATGGCCCGAAAAAAACAAATCCCTGGTGATGGCGGCATGGCCATAAAAACAACTACTAAGCGGATCAATCAATGGCACAAGACCAACGGGGGGATTAAGTTTCACCAGTGTAATGGATATGAACCGGGCTATGCAAATAAATATCAACGTCCAGATATAAGTAGTACAAACGGCAGGTTTGTAAAAAGCCCTAACCAGCATCAGTACGCCCATGCCCCATATAATAGCAAAAATTGGTACCGATACGTCATAGGCCGGCAGATGGGTCAATACCCAATCATTAAGTACCACTCCGTTTCTGCTTTCAATACTCCTGAAAAAAGAAGGCATGGTACTGATAATACCAACGATCAGTATGGCACCGATCAATAGTTTGAGGCGTTTTAAACTGGTGTCATAAGCATTTTGCCAGTTTTGTTTTAATTTATAAAGCGCTGTTATAGCCACAGTTTATCAATAGATAATGGTTGCTAAATAATTATTGACGTCAATATTAAGCAGTTGTTACTAAATAGTTAAAATAAAATTCGATAAAAATACATATAAATTAATGCAATTGTGTTGCATTAATTTATATTTGCACATGGATTTCCAAAAAACATCTGCCCGACTTGACAACATCGGGATAACCGCCTCAACCCTGTGTGCTATACATTGCGCGATTGTGCCGGTGTTATTTACCAGTTTGCCGCTGCTTGGTTTGGGTTTCCTGGCCAATGCCTGGGTAGAGTGGGGGATGATCGTTTTGGCGTTAGTCATAGGTGTGTACTCCATTGGTCTATCTTACCTGCGTACCCACCGGCGACCCTTGCCATTGTTTTTACTGATAACAGGTTTTGTAATTATTATGCTGGGTCATGCATTTATAAAAGGGTGGGCCGAAGCCATTATAGTACCAATCGGCGGATTGCTTATTGCCATTGCACACTTTGTAAACTATAAACGTACCGGGGCTTGCAGGCACAACACCAGGTTTTGTTAAACTTTTACTAATTAACCACACCTTATTTTAAACCATTGGTTATTCTTGTTAAATTTGTATCCTGAATTATTATACCCTAATAAATTAAATGGCACAAACCCGCAATAATTTTCATTTTGAAGATTTGCTGAACAAGCATCATTTAAAAAAAACTGCCCCCAGGCTCAGGGTTTTATCCATGATGTCGTCAAGGAGCGCCGCCACTTCACAGCCCGACCTGGAGAGTGTGATGAACGATATTGACCGGGTTACGCTTTACCGGATCTTGAACGCGTTTGAAGAAAAGGGTATTATCCATAAGGTGTTTGATTTAAATGGTACCGCCAACTATGCGCTGTGCACATCCAATTGCAATGAAGGGCATCACCACGATGAGCATTTGCATTTTAACTGTACCAATTGTAAAAACGTTTATTGTTTAGATGATATGCACCTGCCTGCCATAAATTTACCTAATGGATTTGAATCCACAGGTTTTACCTTGTATGCCACCGGCTTATGCCCAAAATGCAGTAAAAAGGCTGTTAAAAAATGAACTTTACCACCAGGATTTCCAGAATAATTATCATTAACAGCGGGCTTTTATTGCTGTTTTTTTGTTTTAGCGCCTTTACCCCTGCGCGAGATACTATACCTGTTTTATCTACTTTTAGGTTTAAAACTATCATTATTGATGCCGGGCATGGCGGAAAAGATCCGGGGGCACGGGGCTCTTATTCGGTTGAAAAAAATGTGACCCTGGCCATAGCCAAAAAACTAAAAGCGGCTATTGATTCGCAGATCACCAGTGTTAATGCTATCATGACCCGTACCGATGACACTTTTATTCCGCTAAACCAGCGGTCGGCTATTGCTAATCAGAATCATGGCAACCTGTTTATTTCCATCCACTGCAACTCATCGCCCGAAGGCACTGGCTCCTCAGCGCATAAAAGGCGGGGCGTATTGCTGCTGGTTTATGGTTTTCACAGGTTAAAGGAGCAGGAAGAAGCGATACGTGAAAACTCTTCCATATTCATTGAAAAAAACTATAAGGAAAACTACGAGAGTTATGATGAAAGCGATCCTTCAAACCTCATCATACTCAATGCCTATATACAAAAATATCGTAAGCAAAGCATCCTTTTTGGCGACCTGCTGAACACCGAGTTTGTGGATACTAACGGCCGGGAAAGTGCGGGCGTAAAAGAACAGGGCGTTTTGGTTTTGGCCCACAGCGCCATGCCGGCCGTGCTCATCGAAACGGGTTTTATCAACAACCCGGAGGAAGAAGACTACCTGAACTCTCCCGAGGGGCAAAACGAGATTGTGCAATCCATCGTCACTGCCATTAACAATTACCGCAAGGCTATTGGGGCGATGTAGTTTGAGAAACATAATTTGAGCCAGGGATAGCGCGATTCCCTTCTTGAGAGGGGTGGAGGGGTGTGGTCTTTACTTGTGAATAAACACACCCCCGCCACTACACTGCCTTACGCGCCCCCTCTCAAGAGGGGAAACTATTATGCTGTTAATTTCGTTCATAAACAACTATATTCGGCTTTAACAATTCAACGCCGATGGTCAACCCGCTTAATTCCCGTAAGTTTATTTTAAAAACGGTATGCAGTATATTTTGCTGTTTGATGCTTATTCATCAAGGCACTCATGCACAAATTAAAGAACAGGGCATTATACCGCAGCCGTTTAAGGTAGAGAAAACCAATGAAGTGTTCAGCTTTACACCATCAACAAGCATAACTATTGGAGCGAATATAAGTCCCGATAACCTGATTTTCTTCAATCAATATTTTCATTCAATTGCCGGGTATAACCTGGCAATCGACAAAAAAGTAGCTACTTCATCCATCCAATTAAATATTGATTCAACTAAAGCTATACAGCCAGAGGGCTACATATTATCGGTAACCGCAAAACATATCAACATTATAGGGCATGATCGGGCTGGCGTGTTTTATGGGCTGCAATCATTGATCCAATTGCTGCACTCAGCCAACGGGAAAATTACGGTTCAGGGATGTACAGTAGAAGATCATCCGCGGTTTGCTTATCGGGGAATGCATCTGGATGTGAGCCGCCATTTTTTTACGGTAGAAACCATCAAAAAATGGATAAACCTGCTGGCCCTGTACAAGATCAATACCTTCCACTGGCACCTTACCGACGACCAGGGCTGGCGCATCGAAATAAAAAAATACCCACTGCTGCAAAGCATTTCGGCCTGGCGCGATGAAACCATCATTGGCCATAAAAGGGATAGTCCGCACCGTTTTGATGGCAAACGTTATGGCGGGTATTATACGCAGGATGAAGTTAAAACCGTGGTAAAATATGCCATGGAACGACATATTAACATCATCCCCGAAATTGAAATGCCCGGTCATGCCCTCGCTGCACTGGCTGCTTATCCGCAACTGGGCTGTACAGGCGGGCCATATAAAACCGCTACCTACTGGGGCATTTTTGATGATGTGTATTGCGCCGGGAACGAAGAAACATTTACTTTTTTACAAAATGTGCTGGATGAGGTGCTGCCGCTTTTCCCCTCGAAATATATTCATATAGGTGGCGATGAGTGCCCCAAAACAAAATGGAAAACCTGCCCCAAATGTCAGCAGCGCATTAAGGACGAGCATTTGAAGGATGAGCACGAACTGCAAAGTTATTTCATAGGTCGTATGGAAAAATACCTGAACAGTAAAAGCAGGCAGATCATCGGTTGGGATGAGATACTGGAAGGAGGCCTAACCCCCGGGGCCACCGTAATGAGCTGGACGGGCGAAGAGGGCGGTATTGCCGCTGCCAAACAACATCATGATGCCATCATGACGCCCGAAAAATATGTTTACCTGGATTATTATCAGTCGCTTTACCGCAGTGAACCGATAGCCGGTGGTGGCTACAATCCGTTAAGTAAAATTTATAATTATGAACCCTTAACCAAAGAACTTTCTGGCGATGAAGCAAAATATATCAAAGGCGTACAGGCCAATGCCTGGAGCGAATACATGGCCAGTCCCGCCCAGGCCGAGCGCCAGTTGTTCCCGAGGATGCTGGCTTTATCAGAAATAGCGTGGACGGCCAAAGAAAATAAGGATTATACAGGTTTTTTGAAACACTTACGTTATCAACAGTCTCTGCTGAAACAATTCAACGTCAACGCCGCAAACACGTTTGATGAAATTACCGATAGTGTAATCGAATCATCAGATCATAAAGTGCTGCTTGCCTTAAACAGCACCCTGCCCGGCAGCCAAATTTATTATACTATTAATGGCTCACTACCAAGCTCTAAGAGCAAAAAGTACAGCAAACCGTTTACCATTGGTACATCTGGCCAGATAAAGGCAGCCGTATACAGTGACGGGAAACAATATGGGCGTGTGTTTGAAAAAGATTTTCACCTGCATAAAGCAGTAGGCAAAGAGGTAACGCTTACCAACCAGCCACAAGGCACCTATAACTCGGGAAACTCATTTGGGCTGGTGAATGGGGTGTTTGGCAATAAATTATATAATGATGGGCAGTGGTACGGTTTCAATGGCGATGATCTGGATGCTGTGGTTGACCTGGGAGCGATTCAAAAAGTATCACAATTGGGTATTAACATTTTAAAATATCATTGGCAAAAAATGTGGGAACCGCAGGTGCTCACGTTTGAAGTATCAGCAGATGGAAAAACCTATACTGAAGTTTACAGGCAAACCGCCTTTAATGCCAATGGTATCAATGCGGTAAGGGCAACTGTTAAACCCGTACAGGCAAGATATATCCGGATAAAAGGAACTAATAAAGGCATCATCCCCCCCGGCGAATACATTGCCGGTGCCAAAGCCTGGCTATTGGTTGATGAACTGATGGTGAATTAAAGTTTTGTCTGAACCATGATTAAACAGATTTAGGGATTAATATGATTTTTTATCCTGGTAATCCTTTAATCCTAAAAATCCTGGTTCAGACAAATCTGTTTAATCCCGGTTCAGACAAATAATCTGTACATCATACAATTTGCACATCTGCAAATCAATAATCCTCATCCCATATTTTTTTTCCTATTTTTATACCAAACACTAACGCGTGCGTTATGTTCAAATAACAGAATGTTAAATATGATGTTATTTTACGCTGATAGCACCGCAAGGATAATTACTCAATGAGCAAAGTATTTACAATAACCGAGGGTTTGGAGAATATGGGGGCTTTGCGAACGGGCGGACAAGGCTCAGTTTATAAAGGCAGGCGTTACGGCCCTATCATTACTGCAGTAAAATTATTGCCAACACCCATTCACACCGAAAGCACCGACGATAAGAATTTCAGGAATTTTCAGAACGAAGTTGAAAAACTAAAAAAGGTAAATGAAGAACCTAATCCCAATGTAGTTAAGATCTTAAATTCGGGCATTACCGAAAGCGGTTCGTTTCCATTTATCGAAATGGAGTACATTGATGGTCCTGATCTGGAGGATCTGCTAAAACCTCCGCACGAGCCAATTTTTACTATAAAAGAGATCATCAAACTGGCCGATCAACTGGCCAATGCTTTATCGCACTGTCACAAGGTATCGGTAAAACATGGCGATATCAAAAGCAATAATGTAAAGTTCAACATCCATACGGGCAACTATGTACTGCTTGATTTTGGTCTTTCGGCTATGTCTGATGATCAGCGGCGTACCAGTATCAGGCATGCCGGCGCCATTGAGTTTATGGCCCCTGAGCAAAACGAGGGGCTCATGTATTTCCAGACTGATGTGTACAGCTATGGTATTATTCTGTATGAACTCATAGCAGGACAGGTGCCTTTCCCGCTGCATGATAATGGCGAAACTTCCCGCAACGCTGTGATGCTTGCCCACATGGAAACGCCCGTGCCCGATGTAATGGAGCTGCGCAAAGCCAACCTGCCCGAAAGCTGGACCGATAAAAAGAAAGAACATGAAATGCTGGTGCCTGCATGGCTGCTGCAGGTAGTATCCAAATGCCTGGAGAAAGACCCTGAAAATAGGTTTACCAATGGTATTGAGTTGCAGGAAACCCTGATGTATAGCAGTATTTCGGCGGTAGGTAATAATCAGGAAGATGATACCTGGAACGCGTCAGTTCTGTTAAAAGAGAACGAACGTTTGCAAGGTCTGCTTTTGTACTACCAGGAAGCCGAAAATAGTAAGGGCCAACCGGTGTTGACCGCCGGTGCAGATAAGTTTACCGATAACGGGAAACTGGTGCGCATGTCAAAACCTATTTTTGTGTTCTTTATGATCATGCTGTGTGGTTTTACTGTGTTTTCGGCAGTGGTACTGAGCAAATTTGGCGACAGGATATACCATGGCGTATATAACAGGATTTTTAAGCCATCAAAAAAGCCGGCCGATTCTGTTACTACCCGCTTCACTGTCCCTAAAAAAAAGGCGGATACAGCTGTGCAGGATGATACTACACCGGTCAGGGATGAATCTGGCATTCCGCCAGAAATTGATTCGCAGGCCGACTCAATACTGAAGGGAATGAAATATAAAAAGCCCGGGGCTGCCGAGGAACCTCAATTTTATCGCGATAGTGCTAAAACAAAGGATACCTCCAATTTGAATTTTTAATTATGACAGCGTTAACCAGTTAATTTAAAGGATATAACTGAATGGAATCAAAATCAACGTTTTGGCAAAAGATAGGGCTGCAGGACTGGTTTTTGCCTAATGGGAAACCTGCAAATGCCGCCGCCGCAACTATTAAGGCACTTACCCCCGATGATGTTTACATGTACATTATCGAAAAATTTAAAGAATCTATCGGTCAGCTGTCATTTGCTGATCGTGTGGTGTTTTACCACGAATATATCATCAGCTTTAACGAAGAGGATTACCAGGAATTCATTAACAACCGGTCGGGGCTTTTTGGCATTATCGTTCATGAATCAGTAAAAAAGTTTTATGAGCTGCTGCGTGAGCACCAGGAGGTAGGTAAAAAGGTAGAGCCCTCCAGCTCTAAATGGGTGTTCAGGCTGGTTTCGCATCCTGATTATGCCAAGGGCGACAAAGGCTTTATAGGCAAGCTGTTACCGGGCAGCAGTAAAAAAGAAGAGAACCTGCGTGTAACATTTATTCCACGGCATACCGGCGTGGCGCAAACACTGGATATCAGCAATGAGATATTAAAAGGCTTTACCTACTATAGCGAAGGCTATTATGAACTGCCTTATGCTAATGACCTGCACTATAACGAGAAGGAAATAGCAAAGCCCGGCGAAAAAGTATTAGCCCGGCTGGATACCATAATGCCCGATAAGCAATTTGTGGGCCGTAAGGTGGAGTACCTGATGAAGGACGATGATATTGTAGTATCAGGTAATGAGGAAACCCGTGAGGAACCAGCCGTGTTTAAAGTGCCGAGCGATTGGGTGAATACCCCTCACCTGCGTATCCGCCTCAATAAAGCAGACGGCAAGCTTTACTTAGCGTCCTTTGGTGAGCGTACGCTGATCAATGAGCAGGAGGTAATTCAAAGCGATGTAAACTCGCCACAATGGGTCGATCTGCCTTTTAACTCAAAAATATTACTGAATGGTATAATAGGTATCAACATATTTAAACCTGAAGCATAATGTCACAAATATTATCATTTGGGCTGTTAGCAATATGCGTTTTATTATTGGCGGCCCACTTTATCGACATAAAAAATTCCAGTAAAAACCATGGCAAATAATTTTTTCGGAATAACAGATATTGGTAAGCAAAGGGATAATAACGAGGATACCTTTATTGCCCAAAAAGCCGATGATGGCAACTTCATTATCGCCTGTGTAATTGATGGCGTAGGTGGTTATGTGGGGGGCGAAGTTGCTGCCGATATAGCGCGCGATTGCATATTGCAGCAACTATCATACATTGCTGGTGACATTGTCCCTTTATTGGTAAATACAATTACAATTGCCAACCAAAGGATCTACGATAGAAAGCTGGAGGCTAAGCAGCTGGAAAACATGGCCTGCGTATTAACGCTTGCCGTGATCGATATTCAAAACAACCTGTTTTACTATGCCCACGTGGGTGATACCCGTTTGTATTTGCTGCGCGATAATTCCCTGATAAAAATATCAAAGGATCATTCCTTTGTTGGTTTTCTGGAAGATTCTGGCCGGCTTAGCGAGGAGGCTGCTATGGATCACCCCAAACGGAATGAAATTAACAAGGCCCTGGGTTTTAACCCGCAGATAGCGCATGACCCTGATTTTGTTGAAACCGGGCAATCTCCATTTTTACCCGGCGATACCTTACTGGTTTGCAGCGACGGCCTTACCGATATGGTTGATAAAAACCTGATTAAAGCCATACTAACAAGCAGTGGCTCCATACAGGATAAAGGCGAAAAATTAATAGATGCCGCCAACAGCAAAGGCGGAAAAGACAACGTAACTGTAGTGCTGGTGCAGAATGACAAGGCGCCACGCAAGTATAGCGCTACACGGCCCGCGGCCACAACTGCAAAAGTTACCGATGAAATAATTGATCCGCTGGCCCAACCTAAATTGCCCGATGGCCCATTAACAGTACCTGTAAAACAAAAAAGCAACCGCGGTACTATGGTGGTGCTTTTTATATTGCTGGCTTTAGCATTAACGGGTTTTTTATGGCAATTTTGGTTAAACTATCAACTAACGCAAACCCCGGTAAAAGTGGTTGCAGTGCCCCCCGTAAAGGTGAATAATGCAGAACAAATAAGGCTGCAGGATACCATCAATAAACTAAAAGGCCGTACGCTGATACTTTCTGATGCTGATTTTAAACAACCTATTATATTGAGCGATACTTTGCACATAAGTCAGGATAGCCTGTACATTAAGGCCAAAGGAAATATCATATTTAAACGCGATTCTACCTATGCCGGTCCGGGAATATCCCTCGCGGCCACCAGCAAATACATTGTGCTGGATAGTGTAGCTTTTGAAGGTTTTAAGGTAGCCATTGCTACCCGTAATGATGCATTGGTATTAAAGCATGTGGTATTTAACAATTGCATGGTGCCGGTGCAAACTTCCTATATCTTCCCCGATAAAAAATATATTTCGGGCAGGTTGTTTGGTGGCTTGTTCAAGATCGATACCTTATCAAAAACTACTAAATAATAATGGATCAAGGTACATCAAAGGCGCCGGGCAGGGGAATGGAGCGGCTATTTTTATTGCTGACCGGTATTGTGCTGGCTGTGTTATTTGGTAAGCTTTATTTTGTGCTGCAGCAAAAATTTGTTGATGTTGATAAACGGCTTAGGGATGGTACCATTGTAAATTTGAACGCGCCAAATACCGCCCGCAATGTTGCGGCTTTACTGCAAAAAGGATATTATTTTGATGACCCTAAAGATGTTGACTACATTAGGGCAACTATAGCAGCCAAAGCAAATGCCGGCCAGGAGTTTGATAATGCCGGGGAGCTTAACAAACGCAGATTCTATGTAAATGCCGATGATGCATTTGCAAATGGCGGCGAATCATTCAAAAAACGGGTCATCGTGTCCCGCTCATTATTGGGTTATACGGGCGACGATTCTGTTCGTTTTACGCAGGAAAGAAATCACCCGCCGCAAATACCAACGCAAACCGATCTTAACCTGGGCGAATACAGCATCAGGGGAACAATCAAAAATAAAAAACTACCCGTAGCCGGTGTATTGGTAAGGCTGGCTTTAATACTACCGCAGGATAGTATTTACTCTGATGAGGAAACCGGATCAAAAGGCTCAACCACAGAAAATACCAAAGCCTATAAAAAGGTTTACGTTATTAATGCCGATAAAAAGCGCCAGCTGCAATCCCTTACTGCCTTTGCCCGCACGGATGCCGGGGGTAATTATGAATTTAAAAACCTGCCTACGGGGAAGGCTTTTGAAGTGCTACCCCTGCAGCCGGGTTTTGAGTTTGGCAGTTCGCAGGGTGTGGTGGAGCTAAACAAGGATAAAACACTCAACTTTTTCCAATCGCCGCATAGCATTAAGCTGCTATCCACCCGCGATTTTAATATCCTCAAAAAAGAGGGTGCCTTTATAGTACGTACACAAGACGATTTTAATGAATGGTACTTGATAATTGCCGGCAGCTTTTTTGCAGGGTTCATCATTATTCACCTGCTGCTCAGCAGCCGCTATCCACAGGCCGACCAACTGATACTGCCTTTAGTAATGCTGTTAACCGGTATCTCGTTCCTTACGCTATTATCATTACAGGATCCGCTGCGCGATAGGTTTTTAGCTAAAGACACGCTTGTTTATCTTGGTATTGGCGTTGGTGGTATCTGCATACTGCAGTTATTTAACCTACGCCGTTTTAATGCCGATTCTACCTTGTACAGGTTATTATTTTTTAAAGGAGTGCGCAGCGCGGCCAATGGCTGGCCCTGGGCTATTGTGGCTATGGGCATATTGTTCAGCACTATTTTATTTGGTACCGGGCCCGAGGGTAGTGGTGTAAAAGTGAACCTGTTGGGTTTTCAACCAAGTGAGATCGTGAAATACCTGATCGTGATATTCCTGGCTGGCTTTTTTGCCGCTAACGAGAAGTTCATCAGCCAGTATGCCAGTTGGGGTAAGCGCTGGTCGTTCTTTTCATTTGCACTGATAGCCACTATTATTACCCTGCTGTTGTTTTTGGTGCTGGGCGATTTAGGCCCGGCCATGGTGATCTGTTTTACATTCATTATCCTGTTCTCTTTTTCCCGCGGCGATTTTCTGCATACGGCTGGTTATGTGATATTGTTTGTGCTGGCCACCTGGTTTTTTGAAAACGTTTGGCTCAGCGCGGCTATCACATTCGGGATCTGGGGCCTGGTAGCATTTTTAAAACCACGTTTGCTCAGCGAATCGGCATTTATGGCTTTGATCGTGATCACGGCATTTTTAACAATTGATAAAATACCTGGCCTGGATAAAATTATCCCCGGTCCGGTAGAGCGGTTGGTGGAACGTAAAGCCATTTGGCAAGATCCCTGGAACAATGAAGTATATGGTGGCGACCAGGTAGCTAATGGCCTTTGGGCCATGGCAGGCGGCGGTTTAAGTGGTACGGGTGTAGGGCAGGGCTTTGCTAAAACCATCCCCGAAGCACATACCGATATGATACTGCCTTCCATTGGTGAAGAATTTGGATGGGCGGGCATGGCGGCCGTATTTATATTGTTCCTGCTTTATCTGCACCGGTCTATCATTATAGGCCGGCAAACAGGTACGCCCTTGTTGTTTTACCTGAGTGCCGGTATTGGTACCTGTACATTTGTGCAATTTTTGCTGATAGCCGGTGGCTCCATAGGTGCATTGCCGCTGTCGGGGGTATCATTGCCTTTTGAAAGTTACGGTGGTTCATCGCTGGTGATCAATATGGTTGCAGCGGGTTTTTTGCTGTCGGTATCATCTGTAAAAGGTACGGCGGTACAAATGAGCTTTATCACCAAACAGCAGGATAAAAATTTAGTGCCTGCATTGGCCGCCGCATTGGCCGCGGTGGTTTTGCTCACCGTAAACGTATCGCGCTATAGTGCCGATAATAAACATTGGGTGGTAAAGCCAGCATTGGTGGCCGATAAAAGCGGTTTGCGCATGTTTAGCTATAACCCACGCATTGCTATCCTGATGAACAAGCTGCAGGCCGGTTCATTATTGGATCGTAACGGCCTGGTCCTGGCTACCAGCAAGCCGGAGTTGATAGAGAAGCAAAAAGACAAATTAGCCGCTACGGGATTGATGCATTATGATCTGGATTCGGCCATGCACAAGCGGCTGGACAGGTTTTATCCTTTCGAGGAGCAGATGTTTTTCTGGACGGGTGATGACAATACCGGTGTATTTAACGGCAGTACCAACGGCTACTTTGCCGAGTATGAGCACGCCGCCGAACTGCGCGGTTTTAAAATGCCCGTAACCAGCTATAATGTAAAGGCATCCCGTTTTCAGGAAGACCGGTTTTTACCTCGCGGGATGAAAGAGATGACCGTAAGCAAACGAGATTATAGCGCGCTGGCCCCATTGCTGCTGGCCGATATAAACGGGCCCGAAATAGCGGCATTTAAAAACAAGAACCGTGATGTACAGCTTACTGTTGATGCCGAACTGCAAACCAGTATACAACAATCCATAGCTGCCGATACAGCCTTGCTGGATAACCGGGTTTCGGTTGTGGTGATGGAGGCTAACACAGGGGATGTGTTGGCATCGGCAGTGTACCCTTTACCGCCGGTGCGAAACTGGGATCAACTGACCATGCCGCAGGCAGATCAGAATAAATTAGCTACCTGGATGACCACTACCGATCTTGGTTTTACGTATGCTTCGCAACCGGGTTCAACGGCCAAGGTGTTAACGGCCATGTCGGCATTTAATAAGTTAGGTATGAGCGCGGCAGATGTTGTATATCATGTAAGCATGAACGAGCGTATCCGTACCAAAGGTATTGAACCCGATGAAACCGGGATGATCAGCATGGAAAGGGCTATTGCCAAATCAAACAACGTATATTTTATAAAGCTGGCCAACCAGCAGCACCTGGAAGAGTATATGGCAAACCTGTATTTAAAAACCGGGATGTTTTTGCATGGTGTAGGCGGCTACTATTATAATAAACCGGTTCAGAATGATGAACAGGAAGAAAAATGGCGCAATCTGTGGCGTAAAACCGAGTTTAATACCAAGCCGCGTTATGATCCTAATAATATTCATAAAACAAGGGCCAAAGGTATATCTGGTATGGCCTGGGGCCAGGGCGAGTTGATCGCGACACCCGCAGCTGTAGCCAGGTTAATTTCGGGCGTGGCAAATGATGGTATATTGCGCGCCAACCGGTTTGTACTGAAAATTAACGATACGGTAATGGCTGTAAAAGGGGGTATAAAACTGGCCGAGAAACCAGAATACGCCGCCCTGCTCAAACAATATATGATAGCGCAAAGTGCGCCAAAAGTGCCTATATTGCATATAGCTGTGGCAGGTAAGAGTGGTACGCCCGAGCGCATTGTAAAAAATAAAAGTGTGAACGATGGCTGGTATGTGTTTTTTGCACCTGAGGCTAAAGGCACCGGCAATATGGTGGTCTGTATTCGTATTGAATCAACCAAGGGATCATCAGATGCGGTGAGATTGGCAGGGAATCACGTAATACCTTTTTTGCTGAAAAAGGGTTATATGAAAAGCTTTATACCCGAAAAGGTAGTGATGCCTGAAAAAGTACAGCCATCAGAAGAAATAAAGGTGCCGGAAGATACCGCATCAACAGAAGAAATAAATCCATAAAAAGTATTAGGCATGGCATTTAATTTATTTAGCAATAACAAAAAGAAACGCGACTGGGATGTGAAAAGTCTGCGCGATGCGCTGTTGCGTTTTATAAAAGAAGCCCTGCAAAAGGTAGAGGGCGGTGAGGGCGGCCATATTAAAGAACTGCTGCTTTTTATAGCTACGGTGCCCGAGGATAAACACTTGTACGAGGGGGCTGTATATGTACACGAAAAAGAGAAGTTCAGGAACGAGGTACAAAAAATAGCTGATGATTACGCGCTTGACCTGCCCGCCGACTGGACAATTGAAGTTTCTTTTACAGACGAATTACCCATCGAGGCCACCAAAATACCTGAGCTCGATGCCGCTTTCCTGATGCATACCCGCAGACAGGTGATGCATAATGCCTCATCGGCGATAGCTTATATCAGGATACTGAGCGGTGAAGCTGAGCAGGAAGAATATGTGATAAAAGCTACAGATAATAAAATAAACATAGGCAGAGATAAAAAATCGGTTACGGATAATGGATCGTACCGCATAAATAAACTCATATTCCCGGCTACCAGTACAGATGAAAGCAATAAGTTCATCAGCAGGCAACATGCCCATATTGAATGGGACAAAGATGCTGAACGCTTTATGATATTTGCCGATGAAGGAGGGGTACCTCCAAGCAATAAAACCAAGATCCATATAGCTGCCGACGGCAAAATGATCAAGCTAAACTCCACGCAGATCGGTCACCCGATGAATGAGGGTGACCAGGTGATATTGGGCGAATCGGCAGTGTTTTTATTTAGTACCAAAGCCGAGGGGTAGGTAGGCCTAACGTTATTAAGTTAAAACGATCCGTGAATAGACTCACCCGACCATCGCTACGCTTGGTCACCCTCTCTTCGCCTATGGCGGAGGGGATTAAAAAGTTTTTCATTTTAACTGTCATCCTGAGGAACGAAGGGTCTACTCAACAACATGCGTGTCGAATAATAGATGCTTCACTATGTTCAGCATGACAAACTTATTTTTCCTCCTTAACCCTCTTTGCGGCGAAGCCGCAGAGAGGGTCGCCCAGCGAGCGCAGGCGGGGTGAGTCTCCTGTACCATCTGCCAAAAAACATCCACCACCTTATTTTCTTATCCTACATCAAGTGTAATCGTTGTTTTCCGGGGTAAATTTGAATCATCAATTAAAACAATTATTAATTTTTGATTCGAAAAGGAACACAATGGAAAATACAATAAACGGCATACATCACATTACTGCTATTGCAGGCGCTGCCAAAAAAAACTATGATTTTTATACAAGGGTACTGGGTTTAAGAATGGTGAAAAAAACGGTGAACTTTGATGATCCGAATACTTACCACTTATATTATGGCGACAAGGTAGGTACCCCCGGAACCATCCTTACATTTTTCCCGTGGGAAGGTATTTCTCCGGGTCGCAGGGGTGCACGCCAGGTTACCGAAATTGGTTATAGTGTACCTGAAGGCAGTTTGGATTTTTGGTTGAAAAGATTTGAAGCTAACAACATATTATACAACAAACCCGCCGAAAAATTTGGCGAGCAATACCTTACTTTCCTTGATCCTGATGGTTTGAAGCTGGAACTGATTGTGCCTAAAACTGCCGATACCCGGTTACCATGGGAAACGGCGGATGTTAAAGCCGAAAATGCTACCCGTGGTTTTCATAACATTACCATCACTTCAAATAAAATTGAAGCGACTGCCAAAATACTGACTGATGTGTTTGGTTACCGATTATTGGAACAGCATGTGAACCGTTACAGGTTTATAACCGACGCCGTGGATAACGCTGCCATAGTTGACCTGGTTGAGGTAGCCGGGGAAGTTGCCGGGCATGTTGCAGGAGGTTCAGTTCACCACGTGGCGTTCCGCGTTAAAAATGATGAGATATTAATGCAGTACCGTGAAAAAATAGCCGACCTGGGCTTACATATTACTGATAAGATAGACAGGAACTACTTTTACTCTTTATACTTCCGTGAACCAGGAGGCGTATTGTTTGAACTGGCTTCAGATAACCCTGGCTTCTCAGTTGATGAGCCGGTTGAACAATTAGGCAGCGGCCTTAAACTGCCCGCTCAGTATGAAAACATGCGCGAAGAGTTGGAAAAATCACTGCCATCATTAGTATAAATAAATGTTTTTAAATCCCCCTCTTGAGAGCTTCGATGTGTACACATCTTTTTAAAAAAAAATGTCATTTCGATAGAGCCGGGGAAGGGAATGAGGGAGGCGCGAAAGAGAAACTATCTCTTGAGCGATAGCGAAAAATCTTCTACACCATGCAAAGTTCGTATGAAAAGTCGTAGAAGATTTCTCTCTATCGTTCGAAATGACATAGGGTTTGTTAACAGACCCCTCCCCAGGGGAATCGCACACAGCCTTTAAGAACACACAGAATTTTAATTGCACAGCACAATCATGTATACGCACAATAAACAAATAGTTACAGCGGGCACACCCGTTGAACAGGCTAAAAAAGCCATCATTATGCTGCATGGCCGTGGAGCATCAGCAGCAAGTATTATAACATTACAGGATCACCTGGAGCTTGATGGTTATGCCATTTTTGCACCACAAGCAACAGAACATAGCTGGTATCCATATAGTTTTATGGCACCGGTAAGTAATAACCAACCCGCCCTTGATTCGGCGCTGGCGGTTATTGGCGAATTGGTAGAGGATATCAAACAAAAAGGAATAGCTCAGGAAAATATTTATTTCCTGGGTTTTTCGCAGGGTGCTTGTTTAACCCTGGAGTATGTGACCCGTAACGCGGGTCGTTACGGCGGCGTAATAGCTTTTACCGGTGGATTGATAGGCGAGAAACTGATCCATGATAATTACAAAGGTGATTTTAACCAAACCCCTATACTCATTACCACCGGCGACCCTGACCCGCATGTACCGGTGAGCCGCGTAAATGAAAGTGTAGCTATAATTCAGGGCCTCCATGCAAATGTAACCCTCGAAATTTATAAAACCCGTCCGCACACTATAACCGGCGAAGAATTGGCGTTGGCTAACGGAATATTAAAATAAGCAAATCCTTAAGAAAAAAAGAGCCATTGAGAGATGGCTCTTTTTTTGCGCTTTAAATCAACTACAAGGCAATGTTTAAAGCACGTTAGCTTACCTTATGATGTCAATAAACTAAATGTAAATACATTTCAATTTACTACAACCAATTCCTTGATAAATTGTTACCTCGTATAACTGACTGTTATTCAGGTTGATTTTACGGGTTGGTGTTTTATATAAACATTCAGTTAATATTAATTAAATTAACAATATGGTTTGATGTTAACCCGGTTGAAATATGTCCGATAAAAGAGCTTTAAGTGATATACAACTGATCGACCGCTTAAAACTGGACGATGAAACGGCACTATCGGCTATTTATAAAAGATACTGGGAAGTACTTTACACTTCAGCTTATCATGTTTTAAAAGACAGACAGGTTTGCGAAGATATCATACAGGAATTATTCATCAAACTTTGGAACAACCGGTACAACACCCGCATCACCGTATCGTTAAAAGCTTATTTATATGCCTCCATCCGTTATGAAGTTTACCGGCAAATACGAACGGGCGCGGTAAGGGGCGATATTTATGATGATGTTTTACAACGCATACATGCCCCTGCAGTTTATGACAATATTGAATATAAAGAGCTAGCCGCCCGGATAAGCTCAATAGTAAGCACACTCCCCGAAAAATGCCGGGAGGTATACAAATTAAGCCGCGAAGAATGTTTAAGCCATAAGGAAATCGCGTCGCAATTAAACATATCTACCAAAACGGTCGAAAACCATCTAACCAAAGCCTTGCGGCAGCTCCGAACCTCTATAGGCAGTACGTTCCTGCTCCAGGTGCTGTTTCTTTTAATTAAAAAATAACGGTTACTTAATAATTAATAAATTTTTGATTGCTGCGTAGGGGATAAGCTGGTTTTTATACTCTCCTTAAAAAACCAGATTGTGCAGCAGCAGGAATTTTTACAACTTATTGATAAGTATTTAAACGGAACAGCTTCTGCCGAAGAGGAGCGGTTGTTATTGGATTTTTTCGATAGTTTTCAGTCTACCCAGGGGTGGGACGAATCTGTATTGGGTGTAAAAGAGCAACTGGAGGCTAAAATGCTTAAGCGTTTGCAGCAAACTGTTTATCAGTCAAAAAAACAGCATCCGCCTAAAGTGATCAGGCTCTTTACTATAAGAAATGTAGCTGCAGCAGCAATTATACTGGTGGCTATCGGAGCCGGAACATACTACTATATTCAGCTAAACGCCAAACGGTCATTCATCGCCAATAGTACAAAAGCCATCAAGCACGATGTTGACCCGGGCAATAACAAAGCCATACTCACACTTGAAAATGGTGCCAAACTGGTATTGGATTCTGCCAAAATTGGCACCCTTGCCAAAAAAGGAAAGATCAGTATCAGAAAAACTAAAGACGGACAACTTATTTACGCGGTTGACAGGGGTAATGATGCTGCAACTAATGAACCAATTACCTATAACACTATCACTACGCCCCGCGGCGGCCAATACCAGGTTATACTGCCCGATGGTACAAAGGTTTGGTTAAACGCGGCTTCGTCATTAAAATTCCCTACTGCTTTTGCCGGTAACCAGCGTAGTGTGGAGCTAATTGGCGAGGCTTATTTTGAGGTGACAAAAAATACCGCGAAACCTTTCATGGTAAAAGTTGATAAGATGCAGGTAAAGGTTTTAGGCACCCATTTTAATATCATGGCCTATAGCGATGAAGCAGAGATAAAAACCACCCTGCTGGAAGGTGCCATTCAGTTAAACAATGGTAGTAAGCGTAATTTTCTGAAGCCCGGTCAGCAGGGCATTGTTAAAGATGATAATGTACAGGTTATTGATGCGGATACCGATGAGGCTATTGCCTGGAAAAACGGATTTTTTGAGTTTAGACGGGTAAGTATCCAGGATATTATGAAACAGCTTAGCAGATGGTATGATACCGAGGTTACTTACGAAGGTAAAATACCTGATGATGAGTTTGTAGGTAAAATTGAGCGCAATGTAAAACTGTCGCAGGTGCTGCATATTCTGGAGCTAAACCATGTTCATTTTAAAATTGAAAACAAAAAGATAACTGTAACGCCATAGCCAACTAAATTTTAAACGACATTAAATATAACTATGACCAAACGCCGACGAATCCATTAACGCAACCATCCGCTGCTTATCCACAAAAAAAACCGGAAGTGCTCGCAACACTCCCGGGTTAGAATAGTTGGATCAAGCTTACTGAGAATCATTAACAGACACATTAACCCAAACTTGACGAAGTTATGCAATTAAACTTTAGGGGTAAAGTATTTTACGTTCCCCGTACATCAACCTCAAAACTGTTTTTGACTATGAAATTAACGGTACTATTAGTTATTATCGGCTGCTTGCAGCTTAGCGCCAAAAGTTTCTCGCAAACTATAACACTAAGCACCAACAATGCTGCTATTGAAAAAGTATTTACCGCTATTGAAAAACAGAGCGGGTACTATTTTTTTTATAAATACAATGATATTAAGCTGGCCAGGCCGGTTACCGTAGCATTAAAAAACGCGTCGCTTGATGAAGCATTACAGCAGTGTTTTAAAAACGAGCCCTTTACTTACACTATTGAAAACAAAACAATTATTGTAAATAAAAAGGATGCGGCTGCAAGCAATACTGCCCCTGTGCCTATAACGGTGACCGGGCAGGTGGTGGATAAGCAAAACCAGCCGCTGCCGGGTGTTAATGTTAAAATAAAAGGAACAAACATAGGTGCGGTTACAGGGGTTGATGGTAAGTTTAGTTTGCAGGCCGAGGATAACGCCATATTGGTGTTTACGTTTGTAGGTTTTAAAGTAAAAGAGGAACCTGTAAATAAACGGACCACTATCAATATTGTATTAGAAGATGATAATACCCAGCTAAACGAAGTGGTAGTAGTAGGCTATGGCCATCTGGAAAGAAAAGATGTTACGGGTGCCGTAGGTACTGTAAAAATGGCCAACATTAAAGAGATCAAAGCCGCCAGTGTCGATTTGAAACTTGCCGGTCAGCTTGCCGGTGTTACCGTAAACCAGGTAACAGGTACGCCGGGCGGTGGTGTTTCCGTTAACATCCGTGGCGCGGGATCAGTAGGTGCAGGCGATGATCCGCTATATGTGGTTGATGGCTTTCCGTTATCTCCAGGTTTTGATCAGTATTCAAATCCTTTAAGTACCATTAACCCCGATGATATTGAAAATATCAGCGTGCTGAAAGATGCGGCTTCCACTGCCATTTATGGTTCACGCGGAGCTAACGGGGTTATCCTGATCACCACTAAAAGGGCTAAAAAGGGTGAGTCGACGGTTACTGTAAATACCTCAACAGGTATTCAAACAATTCTTCCAAAAAGCAAGCTCAAAATGATGACGGCTGAGCAGTATGCACAATGGCGCATTGAAGCTTTACAAGATGCCGACGAAGCAGCAGGGAAACCCTTTGACATTAGCCAGGTACCCGAGGCGTTTAGAAATCCGAAAGCGCTTGGTAAAGGTACCGATTGGTTTGATGCAGTAACCCGGGTAGCTCCAATGCAAAATTATGATGTGACGGTTGCCAATGGCACCGAAAAAGTAAGATCATTGTTTTCAATGGGTTTTTTTGATCAGCGGGGTACTGTATTAAATACAGGTTTTAGAAGGTATTCATTAAAAGGTAATATGGATGCTGATGTGACAAAAAATTTAACTATTGGGCTTAGTATTGCGCCTACCTATAGTTTTAGAAATTTACAGCAAACAGATGGGCATTTTGATGAGGCGGTATTGAGCCAGGCTTATTTAGAAAGCCCGCTTACACCCGTAAAACAACCCGACGGTTCCTATACAAACGTTGTAGGCTCACCCGGTAATGAGAATATAGCAGGAACATCTCAAAATGCCAACCCGGTAAGTGAACTGGTAAATACAAAAAACAAATATACCCAGTTCCGCACGCTTGCAAATGTTTATGCCAACTGGGAGATAATTAAAGGGTTGGATATAAAGTCAACTTTTGGTGTTGATTATCAAAACAGTACCGGCGATTATTTCAGGCCATCATTTCTTGGAGGATTTCGTATCCCCAATAAAGATGGGAACCAGGTAAAGGCAGCTGCTTCTTTTAACTCGTCAAACTCTTTTAACTGGATCAACGAAAATAGTGTTAATTACAAGAAAACCTGGGGTAACCATACTTTAACCGTGCTGGCAGATTACTCCATACAGCAGGAAAATTCCCATAGCCGCCTAACTTACGGAACCGGTTTTGCTGATGATGCCATACAGTCGGTTGGTAAAGCTACCATAGTTACCGCGAGCGCCGGCGATGAAGACTGGCGCTTACTATCATTAATAGGTCGGGTAAATTATGCCTATAAAGATAAATACTTGTTAAGCGGATCCATCCGGCGCGATGGCTCATCAAGATTTGCTCCAGGGCATAGGTGGGGTACTTTTCCATCCGTATCAGGCGGGTGGCGCATTTCTGACGAATCGTTTTTTCCTAAAGTGGCGGTTATTGACCAGTTGAAGTTCACCGCCAGTTATGGCCTTGCAGGTAATAATAATGTAGGTAACTATGATTACATACCGTCGGTTGATCAAGCCGATTATACGTTTGGCGGAGCGCTTGCCCCGGGCGCCTCCGTAACCGATCAGATAGGAAATACGGAACTCGGATGGGAAACTACAAAGCAGCTGGATATAGGTATGGACCTGTCATTGCTTAAAGGCCGTATTTACTTAATTGCCGAATACTATAACCGGTATACACAACGCATGCTGCAGTATATCCCTATCCCTATAGTTTCAGGTTATGGGTACGCTTTATCAAACGTTGGCAATGTGCGTAACCGGGGATGGGAATTTACCTTAACCACAAAGAACATCGCTGGCAGGGAATTTAATTGGTCTACAGATTTAAACATCTCGTTTAACCGCAATAAAGTGCTCAGCTTAGGGCCAACACCACAAATATATGACGCGCCCAAAAATGATAACCCAACTAGCATTACCAAAGTAGGGTTACCGCTGGGCCAGTTTTACGGTTATATTTTTGAAGGCATATTCCAGAACCAGGCCGAGCTGGACAAATATCCGCACTTTGACGGAGAGCAGGTGGGCAATATAAGATATAAAGATATTAATGGCGATGGCGTAATTGATGGTAATGACCAAACCAACATAGGCAACCCATGGGCCCAATTTACGTTTGGTTTTAATAATCATTTTTCTTACAAAAACTTTGATCTGAATATTATTTCGGCAGGCTCGGTAGGTGGGCATGTATTTGATATGTATAAACAGTTCACTACCAACCTCGACGGGATTTTTAATGTAGAACAATCTGTAATGCAGCGCTGGCGTTCTGCGGCACAACCAGGGGCGGGATTTTTACCAACCACAGTTTCAAATACCAATCTGGCCCGTGATTATTATCCGTCCTATTGGGTCGAAAACAATTCATACCTGATGGTTAAAAACATTGACCTGGGGTACAATTTTAAAACAAAGTTCAGCAAAAACTTCAGGGTTTATTTCAGTGCACAAAACGCGATACTCATAACAGGTTATAAAGGTGGCAACCCAGAAGTGGGCATAGATGGACAACTGGGCAACAGGTCACTTTCACCAAACGTGAATTTTACGGGATACCCGGTATCAGCGGTTTATACATTGGGGTGTAATGTGATATTTTAAAGAACGATTGATCAAACCATAATAACTGAAATCATGAAAAAATATATATATCTTTTTTTGATCCTTACGGTGCCTGGTATAAACGGCTGTAAAAAGGATTATCTAAACCGCCAGCCAACAGATACCCAAAACACAACCAATTTTTATAAAACGCCGGCTCAGTTTACCCAGGCTATTAACGGAGCTTATGCGCCTTTGCAGGGCTTATATAACGGAAGCTTTTGGGCCATGGGCGAAATGCGGTCTGATAATACCTCCTATGAATTTAACCCTAATGACCGCTCTGGTACCAATAAAGAAGAAATAGACGAATTCAGGGAGTTAAATAATAACGACCTGGTAGGGGCCTTTTTTAATGCCAGTTACACCGGTATTGGCCGTTGCAATGTTATTTTAGCCCGTTTGCCGGCTGCCAAACTGGATGCCGCTGTTGCAGATACCATAACCGGACAGGCCAGTTTTTTGCGGGCTTTCAATTATTTTAATGTGGTACGTATGTTTGGCGACGTTCCGCTGGTGCTAACTGAAGTACAGTCGGTAGGCGAGGCCTATAAAGTAGCTACCAAAGCTCACGTTGCCGATGTATATAATCAAATAATTGCTGATGCACAGCTGGCTATTACTAAGTTACCTGTAAAATATACTGGAACCGCCAATAAAGGAAGGGTGACAAAAGGCACCGCCGAAACGATGCTGGCCGAAGTGTATATGACCCAGAAAAAATTTGATCTGGCTATACCGCTGCTGCGCAATGTTATCACATCAAACGCTTATAGCCTGAATGCCAATTATGCAGATAATTTTGATATAACTAAAGAAAATGGCCCGGAATCAATATTTGAGATCCAATATATTGAAGGACCCAACGGGCTGGGCAGCGATTTCATGGATACATTTATTCCGTGGGATTATTATGATAGTGATGTAACCGGCTTTGAAATTGCTAATGGCGCGCAAAATGGCTGGAATATTCCAACCCATGACCTGATAACCGCTTACGAAGCCGGAGATAAAAGAAGGGCTGCTTCAGTAATTGAATTTACATCTGATGAGTTTGGTATTGACCTGCCCTTTATTAAAAAATATCAGAGTATAAGTGCAGTTCAGGGCATTACAGGCAATAATTTTCCGGTATATCGTTATTCAGATGTTTACCTGATGCTGGCCGAATGCCTGAACGAGCAGGGTTTTGCGGGCGGTGGTGATGCATTCAGGTATTTAAATCTGGTAAGACATCGTGCAGGGCTAAAAGATAAAACAGCCGGGAACTCTAATCCTGCCTTAAATGTGGCAACCCAGGATGCTTTCCGTGATGCCATAGCGCATGAACGGCAGGTTGAACTATGTTTTGAAAATCACCGCTGGTTTGACTTGTTGCGTACAGGAAAAGCGGCTGCTGTAATGATAGCCCATGGTGCCAGAGAAAAAACGTTTAAAAAACCCTATTGGACCGTCAATTCAGCTGCTTATTCCAATATCCGGTTGCTTTTCCAATATCCGTTAAACGAAGGGAATCTGGAACATTAATAATGTAATTACGGCTTCATGAAACTTTCATGGAGCCACAATACGTTTACAGCTTATATAATCTTAATATTGTAACAAATGGATCATAATTAACTTTATTAAGCAAAAAAATGTGTTGTATGTTAAAACAAAATCGTTCTAAAGCTATATTTTAATAGCATGAATTACATAGCCGAAAAGGGTGTGCTCAAAAAGGTATACTTAATTATCGTTATATTAATATTTTTCCTTCATAAGGGCTTTTCACAGGTTCAAAATGTGCCTGTTAATTTCAAGGTCGATAATCTGATATGTGAGTATAAAGTTAATCCTATAGCTGTTGATGTGGCAAATCCGCGCCTGAGCTGGAAACTGATCACACAGGATAGGAATATTCAGCAAACGTATTATGAAATACGGGTTGGCAGCAATGCGGTATCATTAACAAAAGGTCAGGACTTAATATGGACATCTGGTAAGATACCGTCTGATCAGTCGGTACATGTTTATTATGGTGGGCCAACGCTTACATCGCGTCAAAAATGCTACTGGCAGGTTAGGGTTTGGAATAATAAGAACCAGGTAACGCCCTGGAGTATGGTAAACTTTTGGAAAATGGGTCTGCTTAAACCCGAAGACTGGACGGCTAAATGGATTCAGGATAACTATGTATCTGATACCACCGGCGGTCCAAGCCCAATGTTCCGTAAGGCTTTTAAATTAGATCATAAAATACGTGCCGCCCATTTGTACGTAACCGCGCATGGTGTATTTGAAGCACAGATCAACGGTAAAAGAGTTGGGAACGATTATTTTACCCCCGGATGGACAAGCTATAACAAAAGGATCCAATACCAGGTGTATGATGTTACATCGATGCTTAAAAAGGGCGATAATGCAACGGGGGTAACTATTGGCGATGGCTGGTACCGCGGCTATACCTATAACCGTAAAAAAGATGTATATGGTAAAAAACTGGCCCTGCTTTATCAGCTCGAAGTGGTTTATACCAATGGTAAGCGAGTGATTATTACATCTGATAAAAGCTGGAAAGTGGCTTATGGTGCAATTCGCGCCTCTTCATTTTTTGATGGCGAGGTTTATGATGCCCGCAAAGAAAAAACCGGATGGACAAATCCTACTTATCGTGACCTCACCTGGGATACAGTAAAAACTGATGAAACTATAAAAAGTAACCTGATAGCAACGGCTGGCCCAACGGTAAAAAAACATGAGAAGTTTTTACCACTTAAAGTATTTACCACACCCGAGGGCGACAGGGTGGTTGATTTTGGCCAGAATCTGGTAGGCTGGGTGCAATTTAAGCTAAAGGCCAATGCGGGCGATACGATGAAGCTTTACCACGCCGAGGTGCTTGACCAGAAAGGTAATTTTTACACCAAGAACCTGCGTACAGCCAAGCAGGAAATTACCTATGTTTTTAAAGACGATAGTGTTGCAGCCTTTGAACCGCATTTTACTTTTCAGGGCTTTCGTTTTCTGAAGGTAGTAGGATATAAAGGCCCGCTTGATTCAACCAACCTGGCTGCTTATGCTTTATATTCAGATATGGCACAAACGGGGCAGTTCTCCACATCAAACCCGCTCATAAACCAATTGCAGCATAATATACAATGGGGTCAAAAAGGTAACTTTATTGATATACCTACAGATTGCCCTCAACGCGATGAACGCATGGGCTGGACTGGCGACGCGCAGGCCTTTTGCCGTACCGCTACCTTTAATATGGATGTGGCCGGCTTTTTTACCAAATGGCTTAAAGATCTGTCGGCAGATCAGCATAAGGATGGCGCGGTGCCTTATGTAGTACCCAATGTGTTGGATAGTGTTTCGGCTGCGGCATCGGGCTGGAGCGATGTAGCTACCATTGCCCCCTGGAACATTTACCTGGCCTATGGCGATAAGCAGGTATTACAGCAGCAGTACGAAAGCATGAAGGCCTGGGTGGGCTACATACAGCTTCATAGCCGAAATTACCTTTGGGACACCGGTAACCACTTTGGCGATTGGCTGTTTTATGCCGGCACAAACTATGAGGATGGCGCCGCCCTTACCGATAAAAATTTGATAGCACAGGCATTTTATGCTCATTCAACGCAATTATTGATCAATGCTGCAAAAATATTGGGCAGAAATGAGGATGTGCAAAAGTACACCCTGCTATTATATAACATTAAAAAAGCATTTCAAAGTGAGTATGTAACCCCCAATGGCCGCATGATATCAGGTACACAAACCTCCTATGTGCTGGCTTTGAACTTTGATCTGCTGCCCGAAAATTTACGGGAGTCGGCTGCAAAAAGACTGGTACATAATATTGAAGATTATGACGAACATATCACTACCGGATTTTTAGGTACACCCTATATCTGCCATGTGCTAAGCCGTTTTGGGCATACCGATATTGCTTATGATCTGCTTATGAAAGAGTCGTACCCATCATGGCTTTATCCTGTAAAAAACGGGGCAACTACTATCTGGGAGCGTTGGGATGGTATTAAACCCGATAAGAGTTTTGAAGATCCTGAAATGAACTCTTTTAATCATTATGCTTATGGCGCTATTGGCGACTGGATGTACCGGGTTATTGCGGGCATAAACACTGACGAAAGTTCGCCGGGTTTCCATAAAATAATCATCGCGCCCCATCCGGGTGGAAAGCTTACCAGCACACAGGCCGAGCTGGAAACGTTATACGGCAAGGTGAAATCTGCATGGAGCATTGACAACGGCATATTTACGCTTGATGTGATTGTGCCGCCTAATACCACAGCCCAGATCGTGCTGCCATCCGTAACCGATCAGATCACGGAGAGTGGCCTGGATATTAATACCGAAAAAGAAATTACCGGGATTCAAAAAATAGGTAACGACGCGCAGTTAAACGTAGGTTCGGGCACTTATCATTTTGTGTACACTTTAAAAACTTACGGTAAACACATTAATTAGAAATTAGGGCAAATGAAATGGAGTTTATGTATCGCGACATTTTTTACCATAACAACTGTAAACGCCCAGGTTTATAAAGACCCTAAAGCGCCTGTTGAGGTACGTGTAAAAGACTTGCTTGGCCGCATGACACTGGAGGAAAAGGTAGGGCAAATGAGCATGAACAGCTTAAAAGGCTCGTTGGATAACCCCATTGCTTATGGCGTTTGCGAAAGTCCGTTCATCACCATAAATGAAATTGCTTCATTATCTGTTAAAGCAAAAAAATATGCCCGCGAAAAAACACGTTTGGGTATTCCACCTATACAAATAGGAGAATGCTTGCATGGGCAACTGGCTTCGGGAGCTACCATATTTCCGCAGGCCATAGCCCAGGGGAGCAGTTGGAACCCTATGCTAATCAGGCAAATGAGCTCGGTTATCGCTTACGAAGCATCTTCATCGGGTGTTGATCAGGCTTTATCTCCATTGTTTGACCTCATTCGCGACCCTCGCTTTGGCCGGGTTGAGGAATGTTATGCCGAAGATCCATACCTGGTGAGCCAAATGGGTACAGCCTTTGTAACCGGCATGCAAGGCGACGCGAAGGGGAGTTTAATAGGTTTAGGCAAGGATAAAATAATGTGTACTGCCAAGCATTTTGCAGCTTACAGCATTCCGGTGGCGGGTATTAACCTTGCGCCTGCATCCATCGGCGAGCGTGAACTGCGTTCTATGTTTTTAGTGCCATTCAGGGATGCGGTACAAAAGGCCAACATATATTCGGTAATGCCGTCATACAATGAGATGGACGGCGTACCGGCACATGCTAATCATTTTTTGCTGGATCAGGTATTACGCAAGGAATGGGGTTTTAAGGGTTATGTGTTTTCTGATTATGAGGGGTTAAAGATGTTATACAGTTTTCAGCATATTGCTAAAAATGCAGAAGATGCCGCCCCCGAAGCCCTAAATGCCGGTGTGGATCTGGAAGCCCCCAAGCCCGATGTGTATGCCAAACTAATTGAATTGGTTAAAGCTGGCAAGGTAAAAGAGGCACAGATTGATACCGCCGTAGCCCGCATCCTGACAGCCAAATTTAAGGCAGGCCTGTTTGAAAAACCTTTGGTTGATACGCTGCAGCTTAAAAAGCGGGTACATACCCCGGCGCACATCGCCCTGTCGCAGCAAATAGCTGAGGAATCCATTATCCTGTTAAAAAATGATAAACAGTTGTTGCCATTAAATATCAATACTCTAAAATCGCTGGCTGTAATTGGCCCCAATGCCAACCAGGTGCAATACGGCGATTACAGTTCTACCCGCGACAACCGCTCTGGTACTACCATTTTGGATGGCATTAAGGAATTGGTAGGCAATAAAGTAAGGATCAATTATGCCAAAGGCAGCACCTTATCAGGGCAAAACAAAAGTGGATTTGCCGAGGCGGTTACTGCCGCTAAAAACAGTGATGCTGTGGTTGTAGTATTGGGTACTACCAGCGTAGTGTTTTCGGGCATCGGATGGAACGGCCATGCCCCTGAAAGTGAGCCCAAAGACCCCTTTACCTGTGGCGAGGGTTATGACGTTACCGATATAAACCCCGAAGGTGTGCAGCGCGAACTGTTGCAGGAAATTTATAAAACCGGTAAGCCCGTGATATTGGTACTGGTACATGGCCGTCCCTGGAGCATCAGTTGGGAAAAGGAAAACATCCCGGCGATATTGGAGGCCTGGTACCCTGGCGAAAAGGGTGGTGCGGCTGTAGCCAATATCCTGTTTGGTAAGGTAAACCCCTCTGGCAGGTTAAACGTATCTATTCCGCAATCTGTGGGGCATATCCCGGTGTTTTATAACCATGTAAACTCCAATAAAGGTTTTTACCATAATCCGGGTTCGCCTGATAAGCCTGGTCAGGACTATGTTTTTTCATCAACGGATGTATTGTATCCTTTTGGGTATGGTTTAAGTTATACCTCGTTCAAGTACAGTAATATGCTGGTTTCGGCTACCTCATTTAATAAAAACCAGGAGGTGCAGGTTTCAGTTGATGTAACCAATACGGGCAATGTGTTGGGTAAAGAGGTGGTACAAATGTACCTCGGCAATAAAGTAAACTCAGTTACTACGCCGGTAATGGCCTTAAAAGGTTTTGATAAGGTCAGTCTGAAACCCGGCGAAACCAAAACGGTAAAATTCACCGTAAAACCGGATGATATTGCCATCTGGAACACCGATATGAAGCAGGTAACCGAGCCCGGCACATTTGATGTAATGATAGCCCGCTCGGCAGAGGATGTGGTGCTTAAAAAAACTCTGGAATATAAAGAGTAAGCTATGCGCTATAAAAGCCTTTTAAACCGGTACCCTAAAATGGGTTCAACATTAATGCTCCTTATTATTTTCCATTCCTTTAATTCGGGAATAAAAATGGGAGCCTCCAATCCTGAATTTATAGATGCCTGTGTATAAAAAGCAGCGCGTGCAGGATGATCGGGCGAACAAGCGTTAAACAAATAACCATATATCTGCATATCAATAATAGCCATACTTAAACCAATGCAGTCATCAAGATGGATCAGGTTCACAGGGGCGTTGCCATTTGGTATATCCTTTTTTCCGGCAAAAAATCTGCCCGGGTCACGGCCAGGGCCAATTAATCCCGCAAAGCGGATGATGGTAGTTTTAAATGATGTTTCCGCCCTGAAAAGATCTTCTGCAGTCAGTAATAATTTGCCGGCTTCGGTATTGGGTTGAGGGGCTATATTTTCATTCACCTCCTTGTTTAAATCAGCATAAACACCAGTGGAGCCAATGAAAATTACATTTTTAATACCTTGCTGCTTTGCCAGGCTGATCATGCGCCGTATCTTATAAATGTAGTTTGCTCCTTCGCCTGATCTGCTTTTGGGAGGGATGGCAATTAATAATACATCGCAATTGAAAAAAACGGCATCATAATTTTCATCCTCCGGTAAAAAATTAACCAGGTAAGGTTCAATCCCTTCAGCCGCTAATACCTCCAATTTTTGTGGCGATGTAGTTGATCCTTTAACATGATAACCGGCATTTACTAACGTTTTTGCCAGCGCAGTTCCGTACCAACCGCAACCTAAAATACTGATGTTTATTACCTGTGGCATTGCTGATAGATACCCTTTTTTAATGGATTGGCGCAAAGGTAATTAAATATTTAAAGCGGTTAAATGACCTAATTATGCATTTATTCCTTAAACTTTTTGCGCCCGATAATCGTTGATGTTGTATGAAGAAAGAGATTTTGGCAACATCTGTTGTTTTAGGTTTAACTGCTTTAGCGCTGCAAGCCAGGAATAAACCATTAGAAACTGTTAAGTACGTTGAACTAAAAAAATACCTGGGCACCTGGTTTGAAATAGCTGCCTTTCCGCAAAGTTTTGAAAAAGGGCGTAGTTGTGCATCGGCAACTTACGGCTTAAATACCGATGGTACCTTAATTGTAAAAAATCGTTGTATCAGGAATAATAAGTTAAAAATAACCGAAGGCAGGGCCTTTGTAAGCGATAATACCAATGCGAAATTAGAAGTACAGTTTTATTGGCCTTTTCGCGGTAAATACTGGATCATTGACCTTGCACGTGATTACAGCTATGCTGTAGTAGGGCATCCCAACCGCAATTACCTTTGGATATTAAGCCGTCGCCCTACTTTGGATGAGCAGACCTATAATCAATTAGTAGTTAATGCCGCCAATAAGGGTTTTGATGTGAGGCAGCTGGTGAAGACCGAGCAGATAGCTGATGTATCAAGTATTTAGTGTGATAGCTTTTTATGGACAAATAGGCTTTAAACGCGCTTATTTAATTTTGTTGTAGTATTTTACAACCCTGTATTTAGGATCAATAGTTTCATTGTTATATGTTAAAGTAAGTGTATCTGTGCTTATGAGTGCGATATTCCAATGTTCATAGTATCCGGTACGAGCATAAAAAAACTTTAAGGTGTTTAATGAATAGGTAAAGCCACCCAACCCATAGTTACTCTCGCCACTACCGTTATGATTGAAGTTTAGTATCTCATAGTTTGTTCTGGCTGTTGTATCAACAGTGTTTTTTTCGGTATCAGGAGGAAAATATGTTCTTGTAGTTTTGAACAGTTTCCATTCGCCCGAGATCTTTTCATAAGGGATCTTGTCCTTTTTGCAGGAATACAATAAGGCTATAATACAAATTGCAGGTAATAGTCTCTTCATAAGTTAAAGATTGCAATTATCATTTAACGTATTAGTAAATAGCTTATTACATGTGCTTGGTTAATGAAAAAGCCCTTCTGGTTATATTTAGAAAGGCTTTTTCAATGAGGTTATCATTTAAAAACGATATCCCAAAGTCAGGAAACCATTGTTATTGGTTTTTTTGAAGCTGGCTGTCGGGTTTCCTGCATCAATAAGATAAGGGGATATCAGTTCCGAACCTGTTACATGTGCGTAGGTGGCATCAATATAGTATGCGCCAAACCTGAGGCCTATACCGCCGGTAACGGTTTTGATATCGCCGGTAACATCAGTAGCTGTGCTGTTGTTTTTAAACGGACTGCCTTGCTGGCTATAGCCACCACGTAAGTAAAACATGCTGGTTATGCGGGCTTCGGCACCGGCGTGGATATTAATGGTTGAACGGTAATCAGATTTGATTTGGGTAATATCTGAGGTGTTATCAAAGTCGACATTGCTGTTTATATGCGCGCTGGCATAATCAATATATTCCACATCGCCGCTTATAAAGCCATATTTACCTATAAAAAAGGACGCTCCGCCTGCCAGTTTAAGCGGTGTGCGCATATTATAATTAAATGTACTTGAACCTAATTCATCACTTTGACCCGCCCTGCCGCTGATATTGGTTGATAAACCCTCGTTGTAGCCGTCATCGATACTATAAAAAGTTGGAGATGTAAAGGTAAAGCCTAAGCGCAAGGCTTCAACCGGCTTATAAATAACACCTAATTTGATATTGGCGCCGTTACCCCTTGTTGACTGACTTTGTACATAAGCCGAATTAAAATCAGTAGGCACACCTACAGTACCGCCGTTGGGGGGTATGGATGCGCTGCCCGTTTCTGTAAACTGACGAAAATAATCATACCTGATATCGGTAATAGCTACACCCACGCCCAGGTATAGTTTATTGCTGTAATTGGCTCCAAAAGAAAAATCAAACTCCGATTGCCCACCCACACGTGAAATTATTCCGTTTTGATTTATTGGTGTGGAAACTGTGCTTGCAAAGTCGGGGTTGGTATTGGTGCCAAAATTATCTACAATGCCTTGCTTATATGCCCAGCCGCCCAGGGCGTCGTTGGGGCGGTTGTTGGCAATGCCTGCGAAATAATCAGATATGGAACTGCTTGGGTTTCTACCACTGTAAGCTATATCTTCATAAAAATTATTGGTACGGCTGTAAGCAGCCCCATAGTTAATACTTAACCAGCCTTTGGTTTTATCGCGCCCTTTTGGGGTATTAAGCTGCTGATAAATTACAACCGCGGCATTATTTAAATTACCATTGTTTTTACTGGTGTTACCGGTTTGGCCAAAATAGGTTGAATTTACTTTTGAACCATTGTACTCAGGGGTTATGCTGAATTCGGAATGTGTAAAGAAACCCAAACCGGCAGGATTACCGCTAATGGAGCTCAAGTCGCCACCTACAGCTGTACCGGCATTACCAATGGCTTTTATGCGCGATGTAGAACCTGTTTGGAAAGTGGAGAAACGTACTACATCCTGCGCGTACTGCCCAAAACTATTTTTAGTAATAGCTACTATAGCAATTACGGTGAGTAGGTATTTTATTTTCATAGAATCTCAGGGTGATAAAATTATGGTCTGCCTGGTCTGCCGCCTCCACCGCTGCTACCTCCGCTTGAGCTGCGTGTGCCGCCGCCGGAGTTGTTGTTTGATGGTGCGGGTGTATAAGTAGGTTGCTGCTGTGTAGCCTGGCGCGCCTCTGCCGCACGTGCCGGCTGATTGTCTGAACGAGACGGACGGGCATCTGTACGTGCCGGCCGATTATAATTGTTATTGGTGCCGCGGCCGCCCGGTATATAACCTATGCCACTATTGGCGGGTACACGCGTACCAAAACCAGGAGTGCTGGCAGTACCACTACCGCTGCCACGGCCATATCCAACCCCACGGTTAGGACGTGGTGTGCCGCCGGCATAATATCCACCTCCGTAATATCCGCCCCCATAGTATCCGCCATATCCCCAGCCCAGGCCACCCCAGCCATAACCATATCCAAGGCCTAAGCCCCATCCTCCGTAACCATACCCCAAACCTAAGCCCCAGCCACCATAGCCATAAGGTGAATATCCATAGCCATAAGGCCCGTAATTAAAGCCTAAGCTAAAGCCATTGTTAAAAGCGTAATTGTTATAGCCATAGTACAAATTGTCGTAATAACTAAAAGGAGAGTAATAACTGAAACGGTTTATGCGCGATGCATAGTCATCGTAATAAAAATAATCATCGTCATTGTAGTCCTGATCCTGATCTACATTTTGGTTGTATGTGTCGGCCGCCGCGTAAGTAGGGTCATCACCAGCTTTAGCTTTAGAGAAATAGACATCATCACTGCTTTCGGTATTTGCGAGTTTTGTGGTTGAGCAGGAACTCAGCGCCATGGCGCCGATTAGAAAAATTCCTATAGCAATGTTCCGTTTCATGTCAGGTATATGAAAAGTTCGAGTTCGAATAAGTTTTAAATTTATAAATTTGAGCGCAATATACAACAATTGCAAAGTCAAATTCTATCCAATCAATATGAGCAAAGGTGTTATTAGTAAAGACGAAGATTATTCGCAATGGTTTAACGACTTAGTAATTAAATCTGACATGGCCGAATATTCGCCGGTTAGGGGCTGTATGATCATCAAACCCTATGGATATTCTATATGGGAAAATATACAGGCCGTGCTTGATCAGATGTTTAAAGATACAGGGCATAGCAATGCCTATTTCCCGCTGTTAATACCCAAATCCTTTTTCTCAAAAGAGGCCAGTCACGTTGATGGCTTTGCCAAGGAATGCGCAGTTGTTACACACTATCGCCTTAAAAACGATGGTAGCGGAAATATTGTGGTTGATGAAGATGCCAAACTGGAAGAGGAACTCATCATTCGCCCAACATCCGAAACCATTATCTGGAACACTTATAAAGGCTGGATCCAATCGTACCGGGACCTGCCTATCCTGGTTAACCAATGGGCCAATGTAATGCGCTGGGAAATGCGTACCCGTTTGTTTTTACGTACAAGCGAGTTTTTATGGCAGGAAGGGCACACCGCCCATGCCACATCAGAAGAAGCCGTAGCCGAAACCGAGCAAATGCTTAACATATATGCCGATTTTGCAGAGAATTGGATGGCATTGCCTGTAATAAAAGGCCGTAAAACGCCAAATGAACGTTTTGCAGGCGCTTTGGATACTTATTGTATTGAGGCTTTGATGCAGGATGGTAAAGCATTGCAAGCCGGCACATCGCACTTTTTGGGGCAAAATTTTGCCAAGGCTTTTGATGTAAAGTTTACCAACAAAGAGAATAAGCTGGATTATGTTTGGGCAACATCATGGGGCGTATCAACCCGTTTAATAGGTGCGCTGATCATGGCACACTCTGATGATGCCGGGCTGGTATTACCGCCAAAACTGGCGCCTATTCAGGTTGTGGTTGTACCTATCTATAAACATCAGGAAGAGCTGGATAATATATCGGCTTATGTAGCATCATTAACTAAAGAGTTAAAGGCTAAAGGTATCTCCGTAAAGTTTGATAACCGGGATACCCACCGTCCGGGAGCAAAATTTGCCGAGTACGAGTTAAAGGGTGTGCCATTGCGTGTAGCCATAGGCAGCCGCGATATGCAAAATGGAACCGTTGAACTGGCCCGTAGAGATACCAAGACAAAGGAAACTGTAAACCAGGAAGGCCTGGCTCAGCACATTGAAACCCTGCTGGAGGAAATTCAGACTAACATCTATAAAAAAGCGTTCGACTTTAGGGCTGAGAATATGACTGAGGTTGATACCTATGAGGAGTTTAAACGTATGTTGGATGAAGAACCAGGTTTCCTGAGCGCCCACTGGGACGGCACACCTGAAACCGAGCAACGCATAAAAGAGGAAACTAAGGCGACAATACGTTGCATACCTTTGGATAATAAACAGGAAGAAGGTAAATGCATTTTGACTGGGAAACCGTCGACACAAAGGGTACTTTTCGCCAGAGCATATTAATCGGTGGCGTGTTGCGGGGTGCGTGTGGCGTGTTAAATACGTAGCAGGATACCCGCAACCCGCAACACAAAACTGAACAAATGAAATTCGCAACTAAAGCTATACATGCAGGGCAGGAGCCCGATCCAACTACGGGCGCTATCATGACGCCGATATATCAAACATCAACCTACTGGCAAAAATCGCCGGGCGATAATAAGGGGTATGAATACTCACGTGGTACCAACCCAACCCGCAAGGCGCTGGAAGACTGTTTAGCTGCATTAGAGAATGCCAAATTCGGTTTGGCTTTTTCAAGCGGAATGGGCGCTACCGATGCGGTGATGAAATTACTTGCCCCGGGTGATGAAGTAATAACCGGGAACGATCTTTACGGTGGTTCATACCGGATCTTCACTAAAATTTTCGCTAACTATGGTATCAAGTTCCATTTTTTGGATCTGTCAAACCCCGAGATCATCCGGGAGTACACCAATGATAAAACCAGGCTGATCTGGATAGAAACGCCAACCAATCCTACCATGCAAATTGTAGATATTGCGGCGATAGGTAAAATAGCGAAAGAAAAGAACCTGCTTTTTGTGGTGGATAATACCTTTGCTTCGCCATACCTGCAAAATCCTATTGATCTGGGTGCCGATGTGGTGATGCATTCTGTAACCAAATACATTGGTGGCCATAGCGATGTGGTAATGGGTGCCCTGATGCTAAATGATGAAGAGCTGTATAAAAAACTATGGTTCATTTATAACGCCTGCGGTGCTACGCCGGGCCCTATGGATAGCTTTTTGGTATTGCGCGGTATTAAAACCCTGCACCTGCGCATGAAAGCCCATTGTGAAAACGGCAGACAGATAGCCGAGTTCCTGAAAACTCACCCTAAGGTGGAAAAAATATACTGGCCGGGCTTTACCGACCATCCTAACCATGCTATCGCCAAAAAGCAAATGCTTGATTTTGGTGGTATGATCTCTATTGTTTTAAAGGGTGCTGACCTGCAAGAAACTTTCCGCATCGCATCTTCATTTAAAGTGTTCTCCCTGGCCGAGTCATTGGGCGGTGTAGAATCATTGATCAATCACCCGGTAAGTATGACACATGGTTCTATACCCAAAGCCGAGCGCGAAAAAGCTGGTGTAGTTGATAATCTGTTACGCTTAAGTGTAGGGGTTGAGGATATTGAAGATTTATTGGAAGATTTGAAGCAAGCATTGAGCCCCCCGACCCCCTAAAGGGGGAGGATATAATCATATTATGAGTAATGGTGCATTAAAAGCATCCCCTTTAGGGGACGGGAGGGGCAGGCTCCCCCTTCAGGGGGCGGGGGGGCTTCAAACTTTCCTCGATGCTAAAGTTTCCCAATACAACCAGCCCGGTTTTATTGAGAACGACCCAATATCTATACCTCACTTGTTCAGTAAAAAACAAGATATTGAGATCATGGGCTTTTGGGCTGCGACCCTGGCCTGGGGGCAGCGTGTTACCATCATCAAAAAATGTAAGGAACTGATTATCTTAATGGATGGCGCGCCTTATGATTTTATCATGAACCATCAGGAACCGGATCTTGAAAAGCTACTTAGTTTTAAGCACCGTACCTTTAATGATATTGATACACTGTATTTCATAAGCTTTTTCAGATATCATTATGAGCGATTCGATTCATTAGAAGATGCGTTTGTGACGCCCCTCGGCCCCCTGAAGGGGGAGTCTTTTGATTTGCCAGGTGGCGGGGCCGAGGCGGCATTGAACCACTTCCGTTCATATTTCTTTTCTCTGCCCGATTATCCGCATCGAACTAAAAAACATGTGTCGTCGCCGTCGCAAAAATCAACCTGCAAACGGCTCAATATGTTTTTACGCTGGATGGTGCGTAAGGATGATTGCGGAGTTGATTTTGGCATTTGGAACCACATTAAACCTGCCGACCTGATCTGCCCGCTTGACCTGCATGTTGACCGGGTATCCCGCAAACTGTTGCTCATTACCCGCAAGCAAACCGACTGGCAAACCGCCATTGAACTTACCCAGCGCCTGCGCGAATTTGATCCGCTCGATCCGGTAAAGTATGACTTTGCCTTATTTGGATTAGGCATTGAGGAACGCTGGGGTGTGCAGTTTTAAGAAATTAAGGCACTGACCTTATTGTTTATCTCCATTTATTTATCTCCACGCGTCATTGCGAGGAACGAAGCAAGTAGCCTCACCCAACCCTCTCCAAAGGAGAGGATTTTAAAATGCTTTTTAGAGTCTCCCCTTTTGGGGAGATTTAGAGGGGGCTTCTTGCCTCGTACCTCGCAAAGACGCGTTTTTAATTATAAATTCTCCAAAAAGTTGGCCCTTTTCTCATGCTATCAAAATGATAAAACCTATCAAAATGATAGGTTTTTAAGTCTTTAATTTTACATGTATTTTTAATTAATCTATTGTAATAGAGTATTTTAATAAAAAATTAAGTCATGAGGTGCATATATTGCTGAGGGGGTTTTATTAACAAAAATCAATGTATGATGGTATTGTCCCCTATTGCTGCAGCCTCCAATTTAAACTGGATGTCGAAAACTCAAGACAGCAACAGTACCTCTTTTTTAAATCCCCTATTAGTTTATCCTATTAAATGAATTCGCACGTTAAGCAGCTCACTTTCGCGGGTATGATTGTTACCCTTGGTATTATTTTTGGCGATATTGGTACATCCCCTTTGTATGTTTTTCAAACTTTGTTGGTTGAAGGTGGCAAGGTTAACCCAACCCTGGTATTAGGTTCAATATCCTGCATATTTTGGACGCTTACCCTGCAAACCACTTTTAAATACATTGTAATAACCCTGCAGGCTGATAACAAAGGCGAAGGGGGGATATTTTCACTGTATGCCCTGGTTAGGCGATATGGCAAATGGCTGGCCATTCCGGCCATTATAGGTGCTGGTACTTTGCTTGCTGATGGTATTATTACCCCACCTATATCGGTTACATCAGCTATTGAGGGGTTAAACCTGGTGCCTGCTTTTTCGAGCGTTATTATCCCCGGTAATAACCTCATTTTAATTATTGTGATCAGCATTATTATACTGCTTTTCTTTTTTCAGCAGTTTGGTACCAAAGTGGTAGGTTCGGCATTTGGGCCGGTTATGCTCATGTGGTTTGTAATGCTGGGCGTTTTAGGAACCATGCAGGTAGCTCATTATCCGGCTATTTTTAAAGCGCTTAATCCATACTATGGTGCCCGGTTGCTGATGGATCACCCCCAGGGTTTCTGGTTGTTAGGTGCCGTATTTTTATGTACCACAGGTGCCGAAGCTCTGTACTCAGACCTGGGCCATTGCGGGCGCAAAAATATACAGGTAAGCTGGATCTTTGTAAAAACCACGCTTATATTAAATTACCTCGGACAGGGAGCCTGGGTACTTTCGCAAGGGCCCGCTAAAAACTTTACCGGTGTAAATCCTTTCTTCGAGATTGTTCCGCATCAATTTTTAATTCCGAGTATTGCCCTGGCCACCCTCGCAACCATAATTGCCAGTCAGGCTTTGATCAGCGGATCTTTCACCCTCATCAGTGAGGCCGTGAGTATGAATTTCTGGCCGCGTATTACTATAAAATATCCATCAAACATACGCGGACAAATTTATATCCCCAGCATTAACTGGATCTTGTGTATAGGTTGCATCCTGGTATCGTTATACTTTAAAACTTCCAGCGCCATGACGGCCGCTTATGGGTTTAGTATCACTATTGCTATGCTGAGCACCACCATTTTAATGTATTATTTTATGCGCTATGTAAAGCACTGGCCGGTTTGGCTGGTTACCATTATACTGTGCGTGTTTTTAACAGTAGAGTTCTCATTTTTTGTAGCCAACGCGGTTAAAATATTGAAAAGATTATTCTTTGTTGGGTTTGAAGTTGGGTTGATATTCACCATGTATATTTGGTTTAAGGCCCGTAAGATCAATAACCGTTTCCTGAACTTTATAGATATAAAAGAGCAATTGCCGCTGTTGAATGCCTTGAGTGCCGATACTACCGTTAATAAATATGCAACTCACCTAATTTACCTTACCAAGGCCAACAATGGCAAACAGATAGAAGAGAAGATCATTTACTCCATTATGAGCCGCCGCCCTAAACGTGCCGATACCTATTGGTTTGTGCATATTGAACGTACCGATGAACCTTATACCATGGAGTACAGTGTTGATCAGATTGAACCCGGTAAGGTGATCCGTATTGAATACCGCTTGGGCTTTAGGATACAGCCGAGAGTGAATGTGCTATTCCGCAATGTGGTGGAAGATATGGTGAAGCGTAAGGAGATAGATATCACCAGTCAGTACGAATCTTTAAACAAATATAAAATTGCTGCCGATTTCAGGTTTGTGATCATGGAGAAATTCCTGTCGTACAATAACCTGTTTAGCGTGAGCGAGGCGTTTATTTTGAACAGTTATTTCGCCATCAAAAAACTGGCCCAGTCAGAAGCTAAAGCCTTTGGTTTGGATACCAGCGAGACCCGGATAGAGAAAATACCACTGGTGGTAAAACCGGTAAGCAATATTCATTTAAAAAGGGTTGAGCCGGTTACTTATGGAGCGGGTAGTTTGGTTGAGGTGGATTGAAACAGATGCTGTTTCTTTCATCAGAGTTACGAAGTTTTTAAAACTTCGTAACTCTTTACTAATACAATAATTAACCTACGCCTCTTCCTTAAAATAAACCTTATAATAGTTCATCGCCCTCCCATCGTCAAAACCTTTTTCAATCAGTTCCTTGTCGCCGTGGATATAGATGTGGAAGTTTTTATCGAGCTTTAATACGCTTTTATAAACCCGGGCTTGTTTTTTAACGGCATTGTCAGATATCTCAAAAGTATTGGCAATAGGACTGTCGAACTCCTGCTCGTACTGGTTTTTAAAGTTTTTGAATGATTCAATAGCCTGTGGGTTGCCGATTACTTCGCCGGTAAATTCATCCATATCAAAGGTTTCCTTTTCCTTAAAATATTTCATGGAGCGGTTCAGCAAGTCTATCTTGTCGGCTTTGCTCATTTCAAACTCGTCGTCGAGCTTTTGCGTTACAAAGTTTTTGTAGATGCCCAGCGTGTTGCTGGTTTGGTTAAAGCTGTCGTTACGAATTTTGAGCTGTAAAAACTCATCTTTCCAATAAACGGCTGCATCCTGGCTGCCATTGGTCTTGTCGATCACCACTACTTTATAACCATTCTCTTTTTCGATGTTGAATATTAGTACACCTTTGTCAAGTTTGTTAATATTGATGGCATTTTCTTCATAATCAACCTGGAAACCACCTTTGTCAGGGTAAACTTTCAGGTAAGTTTCCTTGTTTTCCGACTTAAATATACCAATGGCATCCAGCGGGTTACCTTCTATTTGTACCTTGTTAAAATAAACCACATACAGTTCGCCGCCTTTAATGTTAGGGTGGGTAGTTATTTTATATAAGTGTTTGGCAATCTGCTCAGATGCCTCGTGAAACTTCTCCTTATCCTCAAATACCTGTGTAGCAAAGTGATGGATCTCGTTAAGGTTAAGCTCGCCACTACTGTGCATGAGGTGATAAACCTCGTTAGTTTTTTCAAAAGGTTTTAAAAAATACTGCATCAGCAGGTTAGGGATAATATCATCCTTCAGTTCAAGGGGATGATCTGATAATGCATACATCTCGCTTTGCGACTGATTGCCAACATGATGTACCGAAATTGTATCGAGCGAAGCTTCAAAAAAAGTTACCATAATTTGTGAGCGCAAGGTAAGAGTTTTGTTTATTGGTTCAATGGTTCATTGGGGTATTCTGTTAATTTGTAAATTTTGAAAATTCAGATTCAGACAATTAAGTCATTGAAAAGTAGTTCATGGCCGGCGGTTAATAGTTCATGTTAATTTGTTTTACTTTTACACTTTGGTAGTTAACAAACTATTGAAATGACTTAATAATAAATGATTCAATGACAAATAATGAAACCATAGTAGCTCTTGCCACACCAAACGGAATAGGTGCTATCGCGGTGATCCGCCTTTCGGGACTGGATGCTATTACGATAGCCAACAGCGTATGGAAGGGTAAGGATCTGACAGAGCAGGCATCGCATACCATACACTTCGGGCATATTGTTGATGGCGACCTGATTTTGGATGAGGTACTGGTTTCGCTGTTTGTAGCACCTAAATCATACACACGCGAAAACGTGGTGGAGGTATCCTGCCATGCATCGGGTTATATTATTGAGTCGATAATTAAGCTGTTCATCAAAAAAGGGGCTCGTTCTGCCAAACCCGGCGAGTTTACTTTAAGAGCATTTTTAAACGGTCAGCTTGATCTGTCGCAAGCCGAGGCGGTGGCCGACCTGATCGCATCAAACTCTAAAGCGTCACAACAGGTGGCTTTGCAACAACTACGGGGCGGGTTCAGTAATCAACTGCAAACCTTGCGTGAGCAGTTGGTGAATTTCGCTTCACTCATTGAGTTGGAACTTGATTTTGCCGAGGAAGATGTGGAATTTGCTAACCGCGATCAGTTAAAACAATTGATCATTGATATTACCCGCGTAATTGGTCGTTTAATTCAGTCATTTGAACTGGGTAACGCTATTAAACAGGGGGTTAATACAGTAATTGCCGGCCGACCAAATGCAGGTAAATCGACCCTGTTAAACGCTCTATTAAACGAAGAACGAGCCATTGTGAGCCATATACCCGGCACCACCCGCGATACTATTGAGGAGGTGTTAAATATTCAAGGCATTAATTTTAGATTGATAGATACTGCGGGGATCCGTGAAGCCACGGATGCAATTGAACAAATAGGGGTACAGCGTACTATGGAAAAGATCAGCCAGTCGGCCCTGTTGATCTATGTTTTTGATGCCGAGCAGATAACTACGGAAGAACTTAAAAATGATCTGGAAAGCTTGCAAGGCCCCGGTATTGCCATGCTGATGGTTGCCAATAAGATGGATTTGTTAAGCCAGACGGGCAAAACAGAAAGCATTAAAACGTTCTTCCAAACCTCCGGGCTTCCAGGCGCTCAAACCATCTTCATTTCGGCCAAAGAAAAGCTGCATATTGATGACCTTAAAAATAAAATTTACAGCGCCGCCATTAAAGATCAATTAAGTGGCGACGAAACACTGGTAACCAACATCCGCCACCTGGAGGCCCTGCAAAAAACCGAAGGGGCCCTGATTAGGGTGCTTGGCGGAATTGATGGCAGTATAACCTCAGATTTTTTATCGATGGACATCAAACAAGCCCTGCATTACCTCGGCGAAATAACGGGAGCCGTTACTACAGATGATCTGCTGGAAAATATATTTAGTAAGTTTTGTATCGGCAAGTGATTATTGATAAACAACAATGAGTAATGCTGAATAAATCACATTAATATACTTATAATCAATTGATATAGTCTTTTCTGAATTATTATTGTTAATAGCTGGAATTGTATTTTTATTGAATATTTGTACCTTTAATGGTCTCTTTTGACAAGGATACAAAAAGGTACAAGTATTAATAGTAAAAGTACATGAAAGAAAGTCATAGCGTTAAGCTCAGAGAAAAGAAATTATTAGATGAGCGTCTTAGCCTATATCTTGATTTCTACCCGCCAGTGTACATCGCAGAAACCGGAAAGGAAACAAGGAGAGAATTTCTGAAAATCTATCTTTATGAAAAGCCTACTAACGCTTCTCAAAAAGAACATAACCGGGTGTGTAAAGCGAAGGCTGATAATATCCGATCAGAAAGGGAGCTTCAATTTATAAACAAGAGTTTTGATTTTACCGACAAACTCTCCGCCAAAATGGATTTCTTAGCTTACTTTGAAGAAAAGGTGCGAAAGCGTAACAGATCAAAAGGCAATCATGATAATTGGTACGGAGCTTATAAATATCTCAAACTTTATACTAATGGACAATGCAAGTTTGGCGAGGTTGATGAAAAGTTCTGCGAGGGATTTAAAGCCTTTTTAACGACGGTAAAATCAATTAAGTCAGATACTGTCGGCTTAGCCCAAAACTCGCAGTATAGCTACTATAATAAGTTTAGAGCAGCGGTTAAAGAAGCCTTTGAGGATCGTCTGTTTGCTGTAAGTCCTATTTTGCGTGTAAAAGGTATTCCCCAGGGTGAAACTCAAAGAGAGTTTTTAACCCTGGAAGAACTAAAAGCACTATATGATACCGAATGCGACCCGTTGGTATTAAAACGAACGGCTATATTTTCTGCATTAACTGGTTTGCGATGGTCTGATGTAATTAAGTTAACCTGGAAGGAAGTTCAACATTCAGAACAGGACGGCTACTTTATCAGGTTTACTCAACAAAAAACTCAAGGAGTTGAAACACTACCTATTCCTGAACAAGCTTTTGAGCAATTGGGTGACCGAGGTACCGCTGCCGATAAGATCTTTAAAGGACTTAAATACTCATCATATACAAATGTGCAACTGGCCCGGTGGGTATTAAACGCCGGTATAACTAAGAAGATAACTTTTCATTGTTTCCGCCATACGTATGCAACGTTGCAATTAACTATGGGCACGGATATTTATACCGTTTCCAAAATGCTCGGCCACAGGCATCTAAAAACAACCGAGATTTATGGGAAGGTTATTGATAAAAGGAAAATTGAGGCTGCTAACAGAATAAAGTTATAAGATGGATATCAGAAATAATCCAGTTAACTTTTTTGAAGTAAATAATTCTGAAAATAGTTTCCAATGTGTGATTCACTATGACAGTGATCTTTATGTTTTCACCAGGAGCTTTTATAAAATATTAGTACTATTGGCAGATAGATATGTTGTGTTTCAACAATTAAATACAACCGAGGAACTTAAATTTAAATATGAAGTATACACTCAATCTGGAAGTGAAGACGACAAATTATTAGATAGCGGTCGGGTAAGCGACATGATAGGTCTTGAAAAAGCTTTTGAAAATATCTATTTATCTCTAAAAGTCTTTGTATTGTGTAAACTCAGAGAAATGCCGCAAGTTATGGCGTTAGAACAAGCTTATCATTTACAATTTGAATTAAAGGAAAGTTATCGTCACCATGAGCCACAAATTTTTGATACTATATTTTATCCCGTAATTCAGCAATGGAACAGTGGCTTTGTTTATCTGATTAACTATTTCGAAAAGCTACTTCAATTAGAAAAGTACAAACAGTTTGTGCATTTAAAAAACAATGAGGTGGATGAACAGGTTCACCTGGCAGGTGTAACTCCTTCTGAAATAGATGAAATTGTAGAGACTTTTTCAAAACTTTCAATTTTCGGAAATGAAGAAGATAATAAATTAACACTTAGAAACTTCTTTTTAGGAAAGCCAGATGTAGTTGAATATGTTGTTTTAAAGGGCCTTCAAAAAGAAATTGCTTACATTTTCATATCTCTGTTTAAAGACCACCGATTTAGCACAACAAAAAAACGACAGCTTGCAGATTGGGTTAAAAGAAAATTTAGAGTTCTCAATAATGATAAAATTAGCTTATTTGGCGACGAAGCCTTTCGAACTATAAGCCAAGAAACTGTTTTTAAAAGGATTAATTTATCATTTTTAGACTACGATAAATTAAAATAAAGAATCTTCACCCCTAAACCGATAAGGGGTGTTCTATTCCTTTTTCTTTGCTGATGTTAATTAATACACACAGCAATGAACGAGTTAATACTAACATCTATAAGCAAGGAAGAGCTAAGGAAAATTTTCGCTGATTCAGTGCGATTGGTTTTAAATGAAAATCCTTATTTAATCTCGGAGCTATCAAAAAGCGCTACTCCTGCTAATAATACTGGAGAGTTTTTGAGCATTGATGAAGTTGCTACCTTGATAAATCTCGCTAAAGCAACTATTTACGCTTTGTGTTCTTCAGCTAAAATCCCCCACATTAAAAAAGGCAAACACTTATATTTTTTAAGGACTGATATAGTCGCCTGGTTAAACGAAGGTAAGCGTAAAACTAACGATCAGATCCAAGCAGAGGCTGATGCTTATCTTTTAGGCAAAAGGAGAATTGGTTAATTGTTTATCACTACAAATCGATTAGACAATCATGCCTACTGATAAGGAAATTTTGAGCTATAAGATCATTCGCCAGCCATACCGTATTACAATGGCCAAGTGGGATTTTACCGTCATACAAAAACGAATTTTAACAAAGATAATTTCTATGTTACAGCGAGAGATTTATTTAGTATCCAAGGGCTTATCATTTAATCAGCTTGAATTGTTTTCTTCAACAGATGATAGCATAAAGTTGCAGTTTCCTCTTACTGATATAGTAAAAGGCACTAACAATTATGGGAATGTTAAAAAGGCGCTCATGGATTTACGTAGCATAGATGTTCAGATTGTATTACCGGAGACCAAGAGCAGAAAAAATAAAATGCCGGAAGAGGAAGTGATTCTTACTGGTTTAATTGAAAGGGCGATACTGACAAAATATTCAAGAACAGTTACTGTTGTAATTCACAAAGTGACTGCACAGGAGCTTATTAAGGTTTCTAATGGATTAACGCAGTTTGCCGAAGAAGTAATGTATTCAACAAATAATATTTACTCTCAGAAGCTATATGAAATGATTTCTCATTGGAAAGATCAGGACGTTTTTTCGATTACACCTAACGATTTTCGAATTAAGTTTTCATTAATTGATAAATACCCACAGATTAAAGATTTGATAAAAAGAGTAATCAGGCCAGCAGAGACTGAATTGAAAAATATAGCTGATGTGTATTTTATATTTAATACCACTGTGCAACACAGAAAAATCATTAGGTTTAATTTTGTAATTAAACACAGGAAGGCACTTGTTGAATATGCTAGTAAACTGGACAAACTAAGAAATGACAATATTTATTTGTTAAAAACCCATTTTGGGTTCAATACAGATCATATTGCAATTATCAATGACATTTTGCTTAGAAACGACGTTTTGAGCGATTTAAGGCAAAGAATAATAGAACTATATGATTTTATATGCGAAGCGGGAAAATCTCCTCAAACAGCGATTAAAAACGTTCCTCAGTATGTAATAAAAAGCTTAAAAAATGATTTTTCGCCATAGGGGATGCTGGGTTTCCATCTGGACATAAAATCCGTTAAAGTTGTCCTCCTTAAAAAGATAATCCATTAAAGTTGTCCTCCATAATCCGTTAAAGTTGTCCCCTAAATCCGTTAAAGTTGTCCCCTGAAACCGTTAAAGTTGTCCCTATAAGTCCTTGTAATTATTTGTTTATCAATTATTTGTGGACGCTTCAATATAATCAATTGATTAATCAATATTAATCAATAAGGAGTTTTTAAGGATTTTAATTAGTTTAATTAGCTTAAATTGAAGTTCTTTTAAGCATAAACGTACCTGATTTGGAAAAAAATCAATCAATCAAAAGATTTGAGGGGCGCGGCCAAAAAAATCCGTTAAAGTTGTCCACCATTGAGTGTCTTCGAATTTTATGGTGGACAACTTTAACGGATTGTGTTTTATTAACATCTGATTATTAGATATTTACTGCGCTATAGTTTGCGCTATAGTTATTGTATAAAAAACAAGGAGCTACGAAAAGGATGATGAGTTAGGTTGCAGGCCAAAATTAAGTTGGTTTATATGGAAGCCTTGTTTGCATGTAAATATGCTTGTATGTAAAGATGTAAGTCGGTTTATATGTAAACATGTTTGCATGTAAATATGCTTGTATGCAAATATGTAAGTCGGTTTATATGTAAATATGTTTGCATGTAAATATGCTTGTATGCAAATATGTAAGTCAGTTTATATGTAAACATGTTTGCATGTAAATATGCTTGTATGCAAATATGTAAGTTGGCTTACTTCTAATTGAATCTTGCGCTCCTTAAAAAGAAAAATTTTAGGATTATAGATTATTGTTTGTTTCGCTTCAGCATGTTCAATTCTTTGCTGAAAGTTTTAAAAAAATGTGGCCGCGTTTTGTTTGGCAAGATGTGTTATTGTCATACAATAACCTCCTTGCCCTTACACCCAATTCTTGGTTCCAGGGTGAAGATCCTGCGCAACTTGGATCTTTAATATTTAATTATGTCAACGAAAAACAAGGAAATATTTAACCCAAGAGGAGGGAGACCTATAATTACAGATGGTTCTAAATTAAGTAACCGAATAGATTGGCGTTTAAATGATTTAGATTATCAACAATTGAAAAATGATTTTGAAAGCTCCGGACTGAAAACAATGACAGAATATTTGCGATTAAGGATCATTAAAACTAAAGATCTTTACGTTCACAATCCTGTTGAGATCCTTAAAACCCTTGACGCAATTGGTGAACGAATTGGCAAAGTAGGAAATAACATAAATCAACTCGCAAAGTATGCCAATATCTTACAGCTAAAGGGAAAATTGGAACCAGGTGTAATGGATTCATTAAATCAATTACTTCGTGAATATGGCAAGGAGAGGAAGGAAATAGCACTCTCCGTTCGAGCACTGCTTAGGCGTAAAAGAGATTAGATTTTAATCATTTTCTCCCCTTTGGTAATATTATGCATGATCTATCTGATTTCAATAATTAGTATTTTTGACACATGAAAAACGTCTGGTTTATTCGTCATGCCGAAAGCGAAGCCAATGCAGGTTTACCAACCTCCTTCCCTGAAAAGATTTCTTTAACCTGCAAAGGAATAAAGCAAGCTGAGGCCTTGACGGATCTGTTAAATGAAAAGCCGGATTTAATCGTGACCTCTAAATACATTCGTACCCAGCAAACCGCCGAGCCAACTATTAATAAATTCAGAGATGTTCCGGTGGAGGTATGGCCATTGCACGAATATGATTTTTTATCACCTACTCAATGTATAAATACAACGGTCGATCAACGTAAGCCCTGGGTGCAAGATTACTGGAGTCGATGCGAAGCAGTCTATGTACACGGCGAGGGTGCTGAATCATTTTTAGACTTTAAAAGCCGGGTTGTCAGTTGTATAAAAATGCTTGAAAATAATCTCAATGACTTTATAGTTGTTTTCGCTCATGGTCACGTCATTAGAGCCATTTGGCAGTATTTTATAACATCGAGTGACACTATTGATAATACTACCATGCAATATTTTAGAGATAAGATGGCGCACTTGCCAGTTTCGAATACGGCAGTATTTAAGGCTGATTTTGACGGAAATAAATGGATTATTGTTGATCCAATATTTGAGCCGCCAGCTTAGTTTAATCTATTTAACCAAAGGGGCAACAACAAATCTCGGCTTTATAGATCCCGGCGCACTTTTGTGGCTTACCGTCCCGGTGTTAGTTGTTGTTGTTTAAGAGTAAGTCGATTCGATATTAGAGTTTGTTTAAATCTTTGTCATTAATCCGACCTTCGACTGATTTTGCAGAATAGTCTGGAGGTGTGGGCTTAAATGTTGAATCGTCTTTTTGGAGCTCATATTCTTTAAGTTGAAACATTCGTAGTTCCCGTATAGGTAATTCGCCAACGACTATTGTGGAATTTTTACCTCCTTTGATTTGTAAAATATCCCGTTTATAACTTGAAGCAGGCTGAATTACACGTGAATCACCATAATTAGAAGAATTTACTTGCACAAAAAAACAATGTATATCTCTTACCCACGATCCCGCTATTTCCGCAAAATAATTTGTGTCTTTATTATATTCTGAAGCTATGATGAAATCTACCCGGGATTTAAAAAGGCCTCTGTCATGTATGTCCGCTAATTCGAAGCAGTTATACACGGAAAAATAGGTTTTACCCCAATGGAATAAATCATATCTCTTTTGAGCTGAAAGAACGGTTTCTCCTGGAATTAACAACCGATATCCCTTTAGCTGTCTTTTTTCTTCGGGTGAATAATGGTTTTTTAATCTTATCTTAATTAGACAGGTTGAGTAATTATTTCTTTTGATAGGTAATATGGTTGCCATAAAATTGAAAGCAAAGCCATGTGCATTAATCCAATGTTCTAGACCTGCAATTATTCCTAATGATCGCCTGTTTGACTGATAGGCTAATAGTCCAAGCCATTGATATGGTACTGAAACTTCAGGCAGTACAAAAAGATCACATCTCTCTTCTTCTACTAAGTTTAAAAGCTTAAAAAGAAGCTGTCTTCTATCTTTCTTAAGATTAGGTCGTTTTAAATAGCTTGCTTCTATATTATTGGGTTCAACTTTTACATTCGCAATGGCAATTTTCTTATTTTCTTTTTTTGAATTGAGAGACGGTATATTTACGTACACCACTTTATCATTATAGTTTATTATTTTATTAATATCTGCTGATGGAATGGGTGTAACCGAAAAGTAATCCGCTTTTAAAATTGTTTTGTTAGTTTCATCATTAGTTGACTTTTTCCATAGGTAATTTATCTGCCAATACTTGTCAAAGGCAATATCTGGGATAAAATCAAATACCTGAATATTATTCGACGTTAATTCTTTAATCGATTGAACAGTTTTGTAAATTTCTAGTACGTTTAATTCATGAAAGTGAACATATCTTGGAGATAGCAAACTTAATCGTGGATCAATCTCTAAAGAACAAATATTAAGAGAGGCTTCTTTAATTTTTAAGAGATTCAGATATTCTTTTTTTTCATCTAATTTAAAGACATAATCAGTGAAATTTAAACTTGGCAAGCCTACCCAGGAATGTCGAATAAAATTTGCATGCCTGATTTTTATTGACGTTTCTTTGATTTTCCCAAAAGATGCAGATTCTATTTTATTAAGGAATTCAAATTTCATGGAGGGGTTAAATGCCAAAGGAGTTGCAATTGCAACTTGTAAATAATCGTTAATATCGTCGATTATCTTACTTTTTATAAATTCGATATTGGGATTTTGTATGTCTTCGTAATGTTCGAAGCTTATATTCTTTATAGCTTTTTTGCTTTGATTGTAGAATTCTAAGAGGCTTTTACTTTGATTGTTAATAATGAAATAAGTTGCTACCTTTTCCCAAAGTGTATGAAATGAAATCCCGTTGACACCTTTAAAAAAGGTAAGAATCTGCTTATTTGTTTTCGGATCAGCCGATTCATCGCTCAAACATGCGGCAAAAATTTTGCCGGCTAAATATTTTGAAGCACCATATTTGTCCTCACTAAACTCTTTAATACTTCTCAATTTGTTTAAAGAATCACTATAATGCATATTAAAAGCTTCTTCATCAAACTCTTTATCGACCTTATCTTCTTCGGGTAAGAATCTGAACTCACTTCTATTTTTATCCAGGTTTTTCTTGAATTTATTTAAGATTGCCGGTGATTCTTTGTGATCTAAGTCTTGTAACACAACTTTTTTACTTTGTATTTTCAAAGACGGGAATAATGATATGCAGAATTTTAATTTTTGTGCTTCCGAAAGAGATTCAAGAAACTTTACTGAATCATCTGGAATAACGTTGGGATTCCTGTAAGAATATTTTACTTTTTTATTTAATTGGGTTGTTTTATAGAAAGATTCATTTAAAGAGGATAAATTGTCGAATTCTAAAAGTTTCCTCCTTACAAAATATTTGCTGATAAAATCATTTATAGGGTAAACTGCATTTTCTTCAATCTTAACATTTGTAAGAACAAATAGTAAATCGTCAACGTATCTGCCGTAATAATTGGGATTCAATTCTTCTTTAACAGCAATATCGAACTTTGATAAGTGCAAATTCCCCAGTAGTCCTGAGGATAATAATCCAATTGGAAGGCAACTTTCTTTTGCAGTGTGAATAGTAGAATGGGGTAAAATCTTTTTTGTATAAGTTAAATTTATTAAATCAAGTAGTTTAAATAATTTGATTACTTTTTCATTGTCTTTTAGTTCAGGCTTAATTTTAAAGAGGTCAATCTTAACATTATCTAAATTTATTTTAACTGAATGAAAGTATTCTTTTATATCTAAGCTTAAGATAACAATGTCTTTTTTATCTTCTATAAGTTGCTCTGCTTTTTTGAGCGCGTTATCACGCCAATTCTGATATTGAATAAAATAAGGTTTGTAAAGTCTTAAGCCATTTACAACTTTTTGTTCATCTTCTTCTCCATCTAACTCTAGTTGGTAGGCGTAATTGTCTTGATCTACTAAATTTACTAAAAACCTGCCCGCATGCATTAGCCATAGTACTGCAATTATATGGACTTCAATGGGGGCGTCAATAAATGTATTAATTCTTTCAATTTCTAGCTTCTCTTTCTCTGATCTATTTGTGAGATAACTATAAGTTTTCTTTTTAAAGGATTTCGGTGTTAGTTTATATTCAATATTCTTGGTAAAGTAAGCTTTCCAATTTTTTTTCGTATTTAATTGGGTAGCAAATTTTTCAGTCCATTTTACAAATGCATCATTAAAATCCATGTTGTCACAACTTTTATCAATTTCGTCTTCAAACTGGGCAATTCTTTGCCGAAGAAATAATGAGGTATTGTCGTAATAATAATAATGTTTAAGCTTTTTATAGGCAGAAAATACTTCCTCGGGATAAAATTCATCCATTTGAACGATCAATTAGATTGTGTAAAATAAGCCAAGTATTAAGCAGAAATTCTAAAATCCGGATTTGGATTGGATAAAAGGTTATGTTAATTGTGACAGGCCTGCCCCAAACGTACTTTATAAAAAGCATAATTCAAATAGCAATCGCATTTGACTTGAGAATTTATCTATTCGTTTCTGGTATGGCTCTTGAAATTATGACTACTACAAATAGGAATGTTATGATAAATTGTATCATTGAGACAGAATATCCCCAGTCAGTTATTGGTTTGATTACGTCGTAATTGCCAGATACGGAATTTGATATACTATACCACAAATAGTTTAACCAATGTATTTTTGATTGTGTGGAAGTGAAGTCGGTTTTATACGATAGTGAGTAAAGAAGAGCAAACGAAAAATGTGAAAAAAAAACCGCCTGAATAACATGAATAAATCTGCGTTTGCTTCTTGCTATACTTTGATTTATTATTAAGTCCTCCTTCCATACCAGATAGTAAAAAAAGGTAAATAAGTTTGAAATAATTAAATACCACATAGATAATCTTAAGAAAAAATTATCTTTTCCTAAAAACCATATTAATAAAATAAATATCCATTTTGTAAGTATAAATAGATCGCTTGCAACAATTCTATATTTAATGACTTTATTTGAGTCATTTTGGTTCTTAACCAATTTTTTGGCTATAAATTTAAACAATTCTAAAAGGTTTAAATATTTTAAAAAATTGATAAGGTTGTTAAAATACTTGTAAATGAAGCCGTTATTCATTTTGGATATGGTTATTTATATGGTTTGATTTTCAAGCACTAATTTATATTATAAATATTTAATAGGACTTTTAAAATAGTTGCAACCGGTAACATATAATATTACATATTAAGTTTGTGTTTTTTTATACCTTGTTCAATCTAAACCCAAATACATAAATGACTGTAAGTCAATACATCGAACAAGTACAAAAGCTTTATAAAACTGGATTATCAAGCGAGCATAGCTATAGAGGTGATTTAAGAACATTACTTGAAAGTATTGTGCCTGAAGTTATGGTTACAAATGAGCCGAAACGCATTGCTTGCGGCGCACCTGATTATATTATAACAAGAAAGGAAATACCGGTTGGTTATATAGAAGCCAAAGATATTGGTAAAGACATAGGCCATAAAGATTATAAAGAACAATTTGATAGGTATCGGAAATCATTGAATAATTTGATTATCACAGATTACGTTGATTTTTGGTTATTTATAGATGGTGAGCTTAAGTCGAAAATTAGAATAGCCGAAATTGTTGACCATGATATTAAGCCACTTCCTGAAAATTTCGATCAATTTAATAGCCTTATAAAAAGCTTTTGCGCACACGTAGGACAAACTATTAAATCGGCCCAAAAGTTAGCTGTAATGATGGCGGATAAGGCCAAATTGCTTTCACAAGTTATTGAAAAAGCTTTAAGTAGTGATGTAGAGAATGAGGAAGATAGTTCACTCAAAGAGCAAATGCACGCTTTTAAGGATATCTTGATACACGACATTAAGCCGCGAGACTTTGCTGATATATATGCACAAACCATTGCTTACGGAATGTTTGCCGCCCGTTTACATGATACTACACTTGACGATTTTTCAAGACAGGAGGCCGCAGAATTAATTCCAAAAACCAATCCATTTTTGAGGAAGCTATTCAGTATGTTGCTGGCTATGATTTAGACAGTCGTATAGTATGGATAGTTGATGCGCTTGCTGACATTTTTAGAGCTACGGATGTGGCGGCAATTTTGAATAATTTTGGAAAAGCAACTCAACTAAATGACCCTATTATTCATTTTTACGAAACTTTTCTTGCTGAATATGATCCAGCTTTACGAAAGGCTCGGGGAGTGTGGTATACACCAGCGCCTGTAGTTAATTTTATAGTAAGGGCTGTTGATGATATATTGAAAACAGAGTTTAATCTCCCTCAAGGCTTGGCGGATAACACCAAAATAAAAATAAAACAAAAACAAGTTACTAAGGCGACTTCAGATCAACGATCCAAATTGAAAGAGGTTGAAATAGAACAAGAAGTGCACAAAGTACAAATATTAGATCCGGCTACCGGCACGGGTACATTTTTGGCTGAGGTGATAAAGCACGTATATTTAAAATTTGCAGGACAACAAGGAATCTGGAGCAACTATGCCGAAAATCATTTAATCCCGCGCTTAAATGGCTTTGAATTATTAATGGCAAGTTATGCGATGGCTCATTTAAAAATGGATTTGCTACTTGCGGAAACAGGGTTTAAATCAACGAAAAATCAGCGTTTTCGTATTTATTTAACAAATAGTTTAGAAGAACATCATGCAGATACAGGAACATTATTTGCCAGTTGGTTAAGTAGTGAGGCTAATGAAGCGAACCACATTAAGCGTGATACTCCTGTAATGGTAGTAATGGGTAATCCTCCATACTCTGTTAGTAGTAACAATAAAAGCGAGTGGATTGAAAAACTAATTGCAGATTATAAAAAGAATTTGAACGAACGCAATATCCAACCGTTAAGCGACGACTATATTAAATTCATACGTTTTGGGCAACATTTTGTGGAGAAAAATGGAGAGGGAATTTTGGCTTATATAACAAATAATAGCTTCATAGATGGCTTAGTACATAGGCAAATGAGGAGGAGCTTGTTAGAGAGTTTTGACAAGATTTACGTCTTAGATCTACATGGGAGCACCAAAAGGAAAGAAAAATCACTGGACGGATCAAAGGACGAAAATGTATTTGATATTCAACCCGGAGTATCAATCAATATTTTTATAAAAAAAACAAACAAAACTGGCTTGGGTCAAGTGTACAAATTTGATTTACAAGGAAGCAGGGCAGTAAAGTATGATTTTTTAAAAGATTATTCAATGCAAAACATTAATTGGGAAATGATAACATTTTCTGATAATGAAAAGGAATTTATGTTTAAGAATTTTAACGGCATAGAGTTAACAAAAGTCAATAGCTTCAGTGTGAATGAGTTATTTACTATTAATGCCTCAGGAATTACTACCGAAAGAGATATTTTGACCATTCAGTTTGATAATAAGATTTTATATGAAATAAAAGATGATCTTATTAATTTAAGTAACTCTGAAATCAGAATTAAGTACTCACTGGAAAAAGATGGTAGAGATTGGACATTGGATACTGCAGTTAAGGATTTAAAAATAAACAGGCCTGAGCTTAAAATGGTCTTATATAGACCGTTTGATAAAAGGAAAACATTTTATACTGGGAAAACTAAAGGATTTCACTCATATCCCCGCAGTTCGGTAATGAATCACATGCTTGATAATAATATAGCATTAGTCATAGGCAGGCAGGGACAGGCTATAGGTGGAGATGAATGGAACATTGTTTCGATTAGTGATACAATAGTTGATTGTAACATGTTCTATAGAGGGAGGAGCACTGTTTTTCCCTTATACTTATATCCAAACAAATCTGATCAAATCAATTTAGAAGAGGAAACAATTCGAATTCCAAATTTTGACAAAGAAATTATTAAACTAATAGCTAACGAATTAGGATTAACTTTTGTCCATGAAAAAAAATCAAATGAAAATAGCTTTGCACCAATAGACATACTCGATTACATATATGCTATTTTGCACTGTCCCGCCTATCGAGAGAAATATAAAGAGTTTTTAAAAATAGATTTTCCTCGAATTCCTTATCCGAATGATGTGGACACTTTTTGGGAATTAGTTAAACTAGGTGGTGAACTTAGGCAGTTACATTTAATGGAAAGTGACGAAGTACATAACTATATTACTACATATCCGCAAGATGGTGATAATGTGGTAAATGCTCCTTATTACGACGATGGCAAAGTGTATATTAATTCCAATCAGTACTTTGGGGGGATTCCAAATAATATCTGGAAATTTTTTGTAGGTGGCTATCAACCGGCTCAAAAATGGCTAAAAGATCGGAAAGGCCGAGAATTAAGTTTTGATGATATATTGCATTATCAAAAAATTATTGTTGCGCTTAATGAAACTAACAGAATAATGAAAGAAATTGATAAGGTTGACTTTTTATAAAAATATTAATGGACGATTTGATTAAAGGGAAAATATATAATGTTTGGGAGGATTACATCGGCGCTAAACGAGCGATCTATGATCTTAAAGGGAACTCTTATAAAAACATCGATTTTGATAATAAAAGATTAGATGCAATAAAGGATATCAAAACCATTTTATCACTGTTTTATGATGGTAGTTATGATTTAGCAACATTCAAAACTACTTTGGATGGTTATAATAAGCGGAATAATTTTTGGGGGTTCCCTGCTGCAAAAGGCCAAATGTATTTTAATCTATTAACGAAAGCGAGTCAAGGTAAATTGGATGCTTTGACGGAACTATTAAAAGATGTAATTAAAGAACCTGTTGATATAAACGATGCCATAAAAAAAATTGAAAGACTTGAGTTATTCACAATTAAACTTTCTGAAATAAGCTCGGATAAACGAAAATCTCCTAACCCTTCGTCGGTAGGTTACTTCTTGTCCTATTTTTGGCAAATTTGTAATCCTATAAAATGGCCAATAATTTACACATCCATAATTGAATCTTTTAAGGCGCTAAATTTTGGGGGGGATGAAAATGGTCAATCTTTAAATTATAAGAAGTTTTTTTTAATTAATGAAGACATCAAAAGGTTTTTATCAATTAAGGTGAATGAGAACTTAACGAACTGGGATATAGAGCATTGTTTCTGGTATTTTAAAGGCCGTCCGCAAACAGAACCATCAACTATTCAAATTGCTGATCCCAATAGTCTAAATGATTTAAAAAATGAACCACTATCGATAAAAGCCAATTTTAATATTTATGATTATATAATACCCAAGGTTTCAAAATTAATAGAAATAGGGGAACAAGAGGGGATGAAATAACTTGGACGACTGATATAAAAAGATTTATATTATTGTCGTCAGAGGCTTTGTTGTATCTACATGCTTATAAAATCAAAGATAATCTAGGTGTATCCACTATTATTGAGAAACTGATTGGGTGTGGGAATTTGGTTACTGCAGAAAAGATAATCTCCGAGTTTGACGATGTTTAATATACCCGGACTATAGGAATAATTGTTTAGAAAACTAATGGATAAGGCGTTAATTTTAATTCATTTAAAAGAAGTCGAAAATCTTCAAAGATCTATAGAAGATCTTACCCAGTATTCTTCATCTAATTATGGGCTTGCCGATTATATTAACATGTTACGTCAAAAATTAGCATATTTTGATCATGGGGAAAGAGATAGATTTTATGTACCGTATATTAATCTACAGCGGAAACTTGATTTACTATTAGAAAAAGGAGAGGAAGCTTTTCAGAGTGCTTTCAAAACGAATAAAACATTGTTACTTTCTGCTGTCAAAAGCTATCTCAATAAAATGAACGCCTCACTTCGAGAACCGGATTAAAGAGATGAGCCGAATTAAAATTAAAATCGGCTCAAGTTTTTATTATATTTGAGCCGAATAAATACCCTAATCGGCTCATTATGTATAATTGGCAACTTCCAAAATGGCCTAACTTCATTTTTGAAGTACAGGAAATCCAACCATTAATCCTGGCATTTGCGCAAGAAACCGGAGAGGTAAGTGGTGTTATTCAAGGACTATCAGACGACTTAAAGTATGAAACGCTGCTACAGCTTATGCTGTCTGAGGCGGTTAAAACTTCCGAAATTGAAGGCGAGTACATCAGCCGAGAGGATGTAATATCATCTATCCGAAATAATCTCGGACTAAATGAAACGCCAATTGATGTCAAAGACAAACGTGCTGAAGGAGTGGCTCAATTGATGCTCGAAGTCCGGAAATCATTTGATCAGCCGATGAGTTTGGATATGCTCCAGGCTTGGCACGATATGTTGATGATCAATGCACGTAACGTTAATCCTGGCCAATGGCGGATAGGGGTCGAGCCTATGCAAATAGTTTCAGGTTCGTACGGCCGAGAGATAGTACATTATGAAGCACCGCCATCTTCAGATGTTCCTAAAGAAATGGAGAGGTTTGTTAAATGGTACAATAATGCTGCCTTTCAATTGAAAGGAGAGGTTGCCGAAGCGGTATTGAAATCGGCTGTGGCGCACTTGTATTTTGAATCCATACATCCGTTTGAAGATGGTAATGGGCGTATTGGTCGAGCGATTGCAGAGAAGGCGTTGTCACAATCCATCGGACGACCTATAATGCTCAGCCTTTCTAAAATCATTGAGCACGATAAAACGGCCTATTATGCCGCCTTAAAGGAAGCGCAGCGGTCATTGGATATCACTGCTTGGATTAATTATTTCGCTTCTGTAATTTTGGAAGCCCAGCGCGATGCTAAGGCTATGGTGCAGTTTACGTTGAAGAAAGCTCAATTCTTCGACCGATATAAACATCAGTTTAATGAGCGACAATTAAAAGCAGTAAACAAGATGTTGGAAAAAGGTGCCGACGGATTTGAAGGGGGGATGACGGCTAAGAAATATATTGGCATCACTAAAACTTCTAAAGCTACCGCCACTCGTGACCTGCAAGAGCTTCAAGTTATGAGCGTTTTTGTGCAGGAGGGGGCAGGGAGGTCGATACGATATCAGTTGAACTTAGTTTGACTTTTTGGAAGCCTGGAGCGAATGTCATTGACGACTGAAAAGAATACTACATTAGGGCTTCTCAATTTAAAATAGTCGCCATTTTGTTAGTACGGATTTGGGAAATATCAGCATTAACTCTTTCCGCGAACGACATGGGTGGTTTTGATTTTTTGTACGTTTCAATACACGGAGGAATACCTGTACTTCTCCTTTGTTTTTCGTTAAGGCCAGTTTTTAAATTACTATTCCTATCTAAAAAAACTGACGCATCACCACTTGTTTTTAAAGTTTTTCGGGTTCTTATTTCATCAGAGCTGCCTTTTTTTAAAGGGAAACCAAATTCGTTGAATATGTTATATAGGGTTATATTCACGTGTTTATCTAGATCTGCAATCTGATTATCGATATCCAAAAAGCTATAGGCAGCAATCCAACCTTCTACTGCGTTTCTAACTTTAACCAATACTTGTAAAAAGCCGAGCTCTTGACCGGGGAAATTTTGTTTTAGTGATTTCTGGGATGAAAGATCTCTAAGCTTTGAGATAATTGCAACAACCTTTTTATCGGACACTGAGCATTTCACCCCGTCAAATTTAACGGACAGAAAACTGAAAGAATGTTCCGTTGGTTTTAGTATTCTGCTTATCTTTTCATTCCCGGCCGCTTTGTCCTTTAATGGATAAAGCGTTAGACTAAGTTTAGTTTCTAATTCTTCTATGGCTATCAAATACGCCTTTTTAGCGTCGTCAGCGGTTTTGCACAATATAATAAAGTCGTCTGCATACCTGATCATTTTTATTTTCGACTTTATCATTCTCTGGTCGAAATTAGCTAAGAATATATTGGCCAGCAAGGGAGATAAGGCATTGCCCTGGGGTATACCTTCTTCAGCGCTAGAAAAAATGTCATCATAAATTTTCTGGTCTCGTTGTTTAAGTTCAGTTCTGTTTCCTAACTCCTGATTTAGTGACCCTTGGAGCAAGATATCAAGCGTATGATCTTGCAGGTTGGTGCAAATATCATTCAAGAGCATTTGCTTATCGACGGTAGGAAAGAAGCTTTGGATATCTGCTTCAAGTATATATTTATAACCTTGTTGATAATACGAGGCCATTTTTAAGATGGCGTCTTGAATACTCAGCTTTCTTTGGTAAGCAAAGCTGCAAATGTTTTTGATCTTGTATTTGCGGGAAAGTTTTGCTTCCAGCTTTAGTGCGAGAGCCTTATGAACTATTCTATCTTGTACTTCTGATATCATCAAAGGGCGAAACCCTTTGTTCTTTTTGGCTAAGGCAACACCTTTTACAGCAGAAAATCTAAAGGATCCGTTCAATAATGAAGTTGATAACGATTTGATGTTATTTTTGAGATTGGCCTCAAAGTCTTTGATCGAAATTTTGGATAAGCCGGTAGATTTCTTGTTAGAAGTATTCAACAGACGCCATGCTTCTAACAGGAATTTTACTTGCGATATTTGTTTTAATAAGGTAGGTTTAACTCTTGATGACATATATGTATGAAATGTGGGTCCAAACTGTTAACAGTCCTTGCAGGTCCAATCATAATCACAGGAGAGAGGTTATCAAACACAGTAATGGTATATAATACCACCCTTTACGCTTAACGGTCTCTTTAGCATTAGCCATCGTCAGGCGCTTAGCACCGTCCATTGTCTTAATCTTTAGTCCACGGCCACCGGCCAGGCTCCATTTGTTTGTTTTTTACCTTTCATGCTATTTTTTTGGGCGCATCTACGCTACGTAAATCTAATGTTTTTTATCACATTTGCAACTTTTTTGAAAATAGTTGAAGGCCGCTGCTCCCTGCCCTTTAAAATTCCAAATGACACCGATATGGTTACCCTGAACCTGCAAGTAAAAGTGTAATTGGGGTTGCACAGGAGAGAGGTTATCAAACACAGTAATGGTATATAATACCACCCTTTACGCTTAACGGTCTCTTTAGCATTAGCCATCGTCAGGCGCTTAGCACCGTCCATGGCATAAGCAAATATACTCATATTTTCTGCTAAGTATTTAGCTTGTTGAAAAAAATGAATAAGGAGTAATTTGCAAGGCGAAATTGTAATTCGATTATTAATAAATTACTGCGTTTTCTATTTAAAAGAATTGCATAATAATTACCTGTTGAATCGAAATTTAATATTTACTTAGATGGTCTCTTATTGATTTAGTATCTAATTTAACGCTTTTTGTATCTATTTTGTACCTCAAATCGATTAACTAATTGATAATCATAGTATAATTACTTTTTGTATCGGTTAAGTAAATATCGATAAACGATAATGAGTAAAACAAGAGTTGAAAAGATTGAAAGTCAAAATATATAATACTCCTCCAAATTAGGTCAAATAATTAAAGTATAAAAGTCGTAAATTTATTTGACCTAATTTGGAGGAGTATTATACTGGTTGATATCCAAGGAAAGTTTTTCCCAGGTATTGTTAGAATGAACAAGGAGTTATGATGAAAAAGATGATGATACAAATCACATCGGGCAAGGGCTCGGCAGAATGCTACCGGGGTGTAGCCGGTGTGCAAAGCCTGATAATGAAACAGGCTAAACAGCACGGCATTGAATTGCAGGTGCTAGAAAATAAAGCCGGCCAATTGAACGGAACGCTATTGTCAACCAATCGGAGACAAATCCGACAAGGGGGGGGATTTTTAAATAAAAGCCAGGTATTGTTAAAAAACTTAATTAACAACAACACTAAAACTCACGTCTTCCGGTGGTAGACATTTACTATCATCGCAAGCCATAAACTCTATATTCCCTTCAATTTGAAGATTCTTTGATTTAACGCTAATCTTTTGCTGAAAAATTACGGTGTTTTGAAAATACCTGATATTGAGATTGAAAATCTTCTCAAATTTCGTTTTGGGGCTTGGTTGGGTTGTTTTACCTAAAAGGTGAAATCTTTCAGATGGTTTGAAAGTAATAGTTGTTTTTACTGGACCTCCTTCTTCAATGTCCTGAGCGTAAATATGCCAGCCTTTATCAATTGATGCTTTTAAATAAATAATCGCGTTATACTTGCTTGTTTTTTTCAACGAGTAACTCCAACTTACAGGCTTAAGAATCTGACCAAACACACCAGAATACGCAAGTGTTGTTACTATAAATAGCAATACTTTTTTCATTTATAATTAATCATAATAACTAACACAAAAAGACTACAGTAAAAATTTTAAACACCCAATATTAGCTGCTTGTTAATTACCTGCGCTAACATCGTATATCTTAATATCATTTTTATTCTTTTTGTTCGGGTAATAGATTCTTGTACTTAAAACCTTTTCTTTGTTTTTTATTTGCATAATATATACTATTTCTTCAAGATGTTCAATCTTAAATTTCCCTTGTTGATTTAGTGTTATAACTTGTTTTAAATTTTCAGTGGTACCATCCATTGTTCGCGGCCAAAAAGAAATTGTTACATCTTGTGGCAAGGTATTTTTAGGTAATAGCACCGTTCCATCTAAAGTATATACAGGGTTAATTCCGCTATAAGAGTCTAATTTTAACAAAGGTGTTTTATTGTCATCAAGAATACCATTCAGTTTAACAGCATTATTTTTTATAAGTCCTACCTTGATAAAGAATCTCAAATTATTTACACAAGAGTTTGAATCATTTCCTTTTACAGCATTCATTATTAACTCAGATTCAAACTTCAATCGTTCAAGTTCAAGTTCATTGTTTTTTTGAATAAAAGAAGCTATAAATGATCCGAAAATGGTAATTAAAGTAACAATAATGGTAACTAAGGTGGGAGATATTCCAGAGATTTTTTTATTTTCCTTTTTTAGACTTTCAAGTTCATTAAGCTTTATCTCATATTCAATATCATCCAAACTTCTTTTCATATATGATAAAGTTTAGCTAAAAATAGCAATAATTAATAAATTTTTCAAACAAACTAATCTTTCACTGCCACAAAGCCCCAGGCTTGTGTGCCAAACGAAAATCATAATGGCTTTGTAACCTATACAGCCCATACCTCTCCACTCCCCGGCCAATAAAGGCCATGAGCGCATGCCAAACGACCCACAACTTTATTATATGATAATTAAAAAAACATTGATTGGATTATGTTTCAATATCCTTATCATCTATTTGCTAAAACATTTATAACTAGTCTTTCCACACTCGGAGCCGAAATATTTCAGTGATATTTTATTGAGTTAACATGGTTTTTATTTCTTTTACACTACGGTATTGATCTGCATCCGTGGGGGTAATAATGCCTTCTTGCTCAAGATCATCAAAATCTTTCAGGAAAGCTTCCCTAAAGGATTTGTCACCGTTAGCATACGGTTTATCCTTAAGATCGGCATAAAGCATTTTTGCGCTGTTAACATCTCCGCTAAGAAGATAGCCGAGCGCCAGGTTGGTGTAAATCCAATCGTTCCCTTTAAACAGCTCAATTCCTTTTTTTGCCGAAGAGACTGTCGATTTAAAATCTTTAATAAAAAGTTGGTCCCAAGCTAGACTCCCATATAATGCAGACAACTTAATTGGGGGATAATAATCAGCTGAAGTACTATCCTGCATGTTCTTTTCAATCAGCGATATACTTTGTTTTAATCGCTCAACTTTGCCAAAATGATTCTCAGCATCAGCTGTATTCAATGCATTGTTTAATTGAACGATATAAAATGTATATACTGATGGCTTCTCTTTCTTCCCCATTTTTAGGAGTTTAAGGTAGAGCTGTTTCGATTTGTTGAGGTATTCTTTTTTGTCGCGATAATAAAACTTTGCGCCGACGGTTAAAACCTCTTCATCGTCTGAAGCTATTAGTTCCTCGAATGATAGTGTTTGATTATTTAATCCGTAACGCGTTTTTAGTTTCTTTGTGGTACTGGCGGCATCCTCAGCGGAGAGATAGGCGGATATTAACGTATTAAGTTTTTCAAAATCCATTTCGCCATTAGCTGGCATCTTATTGATTGCATTGCTCACTACTTTTTCTGTAAACAGATCATCAAACTCCTTTGGCGTTCTGCCGGTCAGTTCTATCACGCGGGAGCGGTTGGTTTTTAAAAAGGTTAGCTGGTCATCGTTTAAAACTTTAGCGTAATCCAAAACCAGGTTAAGCATTTCTTTTTCCATCAGCGGATGTTGGTTACTTTTTATATATCCAGTCATAACCTCATCAACACCGCTATATTCTATTTTATCGGCGACAGTTAACCATTCGCCAAAAGCAGCGGGCGTCAATACGCCGGTCATAGCCTTGTTACGCACGGTATAAAATTGCTTTTGTGGATTCCTGGCATCTTTGGCCAGTGCAACAAAGTCCTCTACCTCCAGCGCCCCAACACTTAAGTGAACCAGCTGTCCATTTGCGTTAATAAAGAACAAAGTTGGATAAGCTTTAACATCATACTTCTTAGCCAGCATTACGCCTTCACCTTTTTCCATATCCATCTTTACATTTATAAAGTTCTTGTTATACTCGCTGCCTGCCTGCGCCGTAGTAAAAACATTATTTTGTAGACGCTTACATGGCCCGCACCAGGATGCGTATGCATCTAAAAAAATGAGCTTCTTTTGAACTTTAGCCATTGCCAAAACATCTTTCCAGGCCTTATTATCAATAAATTTGATTCCCTGGGCGCTGATACAAAAAGGTATCAAAGCGCAACAAAACATAAAAAGTAATTTGGTTTTCATGATTTCTTTTATTTAGTTTTTGGATAATCGTTTACAGTTTACTAAATAGCCCAACCTTTTAGATGTTCCTTTACCTTACTTCAGCAAGTCCCTGATTTGCTTTACGTGCGCGTAAAGTTCTGTATCCTCGGCTGTAATAATATCTTCGCTTTCTAAATCAACCAGGTCATCAATGAATGTCTTTTTAAATGTGTTTTTCGACTGATAAAAGTTTTTGTCTTTATACTGCAGGTAAATAGCCTTAGCTTTATCAAACTCGCCGATTAAAAGATAACCCAAAGCCAAATTGGTATATATCCAGTCGTTTGTTTTTACTAATTGGAGGCCATTTTGTGACGACAAAATAGCCTCTTTGTAATTCTTTATAAATAACTGATTGTAAGCCAGATTGCCCCAGTCGTTCGAAAGGCTTTTGGTGGTAACTGCATTCACATCATCTGAAACAGAAAGTCTTAGCACATCACCAAATAATGTTATATTCTCTTTGAGACGAACAACTTTTGCGAAATAATTTTTCGATTCCAACTCATTTAAACTGGTATTTACATCAATCAAATGTTCCAGGTAATCGTATACCGGGTTCTCTTTTGTGATAGTCACCAGCCGGGTAAAAATTTGTTTGGCTTTGATAAGCGAATCCTTGTTATTCACCGTTTTTTGGAAAGCACTCCCCCTATTGTGCAATAATTGGGGGTCATTCGATAACATTAGATCAAATTGGGGACTATTCGACAAATTTGACTTTTTAAAGACGGAGGAATCTAAAATCTGTACCTCGGCAATAGCAATTGGTAAGCTGTTAAATTTAGGAAATATCCTGTAAGTGGTGACTTTACCATGATACCCGACAGAAAGTACAGTATTACTACTTAGAAAATTGGCATAGATAACATTTGTATCTATAGGTAATTTCTTAAAGTAGCCCCCAGGTATATTCAGCACAATATATTTTCCATCATTTGCTGAACCTGCTAAAATATTTCGATCATCTGGCGATAACGATACACTGCCTATATAATTTAGTTTTTCTTTAAAATCGAACATTTGTCCCGAGGTTTGCACTTTATACAGGTTTGAGATCATAACTTCCTGCTGAGATGTACCAATGATTATACTTTTTGAATCGCGGGAGAAATTTAAAGCCGTAACATACACTTGGACAGGCACTTTTCTGTCCTTTCCGGCCTCATAATAAATCTTAGTGCCAGTAACGGTGCGGGTGCTAACCAATTTCCCCGTAAAGTCAAATATACTTACACCGTCAACATGTCCAACCGCAATTAATTGGTTATCTGGAGAAAAAGCAGTCAAGTATACCGTTTGGTTAAAATCCTTAAATGATATCGGGTTAGCCTGCTGCCCCTTAATAAGCGCACTTGTTTTCCACAAGAGCGGTACGTTATCTTTTCTTGTGAACAGTATTGAGCCATCGGGCGATAGCTTACAAATGGCGCTACTGTCTACAGGTAAAGCTAAAAGTCGTTTTTCTCCATTTACCGAATACACCAAATGGCCCTTTTCCCTGGCAACAATTTCGCCTGCGTTATTGAGTCCTATGGAAGTGAGATGTGGGCCGTGTTTAAAACTTGGTATGTAATCAATTTTCAAACTATCAGCCACCAATTGCCCTGTCACAACACCTTCTTCTACGTTATACGCGAATTTGGTTCTATCGGGTGAAAAAGCGAATGCTGTAGTATGAAGGCGGGATGCATCGTAAATGGGCAATATCTCCTGCTTTTTTGAAACATCATTAAATACTGGCAGGCCAACTAAATTTATTATATTTTTTTCCCTGGCTCCGGAATTTTTATTCTTATCATATATTACCTTTATTTGGTACATAGCACTGTATTGCTCACTAACAGACAAGTCCGCCGCCTTAGCTAAATTGTTTAGCAGACTAACAGCAAAATTATAATTATTCGTTTCGTTCGCTAAAAAATACTCCAGACAAAGACTCCTTCCTTGTTGCTTTAATGCAGTATCTATTAGTTTAGATTGCATAAATATAGTTGATTGAAAAAGGCCATCAAACTTCTCATAAGCCCTTTTTTTCAATTGAGCATTTGCGACAGCCAGTTGGCGATTCAATGCCCTTGTTATATTTACTTGATTTTCTGCAGCCAATTTAGCGCTATCGGCTTTTTGGAGTGCCGCGATTGTCTTGTCCTTCTGTAGTCGGAGGTCGTCTGCGGTGTTTGTTAAAATGTGATTACTTTTATCAAGCTGCTTGTTCATTGTTTCTATCGATTTTTTTGACTCATTGGCATCATTTTTCATGCTAACGGCATACACGCATGCCACAATCGAAATTATAGCCAATACCGAGATGCAGGCCAGTAATAATTGTGTATTCCGTAACTTTTTTCTTTGCTTGGCGGCGAGATCCCGTTCTATTGTTAGTCTCTGTTCATCTTCTTCTATCTTTAACTTTTCCAGCCGTTTTGCCTTGGCCTTAAGTATGGGATCTACAAGGGTATCATGGCTTAGCTCATAAGACAATGCTCCGGCGGTGTTAGGTTCGGCCCGCACCAGATGGCTGTTTACCAATTCGGCAAGCAAGGTTTTGCTTACGTTATAATCGCGTAAAATTTGCTGTTCATATATACTCAGGCGGGTTTTGTCTTCCTCGAAAATCAATTTCTCTTCTATAAACACCCTGGCTCTTTGCTGATCTTCTGCTGTAGGTAGTTTCGAAATTAAATTATCGTAGTAGTTTTCAAAAATATCGTTGATATCACCTAAGTGCTCCGTACCGATGATCCGAAGTCCCTTTTCTATTGCCAGTGTTTCCATGAACTGGCAAATTATCTGAAGCTGAAAAGATTCTATTTTTTGTTTCCCGTCTTTCGTTAAAAAAAGCAAAATTTGGTCAAGGGCATCGTTAGAAATATCAAATGGAGGCGACAAAAAAGTTTCTTCGCGCTTATAGGCAGGCTTCAGAATGGCATCTTTAGCTTGCGAAATATCGAGCGCCATAAGTTCATACGTTTTCCCATAGATACCCGGGATACAATCTTTAAGATTGTTGAGTAGGCTCATTTTATCTGACCGGATGGACATCAGTACCTTTACATTAAGGGGCTCGAACAGAAATTTAAGGTCATCATCACTAATGGCTTGCGGATTATTAATCATTTGTTTTTCCAGTTCAATCCGTACACCCTGGGGGATGTTAACATATAACACTTCGGCCAGTTGCTTTTTAAAGTCAATTATCTGAGCTTCCGGGTAGGTGAATAATTCTTCAAATTGGTCAATGATGATTAGTATATTTTTGTTCCCTGTACTTTTTTGGATAGCTTTTAAAGCGTGCCAAGCTTCACTGGTATTACTATTTTTAGTATTATCAGGAGAAACATTGGTATACCTACTGTCAAGCCCTGTTTTCTCTAATAGTGTTTCCAGCGGAGTAACTTGATTTTCGGGCCTATAAACTCCAAATCTTACGTTTAGAATATCGAAGTTGCCAGTTTCTCTTAACTTTGGGGTTATACCTGCATTTAATATCGAACTTTTTCCCAAGCCAGATTTTGAATACAGCACTATTAATTGCTCAACACATATCAGTTTAAATAGGGTATTAATATCCCCGTCACGACCAAAAAAAAGATCCTGGTCTTCGATTGAAAACGGTTTTATGCCGGGGTATCTGAATCCTAAAGCCATCACGTTGTTATAAGATCTGTTAAAAGCGCTACTGATTTTCAAGAAAGGAAATAAAATCTATAAGCCTTGTTCTGATGTTATTCATTTGGGTTTGTTGTTCGCTATTCGATAGTATGCCCTTCATTCTGTTCTGCTCGAAATAATTATAACTTCCTTGTATATTGTCCAGCATGTCGTTATTAGAAGAGTTACTGAAGGGGTAATCACCTTTAAGTACTTTGGTAAGCTCAGTGAATGCCTCTCCTATCTTATCGTTGGTTATTATTTGGCGAATTCTATGAAGTTCCACTGATATTAATGAAGTATTTTCGACACCTCGCAGGAGGCCTTCTTCCCTGCACTTTTCACATAATGTTTCTATGAAATCCTCTAACTGGGTATCAATAAAATTAATAGAGAATTGTGCCCTGCATAGATCTTCAATTTCGGATTCGCCGGTGCTGTCAGTCTTAATCGAATATTTGGATGATCGGTAGAGTGGATTATGAATTTTCAATAATCTCAACAAAAGCTGTACATACCATTTTTCAAACTTAAACCCAAGAAAAATAATGTTTGTGGCCCGTTGAAATGTATTTGCTACCTCAATAGGAAGTTTATTTGGCCCCATTATCGCACTCAGAAAATCAAATAATCCATCATGAGTTAAAACCAATGATTCTTCTTCTTCTGTGCAGCCAAATAAATTATAGATTACAGGATCTTGCCCGATAGGGGCGGTAATGTCATGGGGAGCTTGGGTTTTGTTATATACTTCAAAGCGATGTGGGAATTTCATTGCTTTAAAGGCTTGTTTCAGATATGTGTCTGGCGATACAGATACTATTAAGGGAAAGGGGATTTTAGTGATATTTTCATATATAGTTCGTTTTACAGTAGCCTTGGCATAAAATGCTTTTATCTTATAGTAAGTTTTTGTTTGAGAAGGCATGTCCTTAAATAAAAAAAGCTCATCCTGGCTGTAATATTTAAGGATATTGGAGTCTTGGTAAGCATTAAGGTAATCTAACAGCGCATTTTGCACACTATGTACTTTGCCCGAATCATTAAGATCAGACACCTTAATAATATCTGGCCCCAAAAGCAGTATACACTTCTCCTCTTTTAATGTATCAAGTAAAAAATCCCAATCAGGACTGTTAGTTTTTGTGACAACAGGCTCATCCATTGGTGAAAAAATTTAATGTTAATAAATATATACAACTTTTAGTTGTATTTTATATTTTTTAAAAAAAATATTTCCGTATCCAGCTGTAAATCAGCGAACAATACTAGACAAGTACCGGTAAATTAATATATTTGAAATATAAAATATAACTTTTGTGGAGACTTCAGAAATACGATCCCTGATTAAAAGAGGAGATATTGAAAAGGCAATAAAAGCCACCTTACTCATTACTGAAAAGATGGAACTAAATGAAACAGCTTACGCCATTTCTGCAAGGTATCGGAAGTACAAAAAAGACCTGATCATCGGCATATTAAGCCCCTCTGAAGATACCATCGCTTTTGCAACGATTACCAGCAACCTTTTATCTTTGCTGCACGAATACGAGGAAGAATATAGTAGATCTGTTCGTAATGTTAAGGAGTCGGTAGGGCAAGTGTTTATTTCGTACGCCTGGGGTGGCGAAAGTGAGGCAATTACCAATGCAATAGTTAGTGCACTAAAAGACCGGAATATCGTGGTGGTGCACGATAAAACTGATATGAAATTTAAGAGCAGCATAAAAGATTTTATGCAAACGATAGGTAAAGGAAAATGCATCATACTGGTTATCAGCGACCACTACCTAAAGTCTAAGAGTTGTTTATTTGAATTATTGCAGATAGCAAGTCAAGGTGAGTTTGCAAAAAGAATATTCCCTGTGTTACTAAAAGACGCAAACATTTTTGATACAATAAACCTTATTGGCTATGTAAAATATTGGGAAATACAGATGGCGGAACTGGAAAGTGCCATGAAAGAAGTTTCCATTGCCAATTTACAGGGTATTCGGGAAGATCTCGACCTTTACTATGAAATAAGGGCATTTTTACCCCAACTGATAAACAAGATAAGAGATATGAATACACTTACAGCTGAAGTGCATCAGCGGTCGAACTTTGAGCAATTATATGAAGCGATAGCACAAAACATCAATTAAGACATTTAGCTCCTGCCATGGGCAAATGGCAAAAAATGCTGCAAACGGAAAGTATACACTGGCTTGAAGACAAGGAAAACGATAGGAATCGCAGCGGATCAAACTGAGCAGATACAGCAAATCTTGGATTAAAAAGCAATGGCAGTTATAATTAGACTATTTTTTATTCCCTATCAGTATTAAATAAAAGACGTTCATTCTATCCTTTCTTAAAGTATTGTTTCTTGATTTCACCTCAAATAGTTAGAACAATTAAAATCCTTATATTTGATTCATTGTTATTTATTAATTCAACAGACCGTTTGATTTTATCATTTCCCTACTATATGACAATGCTATATTTGTATTACACAAATTAACCTGATAAGCAAAACCTGCTCATATGAAGCCTGAAACTATTTCCTACACAGAAGAAGAATTAATTTTTGAACCTTATGAAGCACAAGCTAAGGGTTTGTTTGATGATGATAATATACCAGAGGCCGTAGCTGAACCCGAGTTTTTTGGACTTAAAATTCGTATAGGAAATAAACCAGTGGTACGCAATTTAAAAAAGCTGATTGAGCTTTCTAATCAACAGTTGCCACCGGAAGTAAGTGTATTATTCGAAAACTACAATATTTTTACAGTCACACACGCTATTGGAGTAATTCAAATATCGGGCAACGCTTCATTAAATGAACTTCAATTTAACGGAGAAATTGTGGATGCAGATGCAACAACAATAGATCTTTTACCAGATACTGCTTTTAAAAGTTTGTTAAGCATTAATGGAGATTACGAAGCGGCAATGAAAGCCGGCGGAAGTTTTTCGGCAAAGTTACCAAATGAACTAACTAATGCCTTGTCAGGAAAGTCAATCTCATTGGGTGGAGATATTGACTTACATCTTTCAAGTAACACACAATTTGTTGGTAAAATTAGCGCCTCTATAAAGTTTCCTTTGATTATTGCAACGGGTAAAAATTCAAGCCATTGTAGTTGGGTGATTAAACGTGATCAGGATCCTTTGCTCGGTGACCAGCTGTTAATTCAGACGGTGGCTGTAGCGAAAACCTGTACAGCGATGACATATAAAGTTAAAGCCACCGCAAAGGTTAAACATGGTTTTTTTAAAAAGGATAGTATTGATACCACAACAATTTCTTTAATCGTTACCTTAGACAACTAAACAATGGCAGATCCGCGCGCTTTTATAAGTTTCGATTTCGACAACAATGACAAACAAAAGAATTATTTCGTTGGTCAGACTATAAACAGCCGTACTCCCTTTAATATCCAGGATTGGTCTTCCAAGGAAGAATTGGTGCAAAGTCGCTGGCAAGAAATCATTGCGCAAAAGATGCGTTATTGCCAGCTTATGATTGTCCTAGTTGGGAGATCAGCGAGTGCAACGGGCATCCATCGAGAGATTGAGATGGCTCAAGCAAGCAATATCCCTTTCTTCGGAGTGTATGTAGATGGTGCAGATATATTTACGCCATTGCCCCCGGGCCTTTCTCGTAACAGCACAATAAACTGGAACTGGCAAGCAATCTCAGACAAGATCGACCGATGTATGAAGGATGGTAAAAATGGCTGAGACAAGAGGTGCTTTATTAGTGGGAATTGATCATTATGGTTTCCCAACTTCCCTGACAGGCTGCGTAGCCGACGCAGAAAAATTTGCTGACCTCCTGGCTTGGCACGAGGATGGCACGAAAAACTTTGATACTTACTTACACATTTCCACCGATGCAAAGAAGATTACGCGCCCTTTTTTAAAAAAGAAGATTGAGGAACTTTTTAATGTCGATGGTGATATTGCACTATTTTATTTTTCAGGACACGGTACAGAAAATAACTTGGGAGGGTTTCTCGTAACGCAAGATGCCGAAAAATGGGATGAAGGCGTTTCTTTACGTGATGTCTTGGAATTAGCTAACAATTCCAAATCAAAAGAAACCATAATCATTTTGGATTCTTGCAATAGCGGTCATTTAGGAAATTTACCAGCGGTCAACAATCAAGCTGTATTAAGGCAAGGCATTTCTATTTTAACAGCTAGCCGTATGGATCAAAAAGCTTATGAGAGTGCTGGTAACGGCGTTTTTAGCTCCTTGTTGATGGAGGGTCTACAAGGTGGTGCAGCAGATATTTTGGGTAAAGTGACTAGTGCTAGTCTCTATAGCTATGCAGAACAAGCGTTAGGTTTTCTTGAACAACGACCACTTTTTAAATCGCATGTAGCTAAGCTGATAGATATTCGAAAATGTTCGCCACAAGTGCCATTAAAAGTTTTGCGAAAATTGAACACCTACTTTCCAGAGCAGAATGCCGATTATCAGTTAGATCCTTCTCATGAGCGTACTGTTGAAGGTTATGACAAAGCAAAAGTGATAATCTTTGAAGATTTACAAAAGTGCCGGGCAACCGGTTTAGTCGTGCCTGTAGGTTTTGATCATATGTACGATGCCGCGATTGCTTCTGGCATCTGTAGATTGACAGCACAAGGACGATATTACTGGTATTTGGCAAAATCAAATCGTTTATAGTATGACCGATATTTTTATTTCCCATCCGACACCATTTAATGAACAACAGGAAAAATTTTTGGTACTCTTGGAAAGCAAACTTGCAAACGCCCAACTAAATCCAGTTAATTTAGGGAAAAAAAATTGGAGCTATCGTAATCCTATGAAACCAATCAAGGATATCATGCGAACTTGCAAAGGCGCGGTAATTATTGGTTTGGAACGCTTTCATAGCTATATAGGCTATGAATTTGAACATTCTGGTAGAGAGAAGGAATATGTTCATCGCTATGAGTCCACGCCTTGGATACATATTGAAGCGGGCATGGCTTATCAAAAAGGGCTACCTTTATTGATTTTAAAAGAAGACCGGGTTCATGAGTCAGGGATTCTGGATCCAATCTCCAGTGACTATTTTATTTTTAAATTCGATATCATTAAAGAACAAGATGGGTTTTCGAAAGAACTAAATATGTTTATTGAGAGCTGGATAGATGAAATCAATTGGAAAAATTAAACTAGAATTGTCGTAGTGATTTTTTGATTAGGTTGAGATGCAGAATAGGCTTTTGCAACGCGCGCGCATGCGCTACGATGTCTCCTGTCCCCCCTAGTCCTTTAGCCTTCTGACCATCCCAAACAGCGAATAAAATGTCTGATGCTTCAACAATAGCTTTGCCTGCCGTATAAAATGCTTCCTCTGATGGCTCGGGATAATTTAACTCTACAATTCCAGAAGCTTGGGTCAGGAGTTGCTTAAATGTTTTTAAATTCTCATTATCGAAGGTCTTTTCGTAATGCTGACAAGGAATAATCACACTCAATGGAATTTTTAATTTTAACGCTAGTTTTGCAAATAGTTGATCTGCACCGATTGCCAGGCTTGAATAAATCGCACTTGGCTGTCGAATTTCTAACTGCTCAATTATTATTTTTTTTAGCCAAGCAATGGTACGATCGTTTTTGAGATCCTGATGTCCCGTGATACCTACCTTCATTTTTCTAAAAATACGAATTCCTATTAAGATTACTATCGAATGATTACCTTATTATAATTATAGAGATGATTTCAGCGCGTTTTTTTTTCAAATATAAAAGACACCTTGAACGACGCACTTGAATATTGCTTATTTTGGACTGCATTGGAGGGGGCTTTAAAAGCAAAAAGCCTCTAAATCATATGATTTAGAGGCTCTTGCACATTCTTAAAATGTATTAGCGGGCTACATTTTATGGGAAAGCCTTAAGTCGAAAGATTTGAGGCTTTTTTATGTGCGCCAGGCATGTGTATCAGCTCTAAGGTGCAAGTCCTGAAAGCACTTTACAGTGGGAAGCCTTAGCTAAAGGCAAGGAGATCGTGGGCGACCACGGATCCGAAGGACGCTTCACTTTGGTCGATCAAGGCATTATTTGTTTTACACAATTATGTTTAGGTTTTAAAATTTTTGTATTTATTTTGTACCTTGAATCATATAATAAATTGATAATCATAGTTTAAGTACTTTCTGTATCGGCAAATGAGAAGGAAACAGAAGGAAAGTATTTCTTTGACCTTGGTAATAGACAGTGGAACATTCCTGAACTGCGCTACTTGCTGGAAAACATCCTTCCCGAAAAAAAAGTGGTTATTGATTTTGAAGTTATACACGTATTTCCATCTATAGGGCGCAGGGTAATGAGTTTAAACGCACGCCAGCTTGATAAAACAAATGGCGGACAATTGATCTTACTGGATATTGAAGATATTACCGATCAACGGAAAATAGAGGAAGGTTTGGCCGAAATAGAACTCTTATTTCATGAAAGCAAAGACCGGTTAAAGCTGGCGGTTGATGCCGCCGGGTTAGGTACCTGGGATTATAATCCTCTGATCGGTGAGCTGATAGCTGACTCATGTTGTAATGAAATGTTTGGCCTTTTACCGCATGAAAAGATTGATTGTGCCCGTTTTATAGCGATGATTCATGAAGAAGAGCGTAACCATATTGAGAATGTGCTCCAACTTGCTTTAAAGGGTATCAATCATGGTGGTTATGAAGAGGAATTCCGGACAGCTGAAACTATTGACGGAAATGTTAGATGGATAAAATTCAGGGGTAAAGCATATTTTAATGTAGATGGTATTGCCTATCGTTTAGTGGGCACCTCGCTTGATATAACTGTGCAGAAAATACTGGATCAGGCAACCAAAGAGTTATTGAAAAAGAAGGATGATTTTATGAGCATTGCCAGCCATGAGCTTAAAACCCCGATCACTACGCTGAAAGCCTCGTTGCAGTTACTTAAACGGATGAAGGATAACCCAGATAAAATGCTGCCTACGCTAATTGAACAGGCCAATAAAAGCATGGAAAGAGTAACTACGCTTATTGAAAATTTGTTAAATACCAATAAGCTGAACGAAGGACAGCTTCATTTAAATAAAACCTCCTTTATTATAGCAGATGTTATTGCCGATTGCTGCCAGCATATTCGTGTTGCCGGTGAATATACCATTATTACAAAAGGAGATAAAGAATTGATGGCATATGCCGATGCTGATCGTATTGAGCAGGCGGTTGTTAATTTTGTGAATAATGCCATCAAATATGCTCCTGGTGCTAAAGAAATTCACATCAGCATCGAAAAAATAAAGGATATGGTTAAAGTATCTGTTAGCGACAAAGGTCAAGGGATTCCTGCTGAAAAACTGCCTTATTTGTTTGACCGCTATTACAGGGTAGATAGTAGCGGACTCCAATATTCTGGCTTGGGATTAGGACTGTATATCAGCGCGGAGATCATCAAAAGACATAATGGACAAATAGGGGTAAACAGCGAAATAGGTAAAGGAAGTACCTTTTGGTTTACACTGCCATTAGTTGAGCAGTTTTCATAGACTAAATAATACCTAATCGTTGTCTGAATCAGGTGTTGCCGGATATTTACCTTCTGCATCAAGTTCTCCCAGATCGTCATCTGCCTGTATTTCATGCAGATCGTCTTCATCATCAACGTTATGCATTTTAACAAAAAATGAGATTAGACTTATTTTTCGCCGGCATAGCTATTAAGCTTAACATCACACCAGGTAATGACCAAGGTCATAATTATACCGCGGTGTTTTACCCAATTTTACGGTAATAAATATCACTTAAAACCATGAAAACATTTCTTGTTGCTACTGATTTTTCGGCGAATGCCAGGCATGCTGCTGAATACGGATATAGTATTGCTAAACAAATCAAAGCTAATATCATTTTGTGTAACGCAGTAATTGTACCTGCAGAAATGCCCCAATCCGGTTTGGTTTTCTGGCCGATGGAGGAATCTGATGAATTATTGATGGATAGTACAAAAGAATTACAATACTTAAAAAACCATCTCGAAGGTGCGGATCAGGAAAAAGGGTTTAAACCAGTGATTAGTTGCAAAAATGAATCTGGCACGGTAACCGATGTAGTTCAAAGTCAGATCAGCAATGGTTTAATTGATCTCGTGGTGATGGGAACACATGGCAGCAGTGGGCTGAGTCAGTTTTTATTAGGTAATCACAGTAGCAATATGATCAATAATACCACCAAACCATTAATGCTCATCTCGCCGGAAACACAGGTTTTACCTATAAAGAAAATCGCTTTCGCTACAGATTTTACACATCCGGAAAGCGATTTGGAATGTTTATACGATCTCATACCGCTGGCCAAATTACTGGGTGCGGAGATTCTGCTGACACATATTTATAATGAACAAACACAATTACAGGACCTGGAAAAAACAATTAAGCACTTTATGACCGACGTTTCTAACAAAGCAAATTATTCGCATATCTATTACCGTAGTGTAAAAAATAGCCACATGGAAACTGGCCTGAGCTGGTTATGTGAGCATGGACAGGTAGATATGCTGGTGATGGTACATCGTCCACACAGCTTTTTTTATAAACTGCTGAAGAGTGGTCATTGCGAAAAAATGGCCGGGCATATTGCTGTGCCTTTATTGGTGTTCCCCGCTGCCGAATAGTTAAAGTGATGAACGGTCTTAATATAAAAAATGACACCTTTATCGGGTGTCATTTTTTGTTGTGAGATAGTTGATGGAGCGGGGTTAAATGAGTGTGTCGTCAAGCTTATGCTCAGCGATACCCAGATCTGCATATAGCGCTTGCATCAGCGCTGATGTCTGGTCGGGTAATTCGCTGAAAAGTTGTTTGTAGTAGGCTATCCCGCTTACAAGCTGATCTTTAAATTTGCTGAACTGTTTTATTTTCTTATCTGTCAGCTCTTTTAGGTGTTTTTGCAGGTCGGTTTGTAAATAATCAATATATAGGTTTAATTCTTTAACAAACATGTGCGGCCGTTTAACTTGGTCCAGCAAATCGAGTTTGCCGTAAATGTGTTTCACCATTTCATCTAAAGAGTAGGTCCTGTTAAAATAAGCGAGGTTAGGGCCCGGGCAAATGGCCACCGCTTTGTTTTCTTTAGGTTTGCTGATATTATATTTAATATAGGCTGATGAACACAGACCTTCGCAAAGGCATATTTTTTCAGTTACGGCGTCATATTGTTGCTGGTATCCTTCTGGGGCGAGGTTTGATGCTTGTAACTGATTGATCTTTAAACGTTGGTATTCCCTGGAAGCGGTGCAAATGGGTTGAACGGTAAATTCGGTATTGGTACAAAGGTATTTTTTGGTGCAGGGACTGCCCGGCCTGCCGGCTTCAATTCGCGCTAATCTTTGGTTTTCGCTGCTGGCTTGTTTAAAGTTATTGAACAGAATACCTAACGGTGATGAGGCACTCAGGTAATAATCTGATTCCTGTGCGCCTGATAGCTGCATCAGCGTTTCTTCATCTACATTTGTTGCTTCAGGAACTAAAAGGAATGGGCTACCCCATCCGGTAGCATCTAACTGGTAGTGATTTATTAAAAAATCGTTTTCTTCGGCTGTGCCAATACCTCCCTGCACGCTTAGTTTTTGTTTTGGAGGAGTGTGAGATGTGATGCCTTTTTGAAGTATAGCCGCTTGGTACAATTGAAATAATTCAGTGATCATGTCAGCTCGTTTTTGTTTAAACTCTTCCAGTATTGGTCCCAACAGGTAACCTTCGGTTGCAAAAGCATGACCACCGCAATTTAATCCCGATTCTACCCGGAACTCAGATATCCACAGGCCTTTTTTTGCCAGAAATTTAGCCTGGATCAATGCCGACCGGAAATCGCTCACCTTTAAAATGATCTTTTTCTTTAGCTCTCCGTTTTTATCCGGAAAAAAAGCGTCGAAGGTTTCCAGGTAACTATACAATTTAGGATTCATTCCGGCAGATAAAATAACCGAGGAGCTCAGGTTGCTATCGGCAAACCCGCGCAAAGCGGCTTGCGCATCTGTATTTTCGTCCCCCAAATATTCTCCCGCTGCGCTAAAATTCATCCGGTCAACTTTCGACATGATGTTCACATCAATAGCACCCCTGATCATCATCCGGCGCAGAATCTGTTGGAACAGCGCTTTATTTTCGCCTTCCGGATAATCCATCATCAGGTCGTAACCAGCTTTTAACTGCGAGCCCTCGGGCAATAGTTCAAAATAACGGCAGATGTCACTGCCGGTTTCAAACGGTTGGTTTTGCAGGTAATCGAATTGTTCGTTAACCAGGCTGTGCAATAGGTTAAGGTAGGCTGTTATCCGCTTTGCCCGGCTATCTGTAACTTTTTTTGAGATAGGAATAAACGGTCTTTCATTTTCTAACGAATGATATTCGCGCATGCGTTCTATCAGTTCATCGTCTACAATGGATAGTACGGAAGCTATGCCGTAACGTGCAACTTTAAGCGGGGTATCAATAGAATAACCCAAACCTAAAACAGGAATATGAAAAGTATGGCTCATGATAAATAACAATAGATGAGGAAACAGCTTTTATCAGTCGTTTCAATTTTCAAAACTATGGGGCTCTCCTGCTTGTAAAACTGATGAAGATCATATTTTGAGGTATTAATGGTCACTCTTTACAGGCACGGAACTCCGCAGCTTTGAGCATTAAAATTCAAAAGATGATCCAAAATACCGTCATGGAGAAAATTGCCTGCTACCATTGCGGCGATGATTGTTTAACAACAGCTTATGTTATGGAGGAGAAAAACTTCTGTTGTAATGGCTGTAAAACCGTTTTCGAAATATTGTCGGCCAGTAAAATGGCTAACTATTATAGTTATAATGACCATCCTGGTGCTACAAGGGCACGTACAGACAAACGCTTTGACTATTTAGGTTCGGAAGATATTATCAATGAACTGGTAGATTATACGGATAGCCAGATTACTATTGTAACTTTTTTTATCCCGCATATACATTGCAGTTCCTGTCTTTGGCTGCTGGAACAGTTAAACAGCATCAACCCCGCTATTCATTACAGCCGGGTTGATTTTTTAAAAAAACAGTTGAATATCCGGTTTGATCATCAAAAGATCAGCTTACAGCAAGTGGTGGAGCTATTGTATGATGTAGGGTACGAACCGCTCATCAGTTTGCAGGATATCATCAAAAAACAAAACGGGTTAAGTAAGGATAACCTTGTACAGAAGATTGCCGTTGCCGGCTTTTGCTTTGGTAATGTGATGTTGCTTAGCTTCCCGGAGTATTTTGGGTTATCTGATTATGAAACTACATTTAAACATTTTTTTGGCTGGCTGAACATCCTGTTTATCCTGCCAGTTGTTTTTTATAGCGGCCGTGGATATTTTATCGCTGCCTGGCAAAATCTGAAGAAAAAAGTATTTGGCATTGATTTTCCTCTGGCATTGGGTATAGCCGTATTATTTATCCGTACCTGTCTTGAAGTTATCACCCATAGCGGTGCCGGTTTCGCGGATACGCTTTGTGGGCTGGTTTTCTTTTTACTGGTAGGCAAACTGGTGCAGAAGAAAACATATCACCACATTTCTTTCGAGCGGGATTACCGGTCATTTTTCCCGGTAGCGGTTCATGTTATCGAGGATAGCCTGAACAAACCCATTCCGCTTGCACAATTAAAAACAGGCCACCGGATACTCATTCGCCATAACGAGATTATACCGGCCGATGCCATTTTATTAAAAGGAGAGGCCCTGATTGATTTTAGCTTTGTAACCGGCGAGAGTATACCCATAAAGAAAACGCTGGGCGAGGTCATTTACGCAGGAGGCCGGCAAACCGGTGAGGCGATTGAACTGGAAGTGGTTAAACCGGTATATCAAAGCTACCTAACCCAACTGTGGAACAATGAGGCATTCACCCGGCAAAAGGATAACCGGATGCAAACTTTTAACGAAAAGGTAAGCCGATATTTTACCATTGTACTGCTGGCTATCGCTTTTGGCTCTCTGCTTTTCTGGCTGCCAACAGATGTAAGGCGTGGCTTTGCCGCTTTCACAGCTGTATTGATAGTGGCCTGCCCGTGCGCGCTGGCTTTAAGTACCCCTTTTACCATGTCGGCGGCGCTCTCCATATTTGACCGTAATCTTTTTTATCTCAAAAACGTAGCTGTGGTAGAACAAATGGCAGCCATTGATACCATTGTTTTTGATAAGACAGGCACTATCACGACAGGAAGTGGCAAAGAGATTAAAATAGATGGGTTATTATCAGCAAAAGAACAATTACTTATTTATAGCGCCTGTATCAATTCAACGCATCCCTTAAGCCGGATGATTTGCCAGTACCTGGGTAACCAGCAACGCCTGGCGATTACCAGGTATATCGAGATTCCTAACCTGGGTATCCTGGCAACCATTGACGGGCAGCGATTACGCATAGGCAGCTCAAAATTGGTTTTAGGCTATAAAGAAATAGAAGACAGGGTAAGCAAAGTTTACCTGATGTTGGATGAGGAACTGATTGGCTTTTTTGAATTTACGCATCAGTACCGGGATGGCATGGATAATATAGAAAATCTCGAACCAGCCTATCGTACGTTTTTGCTATCTGGCGATCAGGATCATGAGCGGGAAGAACTTATCGGTTTTTTTAAAGCGCGGGATAGCATGCTTTTCAACCAGTCGCCGCAAAGCAAGCTGGACTTTGTACAGGCACTGCAACAGCAGGGCAGGCAGGTAATAATGATGGGCGACGGGCTTAACGATGCCGGGGCTTTAAAACAAAGCGATCTGGGCATTGCCATTACGGATGACGTGAATAACTTTTCGCCGGGCAGTGATGCCATTATGGATGGCAGATCCTTTCATAAACTGCCCGCATTTCTGCGGTTTTCTAAAGATACTATCAATATTATCCGTTTTTCATTTTTGATATCGCTTACGTATAACCTTATCGGGCTCAGTTATGCTATCACCGGCAGGCTTTCTCCTTTAACTGCGGCTATTTTGATGCCTTTAAGCACGGTAACCATCATCTCTTTCACCAGCCTGGCTACGCATTTTGCCGCCAGGAAAAGAAAACTGGCATGAGCATTATTTACTTCCTGATTGGTTGCAGTGTATTGCTGGCCCTGCTTTTTTTAGCCGCCTTTTTCTGGGCACAGCGCAGCGGGCAAAATGATGACCTGTATACGCCATCTATGCGCATCCTGCTTGATGATGAAGAAGAACCACCTCCAGAAAAGTGACCGCTATCATTTATTAGGGCAATGCTTGTCATTCTTCACCAGCCCTGTGCCATCTAATTTTGCCATATCATAAAAACAATTATGCAGCCCGAAAAATTTTACTACGATAATAAGATAGTCCGCGATTTTGGTATTGCTACCGTTATCTGGGGGATAATAGGAATGACGGTAGGCCTTATCATCGCCATACAGTTGTATGCCCCCGGCATGAACATGAATAACCAGTATACCACCTATGGCCGTATCCGTCCATTGCATACCAACACGGTGATCTTCGCCTTTGTGGGTAATGCCATTTTTATGGGTGTTTATTATTCACTGCAACGTTTACTCAAGGCGCGTATGTACAGCGACTGGTTGAGCAAGATTCATTTTTGGGGCTGGCAGCTGATCATTCTATCCGCAGTGATCACCTTACCCCTGGGCTTCACCACCTCTCATGAATATGCCGAGCTGGAATGGCCTATTGATATCGCCATCACGCTCATATGGGTGGTATTTGGCATAAATATGTTCGGTACAATATTTAAACGCCGCGAACGGCATCTGTATGTAGCCATCTGGTTTTACATCGCCACATTTGTTACTATAGCAGTTTTGCACATCGTTAACTCTATGGAGCTACCTGTATCTGGCTGGAAAAGTTACTATATATACGCAGGAGTACAGGACGCGCTGGTACAATGGTGGTATGGACATAATGCCGTAGCTTTTTTCCTGACAACGCCTTATTTGGGTATGATGTATTACTTTCTGCCTAAAATGGCTAACCGGCCTATTTATTCGTACAAGTTAAGCATCCTGCATTTTTGGGCGCTTATATTTATTTATATATGGGCAGGTCCACACCATTTGTTATATACTACTTTACCGGGCTGGGCACAATCGTTGGGTATAGCGTTTTCCATTATGCTTATCGCGCCAAGCTGGGGAGGTATGATCAATGGACTATTAACCCTGCGTGGTGCCTGGGATAAGGTACGTGATGACGTGGTATTGAAATTTATGGTAGTTGGCTTAACCGCCTACGGCATGGCCACTTTTGAAGGACCCATGTTATCCCTGAAACAAGTAAACGGTTTTGCCCACTTTAGTGACTGGATCATCGCCCACGTACATGTAGGTGCATTAGGTTGGAATGGTTTTTTAACCTTCGCTATCCTGTATTGGGTTATTCCCCGCATCTATAAAACAGAATTGTTCTCCAAAAAACTATCAGCCTTCCATTTTTGGATAGGTACACTGGGGATATTATTTTATGCTATCCCTCTGTATTGGGCGGGCTTTACCCAAAGCCTGATGCTGAAAGAATTTACACCAGAAGGGATGTTGAAATATCCTAACTTTTTGGAAACCACCCTGCAGATCCTGCCCATGCATATGATGCGTTCTGCAGGCGGGGCCATGTACCTGCTGGGGGTTATTGTGATGGCCTATAATTTGGCCCGCACCATGATGCAAGGCAGTTTGGTGGCCAATGAAGCTGCACAGGCTATGCCATTAGCACCTGTAAATACAGTGGTAAATGAAAAAAGCTGGCACCGTACGCTGGAACGTAAACCTATCCAAATGATGATAGCAGCGTTGCTGGTGATCCTGGTGGGCACATTTATAGAGCTGATGCCAACGCTCACCGTCAAATCAAATATTCCCACCATTGCCAGTGTAAAATCATATACACCATTGGAATTACAGGGACGTGATCTTTATATCAGAGAAGGATGTGTTAATTGCCATTCGCAAACAGTAAGGCCATTCCGGTCAGAAACCGAGCGGTATGGCGAATACAGCAAGGCCGGTGAATTTGTATACGATCACCCGTTTTTATGGGGATCAAAGCGCACCGGGCCGGATTTGGCCAGGGAGGGTGAAAAGTACGGCAACGCCTGGCAGTATAATCACCTGATGGACCCAAGGCTGATGTCGCCGGGCAGTATCATGCCTAATTACGACTGGCTGATCTCACAAACGCTGGATACCACAACTACCCGGTCAAAGATCAATGCTATGCGTGCGCTGGGTGTGCCTTATGCACCTGGCTATGAAAACAATGCAAACCAGGATCTGGATAAACAGGCCAAAGGGATCTCTGATAACCTGGCCAAAGACCATATTAAGGTAAAAAGCAATAAAGAGATCATCGCCATCATCGCTTACCTGCAACGGTTAGGTGTTGACATCAAAGCCAATAAAACCGCTAATAAATAATCTTATCATGTTTAAACAATTCACAGAAAACATCACCGCCAGTCAGGGATACCTGCTTATATCCTTAGGTATATTCTTTTTATTTTTTGTTGTAGTAACCATTATGCTTATCAGACTGCGTAAGGAGCACGTTAAACACATGAGTGATATGCCTCTTCATGACGGGATCAAAGAACCTCAAAAACATAAGAAATTATGAAGTACTGCTGTATAATTTTAATATTTTACCTGATAACGATAACCGGCACCGCATCGGCTGATAACCTGATTGCAGGTGATGTACAGAATTACCTTGCCTATGGCGCTATCGTAACTATGCTGTTGCTTATTATAATTGCCATGCTGGTACTCGTACGCACGTTCAATGTACTCACCAGGCTTGTTTTAAAGGCCGAAGGTTATACAAACGCGCAGATCAGCGCCGAAATGCATCCACCTAAAAAAGAGAAAAAGCCGAAAGGGGAGGTGTGGAATAAACTGCTTTCGCTAAGGCCGATGGCAGAGGAAAAGGAATTGTTGATAGCGCATGATTATGACGGTATTCAGGAATTGAATAACCCTATTCCCGGCTGGTTCATGTACCTGTTTTATGCTTCAATTATTTTCGCAGTGGGTTACATGTTTAATTATCAGGTTTTTCACACCGGCCAGTTTCAATACGAAGAATACAAAACAGAAATGGCGCAAGCAGCTATCGCTAAAAAACTGTACCTGAGCAAGGCTGCCAACCGGGTAGATGAAAATACGGTAAAACTTGTTCATGATCCGGAGATATTAAAAGCCGGACAGGTGATCTTTGCGCAAAATTGCCAGGCCTGCCATGGCGAACACGCGCAAGGTAGTGTGGGGCCAAACCTTACAGATGATTTCTGGCTGCATGGCAGCAAGATCAATGATCTGTTTAAAACCATCAAATATGGTGTACTGGCCAAAGGGATGCCTACCTGGGAAAAACAATTATCGCCAACACAAATAGCTGATGTAGCCAATTATGTAAAATCATTACATGGCACTAAGCCTGCCGGAGCAAAAGAGCCACAAGGCACTAAAGAAACAGCGGCAAATGACCAGCTGGCCTCAATCAAATAATTATGGACGGATTACTGGCGGGAAAGGAAACAGGAGAACGGAAGTGGATGTACCCGCTGCTGCGCAAAGGTGTTTTATATAAATGGCGCAGTTGGGTAAGCTATTTTTACCTTGTCATTTTTTTTGCCGGTCCGTTTATACGGATCAACGGGCAGGCTTTGCTGTTGCTCAATTTTATGGACCGGCAGTTTGTGATACTCGGGCAGGTATTTTGGCCGCAGGATATCTTTCTGTTTGTACTGGCTACATTGGTTTTCCTGGTTTGCGTGGTACTGTTCACCATTGTTTTCGGGCGTATCTTTTGCGGGTGGATATGCCCGCAAACCATTTTTATGGAGATGGTTTTTCGAAAGATAGAGTTCTGGATAGAAGGGGATACCGGGAAACGCAGAGCATTAGATGCAAAACCCTGGGATAAGGAGAAAATATGTAAGAAAACGGGCAAGCATTTGTTGTTCCTCTTTTTTTCTTTCCTCATCGCTAATACCTTTTGGGCTTACCTTATCGGGAGCGAAAGCCTGTTAAAGATCATTACAGAACCACTTGCCTTGCATTGGTCAGGATTTATCAGTATATGGGTGTTTACTATCCTCTTTTATTTGGTGTATAGCCAGGTGCGTGAATTGGTATGCACCGTCATTTGCCCATATGGTCGCTTGCAGGGTGTATTGCTTGATCAAAATACACTGGTGGTGGCTTATGATAGTGTACGTGGCGATCCCCGCGGAAAATTATCCAGGGATGCGGAACTTAACACTTCCAAAGGCGATTGTGTGGATTGTGGTTTGTGCGTATCCGTTTGCCCAACAGGTATCGATATCCGTAACGGTACACAGATGGAATGCATCAACTGCACCGCCTGTATTGATGTATGTAACGAGGTAATGATCAAAATAAAAAAGCCGGTTAACCTGGTCGGCTTTTTTTCAGAAAACATGATCCAAAACCAGGTGAAGCCCACATTTACCGGCAGGATGAAGGCATACACGGTTGTTATCACACTATTAATTACGGTACTCTGCTATTTTATATTTAGTCGCAATGATTTAAATATGACGGTGATGCGCGGCGCGGGAATGCTTTATCAGGAACAACCGGGAGGCTATATCAGTAATATATATAACGCCGAAATTATTAATAAAACCAAGGCGAATAAACTCATAACCATACAGCCGGTTGATCCTGCTGTTAAAGTGAAGTATATACAGGCACCGGGCACTATCATTGGGGGTACAGCTGCCAAAGCAGTGTTTTTTATACTGGTTCCGACGGGTAAAATACATTCAGCAAAAACAACAATCAGCTTACAGCTGATCCAAAACCATAAGGTTATTCAAACGCTAACTACCGCGTTTGTAGGGCCAGTAAACGATTAAGATGATGAACTGGGGAAAAGGAATTATTGGAGGAATGGTGCTTTTTATGATATATATAATCAGCATGTGTGTTTGTATGTTTATGGTACCCGATGACGGATATGATCACCAATATTATGAAAAGGGCCTCAATTTCAATAAGGATTATAATAAAGAGCAGCAGGTTCAACGGGATCATGCCCAGCCTTTGATTGAAGTTGCAGGGAAAACAGTAAGTATCACATTTAGTAAACCGGCATCCGGCACTATCAAATTTATAAGACCGGCAAATGCAGCATTGGACAATGTTATTAAACTGGATAGCATAAGGGGAAAGCGCATGAGCATCCCCGTTCAGAATATGATTATTGGCAGGTGGCAATTGGTACTGAACTGGGAAAGTAACCACAAAGCATACCTCTATCAACAGGAAATCTACATTAAATGAGCAACAACAGCATCGCTTTTTTTATCGGCTTGTTTGGCAGTGTGCATTGCATTGGCATGTGCGGGCCACTTGCGCTGGCTATTCCATCCTTCCAAACCAAATGGTGGCTAATAGTGAGCGATAAACTGCTGTATAATATGGGCCGCGTTATCACTTATTCTTTTTTGGGGTTATTGATTGGTTTATTAGGAAAGCAACTATGGCTTGCCGGCCTGCAGCAGGGCGTAAGTTTTTTAAGTGGCTTGTTTATTATGATGGCTGGCTTGTCGCGTTTATTCAAAATAAGGTTTTCAAAAAATCCGGGCATAGCTAAACTATTATCGCCGGTTACCCAATTATTAAATTATGCGCTTAAGCATAAAGCCGGCCATTTAATAGTTGGCATCCTGAATGGTTTTTTGCCCTGCGGCTTTGTTTATCTGGCATTGGTTGGGGCAATTAACACAACGTCGCCTGTATCAGCTGCGCAATATATGTTTTGGTTTGGAATGGGAACCTTTCCGCTTATGCTGCTGGCTACTATTAGCTCCGGTTTTGTCGGTCCGGTTATCCGCCGACGCATCAACCGTACTATGCCATACCTGATGGTTTGCCTGGGCTTTTGGTTCGTCCTCCGGGGGATGAATTTGAATATCCCATACCTTAGTCCGAAGATCCAATCATCGGGTATCAGCGTTTGTCATTAATAACCCCAATTTGTATGTTAAGGCACCTGGGCACCAAACGAACTTACGGACATAATGTTAAACTGGCTTCGTTGCTGGGTTTAACTGCCGGGTTTGTTAACGCTGCCGGTTTTTTGGGATTCGCGGTTTTAACCACCAATGTTACCGGACATGCCGCGCTCTTTGCCGAACGGATTGCCTTACAAGATTGGAAAGCCGCGCGGGTAGTAGCTTTGTGGATGTTTTTATTTTTAGCCGGCGCTTTTATCTGCGGTTTAATAGTAGCACGTATTGGCCGTAACCAACGTTTTTCCTATGTTGTTCCTATTTTTATCGAGATAGCCATATTATTAACAGTAGCCTTGCTGGGTTACCGCTATGACCATAGCCTTGTAGCCAAAGAAGTGTTTGCAGGTAGTTTGCTTTTTGCTATGGGCCTGCAAAACTCGCTGGTATCTATGGTTTCCGGGTCGGTTGTCAGAACAACCCATCTAACAGGTACTTTTACAGATCTGGGGATAGAGCTGGCGCAGTTCCTTCAAAAAAAGCCGGATGATCGTGCGGCTCTTGTATCCCGGATCAAGCTGAGGTCGGCAATCATTTTATTTTTTATGTGTGGCGCCTTAGGCGGGGCTTATCTGTTTCGTTTGATGAGGTTTTACGCATTCTTTATACCTGTGTCCTTATTGATCTATATTTTAATATACGATGTTTTCCGGATAGCTGTTAAACGTTATACCAGCAATTACAGCATCCGTTTAAGGGTGAAAAGTGATGAAGGTCAGTTTTCAGATAGATGCCCGTCATGGTTTAAAATGGCTTTAGTAAGCATCTTTGATCTATTAAAACATATCAATCATGGCAACTTTAAAATTAAACGCCCCAACCTGGACAGCAGCAACAACTGATCAAAACAACAATACAAATTTATGGAACAAATGGCTGGCCATCGCAGATAGTCAGGCCCCAAATAAAACCATGTGGTTCCTGGTTTCCCTGATAATGCAGGGTGTACTTTTTTTGCCAATCCCCGCTGTTTTGATGTATTATTTTGATGCACCTATTGCTGTGCTGGGTATTACAATGGTTTTATTCTTTGCCAATATCATTGCAGGCATGGGTGGTTCTGGTATCAGAACCGTATTATCTTTCTTTGCAGCCAGTGTAATTATACACCTGGCTATGCTGGCTGTTTTTATATTATAATTCAATACACGCCTAACAAAAACATATGCTACCTAAAACAATGAAAGCAGCGGTGATCCATGAATTTGGACAAGCGCTGCATATCGAAGAAATGCCGGTGAAAGAACCGGGCGAAAATCAAATAGTGGTGAAGGTGATAGCCTGCGGCGTATGCCATACGGATCTGCACGCCTGCCAGGGCGACTGGCCCGCGAAGCCGAAGCTGCCGCTAATACCGGGGCACGAGGCTTTAGGCTATGTAGTTGCTTTAGGCCGGGGTGTTAAAAATGTAAAAGAGGGAGATATTGTGGGTGTGCCCTGGCTTTTCAGCGCCTGTGGTTGTTGCGAGTTTTGCATCACCGGCTGGGAGACCCTGTGCGATACGCAGCAAAACGGCGGGTATAGCGTGGATGGGGGCTTTGCAGAATATGTTACCGCAGATGCACGGTATGTGGCGCATTTTCCGGCCAATATCAACTTTACCCAAATGGCGCCCATCATTTGCGCCGGTGTTACAGTTTATAAAGGGATAAAAGAGACAGAAGCTAAACCTGGCGAATGGATTGCCATATCGGGTATTGGTGGTTTAGGACATCTGGCTGTTCAATATGCTAAGGCGATGGGTTTGCATGTGGCCGCTATTGATATAGCCGATGACAAATTAAACCTGGCTAAAAGTTTGGGCGCCGACTTAACGGTTAACGCGCTGGAACAGGATCCGGGTGAATTTTTAAAGAAAGAAACAGGTGGTATGCATGGGGTATTGGTAACGGCGGTTTCGCCTATTGCTTTTAAACAAGGTATATCGGCATTAAGGCGCAAGGGAACTATCGCTTTAAACGGCTTGCCAAAAGGCGGTTTCGATCTGCCGATATTTGATACCGTGATCAACCGTTACACAGTCCGCGGTTCCATTGTAGGTACGCGTAAAGACATGCAGGAAGCAATTGATTTCGCGCTGGACGGGAAGGTAAAAGCAACCGTTCGCACTGCGAAACTTGAAGATATCAATTCGGTTTTTGATGAAATGAAGAAAGGGGATATCGAGGGACGCGTAGTATTAGAAATAGCCAGGCCTAATTAAATAAGCAACAATTATATACGATGAGAAGAGGAGAACTTAAACAAGTTCTCCTTTCTTTTTTAGATAGCCATGCTGAACAACTGCGCCGCCGGCTTATCCGCCCATAACCGGGTATCGAGCGCCACGCTAATGTTTCTTAAAAAAACTTTACCTAAGGGTGTTACTTTTAACCCCCAGGAATTAAGTTCAATCAATCCGTCATCGGCCAAAGGCTGTAAGCGATTTATACCGGCAAGCAGTGAAACACAGGGCTCCAGGTGGTGGTTCCAGGTGGTTTCACCTTTGCACATGATGTTTTGGATATGTTTACGTATCACCAGGTCGTCGGCAGTAAGCAAGTGTCCTTTAAATACGGGTAACTCCGCTTGTTTTATCAACTGTAGGTATTCCTCCACATTTTTTGCATTCTGAGCGAAGGCATAGCCTGAATCGCTTATGGCAGATACCCCAAGCCCTATCAATAATTGCGTGTGTTGATTGGTATAACCCATGAAATTACGATAAAGCGTCCCGTTTTTCAGGGCTGTGAAAAGCTCATCGCCCGGTAATGCAAAATGATCCATGCCTATCTCCGAATAACCATAACCATTCAATAAAGCACGACCGGTTTCCTGTAACTTTTTTTTGGCCCCAGCATTTGGCAGGTCATTTTCTGTAAAACGGCGCTGACCCGGTTTTATCCAGGGTACGTGTGCATAGCTGTAAAAGGCTATCCTATCGGGCATCAGTTCGGCTACCTGTTGTATAGTAGCGGCTAAACCCTGCAAGGTTTGTAATGGAAGGCCGTAGATGAGATCATAATTAACAGATGTATAACCTATGCGGCGCGCCTGGCCGGTAACCACCTGCACCTGCGCGAAGCTTTGCTGGCGGTTAATAATGAATTGGACCCCCGGGTCAAAATCCTGGATCCCCAGGCTCAACCGTCTAAACCCAAGATCATACAATATCTGTAAATGGTCAACTGTGGTATTGGCCGGATGCGCCTCAAAGCTAAATGCCGCATCGGGATGAAGAACTGTATGGAGAAGAATACCACTGATCAGTGTTTTTAAGTTTTCTGCACTAAAAAACGTTGGGGTGCCACCCCCAAGGTGAATCTCGCGGATGAGGGGTTTTTTGCCAAAAATGTTTTTATACATAGACCACTCTAATAACAGTGCTTTAATGTATGGCTCTTCAACGCGGTGGTTTTTAGTTATGCGGGTATTGCAGCCGCAATAAGTACATAAACTTTCGCAAAAGGGTAAATGAATATAAATGCTGATCCCTTCTGAATCATTACTTTCTTTGAATGACCGCTTAACGGTATGTTGCCATTCATTACTATTAAAAGCGGCAATATCCCAGTAAGGCATAGTTGGGTAACTGGTATAGCGGGGCAATGCCACGTTGTATTTCGCCGCAAGGTTAATGTTTTCAGGAACAGGCATGGTATTTTAGTCTTTAATGGTGTCTTTGATAGTCCGGCAGTCTTTCTGGCATACGCAGGCTTTTCCTACGCACTTATCGAGCTGCCATAGATCGAGGTTTTTGATGGTCTGATCGGCTATTTCCTGCAATGCTTCTTTGGTTAAATACGCCTGGTGTGGTGTAATCAGCACATTGGGATAGTTCAACAAACTGTGTAGTAAAGGATCTTTGACCAGGTCGTCTTCATGATCTTCAAAAAACAAACCTTTTTCAAATTCATAAACATCAAGGCCGAGATAGCCTATTTTTCCACTTTTTAATCCCACTATGATATCTGTTGTTCTGATGAGCGCCCCCCTGGAGGTATTGATCAGCATCAAGCCACGTTTCATTTTGTCGATGGTTTCCCTTTTAATAAGATGTTTCGTGGCAGCTGTAAGCGGTAAATGCAAAGAAATAATGTCGGAAGTGGTTAATAACTTGTCAAAACTAACACATTTCACATCATGCAGGTTTTCGGGAAAGTTTGGGTCGCAAGCAATTACGCTACATCCCAATCCATTAAATATTTTCGCGACTGCTTTGCCTGTATTACCCAGGCCAACAAGACCAACGGTTTTTCCGGCAAAATTAAAGCCGATCAGTTCATCGTTTCTGAAATCAAAGTGATGGCTATGCTGGTCTGCTGTAACCAGGTGACGGTTTAGTGCGAATGCCATAGCAACCGCGTGTTCGGCAATTGCCTGAGGCGAATAGGAGGGCACGTTGGCAAGTTTAATACCAAATTTGGCCGCCGCATCCTTATCTATATGATCAGTACCGGTAGAGCGGGTGACAATATATTTTACGCCTGATTTGGCCAGCTTTTCGATCACTGTTGCCGACACATCATCATTGGTAAATACGATAACTGCATCCTTACCATCAGCATAGATAGCGGTATCCAAACTTAGTGCATTGGATATCAGTGTGATGTCATGCTTTTTTTCGTTGGCTTTGGCCAGGTATTCTTTTTCAAAAGGTTTGATACTATAAGCTACCGCTTTCATCCTATTCTGTTTTATTAAACAAAACTATGGTTAAGGTGGCGTTTAGGGTATGCTTATCATCAGGCAAAAAAGTGATCTTAGTCAGTTCTTCATTTTAATGAGACGTTCAAGGTTCAGTATAGTAATTGTGCTGCCCTTTTTATCTACCAGCCCTTCATCCTTAAAATCTGCCAGCGAACGGCTTACCGTCTCGGTAGCCATTCCGGCCATTGCAGCCAGGTCTTCGCGGGATATCTTAAACCTCATTTCTGCACTGTCCTGTTGCCGGTAAATGCGTAGAATGGCTTCAGCCATTTTTTTACGTACAGAATGATAAGCTAATTGCAACAGTTGTTCTTCTTTTTCACGAATATCATTTGCCAGTAGTTTGATGAATGCCCTGCCCACTTCCGGATACTGGTTTAATAATTCATCCAGTTGGTCCTTGGGGATCAGGCAAAGCTGGCAGTCTTCTAAAGCGGTGGCTGTATCCGCATAAGTTTCATTACTGAGAATGGCATGAATGCCCAGATAATCATCTGCAGCGTACATACCGGTCATAAGTTCCCTGCCGTCGCTAACTTGTTTTATGGTTTTTATCTTGCCACTCATCACCAGGTAAAGCCCATAACCTTTATCTCCTTCGTAATAAATTACCTGTCCTTTTTTAAATGGTCGTATTTTACGTTCCTGGATAATTTTTTTTAATTCGGCCAGACCATCGTTTTTAGTCACCAGTGTATGTAAGCGATCAAGGCTCTTACTGTACAACTGCTGTATACTATCTTGTTTTTTAAGCCTTGTTTCAATGGCGTTCAGCAGTTCCATATCATCAAAGGGCTTGGTAAGGTAATCATCGGCACCCATTTCCATACCTTTGCGCTGGTCGAGCCGTTCTGCTTTGGCGGTTAAGAAGATAAATGGTACCGTAGCCATCTCCGGATGCTTATTTAGCATAAAGAGTACGCCATAGCCATCCAGTTCAGGCATCATGATATCGCAAAGTATAATATCCGGGATGTTTTTCAGGGCGAGGTCGACACCCGTTTTACCGTTATCAGCTTCAAATACAGTATAACCAGCCAGCTGTAAAATCTCTGCAATGTTTTCACGGATATCATGGTTGTCTTCGATGATCAATACTTTTTTGCTCATAGGTTGGGGAATGAAATGGTAAATAAGGTGCCATGGTTCACATTACTTTTAAAATCGATGGTGCCGTTCATCAGACTCGCGTAACGGGCCACAATATTTAGACCGAGGCCGGTTCCTGGAATGTTACCCGTATTATGTGCCCTGAAAAAGGCTTCAAAAAGATGTTTTTGGTCTGCTTCGGGAATCCCGATGCCATTATCCTTAATGACGATGTGGCAGCCGGCTTCGTTGATCTCGGTATTAAACTCAATAAATGTGTTTTCCCCCGAATACTTGATCGCGTTGGCGATGAGGTTGATGATGCAATTTTTAAGGAGGCTGGCATCCAGATTTGCTATATGGCTGATACCGGTATGCTGATAAATGATGTTCTGGTTTTGTTTAGCCAGCATCTGCATTTCTTCGGTGATCTCCTCGGCCAGTTTAACCAGGTCAAATCGACTGAAGCTTGGTTCTACCCGTCCTGCTTCCAGTTTTTCCAGGGACAGAAAATCGTTGAGGATACCCGTTAGGTTGCCAACCGCGTGTTTGATGCGGGCAACATGCTTGGTTATATTAGGGTTGTCAAAAGGCTGTGCGTATTTATCAATCAGGGATGCAGAAAGCTGCACCGCACTTAGCGGCGTACGAAATTCGTGCGAGGCCATAGATACAAAACGGCTTTTTAACTGGCCAAGTTCTTTTTCTTTTTCAAGTGAAAGGCTAACTTCTTCCTTTGCCTGGCTCAATGCTTCAAGCATGTGCTGAAGAGATTGTGTTCTTTCCGTCACCAACTCTTCCAGGTGAGCTGCGTATTCTTTGAGTTGGTGCTCAGCTTCTTTTTCACGACTCAGGTCATGGATGAACCCCGCATAGATCTGCCGTCCTGAATATTTTACCTCGCTAACTCCAAGTCGAAACGGGAAACGTATGCCATTTTTTCTTAACCCGGTTACCTCGCGGCCAATACCAATAATATGGGCATGCCCGGTGCGCTGGTAGCGGTTTAAATACTCATCATGTTGCTGCTTATCGGGAGGTGGCATTAATACAGATACATTTTTACCTATTACTTCTTCCGGTGAATACTGGAATAGTTTACATGCAGCAGGATTGATCGATTCTATATTACCTCTTGCATCGATAGTGATAATACCATCAATTGCATTGTCAATTATCGCGCGTAAAAGGGCAGCATTCTCCATATATAGATTTGACCGAATGGCCATTGTCCAAATATCAGTATAAGCTATCATACAACAAGTAATTAGTTTCAAGCAGAAAAGTGACGAAGATCATTTTTTAACAAACCAGGGAATCTTTATGAAACAAAAGCCATCGCGGTTCCTTTAATAGGTAATATTCTTAACCCCTTTCCTATCAGCGGCCGCTGCCGCCAAATTACCCTGCTGCCATAATGAACGCCGGGATAATTAATGACGCTTATCATTTGTTACCGCAATTGCGGTCATTTTTAACCGGTAGCATGACCTGTAGTTTTGTTACCGGTACTAACGTCTTCTATTTACGCTCAATCTACATGCAAGAAAAACAATCCTCATATATTCTAAGCGTCAACTGTGGTTCGTCCAGCCTAAAGTTCAGTTTGTACCATTCCGGCTCATTACTGCCGGAATGTACAGGTAGTGTGAATGCTATTGGTTGCGCGGAAAGCAATTTCGATATCAGGAAAGGAGAACAATCTATTGAACATAAGGCAACAGGTTTTAAAGATCTGGATGCGGCTATAAAGGCAGTTATCCGCTGGTTTAAAAACAGTGTGTATAAAAATTGCCTGTTTGCTATAGGTCATCGTTTGGTACAGGGTGGGCCGGATCACCGGGAACCTGAACTAATTACCGATAGGCTGCTGGAAACCTTACATCAATTCATTTACCTGGCGCCTAATCATTTGCCGGATGAGCTTAAAACGATCAAAACATTCCAATTCGCTTTCCCAGGATTGCCGCAGGTCGCTTGTTTCGATACCGCCTTTCATAAGAATATGCCGGATGAAGCCAAATATTATCCGCTTCCCGCCAAATACCGGGAGCAGGGGGTATTGCATTACGGTTTTCACGGACTTTCTTATGAATACATTATGCAGAAGCTGAAATCCGATATGGTAAAGATAAAAGCACAGAAAATCATTATTGCTCATTTGGGCAACGGAGCCAGCATGGCTGCAGTAAAATACGGAACCTGTATAGAAACAACCATGGGCTTAAGTCCGATAGGTGGATTGGTGATGGGCACCCGTTCCGGAGATCTCGATCCGGGTGTTATATTATTTCTGTTGAAACAAGGAGGGCTTACCGTTACGCAATTGGATGAATTACTGAGTAAGGGTTCTGGGCTCAAGGCCATTGCGGGTAAAAGTGATGTTCAGGGCTTACTAAAAATGGAAGCTAAAGATCCCAAAGCTTTAGCTGCCATCACCATGTTTTGTTACCAGGCCCGGAAGTTTATAGGTTCACTCGCAGCGGCCATGGGAGGGCTGGATACGCTGGTTTTTACAGGAGGTATCGGCGAAAATTCTGCCATTATCCGCGAACGTATCTGCCTGGACCTGGGATTCCTGGGAATCAATCTCGATAAAAAATCAAATTATAATAACAAAAAAAATATTTCATTGGCAAGAAGCCGGGTAAATGTACTGGTGATGAAAACCGATGAAGAAAAAATGATTGCACAACATACACAAACAGCTATTAAATAATTATTATGGAAACCGAATTATCAAATATAGAAGTGGAGGAATTATCCCCTAAATTACTGCAAAAGATGCACGCATACTGGCGCGCGGCCAATTACCTCTCAGTAGGGCAATTATATCTACGGCATAACCCGTTGCTTAAAGAGCCTCTGAAGCTGGAACATGTCAAAAACATGTTGCTGGGGCATTGGGGCACTACTCCCGGGCAAAATTTTATTTATACGCATCTTAATCGGATCATTAACAAATACGATTTGAATATGATCTATGTTTCCGGTCCCGGCCATGGTGGCCCTGCTGTAGTGGCCGGCACTTACCTGGAAGGTACATACACCGAAGTTTATCCCAATATTACCCAGGATGAGGATGGACTTAAAAAACTGTTCACCCAGTTTTCTTATCCCGGAGGAATTCCCAGTCACGCCTCACCGCAAACACCGGGTTCAATTCATGAAGGTGGGGAATTGGGTTATTCGCTGAGCCATGCTTTTGGCGCAGTGCTGGATAACCCGGATCTGGTGGTGGCCTGTGTAGTTGGTGATGGCGAAGCTGAAACCGGGCCTTTAGCTACGGCCTGGCATTCCAATAAGTTCCTGAATCCGCGTACAGACGGAACGGTATTACCCATCTTACACCTGAATGGCTATAAGATTTCGAATCCCACCGTTCTGGCCCGCATTACCGAAGAAGAACTGGAACAGTTGTTTTGTGGTTATGGCTGGAACCCCATCTTTGTGGAAGGTGACGAACCGGAGAAGATGCACCGGGACATGGCAGCCGCTTTGGATTATGCGGTTGGCCGGATCAAACAAATAAAATATGACTCGGAACATCCAAACGGTGACCGCCCACGCTGGCCGATGATTGTACTGCGGTCGCCCAAAGGTTGGACAGGGCCAAAGGAAGTGGACGGTTATAAAATTGAAGGCAATTTCCGGGCGCATCAGATCCCGCTGGCTGTCTCGGCATCCGCCCCACCTGAGCATTTGCAAATGCTGGAAGAATGGATGAAAAGCTATCACCCCGAAGAATTATTTGACGAACAAGGCAAACTGATCCCTGAACTGGCCGAACTGGCACCGAAAGGCGACCGGCGGATGGGGGCCAACCCGCATACCAACGGAGGTAACTTATTGCGTGATCTGCGCCTGCCCAATTTCAGGGACTATGCCACCGTTGTGGAAAATCCCGGTGCCGATGGTGAAGGGGATACTCATGTAAGTGGTCGTTTCCTGCGGGATGTGATCAAAGAGAACCAGGAGAGGCGCAATTTCAGGATCTTCGGTCCGGATGAAACGATATCTAACCGGCTGGATGTGGTATTTGAAGCAACCAACCGCCAATGGGATGCGCCCATAACCGAGCATGATGAGTTCCTGGCAGCTGATGGCAGCGTAATGGAGATGCTAAGTGAACATCAGTGCGAAGGCTGGCTGGAAGGTTACCTGCTTACCGGCAGGCACGGTTTGTTTAATTGTTATGAAGCTTTTATACATATCGTAGATTCTATGTTTAATCAGCATGCCAAATGGCTGAAAGCAAGTCTGGAACTACCCTGGCGCAAGCGGATCGCTTCTCTTAACATATTACTGACATCTACCGTATGGCGTCAGGACCATAATGGCTTTACCCACCAGGATCCCGGCTTCCTGGATCATGTGGTGAACAAAAAAGCTACCATTGTTAGGGTTTATTTACCGCCCGATGCCAATTGCTTGCTGTCGGTGATGGATCATTGCCTGCGCAGCTATCATTACGTGAACGTGATCGTGGCGGGCAAACACCCTGCACCGCAATGGCTCAACATGGAGCAGGCGGTAGAACATTGTACCCGCGGTATTGGCATCTGGGATTTTGCAAGTAACGACCAGGAGGCAGAGCCGGATGTAATCATGGCCTGCAGCGGTGATGTACCTACTTTAGAAACACTGGCTGCGGTATCTATTCTACGGGAACATCTACCCGAGTTAAAGATCAGGGTAGTTAACGTGGTAGATCTTTTTAAGCTGCAGAAAAGTACGGAACATACGCATGGCCTTACAGATAAGGATTATGACGCTTTATTTACTACCAATAAGCCGGTCGTATTCGCTTTTCACGGTTACCCATGGCTGGTACACCGTCTTACCTATAACCGGGCAAACAATGTGAATATGCATGTACGCGGCTATAAAGAGGAGGGAACCATCACCACGTCTTTTGATATGACGGTGCTGAACGAGATGGACAGGTTTCACCTGGTCATCGACGTGCTCGACCGCTTGCCACAAACCGGCAGCAAAGGGGTTTACCTGAAGCAGTTATTGATGGATAAATTGATTGAACACAAACATTATATCAATGCCAATGGCAAGGATATGCCCGAAATACTTAATTGGAAATGGAAACAATAGATATGGATATGCCTGTGAGACTGGAAAGACACAATTATGACTGCTATTATCGTGTTGACAGGAACGATACAACCGTGACCAGGGTTTCTACTAATGACTTTAAGCCGGGAAGACACTTGTTAACTGGTTACGGAGATATTGTTTATACCTTACGACTGGAGTATGAACTATGTTATCAATGTGTCAGCCTGGTCGGTGCTATGGAAAAGGCCAAAGCATGGGCGCTGGTACATATAGAAAAATTAATTAAGAAAGGAGAAACAGGCCTTCCTGAATTATTGCAATACCGGAAAGATCATTATGAGGACCTGCACATTAATTTGGTAGATGCCAATATTCAACTGGTAGAACAGGAAATAGAGGCCGATAAGTATTTTAAATGGGTACCTTACCGGATAAATAATTAGATATGCTTACACAAAAAGAGATTTTTGGCTATGCGCCGAATGCGAAATATAAAACTTCAGTCGCTTATTTTTCTATGGAGTTCGCGATTGACCAGGCGCTTAAGATCTATAGTGGTGGGCTGGGGTTTTTATCGGGTTCGCATTTAAGGAGCGCTTATGAATTAAAGCAAAACCTGATAGGTATAGGTATGCTGTGGAAATACGGTTATTATGACCAGGGGAGAGATGGGAACGGGTTTATGAAGCCGGAGTTCATTGAAAAACAGTACTCCTTTTTAACCGATATCGGGATAACCTTTACAGTGCCGGTACACGATGCACCGGTACATGTTAAAGCCTGGTTACTAAAACCTGAAACATTTGGTTCAGCACCTTTATTCTTACTAAGTACAGATCTTCCGGAAAACGATGAGGTCTCCAGGTCAATCACACACAGTTTGTACGATTCCAACGAGGCAACCCGTATAGCCCAAACAATTGTGTTAGGTATTGGTGGCGCTATGCTGCTCGATAGCTTAGGTATCGAACCGGATGTTTATCATATGAACGAAGGGCATTCCGTTTCGCTTAATTTTTACCTGTATGCCAAATATAAGAGTTTGGATGAGGTGCGGAAAAGGGTAGTTTTTACTACCCATACGCCGGAATTAGCCGGTAATGAAGCACATGGTTATGGCTTGCTGAAAGAGATGTCGCTTTTTTACCACATGCAGGAGCATGAAGTAAAATCATTGTTGGGAATGGAAGGAGATTACTTCAATTATACGCTGGCAGCACTCAAATTTTCACGCAAAGCAAATGGTGTCTCGAAACTTCATGGCGAAGTGGCCCGGCAAATGTGGGGCAGTAACCCGGGTGTGTGCGATATCATTTCTATCACTAATGCCCAGAACAAAACCTACTGGCAGGACACATTGCTGGCGCAGGCGATTAGCACCAAAGATAACGACGCCATCACCGTCAGGAAAAAAGTGATGAAACGAGCATTGTTTAAGGTAGTTGCCGATCAATGCGGGAAATTGTTTGACGAAAATGTGCTGACCATTGTATGGGCCAGGCGCTTTGCGGGATACAAGCGGGCCGACCTAATGATGCAGGACTGGGATAAGTTTATGAGTCTTGTAAATAACAAGAAATATCCGGTTCAGATCATCTGGGCGGGTAAACCCTATCCGGAAGACACAGGTGCTATCAGCTTGTTTAACCAGATCATAGCCCGTGCTAAACCCTTAGCCAATTGTGCCGTGCTTACCGGATATGAACTGGGTTTATCGGCTCTACTGAAAAAAGGATCAGATGTGTGGCTTAATACGCCAAGGATGTACCGGGAGGCCTCGGGCACCAGCGGGATGGCCGCTGCCATGAATGGGAGTATTAATCTGTCGTTGCCCGACGGCTGGGTGCCGGAGTTTGCCAGGGATAAAGAAAACTGTTTTTTGATTGAACCTGCATCAAGCGAGCTTTCTGTAGAAGAAAAGGATGGCCTGGAAAACAAAAGCCTGATGGCTACTTTGGAAAATACCATACTCCCAATGTATTATGGTAACCAAAAGCAATGGTTAAAGATTATGAAAAACGCGGCCGCTGATGTGTTGCCAAAGTTTGAATCAGCCCGGCTTGCTGATGAGTATTACACGCAAGTTTATCATGCTCCTATAGTTGTTTAGCGATGGATATGTGAGAAACTGATGTACGTCATATTTCATACTGATACCAGTCATTTTTAATGAAGTGCTAATGTGATAAGTTTACTAAGTATTCAACTTATATACAAATACTTATGAAAACTATCCTTGTTATTAATGATTTTTTCTCAGCCTCTCATCCGGCAGCTTTGCTGGCATTTTCCATAGCTCAGCAAACAGGCGCTCATTTGCTGCTGGCAAATATAAAGCCGGTTAGTGAAAAGCTTCCTGTTAACACCTATGCCCATGTGCCCATGAATGTCCCCGGTGTACTTGTAACGGAACCAGTAGACAGCTTGTTGGAGGAATTGAATAGGATAAATTATCCTGATCAACCTTTTAAACCGAATATTCGGGTATTGCCTGAGGCAACATACACGGAGGCAGATATCACGGCGTCGATCAATACACGCGGTGTATGGATGGTGGTTAGCGACATTCAAGGCTATGGCGCTTTTGGTAAATTGAACCTTCAGGCTATTCTAAACAATATCCAATGCCCTTTAATGCTGATTCCCGAAAACTTCGACCAGAAAAGCTTCGACCACATTGTTTATACTGCCGACCTCCGTTATTGCAGGATAGAGATACTCCGTTATTTGATAGCGTTGGCCAAACCATATCAGGCGTCGCTTCTGATAGCACATTTGTCTGCCAGTGGCTTGCCGCATCTGGATGATAATTATGCTGAAATGATTTTTAAAGAAAGTATTTATCCCTTGCTTGGGTATCCGCAACTTAATTATCAAAATATCAGGGAAAGAGATATGAATAAAGCGGTCGATGTTTTAGTTAACGGAATGGATACCGATCTGTTGGTGTTAGAAAACCACCGGTTTCATTTTGAAGAAATCTTCGGCACGTCTATTCCTGATCGCTTGCCATCACACCTTATGCTTCCGATATTGATTTTTCCTTATTAAGAAGATATATTTCACGGGTTAATACATAAATTATAAAAAATCAAATATGGAAACTATAGATCAAGATATAGATGCGGTTATGCAGGATTACACCATCGTGAACCAATGGGCCGCTGATAATACATTTTTTCGAATCGAAACCGTTTTTCTGCATCACCTGCTGAATGATCTCATTGCCCGATGCCCCGAAATAGACCAAATTAAAAAAATTAGACAGATTAAGATAGACCTGTATCAGCTGGAAGCACACGAGCAGCATATAGATGGAATCCTGAAACAGCAAATGAAAAACCTTGCCGAAAAGGCTAAAGGTACCTATACTTTGATTGATATAGATATTGTTGCTAAACACAAACAGTTAGAGAAATTAATGGCAGGTCTTACCCTGGAATATCGTGCCTTTAAGCAAATATTATTCGCGCTTTCAAAAGAAGAAATGAAAAAGAGGGTTTAATTAAGTTTACTGATATCATCAGCAACTGCCAGATTAAAAGCTATGCAGGAAATAGCTAATATATACCATTTCAATAAAGGCTGCACAAGCCTCTGTAAATTACATGCCTTACCCATCATCGCTCTTAGATACAGCCAATATCGACGCATAGATTTAAATAATAATTAAAATATTTTATTTATTTTTAAATAAATAAACTTTTAGGTTTTTATTCCGTAATAGTGTATCTAATCTAATTAAGATAACAATGCTATTTAAACTATAAAAGGATAGCCTTAAATAGTTTAAAACCTATCCTTTGATCTAAAATCTGTAATAACCTTAAATACAGAAATAGATATTCTGCCATTTCAATTATGAAAAAGATATTTATCTCTGTTCTCTTCGTTTTTATTGTTTTCCGACTGAGCGCATATACAGGAGATAATCACAAATTTTCAACTTCAAAAAGCCCCATTACTTCTTCTAAAAATATTGGTATAAAAGGTAACAGGCTAATCGCAACTACGGTTGTGCCCGACCTTGGTTCAGCAGCAGGTTTTGCTCTATTTACCGTTGCCGGCGCGGTAGGTAATACAGGAATTTCAAATATCACTGGTAATATAGGTGCAAATGTTGGCGCCATAACCGGGTTTGGAACCTCCATTGTCACGGGTGCTATCTATAACGCTAATAGCGTAACGGCACAATGTGCTGCAGATTTAATATCAGCATATAACCAATTAAGCGCTATTACTTCAACGGCTGCACATGCTGCCGTTTTTGGAAATGGCGAAACACTTTATACAGGAGTTTATACCGTTGGCGCCGCCGGATCGGCGGCGGGGGTATTAACATTGGATGCCCAGGGAGACGCGAATGCAGTGTTTATTTTTAAGATAGGTGGCGCGTTTACTACGGGTGCCAGTACAACCGTTATACTAACCAATGGAGCTTCGGCAAAAAATGTGTTTTGGGTTGCTGAGGGTGCTATAGCTATGGCCGCATCCACTACTATGAAAGGAACATTAATTGCAAATAACGATGCAATTTCCATGGGTGCCGGTGGATCCCTCGAAGGAAGAATGTTTTCGACAACGGGGGCTGTATCCGTTTATGGGAATAATATATACATACCGGGCAGTAGTGGTATTGGATGGATAGGTTTCTTTAGCAATAACTGGAATACTGCAGCAAACTGGGCTGGCAATGTAGTGCCAACCAGCTCAGATCAAGCCTTTATTGGTGTAAATCAAGCTTTTTTTAATTTCCCAAATATCCCGGCATCCTCCGGTACGGTTAATGTTGGTTCTATAAAATTTGGTACCCTGGGACTTAAGGCGGCCGGAGTGGTTGTAAATGCCGGCAGTACTTTAAATGTATTGGGAGCAATCACCTACCAAAGCGATGCAGGTTCTGCTTTGAATTATACCTGTACACTTTCGGGCGTGGGCACTGTTAAAGCAAACAGCATAGCTATTATTGCTAACACTCCCATACCTTTAAGCCCTTATACACAAATATTCGCTTCATCGGTCACCAATTTAAATGTTGATGACAATATTACGCTTACTTCAACAGTGACAGGCGGATATGTTCTTAACTCAACCTTTAACGTTACCGGAGGCACAACATTAGTTAACGGTATCATATTAACCAGCAATGCTGCCGGCAATACTTCAACTTTTACAGTAACACCTACAACAATAGCCACCTTACAAATAGCAAACAATGCAGCATTATCAGGCTTGTCGGCATTGGGTACCAATGTTATAACCTTTAAAAATCCAGGGGCAACTGTCGAATATTCGGGAGCGGCCCAAATTGTTTATAATGATGCGGCTATTACCGGTTTAAGTACGGGTGTAAATTATCAAAATATAAAATTTTCTGGTACAGGTTTAAAAACTTTATCAGTCGGAAATCTAAATGTTGCCGGCAATTTTACCAATGCACTAACCAATGATGTCAGTAATAATTTAAACCTGCTTAACAATACCGTAAAATTTAATGGTACAACCCAAAGCCTGGCAGGGGGTACAGGCCTGGGCACAATATTTAATAATGTAGCATTTAGCGGTGCCGGCACTAAAAACATGGTAAGCGGTAATTTTTATGTGGGTAGTTCGGGCGTTTTAACCATGAGTGGGAATAGCCCCAGCACCATTTTAAATGCTGGTGGGTTTCTAACTTTAAATTCAGATGCTTTGGGTTCTGCATCAATTGCTCGTATTCTAACCGGTCCGGGTATAACTGGTAATGTAAATGTTCAGCGATACTTTAAAGCACAGGCCAGTGGTGCCACCGCCGATAATACACGCAATTACAGGTTACTTTCCTCGCCTGTAAATAGTGGATCGGGAGCTTATTCGCTAAGCTATCTTAATGCCAACTCCGGAAATTTAACGGGCATATTTGTATCAGGACCAACCGGGCCAGCTGGTGGTTTTACGGTTACCAATGCCACTCCCACCATTTACCTTCACAATGAAAGTTTAACCACAAGCACATCTTCATTTAGTGGTGGAAATTTCAAGGGTCTCACCAATATTTCAGGGAACACATTAACTTATTATAATAGCAGCGGCACAGCTACTGCCAATACTACTTTGCCTGTAGGTAATGGTTTTTTACTTTATTACGTTGGTAATAACATTAATAATGTTACATCGGCAACCGCCCTCAACAAGCAATATAGGTTCGGCGGCTCTTACATAGCGCCTGATGCTGCGACTTCAACAGCAACCGGAGTGCTTAATCAAGGGGCAATAGCTGTAAAATTATGGTGGAATGGCGGTACTGTTTTAAGTGATGCCAAAACCGGGTATAACCTTATTGGTAATCCTTATGCATCAACTATTGACTGGGACCAGTATTCGGCAGGTACCAATACTGCCGGAATTTACGCTCCCTTAGTATCGCCAACAATGTATGTGTTCAATTATTCCAACAAAAACTATGGCAGTTACTTGGCAGGCACACCAGGTGGAACCGGTACCAATAACGCCAGCAGATACATAGCCAGCTCACAGGGTTTTTTTATCATGGCCAGCGTATCAAGCGGCGCTTCGCTCACCTTTAATGAAACGGCTAAAACGGTTGTTCAACCCACTAATTCATTGCTCTTGTTTAAGAGCCTGGCTACTCCAATAGCACTTAACCAGCTAATGAGGATTAAATTATCTAAAGATGCCGTCAATACAGATGATATCATGATACTTTTTGAGCCTGACTCTAAAAATGAATACGAACCATACCATGATGCGGATAGGTTAAGTGGAATAGGTAATGTTACCACATTGGCAAGCTATGGTTATGATAGCGAGGTTTTACTTGCCATAAACCGCATGCGCAGTATTGATACAGTTACAAGGGTAAAACTTTACGTGAACATTAGTAAATCCGTGGGTGTGGATACTTTATCAGCATCCGGATTAAGCTCCCTTGATCCTCGTTTTGATATATATCTTATCGATCATTATAAAAAGGACTCATTAATGATCAGCCGGTATCCTCAATACCTGTTTAATATAACCGATGCTGATCCATCAAGCTTTGGAGCCAATCGCTTTGAAATAGTTTTTCACAAAAAGAGCAGTCTTAATTATAAGCTGTTAGGCTTCACGGCCTCACCTGTTGCAAAAGGGGTTCTGTTAACCTGGAGAACCCAGAATGAGAATAATTTAACTGGATTTAGTATTGAACGCAAGGATGGTTCAACGCGATTTGTAGCGTTAAACCAGATGCAAAGTAACGGCAGCGGCATCTATACATATATTGACAGCGCCCCGCTAACCGGTGTTAGTTATTACCGGTTAAAGCAAAATGATGCATTTGATGTGGTATCCTACAGCAAAATAATAGCCGTAAATAAAATCAACATCAGTTCTGAAATTTTAACGCTATATCCTAATCCAGCTACATCCAAATTCACCATAATCATCCATTATGATATTCCCTCAAAAGCTATTATCAGGATTACCGATGCCGGGGGCAGAACTCAAATTAACCGGCAAACTGAAGGGGATAATATTCAACAGGTGGTGAATGATCTTATGCCTGGTGTTTACCTGGTGGAGGTTATAGATGCAGGAACTAAAAAGCTGATTGGAGCTAAAAAGCTTATAAAAAAGTAATTCATTACTAATCATATCCTTATTACTAACCTTAATCTAAATAATACTATGAACGTTCTCTCCAGAATTTTTGTCACCTTTTTTTGTGTTTGTAGTCCGTTATTACTGTTAGCTGATGATCCGGGTACACCCTGTGACGACAGCGACCCTTTAGATAATTCATGTCCCCTGGATAATTGGGTATTTATTCTTGCTTTTGTTGTAGTTGTTATAGTGGCTATTCATCTTTACAGGCAGGGTAACCAACTTAAAACGGCATCAGGCATTAAACCTGGCGGGATATATATTCCTGATACGGTTAAAATTTCAATATAAATCCGAAAGTTTATTTACTCATCCAACTATGCTATCCTTATAAATATTAAACAAAAATGAATAATTTCGGGTTCATCCGGTATGGTCAACAGACCTATCAGCGGGCTACCACAAGCGGTCGATCATATTCGACTGTGCTAAACGGCGCCTGTGCGTTGACCTGGGAAATCGTTAAGCAGCATTGCAGGGCTATAGATTGCTCCTGCCGGTGATGAGAAATTGAATTATATTTTATTTCTCCTTAAAATTGTATCGCATTAACTCAATCACTAAATCCTCAATAAATTTTATTTTATTAAGATCATAAATATTTTCCATTACAGGCTCTTCTACCCGCATTTCATTCAAAAGCTCAATCAAAGATTTTTCATAGGCAAAGAACGTTGAACTGGTGGTAAATATCAGAAAGAGGCTTTCATCACTTTGTTTTACCGCAGGATGGCTTACATTAAAAAAATCAAATCCACTCAGTAGCTTGAGATTTATTGGAACGGTGACCATATTAAGTATCGGCTAAAAAATAATAATGAACAGTTTTAGGACAATGTAAATACCATTCGGGTTAGATAGCAATGAAAAAAGAAAAATTGCTAAATATCCTCGTGTAGACTATATATATTATTAGAATAGGTATTATCACAAGTTAAATAATATTGACTATCAAGTGATTGTAAAAATAAATATTGATTAAATATTGGTTATTATCAATTGGAACGTTCGTTTGGTTATAATTGATGAATTATGAATCAAATAATTTTAATACTTAATATTAAAAACATATATCCATTCAGATAGTTATACCAGTGATAAATAAGGGGGCTTATTTGTCACTTAACAGCCTCGATTGCGATCGGGGACTGTTATTTTATTACAAGTTAGACCCATCACATTATGGTGATTATGTGAACCGCGGCTTATTGTATGTCTGGTTTTTTTATTGTACAACAATCGTAACCTGCATAGCGTATACAAAATTGTCGTAATTGTTATGGGTTGATGGAAACTGACGCTCCCGGTGAAATTCCGGAAGTTTCGGTTTTGATGACAGAACAAGGAAAAATATGCCGAAGCAAATTATAGCCGTGTTGACACCCCAAGTGCCCATTTTGTTTTTTATGTTATGTAAGAAATGACGATGCAGTGGGATTAAAGTACTACACACCTATACCCGTTTCAGTTTAAAACCTCGGTTATTTATCGGGGTTTTTTTATATATGTTTATTTTATGTGTAGCCCTGAAGGGCAAAAAATGACTTTGGAGTCATGGATATTGATAATAAGCTACTTATTATCAATAATTTAATTATTATATTTCCTTTCTTTTTACTTTCCTGCCAGGATCCGTGTTGGATGCTACAATGCCTTTAAAGCCGTTACTATGTTATTAACTGAGCCTCATCATATCATTGCCATTGGTGCCTCCGCAGGCGGGATGGAAGAAATTAATTCTTTTTTTGACCATACCCCTTTAGATGGGGTTTCCTATATTATTATACAGCATTTGTCTCCCGATTTTAAAAGCCGGATGGTAGAGCTACTGGCCAGGCATAGCAAACTGGTCGTTAAGGAAGCGGAAAATGCCACGGTTGTCAATTGTAATGAGGTGTATCTGATTCCTAATGATAAGTACATGACCATCCGTGACGGCAGCTTATATTTAACGGATAAGGAAAATATCAAGGGGCCTCATTTGACCATTAATACTTTTTTTAATTCGTTGGCGGCTGACCGCAGTAAAAAAGCAATCGGAGTTATTCTTTCCGGCCAGGGTTCTGATGGGACCGAAGGCGTTAGGGCCATTAAGAAGGCCGGCGGTATGATCATCGCGCGTAATCCGGCTACCTCGGCGTTCGGTAGTATGCCAACGAGTGCTATTGCGACCGGCATGGTGGACTTTGTGCTGGAGCCGGAAGCGATGCCCGACGTGATTGAATACTATGTTGGAAACGCTGAAGAGTTATTAATAGGCGACCCGGATGATGAAAAAGAACTAAAAAATATCATTGATTTGGTCAGGGAAAACTCACCGCTTGATTTTTCAGATTATAAAAAAAACACGATCCTGAGAAGAACCAAAAGAAGGGTCTCCCATGGTAATTTTACAACACTAACCAGCTACCTGAATTTCCTCAGGACCAATCCCGTTGAAGTAGAAGCGCTGGCCAAAGAATTCCTGATCAGTGTAACTTCATTTTTCAGGGATGCGCCTGCCTTTGAATTGATTCAAACACAGGTGTTGCCCGATATTTTAAAAAATATTACACCCGGTGAAGAACTAAAAATGTGGGTTGCGGGTTGTGCTACCGGTGAGGAGGTGTATTCCCTGGCGATCTTGGTGGCCGAACAATTGACCGGCGATTTTGAGGATACTATCGTTAAACTATTTGCAACGGATATCGATAGCTCCGCTTTAATTTATGCTGGGAAGGGGATCTACCCAGCTTCTATTTCAAAGAATGTATCCGCTGAACGTTTGGAAAAATATTTCATTAGAGAAGGAGAACATTACCGGGTTAATCCGGCGATACGCAAGATGGTTATTTTTGCGCAGCACGACCTGGTGAAGAACCCGCCTTATTGTAACATGCAGCTGATCAGCTGCCGTAATCTGCTGATCTATATGACCCCGGTTTTGCAAAAGAAAATATTTGCTATGCTGCTGTTCGGCCTGAAGATGAATGGATATCTGTTTTTAGGTTCAAGTGAAAACCCGATGCCTATTTTGAAAAACCTGGAAGTGGTTCACAAAAAATGGAAGATCTATAAAAACCTGGAAGCAAAACGGGCCGTAAGCTTTGAAGCATTCTCCATGCCTGACCTGCCGGATATCAAACGTACACCATTCCGCTTGTCGCCGCATGATGAGGTTAAAAATACGAACCCCGCGATAACCGAAGCCATGAATCAAAGCCTGGCTGTTAACCTGGATTGCCTGAACATTTGCATTAATGAAAATAACCAGGTCATTAAATCCTACGGGGATGCCAGTAAGTTTTTACTTCAAAAGTATTTCACCGCTGACCTGACCGAGTTATTACCCAAACCACTGGCTGTGGTTTTTAATACCCTGAGCAAGCGCGCTATCAAAACAAATCAGAAAGTGCATGTCAGCGGTATCACTATCAAGCAGGGCAGCTCTGTTTTTAAAGTTAATCTGTCCGTCAGTCCGTTGGAGGTCAGGGGTGAACAAAAACTGTTCATGGTCACTTTTAGGGAAAATGAAAGCGCTGCGCCCGCTGCTGACCATATCGTGTTCGACGAAAAAATATACATTGATCAATATATCAGGAACCTGGAAGAGGAATTAAAGGAATCAAAGGAGAAGCTGCATTCTTCTTACGAAAGGCTCGATGCTTCCAACGAAAATATGCAATCATTTAACGAGGAGCTGATCTCTGCCAACGAAGAGATGCAGAGTACGAACGAAGAAATGCAGTCAGTGAATGAAGAACTGCATACTATTAATGCGGACTACCAGTTAAAAAACAAGGAGCTGTTAGAGATCAATGACGACCTGAATAATTATTTCCGAAGCAATATTAATGGGCAGCTGTTTATTAACAATGAACTGGAGCTGATGAAGTTTTCACTTGGAGCCGTTAAGCAGATTAACCTGCTGGAAACAGATATTGGCCGTCCCCTCAGCAATATCTCTACCAATATCAAGCTGGAAACCATCATCCAGGATATTAAACGGGTGCTAACCGAAGGCGTTATCATTACCAAGGAAGTTGAAACGGACAACGGCCTTTGGTACCAGATTATGACTATGCCCTATGTACAACAGACGGATAACAGGAACAACGGGGCTATTATTACCTTCAACGAGATTACCGTCCTTAAAAAGGCCCAACAGGAATTGGCCCAGAAAAACAAAAGCCTGTTGCGGATCAATGCGGACCTGGATCATTTTATTCATGCGGCCTCACATGATCTCTTAGGACCGCTGGGCAATATTGAATCAAGCATTGGCTTCATGAATAAAATAGCCTTAAGTGATGCCAAACTGCATGATTTTTTACACATGATCGATGTCTCCGTTAAAAAGTTCCGCGAACTGATCACCGAGCTGGCCACGATCGCCAAGGTAGAGGGTGATATGATTACCCTGGAAAAGGTTGATCTGGATGAAACTATAGATAATATAGAGTGGAGTTTAGAAAATATCATTCAGGCATCCGGGGCGGTTATTATCAGGAACCTGGAAGTTAAACAGGTCCTTTTTTCAAAAAAGAACCTGCGGAGCATTGTTTATAACCTGATCTCGAACGCTGTCAAATTTAAACGGGAAGAAAGCCTGGTTATTCATATTTCCACCCAAACGGATAATGATCATATTGTCTTATCCGTAAGGGACAATGGTAGGGGCATCCGTAAAGGCGGGATTGACAAAATATTTGAGATGTATGGCCGGCTAAATCATGAGGTGGACGGGCAAGGTATCGGTTTGTACCTGGCTAAAAAAATAGTAAACGCAACGGGTGGCAACATCGTTGTGGAGAGTGAGCCGGGTATTGGCACTACTTTCAGTATCTATTTAAGGCTCGAAGCCGAGAACTCAGCGGTCACACCCATTTTAAATTAAAGCGCGGTTTTCAACTGGGCCAGCGAAGCAGCGGGTGCCAGGGCGAGCATAGGGGCGGCAAAGAACATAACAAGAACAAGGATTAAAAGGATTTTTTAAATAAAGTAAACTGATAAGTTCAGGACTCAGGAACCGATCCGGTGGCATCGGTGATCTGCTGGATCACGTTGTTCATCTCGTTAGTGGATAAGACCAGGTATTCCCCGATGTCCTGCTTTTCCTTAATGGTGGTCTTTGGATCAATAAACATCGGTATCAGCCCCATGATCCTGGCCAGTGGTGCACGGATAACGTGCGACTGCATCCAGGAAATGGCCAGCAGCTTTTCATTCTGTTGCTCGATGGCTTTAGTATAGCGTAGCCGCTCGGTCATATCAGTGGCAATCACGATGCTGGTCTTGACGCCTTTGAACCGGAAAGGCGCGAGCTGGATTTCCATGTTCATCAGCTCACCGTTCTTTTTCCGGTGGACCATTTGCCGGTGTGCGATAGCATCTGGCTCGCTGTCACCTTGGTCCAGCGCGCGCTGCATACTCGCAATTCCGCTCTCCGGACGGATATCCCTTAGGTTCATGGTTAAAAACTCTTCTCGCGTGTAGCCATAATGTTCGATCGTGGCCTCGTTCACATCCATGAATGCCAGGGATTCTAAGTTCACCACCCACATAGGCAGCGGGCTGAAATGGAATACATCGCTGTAGCGTTGCTCGGATTCCTTCAGATCGCTGATGCTTTGTTTTCGCTCCGAAATATCTTTAAAATAAACCGATAGTCCGGCCGGCGACGGAAAGGCGCTGACCTCGTACCAGCAATCCAGCAGGGCAAAATAGTCTTCAAAATGAACCGCCAGGCCGGTGTTCGTTGCCTGGTGGTATTGGCGGTAAGATACCGAGTTCACTGCAGTCGGGAACGCGTCCCATAAATTCCGGCCCAGCATTTCCTGTTTCGTTTTTTGCAGTATCTTTTCTGCCGTCCTGTTCCAATAAGATACCGCCCAGTCCTTGTCCAGGGCAAAGAAGGCATCGCCGATACTTTCCAGGATCATGTTTCGTTCTTCGAGCGCTTCGGCATTCTTTTCGCGGACGATGGTCAGTCGGGCAGCATCTTGGAGCAGGGTCATTTGCTCGGTTTGAATGAGCTGGATCTGGTGATATTTATTTAGCTGGAAGGCACATAAACCACAGATGAAACAGATCACACCGGTCAGCAGGATGTGTGCAGTAAATGTCTGCAAGTGAAGATTACTCGGCTGGCTGAGCATGTCCATATCCTGCAGGTAGTTGAACAGCGTGTAATGCAGTAAAACAAACAGCAGTAAAGGAAGTTGTAGCTTCCAGTTTTGATAAGTGATCAGCAGGGCGCTGCCGATAAAGGCAAAGAAGTGCATTTCAAACATCCCATGCATCTGGTAGATGAACTGCGCCATAAAAATACCCAGTACCACACTCAGTACATATTGATACCAACAGGAGTCGGGCAAAGCGACCTTGACCAAATAATAAGCGATAAGCGAAAGTCCACCGACACCAACAGCGATCAGCCAGGTGCCATAGAAGGGGGCCAGGAAAAGCCCAAGCAAAAAATAACCGCCGAGGAAATAATTGATCAGCCTGTTAGAACGCTCAGTCACGCCAAAATGGAGGTCTTGGGCCAGTGGCACAGTTAAAGTTGGCGGACGATTCTTCATAACGCTTTTGCTTTGAGTGGGCTTTGCAGAAAAAGCTACAGGCATCAGTCCATGGGAAAGTGGACGAACGGAGGTAGAATCCGAAATTAAACATTAATAATGGCCTTACCGTATTTATCAGCACTTATTTGCTCTGCTAAACGGCATAACTGCTGAATCTTTTTTCAGGTTATAAAGGAAGCCGAAACCTACGTATATCGCTATAATAACTGTTAAAACTACCAGTTGCTTTATCATTCAATACGCTTTTGAGGATGCGCTAAAGAATTCGGACCGCGTTTTAATTACAAATAGAATGTCAGCGAATGCCTCTAACCATACCGCTCTTGAAAGTGAGATGATAATTATTTGAACTCCAATTATGAAAAGAGTAAGTGCCAATCTCTTGACGGTTTGCAGGGGGATCGAACCCCTATTAAGATACTTTTGGTTTGGTTAAAGTTTTAGGTTGCTCCTTTAAGTAAGTGATTCGAATTCTGCTAGTCTTTGGGGAATTGCAGTTGACAACCTCTGAGAACAGATTCCCAATATACATATCACGAATTTGGGAATCTTAAAAAATTGACGATAAGAGAGAGATTAACACCAAGCCCATTTATTTTCTTTTACTTTGGAATTTGTTTAAAGTTTTCTTACTTAGCGTTAAGTTATCCACATTAATCCCGTTAAAAAATGGGGCAAAAAACACTCAAATTTCTTGTAACTGATTTGTAACTCAAAACTTATAACTTACTGATAGTCATAGTTTAAGTACTTTCTGTATCGGGCAAGTAGTCGATATAACTTATTGATAATAAATTAGTTGTGAATTAAAAACAGAAAGTAAAAATCATCATTTTATTTTCATAAATATCATGATATCAGGTATTTATAAATAAAACCAATCGGTATATTTATACTTTTTGTTACTATTAGAAAGTAATTTCGTTGCTTTTTCGGTTCCCAAATTATCTTTTGTTCCTCGTTTTTAGGTTACTTATAAATCGTTGTGACTATCGGTAACTAAATAGCACTAAACGATACTAAATGCCACAAAACACTACAATTTAGGGAGAAACAACAACTGATATCGTTGCGATGATTTTCTTGGAGTGAGTGTTAATGTGGACAATTAGATTGTGGAAATTTAAAATACATGAGTTCAAATTTCACGATCCAAAGAAAATGTGTGCACTGTAAACAAACATTCAATGCCAAAACCACTGTCACTCGATTTTGTGGCAAGCTGTGTAATAAACGGGTTAACGCTGTAAAACAGAGAAATGAAAAGATTGAAGCGGAAAATCTACAGCCCGTTATTTTGTCCGCTCAAGCAATGCAACCCCTTAAAAATGTAGAGTTTTTAGATACTCAAAAAGCTGCGCTTTTGCTTGGGGTGTCACGCAATTTTATTTATCATTTAATAAACACCCGTAAACTCGTCGCCTATAATCTTTCTGTTCGCCGAACGATCATTCTAAAAAGGGACATCGAGCAGTTATTTCAATCGAGGACACTTATGGCACCTCTTCCCAAAAAGCAGGTATCCAAAATGCCCGCAATGGACGACTGTTACAATATGAGCGAATTACACGAGAAGTTTAAAATCTCAGACGCAGCGATATATAATTTAATCAAAAGAAATAGCACAGATAAGTTTCAGGTAGGCCGATTCACTTATGTTGCCAAGAAAAATATTGATTCAATTTTACTTAATCAAATCTGATGGCAAACGTAACTATAAGCACCTTAAAATGACGTGTTTTTAAGGTACAAGTAGACTTGTGTAAACCGGTCCAGTTTCTGTTTTTAATGTCAGATTTCAAAAAAGGTGGTTGAATTATTTTGGTTTATTAAACACTGTTCAATAAATTTGTACCGGTTTTAAATTAAATCAAGTCATTAGCGATCTTATATTCGTATCATATCATAATCTAAATGGGCATAGCAGAACGAAAACTGGAAGAGAAGCAGGAAATGCACAAACGCATCCTTAATGGTGCACGAAAGATATTTTTAGAAAAGGGTTATGAACAGGCCAGTATGCGCAGTATTGCTCAGGAGATCCGTTATAGTCCGGGCTCGCTATATTTCTATTTTAAGGATAAAAGCGAAATTTTCCACGAATTGCATAAAGAAGGTTTCCGCCTGCTGCTGAACCAGTTAAAAGTACTAGACAAGGTAGCTGATCCATTTGAGCGTTTAAAGGCTTCCGGGCGCGTTTTTATTCAATTCGCCCACGAGAACAAGGACTACTATAACCTGATGTTTATTGTTGACGAACCGGTTAAAGACTCTTTGTCCGAGGGATTTCAGATCGCAGAAGAAGCGATCAGTTATATGCAGGAAATGGTAAAGGAATGCCAGCAAAAAGGGAAGTTCAAGGATATGGACACGGAATACTTTACTTTCCTGATCATCTCGGTGGTTCATGGCATCTGCGCGCTTTTTTGCAAACACCGCAATTCAAGCTTTGTCGGCAAGACGAATGAAGAGCTGATGCAAAACGGATATGAGTCTTTTGTGGCGCTGCTCGAAAAAAGCTAGGCTTTTTTTTCTAACTATATTGAACACTGTTTAAAATTATAACAATGATTAAAATGAAATTTAAAAATCAAACATTCTATCAACTTTTGCTTTTATCATCGGCCTTACTGGCTGCACCCTTTGCAAAAGCTCAGGGCAGGTTGGATGAGTATATCCAGCAAGGCCTTGCCTCTAATGAAAGTATAAAGCAACAAAACTTTGTACTCGAAAAAAACATCTACGCGCTGAAGGAAGCTAAGAGCATGTTTTTGCCCGAGGTTACCTTTTCCACCACCTACACGAAAGCTGACGGCGGGCGTACGATAGATTTCCCGACCGGCGATCTGTTTAACGGAGTTTACGCCACACTAAACCGGTTGACTAACAGCAATGCCTTTCCGCAGTTGCAAAACCAAAAGATCCTGCTCAACCCGGACAATTTCTACGATGCTAAATTCCGCACGACACTTCCCATCCTGAATGCAGAACTGATCTATAACAAGCGGATCAAAAAGCAGCAGGTAGACCTGCAAAAGGCCGAGGTGTTGCTTTATAAGCGTGAACTGGTCAAAGAAATCAAAACGGCTTATTACAATTACCAGAAAGCCGTGTATGCGACCGGTATTTACGAATCTTCCCTTCGTTTGGTTGATGAAGGGCAAAGGATCAATACGAAGTTGTATGAAAACAGCAAAGTAAACCGGACAGTGGTGCTCCGAAGCCAAAACGAAGTGTCGCGGATCAACGCCTCGCTCATCAGTGCCAAAAAAACAGCCGAATCAGCACGTTACTATTTTAACTTCCTGCTTAACCGCCCGCTTACAGACAGTATTGGTTCAGATAATATTACGGCGCTCCCTGCCCGGGAACAATTACTGGGAAACAGCGTTAGCGGAAGGGAAGAATTGTCCAAGCTAAGAATAGCAAAAGATATTAACGGCAATCTGACCGGGCTGGCCAGATCCTATATCGTCCCCAAGTTAGGAACCTTTATCGATCTGGGTTCGCAGGCTTTTGACTGGAAGTTCAACAATAACAGCCGTTACTACCTGTTTGGGGTCTCTCTCCAATGGAACCTCTTTTCTTCCGGCAAAAACAATTACCGGGTGAAGCAGGCGATCGCCGACCAGAATGCCCTGGCATCACAGACCGATTACGTACAGCAGCAATTGCTTACCGAACTTAAAGTTCGCCAGGCCAGTATGCAAAGCGCCATTGCGCAATACGAGGCCGCACAATCCCAATTAAAAACCAGTCAAACCTATTACGGTGATATGCTGAAGTTATACAAACAGGGAATGGCCATTTACATAGAACTGCTGGATGCCCAGAACCAATGGATCGATGCCCAGCTTCACGCCAATATTGCCCTTTACGACACCTGGATTGCAGATGCCGCGATCGAACGTGCCAATGCCAGTTTCACCATTCAATAAAAAACCATCATGAAAAAAATAAAATTACTCAGCTTTGTTGCAGCCACTTTAATCGTTGTTGCGTCCTGCAAAGAAAAATCCAAAGAAAAAAATCCAATAGGAGAACCGGATATTATTTCCGTTAAGGTTTCCAAGGTCTCTGTTTTAGGCGTGCCCGATCAGATCACCGCCACAGGCCTGGTCAGTACAGAGGATGAAGCCAAATATGCCTTTAAGATAGGCGGTGTGATCAGCCGTATCCTGGTACAGGAAGGCCAGTTCTTTAAACAGGGCCAATTGCTGGCCACACTCAATTCTACTGAGATTTCAGCAGGCCTGGCGCAATCCACTTTGGGTGTAGAAAAGGCACAGCGTGACTACAGCCGCGCAGTAAACCTTTACAAAGACAGTGTTTACACTTTAGAGCAACTGCAGAATACCAAAACAGCTTTGGATGTTGCAAAAAAAGCCCGTGAAGCAACGGCCTTTAACGAGCGCTACTCTAAAATATATGCCGCATCTGACGGTTTTGTAAGCAAGAAAATAGCAAACGAAGGCGAGGTTATTGCCGGAGGGATGCCAGTGCTGCTGACCAATTCTACCGAACAGCGAAACAGTTATTCACTTAAAGTCGGTGTGACCGACCGCGAATGGGCCATTATCAAGCCTGGGCAAACCGCCAAAGTAACGCTCGACAGTTATGCCGGTCAAGCCTTTGATGCCACTGTGTTCCGCAAATCGCAGGCGGCTGACCGTGAACTTGGCTCGTTCCAGATAGAACTGAAACTGCAATTAAACGGCGTAAAACCCGCGGTTGGCATGTTTGGGAAAGCGGAGATAGCCACTCATCAGGATAAAAGCGCGATGATCATCCCATACGCCTCTCTCGTGGAAGCTGACGGCAATAAAGGTTTCGTGTTTACTACTATCGGCACAACCAGGGTAAAAAGAGTACCGGTGACCATCTTGAAGTTTGATAACGAAAACGTGTACCTCAAGGATAAACTGGAAGGTATAGACCAGATCGTGATCTCCAACAGCGCCTACCTCAACGAACAATCTTTCATTAAAATTATCAAGTAAGGCCATGAAGATCACAAATTTTGCCGTTAAGAACTATCAGTTCACGCTGATCATATTCCTTTTGGTAGCAGTTGTCGGCGTGCTTACGCTGTTTACCATGCCCCGTTCGGAAGACCCGACCACACATGCACCGCAATATATCATTACGGTTATTTACCCGGGTACCAGTCCCAAGGATATGGAAGAACAGGTAGTAAAACCCATCGAAAATAAAATCTATGGACTGGAAAACATTGAAAAGATCCTGACAACCGTAGAGGACGGTGTGGCGGTTATCCAGCCAAAATTTAAATATGGTGTTGACGTGGACAATAAATATCAGGAAATATCCACGGAGATCAATGCGCTAAAAAACAGTGAACTTCCTAAAGATATCTACCTGATCAAAACAGAAAAGGTATCCTCATCAGACGTAAAAGTTTTACAGGTTGCTCTCGTGTCAGATAACGCTTCCGGTAAGTTGCTGCGGGATAAAGCAGACATCCTTAAAACGCAATTAGAAAAGATCACCAATCTGAAAGAGGTGAAATACTTCGGTATGCCCGAGCAGGAGATCCGCATCGATATGCAACTGGATAAGCTGGCTCAATTGAAAATACCGCTTAATTTGGTCATCGGCAGTTTGCAAAGCGAAGCCGCGGATATTCCCGGAGGGAGTATTAATCTGGACAGCAAGGTGTTTAACGTAAAAACCAGCGGCAAATTTAAAAACGTTGAAGATGTGGCCAATACGGTGATCTACAATGCCAATGGCAAGATCATCTATCTCAAAGATGTGGCAGACGTGAGCTACAAGGATGGGATCGTCGACCATATTACCCGGGTGAACGGGCACCGTTGTATCCTGGTTACGGCAGCTATGAAAGATAAGGTGAATATAACCAGCGTTCAGAAAGAATACTTACCTGTATTGGAGGAATTTGGCAAAACTCTGCCGGAGAACATCCACATGGTCAAAAACTTCGACCAGGCCAATATGGTATCCGAACGTTTAGGCCATCTTGGCTTTGACTTTGGGCTGGCTATTGTGCTGGTGGTAGTAACTCTTCTTCCTTTAGGCTTCAGGGCATCGCTGATCGTGATGATCTCCATTCCGCTTTCCTTAGCCCTGGGACTCATTGCCTTAAACATGTTAGGCTATTCTTTAAACCAGTTGAGTATTGTTGGCCTGGTGGTGGCGTTAGGATTACTGGTGGACGACAGTATCGTCGTCGTCGAAAATATTGAACGCTGGCTCAGGGAAGGGCATTCCCGTACGGATGCCATTTTTAAGGGAACGAAACAGATCGGTGCCGCTGTTGTTGGTTGTACCGCAACGCTGGTTATCGCGTTTTTGCCGCTGGCATTCTTACCCGATATAGCCGGTGAATTTATCCGTAGCCTGCCAATGGCCGTCATGACCAGCGTACTGGCATCCATGATCGTAGCTTTGACGCTTGTTCCTTTCCTGGGCAGCAGGATGTTAAAAACCCATACACATGGCGAGGGTAACTTCTTTTTAAAGCACCTGCAAAGATTCCTGACCAGATCTTACAGCCGCGTTATGCCGCTTGCCTTAAAATGGCCTAAAGCCACCATCGGGATATCATTAGCCTTAAGCGGGCTTGCTTTTTTCCTGTTTACGTTAACCGGATTTAAGCTTTTCCCCACCTCTGAAAAACCGATGTTCCTGATCAATATCAAAATGCCCTTACAGGCGGATATACCGGAAAGTGACCGGGCGACTAAACTTGTAGAGGGAGAATTGAAAAAACATAAAGAGATTGTTTTTTATACATCGAATGTGGGTAAAGGTAACCCCCAGATTTATTACAACGTGCACCAGCAGGATGTAAAGCCCGACTTTGCCCAGGTATTCGTTCAATTGGGCGAAGAGGCAAGTCCCGGTGAAAAAACGGAACTGATCAAACGACTGCGAAAGAAGTTCAGCGACTTCCCTTATGCCAAGATCGAAATCAAAGATTTTGAACAGGGAACACCTATAGAAGCGAATATTGTAGTCAGAGTATTTGGTGAGAACCAGGATACCTTACGGTCCCTTTCATTTAAAGTGGAAGAGATCCTGAGGAAACATCCGGGCACTTTCTTCGTCAACAACGAACTCAACACCTATAAATCGGATGTTAAAATAAAGATCGATAAAGAAAAGGCCCGTACTTTGGGTGTCCTGACCAGTGATGTGGACAAAGTGGTCCGCCTGGCAGTCGCCGGGTTAACCGTAGGGGATTATATTGATGACCGGGGCGATTCACGCAACGTAGTGATCACCATGCCCAGGGACAAGTTTTCCAATTTAAATGCGCTAAAAAAACTTTATGTCAATAATGTACAGGGCACCCCGGTGCTGGTAGACCAGATCGCTACGATCTCCTTTGAAACCTCGCCTACGGCGATCAACCATTTTAATAAATCACGCTTCGCCAAGGTTACGTCGCTTACGAAAGAGCATGTACTGGCCAATGACATTTTGAAAGACGTTGTTCCGCAATTGAATAAATTAAAGATGCCGCAGGGCTATTATTACAAGCTTTCCGGCGAGGCCGAGTCAGAAGGTGATACACTGGGCGGCAACTTCCTTTCCGTAATTATATTGAGCACCTTTCTTTTTATCGGGGTCCTGCTGCTGCAGTTTAAGACCTTTAAAGGGATCATTATTGTATTGTCGATCATTCCTTTAGGTATCCTTGGCGGGGTGGTATTACTACTGATGACAGGCAACCCGATGTCACTTGTCTCTATTATCGGATTCATCGGCTTATCAGGTATACAGGTTAAAAATTCGCTGTTGCTGGTAGATTTTACTAACCAATTACGGCTCGAAGGCCATAGTATTGATGAGGCCATCAACATGGCAGGCGAAACCCGCTTTCTGCCGGTAGTGCTTACATCTATAACAGCCATCTGCGGTTTGCTTCCCATTGCGCTTAACCCCAACCCGCTTATCGCGCCTTTAGCCATTGTATTGATCGGCGGACTGATCAGTTCTACTATCCTTTCGAGGATCGTAACGCCGGTAATGTATAAACTGATACCGCCGAGCCTCGAAAATGACTTGTAATAAATGAATTAGAGCTCATAAATGAAATTAACGCGCTGATTTTAAAACCCTTAAAATCACCCTTAAGAACCTGATTAAATAACACATTTTAAATATTTTATAATGAAAATTAAAAACGTTACCGTATTCGGGTCTGGTGTACTGGGTGCACAGATCGCTTTTCAAACTGCCTACCACGGTTATCGTGTTACCTTGTTCGATATCAAAGAAGAACTGCTGGAGCAGGCAAAATTGAAGTTCGAACAGTTCAAACAATATTATCAGCAGGATTTGAATGCCGCTCCCGCTGATCTGGATGCCGCTGTGACGAGGATCAGTTTCACAACAGATCTGGCCGGATCGGTTAAAGACGCCGATCTCACTATCGAAGCCATTCCAGAAAGTATTCAGATCAAGAAGGATTTTTATAAAAAGCTAAGCCCACTGGCTCCTGCAAAAACAATTTTTTGCACCAACTCATCTACGCTGTTGCCAAGCCAGTTCGCTGCTGAAACAGGCCGGCCGGAGCGATTTTTAGCACTACACTTTGCTAATTATTTATGGAAGAATAACGTGGCTGAAATTATGGGGCACGACGGCACAGATCATGAAATTTTTGATCAGGTAGTTCAATTTGCTAAAACGATCGGTATGCTAACCATACCAATCTACAAGGAACAGCCTGGTTATGTCATGAATTCGCTTTTAGTGCCCTGGTTAATTGCAGGCCTGGATCTATACCGAAATGGTGTTGCCGATGCAGCATCTATTGATAAGACCTGGATGAAAACCGTCGGGGCTGATTTGGGGCCTATGGCTATGGCAGATCTCGTAGGAATGACCACCGCTTATAATGTTACTAAGTCCTATGCAGAATTAACCGGCGAGGAGGTATGGGAAAAAAGACGAGATTTCCTGAAAGAGAACTTCATTGATAAAAACAAGCTCGGTATATCTACAGGGGAAGGTTTCTATACGTACCCAAACCCGGCATATCAAAATGCTGATTTCCTGAAATAGAGATAACCTTAAATGTACCATAAACAAAATTCAAAAATCACTAACATAAATTTTAATCCACATGAAAGAATACATATTGCTCACCGGCGCATCGTCCGGTATTGGCTATGAAATGGCCAATCAATTAGCTGCAAAAAAACTGAACCTGATATTGGTTGCCCGTACTGAAACCAAATTACAGCAAATGCAGGCGGAACTAACCAACAGGTATGGCATTCTGGTTCAATATTTCGTTGCTGATCTCTCTGACGTAAATGCTGCTAAAAACCTTTACAAAAAGGTGCAACAGGAAAATTTATTAGTAACCCACCTGGTCAATAATGCAGGTGTAGGTAACTATGGCAATTTTACTGAAACCTCATTGGAAGAAGAACTGGGCATGATTCAATTAAATATTTCCAGTTTGGTAGTACTTACCAAGCTCTTTGCAAAAGATATGGTCAGCCGCAAATCCGGTAGAATTATGAACATAGGATCATTGCTTTCATTTTTGCCATTTCCATATTTTGCTGTTTATTCTGCTACCAAAGCTTTTGTACTGGCATTTAGTGAAACGCTTGCTGCCGAATTAGACGGCACCGGTGTTATTGTTAATTCGCTTTACCCCGGCACGGTAGATACGGGTTTTACCACCGAGAAGATGCAATCTACAAATCTTCATAAAACCAAGCCAATGCATCCCAAAGAAGTGGCAGCGCAAGGTGTGAAACATCTTTTATCGGGAAAAGGGAAAAAAGTAGTTGGCTTTCAAAACTGGTTTAACTCCAAACTGTCAAGTTTTGTCCCTGATCCTATTATGATGAAGATCAAAAAGAATCTCGCAAGTGTTAAATCTTAATGAAGTAAAAATCAAATATCCGACACAATGAAAACAACAAAATTATTTATACTGGTTAGCTTAGCCAGTATATCATTGCTACTTTCTTCATGTTATTCACACAAAAAAGCAGTTCAGTCAAGTTTACTTTATTCCGATAAAATCAACTGGCCAGAAGGCTATAAACCATCTGAATCTGATTTTTTCATACACAACGCAATAGACATCAAAGCTTCACCCCAAGTGGTTTGGGATATTCTCATCCAGGCTGATAAATGGCCGGAATGGCACAAAAAAGCTGAAGGGATTGAGCTGCTAAATTCACCTAACGGGAAGCTTAATTCATCCAGTGTTTTTATTTGGCACCCGGCAGGTAAATTCACTTCAACTATAAAGGAATTCAATCCTCCTTATAACATAGCCTGGCGAGGCGAAACCTTCCGGAATTAAAATAAAGGTTTCTTTTTTGCAAACATTGTTTTGATTCTTGCAAAGGCTTGTTCATCCGTTCTTCCCAACTTTGTTCTATCAAATCAAACGAAGATGGAACTAAGTAAAAACACAATTTTAATAACCGGCGGGACGAGCGGGTTTGGCTTCGAGTTCGCCTCCAAACTTATTGCGCTCGGTAATACCGTGATCATTACCGGAAGAAATGCCCGAAAACTGGAAGAGACCAAACAGATACTTCCTGGTGTCCACATCATACAGAGTGATGTAAGCAAAATTTACGATATCAGCAGCCTGTACGATCAGGTCATTGAAGAATTCCCTGATCTGAATATTCTGATCAATAATGCCGGGGAGATGCGGAAGATCTTCCTCAATGAGGATCATGACCTTTCTGACATTACCAGGGAAATAGAGATCAATTTAATGGGCCCTATCCGTATGGTACAGGAATTTCTGCCGTACCTTAAACGGAAGCCCAATGCGGCCATTATGAACGTCACCTCTGGCATCGCCCTGATGGCTTTCCCTATAGCGCCTGTATACGGCGCCTCAAAGTCCGGGCTGCGCTCTTACACGCAATCCCTGCGTGTGCAGTTAAAAAATACCAATGTTAAAGTATTTGAGCTTGTTGCTCCCGGTTCCACAACCCCTTTGAATGATAAATTCAAAAACGACGAAGGATTTAACGAAAAGATGTTAATGGCTCCGGACAAGCTGATAGACGAGGCGATCAAGGGGATGAAAAACGATTCCTATGAGATCTATCCCGGCCTGGCTAAGGTTATGCGTATTATGAGCAGGCTTGCTCCAAAATTATTACTTTCCCAGACGACTAAAATGTACGAAAAGGTCGTATCAAGCATATAGTTTCCCATTACTTACTCATTAACAATTATTTATGAAAAGAATTATTTTTTTCACCGGCATACTATTGCTTATGGTTACCGGTTCATTCGCACAATCTCTGCCAGCAGATAAGATCCTGGGGGTATGGTTTTCTGCAGACAATGCCATGAAGATAGAAATCTTTAAAACGGGCAATACCTATTCCGGCAAGCTTTTACAAGCAAAATTCATGTTTGAAGCTGACGGCAAAACACCTAAAAAGGATACTAAAAACCCTAACGAAAAACTCAGAAGCCGCTCAATGCAGGGGCTTGTACATATCACCGAGCTGGTCTACGATGAAGGCAAATACATTAATGGGGTTCTATACAGCGCGGAGACCGGAGGTACCTATAGTATCAAAGGCGATCTGAAAGGCCCTAACGACCTTGAAACAAGAGGTTACAAAGGTGTTCCCATGATGGGTAAAACCTTCAAATGGACGCGCGTAAAATAGACGGTTACTAACAGATCTCCATTCAAAAACTAAAACAGGCACAATGAAAATAATTAGCAGCATACTCATTCTTATAACAGCTGTACTTAGCATAAAGCACGGCTGGGACGGCTTCCATATCGACGCGAATACCGAGCAGGCAAAGATGGCCGCAGAACTGGGCATCGGGAGGGCGGTCATACTTGTCATGAGCGTTGTAGGTATCGCTGTTGGTATCGCCATACTTTTTCCGCAAACATATTATATCGCATGCGTCATAAATGCTGTGACCATTGTCCTGATCATGGCATTATCCCTGAAGGGGGGAACTATAAAACAGCTTTGATCGAGATCCCCTTTCTACTGATTCCGCTGCTGATTATCTATTTGGGGCATCCTTTTAAAAAGTAATGGAAAGCGAATATTTTGAAGCCTTTTGGTGGCCGTCTGGACAGGGTGGAAAAGGCAAGTTGCTTGCTTACGATAAGCAGTTTTACATCTGTTTGAAATTGAGTGTTACGTTCGCTAAACCGCCAACTCTTGTTTTCTGCAGGTCGGGTGATCTTGAATGGGATGATCAGGATATGGGCTACGTCATATCGTTTGACAAGTCTTTTTTTACTAAAGGAGTGTGGTGCAAATTTGAGGGGATCGATCTTTTTAAAGAAAGGAACCCGATAAACATTGAACTGGATGAGGCAGATGTATTAACACTGGCACCAATCTTTGATAAGATATGCGGCAGCATGGACTCAACGTATCTCTACAAGTACGACCTGGTGCGAACTTACCTTTTCCAGATCATCCATCTCTCGATCAAAATACATCTTCAAAGGACAGATATCGTCAAATTACCTATCCGTTATGCCCGCTTGACCACCTGCGGTATAGATATGTTCATCAGGATAAAACTCGGTCACAAACAATAAAATATACAATTAAACTACGCAATTATGTTCAATCACAATTTTTCAATTTCTCGTTTCCATCGCTCAGCAAAGGAAACTTCCAACCTTTTGAAGGCACTAATAGTAATCACGGCATTTTTAATAGTGCCATTCATCGGCAAGGCACAAAGCCAGGATAGCCTTGCCAAAAAAGTTACCGAATTTGCAGCTGATAAGTTTGCAGAACGCAGGCCATTCAGTATAGACTATAAACAATACGGCAACTACAACTCCTCATCCACCCTTAGAGGACAGGACCTTCCGGATGGGGAGATCACCAAATGGTCGCAATTTAGTGCAAGTGCCAATATTAATTTGCTGCAGAACCGCCGCTGGCTATTGCAAGCCAACGGTTTTTACCGGTACGTTTCTGCCGAATATAATTTCCCGGCGTCCACAACTGGTACGTCACAACCGGTCAGCAGGGATTTTCATTATCATACAGAGGGGCTGAACCTTACCTATTTCTCTAAACTTTTCGGAAAGACCGCCATCTACACCGGTAGTGTCAATGTAGATTGGAGTGAGCGGTCACTGGAACGGGTTCGCGGGTTATTTACCGGCTCCATTGTCCTGAAAGCCAATGCCAGAACGAAAATAAACGTCGGTATTTTGTACAGTAGCGATCCAAGTACACTTATCCGTGTAATTCCGACGTTTCTTTACGAGCATAAGTTCAATGAGAGCCTGATGGCAGATGTATTTTTACCACGGTATGCCTACCTACGAAAAAAAATGTTTGGAAACGGCAGGCTTTCCGCAGGTTGGGAATTGGATCCGCAAACCACTTTTTTCCTGAATGACCTTGATCAAAACGGTACAACGTACCAGTATCGCCAGATCGATGTGAACTCCGGGTTGGTTTATGAGCATATTTTGTCGGGAAGCATCATCCTGTCGCTCCGCGCCGGTGTGCGGTTGAACCCTTACTCCCGTACGTTCGAAAAAGACCGTTCCTTCACAGATTATACCTGGGAAGGCAGAGCCGACGCCGCACCTTACGTAAATATCGGATTCTCATTTAATCCCTTTGCAAAGCAAAAAAAGTAGGTTTTGAGCTGTAGGCCAAACCGACATAAAACCTTTGATGCATAAACATTAAACCATATAATCAAATCAACCAGTTATGTCAAATTATAATTCAAAAGCTTTAAGTTCTCCGCGCTCAGTAACGAGAATTTCAGATCGTATCTGCAGGTTAAAGTGGCAAGACCTATCAATATCGCCACCTGCAAAGCGTGTTCAGTTCCGATGATTTTGTCAAATGCCGATGCAATCCGCATCAGGCCCTTATCAGGGTACTTAGCCCTGGTAAAGGCTTGTATCGGTCTATATATCATATTGATTTTTAGTTATTTAGAAATTACTAATTATTGAGGTAGCCGTATAGGGTATCACATCCTAATTTTTATCCAGCATAATTATCTGCCTATCCACAAAGTGGTGCGCGGAATTGGGCTGGCGCAAGGCCTAATTTATTGAATGTCGCAGTAACGCGTTCAAAGGAGGCGTTGTATGTGGTGGGTAACCGGAGTCTGTGGAAGTCTGCTCACCTATTTCAAGAATTACATCATGCGCTTTCGGAAAGGTTATAGTGGCAAGGTAATTTCAGCAAATGTTGATTACTAATAGAAAATCAATAACTATGGATGCGCTGAATATTTCATTCATGTATTACAGAGAGAACCAATAATTAGTTATTAACAATTTTTCGTTATATTCTGATTTGTTGCTCAATTGTTGCTGATTTTATGTAAGTAATTGATAATAAATTATTATAATTTACTTACAGAAAGTCAAAATCCATTTTTTTATTTTATAAATATCAGTATTTCAATTAATTACAAATTGAATCAATTGGTATATTTTTATATTTTGTTACTGATAGCATTTTATTTTGGTACTTATTTGTTACTCAAAGTGACAATTGTTTCTCGTTTTTTAATCCCAACAAAATCATTGTGACTGTTGGTGACTATTTAATAATAAACAGTACTAAATATCACAGAACACCACTAATCAAGTAGGGGAAATAACAAGGGATGTCCAACACATAATTTTTATACGTTAAATGTTCAATTCTGATTAGATTTTGGAAATTTAATATATGAGTTCAAACTTCACGATTCAAAGAAAATGTGAGCATTGTAAAAAACATTCGATGCCAAAACTACCGTCACACGATTTTGTGGCAAGCTGTGCAATAAGGAAGCGAATAAAAAAATGGTTTTCTATTTGAAAAGCTTTTTCTCCCGTAAAAAAAACGAAATAAACAGTATTTCGCTCTCAGAATCAAAATGGGTGACGGGGCTCGAACCAAAAAACATTGCCGTTATACGTCAGGAACGGTTGGGAAGTATTTCATTTTGAATTGAATAAAAATGGACTTATTGCCAATTTCGCTGAATCAAATGCTAAATTCGCGAAATATTGGTTCATAAACATTTTCCATTTTTATAAACCATTATAAACGTCTTTTTTTAATTATCAAACCAACATTTATATTGATAATTTATTTGAAGACAAATTGCCTGATATTTTTCCTGATGATTTAAAATTTTTCTATGCCCGACTATGGCCTTTATTCGGATAAAGAATTAGCATATCGCTTAAACGATAGTGATAAAGCTGCTTTCACGGAAATTTATAACCGGTTTTACGGAGTGCTTTACTGGCATGCCTATAAAAGTTTGCCGGACCCCGACGCATTAAAAGATATCCTTCAGGAGGTTTTTGTTTATTTATGGAATAACAGAACAAATATAAAACCCGAAGAAAACCTTTCGGCTTACCTGTATGTGTCTATTAGGAATAAATTGATTAATAATTTCAGGCACCTGAAAATTAAAAATGATTATATCGCATCGTTCCAGGATTACCTGGATAACAACATTCAACCCGAAGCAGACGAAACCATACGTTTGAAGCAGCTGATTTCTATAATTGAGGCGGAAGTTGCCAGGCTTCCGGCACAAATGCGGCTCATATTCCAAATGAGCAGGAACGCCAATCTTTCGCATCAGGAAATTGCCGACGAGCTTGGCCTGAGCGTACTAACGGTAAGGAAACAGGTTAACAACTCCCTAAAAATTCTGAGGTTGAAGCTGGGAAGTAAGTTTTTTTTATTTTTTTTCTAAACCGTCTACTCCCTTAGCGCTCCATAAGTGCATATAGCATAATAGGGGAAATCATTCCCTTGCCAATTATGTCTAAAAAAGACGCAACAGATTTATTGAACAGGTACCGAAATGGTGATGTAACGGAAGACGAAAAGGCTTTGGTTGAAAGCTGGTATTTGAATTATACCCAAAAGACCGCTAACCCTCAAATTAGCGACCTGGAATTGGAAGTTAATCAGCATAAGATACTTGATCACGTTATGGCTGAGATTGAGCCAAAACATAAAATTAAGTATTGGCGGTATATAAGTATTGCTGCTGCTGTTCTCATAGTAATATTTGCGGGGACTTTACTTTTAAAAGAAAACAGGCCCAATACTGACGTATCAACCTCTGCTACAAAACAACAAAATAATAATTTGCCACCTGGGGGCAACAGGGCTACATTAATTTTATCCAACGGTACCTTAATAAACCTTAGCGGTATAAAAAACGGAACCCTGGCAAGTGAAAAAGGGACTGTTATTAACAAAAATGCAGACGGACGAATAACTTATGCTCATGGCAAAAGTAATGCAACATCAGCAAATGCATTTAATACTGTACTTACCCCAAGAGGAGGGCAATACCAGCTTGTTTTAAGTGATGGAACCAAAGTTTGGTTAAACTCAGCCTCCTCTTTAAAATATCCGGTAAACTTTACTGCCGCAAAACGGGAAGTAGAACTTTCCGGAGAAGCTTACTTTGAGGTTGCACATAATCAGCATAAGCCGTTTCTGGTAATATCAAACGGGCAAACGGTGCAAGTGTTGGGTACCCATTTTAATATTAACGCCTATCAGGACGAACAAGCTACTAAAACCACGCTCCTGCAAGGAAGTGTCAAAGTGCTCACAAATGGGGTAAGTAGCAAAATTAAACCAGGAGAGCAGGCTATGTTAAAAAATGGCAAGTTGATTGTTTCGGAGGTAGACCTGGACGAAGCCATAGCATGGAAAAAAGGTTTCTTTTATTTTAAAGACGATAATATTAAAACGGTTATGCGGCAGCTTTCCCGCTGGTATGATGTTGAAATAAAATATGAAGGGCAGATCCCCGAAAGAGAATTTTCCGGACAAATGAATAAAAACATTGATGCTTCACAGCTGATGCATATTTTAAGTATTGAAAAAATACATTATCGCTTAGAGAACAGAACCATAGTTATAACACCATAATAATAATCAGCCCCAATTATTCACTTAAAACCCCATTTATGATAAAAAACACACAAAAAGAAATGTCTTAAGGCATCCCACTTAAAGGTTAAGAAGTAGAAACGTACCCCGACGGCAATCAGGGTACGTGTATCTGAGTTAACCTCCTTTATAGAAAAATGATCTTATTCGGTAATCATCCATTAACTCAAACTTATCAAAAGTATGAAATTAAATGCTCTTTCTGTGGCTACAGGTAAATTATGGCCGCCCAAAAAAATATTATTGGTTATGAAACTGACCACCATAATTATTCTCTTAGCCTTTCTGCAATGCAGTGCTAAGGTTTTTAGTCAAAAGGTTAATCTTAATGAAACCAATATCTCTTTAAAAAAATTATTGAAAGTCATTAATAATCAAACGGGCTATGTATTCTTTTATGAATCTAAATCCATTCGTAATAAAAACATTACTATAATGGTAAAGGATGCATCTATTGATGCCGCTTTAATGGCTTGTTTGAAAAATCAGCACTTAAGCTATGAAATAGTGAACAACACTGTTTTTATAAATGAGCAGCAAACGCCTGATCAAGTTCCGTCGGCATTAAACCTGCGGCAGGTTGCGGTAAAGGTAACCGGTTTGGTTTATGACGAAAAGAACATACCTATGCCCGGTGTTACGGTTAAATTAAAAGGCGGTACCACCGCCGTAATTACAGATAAGGACGGAAAATTCAATATTGATGTTCCTAATACCGAAGCGGTTCTTATTTTTTCATTTGTTGGTTATATAAAGCAAGAACTAACCATTGTGCAAGGTAGTTTGATGACCGTTCACTTGCAGCCTGAACAATCAAAACTGAATGAGGTAGTTGTTGTTGGATATGGCACAGCCAAAAAATCAGACTTAACAGGTTCTGTTGGTTCGGTGCGAAGTGAAGCCCTTGAGGAACGACCTGCTTCTTCTCTTAACCAGGCCCTGGCTGGCCGCATATCTGGGGTAAATGTATCCTCCAATTCTGGCAGGCCCGGCGGTAAAACCAATATCCGAATCCGTGGTTCAAGTTCCTTGCTCACAACCAACAATCCATTGTATGTAATAGATGGCGTTATTATGAGCAATATAGACCTCCGAAATGGAAGCACACCGATTGATTATATTAACCCTAATGATATAGCCTCTATTGAAGTACTGAAAGATGCCTCATCTACAGCTATTTATGGTGCTCGTGGAGCAAACGGCGTTATTATGGTTACAACTAAGCGCGGAAGCACCAGCGGTGGAAAAATATCGTATGACCCTGATTTCAGCATAGGCGTGCTGCCTAAAGAACTTCCGGTACTTAACTCAAAGGAGTTTTTGGCTGTGGAAGATCTGGCCTATGCGAATGCCGCAAAATTTGACCCTGTTGGATGGGCTACGGGTACCAAGTATACTGATCCTAAAACCAAGCGAACCAATCCGTTATTGTTTGATGCGCAAGGTAACCCGTTATATGATACCGATTGGCAGAAATTATCATTCCAGAAAGCGTTTACACAAAATCACCAGCTTTCATTTACCGATGGTGATGAAAAACGCAGTCTTGGTGTTTTTTTAAACTATCGTAACCAACAGGGTTTGGCGATTGGTTCATGGCAAAAAAGATACTCAGGACGTTTTGTGTTTGACAGTCAAATAAAAAGTTGGGTTAAAGTTGGCGGAACATTAGGCTATACCGACCAAACTGATAAACAGGTAGACCAGGTTGATGGGGCCGGCATAACCATGATGAGGGATGTTTTGGAAGAATTGCCTATAATTCCGGTAAAGTATGCTGATGGGGCATGGGCCAGTAACAGAGACTATCCTGGGATGGAAGGTGGAGATAGCCCTTTACGGCTTGCTGCTGAAAGGAATGACGTTCTTAAAACTCAAACCTTGCTGGCCGATATATATGCCAATCTTCACTTTGCCGAAGGATTGGACTTCAAATCAACAATTGGTACCAACCTGATCAACCAATCAGAACAATATTCGGCCGCCGCCGGGTTGCAGTATATTTCTGATAAAGGCGATGCCAGCGTATCTAACAGCAGGATTACTTCGTGGCAGTTTGAAAACTATCTTACTTACAGTAAACAGTTTGCCAAAATACATTCACTTACCGCGGTAGCGGGCTTGTCATGGCAGCATAATGATCGCTTTGACAGCTACGCGGCTTCCAATAATTTTTTTGACCCTTACTTTCAGTTCAATAATCTTGGCGCAGGTGCCAATCCGCAAGCTCCTTCTTCTGGTGCCACGGCTTCGGGGTTGAATTCTTATTTTGCCCGTTTAAATTATGGATTATTTAATAAATACCTTGTTACCTTCACGGGAAGGAGGGATGGTTCGTCAAAATTTGGGAAAAACAATCAATATGCCTATTTCCCATCCGCAGCACTCGCATGGAGGGTAATAGAAGAAGATTTTGTCAAAGCTATACCTGTTATTTCAAACCTGAAACTTCGTGCCAGTTATGGATTAACCGGTAATTCGGAAATTGCGCCGTATAGCGCTAATGCCGGCTTAACCACCGATAACTATGTGATAGTTTTAGACGGAACCCGCCAGACAGGGGTGGGCAACGCCCGTATGGCGAATGATAATTTAAAATGGGAAAAAACAGCACAAACCGATGTTGGTTTAGAGCTTGGTTTGTTTTCCAACAAGGTAAATATTGAGTTTGATTTATACCGCAGAAAGGTAAATGATATGCTGCTGAATCAGCCTTTGCCATTTAGCAGCGGATTTTCAAATGTTGTTGCCAACGTTGGGAGTATGGAAAATAAAGGTTTTGAAGTAGCTTTGAACACTACTAATATCAAAACAAGTAATTTCACCTGGAGCACCACATTCAATATTTCTGTAAATAAAAATAAAGTGCTGGCCTTAGCGGGTGGCCGCGATATATTTTCAGGTAATGGAATTATAAGGGTGGGTGAACCTGTAGGTTCTTTTTATGGAAGGGTAAGCCTTGGAACATGGGGCAGTAATGAGGCAGCCGAAGCAAAGAAATACGGTATGCTGCCGGGCGATATCAAATATAAGGACTTAAATAACGATGGCACTATAAATGATCTTGACCGGACCATCATAGGAAAAGGCATTCCAGACGGCTATGGAACTTTGCTGAATACATTTCAATATAAAAACTGGGCGTTAACAGTCGATCTTCAGTACATGTACGGCAATGATGTGCTGGACAGAAGTATTCACTCGGCCGAAGACAGGCAAGGTATTGCCAACAGTTACAAAACTGTGTTAAACGCCTGGACCGAAGCCAATCAAAATACGCCTATTGCTCAAATACGACCCATTAACGCTTATTATACCACTAATAATGACAGCCATAAAGTAACCGACGGGTCGTTTATACGTGGGCGTAACCTATTGCTTGCTTATACGCTTCCAGCAGCGTTATCATCCCGGTTAAAACTGACTAAGCTAAGGATTTACGCATCTGTGCAAAACTTTTTTGTAGCCACCAAATTCAAGGGTTATGACCCTGAAGTTTCTAACTCCAGCGCTCCATTTGACCAGGGCTTAACATTGTATGATTATCCAAAGCCCAGAATATTTATGCTCGGCCTCAATGTTGGACTTTAATTAATACCAATTCTTTAAACAAGGAAAAATGAAAACAATAAAGAAATATAGTTTGCTGGCATTAATAGTTGGCATATCAGGACTCTTCGGCTGTTCTAAATTTTTAAATGAAACGGATCCGAGCAACTTTACAGTGGGAGCGTACTTTACCAAACCAGAACAGGCCCGGACTTCTGTAAATGCTATTTATGCGAGTTTGCGCGATCAGATGAATGGCGATTTTAACGGGGCAGCCTGGACAATGACAGAGTTTGCCACAGGGCAGGCAGCTACCGATTTGGGCCAGGCGGTTAATAGCTATTTTATAAAAGATTTGAAAAATACAGCAGAGAATAGCTACGGGCAAACCTATTGGCAAAGTTATTATAAAGGTATTGGCAATGCTAACCTTTCTATAGCCAACATACCCAAAATACCGGGTATGGATGCTGCACAAGTAAAACAATTGCTTGGGGAAGCTTATTTTTTAAGGGCCTGGTATTACTTTAGCCTTGTGCAAATGTTTGGTAATATACCCTTGATTACTGAGCCTATTGATTTAACGTCATCGCAATTGAAACCCAAACAGGCAACCCCGGATGATGTTTATAAACAGATTGTGAGTGATTTAACTACTGCTGAGGCGGCAGGCTTACCATGGGTAGATGCTGGTGGAAGGGTAAGCCTGGGGGCTGTGAAATCATTGTTGGCCAAAGTATACCTCACTATGGCCGGATATCCGTTAAAAAAAGGTAATGATTATTATGACCTGGCCGCAAAAAAATCTGCGGAAGTTATTGACTCAAAACAATTTAAACTGTTTGATAGCTATGCTGATCTGCACAATCCGAACAAGAAAAATATTGAAGAAAATATCTTTATGATCCAATATAAAACACAAGTTATCCCTGGTAGCTGGCAGTCGTTGATTATTCCTTATAACAAAAATATTTCGGCATATTCTGCAGAAACCGGAGGTATTTACGCCACGGCAGATTTTGTAAAATCGTACGATCCGGCCGATTTGCGGGCTAAAGAAGGACAGTTCTTTTTTACCAAATTTACCAATCAGGATGACCGGAAAATTGAGGTGAATTTAGGAGGCTATTTTCTTTACAAACTTTTTGATGTTGACGCGCAAACCAATACAGCCAATAGCGATCTTAACTGGTCGCTTATTCGTTATGCTGATGTGTTACTGGTATATGCCGAAGCATCCAACGAAGTAAGCGGCCCAACGGGCAAAGCTTACGATGCTGTTAACGGGATAAGAACAAGGGCGCAGTTACCAAACCTGGCCGGCCTGTCAAAAGATCAGTTTCGTGAAGCCGTTTGGAAAGAACGCTGGTATGAATTATGTTTTGAAGATGTTACCTGGTTTGATATGGCCCGTCTTCGTAAAGCATTTAACGTTAGTACCAAACAGTTTGACGAATACGTTGGGCACAAATTCTCTTATGGGCCTGTTTTAACCGAAAGAGAGCTTTTGTTTCCTATTCCAAGTGTTGAGTTACAAAATAACCCTAACTTAATACCCACGAAAGGATATTAATATCAAAATCCGCGTGCTTTAATAGCTCTTAAAACAATTATTGAATAATAATCCTGATGGTTTTGTTAAATCAGGATTATTATTTCTTAAATCTGTATAGGTATTCATCCGGCTGTAGTTGATTTAAATCTTTATCAGACGATTAAATGGATGGACAAGTACAAACTTACTTTATTGCTGAGGCAGAAAAATTAAAATATATCAATAACAATTAACAAAAATTATGAAACGTATTTTCCTTTTCTTATGGCTTATTTCTACTTTGCTCCCCGCTGGCGCTCAACAGGCTTCCAATCAACAGGAACGTGTTAAATGGTTTACCGATGCGCGTTTTGGCATGTTCATTCACTGGGGAGTATATAGTGGCGCAGAAGGGATATGGAAGGGCGAACGCCTGAGGAACGGAAATAATTATGCAGAATGGCTGCGCTACCGCAATCGTATTTCAGAGGAAGAATATGTTCAATTAGCAAAACGGTTTGACTGGAATAAAATAAACCCCGAACAATGGGTATTGCTGGCTAAAAAGGCAGGAATGAAATATATCCTGATTACCGCCAAGCATCACGACGGGATCGCTATCTGGAACTCTAAAGTTAGCGATAGTAACCTTAGTAAACTTAGCGGTACAAACAGAGATGTAATTAAGGAGTTAGCTGCCGCCTGTAAAAAGCATAATATGAAGCTGGGTTTTTATTATTCGCATTGGCTTGATTGGGAACACCCAAACGGCTGGGATCATAACCAGGAAATAACAGGCCGTATTACTGATGAGCAATACAATAAATACTGGCAGGAAAAAGTTTTGCCGCAATTGCGTGAACTACTAACCAATTATGGCGACATTGCCATGATCTGGTTTGATATGTGGATAGATTATAAGTCTACAATTGTGAAAAAGGAGCAACTTGATCAGGTCATTAATCTGATACACAAATTGCAACCAGATTGCCTTATAAATTCCAGGCTTGGGTTACCTGCAAGCGATCCGGGCATTGATTTTGAAACCATGGGCGACAACCAACTGGGCGCGGTATATACCAACCATCCATGGGAAACCTCTGGAACAATTGCACATTCATGGGGATACAACGCCCTGGAAAACGAGTATAAGTCTACCAGCCAGTTATTACAATCCTTAATAGGAAATGTAAGCCTCAACGGAGGATTCACGTTAAATATCGGACCACGGGCAGATGGTTCTGTTCCATACGAAGACCTAACCAGATTGGATGATATGGGTGCATGGCTTTCCAAAAACGGAGAATCTATTTATGGGTGCACCGGTCTTGAATTACGGCCTAATCAACACGATTGGGGACGGATAACCACAAAAAAACTGGGTAAAAAACAGATCGTTTACCTGCAAGTGTATAATTGGCCATTAGATCATGTGCTGCGTTTAGCCGGAATTTTATCAAAAGCCGAAAAAGCAGAGCTGATAACTCCATCTGGTAAAAAGGCATTACGCTTTACGCAATCAGGTCCATTAACCCATATCCAATTGCCCGAAGTTGCCGGAGATAATTTTGTATCGGTAATTGCATTACAGTACGCACAACCACTGGAGCTTGATGAAAAGACCGTGGCCGAATCTACCTTTGGAGGACTTGCTTTAAGTGCCGAAAATGATTCAGAAAACCCTTCAAAATATAAACTGGTGCAATTTGATGGCTTGCGCCCTTCTCATTTAATAATAGATAAAGATGGTTTACTTATGTGGCAGATTTATGTCCCGGGCGCCGGAACTTATAATGTAGATATATCATATCATAATGATTCAAAAACCGAAATGCCGGTAAACATTAGCGCTGGTGATCAAAATTTGTCGCATTCATTAAAACCCACAGGAAAGGTGGTTGTAGAACCTCATGATAGTTATACAGATGAATTTGTGAATAACCGAATTGGTTTGTTTGATTTTCCTAAAGAAGGTTTTTATAAGGTTATTTTAAAGGTAAGCCCTAAAGAAAATGAAAAATTATACTTTAATAGAATTTGGTTAAGCAAAAAACCTTAACATTTTTAATCTATCACAAAAAAACATACCTAACTTATATTCCACAATGAACGATCAAGGGTAATGATAAGGCTATTCATGGTTTGACCGGGTGAGCTGGGCAGCCTTCGGTGTAGCTCTCCCGATCCTTTTCTCCACGTGCGAAATGAGTTCGCAGATGCAGAATTGCGACTCCCTCGAAGTCATCGTGGTCATCCTTGAGTTGGAGCCAGGCGGACTCATATACCGTGCCCTTTGATAATTGTCATTCAAAATTTGTAAAAAAATTGTAAGTTATTAACATTTTTTACTAAATTATATAGTTGTTACTCATTTGTTGCTGAAAATTTATAACTAGTTGATAATCAAAATGTTATTACTTTCTGTATCGGTAAATGATGTCTGTAGTTATCTGATTTTAAATAGTTTACAATTATTTGATAAAATATAAAATATGAATCGTCTTATGATTTAATCTACTGTACCCCATTTGTTCCTGATTTTAATCAAAGGAGAAAATAGATGTCATTCAATGCTTTTTACCCCGTTCTGACTTTGCTTTTTAGTTTTTAATTGCTCGTTTTTTACTGTGGCGCTTTTATACCATCATCTAAATAGGTTTGCATTCGTACACCTACTGTTTGTTAAAATGTCCTGTTGATTTATTATAGTTCACCTGCTCTATGATGAAAACTGATGAAGACTACACCGAATATAACCCATCTCTGTTGGTTACAGGTGTTCTTGCCGGAGTAGGCGGTTCGTTAATTTTTTCGCTTTTCAACTTATTATGCTCTATCGTTATATAAACCAACCTAACTGCTGGAGTAGAGCTCGACCTGATGTTCAGGATTTTAAATTGGAATTTAAATAACTTTTACCCGATTACAGGTCTGCTATCAATTTATGTCACAACAAATCTATAACTGTTTCGTTAACAGTATATCCTATAGATTAAGCCGAAACGTACGATCCCGTTGCAAGACCCGCCATAGAGCGGGTTTTTTGTTTTAACTAAATCCCTTCAAATCATATTATTTATGGTATGAGGTTAAATAAGACAGGAAGGGATTTTATATAAACAGTTGTTTTAAATTTAAAACATATTAATACTCAGTGTGGTATGCAAGTCCCGGCTTTTGATAGATCGGGGCTTTTTCTTATTCGTAACTTAATAATAAAACCTACGTATACAACCTTGTCATAATCGTATTGTTAGAGTTAAGCCCTCCCGACAGCAATTGTCAGGAGGTCTTTATTTTTTGATATTAATTTAATATTAAGTATATTTATTATGCAAGTTTGGAGTGTTAGGAATGACTTGCAACGCTATTGCCCCGGTTGCTGTTTCCGGGATGTTTACCTTTCATATTAAAACTTCTTACGGGTTGATGGTTAATGATGTTCTTGTTCAAGCCATACTATAGCGATAAACAGGTAGCTTACTCCATAACTGATCCATGTAGGCCACAACTGGCCCAACGCGTGAAAGGTGGCACTTTCAGGCTTCTTATAATTCCAGGATCATAATGGTGATCACAATAGCAAACACACCGTCCGAAAATGCACCAACGCGGTCCGGTGCCGTTTGATTTGTGATCTTCATTTTTTTATTCTCCTTTATCATGGCGTTAAGAATTCTGGAATACGGTGCTTTGTTAATTATCTTTTAAGTTAAAGATCCAGTTCAAGGGGCGCTACCGGAGCTGCACAACAAATAAGTACATTTCCCTCTGCCGGAGGATCAAGAGGGTCAGGCGAATAGGCAACCTTTCCATCAATTATGCCGCTTTCACACCGGTGGCAAACACCGGTGCGGCAGGACCACAGAACCGGGACATCGCAAGCTTCGGCGGCCTCCAATAAATTTCTGAAGTGTGAATTCCAGGGAAACGAAATTTTACTTTTTGCGAAGGTAACCAGAGGGCCCGTTCCGGCATTATCGAATGGAAGGTGTGGGGCAGTTGTTGAGTTCGGGGCATTCACACTATGGTTACCGAAATCCTCGTATCGGATATTTCCTTCGGGAATCCCAAGACTTCGGAGTGCGGCCCGGGTGTCTGATAGGTATCCTTCCGGGCCGCAAAGGTACCATTCACTTTGGAGGGGTATCTTCAGTTTTTTCAACAATTCAAGATTGAGGCGCCCCTGAATATCATAATCCATTCCCTGTTGTTCATTTTCGCTTGGGCGGCTATAAATCCTTACCATATGAAAGTTGGCTAAGTCTGTGCCTATTTTTTTTACTTCATTTGCAAAAGAATAGTGCGCCCCGTTCTGTGTGGAATGAATCCACCATACTTCCCTCGAAACGGAATTCAGACCTACAGCGTAAAGTATGCCGAGTAATGGGGTGATACCAACTCCTGCGCTCAAAAGGACGAGCGGAGTTTTTCCTGACGACAGCGTAAAGGTTCCCCGCGGGGCGCTTACCTCCAGAATATCGCCGTTATTAATTTGTTCATGCAGATATATACTTCCACGTCCATCGATTTCGCGCTTGACGGCGATACGATAAGTTGTGGTTCCGGGAGGGCCACAAAGCGAGTACATGCGGAGGAGCGGAATGACGTTAGGGGCAGCCGGAATTCGTATCGCGATGTGTTGTCCCGGTATAAATTCAGGAAGCGGGCCTTTATTGGCAGGCTCAAGTTCAAAAGAGCGAACACCGTTGCTTTCCATTCTTGAACTCCGGATAACAAAGGGGCGAAACCCGAACCAGGCGGCCGGCCGCGATTGAATGCCGGTTAAACCAGCGTTTCCGCTATTAACTCCTTCCAACACAGCATGGAGTAGTTCCTGGAAGGACGTTCGCCACCCTTTACTCAAAGCAGGAATCTTTAAAGCTTTCTTCAACCCCTCTTCAGAATGATCTTTTGAATATAGGAGCTGGTCAACATCAACCACACTCATGCTTTCCGGTCCCTTCGCGATCTGTAGGATCAAATCGCCTACACTAATTATTCCTTCCTTTATCACCCTGAAGTAGAAACCCGGTCGTTTGAGTGCAACAAGTAATGCCGGCATTTCGGGGACCCCGGTGCTTATGCCGATTTTATAACAGGTAACCCGCGGCTGGGTAACTTCAAAAATGGCTGTGCCAATCTGGAAACGATCCCCAATGCATACATCTTTATCTGCTAACCCCTCAACGGTCAGGTTCTCTCCAAACCTTCCATACGCCCAGTCATCGCGTTGAAACTGTTTACGCCAGAATTGATAGGAGTCTGCCTGATAAACCATAACGGCCCGGTGTTCGCCTCCATGGCCTACAAGGTCTGATTGTGCATCACCGTCAATGTTGAATTGCCTGACCCTGACGGGCCCTTTTACCGGTGTCTTAAAAATGGAGGTCCTTACCATTTGGCCATTCCATTCTATCTCGCGCGGCTGTCCAACGTTTACTGAAATTACTTTCATACGCCTCCCATACCTTAAGTGTGACCGGATTTCGATTTGCAATTACCTTAATTCGAAGACAATTTGAATCCGGCGAAATTGTAATTACAAAAATACATTACTGCAATGAATTTCAAACATAGATTGAGCTTGCAATTTATATAGCCTGGCGGAAACTATAAAAGGCAGAGGCTAATCAAATTGTTAGTGGCCATCAGGCCCACTTCCTAAAATTATTGTATTAAGTTTACTTTGATAACAATTGTAAATGATGAAAAACCCTTTCTTATCCCTTTGCTGTATCGCCATTTTGCTATGCTTCACCTCATTTCAGCCCAAAGATGATTGGACACTATTGCTTGATAAAAAGTTGTCAAAATGGGATATCTACCAAAGCTTCCGGTTCCCGAACGGGTATAAAGGTGCCGCTCCAAAAAATGCGGATGGAACTAATGTAAAACCTATTGGTTATAACATTAATCAGGATAAAGTATTTTCAATCATTATGGAAAACGGTGTGCCCGTGCTGAAGATAGATGGCGATATCTACGGCTGTATTTTCACCAAACAGGATTTTGAAAATTATCACCTTAAGCTAAAGGTAAAATGGGGCGATAAAAAATATTCACCACGTTTAAATGAAGATAAAGATTCCGGCGTTCTATACCATTCGCAAGGCAAATGCGGTGTAGAGTATTGGCGTACCTGGATGCTGAGTCAGGAATTCCAGGTAACAGAAAAAGGAATGGGCGATTACTGGTCGCAGGCCAGCTCACGGTCAGATGTTAAGGCACGGAAAGATGATAAAGATTATTTTTTTGATAACAGCGGCACATTAATGGCATTTGGCGGCGGTACGGGTAATGGTAACTTTTGCCACGCCGGAACAGATGCCGAAATAAAAGGAGATTGGAACGAATTGGAGTTAATAACCTATGGCGATAAAAGCATCCGTATTGTTAACGGAAAGGTTGTAATGGCACTGTCAAACAGCCGTTATATGGCTAATGGCGAAGCAAAACCATTGGTAAGCGGTAAAATCCAGATCCAGAGTGAAGCCGCGGAGGTTTATTATAAGGATATGATGATAAAGAAGATTGACGGGATGCCGGAGGAGTATGCCGGGTATTTTAAATAAGCACAATCCATGAACTTGAAATTTTTGTTTGCACTCATTATTGTTTTAGGCACTTGTTGTCGTCTGTCGGCCCAGGTAACAGGCGCCGATAAACCAGTTACTGCCGCTGATCTGGATTATCGTAAGGACGGTAATAATTACCTGCTCGTTTTGAAGGCTGGTCAAACCGCTTATTGCCAGTCTTGTGGCTTTTATGGAAAAGGAAAGATTGCCAGGTGCAAGCCTCTCCGGGATTGGCGCGGTTAAAAACGTGGAAGTTGCGTATTACGATATTCAGGCTCAGAAATATAAGTACCACACATTTAAACCATCAATGGAGGTGCTTTCATTGAATGGAAATATGGGATATTTTCAAAATAAACCTATTGTCCACGCCCATGTCGCTTTAGCGGATTCAAGCTATACTGTACACGGCGGTCATGTTAAAGAAGCAGAAGTTTCCCTGATCCTGGAAATCTTTATAACCCCCACATCTAAACCAATTACAAGAGAGTGGAATACAAAATTTCCGGAACTTCGTACCATGACAACATTATGCGATTAAATGAGCTGTTTAAGCACCCGGCACCATCACGCGTTTCGCTGATCTTCTATGTGTATACCCGGAGATCATGCGGAGCGAATTACAAATAATGCTGGGTTTATAAAAGGCGCTTCCATCTCATCTGAAGCGCCTTTTGGTCAACTAAATATCAAGCGTAAAACGCCGATTTTTTTTATTTCCAGATAGATTTCAATCCCGTAATCCTCATGTTGTTTATATTTAACTTACCTTCTGTAATGACAGTAAGGTTATTAAAATCGCTATTGGGGAAATAAACCGCCGTCATGGTAGTTAAACCTCCATCAGTAAATATTTCTACAGATGCTTTATCAACTACCAGGGTAATATCTGAGCTTTTAGCAGCAGTTAATCGGGGTGCTGTAAAACGGCCGGCAAAATTCTTTTGAAAATCGATTTTCCCGGCTTTTGTACGGTCAATGTAATACTGATCTTTTCCGGCTTCATAACCTATCAGCAGCTCTTCTCCATTTTTATTTGACAGCTTAATGCTATAATCTTTTAGTTGGGCCAAATTCAATTTTAAAACATACTGACCTTTAAAACCGCTTATCTTTGAGGAAAGGTCAATAGTTTTATTAACCTGCAGCTGCTTCAAAACAACTGTTTTTGTATGGATATTTTTTAGCTCTTCTACAGGTTTAGATGCCAGCAAAATTTCCCCCTTACTTTGTTGTAGTTTAAGATCACGTGGTATGGTCATGGCATTGCGCCATGTTTGTGTTGGCACCTGATTTGCATATTGCCAGTTACTCATCCAACCTAAAAATATTTTGCGGCTGCCGGTATTGCTCCAGGTTATGCCGGCATACTCATCAGGGCCGTAATCAAGCCACCGGGTATTGGTGTCGATGGGGGTGAATTTATTACCGTCAAAGTTACCTACAAAATATTGGGTAGCCGAGCCACCGTTTGGCCCTCCGGGGTTAATGTTTACGATCAATACCCAGTAAGTTTTTCCATTCAGTTTTAAAGAGAACAGATCCGGGCATTCCCATACACCGCCATGGGCACCCTCTTTAATACCGAACTCACTTTCCTTTTTCCAGCTTTTCAAATCAGTGGCCGAATAAAATGATATATGATCCTGGGTGGCCAGTGTCATCACCCATTTTTTCTGCCGGGCATACCACATTACTTTAGGATCACGAAAATCTTTGATACCCGGATTTTTCAGCACGGGGTTGCTGCTGTATTTGGTCCAGGTAGTGCCGTTATCTAAGCTGTATACAATGCTTTGGTTCTGAAAAACTTCAGTTCCTGCTTTTTCTCCTTTCGGGTCATGATGGGTAAATATGGCCACCAGTGGTATTTTACCGTTTTTGCCAAAGCCCGAAGTGTTGTTTGAATCAACAACAGCGCTGCCCGAAAATATATAACCCAAACTATCGGGATATAAAGCTATCGGCAGCTCTTTCCAATTGATAAGATCTTTGCTTACCGCATGTCCCCAGTGCATCGGCCCCCAAATAATATCCTTCGGATAGTACTGAAAAAACAGATGATAGGTATGGTTAAAATAAACCATACCATTGGGATCGTTTACCCAATGTGCTTTTGGCGAAAAATGTACCTGCGGGCGATATTGCTCCTGGTAAGTTTTTTTTGGAGAATCCTGAGCTTTACAAACACAAGTTACTGTGATAAAGGTAATCAGCATTAATATGCCGCATTTTGTTTTCATAATTTAAGCTTTTAATAGGTTATAGATTTGGCAGGGGTATTCAAAAACCTTAAAATAAATATTTTATAAAATAACTTTAAAATAATGGGACAACCTGGATTAGTTTATTAAACCAGGTTGCCCATTGTTGTTAACAATTTTAATATCCAGGGTTTTGTTTATATAAACCGTTGGTAAATGTAATTTCTGATTGCGGAATTGGAAGATATTCATCTCTTCCGGCAGTAAATTTAGCCGTTGATAAAAATGTTCTCCTAACTTTTTCAATATTAATGTAGTCGTTTAAAGTTTTTTCTGCAATTCCCCACCTAACCAAATCAAAGAAACGTGCTCCTTCGGTTGCAAACTCCAGGCGTCTTTCCCATTGTAATGCTTTACGTGCATAATCTTGAGTCCAGTTTGCTAAGCTATAGGGTTTTATGTTATAGGTTGAAGGAAAAGTACCATCCAGTTTTTTAAGTCGTGCGGTACTTGCCGCGGCTCTGTTTCTAATTTGATTAATTAATGGCAGTGCATTTGTCTGCTTCCCCAACTCAATATAAGCTTCGGCTTGCATTAATAAAACATCATCATATCTAATTATATCATAATTTTTTGCCGCCCCCATAAACGGCCCAAGCTTAAAATAAGATGAGCTTGTGGCCAATTGCTGGTTACGCATAGTATGAAAATTCCCATAAACACCCGGGTCACGCACCCAACTGTTACTGAATGGTTTTGTATTATCATATTTATACGGATGCCCGTCTATACCAACTGTATGGTCTAATCTGGGATCAACAGTAACTTTTGATAAATCGGCTATGCCATTATTGAATGTATCAAAATTAGGTAAGCCACTCGCATCAGTTGTATAGGCATTTACTAAATTCTGACTTGCCGCATGGAACCCGCAACACCCATATTGAGGCGCTCCATGTGGATAATTTAGCCCGTCTTCAAAATTTAAACGCCCGGAAGTAGTTCCATCATTAATGGTAAATTGTATCGCGAATACAGATTCCGGTCCGTTCTCTGTTTCAGGTAAAAAATTATCAGCAATATCATTACTTAACGAATATTTACCAGAAGAAATAACTGCCTGTGTAAGCGTAACAACTTCCTGCAACCTTGTTTTATTGATATTGATTACATGGTGTTTTTCATCCTGTTCGTATGCCTGGTATAATCTCAATTTAGCTAAATAAGCCTGGGCATTTAATTTATTGGCCCTGGCTAATTCAGGCTGAGTTGCTGGCAAATTATCAATTGCATATTGAAAATCAGCAGCAATTTTATTCCATGAATCTTCATTTGATAAAGTATTTGAAACTTTCAGAATGTCATCAGTGGTTGCATTTTCATCAAAAATGGGTATATTTTTGTATAACAATTTCATAGTAAAATAGCTATGTGCTCTTAAAAACCTCAATTCGGCCAAACGTATCTTTTTGTTAGGAAGTTCAGCATCTGAAAGTGAATTAACCGCCCTAAGCGCCACATTTGCTCTTGAAATAGATTTAAACAAATTTTTCCAGGTTCGTGAAACAAAAGAATCCATAGATGGGGTTACCAGGTTATAATGTTCCAATGCATCAACTTCACCAACATCCCCGGTACCACCACCGCCTTTATAAGCATCATCTGCACGAACGCTGCCATAGGCCCAGTCGCTATATATTGGCCCTATCATATCGCCATTCCCAATGGCAGCATAAGCTGCAGTTACCAAACCTTCAACAGCGGCTGGCGACTTTAAATCTGAAGGAGACAGTACTCCCTTTGGAGTATAGTCTAATGCTTTTTTACAGGAACTAAAAATTATTAGCCCCGATAAAATAGTTGTTAATAATATTTTTGCTTTCATATTGAATAATATTTTTCGTTAAAATGATGCGTTAACTCCAAAACTGAAAACCCGGGGAATTGGAACAGGATCGAGGTCGATTCTTTCCGGATCGGGGCTCAAATAGCTTTTATTTTTTAATGTAAATACGTTTTCGGCCATGGCAAATACCCTTAATCTGGTAAATACAGCTTTAGGCGTAATGGTATATCCAATTTGAATGTTTCTTAATTTGAAATAGGATGTGTTTACAATAAAATAATCAGAAGTCCGGCCTTCATTGTTATTATCTTTTAGTGTTAATGCCGGTACGTTGGTGTTGGTGTTTTGCGGTGTCCAGCCATCAAATACACCCGGGCCTACGTTTTCTCTGCTGTGCATCAGGTTATTATATAGCGTATACACGTCAAATCCTTTTCGGCCAGCAACACCTGATCCAAATATTGATAAGTCGAACTTTTTATAAGTCAAATCAATTCTTGCACCGTACTCCAATGCCGGCAGGGTAGTGCCTATCCAGGTTTGATCGTTGGCGTCAATTTTTCCGTCCTGATTGACATCCACATAACGAATTCTACCCGGACCTGCGCCGATTTGAGTTGGGGCCGCATCCACTTCGGACTGCGATTGGAAAAGGCCGTTTGTTTTATAACCAAATATGTCAAATTGTGAATGCCCTATTATGGTATTATCTATATTACCCGGATAAGCCGGTCTAACGTTCTCTGGTAAATCCGTAATCTTGTCTCTAAAGTGCGAAAAGTTTAAAGTAACGTTGTAATTAAAATCTCCTGCTTGCTGCCCATGATAGGTAACTAAAAATTCCCAGCCTTTATTGGTTTTTGAAGCACCATTAACTGTTTTAGATTGCCCTTCGCCTAATGCCGATGCAACCGGAGGCGTAATTAAAATACCCGTGGTTTTTCGCGTAAAATAGTCAAATGAACCTGAGATCCTATCGTTTAATATGGCAAAGTCTAACCCTGCATTTATTTCGTCGGTAGTTTCCCATTTAAGAGCAGGGTTTTGTGCCTGGGTTTGAACAAAGCCCGATGGCAGCGATCCTGTATTAGCACCAGACAATGAATAGGCGGTACCAACATTCATATACTGCTCCCAAAAGCCGGGTGTAAGTTGGTTTTGGGTGGTGCCATACCGCGTGTAGTAAAGCGCGTAACGCGACAGGTCGCCAATTTCCTGATTACCTACCCTTCCTATACCAGCTCTTAATTTCAATTCAGAAAAAATGGTGTTGTTTTTCATGAAGCCTTCCTGATCTATTTTCCAGCCGATTGAAGCGGCGGGAAAAATACCATACTGATTATTGGCACCAAATCTTGACGAACCGTCACGACGAACCGTAAGCGAGACTAAATATTTGCTGGCATAATTATAATCCAAACGCGCAAACTGTGAAAATAAACTATTACCAGTTGACCGCCCGGTAACTATGGTATTGCCGGTGCCGGCATCCAATGTAAAATAGTCTTCTGTTTGTATGGCGTAGCCTTGTTTAAGGGTTGTCTGGAAATCAGTGAAGGTTTTAATATACTCTGTACCAACTAATATTTTAAAGTGATTATTGGTGTTTAAATCATAGTTATACCTTATTGTATTTGAAAGAGTGGTACTCAGGTAATGGTTTTGGTCAAAAAACAAGCTGTTGGTGGTGCGGTTTAAGGCTCCTTCAGTAAAAGTTGGCGTTATTACCTTACTAAGATATGTTGAGTTATCTGCTCCAAAATTAGATTTAAAATACAGGTTCTTAATCGGTTGTATTTCTAAAAACACGTTGCCAAATGTGTTTAAACGATTGGTATTATTCCATTTCGCAAGATCCTGCATGTGTAAAGGATTGTTCCTGTCAGAATAACCTGCTCCCGATTCGCCGGCATAGGTAACCCCATCTTTTTGATAAACCGGAATAGTTGGAGCTAATGTAACAGCCAAAAATGTAGTTGATGCTCCGCCTAAGTCTCTGGTTGTAAGGGTTTCATTTGAGTTAGTTATTTTTAAATTAACGCCAAAAGCAGCTTTGTTATTAAATGCGTGCGTTATAGCATTGATGCTACCCGTAGTACGTCCATAATCTGTAAATCTAACAAGGCCGGTATTTTTGATATTTCCAAAATTTATTTGAAGCGAAGAGTTTTTATTACCGATAGAGGCTGTAAAATCATTATTATAAACCACCGCGGTTTTATACAATACACTTTGCCAATCGGTATCACCTGCAGGGGTATTAGGATCGCCACCTACAAATGGTTTAGGAACCACGCTACTTAAAACAGGATTATTATAATCATTATTCCAGTTAAAAGAATATATGTCGCCATAACCAGCGGCAGGGTCCTGGCCATCATTTACAGAAGCCTGCCACAACGCCCTGCCTCTGTCTACCGAATTTAACATTTTAAACCTTGAAGATTTTTCAGATTGAAATGAGGTGCTATTATTAAACTGGAACTGCACTTTATCTTGTGTATTTCCACCGTTTTTAGTTGTAACGATGATAACACCATTTGATGCGCGTGATCCATAAATTGATTCGGACGAGGCATCTTTTAGTACCTGAACAGATGCTATATTTGAGGGTGACAGATTTTGAAATACTTCTGGCCTGGTGGTTGGTATGCCATCAATAATATATAAAGGGTTATTATTGCCTAAAGTATTGGCCCCCCTGATTAAAATTCGGCTGGTTGACCCATTAGCCGATCCATCTTTTTCAATAAACAAACCTGCAACCCTGCCCTGTAACGCCTGCATGGTGTTTCCCGAGCTGTTATTTTTTACCGGTGCTAAATCAACAACGGCAACCGCGCCGGTTAAGTCTTTCTTTCTTTCAGAGGTATAACCGGTTACAACTACTTCGTTAAGTGTGTTTTCTGCATCTTTAAATACTACATTAAGTACTTTAGTATCAGCAGTGATAGTCATCAGTATTGGTTTTGCACCTACATATGAAAATCTTACAGACTGGCCATTTTCCACAGCGATCCTGAATTTTCCATTAGCATCTGATAGCGTTGATTTTTGGGATTCAACAACCACTATAGTAACTCCATCTATAGGTTTGGATGAGTTATCTAATACGGTCCCGGTAATAATTCGGGATTGCGCGTATCCTTCACTTATTAGCAGTATAAGAAAGGAACAAATAAGTAATAATTTTCTCATTGATTTTGATTTAAGTGTAATTGGTTTGGTTAAAACATTTTGTTTATAAAGTCTTGATATTCTTTGATTTTATAATCCGGACAGCCTCCTTTCTTTGTTGCAATAAAGCCGCCCATCGCTATTGCATTTTTTAATATGATCTCGGGTGATATACCATGGTAATGGTTTACTATAAATGCCGCTAAAAAAGAATCGCCGCTGCCTATGGTATCTCTTACTTTTACCTCGCGCCCGGCAACATGGTAAGCTTTGTTCTCCTTATAGTAGGATGCGCCAAACTCACCTTTGGTAACTATGATCTCGGGTATATTAAAATGATCCTGAATAAATTTGATTTGTTCCGATTCTTTCCAGAACGAGCCCCTAAACAGGCCCTGTACCATTTCCAGCTCGGCCTGGTTAAACTTTACAATATTGGCTTTGTGCAGCAATTCACCTAACAGATCGCGGCTTATAAAAGGCGGTCTTAAATTAATATCGAATACTTTGATGGCATCGCTTTCCAACAGTTCAAACAAGGTATTGCGCGAGACGATGTTTCTGGAAGCCAGACTGCCGTAAACAAAATAGGTAGAGGGTTTTATCTGCGTTTTGATGCTCTGGCTATCATTAATAAAATCCCAGGCCACAGGGAAAACGATCTCATATGACACTTCGTTTCCATTGTTCATGCTCGCTATTACCTCGCTGGTTGGGTGTTCCACATCTACTTGCAGCAAATGTTTTTTTATACCCCAGTTATCCAGCAGATTTTCCAGCTTGTGCCCATTTTCATCATTACCTATTTTACTCACCAGGCTGGTTGGCATACCCAGCTTATTTAAATGGTACGAAACATTCAGCAAAGCGCCCCCGGGTTGAGGGCCGTCGGGTAAAACGTCCCAAAGTATTTCGCCGTAGCAAATGGCAGGGGTAATTGTATCAGCTTGTAAAGTCATAATTTGATTATATTAATGCATTACCATATTAGTTTCAATCTGCTCTAATGACCTTCCTTTAGTTTCGGGCATGAACTTCCAGACAAAAATCAGCTGGCATATCATCATGGTGCCGAAAAATGAAAAGGTTACTGTGCCGCCCAGCTTTTCAGCGAAGTATGGAAAGGAAAAAGCGATCAGCGCTGCCATGATCCAGTGGGTAGAGCTGCCCAGTGTTTGGCCTTTTGCACGCACCTGATTAGGAAATATCTCCGAAATAAATACCCATATAACTGCTCCCTGCGAAAAAGCGAAAAACGCGATGAACAACATCATATAAGCAGGAATAGCAAAACCACTGAGATGCCCGGAGTAAAATGTGTAAGCAACCAGGAAAAGAGAAACAATTAATCCGATTGAACCGATGATCATTAGTACTCGGCGGCCAACCTTGTCTATAATATTAATAGCCAGCAGGGTGAATATAAAATTGATTGCCCCAAGACCAACTGTTGATAGTAGTGATGAATGCGCCCCAAGACCTGCCATTTCAAATATGCGCGGGGCGTAATAAATAATAGCGTTGATGCCCGATACCTGATTAAAAAAGGCAAACAAAACGGCTAAAACCACGGGTGTTTTGTACTGCCCCGAAAACAGGTTCTCGCTTTTACCGCTCTCATTCAAGTTAGAATTACGAATAGCGGTCAGCTCACTTTCACAGTCCAGCGGATTGATTATCCGTAGTATTTCAAGGGCTTTGGCTGTTGCACCTTTTTTGAGAATGAGCCAACGCGGGCTTTCAGGTATAAAATAAATGAGCACCAGAAAAAGCAGTGATGGAAAAGCCTGTACGCCCAGCATCCAGCGCCATGAAGCATCGCCCCCCTGGCTAATGAGGTAATTGGAAAGGTAGGAAACCAATATGCCCAGTACCACATTAAACTGAAACAGTCCAACCAGTTGGCCACGGCGATCAGCGGGTGATACTTCTGATATATAAATAGGTGCGGTTACTGATGATATACCTACACCCAAACCGCCCAGTAGCCTGAACACTAAAAATACATACCAGTTATCGGCAAGCGCGGTACCAATTGATGATAATAAATAAGCCGCGGCTACAAAGTATAAGGTGTTTTTTCGCCCAAAGATATCTGAAGGCCGGGCACCTAATAATGAACCTATTACAGTGCCTATTAAAGCGATAGAAATTGTAAGACCATGCTCTACTACTGATAAATGCCAGAATTGCTGGATAGATTTTTCGGCGCCTGATATTACAGCGGTATCAAACCCGAAAAGAAAGCCACCAAGGGCCACGACCATGGACCAGGCCAGGACGGAATGTTTTCTCATAATATTTATTAAGGTGTTATTGGATTTATGCTTGCAAAGTAGGCCAATTGAGGAGGTGCCTGTTACCGATTCCGTATCAAAAAAGTATAAAAATAAATCATTGTATACCTATCTGATTTACAGATAAATAAAATTAAAAATCAAAGAGTGTAAATTGAAATCTTCGTTTATGTTACCTGTTTCTTTCAATCCTGTAACATTGTTGAGGTTGTTGCGGGGTTTTGGCAAAGCCCTGAATTTGTTTTGTAAAAGCATTTATTGATACCTTTACTTTGTTTAATCCTAAAAGGAAAAATAAACCAACAATTAATCCTGTTAATCACCTTTTTCTTCCAAATAATTTGAGCCGATGGCCTTTCGCAACAAATGGCATACTAAAAACCGACTGATCAGTACCCTGATGGTCATTATAGCTATGCTTATTACCGAGAGTTGTAAAAAGGCCGATAAAACATCGCAGTATACAATAGGGTTTTCGCAATGTATTGGTTCTGATCTCTGGCGCCGTACCATGCTTGATGAAATGAGGATGGAACTTTCATTACACCCCGACGCCCGCTTCATTTATGCTGATGCCGATGGTAACAGCAGCAAACAGGTTGAACAGGTAAAGAAAATGCTTGACGAGGGTGTCGATCTCCTGATCATTTCTCCAAATGAGGCACAACCGCTTACCGGTATAGTGGAGCAGACTTACAATAAAGGCATTCCTGTAATTGTGATCGACCGTAAAACCTCATCAGCCTTATATACAGCTTATGTTGGTGCGGATAATTACCAGATTGGTAAAATGGCTGGTGAATATGCAGGTACCCTTTTAAAAGGCAAGGGGAACATTGTAGAAGTAATGGGGCTTCCCGGCTCTTCGCCGGCTATTGAAAGGGACCGCGGCTTTTCTGACGGGTTAAAGAAATATACCGACATACATATAACCGCCAGGGTGTATGGCGATTGGCTGAAGGATAGTGCTGAAAAGCAATTGATAAGGATTGAGCCTGTTATAAAAAATGCGAATGCATTATTTGCCCATAACGACGTAATGGCGCTCGGGTCGAGAAAGGTTCTTGATAAATTTAAAATAAGGCACGGTGTTAAAGTACTGGGTGTTGATGCACTGCCTGGTAATGGGGGAGGCCTGCAAATGGTTGCTTCAAAAACCATTGATGCCAGCATGATATATCCTACAGGCGGTAAAGAGGCTATTATGACGGCCTTCAGGATCTTAAACAAAGAATCTTTTGCAAGAGAAAATTTATTACAGTCGGTCGTGATTGATTCTACCAATGTACAGTTAATGAAGCTGCAATGGAACAAGATCAATAGCCAGCAGAAAGATATTGAACGGCAGCAGGCTTTACTTGAAGAACAAATAAATATTTATAACAGCCAGCAGGTTATTTTAAACATCATTGTAATATCGCTGGTACTGGCTTTAGTATCAGGAGGGCTTGCCTTTTACTCGCTGATGGAAAACCGCAAGATCAATAAAAGGCTGGAGGTTAAAAACAATGAAATATTAGCACAACGCAACCAGTTGATCGAGATGTCGGCCAGGGCCGAAGTGGCAACCGAAGCTAAATTAAAGTTCTTCACTAATATTTCGCATGAGTTCCGCACACCACTTACGCTCATCCTTTCGCCTGTTGAGGATATGATGAGCAACGAGAAGTTCAATATAGTTGCCGGTAAAAGTTTAAAACTGATCCATAAAAATGTATATCGCTTATTGCGCCTGGTTAACCAACTGATAGATTATCGTAAAATAGAATATGATAAACAGCAGATTAATGTATCACCCAATAACATTATTGAATTTACCAGGGATATCATAAATAGCTTTCAGGACAATGCGCAAAAACGCAATATTAGCTTGAGCCAGGTAAGCGATGAACAAAATATAACGGTTTGGTACGATGTTAATCTGTTGGATAAGGTGTTTTTTAATATCATAGCAAATGCACTCAAATTTACCAACGATAATGGCCGTATACAGATAATCTTCAAAAAGAACGATAATAATACCATTGATATAGCCATACAGGACAATGGAATTGGTATGGAGCCTGAAGAAACAGCGCATGTATTTGAACAGTTTTACCAGGCCGAAAATGGCTCATCAAAAGGATCAGGCTTGGGGCTTGCCTTGTCAAAAGAAATAGTGACCCTGCACCATGGGAGTATCCAGGTGATCAGTAAAAAATGGCAGGGAACTACCTTCATTATTAATATGCTGTTAGGTGATGAACACTTTGATCATCCTGCCCAACAAAGTATCAATAAAAAACAAACCGATATTGAAGAGCGTGCAAAAATTTATGTGACCGACCTGGAAGTGCCTGCAATAAAAAAACAGGAAGAGGAAACATTTGGCGCTCCAAAAGAACAGTCAATACTGATCATAGAAGACAATAAAGATCTGCTGAATTACCTGAGCGAAAAATTAGGCGAGACTTATGAAATATTTACTGCCGATAATGGAGCAAGCGGGCTAAATGAAACTTTTGAACGTGTCCCGGATCTGATCATATCTGATGTTGTATTACCTGGTATGTCTGGGAAAAATATTACCGTTAATCTAAAAACCGATATCAGAACCTCACACATTCCCATCATATTATTAACCGCACAGGGCAGTGTTGAACAGCAAATAGATGGCATAACCTGCATGGCTGATGCCTATATTATTAAACCTTTTAACTTTGATTATTTACTGGCTACGGTTAAAAACCTGATCAAAAACAGGGTAATACTGAAAGAACACTTTACAAGCGATGTGAGTAACTCCAATATGCCGGTATCAAAAAACCTGGATAAAAAGTTCCTGAATGATTTTGCAGGTATCGTAGAGCAAAACTTAGCCAACGAAAACTTTAGTGTAGATGAAATATGCAAAATAATAGGTGTTTCCAGGATCCAGCTTTACCGCAAGGTTAAAGCATTGCTTGGCTGTAGTATCTCTGATTATATTTTAAATCGTCGGTTAAAAAAAGCAAAATATTTACTGATGAATGAAGGGTACCCGATATCTGAGATCACTTATATGGTTGGTTTTTCTACCCCTAATTATTTCTCCACTGTTTTTAAGGCAAAATATGGCTGTACCCCAAGCGAATATAAACGCAAGCAGCATTTGTAACTGGTATAACTTATTTATAATGAAATTTTTTATTTCTTCCTGATCCTTAGCAGGCCGTTAGCGGTAGTTGCATAAATAACACCTTTTGAGTCCTGAACTAATTGATAAATTGTATAGCCGGGTGCGGCAGAATTGTTATTGTGATAGTTTTCCCAACCATCTTTCAAATTAAACCTTACCAGGCCCGACTGATCTGTACCTATCCACAAAACATGTTCAAACTTGTCATACAATATATTATTGACACGGTTTGAGGGCATTCCTGAATTTTTATCGTTATAATGAATCCAGTTGCCGTTAGTTTTCAGCACCGCTACACCCTCTTTATCATTATCACCCTCAACTTTATTGATGCCAATCAACGAGAAGTAAAGGTTACCCTTTTCATCTTCTACAGCGCCTGAAATGCACACGTTTTTCAATGGTGTATCAGATGTATTAAATGTAGTTACAAAGAAGTCTCTATCAATCATGATACTGCCTTTCGAAGTACCTATCCATAAACGATTCCGGCTATCAACATAAGCATACAAAACATTATTTGAGGGTAGCAGTGGTATCGTTTTTTTATTCAAGAGCACAACCTTATCATTTCTTACAACCACCAGGCCATCTTTAGTAGTAAAAATAAGTTTACCGTTACTACTATTTAAAATGTGGGTGATGCCTGATTTTATGAACTTTTTGAAATCGTACACTTGCCACCCGGCATCGGTACACTTGTATATCGTATTGTTAATGTAAACCCATTTGTTATTGTCTTTGTCCACAGTTATGTCCCGCACGGCTGTTTCGGCGGTAAATGGCGAGTTAAATTCATTAACCGGATTAAAAGTTTTTCCATCAAACCGGGTCAGCCCCCGGGCAGTAGCATACCACAAAAGATCAGTTTTATCTATGGCAAAAGATTGGGCAATATTATCAGGAAGAGGTGAATTATATTTGGTCCACACTGTAAATTCATAGTTTTTTAATGATGGATTATTATAAACAGCTTTTTCGTTATAAATAACAGGATCGCCGGGCGGCTTTAATTGAGCCAGGTCCATTCTCTGCATCTGGGCCGATATATTGCCATTAACAATACGGAAAATTACGTTCACAGATGCAGCCACTGGCTTGCCGTTTTCTATAGCTGGTTTCCATATATTACCATTCAGGTACCTGATCAACTCAGCTGTTAATGGGCTGTTGGTGACATCAGTATGGCTAAGCACGCAGCTAAAACCAGAGGGTTCTACCAAAACCTGAAAGGTTATTGATAAATTGACATCTTTTAACAGATATTTACGATTGATTCTGTCGGTTATATAATCCAGCGTAAACTGAGCACATGTTGCTTTTGGATCTCCGCAGTCCATACAATAGTTTGAAGCATTGCATAGTTCTATTTTTTCGGAAAAAAGATTTTGCGCGGAGAGTACCGCGGGGAAAAAGAAAATAAACAGACCGATAAGCAATAGCTTACAAATTTTGCTGGGATATAACAATGTTAACATTACAGTTTATAAAGTAAAGAAAGCAAACTCAAAACGGCAAGCGAATGATAGTTAAAATTGGTTAAAGTCTTACGCAACGGGATCAAGCTTGCTTTTGTAACTAATTTGTTATTGTTCGTTTTCTGTATCGGCAAGATATTAACGATTTATGCTAACTAAATCATGTAGCAATTGCTAATCAGAGTTATTAAAAATTGAACTTATAAACAGGACAGATTTTTAATTATCTTTACTTGGTAATCTATACCAGACCGAACTATAATAATGTTTTAACCAACTTCATTGTATAGTCATGAAAATCAAAAAAAAGCTTCTATTAGGATTCGGCCTTTTGTTTGTAGCTGTGCTGATTTTTGGTGTTGTATCTGTTTACTACATCAAAGTGATATCTGGAACTTCAAATGTTACCTTAAAAAACAACTACGAAACATTACTATTTACTCAGGAAATGCGTTCGGTTTTAGATGAAAATGATCTGCCATTAACATCCCGGGAGTCTGAAACATTTGAGACAGCCCTTAAGAAGCAGGAAAATAATATCACAGAACCAGGTGAAAAAGCAACAACAGAAGATCTGCGCAAAGCCTTCACATTGCTCATCAATCCCTCATCAGATTTAAATCAAAAACAACAAGCAAAACGAAATGCGCACCTGCAATTGAAAAAGATCGAAAGTTTAAACATGCAGGCAATCGTACTTAAAAATAATTATACCCATTCAACGGTGAGTAAGGCCGCCTTTTACCTTGGGAGTATAGTGTTTATCACCTTTTTAATCCTTTTTATTTTAATTGTTAATTTCCCCGGATTTATACTGAATCCGCTTCTCGAATTGACAAATGGTCTTGATCAGGTTAGTCGAAAAAATTATAATACCCGGCTTAATTTTAGTACAAGCGAAGAGTTTACCCGATTGGGCGAAGCATATAATACAATGGCTGCCAGGCTCAGTGAACAGGAAGATACCGGCCTTTCCAAAACAATTTCGGCAGAATTGCAGATAAAAACGCTGATAGAAGAGACCCCTTATGCCGTGTTGGGGGTCAATGAAAAACAGGAAATTTTATTTATTAATCAGGAAGCGAAAAAAATCCTGAACCTGAGCGAAAAGTCGGTTATTGGGCAATCTGTTTTGGAGTTGAGCAAAAGTAACCAATTGATGAAAATGATGCTTGAAAATAATGATCCTGCAAGCCCTTTACAAGTTAACCAGGATGGTAAAGTATCATATTTTCAACAAAAGAGCATTGAAATTGTGGTGCCAAATTTTAAACCAGACCACGAAACACTGCAGATTGCAGGATATTCGGCCGGAAGGATCCGAATCTTAAAAAAAGTAACAGGGTAGGCAAAACTGCTTTGTTAATTCTTACTATTTTACACCTGTGTAATACATTTTGTTGATCGGGTTTATGACTATATGTAAATGGTGTTTGTTTCTCTTTGTAGTTTTCTATATTAAGTTACCGGGCTATGCACAGCTTATACCCATTAAAACTACAACAATTGGCATGGGCTGGGCAAATAACTCGGTCAACACGGTTATCTTTCGTAAAAACTCGCTGGTAACTTATAAAGGCACGCAATACGCGGCTTATTATGATAATGATCAGTTTGTGGTATTGGCCAAACGGCAAACCGGCTTTAATCATTGGCAAACCATGCGCACAGCCTACAAAGGCGACGCAACCGACGCGCATAAGGCCATTTGTATCATTGCAGACGGAGCCGGTTATCTTCATGTAACCTGGGGGCATCATAACCAACCTTTAAACTACGCAATGAGTATATCACCCGGCAGTCTCAGCCTATCCGCAAAAAAAACTATGACCGGTGATAAGGAAGACAAAGTATCGTATCCGGAATTTTATAAACTGCCCGGTGGCGACCTGTTATTCCTTTACCGGGATGGTGCTTCGGGCAACGGCAATCTGATGCTGAACCGCTATATCGTTGCAACTAAAAAATGGAGCAGGGTACAGGATGGTTTAATTGATGGCGAGGGAAGTCGAAATGCTTACTGGCAAATGGTCATTGATAAATGCGGCACTATTCACCTGTCATGGGTATGGCGCGAAAGCCCCGATGTAGCCAGTAATCATGATATGTGCTACGCCCGCTCAAAGGATGGGGGACTTACCTGGGAAAGGTCGACCGGCGAAAAATATGTTTTACCGATAACAGCCGCCTCTGCCGAGTATGCTTGTAAAATACCTCAAAAAAGTGAACTGATTAACCAAACATCCATGTTTGCTGATGATGAAGGTAATCCTTTTATCGCCACTTACTGGCGCGAAGAAGGGCAAACCGTACCACAGTATCATTTAGTTTATAACAACGCTGGTAAATGGCAGGTAAGTAACCTTGGTTTTCGCAAAACGGCCTTTAGCCTTAGCGGTGGGGGAACTAAAAGTATCCCCATATCGCGCCCGCAGATCATTGCATGGAGTTTGGGTAAACATATGGCGGCAGCCTTGATCTTCCGCGACGCGGAGCGTGGCGACAAAGTTTCTGTAGCGATAATCCGTGATCTGAATAGTAATAAATGGCAGGTCAATGACCTGTCTGCAGCAAGTGTTGGGGCCTGGGAACCAACTTACGACACCGGGTTATGGGGAGATAAAAAAGTGCTTGATCTGTTTGTGCAAAAGGTAGTACAGGTTGATGGCGAAGGCCAGGCAAATATTCCACCCCAGCCGATACAGGTATTGGAGTGGAAACCCACCGCCAGGTAACTATTATAAACAAAAAAGTGCCGGGGCATTAAAACGATAAATATTAACGATGAATAAATATGTCATACTTTTTCTGGCATTATTAGTTGGAATACCGCTTACCGCTAAATGTCAGCAAAGCCCAAGGGATACTACCGAAGGTTATAAACTGGTTTGGGCAGATGAATTTAATAACGAAGGACAGCCCGATGCTAACAACTGGGGATTTGAACACGGTTTTGTACGTAATAATGAATTGCAATGGTACCAGCCTCAAAATGCCGGTTGTCACAACGGCACGCTGGTTATTGAGGCTCGGCAAGAAAAAGATTTAGCCAATCCCGGCTATCTTCCGCAAAGTAATAACTGGAAAACCAGCAGACCTGAAATTAAATACACATCAGCCAGCCTTAATACCTCAGGCTTGCATAGCTGGCAGTATGGGCGGTTTGTGATGCGGGCGCGTATTGATACGGATGAAGGGCTATGGCCGGCTTTTTGGACCCTTGGGGTGTCGGGCGAGTGGCCCTCAAATGGCGAGATTGATATTATGGAATATTACCGGAATAAACTGCTGGCCAATATAGCCTGCGGAACGGCAACCCGCCATAAGGCTAAATGGTATAGCCAAACCAAAGCGCTGGAAACTTTTAACCCCGACTGGTCCAAACAGTTTCATATATGGCAAATGGATTGGGACAAAAATGCCATTAGCTTGTATGTTGATGGGCAGTTGATGAACCGGGTAGAGCTGCATGATCTAATTAACCAGGATGGGAGCAAGGTTAACCCCTTTGAACAACCGCATTACATATTGCTTAACCTGGCTATAGGCGGCGACAATGGCGGAGATCCGGCTTTAACCCCCTTCCCAAAACATTTTGAAATTGATTATGTAAGGGTATATCAAAAATAGGGGTGATAACCTGTACATCAGAATATCTAACCCATTTTTAATGATCCGACGAAGGGATCACAAGAGGCCTTTTTTTATCTCTTTTAGCAACAAAAAGCAGTAAAGGTAGTACTATGGCAAAAAACAGGCCGATCAGAAAATAGCCATCAAGGTAACTGGAGAATGAAGACTGCTTTATGACAACTTTTTCTATCAGCTCCATTGCTTTTTGCTGAGCATCAAACAGGCTAAAGCCCTTTTGCTGAAATGCTCCTGTATATGTGTTGATCCTGCTAACCGAGATCGGATTATCAGCAGTAATATGGGTAATGAGATCAACACGGTGCGAGGCTATCCGGCGTGCTACATAGGTATTGATAATGGAAATGCCGAAAGAACCACCTAATTGCCGCATCATATTGTTTAACGCGGTACCTTGTGGCATATCCTTAGCTTCCAGCGATGACACGGCCAATGTACCTAAGGGAACAGTGAGCAACGCCATACCTATTGCCCTGAATATCAAATTTAAGGTAATGTCAATAGCCGGGGTTTCCAGGTTGATTCTTGACATAGACCAGTTAAAATAAATAAAACATAAAAAACCAAAGAAGACTATCAAAGCGGCCGAAACTCCCTTTTGCAGTAATTTTCCGGTAACTATCAATGCCAATACGGCCACAATAGAGCCGGGCAAAAGCAACAGTCCTGATTGGGTGGGGGTAAAGCCCAGTAAACGTTGCGCAACCACTGGGGTAAGGTAAATGGAAGTGTACATACCTATCCCGGTAATAAAGGTGAGCACAGCGGCTATGCTCAATGATCTGAATCGTAATATACGCAGGTTCACCACCGGGTTTTCGGTATATAGCTCCCATATAATAAATGCAGTGAGCGAAATAACGGCAACCACGGTTAGGAAAATAATATAACCAGCTGCAAACCAATCATCTGTTTGCCCTCTTTCCAGCACCACCTGGAGCGAGCCGATTCCGATGATCAGTAACATGATGCCGGTCCAGTCAACTTTAGCTATTTTTTGTTTGATCAACGGTTCATACAAAAGGAACAAACATGAAATCACTGCAGCTACCCCGATAGGAATATTAATATAAAAAATCCAGGGCCATGAATAATTTTCTGTGATATAACCTCCCAGTGTTGGCCCAATAGTAGGACCGATGAAAACCCCTATACCAAATAAGGCACTGGCTGTGGCCTGCTTTTCTTTTGGAAATAATTCAAAAACAACGGTAGCTGAAACCGAGAGCAGGGCGCCACCACCCAAGCCCTGCAGAAACCTGAATGCCACCAGTTCCCAAATTCCCGTAGCGTTACCACACAAAAAAGAACAAACAGTAAAAAGTATGATAGAACCAATATAATAATTCCTTCGCCCAAGATTATTAACTAAAAAACTGGTCATAGGAATAATGATCACGTTGGCTATAGCATAGGAGGTTATCACCCAGGAAATATCTTCTAACGTGGCACCAAGGTTACCGCTCATATAGTTAAGGGCCACATTTACAATAGATGTATCTATTAGCTCCATAATTGCTGCCGCAATTACGGTGATCAAAAGTATTTGTCGTTTTAAAGGAGTCATTTTTATACTGATTGGTATATTTTTAATTGTAATATTTAATTGAAATTGGGTATGATGTATATGATATTTAATCGTATGGATATTTTTATAATATACCAATCGGTATTTTATAGATTAAATTTTTTTACTTTTTCATTTGGCTGATCAACATTTCTACGGTTTGCAAAACGTTATCCATATTGGCAGGATTACCGGTAACCCGGGATATCATTACACCACCTTCAATTAAGGCGATAACAGACAATGCCGTTTGGCGCGGATCTACTTCTGCTTTAAATTCGCCTGCATCAATTCCTTGTTCAATGAGCTGTACTATATTCTTTTTCCATTGAAGTATGGCCTTTGCTGCCCTGTCTTTTAATAAATTATTGGTATCGTCTGCTTCTGTAGCTGTGTTTAATATGGGGCAACCTCCCCGGTTAATCCTGCCTCCTGATACTTTCCGGTAAACTTTGGCGTAAACCATTAATTTATCGTGGTAGCTTTGAGCTAAGTCAGTTTGTTCTTTTGTTGATTTTGAAAGCCTGGAACAATTAAAATCAAAAACGGCCAATGCAACTTCTTCTTTATTTTTAAAGTTACTGTAAATAGAGCCTTTAGACAGACCAGTGGCGCTTGTGATATCAGACAGCGCTGTGCCGGCGTAGCCTTTCTTATTGAAGACCTCGGCGGTGCTTTCAATAATAAAGTTCCTGGTACGTTCTGATTTTGATGATGCCTTAATCATGACAGCAAATATACCGATTGGTATTAAATTGCAAAAGCAAATCTTTAATATTACTTTTCTATGTCAAGTATGGGTTTTTAAAGATCGCTTTAACAGGCATGTCAACTCACGCGTAAAGTGAGTTAGTTGAATTTTACGTTAAATTGAGGTAGTAGAAGATAAGAATAACAAACTATGCTTTGCGTGTTGCCTGTTCAATGCTGTCCCACATGGCATCAGGTACCATTTCAAGCCCGCTGAACTGACCGGCACCTTGCAGCCACTCGCCGCCGTCGATAGTGATCACTTCGCCGTTAATGTAGCCCGAAAAATCAGATACCAGGAATGCGGCCAGATTAGCCAATTCTTGATGTTCGCCAACCCGTTTAAGCGGAACCCGATTTTTAAAGTCGAATTTTTGTGCCATATCGCCGGGCAGTAAACGTTCCCATGCGCCTTTGGTTGGGAACGGGCCTGGCGCTATAGCGTTGGTACGGATGCCGTGTCTTCCCCATTCTACGGCCAGCGACCGGGTCATGGCCAGCACTCCGCCCTTTGCGCAGGCCGATGGCACAACATAGGCCGAGCCTGTAAAGGCATAGGTGGTAATGATATTGAGGATGGTGCCGGGTATTTTTTCGGCTATCCAGTACTTACCCAGGGCCAGTGAACAATTGGCCGAGCCTTTTAACACAATATCAATAACAGCCGAAAACGCGTTTGCCGACAACCGTTCTGTTGGCGAAATAAAATTGCCCGCGGCATTGTTCAATAGGCCATCAACACGACCAAAAGTAGCGATGGATTGCTGCAGCATCTTTTCAACATGGTCATAATTGCGTACATCGCAGGCTATGGCTAAAACCTTTCCGCCAGTTTCTGTTTCCATTTCGGCAGCGGTTTTTTCTAATACATCCAGTTTGCGGCTGGTAATCACCAGGTTGGCTCCTAATTTTAAAAAGTAGGTTCCCATTGCCTTGCCCAGGCCGGTGCCGCCACCGGTTACAATAATGGTCTTTCCTTTCAGGGCATTATCCCTTAACATACCTGTAGTCGTTGCTGTACTGTTGTCGCTCATTATCAATGAATTATTGGGCTGCTGTTGATTTTGATTTTAAATTCTGGATAAGCATTTGCAGGCCTTTCCTGGTTTCGGGCGCCCACCACTGCTGCAGCATATTGTTTAAAGTTGCAGATTGGTCGGTATTTAGTTTGTCCATCAGTTCCTTACGCAGGTTTAGCTTGCTTTGGCTCCAGGTAATTGGGTTTAGCTGCATATAAGTTCTGATCTTTCTTTCGGCTGTTGTTATCAGGCTTTCGGCCGGGCTTATCTCATCAATCAAACCAGCATCAAACGCCTCATTAACTTTTAGGAGCTTGCCTTCCATCAAAAACTGGTAAGCTTTATGCTGACCAAGCCAAAAAGCGTACAAGTTAAAAACGCTATCGGGTACGATAATACCTACCGGAATCTCATTTAAACCAATGATGAATGCGCCATCGGCCATCACGCGATAATCACAACAAATGGCCATTACACATCCCCCGGCAGGACTATGGCCGCTAATAGCAGCCACCATTGGCTTTTTAAAAGCCGCCAGCAGGCGTTGCAGTAACAAAAAGTCTGTCCATAAAGCACGGCTTTGTTCCTCATCATATTCGTAAGCCTCAATCAGGTCAATGCCCGATGAAAAGAAACCGGGCTTACCTGTTAAAATCAGGCCGCCTACATTATTATCCCTTTCCAGTGATTGAATACAGGTTATCAGCTCTTTAACCATTTGGTGGTTAATAGCATTGGAACGCCCTCTGTCAAGCATTACAATAGCCAGCCGGTCGTTTATGGTTAATTGGAATGTGGTCATGTTGATTAGAATCAAGAGTTAAGAATCAAGAACCAGGGATGTCAGAGCCAGGAATTAAGCGTGTTTTTTTGCCTTGATTCCTGGCTCTTATCTCTTGCCCCAAAATATCAGTGTACCAGGGACGGATTTTCATGTTCTTCGCCTGTATACATTTTATCAATTTCGGCTTTATATTTTTCTGTGATCACTTTCCGTTTCATTTTGCCGGTAGGGGTAAGCTCTCCACTCTCTATCGACCATTCATCAGGCATTAAGGTTACTTTCTTAACCTGTTCCACATGATTAAATTCGGGATTAAAAGCGTTTATTATAGATTGATATAATGCTACAACCCTGCTATCCTTTATAATCTCATTATTGGATGAAAACGCAATATCGTTTTGCTTGCACCAGGGTTTTAAATTGGTATAGGAGGGTACGATGAGTGCTGCTGTAAATTTTCTTTCGGCCCCAACTACCATCATCTGCTCAATAAAATGATTCTCTTTCATTTTATTTTCAATAGGGAGGGGAGCCACATATTTACCACCCGATGTTTTAAAGATCTCTTTTTTACGATCTGTTATTTTAAGGAACCCATCTTTATCCAGTTCCCCAATATCGCCGGTGCAAAACCAGCCGTCCCTAATAACTTCGGCCGTCATTTCTGGGTTTTTGTAGTATCCCACCATAACATTAGGGCCTTTACAAAGTATCTCGCCATCATCAGCAATCCTAACCTGTACTCCACTCAGTAACGGGCCTACAGTGCCAAATTTTCTACCACTTTTTTGGTAATGATTAACTGCAATTACCGGCGAAGTTTCAGTAAGCCCATAACCTTCCAAAACAACCATGCCGGCGGCTGTAAATATTTTTTCAAGCTTTATAGGGCAGGCAGAACTTCCTATAACTATGGCTTTTACATTGCCGCCAATGGCATTACGCCATTTGCTGTAAACCAGCTTATCGGCAATGGCCAATTTAGTTTTATACCATAGGTTGTTATTATTGATCTCAAACTGTTCAGCAACTGTGATCGACCATAAAAAGATCTTTCTTTTAATACCGGTTAACTTTTGCCCTTGTACCATAATTTTCTCGAACACTTTTTCCAGCAGTCGTGGTACCGCGGTAAAAATGTAAGGTTTAGCCTCTTTCATATTGGCGCCAATGGTATCCATGCTTTCGGCATAATGGATGGAAAATCCAAAGAAGAGATAAATGTACGTGCACATTTTTTCGAAAATGTGGTTCAGCGGTAAAAAGCTCAGTGCTATTTTCTGTTCTATGGGGATCTGTGAAAGCACCTCGCCGGAGGCCATAACATTGGTTAAAATATTTTTATGGGTAAGCATTACACCTTTGGGCCGGCCCGTAGTACCTGATGTATAAATAATGGTGGTTACATCATTTTCTGTTATGGTATCGCTTATTTTAGATAACTTTTCACGATAACCCTCCTGTAATGGTTTAAAGAGTTCGGCCCAGTTAGGGCAATCTTCCATCTGATCAAAAGTATAAACAGCCTTTAGCGACGGGATGTTTAAGCGGACTTCGTTTACCTTACCACACAGCTCTTTTGTGCTAACAAACAAGTATTTTACCTCTGCTTCGTTCAGGATCTGTTCCAGCTCCTTGGGGTTACTGTTGGGATATAAGGGCACCAATATAGCGCCTATGAGTTGTACGGCAAGGTCGGTTATCAGCCATTCGGGTCGCCCATTGCTAATGAGCCCTATTTTATCCCGGCCTTCTGTTGTACTATCGCCCTGCGAAACACCCATATCCAAAAGCGACATGGCTAACTGGTAAATCAGGGTATGAACTTCCTGTGTGCTGTATGCTTTCCAGTCACCGTTTACTTTGGCGTTCAATAAACTCACCCTGGGTTCTTTTGCCTGGATCTCCATGCAATCAAACAATCTGGCCGCTTTTTTCATATACCTAACAGTTAAAAAGTAAATCGTTATAATAATTCAAAAATGCCCGCGGCACCCTGTCCGGTACCTACGCACATAGTAACCATGCCATATTTTTTATCTCTGCGTTTTAGTTCATTAAATAGCTGTACAGATAATTTTGCTCCCGTACAGCCCAACGGGTGACCAAGCGCTATAGCTCCACCATTTACATTAATGCGGTCAAGGTCAAGATCCAGACCTTTAATAACGGCTAATGATTGTGATGCAAAAGCCTCGTTCAATTCAATCAGGTCAATATCCTGTTGCTTCATACCAGCCATTTTTAGCACTTTAGGGATAGCTATCAGCGGCCCAATACCCATAATACGCGGCGGTACACCTGCTACAGCGTAGTTAACCAGCCTTGCAATAGGTTTTAAATTATTCGCTTTTAAAAACCGCTCACTTACCACCATTACAAAAGCCGCGCCGTCACTTGTTTGCGATGAATTGCCTGCAGTAACTACGCCTTTGGCATCAAATACCGGTTTAAGTTTGGCAAGTGCATCAAGCGAAGTATCTGCACGCGGACCTTCGTCCGTATCCACTTTAAATTCCCTTTGTTTTCTTTTGCCACTTTCATCAATATAGGTTTCCGTAATACTTAAGGGTACTATTTCATCTTTAAACTTGCCCTCTTTTATGGCGTTTATTGCCCTTTGATGCGAATTATAAGAAAACTGGTCCTGCTCTTCACGATCAATTTTATATTCTTTTGCCACAGCCTCGGCTGTTAAGCCCATGCCCCAATAATAATCGGGATGAGCAAGAGCAACATCAGCATTGGGTACAATGCGCCAGCCGCCCATGGGGAGCAGGCTCATGCTTTCTACACCGCCTGCAATAATGCAGTCGGCAATGCCGCTATGTATTTTGGCCGATGCTATGGCTATGGTTTCCAGGCCCGATGCGCAATACCTGTTTACGGTCATGCCGGGTACTTTATCGGTATCCAAAGCCATCAGCGAAATTAGGCGAGCTACGTTTAAACCCTGCTCTGCTTCCGGCGTTGCATTACCCACAATTACATCCTCAATCTGTTCCTTATCCACATTGGGCACCGATGCCATCAAATGTTTAATTACATCTGCAGCAAGTGTATCAGGCCGGGTAAACCTGAAGCCGCCCCTGGTTGCTTTTCCAATTGCGCTGCGACTGCCGGCTACTATATATGCGTTCATATCTTTTTTATTTAATCGTATTTAGTATCGAGTACTTAGTATCAAGTATCAAGACTTTTGAATGCTTTATATAAATCATGATACTTGATACTTAAAAATCTAATTCCTTAACACCTTGCCACCTGTTATAATGGATTGGATGCGCTCCAGTGTTTTGCGCTCTGCACAGAGGGAAACAAAAGCCTCCCGCTCCAAACCCAGTAAATATTCTTCGCTTACCAATGATGGTTGTGACAGATCGCCGCCAGCCAATACATAGGCCAGTTTTTGCGAGATCTTCACATCATGCTCACTGATGTAATTGCCGCTGTACATGGTATTGGCGCCCACATAACCCAGGCCTAATGCCTGTTTGCCCAGTACCCTGATATCCGTGCGTTGAACGGGCTGTACATAGCCGTCATTAGCAAGCTGCAGGCAATGTTGTTTAGCTTCGGCCAGTAAGCGGTTTTGTGATACTACTACTACATCACGGCCTTTTTTCAAATAGCCAAATTCAAAGGCTTCATAAGCAGAAGTGGAAACTTTTGCCTGGCCTATAGTTAAAAAGCGGTCGCGGAAATTGTTCAGTTCAATGTCGCCATCCTGTAATTCGTCTGACAGGCGGAGGGCAAACTCTTTAGAACCGCCACCACCAGGGATCAGGCCGACACCAAATTCAACCAATCCCATATATAACTCCGCATGGGCTACTACCTTATCAGCATGGAGGCACAGCTCACAGCCGCCACCTAAAGCCATCTGGTGCGGGGCCGCTACCACCGGGATGGAAGAATACCGGATGCGCATCATGGTGTTTTGAAAAGCTTTTATAACCACATTAAGCTCATCAAACTCTTGCTCAACAGCCATCATAAATATCATGCCTACGTTGGCACCGGCACTAAAATTGGTTCCTTCGTTGGAGATCACCAATCCTTTATAACTATTTTCGGCAAGGGTGATGGCTTTGTTAATACCCTCAATCACATCGCCGCCAATAGTGTTCATTTTGGTGTGGAACTCCAGGTTAAGGATACCATCGCCAATATCGGTAATGGTAGTGCCGCTGTTTTTCCATACCGTATTCGCTTCGCGGATATTGCTCAGCAGAATAAAGCTTTCTGTACCCGGAATTACCTTGTAAGTTTTTGATGTGATATCATAATACTGACGATTGCCATCGGCTATTTTATAAAAACTCTCTGCACCTGAGGCAAGCATATCATATACCCATTGGGCTGGTTTATTGCCTGCAGCTTCCATCGCTTTCACGGTATCGGCTACGCCCAAGGCATCCCACTTTTCAAAGGGACCCATTTCCCAGCCAAAGCCGGCATTAACGGCAGCATCTATTTTATAAAGTTCATCAGCAATTTCGGGAATGCGATTACTGGCATAGGCAAAAAGCTGGTAAAAGGTAGCTCTGTAAAAATCGCCGGCTTTATCTTTTGCCGCAAACAGGATTTTTAATCTATCTTTTAAACTGTCGACTGTTTTAGTGGTATCCAATGAAGGAAACTTTACCTTTTGGGATGGTTTGTATTCCAGCGTTTTCAAATCAAGCGCGAAGAATTGGTTTACGCCGTCAACCTTTTCTTTTTTATAAAATCCCTGCCCGGTTTTGCTGCCCAGCCAGTTGTTTTTAAGCATACCGTTTACAAATTCGGGAATTGCAAATAATTCCTTCGCTTCATCATCCGGGGCGTTTTTACTGAGGCCATTGGCCACGTGCACCATGGTATCCAAACCAACTACATCATTGGTACGGAAAGTTGCCGATTTTGGGTGACCAATTACCGGGCCGGTCAATTTATCAACCTCTTCAACCGTCATCCCCATTTTATTAACATAATGCAATACGCTCATGATGCTGAAAACACCTATGCGGTTGCCTATAAAGGCAGGGGTATCTTTAGCAAGTACGGTGGTTTTACCCAAAAACTTCTCGCCGTATTCCATCAGAAAACTTACTATCGGAGATAAAGTATCTTTTGTAGGGATGATTTCTAATAGCTTTAAGTATCTCGGCGGGTTGAAGAAGTGGCTGCCGCAAAAGTGCTGCTTAAAATCTTCACTGCGCCCCTCGGCCATTAAATGGATCGGGATGCCTGATGTATTTGAGGTGATGAGTGTGCCTGGTTTCCTGTGTTTTTCAACCGTTTCAAATACTTGTTGTTTGATATCCAAACGTTCCACCACCACTTCTATCACCCAATCGCATTCTGCAATTTTGGGCATATCATCTTCAAAGTTCCCAGTTGTTATGCGCCTGGCGAATGATTTGAGATAGATGGGAGAGGGGTTTGATTTTAAGGCGAAATCGAGCGCGTCATTAACTATTTTATTCCGGGCCTTTTTATCCCCGGCAGGTGTGTCTTTTGGTACAATATCAAGCAGCAATACCTGCACACCGATGTTTGCGAAATGGCAGGCAATACGACTACCCATTACACCAGAGCCCAGAATAGCTACTTTTTTTATAATTCGTTTAGCATCCATATATAAGTTAGTTAGTGGTGAGTAATGAGTTGAAATCAGCTGTTTTTGAAAACTTTATATTCCATTCACCATTCATTCCTCATTATTTAATTATTCAGCCTTTTCCCAGGTAGTTGTACGCCCAAAAAGTGAGATGCCAACATACCCGCGAATGGCTAATGTTTTGCCTTTGTAAGTAATATTGCAGGAGTAAGTTTTACCGTTTTTAGGATCGTAAATTTTGCCGTCGGTATATTTGTCGTCACCATCAGGCACAAAACCTTCCAATATGTGTAAACCAATGATTGGTCTGCTGCGCAATTTTTCGTCCTTGTTTTCCTCATCGGTTTTAGGTTTACCATTTTTTAATGGTTCCTTTAGCCATACTATTTTGCCGTTAAACTTGCCATCGGCACCCTTGCTGATCTGTATTTTGGCACTTTTGATATCGTTGTACCACAGACCTTCAATTTTATCGGTTTGAGCTTTGGCTGCGATGTTTACTGAGGTGATAGTTAGCAGGATTAATACTAATCGGGCGAAATACTGTTTAGGTGATGACATAGTTTTGCTTGGTTATTACTAAATAATTAAATAGGTCCGATTAAAAAATAAGATACAGACTTAGCTACGGAGCTGTAATAAACAGCGGTAATAAGTTGCACCCTTTTTAAAGAGACAAACAGAATTACAAGACAGGTTAAAAATTAATTTAGTATTGGTTTATAATAAACAAATATCCTTTTTAGCGAAGTTTAACAAAGGTCTAAATGACGGAAACATTTGTCAAAATTTCGGAACATTCTATTTGCCTTGTTATAAATTGTTTTATTAAAGATAGTTATTTCTCTGCCAACTCTTTCACCAAATCAATATACTCCCGCATAGCATTATCAGCAGGGGCGCCTTTGAGTTTTAACCAGGCATCATACTTTGCCCTGGCTACAAAATCAAACATGCCCGGCGGGTTTTCTGTATTGATATCACCTTCTGTTGCCTGCTTGTACAGACTATATAAACGCAGCAGGTTTTCATTGTTGGGGCGGGAAGGTAGCTGCTTACTTTGGGCAATCGCGTTTTCGAAGTCTATTTTTTGATCAGTCATAGTTATTTTAGTTGTCAGGATTTAGTTGCATGAGCGCCCTGCTCTATATAGTCCGCGCTTCTCGGGGCTTTCATGAATAGTTGGCTTAACTCAATGGGTAATACTGCGAGCTTGCGCTTTTCCATATCAATCCAGGCGCCATGAACCATAATTACGGAGGCCTTAACGCCATCGCTTCGGTACAACTCATGCCTGATAGACCACCGGGAACCATCAGGCCGTGATTGGGTTACCTCGCAGGTTACTTTTATGTTGTCGTTTAGTGTTACTTCGCGCAGATAAACCAATTCTTCCTTAAACAACACCGGGCCAATTTTAAAGGCGAAAAGTTTTGTTGGCCTCAGGCCCAGACTTTCGAGCATATTTAACCTGGCCTGTGCTGCAACGTCAGCATAAGCAGAATGCCGCATATGCTGGTTTGCATCAATTTGCGACCATAATATCTGTCCTTCATAAAAAACGTTCATAGCCTTATTATTTATGATTTTGCCTGAATTTCTTTACTGCTTCCTTAAGTTTTGGTAAAACCTCCAGGGCATCACCAACAACACCGTAGTTAGCTGCTTTAAAAAACGGCGCTTCAGGATCTTTATTTATTACCACAATGGTTTTTGAACCATTAACCCCGGCCAGGTGCTGGATAGCTCCTGAAATGCCTACCGCTATATACAGATTGGGCCTTACGGTACCACCTGTTTGCCCCACATGCTCATGATGGGGGCGCCAGTGGGCATCGGCTACCGGGCGAGAGCATGCTGTTGCAGCGCCGAGTTCTTTTGCCAGGTCTTCAATCAGTCCCCAGTTTTCAGGGCCTTTCATACCCCGGCCGCCGGATACTACCAACTGTGCATCGCCGAGCGGGATCTCGCCAGTTATTTTATTGACTTCTTTAACTTTAATGCCAAAGTCCTTATCAACAAAGCTCATGTCCAGTTTTTCAATGGATGCTTTGCCATCAACCTTGTTCAGCGGGAAAGTGTTAGGCATCAGTGTGATTACTTTTACATCGCTGGTGATGTTTAGATAAGCAAATGCTTTGCCTGAGAAAACGGCTTTTTTGATCACAAACCCTTTATCTGTATCAGGGTAGGATAATGCACCAGCAACCAAACCGGCATTAAGTTTTACGGCCAATCGAGGTGCAACAGCACGACCGTTTATATCATGCAGCGCTATAATGATCTTGCTATTTTCTTTTTGAGCGGCTGCGAATAAGGCGCTTGTATAAGCCCTTGCATGAAGTTCATCCAAACGGGCATCAGCAACATGCAGTACTTTTTGTGCTCCATATTGGCCCAGGCTTTCCATTTCATTATCGGCAACCGTGCCTAAAACTACTGCGGTAACTGTTGTTCCTGCTTTTTTGGCGATACCGGAAGCATATTGTACAGCTTCAAAACTCTTCTTTTTTATGATTCCATCGGTGTGTTCAACCAATACTATTACTGACATTTTTTATAGGTTTTAGTTAAATAAAAAGACCGCTTATATAACCTTTGCTTCGGTATGCAGCAGTTCTACCAGTTCGTCCATATCATCAGGACTAATCAATTTGATCCCTGCCTTTGCGGGTGGTAACTCGTATGACAAAATATCCGTCACCGCATTAACAGCAGCAGGCGTAATCACTTTTAGCGGACGGGTACGGGCAGCCATAATACCCCGCATGTTGGGGATACGGGCTTCGGCAACTCCTTTTTGGCACGCAATAACCAGTGGTAAGTTACAGGTGTTGGTTTCTTCGCCGCCTTCAATTTCGCGTTTTACAGTTGCGATGTTTCCTTCTATCTGGATGTTGCTTGCAAAGCCTATGTAATCAGTATCAAGCAATTCGGCAAGCATGGCACCCACAGCACCGTTGTTATAATCGATAGATTCTTTACCGCAGAGGACCAGGTCATAACCTACGCTTTTAGCATATTCTGCTATATAATTAGCGGTTTCATAAGGATCATTACTGTCAGCATCAATCCTGATAGCTTCGTCGCCACCTAAAGCCAGCGCTTTCCTGATCACCGGTTCTGTATCGGCTTTGCCAACAGTGATCAGGTGCACATCAGTTGCAATGCCGCTTTCTTTCAGTTCAAGCGCCCGGATTAGCGCGTACCATTCATCATAAGGGTTTATTACATACGTAACTCCCTGTTTGTTTATAGCGGTATTGTTGTCTTTTAATACAATTTTAGTGCTTGTATCAGGCACCTGGCTTATGCACACTAATATCTTCATACTTTAAGTTTGGAGTTGTTTGTTAGCAGATGGAAAATCACATTGAAAGCCCCTCTGAGCCTCCCTGCCATCGGGCAGCGGAGGCTCTATCATCCTCTTGTCGGGAAGCGTCGAGTGTAGAACACTCCCTTTCCTCTGGAGAGGTAGGGGTTTGGGTTATCAGACCTAATAGCAGTATTTATTCGCGCTTATTAGTTTAGCGGCAATATTTCTGCGAGCCTGTGTGGTGTTAATATCTTCGGTTTTGGTAAAGCGCTTTAGACCCATCAGCATCATTCTGCGTTCATCGCCCTCGGCAAATGAGTTAAGCGCTTCCCTGCCCGATTTGGCTATATGTTCGGCGGCGTCATTGATATAAACACGCATCATGTCTAATTGTTCTTTACAGGCATCTTCTCCTTTTAGGCCAACCAGTTTTTCAACGCGCAACTGTAATGATTCGCTCACGTAAAGCTCAATAAGCATATCTGCAAGGCACATGAGCACTTCCTGCTCCTTACCTAATTGTGCCATTAGTTTTTGTACCGCGGCACCAGCTACCATGAGCACTGCCTTTTTGAAATTGGCTATGTATTTTTTCTCTTTAGTAAACAGGTCTTCATCTCCTGCACCACCAAAGTCAGGTACGCTTACCAATTCGCCGGCAACCTTTTGAGCAGGACCCATCAGGTCGAGCTCACCTTTTAAGGCACGTTTCAGCATCATATCAACCGTGAGCATACGGTTAATTTCATTGGTGCCTTCAAAGATCCGGTTGATGCGTGAATCGCGATAGGCCCTGTCCATAGGAGCTTCGGCGCTGTAACCCATGCCGCCATAGATCTGCACACCTTCATCAACCACATAATCAAGCGTTTCTGAAGCATGTACCTTTATAATAGCTGCTTCAATGGCAAACTGCTCTGTTCCTTTAAGCTTGGCTTTTATCTCATCAAGACCGGATGCTTCGTACATTTCCGTAGCTTCTTCCATATTTGAACTGGCCCTGTATATGGCAGATTCTGAAGCATAAACACTGATAGCCTGCTGAGCCAGTTTATAACGGATAGCACCATATTTTGAAATAGGGCGGCCAAATTGCTCACGCTCATTGGCATAACGAATGGACGAAGTAATGACCTCCTTACTGGCACCAACGGTAGCACCGCCTAATTTAATGCGGCCCAGGTTTAAAATATTTACTGCAATCTTAAAACCGTTTTGCCTGTCTGATAGAAGGTTTTCAACAGGTATCTTACAGTCGTTAAAAAATACCTGCCGGGTTGAGCTGCCTTTGATACCCATTTTGTGCTCTTCGGTATTTAATGAAAGTCCTTCAAAATCTTTCTCTACAATAAAGGCGCTTAGGTTTTCATCGTCGTCAATCTTCGCGAAAACGGTAAAAATATCAGCAAAGCCTGCATTGGTGATCCACATTTTTTGACCGGTAAGTAAATAGTATTTACCATCGGCAGAAAGCTTTGCCCTTGCCTTGCCCGAGTTGGCATCAGAACCTGCACCAGGTTCGGTAAGACAATAAGCGCCTTTCCACTCGCCACTGGCCAGCTTTGGGATATATTTTTCCTTTTGCGCATCGTTACCGTAGTATAAAATAGGCAGGGTACCTATGCCGGTATGGGCCGAAAAAGCAACAGAGAAAGAATTGCCTGCACCCAATTTTTCGGTAACCAGCATAGAGGTTTTAAAATCTTTACCAAAGCCACCGTATTGTTCAGGTATGGAAATGCTTAGCAATCCAAGCGCACCGGCCTCTTCCATTAAATGGGGCATTAAACCTTCTTCCTGCTCATCAATACGGTTTAAATTAGGGACTACGTTTTGTGCAAGAAAATTGGTACATGTTTCTGCGATCATTAGCTGCTCTTCGTTCCACTCTTCCGGAATAAAAACACTATCTGCCTGTGTTTCCCTGATCAGGAACTCACCACCCTTTATAGCTTTTATAGATTCAGTTGCACTCATGATTAAATATTTAACTTTTATGATCTTCTGCTTCTTTTTTTAATTAAGTACACAATACAAAGAGCTAAGTTTCTGCAAATGAATATTTTATATTCATTGCCTTACATAGCGTGATAATTGCTTTCGGCATTAGCTATCTGATACCAGCTCAACAAGCTTTACGGACAGCAATTTATTTGGTTTTATAATCTGGAGTAAAATTAGAGGGCTTGGGGAGCGAAAAAAAGGGCTGCAGTGCGGAGATATTAGTCAAAAAGTCGGAAAGAGGAATGGAACTTGCGCTCGTCTGCGACAATAAGTGTTCGAAAGATTATAATCTCCGTGTTCATTCCCTCCCCACGGGAGGGGTGCAGCGGATTGTGTAATGGCAGGGAGGGGTTTCTAAGAGCGATTGAACCTTTATAGCTTATAAATCCCTACCTCCCCTTCCCCAGGGAAGGAATCGCACAACCTCCGCTTTTCTTTTATTTCCCCACAACATCTCGGATCGCAGACGAGCGTAAGATGCTTTTTTTAATGTGTAGTTACCATTCTGTAATCAGAAGGCGACATACCGGTATGTTTTTTAAAGTACTTACCAAATGAGGATTGATCCGGAAAGTTGATCTCTTCGGCTACCCTGGCAATGCTGATGTCGTGATTTCTGAGCAGTACCTTAGCTTCCAGTATTACAGCATCGTCTATCCATTCGCCAGCTGTTCGGCCGGTTACTTCCTTAATGGTTTCTGTTAAGTGTTTTGGTGAAACATAAAGCAAATCGGCATAATACTGTACGTTGCGGTGCTCTTTATAATGATGAAAAACAAGTTCCTGAAACAGTACGTTTAATTCCTGCTTTCGGGTTTGTTTTCCTTTTATTATTACGTGTTGCTTTTCGTAAATAGATTCTACTTCGTAAAGCATGGTAGTTAACATGCTCCTGGAGATCTCCATACGATAGGGATGATCTTCGCGAGCTAACTTTTGTTGCATCAATAAATAAATATCAAGCAGCATTTTGGCATCCTCATGATCAGGATAGATCACCGGGAGTGATGCGCTTTTAAAATAGCTGAATGATTCCAGGAAATGACTGTTAACATTGTTTTCGGTTAAAAAGGCCTTTGAAAAAACGATGAACCTGCATAAAAAATCATCGCTGCTGTTATAGATCCTTAAAATATGGAAGGGTGTAGCGAGCAGCATGGCATCCTGCCGGGCCTCATAAACCTGTAGGTTTGCCTCAACCTGGGCGGTTCCGCGGGTACAGATGCCTATAATATAGCCATCAGAACGGTAGGGGTATTCACTTAAACTTAATAGTTGTTTTTCGTCGGCTATAAAAAATTCCGGGCTTACCAACTTGTCTGCATAAAGATCGGCAAATTTGGATAGGCTTAGCTGTCCAACCTTTTTACTTACATATTTGGAACTTTTACTCATGTAACGGAAAGATATAATTTTATTGCTGAATTTATTAAAAGTGTTAATTATTCGGCAACTATATTTAATACTATTTTTCTTTAATTATATAATAATTAAGTTTTATCCGACTTTTTGACTAATATCTCCGCACTGCTGCCCTTTTTTTCATTTCAAACCATCCTAATTTTATTTTTTTAAAAATGTGGTTTGTTCCCCCAAAACAAGCTGCATATTATAAACCAATTATATTCTATTATGAGAAAACTTATACTATTGCTATTCGCAATAATGCCTGCTATGGTATTTGCCCAGGGTTTCCAGGTTAACCTTCACGGACAGAAACAGATAGGCATGGGACATACTGGCACAGGTTTATTGCAAGATGGCGCTTCTGTTTTATTTAATCCTGGCGCCGTAGCTATGCTCCCGGAAAATTATGTACAGGCAGGTGTTAGCCCGTTACTTTTTAAGTCTGATTTTAATCCCAGTGGTACTACTGATCAGTTTCGTACCAAAAACAAGATAGCCACTCCGTTCACTTTTTATGCTGTCTGGGGTCCTAAGGATTCCTGGTGGAAATTAGGTTTAGGAGTTTATACACCGTTTGGTGGTTTAACCGATTGGGGTAACACCTGGACAGGGAAATACGTACTGCAAAGCCTTAACCTGAAAGCAATTTACTTTCAGCCAACTTTAAGTATCAAGTTAGCCGATTTCCTGAGTGTAGGCGGCGGGTTTGTTTATAATCACGGCGATGTGGATTTAACCAGGGCTATCCCATTGGTAAACGCGTCGGGGCAGCCGGGGCAAGCCGAGCTTAAGGGGAAAGGCCATGGCTACGGTTGGAATGCAGGGATATATGTAAAAACAGAAGCTGGGATCACCGTCGGTATAACACATCGATCACGGGTGAATACTACTGTAAAAAATGGCGACGCTATTTTTAATGTACCGGCATCATTACAATCCATTTTTCCGCAGCCAAACACGTTTACCACCACACTTCCATTGCCGTCAACCTCCTCCATCGGGTTTGGATTTTATCCGTCAGACAAATGGACACTGGCCCTCGATGTGAATTTTACCAATTGGGATGTGTATAAGGTACTGGCATTTGATTATGCAACAAACACATCGGCATTACAGGATACCTATTCACCGCGAAACTACAAGGATGCGTGGAGTTACAGGGGCGGTGCACAGTATAAAGCTAACAGTAAACTGGCCTTGCGCTTTGGCGGTGGTTATGCTACCTCAGCAGTTGCTGATGGTTATGTTACACCCGAGGCACCCGATGCCAATCGCTATTATGTTACCGCTGGCTTAGGTTATACACTGGCCAGGCACCTTGATCTGGATCTGTCGTTTGAATACGAATACCTGAAGGCCCGTACTCAAACCAATATTGAGTCGCAATTATCTGGTACGTTTAAAACAAATGTCTACATCCCCGGCATATCGCTTGCTTATCACTGGTAAACTTAAACACTTAATTAGATGAAAACTTTCAGATCATATCTCCATATATTTTTAGTTACGGGTTTATTAGGCTTTGCTGCCTGTAAAACCAGTATCAATACACCAACCCCATCGCGCGGAACGGCAGATTTTTCAAGATATATTGCTGTGGGTAATTCCCTTACCGCAGGTTATGCCGATGGTGGCCTGTACCGCGATGGACAATTAAACTCTTATCCCAGCATTATTGCCAAACAAATGCAAAGCGCGGGCGGTGGCACGTTTACACAGCCTTTATTTAATACTGATCAGGCTAACGGCTCAGGGTATTTAAAATTAGCCGGTTTTAACGCCGACGGTACACCCAAAACAGAACAGGTTACAGCTAATTTGGCTTTACACGGGCAATTAACGGTTCCTGGTTTTGGCAACGTAATTCTGTATACAAAATATAGCGGCGATTTAAACAATTATGGTGTACCGGGCATTAAATTACAGCAAATAACCTATGCGCCTTATGGTAATTTAAACGGCTTTTTTGAAAGATTGCTGCCAGGAAGCGCCCCCGCGAATACCACTACTTATCTTGATTTTGTTACGGCAAAGCCATTTACCTTTTTTACCGACTGGCTGGGTAATAACGATGCCTTATTATACGCTACAAGCGGCGGGGCGGGTGATGTACTTACAGATAAAGGTTTATTTTCACAATTGTACAACCTATCTATAAGCAAACTAACTGCAGCGGGCCAAAAAGGAGCTGTGGCAACTATCCCGGATGTTACGGCTGTACCCTATTTTAACACCATAACTATTCCGGCTATTTTGGCGGGAGTACAAAAAGCTAATCCAACTGTAAAGGCCCTTTATGTAAACGCGCTTGTATCGGCTGGTACATATGCCCCAAGAGTGGCAACCGCTAAGGATCTGGTGATACTTACCTTTAGCACAGCTTTAATAGGATCGCCGGTAACCACACCAGTTGGAACTTTGCCATATGGTTTAACACCATACACGCCTATTGAAAATAAATATGTGCTTGATGAAAACGAAGTAGCACTTACGCAGGATTATGTTACATCCTATAACACAACCATTAAAGCCGCGGCGGCATCCAAGGGGCTGGCTGTTTTTGATGCCTATACTTTTTTAAATGATATTAAGGCTCACGGGTTGGCTGTTAACGGTGTAAATGTAAGCTCCAACTACATCAGCGGGGGGCTATTTTCATTAGATGGGGTGCATTTAACACCGCGTGGTTATGCCATAGTGGCTAATGAATTTATAAAGGCTATTAATGGCCGATATGGCTCGTCGATTCCGTTGGCTGATATTTCAAGCTATAACGGGGTTAAGTTCCCTTAAAAAATTCTGAATACTGATCTTATATTTTGAATTTACAACGGCCCGTTAATTAACCGGGCCGTTGTTTTTACCAATGCGATCTGTTTTTAAGCATAAGCTTATAAAGGGTACAATTTTACTATTAGTAGTGTTAATGTAGGGGTGCTAAAATCAGCAATGGAACGTAAAATTGGAATTTACTCTCTATATTTAGAAACCAATTAATTATAAACTGAAGAGTAAAGTGCATAAGAGTATTAACAGCAATCATATTCAAGAATTGATTGCAGGCAATGAGTCTGCGTTCGATATTATCTATGAAACGTATTGTGATAAAGTTTACAGGCTGGCATTCAGGTTTTTAAAAGATAGAGAACAGAGTGAAGAAATTGTGCAGGAGTGTTTTATAAATCTTTGGATGAGCCGGCAAAAGCTAAACCCGGAGGGGAATATATGGTTGTATCTGTATGTTATTGCCAAAAGGTTATCGCTAAATACATTAAGGCAAATTTGCCAATCAAGAGAACTTACAGGAAAGTTAATTAACTATATCGCAACCGTACATAATAACACGGAAGAAGATGTATTGGTACATGATCTGGAACAATTTACAGAAAAGATCATTAACCAGCTTCCAAAGCAGCAACAACTGATCTTTAGGTTAAGCCGTATTGAGCACCTGTCGCATAAAGAAATAGCAGATCAATTGCAAATTTCGCCTAATACTGTAAAAAATCACATGGTTGAAGCACTCAAAACTTTGAAATCTCACCTGCAATATTCTGATCTTATCTTCTTTTTAGCCTTATTTTTCCGGATCTGATCTTTTTTTGATAAGGCGGTTTTCCCATTTTTAATGAAGACTTAAACTATTAACACTTTTTAACTTTTTATGATAATAACCAGATAATAACTATTTATAGATTTGAGTAATCTGATCATAAAATTTACTGCGTTAATTCTTCCTTTAAATTATCAATTACCAGAACCATAAGAAGATAAACCCAATGAAAAAGAAATTAATATTGCTTGGTTGTATGTTTTTTTTAGGTACAACTGTCTTTGCACAAAGCCAAAAATCGATGCTGTACAGCAGGGACCCCAAACTGGCTAAAAACAAAAGAATCGTGTACGATTTTTGGCGTTCGGTGCTGGAGGGCGGCCATTTGGAACTTGCCCCGCAATATATGCTGGAAACTTATATCCAGCACAATCCGAATGTGCCGACAGGTAGGCAAGGCTTTATTGATTTCTTTTCAAAATTTGCAAAGGCCCGGCCTATTGTTGATACCATTCAAGGCCCTCTGATCGCTATCGTTGCAGAGGGAGACCGGGTAGTACTTAGTTTTAAAGCAGTGCATCGCGACCCAAAGGACCCGGCAAAAAACTACACAACAACCTCGTTTGAAATGCTCCGTATTGAAAACGGAAAGGTTGCAGAGCATTGGGATTCGGCGCTTAAGGAATAATTTGAGCTACCTGCTCATGACCTTAAAAATAACCTTGTTTTTCCGGATTTGATTTTTTTTCATTTACAACTAGTCCTATCGGTTAATCTGTGTGTTCTATACACACCAACCCCCTTCAGGGGGATATTATAAACCAAAGGACATGAACAAAGATAAACTTAAGCGTTTATTACATCAGTATTTTAACAATGCCATAAGCGATACTGATTGTATTGAGCTGCTTGACTATCTGGGTAATCATGATTCGGAGCAAATAGCCGATATTATTGACGAGCAGATGCTGATGCTTGATAAGGGGCCAAAATTTAACAGTTTGCGGGCTAATAAAGTGCTGGAGCATATTAAAGCCGACCCAAGGTTTGCCAATAAACCTATTGAGCAAATTAATCACAAACAATTAATAGTTAAATTATACCACAATTGGATAAGGGTTGCGGCTCTTATTATTTTTTTTAGTGGTATTGGCTTCTATTTTTTACTTAATAGGTATAATCATATAGCCAACCAAAATAACAAAGCCGTGGTTCGGTCTTCAAAAATTTTACCCGGCAGTAATAAAGCAACGTTGACACTGGCCAACGGGAAAGTTATTTTATTGGATAGCATAGCCGATGGAATGCTTGCAAAATCGGGCAGAACTGTGGTAAACAAAGCTCATAAAGGCGAACTTGTTTACAACACTTTGGCTGATAGTATAAGTCCTGAAGCTAACGCTGTTGTGTATAATACATTATCCACACCAAGGGGTGGTCAGTATCAGTTAAAACTTCCGGATGGCACCAGAGTTTGGTTAAACTCATCATCTTCCATAAGTTATCCTATAGAATTTACAGGCAATGAAAGGCGTGTAAAGCTTACCGGCGAAGCTTATTTTGAAGTTGCCAAGAATAAGGAAAAACCATTTTATGTAAGTATCAATAATAAGATGCAGGTTAAAGTTTTGGGTACGCATTTTAATATAGCCGCCTATAATGATGATGAAGAACTTACTACTACTTTATTAGAAGGCGCTGTCCAGATCAGCAAAAACAACAAGCAGTGTTTATTGAAACCGGGGCAGCAGGCTGTGGTAAGCAACCGTACGGATGTTATTGCAGTTTCAGAAGCCAACGTTAGTCAGGCTATAGCCTGGAAAAATGGATATTTTGTATTTAATGACGAGAGTATTGTTACAATCATGAAAAAAGTATCGCGCTGGTATGATGCGGATATTGAATATCAGGGCAATTTTGAAAACCAGCGTTTTGGCGGCACATTTTACCGGTCTAAAAGCATTAACGAATTATTGCATCATCTTGAAAAGATAGGAAAGGTTCACTTTAAAATTACAGGAAGGAGGATCACAGTTATGGAATAGTTTTACACTCCCATTTCTCTATTCAATTATCTGTGAAGTAAACCAGGAGCGTTTCGGACCGCCCCTGGTATTAGCCATAGTATGACTATGTCAGATAATGAAATTAATTGCAGCGAATAAAACCACTTATTAATAAACTGACATTCAAATGTATAAAAATTTTACTGCATTTACTTGCGGCAAACAACGTGGGCGCCTATATAAACCAGTGCTTATCATGAAACTAACCCTTATTTTGCTAACGGCAACCTTTTTACAGGTAACGGCGGCAACTTATGCACAAAAGGTTACATTAAAAGTCGAAAAAGGTAATTTAAAGGAAGTATTTGAGCAAATACAAAATCAAACAGGTTATGATTTTTTGTATAATTCAGATGACCTGAAAATTGCCAGACCGGTAAACCTCGACCTTAAAAATGTTACCTTAAAACAAGCATTGGACATATGTTTTAAAAATCAGTTATTGACTTATGTAATTGAGGATAAAACTATACTCATTAGTAAAAAGGCAATAAGCCCTGACAATAAATTAAACATCCCCAAAAAAATCATCGGGAAAGTTACAGACAGTAAAGGCTTGCCCTTACCCGGAGTGACCATCAAAGAAAAAGGTACAAAGGCCGCTGTAATAACCGACAATAATGGGTATTACGTTATCAATGTTGCTGATGATAATGCCACACTTGTTTTTTCCTTTATTGGCTTTGTTACCAAAGAGGTTCCACTCAATGGCAAGGCAGAGTTAAATGTATTTCTTGAAGATAGTTCGCAAGGACTTAACGAGGTTATTGTGGTTGGTTATGGTACCCAAAAGAAAGAAACGGTTACCGGGGCCATATCAACCATTGGCACAAGTGAGCTGGTGCAATCACCAGTGGCCAACTTAAGTAATGCCCTGGCCGGTCGTTTATCTGGTTTAACGGCTATCCAAAATTCAGGAAAGCCGGGCGATGACAACTCAACCCTGTACGTAAGGGGTGTTGGAACTTATACCGGCGTAACCGCTCCCTTAATTATGGTTGATGGAGTAGCCAGGGACAGCTATAATGATATTGACCCCAATGAAGTTGCATCCATAAGTATCCTGAAAGATGCCTCGGCCACAGCGGTATATGGGGTTCGTGGTGCCAACGGTGTAATCCTGATCACTACTAAACGTGGTAAAGAAGGAGCCCCAAAGGTTAGCGCGACAGCCCAAACCGCAATATCACAGTTTTCGAGCATGCCCGACTTTGTTAACTCCTATCAGTATGCCTCCTTATTAAATGAGCAGAGTTATGAAAACTATTGGATACAACATGCTAAAGATGCTGATATTAATACCTGGGCTGATTTTGCTCAAAAACGCGACGCGAATTGGGTAAAGGAAGCAACTATTTACTACTCTCCCCAGGATCTGAAATATTATCAAAACGCACGCACGCCTTTAGTTAATGGTAAAGCGAATCCTTATTATGATCCTTATGGTCACCCTGATCAGGATTGGAAAAAACAGATCTTTAATAAGTTTGCTCCGCAAACCCAATATAACGCCAATATTACCGGCGGTACAGAATCAGTTAAATATTTTGTTTCCTTAGGTTACTTAAGCCAGGGCGGTTTATTTAATACTGATTACATGCCGTTTGGCGATGATATGCAATTCAAAAAGAAACGCTATAACCTGCGTGGAAACCTTGATTTTGATGTGAACAAGAATTTCAGGGTATCGGTTGATATTGCTACACAGTATGTAACCATAACCGGTATGGATAACGATGGCTATACCTGGGAAAAACGTATTCTATGGTCTTCACCACTGGGCTCTCCGGGCATAATAGATGGTAAATTTGTAGTGCCATTTAGCAATCAGAATGACCAGCTAAATCCTTTGTATGCCATAGCCAATAGTAATAATTATAATATTAATACTAATAGTACTTTAAACTCTTCCATCAGGTTAACACATAAGCTTGATTTTATTACCGAAGGTTTATCGGTAAACGCCAGGGGAGCTTATGACAGCTATTTCCAGGATCGCTCATACGGAAAATATACACCATTACTATATGGCGTAAGGCCAAATCCTAACGGAGATCTTTTAAATCCTATCCTGGTTCAGATAACCAACGATGTGGCGCCGTCGCGGTCAACTGATTATTATACCGAAAAATGGCGTAAGGTATATGGTGAGTTCTCTATAAATTACAACCATACTTTTGCCAAAAAACATGTTGTTACCGGCCTTATACTGGCCAATGCCGAAAAAAGATACGATCCTACCTATGTACCCGACCTTCCTCATGCTTATGAGGGCGCGGCAGGCAGGGTAACCTATGGTTATGATAACCGGTATTTAGCCGAATATGACATGGGTTATAATGGATCTGAAAACTTTCCAGAAGGTAAAAGATTTGGCTTTCTTCCCGCTTATTCATTAGGCTGGATAGCAAGTAATGAGTCGTTCTTCCCTAAAAATGATTATGTAACCTACTTTAAAGTAAGAGGGAGTTTAGGTAAAGTAGGGAACGATGGTATATACATCCCGGGCAGTAATCCTCCAAAGCTTGCCCGTTATTTATATTTACCTGATACCTGGCAATACGGACAAGGTTACAATAACGGTGGGGGATACACCTTTGGTACGCTGAATGACCGTAACACCATAAAGGGAGCATATGAAAATGTGTTAGGAAACCCGGATGTAACCTGGGAAACCGCTACTAAATCAAACATAGGTTTAGAGGCCCATTTTTTTAATGAGCACCTATCTGTTACCTATGATCATTATAACGAGCATCGTAAAAATATTCTTTCGTACAAGGGAAGTGTTCCTGGTATTGTGCAGGCTACCCTGCCTCCTTACAACCTTGGCGAAGTTAGAAACTGGGGTAATGAGATCGAAATTAGCTACAACAGTACGCCTGGCAAATTTACCTGGTGGGTAAAAGGAAATGCATCAACCAATAAAAACAAAATTATTTTTAAAGATGAGGCCATTGCTCCGGGCTTAGAATATCAGGCAGCTACCGGGCGCCCTATTAATCAGGGATCGTATTTGCAGGCTAATGGGCTTTACACCTCCTGGTCGCAGTTATATGCCATGGACGCTAACGGAAACCCTGTTTTATCCAGCCCGGTAAGAGCATTGGATAAAAGCGGAAAGCCTTATGTAAATGCTTCAGGAGCCCCTGTTTATCAAAAAGACCTTGGCTATTCAGGAGCACCTTTACAACCCGGTGAAGTACGTTTAGTTGACGTTAATGGCGACGGGATTATCAACGAGAAAGATTATGTAAGAACCGGAAAAACTGATCTGCCAGAACTTAGCTATGGTTTTTCGTTTGGCTTTAACTTCAAAGGGTTTGACTTTTCTGCTTTACTACAGGGTGTTAGCGGGGTTGCTAAGTACGCTATGCAGGAGCTACACTTTAACAAACAGCAGTCGCTTTTTGATGTAGATGAGAACCGCTTTACCCAGGAGCGCTATGATAACGGAGAAAGGATAGATTTCCCGATAGCCGCATATAACCAGGCTGCTGCTTATAATACCTTCTTCCTTAAAAGTACAGCTTACGTACGGTTAAAAAATGCTGAAATAGGTTATACGCTTAAACCAAGCTTTTTAAAGAAAGTAGGGATCAAATCTGCCCGTTTTTATGTGAACGGATATAACCTGTACACATGGTCACCTAATAAGATCTGGGGCGATCCTGAGAATTTGGGTTATATCGGTTATCCGCTTACCCGCACTTATAACGTGGGCGTAAATGTTAATTTTTAATCAATTAATAGCTAAATGATGAAAAGAACAAATATAATCATACTGCTTTTTATGTGTGTCATGGGCGGTATACTTTCAACAAGCTGTAAAAAGAGTTTTCTTGAAAAGCCTAAAGGAGGGTCTGTAACCGTTGATACTATTTTTGATACCAAGAACCAGGCCCAATATGCTGTGGCGCAAATGTATATGCTATGTATCAGGGGATATTTTCCTGAAACTTATGATGGCTGCCGGCCCGAAGCAATTACAGACCAGCTTTATATTATACACCCGGCTTATGACTGGGCTTCAAATACCATCGGTACCGGCTCATACATAACCGGGAACATGAGCGCGGATGCAAATTGCGATTATGGTTTTGGAGCCGATAATGGAGCCGGATTTTACTGGCACTACAAAGGTATCAGACAGGCTAACCTGGTATTAAAAAATATAAATCAGGTAGCTGATGCCGATAATAGCTGGAAAACCGATGTAAAAGGACAGGCCTTGTTTTGCAGGGCCATGCAGCACTATGAACTATTCAGGTATTATGGAGGTGTTCCTATTGTAAATGCGCCTTTGGATGGAACCGGCAAAATAAATATACCACGCAGCTCTGTACAATCGGTAGTTGATAGTGTTGTTAAATGGTGCGATCTGGCTGCCACTATGTTGCCCGCCACACGCCCAAGTTCAGATTATGGCCGAATTACAAAATTAGCCGCCTTAGCTTTAAAAGCCAGGATATTATTATATGCGGCAAGTCCGCTGTATAATACGCCGGGTAATATGAAATCTGATGTTGCAGGAGCCCGCTTTGGCGATAGCCGCGATACGGTATTGGCTTATACCAACTATGATCCTGAACGCTGGAACAAAGCTGCCAAAGCCGCGAAAGATGTAATAGATAATGCAGGCGGAGCAGGAGTATCACTCTATAACACCGGAAAACCCGAAACCACAGGCGAAACTTATGCAACCCTGGGCGATTATGAATCGGTATGGAATGTATTTGCCAACCCGGAATTGATATTGGTTAATACATCAAACCAGGTACCCGGAGCCGGTGGTGGCTGGGGAGATGGCTCGGCATGGGGCCAGTACTTATCCTCAAAGTTGCGTTTGGCGCAGTGGGGGGTAAAAAATAATGTACCCATTGAGTTTATGCAGCAATATGAAAAAAAGGATGGTACCAAATGGACCTTGCCTGCCACCGGAAATGACTTGCCGGTAGATATTAAGGCGCTCAATCTCGACCCGCGGTTTTATCAAACCATTGCTTATGATGGTATGTACTACAGCAGCCAACGGGGTACTTTGGCGTACTATAAAAAAGGTGACTACAGCACCGATGGTAATTTGGCCAGCAGCGACGCGGGTGTTGATGGTTATGCCGCAGAAACTTACAAATTTGTTGCCCGGGTTGATAACATGACCGATAATCATTTTGCCTGGCCCGTATTTCGCCTTGCCGAGTTTTATCTGGATTATGCCGAAGCGATCAATGAATTTCAGGGCCCGGGTGGTGATGCAACCAGCTATCTTAACCTGATCAGGAAAAGAGCCGGAATGCCTGAAAAACACCCTGCCGATGCTAATTCATTCAGGGAGGCCGTGCAAAACGAACGTACCATTGAATTTGCATATGAAGGGCAACGGTATAATGACCTCAACCGCTGGTTAAAAGCCAAAACTGTGTTAAATACAACCTTACACGGTATTCAAACCACCGCCAGGAATGTTGGCGGCCAATTAAAACGGACCTGGCAGGTAGTGCCATTTGTTACCAGGATATTCCCTGCAAAATACTATTACGTTCCATTCCCGAGCACCGAAATAAGTTTGAGGTATTTGGGTACTAAGAATTGGGATGGGCAAAACCCAGGATGGTAATCAGCTTTACACATTAATAATTAATGAGAAAAAATGAAAAAAGAATATATAACCCTTTTTGCGTGGATTTTTTCGTTCTGTAGTTTCTCTGTCGCTAATGCGCAAACTACGAATGTTATTTCAGCAGATTCCATTAAAACAGGCAATATCAATGCTAATAGTATGGTTGATGGTGGATTGCGATCTGAAAAATCCTGGAGAAATACGGGTGCTGTCTTTACACTTTCGGGTGAGGATTTAACACGTATGACGTCGGGAAATTTATTAAATACATTGCAGGGCCGCATTCCCGGTTTAACCGTAGTAACCGGTTCGGGCGAGCCCGGATACGATAACCCTACACTCTATATGAGGGGGCAAAGCAGCTGGAACATAGCAGGGAACCAGGTGTTGATATACCTGGATGGTTTTCAGGTTGATCTGGGAGCCATAAGCGGTCTTTCGGCATATGAAATAGAGTCAGTAACACTGCTAAAAGATGCAGCCGCTTTGGCGGTATATGGCTTACAGGGTGGTGCTGGTGTATTAAGCATCAGAACGAAGCGGGGCGAGGTTATGCCAAAAACCCAAATAACCGTTAACGGAAAATATGGGATACTAAGCGCTATTGATCTGCCTAAGTTGATGGATGCTTACGGTTATACAACAGCTTATAACCAGGCATTGCAAAATGATGGCCTGCCTATCAAGTACCCTAATCCCGAGTTATATAAAGCAGCAAATGATCCGTTTCACCCCAACGTAAACTGGTATGATGAGCTGCTTAAAAAAACTTCGACTATTCAGGATTATAACTTCTCCTTTCGCGGCGGAAACAAGACTGCTAAGTATTTCGTGTTAATGAACTACACTAACTTTGAAGGTTTATATAAAAACGCTGATATAATTGATAAGGATTTTGGTACAAATGCCAAATACACCAAATTAAACCTTAGGGCCAATATTGAACTGCAATTGAATAAAAACCTGGCAGTGGTGGCCAATATCAGCGGCATAACGGAGGATAGAAACACCCCTTCGGGCTTTGCCGCATTTGATGTATTTAATGCCCTGCTGGAAATTCCGGCCGCGGCCTTTCCTGTAAAAAACCCTAATGGTACCTGGGGTAATAGTTCTATTTACGGCCCTAATGGTTATAATCCGGTGCAGCTTTTACAACAAAATGGAGTATATAGCTCGCATACCAGAACACTGCAAACAAACTTTGGCTTTACACAAAAGTTAGATGCCTTAACAAAAGGATTAGACTTAAGAGGTGCAGTATCATTTAGTAACCAGTATGTAGGTACTTATCAAAAGCTTTTCTCTGTGCTTTCTTATGAGATATCGAAGGACGCTAATGATATGCCCGTGCGTGACGCAAACGGGAATGTTGTTTACAAAACAATAGGTAGTATCAGTCAGTCGAACCCTGATGGTGGTGGCGCGCTCTGGAACAGGACCGCGGTACAAGTTGGGTTTGATTATGATCGCAGCTTCGGCAAGCATACTTTTACCGGTATGGTAATGGCGCGCAGGCAAGGTTACAGCCACAACGGCATAACTTACGCAGTTCGTACACAAGGCCTTTCGGGTGATGTTACCTATGATTATGATAAAAAATATATTATTGATCTGACTGCCGCGTATAACGGCTCTGCTGATTTTGCGCCTGGACATCGGTATGGTTTTTTCCCGGCAGCGGGATTAGGATGGATAGCTTCCCAGGAAGATTTTCTTAAAGACAATTCAGTAATCAGTTTCCTGAAAGTGAGAGCATCATATGGTACTACAGGCAATATTAACGAAGCTTACCGTTTTTTATATCAGCAATTTGCAATAAGCGCCCCCGGATGGATAACAGGAACTGCTAATACAACCCAACCAGGCAGAACCGAAGGGCGAATTACCAACCCGGATGTCGCCTGGGAAAAGAAAACCACTTTGAATGTTGGCATTGACCTCAAACTATGGAAAAAGCTTTCGGCAACTGTAGATGTATTTAGCGAAAAACGTACCGGTATCCTGGAGATCCCATCAGCTGATGTGCCCGATTATACAGGGTTCTCTTTACAATATGCAAATACCGGAGAAGTAAGTAATAAAGGATTTGAAGCCTCACTTAATTTTAAAGACAAGATCAATTCTTTTGAATACTATTTTGGAGGTTCAGCAGCTTTTGCCCGTAATAAAATTACAAAAAGATCAGAAAGCCCCGAACCTTATAATTATTTGTATACACAAGGTTACCAGCTTGGCCAAATGCGGGGACTGGTTTACAAAGGGTTTTATCAGCAATCAGATTTTGATGCCAATGGTAATTTAAAAGCGGGAGTAGTATCATCATCATATACCAATGTTAAACCCGGCGATTTAAAATTTGCCGATCAGGATGGCAATGGCATTATTAATGGTTATGATAAAGTACCATTAAACTATGCTAAACTGCCCCAAATTACTTTAGGGTTTAACTTAGGTTTTAAATTCAAAGGTTTTGATTTTGATGCTTATCTGGAAGGTGTACTACATCGCACCGTAAGCCTGCTCGATGATGCTTATTATTATACCCATCCATTTGTAAACAACAATAACATCACTGCATTTTCGGCCAACAGCTGGACACCACAAACGGCAGGTACGGCTACTACTCCGCGTCTTTCTACACAAAGCAACGCTAATAATGACCAGGTTTCTGACTTTTGGATGCGTAATGGCGATTTCTTAAAGCTGCGCAGTGTTGAACTGGGCTATACTTTGCCTCAAAAAGGATTTTTAAAGAAGCTTGATGCCATCAGGATCTTTGTAAATGGAACCAACCTGTTTACCTGGGACAAAATTGACGACCTGGAGGCCGAACGACTTTCAATGGGATATCCATTAATGAAAGCTGTAAGTTTTGGATTGAAAGTTAAATTGTAGTAATAAACCATTTGTAATTACAAGGAAATGAAAAAAAATCGATATATAACAACATTGATAGTTCTGGGTACGCTGCTTTACTCCTGTAAACGTGATTACCTGGACGTGCAAACTTTACAAGCTGGTGTTACTGTTGACAAGCTTTACAGCAACTATACCTATGTGCAGCAGCAGGTTTGGAATACCTACAGCTATCTTCCAAACGGATTCAACTATCTTGATATGGAGGCTGCTACTGATAACGCGGAAGTTACCTATGCGCTTGACAAATCGCAAACCTTTAACAACGGAACATGGAATCAGTATAATAATCCTGATAGTGCATGGGCCACTAATTTTGCCGGGATACGGCAGGCTAATCTTTACCTGAAAAATAAAGATAAGGTTGATATTTCATATATCAAGGATAAGATCACCTCGTCAGACTCAACAACCTATTTTAACGCCCGCGACAATGTGAAGTTTATGCAGGGCGAAACGCTTTTTTTAAAGGCATTCTTTTACTTTGAACTGGTTAAACGGTATGGTGGAGTACCTATTTTTGAAGAGCCGCTTGACTACAATGACCCTAACACCTGGAAAACTGTACAAAGAAAAACATTAGATGAATGTTTAAAGTATATAGTTTCGTTGTGTGATAAAGCCGCTGCTATAATCCCTGCAAGTCTTACGCCTTACACTTGGTATGACGCGGGCAGGGTTACACAAGGCGCCATAAGGGCTTTAAAGGCAAAAACTCTATTGTACGGAGCAAGCCCGCTTTATAAGGATAATGGCTCTACAGTAACCTGGGCACAGGCCGCGGCTGCTTTAAATGATGTAATTGCTTTGCACTTATATTCTCTGGATGCTAATTATTCAAATTTATTTGGAGCTAATAATACTACATCGCCTGAGTTTATTTTCTATCGTCGTTATGGCGCTGTAAATACCCTGGAGTTTAACAATTTCCCTATTGTATTTCCAAGCAGTTTTGGTAATAGTTATTCACCAACCGAGAATTTGGTAAATAGTTTTGAAGTACTTCAAAAAGATGGGGGTGGTAATATTACAGGATCGGTTCCGTTTGACTGGAACAACCCAGCCCATTCGGCAAACCCTTACCAGAACCGCGATCCGCGTTTTGCAGCTACCGTAGTATATAACGGCGCAACCTTTAAATCAACAGTTATTGAAACATTTACAGGCGGCAACAGCGGCTTGCCAAAACAAAATGCCACTAAAACAGGCTATTACCTGTCAAAATGGGTTAACCAATCTATTGATCTTGTAAATAATACTACGGCGAATCATGCATGGAGTTATTTCAGATACGGCGAAATTCTGCTGGATTATGCCGAAGCCATGTTTAACGCGTATGGTGCTGATGCCGATCCGCAAGGATATGGAATGACAGCTTTGCAAGCTATAAATAAAGTAAGGCTGCGTGTTAAAATGCCGGCCCTAACTGCCTTAAATCAGCAGACTATTGAGCATGAGCGCAATGTAGAAATGAGTTTTGAAGATCAGCGTTTTTGGGATGTTCGCCGATGGAAAAAAGGCGGGGTATATTTTAAAACTCCTGTAAACCGTATAAGCATCACCAATACAGGCGGGTCTTATACCTATGGTGTTAAGCAATTGGAAAACAGGGTGTTTGAGGATAGGATGAACTGGTATCCAATTCCACAAAGTGAAATAGCAAAAACTCATTGGGCGCAAAACCCGGGTTGGTAATAATAAATGGATCATCGCACCTGTAAAAGGTGTGATGATCCATCATGATTTAAATTATTAATATAGAAAATATTTTATGAAAATTCATGCATCATCAATATTGAAATTGTCTGCTTGTTTATTGCTGGCAATAGTATCCTGTAAGCAGGAATATCTGGAAGGAGTTAAATCAAGCCCGGCAGTAAAGGTTTATTTACCCCAGTCCGAAAAACCAAATGGGCTTGTAGATGCCCTTGCCGATAATAAGCTGGTGGTAGATAGTATAGCCCATACGGCTAATTTTTCTGTTCCGGTTTACCGGGGTGGCGAATCTGGTTTTGATCCTTTAACCGTAGATGTAAGTGTAGATAATACTGCTATTGCAGGTTTAATAACATCAGGAGCCTTACCGGTTAATACCATAGTTTTAGATCCTGCCGACTATACACTTGCGGCAAAAGATTCGGTTGCTCTTGATAATAACATCATGAAGGGTAACATCATCCCTAAAATAAAGATCGACGCCATGAGTAAATATGGCGGTAAAATAGCTGCTTTAGGTATCAAAATTGCTAATTCATCAAAACAGGAAGTGAATACAAACATGAATAGGCAGATCATTTATTTTGATGTTGATCAGTTACTGGATGCTGTTACTCCTAAAACCAACATGGTTGACAAAGCAAAGTGGCAGGTTTTGAAGATTGCCGCTAATGATAATGTAACCTTTAAAGTTAATGACGATGGAAGCATACTTGCATCAGGCGGTAACGGAGGTCATCAGGGCGTTTATCAGCCATTGGTGGTAAGGGCTAATAAACAATATAAAATAGACTTTAATGTGCAGGGACAGGGGGCAACAGATACCTGGTTTGAAGTTTACATAGGTACTTTGGCGCCAACACAGGGTAGTGATTATAGTAATGGCGGTATACGTATGGCCTTAAATACCTGGACCGGTTGCGGAAAAACACCTTTTAACGGCTTATTGTCGGCCGTGAAATGTGCGGGAAGCGGTAATGTTGTTACATTTCCTGCCGCCGGTACTGTATGGCTTGTTATTAAGTCGGGCGGTAGTAACCTGGGCAATGGAGGTATAAAACTTACTAATATTGATTTCAGGAGGGTAAATTAAGGTTATACCAACTAAAGATCTTTAGTTTGAGATGTAGTTGAATAGTATAATTAATACTGTGAAGCGTCCCGGGGTGAGATACGGGGCGCTTTTTAGTGTCAATATTTTTAATCTTTAAGCAGCATTGGTATGCCACAACTCAGGGAAACAAGAGTTGTGTTATCACAAATATTATAATAGCAGTATTCTTTAATAAAGATCTGAGGAATTTAAGCGCATGTGTAATTTGATTCTCTACCGTACGTTTTGATATTCCGAGTTGTTGGGCTATTTCGTCATTGGTTAAATTATCCATGCGGCTTAGTTTAAAAATTTCACGGCAACGCTTGGGCAAATTATTCAATGATGTTTCAACGGAATGCTCTAATTCCAGGTAAGTGATGTTTTCATCGCCCTGATTAATATCCTGGTAATGGGTTGAAAAACGATCATAATCTTCTATATATAAAATAGCAGATGATCTTTTTGCTTTTAATTGTTTATAAACATGATACCTTGCTGCTGATGTGAGGTAATTTTTAAAGCTGGTGATTTTAAACTCGTTCCTTTTTTGCCAGATATTTAAAAATATATCCTGTACAATTTCGGTACTAGCTTCCTTATCCTTTAAATACGAAAAAGCAGTGCCATATATAATGCTCCAATAACGTTCAAAAAGCGTTTCAAAAGCTTTTGTATCGTTAAGCATTATCGCCTCCCACAATTCAGAATCAGAGTATTTATTCAAAAGCATATAATTGGTTAAATAAAATTAGGGATTTTATCTGTAATGAAGTGTAATTGTTACAATTAATATTTTACCCGCGCACCATCTGGAAATTATTTTTTTTTATTTTATGTGTGTTGAGGTCACAAAAAGTCTCTACACCTAAACAACCAGATTATATTCTTTCCATGACCCAACAAGATTTTATCGATTTATACGAGAAATATATATCCGGTAATTGTACACCAGATGAAATAAAGCAGCTGGAAGCGTATCGGGATGGCTTTCAGTTGAGAGATCTGCCATGGAGTGCGGAGATGGGTGATAAACAAGAAGTTAAGCAGGAAATATTAAGCAAATTAAATACCGGCATTACACCTCCCGGAAAAAAAACCTTTAAAAATTATTGGATCGCGGCGGCTGCGGCAATTGCTATTTTCACTATCGGTTTGGTACTGATGCTGGAGCAGAAAGCCCAGCTATCACCTGATAAACTGGTTAAAAATCCGTCATCAGCCGGTAAAGGTCCGGTGGTACCTGGCTTTAATAAAGCAACTTTAACACTTTCTGATGGCTCAAACATTGATCTTAATGACTCAAAAAATGGAACACTCTCTAAACAAGGTGGAGTATCAGTGGGTAAATTAGGGGATGGGAAATTAGTTTATGACATAAATGGAGCTAAAACTAAAAAAGCTGCAGTATTATATAATACCATTACCACACCAAGGGGAGGTCAGTACCAGGTAGTATTATCTGACGGGACAAAAGTATGGCTCAATGCCGCATCCTCATTAAAGTTCCCTGCAATTTTCACCGGCAACGAAAGAAATGTAGAACTATCAGGCGAAGCATATTTTGAAGTCGCAAAAAATAAGGATAAACCTTTTAAGGTTGCTGTTAATAATATGAACATTGAGGTATTGGGAACCCACTTCAATGTAAATGCATATAACGACGAAAATGCTATAAAAACCACTCTTTTGGAAGGGTCGGTAAAATTAAAGACCGGTAATCAGCAGGCATATTTAAAGCCGGGGCAACAAGCTACGCTGGGTCAGCAACAAATGTTTAATATTCGCCCGGTTAATACTGAGGATGCAGTAGCGTGGAAAAATGGATATTTTGTGTTTAACAATGAAAACATCCAAAGTATCATGAAAAAAATTTCGCGCTGGTATGATGTGGAAGTTGTTTATGAGGGAAAAGTTGACGAAAGGGACTTTGGCGGCACAGCATCGCGCTTTGGCAGTGTTACAGAAGTATTAAAATTATTGGAGTTAACAGGTACAGTTCACTTTAAAATGGAAGGAAGGAGGATTACGGTAATGCCATAAACTTACTTATATATAATTATAAAATAAGTTACCGTAAAAACCAGGAGCGATTGCAGCGCTCCCGGTTAGTCAGTCTGCTTTGTTAAGCAGTTAAAAGGGTAACAATCAATTGCTTCTACAACCAATTTTAATTAAACCTTTTTCAAATGTATAAAGATAATATTGCATTTCCATGCAGGAGGATTTCCTGTGTGTCAATTAAAATACTTAGGGTGATGAAACTTGTGTTAATTTTATTAATTACCACTATTATGCAGGTGAATGCCACCTCTTATGCCCAAACTGTAAGCTTAAATTTAAAAAATGCCTCGCTAAAGGAGGTTATTGAACAATTAAGACAACAAACGGGATACCATTTTCTGTATAAAACGCAGATGCTTAATGAAACTAAGCAGGTTAACCTTTCGGTAAGTAATGAACCGTTTTTAGAGGTTCTTGAAAAATGCTTCGCCGGTCAGCCTATAACCTATACTGTTGTTCAAAACACGGTTGTTTTAAGGCGAAAGACCCAGGCAGATAACAGCCCCAGGCAAGCTGTGAAAGTTACAGGTAAAGTAACTGATGAAAGGGGACAGCCCCTGCCGGGTGTAAGCGTAAAGGTAAAGGGCACAACTAATGGCATAATTACCGATGGTAGCGGTAAATATGCCCTAACCGTTGATAATGCCAGCGGGGTTTTGGAATTTACCTTTTTAGGATTTACCAAACAGGAAGTTGCCATTAATGGCCGTGCCGAAATTAATATTGTTTTAAAGGAAGCACAAACTGCTTTAAATGAAGTAGTTGTTATTGGCTACGGAACTGTTAAGCGGTCTGACCTTACCGGTGCTACCGCTTCGGTTAAAGGCTCAGATATAAAGGCCCAGGGTGTAAGCGATATTACCCGGTCATTACAAGGTAAAATGCCGGGAGTTACCATAGAGTCTACCGGTGGCGATCCGGGAGCCGGAACCAGGATTATGATCAGGGGTGTTGGTACTTTAGGAAAAGGAGATCCATTATATATTGTTGATGGTGTGCCAACGGCCAGTATCAACTATCTGAACCAGGTTGATATTGAATCAATCGATGTACTAAAAGACGCTTCTGCCGCGGCTATATACGGTTCAAGGGCGGCAAACGGCGTGGTATTGGTTACCACTAAAGCCGGCAAAAATGGTGCACCTGTAGTACAGTTTACTGCAAATTATGGTCAGCAAAAAGTAGCTAAAGAAGTTGACGTTTTAAATGCGCAGGAATGGGCAAATGTTAGTAACGCGGCTCATGATAATGCGGGCTTACCACGGCTTGATATTGCCAAAAATCCGCAAACTTTAGGCGCCGGTACCGATTGGCAGGATGCCATATACAGAACAGCCCCTGTTCAGCAGTATAATATGCTCGTTAGCGGAGGAGGTGAATTTACCAAATACAGCGTTTCAGGTGGTTATAATGATCAGCAGGGAATTGTGGATATAACCGGTTATAAGCGTTATAACTTACGGGTAAAAACAGAAACTACAAAAGGGCGATTGAAGTTTGGCGAAACAGTATTGTTGTCAAGAGAAAAATTTATTACCATGGCCGGTGGCTGGGGCGGTCAGGGAGGTAATCCGGTAGGTTCGGCAGCAAAAATGATCCCTGTTTTTAATATTTATGACCCAACAGCTGTTGGTGGTTTTGCGGGGGCTTATGGTCCTGTGGTTAATGTTGCCAACCCGGTAGCCCAGTTAAATCTGGAAAATATTAACCGTGAGCTTACCAGCATACTGGCTAATGCCTATGCGCAGGTAAACCTTTTGCCTGGTTTAAATTACAAGCTTAACCTGGGTTATACCAACAGCTTTACCAGTAATTACGATTATGCTAAAAGATATAACGTAGGCACGCTGTTCTCTCACCCAACCAATGATATTAATTTGAATAAGGATCAAACCGTAATGGTGCTGTTAGAAAACACCCTGAACTATGATAAGCATTTTGGTAAACATAGCTTACAGGCATTAGCTGGCTATGCCTATCAAAGTACAAAATATAATTACATTGCTACAGGCCGTACAGATCTGCCCGACGGAATTGACCAGATAGATGCAGGTGCTGGTATTGCCACTAATGCGGGCAGACGTACAGAAAGTAACCTGGTATCGGAATTTGCAAGGCTTATTTATTCATATGATAACCGGTACCTTTTAACAGCCAGTTTCAGGCATGATGGTTCGTCAAGGTTTGGTAGTACTCATCGTTATGGCGACTATCCTTCTATCGCGTTGGGATGGAATATTTCAAATGAGCGCTTTTTTGAATCTTTAAAAAATACATTTTCAACTTTAAAACTTAGGGCGAGTTATGGTGTGCTGGGTAACCAGGAAATTTTGGATTATCAGTACAGTGCCGCCATCGCCTCAAATATAAATTATGTTGTTGGTGCCGATCAGCAAAAATGGTTCGGAGCCATTCAAACAGCGTTTGCTTCTCCCAATATTAAATGGGAAAGTACTAAAACTTCAAATATTGGTGTGGATGTAGGTTTTTTTAATGATAAACTGAATGTAACCGCCGATTATTTTATTAAAAAAACCTCCGATCTGCTGTTAAACGTTCCTATACCCGGTTCGGCCGGAGCAATAACAAACCCGGTAGTAAATGCAGGCGATCTGCGTAACAAAGGTATTGAGGTTGGTGTTAATTTTAATGATCATATAGGCAAATTAAACTATGGCATTTTTGGTACAATAAGCGCGGTGAAAAATAAAGTAATAGCACTTGGCACGGGCTCACAGCAAATTTTTGGCGGGCAGCCTACCCACCATGGGGCGTCAAGCACCCTAACCGAAGCCGGTGGCTCCATAGGCTCTTTTTACCTGATAAAGAATATAGGCATATTTAATTCACAGGCCGAAGTTGATGCCTATTCTAAAGATGGCAAGCTGATACAACCAAATGCCGCCCCAGGTGATGTTAAATTCCAGGATACCAATAATGATGGACAAATAAACGATAACGATAAAGTTAACGCGGGTAGTCCGTTCCCCAATTTTGAGTATGGCTTTGGCATAAATGCATCCATGTATAACTTTGATATCAATATGTTCTTTCAGGGTTCTCAGGGTAATAAGATCTACAATGGCTTAAGGCAGGATCTGGAAAGTACAAACCTGGATTTTAATTACTCCAAATCAATGCTTAACGCCTGGACACCTACCAATCACTCCAATGTGCCAAGAGCGGTTACCAGCGATCCAAACTTTAATAACCGTACATCTACCCGTTTTCTGGAAGATGGTTCTTATTTAAGGATGAAGACCTTGCAAATTGGGTACACTTTAAATAATGCATTGGCAAAAAAAATAAAGATAACTTCTTTACGTGTTTATGCAAGTGCTGATAACCTTTTTACAATAACAAACTATACTGGTTTTAACCCTGATTTGGGCAGAGCAACGAATGCTCAACTGAGTATTCTTGACCGGGGTGTAGATTTTGGGCATGTGGCTTATCCGCTGGCCAGAACCATCTCACTTGGTATTCAATTAACCTTGTAATTAACAAAGCGCTATTAAAATTTAAATTATGAAAAATTTAATAATCATATTTTGTATAGCTGCTATAGTTTGCAGCTGTAAAAAAAGCACATTAGAACTTCAAAATCCCAATCAAATAACAACAGAAACTTTCTGGAAAACCGAAACCGATGTACAAAGCGCCTTTGCTGCTACTTATGGCTTACTGAGGGATGTAAACGGCGGTTTTTATGGTGTAAGGGGTATTGAGCTGGGTAATGGTCGTGGCGATGACTTTTTTATCAGGAACGATGTGGCCGACCTGTACAAACTGTCGACATTTACCAATACACCCGATAATGGGCCTGCCAATGACCTGTGGAATACATCGTACCGTGCTATTTTCAGGACTAATCAAATCTTAGCTAATATTGATAAAGTTACTTTAGATGCCACTGTTAAAAAGGCCTATATAGCCGAAGCGAAGTTTTTAAGAGGCTTAAACTATTTTATTTTGGCCATAAACTTTGGAGATGCTCCTTTGATCGTTACTGTTCCGGCAACTACTCAGGAATATTTTACAGCCAAATCTCCAGAGGCTGATGTTTGGAAACAGGTAATTTCAGATTTTACCGCGGCTGGCGCCGATCTGCCGGCCTCTTATCCTTCCCAATGGATTGGCAGGGCAACTAAAGGTGCGGCTTTGGCCTATCTGGGTAAGGCATATGTTTACACCAAAGCCTGGGCCAATGCCGAAACGGCATTAAAACAGGTAACAACCATGTCATACCAGTTGATGCCTGATTATGGTGATAATTTTGTCGCCGCTAAAAAGAACAACCAGGAATCTGTTTTTGAAATTCAGCTGGCAGATGTTGGCGGAACCAATCCGTGGGCAGGTGAAAACGCGAATCAGGCTTTAGGAGTTACTACAGCGCAAGAGTTTGCACCATCTGAAGTAAGCGGATGGTTTGAGGTGAGCCCTACAGATAAACTTTTTAACGAGTTTAAGAAGGAAAAAACAACCGCCAATGATTTTGATCCCAGGATGTATGCTACCTTAATTTGGGATTACCCCGGAGCTACTTTTTACAGGAAACCGTTTAGCAGTTTTGCACTGGTGTTTGGTTACCATTCCATGTTCAAAAAATATCAGAATTACGACCAGGTTAACGAGCTCACAGGATCAAGCGGTGCATCTAATTATGCCTCAAGCAATAATGAAAGGGCCTTACGCTATGCGGATGTGCTATTACTGCTGGCCGAGTCTTTAACCATGCAGGGAAAAGTGCAGGACGCATATCCTTACGTAAAACAAATAAGGGACAGGGCAAAACTTGCCAACCTACCCGGTGGCTATAGCCCTGACCAGATGATGGCCGAGATTATGCACCAGCGAATGATTGAATTTGCCCGTGAAAACCAACGCTTTTATGATCTGAAACGCTGGGGTAAACTGGCACAGGAGATCGCCAATAGTGATAAAATTGGTAAGCAATTTTTTGTGGCCGGCAAGTATGATTATTTCCCGATCCCGCAAAATGAGATCAACAGTAACCCACAAATGAAACAAAATTCCAATTGGTAAAAGCCTGAATTGCTTTTCATTTTTATGATCTGATTGCTGTTGTTTTACGAACAGCAATCAGATCATCCTGTTAATTTAACCGGTTGGCTAATATCTGTAAGCACTTAAACAGATCACTGACCTATGCTAATTTCGCTATTTATATGAAAAAATTAAGCTCGCTTTTGTTAATTGCATTTTTGCAGTTTACATGTATAACCATTGCCAATGCGCAGTCAAAAAAAACACCGGTAAGCGCAGGTAAAAAGATAGATCTTTCAGGTAGTTGGGCGTTTCAAACCGACTCGCTGGATGAAGGAGTAACGCAAAAGTGGTATGCAAACACCTTAAAGGATAAAGTTACTCTTCCGGGTTCAATGACTACCAATGGCAAGGGAAATGATATTACCGTGCATACCCCGTGGACGGGCAGCATCGAAGATTCCACCTGGTTTCGTAGTCCGGAGTATGCACAATACCGCAAGCCAGGGAACGTCAAGGTACCGTTCTGGCTCCAGCCGGTTAAATATTACAAAGGGGCGGCCTGGTATCAAAAAAAAGTTGATGTGCCGGCATCGTGGTATAAAAAACACGTTGAGCTATATATTGAAAGAAGCCATTGGGAAACAACCGTTTGGGTGGATGGTAAACAAATTGGAATGCAAAATAGCCTTTCAACCGCTCAGGTTTTTGACCTCTCCAATACATTATCACCGGGGCAGCACCAAATAACTATCCGGGTTGATAACCGGGTTAAGGATTTCAATGTGGGGCAAAATTCGCACAGCATTTCTGATCACACTCAAAGCAATTGGAATGGCATGATAGGGCAACTGTTTTTGGAGGCCAAACCACTTGTATATATTGACGATGTGCAACTGTACCCTGATATAAAGAACAAACAGGTTGTAGCCCGCATACAGATCAACAATACCACAGGTAAGGCAGCCAACGTTACGGTGAATTTGTTAGCCACATCAAAATCTCCCCAGGGGCTAAAAACCGTAGCTAAAAAGCTTGCCATAGCAAAAAGTACAATTATCGAAATGACCTATCCAATGGGAAAAACCCCATTGTTATGGAGCGAATTTACGCCTGATATTTATAAAATGAAGATCAGTCTGGCTACTGACAAAAGTGGCCGGGACGAGCGATCTGTAACTTTTGGGATGCGCGATTTTTCGACCCGCGGCACACAATTTATCATTAATGGTCAACTTACGTTTCTTAGGGGAACGCTGGAATGTGCCGCTTATCCTAAAACAGGTTTCCCGCCAACTGATATAGCATCATGGATGCGGATCTTAAATATTTGCAAATCATACGGATTAAATCACTTACGTTTTCATTCCTGGTGCCCGCCTGATGCTGCTTTTGAAGCGGCCGACCGTTCAGGCTTTTATTTCCAGATTGAATGTGCCTCTTGGGCCAACCAGGGCGCCACCATTGGCGATGGAAAACCACTGGATCAGTACATTTATGACGAAAGTAACAGGATTGTAAAAGCATACGGGAACCACCCATCTTTTTGCCTGATGGACTATGGCAATGAGCCTGCCGGTAAAAATCAGGTTAAATACCTCACAGATTTTGTGAACTATTGGAAAAAGAAAGACCCCCGGCGGTTGTATACAACAGGCTCGGGCTGGCCCATTGTTAGCGAAAGTGATTATAACAGTACCCCAGCCCCGCGTATCCAGCAATGGGAAGAGGGACTAAAAAGTGTCATAAACAGCAAGGCGCCAAGTGCAGGCTATGATTGGGCAGATATTATTAAAAAGTGGCAGCACCCAACCGTAAGCCATGAAATTGGCCAATGGTGTGTTTACCCTGATTTTAAAGAGATAGCCCAATATGATGGCGTATTAAAAGCAAAGAATTTCGAGATTTTTAAGGATATACTGGTAAAGCATGGCATGGGCAATTTGGCCGAAGACTTCTTGTCTGCATCAGGAAAACTGCAGGCTTTGTGTTATAAGGCCGATATAGAAGCCGCTTTACGCACACCGGGTTTTGGTGGTTTTCAATTATTGGGCTTAAATGATTTTCCGGGGCAAGGCACAGCTTTAGTAGGGGTACTTAATCCGTTTTGGGGCGATAAAGGGTATATCACAGGAAAAGAATATAGCAAATTTTGCAACGCGGTTGTTCCATTGGCCCGCTTGCCAAAAATGGTTTATCTTAATAATGAAGTGTTAACAGTTCCAATTGAGATAGCACAATTTGGTCCGCGGGAGTTAATAGACGTAACACCGAATTGGAATATAAAGAATGACGCCGGTGATGTTTTATTTAAAGGCGAATTGGAGCGCACTAAAATATCCTTTGGTAACGGAATAAAGCTGGGCGTAATTAATCAACCCTTAACTTTGGTAACAAAGCCTGCTAAACTTACATTAACAGTTTCGGTTGCCGGTCATGAAAACTCGTGGGATATATTTGTATATCCGGCTACCTTGCCCCAGGTTAGCCAGGAGATCATGGTTACTAATACGCTTGATAACAAAGCTATTGAATTGTTAAACAAAGGCGGAAAGGTGCTGCTAACGCTTGAAAAAGGGCAGCTTAAAAAAGATAAGGGAGGCGATATCGCTATCGGATTTTCAAGTATATTCTGGAACACGGCCTGGACTAAAAGCCAGCCACCGGTAACATTAGGTATTTTATGCAATCCTCAGCATCCGGCTTTAAAAGAGTTTCCTACACAAAGCTATAGTAACTGGCAATGGTGGGATGCCATGTCGCATTCCAACGCAATCCGGCTTGATTCGGTGGCAAATGATTTGCAGCCAATTGTAAGGGTTATTGATGATTGGGTTACCGCAAGGCCTCTGGGTTTAATTTTTGAGTGCCAGGCCGGAAACGGTAAGCTGATCGTATCGGGTATCGACCTGCAGTCTGATCTGGACAAGCGCCCCGAAGCACGACAGCTATTATACAGTCTTAAAAGTTATATGAATGGCGACAAATTCTCTCCAAATAAAAAGATCGATATTCAAAAAATAAACGCTTTATACCAATAGTATAATTGCAAGGTATTACCTATTTATCCGGGGTATAGTCATTGGGCTATGCCCCGGATTTGTTATGGCAGCTTTTCTTTGGAATGTTTCATGCAACTATTTTATATACATGGATGTCTTTTACATCAAAATATTCGTTATCCATTACATTTTAATATAATTACAATAAATTAACCCCGACTGACTCCTCCAATTAATAGGCTATGTTAAAAGAAGAAAGACAAAACTTTATCATGAAGCAGATAAATCTGCATAATAAGGTATTATCCTCAGACCTATGTGTTAAACTAAATGTATCGGAAGATACCATCAGGCGCGATCTGAATGATCTGGCAAGTAGTGCGAAGATAAAGAAGGTATATGGGGGAGCTATGTCAAAATCATTTTCGCATACCACGGGTATAAAAGAAACCTATGCCCAGGAGGCTAAAAAGCAAATAGCCAAAAAAGCGCTAACGCTTATTAATGATGGGATGATTGTGCTTTTAGGTGGTGGTACAACAATAATTGAAATGGCCCGGCTGGTGCCTAAAGATCGGCGTTGTACTTTTTTTACAGTAAGTCCGGTGGTAGCCATGGAACTTATTGAATACTCAGATTGCGAGGTGATATTACTTGGAGGGAGTTTATTGCATGACTCTTATATAGTTACCGGTTCAATGGTGATCAATCAATTGGCTGATATTAAAGTTGATCTTTGTTTTTTAGGCACCAATGCTATTTCGCTGGAGAACGGTATTACCGATTCTGTTTGGGAGGTTGTACAGGTTAAAAAGGCCATGATCAAATCTGCTAATAAAACGGCTATTGTAAGTATTGCCGAAAAGCTTAATTCAGATGAGAAAATGAAGGTTTGCAATGTAAACGCCATCAACTATTTAATTACCGACATTGACCCTGCCGAACACATGTTATCTCCATATGCCAATGTTTTAAATGTCCTTTGATATTGCCCTGATCAGCAACCTGCTTCCCTAAGTTTTTTGTGTTAACAAGAATGTTACAATAGCTCTTTTCTTTGAAAATCATAAGGGAAAGACTGCATTTTGCTATGTTATTTTATGCTGTTTTATGCGGTATTAAATTAAATAACGCATAAGTTTGATATTTTAATTTTGTTATTGCATATATTTGAGCACAGGCGTTCAGGCGTTTGCATGTTTGTGCGTTTTTAAGCAGATTGAATTATTACTCTAAGCCTTCAAAATAACCGTATGCGTTTAATCACACTATTGCTGGTATTCATGCTTAACGCAGGTGTAGTGTTTGCACAAACAGACTCTATAAATTTCAAAAGGGCCGAGTGGGAAACAAAGCGCATAGCTCCCGGCATCCATTTAAAGCAAGTGTGGTTCAGGGGCAATTCATTATTTAAATCCAACCAGTTTATATCCATCCTGGAAGTTAATACCAGGCGTAGCAATAAACTAAGCATAGCTTATGAGGCCCAAATAAAAAGGGTTACCAGCGATTTTGGTAGCCAAAATCAAGCACTTGCTGCCATTAATGGGACTTTTTTTGATGTGAAAAACGGCGGTTCTGTGGATTTTATCCGCGCAGGAGGCCAAATTATAAACGAAAATCATCTGGAAAAAACTAATACCAGGGCAAGGCATCAGCAGGCAGCCTTAGTTATAAAAGATGGTGAGCTGCACATTGATCAGTGGGATGGCAGCCAGGATTGGGAGAAAAAGCTTGATGGTCAGGATGTAATGCTAACCGGTCCGCTGTTGTTGCATAACGACCTGCAGGTTAAGGTTGATTCAAACAGTTTTAGTATCACCCGCCACCCGCGATCGGCTATAGCTATTACTGATAATAACAGGATTTTATTGATCACGGTAGATGGCAGGGATGCAAATTCAAAAGGAGTGAGCCTGTTTGAACTCAGCAAGATCCTGCACTGGCTGCATTGCCGTGATGGTGTAAATATGGACGGTGGGGGCTCAACAACATTATGGGTAAAAGATCAGGGTGTGGTGAACTATCCCTCTGATAATGGAAAGTGGGATCACAAGGGGCAGCGAAAAGTAGCGAACGTGGTATTGGTTAAAAGAAACTAAGACATAAAGTTATATCAAAATGAAAATAGCAATGCTTTCCTTACTTACGCTGATCCTGGCCGGATGGGTAGGGGTTCAGCATCAACCCGGTCATGCGCCTTTACCCACATCTCACAAAAAAGAGATCATTACCGGGGCTGATCAAACCGAAAAATACCTTCCTTATTTAAAAGGAAAACGGATAGGTATGGTGGTTAATCCATCATCTCGAATTGGCAATAATGCAAGTGTTGACAGTCTTAAAGCTTTAGGGGTTAACATAGTAAAGATATTTGGACCTGAACATGGCTTTAGAGGCGACGCAAGTAATGGTGCAAAGGTTGACGATAGTGTTGATCCAAAAACCGGAATACAGGTAGTGTCATTATACGGAAAAACCGGCAAACCAAGTCCCCAGGACCTTGCCGATATTGATCTGATGATCTACGATCTGCAGGACGTAGGAGCAAGGTATTACACTTACCTGGCTACCCTGCACCGGGTTATGGAAGCCTGTGCCGAAAATGATAAAGAATTATTAATTCTTGACAGGCCTAACCCCAACGGGTATATGGTTGATGGGCCTGTGCTTGATATGAAACTAAAATCGGGCATCGGTTTTCATCCGGTGCCTATTGCTCACGGCATGACGGTAGGTGAATACGCCCGAATGATCAATGGCGAAGGCTGGCTGGCCGGTGGCGTAAAATGCCGGCTTAAAATTATCCCGGTAGCCAATTATAAGCACAGTATGCTTTACACGCTCCCGGTACATCCCTCTCCTAATTTAAACACCCAGCAATCCATTTTACTATATCCTTCCTTATGCCTGTTTGAAGGCACTATTATAAGCCAGGGCCGGGGTACTTATTTTCCGTTCTGTGTACTGGGCAATCCCGATCTGAAAGGAAAATACGATTTCACGTTTACGCCCATAGGCATTAAGGGCATGAGCGAAACACCTCTGTTTCAAAATGAAGCTTGTTACGGCCTCGATCTGAGGAATTACGATATCCAAAAATTGGTCAAAAGCAAACGCGTAAACCTAAGCTGGTTAATAGAAATGTATAAGGCCTACCCATACAAAGACAAATTTTTTGACTTTAAGCAAAGCAAGCAGATAGGGAATTTTGATAAGCTGGCCGGCACAACCGAGTTAAAAGAACAAATTATAGCCGGCAAAACCGAACGCGAGATAAGAAAAAGCTGGGAGCCCAAACTATCTGAATTTAAAAAAATGCGTCAACAATATCTGCTTTATCCTTAATCATACCAGCGCGCTCAACATACTATATAATATCAAACTAATAAAGTTTTACTGAACATTTAAATGAACAATTATGGAAAAAAAGCTACTTAAAACGTTTCTGGCTTTATTGTTTTTGTCGGTACAGGTTATGGCCCAGCAAAAAACAATTAGCGGAAAAGTGACTTCTGCAGATGATGGAAGTGTATTACCAGGGGTTTCAATTAAAATAAAAGGAACTTCTGATGGTACTGTTACCGATGTGAACGGTTCGTATTCAATTAGCGCCGGCAAAGGCCAGGTACTTGTATTCAGCTTTATAAGCTTTGCTACACAAGAAGTATCTGTAAACGCCAGCACCATTAACGTTAAACTTGGTGCCGATACCAAATCATTAAATGAAGTAGTGGTTGTTGGTTACGGAACGCAAAAGCGGGCCAACTTAACGGGTGCGGTTGCCACGGTAGATACGAAGGTTTTACAGTCGCGGCCCATTACCGATGTTGCGCGGGGATTGCAGGGCGTTGTTCCGGGTTTAACCATTACCACCGCTACAGGCGACTTGGGAACTGACCCTAAAATAAGGTTGCGGGGATTAGTTGGTTCAATTAATACAGGTGCAGCCGGAGCGGCACCTTTAATATTGGTTGATAACGTAGAGATCCCCAGTTTGCAATTGCTTAACCCTGATGATATTGAATCTATATCGGTGTTGAAAGATGCGGCTTCGGCTTCTATATATGGTACAAGAGCGGCCTTTGGGGTAATATTAGTTACCACCAAAACAGGTAAACGTAACGGTACTAACCGCATAACCTATTCTAACAATTTTGCTTGGTCATCCCCAACAAACCAGATAAAATTGGCACCCGCGGCAGATAACTCACAGGCTTCATTACTGGCACTGCAGCGTTTTAACCCCAACACATCCAGTTTCAGTATTATCGGTTATTCTGTTGATGCTGCATCCATACAAAAAATGCGCGACTGGGAAACCCAATACGGCGGTCAAAACCTAAGTCCCGAAATGGTACAGGGCCGTGATTTTGACATCCTTGGTGGTAAATTATACTTTTACCGTTCATGGGATGCCGGCAAAATGTATTTGAAAGACTGGACCCCGCAGCAATCGCACAATGTTGGTATAAGTGGTGGAAGCGAAAAAATAAATTACAACGTGGGGTTAGGTTACCTTAACCAGGACGGTGTACTAAAAGTAAATCCGGATAAATTTGATCGTTATAACTTTTCATTAGGTGTAGGCGCAAGCCCAACTAAATGGCTGGATGCACGTGCTAAGGTTATATTCTCCAATACGTTAACGTCTACCCCTTTCATTTTCTCGGGTACACAGTACGGTCCTTATTATTACTTGTATCGCTGGCCGGCCAACTATCCGTATGGTACTTTCAACGGATTGCCATTTCGAAGTGCTGTAACCGAGGTTCAGCAGGCAAAAATGGATCAGGATAAAAATAATTTGTCAAGAATATCAGTAGGGGGTACCATTAAAATAATTCCGGGTTTAACCCTTGATGCCGATTATACTTACTCAGGCACTAATGAGCATTTACACCAAACCGGTGGCAACACTATGGCTTATGATTTCTGGTCATTTAACGGAACCGCGTTAAATTATACCGGTTATCAAAGTGCTTCTTACAATAAGGCGCGGTATTACTCTTATTGGTCGACAGTAAACACAGGTAAATTATTTGCTACCTATAATAAAAATATAGGCGATCATTCGCTTAAATTTATTTTGGGTGGTGATATAGAACTTAATCAAAACACAAGTCAGTCGTCGGAGAGGAGGAATTTACTTGATCCTGATTTTGGCGAAATTCCGTTGGCTACCGGCGATCAATTTGTAACCGGATCCGATGCTCATTATTCAACTCTGGGTTATTTTGGCCGTATTAACTATGCCTACAAAGACAAGTATCTGTTAGAATTGAATGGACGTATTGATGGTTCATCACGCTTTCCGGTTAACGATTTGTATGGTTTCTTTCCATCAGCTTCGGCAGGTTATGTGCTTACCAAAGAATCATATATGGACTGGAGTAAAGGGTTTCTGTCATTCTTGAAAATAAGAGGGTCTTATGGCTCGGTAGGTAATCAGTCTATAGTAGGTAATTCACCGGCAGGTACAAGTTTATTCTTAATAAATTATTTAGGGCAAAATTCAAACTGGCTATTGCCATCAGGTAATGCTGTTACTATAGGTACACCGGGTGCACTTTCTCCTATTTTAACCTGGGAAACTATCAGAACGGCAGATATCGGTTTAGATGCACGTTTTTTAAATGATGAGCTCGGATTAACATTTGATGTTTATAACAGAACTACCAGCAATATGATCAGTCAGGGTGCAACACTTCCAAGCTCATTTGGTACTGCCGCTCCATTACGTAATTTTGGCGAATTGCAGGGTAAAGGATGGGAGTTAGCCATTGATTATAACCATACTTTTTCTGGCGGGTTTCATTTTAGTGCAACAGCAACAATGTCTGATGCGCAGGAAACAATCACCAAGTTTGCTCAAACAAACAGACAGCTTCCAGACCCGATAGCTGCTCTGAATTCAAAGTATTATGAGGGCATGAAGCTGGGCGAAATATGGGGCTATCAGACAGATCGTTTATTCACAGCGAGTGATTTTGCGGGTAAAGACGCGGCAGGGCATTATGTATATGCGCAGGGTGTGGCTTCACAAACTCAATTGGAAAGTGGTTCATTTTATTTCGGTCCAGGCGATGTTAAATATAAGGACCTGAATGGTGACGGTGTAGTTTATCAGGGCAGCAATACGGTTGATGATCACGGTGATAAAAAAATTATCGGTAACTCAACTCCGCGTTATCAATACGGTTTAAGATTGGGGGCTGAATGGAAAGGCTTTGATCTGAATGTGTATTTTCAAGGAGTGGGTAAGCGCGATCTGTGGGCAAGCGGTTCTGTTTTTATCCCCGGGTTCAGGGGCGCAGAAGGTTGGTACTCCAATCAGATGGATTACTGGACAGAAGCTAATCCTAATGCCTATTACCCAAGGCCAACTGATTATGGTGCAGTTGCCGACAAATGGGACTTTCAGCCTCAAACCAGGTATCTGCTCAATATGGCCTATCTGCGCTTAAAGAACCTGAATTTTGGTTATTCTTTCTCTAAAGGAGTTACCCGGAGATTGGGGATAACAAAGCTGCGTGTTTTCTTCAGCGGCGAAAATATATTAACATTTGATCATTTAGGAAACCTTGCCATTGATCCGGAAACTGATTTTTCGCAAACACAGATTGATAATGACCGTGCCGGTTTCGGACGTGTTTATCCGTACAGAAAAACATATTCCGCAGGATTACAGGTGACATTTTAATTTTATTAAAGAAGAAATTATGAAAACGCTAAAATATTTAATGTTCGGTTTAATCCTTATCTCTTGGGGATGCAAAAAGACCGATGATTTTCTAACTAAATTACCTCTCGATAAACTAACCGATGATACGTATTGGACAAGCGAAAATAATGTAAGAACTTTTGCTTATGGCCTTTATCCTACCTATTTTCCTGGTTACGCTTCTGGTTTTGACCTAAGCTGGGGGGGGTATTTTTCGGGCGAAAGTTTAAACGATGATTTTGCACCTACAACCCCAACAACTTTTACCAAAAACGTACCCGCAACTGATGCAGGAGATGCTGCCTGGTCATTTAAAAATATTCGGCGGGAAAATCTTTTTATTGACCGTATTAAAAGAGTACCCATGCCTGATGAAGCTATTAAGCATTGGACAGGTATTGGCCGTTTTTTCCGTGCATTGGAATTTGCCAATAAAGTGAAAAAATATGGCGATTTTCCATGGTATGGTAAAGTACTTGCAGAAACTGACACTAAAGAGCTTTACCGCCCGCGCGATCTGCGTACTACAGTAATGGACAGCGTATTGGCCGATTTTAATTATGCCGCCGCCAACGTTCGTCCTGTTGATGCTACAGCAGGAACACCGGGGCTTTTAGTAAACAGATATGTTGTGCTGGCATTTATGTCGAGGGTGTTTTTGTTTGAGGGCAACTGGGAAAAATACCAGGCTAACAATGCTGCAAAAGCTACAGAGTACCTTACAGCAGCAAAATGGGCAGCTAATGAGGTGATCACCAAAGGAGGTTATTCAGTAGCACCCGATTACAGAAAACTGTTCAACTCGCTTGACCTTTCAACCAACCCCGAAATAATATTATACCGGAAATATCAAACCGGGTTGCTTACGCATAGCCTGCAAAGTTATGTGAATAAAGAGCCGCAAACCGGTGCTTCAAAAAACGCCCTTGAATCCTATTTATGTAAAGATGGGCTGCCTATTAGCATATCTCCGCTTTATAAAGGAGATAAGGCCATCGCCGATGTTATGGCAGACAGAGACCCCCGCATTAGCGCTACCTTTGTACCTGCAATAAGGCTTAACGGTGTGGTATCAAATTATTCATCATCAGGTTATGCGGTATTAAAATTCTTTAATGCGGATATTAAGGACCTAACCAATGGAAACAGTAATTTGAATGATACCCAGGCCCCTGTAATACGTTATGGCGAAGTGCTGATAAACTACGCAGAAGCAAGTGCCGAACTGGGAACTTTAACACAAAATGACCTTGATGTATCCATTAACAAACTAAGGAAGCGTACAGGTATCAACTTGCCCGATCTGCAGGTAATGGGTGGGTTGCCGGCCGTAAATGGTGCAGTTTATGATGATCCTAAAAGAGATCCTTCTGTTTCCTCTTTATTATGGGAAATACGCCGCGAGCGCCGTACCGAACTGATGATGGAAGGTTTCAGGAATGATGACCTTAAAAAATGGAAAAAATACCAGTATCTGGATACACAGGGAAATCCTGATATTAACTTAGGCGCATGGATCAACAGGGTCGATTATCCCGCTACTTTATCAGTGGCCACACAAAACAATGCGGCTCAGGGTTACGTAGTACCCGCTACAAAAGCCGAGACACAAAGGATATTTAATGACCCTAAAGTTTATTTAAGTCCCTTACCTTTAGATCAAATAAAATTGTATAAGGATCAGGGTGTGGATCTGAAACAAAATCCGGGTTGGCAATAACAAAGAAGCATAAAGCCCCTTCCTGTTCTATCAGGAAGGGGCTTTTATAAATTGGTCATGAGCATGAAGAGGTTATACTATTATTTTCTGTGTCTTTTTTGCATAGCTGCACAGCTGGTAAATGCACAAACTAACCCTAAACGTGAGTTTAGGGGAGTTTGGGTGGCTACGGTTCAAAATATCGACTGGCCTTCAAAGCGTGGTTTAGGTTCTGATGTGCAAAAACAAGAGCTCATAAACATTTTAAATGAGCATCAAAAAAGTGGTGTAAATGCCATTATGTTACAGATCAGACCATCGGCCGATGCATTATATGCCAAAAGCCGCGAACCCTGGAGCATGTTCCTGGCCGGCAAACAGGGGCTTGCACCGCAGCCTTTTTATGATCCGCTTAAATTTGCAATTGACGAGGCTCACAAACGCGCCATGGAGCTGCACGCCTGGTTTAACCCGTACCGGGCAACTAACGACCTGATCGATTCAAACATCAGCGCAACTCACATTACACGCACACATCCTGAATGGTTTTTTACCTATGGCGGTAAAAAGTATTTTAATCCAGGCTTGCCCGAAGTGCGCAGTTACATCATTAGTGTAATTATGGATGTAGTACGCAATTACGATATTGATGGCGTACACTTTGATGATTATTTTTATCCGTATCCCGGAAAGAATAAACTGCCCGATACTACAACCTATGCGCAATATGGCAAAGGCTTTGATGATATTGATAACTGGCGCAGGCATAATGTTGATACCCTGATCCATGTGCTGTCTGATAGTATCCATGCTGCAAAAAAATATGTAAAATTTGGCATAAGTCCGTTTGGTATATGGCGTAACCTTAAAGATGATCCCAACGGATCACAGTCAACCGGGTTTTCGGGATATAGTAAATTGTTTGCTGATGCCCGCAACTGGACACGCTCCGGCTGGATAGATTATGTAAACCCGCAGATCTATTTTCCTTTTTATTATGCCGCGGCCCCATATGAAAAGCTGTTAGACTGGTGGAGTAAAAACACTTTTAACAAGCATTTATACATTGGTCAGGGAGTGTACAGGGCTATGGAAAACCGCGAGGGTTGGCGCGATAAAAGACAATTATCCAACCAGATGCGCGAACTACGAAAAAATGCACGGGTACAGGGCAGCGTGTTTTTCAGCTCGAAGTCACTTGCCGATAATTTAGCCGGGTTTCAGGATTCTCTCCGTATGGAATTTTACCAGTATCCGGCATTACCGCCCCAAATGATATGGCTTGGCGAATCTGTGCCACAGGCTCCGGCACGCTTAAATGTTTTATCTCAGAACAACAAGGTACAGCTAACGTGGTCATATTTAAGGAAACGACCGGTGGGTGTTTATGGATATGTTATTTACAGGTTTAAGAAAGGCGAAAAGGTTGATCTTGATCGCCCTCAACATATCATCAAGATAAGTTTTGATAAAACCCTGAGATCTTACACCGATACTACCGCAATAAGCGGAACACGCTACAGATATTTAATTACCGCTATTGACAGGCTTAAAAACGAAGGCTGGCCATCAAAAGCAGCCCTAATTGATCTAAAAAAATAATATATGTCAACATCGCCTATCTCCATTAATAATAAAAAATTAACCTCCTTTTTATTAGCACTATTATTAACAATAGGCATTGCTAAAGCCCAGTCGTTCAAATTCGCGTTTGTTTCGGATACCCATATCAATATAGGCAATGCAACAGCTGCGGAGGACTTGCGCAGAACAGTGAAAGACATTAATGCTAACAATGACTTGAAATTTGTTGTAATTACCGGTGATATAACAGAGTTCGGTGCAGATGATGAGCTAAAACTGGCTAAGCAAATTCTGGATAGCCTGAATAAAAAGTGGTACATTATTCCGGGTAATCATGATTCCAATTGGTCTGAAAGTGGGAGCAATACCTTTAAAAAGGTTTTTGGAGGAGAAACCTTCGCTTTTAATTATGGCGGATATCTTTTTGCGGCCACCAGCTCGGGCCCTAATATGCGGATGGGCCCGGGGCAGGTTCCACGGGAAAACATCGTATGGCTTGATTCGGTATTAAATCATACCCCACCGGCAACTCCGGTTGTGTATTTGAACCATTATCCGCAGGATTCCTCACAAAATAACTGGTATACCGTAATTAATAAACTGAAGCAGAAAAATATCCAGCTCATTTTGTGTGGCCATGGGCATAATAACCATACCTATACTTTTGATGGCATCCCCGGTGTAATGGGGCGCTCCAACTTAAGGGCCAATGATAGTATTGGGGGGTATAATATAGTCACTTTTGAAAATGGTAAGGCCACATTTGAAGAGCGTAAACCGGTTATACAAACCAACCGCAAATGGGCCGAAACAGCGCTGTTTGATCATCATTTTAACAAAGACACCGCACAATATTACCGCCCTTCCTATGCCGTTAATAAAAAGCCGGCAAGGGTAAAGGCCTTATGGAGCTATCAGGATCAAAGCGATATAGGAGCGGGGATGGCCATAGCAAAAGACAAACTTATTTTAACCGATACGAAAGGTTTGATATATGCTTTAAATAAAAGCAACGGGAAGCAGGTATGGTCATATGCCACTGGTGGTAAAATATATTCCACCCCGTTTGTGTCTGGTAATTATGTGGTTGCCGGTTCATCCGACAATTATATCTATTGCCTTTCGGCAGTTACGGGTAAACTCATCTGGAAAACCGCTGCTGAGAAAGCTGTTATAGCTTCGCCAATAATAAAAAATGATATCGTTTACATAGGTGCATCTGACGGGCATTTTCGTGCCCTGCATTTAGCTACGGGTAAATTATTGTGGGATTTTGATCAGGTAAAGGGTTTTGTGGTAACCAAGCCTTTGATCTACCAGGATAAAATATATTTTGGCTGCTGGGCCAATGATTTTTATGCGCTCGACCTCGCCACTGGTAAACTGGTGTGGAAATGGAGCAATGGTTCATCCAACCGTATGTTTTCGCCCGCGGCATGTTATCCCGTTGCCACCAATGGTCGGGTATTTATTGTAGCCCCCGATCAGTATATGACCTCTTTGGATGCATCAACAGGCAAAGTGTTGTGGCGTGCGCGGGTAGCCCATAATAGGGTGAGGGAATCAATGGGTTTATCAACAGATAGCGCATTGGTATATGCCAAAACAATGGATGGTCAATTATTGGGCATATCAACAAAAGCCGACACCCTGCAAATTGCCTGGAAATCGTCATTACAGTTACCTTATGAGCTTGATCCTTCTGCTATAGTAGAAGATCGGGGAGTAATTTACGTACCAACCCATTCGGGTACAGCCTATGCTGTCGATCGTAAAAGCGGCAGTGTTCTATGGAAATACAAGGTATCCAACTGTTTAATGAACAGTATATTGCCTTTTAATAATGCTGTTTACGCAAGCACTATGGATGGCAAAGTAAACTGCCTGCAAAGCATAAAAGGTAAATAGGTTGGATTTATAAAGCATGTCATTGCGAGCGTAGCAATCTCAAAGGACAAGTAACGAACTTTGCTTGTGCAACCTGTATGGTGAGATTATTAATCTTGTGTTTGTTTTTATTGTATTAATGAGCTCCCTATGGTCGGTTGCCACGCTACGCTCGCAATGACATATTGTTAATTGTTGTAACTGAAACACAAGCATCAATCCGTTTTATTGATTTTTCTAAGGCGATACAATTCTGAAGGATGATTTGTTATAATTGTATTACAACATACCAATTATGAAAAAGCACCTTTATTTGATCCTTTTATGCATTTCTTCAGCATGTTTTGCACAAAGTAGCCTACCGGATGTAGCGTTTATAAATCCACCTTCAGTAAGCACACCCAAAGGATATTCGCAGGCTGTTACTATTGATCTGGGCAAAAGTATCATGGTTATTATGTCCGGCCAGGTAGCGTTTGACAAAGAGGGAAACCTGGTAGGTAAGAATGACCTTGCCCAGCAAGTTCAGCAAGTGTTCACCAACATCAAAAATATAGTTGAAAGTGCAGGTGGCTCTATGAATGATGTGGTAAAACTCAACTATTATATGTTGGATGCTTCGCAGGTGCAGGTAATTCGCAACATCAGGGACAAATTTGTAAATGTCAGCCATCCGCCGGCCAGTACGCTTGTACAAGTAGGTAAACTTTTCAGAAATGATATTTTAGTTGAAATTGAAGCCACGGCCGTTATCCGGAAAAAGCAGTAAGGTTTAGTATTATTAAATCTTCGTGATCTTACGTTTGGTCTACACAATTTCCTGTTTGGTCTACTCTTCCCTGTGATAAACATTTGCTTAGGTAGTTTTATCATAAATGTTTAAGCATGCAAGTTAATTTAGTGTGAAATGACCAAGTCAAACATTAAAACATTGTACGGTTCGGTTGCCTTTTTATCACTCATCGGGCTTATTATTGTAGTGCGCAGAACGCTGCTTTTAGTGCCGGTGCTTATAAATGGTTGTCATCCACCTGCTACAGTTTCAAAGTTTACACAGATGGATGATATTTTTGCGCATCATCCTGTATTAACGCTTATCCACATTATTCCGGGCCCTATCTTTGTTATTACAGGGCCGTTTCAGTTTATCCAAAATATTCGTGTCCGTTATCCCCGGTGGCACCGTATTGGTGGCCGTTTGTTTTTGATAAGCGGCATCATGATAGGAATAACCGGTTTAGTGATGAGTTTTGCCATGCCTGCAATTGGCGGGCTTAACCAGGCCGCAGCAACCATTTTGTTTTCACTGTTCTTTTTGTACGCGCTGATCAAGGCTTTTCAGCAAATCCTGCAACGCAAAATTGCAACACACCGCGAGTGGGTAATCCGGGCTTACAGCATAGGACTGGCTGTAGCAACCATCAGGGTCATCAATGGTGTTTTCTTCGCCACCAGTCGTTTTACAGGTTTAACTCCGCACGAATTCTTTGGTATCGGCTTTTGGATAGGTTTTGTGATTCACCTCGTTGTTGCGGAGTTTTGGATCAGTAAAACCCGGCTGGTAAAAACTAAAAAACCTGTAAACACACTAACCAAAGATCCTTTTATTAAATTTATGTACCGATAGTATTTAAACCATTAAATGAAAGTAATTATAAAGCCCCGGCATATCAGCATCACACTTCATGTACTTATTTGGGGTGTACTACTGTTATTGCCCTACTTTGTTTCGACTGCTGCAAGTGGGTTTAAAATAGGTTCAATCCCCGGTTTGTTCTTTACAGAGGCCGGCATTATCCACATGGCCATTTTTTATATAAATGTTTTTTACCTGTACCCCAGATTTTATAACAGGCGTTTTTGGTTCCTTTATATTTTAAGTTGTACCCTGCTTGTATTTGGGTCTTTTTGGTTAAAATATCATATCATGGCTGCCTGGTTTCCAGAAATTATGAGGGATGCATCGGTATATAAGTTTGTTTTCCCCCCGTCCATTGCTGTTTTTATCATCAGTATCATTTATTGCAGAATAGTCGACAGCATTCGTTCTGAACGGGAGCAAAAGGAAAAACAGGCAGCACAGCTATTAACTGAACTGAAATTCCTTCGTTCGCAGATCAGTCCGCATTTTTTGTTTAATGTGTTGACCAACCTGGTATCCCTGGCCCGCAAAAAGTCAGATAAACTGGAGCAATCCCTCATTATGCTGTCAGATCTGATGCGCTATATGCTTTATGATGCCCAGGGTAAAAAGGTAGCCCTTCAAAAAGAAATTGAATACCTGAGCAGTTATATCGAACTGCAGAAACTTCGCTTTGGCAGCGATGTGCAGGTTAACAGCAGGATTGAGCTGGATAATGAGGATGATCAATATACCATTGAACCAATGCTGTTGATCCCATTTGTAGAAAATGCATTTAAACACGGGGTAGGTTATAATAAACACCCCCAAATTGACATTGAATTATCAGTACACCAAGGCCTGATGATATTTGAAGTACGGAATAAGTTTGAGGATGAGCCTTTGGTTAACAAAGATGAAAGCTCTGGCATCGGATTGAGCAATGTGCGGTCGCGGTTAAACCTGTTGTATAAAGACAGCTATACGCTAACTATAAATGATCAGAACAATTTATTTAGCATTACTTTAACTTTGAAGCTTGTATGATGCGTTGTATTATAGTTGATGATGAACAGTTGGTTAGGGAACTGCTGGAAGATAACATCCGGCAGATACCCTTTTTGCATTTGGTGAAAGCCTGTAAAAACCCATTGGAAGCCATTGAGGTTTTACAAACAGAACAGGTTGACCTGATATTCTTGGATATACAGATGCCCCGGTTAAACGGGCTGCAATTTCTGGAGTCGTTAAATAACCCGCCGCTGGTAATTTTGGTTACCGCTTATGAAAAATACGCGCTGGAAGGCTTTAACCTGAACGTGGTTGACTACATATTGAAACCCTTTGGCTTTGATCGTTTTTTAAAAGCCTGTAACCGTGCTAATGATCTGTTCAAACTACAGCAAAACAGTAAGTCGGCTATAAGCGAAGGGCAGGAAGATTTCTTCGTGAATGTAGAATATACCCTCGTGAAAATTGTAGTAGCCGATATTGATTATATTGAGGGGCTAAAAGATTATATCAAGATTCACCTGTCATCATCGCCCAAGCCGGTGCTTACCCGCATGACCATCAAAGCCGCCGAAGAGAAGCTCCCAGTGCCGGCCTTTATCCGTACCCATAAATCCTTTTTGGTGGCCGCCCGTAAAATTACCACCGTAAAACGCGATTTTGTTTGCATAGGCGAAAAAGAAATCCCTGTAAGTGAATCATATAAGGAGAATATCGCTCAAATACTGAATCGCCCCGAGCATTAAGTTTCTATACTTCCCGCTTTTGTCGCCACACTTCCCGCCCTTGTCTACTCTCCAAAAAAGGTAATATCCAGCCTTATAGTTTTGCCTGTAAATAGTATGAAAAACTAACAGGCTATGAAAAACAGTATCATAAAGTATAGCACTGCCGCTTTCCTGCTTTTACTGATATCGCAGAGATGATCAGGAACTTTTAAGTAAATACAAATAATTTTTAACCATTAAATTTTACGATCATGGGATTTGGGTTCATCATCATCATACGGATACTGTTTGTTACCTGTATGGTATTTATAATCGGTTACATTTTTGGCGGATTTTCAAAAAAGCCCGCGTTAGCTAATATAACAAAGGTGGCGGCTATTTTGGTGATCGTGCTCTTTATAGCTTCTAATGCTATAATCATGCGTAACAGCTTTGGTCATTTCAGAGGCAAAAATCACTTGCATCAATGCGATACTGCTTACAAGCAGGAAAAGCACCCCTAACAAGCGTAACTTCTTCATAACAAGTTAATACAGGGTATTGTTAGTGCTTTGGTACTAACAAACCCTTTTTGCTTTTTAAATATGTTGAAAAAGTAGTAAAACAAGTGCCGCTCTACTAATTATTTAACGATATAATATACCATAAGTAACCGGTATCCGGATATTAGATTTTAGCTAATGCCTGTTGCAGATCATTTATTAAATATTGGGGATCTTCTAAACCAACATACATCCTGATGAGCTGGTGACGTTCATCCGTTAATATATATTGATGCTCGGTAATTGACGCTATGGATGGGAGTACTAAACTTTCATGCCCTCCCCAGGAAACTGCCAGTAATATATGCTGCAAGTGATTGCAAAAAGCCTCAATTTTTTTGAACGAAGTATTTTTTAAGGTAAAACTAAATAATCCGCCGCAGCCCTGCATTTGTTCATGGGCCAGTTCTGTCTGTTTAAAGTCCTTGCTAAAGGGCCATATTACCTGTTGTACTGCTTCCTGGTCATTTAGCCATTGGGTAATAACTTTTGTGCTTTCAAAACTACGTTGCAGGCGCAATGGCAGCGTTCTTAGTCCCCTTAGTAGCAGCCATGCAGAATGTGGCGAAATTGCGGGGCCCAGGTTCATAAATTCGTGGTCAAATATCTGCCTGATCAATTCCTTACTGCCTGTAAGCACACCGGCCACTACATCTGAATGTCCGCCTATATATTTTGTGGCCGATTGTGCAACCAAATCAATGCCCATACTGATGGGTTGCTGATATATAGGGCTGCAATAACTATTATCAATCATTGTCATGATGCCCCGCGATCTGGCAAAAGCTGCAACCCTTTTTATATCCTGTAATTCATAGCTAAAAGTATTGGGGCTTTCCAGGTATATCAACCGCGTTTGGGGCTTAACCGCGTTTTCAAAGTTGTTAAAGTCAGTTCCGTCAATAAAGGTGGTGGTTATACCAAATTTGGGCAAAAACTCCTTAAAAAGTTTTATGGTCCAACTGTATGGGTTTTCAACTGCAATAATATGATCTCCTGTTTGCAGTAACGATAGCAGAGGCACACTAATTGCCCCTATTCCGCTGCTAAATACTAAAGCATCCCCGGCTCCATCCAGTGCCGCCAGTTTTTTCCTTAATATACTAAGCGTTGGGTTTTGCCCCCTCGAATACAAATTGGTGTCAAATTCATCGGCCATGGCCTGTCTGAGATCTGTTACCGTATTAAAGGTAAAGTTACTTGATTGTATAATAGGGGGCGAAACTGCATTAAAATAGTTTTCTCTTTCTTCTCCCAGTTCATTTAATATAAATGAAAGTTCCATAATTAAGGTGTTGAGATTGGTTTTTGGCTGTTTTTAGTTACAAAATATATGATAAGGCCAGCAACAAATGCACAAAGGCATATCAGCGCAGCCAAAGGGTTTTCAATAAAAATACTTATAGTAACAAACCAGTAAGTAGCAATAAAAATAATGGGGATAAGGGGGTACCACTTTATGGTATAAATGCCGGTTCCGTCAAGGTGTTTGGTTTTTTTTCTTAAAATAAAAATAGTAACGGCGGCTGTAGAGAGGCCAACGGTGTCAAAAAACATAACATAGCTCAGCATTTTCTGAAACGAGCTCACGAAAAATAATATAATAAGTACAGCAGCTACAAAAAAACTTAAGCCAAACTCCTGTACCTGGGTTTGCTGGTTAACATGACTAAATTTTTTCGGTAATATCCCATCTTCGGCCATGGCATAATAAACCCTTGGGTTGGCCATAATATTTACATTGATAAAGGCCAGTACCGATACAAACATTAATAATGAGATTATTTTATAGCCAATTGCGCCAAAAATGGCACCGGCCAGCGTGGCTGCCAGGGCAGTTTTATGCTGTAACCCGTTAATACCCAAAACAGAATAATAAGCAAAGTTGATTAACAGGTATAGGCATATAACTGTAATCATCCCCGCAAAAATAGCTTTAGGGATATTAACCTTCGCATTAATGATATCGCCTCCAAAATTTATAGTTTGCTGGTAGCCCCCGTAAGTGAAAAATACAGCTACCAAACTTATTCCGAACGCACTCACGCTGTAATTATTATCATTAACCTGTTCAATGATTTTATAAGCTTCCAATGTGTCATGGCTTTTAAAAACAGCGGTGCAAAGAATAAGGATCATGCTTATTTTAAATATAGTAAGTACGTTTTGCGTTCTTGCACTCATTTTAATACCCAAAAAGTTAATGATATATAATATAAGCACCGACGTTATGGTTATGATTTTAATACCCATATCATTTTGAAGATTTGCAGGCATTATTATAGGATTAATATATTGGGCACCTATTAGCGCCACTGCCGCTACTGATGCTGCATTACTGATCACTAATATCCAGTTGATCATAAAAGCAAACGCGGGATGAAAGCAATGCGAAAAAACCTTATAAAAACCTCCTGTGGTTGGATAGCGGGCGCCGATCTCGGCAAAGGTAAGCGCACCGCATAAACTTACGGCTCCGCCAAAAAACCAGGCACCAAAATATAAAAAAGGATTACTGGAACTGGTGGCTACTTCACCTGGGGTTGCAAAAATACCCATACCTATCACCAGACTAATAACGATCATGGAAAGATCAAAACGGTTAAGCTTGGGCGTAATGCTCATATTTAGTTATAGGGGATCAAATGTTTAATGTTAAGGGGCCGTTAATGACATCGGAAATTTAAACATATTTTTAATTAAATTCTTTTTAGTAAACGGGTTTACCAATTTTATAACCGACCAAGAAATTGCTTTAAAGCATTATATTAAAACTATATATGATATGGTGGGGTTGTAACATTATTATTAATTATTAATATGTAATAGAGCTCTGCGTACATTGCAAATGTTAATTAATGTTAATAGTGCTTAATGTTAAGATATTAAATACCCATTGCTTTGTAATAAATTTATATTTTTGACTATGACTAATAAGTACATTTTATTGTCTTTATATCCAGATATATAAACCTGAAAATCACGACCCATATATAATGATAAATAAAAAAATATCCATAAAGGATATAGCAAAACTTACTAATACCTCTATAACTACGGTTTCCTTTGTTTTAAACGGTAAGGGTCGTATCAGTAAAGAGATATCAAAAAAAATACTGGACGTAGCCGCCAAAAACGGGTATGAGCCAAATCGTATGGCCGTTGGCTTGCGCACAGGTGTTTCAAAAGTTATCGGGCTAATTGTAGAAAGCATTGGAGGTCCATTTTTTGGAGCAATGGCCAGGGTTATAGAGGAGGAGGCAGAAAAGGAGGGGTACAGGATCATATATTGCAGTACTAATAATAATATCCAGAAGGGGAAAGATGTGATCAGGATGCTTTCGCAGCAATTGGTTGATGGTTATATTGTTACTCCCATGAAAGGTTTAGAAAAAGAGATACAGAACCTGATAGCCAATGAAAAACCCGTAGTATTGATTGATGGCTATTTTCAGGGATTAGATATTCCGCATGTGCTGGTTGACAATTATGGCAGCGCTTATAATGCGGTTGAACATCTTGTTAAGGCCGGATATCAAAAAATAGGCCTTGTAACTGCCGATCTTGACCTTGTTCAGTTGGAAGACCGTATGTTGGGGTATAAAGAGGCTTTAAAGGCCAACGGTATAAAGGACGATAAAAAGTTGATCTTTAAACTGCCTTTCGATATAGATAAAGATGAAGCAGTGAATGCCGTAAAAACCTTTATTGCTCAGCATAAAAAAATGGATGCTGTTTTTTTTACTACCAACTACCTGGGCACAATGGGCTTGCAAAGTATCAAAGAACTTGAACTAAACATCCCGGGAAACCTGGCTGTGGTTAGTTTTGATGATAATGAGGTATTCAGTTTATACCCGCCTGGAATTACAACCATTCAGCAGCCCACCTACGAGATAGCAAAGTCGGCAATTGACCTTTTATTGTCCCAAATGAGTCCCGATAAGTACGATATATCAAAAATTAAACTACAAATTCCGTCAAAGTTGATTGAACGGGGGTCAGTCATGAAAAAAAAGATTGATCAAAAGGTGATTTAAACCGTGTAAAGCATTTGCCTCCTAAAATATTGAGTATCCCATATTAAAAAAAGAAAAAAAATGTGTTTATTTGGTAAAACGTTTTATCAAATAAACACATGCAGTAAATTACTGATCTGTTTGGGCTGTTAACATGATTTTTAAATGCCATAACTTATATATTTAACAATTATTTATTCAATGAAAAAAGTATTTCTTTTAAGCGTCTTGATTGCTCTTGTTTTTACTGAAAACACTCATGCCCAATCTTCCGAGGTTTTTAATAAAAAAGGATATAAACTTACCTTCGAAAACCAGGATGCTACATTTAGCAAGGACCTTAAAGATAAACTGGTTGAAACTTTCTATGAGGTTTATCCTAAATTAGCTAAGGCATACAATAAAAAGACCTCCAAAAATGTAACCTTTGTTATTGATACGGCTTATGATGGCGTAGCTGCAACAGACAATGGCAGGGTTGTTTTTAGCTCGAAGTACATGGCCAAACACCCGCATGATATTGATGTGGTTACTCATGAGGTAATGCACATAGTACAGGATTATGCTCAGAGCAACGGACCCGGATGGTTAACCGAGGGCATTGCTGATTATGCACGGTATAAATTCGGGGTAGATAATGCAGGAGCAAAATGGACGCTGCCTGCTTTTAAAACCAGCCAGAACTATGAAAACAGCTACCGCATTACCGCCCGCTTTTTGGTTTGGATTGAAAAAGGAATAAAGCCCGGTTTAGTAAAAGATTTGGACAGTCAATTACGTGACCATACCTTTACTGATAATAGCTGGAAAAGCGAAACGGGAAAAACATTGGATGAACTTTGGGCGGCTTATGCAGCTAATCCAACTATTTAAGCGTAACCAATTCTATAAATTATATTATGAAATTTAACAACGGTATAAAAGTCATTTGCATTGTTTTGTTTTGCAGCCTGTCTGTTATATTAAAGGCACAAAGTAATAAACCGGTAAAAGACCTGGCACAGTTGCAGCAGGAATTTGTCGACCTGCGTTTCGGTATGTTTATCCATTTCAACATCCCTACCTATCTGGATCAGGATTGGGCTGATCCGGAAGCATCACCAGCAATTTTTAATCCTACCAAACTTAACTGTGATCAATGGGCAAAGGCTGCCAAATCTGCCCACATGACTTATGGCTGTATCACTACCAAGCACCATAGCGGGTTTTGTATCTGGGATACCAAAACCACCGATTATAATGTGATGAACAGCCCCCTGAAAAGGGATGTGGTTAAGGAATATGCTGATGCTTTCAGGGCCAACGGATTAAAAGTGTTTTTATATTATTCTATACTTGATACCCACCACAGGTTAAGGCCCAACGCTATAACACACAAGCATATTGATATGATCAAGGCGCAAATTACCGAGTTGCTCACCAAATATGGCGATATAGGTGCGCTGATCATTGATGGCTGGGATGCACCGTGGTCAAGAATTTCATATGATGATGTTCCGTTCGAAGAAATTTATCGTCTTGTAAAATCATTACAGCCAAATTGTTTATTAATGGACCTAAATGGCGCCAAGTATCCGGCAGAGGGGATGTTTTATACCGATATTAAAACTTATGAGCAGGGTGCAGGTCAGCATATCTCAAAAGAAAATAACAATATGCCGGCACTTTCCTGCTATCCGCTGCAAAAGCACTGGTTCTGGAATTTGTCTGATCCTACCGATGCGGTAAAAGATCCTGTTAAGCTGGTAAATGACAACATCATTCCGTTTAATAACGTTGATTGTAATTTCATTTTAAACGTTGCCCCTAACCGCGATGGCCTTATTGATGATAACGCGTTAGCGGCCCTGAAAAAGATAGGCGAACTGTGGAAAAATGAAGGCCCGGTAGCTAAGTTACCCAAACTGGATGCACCCATTATTTCACATAACCTGGCTAAAAACCAGTTTTCTAACTCCAGCTGGAGCGACGACTCCAATATTATGGACTTTGCCAATGATGACGATTTTCGCTCCTCATGGATCTCTAACCCAACAGTGAAGAAACCCTGGTATGAGATCACTTTTGATCGGGATCAGGGTTTTAACGCGATCGCCATTACTGAAGAAAAACCAAACATTGCCAAATTGCATATTGAGTATTGCGAAAACGGAACCTGGAAACCATTGTTTTCGGGTGAGAATAAAGGCAGAGTAAAGATCTTCCGTTTTGACCGTGTTTGGGGAAGCAAAGTAAGAGTGTCTGTAGATGCATCTGACCGCCAGGTTTCTATTGCCGAAGTGGGTGTTTATAATGAAAGAAGATAATAACCCGTCAGGAAATTAAAACCTGATGTGAATATAATAATGAAATCCTCATGAACGGGTATTTTGTAAACCTTCATGAGGGTTTTATCCCCGTAAATTAATTTTTGTACTAATGAAAATAATTTTTAGCGCTTTTTTAGTCGTACTGTCGGTTTACACTTATGCGCAACAGGCCGAAAAGAGTAATAGCCCTGTAGACTATATTAACCCTTTAATGGGTACCGCGTCAAAGCCTGATCTTTCAAACGGGAATACCTACCCGGCAATCGCGCTGCCATGGGGTATGAACACCTGGACGCCGCAAACAGGTAAAATGGGTGATGGATGGCAATATACTTATGATGCCGATAAGATCCGCGGGTTTAAACAAACTCACCAGCCAAGTCCCTGGATGAATGATTATGGGCAGTTTGTAATTATGCCGGTAACCGGTCATCTCCGTTTTGACCAGGATCAGCGGGCCAGTTGGTTTTCGCATAAGTCTGAAACGGCCAAACCATATTACTACAGCGTTTTCCTGGCCGATGCTGATGTAACTACAGAAATTACCCCAACAGAACGGGCTGCACAGTTCAGGTTCACTTTCCCAAAATCAGATAGTTCATTTATTGTGGTTGATGCTTTTAATAAAGCATCTTATATAAAAATACTACCTAAAGAGGGAAAGATCATTGGCTATAGTACCCGTTACAGCCGTGGTAAAATGACCAACTTTAAAAATTATTTTGTTATTTATATTGATAAGCCTTTTACCCTGGCTAAGGCCTGGCATGATAAAACCATTGCCCCCGATTCGCTGGAGATAACCAGCGCCCACTCTGGTGCTGTAATTGGTTTTAAAACTTCAAAAGGCGAGAAGGTACATTTAAAAGTGGCATCATCATTCATCAGTTTTGATCAGGCCGAACTTAACCTGAAACGCGAGCTGGGTAATGATAACTTTGATGTAACCTGCCAAAAAGCCAAAGCCGTTTGGAATAAAACATTAAGCCGCATCAATGTGGAAGGTGGCACCATCGATCAAACACGCACCTTTTACTCTTGTATGTACCGGACGCTGTTTTTCCCTAATAAACTGTATGAGCTCAATGCACAAAATCAAATAGTGCATTACAGTCCTTACAATGGTAAAATAGTGCCGGGTTATTTATTTGGCGGCACTGGTTTTTGGGATACTTTCAGAGCGCTTTATCCATTTTTGAACCTGGTTTATCCATCCATCAATAAAGAAATGCAGGAAGGTTTGATCAATGACTATAAAGAAGGCGGCTGGTTGCCCGAGTGGTCAAGTCCTGGATATGCAGACATTATGGTGGGTAATAATTCCGCATCGGTTGTTGCCGAGGCTTATTTAAAAGGCCTCCGCGGTTATGATATCAATACCTTATACGATGCCCTGGTGCACGGTGCAAATAATGAAGGGCCTATATCAGCCACAGGCCGGTATGGTGTTAAATATTATAATGAATTAGGCTATGTTCCATACGATGTGAAAATTGATGAAAACGCGGCCCGCACCCTTGAGTATGCCTATGATGATTTTGCAATTTACCAACTGGGTAAAGCTTTAGGCAAACCACAATCAGAAATAGAGGTATACAAAAAGCGCAGCCAAAATTATCGCAACCTGTTTGATCCATCAAGCGGGTTAATGCGCGGCAAAAACAAGGATGGTAGCTTTCAATCTCCATTTAACCCCTTTAAGTGGGGCGATGCCTTTACCGAAGGCAACAGCTGGCATTACAGCTGGAGCGTATTCCATGACGTGCAAGGTCTTATAAACCTGATGGGCGGGAAACAAAAGTTTGTTACCAAGCTCGATTCGGTATTTACCCTTCCGCCAGTATTTGACGATAGCTACTATGGAGATGTGATCCACGAGATTCGTGAAATGCAGATTGCCAATATGGGCCAGTATGCGCATGGCAACCAACCAATACAGCACATGATATACTTGTATAATTACGCCGGCGAACCCTGGAAAACACAGTACTGGGCTCGCGAAACCATGAACCGTATGTATAAAGCCACACCTGATGGTTATTGCGGCGATGAAGATAACGGACAAACATCTGCCTGGTACGTATTTTCGGCAATGGGCTTTTACCCGGTAACCCCCGCCAGCGATCAGTACGTTTTGGGCGCGCCTTTGTTTAAAAAAATAACATTAAACCTCGAGAACGGTAACAAAGTTATTGTAAATGCCCCTGCCAACAGTGATCAAAACCGATACATTCATACATTTGAGCTAAATGGTAAAACGTATAGCCCAAACTGGTTAAGCCATCAGGCATTAATGAAGGGAGCCGTGATCAATGTTGGTATGACTGCAACACCTAATAAAACACGCGGTACCCAAGACAAAGATTTTCCATTTTCCTTATCAGGGAAAAACTAACTATATAACATGAAACAACTATTCACTGCCTTTTTATTATGTGCTGCTGTAGGGGGAAGTGCGCAAATCCGCCCTGCAGAAAATCTTGTACAATACGTAAATCCTATTATTGGCACCCAGCGAATGGGCCATACCTATCCTGGTGCAACCGTACCTTTTGGCATGGTGCAACTAAGCCCTGAAACCGATACAGCAGGCTACGAACTAAATGGCAAATATAACCCCGATGTATATAAATATTGTGCCGGTTACCAGTACGATGATAAAACCATAGTGGGCTTTAGTCATACCCATTTTAGCGGTACCGGTCACTCAGACCTGGGCGACTTTTTAATTATGCCAACTGTGGGCGCTTTAAAATTAAACCCCGGCACGGCAGATAAACCAGGCAGCGGTTACCGCTCAGCTTTCTCACACCAGAACGAGGTTAGCCAGGCTAATTACTATAAAGTAAAGCTTGATGCAAGCAATATCATTGCCGAAATGACCACCAGTACCCGTGTGGGTTTCCATCAGTACACTTTCCCTAAATCAGACCAATCACATATCATATTGGATCTGATGGCAGGCATTTATAACTATCCTGATAAAAACGTTTGGACTTACTTGCGTGTAATTAATGATTCAACAGTAATAGGCTACCGTCAAACCAATGGCTGGGCACGCAACCGTACGCTGTATTTTGCCATGAGTTTCTCCAAGCCATTTTATCAGCATGGTTACAAAAAATATGATAAACGCGAGGTGTACGGTGGTTTCTGGGGCAAGTTCAATCAAACCAAAAACTTCCCTGAAATAGCCGGTCGCCAGATCAGGAGCTACTTTGATTTTAAAACTGAAGAGGGAGAGAAGATCAAGATCAAGTTTGCTTTATCACCGGTAAGTATGGATGGCGCGCTGAATAATATGCGTACCGAAATACCAGGCTGGGACTTTGATAAAGTAAAGAACGATGGTCAGCAGCAATGGGAAAACGAACTGCATAAAATAGTGATACAAGGCAGCAAGGAAACAAAGGAAAACTTTTATACTTCCATGTACCATGCCATGATCAACCCGACCATTTACATGGATGCTGATGGGCAATATAAAGGGCTTGACCAAAATGTGCATAAAGCCGATGGCTTTACAAATTATACCACCTTCTCTATGTGGGATACTTACCGTGCCCTGCATCCGCTGTTTAATATTATTGATCCTAAGCGGAATGCGGATATGGTACAATCCATGCTGGTGCATTTTGATCAGAGCCCCGAAAAAATGCTGCCAATATGGTCAAACTCAGGTAATGAGAATTGGTGTATGAGCGGTTACCACAGCGTAGTAGTACTGGCCGATGCCGTGGTAAAAGGTAATGCCCCATTTGATGCCAATAAAGCACTCGACGCCTGTGTAGCCACTGCCCGTCACCGCGATTATGAAGGCATAGGATCATATATTGATCTGGGTTACATTCCTGATGAAAAAAGTGGTGTATCCGTATCATCAACACTGGAGTATGCTTTTGACGATTGGGCTATAGCCCAGATGGCTAAAAAGCTGAACCGTAATGATATTTATGAGGAGTTCATCAAACGTTCGCAGAACTATAAGAACGTGTATGATGCCAAAGCGGGCTTTATGCGCCCCAAACTGGCCGACGGAACCTTCCGCCAAAAGTTTGACCCCTTGAGTACCATTAATGAGGGATTTATTGAAGGTAACTCCTGGAACTATACCCTGTTTGCACCGCAGGACCCAGAAGGACTTATTAAACTGATGGGCGGCAACAAGCGTTTTGTGGGATACCTCGATTCGTTGTTCACGATGAACCTGCCTGATAAGTATTTTGCCGAAACAGAGGATATCACCCGCGATGGCATCATTGGTAATTATGTGCATGGCAATGAGCCATCGCACCACGTTGCCTACCTGTATAATTGGACCGATAAACCCTGGAAAACACAGGAGCGCATCCGCATGATATTGCCCCGCATGTACAAACCAACGCCTGATGGCCTGGGTGGTAATGACGATACCGGGCAAATGAGTGCCTGGTATATATTCAGTTCATTAGGGTTTTACCCGGTTGCCCCTGGTTCTGACCAGTATTCAACCGGCAGTCCGGCGGTTAACGGCGCAGTGATCAATCTGGATAATGGTAAAACCTTTACTATCAATGTTAAAAACCAAAGCCCTAAAAATGTTTACGTGCAGAAAATGGTGCTGAACGGAAAAACACTAAATAGTTTATTCATCAGCCATGCCGATATCATAAACGGCGGCGAGATCACTTTTTATATGGGATCAAAGCACAAGTAGAACCGCTGATTTGGGATGATTACGTTGATTTCGTTGAGATTGATTTAAACGATACACCCGAACATGACAAGCTTAAGGCTTGTTGCGTTCGGGTGTTCGGGTTTTAATTAACGGAAAACCTTATACCGTTCATATGTACACCCGTGAACGCCGTGAACACTAATGAACACTTGATAATCAGGTGTTTGAATTTTAGACCTTAAAAGAAAACGCTGTACACGGGGGGGCAAGCAAAGTCAATCAACTAAATCAGCGTAATCAAACTAATCAACGGTTCCACCTTACTGTTCAATCTGCACACTCATCACCCCTTTAGCCGGAATAGTAAAATGATTATTTAATGCCTTCAGCTTATCTTCAAGGAGGTTACTTTCCCATATCTTAATTGATGAGACATTGTTTGGCGTAATGCTTATCTCGCTATCACTATCCCCGCAGCTTACCAGTTGGGCAATTACACCTTTACCATCATCGGTTGGTTTTATAGCTTCTACATAAACATTGTCGCCATTGATCTTAAAGAACAAGCCCTTTTCAGGCTCACCAGAAGCAGCCGCAACTATGAGCGGTTGATGATTATTGAGCCCGGTTTGGTTGGCTTTAAAGCTATCAAAACCGCTATCATGCGCCTGTATAAAGTAATGGAAAGTAGCGGGCCCTTCCTGATCGGCCCTAAAATTGGTATGCCACAGGTTATTCATCACCCATGAATAAATATTTGATGATTGCGGCGTGAACGACAACCATTGAGGCGAATGGTGCAGCCCGCCCAGCAAATTGGCTGTAGTAATGTTGCCGATCTCGAACAATGGCGCATCCGGGCTCGACCAGGTAATACCGTACGAAGCATTTGATATATCAACCCAACGCTGCATAGTGTACCAGTTATGGTTGGAATAGGGAAGCTGATCAGCCTCGGCACGGGAGCTGCCCCATGGAATGCTATAACGAACCTGTACCTCGGGAACGTTGAATGGAAAAGCGAAATGCACGCTCTCTTTCCGTCTGATGGCGGTTTTATCTATGGTATTGATCAGTTCTACTTTATCCATACCGCTGATCAACTTTATTTCGCGGGTTAATCCTTTGCTGCCCGGAGCATCAGATTTAACCAGCAAACTTACCACCAGCGGACCTTTTTCCTTAATACTGATGCTGGCGTTTGAACTGGTAACCAGGTTTTTCAATGAGTCGCCCGGCATGTATATGTACTGGTTAAGTCCTGCAGAATCAGCCGAAACATAGTTACGGGTAGCAGAGGTGGCTTTGGTTAGTTTTACAATGTTACCTGTTTTGGCATCAACACCTATAGTATAAACACCATTGGTTAAACTGCTTGCAGTTACTTTGGCCGCGCCTTTTGCAAAGGCTTTACCGGTATTAATGGTATAGGTGGTTTTGCCCATTGCGGGTACGGCATCAGCAACAAAAACCAGTTCGCCGGTACTTAAACGCTGGGACGGGATCTTTTTTCCGGCGGCATCTTTAATCAGATCGCCTGCTTTACTTAGGGCTGCTGATACATAAACCACATCGGTACGCGGCCACGAAGTGGTGTTATAAACGTCAATGGCATTTGCTTTGGCGGCTGCTGGTTTTAATGCCTGCGACATTAAAGAATCAACTTGTTTTTCGGCGCGTAATACAAAACTCTGTTTTACGGCCCATTGGCTTTTTACTTTGGGATCATCGGGTTTACCAACGCTGTTGAAAGCGCCCCAGGTGTGCTCGTTGAATAATAATAAGTTTTTCCAGGTATCATCAAAAGCTGCAACAGGGTAAGCCGATTTATTGCGGATGGCCCATATAGCTCCGGTTTGCTTTAACCTGTCGGATGTATTGCGGCTTAAAGCGGTTTCTTTGGCTGCTGATGAAACACCATCGGTCCAGTACTCCGTATAATCGCCGGTGAAGCTGGGAATATCATTCTTGTATTTATCTTCCAGATCATTAAAAAACTGTTTTACCGAAGTAATGATCAGCTTTGGTGAAGCATAGCGCTCGTTCCACGCTTTAACCGCATCTGGTAGTTCGGGGTCAATGGGGGCGTTATCGCTCATGGCCCAGGTAAGGATAGACATGTTATATGGAAAGTTATTTTGCTCCAGATCGCCGAGGTATTGAAACAGGTATGGGTTCAGGAAATTTTCTGTCGGGCGACCGGTATAATACGGCTTGGGTTCATCAATGGTGAAAAAGTTAGGTATTTTGGCTCCTTTTAACTTATAACCAATAGAGTAGGGCTGGCACTGCCAAAACAATAATTTTTGCTTGCCCGATGGCGATACCCAGTAAAAAGGTTTATCCTGCCATTTGGCTAAATTCCCGATACGGTCTGACGCGTTTGGTCCCGATAAAAAGTAGTGGATACCCGTTTGCCCGGCTTGTGCCGCTAAACCCCATGATGCCCCCGGTACATCGCCCTGGAACATGGTATGAATTTCAATACCCTGCTCTTTGGCCAGTTTTTGCGATTTGGAGAACATCTGCATCAATTGCCTCGAATCTGTCATGCTGGTATTGATATTGCCATAAGCGCCATCTAAATTGATCCAGCCTTTTTTTACGGCATTCCAAAATCTGACCTTCTTTTCGTCACTGGCCAGTTTCAGGTAATTATCAACCACCCATATGGCTTCGGTGGTCCATTTGAAACGGGCCTCGGCGGGATAGTTCTGCGTTTTTTCGGCCAGATCAATGGATTCATCAATGTTATCCATGTGCAGCTTGAGCACTTTGTCCTGCGTGTTGGTATAACCAATATCTACGTGCGAGTGTGGCAATACATAAACGCTCCAGTCGGCACGGGCAGGCTCTATAATACAGCGGGCCACATAGGTTTGGCCGCCTGCTTTTAAAGTTACAGTAGCCTGCATAGCTATTTTTACAGCCGGACCAGGTAAGGCTACTTCAAAAACATCCAGGCCATCGGCACTGGCCGGAATCGTAATATTTTCAGTATGATCATTAAATGAAACAACTGCAATGCCCTGATTAAAGCTTTTACCATTTTTAAACAACAGCCTTGCCATGCGCCTGCTTTCGGCATTGTATTTTAAATAAGCAGTAGTAGGTTGCAAGGTTATGGAACTGAATGCCACCTTAGGTTTTTGAGCGTAAGCGCTAATGGCGATTATGCCAGTAAAAAACAGGGTAGCTATAAAGCGCAGACTTTTAATGCAGTGGTTTTTCATCTGATCAGGTTTTCTAATAAAGTGTGGCCGTAGTTTTAATATGTTATAATGTACAAACATATATTTTTCTAATGGATTTTTCAAGCTGATCAAAAGAAAATTGATTGTAAGAAATTAGGCTTATTTGATGCTAATGGTGATGAATTGGATGTCGGCGAGATGACTCATCCGACCATCGCTACGCTTGGTCACCCTCTCTTCGCCTGCGGCGGAAGGAAGGCGTTTTTAAAATCATAAAATAAAATTGTCATCCTGAGGAACGAAGGATCTATACGTAAACAGGTATAGTGTAGAATAGATGCTTCACTTTGTTCAGCATGACAAATTAAGAAGTTATGGAGTGCGCGGACAAGAACCACACGTAGAAACCCCTCCCTGCCACAGCACAAGCCAACCGCGCCCCTCCCGTGGGGAAGCAATGAAAAGAAAAAGTCCGTTAAGATTAATCTAACGGACTTATTTCTCGGTAATAAATCGGATTAATTGAACAGCATTGCTGCATCAAATTCCTTTTTCTCCAATGATCCCGGCGCTGTCACTAAAATCCGGAGGGGAGTTTGCCTTGTACGGTACGAACCAGGTACCGGTATAGGGGCGTTATAAATGTATTTCACCCTAATTTTATGGAACCCCTTTGCCAGTGGCAAAGCACTTTCGCTTTCGGTTATCTTTTCACCGTCAATAAATAATTGTGTATCGGTATAAGAAGACTGTGTAAAGTTATAGGCCCCATCAGCCGGAACATTTACGTAACCATCGAACAACATACCGAAGTGTGGATTATCCTTCTTAGGTGTTTCGGCATTTAGCTTATCAACTATTACGGAGTCTTTAGCGGTGGCGAAATCCAGCTGATCGGGTACAGTAAATTTACTTTTTACCATTTTACAGCTTAAGCCGGGTTTGTTTGCGTTATAATTTACTGCGGGCATTAACGCTCTGTTACACATCAGCGTGCGGGTGGCAATACTTCTGCGGCCCGATGGGGTGATCACCCTGGTTTTAAATTCTCTTTTTTCGTTAGCCGGAACATAGATGGTAATAGGTGACACATATTCGAGGTCAGTATCCAGCGGATCGCGGCCATTAAGCGTGTAGTAAATTTTAGCGCCCGGCACAACAGATTTTGGCGCGAAGGTAAACTTGTCGCCAAAAAACACGGTATCAATAATAGGTAAGGCGGTTGGTACGCGGTAGTTATAGTGTATAGCATCAAGTCTGGCAAAATGTTTAGCCAGCCGCACTTCCGAAAAGTTAGTATATTCCTTGTTTTCTGGCTTGCTCCAGGCTACTTCTGATAGCGCGAACAGGCGAGGCAGTATCTGGTACTGTAGTTTGGCTACAGTTGGTACATATTCCGTCCACAGGTTGCCCTGGGTGCCTATTACGTATTGCTGCTCTTCGGGTGTCAGCTCTTTCGAAACCGGGTCATAGTTATAGGTTTCATCCAAAGCCGCGTACCTGCCAAATGATACCGGCTCCTGTGGCGAACCGCTTTGATAATGGTCAAAATAGTTACCGGTGGTTTGCGGGGTCATGATCACGTTATGCTTTTGACGTGCAGCGGCAATTCCGCCTTCTTCGCCTGTCCAGCTCATTACAGTGGCATTTGGTGCCAGACCGCCTTCCAATATCTCGTCCCAACCAATAATACTGCGGCCCTTTGAGTTCAGGAATTTCTCTATCCGTTGTATAAAATAGCTTTGCAGTTCGTGCTCGTCTTTTAAACCTTTTTCTTTGATCAAAGCCTGGCAAAATGCCGATGCTTTCCACGGCTCTTTGTTGGCCTCATCGCCGCCTATGTGAATGAATTTGCTCGGGAAAAGCTCCATTACCTCGGTCAGTACATTCTCCAGGAAAGTAAATGTTTCTTCAGTAGGGCAGTATATGTTGTTTACCTCCCTTGCAGGTACTTTACTATCGGCAGGCAGTTGGCATTTTAATTCGGGATAAGCCCTTAACGCGGCCTCAGAGTGGGCAGGCATTTCAATTTCAGGGATAACATTAATATAACGGGCAGCAGCAAATTTCACTACATCCCTAATCTCGTCCTGGGTGTAATAACCGCCGTACGATAGGGAGTCGGGCCAGTCGCGGTTATTGCCAAACATGGTTTGCATGCGGTAAGCCCCAACCTGTGTTAGCTTAGGGTATTTTTTGATCTCGATGCGCCATCCCTGGCCATCTACCAAATGCCAGTGAAAGTTGTTCAGCTTATAAGCCGCCATGAGCTCAATAACTTTTTTAACCTGCGGCACGGTGAAAAAATGACGTGAAACGTCCAGCATCATACCACGGTATCCAAATCTGGGTGAATCCTCAATGGTTAGGCAGGGTAGTTTTTCGGTGCCTGATGTTTCAACAGGGAACAGTTGCATAAAGGATTGAATGCCATAAAACAAACCGGCACCCTTTCCAATAATGGTTACCCTCCGCTGGGTTATAGTTAATTTATAGCCTTCTTTTGGTAGTGCGGCCGCTCCTTTTGATGTAATTACAAGCCATGTGCCTTTATTTGATCTGATCCTGGAATTGTATTTTGATAGCTTGTTATTAAAGTGCCTGTTGTTTAACAGGAAATCTTTTAAAAAAGCAATGTTCCTGTCTTTAATATTATCTGCCTTGATCAGCGTTAGCTGACTGAATACAAAGGTACCCGTAGCTTTAGTTATGGAAGCAGGGGCGGGGATGATACCCATATGCGGATCATCGACGGGCGTTTGTGCTTTAACCTGGAATGCAAATACCAGGAAACAAGTGATAATTAACAGAGACTTTAATCGGGAGCTATAGTTTTGATTCATGATTAAGGAAAAGAAGATGAATAAACCGGATTGTTCCCCGCTAAAATACTTTATAATAATTTAACGTTCACAATAATGGTTTATGTAACAAATAATTGACAATAGAGGTTTGGTGAGTCGCCCCGATACGCCAATCAAAAAAAATCTTGATTAACGCCTTCGGGATATGTAACTAAAGATTAACAAATGTTAATCTAAATTTAAAATACCTCGCTTGTGATATTGATTTTTTTATCAATAACTTTATCATAACGAACCACCAATTAAAAACTATAAATTATGAACACACAAGAGGTAGCCGACAAATTGATACAGCTTTGTCGTGAAGGTAAAAATGTAGAAGCTATCAACGAGCTTTATGCAGATCATATTGTAAGTCATGAGCCTAAAGGCTCACCTATGGAATTTACAGAAGGTAAGGATGCTGTATTAGATAAAACAAACCAGTGGTATGCTATGGTTGAAGAGGTACACAGCGGCTCTGTTTCAGATCCTATTGTAACCGGCGAATTTTTTACCTGCGCTATGGATATGGATGTAACCTATAAAGGAATGGGCAGAAGCATGATGAACGAGATTTGCGTTTACCAGGTTAAAGGCGGAAAAATTGTTTCTGAGCGGTTCCATTATGACATACCCCAGGCAAACTGATAAGTTGCACAAAATCTCCCCATTATAAACTTAAAAATCCCCGCGACGCCTGTCAGGGGATTTTTTTATTTGAATCTGGTATTCCGCTATTTTATTAGGTTTAGGGCCAAGCCATTGCCCTGTAAGTTAAACAAGCCGATTGATATGCTGTTAAGGCATATTTATTATAAACTTAAGCCGTTTTGTTATTGGCTAAAATGGAGAGGCGTAAGATAATATATACTTTTTTTATTTTTATAATATTTAATTAATTGATAATTAAATAAATATAGTCTATTTTTATAAGAATTTTAGTCGATCCCTTTCATTTTTATTAGCCGATAGCCCCTTATGATTTATGTTCCCATAGATATAAAATTCCGTGATGGATACGGGATTTTTAGTATACCTTTTCCTCCTTCAAAACAAAAATCCAACAAATTAATATTAGAATTTATAAATGCCCAGGCTTGTCTTAATTATCAACTTGAACTGCTTGATTTAATGGCTGAAATGAAAGCTGATGAATCACTTTCCAGTAATATTGGCTTGCAAAATAGGGTTAGATTTTGCGAAAATTTAATGTTGGAGTTAATCAGTTGTAAACTATCTGATTTTATAAATCATCAATAACCGAACGTTCCAGTTAAGAATTACACAATATTTAATCAATAGTTATTTTTTAGTTTTCTAATAAATAATATTAATTACCTTAGAAATATATACCTCACATATCACATATTAAATAATACAATACACATTTTTGGTTATGCTAACCTGGCATAAGTGATTTGCTTTTTTTTAATAATATTTAACTCAAATAACATTTGAGTTTTTCTAAAACTATTCCTGATCTGTTAAAGACTATTCTTGCTATTCCTGATCTATCTTTTTAGCCGATACTTAATTTTTAGCCTATATGATTAATGTCCCAATTGATTTTAAATTCCTCAGTGGGTTTAAATTTTTTAATGTGATCATGCCATTATCCAAGAAAAATGATGATAAATTATTTTTGAAGTTTACAGGTAAAGCAACCCTATTTGCTTACGAAAAGTTGTTAATCAACTTATTAAACGATATGCGGGTTGATAAAAAGCTCTCTGCGAGTATTTTAATGCAAAATAAAATCAAATTTTTAGAAGATTTAGTTATTGAACTTATTCGATATAATGTTCGGGCGCGGAATGGTTAAATGATCTATAGCCTCAAAATTGACCGATTGACATATGATAGCTGTTAAGGATAAAAATGTGCTTTTAAAAGCCTTCGGGGTTAAACCTTTGAAGGCTTTTTTTATCATAGCTTTAGCTAAAAAAATACGTATGAAAAAACTGATTCTTTCGCTCATTTTAATAGCTGGTATGATTACACTGGTGTCTGCCCAAACCAGTTCACCAGTGCTTAACCGGTACAAGGATACCGTAACTTACCTTGGCCATAAAATTTATGTTAATATGGAAGTAAAATTGTTATATGGTTCAAAGCCGGATAAGGGTTTCGTATTTACTTATTCTAACCTGGTAATCAACCAACTATCTGCAGGTTATTCCAACGAGGTGGTGATCATTAAAGAGTTGAAAGAAATGAATGGTAAATGTTACGCCAGCGGAACATTCAAAACAGTTACCGGACTTTTAAACAGTAAAAATTGTTTGATCGATGTTCAGGGAGCTATTGATTGGAAAGAAATACAGGTTGAGTTATAGAACTTATCAATCGCCGGTGGTAACTGATTCATATTTACCGTCTTTCCAATAATAAGTTTGAGCTAAGCAGCAAGTTAACCCCGTTTTTACAAACTCCTGTTCTGTTTTATCAGTGCTTTTTAACATCTTTACACCTATAAAGTTTATATAATTCAGATTAACTTATGCAGCATTGGCTTGTAAAATCAGAACCCGTAAAGTATAGTTGGGAAAAGTTTAATAAAGATGGGCGTACCTTTTGGGATGGTGTGCGCAATTACCAGGCCCGCAATAATTTAAGGCTGATGAAAGAGGGCGACCTGGTACTGTTTTATCACAGTAATGATGGTAAAGCCGTGGTGGGTATTGCCAAAGTGGTAAAAGAGGCCTATCAGGATCCTACCACCAGCGATCCGAACTGGGTAGTGGTCGACCTGTCGCCGGTTGAAACCCTTAAAAACCCGGTAACATTAGAAGTAATCAAGGCTGATGAACAATTAAAAGATGTAGGCCTGGTTAGGCAGGGACGCTTATCAGTAATGGGTTTAAAACGCGAAGAATTTGACCGTATATTAGAATTAGGCAGTTAATGAGCACATTATCCTTTCCGCAAAATTTTAAATTAAAAAGCCTGTCTTTGATCAAGACAGGCTTAATTGTATCCGTGTTTTTTACTTCAGGCGCGGCAAAAGCACAGGATGCCTTTAAAGGACTGGAAAACTTATTTACCGTTCCTGAAAACTACGTAGTAAAGCATATAGCCACTGCGCCGGTAATTGATGGTGATATTGATGAGGCTATATGGCAACAGGGTAAATGGACAAATGATTTTGTGGATATTGAAGGTGACCTGAAGCCTAAACCATCGATGCAAACCAACATCAAAATGCTTTGGGACGATAGCTGTTTGTATGTGGCCGCCCGGATATATGATCCGCAGGTGTGGGCCACGCTAAAAAAACATGATGATATAGTTTTCAGGGATAATGATTTTGAGCTATTTATTGATCCGGTAAATACTACCCACGGTTATTATGAAATTGAGGTTAATGCTATAAATACCATTTTTGATCTGTATTTAAACAAGCCTTACCGTAACCAGGGTGGTGCGGTACCAGGCTGGGATGCACATGGTTTGCGTACCGCGGTTAAAATACAGGGCACGCTGAATGACCCTGCTGATACCGACAAAGGGTGGACGGTTGAAATGGCTATTCCGTTCAAATCTGTTAATCCCGGTTTTAAAGCTGCCATTCCGCAGCATGGTACTTTGTGGCGCATCAATTTTTCGAGGGTAGAATATGATACACAGGTACAAAACGGGCAAAATGTAAAATTAAAAGATGCGGCTTCGGGGCGCGACCTGCCTGAGCATAACTGGGTATGGTCATCGCAGGGGGTAATTAATATGCATTACCCAGAGCGTTGGGGTTATCTGCTGTTCAGTAACCATACAGCCGATGATGTAGTGTTTGAGATGCCTTATGCCGAGCAGCAAAAAAAATATTTATGGCTTATTTATTACCGGCAAAAAGAGTGGTACAGGAAAAATCAGCAGTACGCGTCATCATTAAAAGAATTAGGTATTGAAAGTGGTTGTAACATTTTAAAAAAATTTAATAACTTACGGCTTGAAGCCACTAAGCGTCAGTTTATGGCTTTAATTAACGATGAGGAAAATAAAATAACCTATACCATAAATCAGGATGGGCTTGTTGAACCTTTAAATACTAATCATTAAAAAGCTATGAATAAGCGCGAATTTTTAAAAGCTGGTCTGTTAGCCACTGTTGCATCGCAATTACCAATAAAAGGCCAGGCTTCGCCAGTTGTTGTAAGCAATAAAAAGAAGGTTATAAAAAACTGGATCTGGATAAATCCTAATTTAAAGGATACTGACGATGATCTTAAAACCAATTACACGGCTTATAAAGCTGCTGGCATCACCGGGATATTTTTTGAGAACGATAGTGAAAGGCATTTTCGCGCTGCAAAGGCCCATGGAATTGAAGCACATCGCTGGATATGGACCTTTAACCGGGCCGAAATGGTTACCGAGCACCCGGAATGGTACAGCAAAAACCGTAACGGCGATTCATGCGCAGATAAACCACCTTATGTAAAGTATTACCGCTGGCTTTGCCCGTCGCGCCCTGAAGTGGAGAAATACCTGACAGATACGGTTGATAAAATTTTGGCTAAAGATTATGTAGATGGTATTCACCTGGATTATGTACGTTATTGCGATGTGGTGCTGCCTGTAAACCTTTGGGATAAATACAAAATTGAACAAACCAAAGAGCTGCCCGAGTATGATTATTGCTATTGCGAAGTTTGCCAGGCTAAGTTTAAGGAGCATTATAACCAGGACGTTAAAGCAATTCAATACCCGGAGGCAAGCCTTTCATGGCGCTTGTTCAGGTATGGCAATATTATCCGCGTAGTAAACAGCATATCGGCTGTAGCGCATCAGCATAAAAAACCAATTACGGCGGCAGTATTCCCAACTCCCGAAGTTGCGCGCCGCAATGTGCGTCAGGACTGGACAAACTTTAAGCTGGATGGCGTATGCCCCATGATATACCACGGTTTTTATAAAGAAGGTGTAAGCTGGATAGGCGATGCTGTTGCAGAAGGGATTCACTTTTTGGCCGGCAAATTCCCACTGTATGCAGGCCTTTATCTTTCCGATTTTAATAATGACGAAGAAGTACGGTCGGGTATACAATATGCTTTAAAGAACGGCGCCTCGGGCGTATCCTTCTTTGGCAGGGTTACACCATCTGTTCTGGATATTTTAAAACAGGAAACGAGCGGATTTAAAGCCTGAGTTAGGGGTATTTGAAATATAGCGACGAAGACTCCCGATATCAACATATACACGCGTCATTGCGAGGCACGAAGCAATCCCCGACTTACAGAGCGACTCTGTATAGCATAGAGATTGCTTCGTGCCTCGCAATGACGCGTTTTCATTTTCTTTTTTCCCCTCTTTCCACCGCAGGCGAAGAGAGGGTGACCGAGCGTTGCGATGGTCGGGTGAGTCAATTCATCGATTAGTGCTACTCATTTCAACAAAGCCGTTTTGATTATCAAAACGGCTTTGTACTTTTACCACTGCAACAACTGCTACAAAAACTATGAACTACAGGGATTTTAAAGGTACTGCAATAGCCGAAGTTGGATTGGGTACCTGGCAATTGGGCAGCGCCGATTGGGGCAATGTGAATGAGGATGATGCCATAAACATTTTAAGGGCCTATACAAATGCCGGGGGTAATTTTTTAGATACTGCCGATGTATATGGCATGGGTGTAAGCGAAACGGTTATAGGCAAATTTTTAAAAACGGTTGATCACACTATTTATGTAGCTACCAAGCTTGGCAGGCGTGGCGATGCCCCAAACGGATGGCCGCAGAATTTTACCTATGATGCCATGAAGCGCCAGGCCGAAGATTCTTTGAAACACCTGGATATCCCGCGTTTGTTTTTAGAACAGCTGCACTGTATCCCTACGGATGAAATGCGCTCGGGCAAAGTGTTTGATCATTTACGCAGCTTACAGCAGCAAAAGCTCATCACGCATTTTGGCGCCAGTGTTGAAACTTCTGAAGAAGCATTGATTTGCCTGGAGCAGGAAGGTTTAGCGTCGTTACAGATCATATTTAACCTGTTCAGGCAGCACGTAGCCGATGAAGTGTTTACCAAAGCCGCGGATAGGGGAGTGGCTATTATTGTGCGCGTACCTTTAGCCAGCGGGTTACTATCCGGCAAGTTTAATTCACAAACCCAATTCGCTCAAAACGACCATCGTAACTATAATGCCAATGGCGATGCATTTAACGCCGGCGAAACATTTTCGGGCATGGAGTTTAATGAGGGTGTAAAGCTATCAGATAAAATAAAGGAACTATTACCTGATACCCGTATGCCGCAATGGGCCATCAGGTGGATACTCGATCATCCCGAAGTTACCACTGTAATACCAGGCGCATCAAAAGTGGCACAGGTTAACAGTAATGTGGAGGCATCAAAATTGCCGCATTTATCGCCGGCCGTTCATCAGCAGTTAAGGGATTTGTATGATGCGGAGATTTACGATAAAATAAGGGGGCATTTTTAAGCGAATACTTTAGATTGATAAATTAGTATAAATATGATTATCAATATGCATTTACTGTTGTAAATGTTGATAATATTAAATGTTGGTTCTCATTGTTCTCGTAAAAAGTGTGATAGCATCAATGCTTTCCGCATATAAATATCTGTTCATATGATATGTTAATCCTCGATTGTAGATATCAAGAACATTTTCGTCAGCAATTATATAATCTATGGTCTTATACGAATTTCTAAATGAATCTAAGTCAGCAACATGATCTGTTATATACAAACATAAATTAGGTGTAATCGGCATAATAAAAGAAAAATCCACGTTTGGTAATTCATATAAGTATCTACCATTGTGAATGAAATATCCAGGGTTGTCAGAGGTAATAAACTTATTATCTGATATACAAAGACACCACTTTGAAGTTAATAATTTAAATAAATCACCATTTTCGTCTTGTTTTGAATGATATTTTAGTATTAAAGTCAATAAATGTGAGTTCTTATTAAAGTGGGGATCACTTAGTACTCTTTCGATATCTTCCTTATCATTCGAGCTTAGAATATGAGTGCCATGCTTTTCCTCTGCAAGCATCTTATTCAATGTATTCTTTTTAACTTGTACAGAATTGTCTCTGAAAAATAAATTTCTATCCCTAAAATCAGTCAAAACGTGTAAAAGAAATTCGGCATCATTAAAAGTTATTCCGGGTTGTCCACTTTTTAAAGTAGTTAGGAGTTTTGGATACCAATCTTCATAAGTTTTAAATTTATTTTCCAAATACAAAGCATCCAAGTCCTTAAATCTTGGATAAATCTCTTTAAATTGAGGAGTGATGGTAAAATAGTCTTTTTGTTTGCATGCTTCTTTAGGGTAAGTTATTCTTGGCTTTGGAAGAATGCCTTTAGTTAACAATTCATTATCGATACTATAAAAATGTCCTTTTTTATTACAAAACTCTTTAAGATAACACTCTGGTAAATAATGCTGGTTCATAACAACATTAAATATACTTATTCTTATACAGATTTTGTCATTAGAAGGATAAGGTAACTCTATGTATGGTTAAAAAAATAAAGGCTGTCATGCTGAGCCTGTCGAAGCATGGTGGGAGGCTTCTCCGCGCGATCCTTCGACAGGCTCAGGATGACAGGCCCGTCTTATATAGATTAGCCACTTGTCCTAAAGAGATTGCTTCCTCAATGACGTGTTTTTTTATTATTACAAGAAACCTTTGGCCTTTAACCTTTGCCCTTTTACCTCAAAACTCCTCAAAAAACTATCCCCTCAACTTATCAAGCAGGTCACTTAGTGCGGCGGCTTCTTCTTCACTCATGTTGTTTTTCAGAAAGTCTTTGGTCCTAAATTCTTCATCCATTTTTGAGAGGATCTGCAGGCCCTGCTCGCTGATGCGTATATCAACCGCCCGCCTGTCTTTATTATTGGTACAGCGCGAAACCAGTTCTTTTTGGATAAGGCGGTCAACAATACGCGATGCGTCAGACATTTTATCAACCATACGTTCTTTTAACAGATTGATGGTTGCTGGGTTGGGGTATTGTCCCCTTAATATCCGCAGAATATTAAATTGCTGTTGAGTAAGATTAAATTTATCAAAGTGACATTTAAAGAAATTACTTAACCAGCCGGCGGTGTATGCAATGTTAATTGCCGCTTTATGGTAGTTATCTTCAAAATTTGTGCTTTGTATTTCGTCGTCAATCCGCATAGTATGTAACAATCAATAAGATGCAAATATGTTCAATTATTTTTAATTTGCACTAACCGTAATGTGCACACTTTGAACGATTAATTATACAATATTGTTTTTATCAGGAGAGTCCTGATCTGCTGATTGGTCAGTTTTTCCATAATCCCAGGGGCAATGCAGGCATTTGTTTTTACAACAATAACCACGTTTTAAATGGTACTCCTTTGTAAATACAAAGTTGCCATCCTCATTTATATAATAGTCAACACCTTCCTGTAGCATTTAATTAAGCAGTTTTACAAAAATATCATTATTAAAATGACTTTTTAAATGCCTGCCATCGCCATGCAATGTCCACACTTGTTTGGGTTGGGTGCGGGTTATGGTTTGTAAAATATCATTCCAATCGGCATGGTCTGATATAAACAGGGTATCCTTTTGATTAACCTGCAGGTTTTTCCAGCCTGAGGCAAACAGGCGGGTAACACCGGTAGCCCTGATATAGCTATCAAATGTAAACGGCGGAACGATATACACAAATTCATCCTGCACTTTCATGAGCTTACGGCCATAAATTTGGTGGGCACCCAATGCAAAACCCATCTTTTCATAAATGGCATTAATAGGCATAATGCGATGGTGTACCAGGATCTTTTTTTGCGGGGCATAAGTACTTATCAGGTTTATGAGGCGCTGGCTTTTGCCCAGGCCATAAGCCCCTAACAGGATATTGGTTTTGATAGCATTGATCTTTTGTATTTCGGCAACCGGATCAGGATGTATAACGGCAGGATCGGCAAAGGTGCTTTCGGTGATCAATACATCCGTGGTAACCCATTCAATAGGTTCGCAGGTGGCATCGGGCTGTAGTTTATAATCGCCGGTATAAAGGTACCGGGCGCCTTCATACTCCATTAATACCTGCGCCGAGCCCAGCATGTGGCCAGCAGGGATCAGGGTTATAGTTACCGGCCCAATATTAAACGGCTGGTTATAACCAATTATATTGAAAATCTTAGCCGCTGTACGGTCATAACGTAGCTGCATAATGGTGGCTGTTGCCCTGGTACAGTATACCTCGTTATTGCCGCTTACAGCATGATCTGCATGCGCGTGTGTAATAACCGCCGTTTTTGCAGGCAGCTTAGGATCCAGATGAAAATCGCCGTATTTGCAATACAGGCCCTTATCATCTATCAGAACAAAATCGTCAAGTATCATTAATTTTTTGCAAGTGATAAGTAAAGCTTGTGCAAAGCCAGCACCTGCGGAATTACCAGCTGCCGGTCGTCGTTGATGATGATGTCATCAGCCAGTTGTTTTTTTCGGTCTTCGGGAAATTGGCGTGCCTCACGGCTTTCTACTTCGGCTTGTGAAATTCCGTCGCGCTGCATTACACGAGCAATCCGGTTCTCCAATGGTGCTGAAACCAGTAAACTGCGGTCGCACATTTTGTATGAGCTGCTTTCAAATAACAGGGCAGCCTCTTTAATAACATAAGGAGCCGTTTTTATAGTTAATATCCAATTGTCAAAGGCCCTAAAAACAGCTGGGTGTACCAGGGCATTCAGTTTTTTAAGTTCAGCTTCGTTATTAAAAACAATGCCTGCAATATGTTTACGGTTAAGCGTACCATGCTCAAAGTAAGATTGCGCCCCAAAGGTTTGCTTTATGGAATCGATCAATAGCTCATCAGTTACCATTACTTTTTTGGCCTCATCATCGGCATAAAAAACGGGTATGCCCAAAAGCTCAAATACTTTTGCCACTGTAGTTTTGCCACTGCCTATATTACCTGTTAAACCTATTTTAAGCATTATTTTTTTACGGGTTGAAATTTAGATCAATGACTTTTGGAGCAAAGATAAAAGATTTGATATCCTTACTCTTTTATCAAAAATCCTTACTCCTGCCATGCATTATTTTTTTATGATGAAATCAATATTTGCCGGACTTACCTTTACAATTTTACAAAACGGAGGGACGCGTGTAAGCTTCACCGGGAGTGATTTGTAATCGTGGTCGCGCCAAAGATCAAGGTCGGCAGTAGCCTCAAACAGGTCTTCGTTCATATCAGGGTACCTGCTTAGCGCTGTAGTAAATGTCACTTTAACCCGCTGTGGAAAAACCTTTACATTATCATAATTATGATTGTTAATTAGCTTAACAGGCAGATCCAAAGTTTTTTCAGTAAACTCATCAACCGGCACAATTACCTGCACAGTTTTAGGATATACATTTAAATTACCCTCCTTTACCGATTGTAAGTTTATCCGGGTATTTATAGTTTCATCAACCTCCTGCATTTGCAGCGAATCGGTTTTCCATAAACTTATTTCCTTTAACCGGCCTGTAGGGCCGCTCACCGTTATATAGGCTGGTTTAATAACTATATTGCCCGATACAGCAAATTGTTTGCGGTATTTAAGGCTCAGCATAAGCTGTACCGGAACCTTTTTTACCAGCCTGTTTGTAAAATCAAAATACAGGGTATCAGGATCAATAGATATAATGGGTTGGGTCAGTTCCTTGTTAATGTTAATTTGTTTTAGCTGGGAACTAAGCACTACATAATTTCGGTTTTCAAGCGTAGCCAGGTCAATAGTAATAGGCTTGCTTTCTTTATTCATTCCAGAAAACAGCATTTGCCAGCCTGTACCCTGTACGGTGGCCTTAACCGTATCGGGCTGTAAGGAATGAAAAGCACGTTTTTGCGGAGCGTTTTTGTAGGTAAGCACCTCCTGCACAGAGTAGCTATATACGTTGGATAGCGTAGTAAACACCCAAGCTAAAACAGCCAGCACCAGGCAGGTGAAAAATGCCGATAAGCGCCTTCGTTCTGTTGCTGATAATTTTACTATTGCCATATTTATTAAGCTTAAGGCTTAAAGCCAAAAGCTGAAAGCAAAAAAAGCGGTTAACTGTTTTCAACTTCCAGCTTTTGGCTGTTATACATGAGCTATTCTTAGCTTTAGGCTTTTAGCCTTATGCTTTTAGCTTTAATTAGCTTTTTACAGGGGCGGCCGGAGCATTTAACGCTTTTGAAGCATCTAAAGCTATAGCCGACTTATCAAAACGGATCTTACCGTTATCAACTTCAACTAAAAAAGTGGTATCGTTAATGTCGATGATTTTACCGTGTATACCAGCGGTTGTAACAACCCTGTCACCTTTTTTTAGTTCCTCTACGTATTTCTTTTGGTCTTTTTGCTTTTTAACCTGCGGGCGGATCATGAAAAAGTAAAACACTACGATAATTAATACCATAGGAATTAACATGCCGTAACCTCCAGATGCTGGTGCTGCTTGTAATAAAATAGTTGCTATCATTTTTTAAATTAATTGTTATTTCGTTAAAACTTCGCCAATTAAATGCACCATGTTTTGGGCGGGTACCGTATTGGCGGTAATGGTTATTTGTTTATCCTGCAAACCTGTTTTGCCCGCACTGTTAAATACAACTTTGATCAAACCGCTTTCACCTGGTTTAACCGGGGTTTTAGGCCATTCAGGTGTGGTACAGCCGCAGCTTGCAACCGCGTCAGTAATGATCAACGGCGATTTGCCATTGTTTATGAATTTAAAATCGTAGCTAACTTTATCGCCTTGTTTAATTTTACCAAAGTCATGACTTTCTTTTTCAAACTTCATTACGGGCGCAATTGCTGCATTAGCGGTAGTTGCAGCAGTTTTATTCGCTGTGCTGTCGCCTGTGGTTGCAGCTGTTGAGGCATTGCCCGGAGTTTGATTACAGGCCGATAATAGTACGCCTGCGGTTACTAAGCTTAAAAACAATTTCTTCATTAGTTCAATTATTATTCTATTAATCCTCTGCCTATTTTTTTGATCTTATTCTCTGCTTTAAGGTCAATTAAAATCTTGTCTAAGATACCGTTTATAAATGAATTACTTTTAGGCGTGCTAAACTCTTTGGAGATCTCCAGGTATTCATTAATGGTTACTTTAACCGGGATGGATGTGAAATTAACAAACTCTGTAATAGCCATTTTCATTAATAAGGTATCCATCATGGCAATACGCTCAGGCTCCCAGTTTTGGGTTTTGGCAGCAATCAATTCCTGGTAAGGTGCATCAAATCTTACGGTTTTCTGAAACAGGTCTACCACAAACTCGCGATCCTCGGCCCAGTTGCCTGTAATTTCGGCCAGGTGATTCAGTTTGGCATCCTCGTAAGCAAAGTTTTTAAATGTTTTTGCTATTAATGCTTGTAGCACATCGCGGTCAACAGGCCAAAAAATAAATTTATCTTCAAAAACCTGCTCGGCCAGTGATGATTTTAGAATTACTTTTTTGAAAATAAATTTAATAATGTCTTTATCCGTTTGTATGGTATCACCGGTTTTTGCAAGATATTCGGCATACTCGGGCGCATTTTTAAGGATAGTGAATAGTGACTTGGCCAATTCGGGCTCAAAATGCCACTCCACTTTATATTTTTTTAAAGCGATCAGGTAGTCGCGGTTATCATTCAGGGTAAGAATAAACCTGTTACTTAGTATTTTGCGGTCGGCATTCAGGTCTTCGGCGGTAGGCAGGTGTTTGTTGGCTCTTTCTTCGGCGTCATTTGCCGCATAATTAGCCACTTCCGAAATTAATGACAGCATCCAGATGTACATTTCAAATACCTCGTCAATGCCGCTCAGCATATTTTTTTCGTGTTGCCTAACGTCTTTAGTGTCCGATTGATGGTATGCGTATAGCGCTTGTAATACCTTTACCCTTAGGTGCCTTCTGTTTAACATGTGTAAGAACGATTTGATCCGCCAGGGGGCGAATGGTTAAAATTATGATATTGTTAATAGGATGATTTCACTTTTTTAATGTCTGCTATTCTTTTCTCCGCAATTTTATTTGCAGCTGTAATAGTAGAAATGTTTTCTGTTTTAGAAAGTTTTAAAATATTACGCGTTACTTCATAAATATTTTCGGTAAGCTGCATGGTGCGTTTTTTGCTAAAGCTCATCAGTTCCGAATAGCAGTTGATGATACCGCCTGCGTTGATCACATAATCGGGCGCAAACAATATCCCCTTATCTAAAAGCAAGGCGCCATGCTCGGCTTCATCAAGTAACTGGTTATTGGCCGAGCCTGCTATAATACCGCATTTAAGCTTATTAATGGTTTGTGTATTAATGGTGCCGCCCAAAGCACATGGCGCATAAATATCGGCATCAATATCAAAAATATTGTTGTTTGATACCGCTTCGGCACCATATTTTTTAGCTATCTGGCCAATACGATCTTCCTGGATATCACTAATGTAAACCTTCACATTCTCATCTCGCAGCAAACGTACCAGATGTTCGCCAACATGACCCACACCTTGTACTATGACTGATTTACCGGTAAGACTATCACTGCCAAATTGTTCTTTTACGCAAGCCTTTATTCCCATAAAAACACCCTGTGCAGCTACGGGCGATGGATCGCCGCTGCCACCAATGCTTTCTGGTACGCCGGTAACATGCTGGGTTTCCATACGGATGTATTCCATATCGCGCGGATTGGTGCCTACATCTTCGGAAGTAATAAATTCTCCGTTAAGGTTTTTAATAAAGCGGCCAAACTTGCGCATTTTCGCTTCGGTTTTATCCCGGTGCGAATCGCCAATAATTACCGAGTAACCACCACCCATGTTAAGGCCGGCAACGGCACATTTATAGGTCATGCTTTTTGACAGGCGCAATACATCATTCAACGCATCGGCTTCTGATTTGTAGTTCCACATACGTGTGCTACCAAAAGCTGGGCCCAGTGTAGTATCATGAATGGCTATAATGGCTTTTAAACCTGTATCAGGATCGCTGCAAAATACAACTTTTTTGTGTCCGAAGGCATCGAGCTGACTGAATATAGATTCTGGTTGTTGAACAGGCATTAGTATACGGTAGTAAAATGTTTTAAGGCTCGACAAAAGTATAGGTTTTTTTTATTCTCACCAAGTTTATTAGTATACAGTCTCGGGCGATTTATGTAAAGGCGAAAAGTTTTAGGCAGAAAACCCGGAATTTGTTATTACTGACCACGTGCTAAGGACTTTAGACTTTTCCCTGACTTTTAACTTATCTTACTCTCCCAACTTTTTAATACTTTTGATCATTCGGACATCCCAACCTTCGGACATCCCGACTTAAGACTTCGGGCTCCGGACTTTTGGTTTGCCGGACTTTCTGACTTATGAAAGACCTCGCTTATCTTAATAAATTCTTTTACAAATATCGCTGGAGGTTAATTCCGGGTGTGCTGTTTGTAATTATATCCAACATTTTTGGTGTGTTGCCCGCGCAGGTAATACGTGTAGCCTTTGACCTGGTTACCGAAAATATTGGTGCTTACCAGCTTTTTGCCGGCTTTAACAGGCAAAGTATGATATATGATATTTTTGGTAGCAGCCTGATGCTTTTTGGGGCACTGGTATTGGTACTGGCGTTATTGCGTGGGTTGTTCTTATTTTTTATGCGGCAAACCATAATCCTCATGTCGCGGCATATTGAGTACGACCTGAAAAATGAAATATATCACCATTACCAGAAACTATCATTAGCGTTTTACCGCCGCCACAATACCGGCGACCTGATGAACCGTGTTACTGAGGATGTGAGCCGTGTGCGCATGTACCTGGGGCCTGGCATTATGTACACCATTAATACGGTAGTGTTGTTTATGCTGGTGATATATGCCATGCTTACTGTAAATGTAAGGCTGGCTATCCTTTCTGTACTGCCACTACCCATACTGGCGGGCATCATTTACTATGTAAATAACGTGATCAATTTCCGCAGCGAGCAGATCCAGGAGCGTTTATCTACCTTGTCGAGCTTTGTGCAGGAGAATTTTTCAGGTATCAGGGTCATCAAATCATACGTGAGGGAGGGTTTTGTACGAAAGAGTTTTGCTGCCGAAAGCGAGAATTATAAATCACATTCCATGGCCCTGGTTAAAGTGCAGGCCCTGTTTTATCCTATTATGCTGTTACTGGTAGGCCTGAGCAATGTGATCACGATGTACGTGGGTGGGGTAGAGGTAATGAAGGGCAACATCACATCGGGCAATATTGCTGAGTTTATTGTATACCTAAACATGCTTAGCTTCCCGGTTATATCATTAGGTTGGGTAACCTCGCTCATTCAGCGGGCGGCGGCTTCGCAAAAACGTATTAATGAGTTTTTGCATGAAAAACCCGAGATCATATCGCTCGAAGGGAATATACATACCGTTAAAGGAGCTATTGAATTTAATAAGGTATCATTCACTTATCCGGATACAGGCATTCATGCCCTTAAAAATGTATCATTTACTGTGGAACCCGGACAAATGGTAGCTATTATTGGTCGTACAGGTTCGGGAAAATCCACTATAGCCAATTTGGTAATGCGTATGTATGATACTACGGGCGGCCAAATATCCATTGACCATATACCTGTACAACAGCTTAATCTGGAAAGCTACCGTTCGCAAGTTGGCTTTGTACCGCAGGAAGTTTTCCTTTTTTCTGATACCATTGCCAATAATATTGCCTTTAGTGCCGATGTACTTGATATGCCAGTTGTAGAGCAAGCAGCCAGAGATGCCGCGGTGTATAGTAATATTATGGAGTTGGAAAAAGGTTTTGAAACGCTGATAGGAGAGCGGGGCGTAACATTATCAGGTGGACAAAAGCAGCGGGTATCAATCGCGCGTGCTATTTTTAAACATCCGCAGATATTGATCTTTGATGATTGCCTTTCGGCAGTTGATACCCGTACCGAGGAGGAAATACTGAACAACCTGGGACGGGTGATGCAAAATAAGACCAGCATTATTATATCCCACCGCATATCGACCATAAAAAATGCCGACAAAATATTGGTAATGGATAATGGCGAAATTGTTGAACATGGCACCCATGATTACCTGATGCAATTGAAGGGTACTTACTTTGAGTTATACGAAAAACAATTGCTTGAAGAGGAGCAAGACGCCTGATTTTTTCTTTTTAACACAAAAAAATGGCATAAAAGTTTCAAAAAGCTCAATAAAATCGAATAAAATACTTGCGCTTTCATTTTTTGATTTATATTTATGCCAACCAAAACTAATTACAGGTATATTCATTATGGGAGATTTTGACAATAGAGAGCGTGAAGAGGTTTTTTCAAAGAAGGTGAGAGCCGGGAAGAGGACTTATTTTTTTGATGTGAAAGCAACCCGTTCAAACGATTACTATGTTACAATAACAGAAAGTAAAAAACGGTTGGAGGATGGTGTTTTTATTAAGCACAAAATATTTTTGTATAAAGAAGACTTCGAAAAGTTTGCTGAAGGTTTAAAAGAAACCGTAGAGTACATTAAGGCAAATCAGGACGTAGTTGAAAAACGCTACGAGTACAACGAAAACCCTGAAGTAGCAAAAGCATCTGCCGATGAAGATTTCTCATTCGAGATTTAAAAAAGAACAAAACTAAACTAATACCATAAGGAAAAACCTGCTCTTGAGCAGGTTTTTCTGTTTGACAAGAATTTAATACAATTTGTCATTCTGAGCGTAGCGAAGAATCTAATCACCGATATGCACAGTTCACGAATAGATCCTTCGCTACGCTCAGGATGACAAAGAGGGAGAATGTTTATCCTAAAGCAGCGTGCCCCGCATTAATATTACGGCGATGGTAAAGTAAATGATAAGTCCGGTTACATCAACCAGGGTGGCCACAAACGGGGCTGAGGATGTAGCAGGGTCGGCGCCAAGCTTTTTCAGGATCAGGGGTAACATGGAGCCGGCTAATGATCCCCATAATACTACACCTACAAGGGCACAGCCTACGGTTAAGCCTACCAATATCCAGTGCGGCCCGTAAATGGGCGAAAACATAGTCCAGATGTAGATCCGCATAAAACCTATTAATCCCAATGTTAAGCCCAGCATTAAGCCCGACATCAGCTCGCGGCGCATAACCCGCCACCAATCGGCAACGGTAACCTCACCCAATGCCATAGCCTGTATAATTAGGGTGGAAGCCTGCGAGCCGCTGTTACCCCCACTTGATATGATGAGCGGAATAAATAAGGCCAGCACAACAGCCTTTTCAATAGCTTTTTCAAAAAAGCCCATGGCCGTGGCGGTAAGCATTTCGCCTAAGAATAATATGATAAGCCAGCCTACGCGTTTTTTTACCAGCCTAAATAGATTAATATCCAGGTATGGTTCATCCAGTGCCTCGGTACCCCCAATTTTTTGAATATCCTCGGTGTACTCTTCGTTGGCTATCCACAAAATATCATCAACGGTTACAATGCCCAGTAATATGTTCTCATTATCAACCACGGGCAGGGCCGTGCGGTTATTCATTCTGAAAATATTGATGGCTTCTTCCTGTGGATCGCTGGCACTCAGGGCTATTAACCGGCCATCCATCAGGTCGCTTACCTTTGTTTCGGGTTTAACCAATAGTATCTCACGGATCCTGATATCATCCAGTAACTGACCGGTTTCGTCAATTACATATATTACATCAATGGTTTCAGAGTTTTTACCATACCGGCGTATATGCGATAATACCCGGGTTACATCCCATGTTTTTTTAACGGCAATGTAATCGGGTGTCATCAAGCGGCCAACGCTGTCTTCCTCGTATCCTAAAAGAGATAATGCTTCCTTACGATCTTCGGGCGACAGGTGCTGGATCAGTTTTTGAACGGCATCACCATGCAATTCACTAAATAGGGCGGTACGGTCATCAGGAGGCAGCTCATTAATCAGATCGGCAACTTTTTGACCGGATAGTTTTTTAATGATACGCTCCTGGGTGGGCGAATCTAATATGCGGAAAACGTTAACGGCGCGGTTTAACGACAGGGTTTCAATAAATCGGGGGCCATGTTCAGGGAGCTCATCTATCAGCTCTTCAACATCCGATATATTTAGGTTGTTCAAATATTCCTGTAATTGGCTATCATCATTCTGTTCCAGTAACAATTCTATTTGCTCAACCATTTCTTTCATAAGCGGATCCCCCTTGTTTTTTACATCTTATTATTAACCTGTTTGCCTTATTTTGACGAGGGCAAAAGTCGTTTATTTTTTCAAATTATAAGGCAAAATTTTCTGTTATCTTTGCGCAAATTTAAGCCCCACCCAACCCTCCCCGGAAGGGAGGGCTATTATAAACATAATAAACAGGAAGTCTCCCCTTCCGGGGGAGATTTAGAGGGGGCAAAATTTATATAATATGGGTTTACAATGTGGGATAGTGGGTTTACCAAATGTGGGCAAATCAACACTTTTTAATTGCTTATCAAATGCCAAGGCACAGGCGGCCAACTTTCCGTTTTGTACCATTGAGCCAAATGTGGGCGTAATTACTGTGCCGGATGAGCGTTTAACCAAGCTTACCGAAATAGTACAACCAAAGGCCGTAGTGCCAAACGTTATTGAAATTGTTGATATAGCCGGCCTTGTTAAAGGTGCCAGTAAAGGCGAAGGTTTGGGTAACCAGTTTTTGGCTAACATACGTGCTACAAACGCCATTATACATGTGCTGCGTTGCTTTGATAATGACAATGTGATACATGTTGACGGCTCGGTTGACCCGATACGTGATAAAGAGATCATTGATACCGAATTGCAGCTGAAGGATCTGGATTCGATAGAAAAAAAGATCCAGAAGGTTGAAAAAATGGCTAAAACCGGCGGCGACAAAGAAGCTAAAAAAACCTTTGATGTTTTAACCGTTTATAAAAATCACCTGCTTTCGGGTAAATCGGCCCGTACGGCCCCGGTTGCCGAAGAGGATAAGGAATACATTGCTGATATATGGCTGCTTACCGCTAAACCGGTAATGTATGTTTGTAATGTTGACGAGGGTTCTGTTAGTACAGGTAACGCGTATGTGGAGCGGGTAAAGGCGGCTGTAAAAGAAGAAAACGCCGAAGTGCTGATCATATCGGCACAAATAGAGGCGGAGATAGCTGAACTGGAATCATACGAGGAACGCCAGATGTTTTTGAATGACCTTGGTCTTACAGAATCAGGTGTGAACAAGTTGATCAAAGCTGCCTATCGTTTGCTTAACCTGGCCACCTATTTTACTGCCGGTGTGCAGGAAGTACGTGCCTGGACCATTACGCAGGGCTTTACCGCGCCGCAGGCCGCAGGTGTTATCCATACCGATTTTGAAAAAGGGTTTATTCGTGCCGAAGTAATTAAATATGAAGATTTTGTTAAATTTAACGGCTCAGAAGCTATAATAAAAGAAAATGGCAAGCTGGGTGTTGAAGGAAAAACCTATATTGTGCAGGATGGCGACATTATGCATTTCAGGTTTAACGTATAGTATAACCATTCAGAAACCTAAATTTGAAAAACCGTTATGAAAAGATCTGCTTTATTAAAAACCTTAGCCTGCTTATTTATAGCACTTGTAATTAACATACAAAAGCCCTTTGCTCAAAATTCAAAATCAATGACTGAAATAACAACCGCGGTTGAGCAATTACGTAAAGCGATGGTAGATGCCGATGGCGCTACCCTTGACAAACTAACCTCAAGCGAATTAAGCTACGGCCATTCAAGTGGCAAGGTACAAACCAAAAAAGAGTTTATAGATGATCTGGTGACAGCTACATCAGATTTTGTATCTATCGACATTACTGATCTAACTATTAAGGTGGTAGGCAACACAGCAATTGTGCGCCACGTCCTTTCGGCAGCGAGCAACGATAAAGGCAAGGGCCCCGGCACTGTAAAACTTGGTATATTACTGGTATGGATTAAAAGTAATGACCAATGGCAACTGCTGGCCCGCCAGGCAGTAAAAATTCCGTAAGTAAATAAGGGATAAACATCCTCGTTTAAATTTGAAAGAGGGTTTACTTAGTTAAAGTAAACCCTCTTTTTTTGGTATTAACATTGTTGCCTCTTGTACTTTAAACCATCGTTTTTTTCCATTTTCCACCCTTAAATAATATGTAAGCCGCTATACTTAATCCAACTTCGGCAACCGGGATGGAAATAAAAACACCGGTTGGCCCCATTGCAAAATACTTGGCTAATAAATAAGCGAAAGGAATTTGGAACAACCAAAATGTAAAAACGTTAATTTTAGTTGGTGTCCAGGTATCGCCGGCACCATTAAAAGCACTGGTTAAAACCATGCCTACACCGTAAATAACAAAACCGCCACTTAAAATTTGTAAAGACCGGGTGGCTACTTTTTTAACCGCCTCATCATCTGTAAAAAATGAGGCAAATAAATGTCCGCAGGTTAAAAACAGGATGCTCACAATGCCTAAAAACACAACCGTGTATCTTATAGTTTGAAATACCGATTGTTCTGCCCTGTCCAAGTGCCCGGCACCCAAATTTTGTCCAACCAGTGTTGCTGCCGCGTTGCTCAGTCCCCATGCAGGCAGCAGGAAAAACATCATTAGCCGCAGTGATGTTTGGTAGCCAGCCGAACCATGGTCGCCGCCGGTTGTGGCAACCAATTGCGCCAAAAATATCCAGCTGCAACTGGCTATCACAAATTGTAAAATACCGGGTGCGGCAATTTTAATAATCGCTTTGATCTGCTGCCAGTCGGGTATGAAATAGCTTATACGTATTTTTAAAGCATTTTTACCATTAAATAAATTGTAGATCTGGTAACTAACACCCAGGCCACGGCCAATGCTGGTGGCTATGGCCGCACCTGTTAAACCAAACGCCGGGATAGGGCCTATGCCCCTGATAAAAATGGGGCATAAAATAATGTTCGCAATATTGGCTATCCACAAACTACGCATGGCGATGGCGGCATTGCCGGCTCCCCTGAAAATACCATTTATTAAAAACAACAATACGATAATGAGACTACCGCCCATCATGATGCGAACGAATGGAGTTCCATGATCTGCAGTTTCGGTCGAGGCGCCCATAATTAAAAGCAGGTCGCGGGCATGCAGAAATCCAAAAATGCTGATGGCCAGATTAATAAATACAGCAATTAAGATAGTTTGCATTCCTGCTTTTGATGCCGCTTCGGGGTTTTTCTCGCCAATACGACGGGCAACAACTGCGGTTGCGGCCATACTTAAACCTATAGCCAATGAATATATTACGGTTAATACAGATTCGGTTAAACCTACTGTTTGAATGGCATGACTGCTGTTTTCTAAATGACCTACAAAATAAAGGTCGACCAGCGCAAAAACAGATTCCATTGCCATTTCCAGCATCATGGGGATGGCTAACAAAACAATGGCTCTTTTAATGCTAATAGCGGTCAGATCAACTTCCTGGCCCTTTATCGCTTGCTTTAAAACCGAGAAAAAAGAAGATACCTTACTCTTTGTAGTAATTGACTGTGACATAAATATAAGCTTGTATTATTTTAGGTAGTTGCGTTGTATCCGGGCTGCAAATATAATGAAACCTTTTGGTTACGCAAGTTCGGAAATCAATATCTTCTATAGATACACTTATGTCTCAATTGTTACCGGGAATTTTAAAAAATACTAATAGTGGTAATAACAGGCCAAACAATGAAAACGACAATAAAATGATTTAATTAAAAAACTACCTTTTTTTTATGTGAAAAGCAGGTAAACAGCGATATTTTTATCAACTTTTATATAAATAATATCAAAGAAAATCGTTAAATTAACAACACCAATTAATTCCTGATTTGTCTTTATTATATGGAGACGCTGATCACATACATGTTCCAGCTTACATTGGCCTTTATGGTAATACAGGTCTGTATACCCCTTGTGATTATTTTTAAAGAGAGGAATAAGCCCAAAACTTATAGTGATTACGCCGACTTAAATCAAATAAAGTTTGACGAAACAGAGCACCAACATTTTCTCCAGGAAATAGATTCTATTTTAAATATTAATCATATATCACATTGTGATGATTAAGAAACTTGTTTAGATAATAAAAAAGCCCTCAGATAAAATCTGAGAGGCTTTTGTGCTCCCGACGAGATTCGAACTCATATCGATGGTACCGGAAACCATAATTCTATCCGTTGAACTACGGGAGCATTTGCTGCAAAGATATACATTCAATTGTTTATCCGGTTATGGAATGTTCAAAAATTGATCGGGTTATGATCTCTTTTATTTGAGCGTAGCTACGCCTCATCACCTAATTTTTATCACTCCGGTTTTATACAGGTCAATAGCCTGTTTTAAAATAGCCTGGATGGCTTCAATAGGCAGGTCCTGATCGGCTTCAAAAAGCATGATCTTCATCCGCGAGCGTTTTTCGATGATCAGGTTGGGGTGATCAAATCTTTTTCCTTCAACAATGCCTATGTAGGGTTGGTGAAGTTTTTTATGCACCCATAAATAGCAGAACATTTTGCCCTTGTAACAAAAAAACGGCATCCCGTACTTCCATGCTGCCGAAATATCCTTGTCCTGCTTTAAAATAATCTCCCGTAAGGCTAACAGACAGCCCTTAACAGGTTCTTCTTTTTGCAGGTAAAAATTATCAAGTTGTGTAAGCATGAGCGAAACAAGCGGTTAATCCTGAAAAGGGATAGCCCTGTTTTTTACAATTTTTGAAGCAATAAAGGCAAATAGCCCCTGCACCAATCCCGAAACTATACCTATTACAACGCCAATGATGGTTAAGGCAACCCGGGGCGAAAGATGGAGGAGATTATTGTTATACATATCGGCTTCTTTAGCATGGCTGGCCATGTAAGGTTCGAAAAAAATGAGGTGGGCAGCTATGATCCATACACAGTTTAACAGGCTTAAACAAAACCCATTGGCAAAATACATATATGTGCAATTTTTAGCAATAAAGTATGCGCTGATAATGAAAATAGCCAGCCAAAAAATTCCCTCAATGTTACTGGGAATAATAAAGGCGGTAGCAATGCCCAATGCCAAACCAAATAGGGAAAGTTTGAGTATCAGGTTCCAGTTCATGCGGTTTTTAGGTTTTAAATGTATTAGCAGTATGCTTGTATAAATTTATCTAAAACAAACTGAAAAACAAACTTCTATCTTAATAGAATTGAATGGTATACTATGCAAAATTATAAGCTACACCTTTGAAGGCACCACTCCAAATGCTTTTTTAAACGTATATGAAAAATGCGACAAGTTTTCGAACCCTACGTCAAGGTACACTTCAGATGGTTTCTGGCCTTTTTCCCTGATCAGATAATAAGCCTCTGAAAGCCGTTTTTGCTGTAGCCATTGCCCCGGCGAAGTGTGGAACACCTTTTCAAAATCCCGTTTAAAACTGGCCAGGCTACGGCCGGTAAGCTTGGCAAACTGGGCCGCGGGTACATTGAACATATAGTTCTGGTTCATGTAAGCCTCCAGGTCAATTTTGTAAGGTTCGCTGAAATCAAAGAGGAAATCGTAAAATGTCGGGTTCAATCTTAGTAGCAACTCAACGGCCTCTTTTGTTTTCAGATCGGCTATGGTATTGCTGGATTGTTCGGGATGATTAAAATAAGGTAGTAAAGAGTCAAAATATCCTTTGATGAATGGGTCGGGAGGGAGCAGGTGCACAGAGTCACCCGTGTAGGGTTTGGCCGGGCCAAGTTTATGCTCTGCACTGTATCTGCGTAAAAAAGCCTGGTCAAAAAATATATTGATCGATTTAAATTCGCCTTCCGGACCGGGAATTTTCTCTGATTTGATCAGCTGGTTCCTGCGGATGAGCCCTACTGTACCCGCTTTAAAAACCCTGATGCCTTCATTCGTTTTCTGATGGGTTTCGCCCGATATAATGTACCCGAAAGCATGCTCAGGTACAAAGGATTCATTACCGCGCTGTTTTTTATCAACACAGGAGTACAGCAGGTTGTTGAACAGAATGTGGCTTTTATCTTTCATTTTGATCGGCGTTTTTAAATATACCCATTACTTTAATTGGCTCAACAACATTTTATCAAATGTACGGTCGGGCAGTATTTTTCGCATGAACAGCGCAGGTGCAGCCATGTAACCACCGTGGTAGCGGGTTTTGGGATTTTTGGCTGCTATGGCTTTCCTGATAAGGTTTACAATAACTATCGGGTCGGCATTTTTTGCATTGGCTTTTAGAGCAATGCCCGCAAATTGTTTGGCTAAAGACCGGTACTCTGTATCGCCCGAGATCTTCATCAAGCTATCCATTGCTATCTCGCTCCATTCAGATTTTACACCGCCTGGTTCAATTACAACTACATCAATACCAAATTGCTTTACCTCGTTACGCAGACTATCGCTTAAGGCCTCCAACGCAAACTTGCTGGCATGATACCAACCGCCAAGTGCTGCTGCAAACTTACCGCCGATGGATGATATATTGATGATTTTACCGTAATGCCGATCCCGCATATGTGGTAACACCAATTGTATTAACCGGGCAGCGCCAAATACATTTACCTCCAGTTGGTAACGGGCATCACTGATGGGTACATCCTCAATGGCGCCGTATGAGCCAAAACCGGCGTTGTTTATCAATACATCAATGCGGCCTTCGGCTTTAATTATAGTTTCAACACCTGCAACCATTGATGTTTCGTCGGTTACATCCATAGCCAAAACCTTTACGCCAAGTTGTTGGATATTGCTCATTTTATCAACCCTGCGCGCCGCACCATAAACAATATGGCCGTCTTGTAATAAGTGTATAGCCATTTCCTTACCCATGCCGGCAGAGGCGCCGGTTATTAATATGATCTTTTTCATTTTTTCTGTTTTGTTTATTACAAAACAAAAGTGCGGGTAAAAGCAGGGGGGAGGTTTGCTGAGTAGCTCAACTTTGCTTTGGTGAAAAGCTCAGGAGAGTGGGTAGTAAAAAAACAAAGCTGTCACCCTGAGCATGTCGAAGGGCATGCGTAGAAGTTTACGCATCATGTTTCGACAGGTTCGGTATAACAGCCTGTTAAATAATTTAATTATTTAAAAATCACAATCGGCATGTTCAACACCATCGCCTGCTTTTAAAAAGCAACTTTTTATGGCATTGCTTATGTCCGAAAGATTAAATGGCTTTGCTATAAAGGCATCGGATCCGTAATTGCCCAATGATTCAAGTACCCTTGGATAAGCAGATACCATGATCACCGGGATGTGCGCCGTCGCGGGCGTGGTTTTTAGTATGTGGCAAAGTTCGCCGCCATTTATTCCAAATAATATGTAGTCCAATATTACCATGTCGGCATTGTAACTGATAGCTGCCTTACATATATCATCGGTAAAATTGAGCACCTGAACCTCGTAACCCTCCATCTCGAGAGCGTCTTTCATCATTTCGAGTATATCCTCGCTATCATCAAGGACTAAAATTTTTTTAGGCATATTATTAAATTGGTATTGATAATAACGTTTGGTTGATAACTTTTGTTTTTAACTCAAAACTTATTGCTGTAATAATTAAGTTACAGCTTAAGCCTCAAGCTCCGTTATTATATTATTAACGGTTTTTAGTACCGTATCTAAATTAGCCGGGGTGCTGGTTACTTTAGCTATCATGATGCCCCCTTCAATCAACGCGATAATGGAAAGGGCCGTTTGGGTGGTATCAATATCTTTTCTGAACTCGCCGGTAGTAATGCCGGCTTGTATCAATTCTTCAATGCCTTTTTTCCACCTCAAAATAACCCTGGCGGCTTTTTCTTTTAATACAGGGTTGGTATCATCTGCATCAACAGCGGTATTCAGTATGGGGCAACCGCCTTCAGGAAAGTTTACTGTGGTAAAGCTGTGATAAACTTTGGCATAAACCATGAGTTTTTCATGATAGGTGGGGGCCTTTTGAATAAGCTGCATTATCTGCTTGCGTACTTTGGATGTATTGTATTCAAATGCGGCTACGGCAACTTCTTCTTTATTTTTAAAATTACCATATATGCTGCCCTTGGTAAGTCCGGTAGCCTGGGTTAAATCAGATAACGAAGTACCTGCATATCCCTTTTTGTTAAATATACCTGCAGTGGTTTCTACAATAAACTGACGGGTTCTATCAGCTTTTGATAATTCATTTTCCATAATGCAAATGTACCAACTGGTATTTTAATATTATAATTTGATAAACGATGATCAGGTATAGGAAGTTATATTGTGCTTTGTCAAAGTTTGCACAAGAGGAACGAAGGAGAAAATTTCTCCTCGTTCCTCGTCGAAATGACATGAGTTTTTAGCGTTATGATTATGCTTTTAATTATACACAAGCTAATTGCCCGTCAATTAACTGGTGCGGCTATGCAATGCTTTTAAAGCTTCGGCGGGTGATGACAGGTATAGCTGGTACAATTGTTCGGTACCTGCAACCCTGATCTCATAATTATCAGTTTCCAAACCGGCTAAAAACTCATCAGCAACCTGCGATGCAGGGATGCCATTGTGACCGCCTATTTCTGTAGAAAATTCAGTATCAACTAATGGAGGCATCAGTTCAAATACTTTAACAGGTGTTTCTGCCAGGGCAACTCTTAATGCCTGGGTGTAGGAGTGCAGTGCGGCTTTACTTGCAGAATAAGTTGCGGTTACCTTACCAGGCACAAATGCTACTATTGATGACACATTTACGATAGCTGCTTCACTTTGTTTTTTGAGTGTTGGCAACAGTTTTTCATTAAGTCTTATCACCGACAGGTAATTGGTATGCATTTCGGCACTTGCTTTTTCAAAAGTATCGGTATTGTTAAGAAGGTCGCTTAAGCTGGCAGCACCTGCATTGTTGATCACGATGTTCAGATTGGGGAAATCACTGATCAGTTTGGCTACCAGCGTTTCTACATCGGCGGCATCTGATATATCAGCATTAATAGCGGTTACATTTTGCAACAGCGCGGCTGCTTTTTGCAGGCGTTCCGGGTTACGGCCAACAATAATTACATGATTGTTTTTGGCTGATAATTGTTTGGCTAATTCAAAACCTATACCTGCGCTTCCACCTGTAATAAGTACTGTATTTTGTGAGGTTTTCATTTTATTTAATGTTTTTATTTTGATAGAACAAAAATATACCAATCGGTATATTTTAACAATAGGTGATATTCATTCCTGTGTCATCATTTTAATGGGCTGATTTTAAGTTTTATTAAAGATATAAAAAAAGAAGCCTGCTATTTTTTTAAATAGCAGGCTGATACAAATATATATTCATTAAAAAGGGGTTATGGTAATATAAAAACCGACAAACTCCTGGGCCCATGAGCACCTATCACAAGGGATTGTTCAATATCCGCGGTTTTTGACGGACCGGCTATAAATGCTCCGTAGCCATATTCTACACTGCCAATTTTAGCATAAGCCTGGCTCATGGTAGGTACCAGATCATCCTTGCTGATCACAACGGCCAAATGCTGACTTATAAAGGGTAATACCCTCACATTCATTTCGGTTTCGGTTAGCCACAATGCGCCGTTCTCGGCAACACCCAGATATGATCGCAGTATGGTTAGTTCAACATCGGCAAAGCTATGCGCCAGTTCATCGGCTACGCTGCCTGCAAAGGTATAATCATCCAGTTCTTTAATGCCCGAAATGATTTTTACCCCCGGTTTAAACTCTTTATGTAATATGTTTTTTATAGCTTCAAAATTAGCCACCTCATAAACAAAACTACCTCCTGCACTGGCTATAGCCGTATATTGCTGAACCAGATCGCCTTCAGTAGCCGTCAAGGTATTTAATATTTCAAGGTCGGGTAGTTCGGCATGATCAAATTGGTTTGCTTTAACTGCCGCTAATATTTTTTCCCTGCTCATTAGTTTTGTCCTTCCTTTCTTTTGCTGTACCATTCGCCAAATGATTCCTGAGGTGCCTTAGGCATTTCGCGGTGTTTGTACCATGGATTTAATTGATTATTAACTGCAAAAGGAGCGTATTTAAATGCCAGGCGTGCAACTTTACCTCCCGATCTGTACAGCGCAGGTGACGACAAGGTAAATGCCATAGCCTTCATGGCTATGGTTTTTGCAGTAGGACTGTAGCCTTCTTTTACAATAACCTGCCGCCATTTATAAAGCTGGTCATGAATATCAATTTTAACCGGGCACACATTACTGCACGAGCCGCAAAGCGTTGACGCGAAGGGCAGGTCGGCATACTTTTTCATATCCAGGTTGGGTGCCAGTATGGAGCCTATAGGACCTGCAATGGCAGTATGGTAGCTATGGCCTCCACTTTTACGGTAAACCGGGCAAGTGTTCATACAGGCCCCGCAACGGATGCATTTCAATGAATTACGAAAATCCTCCCTGCCTAATTGTATACTACGGCCATTATCTACAATTACGATATGAATTTCGCGACCTTGTTGCGGTTTTTTGAAATGACTTGAATAAGTAGTGATAGGTTGCCCTGTAGCACTACGGGTAAGCAGCCTTAAAAATACGCCCAGGTGTTTCCTTTCCGGGATAATCTTTTCTATCCCCATCGAGGCTATGTGGATCTCGGCCAGATGGGCTCCCATATCGGCATTGCCTTCATTGGTGCATATTACAAATTCGCCGGTTTCGGCAACAGCAAAGTTTACGCCCGTAAGAGCGGCACGGCGGGTTAAAAATACTTCGCGCAGATGCTGACGGGCAGTTTCGGTCAATATTTTAGGGTCCGATTCACCTTTGGCCGAGCCTAAATGCTCATGAAAAATATCGCCTATTTCTTCTTTCTTTTTATGGATGCAGGGCAGTACAATATGGCTTGGCGGTTCGCCGGCTAGCTGTACAATGCGCTCGCCCAGGTCAGAGTCTATCACATCAACACCCTGATCTTTCAAATATTCATTTAAATGACACTCCTCGGTAAGCATTGATTTGCTTTTAACCATACGGTTGATGCCACGCTCCTGTAGTAGCTGATGTATTATCCTGTTATGTTCAGCGGCATCAGCAGCCCAGTGCACTATCACACCGTTCTTTATCGCATTAGCTTCAAACTGCTCCAGGTATTCGCTCAGGTTTGATAGTACGTTGTTCTTGATCTGCGATGCTGTTTCGCGCAGTAGTTCCCACTCGGGTAATTTATGAGCGGCAATGTCGCGCTTGGCGCGTACCCACCATAGGGTTTCATCATGCCAGTCAACCCGTGGCTCGTCTTTATTAAAGGCTGCCGCTAATTCAGCGTGGCTTTTTTCGGTAACGTTACTCATGGCTGGTAGTGATTTAAAATTTCGGCAACATGAATTACTTTAACATCGCTTTTTTGCCTGCGTAAAATACCTTCCATGTGCATCAGGCACGAAAGATCGGCCGAGGTTATATACTGGGCGCCATGCTCAATATGATCATCAACGCGGTCTTTTCCCATTTTTGATGATACTGCTTCTTCGGCAACACAAAACGTTCCTCCAAAGCCGCAGCAATCGTCCTGCCGGCTCAGGGGTACCAGCTCCAGGCCCTCCACCATATCCAGCAATTGCGCAGGTTTACTAAAGGCCGGGGCAACCAGTTCGCTCATTTGCGATATGTGCAAGCCCCGCAGGCCATGGCAGCTCTGGTGCAAGCCTACTTTATAAGGGAAACGCGCCTGCAATTGCTCCACCTTTAATACATCAACCAAAAATTCGGTAAGCTCATAAACCCTTTTTCTGATGTCAATAGCCTGGTCCTCTTTCTGGGGCGAATGAAGGTGCTCTTTGATATGCAGGGTACAGCTGCCCGATGGGCATACGATATAGTCATAGCCCGAAAAATTATCAATAAATAAATTATTGCAGCCTGTTGTAAGGTGCTCATAGCCAGAGTTTGCCATAGGCTGCCCGCAGCAGGTTTGATTTTTAGGATAATGAACCTCAACGCCAAGTTTTTCGAGCAGCTCCAACGTGGCAATGGCCGCTTTGGGATAAAACTGATCAACATAGCAGGGGACAAATAAAGCTACCTTCATTTTATTTGTTTGTTTACTTTAATTGGTTAAAGCAATATTAATGGTTATAAATTGTAAAACTGTCCTGTGGCATCTTAAAGTATAGTTTAAAACAAGTGCAGCCTTAAGTTTTAAGAAAATGGCTGATTGGTTTTATCCTTTACTTATTAATAAATGTAACTTGTACAGTTGAATACTAAGGAACGAAATTACAGTTATAGTTGGCAAGTGTTATCAGCTTTTTTTGCAAAAGATTAATGGTAATTAGCGTAGAGCCTCAACTAAATCCTCTCCAAAGGAGAGGACTTTGATTTGCCTGACAATTAATAAAGGCGCGTTATTGCGAGGAACGAAGCAAATAATAAATTTGTCATCCTGAGGAACGAAGGATCTATTCGGCGATTAGATTCTTCGCTATGCTCAGAATGACAAAGTGGTGAAAAAGTTGCTTCGTACCTCGCAATGACGGTATTATCGAGAATGGTTAATTTAAGCGGAAACTGAGTGCTTTTCAATCAGCAATATAAGCCAACTTAACATTTTTGTAAGCTGGTTTTTGAAGTTGTGCTTTTAGTTTTATAAAGCTTTCTGTTGGGCCCTGAGTAATAAACATATTTAACAGCCAGGCCGGTACGCTGCCGCCTGCATCCAAATGCAGGGTATATTCTACTTTCACCTGTCCGTTATCGGTTGGGGTAATTATCCATTTACCTACGGAGTGTTCAATGCGCACTATTCCATCCTTAACGGGTACCATATCCGCGAGGCAGGGGGCATCAACTGTGATTACTTTGGTTGCAGGGTCCTGTGTTACTTTTATATGGGCAATAAAATCGCGATTATGCAAGGGCCATGGTATATTCACCTCTGAGTAATAGTATAATTCTGATGGTGATACCTGTTTTATCAAATTAACAGATTTGGTATGGTATACCCAGTCAATACTGCCTTTTATATCCATTAATACGGCAACCAACTGCGCCGGCGTCGCATTTAATGAGCACTCTACCTTAATGGCCTTTATTTTTGAATTGGGTACGTGACGTGTATAAACCTTAATACCTTCTTTAGTGGTACTTAATGACCAGGGTTCGTCGGCATTGGCTGTAGTTAGCGTTATTAAAAGCAGGAGTATTAAGGTTATTTTTTTATACATGATAAGTACACCAATAATAATTATTGATGTAACAAAAGTATATACAAAACAGGCCGGTTAATTAACCGGCCTGTCAAAACAAGGTCATTTGGTGTTAAGTGAATGTAAATATGATATACTTATGTCAATTGAGGTGATAATTATTTCACGTCAAAAACATAACTACCCGCGGTCACTTTATACTGCTGTGTGCCTGTTATTGGCTTTGCTCCCTGGTATACTTTACCTTCCGGAAATTTGATGGTCGCGGTTGAGTTAGCGGGTACCGTTATCCTATAGGTAACACCGGTATTGCTCCTTTGCCATGAGGATATTATTTTGCCATAAGGCCCATTATGGGTGGCTGTAAATTCATTGAGTCCGGCTACAAAATTTGGTTGCAACAGTACGTTCTTAAAACCAGGATGGTCCTGATCAGGGTGTATGCCTGCGATGCCTTTGTATAGCCAGGCCCCAATTTCGCCAAACATGATATGGTTCAATGATATGTCAAATTTTGCATCGATCTTCCAGTTTTCATAAAGTGTAGTTGCCCCGTTCACCATCCACCATCCCCATGAAGGGTAAGTTTCCTGCGATGCTATTTTATAGGCTACATCAGGATAACCATTATCACTCAGCGCGCCTAAAATGGCTTTGGCACCCAGTATGCCCACGTCAAGATGGTAATTATCAGCAGCTACACGCTGTGCAAGGTTGGCGGCTACTTTTCCCTTCAGATTTTGCGGTACTACATCCCAATAAAGCGGTACACTCAGTTCCGTTTGCAAACCCTTACCGTACATGCCGGTTTCGGTGTTCAGATATTTGGTGTTGATGGCATTCTTAATTTTATTAGCCAGGGCCGAGTATTTTGTGAAATCGGCCTGTTTACCCAATATTTTGGCTGTTTTGGCCAATATACAGGCATCGGCATAATAATAAACTGATGAAGTAAGCTCAACCGGCGAAACCGATTTTACAGGTACCCAATCGCCAAGACCCCAGCTGGTGAGGCCGGTTGGGTAAAGCTCATCAATGTGGTTTACATATTTTTCAATGCTGGCGTAGCTATCGGCCAGCAGCTTGCTATCGCCATAAAACAGATAAATGTTCCAGGGGATAATGGCAATAGTACTGGTCCAGTCTGGCCCGTTGCCCCACTCGTAACCCCAGCCACCGGTTGGGATAATGGATGGCAATACGCCGTTAGGTTGCTGCTCGTCACGATGGTCGGCAAGCCATTTTTCGTAAATAGTTATCGCATCAAAGCTATAAAGACCGGTTTCGCAGGCTATATGGGCATCGCCTGTCCAGCCGTTCTTTTCGCGCTGCGGGCAATCGGTAGGGTAGCCAAACAAGTTGCTGAGATAGGAATTATTGGTAGCAGTCCAAATTTGGTTTAGAGTTTTGTTTGATGATGTTACCGTGCCAATTGGTGCAACGTCGCTGTGCATAAAATAAGCTTTCAGGCTTTCTTTGGTCAGTTCAACAGGTTTGTTGCTGCTTACCTCTACATATTGAAAACCTTTGTAGTTAAATTTAGGCATAAAGGTTTCTTCACCTTTACCGCTTAAGATAAAGATATCAGTCTGAAAAGGGTCTTTATCATCTGTAGGGCGATAGTGCAAGTCGATATTAGATTGATCAACATGGCCGTTCTTGTTCATCCGTTCGGCGTGTTTAAGGCGGATGACTGTGCCCGAATCGCCTTTTACGGTGATCTGGCTTACGCCCGAAATATTACGACCGATATCAAACACCCACAGGTTATTGTCAATTTTGGTGATGCTTTTGGCAGCTATTTCCTCTACATTACGAATAGGCTGCAGGCTTTGGGCTACTATGTTTTGTGATGGCGCCGCGCGGTTAATGACCGGTTTCCAGGCGCTGTCAATAAAATTGGGCGTGTTCCAGCCGGCTTGTTCACGGCGGGCGTCATAATGCTCAGCAGTGTAAATGCTGTTAAATACTACCGGACTAAGCGAGGTTTTCCATTGGGTGTTTGATGATATGGTTTCTTCGGAACCATCGGTATAGGTAATGCGCAGATCCATACAAAACGTAGGGCGACCGCGCCAGGGAGCCTGGTGAAAAAACCAAACCGCGGTGCTCTGGTGGTTATACCAGCCATTGCCTAATAATACGCCAATGGCATTTTTGCCGCTTTGTAGTTGGGTGGTAACATCATAGGCTACATATAAAGTACGCCTGTCAAACCGGGTGTACATGGGATCGAGCCGGTGATTACCGATTTTTTGTCCGTTGATATACATTTCATATAAACCGGCTACCGCAATATAAGCCCTTGCAGAGCGGATGGATTTAGCAATCTTGAACGTGCGGCGAAAATAGGGGGCAGGGTTAACAGCGATACCCTTATTGTCACTAATCCACGAACCTTTCCAGTTACGCATATTCATCATACCGGTTTCAAAACTGGCAATGGCCGACGCGCTTAATTTTTTACCGGCCTGATCCCATAGCTGAACACGCCAATAATACTTAGTAAAAGGTTGTAAAGGTTTACCCTGATAGCTCACCAAATTTGCCGCCGACATAATTTTGGTGGTTAGCCAGCTATCGCCTTTACCTGCACTTACCGAAGCAGAATCTGTACCCACAAAAAGCTGGTAAGCGGTTTGCGCGGCGCCCTGCTGTTCATCGGTCAGTAACCATGTTAAGCGGGGATGCGGAGCATCAATACCTATGGGATTAAGCAAGTGTTCACATTGTAAACCGGCAGCTTTACCAGGTACAGCCGCATAGGCCGGAATAATAAAAAGATTATTAAATAATAAAGCGGTGTAAAGCGCAAGCTTACATAAGGGTTGTTTCATATAGTGCGATAAAGCGGTTTATAAATATAGGAAAATGCTTTTAGCAAATATTTATTCAAAAGGAAAAAGCTTGTTTGGGACATTAAAGTTAATTGGGTTAACAGCAATGTTAAAAGGATATTTTTGCTTATGCAACCCTAACTGTCCTGTACTGTCTGGTGGTTTTTATAACAACCCATGTAACACCGGCCAAACATTATCAGCCATGATCCTGTAACCTTCAGCGGATGGATGCAACATATCGGGCAGGTTAAGATGGGCTTTCCCGGCTACACCTGCCAGGTAAAAGGGCACAAAAGCCATTTGGTTAGCATCGGCCAGTTTACGGAATATGGATTTAAACTCAACCGCGAAAGGACTGGGGATAAAAATTGGGATCTCCATGCCCATCAAAGCCAGTTTTACATCGGGATATTTGAATTTAACCTTGTCAATAATGGCCTGTAGATTTTTATAGGTGGTTTGGGGCGATACACCCCTGATGATGTCATTAATGCCCAGTTCCAATACAAAAATATGTACTGGCCTGTCTATCCAATACTCCAGGCGAAAAAGACCACCGCCTGATGTGTCGCCACTTAAGCCGCCATTAATAATATGATAAGGTAGGTTTTCGGCGTTTATTTTTTGTTGTATCAGGCCGGGGAGCGATTCGGTTTTAGCATTTTTCAGGCCATAACCCGCCGTTAGGCTATCGCCAAAAAAAAGAATGTTGTACATAAAATAATGAGTTTTAAGTAAGAAGTCGGGCTTTCGACTTAAAACTCAATACCTGGTATTATCCCTAAAGTTTTGCGCACGCGCAGCAATCTGCTCTAAGGTAAGTTCGCCATATTTTTTTGCACGGTCCATCCATTCCGGCCCGTTTTCGGCAAGATCGTCAATGATCGATTTACCATCAGGACCTTTTTTTGTAACATAGTTTATGCCGTAAGCAACTGCTGCACCAACGACAAGAAATTTCAATAAACCCATAATTTTGTTTTTTAATGTTTATATGACAATGATGATGCCAGTTTGTTACATGGCTTGTTATAAGACCTTTTGGCTGATGTAAAGTTTAATGTTTTAACTACTTTTACAGCTAAAGCCTGTTGCAATATGTTTTTTATCCTTTCAAAAGTATTGGCGTTTTTACTTTACCCACTGTTATACGTATTTGTTTTGTTATTGGTGGCTATATTTTCAAAAAATGCCAAATGGAGGCGCAGGTGTTTACTTTATGGTGTTTGTCTGCTTTACCTTTTTTCTAATTCGTTTTTGCAAAACCAGTTTGCCAAAGCTTGGGATGTACCTGCTGCCAAACTCGAAAATGGCAAAGTGTACAGTACGGTTATTATATTAGGCGGTTTTGCATCGTATGATAGCAATGCGAAAGGTATGTTTAATGCCGCTGCCGACAGGTTCATACAGGGGGTTCTGTTACAAAAAAGTGGCCGTGTAAAACACATTATGATAACGGGTGGTAATGGAAATTTAAATCCGGGCAGTTTTAGGGAGGGCAGTTGGGCCAAAGGCCAGCTAAAAGCTATGCAAGTGCCGGATAGCTGTGTCCTGATTGAGGATCAATCGCGTAATACGCTTGAAAATGCTTCGCTTACAAAGGAGATACTGCAAAAACATGGGCAGAAGGGACCTTATTTGCTGGTAACATCGGCTTTTCATATGCGGCGATCATTAGGGATATTTAAAAAGAAGGGAATAGATGTAATTCCATATTCCTGTAACTATATTGCCGGAACCGGCGATGCATCATTTTGGGAAATTGTGCCTAATGCAGATACCCTGAGCAAATGGAGCACTTATATTAAAGAGGTTATTGGTTTAACGGTTAATCGCATTTCGGGAAAGGGCTAACAGGATGCTTTCTTCTTTTTGAATTTTAAAAAACTAAATAAAAGTTAATTTCTTTATAATAATTGCGGAGCAACAAAGCTTATGATCTGCACTTTCAACAAAAAAACATGGGCAAAATATGGGGATATTATTAGTTGAGGATGAACCCAATGTTGTATCGGTAATAAAACGGGGACTTACAGAGTACGGTTTTGAAATAAGCGTTGCCGGCAATGGCGCAACCGGGCTGCAAATGGCGCTTGATAATGATTTTGACCTGGTAATATTAGACGTAATGCTGCCGGTGATGGATGGCATACAGGTATGTAAGCTCATCAGGCAGCAAAAGCAAACCATGCCTATTATTATGCTTACCGCGCTTGACTCTACAGAAAACATTGTGAGCGGTTTAGACAGCGGTGCGGATGATTATTTGGTTAAACCCTTTAAAATAGCCGAACTGGCTGCCCGCCTGCGCACGCTGCTGCGCCGTAAAGGGGGAGAGGCACTGGTTAAAAACAATGTATTTACTATTAATGATCTGGAACTTAATACCGAATCGAAAATAGCCTATCGTAATAATGAAGCATTAAAATTGACTGCTACCGAGTTCAGACTGCTGGAATATTTTGTTAAAAATCAAAAAAAAGTATTGTCACGTATCCAGATATTGGAAAGCGTATGGGATATTGATTTTAACATGGGTACCAACGTGGTTGATGTGTATGTGAATTACCTGCGCAAAAAGCTGGAGAAAAACGGCGCGCCAAAACTTATCCATACGGTTTTTGGTATGGGCTACATCATGAAAGAGGACGAACGGGATGAAAATACAAAGTAAAATAACCTTACTGTTCCTGTTACTATCTGGTGCCATATTGTTGCTGCTCAATATCACTATCTTTTACCTGGTATACCGCTTTGGCTTTGATGATTTTTTTAAACGACTGGAGGCACGCGTAAATATATCGGCCGAGGTAAATATTTTCCCCAGCGCAAAAAGCAAGGCATATCTGGAGGTTAGGAACAAATACCTTGAAAAACTGGAAGCCGAAAGGGAATATTTTTTTAATACCGATACCATAAACAAGGTTCATATACCCCGTGGCATTAATGTAAAAAGCAATTTTATCCGGAATATATTAAAAGACGGTAACGCGCGATATAAGGTTGATAATACTTTTTATGCAGGTAAGGTATTTACCAAAAGTAATGAAAAGTACATTGTTATAGTTTCGGCGGCAGATCCCTCAGGTTTCCAGGAATTAAAGGACCTGCAGCGGATATTGATATATGGCTTTCTTGCCGCTATGGTATTGGTTTACTTCGTGGGTAAAATATTTTCATTCTATACCTTTCAGCCCGTAAGGCGCATTATTCATAACGTTAAAAATATTACTGCCAATAACCTGCATTTCAGGCTTGATGAGTTGAGCGGCAGCGACGAAATAGCCGAGCTGTCATATACTTTTAACGATATGCTTAACCGGCTCGAAACCGCTTTTGAAACGCAGAATAATTTTGTAAGCAATGCATCGCACGAACTGCGAACTCCCCTAACCATCATCAGTACCGAGGCTGAACTGGCTTTGAACAAACCTGATGTGAGCACGGAACAGCGCGAAATGTTCAATACCATTTATTCGGAATCAGAAAAGCTGGGCCAGATATTGAACAGCCTGCTTACGCTGGCACAATCGGGCTTTGATGGTAAAAAGCAACGCTGGGAAAGTATCAGGATAGATGAGCTTTTGATGATAGCATCAGAATCAATTAAAAAGATAAACCCGGATAGCAATATTCAGATTGATCTGGATGATATGCCCAGTGATGAACGCTTGCTTTATGTAAGCGGCAATAATAATTTACTGCGGCTGGCTATCACCAATATCATAAGCAATGCCTGTAAATACTCAGATAACCGTATGGTGAAAATAAGGTTATTGGCCGAAAATAATAAAGTGATCATCTCCATCGCCGATCAAGGTATTGGCATCCCCCAAACCGAACTTCAACATGTATTTGAACCATTTTTCAGGGCCTCTAACGCGCATAATTATGAAGGGCATGGGGTAGGGCTGCCCTTAACGTTAAATATAATACGCCTGCACAAAGGCAGTATAGGTATCCGGTCGGAAGTTGGCACTGGTACCGAAATGAAAGTTTTTTTGCCGGTGGAGAACCTCACACCAGCCCTTTCCAAAGGAGAGGAAGCCAACAAGCAGGATAAATAATCTGTAAAATTAGATTTACAAAATATGCAAATTAAAGCCCTCTCCTTTGGAGAGAGTTGGGGTGAGGCAAAACTCTAATCAAATTCTAATAACTTTCTTATATCGTCTTAATTATTGGCCGCTACACTTGTATCAAACAAAATGTACAAGTTAAACCATTAAAAAAAGACGACTATGAAAACGCTGCTTATCCCTACCGATTTTACTTATCAATCACTTCAAAGTATTCCTGTAATAGCACAGCAGTATTATCCTCAAAAGCTGGATATCATACTGGTACATATGTTAAAAATAACCGATTCCATTAGCGAGTTGCTCATGCTTTCGCGCCGGTCTGCCGAACTCAGGCACATTCCTGATAATTTTTATGTACGGTGCCGCGAGCTTGAAAAAGATTACAGCCACTTAATTAACCGCGTACACATTGACATATTTTATGGCAGCACCATAGCTGTTTTTAATAATTACCTGGATGCCCACCAAGTAGATGGGATTGTGGCTCCGCATGATAATTACCAATTGCTGTTTAAAAATAGTATTGATCCCGAAATACTAATAGCAAGGTGCGGAAAAAGGGTAATTGCCATAGCCGAAACACCGGGATCAATGGCAAATATTATTACTGAAGAGTCTGAGCTAATTGAACAACAGTAATGGACTATTAATTATTTAAACATTATGCTACTAAAAGAAAACATACCAGCAACCTATGTATTTGGTAAAATAAAGAAAGAACTGATCATGGTGGCCATTTACTCCTCGGCTATTTATTTTGTGCATCAGTACTATAATTTTAAAGAGGTATCCATCCCCCTTACGGTACCTACCATATTAGGTACTATAATATCTTTACTATTGGCTTTTCGCTCAAACCAGGCGTATGACCGTTGGTGGGAGGCCCGCATTTTATGGGGAACTATAGTGAACGACTGCCGCACCTATACCCGCCAGATATTAACTTTTGTTGACAGCAGTTATGATGGCGAAGAAAGATGGGCGCTTAAAGAAAGAATGGTGAAACGTCAAATTGCCTGGTGTTACAGTTTAAGCCGTCACCTGCGTAAACAAAACGCTAAACAGAACCTGGATGCTTATTTGAACGAAGATGACCTGAATACTATCAAAAACAGGGAAAATGTTCCGGTAGCACTCAACGAGTTGCAGGGACATGATCTGAGGACATTATACAAATTAGGCTGGGTTAATGAGTATCAACAGGTTGCCATGGACGAAACATTGACCCGTTTTATAAACTCCATGGGCGGTTGCGAACGTATTAAAAATACAGTGTTCCCGGCTACTTATAGTGTTTATATACACTGGCTGGTATTATTTTTTGTACTGCTGCTGCCCTTTAGTCTTATTGAGTTTTTTGGCATATTGCAAGTGCCGCTGGTAATTGCTATTTCGTCGGCATTTTTCCTGATCGAGAAGATGGCCATCCACTTGCAGGACCCATTTGAAAACATGCCTACCGATACCCCTACCACAGCTATCAGTCGCAAAATTGAGCAGGATCTGAAACAGATGCTGAAAGATGAACTGCCAAAGGATATTGACGCGGTTATCAATAAACAACAAAAAACGCAGGCGGTATTCTATATTTTATAAATATCTGAGCATCATTGCACGGAAGTTCTTTTAATCTCCCCCGGTAGGGGGAGATTTTTATTTTTAAGTCCTCCCTTCCGGGGAGGGCTGGGTGGGGCTTCCTCGCCATGACGCGTTAATGGGTTTTCTCCCTTAATCATATAAATCTCCCTTTATTTAATTACTTTGGCCTCAGGGAAATTTAAAACACCTCCCACTTTACAAAAATGACTTATTGCCTGGGAATTAAGGTTAAAGAAGGATTATTGGCCATAGCTGATACCCGTGTTACATCTGGAACTGATACCACTATAAAAAAGAAAATAACAATAGAACAAAAGGATAATTTTTCGCTTTTTATCATGACAAGCGGTTTACGGTCAGTAAGGGATAAGGCCATCACTTATTTTACCGAACAACTAGAAACCAAAGAGTTTAACAAATTGTATAAAGCCGTAAACGCTTTTGGCGAACAGGTTAAACGGGCCGCCGAAGAAGACAGGGTTTCGTTGGAAAAAGCGGGTTTTAGATTTGACCTGAATACCATAATAGGAGGGCAGTTAAAGGATGATGATGAGCATAAACTATTCTTGCTTTACCCTGAAGGTAACTGGGTTGAATTGGGGCAGGGCGCACCCTATGTAGTAATAGGCAACTCAGGACACGGCAAGGCCATATTAAACAGGATACTTGAAGAGGACTCAAGCTTGAAACTGGCCCTTAAAACAGGCTTTCTATCTTTTGATTCTACCCGGGTAAGCTCTAATAATGTTGATTTTCCTATTGATGTGGCGCTTTACAAAAAGGATAGCTTTGAAATTGTAGAGCAGCGATACGAGAAGAAAGACCTGGAATATATATCGACCGAATGGGCCGAAGAATTAAAAAATGCCCTTGATCACATATCAGAGGATTGGATGGAGGTTGCATTTGATAAACTAAAAGAAACTAAAACAACGAGCTGACAATATGAAATTCGATGTGTTTACCCAAATGGAATATGTAGTACGGTCGCCGGGCACATTGATATTAAATATACACGCTTTACGCACACCACATCAAACGGTGCTTAACGAGGAATTTACGGTTGAACCATATATTAAGGTTGAAGAACTGATCTCGCCCCAGGGCGAAAACAGGCTGATGCGTTTTGAGGTGGCCGATCCGGGTACTATTAAGGTTACCTATAAAGCCCTGGTTGATAATTATTATGAGCTAACTGATTATACGCAACAACAGGAAACTATGGTTGCCCAAATGGATGTAGCTGTGCTGCCTTACCTTAACCCAAGCCGATATTGCCAGTCGGATAAATTGTACCGCCTGGCGCATAACCTGTTCGGGCATATTACAAATCCTTTTGAACAGGTAGTAACCCTTACCGACTGGATCCATAAAAATGTACAATACCTGAGTGGGTACAGCAATTCGCAAACATCGGCCTTTGATACGGTAACCGAGCAGGTTGGCGTATGTCGTGATTTTGCCCACCTGGGCATTGCCTTATGCCGTGCTTTAACTATACCCGCACGTTATTTTACCGGCTATGCCTATCACTTAAAACCGGCCGATTTTCATGCTTGTTTTGAAGCTTACCTGGGCGGTAACTGGGTGTTATTTGATGCTACCAAACTTGTGCCGCTTAATGGGCTTATCAAAATAGCAACCGGCCGTGATGCCGCCGATACGGCCATAGCCAATATTTTTGGTGATGTAACCTTCACTACCATGCAGGTGAGCTGTGAACTGGCCCTGGAGGAAGGCTTTGAGCCAATTTATTACGGATCAGAGGATTTTAAAGGGCTGTCGTATTTGTAGGATTAAGAATTAAGCTGCTTTTAATTTTTGTGCTACACACCCGGTTAATGGCCAATACAGCTAATGGATGGCTAAAAAAGGTGCAGGAAAATAAAAGGAAATTTGATGCCGCGGGCAGATTCGAACTGCCGTAAAAGGTTTTGCAGACCTTAACCTATCCTCTCGGTCACGCGACTTTGAAAAAAAACTATAAAATCACTTATAAGATGGCAGGGGGTAAGATCTTTGTTATCTTTCTCCTTTACGGAGCAGGAATTAGCACCTTTTACATTATGCGGATGTACAGGTTGCTAAGACGTCTTTGGGCCTTTCCCTCAGTCTTTCTTGATAAGTTAAATAAAGAACTATTTGTCTGTTGACTCTGCAAATATAAAAACTATTTATATAATTCCTATAGAATTGGTAGAATATTTTAAATTTCTTCAAATCATCATCTTTTTTACAGTTTAAAAAGCACCCCCGGAGATTAGTTCATCGGTGTAAGTTTATATACACCATCGGCCTTTACAGAAATAATAGTACCATCTTTTAACTGGTAATCAGTAACCAGAAAAGGAGTGCTATCGGCCTGAACAAGTTTTATTTCTTTGGTTTTAAGGTTTAATGTGTAATACCCGTCTATCATCAGGGTGGTATTGTAAGTGAAATGCTGATAGAACGTCAATTCATCATTTTTAATGTTAGCTATGATAGGGAAAGAAGCGCTTCTTCCATACTGGTAATCTGACTGGTATACCGGGGTATTGTCTTTATAAACGCTAAAGGCTGTTTCAAGATCTTTACCGGTATTTTCCTTTACCGAAGATACAAGTGCATAGCCTGAATTATCGTCAATATCAATAATACCTGAATTGTCGTCAAGGTTTACCGGAACAGACATGGAACCATTTGTTGTGCTAACCAGCTTGTTGGCGTATAAAATATGACCGAAGCTGTATTCATGTATCCGGGTAAAGTCAAAGTAATTCAATGAGTATTTAACTTTTGAAAGGTCGGCAAGGTTTATCAGTGAGGCCGTTTTGTCTTCAAATATGGGGTTAGTTACCAGTACATGGTTGTTAACAATGCGCGATATTCTACCATAATCACGAGATACAAAGTCTACAAAGGTTGATTGCTTGGTATTCACATTGTATTTGGCCAGTACAACACGGTCGCTGCCCGGATCACTGGTAAACGCAGGCACATTGGTTGTGTTTTTATCGCCGTATACCAGTAATTCGTCATCTGATACCGCTCTTATAAATGTTGTAGGCAATTTGTTGTTGATGTCTTCTGCCGCAAAGGTTTTTAACGATAGCCTTTTAGTATATAGCACATTATTAACATCATCGGTAATAAACAAAAAATTTCGGGATGGCGACAGGTCAAAGGCATCTGGGCCTAAACTTTGTTTTAATTCAAGCAGTTTTTTATAAGCGAAAGTTTGGACGTATCGGTGGCTGTAATTGTTTATAGTATACTGGCGGATGGTATCTGAAACTGGGAGGGCTTGTACTTTGAAATTATATTTAACACCCGGCTTAAAAGCATAATTAAAGGTAGCGGTAAACGCGCCCAAATTATCTTTGTTTAGTTTTAAAGTTTGTAAAGTGGTAGTATCCTGTTTCAGCATTATTTGGGAAAGTACCTGTTGTTGATCATCCCTTAAAGAAACTTTTACCTGGTCATTGGCGAGGGGAGCAATTTTAAAAGGTATGGTGCCCGCGTCTTTTATTACAGCTTTGATGGCCGGCGGCCAAGTTTGCACATCATTTTTTTTAGAACATGCACTAATTAATAAAGCGATAACGATAAGGTAAATATATTTTTTCATTAAGGTAAGGTTGTAAAATAATATCAAATATCTGTTTTAAAGTTAAATATGCTATAAATATATTGTAAAATATTCATAATAATATGACTGCTGTTGATAGCAAAGGTTTAATGATTATTTGATGATTATTCATTTTTTAATGTTTATTTCTCATTAATACACATATTTGCACTATGAGCAAGTTATGGCAAAAAACCACCAACGTAAATGAACTGGTAGAGAACTTTACTGTTGGCCGCGACAGGGAATTTGACGAGCAAATGGCAGCTTTTGATGTTTTAGGATCGCTGGCCCATACCCGTATGCTGCAAAGTATAGGGCTGATGGATGCTGTCGATCTTGACCTTGTTCAACGCGAATTAAAAGCCATTTATGCCGATATTGAAAAAGGTGGTTTTACTATCGACGATGGGGTTGAGGATGTACACTCGCAGGTAGAAATGCTGCTTACCCAGCGCATTGGCGACGCCGGTAAGAAGATTCACAGCGGCCGCTCCCGTAATGACCAGGTGCTGGTTGACCTGAAACTGTTTTTTCGCCATCAATTGCAGCAGGTTGTTGAAGAAACTGAAACCTTGTTTCGCCAGCTCATTGAATTAAGTGAAAAACATAAAGACGTTTTATTACCAGGTTATACCCATTTACAGGTGGCTATGCCTTCATCATTCGGGCTATGGTTTGGCGCATATGCCGAAAGCCTGGCCGATGATCTGGAACTTGTTTTGGCGGCCTATCGAATCACCAATAAAAACCCATTGGGTTCGGCAGCAGGTTATGGCTCGTCATTCCCACTAAATCGTACTTTAACAACCCAATTATTAGGTTTTGATAGTTTAAACTATAACGTAGTTTATGCCCAAATGGGCCGTGGTAAAACCGAAAGGATCATAGCGCAGGCTTTATCATCCATTGCTGCTACGCTGGCTAAAATGGCCATGGATCAGGCCCTGTACCTAAGCCAAAACTTTGCTTTTGTAAGTTACCCTGATACTTTAACCACGGGTAGCAGCATTATGCCGCACAAAAAAAACCCGGATGTTTGGGAAATTATGCGCGGCAAATGCAATCGCCTGCAGGCCCTGCCCAATGATGTGGCCATGATGACCACCAATCTGCCATCAGGCTATCACCGGGAGCTGCAGTTGCTGAAAGAGTTATTGTTCCCTGCGTTTACCGATTTGAAAAACTGCCTGCACATGGCCACCTTTATGCTGCAAAACATAAGCGTGAATGCCGATATATTGAAAGATCCCAAATATGCCTATCTGTTTAGTGTAGAGGAAGTGAATAGGATGGTATTAAACGGCACGCCTTTCCGGGATGCTTACAAACAAGTAGGTCTGGCTATTGAGCAGGGTGATTTTAATCCTGATAAAACAGTAAACCATACCCATGAAGGTAGTATAGGTAACCTGGGTAATGAGCAAATTACAGCAGCGTTTGATAAGTTGCTTACTAATTTTGATTTTGCAAAGGTTGAGGTGGCGATAAAAGGGCTGGTAGGAAAATAACCTCCACCACGTCATTGCGAGAAAGCCTCACCTAACCCTCTCCAAAGGAGAGGGCTTTAAAATGTCTTAAAAAGTCTCCCCCTTTGGGGGAGATTTAGAGGGGGCCTCTTGCTTCGTGCCTCGCAATGACGACTTTGAATATTATCGGTGGAATCATTAAAACAATCGGTGTAATCCTGAAAAAATGAACGGACAAAACAGAAGCGATATTTACCCGGGCCTTGAGGTCGATATCATCCTGAAAAAAGACCAGCGGAGCGGTACCTTAACCCGTGGCTTTGTAAAACGGTTACTGACCAGCTCGGCCTATCACTCGCGCGGTATCAAGGTTCAATTAGAAGATGGGCAGGTTGGCCGTGTGGCCTGGATAGTTGAAGAAGACTAAATTTAATAATTCATAAATTCTACACAATTCATCGCCATATTTACATCAGTACTTACCATAGTATCAGAACAATATGCCTGCAATCACTAAAACAAAAGCAAAGGTATGGTTTAAGTTAGATGCGCATCACCGTATGCTCATATCATTGGTTGCAAGTGCTGTCACCCTATTTTTTTCCTGGGGCCATTTTAGCGCGCCGGCGGTGATATTGTTTACCTGGATAGCCTTTGCACTAATGATCATCATTATGGACTGGATAATCATTTTATCATCGCACCCGATGGAGGTTCGTAAGATTGCCAGGATCGAAGATTCAAGCCGTACATTGATATTTTTATTTGTAATCGTGGCTTCATTGATAAGTATGCTGGCCATTTTTTTCCTGCTGAAGTCGTCAAAGGAGCTATCTCCTGAAGCAGTAACAGGGCATGTGTTGCTGGGTATGGCTTCGGTTATTATTTCCTGGTGGCTGGTGCATACTATATTTACCCTGCGATACGCGCACATGTTTTATGCTACCGATCCTGACGATGATCAAAAGAAAAAACCAATAGGCGGGCTTGAATTTCCGGGCGATGAAAAAGAACCCGATTATCTCGACTTTGTTTATTTCTCTTTTGTTGTTGGTATGACGTTCCAGGTATCAGATGTAGAAATCTCTTCCCGCCAGATCCGCCGCCTGGCCTGGATCCATGGTCTGATAGCATTTGCATTTAATACCGCTATTGTGGCATTAAGCATCAATGTAATATCGGGATTGGTAGCTAAATAAGCTTAACTAAACAGGCTGCTAATAAATTGAGGGCGTTTTAATTGCATGCCCAAAGCTTCATTTAGTTTTTCAACAACGTAATCAGCAAGTTTAGGTGAAAACTCTTCTTCGTGCTGGTGCATTAAAAACCATACCGATTGTAAACCCAATTGCTGCCATTGTTTTATCCGCTCCACCCATTCATCAACACGGGCATAGTCGGTAGGGTGCAGGCCATTACCCACAAAGCGGATAAACGCGTGTGGGGTAGGCAGGTTCATGTGCACCACATCACGACGACCGGTAGCATCAGTTATAACCGCGCCAATATTAAGGTCGCGGAGCATGGCGAAAACCTTATCACGGTTCTCTGGCACTGCAAACCATTCTTTATGCCGCAGTTCAACAAATACGGGTACGTCTTTAGGGAGTTGTTCCAGGTATGCTTTTAGTTCCGGGAAACTTTTGGGGGTATAGTTATCGCTTAGCTGCAAAAACAACGGGCCAAGCTTATCGCCAAAGGCCATAATGCCCTCGTAATAGCTGGTGGTAATATCTTCCGCGTTTTTTAACCTGCGGATGTGGCTAATGCTTTGCGAAAACTTAGGACAAAATTTAAAATGAGGATTACTCTCGGCCTTGGCTTTCCATTTGGTAATAGTATCCGGACCGTAAACATTATAAAAAGTAGCATTGAGCTCAATGCAATCAAAATGTTTTACATACTCATCCAAAAAATTAGCTTCTTTGGTTTTAGGCGGATAGATCTGACCTATCCATTCCTTACGTCCCCATTTAGCGCAACCCACGTGTACCTGCAAGGACTGGTTGCTTTTTGCAGCCTTTAGGGTATTGATGGTAAGTTCAGGATCAGGTGGGAGCGTAAAATCTACTGCTGCTAACTCCTCTGGGTTTACACGGCCAAATTCCATAGGTTAGTTGAATTTTTTTGGAAAGATAGGGTTTTGGGTTGAATTGTTAATGAAGCTGAATTGAGGGTAGTGTCTCGGTTTGAAATTTAATTTTCACTCGTAACCTCAACCCCATATCGTATTGCCGCCTCAAGTATATCAATTTTTATATCTTTTTGCGTTTTGAACTTGATGCAATACCCGGTCACGCTCGCCTTGCCTATTTCTTTTCCATACGTTTGGGCTAAGTATGTCTTATCCTTAATACCGAGAATATAAACAGAGATCCCTGTTGTGTTTGCGCTCAAACCAACTTGGAAAAAATCCCTGGTCTTTCCATCAGCATATTTTATGGTGTAAAATCCATAGCCTATGTTAGGGTTACTAACTGTTTTATTTTCACTGTTTTTACCATTGTCGAACCATAATTTACAACCTGGTAAAACTTGAAGTATGTGATTGTGCAACTCTTGAATTTCACTACGTTTTGGTTCGGGTTGGCTGGTAATATACTCTTTGATTTGTTCTTGTACGTCCATATGAAATATTGAATTATGGGGTGTTTACTTTGCCTTTTCAAATCTCGCTTTATTTACCGGAAAAAGGTAATCAACCCAACAAATCAACCTTAAATATAGGCGCCGCCCTTTTTTTAGAAGCCTGTTCATAAGCATAACCCAGTTTAATGATCTCGCCTTCTTTGTAAGCCGTGCTGAAAAAAGATAAACCAACAGGCAGCTCATGCGCTTTACCCATGGGTACCGTAATATGAGGATACCCGGCCATTGCCGCTGGACCCGAAAACGAGAACCCATTATCATAATCGCCGTTCACCAGGTCAATACAGCCTGCTGGGCCGTTGGTGGTACCTATAATGGCATCCAGTTTATTGTCGTTTAGTATTTTATCAATTACTTTTTTGGTGCCATCACTTGTCTTTTTTAAGGCATCCAGGTATTCTTTGCTTTTTAAATCGCCTTTGGCCTGGGCCTGTTCCAGGATTTCCTGTTTAAAAAAAGGCATGGCTTTAGCCTCGTTATTTTTGTTAAAGGCAATGACATCGGCAAGTGTTTTGGTCTTGCTGTTGGCGTTGTTTAAATACAAGTTCAGTCCGTCTTTAAACTCATATAACAGCACGTTAAATTCACCTTTGCCTATTTCCTTTAACTCTTTATTCAGTTCAATTTCAACAACCGTAGCTCCTTTGCTTTTCAGCGTTTTAATGGCATCCTGTAACAAGGCTACCACAGCTGGATTATCATCCAAAGCCGATTTCTCAACACCCAACCGCTTGCCCTGCAATCCATTGATATCTAAAAATTTGGTATAATCGGTTTCTGCTTTTCCTTTACTGGCTAAAGTATAAGTGTCCTGCGCGTCAATACCGGCAAGTGCACCTAAAAGTATAGCGGCATCCTTAACCGTACGCGTCATTGGTCCGGCGGTATCCTGCGTTTTTGATATGGGGATAATGCCCGTGCGGCTCCATAGCCCAACGGTTGGCTTTATACCCACCAACCCATTAACCGATGCCGGCGATACGATAGATCCGTTAGTTTCGGTACCAATGGCTACGGTGCATAAATTAGCCGCCGCCGCCGATCCTGATCCCGCGCTTGAGCCGCTGGGGTTACGATCAAGTATATAAGGACATTTTGTTTGCCCGCCGCGGCTGCTCCACGCGCTGGTTGAGTGGGTGGAACGAAAGTTGGCCCATTCGCTCAAATTTGTTTTACCCAATAGCACGGCTCCAGCTTCGCGCAATTTGTATACAATAAAGGCATCCTGTTTGGCAAAATTATCGCCCAGGGCCAGCGAACCGGCTGTGGTATGCATGTTATCGCCTGTGTTAATATTGTCTTTTATCAGTACGGGTATGCCATGTAATGGTCCGCGTACTTTGCCTTGCGAGCGTTCTTTATCCATGGCGTCGGCCATGTTAAGGGCATCTTTATTTATTTCGATGACAGAGTTAAGTTTAGGGCCGTTCTTATCTATTTCATCAATGCGTTTCAGGTACAATTCTGTAAGCAATCGCGAGGTATATTGCTTGGCCTGCATTTTTTGCTGCAGATCGGTAATGGTTGCTTCCGAAAGTTCAAACAGGTCATCTTTGTCGTCAGCCGCAGCATCTGCTTTTTTTTCTGCGGATGGCTGACTGCAGGAAGCTGCAACCAGGGTTGATATAGTTAAACCTGCTAATGAACCTGTTTTCAGGAAATTTCTTCTGTGCATAAACCGTGAGTTTAAAGGTGTTACAAGTAACAAAATATTTAGCTAATTAAAAATTATCAACCTAATATGTTACACAAATCGCGGTCATATCAGCATAAATAAACTCCTGATTAAAAGCTTCCCAAACAACAATGCATTCTGCAATAAAATAGTGATTTATTTTTGAGGGATCAGAATCTCATCAGCCAATTTACCTGTACCATCAACCTTGCCGGTATAAGTAAGGCCTAATATATTTTTTATCAGGTTAAAAACATCTACATTTTGAAATGATGGAATGGTGGTGTGGGGTTTAAATGCAGGTCCCCAGGCCAGGAATGTGGCATGCATATCTTTAACCACGCTGGGGTCATACCCATGCCAGCCTATGTTTATTTTTTTACTGTATAAATTAAATACTTTAGGATAATGAGGGATCAGCAAAATATCGCCTATGCGGTTATGCCAGTCGTCGGTTTGGGCATAATGTAATTTGGCGGGCATATCAACTTTAAGATAAACGTCATAATCTTTAGCCTCCTGCTTTAAGTTGTTATAAGTAGCCTTAACGCCTGCCTGGTTTTTGGCATAAAGCTCAACCAATATCCCATCGCCCGAAACAATAAATTTGGAGGTATCAATAGCCGCGGGGATGCCAATAGCATGGTCTTTGTCAACTTTGGTCATCCCATGATCAGATACAAAAACAAAATTCACATCAAGGCCGGTTGTTTTTACGGCTTTGGTCAGTTCATTTACTGCCGAATCAACAAAATGGACTTCGCGGGCTGTTTCAGGTGCATCGGGGCCATAAACATGCCCGGCGTGGTCAACCTGTGGAAAGTAGAATGTAATGAGATGCGGACGATCTTCGGCGGGCAGGTTTAACCAGTTCACTACTTCGCTGATGCGTTTATGAATGGCTATCTTTTCGTTATAAACGTAATAATATGTAGGGGTTATATTTTGGATGGCAGCCTCAGATGCGACCCAGTAAAAACTGGCAGAAAGGAGGTGCTGCTGCTCGGCAAGCACCCACAAGGGCGAACCATAGTACCAGGAGCCATCGGCTACTTTGGCTTTATTGCCCATATAATAATCATCGTGACGGTCACGGTCATAAAATGTATTATTCACCAGACCCGAGTGCGAAGGATATAAACCACTTACCAATGCATAGTGATTTGGAAAGGTAACTGATGGATATGATGGGATCATTGATGCTGCTCTCACACCATCGTTACTTAAGGCAAGTAAATTTTTGGCCTGGTATTTTTGTGCATAATCATACCGGAAACCATCGGCCGAAATGAGGATAACATAGGTTTTTTTTTGCTGTTCAATGCTGTTCTTTCGGCCCGGTACAATTTTCTGAACAGTATCAATCTGCCCAAAGGCAACAACGGTTTGTAAAAGGACTATTAAAAATGTGATATGTTTTTTCATAGAAAACGATAATGCACAAATTTATATAAATAGCATTATGCGTATAATAAGATTGGGTTAAAGTATAAAGATCCTATTTCCGTTTCAGGGCCTCGGCAATTGCTTTTTCGGCAAGAGGCTCCATTACTTTGTAGCCCGCAAGATTTGGGTGAACCCCATCGCCCGATAATGATTTAGGCAGACCTTGCCTGTCATCAGCCATAGCCGAAAAATAATCCAGGTAAACGATATGGTGCTTATCTGCATAATCTTTGATCATGGTATTCAGGCGTACTACTTTTGATGCAGGCTCCATACCTGGCCGCCACGGAAAATCAAAAGCCGGTAATACTGATGACAGCACCACTTTAATACCCGCGGCCTTTGCCAATATAGCCATTGATTGTATGTTGCCAAAAACAGCTTCCAGTTTAATAGGGCCATTGTTTTCGGCAATATCATTAATACCAGCCAGTATTACTACTACTGCAGGCTTTAAGTTAATTACATCATCGCGGAAACGTACCAGCATTTGAGTAGTGGTTTGCCCGCTAATACCGCGATCATAATAGGGCTTGCCTGCAAAAAATGATGGATCATTATTTATCCAAAAGTCAGTAATGGAGTCGCCCATATAAACTACACTTTTGGGGTTTGCAGCCGCTCCGGACACTTTGCTGTTATCGGCTTCATAGCGTTTTATATTGGCCCAGTCTTTATGAAAAGCCTCTTCTTGTTTTTTACGGTTGATTTCTGCTTGTTGTTCTTTTTCGCTGGGTGATACGGTTTGCGCCATTGCGCCGGCTGCAAAGAGTACCAGCAATGAAAATGTTAATTTAAGCTTCATATAATTGGTGATTTAAAGCTAAAGTAGCGCTTAATTATAATAAATAAAAGCATTTAGCAAATGCCTGTTTAAAACCCGCAAATTCCTTAGTTTAATAATGTCACAATTCTATATATAAATCGCAGAGTTTTAGCTTCCTGAAATGTTTTCATTATATTCATCACTCAGAATTTTAAAGCTATGATACCGGATAAAATAATCAGCGTATTCTTGTTTGCTATCCTTCCGGTATTGCTACTGTCATGCGGTAAGCAAACTAAAGTTTTTGAGAGCAATTGTAATGAAGGGATAACCTTTAAGAAAGTTGAATTTACCGAACTGGTAAGTCATCTTGAAAAATACGATAAGCAATATGTGGAGGTTAACGGAAAATATGCCGAAGGCTTTAAGCAATCAGCTTTATTCAATGATAGCCTTTTTGCCGATCATTCCCTAAAAAAGGCTTTGTGGGTTGATTTTAGCCAGGAATGCCCATTGTATTTATCAGGTACCCGGGTTGGTTTATTTGAGTATAATAACGGCACATTTACTCAAATTGATAAAAGATACATTACCATAAAAGGCAAAATTAACATGCATAATACCGGGTATTTAAAACAGTATAAGGGCTCAATAGATAGGGTGAGTTTTATTAAACTATAATTAATTTATTAATTTTTGTTTAAATAACTGTTTAATAATCAATGATAAAGTATTTTTTGTTAAGCTATAATTAAAATAAATAGCATTTACGTAAAACATTGATTAATAATTATCGTTATACTAAATAAATAATAACATATTACGATCATCGACCCAAACAATATGCCAGGTAATGGTTTTTGATGCGTTGACCGATGAATTAATTATTAATAGAAAAGATTAAAAAAGTTTAAAATGGTATGATGAAGCCAAAAAAAAATTGACGAAATCCTGAGCAAAGCTTATGCTTCTAAGCACATTAAGGAACTACAGTATAGCATAGCCGCTTTAAAACGAAATATAAAGTCTGTTGTTTTCGGCAAATATTTTAAGCATGTTAATGGTAATATGATCAGTATTGTCATATACGTTTTGATCAGGAGAGCTAAGAAACCCCTCAATTTCTTGTAAGGTTTCTGGATTCACTGATGCAAAAGCCATTGATGAGTCCGGGAAATTTCTTTTACTTGATATTCCGGATGCCAGTTTAATAATGTTTTTATGCCTTGTATCAAGTTCAATGGCTTTATAGATCCGATCAATGTTATTTTTATCGCCTTCAAGTACCTGCATAAAGGTGCCTTGGCAATATAATAATATGCCTGTAACGTTATACTTCTTATTATTAGTGCGCGAAACCTTAAGTACATCTATTAGTTCCTTTTCACTCAACGGCCTTTGAGCTGTGCTTACATAAACAATATATTCCATCTAATAGGGGGGCTATCCTTGTAAGGTACATTTCATACCTCACAACGGATGCTTGCAAATATTGTTTTTTTTTATGCGAATATTGTTTTGTTTTATGCTTTTTTATTGTAAAATGTTAAACATCAGGGTTGTTTACTATGAATTGTTAAATATTAAGCTTTAAACCGTCATATGCCAATTCAATATTATCGGGCAGCTCTTTTGATATATCCAGGTGTTTGCCTAAGCGGTGGCTGATGTGTGTTAAATAGGTTTTTTCGGCGCCTATATCATTGGCAAAGGCTATTGCTTCGTCAAGTGTGAAGTGTGATATATGTGTTTGTTTTTGCAGCGCATTGATCACCAGGATCTTTGTTCCGCTTATTTTTTCCTTTTCAGTTTCCGATACTGTTTTGGCATCAGTGATATAAGTAAAGTCGTTTATCCGGAAACCTAATACAGGTAATTTATAATGCAAAACCTCAACGGGGGTAAACTTTACGCTTCCTATATCAAAAGGGTGCAGGTCAATAGGGTGCACAATAACCTGCGGAATACCCGGATAGCCGGTGCCATCAAAGATATAAGGAAACTCGCGCACCAGCGCCCTTTGTACACGCGCATCTGCATAAACATCAACCGGGCTGTTTTGCTTGTAATTAAACGCGCGAATATCATCCATCCCTGCAATATGGTCCTTATGCTCATGGGTAAATACAATAGCGTCGAGGTGTTTTACTTTTGCCCGTAACATCTGGTACCTGAAATCGGGCCCTGAATCAATAACTATCGTTTTATCTTCAGCCTCAATTAAAATAGAGGTTCGCAGCCGCTTATCGCGGGCATCGGGCGAGGTGCATACCTCGCAGCCGCAGGCAATAACAGGTACTCCCTGTGAGGTTCCGGTTCCTAAAAATGTTATGGTCACAGCTGCAGTTTAGTTTGTTTAATTTCCTGCAAAAATGCAACCTGTTTTTCGTCAAGCAATTTATAGTCTACCTCAAGTTCACGCAAAAGTTCAACTATAGCCAGTATTTTACTTTCCAGGTTTGAGAAACGGTTAACAATAACCATACGGCTGTTTAGTAACAGGCATGAGCCGGTTTTAAAATTGCCTTTTTCATACCGCACCCTGTACCCGGCTGATTTAAGCAGCATTTCAAGTTTTTCGAGCGTATGATTAGTAGCGGGCAGCATTAATTCCAAAAATAATAAAAGTAAGTGTAATTATACTTTGAATTTCCTGAATTTTGAAAAGCTGACATTCGGAAAACTTGAATATATAATGGTTATATACCTATATTTAATCCACCTTTTATCCTAAAAATATCACCCAATGAGAAAGCTGTTATTAGTTACCCTAACTATAGTTATAAGCATTTCTGGTTTTGCACAGCAAACCAAAACCTATGCCGAGCGGCTTGGCTGGCCCAAAGGTGCCCGTGTAATTATTTTGCATGTTGATGATGCAGGTATGTCGCATGATTCAAATGAGGGTGTTGAGAAAGCTATAAACGAGGGTGTGGCTACCTCAACCAGCGTTATGATGCCTTGCCCCTGGGTGCCTGAGTTTAAAAAGTTTTTGGATAAACACCCCAATACAGATGCCGGTTTGCATTTAACCTTAACATCAGAATGGGATAGTTACCGTTGGGGGCCGCTGGCTGGTAAAGCCGCGGTGCCGGGATTAACGGATAAAGAAGGCTGCCTGTGGCCATCGGTGGCGGCAGTATATTTTAGGGCCACGGGCGATGAGGTTGAAAAAGAGATAAGGGCACAGCTTGACCGCGCGCTAAGCATGGGTTTTGTACCCACGCACATGGACTCGCACATGGGAACATTGTTTGCCAAAGATGCCTTTATGGAGCGCTATATAAAAGTGGGTATTGAAAAACATATCCCTATTATGTTTCCGGGTGGTGATGATCTTTTTTACCGTGCCGAAGCCAAAGCGGCTACCATTGCCGATTTAAAAAAACAAGGCAAATACACTGAAGGTATGCAAATATCTGAACCAGCTGTCTTAGGTAAGGTAAAAGAAATTGGAGCTATGATTTGGAAAGGCGGCCTGCCTGTTTTGGATGATCTGCATAACTCCAGTTACGACTGGCAAATGCCCGATATAGAGAAAAAGACGGATGCGGAGATACAACAATGGTACACTGATCATTATATGGAGAGTATTGGCCGCCTTTCGCCGGGGTTAACTATGGTAATTATGCATTGTACCCAGCCATCGGCTGCATTTAAATATATTTCTGATACCGGCCAAAAGCGCAAAGGCGACCTACTGGCCATGACAGACCCACGACTAAGGGCTTTTTTAAAACAACAGGGCTTTATTTTAACCACCTGGCGTGAAGTAATGGCGAGGAGGGTTAAAGCCGGTAATACGGATTAAAAGATGTGTGGATATGCAGGTGTGCACATCTATCTACTAATCACTTCCTGATATTTTTTTTTGCACCAACTTGTATTTGCCCGATTTGATGAGCCTTTGTTGCTCGGGCGAAAATGATTCGCGGCCGCCAAAATCCTGCACCCAGTAATTTTTATATAAGGCTGCGCCAACTTCTTTAAAGTCGGGGTTCATGAGGTTTTTACAGTGGCCCTCACTTTTAAACCAGCCATCCATTACCTCGGCTATGCTTTGCTGTCCGGCTGCAATGTTTTCGCCAACGGCATAGCTTTTAAAACCTTTATAAGCGTACCCGGCTGATAGTATACGGTCGCCCATACTGCGGCCGTCCCTGCTGGTATGGTCAAAATAATCGTGGCGGGCCATATCCCGGGCATGTCCTGCAGCTGCATCTTCAAGATCATTGTTCCAGGTTAAAGGAGCTGCCGGAGGATAATACCTGATGCCGCAGTTACAACCTTTTTGCCTGGTTAAATTTATACGGTATAAAAACTCGTTTCTGAATTGGCGGCTGCTTTGGCCATAAGCGGTATTAAACGTAATTAAAATGGTAAGCGTAAAAATAATTTTTGCAATCAACTTTCTCATATCCTTTGTAAGACAGTTTTACCAGCAAGTAGTTTAAAACCGGCTGCAGATATAAGAAACGTTAAGGCCGGGGTTTTCTTATCCTTAACCGCCACCTGCCTTGTTTGCGGCGCCTGTAATAAATTATTACTGCTATGGCCATTAAAGCCAGGCTAATGATGAGAACTATTACAAGGCTACGCGTTTGGCTGATTTTGCTTTGTAAAGCTTTTTGTTGCTGGAGGTAAATACTTTTTTTTTGGCGATGGCCGAATCCTGTTTTTTGATCTGGATAGAATCCTGGGTGTTTATTTGAGCTAAGCGGTCTAACTCGGCTTTATGTATACTATCATCAATCTCTTCATGCCGTTTTATGGCAAGGGAGGCTTTTGTAAATTCCTTCATTTGCCGGTATAAGCCTGCATAGCCTACCTGCACAGCCGATTCATTTTTAGGGTCTTTACTTTTTACAGAAAGCTTCAATGCCTCGTTCAGATCGCGCATACCCAGTTTATAATCTTCCATATCCCCCTTTATAGCCGAAAGCTCAATTAATGAAGTGATGATATTAGGCACATCATGCTTTTGTCGCGATATAGAATTTGATTGCAATATGAACCATTTGGCCTGAATGTATTTGTGTTGTAAACGATAAATTTTTGACAAATTATTATAGCAGGTACGTAAACCCAGGGTATCCTCATAGTTTGAGTATACATGTAACGCCAGCATGGTATAATTTAAGGCATCCAGCTGGTTAAGGAATTTCCAGCGCCTGCTGCTTATCGTATCGTTCTTTGATAAATACGCGTTGGCAATGTCAATATATACAGGGCCCTTTAATGAATCTTTGGTGATCTGTAATTTTTGTTTAAGACTATCAAGGTCACCCGCTTGTGCTGATAACTGAAATACGGCTAAGAGGATAAAAATACAAGTAATAAGTTTCTTCATGTACGGGTTTATCGAATGTTCAGCTAAATTCAATATCCCTCGTCAAATAACGTGCCTGTTTGCCGCTAACTATCAGGCTGGTATATAATTATAGTCGGTTTTAGTGCTTTTTACGCTTTAATGGCACATTGGGAGTAATATTACTGATCAAATATTATTCAACATGGAGCTGTGATTTTCAGCAATGCCCAATTGGTATAGTAAATAGTACAGTAATTATAATATAATTTGCTCGTAGTTATTGATGAACCCTTGCAGCCATTTTATACGGTTTATCAACAGGTTAAACAGGGAGATGCCGATAATTGCGGTAGTAATGCCTGCCAGCACATCAAGTACATAATGATGACTTGCATACACTGCGGTGAACCATATACCCAGCATCACTATAACAAAAATTGTATTAACGATGCCCAGGCGGTTTTTTATACCATAATAAACCACAATAACAGGGTAGGAGGAGTGTAGCGATGGCATTGCTGCAAATACGTTGGAGCCCTTGGTATATATGGATTTAAAAATACCGGCATGAAAGTAGGCATCGAACTTGGCTAACCCTGCTGTGTTGCCCGCCTTTAATGGGGTGAATGCAAAGCCATGATATTGAACATACCAGGGTGGTGCAGCGGGGTATGTATAATAAATTACAAAGCCCAGGAGATTTACCAGTACAAAAGTGAGCGAAAAATAGAGGAATTGTCGCTTGTTTTTAAAGAACAGAAACGCTGCGAATCCAAGTGGTACAGGAATCCAGCACAGATAAAACAGGCCGGTTATTACATCAATAAAGGTTGTTCCATGCAATCTCCAGTATTCATTTGGCGTTAATAACGTACCGTTATCAAGTATGCCGAAAAGATGTTTTTCAAAATTATACAAATCGCCTATATGTACCGGGTTAAAATTGTAATTGGGAAAAGCCTTCATATAATCAAATATGATCCAATACACAATGAATATAGAAAAGCCCAGTATAAACTTGCGCGTAATTACTGAAAGGTAAAAGAGCGAGTTAAATATGGCAACCAAAAAAAGCTCAGACGAGTTATAGCCAATGAGGAAGTAAGAAATTACTAAATAACCCAAAGAAAGAAGAGAAACAATCAGTACCGTTTTTGTATTAATTGTTATGCTGTTATGCCCGGTACTATCCACACCTATTTTTTTAAGAAACCCGAACGGAATATTTTGTCCCACAGCGGCGAGCTCACACCATAACCTTTTTCAGGATCCTGGTAGTGGTGCAGCATATGGTGTTGTTTTATTTTTTTAAACAGGCCGCTTTTAAAGTTAAAGTGATGCATGGCATAATGCGATATATCATAAAACAGGTAACCTAATATAAAACCGGGGAAAAAACCAAATACATAATTTACAGGTAACAAGGCTTTAAATAAAAAATAAAAACCTGTAGCTAACGGAATACTTAGCGATGGGGGCAATACCAGGCGCTTGGCATCGCTTGGATAATCATGATGAACCCCATGCATAATAAAATGTAACCTTTGTGCCCATTTCCAATTCTCCTTTGGCTGATAATGGAAAACAAAGCGGTGCATGATATACTCAACAATTGTCCATATAAAAAGGCCTGCGATAAATAAGCCAACATACAGTATAAAACTAATGCCGGCCTCAAAAAAGGCTTTATAAGTGCAGAATAAAATAACGGGTACAAAAATATATAGGGGTACGGTGTAATGTACCTTAGATAAACCTTCTAAAAAATTGCTTTTAAACATTCTCACAGACTCCTGAGAATTGGAGACATAATTCTTTTTCATAGCATATCAGGGTTTAAAATGTTTAACAATTTCTCTGCCTGTTATTTGTCTTTTTTAATATTATATAAGTAATGTTTGGGGTTTAAAACCTAACCGGATACAATTTTAATAAAGATTTAGTTAGGAGTAAACACCTTTATTTAATTGTTACGAATATATGATATTTTGAGCTTTAGTTTTGAGTTTTGTATGGTAGTTTTGAGTACGGAGCTGTTAATAGCAAGAATTACATGAATTCACCCATTTATAACGTATCACTTACAACTCAGGCGTCACCACCTTCTTCCAACTTTATTAAGGCCTTTTTAGCTTCTCTTAGTCTGTTAAATGCGGTAATATTGGTAAGTACTGCAAGTATTACAAGTGGTATAGTAAATATTGATATGGTTTCAAAAACATGAAACTTAACACCGGGAATAAATAATTTGTAATTGCCGCCAATATACTGTGCTACTATACCGCTTAAGGCAGCACATAAACCTATGGTTACCACACGCTCGGGCCTTTGCATTAAACCGCCTTTAATTTCAACACCTAAACCTTCGGCACGGGCTCTTACATAACTCACCATCATGGAGCCTATTAATGCAATGAACGCTGCTATTGAACTTAAAAAATAATGGTGGGCAACTAAATAATAGCATATCCCCAAAAACATGATCAGTTCGCTATAACGGTCAAGCACAGAATCATACAGTGCACCAAATGTCGATTTCATATTACCCAGCCTGGCTACCTGTCCGTCAAGCATATCAAACAGGCCTGCAAACAAAATTAAACCACCGGCCCAGCCCACATAGCTCAAATCACCACGGTTGCCTTCTTCTGCGCCTAAAATAAATATGGCGGCCACGCCCACATTTAATACAAAACCAATTGATGTAACCGCGTTAGGGGTTAAACCAACTTTGATAAGAATTTTTACAAAGGGATCAATAACCTTGTAAATGCCTAATTGAAGGTTTGTTCTTATTGATGTTTGCTGTTCCATTTTGTAATTATTATGATACAAAGTTAAAAATCAAATTTGACCCGTACACGGATGCCTGAACTTGGCACCTCAGGATGGTCTAAATAGTTAAATCGCCTTACATAATCAATCCGTATAAATTTAAATATATTTTCGATACCAACACTACCTTCAACATAAGGAGTCTTGTCCATTATATAAGTAATAGGTAATCCATTACCATCAACAGGGAGCTGATATAATGACGGATGTAACGAAGGATTGTTTTTATCACTTAAACCACCGTACAACACTTTTGCCGATGCTACTTCACGCCATTTTAACTTTTTAAGCAAAGGTATTTTGTTAAAAAAGAAACCGCTGAAGTGATGGTCGATCCTAAAGCTTGCATATTTATCGTTTACAAACTCCAAAAAGTTCATCAGGTTATAGGAATCAAGATCATAGGCATAAGTTTGATTAGCTCGGGGAATAGTTAACAGCGGGAATGGTACCTGACCGAAAATTTTTCCTGCCGAAATGTTAAGATCGGAATATCCCAGCTGTGACAGGTATAAGCGCTTATCAATACGGAAATCAAGCTTTTGATAGTTGTACTCGCCATTGAAAAGGTTTTTAATACCCGCAGCATAATCAAGTTCAAGTGTAGGATATTTATTAGGGATAGGGATCCTGTAAATTTTACCCTGGTAAAATTCTTCATGTGGCGACCAACGCACGCTGGCAGTAAGTTCAGTAGTAGTAAGTGTGTGTATAGAATTGGGCTGTCCGTTTACTGTATTGTTAAAATAAAGTGATCCGGCAGGTTCCTGTTTCCAGTTTTTAAACCCTGCACCAAAAGAAAAATGGCTTTCAAGTTCGTGCACGTAATCCAACCGGTAAAAATCATTATACAGGTATTTATCATTTACACCACGTTTAAATGACAGCAGAAAGTTGTCTTCCTGAACAAATTGCAGGTTTGCACCCGGTATTTTGGTGTCGCGCTGAAAACTTGCCCTGATATAATTTTGCGGGAACTTATAAATAGATTTTTTGTTAAGGGAATATGTACCGCTTATAAAATATTTCCAGCGCTCGTCTTTAAAACCATAAGCCGCATATGTTTCAAAATAGTAGCGTTTACTTAACTCAGGCGTGGTACGGCCACCAAGCCTTAAACGTAAGCCTTCAACGGGGTTAAAACTGTAAAAGGTGTTGGCAGGACCAATCTCAAACTTCCCGAAGCCCTTATAGCCGGCAAGCACCAATGTAGCAATATCCATGGTACGTTTGTATGATGGCATGTTACGAAGGCTATCAACATTTTTATATACTTTGGCTTCGGCAGTAGTTAAAGTATCAAGGCGGTTATGTTCCCAGAAATCCTGATTTCTGATCTTAGCCTCATCTACCGATTCTTCTGATTGCTTAATAGCATACGTTGTGTCTGGATGCGGCTGATTGACCAAATAATTTTTATAAGTTATGGTGCGCATACCCAATAAGCCGCTTTTACCTTCTTTTTTGGTGGCCCCGAACTCAGCAATGGTATTGCTGCGGCTCAGGTGATAGCGATTGTCAGGATTTTGTTCAAAATCAAGATCAACCTCCATAGAGCGTATGAAGTTGATATTGATGTGTTTATTGATTTTTAATACCGCTTTTTGAACAGCATAATTGCCATCAAGCGTAACATATATCATACCTTCAAAAAGTACGTCGTTGCTATTACGCGGGGTAAAGCTTAACTCAACCAGTTTTTGGTTTTTACTATCGGTAATGGTATCTGTTATGAAAAACTTATAATAGTTAGGTGAATTGTTTGATATTGGACTTAAAAACTGACTGGTGATCAAAAATATATCATTGTCATAAATATCCACCTTGTTATACAGGTGTTTAAAATATTGCTTAACACCTTCATTATCAACTGCAGGGCCAAAGTTTACACCTCGCTGGCCTAATATTACTTCCCGTGTTTTTTCGGGGTTTTTGCGGTAGTAGTTTTGTGATAATTTCTCGTCAAGATAAATAGGCAATATGGATTTACCCGGTAAAATTGTGCTGTCGCGATTATCTATCACGAACTTATATTTTCTGAAAAATTTCCTGTCAGAAAATTGGGCCGATACGTTGATAAACCCAAACATCATTTTATCATACTCACGATATTCAACAAAATCATAAGCCTCAGGACGATTCTTGGGCTTGTTTTCAATTACCTGGCGTATCAGCTCAACAGCCGGGTTATCTTTATTACGATATTTAGGTTTTTTGCCCGATTTTATAACAACCTCATTCAGTTGCCTGGAAACCGGAAAAAGCTTTACGTTTATTACTTGTTCCTTACCGGGTTCAACAGCTAAAAAAGCGTCTTTATAACCTAAAAATGATATTTTTATTTGTTTGTATGGCTGACTTGTTACCAATCGGTATTTTCCCTGATTATCAGTAGTAACGCCAACTGTGGTGCCTGTAAATGAAACAACTACATAAGGAAGGGTTTGTTTATTACCGGCATCAGTAACTGTGCCTGTAACCACGGTGGTTTGTGCGAATAATGAGGTGGCAGAAAAAAAGAATATTAAAAAAAATAAACTTCTATGTAACTTTTTATAATCCATGTACTTTATGCAATTATGCAAATACAAACTTTTTTTGATCGAACTATTTTTATAACCTGTTGTTAATAATTACTGCTATCAGTTTTTTGAATACGGATAATTTAATTATTAACTCAAAACAACAGATCATAATATCATATCACCTGCTTAGTCATCTTTATCATCACTTATCACCACCTGTTTTAACACAAAAACAGCTTATAAAAGTTTGTTTTTGCATTGACATAGCTATCCCGTCAGCTTGTAACTGCGCTTCAAAGGTAGAAAAATTTATTACAGACTAATGTGGTCAAAAAGTCAAATATTCCTCATTTTAAGTATGAAAACAGCACATTCAGTAAATATTACCGTCAAATTATATTACTCTGCAAACGGCAGCATCTGATATATATTATAGGCTTTTTATCAGCCGCTTATAATGTCGGTTGCGTAATATATTGATTGTTAGATTGATTTAAATTGAGGTAGGCAATTTGTTATTTTAAAATATACATGTTTAAACCTACAATAACAAACCGGAGAAATTGCAGCTTTTGCAATAAAGCTAAAAGTATATTCAAATAAAAAGTAATTTTTAACAGTCATTAACAAAAAAAACGGCCGGATGAGGTTTTTCCTTCTCCGGCCGGTTGCAAGTTGTGTTGGGTTTGCTTTATGCTTCGGCAAAGGCCTCTTCATAGTAATCCAATCCCAGATGGGTAATCAGGTCTTCGCCCATTAAATAACGTAAGGTATTCTCTAACTTGATCAGTTGTTTAAATATGTCGTTCTCCGGGCGTAATCCTTCTGCAGTTTGAGGCGATTTAAGGTAAAATGATAACCATTCCTGTATACCACTCATGCCTGCTCTTTTTGCCAGATCACTGAATAAAGCCAGATCCAGGGCAATAGGGGCGGCTAAGATAGAGTCGCGGCAAAGAAAATTGATCTTGATCTGCATTTTATAACCTAACCAGCCAAAAATGTCAATATTGTCCCAACTTTCTTTGTTATCGCCATGTGGAGGGTAGTAATTAATACGGATCTTGTGGTAAATGTTACCATAAAGCTCTTCGTTATCTTCGGGCTTAAAAATATCTTCAAGTACTCCTAATTTTGAAACCTCTTTGGTTTTAAAATTATCCGGATCATCCAGCACCAGGCCATCGCGGTTACCCAATATATTGTCTGAAAACCATCCATGAACTCCTAATGAGCGTGCTGCTAAACCAGGGGCTAAGATAGTTTTCATTAAGGTTTGGCCTGTTTTAAAATCCTTACCTGCAATTGGGGTTTTATTTTCTTTTGAAAGCTCAATTAAAGCCGGGATATCAACAGTTAAGTTAGGGGCGCCGTTTGAGAACGGTATACCCAGTTTTAAGGCCGCGTAAGCGTATATCATGCTTGGAGCTATCAACTTATCATCATCAAGTAAAGCTTGCTCAAAAGCAGCCAGTGTTTGGTGAATGGCCGATGCTTCGTAGTATGTTTCGGTTGACCCGCACCATATCAATACAACACGGTCCAAACCATTTTTTTCCTGGAAGTTTTTAATGTCTTCCATCACCTGCTGGGCCAACTCATAACGTGTACCTTCTTTTACATAGGTACCGGTAAGGTTTTTTGCATAGTTTTTGTCAAATGCAGCCTTCATCGGTTTAATGGCTTCTAATTCGGCCTTTACCGAATTTAATAATGCTGGTTCAAGCACCTTTGCATTTGATGCAGATTCATAAACGTTATCTTCATAAACATCCCAGCCGCCAAAAACTATATCATTTAAATTAGCTAATGGAACAAAATCTTTAATCTTAGGGTTACGGTTTTCGGTTCTTTTACCTAAACGGATATGACCCATTTGCGTAAGGGAGCCTATTGGCTGCGATAAACCTTTTTTTACTGCTTCAACGCCGGCGATCAGCGTGGTGGCTACTGCTCCTAAACCAGGGATAAGGATACCCAGCTTTCCTTCGGCAGGTGAAATTTTACTTTTCATTGTACTTGTTTTATTTAATTATTGAGGCTAAAGCCACTTGTTGGCTTTATACCAGGGTTTGCATTTTTGTTGATCTTGAAGTTTATACCCATTACTTAAACGTTTAAGTAATGGGTATAAAAAACGAATTCTATTGCTTTTATTCCTTCATCGCCTAATTTACTTAAACGTTTAAGTAAATTAGGCGATGAAGGAATTTTAATTTTCATTGCATTAATTTACTGTTTAATTGTTATCGGCTAAAGCCATTTATTGGCTTTATACCAGGTTAGCGTTTCAGTTAAACCCTTGTGCAGGTTGTATGTTGGATAAAACCCCAGTTCTGATTTAGCATTTTCATTATCGCATGACCAGTTTACGGCCATGAGTTCATCTATTTTTTCAAGATTAACTACAGCTGCTTTATTGCTCAAAGAACTTATTTTTTCTGATACAACAGCTATTATTTTTACAAAATTTACAGGCAAATGAAACTTTATGGTTTTAAGCTTCAGCACTTCTTTGGTAATATCACCCAATTCGTACTTACTGTAAAAGTTTCCATCGCTCAGGTTAAAGGTTTTATGATTGCCGCCGTATAAAGCTTTTATAGCGGCTTTAGCCACATCCTTTACATATATAAAACTCAGCTTTTGTGGCGCATTCCCTATATAAGGTTCAATACCTTTTACCAGTTGTTTAAAAAATATAAATATACCGGTATCCCTTGGCCCATAAACGGCTGTGGGGCGTAATATAGTATAGTTCAAATTTTCAACTGTCCTTAACTGTTCTTCGGCCAGTAATTTACTGCGGCCATAGGCAGTTACCGGGTGGGGGGGAGTAGTCTCGTTTATGATACCCTCAAAGGTTTTAAGCGGACCTATTGCCGCAAGGCTGCCTATCAATACAAACTTTTTTAAATTACCGCAAACCTCAACTGCGGCCGATGCCAGGTTAAAAGTATGGGTGGCGTTGATGTAATTATACTCGGCCTGTGAGCGGGCCGAGGTAACGCCTGCTGCATGAATAATATAATCGGGATTCAGTTGGGTAAGTTGTTGTTTTAAGGCAGGCAGATCTTTGTAATCAAGATATATATATTGTATATCTAAATGTTTTAAATGATTGGTATTGCTGCTTTTACGCACAGCGGCATAAACCTCCAGGTTTTGCTGTAATGCTTCTTCAATTAAATGAAAACCTACAAAGCCGCTTGCGCCGGTTATTAAAACCCGCTCCCTCATATTTGTTTTTCGTATAACCTGTATTTTTTGTACGGGTTGCCGTTTATGGCTTCAATGGCACGGTTTACCATATCATTGTGTTCCAGTGTCCAGCCGGCTTCGGCTTGTTTCATGCCTTTTCTTTTGTACTCTTTAATAATGGTACCATATAAACAGGCTTCAATACCCATTTTACGATAGCCGTCAATAACACCAAGGGCGTATATGCGCAGGCTTTGTATCTTTTTTCTGCCAAACAGTATTTTAAAAATACCGGTTGGTAATAAACGGCCCCTTTTAATTTTCTGAAATATCTCGTTATAATTAGGCAGCGCTAAACCAAAGGCAACTATTTTACCTTCCTGCTCGGCAACCAATACAAAATCAGGATCAAGTATCAGCTTAAGATCTTTAGCCAGGTAATCAAATTCCTCGTCTGTTAAAGGCACAAACCCATCATTATGATCCCAGGCTGAGTTATAAACTTCGCGTAGTTTCACCGCTTCTTCTTTAAACTTTTTCAAGTTTAATTTACGGATAACAATATTATTACGCTTTAAACGCTCTTCGAGGGCATTCAATAACCTTACCGATTTATCGTCATAACTTTTGTCGTCCCAATGCCAGGCAATCAGGTCAACGTTTTTAATAAAGCCAAGTCCGTCAATCAGATCGGCGTAGTAGGGGGCATTATAGGTTTGCATTAAAAAAGGAGGACTGTCAAAGCCTTCTATTAATAAACCGCAGGGCTCGTTAGTTGAAAAATTAACCGGGCCTATAAATTTGCCCGTTACCCCTTTTTGCTTAAGCCAGGTAGCGGCAGTATCGAAAAGAGTCCACGATACTTCGGCGTTGTTAACACAATCAAAAAAGCCAAAAAAGCCATCATTGGCGTTATTGAATTTGTTATGCGCGTTATTGAGTATGGCCGCAATGCGCCCAACAATTTTATCGCCATCATAAGCTAAAAAAGGTTGTACAGTATTATGCTTATGAAAGGGATGAATGGTAAGCAAGTCTCTTTGGGCAATAAACAATTCCGGAACGTAATTAGGATCGTTCTCATACAAATCATGCGGAAAATCAATAAATGAAGCTAATTCCTTTTTAGAATTAACAGTTACTATTTTTATCATGAGTGGTATTATAAAATGGATTGCCGCAAGGCGGTAGAATATTAAACGTCCATATACAGGAGCCGGTTTTTATTAAAACAGCATCATGCACATGGACGTTCGGTTAATATTATATGTTTTCTTTAACAGAAGTTACACCAACCTCTTTAAACACTTTAGCAAGTTTTTCAACAGCTTCGTCAATTTGCTCAAAGGTATGTGTGGCCATTAATGAGAAACGAAGCAATGATGAATCTGAAGGTACAGCAGGCGATACAACCGGGTTAACAAACACACCAGCTGCTTGCAGGTGTTTGGTTACCAGGAAGGTTTTTTCATTGTCGCGTACATATATTGGCAATATCGGGCTTTCGGTAGGGCCTAGGTCAAATCCTTCTTCGATAAGAAGTTTTGAGGCGTAATTAGTATTATCCCAAAGTTTTTGGATCCTTTCAGGCTCTGATTCAATGATATCCAAAGCGGCAATTACACTGGCTACCGAACCGGGAGGCATACTTGCACTGAACATTAATGAACGTGCACGGTGTTTAATATAATCAATGGTATCCTTATCGCTGGCAATAAAACCACCTAATGATGCCAGCGATTTACTGAATGTGCCCATAATAAGGTCAACATCACTGGTAAGGTTAAAGTGCGATGCGGTACCAGCGCCATTATGGCCTATAACTCCAAGGCTATGCGCATCATCTATCATGATATTTGCACCATATTGGTCGGCAAGCTTAACTATTTGTGGTAGTTTAACAATATCGCCTTCCATGCTGAATATACCATCAACAGCAATAATTTTTACAGCCTCCTCTGGCAATATGCTCAGTTTACGCTGCAAGTCGTCCATATCATTATGGGCGTATTTTATAACTTTCGAGAACGAAAGTCTGCTGCCATCAATAATACAGGCGTGATCATATTCGTCTAATATAATATAATCATTACGACCTGTTATGCATGAAAGTACACCCAGGTTAACCTGGTACCCGGTGCTGAATAAAACAGTAGCCTCTTTGCCAACATAGCTGGCAAGCCTGTTCTCTAACTCAATGTGGATATCAAGTGTACCATTCAAAAAACGAGAGCCAGCACAGCCTGTGCCGTATTTGTCAATAGCTTTCTTCGAAGCTTCTTTAATCTTAGGATGATTTGTTAGTCCTAAATATGAATTAGAACCAAACATCAAAACCCTTTTGTTATCTATTAGTACTTCAGTGTCCTGAGCAGACTCAATAGGCCTGAAATAAGGATACAATCCTCTTTCCCGGAGCATATTTGCAACCTGGAATTGAGCGATCTTCCCATGTAGTTTTTTAACCATGTATTAACCCTGCTTAAATTTTGTGTAAAAATACCATGAATAAGCATATAACTTATACGGTATATGTAATTTTTTTTAAAAATGCTTATTATGAACTTAAATTAATAAGAACCCATCTATATTCTCACATGGCAAATTAATTAATTTTTTTATTTATTTCGCACCACATTTTTTCATTTTTTTGTAAAAAGCCTAAAAAAGTTAGTTTTAGGCATGTTTTTATAAAATTTGCGTAAAATTTTTGTTCTTGAGTTTAATTTAGTAATATTAATCACATATTCGCAGTTCCCCTGTGCAGCTCTATAAAAACTATAAGATTATTATTTTGTATTTTTTGTAGATAAATAACGTTACCTACAGCCTCTCTATGAAAAAAATGAAATACTTAGCGATTTTTACTATAATTAACTTAACATTAATTTTACATTCGTCGCTTTTTGCACAAACGGGAATAGATACAGCAATTAATGGGCCAGTTTCATTAAAGCAATGCGTTGAATTTGCCTTGCGTAACCAACCGGTGGTACGTCAGGCTTCTATTGATGAGCAAATTAATGAGAGGGATATTAAGATAGGGTTATCTGCCTGGCTGCCGCAGGTTACTTCATCCGGACTGTACAATTATTATTTTAAAGGTAGCCCGCAGGCAGGTGCCTCCGGTGCCAACATCCCCGCCGGAACCGGGGTGCGTAACCTCTCAACAGTGGGTTTACAAGCCAGTCAGGTAATATATAACAATGATGTATTACTGGCTTCAAAAGCCTCCAAATATTCGCGTCAATACTATAAGCAAAACATCTTAAGCAGCCAGATCAATGTGGTATCAGACGTAAGTAAAGCCTTTTTTGATGTATTACTTTCCCAAAAACAGCTTAACATTACTAATGAGGATATTACCAGATTGCAAAGAAGCTTAAAGGATGCTTTTAATAAATACCAGGCCGGCGTATCTGATAAAACAGACTACAAACAGGCTACCATCGCCTTAAATAATTCATTGGCCACCCGCAAGCAAACCGAAGAAGCTATAAAAAGTAAAACGGCTTATTTAAAGCAGATCATGGGAGTTGGTGGTTCAAAAGAGTTGTCACTGGCCTATGACTCATCGCACTATGAACAGGAAGCTTTTATTGATACCAATCAAAAACTTGATGTAAATAACCGTATTGAATATAGGTTACTGCAAACCAGTAAAGCGTTGCAAAATATAAACGTTAATTATTACAGATATGGTTTTTTACCTTCCTTATCGGCAGTAGGCAGTTATAATCTGGCTTATTTCAGCCATGATTTTTCAGACTTGTATAATAAGCCATTTCCAACCGGATATGCTGGCCTTACGCTTAACCTGCCCATTTTTCAGGGAACCAGGCGCCTGCAAAATTTAAGTAAGGCCAAATTGCAGGTTGAGCGTACTGATCTTGATATTGTAAACAGTCAGAACACTATAAATACCGAATATGTGCAAGCCCTGGCAGGTTATAAAAGCAACTACGCCAGTTATCAGCTCATCAGGCAAAATGTTGACCTGGCCAAGGATGTTTATAAAATAGTAAGCCTGCAATACCGCGAAGGTGTTAAAACCTATCTTGATGTTATTGTAGCCCAGTCAGATTTGCGAACGGCCGAACTAAACTATTACAATGCGCTGTTTCAGCTGTTATCAAGCAAAATTGACCTGCAAAGAGCATTAGGTACACTTGCTGTTGAATGATAATTAAAAATCGGGCAGTATAAAGTTGCCTGCAAATACTATAGAAAAAACTACGTAGCACTCTTAGGTACTATCAAAAAACAAACCAACAACGAATAATCACTACGATGAAAAACAGATATATATACTGGTTGGCCCCGGCGGCATTATTAGCATTGGCCTCATGTAAAGGTAAAGCGAAACAGGATGCTGCCCCGCCGCCAACGCCGGTAAGTGTTAAGGAAGCTATAAAGGCCGAAGCCACTTATTATGACCTATATCAGGGTACAGTTATTTCTATAAACACTACTGAACTCAGAAGCCAGGTACCTGGTTTTGTAACAGGAATATTTTTTAAAGAGGGTGATATTGTGCCCAAAGGCAAGGTGCTTTATGAAATTGATAAGCGTAAATACCTTGCTGCGTTTCAGCAGGCTCAGGCCAACGTTTTAAGTGCCCAGGCTAATTTGGTTAAAGCGCAAAAAGATATTGACAGGTACAACATGCTATTGAAAAATGATGCTATTGCCCGTCAAACCGTTGACCAGGCAGAGGCTGCCTACGAAACTAATAAGAGCCAGGTAGCCGTTGCAAAAGCAGCTCTGGAGTCAGCCCGTACTGATCTGTCTTTCGCTACCATAACCGCCCCGTTCACAGGGCGTATAGGTATATCGCAGGTGAGGCTGGGCACACAGGTTTCGGCAGGTACTACGCTTATGAACACCATATCGGCCGAGCACCCCATAGGTGTTGATGTAGTAATTAACGAGCAGGAAATCAACCGCTTTTACGATCTGAAAAAAGCAAGCAGCGATACTACTTTTAAACTACAGCTGCCTGATGGTACTACCTATAATAAAACAGGTAAAGTTTTAGCTATTGACAGGGGGGTAAGCAGCGGAACCGGAAGCATTAAAGTAAGGATCCAATTCCCTAACGAGGATGATGCCCTGAAGGATGGTATGAGCTGTGTTTTACGGGTATTAAATGGACAATCGGGTAACAGGGTGCAAATACCTAATAAAGCTGTAACCGAGCAAATGGGCGAATTTTTTGTTTTTGTGACCAGGGATACTACAGTTAAGGATACTGCCGGAGATAAAACCATAAAAGACAGGCGCGATACCATTGCCAAACAGGTAAAGGTAAAGCTTGGCCCGCGTGTTAATACCGATATAGTGGTTATGGATGGTATTAAGGCTGGCGACAATGTGGTGACCGATGGCTTTCAGCGTTTGCGCGACGGCGGCAGAATAACTCTTGGCGGCAGCGGTCCACCTGCAGGTGCTGCCCCTAAAAAATAATTGTTTATATACATACAAAGAGAAATTTAAGCGAGTGGCAGGGAACAATCCCTGCAAAACTTAATAATAAAAAGAATGATCGCAGATACTTTTATACGACGACCGGTAACCGCAATAGTGATCTCGATAGTGATTGTAATTGTAGGTATATTGTCAATGACCAGCTTACCTATCGGACAATATCCTGATATTACTCCACCAACTGTTTCTGTTACGGGTACTTATACCGGGGCCGATGCATTAACCGTAGAGCAAACTGTGGCCACTCCTGTAGAAGTACAGGTAAACGGTGTACCAGGCATGACCTATTTGCAAAGTAACAGCAGCAGTAACGGTCAAATGAGCATGACCGTTAACTTTGATGTGGGTACCGATATTAACATAGCGGCACTTGATGTGCAAAACCGTGTAGGTATCGCGCTCCCAACTTTACCGCAGGAAGTACAGCGTTTAGGTATGATTGTGCGTAAACGTAATCCAAGTATTTTGATGCTGGTGGCCATGTATTCGCCTAAAGGCAGTCATAATGTTACGTTTACTGATAATTATACCAACGTTTTTATAAAGGATGCCATATTACGTACCAAAGGCGTGGGCGATGTTGTTTCCCGTGCCGATGATTTTAGTATGCGCATCTGGCTTAATCCTGATAAGCTTGCGGCTTTAGGTATGAGCGCGGGTGATGTTACCGCAGCATTGGCCGAGCAAAACGCCCAGGTAGCCCCGGGTACGGTTGGTGCCACGCCTCAGCAAAAAGCACAAACCTTTGAATATTCTGTACTGGTAAAGGGCCGTTTAAGCAAACCCGAAGAGTTTGGTAATGTAATAGTGAAAACCGTGCCATCTACCGGGGCAATTGTACATTTAAAGGATGTTGCACGTATTGAGCTCGGTAAATTCAATTACTCTGGTAATTCATATGTTGACGGTAAAAGGGCCTCGTACCTGTTGGTTTACCAGGCGCCAAACAGTAACTCACTTGAAACAGCCGAGAATGTGTATGCCACTATGGAGCAGCTCAAGAAAAGCTTCCCCGCTGATGTTGATTACGTGGTTCCTTTTGAAGCGATAACCGTAGTTAAAGTATCAGTGAGCGAAGTGGTTGAAACTCTGGTTATAGCATTGGGGCTGGTTATTGTAGTAGTGTTTTTATTCCTGCAGAATTGGCGTTCTACACTGATCCCTGTATTGGCTATTCCGGTATCTATTATAGGCACGTTCATATTTTTTATACCCCTCAATTTTACCATTAATACGCTTACGTTGTTTGGTTTTGTACTGGCCATAGGTATTGTGGTTGATGATGCCATTGTAGTGGTTGAGGCTGTACAGCATTATATGGATGAGAAGGGTATGTCGCCACGGGAAGCAACTGAACACGCCATGCGTGATATATCGGCGCCGGTAATTGCTATTGCCCTGATATTAGCCGCCGTGTTTGTGCCGGTGGGGTTTGTGCCGGGTATAGTTGGACGCCTTTATCAGCAGTTTGCCATCACCATAGCTATATCCGTATTGATATCGGCTTTTGTGGCGCTTTCGCTAACTCCTGCACTGTGTACGTTGCTGCTTCGCCCGCATAAAATTGATGAAAAATCAAGAGGGCTCAACAAATTCTTCTTTGTATTTAATGAGTGGTTCACCCGTATAACAGGCAGGTACCGCAACACGGTTGATAAGAGTATAAAACATTCAAAATTTATTATCATTATACTGGTGTGCATTATTATAGGCACTATACTTTTATTCAGGGGTAAGCCATCCGGCTTTATTCCACTGGAGGATGATGGTCGTGTTTATATCACCTATGATCTGCCTGAAGCTTCATCAACAGTGCGAACGGTTGATGTTTTGGGTCAAATGATGAAAACCCTTGATAGTGTACCCGAAATTGCGCACTACGCGGCATTAGGCGGATTGAACGCTATCAGCTTTGCAAGTAAGGCTAACAGTGCCACCATGTTTGTTCAGCTTAAACCCTGGGATGAGCGGAAAGAAAAATCACAGCAGATAACCGCCCTTGTTGCCAAGCTCACTAAAAAACTGGCCAGGTTTAAAGAGGCTAATGTTATTGTAATTCAACCGCCTGCTATACCAGGTTTGGGAAGCACCGGTGGTTTTTCATTTATATTGGAAGAAAAAGAAGCAGGTGGGGACATAAAGGTTTTTGAAAAAACGCTGAAAACATTTGTAGGTGAGATTAATAAACGTCCTGAAATTGCAAGAGCCTTTACCTTTTTTACAGCGAGTACACCTGCTTATCAGCTAACTATTGATAGGGAAAAGGCTAAGAAGTTAGGCGTTTCAATAGCTGACGTTAATAGTGCCCTTCAAACTTATATGGGTAGTATCTATATTAATGACTTTACCATATATGGACGAAACTTTAGGGTACTTGCACAAGCCGATACTGCTTATCGGAGTAATATCAGCAATATTGGGCAATACTTTGTGCGTAATCAATTTGGTACAATGGTGCCACTAAGCACACTTACATCTTACAAGGTTATTGAAAACTCTCCGTTGATTGCCCATTATAATCTGTTCAGGTCGGCCGAGATCAATGGGAGTACCAAACCTGGTTATAGTAGTGGTGATGCTATAACGGCTTTGAAAGAAGTTGCTGCAAAAACGTTACCACAGGGCTTTGGTTATGAATTTTCGGGACTTAGCCGCGAGGAGATATTATCTGGTTCAAAAACAGTTTACATTTTTGCCCTTTCTATAGGCTTCGTATTCCTTTTTCTTGCCGCGTTATATGAAAGCTGGTCGGTTCCGTTCTCGGTACTGCTGGCTGTACCTTTAGGGGCATTTGGAGCCATCCTGTTCCTGACGTTCTGGTCCGACTTAACTAATAACGTATATGCACAGATTGGTTTAATAACGTTGATAGGGTTGGCGGCCAAGAACGCGATTTTGATAGTTGAATTTGCCAAAGAGCGCGTAGATAGAGGTATGAATCTTGAAAAAGCTACTCTTGAAGCGGTACGACTGCGTTTGCGTCCAATCATCATGACCTCGATGGCATTTATATTAGGGGTAGTGCCTTTAATGATCGCATCCGGCGCAGGTGCCGAGGCCAGGAAAACCATAGGATGGACAGTGTTTGGGGGGATGCTTGCAGCCACATCGCTTGCTATATTTATAGTGCCTGTTTTATATTATACCATTACCCGTTTTGCATACGGTAAAGAAAAACTGGCCGAGATGGAAAAAAACTATAAGCCCGATGTGGAAGATGATCCGCAGGTTTAATATTTTACTTTATTAAAGTCAAAAGAGAGGCAAAGCCTCTCTTTTTTTGTTTATGGCAGTTTAAGGATAGTTGCTCAATGCCGTTTTACCCGTAAATTTTAAGTGAAACAGAACAAAAATTCGTCGTTTTCCTACACTTATTTATTTAGCAGGTACTGTTTTTTCGATCATTATTTAATCTGTAATTAAGGTTTGTAATTATAGGTTTCAAGAAAATGGCGAATTTAAAAACATTGATTATCAATAATTAACAGGTCAAAAGCTGCTAAATTGTTTAGCTGGTGTATTACGAGTTATTGTTTATACCATTATCATAACAGGGGGACAATTATGATAATGGCAAAGTATTTGTTAAGGTGGTGTTAATACAATGAAAATTGTAGAGTATATTTTAAAAACACAACTATGAAAAATTCGACAAACTTTATAGCCGCCGCGTTAACTGCTGTAGCTATATTTTTAGGAACTACTGTAAAAGCTCAAACTACTCCGGCCGACAAATTACGTTTTGGTATTGGTTTAGAAGTTGGTGCGCCAACTGGCAATGCGCATGATGTTTCAAATTTTGAATTAGGCGGTACAGCGCGTTTGCAATATGGCTTAAGTGATAACATGGCATTAACTTTAACTTCGGGCTATTACAACATGTTTGGTAAAGAAGCCGGCAACTCAGGTGTTAAATTTAACAGCTTAGGTGTGGTACCTGTTAAAGCGGGTATAAAAGCTTTCTTCGCACAAAATCTATATTTTGGAGCTGAGGTAGGTGCTGGTTTTGAGGTTCACACGCCAATTCCAGGAACAGAAAAGGATACGAAACTGATTCTTGCCCCTGGTATAGGTTATGCATCTAAATCATGGGATGTTGGTTTACGTTATGAAAACTTCTCTGGTCAGAGCAATAACTACGGTCTGGTTGGTTTACGTGTAGCCTACGGATTTGGTTTGTAATTTTACATAAATCGCTTTATAACAAAGCCCCTCATCATTTGATGAGGGGCTTTGTTATTAATGATTATTTTGTCAGAACCGCGATTTATGCGATTAAGAGATTATCACGATTTTTACTTGCAAATCAAAATCTAAAAAATCTGATTAATCGTGGTTCAGACAATCGCAAACTATTTCAATTTACCCAACGCTTCTTTTATCCTTTTCACGGCCTCTATCAGCTTATCTTCAGCGGCAGCATAGGAGATACGGATAGAAGTTGGATCACCAAATGAATCACCACCTACGGTAGCAACATGGGCTTCCTCTAACAAGTAAATGCTTAGCTCATCTGCATCTTTAATGGTTTTGCCATTATAGCTTTTGCCAAAGAAAGAAGTTACGTTCGGGAAAAAGTAAAACGCGCCATCGGGCAGGTTTAATTTAATGCCGTCAATTTCGCTTAATAGTTTATACACAATGTCACGACGTTTTTTAAATGCGGCACGCATTTCAAGTACTGTTTCCAGGCCACCTTCGTACGCGGCAACACCTGCACGTTGAGTTATTGAACAGGTACCAGAAGTAATCTGTCCCTGCATTTTGTCGCAGGCAGTGGCAATTTCTTTGCTACTTGCAGTGTAACCAATTCTCCAGCCGGTCATGGCAAACGCTTTAGACCAGCCATTGATGATCACTACGCGATCTTTAATATAATCAAACTGGGCTATCGATTCGTGTTTATCAATATAGTTAATGTGCTCATAGATCTCATCGCTCAGGATATAAACATGAGGATGTTTTTCAAATACTTTTGCTAATCCTTCCAGCTCATCCTTGCTGTAAACGCTGCCTGTAGGGTTACATGGCGATGAAAACATGAACAATTTGGTTTTTGGCGTAATAGCCGCCTCTAATTGCTCAGGGGTTATTTTAAAATTTTGCTCAACAGTGGTGTTTATAAAAACGCTTACACCTTCGGCCAGCTTTACTACTTCTGAGTATGATACCCAGTATGGGGTAGGGATTATCACTTCTTCGCCAGGGTTTACCAGGCACAGTACCGCGTTGGCAATAGCCTGCTTAGCACCTGTTGATACCACGATCTGGCTAAAATCATAATCAAGGTTGTTCTCGTTCTTTAATTTGGCAACTACTGCCTTACGCAGTTCAGGATAACCGGCTACTGGTGTGTAGTAGGTATAGTTTTGGTCCATGGCCTTCTTGGCAGCCTCCTTAATATGTTCAGGAGTATGAAAATCAGGTTCGCCAAAGCTCAGGCTGATCACGTCAACACCTTTTGCGGCAAGTTCACGGCCCATTTTGGCCATTTTAATTGTTTGAGATTCGGACAGGTTATTTATCCGGGTACTTAATGCGCTCATATAAATTATGTTATCGCGGCAAATATAGAAAATAACTTTACTGCTACTTACGCTTGTTATTTATAAATTTGACCTCTTAATTAAGATAGGTTTGAAAGAACAGAAGAGGATCATATTTATTTCGCTTATTACAGGCTTTATCCTGATGATGGCGAAGTTTGGGGCATATCTTTTAACCGCGTCTAACTTTGTACTTACCGATGCCGCCGAAAGCATTGTAAATGTAATTGCCAGCGCCTTCGCTTTTTTCAGTATCTATCTGTCATCAAGGCCTCGGGATGAGAACCATCCTTATGGGCACGGCAAAGTGGAGTATTTCTCTGTTTTTATCGAAGGCTCATTGATAGGTATTGCGGGCGTTATCATCATCATTAAATCTGTTTATAGTTTATTTTACCCCACTTATATCCATGACCTGCTTACCGGTGCTATGATTATTGGGGCCACAGGGCTCATTAACGGGGCTTTAGGTTATTACATGATCCAAAAGGGCAAGTCACTGCGCTCTATAACATTGGATGCGGATGGCCGTCATCTGCTTACCGATATGGTAACCAGTGTTGGTTTGGTTGCTGGTTTAATACTGATAAAATTAACGGAGATTTTATGGCTCGATAGCGCCTTATCTATACTTGTAGCTTTATATATTATATTTAATAGTTACAAGCTGATACGCAAATCAGTCGGTGGCTTAATGGACGAGGCCGATTTTCAGGTGGTGACGGATATTATACATGTGCTGAGCGAAAAACGCCGCGATGCCTGGATTGATGTGCATAACCTGCGTGCCCAGAAATATGGTAACGAACTGCATATTGATTGCCACATGACCCTGCCCAACTACTTTGATCTAACCCACGTACATGCCGAAGTATCGCTGGTTGATAAAATGATCAACGAAGAGGTAGGAATAAAAACGGAACTGTTTATACATTCGGACCCATGCGTGCCTGAATGTTGCCATTATTGCAGTATGCCCAATTGCCCTATACGGTCCGAAGCACAAACCGAAACCATAGCGTGGACAATGGATAAGGTGGTACGCAACAAAAAACACTTTGAATAATGGAGTATTTTAATGTACGTGTATATGGTTTGCTTATAAATGAGCAAAACGAAGTGCTGATAAGTGATGAGCAGGAGTATGGCCATCGTTTTATAAAATTTCCTGGCGGAGGCCTTGAAATAGGCGAGGGGCTGATAGATGGCTTAAAGCGTGAGTTTGTAGAGGAGTGCGAGGCAGAGATTGAGGTGACAGGGCATTTTTACACAACTGATTTTTTTGTACGGTCGGCTTTCAATAATTCACAGATTATCAGCGTGTATTATAAGGTGAAAAATATAACACCATTAAATTTTTCCGTAAAAACCATTGCTTATGATTTTGATGGTGAAGGCGACGTGCTGCAGGCTTTCAGATGGATAAAAATTGCCGATCTAACCACTGATGATGTTACCTTCCCTACAGATAAGCGTGTTGTAGAACTATTAAGAGCAGAACTATGAATTTGACTGAGCGTGACCTTAAAGTAATATGGCATCCGTATACCCAAATGAAAACGGCTGCCCCCCCAATAGGTATTGTACGGGGCGAAGGTACCTGCCTGTTTGATGAGCAAGGCAAAAAATATATCGATGCGGTATCGTCATGGTGGGTAAATATCCACGGCCATGCGCATCCGTACATAGCCCAAAAAGTATCAGAGCAATTGCATAAACTGGAGCATGTGATATTCGCAGGCTTTACCCATGAAGGCGCGATTGAACTGGCCGAAAGACTGCTGGCCATTTTACCGGATAACCAGCAAAAAGCATTTTATTCAGATAATGGATCAACCGCTATTGAAGTGGCTATAAAAATGTGCCTGCAATACTGGCTTAACAATGGTGATCAGCGTACTAAAATTATAGCATTTAAAAACGCTTATCACGGCGATACCTTTGGTGCCATGGCCGTGAGTGGTCGCAGTGCATTTACCGCCGCATTTGATAGCCTGCTGTTTGAGGTAGAGTTTATTGATACCCCAAACAAAGACAATATGGAAAGCCTCAAAGCTCAGATCTCACATCTGAAATCTGAGACAGCATGTTTCGTATTTGAACCGCTGGTACAGGGATCAGGAGGGATGCTGATGTACGATGCCGGATACCTGAACCGGTTAATGGCTCACTGCCGGCAAGAAAACGTATTGATGATAGCTGATGAGGTATTTACCGGGTTCGGTCGTACAGGTAAGCCTTTTGCCAGCAACCATGTACAGGTACAGCCCGATATTATGTGTTTTTCAAAGGGTTTAACAGGCGGTACCATGGCTTTAGGCTTAACCACCTGCACCCAGCAGATCTATGATGCTTTTTTATCAGATGACAGGTTGAAAACCTTGTTTCACGGACATTCGTTTACTGCCAACCCTATAGCCTGCGCGGCGGCATTAGCAAGCCTCGATCTTTTCCTGGAGCCTGCAACCGCGGCTAATATCAGCCGTATTGAAACGTCACACCGGCAGTTTGCAGCTAAAATACAGCATCACCCTAAAATAAAAGTTGTAAGGCAAACCGGCACCATCGTAGCTATGGAATGGGAAACCGGTGATAATACTTCCTATTTTAATTCGCTGCGCGATAAATTATACCAATACTTTTTAGCCGAAGGTATTATATTGCGTCCGCTGGGCAATATCATATACATTTTACCTCCGTATTGCATTACTAATGCCGAACTCGATTATGTTTACAGCAAAATTGAACAGGCGCTTGAAGAAATATAATTATGCTGTTGAATACACTATTACCCCGAATAATTGCTGATAACGAATTGCACTCACGCTGGTTAAATACACTGTCGCTGATGGAAAATACTGGCGCACGCAAAATATCGGCCAGTGAGGATCCGCTTACTGTTACCTACATTATATTAAAACACGCCGCCGAGGAGCACCGTCATGCTTTTTATCTTAAAAAACAGCTGGAAAAAACCGGTGTAGAGTTACCAACTTATGCCGCCGAATACCTGCTTGCCCCGGGTTCGAGCAAATATTATTTAAATCAGCTGGATATTGATGTTTGCCGCTACCTGAAAAAGGAACTTAACCTAAGCGGCAGCGAACTCCGTTTTGCGGCCTATTTATTGGTTACCTACGCCATTGAAGTACGTGCTGATGAACTTTACCCCATTTATCAGGATGCACTTGATGAAGCAGGGAGCAAAGTAAACGTAAAATCGATTATTTTAGAGGAAGAAGGCCATCTGGAAGAAATGCTGAACCAGCTGCACAAATTCTCGCCCGATTGGGAGCTTCACGCCAATAAAGCCGTTGAATTTGAAACCCGCCTGTTTAATCAATGGGTGGAGCAACTGGGGAAGGCTTTAGGATAAATGTGCAGAGATTGTCTGAACCTGGATTAAGCAGATTAAGAGATTTTTAGGATTTTTATATATACATTGTCATTCGCTGCGCTCAGGATGACAAACCCTTTTAATCCAGGTAATCCCTAAATCCTAAAAATCATGGTTCCGACAAAAAATCTGCGAAATCAACGTAATCCAACCAATCAACGGTCAAAAAGCCATATACTCCGTATACACCTGCTGCAAAAACGCTTTGCCGTATAATAGTGTTTTATCTGTGGTCTTCTGGTCAATGCCTTTATTACTGGTATAAACAATCCTGCGGCCCGAATTATCGTAGGCTACAGTTTGGTGTGGCAGCATAAAGGCAAAGCCATTATCCCAATCAAAAAAGGCAAAATCGGCCGACTGTGGGTTAAGCAGATCCTTTGACCATTTAAACTGATCATGTGGCATACCCAACTGCGATAGCAGGGTGGCGGCAATATCCGTTTGTCCTCCTAATTTACTGATCTTTTTGCCGCGGTATTCGGGCTTTATCACATCGCCAAAAAACAATAGCGGGATATGATATTTGGCCGGATTATAAGCCTCAGATATATTACGCGGCAGGCGGTGACCATGATCGGCCACTAAAATAAACAGGGTGTTTTTATACCAGGCTTGCTTTTTGGCCTGCTCAAAATAAGCGTTAAGGCATGAATCGGTAAAGTAGGCGGTGCTCCTGAACTTATTGCTCGCATCACCTTCAGCATCATCATCCGGATAATGTGCTTTTACAGGCAGCACAAAAGGCTCATGGTTGGTTGATGTTTGCAGATATGAAAAAAATGGTTGTTTTTGATGCTCATTATATTGTAAATGCTTGCTTAAAAGCACATCATCATACACGCCCCATTCTGTTTTTACCTGACCTTTATTAAAGCTAAATTCATCAATAATATGATCAACCAGGTGGCTTTTCATAAATATGTTAAAGTCCATATAGGTGCTTTTACCACCATAAAAGTAAGTGGTTTGATATCCCGCGTTTTTAAAGACGGTGGATAATGCCGGCAGCTTTTTTTGCTTAATGGTATCGGCCACCACAGTACGGATAGCCTGCGAGGGAAAGCCGCTCATGATAGATATGATCCCTTTGTCGGTACGGTCGGCAGATGAGTAGATATTGTTAAACAGGATACCGTTATGGATGAATTTTTCAAAGTTTGGGGCTACGCCCTTATCTCCGCCTAATGATTCAATAATGCTTGCCGTATAGCTTTCCAGCTGAATGATCACCACGTTGGGCCGGTTGGTGGTAAGTACCTTTAGTGTAGAATCGCCTTTTACACTAAATATATCTTGTACCAGTTGCGCCGCGCTGCCGGGCTGCATAAACACATAAGGATTATATGGCCTGCGGAAATTTTCGAAAATGTTGTTAAATAAGTTCCATTCTGTATTTAAGGCACATTGGTTCATGATCTCCTTATCAGAAAAGTAAGCCGCGTTTTGATTTACAGGCTCAGTTTGTAAGCCGCCCCTCATCAAAACAAAGTTTGCGAATAACAGTAAACATATGGCAACAGTTTTAACGCGTGGTTCGGTAACGGGCTTTTTAAAATTGTAGTTTATAATGTAATTGGATAGCAATATACCCGTACCAAGCAGTAATATGCCAATGGTGATACACCTGGCTACAGGAGAAGACCCGGTAGAAGCCAGGGCCTCTGATGGGGCATGATATAACGAGCTAAACACCCTGAAGGTAACCTTTGTACCCCACTCCCTGAAAATGTTAAAGTTAAGTATCGTATTTAATGATATGCAAAACAAGCAAAACCAAACGTAACCTTTAAGCCATATGGGTTTAACTGAGCGGGAAGGGATACACCAGTAAACAACGAATACAAGTAAAGGGATGATACAGATATAAGCGGCAGCCGAAGCATCCAGACGCAGGCCATAGAAAAACGTTTGTAGTATTTCACCAAAACCTGCTCCGTTAAGCTTGTGAAAAAAATACAATTCAAATGTTACCCTGGTGATTGCGAAAAACACCAGCCAGAAAACAAAAAATCTGACTATACTAAAAAGGTTTCTTAACATATGGGGGTACAAAAATAGTACTTTAACCGCAATGTTAAGAAACCTTTAATGAATTGTTAGTGAAGACGCTTATCGGCCTCCACTCATGGCTTTAAGATCGTCCATAGATATTTTCTCAAAATCAGCAGGGATGCCAAATGTACCGGCAGGTGCTTTTCCTTCAGTTACACTTTTTACAGTAACCTCGGTGCTTTGACCCTGACTAAATGAGGTATATTGGATAGGGAAACCACCGGCTTCTCTATAATATTTAGCTATACCGGTAATAGGCACTTCAATATCATTGGTAACCCAGATATCATAAGTTTTTTTAGTTTTTGAATCTGTAGCCACTACTTTTTTACAGTTAAAGCCCGATATCTGTTTGGTTTCGGTACCTGGTGCAAAAGTGAAAGTTGGCATTGCTGCTATAGCCTGATCAACTTCGTCGGGATTGGCAATTGCTGCTTTTTTAATATTAGCAACAGGTACATCAACTAAAACAGCCATTGATTTTCCGCCGGCATCTGTTAATATTTTTATGGTTGCCGGTCCGGTGGTAAAAGCGAATGCACTTGAATCGGCCCTGAAGTAGCCTTTAGCATCAACCTGCTGGCCCTGCATGGCCGTAGAAAGTACTACTACACCTTCTGTGTATTTTTTTTGTGCGCTGGCGCTCATGGCTGTTGCGGTAAGAGCAAGGCCCAATGCAACGTTGAAAAATTTAATATTCATGTTTTTAGTTTGATTTATACCAATTTACTGGTTTTAGGTTAAAAGACAAATTTTTTGGTATTTGGTTTAATTTTTTTCAGTTAGATAGTGCAATTAACGAATTGTTACGCTTTAATATGCTATAATTTATATGCATTTCCTTTGCTTCGCCTTCAAGTTGATTAATTAATTTGCTGGTATTACTGCCATCGATCACAAGCACCTGGTAATCATAATTTTTGCCGATCTGGTGCAGATCAGTATGCGGGTTACCGGTAATGTAAAGGTAATCGGTTTTTAGTTTTTGGGGTAGTTGTATGTTTGGCAGTTCGCTGTTGTATATCAATATCCTTTTATCATAAAACTGGATCAGGTTACCTTGTTTTTTGAAATAAGGTGTACTAATGCCCTGTTTAAGATCATACAACTTTGCATTGCTTACTTTGTTGCTGTCCAGATAGGGCTGTACCGAATAGCTGTAGTTTTTGTCGGTATCGGCAAGGTTACTTAGTATAATGGCATTGTTACCGCTTTTAAATACCAATCCGGTGTTTTTGCGCAGGTTTAAAAAGGCAATTGATTTGGTATTGGTCAAATCATATCTTTTTATGCTGATACTTATACACAGCAACAGCAGGCAGCCTATACTTAACCGTAGCAGCCAGGGCTTTTTATCGTACAAAAAATAAAACAGGGTGATGAGGAAGGCATAGGTAAGCAGATACTCGGTTGTGGTGAACCATATTTTACCAATGCTGGCAAAAGGGGCATGTTCAATAAGTGCCAGCGCTTTATTCATGAACAGGATAGTATTTTCAAGTACCCAGGCCAGTAGTGTTGACAGTATAGGCACCCACGAAAAAAGCAGATAGCATAATCCGCTATATATAATGATCATGGTTGGTATAATGATAAGCAGGTTGCTCGCCAAAAAATAAACCGGGAACTGGTGAAAATAAAACGCGCTTAACGGAAAAGTAATTACCTGCGCCGCTATAGATACCGAACACAAGGCCCATAATTTATCGACCCATTTGTTTTTAAACGTTACCCATTTATATACTACCGGCTGTAAAACGATCAGACCTGCAACAGCGAGATAGGAGAGCTGGAAACCGACATCTGTTATAAAAAACGGATCATACAGCAACAATAAAAAGGCTGATATGGCCAGGATATTCAGCATATTAATATACCGCACAAAGGTGTTGCCGATGATAACCATGCTGATCATGACCGCGGCACGGCAAACCGCCGGCGAAAAGCCTGTTAACATGGCGTAATACCATACCAGCAGGATAATGACCGTTGTTTTTAAAGCTTTACCGTACTTGTACCGGTTCAAAAAGCCAAGCATCCACTGTAATAAAAAATATATAATGGCCACGTGCGCTCCCGAAACCGATAAAACATGAATGGTTCCCGTTTTTGAATAAGCCTGTAAAACATCATTACTCAGGTCGGCTTTGTAGCCCAGTATCAGGGTTGAAGCCACAGCAATAGCATCGGGGTTGTGCAGTTGTTGTTTAAATTTTGCCACCATTTGCTGCCTTAACTTAAGAGCATAGGCAATGAGCGGGTTGCCTTTGTTGTGTTGTAATACCCGGTATTGCCCCGGATATAAAAACAGCTGGTGATAAATATTCTGATGGGCCAGGTATTTTTTATAATTAAATTCTGCCGGGTTAAAGGGTGGGTCGATAGGGGTGTATGTGGCCGGTACCAGTAGTTCATCACCATATTGCAAGCCTATGGCGGCGCTATCTTTCAGGGTAATAAGCAGCGTTCCTGTAACTGCTGTAGCTTGCTTACGATTGATGCTTTGCTGAACCGTAGTTGTAAACCGGATGAGTCCGTTCTTAAGCTGAGGTTCATTATTGATCTTTACCGATAAGTATGGTGATGGTAACTTTGAAAAATGATGCCGGTTATTTAGTTCGTTATAACTGATCGCGCTGATCCATCCGGCCGCCAGTAAAATAAGGCTAATGAGCAGACCGCCAAGCCATCGTCGTTTATAAATTTTTAGCCGCTGATAGTTTAAATTAAGTACTATAAATACAATACTTAAACCAATAAAAGCACCAAGTAAAAAAGGTAAATAAACTGCCGAAATAAAGCTGATACCTAATGTTATGCCTAACAACCAGGGCATCAGCAGTACAACAACAGGTATTTCGCCTTTATGGTTTGCGAGCATGTATATCAATAAAAAATAAAAATATGATTTAGTATCAAGTAGCGAGTATCAAGTATTAAGATTTTTGGAGGTATTATGAAAAAATATCACTGTCGTGATACCTGATACTCGTTACTTGATACGATGTGCACACCTACAACTGGTCGCGCACTTCGAGCAGGAATTTTTTTATGTTTTCGAGCGAATCAATAACACGCTGATTTTCTTTGGTATCGGTCATGTTATGCTTTAAATGCTCTTTGGCTCCGTTCAGGGTGTAGCCTTTATCGCGTATGAGGTGAAAAATGATCTTAAAATTCTCAATGTCCTCGGGAGTAAAATAACGGTTGCCTTTTTTGTTCTTTTTGGGCTGCAGTACATCAAACTCCTTTTCATAGAAACGGATAAGCGACTGATTAACATCAAACATGGCCGATACCTCGCCCATGGTGTAATACATTTTGCTTATCTCGCGGTCTTTGTAAGGCATATGCAAATGTATTTGATAATTTCGAAATTTTTGGCTTGTTGTTTATTTTTTAGGGGTACTCAGGAAAACTCCGCTGTTTCGGAATGTCAATTTCGGAGTTATAATTTTAGTAAGGATATTATGATTTACCCTCGTCCCAGGGCAGAGATGATGTTTTACCGCTCAGCAAATCGGCTTTACGCTCATCCAGATCTTTTAACGGGGGTGTGGTTACATCAATATCCTTATCAATGCTATATTGATAATTCAAACTGTCTAAAAAAGCCAGGAGTACTTTTTTTTCCTGATCATTTTGAATGTCAACTCTCAACGTTTCCATAAGCGAATTTAGTTTTTATTTTTCATAATGAGAACTACCGTATTTTAAAATAATAACGCATAAGCATGTGAACGGCTGTCAGAACCGGGATTTATTGGATTAAAGGATTACCCTGATTTTTTATTTAATCCTGTTCAGCTAATAAATCCCATAAACCGCGAAGCCATCTTGAATTCCGTTAAAAACAAACAACATGTGAAAAATCTCGGTTCAGACAAAATCCCGGTTCAGACAAATCCCACAAATCCTGACCCGACCAAACAAAAATTCTGTCAATTCATTAATTCTATACATTCAGGTTCAGACAAATTCCGACTAATAATTACATTTGCACACTATGACAGCTTCACAAATACGACAGGCTTTTCTTGATTTTTTTGTTTCTAAGGGACATATCATCGTTCCTTCTGCGCCAATTGTAATAAAAAACGACCCAACCCTCATGTTCACCAATGCGGGGATGAACCAGTTTAAAGATATATTTTTGGGCGAAGCACCTGCAAAAGCGCCGCGCGTGGCTGATACTCAACGCTGCCTGCGCGTATCAGGCAAACATAACGATCTGGAAGAGGTGGGTATTGATACTTATCACCACACCATGTTCGAGATGTTGGGCAACTGGAGCTTTGGCGACTACTTTAAAAAAGAAGCCATTGCCTGGAGCTGGGAACTACTTACCGAAGTTTATAAACTACCTAAAGACCGCCTGTACGTAACCTATTTTGAAGGCGACGATAAGGAAGGTTTGGAAAAAGATACCGAAACCTACGAACTATGGAGAGCCCTGGTTGCTGAAGACCATATCCTTCGCGGCAATAAAAAAGATAACTTTTGGGAAATGGGCGAAACCGGTCCATGTGGTCCATGTTCCGAGATTCATTATGACAGCCGGCCGGATAATGAGCGTGCCGAAGTAAGTGGTGCCACCCTGGTAAATGCCGACCATGACCAGGTGATAGAGATCTGGAATAACGTGTTTATGCAGTTTAACCGCTTAAAAGGTGGCGCGCTTCAACCATTGCCAAACAAGCATGTGGATACTGGGATGGGCTTTGAACGTTTGGTGCGTGTGCTGCAAGGCAAAACATCCAACTATGATTCAGATGTTTTTCAACCGATGATCCAGTTTATTGCTGAAAAAAGCGGCAAGAAATATAATGGAAGTGCTACAAAGGATAACAACACAAATTTTGAAAGTTTTGGAGAGTGGGATGAAGCTGTTTCGATGAGAGTTATAGCGGATCATATTCGGGCTATTAGCTTTGCCATTGCTGATGGACAATTGCCATCCAACAACAAAGCAGGTTATGTTATTCGTCGTATTCTACGCAGAGCTGTAAGATATGCTTATCAATATCTAAATTTTAATGAACCTTTTTTAAATCAATTAGTTCCATTGCTTGCTGAGCAATTTAAGGGCGTGTTCAATGAATTATATGACCAAAAAGATTTTGTCCAAAAGGTGGTTTTAGAAGAAGAAAAAAGTTTTTTAAAAACCTTAGCCGATGGTTTGCTACGAATTAGAACATTAAAAATCAACCACTATTTTGCAGAGTACGAGCGAGAATTTGGTAAACAAGACAGTAGAACTCAGACTGAAAAGGAATCTTACATCGCTGAAAAGATGGTTGATAACACAAGTTTTGAAGTCTCAGGCAAAAGCGCATTCGAACTGTATGACACATATGGCTTTCCAATAGATTTAACTCAATTGATTGCGAAAGAAATGCACTGGACTGTTGATATGGAAGGTTTTGAAGTCGCCCTCCAAGAACAAAAAACTCGTTCTCGCGCTGCATCCGTTATTGATACCGGCGATTGGGTGGTATTAAAAGATGTTGATTCAGTCGAGTTCACCGGTTACGAAGAAACTGAAACCATAGCACACGTAGTAAAATACCGCAAGGTAACCGCAAAAGGTAAAGAACAGTTCCAGATAGTTTTGGATAAAACACCGTTCTATGCCGAAAGTGGCGGTCAGGTAGGAGATAAGGGTGAGTTGGTGTTCCCGGATGGTGAGATCGTTAAAGTAACTGATACCAAAAAGGAGAACGGCCTGATCGTTCATTATGTAGATACCCTGCCCGATGATATTGACGATGCCCTTACCGCTATTGTCGACCCTTCATTGCGCAACCAAACCAATGCCAATCACTCGGCTACACACCTGCTGCACGCCGCTATGAAACAGGTATTGGGCAGCCACGTGAACCAAAAAGGTTCACTGGTAAATGCTGATTACCTGCGGTTCGATTTTTCGCACTTCGCCAAAGTAACCGATGAGGAACTTGGGCAGATCGAAGCCATCGTTAACCAAAAGATACGCCAGAACATCCCACTAAAAGAAGAGCGCAGCGTTTTATATGCCGAAGCCATCAGCAGTGGTGTAACCGCCCTGTTTGGCGAAAAGTATGGCGAATATGTACGTGTAATTACTTTCGACGATGAGTTTAGCAAGGAGCTTTGCGGTGGTACGCACGTAAATGCCACGGGGCAAATAGGCTATTTCAAAATAATTGCCGAAAGCGCCGTAGCCGCCGGGGTTCGCCGTATTGAGGCTATTACCGGTGTTGGTGCCGAAGTTTATATCACTAATCAAAACCAACTGGTAAATCAGCTAAAGGATCTGCTTAAAAACCCTAAGGACCTGACTAAAAGTGTGGAGAGTCTGCTTGACGAAAACTCCAAGTTGAAAAAGGAAATTGAAAAAAGCATTCTTGAAAAGTCATCAGGGTTAAAAAATGAACTGGCACAAAAGGCCGAGGCTATAGGCGATATTAACTTCATCGCCCAAAAAGTGGCCCTGCCCAATGCCGAAGCTGTTAAAAACCTGGCCTACCAGTTAAAAGATATTGTACCCAACCTATTCCTGGTACTGGCTGCCGATTTCGACGGTAAACCGAGCCTCACCGTAATGATAGCCGAAAACCTGGTAAAGGAAAAAGGTTTACATGCCGGTAATATTGTTAAAGAACTGGCCAAAGAAGTAAAAGGCGGCGGCGGTGGTCAGCCGTTTTTTGCAACTGCCGGTGGCAGCGATATAAGCGGACTGGATGCCGCGCTGGCAAAGGCTAAAAGCTTTGTTGGATAAACGAGCTCAAGTAAGAGCATTTCAACCACGCGTCATTGCGAGGTACGAAGCAATCTCTATACTATACAGAGCCACTCTGCTAATCAGGGATTGCCTCGTGCCTCGTAATGCCATGATGATTTAACAAAAAAGACCGCTAATCAGCGGTCTTTTTTGTTAATATATATTTTCTAACACTTTTAATAATTAACGTTCTTAGTGTTTGTCATGTCCTTTATGCCGGCCATTATCATGATGACCGTGTTTTTCTTTGTTTACATATTTTGTGCGGTTCACCACCCTTGTACGGTTTACCACGCGGGTGTGGTAATGGTCGCGGATAATTACCTGCCTGTCATGCGTGCCCCTGTAGCGGGAATAGCGGGCACGGTCATCATTATAATACCTATATGCACGTGGCCTGTTAACCGCTACTTTATAGCCATTTCGTATATTGTATGAACTATAACGTGGTGGTAAAGATTTTCTGAATACCCAGCTGTTGCCCTCTAAATAAACATATTGATGGGTTGGTACATAGTAATAGCTCTCTACATCGGGTAAATAGTAATAGTTAACGCCCGAGTATTCCGCAGGTGGGTCCCAAATACCCAGATTTACATTTACACTTACCTGCGCTTTTGTTTCGGTAACCGACGCTGCAAGTATAAAGCATCCTGCAAGCATTCCTAAAATTATCTTTTTCATAGTATCTTCTTAATATGCGGCTTATATTTCAATTATTGTGCCGAGTTATATGGTAGACGGGGTAATGCCGCAAAGGTTTAATAATAATGGAGAAGAAAGATGGGGAAACATGACGTGTTTGTTTTAGTTCCCCTCTTGAGAGGGGAGCGCAAGAATCGAGGGAGGCAGGGGTGTGTTTATACGTTCGATTAAAAGTACACACCCCTCTACTCCTCTCAAGAGGGGAACCGCACAACCCTCCGCTTCCTACGTCATTTAACCTTTAGATACCGCTGGTTTTGATATCTCAGGATGACAAAATTTCAACATTGATTTAAAGTTCTCCTTTCCATAAAGTGTAGGTTGAGTGCTTACACTTTAAACTATACAAAATCAATAGTTTTAATCAGCATATTTACCCCATTTACCGCTGTGGCAGCGGTATTCGCATAAATTTTATGGCATGTTTAATAGTAAAATGATGCTTATACTGTATTAACTTTTATATATTTGACCTTACAATCAGTAGTATTATAGCTGAATCTTTATTTTTATGACAGTTCTCACAAACGGGGTAAGTGACAAGTACGAAGTGGTTATAGGCCTCGAGGTACATGCCCAGTTATCCACTTTAAGTAAGGCATTCTCGGCAGATTCAGCTGCCTTTGGCGCCGAGCCTAATCACCACATTAGTGCCATATCGCTGGGGCATCCCGGCACCTTACCGTTTCTTAATAAACGAGCGGTTGAGTATGCGGTAAAAATGGGCCTGGCCTGTAACTGTACTATCAACCTTAATAATAGCTTTGCCCGTAAAAATTATTTTTACGCCGATTTGCCTAAAGGGTATCAGATCACACAGGATCAGGCACCGGTTTGTTTGGGCGGATATGTACCGGTGAGGTTAGCTGATGGTACCCAAAAAGATATTGCCATTCACCACATCCATATGGAAGAGGATGCTGGTAAAAGCATGCACGATCAGCACCATGCCGATTCGCTTATTGACCTGAACAGGGCAGGGGTGCCATTGGTAGAGATCGTATCGCAACCCGACATGAGGAGCGCCGAAGAAGCTGGGCAGTTTTTAACCGAAACCCGCAAAATACTGCGTTACCTTGACATTTGCGATGGCAACATGGAAGAAGGCAGCATGCGCTGTGATGCCAATATTTCGGTAAGGCTTAAAGGTGCAACCGAATATGGTAACCGTTGCGAAGTGAAAAACCTGAACTCGATACGTAATGTGCAGCGTGCCATTGAGCACGAATTTGCCCGTCAGGTTGATATTATTGAAAATGGCGGCCATATAGATCAAAATACATTGAACTTTAATGCAGATACAGGCGAAACATCGGTTTTACGCTCCAAAGAAATGGCTAATGATTACCGCTATTTTCCCGAGCCCGACCTGCCGCCATTGGTGCTTACCCAGCAATACCTGGAAAATATCCGCAAAACCCTGCCGGTACTGCCAAACCAGCTATACTATAAATATACCGAAGAGCTGGGCCTTTCGGCCTATGATGCTTCGGTAATAACAGCCGACAGGGACCTGGCTTTTTATTTCGAAGAACTGATAAAATTTACAGGCAATTATAAGGCTGCAGCCAACTGGTTAATGGGTGCGGTGAAATCATATTTGAATGATCATGACGTAACCATTAGCAACTTTGTTGTTACACCGCAGCATCTGGCCGGTTTGATCAAACTTGTTGACGCAGGGGTGATAAATAATTCTGTAGCTTCGCAAAAAATATTCCCGGCCATGGTCAAAGAACCGGGTAAAAACGCCGAAGAACTGGCTAAAGAACTTAACCTGCTGATCAGTTCGGATAACGACGAGGTGAGCCGCTTTATACGCGACGCCATAGCCAAATATCCGGATAAGGTTATCGAGTATCAAAAGGGTAAAAAGGGAGTTTTAGGTTTGTTTATGGGCGAGATCATGAAAAGCTCGAAAGGGAAAATTGATCCGCAAAAAACAAACCAGCTGCTGATAAAAGAATTAGAATCAAAATAAGAATGGGGCCCCACCCAACCCTCCCCGGAAGGGAGGGCTTAAAAAAGCGAAGTTAAAGTCTCCCCTACCGGGGGAGATTTAGAGGGGGCTAAATAGATTACAAATCAAAATAAGAATGAAGAATCGCATAATTGCATCAGGCATATTTTTACTATCTGTATTCCTGTTTTCGTGTAAGGACAAATCGGCATTTACCATCTCAGGTACCATTAAAAACCCATCAAGCTTAAAAATAGTGTACCTGCTTGAAGCCGACAGCAGCCAGGTAAAAGTTATTGATTCCACCACTTTGAGCGAAGACGGCAAGTTTAAGTTTAAGCACGAGGCACCTTATGCCAATTTATATAAACTGCGTACCGGCGAAAGTATTTATGACCTGATAGCTAAAAATGGCGATGATATTGAGTTTACTACCGATCTTAAAGATAATACCCATGCTTATACCATTACCGGGTCTGATGATTCTGATAAGATAAAGGAATTTAACAGGATCAGTAACCTTTACGGCGAAAAAAATAATAAGGTAGTTACAGAATACCAGGAAAAATCGCAGGCGCTGGGTAAGCAGTCTGATTCGTTGCTGAAAATATATATGCCCATATTTCAAAAGAACATGGGCGATTATAGCAATGCGGTATTGAAATTTGTTAACGATAACAAAAATTCACTTGCCGGTTTTTATGCAGCCACTTCACTGGATGTGTTTAAATATGAGCCACAGCTGGTAGCTTATGCCGATGAAATAAAGGGCAGCTTTCAGACCAACCCCGGGGTACAGCAATTCATCAAACAAATGGAAAGGGCCAAGCCGGTTTCTATTGGTCACAAAGCCCCTGATTTTACCACTGCCGGTATTGATGGTAAGCCGGTAAAATTAGCTGACTATAAAGGAAAATATGTAATGATTGATTTTTGGGCTTCATGGTGTATGCCTTGCCGCCAGGAAAACCCTAATGTGGTAAAACAGTACAATGCTTTTAAATCAAAGGGATTTAATATTTTAGGTATATCCTTAGATAAAGAGAAAAAAGACTGGCAAAAAGCTATTAATGATGATAAGTTGACCTGGGCCCATGGCTCAGACCTTAAGGGTTTTGAAGGCCCTACAGAAGAGCTTTATCATGTTGAAGCCATACCGTCAAATTTTATCATTGACCCTCAGGGAAATATCGTGGCAAAGAACATTACAGGTGCCGATCTTGAAGCTTTTTTAAACAAAACATTTAGCAAGCCTCAATAAATCGTTAATATAAGGTAACCTTTAACAATTTGTTAATATTAGCTTAACTTTTAGCTTTTGTAAAGCGTATACTTTTATACAAAAAATTTAACGTGCCATGAGCAACTCCTCCAAACAGAAAATACTTATTGTTGATGATGAACCGGATATTTTAGAGTTAATAGAATACAATCTGAAAAAAGAAGGTTATCAGGTGTTTTTGGCGCGTAACGGACAGGAAGCTGTTGCCGAAGCAAAAAAATCATTACCTGACCTGATTGTTTTGGATATTATGATGCCTAAAATGGATGGTATTGAAGCTTGTCGCATTATGCGTACCATGCCCGAGTTTAAAAATACTTTTATGGTGTTTTTAACGGCCCGCAGCGAAGAATACTCTGAAATTGCCGGCTTTAATGTAGGTGCCGACGATTATATTGCTAAACCGATAAAGCCGCGTGCCTTGGTAAGCCGCATAAACGCCATATTGCGCCGTAACGCCCCGGCCGAAGATGCACCTGATAACAAACTGGAAATAGGCAACCTGGTTATTGACCGCGAAGCTTACCTGGTTTATAAAGACGGTGTTAAAGTAGTTTTAGCTAAAAAAGAATTTGAATTACTTTATTTGCTGGCCTCAAAGCCCGGCAAAGTGTACACCCGCGAGGTGATCCTGAAAAACATTTGGGAAGACTCTGTAGTAGTTACCAACCGTACCATTGATGTGCACATACGCAAACTGCGCGAAAAACTGGGCGACGACTGTGTAGCTACCGTAAAAGGTGTAGGCTACAAGTTTGAAGCATAAACTTTTCGTTACGGTTTAAAATCTTGTCCAACTATTTAATTTTAGAATAGTTGGATTTTTTTTGGAAAAAGAATTACCTTTAAGGCAAACTTAAACCGATGAAAAAATATCTGCCTCTCTTGCTGGTGGTCTGTTTTTTTGCCTTCTCCTGTAAAAAAGACCACCATCCCGGTACAGATCCTGATGCTAAAACCTACAACGTAAAATTTAATTTAGCAGGCTTTACACAATCAATAACCAGCGCAACCAGCCATAAAATTGTAAACGGGATAAAAACCAATGCAACCCCGGTGCCTGTTACCAATGATTATTTTAAAATTATTAAATACGTTGTTTATGATGCCTCCGGACATGAAGTTCGTAATCTAAGTATAGATTCAACCGCGAGTAATTTCGGTACAATTTCAGATAAGTTGCCAGCCGGGACTTACACTATTGGAATTGGTGCAGGTAAAGGTGGCTTACAAAGTGTATTAAGGGATGTGGTTGGTAGTAATTATCGATATTTTTATGGAGTTAATTCTAATTCCCCAAAGTTCCCCTGGGGAGATACATTTGTTGACAAGTTTAAAATAACCGTACAGGGTGATATTAACCAGGCCGTTACATTAAGCAGAATAGTAGGTCAATTAGAAGTAAATATTGAAGATGCAATTCCGGCTAACGTTAAAACCATTGTGGTAACGGTAAATAAGGATTACTATTATTACACATTTGGAGCAGAACAGCCTGATGTTCCCGATTTGGCTACTTTAACAACAATTGTTCCTGATGCTGTAAAAGGAACCACCAATTTTAAAATTGATAATATAATTTGTAATACCATAACCCCGTTTTCGGTAACTATTACTCCATATGATGCCAACCAAAAAAAAATAAATACAGGCGTTATCGTAACTAATGTAACATGCGAAAAAAATAAAAAAACAATATTGTCAGGGAAATTATTCAATAGTCCGGTCAATAATGGCTTCTCTATCGGTATTAATGATTGGGATCCTAATACTAATACTATCCAATATTAATTATTGATTTTTTAGCCGCCAACAAATAGTTGTCAAATTAAACTTAAAGAAATGAAAAGGAATTTTTTCGCTTTGATGCTTGTTTGCCTGATCATGTGGTCTTGTAAAAAAGAAAGCTCAAAGGATACTACAGATACCGGAGGTAAAAGCTCCCACAAAATTACCTTCATGGTTGGGTTTTCAAAGCAAACTACCGATTTTAAAACCAACGGTTTAACTGTTAATAGCACCAATCGACCGCTTAGCACACAAGCCCTTGCAGATCAGGTTGACGTTATATATTTTGCAATTTACAATAACAAGGGTAATAAAGTGAAAGTTACCAAGCAGGTATCAACCGATGCCGGTTTTGGAACCTTTACAGAGGGGTTAACTACCGGAAATTACACCATAGTAGTAGCAGCCGGAAAAACAGGTTTAGCCCTGGCAAATGATATTTCTGTTGATAGTAGCAGTTTAAACACGGATATATTAACATATAGTCCTTTAAATCAAGGCGTACTATTTAATAAAGATGCGTTTTATAAAAAAGTTCCCTTAACAATTCCTGGCGATGCATCGCAAACAATTAACCTGGATAGGATAACCTCAGAAATGAAGGTCGTAATAAAAGATGCTATCCCCTCAAATGCTAAAATATTGAGTATTACTGTTGCAAAAATTGCTAATAAATTTTATATAGGTAGTGGTACTGCCGCAAGGACAATTGGCGGCTTAGAGCTAAGGAGTACTTTTACACCCACAGATATTGGTGCCTTAAATTATACAGTTAGCAGCCAACCTTTTTTGGCTCTTCCTAAATCAGATGTAACACTTTATTGCTCATCAGGTCAAATCAATGATGGTATATCGAGAGCTGTAGTAGCCGATGTAATGTACATGCCTAATAAAAGAACAGTTTTAACCGGTAGTTTATTTGGCGGTGCAGGTAATCCTGTTGGTAACGGTTTTCAGCTTGTTGCTGATACCAGCTGGAATGGAACTCATAGTAATAACCCATTTTAAGAATAAGTTAGCCTCTCAAAATAAAACTAAACCGATGAAAAAATACGCGCCTCTCTTATTATTGGTTTGCTTTTTTGCTTTTTCCTGTAAAAAAGATCACCGTTCCGGTACAGACCCTGATATTAAAACTTATGATATAAAATTTAACTTATCGGATTCTACCCAATTAATAACCAACGCAACCGGCCATAAAATAAAAGTAAACGGTGTAAAAACAAATGCAACGCCGATACCAATTACCAATGATTATTTTAAATCTATTCGATACGTTGTTTATGGTGCTGCTGGAAATGTATTTCGCGCACTTAATATAGATTCAACCGCGAGTAATTTCGGTACTATTTCGGATAAGTTGCCAGCCGGGACTTACACTATTGGAATTGGTGCAGGTAAAGCCGGGTTAAAAAGTATATTAGGGTATCCTGCGGTTGGTAGTGATTATCAATATTATTATGCAGATAATAATAATTCTAATGCTGCCGTATTTCCCTGGGGAGATACATTTGTTGGCAAGTTTAAAATAACCGTACAGGGTGATATTAACCAGACCGTTACATTAAGCAGAATAGTAGGTCAATTAGAAGTAAATATTGAAGATGCAATTCCGGCTAACGTTAAAACCATTGTGGTAACGGTTAATAAAGATTACTATTATTACGCATTTGGAGCAGAACAGCCTAATTACTCTGGTTTGTCTACTTTAACAACAGTTGTTCCTGATGCTGTAAAAGGAACCACCAATTTTAAAGTTGATAATATAATTTGTAATACTATAACCCCATTTTCGGTAACTATTACTGCTTATGATGCTAACCACAAAAGCGTAGGTGCCGGCGTTACCGTAACTAATGTAATATGCGAAAAAAATAGAAGAACAATATTGTCAGGGAAATTATTCAATGGCTTGGTCAACAATAATTTCTCTATAGGCATTAATGATTGGGATCCTGATCCTATTAATGTCGAATATTAATTACTGATTTATTTAGCCGCCAACAAATAGTTATCAAATTAAACTTAAAGAAATGAAAAAGAATTTTTTCGCTTTGATGCTTGTTTGCCTGATCATGTGGTCTTGTAAAAAAGAAAGCTCAAAGGATACTACTGATACCGGAGGCAAAAACTCCCATAAAGTTACCTTTACAGTAGGGTTTTCAAAGCAAACTACCGATTTTCAAACCAACGGTTTAAAGGTCAATAGTGCAAATCGTCCGCTTACCACTCAAGCCCTTGCAGATCAGGTTGAAGTTATACTTTTTGCTATATATAATAACAAGGGCGATAAAGTGAAAGTTATCCAGCAATCATCAACTGATGCTGCTTTTGGAACCTTTGCAGAGGAATTACCTGATGGGAGTTACACCGTAATAGTAGCAGCCGGAAAAACAGGTTTAGCACTGTCAAATGACCTTGGTGAAGATGGTAGTTATTATGTTGCCAAAAGCAGTTTGACTACAGATATATTAACCTATGGAACAAGTCCTGAACGTATTTACCCCACTATATTTGATAAAGAGGCGTTTTACAAAAAGGTCCCTTTAACAATCCCCGGCAATGCCCCACAAACTGTTTATCTCAATAGGATAACCACAGAAATACAAGTAATAGTAAAAGATGCTATCCCTCCAAATGCCAAATTTTTCGGGCTCGCAATCGAGCAGGTTGCTTATAAATTTTATGTCAGTTGCGGTTGTTCCGCAAGCATAACCGACAGCAGGCTTCTCGGCTTATATCGTAGTTTGGATATTTCCCCAACAGATATAGGGACCTTAAATTATACATTTAGCCAACCTTTTCTGGCTCTTCCTAAATCAAATGTAACACTTTATTGCTCATCGGAAGATCTGGGGAGCAATAGTGATAGCTGGAGCGGTGATATATCGACAGTCCTAATACCCAATGTAACTTGTTTGCCTAATCAAAGAACAATTTTAACCGGTAATTTATTTGGTGGGGGAGGTAACCCTGTTAATAATGGTTTTCACGCTGTTGCCGATACCAGCTGGAACGGAACCCCTATCACCAAACCATTTTAATAGTAAGAGGCGTAAGTTCTGCGTCACGGTTAAAAAAATGAAAGGAAAATATACAGAGGGTATTTGTTTGGTACGCCAACCAATGGTTCAGGCTTCCAAGTAACCATCAATCCAGGTTGGAGTACAGATCCCTCCAATAATCAGAATTTTTGATTCTGCGTAATAAAAAAGCGACCTGTATTAAGCAGGCCGCTTTTTTTATATCCTAAGCGATAATTATTTAGCTGCTGAGGCCTTTTTCTTGACCGTTGTGGCAGCTTTAGCTGTTTTGGTGGCAACAGCTTTTTTGACATTAGTTGCCTTTGCTTTTGCATCAGTAGTTATCGCTTTTGCTTTGGCAGTAGCTTTTTCTTTCACGGCAGTCACGGTTTTTTTGGCTGCAGCAACTTCGTTATTAGCTTTGGCAGTTATAACTTTTGCTTTGGTATCGGCCCTGGCTTTTACGCCGGCAGCCGCGGTTTTGGCTTTGGTTACGGCAGTGTCGGCCTTTTTAGTAACGACAGCTTTGGTTGCACTGGCTTTTTTAGCAACAACTGGTTTTTTAGCAGTTGCTTTTTCTTTTATCTCTTCTATTTTCTCTTCGGCTTTATCTTTTAGTTCTTCGGCTTTGTCTTTAGTGCTATCCCAAAATTCCTCGATTGTTTCTTTTACCTTTTCAAAAAATCCCTTTTCTTCAGGTTTGGTTGTTTTATTACTCATTTTGTTTAATAGATAGGTGTTTGTATTTGTTAGTTATGGTATTTAACCATTGTGGTTAATGTTTGTTTTACAGTGTGTTAACAAATGGTGTTTTACGCTGGTAACTGTTTAAATTATAAACCGTATTTTTGCCGGCTATATTTAAAATATGAAGTTCCCGAAATTTGCCGATCTGATATTGTTTGAGAATGATGATGTGATTGTAGTGAACAAGCCACCCTTTCTAAGTTCGCTTGACGAGCGTGAAGGGGGCGAGGTTAACTTGTTGCGGTTGGCTAAGGCTTATTGGGATGATGCCCAGATCTGTCATCGGCTGGATAAGGAAACGTCTGGTGCGCTTATCATCGCTAAAAACCCTGGGTCATATCGTATGGTATCTATGCAGTTTGAAAAACGGCAGGTAAAAAAAGTTTATCACGCGGTAATTGATGGTACACATACTTTTGAAAATCTGTTGATTGATTTGCCTATTTTAAATGTGGGCAAAGGCAATGTTACCATAAGCAGGCAGGAAGGCAAACGTGCCGAAACCTGGTTTCAGTCGTTAAAATACTTTAAGCATTATACATTGGTAGAGTGTCGCCCGGTAACCGGTCGTATGCACCAGATCCGTATACACCTGGCCACACAGCGGGCATCAATTGCTGGGGATGATATGTACAAAGGCGAGCCGGTTTTTCTGTCAAAAATTAAACGTAAATACCATTTGGGTAAAGATCAGGAGGAATTACCTATCATGAAACGTTTTGCCCTGCATGCATATGAGGTTACTTTCAAAATAAACGCCGAGACCGAGATCACTATACATGCCCCATATCCCAAAGATTTTGAAACGCTGTTAAAGCTGCTCGAAAAATTTGATAGTTAGTTAATAATATGTGTAATGTTTGCTTTTACCATGCGCAAGCGTAAATTTATATTTTATATGAAAAATATGCCTGCATGTTAAAAATGCTACGCTTAACGCTATCAATTTTATGCATATGCTGCTTTAATGCTGCTTTTTCAAAGCCTCTTATTGAAAAAGACAGCCTTTTAAATTTTATTCGGCTAAAGGATAAGGATCTGCGCGAGCAAAAATTAGTATATTATATCAAATGGCATATTCAGGATCTTCCGCTTAATGGCCTCGCTTTTAAAAAAGATTCTGTTACCAGGACAATTTCTGGCAGCAATATCGAAAACAAGCAGGCGCTGATACTTTTAATAGAGAGTATTTACCTGAAACGTCTGTTGAGATTTGATGAAGCGCAGCAAGTATTAGTAAAAGCAATTGAGGAGCAGCAAAAAAAATCAAATCACTTTTTGCTATATACGTTTTTTAGTCAACTGGCATTTATACAAACTGATGCAGGTAATGCCATTGATGCGATTTATAGCTATTCTTTGGCAAAAAATGAGGTTAAAGAACTTCATGATCCCTTTTTAGAAGCATTGCTTTACGTTAACATTTCTGATATATATTATAAAAGCGGCTTATACAGCCAATCGTTATTTTATTTGGATGAGGCACAAGACTTATGCGACAAGTATAAACTAAACTCCATCATTATTTTAAGGCTCATAAACTATAATAAAGCCGAAAACTATTTCAGGGCAGGTAAGTATGATTCATTAAGCATGTATCATGAAAAATTAAACCTGCTTAAAGATCAAACCAATAAACTATACACCTCTCAAAAACGTACCGGCTATTATTTGCTGTTGTTAAAACGTGATTATAAAGCGGCTATACCAGTTATAAATGCTTTATTGAAAGATAGCTTGTATATAAAAGTTGATATTGATGAGCAATGCCTTGCTGACGCTTATTTTAATAACGGACAAATTGATTCGGCCAGGTATATTATAAATGAGCTGCTTGCCCGGCCTTTATTAGGCAATCATCCCGAAATAAAGTTTCATTTGTATGAGATGCTTGGTGAAATCGCTCAACTTAAAAATGATAGTAAAAAGGCCGCTTATAATTTTAAACAGGCCTTGCAGCAATCAAAACAGAATGTTAATAACCTTACACAGGTTGGGAATATATCATCGCAAGTGAAAATTAATGATGTGCAAGGCCTGTATTACGAAAACATGCTGCTTTACAAAAAAGAGCAGCTAAAGCTCAGGTTTATTGTAGCCCTGGCATTTTTAATAGTTGTTGTAATAGCCATTTTTTACCGCAGCAACAGGCAAAAACGACACTATGAAAAGCTGTTATATGCAGCACAAAAGCATGAGCTTGCCACCATTAATTCGCACGAGGTACGTAATCACCTTTCAAATATATTGGGTCTGCTTGATTTGATGAATGATAAGAGTAATAAAGGGGCTGAACTTTTACAAACAAAAAATTACCTGAAATACTCTGCCGAACAATTGGATAAGGCCCTCAAAAATGTATCGCAAAAACTAAGCGATTAAGCGGATATATATTTTGCCTGTTTTTCATAATTAGTAAATTTTTTAAGTCAAAAAGCTCCTAAAATAGTCTTTATTTCAATATTTTACATTTTTGATAAAAAATCAATGATTTTAATGCTGTAAAATATGAAAATGTTAAAAATGATATTTGTTAACCTTGTTTTTACGTATTTAAGCTTAAAAAGTAGCGTTTGTGGAAAAAAATTGTAAAAATTTCACAAAAATGTAATGATTTTTATAAAAATAATTTAAATTCGCCTTAATAATTAGTCAGATTAACAGAAAAACTATAATTAGAACCACAACTTTACAAATTAATTTAAAAATGGCAACTAAACTCGAGTACATTTGGCTTGATGGCTATAAACCAACCCAAAGCCTGCGCAGCAAAACAAAAATTGAAAAAGATTTCAGCGGTAAATTAGAAGACTGCCCGCTTTGGAGCTTTGATGGTTCATCAACTGAACAGGCACCAGGTGGCTCATCTGATTGCGTTTTAAAACCGGTTTTCATTTGTAAAGATCCTCAAAGAAAAGACGCGTTCCTGGTAATGTGCGAAGTGTTGGATTCAAAAGGTGAAGCTCATGAGTCAAACGGTCGTGCTCATATTGAGGATGATGATAATGATTTTTGGTTTGGTTTTGAGCAGGAATACTTTTTATGGGATCCTAAAACTAACAAACCTCTTGGTTTTCCGGCAGGTGGTTACCCAGGTCCGCAAGGCCCCTACTACTGTTCAGTAGGTGCAAACAATGCTTACGGTCGTGAGATTGTTGAAGAGCACTTAGACGTTTGTTTAGAAGCTGGTTTAAATGTTGAAGGTATCAACGCCGAGGTAGCAGCAGGTCAGTGGGAATTCCAGATCTTCGCTAAAGGCGCTAAAGAAGCTGGTGATCAAATTTGGGTTGCCCGTTATTTATTGGAAAGAATTGGCGAAAGCTATGGTGTTGCCATCAACTGGCATTGCAAACCATTGGGTGAATTAGACTGGAACGGTTCTGGTATGCACGCTAACTTCTCAAACACAATCTTACGTACTGCAAACAGCAAAGAAACATTTACTGCTATCTGCGAAGCATTCCGCCCAGCAGTTGCTGAGTGTGTTGCTGTGTATGGTGCTCATAACGAACTGCGTTTAACAGGTAAACACGAAACTGCTTCAATCAATGATTTTAGCTATGGTGTATCTGATCGTGGTGCTTCTATTCGTATCCCTTTATATACAGTTGATCACAACTGGAGTGGTTACCTGGAAGATCGTCGCCCTAACTCAGCTGCCGATCCATACAAAGTAGCTGCAGTTATCATCAAAACTGTAAAATCAGCGAAAGTTTAAGCCCCTTTATATACTTTAACTTCTTCCTCCGGCCCAAAAGGCCGGGGGATTTTTTTTGTTATTGCTGTTACCCTATTTCAAATACCTTCCTGATCTTATCCTGGGCAAATGCTCAACCGCTAAATTGTAAACATACACCCAGCACTCAACCGTGTTGGTACCGGTTTCAATATCTGCTTGTATCCTGATAAATAAATTGGGCTGGGCCTGGTCATCACCAAAACCCTCATAATCATCAATAAATTCCAAAATCTTTTCAGGCTCATCCATTAAATAAATGCTACCATGAACATACTCTTCACTATCGGTATCAGCAATGGCGCCGGGATAGTCGCCAATATCATAAAGCCTGCCTTTAAGTTTGCCTGGCTGCAATAGGGTACAATGCTGCTGTAAATAGGCGCCGTAACTATTGTTGTTATCAAGCAGGGTGCCATAAACAAATAAATGCGGGTTGGTTTGCTCCATTAATTAGCTGATGTTATAAACAAAGATAAGCTCAAATTCGTAATGAATATCTATAAACACTAAAGGCAATTTTTTATGTTTACATCATAATGGTTATCTTGCTAAAGTATAACCTGCCTTATATATTATACCATGAACGAGGAACAGATCAAAGCATATTTAGAAGAAAATAACATACAGAAAATAAAATTCGCCTTTGCCGATATTGATGGCGTTTTGCGTGGCAAGGTGATCCACCCTAAAAAGTTTATTGATGGCCTGCAAAGTGGTTATGGCTTTTGCGATGTGGTTTTTGGCTGGGACAGCAGCGATGCTTGTTATGATAATGTACAGCTTACCGGCTGGCATACCGGTTACCCTGATAAGCTTTGCCGTATAGATCTTTCAACATTGCGCAACATCCCCTGGCAGGATAATATCCTTTTCTTTTTGGCCGATTACAGTGATCCCAAAGGTGTTGATCTGCCGGCTTGTCCGCGCAGTTTACTGAAGCACATCTCCAAACAATGCGTGGATATGGGCTACCATGCCGAGTTTGCGCAGGAGTTTGAGTGGTTCAATTTTAGGGAAACTCCACAGTCTGTCAACGACAAAAATTTTACCAATATAAATACCCTTACGCCGGGTATGTTCGGTTACTCCATACTACGCACATCAGAGAACAGTGATTTTTATTATGATCTGTTTAACCTGCTCACGCAGTTCAATATCCCAATCGAGGGCTTGCATACGGAAACTGGTCCGGGTGTATATGAAGCTGCTATATTGCATGATGAGGTTTTAAGCGCTGCCGATAAAGCTGTGCTGTTTAAAACTGCTGTAAAGGAAATTGCCTACAAACATGGCATCATGGCATCGTTCATGGCCAAATGGACCGAAACCCTGCCGGGCTGCAGCGGGCACTTGCACCAAAGCCTGTGGAGCATGGATAAAAGCGAAAACTTGTTTTACAGCGCCGGTGACGAACATAAAATGAGCGATCTGCATAAGCATTACCTTGCCGGGCAATTGCATTGCCTGCCTCATATATTACCCATGTATGCTCCCACTATAAACAGCTATAAACGCCTGGTTGAAGGCGCCTGGGCGCCAACCACCATTACCTGGGGGGTAGATAACCGCACCACAGCCCTGCGGGTGATCAATACAACACCAGCCTATACCCGTTTAGAAACCCGCATCCCCGGCTCTGATACCAACCCATATCTGGCTATGGCCGCTGCGCTGGCTTCGGGCCTTTACGGTATAAAAAATAAGCTGGCATTAAATATTCCGCAAACCGTAGGTAATGGCTACCAGGATAAAAGGAACGGCGTACTGGCCACTAACCTGCATGATGCCGCTGTAACCATGCAAAACTCACCTATAGCCAAAGAGCTTTTTGGCGAAGGCTTTGTGGAGCACTTTACCCAAACCCGCCTTTGGGAGCATCGCCAATATGCTAAACATGTAACTGACTGGGAACTGAAAAGATACTTTGAGATTATTTAATTGTCTGAATGTGTCTGAACCGGGATTAGTCTGAACTCGGATTATACAGATTTATCAGATTCATTGGATTTTGATTTGTAAAAGGAGAAAAATCGTGGTTAATCCTTTAATCCGAAAAATCCCGGTTCAGACAAAAGGCTCAGACAAAAATAAAAATCCTAATAAATAACAATGTGGATCAACTGAAGCACGATGAAATAATCCGAAGGATCATAGGATGTGCCATGAAAGTTCATGCTGTGCTTGGTAACGGATTTCAGGAGGTAATATATCAACGGGCGCTTGAATTAGAAATGGCTTTTGAAGGCCTTGTTTTTGAGCGTGAAAAAGAAATGCCGATTTATTACCGGGAGGAGGAAATTGGAACCCGCAGAGTTGATTTTTTTGTTGAGGGATTAATAATGGTCGAGTTAAAAGCCATTATCGAGTTAGAGCCTGTTCACTTGGCTCAGGGTATTAATTATCTTGAAGCTTATAATATGGAAATCGGTTTACTCATAAACTTCGGCAGTAAATCATTAATGTTTAAACGATTATTGAATAAAAAGTTTAGACAATATTAAATTGTCTGAACCTGGATTAAACAGATTAACAGATTTATCAGATTTTTTGGATTTTGATTTGCAGGTAAAAAATCATGGTTAATCTGTTTAATCTGAGTTCAGACAAAAAAGTTCAGACAAAAGGCTCAGACAAAAATTCGTTATTCGATATTATTATTTAATCTTTGTAGCCTAAATTATGTAAATGGACTATTCAGTCATAGTTAAAAAAGCATGGGAGGGTTATGATGCCTCAAAAACCATCAGGCTTATTGAAGATATCAGCGCCATGGTATCAACCAACCATGTTTATCGTATCACTTTTGATGACGACGATATTATTATTGCCAAGCTGTCTTACTTCGGTAAGTTTGAGCATTTTAAAGAAGATCACCGCATTATCCAAACGTTAGCAAATAACCTGCTTTATCCGTTCGAAAACCTGCTGGCGCGCTCTTTATTAAAAAATAACCGGGTTTATATTTACCATTATAAACATGGCAAAACAGATGCTTGGGTGGTTTTTTATAATCCAACACGCATATTGCAACGCATGCCGCGCAGGCTCGATGAAAATCAGATTAAAAAACTGGGGCAGCAGGTTGGCAAGTTCCATAAAGCTTGTTCAAGGGTTAAAAATGTGTTGCCTAAATCGTCAAAAACGCTGCGTACTGATATTTCTGCGCTGTTGCACCAACTGGAGGATAACGAAGAAGAGTTTGGAACAGCCATGCAGGCCGACTTTTTAAAATATCATTGCGAAACTTTTTTAAAGAACCGCTCAAAATATAATATGAGCTCGTTCGAGATTATCCCGGTATTTATCGACTGGAATATTGGCAACTTTTCGGTTACCCCAAACCTGGAATTGTATTCGCGCTGGGATTACGACTGGTTCAGGATGAGTTACCGTGTGCTTGATTTTTACTTTTTCAGCAGGGTGGTATCTGATATTGGCGACCGTACGGTGTTTAGTTATGTGATCAACACCATGATGGAAGACCGCTTCATCATCTTTTTGAAGGAGTATCATAAAATAAACCCGCTAACCGCCGACGAGATCAGGTTTATGAAAGAGGCTTACCGCTTTTTTATATTGAATTATGTAATTAAAGATGGTAAACACTTTTTTAGCGAGCAATATGCGCAAAAGTTGCAGGCAGAGGCATTTAACGTATACCTGCCATCGGTTGACAGGGACTTTGATGCTGAAAAAATTATTGAAGCGTTGAAATTAAAATAGGCAGTGGTTTAATATTTAAGCATATTGCGACAATATTAAATTAACAACACCAAAAGCATGAAAAAAATAGACAACTTTAAATCCATTATTGACAGGTACAAGGTTGTTTTTTTTGATGCTTTTGGTGTACTGAAAAACTATGAAGGCCTGTTGCCGGGTATTGAACGTACGTTTGCTTATCTTGAACAGCAAAATAAGGAATATTATATTGTTACCAATGATGCTTCACGCAGTCCCACACAATTAGCCGAATCATACCATAAAGCCGGTTTAAACGCGATTACAGCCGACCGTATAGTTTCATCGGGCATGCTGGCCAAAGAGTATCTTGATCTTAAAGTGAACGATGGCATAGTGGCCTACCTGGGTACCGAAGATTCTGCGCATTATATTGAGCGTTCGGGCCTGCATACGCTGCCCATCAGCCAGATAGACAGCAGTAATATTGAAAAAGTGAATGCCCTGGTATTCCTGGACGATGAAGGTTTTAGTTGGGTTAATGACCTGAATAAAACTGTGAACCTGCTGCGTAAACGCACTATCCCTGCCATAGTTGCCAATACTGATCATGCTTACCCACTGTCGGTACATGATGTGGCCATAGCAATAGGGGGAATAGCCCGGATGGTGGAGAATATTGTGGGCAAGGAGTTTATTCGCTTTGGTAAACCCGATTCGCAGATGTTCATGTTTGCTTATGATTTGCTGCGCGAAAAAGGGCCTATCAGCAAGCAGGATATTGTGATGGTGGGCGACACTCTGCAAACGGATATTTGGGGTGGTAATAAATTTGGACTGGATACCGTATTGGTATTATCAGGCAATACACAACCCAAGGATGCCGAAAACCGCATAACCGCAACCGGCATTGTTCCAACCTATATTTGCGATTCAGCCGTTGTGGAATACGACGAGCTGGGGTTTTAAATGTTCGGTATCATAGAAGGTTAAATCCAATTTTCCTTGTCATTTCGAACGATAGAGAGAAATCTTATACAACATACACAGTTCGCATGAAAAGTCGTGGAAGATTTCTCTTTCGCGCTTCCCTCATTCCCCTTCTGACTCTATCGTATGACATTTTAAAAAAGAAATTCACATTAGTAACCCGTAGGGAGGGAATCAACCCATCCAAACAAATTAAAATGTCTTCCTGACAAATAAATTTATTTTAAATGTATGTCTTACATTTATTTTTTTATTTTTGGATCGATAAAGGCATTAACCCCATGCTTATCACCCAACAAAACCTAATTAATTTAAACTTGATGAGTAACGAAAACTTTGACCTAAAAGAGCATCCGCACAGCCGTTTGAATATTTTAACCGGCGACTGGATATTAGTATCCCCGCACCGTACAAAACGACCCTGGCAGGGTAAAGTAGAAGCTGCCCAGGCCGATGAAAGACCCGAATACGACCCCAACTGTTACCTGTGCCCCGGCAATAAAAGAGCCGACGGGAGCGAGAACCCAGATTATGAAGGCAGCTATGTTTTTACCAACGACTATTCATCCTTATTGTTAAATACGCCGGATGGCGGGCTTAATGATGATGAACTGCTGGTAGCCAACAGTCAGCGGGGGATTTGCAGAGTGATCAGTTTTTCGCCGCAGCATGACCTTACACTGCCCCAGATGGAAACCAAAGATATCAGGAAAGTGGTTGATGTGTGGCAAACAGAATACCAGGACCTGGCAACCTACCCATGGATAAAGCACATCCAGATATTTGAGAACAAAGGCGATATTATGGGCTGCAGTAATCCGCATCCGCATGGCCAGATCTGGGCGCAAAACAGCATCCCGGTTGAAGTGGATAAGGAAACCCAGCAGCAAAAAAACTATTTTGAGCAAAAAAGCCGCAGTCTGCTTGGCGATTATGTAAAGCTGGAGTTAAAACGTCAGGAACGCATTATTTTTGAGAACGAGCATTTTGTTGTACTGGTACCCTTTTGGGCGGTATGGCCATATGAAACCATGATAGTAAGCAAAAGACAAATCACCAGTTTGCTGTATTTTACTGAGGATGAAAAAACAGCCCTGGCCGATGCCATTAAACGCCTCACCGTAAGATATGATAATATGTTCGAAACGTCGTTTCCATACTCATCAGGCATGCACCAGGCGCCGGTAAATATGGGTGAGCATCCGTACTGGCACTGGCATATGCATTTTTACCCGCCATTATTACGGTCGGCAACGGTTAAAAAATTTATGGTAGGTTACGAGATGCTGGCTAATCCGCAGCGTGATATTACTGCCGAGTTTGCCGCCGAAAAACTAAGAAATTTAAGTGAAGTGCATTATAAAGTGAAGGGATAAGTAAAAAATATTAATTTTAAACCAACAATATAAACCATCTCCTTTATGAACCAATTATTTAAAAACCTCTCCTTTGTAATCTTGCCGGCCTGCGTATATTTGGCCGCCTGTAATCAATCATCTGACAAGAAAAAAACAACTATGACGGATAGCACCCAAACACCAGCCTCTGCATTCGAAAAAACAATCGATGGAAAACAAACACATTTGTACACCCTTAAGAACAAAAATGGGATAGTTGCCACGTTTACCAATTACGGTGGCCGTATAGTAAGCCTGCTGGTACCTGATAAAAATGGTAAGCTTACTGATGTAGTTTTAGGTTTTGAGAGTGTGGAAGGTTTTGAAAAATCGACCGAACCTTATTATGGTGCTACCATTGGCCGCTATGGAAACCGCATAGCCAAAGGCAAATTTAAAATTGATGGTACAGAATATCAGTCGTCCATAAATAATCCGCCTAATACGCTGCATGGTGGCAAAAACGGCTACCAGAGTGTAGTATGGGATGCCAAACAAATTGATTCCTCAACATTGGAACTTACTTATCTGTCAAAAGATATGGAAGAAGGTTTCCCTGGCAACCTGAGTGTGAAAGTTATTTATAGCTTAACTGATGATAACGAGTTTAAAGCGGTTTACGAAGCTACAACCGATAAAAAAACCGTAGTGAACTTAACCAACCATGCCTTTTTTAACCTTAACGGCGAAGGCAGCGGAACTATTCTTGATCACCTGGTACAAATTGATGCCGATAATTATGTTCCGGTTGATTCTACCCTGATCCCTACCGGCAAAATTGAAAATGTACATGGTACCCCATTTGATTTTACCAAATCAACCACCATTGGCCAAAGGATAAATGATAACAACGTGCAACTAAAAGATGGTAAAGGTTATGACCATAACTACGTACTGAACAAACACGATATTAAAACCCCTATAGCCACCGTAATTGGTGATAAAAGCGGTATAAAAATGGAAGTGTTTACCGAGGAGCCAGGCTTACAGTTTTACAGTGGCAACTTTATGCAAGCCAAAAATGCCATGAAACGCGGTATAAAAGACGAATTCCGTACCTCATTTGCTATGGAAACACAGCATTATCCTGATTCGCCAAACCAACCGCAGTTCCCGTCAACCGAACTTAAACCAGGCCAGGTTTACAAAACACAATCGTTATATAAATTTTCGGTAGCCAAATAAGCCGGAGGGTTTCCTTAATAACAAAAAAAGTGCTGCCATTGGCAGCACTTTTTTTGTTATCCTTTATACCGTCATTGCCTCACCCAACCCTCTCCAAAGGAGAGGGCTTTAAAATACTTTTTTAAAGTCTCCCCCTTTGGGGGAGATTTAGAGGGGGCTTCTTGCTTCGTTCCTCGCAATGACGCGTTTTATTTATACTCTTTCTGTATTGCTTACTTCCGCTCTCCCAACCCCTCATAATCATCCATAGTATCAATATCAATAGCGCCTAAGGGGAAAGCCACCGGTAAAACATCATGGGAAAAAGCTTTAATTAGTTTTTTAGCACCTTCTTTACCTTGCAGCATGAGTAGCTGTGGAAAATAAGAGGCATCAAATAAAGCCGGTACTCCCAGTGTATCTTTGTAGGCGCAAGCAACAATGCCATTATTATTCTCTGCTTTTCTTTCAGTTAACTGGTATATCAGTAAAGGGTCAACAAAAGGTTGGTCGCACAACATTAAAATAGCTGCTTTTATGTTGGGTTCAAGCTTTTGCAGCTCGGTAATACCTAACCGTATGGAGGAAGCTATGCCTTCCTGCCAGTTTGGGTTATAAGTAATATGTATCTGATGATCAGATATATTCGGACGGATCACACCCTCGTTGGCCCCCAATACCACCACGATCTTTTCGCAACATGCTGAAGTTAAAGCGGTGTGGATGGCCCGTTGCAGTAAAGTTTGTCCCTGGTAAATAAGGTTTTGCTTGGGTGTACCCAGCCGGCTTGATGCGCCTGCCGCAAGTATGATCAATCCAGTCATATCATATTAATGCAAAGTTTGCTTAATAATATGCCCTGTATGGCGGTTATGGATCGCATTTTTATGGCGTAAGGATGTACCCATCCTGTTATTTAATACTGCCTGCATTTCGGCAATGATGGATAGGGCAATTTCATCCGCATTCTCTGATCCTATATCTAATCCCGTCGGTCCGTAAACACTTGCCAATTGTTCATCTGTAATTTCCATACCCTCATCTCTTAGTTCTTCCAACATACGCAACAATCGTTTTTTTGGCCCCAGCGCCCCCACATACGGTAATTGTAGCGGTAGTAATTGCTTTAATACGGCCATATCGTAAATATAGTTGTGGGTCATGAGTACAATTACTGTGCGGTCGTCAATTACTATTTGAGCGAGGGCGTTTTCCGGCCTGGCCATGATTATCTTTTTAGCCAGCGGAAACCTTTCGGGTATGGCATAATTGGAGCGGCCATCAACAATATAAATATGCCAGCCCAATACGTCTGCCAGTTGCACCAGCGGTATAGCATCGTTACCGGCCCCAAATAACACCAGCGAAACCGCAGGCTGCAACAGCTCAATAAAGCAGGTAAATTTATCACCATAGATATAGGTTTTAGTGACCGAATTGCCGTTTACTAAAACATCTTTGGCATCGGCCAGTAACATATCTTTTATGGCTTCATCAGGGAAAGTACCTTTAATATCCGTGTTTTTGGTCAGCAATAAACAGGTACCTGGTTGTGAGGCCTGCTTATCGTTCATGGTAAACAGCGTAATAAGCACAACCGGTTCGCGCTTGCTCAAAAATAGCTTAAAAAGTTGTATAGGGTTATCCTGCCTGTCGGTCAGTATAGGTTCTATCAGTATATGGATAATGCCGTTACAACCCAAACCAACACCCAACTTGGCATCATCATCATCGGTAGTATCGTAGGTTACCAGCATAGGCTTGTTTTGGGCCATCACCAGGCGGGCTTTGCGCAGGGCATCGCCCTCCAGACAGCCACCACTTATGGCGCCGGTAAGCTCTCCATCTTCGGTAATGAGCATCCGGGCACCGGCGCGGCGGTATGAAGAACCTTCTACATGCACCACGGTAGCCAATGCCGTTTGCTTTCCATTTTTATCAGCTTTATCAAAAGCCTGCACAATATCCTGTAGTTCTTTCACAATTGGTAATTAATATTAATTCTTTTTAACGGTTTTCCAATTAGCAGGATCCCAAACATCTAAGCGGGTAACATCTTTTATGCTGCCACTATTCATAGCCATATGTCCGTTCATGTGGCTATCATAAGTGCCTTCCATAATTACGTAATGATCGCTATATTGTTTTAAAGTGCTAACCTCGGGATGTTTTGGACCCACGCTAACCCAAATAGAATTTTTATCGATAGCATGGTCATAATCTTCTTTATGAAGATATAACCCGTTGCCTTCAAATTCAAGATGTAGATAACCCATAACCCGGATCTTTTTCCCGTTGTATTTATCAGGGTTAGCTATTAAGCTGATCAATGAGACCTCTGGACTTTGATACAAAACAATACTATCGCCTTTAGTTAAAGGTTTATGTATGCTGTTTTTTGATTGTTGGTTACAGGCAATAGTTAAACATATAATTGGTAATAGCATATAGCCTGTAACTTTCATAACTCAGGTTTTTAGGTAGCGTAAATATATAAATCAAAGGTATTAATATCGATAGAATATCGGATATCACCAATTTTGTAGAACAAAAAGTACAATTAAAAAACATTACAGCCATTTGTAATATTTAACTTTACAATGCTTAATTTTCAAAGCAAACGTTGTCTTAAATAAATTTTACCTTGCTAACAGATAATCACGGCCGAACAATCAATTACCTGCGCCTCGCGGTGACAGACAGGTGCAACCTGCGCTGTTTTTATTGCATGCCCGAAGATGGTTTGAACTGGCTGTCGCGTAAGGAACTCATGAGCTATGAAGAAATGCTGCAAAGCTGTGCCTTACTGGTTAAAATGGGTATCGAAAAGATCCGTATTACCGGCGGCGAACCTTTTGTGCGTAAGGATATCATGCAGTTGCTCACCTCTTTATCGCAGTTAAATGGTTTAAAAGAGTTGAGCCTAACTACAAACGGGGTTTTAACCGCGCCCTATGTGCCCGAATTGAAAAAGATAGGGGTACGGTCGGTAAACCTGAGTTTGGATACGCTGGATGCCAACCGTTTTTTCACCATAACCCGCCGCGACGAATTTGCCAATGTGATGGCAGCGTTAGAAGCTTTGCTCAAGCATGATATTGAAGTAAAAATAAATGCCGTAGTAATGGACGGCAAAAACATACAGGACATAATCCCGCTGGTTGAAATGACCAAAGATATGCCCGTGAGTGTAAGGTTTATTGAAGAAATGCCTTTTAATGGTGATGGCCACATTTACACCGGCCTGCAATGGGATTACGTGCGCATACTTGACGAAATAAAAAGTAAATATCCGCAGATACAAAAATTAACTGATCCGTCATATTCTACATCGTATAACTATCAGATACCTGGTCATCAGGGCACTATAGGTATCATAGCAGCCTATTCCCGTACCTTTTGCGGTACCTGCAACCGTATCAGGATAACCCCGCAGGGTGAGCTCAAAACTTGTTTATATGATGATGGCGGACTTAATATTAAGGATCTGATGCGTAACGGTGCAACTGATGACGAATTAAAGGCAGTGTTACTGAATGCATTTGGCAGCCGCGCCATAGATGGATGGGAGGCCGAGCGCAAACGGGTGATACATCCGGGTATTCACGAATCGATGGCCACTATAGGCGGTTGAACAGTATAAAAAAGTATCAAGTAGTTAGTATCAAGTATCGAGATTTTTGATATTCTCATAAAACAAATGCAGCTGTCGTGATACTTGATACTCGCTACTTGATACTAAAAAAACTGATATATGATATGACAACTGTTGAACAAGCTGAAAAGCTGATACTGGCACAATTAAAAGATTATGGTACCGAAAGCCTGCCGTTTGAACAGACCCTGGGCAGGGTATTAGCCGAAGCTATAAAAGCCGACCGTGACTTGCCACCCTTTAACCGGGTAACCATGGATGGCATAGCCATTAACTACCAGGCCATTGAAAACGGCATCCATACATTTCATATTAAAGCTACCCAGGCCGCGGGCGATGAACCTGCAACAATTAATGAACTGGATGAATGCATCGAGATCATGACAGGCGCTGTAATGCCGGCATCGGTTAATACGGTGATCCGTTATGAAGATGTAGAGATACGGACCGGCCTGGCCAGTGTGCTTACACGAGATATAAAAAAGGGGCAGAACCTGCACTTGCAAGGAGCTGATAAAAAGCAACATGATATTCTGGCGGCAGCTGACCGAATAATTACACCGGCTATTATCAGTTTGGCGGCATCGGTTGGTAAAACTCATTTGTTGGTAAAAAGAATGCCCCGCGTGGTCATCATATCATCGGGCGATGAACTGGTTGATGTGCATCAAACACCATCACCTTACCAGATCAGGAAATCAAATAACTATACAATAAAAGCGGTTTTACAGCAACACGCGCTGCAGCCCGATATGATACATATCCCCGACGATCCTGATGTTACACGGCAGCAAATACAGCGATGCTTGCAAAATTATGATGTGCTGCTGCTTAGTGGCGGTATATCTATGGGTAAGTTTGATTATATACCCCAGGCGCTCCAGGACTCGCAGGTTGAAAAGGTTTTTCATAAAGTGGCGCAGCGTCCCGGTAAACCTTTTTGGTTTGGCGGGCATCAGAACGGTGCTATTATTTTTGCTTTTCCGGGGAACCCTGTGGCCACATTCATGTGCCTGCACAAGTATTTTTTACACTGGCTAAAGGCAACCTTAAGCTTTGCAGAACAATTGCCCGTGTACGCGGTTTTAGATAAAGATTTTACTTTTCAACCGGCTTTGAAATATTTTTTGCAGGTGAAACTGCACAGCAACCCACAAGGGCAGCTCATGGCATCGCCAATTGAAGGAAATGGTTCAGGCGATTTTGCTAACTTAGCAGATACAGATGCTTTTTTAGAATTACCCCTGGAAAGGAGCGATTTTAAAGCAGGAGATGTGTTTAAAGTGTTGAGGTTCGATTAAATTTGTCTGAACCAGGATTTATGGGATTTATGGATTAACAGGATTTTTTATTGATAGGGTCATGGAAATCACAAAATCAAGCTAATCAAGGTTCAGAAAGCAAAATCCCAAAAATCTAATAAATCTGTTTAATCCAGGTTCAGACAAAAACATCACACAAAAAGAAAACAAATAATGTTAACCCATATAGATAAACAAGGTAACCCGGCAATGGTTGATGTGACCGAAAAACAGGTTACTCACCGCACTGCCACGGCGCGCAGTGTAGTTGTTTTGCCTGATGAGGTGCTGCAACACCTGGTTGACGGTGATTTGATGAGCAAAAAAGGTCCGGTGTTTCAAACGGCTATCATTGCGGGTATTATGGCGGCCAAAAAAACCGGCGACCTGATACCGCTTTGTCATCCTTTGGGTATGGATAACTGCAGCATAACCATTCAGGTTAATGAGCAGCAGGAAATAGTAATTGATTGTACGGCAAGCATTACCGCTAAAACCGGTATTGAAATGGAGGCGCTGGTAGGTGCATCCATTGCGGCGCTTACTGTTTATGATATGTGCAAGGCCATGAGCCATGACATTGTAATAAAAGAAACCAAACTGATAGCAAAAACAGGAGGTAAACGTGACTTTAAACGAGCATAAAAAACACGCTAAACTGGCAAGGCCGGAATCAGGCAACTTCGGCCGCAATGAGTGGGCCATTGTGGGTGGGCCGTGCACGGTTATAAAATTGCTGGCCGATGATGTTATCCGGGCGTTATCGCCAACCTATAAATGCGCTTACGCCGATACATCACACAATGATGATATTACGCTGGTACCCGGCAGGCTCACTAATGGGGCCGTGCTTGATTATACCGATCAGATAAATTACCAGCAGTACAATTTTCAAAACCCGGTGATGCCCTATCAGCTTAAACAGCAATTTGCCAACGCCGATCTGGTACTGGTAAATGGTAATCACCAGCAAGCTAAAGCGCAGGTGGTCATTATCGATATTAACAAAAGGGCATCGCTGCTAAAAAGACTTGAACAGTTAACCAACGTGCAATTGTTTTTATTAGCCGATAACAGCGACGAGGTTTTTGATTTTATACAGGAAGCCATGCCGCACTGGCAGGATATACCGGTTTACAGGCTATCAGACAGGGAAAGGATTATCGCTTTTTTTGAAACCAATTTGAAGCTGGCCAGGCCCGTATTGAATGGCCTGGTGCTTGCAGGTGGTAAAAGCCAGCGGATGGGTTTTGATAAAGGACAAGTTAACTGGCACGGTAAGCCGCAAAGATACCACATGGCCGATATGCTGAAGCCTTTTTGTAACGAGGTATTTATATCCTGCAGGTCTGGTCAGCATGGCGAGGTTGATGCACAATACCCTGTTTTGGTTGATACATTTACAGGTTTGGGGCCTTTTGGGGCAATCTTGTCGGCCTTCCGCGAAAGACCTGATAACGCCTGGCTGGTAATAGCCTGCGATTTGCCGTTGATGGACGAAGCCACCCTGCGCAACCTGGTTGCCTGGCGCAACAGTTCATTAACCGCCACAGCTTATCACAGTCCGGTAACTGATTTTCCAGAACCGTTGATCGCTATATGGGAACCTAAAAGCTACCCCATATTGTTGTCGTTTTTGGCGCAGGGGTATTCGTGCCCGCGCAAGGTGCTCATTAATACCGGGATCAACCTGTTAAATGCACCAGATCCGAAGGCGTTGACCAACGTGAACACACCCGAGGATATGGAAAAAGTAAAAAGAGTTCTCCATCAAAAAACCGCTGCTAACTGATAATCATGGATATTTCAAAATATAGCTGCCAAATAGCCCTGCCCGGTTTTAGCGAAGAAGCACAACTGCTTTTGCAGCAGGCCCGGGTATTGATTGTTGGTGCAGGCGGACTGGGTTGCCCGGCCGGTCAGTATTTAACGTCGAGCGGTATTGGTACTTTGGGCATTGCCGATTATGATGTGGTATCCATGAGTAATTTGCACCGGCAAATATTGTATTCGCCTGCTGATATAGGCCAAAGTAAGGTTGACATAGCCTGTGAGCGTTTGCAGAAGCAAAATCCGGATGTTAAGCTGGTGCCACATTCCGAAAAGATCACGTCAGATAATGTATTAAGCATTATTGAGCGATATGATATTGTGGTTGATGGTACCGATAACTTTGAAACCAGGTATTTATTGAATGATGCTTGCGTAATGACAGGCAAGCCGCTGGTTTATGGTGCTATTTACCAGTTTGAGGGGCAGGTTGCGGTATGGAATATAGTTTATGATGAAAATTCCAGATCGCCCAATTACCGCGATCTTTTTCCGCAGGTTGATGCTACTCAGATACCCAACTGTACCGAGGGTGGTGTGATTCCCACGCTGGCGGGTATCATAGGTTGTATGCAGGCAAACGAAGTAATAAAATACATCACCAAAACCGGCGAACTGCTGGTTGGGAAAGTATTGATTTTTGATGCGCAAAGTATGCAGACCCGTATCATCAAAATTGGCAATACTTCAAAAACGTCGGTCAGGGGGCTTTCTGCAACGGTAAATAGTCCCACTATATCAGTAACCGAACTAAAAAAATGTATAGAAGAGGATCTTATTGAACTGGTAGATGTACGTACCGAACAGGAGCGCGACGCCTTTGACATCGGCGGCATTCACATCCCTTTAGACGAGCTGGAAGGCTACATGGCCTACTTTACCGATCCCAAACCCAAAGTACTTTATTGTGCAACAGGCAAACGAAGCGAAGAGGCCGTAAAGCTCATCCTAAAAGAAATTCCCGACGCCCAGGTATTCTCCTTAGCAGGCGGCTTAAAGGCATACCTGGAAGATCAATAATAATTTCGGATTTGGGATGTTCGATTTCGGATTTGCAATATCGGATTTATCATCCTGAGTTTTAAAATTTCAAGAAATTCTTACTCATACCATCACATGGTATCATTGCGAGCGTAGCGCGGCAATCTCATAGGACAAGTAACGAACTTTGCCTATGCAACCTGTATGGTGAGATTGCCGCGCTACGCTAGCAATGACATATTTGTTAGTTGTGGCGGTTAAAACGTCATGGGTATCGTAGCGAAGAATCTATTCGTGAAACTATGCATGTCTGCCAATAGCTGCTTCACTTAGTTCAGCATGACAAGTTGGTAAATTAAACAAAAGTAAATTGATCAAAATCCGAAATCGAAAATCCCAAATCCGAAATCAAGGATGTGCTGCCACCCAAATATCGCCATCCTCAAAAGCTTCCTTTTTCCAGATGGGCACGGTTTGTTTCAGGGTATCTATAATGTAGCGGCAGGCGTCAAAAGCGGCGTCGCGGTGAGCGGCGGATACGGCTATAATCACCGGTACTTCGCCAACCTGTAATGCACCGGTACGGTGATGGATCAAAACCCTTTGCACCGGCCATTTATCAAAAGCCTGCTGTACTATCTTCTCCATTTCGCTGATGGCCATGGGTTCGTAAGCTTCAAAATCGAGCTTTAAAACAGCTTTGCCTTTGGTGGCGTTGCGTACGGTGCCAATAAATACATCTACCCCCCCTGATTCGGGCGACATGACCCAATCAATGCAGGACTGAATGTTCAGGGTTTCGGCAGAAAGTAATATTTGTGTATTGGTCATGTGATACTTTGATTAAGGATGAAAAGATAAAGGATAAAGGACTCCTTTGTCTTTCTATCTTTTATCTATCTGTCCTTGTTCTAATAATCCTTGCTCCAATGATCCTTGCTCCCCAAAATTATCCTCCGCTTACCGGCGGAATAATGGCAATTTCATCTCGTTCATGTATGGTATCACCGGGCAGGGCATACTCATTATTAACCGCAACCATGTATGATGCCAGTTGTTTCAGGCGCGGATATTGCTGCTCCAGCAAGTATTTTAAATTGTAAATAGTGGCATCGTTTGTTAATTCAAGGCTAACCAGCGAACTCCCAAATATTTCCTTTGCCACACCAAATGCCAGCACGTTGATCTTCATATCTCAAAATTAGGGCAAAATAGGATATAAAGAGCAGGAAAAGTAAATTATTTGGATGATATTAAAAGTGCATGGTCACTTGGTTTCGGCCCAAAAGAAAGCTTGGGGTCAGTGCGATTCCTTCCCTTGGGAAGGAGGAGGTAGGGGTTTATGCGCTATAAAGGTATTTTAATCGCGCGCAGAAACCCCTCCCTGCCGCTTCACATCCCAACACACCCCTCCCGTGGGGAGGGAATTAAAAGATCTTCCGAACATCTGAGGGCTTGAGCTGAGTGACGGCTGGTAAATGCAGAGACGCATCACATGCGTCTCTAATCAGGTGGGAGACACATGTGATGTGTCTCTGCAAAATCCAATATTCCCCTTTTTCAGGAGGTGAGGATTAAACAAATCAACACCCTAAATTGTATATTTACACATGGCCATTAATTCCACATATAGTACCCGGGTTATAAAAATAAATGCCAGCGCCGGCGAGACAACTACCGACGCTGTTGCCATTGAAGAGCCACTGGAGATCAGGTTGGAGCACGGGCCGGAGGGGCAAAGACAGGTGCAAAATATATCAGTTACCATGCGCACCCCAGGCCATGACGCCGAACTGGCAACCGGTTTTTTATTTACCGAAGGCATCATCAAAAACCCGGAAGATATTGCCAAAACGGAGCATTGTTTTATTGCCTGTGCCGAAAATAAGGAGAACGTGATACAAGTAAGTTTAAGTCCTGATACTTTGCCTCACCTGCAAAATACGGCGCGTAATTTTTATACCACGTCAAGCTGCGGGGTTTGCGGCAAGGGCTCTATCGATGCTATCCGCACGGTGAGCAGTTTTGCAGGGCAGCAGGCAGATCAGGATACGGTGCAAACAGCTGTTTTATACCAACTGCCTGTTATATTGCGCAAGCACCAGCGGGTGTTTGCAGATACTGGTGGTTTACATGCATCGGCCCTGTTTACCACTATGGGCGAGCTATTACTGCTGCGTGAGGATGTGGGCAGACATAACGCGCTCGATAAACTCATAGGTGCCGCGCTTATTTATAACTGGTTGCCCCTGCACCAAACGGTGCTGCTGCTAAGCGGCAGGGCAAGTTTTGAGCTGGTACAAAAGGCGGCTATGGCAGGCATCAATATTATCGCGGCTGTAGGGGCGCCATCGAGCCTGGCCGTGCAATTGGCTGAAGAATTTAATATTACCCTGATAGGTTTTTTACGCGACGAGCGTTTTAATATATATACCGCGGCACACCGCGTACTGATACCAGGCGATGAAACCATCATTGATGATAATTTCATCACCATTAAAAACGAATAAAACTGATGAAAATACGTATTAAAGGCAATTCATTAAGATACAGGCTTACCCGTACCGATACAGCCCAGCTGGCCGAAGAGGGATATTTACAGGAAGAAGTTGATTTTGGCAGCCAGCAACTTTTTTATGCGCTGCGGGTGATAGATGAGGAGCAATTATCAGCAACCTATAAGGACAATACCATTACCATGTATGTGCCTAAAAGATTGATAGTGGAGTTTGCTGATACCGACAAGGTAGGCTTTGAAGGTACGCATGGCAGCCTGCACCTGCTGGTTGAAAAAGATTTTACCTGTTTGGATAACGTGGCCGAAGACCAGAGCGATAATTACCCCAACCCATTAGCGGCAAAAAAGAAATGAGCAAGGAGATAGACGAACAGCCGGCAGCAGAAAATCCCGAAGAACTGCTTGACCTTAAATTAGATGATCAAAAAGAATGGGCCGCAGGCATACCAGCGGTAACGGCGGCCATGGTTGATATTTTACACGAGGCTGGTTTTGTGCGTGGTATGGAGGGCCTGTTTAAAATGAACAAGAAGGGCGGCTTTGATTGTTCAGGCTGTGCCTGGCCTGATCCGGACGATGATCGTTCACCCATTGCCGAATATTGTGAGAACGGGGCAAAGGCCCTGGCCGAAGAAGCCACCACTAAAAAGCTCACAGCCGAATTTTTCGCCCAAAACTCCGTGACTGATCTGGCCAAATTAAATGACTATGAGATAGGCAAAAAGGGTCGCATAGCCCAGCCGGTTTATCTGCCCAAAGGCGCAACGCATTACCAGCCCATTAGCTGGGATGATGCTTTTAAAAAGATAGGGGATAAACTGAATGGCCTGGCGTCGCCAAATGAGGCGGCTTTTTATACCTCGGGACGTACAAGTAACGAAGCGTCCTTTATGTATCAGCTGTTTGTGCGCGAATACGGTACCAATAACCTGCCTGATTGCTCAAACATGTGCCATGAGTCAACCGGTGTTGCATTAGCCGATTCCATTGGTATAGGCAAGGGTACCGTTACCCTGAATGATTTTTATGACACCGAAGTAATCATCATCATAGGGCAAAACCCCGGCACCAACCACCCGCGGATGCTTACCGCATTGCAAAAGGCAAAGGAAAAAGGATCAAAGATCATTGCCATAAACCCGCTGTACGAGGCCGGACTGATGGGTTTTAAAAATCCGCAAACAGTTAAAGGCTTGTTGGGCATCACTACTCACCTGGCCGATCTGTACCTTCAGGTAAAAATTAACGGCGATATGGCGCTGTTAAAAGCCATAGAAAAGTTATTGTATAAAGCCGAGCTGGAAAACCCCGGCAAAGTTTTCGATCATGAGTTTATAATGAATAGCACCAAAGGTTATGTGGCGTTCCTTAACCATTTAAACCAGTACGATATTGATCACCTGGCGCAGGAAGCAGGCGTGCCGCTGGCACAAATTGAGCAGGCTGCTGATATGCTAAAAGATAAAACCAGGATCATCATTTGCTGGGCTATGGGTGTTACGCAACACAAAAACGGGGTAGATACAGTGAAGGAGATCGTTAACTTAATCATCCTGAAAGGAAGTATTGGTAAGCCGGGTGCAGGTTTATGCCCCGTACGCGGACATAGCAATGTACAGGGCAATCGTACCATGATGATATATGATAAGCCCTATCCCAAACAGATGGATAGACTGAAGGAGGTTTTTGGGTTTGAGCCACCGCGCGATCATGGGTATGACGTAGTAGAATCAATACAGGCCATGCATGAGGGTAAATTGAAAGTGTTTTTCGCGATGGGAGGTAATTTCCTTTCGGCTACGCCGGATACTACCTATACTGCCGAAGCACTGCGTAAACTCGAAATGTCGGTTCACGTATCCACCAAGCTTAACCGGAGTCATTTGGTGCATGGTGAAGAGGCGTTGATATTGCCAACCCTGTCGCGCAGCGATAAAGATGTAGTGAATGGCGAAGCACAATTCATCAGTTGTGAAAATTCGATGGGGGTTATCCAAATGTCAAAAGGCATGCTGGAACCCATTTCAAAGGATATGATGAGCGAAAACCAGATCGTGTGCCGCCTGGCTAAAGCAACCCTGGGAAGTCGTTCGGTAGTCGACTGGGATAAATACGAAAAAAGCTACGATGCCGTGCGCGATGTAATTGCCAAAGTGATACCCGGTTTTGAAGGTTATAACCAGAAGGTACGTACGCCCGGAGGCTTTTACCTGCCCAACGCCCCACGGACAGGTAAGTTTGAGAGTGAAAAGCATGGCAGCAGGATCTTATTCAACCTGGCCGGTCTGCCGAAACATGAAATGGCTGCGGATGAATACCGCATGACCACTATTCGCAGTCACGATCAGTTTAATACCACCATATATGGTTTAGATGATCGCTACCGTGGTATCCATAATGAACGCCGGGTAATATTCATGAACGAGCAGGATATGCAAAAGGCCGGATTTAAATCGGGCGAGCAGGTAGATCTGTATAATAACTTCGGTGGCGTTGAACGCGCGGCTCATCTGTTTGTAGTAGTACCTTACAGCATTCCTCAGGGCTGCACCGCTACCTATTACCCCGAAGCCAATGTTTTGATCCCCATAGACAGCGTAGCCAAGCAAAGTAATACGCCTACATCAAAGCTGGTGTTTATTAAGATTAAAAAGCATAAGGCTGGGTAAGTATAAAAGTGTTTATTGAGGCATAGGCTTCTTCGATATATAAATTAAAGCTGGTGTGGTTACCGGGCAACAATCAAATGTGTCGGTATTCTCGTTATAAGTGCCACCGGAAGCGGTTACATACAAACGACTTTCTTTATCAAGATATAAGTTTTCGAGCCGGCGCTTGAATGGGAAGCTGATGATATTTCCGTTTTTCAATATATCAGTAGGGTGATGGATATATATGTCAGGGCCCGGAATGGATGTAGTATTAAATTTCAACTTGTAAGTTGCCTTATTTATTGGTGATTGAACAATGCCTATCAGTTGGCTTATATTAGTTGCATTTCTGTTATTATAAGTGTACCAGGTTTTTCCGAAATTAAGTGTATAGTACTGGGCTGATATAGCTTTGTAAATACCATCAGCTTGAATGTCATTAAAATGCATTAAAGCCATAACAGTGTCGCCACTCATATATAAGCCTTCTACACTGGTGTCAAAAGTCTTTGATTCTTGCCAGGTTTTTCCCCTATCGGCAGTGAAATAAGCTTTGGTCCAGGTGGCTACCAGTAAAGTATCATCAATATCACCGGCTACAGCGTAGGCCTCACGGGCATTAGGTATTTCCAGTTTTATCCAATCATCCTCCTTATTAGTAGTTGATGAATTGTTATCCTTTTTGCAGGATGCAATAATAAAAGAAATAATAACAGCGATAAGGAGTATTCTTTTCATAACCAGAAAAACCATGTCAATAATACAATATTATTGACATGGTTTGCAGTATGTTATTTAATTTAATGAAACCTTAATAAAAAATACTTACTGCGCCAGCCTCAAACGCCATGAAGTACGGATCCGCCCGGCCTTTCTTAAATTGGTAAACTGTTCCTCTGTTGCACTTTCTGACAAATATTTTAATGAACCTAATGCTTGATGTCCGCGCTCTGCTTCTTTGTCAATTATAAAACCTTCGTTTTTGAAAAAAGCTTCGGCCTCTTCAAAACTTTCAAATTTGTTTTCTTCAATGCGGTGTTCCTTGAAAAATTGCTGTAACTGATCGTTCGGGGTTAAGTTGGAGAGCTTCCTTTCCGATTTAACATAAATATCAGCAGTGATCCAGTATCCACCTCTTTTTTTAAGCACACTGCGGATGTTATGGCATAGCTTTTTCTTTTCGTTCATGTCAAGATAAACCAGTAAGCCTTCGTTTACAATTACAATTTCATCTTCGGGGAAATGATTGGCAACGGCAGTGAAATCAGCTTCATTCAGCGCGTTCAGCGGCAAAGTTTCCAGTTTGCCCTTTGATGTTATATTGTGTTGCAAGGCTGCCAGAAGGTTTAACTTGGTATCAATTACATCAGGCAGATCGGTGTCTACATAATAAATATCATTATTAATAACCGTATTTAACCCACGGAAAGAAAATCCCGATGAAAGCTCTAATACATTTTTAACAGGCAGATCTGATAATAACTGATTAATACTCTTATACCGGGATTCAAAATGCAGCACCCTGGCCCAAAATGCAAAATCCTTGATATTAAAATCAGGTTGGTAAGCATGTGGCCGACTAATTAACTCAGCCGCTTCGCGGGCAAAGGGAATGTCCGTTAAACCTTTTAACAATAATAACGACCTTGCTGAGGGACTGATAGAACTGTAATCGCGGTCTTGTAAAGATGGTTGTTCATTTGTCATGGGTATCATGCGGGGGTAGGGTATATTGATATGGTTGTTGTATGATAATACAAACCGAAGTTTCATCGTGCAAGGCAAATTCCTTTAATCCCCAGGGCTGGTGCTTGATTACTTTTAAATTAGGGTGAAGAATTTCGGGATGTTTAGTGCTGATCTCCTCATAAAAATCTTCAATATCATCTGTCTCTATCCTGTACTCCGGCCTGTCGCCTATGGTAAAGTTTTCTTCACTTACCACCAGTTGAATGGTTACATCATTGCGCTTCATAATGTAAAATCCATCTTCGCTGTACTTTACTTCAAAACCGAGGGCGGTAAAAAACTTTAGGCCGATACTAATATCGTCATAAATGATCTTCGGGATTATTTTAAGCAGACTCATTTTGTTGGAATGTTGAAATAATGATTAATTAAGATGATCATGAAACCGGATTATAACAGATCTCCCAATAATTGTCTTCGGGGTCGGCTATTATACCTCCGTAACCGCCCCAAAAAAACTGTTGCGGTTCTTTAATAATATTTACGCCTTTAACTTTCAGTTCTGCGAATAAATCATCAGTTTGCCGGTGCGAATCGGTATTTATAGTCAGATAAAATTTGGGGTGATTATATTCTCCTTGCTGTAAGTCTAAATATTTTGCATGATCCTTTTTCTTGTAAAGTGTCAAAATGATGTGATCTAATCTAAACATCACAATATCTGGACTCTCATCCATGATTTCCCATTCAAACAGTTCAACATAAAATAGCTTCAGTTTCACTATGTCTTTTACAGCAATGGTTATAGCATTCAATTGTGGTTTCATACAATCCAAATTTGTATCACAAAACTCAGTAGTATTAATTAAAAAGTATTTAACAAAAGTTAAATAATACAAATGATCATTTGATCTTATTCCTGATGCGACTTAAGGATACCTGCGTAATGCCCAGGTACGAAGCTATGTGCTGCAATGGTACACGCCTTATCAATTCAGGTTTTTCCTTTAACAGGTTTTCATAACGCTGTGTAGGGCTGTCTTTGAGGTATGAGAAAAAATGCCTCATAAATTCGGCTTGCTTTTCGGCAGCATGCTCAATCATTGAATGATATAATACTTGCTCTTTTTTAACCATTTCCATATCCCCCACGTCTAACCAGCGTAACGCAGATGGTTCCATAGTTTCGATGCTGAATATACTTGGGGTGTGTTTACGAAAACTTTCAGAAGATGAAACCACATCACCCTCAAAGAAAAACTGAAAGCTGATCTCCTTGCCATCGTGATAAAACCAGGTACGGATACTGCCCTTCTCAATCACAAAAACCTTACGGCTAATATCACCTTCTTTTAAAAGTAAATGTTTGGCAGGTACCTCGGCAACCTTCCACAAGTGCCGATATTTTTTCCATGCCGACAGCACGGCTGGTTGAGCTAATAAAGGTTTTTCTTTCATTCGCAATAATTTGATAATAGACGCAATTGTTATATCAAATATATAGTAAAGCGCTAATGTTAGCTTACCATGTAAATTGTATCCTTTCTAAATACAGTCTGGTCAAAACAAAAGCTGCTCCTGATGTTTTTATCAATAAAAAAAGCATTATGTCATTTGATCAATACCACGAGCCTGCGCACGAACTATCTGCCGAGACCAGGACATTTGCCAGGATGATCGTATCCTTAACCGAAGAGGCCGAAGCCATTAACTGGTACGAACAGCGCATAGCTGTTGAAACCGATAAAGACGCCAAAGCTATCATGCAAAACGCCCAACAGGAAGAATTTAAACATTTTGGCATGGACCTGGAGTTTTTACTGCGACAAAAACCGGTTTGGCAAACCACACTTAAAGCCATATTATTTCAAAAGGGCGATATTGTAAAGCTTGGTACAAAAGGCGAAGAAGCCGCGGAGTAAATGCATATAGTATGACCATTAACAGAATAGAACTTATACAGGACGATATCACCAAAATTAAGGCTGATGCCATTGTAAATGCCGCCAATACCTCGTTATTGGGTGGAGGTGGCGTTGATGGTGCCATACACCGGGCAGGTGGCAAAGCCATATTGGAGGAGTGTATACAGATCCGCAACCGCCAGGGTGGCTGTAAAACGGGTGAAGCAGTGATCACCACAGCAGGTAATTTACCCGCCAAATATGTGATACATACTGTTGGGCCGGTTTATAACGATGGTAGCAAAGGCGAGGATAAACTACTGGCCTCTGCCTATCTGAACAGCCTCAAATTGGCCACCGAAAACCAGGTAACAACCATCGCTTTTCCTAATATCAGCACGGGCATTTACCACTTTCCGAAAGACAAAGCTGCCGCCATCGCCATAAAAACGGTAAAAGATTATCTGATTGATCATAATACCTTAAAGCAAGTGATATTTGTTTGCTTTGATGATGAAAATTACGGGATATACAAGAAATTGCTGGAATACTGAAGGGGGGTATTTATTTACGGAGAGAGGCCGCTTTTCAAAAACTCCCCCTTCAGGGGGTTGGGGGCTAACAAATAATGCTTATGTTAGCATATATGCACCCGGCATTAAAAAAACAATTTGAAGGAAAAATCAATCTTTCTGCCGAACATGAGCAGTTGATTGACAGATGCTTTAAGCCAAAATCAACCAAACGCAACGAGATACTGGTTGAAAAGGGAAGCATTGTAAGGCAGTTGTTTTTTGTGATACAAGGCTGTCTGCGGGTGTTTTTAATTGATGACGATGGAAATGAGTCGACCAGGTTCCTGATATTTGAGGATCATTTTGGAACCGCTTTCCCCAGTTTCATACAACAACAACCATCATTAGCAGCCATACAAAGCCTTGAACCATCAGAACTTTTGGTATTAAGTTATGCCGACCGGCAACTGTTGATGGACAAGATACCCGGCTGGGAAACCATGTACCGTATAGGCCTTGAGCAGGATTATATAGCCGCCATTCAACGCATAGAAAGCCTTATTACCATGGATTCAAAAGAGCGCTACCAGATTCTGATGAAAACCCAGCCCGAGATCATACAAAGACTACCCGGCAAAATCGTAGCCGATTACCTGGGCATATCACAGGAAACCCTGAGCCGCCTTAAATCAAAAAAATGATTTATTGACTATTGTCAATCTTTTTAGCGGGTTTAATAGCTTGTTTTGTACTGTTTAAACCAATAGCACTATGTACAAATCAATTTTTACTGCGTTTATAATCAGTCTGTTCAGTCTTTTTACGTTTGCGCAGGACCTAACTACCAACATTGGGCAGCGTACTTTCCGTTTTAAGGACGAAAAGCGCAACCGGCTTTTAATTACCGAAGTTTGGTACCCCACAGCCGATACCCTGAAACAAAGCGACAAAGCTTTTTCGCCCTTTACCCGCGTAAATACAGTGCGCGATGGTAAGCTGTTATCAGTTAGGCTGCCATTGATCATGCTGTCGCACGGTACGGGTGGTAGCCGCCTTAGCCTGGAGTGGCTGGCCGATGCCTTAGTAAAAAGCGGTTTTATTGTTGCCGCCGTTGACCATTGGGGCAATACTTATGATAATAAAATCGGCATCGAATTTGTAAAACCCTGGGAGCGTCCGCAGGATATTAGCTTTGTATTAACAAGCCTGTTGAACGATCATGATTTTAAACCGATTATTAACCAGGATAAAATAGGTGCAGCCGGATTTTCGTTCGGTGGGTTTACGGTTATAGCGCTTGCCGGTGGCAAGTTTGATTTTATGGCCCTCCGTGCCTATTATAAAACTGCCGGAAAAAAAGAACTGGAGATCCCCGAATACCCAAACCTTGCAAAATATCTTGACGACAGTACGTTGCTGGCCGGGGCTAAAAACTATCCGCCATTGCATGACAAACGCATAAAGGCGTTCTTTTCTATTTCGCCGGCTTTAGGTCCGGGATTTATATCAGCTAAGCAGGTTAAGGATATCGCCGGTCCGGTTTATATTGTTGGTTCCCAAAGCGATAGTATAGCACCCATTAAAACCAACGCGCTGCGCTACCGTGAGTTTATTAAAGGTTCGCAATATTATGTTAATCCGGGTAAAACCGGTCATTACGTAATGCTGCAGGAAGCCATAGATGAGGTGAAAAAAGAGGCTCCTATTTATTTTACAGATGATCCATCGGTAAGCAGGCACCAGGTGCATTTGAAGGTTGATAGCCTGGCTGTAGGTTTTTTTAAAAAAGAATTGGGTGCCCCGGCTCCTTAATGTGGAAAATGTCTTAAATATAAAATACAACCTAAAAAAGGCTGTCATGCTGAGCCTGTCGAAGACGAAGGCCTCTGCTGTTAACCCTTCGACAGGATGACAGGCTGTTTGTTAAACGCTTATAAATGAGGCAATATCGAACTGTCCATATCTGCTTTGAGTTTCAAGATTGCCATGATATCGCTACTCATTACGTGTTTGTTTTGTCGAAGAGTACACCCCATCGGGGTATCGTGTTTATAGAATGACAATATCAGGATGTCAACTCCATAGGAGCTTCCTATAACGTTATTAAGGTTTGTCAGGGAGCTCCTATGGAACTGAAGATGTATTTCATAATTGCTATAAACACGATGCCCCGATGGGGCGTGGATAAGCAAGGCATTCCTCCTTCAGCGTTTCCCGGATTTTAAAACTCAATACTCCTACTAAATGCGTATTATTTATCATCAGGCACAAACGGATTGAGCCCTCGCAATCGTTTTCGTAACTTCTGTAATATACTCAAAACACATCTTCACAAATCATCTATATTTGAAATTACTAACCGCAATTTCATCTGAATGAGAAAAAAGTATTTATTGCCACGCGTCAGCATGGTATCTGCCCTTATTGCCGGGCTCACGCTAACAGCATCGGCACAACAAAAAAACATTTACCATAAAGGCTGGATAGATTTTAATAAGAACGGCCGGATGGATGTTTTTGAAGATCAGTCACAGCCTATTGAAAAGCGGGTTGCCGATTTGCTGAGCCAAATGACCGTTGAAGAAAAAACCTGCCAGATGGCTACCCTATATGGCTATAAAAGGGTTTTGAAAGACGAAATGCCTGTGCCTAACTGGAAAAACGAAGTTTGGAAAGATGGCATTGCTAACATTGATGAGGAACTGAACAACCTGACTTCCACAACGGATAAAGCAACTACAGAATTTTCCTATCCTTACAGCAAACATGCGTCGGCTATAAATACTATACAAAAATGGTTTGTGGAAGAAACACGCATAGGTATCCCTGTTGATTTTACCAACGAGGGTATTCACGGCCTTAACCACGACCGTGCCACACCTTTGCCGGCTCCTATATCCATAGGCAGTACTTTTGATAAACAACTGGTACGCCAGGCCGGGCAAACCGTTGGCCGCGAGGCAAAGGCCCTGGGTTATACTAACGTTTATGCCCCCATACTTGATCCTGCCCGTGATCAGCGCTGGGGCCGTGTTGTGGAATGCTATGGCGAAAATCCTTTCCATATTGCGGAACTGGGTAAACAAATGGTTTTAGGGATACAGGAAGAGGGCGTAGCCTCAACCCTGAAACACTTTGCGGTATATAGTGTACCTAAGGGAGGTCGTGATGGCAGTGCCCGTACCGATCCGCATGTGGCGCCGCGCGAAATGTATCAGATCTATCTATACCCATTCCGCCGGGTGATACAGGAAGCACACCCAATGGGCGTTATGAGCAGTTATAATGATTGGGATGGCGTGCCTATAACCGGCAGCTATTACTTTTTAACTGAGCTGTTGCGTCAAAAATTTGGTTTTAACGGCTATGTGGTATCAGACAGTGAGGCGGTGGAATATCTATATTCCAAACACCATGTAGCAGGTGATTATAAAGAAGCTGTAAGGCAGGTGGTAGAAGCGGGATTGAACGTTCGTACCAATTTTACCATGCCGCAAACCTATATTATGCCGCTCCGCGAGCTGATCAAAGAAAATAAACTGTCCATGAAACTTATTGATTCAAGGGTAGGTGATGTACTGCGGGTTAAGTTTCGCCTGGGTTTGTTTGATGATCCTTACGTGAAAGATCCAAAATCGTCTGATAAAAAGGTGCATACCGCGGCTGATGATGCGATGTCGCTTAAAATGAACCGTGAATCAATGGTATTGCTTAAAAACGAGGGCGATCTGTTGCCGCTGGATAAAAGCAAGCTTAAAAATATCCTGGTTACCGGTCCGCTGGCTGCCGAGGAGAACTATGCAACCAGTCGTTACGGCCCGTCGCACAACCCGGTTACCAGTGTGCTTAATGGTATTAAAAACTATGCAGGCAAGGGTATAAGCGTTAATTATGTTAAGGGCTGTGATGTAGTTGACCCCACCTGGCCCGAAAGCGAGATCATCGAAACGCCTTTAACAGCGCAGGAGCAAGCCGGTATTGATTCGGCAGTAGCGCAGGCCAAACAAGCCGATGTAGTGATAGCCGTTGTGGGTGAAGACGTAAAACGTGTAGGAGAAAGCCTTTCACGTACAGGGCTTAATCTTCCCGGCCGTCAGCTCAAACTGATCCAGGCTTTACAGGCTACCGGCAAACCTGTAGTTATGGTAATGATAAACGGACAGCCACTCACCATTAACTGGGAAAATAAATTTGTACCGGCTATTTTGGAGGCCTGGTTCCCTGGTCCACAAAGCGGACAGGTAGTTGCCGAAACCTTATTTGGCGATAATAATCCGGGCGGTAAGCTGCCTATTACCTTCCCAAAAACTACAGGGCAAATTGAGTTTAACTTTCCGTTTAAACCAGCCTCGCAGGCAGGCCAGGGTGGCGATAACAGCTGGGGGCATACCAGCGTTAACGGCGCCTTGTACCCTTATGGTTATGGGTTAAGTTATACCAAATTTGAATACAGCAATCTGCAGGTATCGCCCGAAAAAGAAAATTCACAGGGCAATGTGCAGGTAAGCGTGGATGTAACCAATACCGGCAGCCGCAAAGGCGATGATGTGGTGCAGCTTTACCTGAAAGATGAAGTAAGCAGCGTTACTACTTACGAATATGATCTGCGTGGCTTTGAACGTATTAACCTTGCCCCCGGCGAAAAGAAGACCGTGCAATTTACCCTGCACCCTGACGACCTGGCCCTGCTGGATAAAAACATGAACTGGACTGTTGAACCGGGTAAGTTTATGGTGATGATCGGCAGTTCATCGATGGATATTAAGTTGAAGAAGGAGTTTGAAGTTCAGTAAGGAGCTGAAAGGTTAAAGCAGAGAGCTTAAAGCGAAAAAATAAGCCTGATAGCCTTCCGAAGTTTTTAAAACTTCGGAAGGCTTTGCACGTTCAAGCGTCCACGCTTGAACGAAAGCTAATATGAGCGTCCACGCTCATGTTTAAATAATAGTAAGCGTGGACGCTTACCTGAATGTGAGTTCAAGCGTGGACGCTTGAACCGGCGGTACTGACCAAAAAAGCCTTCCGAAGTTTTTAAAAACATCAGAAGGCTTTTTTGTATTTGGGTACTGTCATGCTGAGCTTGTCGAAGCATCGTGGACAGGCCTCTCCGCACGATCCTTCGACACGCAATTGCCGACTTATGAACGAGCTAAATATGCTTGTGAATATTTATATTTATCTCAGATATGAAAATCCCAACCATTACAGGAATAATTGACAGGCGTATACTGGTTAACTTTACGGTTGATATGGATGTGGCCAAAACCATAGTACCGGCACCTTTTACGCCAAAAGCGGTTAATGGTAAGGCCATAGCTGGCATCTGTTTGATCAGACTAAAGGATGTAAGACCTAAAGGGCTCCCGGCATTTATCGGGATAGGTTCAGAGAATGGGGCTCACCGCATAGCCGTGGAATGGCAGGAGGATGGCCAAACAAAAGAGGGTGTGTATATACCCCGACGCGATACCTCATCACTCTTTAATACGCTTACTGGCGGGAGGATATTTCCCGGCAAACACCACCATGCTAAATTTAATGTTGATGAAAAAGGGGATGACTATCATGTAGCTTTTGAAAGCTCAGATGGAACCATCATCAGCATAGATGCAAAACGAACCGAGACGTTTAATCCTCAATCGGTCTTTAAAAGCCTTTCCACGGCTTCGGAGTTTTTTAAGGCAGGCTCAACAGGATATTCGCCCAATGGCAACAAATACGAAGGCTTGTTGCTTGAAACCGATAAATGGGAGGTAAAGGCCCTGGAAGTAAGCCAGGTAAGGTCAAGTTATTTTGAGGATGAATCGGTATTTCCCAAAGGTTCGGTTCAGTTTGATAATGCTTTGCTCATGACCAATATACCGCATGAATGGTTATCAAAATCGGATAAGCAGGTAACAGATAAATGATCTTTTATGAGTAACCCAACCCAAAAAATTATACCCATGCTGGCCTATGAGGATGGCATAGCGGCTTTGAATTGGTTATGCGAGGTTTTTGGATTTAAGGAAGTAACCAGAATGACGGACGATAACGGCCGGTTAAGTCATGGCGAAATAGCCATGGGCGATAGTATTGTTATGCTGGCCGAACCTACTCCTGATTATCAGGGGCCTGCCCGTCATGCCCAAAACTACGCTATCGCTGCCAAATGGTACGGTGTTCCTTATGTCATTAACGGTGTATTAGTTTATGTAGATGATGTGAAACAACATTACAAACAAGCTAAAAACGGTGGAGCAACCATTCTATCTGAGCTGGAGGAAGGCTACCCCGGAACCCGTTATCGCGCCGCCGATCTGGAAGGCCAGCGTTGGATGTTTATGCAAGAGGATAGCGGATCTAAATAAAAAAATAACTTATCTAAATTTGATAAGAAGTTCCGCCAATTCAAATAAGAAAACTTAAATTGGCGAGGATAAGAGCTTTATGAGACCTTTCACTAAATTAATCTTGTTTTGTTCCATTATACTTTCAGGTTGTGCCTCACCACCCCAAAAGGTCACTTCAAAAAAAGTCAATAAAAAGTCGGTTAGACACTCAATAGCTATAAAAAATAATGTCGACAAACAGGATACTCTAACTGTTGATTCAATAGCCGCGGTATTTACTAAAGTGGATGCTGTTGAAATTGAAAAGCGAAGAAAAAAATATGGCGACGATGCCTTTTACGCAAGTGCAGATGATGCCGTGTATTATTCAAGTCAATCACATGAATATCTTAGCAAGCAAAAGCTCAGGATCATTGATGCACAGGATCAAAAGTTTTTAAAATTTGTAAAAGCTGATAAAACGGTAATGATCATTAAGCTGGATACTGTTGCTCAATTATTTAATTTGTACCTTTTTGACCCTGCTAAAGTGCCTGTAAACGTTGATATGACCAACATTGAAGATGATTACAAAAAGTATTTTAATGTGCAGTAATAGGGTAAACAGATTATAAATATGGCTGTACTCTTTCATTTCCTGTTCGAAATAGTAAAAATAGTCATACTGGGACTTATTTATACGGCGGTGATTTTTTCAATAAGGGCCATTATCAGGAAACTGCAGAAAAAGGATACGGATTTTAAGTGGTACAAATTCCTGATAGTTTATAAAGTTTTAGCCGCTGTGCTGTTTGTATTCTCTTTTACTTATTACGGGAACCACGGGCTTGGCGATGATTCCTATATTCCGCTGGGGCATGGCGAAACCATGAGTGAAGGTGATACCTTTGCTTATTTTGTGCCTGATGGTAAGTCTGAACAGATCCACATTGACACCTATCTGGTTAAATATGATGACCTGTGCGCCTCTGTCGATTCGGGGTATATGGTGTATAATTTAAAAACTAAGCAGCTCAATAATTTCGGTACCGAACAGCTTTATAACACTTTCGCCTCCGCGCATAACCTGCCTCCCATTAAACAATTTCGTGATTTTGATCGCCAGTACAATAACTATTGGAATGGCTGGCGGTTTTGGATGATGCCTTGAGCTCTAAAAGATGTTGATTTGTAAAAATATTTCGCTTAATTGAAAGATATATAATAATAACTTTTTATTTAATTTTTGTAGGCAATTGTTTCATTAATTTTGTCAACTAATCAAACACTTACTAACTGTGATTTTTACAGTTGTACTTAAATACTTTATTTATATTTTTATACAATTCAAAACACTAAGGCATTGCCTGTTATAAACCAATTATTAATTATTGAATGGAACTGGAGAATAAAGGTGTAAAGGGCAGTCAGCTAAAGAATATGATCATCAAAAAGCTTTACTTTAATAAAGCGATGTCATGTGCGGGGTTGAGCGAGTTATTTGATAAAAGCATACCATCAATAGCCAAAGCTGTAAATGAATTAATGCACGAAGGCTTTGTTGTTGAGGATGGTTATGCGCCATCCAGCGGAGGCCGCCGCCCGCTAATGTATTCTGTAAAATCAAGTGCCATGCATATCCTGGCCATAGCGTTAGACCAGCTAACAGCACGTATACAGTTGTTTGATCTGCTGAATAATCCAGTGGCTGATATGCTTACTTTTGAGCTTAAGCTGCTGAATAACCCCGATGCTTTGGCTAAATTGATTGAGCAGATCAATGGATATCTTAAAAATACAGGTATCGCTAAAGAAAAAATTGCTGGTATAGGAATAGGTATGCCGGGTTTTATAAACGTAACCGAGGGTATTAACTACACTTATCTTGATGCCGGCGGACAAAGCCTTACTGCTTACCTTACTGCTAAAACTGGTATCACCACATATATTGATAACGACTCGAGTTTGATAGCCCTTGCCGAACAAAAATTTGGCATAGCCAAATCGCAAAATGAAGTAATGGTTATTAACCTGGGCTGGGGTATAGGCCTGGGGATGATTGTAAATGGAAAGCTGTTCAGAGGATATAATGGTTTTGCAGGCGAACTAAGCCACATACCACTATCAGAGGATGGCGCGCTTTGCGAATGCGGTAAACGCGGTTGTTTGGAGGCCGAAGCTTCATTACTGGTAGTGGCCCAAAAGGCTATTGCAGGTATTCAGCAGGGCCGTATTACCAGTTTAAAATACAATAGTAATGACCACTCTAAATTGGTGGGTGATGCTATTCTGGAAGCTGCCAACAATGGCGATCAGTTTGCCATTGAACTGCTATCTGATGCCGGATATAAAATAGGGAAGGCCCTGGCTATCCTGATCCACATCATGAACCCGGCTATTATTGTATTGAGCGGCAGGGGAGCAAAAGTTGCCAAAATATTAATGGCACCTATACAGCAGGCGCTGCATAAATATTGTATCCCAAGGCTTTCGGCAGGTACGGAATTGTTGGTATCTGAGCTTGGTTTTGATGCCGAACTGATAGGCGCTGCTGTGCTGGTAATGGAAAACTTTGATAAAACAGTAAAAGCAAAGGTAAGCAAGGCCGCTAAAGCAGTGGCGTGAAATTGATGCGCGGATGAAGTAAGATGTGCAAGTGAGCAGATCTCAGATGTGCAAATGTTAAGCTGTGTTTACCACAACGTCATTGCTGTAAGGGTTTAGTAATTCGATGACAAGGTAGCAGGTTTATTTTGTGTTGTTTAAGGTGATCATATCAATAGGTCTTTTTCCACCAATACCTTGG
>NZ_JBNPWP010000003.1:0-774470 GCF_050433765.1 Mucilaginibacter lappiensis | reverse complement strand
GAAATCCGCTCGTCCTGACCCTTCATTTTTAAGACAAAAATCCAGCTAATGCTCCATTGGAATACTATATCAGTACAACTTCAACAAACCCTGGCTACCTTAATGCAAGCTGATGTATTAAAAGATCATCGGCTGGTAGGCGGCACGGCTCTAAGCTTATATTTAGGCCACCGGATGTCAGTAGATATTGATTTATTTACTGATGCCGGTAACTACGGCAAGATAAATTACAATAATGTAGAGGAATATTTGAGAAACAGCTTTCCTTATGTAAGTGGCGACTTTGGAAGTGATCCTGTATTCGGCAAGTCGTATCTCATCGGCGAGAATAAAGATAATATCGTCAAAGTTGACATTTACTATGCCAGTGAGCCGTTTTTCGGAGAGTTAGTTGAAAGTGATGGCATTCGTTTAGCTTCTGTTGAAGAAATCATCGCAATGAAGGTTGATGTAGTGCGACGGGGCGGCAGGAAGAAGGACTTTTGGGACCTTCATGAATTGCTCGAACAGTATTCGATTGACCAAATGATAGCTTTACACGCTACAGGGCACGAATGGACACATGATGAAGAGCTTATCATTAAAAACTTTACAGATTTCCGGCAAGCCGATGAAGATTTTGACCCTATTTGCCTCAAAGGGAAGGAATGGGCATTCATCAAGGAAGATTTTGAAGAAGCAGTTAACAGCCGGTAATGAAGTAAAAAATTCTATTGCGATCAAAAATCTGAACTATCGTTGGGTAACAAAAAACCGCGTCAGTTTTCTCAATTCAACGATTTTTAAATTTTAAAAAGAACAGAAATTACATTTTCAAAATCTAAAAAAGTGAGTATATTTGGTCTAACAATTAGAGTAAACTTGCTTTTTGCGTCATTCGTAGAGTAAGGAACTTTTTAAATTGCAAATTACTGATAATTAATACATTAGAGCGATGGTTCTGAACCCTAGCTCTCCGCTTAATTCAATATCAAAAACATTAAAAGCCTGCAAATCAAATATTGCAGGCTTTTTTGTTGATACCACATCAAAGATTATTCTGTAATTCCTCGCTAAAAAGGGACGGGTAGAGACAAATTACCTTCCTCATTTCGTTCATACTCTTACAAACGCTTAATCTTAATATTTTTCAGCCAAATCTTTTGCCCATGGTGCTGAAACATAATGTGCCCGCTGGTTGATTTGGCAAAATTAGGATTGGTCTTATATTTACTATGACTGATCAAATCATTTAGGGCTCCCGATCCAAGTTCATATTCAACTACTTTCCGGCCATTGATCCATTGTTCAACATGGCCATGATCAACCAATAGTCTCGCCGTATTAAATTCGCCAACCGGTTTAAGATGTTTATTTTGCGGTGCTATCAGGTCATATAATGATCCTGCAGAACGCCTGGGTTCATGATCATTAAAATCAATGTCGTCTAATAGCTGCATTTCAAAATTATCCAGCCAGTTGGGGCTGTTACCATTGCCCGATTCATGATTCGAGTTTTCGAGTACGTTATAAAAAATACCGCCATTGCCTGCTTTGGATACCGCCCACTCCAGCGTCAGGTCGAAATTGGTAAAGGTTTCCTTTGTCAGGAAATCAACATTAGGCACTCCGGTTTGGGCAACCAGAGCTCCATCCTCAATTTTCCACGCTTCAAATGGGAAAGAGTCCATCTTGTAACCTCGCAGTTCCGTTACCGATTTGCCGTTAAACAGATAATGCCACTGATGAGTTTGCTGCCCATAGCTCATGCCAATTGTACCAGACAATAGCAGGAGTAAAAAGAATGTTTTTTTCATAGCCGTTTAAACCAGGTTCTTTTTAATATAAGTTATACTTTGGGTAATGCTGTCGTAAGCGTCGGCCGGGCATTTATCCTGTTCCACAAAAAAGTATTTTAGGCCGGCTTTACCGGCATGTTTAAATATCTTTTTAAAATCAATAGTACCGTTACCTACCTCCGTAAACATCCTGTTTGCCGTGTTATCCATATCCTTGATATGCCATAAAGGAAAACGGCCCGGATGTTCACTGATGAGCGCTATGGGGTCTTGATTGGCTTTAGTTACCCAGTATAGGTCCATTTCCATTTTTACCAGTTCTTTATCGGTATTCGCCAACAGGGTTTCATAGGGATATTTACCATCCTCCTGGATAAATTCAAAATCGTGATTATGGTAGCAAAGCTGGATACCTGCTTTTTTACAGGTTTCGCCTGCCTTATTAAAATCATCAGCTATTTTTTTATAATGCTCTAATGTTCCGCGTTCTGGTACCGAAAGAAAGGCGCAAACCATATACTTGACACCTACAGCAGCGGCATCATCCACTGCCCTGCCCCAATCGTTCAGGATGGTTCCTTTTGGGGACGATCCGTTTACCTGTTCCTCGCCCAAACGATAATGGCAGCTTGGCATGACCAGTCCGTTTTGTTTTAAGAGTGAGGCAAATGCGGCAGGATCCATACCATAAAATTTTTCGTTGCCGGTATAGGTGGCGCCCTCCACGGTGGTGTAACCAATTTGGGCTACCCTGGCTAATGTTGCGGCTGGATCTTTCTGCATGTAATCCCGCACAGTGTATAACTGCAGGCCAATATATTTTTTATCGTAAGCAAATAATTTAGGGCTTATCAGCAAGCCTGCCGAAAGCGCTGCCGAAGTTTTGATGAATGAACGCCTGTTGATCATATTTTATGAATTAGATTTATTAAATTAATTGGTTTACTTAGAATTTATCGTCATTTACTTCTATCCAAAAATTGTCCGGATCCTGTAAATAAACTTGTTTAATACCATCGGGCCTCAGTTGCGGCGATTTGGAATCACCTTTCCAGTTACCATACTTTACATGTAGCTCGTCAAGGTGTTTGGTAAATACGGCAAGGTCGGGTACCGAATAGGCATAATGTGTATTGATGTCATGTTCAAAAACTTGGGCGGCCCCTTGTATAACGTGCAGCTGGCTATGCGCGCCGGTTCTGAACCAAACATGTTTTCCATCATGAAAAGGTTCAGGGATTTCCTGCAATTGCATTACGTCGCGGTAAAATGCAGCGCTTTTGGCAAGGTCTTTAACATACAGCGCGTTATGATCTGCATGGGGGCTGTTTTGAGCAAACGCCCGGCTTCCCATTATTAACAGTATCAATAGTGTAAATAAGTTTATCTTTTTTTTCATGGCTTTTCTTATGTTGGTTTGTTCAAAAGCACCCCGTTTGGGGTGCTTTTTCAATTAGTCAACTAAATCTCAATCAGGGAACTAAAAGCTTCTTTAAGCAAAGTTCGTGTTATCATTTCTAATTAAAATATTTTAATTTTTTAAGGTAATCAAAATCATACCTGCTGCTTTCAAGGGCCGAACTGGTGTATTCTTCCTGTTCTACAAAAAAGTGTTTCAATCCTGATTGCTTAACATGATCAAATAAGCTGTTGATATCTACACTCCCCTTTCCAAACTCGGTGCTTTGCCTGGTTTTGGCATCCATATCTTTTAAATGCCACAATGGAAAACGTCCCGGGTATTTGTTAAAGTAATATTGCGGGTCGGCACCTGCAGCAATTACCCAGCCCAGATCAAGCTCCATTTTTACCAGGCTGGGGTCTGTATGGTCAAGCAATACATCATACAACGTTTGCTGGCCATCCTTTTCAAACTCTGACGAATGGTTGTGATAACCAAACGTGATGCCTGATTTTTTACACACCTCGGCGGCTTTTACAAACGCATCCGCACTGCGCTGATAATTAGCAACTGTTTGACCGTTCTCCGGTAAAACCGAGCAGATCAAATAGGGCTGGCCGGCCTCTGCCGCTTCATCAACAGATTGTTGCCAATCGGCATCAATGCGCACATGGCCGCTGATCAGGCTTATGCCCAGATCAGCAGTAATACTTTTTATTTCTTTGGGCTTTAAACCGTAATAATTCCCTTTTTCACTTTTTGCCGATTCTATTTCTTTATAACCCATTTTTGCAAGCAGTTTTAAAGTACCGGCTGCATCTTCCATCATTTCCTTTCGCACGGAATAAAGCTGGATGCCTACTTTATGGGCGGGCTTGCCAACAGCTTTAAGTAATTGCGGTATTAATATCATGCCGGCAGCGGCTGCGACAGAGGTTTTAAGGAATTTACGCCTGTGATAGTTATTTAACGTCATAAATTGATCTTTATTTAACAGTTTCGTTGGTATTACTGATAAAAGCGATGTGCTTACTATCAGGCGACCATGATGGGGTATTGATTGATCCCTGACCGCCGTATATATAGGCCAGTACCTTTGGTTTACCACCCTCAATAGGCATATAGCGAATATATACATGTTTGTACGGCGGGTGGATACCCGGCTCAACTTCATCTTTTAAAAATGATAAAAATACCATCGATTTGCCATCAGGCGATATGTGGGCAAACCAATTGTTATAGTCGTCGCTGGTTACCTGCTCCTGGTCGCTGCCATCAGGTTTCATCCGCCATATCTGCATCAGGCCCGAACGTACAGAATTAAAATAAATATATTTTCCATCAGGTGTATATTCCGGCCCGTCGTCAAGCCCTTTGGTAGTGGTTAAACGAACTTCCTTACCGCCATTAACAGGTACTTTGTAAACATCAAACTCACCTCCCCTGTCCCCGCAAAACACAAGGCTTTTACCATCTGGTGACCAGCCATGCAGATATGATGGCCCTTTAGGGGTTATTTGTTTAGGCGTACCCCCGGTAACCGGAACTGTATACACAATGGAGCCGCCCAGTTCTTTAACATTGCTGCTTAAGCCTATCATTTTCCCATCAAAGGAAAGCACATGATCATTATTGTTATGCTGCACATTTCCTGTATTCAATAAAGTGGATTTACGTGTAGCTAAATCAAATGTATACAGCAATCCTTTGTTATCATTAAATATCAGGCTTTTGTTATCAGGCAGCCAGTTTGGTGCCTGGATAGAATAAGGCACCGTATAAATAATTTCGCGATTACCGGTGGCAACTTCCATGAGCTCCAGGTTGCTTCCCAGGGTCATTTGTGTTCTTTGGTCAGCCACGCCGGCATATGGTACAGTTATTCGTACATCCCTGAAAACCCCTGTTTCCGCGACATCCGGGTTATGTGAACCCACAAACAAACCCACATATACCTCATCGCCCAGGTCAAGATCAGCTACTTCTTCCGTAACAAAAGGCTCCCCGTATTTTGCCATGCGCATGGTATAGGTATTACCCTTTCTTTCCAGTTGAATAATGTTGGCATGGGTAATTTTTGATTTGATTTCTTCGGTTGTGGCGCTCGCAGTTCTTCTGAATTGTAAAGAGGTAAGTCCGTCGCCATGTTCTACGGCATTAATCTGTGCCGAATTACCCTCCAATGATTTACGTACCATCCAGCCTACTTTACGGTGTTGCTCTACCCCATTCCATCCAACAAACTCAGCACGGGTATATAATATAAAATCGCCCTTAATTTTTTTGTATACGTAATGAAACTCATCATGGTCAAACCATATATTATAGCCGGCTCCCGATATGACATATTGCTGGGTTTGGGGCAGGTAAACGCCAGAACCAGGTTTAGTGTTTGCGCCTACATCAAGCTGCCCATCAAAAATACCTATTGATTTTTGCTGTGCTAAGGCAGATAAGCTGAAGAACACAACACCAAGTGCCGTGATGATTGTACGTAAATTAGTTTTTCTCATTTTCTATATTTTTTTTATGTTATTAAAACTTTATTTAACTTCCGTGATGAATGCGTAAGGCTTAAGGGGCCCTGCAACCAATTCTTTAAACAAATATTATTCAGGCTTTATTTATCACGTTTGGTTATGGGCCAAAATTAAATTTTGCATCAAACGAGCTATAATTTCGGGTTACATCATTACTACATCATACGGCTATTTATATTACAGATGCCTGTTTAAAGGCATATTTTTTACATTATTTGAAACTATTGGTACCAGGATGAAGAAAAAATGGCTATTGTTTTTTTTATTATTGAAGTTGAGTTGTGCCTTTGCCCAAAATCCAATCGGGCTTCCTAATATCATTTCTTATTACAGGAGCGATTATAATGGCGGCTTACAAAACAGGAGTATAGTTCAGGATAAAAACGGGATTATTTATTTTGCCAACAGTGAGGGTTTATTAAGCTTTGACGGCACTTACTGGAACCTTTATCCATTACCCAATAAAACAATTATAAGATCAATAGCTTTTGGCAAGGATGGCAGGATATATGCTGGCGGGCAAAACGAAATGGGATATTTTTCGCCCAATAAAACTGGTAACCTGGTGTTTACTTCTTTGAAAAACCTGCTGCCAGAAAAAATCACATCGTTTAAAGATATCTGGGACATTGTATCCTACGATGATAAAATATTCTTCCGCTCACAGAACAATATTTTTCAGTTCGATGGCAAATTCATTACCGCCTATCAGCCCGTTTCCCAATGGCAATTTTTAGGGTCTTGTAATGGTCAGCTTATTGCGCAAGATGCAACAAAAGGCTTGTTTCAATTTTCAAACGGAGAGTGGTCGCCATTGGTAGTAAACAAATCGCTGCCTCAAGACCTTGCCGTTACCGCTTTATTGCATTTAAGTAAAGACAGTATTTTAATTACAACTTTAAAAAAAGGCCTGTTTGTTTTGACCCGGCAAAAAGTAAGTGGTTTTAAATTTAAAGGTCCGGATCCGTTCCTGAACCAGCAAATTATGTGCGCTATGGCAATGGACGATGGTCACCTTGCTGTTGGCACCCACATGGGTGGTTTATATATTATTGATAAGCAGGGGCGTATATTGCAAAACTTTACCCGCAAAGAAGGGCTGCAAAACAACACCGTGCTGAGTTTATTTTTAGATAAAGACCGCAACCTTTGGATGGGTTTAGATGATGGCATTGATTTTAATGCTTATAACAGTGCAATCAAACACATTTACCCCGAAAAATTAAATGAGGGGGCAGGTTACAGCGCCATATTATTTAATCGCGTACTGTATATTGGTACATCTAACTGGTTATATCAATTACCTGTTGATGACAACCCGGACCTGAGCGATATTAATGGTACTTTTAAAACTGTTCCCGGCACTAAAGCATCGGCGTGGGGGCTTTTTAAAGTAAATAATAACCTGTTGCTTGCTCACCATGAAGGCGCCTTTCAAATTAAGGACAAACAAGCATTCCCTATCAACACACACTTTGGTTATTGGAATTTTACACCATATGATAAGGTATTGCCATCATCAACAATTATTGCCGGTGGGTATAACGGGCTTGATCTGATAAAATACAACAACAACGCTTTCACTGCTGCAGGGACTATAAATTTCGGTGAATCGTCGCGTTTTGTTATTGTACAAAATCACACAGCCTGGGTAGCCCATACTTATAAAGGCATTTATAGAATAGATATCAGCTCTCCTGCCTACCCCCAAACCAAATTATACACCAATAAAAACGGATTACCTTCTGTATTAAAAAACCGCCTTTTTAATATTAAGAACCGAATGGTAGTGGCAACAGAAAAGGGCATCTATGAATATAATGCCGGTACTGACCGCTTTGAACCTTCTGCCTATTTTAATGCCATTTTTAAAGACAAGAACCTCTGCTTTTTAAAAGAAGACAACCAGGGGAATATTTGGTTCATTGAAGAAAAGAAACTTGGTGTGGCAGATTACTCCGGCCCTACTCCCAAGCTAATTTACTTTCCTGAACTCAATGGCAAACTGGTAAGCGACTTTGAAAATATATATCCGTTAAACGAAGAAAACATTTTTGTAGGTGCCGAAAAAGGTTTCTATCACATTAATTATAAAAAATACAAAGCAAATAAAAGTTCTATCCAGGTGCTGGTCAGAATGGTAAAAGCATCTGGAGATGCTGATAACATTTTAAACGGCGGTTATAATAATGCAAAAAAAGCATTACAACAATTGAGCAGCAAGCAAAACTCTTTACACTTTGAATATTCTACCCCCTCGTTTCAAAAACAATCAAACATTGAATACAGCTATTATTTAAAAAACTTCGACAAAGAATGGTCGGCATGGTCAAAAAGGACTGAAAAGGATTATACCAACTTATCTGAAGGTACTTATACCTTTGAAATTAAGGCACGGAGTAATCTGGGCGATGAATCTGCCATTACCAGCTTTACTTTTACAGTGCTTCCGCCCTGGTACCGTACCATTTGGGCTTATATAGTATATGGCATGCTGTTTATTGCCTTTAACTATTTATTTTACAAATGGCTTAAAAGGAAATTCGTGCGGGAAAAGTTAAAACATGCACAAGAACAAAAGCGCTTAAAATACCTGCACCAGCTTGAAATGGAAAAATCTGAAAAGGAGATCATCGCTCTTAAGAATGAAAAACTGGAATCAGAAATACTGGGTAAAAACTCCGAGCTGGCATCTGTTGCCATGCATTTACTGCAAAAAGGTGAACTGTTGGGCAAAATAAGGGAAGAACTGGTTAGCCTACGGAAATCAACAGATGACATGCCTTCTGAAGAGTTAAAAAAATTGATCAGGATATTAAACCAGGAGAGCAAAATAGACAAAGAATGGGACCAGTTTGCAGAGTATTTTGACAATACACATAGCGATTTTTTAAAAGCCATCAAAGAAATTCATCCTAACCTGAATGCACATGAGCTTAAATTGTGTGCCTACCTGCGCATGAACCTGTCAAGCAAGGAAATGGCCCAGCTTATGAACATATCGGTAAGGGGGGTAGAAATAAGCAGGTACAGGTTACGAAAAAAACTACAGGTACCTACTGAAATAAACCTGAACACTTATTTTACGGATTTTTCATCTTTAAAAAAAGAAACCAGCTAAGCCAGTATTAGCCTTATTTTACTACTTCTCTAATACTTCATTTGCTGATATAAAGTATTATGGTATTTGTTATTTACAGCATTCTGCTAAATTTACTTTACCATTTACAAACAACTAATTTATAAAGCATTATGACAAAGCTAAGTTATCTATCTATTGTATTGTGTGTGTTTATTGGAGGGATTATATGCGCCTTCAGATCGGCCTCCGGTGATCACCCAACACTGGCAATAGGAACCAAAGCTCCTGATTTTAGTTTGCCGGGAACTGACGGCAAAACTTACACCTTAAACTCGTTTAAAAACGCGGCTATTTTAGTGGTTGTTTTTACTTGCAACCATTGCCCAACCGCCCAGGCTTATGAAGACAGAATAATCCAGCTCACTAAGGATTATAGTAGTAAAGGTGTTGCTGTAGTAGCTATAATGCCCAATGACCCTAATGCCATACAACTGAGCGAACTGGGTTATACAGATATGAGTGATTCATTTGACGAAATGAAAAGAAGAGCCACGGAAAAGCATTTTAATTTTCCTTATTTATATGACGGTGCAACACAATCAGTAACTAAAGCTTACGGACCTGTGGCTACCCCTCATGTGTTCATATTTAATAAAGAAAGGAAACTTTGTTTCTCGGGCCGGATAGATGATACAGAAAAACCCACCAAAACTCCCAACACACAGGATACCCGCAATGCCATTAATCAGCTTTTAAATAATAAAATGCCTGTTGAAAGTACAACCAAGGTATTTGGTTGTTCGGTAAAATGGGCCGAAAAAGAAGATTGGCAGCAAAAGGCAAAAGACGAATGGGCAAAAGAGCCCGTTAAGATTGATACAATTGGCGTTGCGGGCATTAAAGAATTGATTAGCAATAAGTCTGACAAGTTACGGTTGATCAATGTTTGGGCTACCTGGTGCGGCCCCTGCACTACCGAATTTCCGGAATTTATTACTATTAACAGGATGTACCGTAAACGTGATTTTGAGCTTGTAACCATAAGCGCGGATGATCCTACGAAAATGAATAAGGCCTTAAAGTTTCTACAGCAATCGCAGGCATCGGCTACCAATTATATATTTAACACAGACGATAAATATAAATTGATTGAAGCTATTGACCCAAAATGGCAGGGTGCCTTACCCTATACCATTCTTGTTGAGCCTAATGGTAAAATTGTTTATGCCAAAGAGGGCATCATTGATCCTCCGGCTTTAAAGAAACTTATTGTCGACAATTCATACATTGGCCGATATTATTAATAGATTAATAACCGATAGCAGAAAATACAAAAGGCAGCGCTTATGCGCTGCCTTTTTAATATAACTGGTTTTTAAGTTAATTAATTATAACCCGGGTTTTGTTTTAAATTGATCTCGCCGGTTGAGTTTTCAACATCAATTTGCTTTTGAGGTATAGGAAAATATTCATTGATCCCTTTATGAAATTGTGCCGAAGGATTAGTATAGTAAAATGAGTTCCGGGTTTTTTCAACCTGCTGGTAGGTGTTGAGGATCTGGGCCATTGTACCTGTTCCGTTGTCCCATCGTTGCAGGTCAAAAAAGCGGTGTCCTTCCATAGCCAGTTCCAGCCGACGTTCAAATTGTACTGCTTTACGCGCGTAGGCCTGGCCCTGGGTGGCAAAAGTTCCGGTTGGATAAGGTGCAACCTTATACTTATCGGCCGGCTTAGCCTGCGAATTGTATTTGGAATTGGCCGCATTATAGGTAGTATTAGCATATACCCAGCCTGCAGGGTCGGCCGCGCGTGTCCTGATCTGGTTAACGTACATTTCGGCTTGCCCAAGACTACCTATTTCTACCTCGCACTCAGCCGCCCATAATATAATATCTGCGAATCTGATAAAATTCACGTTGTTGGCATCAATACTGGTAGCACCCCAAAAGGCAGTTTCAGTTGATGATAAAGTACCAGCCTGACTTTTGGCGTACACATTCTTTTTAGGACTGAACACGCCATTTGTCGCAGGGTCGCGGATCCACTGTTTACTGTCTGGCCCCCAATCAAAATATGGCACTCCGGGGCGGCCTATGGTCCAGTCTATACGGGGGTCAACATTACCTGTGTATAAATTAGTGGAGTCACTTACAACCGGTCCGTTGTTCCAGGTATCTAATAGCGGCAACCCGTTGGCATCAGTTTTAAAAGCATTGGCCAAATTAAATGAGGGATTATTGAACCCGCAGCATCCACCCGGGGCACCTGGGCCATTAGGGAAATTTAACACATCACCGTAATTACCGTTTAACTGTGATCCATCATTAACCGATGCCTGGTAAGCAAATACTGACTCGGCACTGTTTTTCGTAGCCGCGTTAAAGTTATCCTCAAAATTCACCAGCGTGTATTTTTGACCTCCCGCGGTTTGGCCGCTGCTGATCAGCTGATCAAGCAGTGGTTTGGCATCAGTGTATTTATGCTCAAACATATAAACTTTGGCCAAAAAAGCCTTAGCTGCCGATTTGTTCGCCCTCCCTCTTTGTGGTTGTGTTTCGGGCAGGTTATCTATGGCAAATTTCAGATCATCCTCAATCTTAGGCCATATATCTATAAACTTACCTGATTTATCAACATTGGGAACATTAAGGTTGTTATTGGTTATCGTGATAGTTTCATCAACGTAAGGAAAATTATTAAACACTATTTTTCCACCGAAATGATAAAAAGCCCTCAGGAAACGTGTCTCTCCTGAAATTACCTTAGCATCAGCCTCCGAAATATCTTCGGCTTTAGGTAAAACGCGTAATACCTCGTTGCATCTTTGTATTCCATCATACAACAATGCCCATTTTTGCTGAACATAGCTGGTATTTGCGGATGATACCGACCATGTTTGCAATAAAACCAGATCGGGCTGGTCGGTAGGTGTCGACCCTTTGTACGAATCATCGGCACATACGCTGCCATACACCCAGTTGGAGCCGGCACTGCCATAAGCGTAGCCAGTTGAGGTAGACAATCCTATCTCCCCGTCGAGAAGAGAATATGCCCCGATCAATAAACCCTGAACACCGGTTAAATTAGCCACGTTATCAGAACTTAAAGAACCCAGGGGTTGTTTATCCAAAAAGCTTTTTTTACAACCATAAATTACAATCGAACCGATCAAGCAAATCGGCAAAATGATCCTGTATTTAGTTTTCATATCATATTTTTTTATTGTTTGTATCACCCTGATTAAAAAGACATATTAACACCGGCAGTAAACGTTTTTTGATTAGCCGGATATGCCCCTCCGTCTATTCCAAATAATGTACTGGATGTATTACTGCCCGGCAATTCAGGATCAAGACCGGTATATTTGGTAATGGTAAAAAGATTGGTGCCCTGTATAAAAACCCGTAATTTTTCTATACCTATCTTTTTTAATTTAAGAGCTGGTATGTTATAACCCAGCACTACGGTTTTGCACCTCAGGTATGAACCGCTTTCGTCATAATAGGATGAAAAAGCAGTGTTATTACTAAAGTTTGATGAACGCTCCAGCATAGGAACTTTGGCATTGGGGCGTTGTGGCGTCCAGGAGTTATATACCGCGTCTTTACTTATGGCTACATCAAACTGCTGCGGAAAATCGGTAGATGACCGGATGATATTCAATACATCGTTCCCAACCGAGGCATACAGGAACATCAGAAAGTCGAAGTTTTTATAAGACGCTCCTATGTTAAGGCCAGTTGTAAACTTGGGGTTAGGGTTGCCAAAAAAGGTACGGTCACTTGCATCTATCTTACCATCGCCATTCACATCCTGATACCTGAAACGGCCGGGCGCAGCAGCATCCTGTGTGGCAGCCGAACTAACTTCGGCGGCATTCTGGAATATACCCATAACCTTATAGCCAAAAAAGGCACCTACCGGATGTCCGGGTTGTAACCTGGAATAGGTTGTTGAACTCCCGCCTGAACCTACATCAATGTATGCGGTTCCTTTTGGCAGACTCACCACTTTATTATCATACGAGGTAAATGTGCCTGTAAAATCCATTTTAAAATCACTACTAAATGAACCGTGGTAGGTAACAGCAGCATCAATACCTTTATTTTCAATATTACCCGAATTTATAAAAGGCGCCGATGCACCTCCCGCGGTTGATGGCAGGGCTGCCGGAAACAATAGACCGTTAATGGATTTTTTATAAACTTCAAAGGACATATCGATCTTGTTTTTTATGATCGTAGCGTCGAAGCCGATGTTAGTAATGATATCCTCTTCCCAGCTGGTATTGGGGTTACCAAACTGGCTGATGTAAAGCCCCTGCACGGAGCTGTTACTGCTACCGTTAATATCATAGTAAGATAAAACCGCCCCCTGGCCATATAAGGTAAATGCATTGGTTGAGTTGATGTTACTTATTGAGCCCAGTTTACCCCAACCTGCACGTATTTTCAAATCATTAACCCAATCCACTTTTTCCATGAACTCCTCGCCCGAGATACGCCAGCCACCGGTAACTGATGGAAAAAGCCCGTACCGCTTATCGGTTGCAAATACCGAGGCGCCATCACGGCGCAGCGTGCCACTTAACAGGTATTTATCATTGTAATTATAATCAAATCTGCCAAATAAGGAGTACAGGGCCAGTTGATACGGCGTTTGCTGTCCATTAGGATTTACAATGTTTGAATTGGTTTGTGTGCCCGACTCGCCAAAGTTCAAGGTCCACAAATTAGGGTCAACCGTAAGATTGTTTGGATTGGTGAGGTAGTAATTGCCCCTCGAAGCGCCAACGGCATTACCCATATTTTTGATAGCCTCGCTGCCAATGAGTACATTAATACTGTGCTTGCCAAACGTATCCTTGTAATTCAGGGTGTTTGTCCAGGTCCAATTGGTGCTGAAGCCGTAGTTTTCAATATAGCTATTGGGATTAGTACTATTCTCCGCGTTCTCGTAACCGGTAAATACAAAGGCGTTATTATAAAAGTAATCTACCGTACCGCCAAAGCTTGTGCGGGCGGTGAACTTCTTTAAAAAATCGACCTCAGCATACGCGTTTCCGGAAATATTCCAGTCGCTATTTTTATAGTCTTTAGTGCGTTGCTGAATGGCAACCGGGTTTGGGGCGTTACCTAAACTTTGCGACCCACCGCCTGCATAATTTCCGTTAATATCATATACCGGTATAATGGTAGGCATCCTGAATGACGCGTTAATAGCATTGGTGCTGTTTACACCAGGCAAATTGGTATAACCTGGATTTTGCTTATAAAACGCGTAAAGGTTCTCGCCTATGCGGATGTGGTCTTTTACTTTAAAACTGGTATTTACCCTTACCGAATAACGTTTAAGATAAGTTTCAATTAAGGTTCCCTGCTGATCAAGATAGCCTAATGAAAACAGGTAATTTGACTTTTCTGTACCACCGCTTACCGACAGGCTATGGCTTTGTATAGGTGCAGGCTTAAATATTTCATGAAACCAGTCCGTTCCCTCCTTATTAGCCTTGGTGATCTGATTAGAATATAAGGCATAAGTAGATGGATTTGTATTAGGGTCACCATTTTTACCAGCTGCAGGGGTAATATAATCAGGAATAACAGGTTCAGGGCCGCTGCCATATTGTTTATGTACCGGCGCTAAACCGTCATTTTTATACTCCTGCCATATGGCATTTGCCGTTTCGGTAGGGTTTGCTAAATTCCATCCTTTTGAGTTAGGGCGTTGTGTACCATAATAAGTATCATAAGTAATTGTGGGGACGCCAACTTTACCTTTTTTAGTAGTAACAATTACAACACCGTTTGAACCGCGCACGCCATAAATAGCGGCAGAACCGGCATCCTTTAAAACCTGGATCGATTGTATATCGTTAACATTAATATCATGCAAACTGCCGGGGGTACCGTCAACAATCACCAGGGGGTCGGTGCTTCCTACAGATGTTATACCACGTATTTTTATATTACTGGCACTGCCTGGAGCTCCAGAACTAACCACGGTTACACCCGATGCCTGTCCCTGTAATAAAGATTCAGTTGAACCCGAAGGCACTGCTTTTAAATTACTTACATTAACAACCGCAACGGCGCCGGTTATGTCTTTCTTTCTTTGCGAGCTATAGCCCGTAACCACTACTTCGTTCAATGACCTTGAAGCCGGATGAAGATTAATAACCGGGGCGGATTGATCGCCTACCGTAACTTCCTGAGTATCGTAACCGATGTATGAAATGACCAGTACATCGGTAGTTTTAACCGTAAGGGTAAAGCTTCCGTTTAAATCGGTTACTGCGCCGGCAGTAGAACCTTTAATTTTAACCGATGCCCCGATGACAGGTATTTTATCATCAAAGCCAATAACCTTGCCTGTTATTTTTGTTTGCCCAAAAACAGTCAGGTTTAAAAACAATCCGAGGAAAATAAGGCATATTTTCCATGCTGAATAGCGTAGTTTATCATGCATAAAGTGAGATATAAAGGTTAATAATTGATTTTTTTTGTAGGAAATACCTGGCTTATTTATGCTTTGCCACATTATTATCCAGATGTACATCCCATACGGTAGCTTCTTCTATAACCTCTGGGTCATGTGAGCATATAAATAAGCCAATCAATGCTTCATCTGGCATATTGGGCATAATGTGTGCCCCTACGGTTTTAAGTTGCTCGCCAACATGGCCAACCCGCATGATCACCTTTTTGCCTATCCGCTGTAGTTGCACAACCTCAAACTTTTTTTCCGGGAAAAAGATCTCTTCCTGCGGATCGAGCATATTTGCACCTTTTTTTGAGCGCCACTGTAAAACCGTTAATCCGTCGCCATGAGTAACAGCGCTCAGATGGATAGATTTGTCATCGGTTGAGGCCCTGAGCATCCAGCCAACCTTGCGGTGACCGTTTCCCTTATCTCCTTTAAATTCAAAATTGGCTGTAGCAGTAAAATCGCCTTTTACAGGCTTGTACGCATATTGAAATTCGTCGCGGTTAAACCAGATGTTGTAGCCTGAACCTTTGAGCGTGAAACTATGCGTTACCTTATCATATTGCGCATTACCCGCATTTTTAGGATGGCCGATATCCTGGTGGCTGGTAAATACGCCCAAAGAATCGCTTTGGGCATGTACGATATCGCATTGAAGCAGCATTACTATGCTCAAAAAGCTGCTCAGACTTAATTTCAGGATTAGATTTTTGCTATAGGAATAGCCTTCAGATACTTTTTCTTTCATAAAATTGTTGTTTTAATTGGATTGGTTATTAAAATTGGGGTACGCTCAGGGAGCCATTTCCAATGGAAACAAACTTATACAGAAAAGAAAAAAAGCACTTATTTATAAGTGCTTCATTGATACATCAGTAATGATTTTTTAACATGAAGTAGTTTTATGGGGGTACATCATAACTACTTCATATCGTATTTTTCCGTATGGTGACCTGATCTAATTGATTAACATTTTAATTTCCAATTATTTATTCAGTATTCTTACGGAGTTAACTGAGCGCAGGCCATACATGTATGCAGGGATTCTCTAAAGGCCGGCCATAGTATTTTAACTGGTCTTTTTATAATTATAAATGGCCAAACTGTTAAATATGAGGGCAAACAAAGCGATACTGCCAAGTTGCGATAATATATTTTTAAGGCTGCTCCCTTTAAGCATGATCATCCGCATTACTTCTATCAGGTAACTGACAGGGTTAAACTTCGTAACGGCTTTGGCCCAGTCTGGCATGCTGTCAATGGAGGTGAACAGGCCACCCATGAGAATAAAGATCATGACGAAAAAGAACATAACGAACATAGCCTGTTGCTGCGATTCGCAAAAGGTGGAGATCAACAGTCCAAATCCCAAAACAGCGAGCAGGTAAACCGCGATAAACCCGTACAGCAAGAAAAGGCTGCCTGCCGGTGTTATGCCATATACCAGCCAACCCACGATGAGGCCCAGTGTAAATACCACATTACCCAAAATCCAGAATGGGATAAGTTTGCCTAAAATAAAATGGTGTTTTTTTATTGGGGTTACGTTGATCTGCTCAATGGTCCCCACTTCTTTTTCTTTAACAATATTTAGCGCTGTTAAAAAACCACCGATCATGGTTACCAGTATGGCCAGTATGCCCGGAACCATATAAACATGATAATTGAGCAAGGGATTATACCTGTTTGATGATGCAATATCAATAATCGGCTGCTGGTTAAACGTGCCGGGTTGAATAAATTGCAATCTCACATCACGATTAAAATCCTGGATTACGCCCAGGAGATAAACACTTCCAAGGTTGGCTTTTGTGCCGTTTATAGCATTTACTGCTACGAACAATTTCTGTTCATTTTCGCGCACCAGATCGCGTTCAAAACCATGGGGAATCTCCAATACAAGGTCGGCATCGTCAGATTCAATCAGTCGGAAAGCTTGTTTAAATGAAAACTCATAACCTGTCAATTTGAAATAACCCGAGGAGATTATTTTGGTGATCAGTTTTTGTGAATAGGAAGAATGATCATTATCAATAACCGCTATCTTGACGTTTTTTACCTCGTAATTTGCAGCCAACGGCAGTACAAGAAGCTGCACTACCGGCATTACTATTGCCATTGCCAGTATGGCCTTGTTACGGAAGATCTGCCTGAACTCCTTTTGCAGTAAAAATTTGATGGTCCTCATGATAAACGGATTTTAAAACTTTTTAAACTGATAATAAGCATGATGGTGGTTATTCCTGTGAGGATGAGTGTTTCTTTCCATATAGCACCAAAACCGAGGCCTTTGATCATAATATCCTTCACAATAATATAATACCATTTGGCAGGTATAATATTGGAAATTACCTGTAACGCAACGGGCATATTTTCAATTGGAAACATAAAACCACTGAACAGGATAGTGGGCAGCATCATACCCATTAAGGAGATCAGCATGGCCATCTGCATGGTATCGGTCTTTACCGAAATAAAAATACCAATGGTAAGACAAGTGATGATAAACAGCGTACTCTCAGCAAAGAGCAGCAAGATGCTTCCGTTTACAGGCAGGTTGAGCACAAAAACACTGAGCAGCAATATAGAAATTACATTAACTAATGATAATATCAGGTAGGGCACCGCTTTAGCCACAATTACCTTGAGCGGACTAAATGGTGAAACCAACAGGATTTCCATCGTACCGGTTTCCTTTTCTTTTACAATGGAAACTGCGGTCATCATTACACAAACCAGCATTAATACCAATGCCATTACTCCAGGCACATAATTGGGTGCACCCTTGAGTTCCGGGTTATATAAAAACCGTACTTCGGGGGCTATCCGGTAGGGAATATTATTGTTCTTGTTAAAATCTGTCTGATAATCCTGAATAATGGAGCTGATATAACTGGTTAATGTGGTGGCGCTATTCGGATCGGTTGCATCCGCAATGATCTGTATGCGGGCATCATGCTGATGCACCAGGTTATAATAAAAGTTAGCCGGGAAGATAACAGCCAGCCTAATCTCGCCCCGTTTAAGGGCTTCCTTCATTTCCTGATTGCTCCTTACTGCCTTATCCAACTCAAAATACCGGCTTGCCTCTATCCTGGAGATGATCTGTCGTGAAGCGGCATCATTCGCCTGATCCATAATTACGATCCTGGCATCCTTTACCTCATTGGTAAGGGCAAAGCCAAATATCAGTATTTGTACCACAGGCATCCCGAACAAGATCAGCAGGGTTTTCCGGTCACGCAGCACATGCGCGAATTCTTTCCGTATAAATATCAGGAACTGTTTCATAGCTATCAGTTTATTCGCTGCGTTTGGCGCCGCGGGCCAGTTCATAAAATACTTCGTCCATATTATTCGCGTGATAGGTGTCTTTCAAATTTCGGGGTGTATCCAGCGCTTTAATAACCCCATCAACCATGATAGATATGCGGTTACAATATTCTGCTTCATCCATATAATGAGTAGTAACAAAAATGGTTACCCCCCTATCGGCTGCGTCATAGATCAGGTCCCAGAACTGCCTGCGGGTTACCGGATCAACACCGCCCGTTGGCTCATCCAGAAAAACAATTTTAGGCTCATGCAGCACCGCTACCGAAAAAGAAAGCTTTTGTTTCCAGCCTAATGGAAGTGACACTACCAGCTTTTTCGCCTCCTGCTGTAAACCCAAATGCGCTATCAGTTCTTCGCTTTTGGTTTTGATCTGCTTGTTGGTTAAGCCATAAATGCCACCAAAAAATTTAATATTTTCCAGTACGGTCAGGTCTTCATAAAGCGAAAACTTCTGGCTCATATAACCAATGTTCCTTTTGATTTGCTCTGTTTGCTTATATACATCAAAGCCTGCTATGGTAGCCTTGCCAGACGATGGAGTAGAAAGCCCGCACAGCATGCGCATGGCGGTGGTTTTCCCTGCGCCGTTGGCCCCCAGGAAACCAAATATTTCGCCCTTGTCAACCTCAAAAGTGATCTCGTTGGCGGCAATAAAATCGCCAAATCGCTTGGTTAGTTTATCAGTTTTTATTACGATATCACTCACGTTATGATAGTTTAATAAAACTGTCCTCAATGGTAACCGCTGTTTTTTCAAGCTCAATGTCTTCAAGGCCCTGTTGTTCTAAATAAGCGGTTACCTCGCTTAAATTCACATTGGGGTCTTTAAAGGAAACATGTGCGAACTCCCCGAATGTGTAGCTGCTCATTACCGGTTCGTAACCACGCAATATTTTTAAAAGCTTATGCATATTGTCAGCTTTAACAGCATAAAGTTGTTCGGGATATGATTTGATTATGTTATCAGGCGTATCAACCGATAAAAGCTTGCCGGATTGGATCAGCGCAATCTCATCGCACATACCGGCCTCATCCATATAGGGCGTGGACACCACGATGGTAATATTTTGCGCTTTCAATTGTTTAAGCATTTCCCAAAACTCTTTGCGGGATACCGGATCAACACCCGTAGTGGGTTCATCTAAAAACAAAACAACAGGTTTGTGGATCAGCGCACAGCACAAGGCCAGTTTCTGTTTCATACCACCTGATAGCTTGCCCGCCCTTCGCGTTTTAAAAGGCTCCAGCTGGATATAAATGTCCTTGATCAAATGATAATTGGCTTCTATTGTAGTATCAAACACGGTTGCAAAAAAGTTCAGGTTTTCTTCAATGCTCAGATCCTGGTATAAGGAAAATTTTCCAGGCATGTAACCTACTTTGTTCCTGATCTGTTTATAATCTTTTACCACATCGCTCCCATCTACGGTGGCCGAGCCGCCATCAGGAAGCAACAAGGTTGTGAGCACCCTGAAAATACTGGTTTTTCCGGCTCCGTCCGGACCGATCAGCCCAAATATCTCCCCCCGTTTTACCGAAAAGGAAACATCGTCAACAGCGGTTTTATCCTTACCATAAACCTTGACCAGGTTTTTTACTACAACAGCGTCCATGATTTATAATTTAATTTCTCCGTACATGCCAATTTTCAGAAACCCATCATTCTTTACCCGTATTTTAACGGCATACACCAGGTCGGCCCTTTCGTCCTTGGTTTGAATAGTTTTCGGAGTGAATTCCGCTTTACTACTTACCCATTCAATAATGCCGGTATAGTTTTTATAAGTGTCTTTAGTATCGTCAACTAAAACCTTCACCTGTTGGCCAACTTTTACGTGAGGGATCAGGTCACCGGTGATATAGGCGCGAAGAATAATGGTATTTAGCGCTGCTATCTTATAGATCGGCTTGCCCACATCGGTTACTTCGCTGGCCTCGGCGTATTTAGTTAATACCGTGCCATTAACCTCATTAATGATCCTGCATTTATCAAGCAGATCATTGATCTGCTCAATTTGTACGTTTAATGGCCGGGCCTGGTCATTTAAATTTGCTGTGGTAATGTTTAATGATGATTGCAGGGCAGCGATCTGCTTTTTAATAACATCTACCTGGGTATTGGCGTCCTCCAGTTGTTTTTTTGTAGCTGCGTCGTCCCTTAATAAATTAGTGTTACGCAATTGTTCGCGTTTCGCCTGCCGCAATTGTTCCTCCAAAGAGGCGGTTTGCGCAGCAATGTTGGGTTTTCCACTCAAAGTAGCTTTTATCTGCGCTTCCAGTTGTTTCTTTTTTAAATAGAGCTGGACACTATCGATATAGCCTACTACCTGTCCGGCCTTTAATACCTGTCCCTCTTCCAGGTTAAGCTCCTTTATAGCGCCAGTACCCTGTGCCGAAACAATGGTTTCAACCGCCTCAAAGGTGCCGGATGCGTCATATTTATCTTCATTTTTGCCGCAGGACATCAGACTTATTAATAAGATTGCAAATGGTAATAATATTTTTTTCATGATGGTTTTATTGTTGATTACCGGTTGTAGTTTGCTGATTATATTGGGTGATTAAGAGTTGCACTTCGTGCAGTATTTTGTTTTGGCGAGCCTGATTTTCATCGTTTACATTGATCAGAAAGTCATTGGTCGTGATCACGCCATTTTCTAACTGGGTCAGCGCCGTATTTTTACCCGTGTACGAAGATTAATGATCTCATCGTCTGACGCTAATAGCCGCTGGAACTTGCCCATATCGGCATCCTGTTGTTTCACGGTTAAATTGCTATTAAATAGGAATGTTTCTTTCTGTACATCAAGGCTTTTGCGGTTAATGTCAATAAGTGCCCTGCTCTTTTTTATGGTATAAAATACCGATGGCGACCAGGTAAGCCTGATACCCCCGATATAATAAGTATCAAAACTATTACTAAGAAAGTTTAATCCGGGACGTGACACACCGCCTTGTAAAAAAAGGTTCAGTTTGGGGAGGGTCTGCACGGTAAGCAGCTTGTTTTGCACATCAAGGTTTTTACCCTGCTGGTCATATCCCTGTAATTCGGGCCGGTTAATTTCATGCGATGGGTTTACCGGCTGCGGTTTTATCAGAATGGTTGTTTCGTCAACTGTTTTACCTATAAAAAGGCTTAGCATATCGGTATATGCATTACGCGATGCATGGAGATTGATAGACTGCTGCTTATTTTGCAGCAACTCGGCTAATAATACATCGCCATTGCTTCTGAAGGCGGTCCCATTCTTGATCAGGGCCTGAATTTTATCATAACCTAATTGTACATCCTTTATCACCAGATCATTTTGTTTTAATTGTTGATCGACTAATAACACGCCGAAAAACAATTGATTGATACGGTCCTTTAACTGGTACAGGTCTGTTTCCAATTGTTGCTGATTAACCGCTTCGGTGGCCTTTTGTAGTTGTTTCTGCTGTTTTATTGCACCGCCGTCGTAAACCACCTGATCAAATTCGCCGTATAGTTTATACTGGTCTTTGCTTAACGTAGGAATGTTTACCCCCGGTAATTTGATAGGTATAGCCGTTACTGCCGATTGATAGGTGGCCTGCCCATTGATGTTTAACTGTGGCAAATAGCCTTTTTGTATATTTTCGATGGTATAATCGGCCGTTTTGGCAATCAGCTCCCGCTGTTTTACCTGGGGATAATTTTGCAGGGCCAGTTTATAACAGTCATCGAGTGTTAACTGGCCGGTGGTTTGCGCCCGGCCTGCAAAAACTATGGCTAACAGTTGAAAGGCACCTAATAAGAATTGCTTTTTCATAGTTAATCAGTTTATTTGATATTTTGATTTAGTCATTTGATTAAATTACGGGCAAAAAAAATCTGCTCTATTCGAGCATCATTTTTATCCATTGGGGTATCAGTATTCTTCGTTCATCCATGATTTGAATAAAAGCTTCCTCGGTAACTGGCCCTGCGGTAATAAAAATGGGCTTAGCTATAAAGGGGAATACCATCATTCCTAAAAAACTCAGAAAAAACTGGATAGGATTGGTCTCTGTATTTCGCTCGGCAATTTGCTGTACAAAATGAGATTCCAGGATGGAACCGTTTGACCGGATCATTTTCCCGAAACGCTCTGCGTTGCTCCTGATCTCGCTCAATACGAATATGGGCAGATCGGGGTTTTTGATCAACATATCAATGTAACTGTTTGTAATCAGCTCCAGTTTTTCCTCCAATGAGGTTTCGCGGTTGTTTATTGCGGGGGCGATAAACGAAAAAAGCTGCTTTACCTTTTCGATCATAACGATCTCAAAAAGTTTTTCTTTACTGCGGAAATAGTAATTCAAAAGTGCGAGGTTAAGCCCGGCTTGTTCAGCAATGTCACGGGTTTTGGTGGCTGCGTAGCCCTTTTTAGTAAAAACAATACGTGCCGCTTCCTTAAATTTCTCTTCTGTTGAAAGGCTTTTTTCCTCTTTTATCTGTTCTTTCATTCCTGGTTCCACTGTTATCGGACAAAAGTAAAAATAATAAATTTGTTAATCAAAATATTTAATCATTTGATTAATTTAATAAGAGTTAGACCAATGGCGACAATGGGGAATTAAAATTTCCTATTATATAATTTTATTTCGTTTATGTATAATTAAACAAAGATTGGCATGATTTTTTCAAGTGTTTAAGTACATCAAACCATAAAAGCTATGAGATCATTATTGTATATCATCGCGGTCATCCTCATCATAGGATGGGCGATCGGCGTATTTGCTTACTCGGCAACCGGTTTAATTCATGCCTTGCTTGTTATCGCCATAATTTCACTTTTACTTGGTATCATTCAAAGATCATCCTCAACGATATAATCTTAACATATGCCATTTAAAACGTTAAACGCGGGCTTAACAGCCCGCGTTTAATAATTACCCTAATATTTATACCAGTTCTCCACCAAGTCGTTCGTTTAGCTATAGTGATTTCTTTGCGGTGAATATCTTTACATAATCTACCACCATGGTGCCTGTTTGAACTTTTTCAGGCATAAAATTATTATAATAGAGCCCTCCAACGGGCAGGCTTAAAGACAAGTACTCCGTTTTACCAAATAATTGGGGAATATATCCACCAACGGTTTTCGTTTCAACCAATTCGCCGTCGATATAGGTTTTGATTGAATTCTGGCTCCATTCAAACTCGTATACATGAAAAGCGGCTGACAGATCCCCGTCAGTAACCGTGGTACTCAGTGCGTTTTTCACGAGATCCTGCAGTGGTACTGTCCCATACTGATAATCCGACAGCAATTCATTGGTATCTGAGCCTTTTATTTCTAAAAAATCGATCTCACCATTCGTCGGCCAGTTTCCACCAAAAGTGTAGAGGAACGATGTTAAACCATAACCCGGCGCGGCCTTCAGCCTGGCCACAATACGTACCACCGGTGTTGTTTCATTAGCGGAAATCGAGGTTTTACTAACCATCCAGCCGGACGTATAATCAAATGATTTGGTTGCCGGTTCCCCAACAATTGCTGGGCCGGTCACCGTTTCCTTTTTAGCACTTATCTCTAAATAACCACCAGAAACTTTCAGGTTCGCAGGCTGATAGCAAGCCAGTTCCTTTTGTACTCCACCGGTTAACGCGTGCCATTGGGAAAGATCACCATCAAAATTATCCTCAAATACTTTACTCCAGCCCTTGCTCGTAAGTTCAGTATCACTACTATTATAATTTGGAATTACGTGAACCGTATTTGATTTGACGGTATCTGCTCCCTTATTTGGTCCTATTGAAGACAGTTTCCTGCAACCACTCCAAACCAAACAACTTAAACCGGCTATAATTATAATAATACGTGTAAAAAAGGTAGATGTATTCATGTAATTTTTCTTGTTTAAAATGTAACTACTAAAACCTATTTAGGATGTTGATCAATCATTTGCACCCTGGGACGACAAATTACTATCTGTATGACTTGCCGATAATTTTCACTGTTAATTTATATACTGATGTTTTTAACATATTTTGTTGCGATCATTAACATCAGGGCTCGGTCTGTCCTTGCCTCTTCAAAATTATCCTTCAGTATTTGTATGATCTGGCTATTTTTTAATTGTATCGATAAAATTTCTAACGTCTGAAACGATGCCATCTCCATACTTTCTACATTAAGCAAATAAAACAAGATCGACAGATCACGAACCGCTATCTCCTCACCATGCAGCACTATAGATGAAAATGCATTTTCAAGGGTACTGATCATTCCTTTACAGTTTTCAAATGAGTAAGTTAAGCCCAACAACTTATAGATTTCATCCATTCTTGTCAATTGGTTTTCAAGCTCATCAAGTGTTCCCATAATGGCAAACTTCAAATCTGAAAGACAAACGTACTCGACCACTTCTGAAAGTCTTTCAATCAGGTGCGACTTGCCACAATAGATGCGGTTCAGGTTTTCAAAAAAAAGCGGCTGCAGAATTTCAGGAATTATTTCCGTTGATGCCAGCCAGGCTTTTTGACTATCCCCCATTACTTTTTTCTTGCTAAATAATTCTATTACACCCTGTCCATTCAAAACCCTTGCCGAAAATGAGCGGGTGCTTTTCCAAGGAACGTCCTCCGTGGTAAAGCACAACGAAAAGCGGGTATTTACTTATACAGGGAATGAGTTGGGCGTATTAAAAATAACCGATGCGCCATGTCGTTATTTTTTATACGCTTTAATATTTTTAATCAGTTGGGCAATGCGTAAATACGACAAAACATATGAGGATTTTTTTCCTCATTTGTCGGCGACTACACCACAGTAAATACCCAACTTAACCTGAAATTTGCGGAGGAAAATTTGGCAAAATGTTAGGTCGGTACCCGGAATTTCATTGAAAGGCATGGATTTGTCTTACATTTTTTATGAGTAATATGCAGTAAGCACACGTTTTATCAGAGAAATTTTTTGTGGATGGATTTATGCTAAGTAAACGACACCTCATAACGCGATGTTTAATATGACTTTATTATATCAAGAAGCGAAACACTTATTTTTTACCTTTATAATCCTCCTTTGTTTTACCTGTCAGTGTCAGCTGGTTAAAGGCATGGCTCATCAGGAAGAAAAAGATGATACGGATTCACTTCAATCTCTCATCAACAGTGCACCTAAGGTTATACGGTTAAACCGTACCTACGTAATTAATAAAACATTATCTGTTCCTGCCGGGGTTGATATTATTGGAGGAACTATCAAAAACGGCAGTAATATGTCAGGCACCTTATTAACTAATAACGTTTTTCTTAAATATGATCATGCTGATAAAAACCGGCTGATAAACGTCAGATTTGAAAGTAAAGGTGATTTTCGGTTAAGTAACTGGGCTAACGCTGTAGTCGTCTTAAAGAATTGCAGGAATATCACCATTGAGCAATGCACATTCAATTTAAACCAGGCTTATAATCCAAAAGGTGCAGAAGCTATCTGGATTACCGGTGAGCGCTCCTCCGGCAATCAGTTCTTGTTTAATAACTTGCTGACCGCAGGTATTGAATACGCTGAAAACGGAGCCTGCAACAGCCTGGTTAAAGGCAACCTGATCATTAATGCGCACTCAGATGCTATAAGCGGTCATGGAAACGGCAAGACCCCTTGTACCGGTCATGTGATTACGCAAAATACAATCAGAAATGCGGGTTTTATGGGAATCGAGGATTGGGGTAATTGTGACGGAACAGTCATATCCGATAACAGGATATTTGGAACAGGCAAAAGCTATGAACAGCAGAAAGAGGGAATTGGAATTTCCGCGGTGGGCACCAACACCAAAGTTATTCATAATCTCATCCGGGATGCCCGGTTATATTATATAGAATCCGGCGGCAATCATCACATATTGGTGGCACGTAATCAAATTATCGACACAGAATTTAAGGCCATAGGAATTATTTCAAATTTCACCAAACCTGGCCCGTATCATGACACCGGTAAAAATTCAAGTATCATCAGGAATAATTCCATACAGGGTACCAAAGAAAGCATACAGGTTTTTGGAAATTTCGTAACATGCCTGCTGATCGATTCCAATGTGATAACAAATCCTCAATATCGCGGAATTGACATTGACAGTGATGCCGGGAATTATCAGGTATCCCTGATCGCGAACAAGCTTGTTTTTGATGTTCAGGCTAAACAGGGAAGGATCGCGATCCTTTCCTATACGAGGAAAAACGATTTGACCGGACAACGATTGGTTATTAAAAACAATATTTTAACCTATCATGCAGGGTCTGAAAATCGCCGGGAATCGGAAAGTGGCTTTGTTATCGGGACAAATAATTCAGTTATTTCTGGCAACAAAGTAATTTCTAAAGATCATAGTGTACATTTTCTGTCCACCGTGCATAACGCGGTGTCCGGACTCAATATGACCGGAAACCTTTTAAATGGCAGTAGTTATAAAAATTAAGAGGCGCGTGTTAAAAGTGGACTCATATGAATAACTCGCAAAGGGATGCGGCTAACTGCACATCCCTTTGTAATGGTGAGCTATAATATAGCGGGGTATGATATCCCGGAGGATAGCTTGTTTGGGTTACTGGTGTTCGACGATGCTTTCCGTCTGCTTACTTAAAAAATCCCGATAGGCCAGCCCAATTCCCTCCTCTAATTGAATAGTATGCCGCCACCCTTCACGATGAAGTTTGGTAACATCCATTAATTTTCTCGGCGTGCCATCCGGTTTCCCGTGGTCGAACTGAATTTGCCCGGTGTAGCCTACAACCTCGCCTATCAAGTGTGCAAGGTCTTTGATGGATATGTCTTCGCCGGTACCGATGTTGACCAAACCACTTTCATCATAGCTTTGCATCAGGTAATAACATGCCTCGGCAAGGTCATCGGCAAACAGGAACTCACGTTTAGGAGTACCCGTGCCCCATATGGTCACATGCGGCAGATTCTCCAGCTTTGCTTCATGGAAGCGGCGTATCAACGCTGGTAAAACATGAGAATTTTCCGGGTGATAATTGTCATTATAACCGTAAAGATTGGTAGGCATCACGGAAATATAATTACACCCATATTGGTCACGATAGGCGTCGCACATTTTAATCCCGGCTATCTTCGCGATTGCATAGGGTTCATTGGTTGGCTCCAACAAACCGGTAAGCAAGTATTCTTCCTTCAGCGGCTGCGGGGCGAGTTTGGGATAAATACAACTGGAGCCGAGGAACATCAGTTTTTTCACACCGGCCAAAAAGCTGGAGTGTATTACATTGTTCTGAATCTGCAGGTTTTCATATAAAAACTCAGCCCTGTAAGTGTTGTTGGCTACAATACCGCCCACTTTTGCTGCTGCCAGAAATACGTATTCAGGTTTTTCTTCCTGAAAAAATTGACTTACCTGTGTATAGTCGCGTAAATCAAGGTCTGAAGAATTCCTACAAATAATATGATGATAACCTTCTTTTGTCAGTTTGCGAAATATGGCAGACCCAACCATTCCCTTGTGCCCGGCGATATAAATTTTTGAATTCTTATCCATTCAGCCCTTATTCAAATTGATTTTTAACATAATATCCGTATTCTTTCAACAAACGTTCCTTTCTGAAAAAATTCACATCAGCCGTCATCATATCTTTAACAAGCATAGGAAGATCATATTTAGGTTTCCATCCTAACTGGGTATTCGATTTTGTCGGGTCACCTATCAACAGGTCAACTTCTGTAGGGCGAAAATATTTAGGGTCAATAGCAACTACTTCTTTACCAATCTCTATCTGAAAATCAGGAGACTCGCAATATTCCACATAACCTTTTTCATCAACACCTTCTCCTTCAAACCTTATCGTAATCCCAACTTCAGCAAATGCCATACGCACAAATTCGCGAACTTTAGTAGTTACACCGGTTGCAATTACGTAATCTTCGGGTTTTTCCTGTTGTAAAATCAGATACATCGCCTCCACGTAATCCTTAGCATGACCCCAGTCACGCTGCGCGTCAAGGTTACCCAAATATAATTTATCCTGTAAGCCCATAGCGATCTTGGAGGCAGCCCGCGTAATTTTACGGGTTACGAAAGTTTCTCCCCGTAACGGACTTTCATGATTGAAAAGAATTCCATTACAAGCGTAAATTCCGTAAGCTTCGCGATAATTAACGGTGATCCAGTAAGCATACATCTTTGCTACAGCATATGGAGAGCGGGGGTAAAAAGGTGTGCTTTCTGATTGTGGAACGGCTTGTACCAAGCCATATAATTCCGAGGTGGATGCCTGGTATATTTTCGTTTTCTTAGAAAGCCCCAGAATCCGGATTGCCTCTAACAATCTTAACGTCCCGATCCCGTCTGCATTGGCGGTGTATTCCGGCGTGTCAAAACTCACTTTTACATGTGACATAGCCCCCAGGTTATAAATCTCATCCGGTTGAACCTGCTGCACAATTCGAATTAAATTCGTGCTGTCGCTCAGATCTCCATAATGCAGGATCAATCGTTGATCTTCATCATGAGGATCCTGATACAAATGATCGATGCGATCAGTATTAAACAAAGAGCTTCTGCGTTTGATGCCGTGCACGACATACCCTTTGGAAAGCAATAACTCGGTCAGATAGGCCCCGTCCTGTCCTGTTATTCCTGTGATCAATGCTACTTTTTTCATTATATAGTTCAGATTTTTATTTACACATTAGACGTATTGTTTCCTAATTCCCACAGAATTAAGGGAATTATTTCAGATCCGGTTCTTAGAAAACGGAAGAAAGCCATGCTGTATAGCAGGAAATTGAATGTTTGATTAATCGTTAGGAGATTAATTCCTACGCATGGGCGCCTTTAATTAATGACTGGTTTAACTTTGACCTGATGAGCATTAATATAAACGCGGGACCGTATATCACATAGCGTTTGTACATCCGTCTTGGCTCCTTTAACAACCTGATAAACCACTCCAGACCAAGGTCTCTCCAGAACTTAGACGGCCGTGAAACGGTTCCTGCATAAAAGTCAAATACCGCTCCGATGGCACAGATCGTACCAACTTCCAGCCTTTCCTTATTAACATGGGTCCAAACTTCCTGTTTGGGAGCTGTCATGCCAACGAATAACACATCGGGCTTAAACTCGTTTACTACCTCAACCATTTTATCTGTATCTTCTTTTGAGAAGGCCGCTTTGAATGGCGGAGAATAGGTATCGACCCTAATATTCGGATATTCCAGGTTAATTTTTTTTTTAATCCTTGCTAAAGTTTCTTCTGAGGATCCCAGGTAAAAGCAACTTCCTTTTTCCGCATCCAACTTCTTCAGAAAATACAAGTGTACATCAGCGCCGGCTATTTTTTTTATATTCTGTTTATTTAAAAATTTCACAGCGGCAACTATACCTATCCCGTCAGGTAGCAGCACATCAGAGTGACTTAATGCATCTTTAAAATCCTGGTCCTTCTCTGCCATGACGTAAGAATATTGATTAACTGTATTGATTATGCACTTGGAATCAAATTTCAGATCATCCAACTGACAACTAAGAATTGAATAATCAGACAATGGCACAGTAGAGAATTTTTGCATCGACTTAATGATTTAGATTAATGCTAATAAACAAGTTATTGTTCAGTAACGACCGATCCATTGCAATTATTAAGCCTAATTCATTTAAAAGAAAACTTAAGTATAAGTTATCAATTTATAGCTTTATAGTTAAAAAAAGCCAATTAATATGACCAGGCGTAAACTTCATTTGTGGTACGTGAAAAAGCCGTATTTTCCGCGTGTAAAATAATCCCCAGTTCCGGGAATTAATTTGCCACGAAACTCATCTGCCGGCTAATAAAAACCGGATCCAGTTTGACATATCTGAGGGGAGGTAATGATCTGTAAGTTCTGACTGATCGTTGAAATCAGGATGAAGCATAATTTCTACGCGCAGATTTTTATGCCACAGGTGGCTATTTGCTACGAAGTAATCAACGGTTTGAAACCTGTCTGAATAATTGCACCCAGCCGCCGTAATCTTTTTGTTCAGCAAGTTTCTGAAAAAAAACTTCAGGAGGTTACCTTCGTTGAAAGACTGGGCCAGCCGTAGTTTTAATCCATGTTTTTTAGCCAATACCAGAAAAATTTGATTAAAGCCCGGTAACGTATGCAGATGCAGGTGTGCATCAAGATGGGTAAGAGGGATATGCGCTTTTAAAGCGCGATCGATCTGAGCCTCAATCTCCTTGTAAAAAGACAGCGCCGTACCGGAATCGAGAAACCTGACCTTTTTCCCGGTTTTATGGATATCCCATTCCCCGTTTTCAGTAAGGAACGCCTTGCTTACAAAATCTGTTACCGGTTTGCCTTCCGCTAAATTGATATGCAAACCAACATTCCTGATAATATCATTTTGCAGTGTAAGCTCCACAGCTTCTTCAAATCCGTCACAATTCACCATGAGCGAGGTACTATTAATATAGCCCTTTTCATAACAATATAAAATGGCTTTATTGACCGAAGAGTTTAAACCAAAATCATCCGCATTGGCAATTACATTTAGAGGTATCATCTTTTACGTAAGTGATGTATCAAGTTTTTACAGAATGGACCCCGAAAATCAAAAAGTATTTTCCGGCAGCACGAAGCCCAGTAAGTTATCAGATCAATTATAGCACCATTAAATTATTTCTTTTAATATTTTACATGGTCTATGGTAAAGACCATGAATAGAAATAACCCAAATCTTTATGCCGCCGGCCAGTATATATATTACCCTCCAACCTATTTTACTTTCTGTTGCATCGTCTTTTCCTGCCCGGGCAAGCTTTGCCTGAGCAAGAGCATAAAGGGCTCAGCAAACCTAAATAAAAAATCAAGGTTTTTCTATAAATTCAGTGATTTTACGAAAGGCCGGCGTAATAGGTTACATGGTTAATGCTTACAGAAAAAACCGTTGTGTAGCGGTCATTCTATATAGACCGCTCCTGGGTATCATTCGCCAGTTTAAGGTGCTTTAGCCGGCAGACACTAAATAACGATGTGCCTGCCTAAGACCTCAGGATCGGAGCTCGGTATACAGTTGTTGATGAATCTGCATGTCTTCCGGAGAATTAAATCTGTCCTTAATTTTTTTGGCCGGGGATCCTCCGGTGATGGAATAAGGTTCTACATCTTTGGTAATCACGGAACCTGCAGCTATGATACTTCCTGTACCAATTCTAACCCCGCTCATGATGATCGATCCATACCCTACCCATACCTCATCCTCTATAACGGTAAGCAGATCCTTGCCCAGCCAGTTATAATCGTTATCCCTGATCTGACTTGAAAAACGGATAGCCGTTCCAATTTGCTGGTAATGATGATCATATCGCCCAACAATGGCTACATAATTTCCAAAAATGACATCATTACCGATGACAGTATCGGATTCGATCTGAGAATAACGTCCGATATAAAAATTATCGCCGATGACCAGGGTTTTTTTCGCCCACATGCGCACACCTTTACCGGCGTGAAAATTTTTACCTATCTGATATTTATTCCACAGTACTTTGGATAAATATAGGTCTCGGCCTTTCTTCAAAACTTTAACTAAATTCATCATTTACAGTAGCGTATAAATAGTGTTTCGATTTTTGATTTTATTCTGGATGATAAACCCATTTTATGCTGAAACTGCTTTTGATAATGCGGATGGATCTCGTGTACATCCGGGAAAATAAAATCAGTCTTGTGTTTAGTATCCAGCAAGGGAATATAACGTGATGATGATCCGTTAGTATGCGTAGCATACTGATCAAATCCATTGTTATAAATCTTGGAGAGCTTTGGATATAATGTTACGCCTTCCAGCTTATACTGATTGAAAAACCATCTGATTGCCCAGGAATCCAAAAGGCCGGTCATTTGTTTGTCAAGCATGCTGTTCAGGTCAGACCCTCCCTGAGCAAACCGTTTTCTTGCCGCTTTATCGTTTTTAAACCGTGCGTATTCTTCCACCTGCCAGTCCACCTGATTCCATCGGTCTGCCCACGTGGCCCATCCCCATGACCACCCACGATTCAGAAAATAACCCTCGCTGATGTCATCCGAAGATTCCGGTTTCAAATTAAAACTGTAGCCTGATATGGAGAAAACCTGCTGGTTGTACACATAATTTTCCAGCGCTTCATTCATAAAATTTAAAAAATTCGGGGTCGTTAGCAGGTCATCCTCCAACACGATCACTTTTCCGAACTGCTGGATCAGTTCCGAAGTGCCGTCAATGATTGAACGCGCAAGTCCTTTGTTTTGTTCAGATTCGCGAATGGTGATTTCCCTAAAGCCGGTCACGCTTCTTAAATATTTCCTGACCTCTTCTACCTGCGCTTTGTCATGTTCATGGCGGGGACCGTCAGAAAAAATATAAAGGAAAGAGTCTCTCGCCAAAAAGTTTTTTTGCAAGGCGGCTATGGTCGCCTTTAATGGTGCGACACGTTTATAAGTAAAAAGTATGATCGGAGCAAGGCTCATATAAAATTTGTATGTAGTCGGGTGATGATATTTGGTTCAAACGGCAACCGTATCCCAACCTTGTGTATTGTAACGGCCATCCCAAAAATTAATTAAGAGATTGGATAACAACCTTTTTTTCTTTAAGGGTTTAGACTTTAACCATAACAAGGTTGTCAGCAGTTCATTGCCCATATTTTCGTAACTAAGTGAATTTATTATTTCAAGAGAACTTTCTGACATTCGTCCTTTCGCATCCGCTGATAAATTGATAAATCGCAGGATCTGGTCACTCATGCCTTTAACATCTGAAGGAGCAAAACTGTAGCCATTAATACCTTCTATCAGCAATGTGTCCGCAGCGTTTACCTTGTTACTTAACAGCACCGGCAGTCCTGCTGCCATAGCTTCATTGACCACAAGCCCCCAACTCTCCGACCAGCTGGGCAAAATAAAGGCGTCTGCCTCAAACAGATGATTCGGAATAGAATCATTGGGTATAGCACCTACAAATTCTACCCTTTTCAACCCCATTTGATCCCGGAGTAAGGTCAGGTCATTCAACTGCGATCCGTCTCCAAGCATGACAAGTGTATCCTGGTCGCTCTCTTCCTCTACATTTTTCCAGGCTTTCAGCAAATTCTCCAGGTTTTTAATTGGAACAAGCCTGGCAACACAAATAATTCTGCGGTTATCGAACCTCTTCTTTTGTTTAAATTTGAAAAGACCATTATCTATGCAGTTATACCCGTAGAAAAAATGTATAGATTCCTTACTATATAAAGAAGTATATTCCTCATCATAATCTTTAGATGGCAACCATAGGGCGTCTATCTGATTGGTTATAGCATCCTTAACTTGCTGTACTACGAAATTCCGTTTAACATTTGATGGTTTGGCGTCGTCAAACATGATAAACTTCCTGTTGTTATTCTTGGCCCACCTTAAGCCCAATGCCCCTGAGTAAAATACAATAGATCCGGCAATGATAACATCGGGATTGATATCCGCTAATTTGGAAAACAAAACCTCCTTAATCGTGGACTTTGAAAGTTCATTATCCTTATTGTCCGGAAAAAGACAGTTCCACCATAATTCTTTGTTATCATATGGGTCGAATATATATGGTGAACCCTTGCCGAACAATTCGATAACGTAAAGATCGATATCCCGGGATTTTAAAAAATCCTTTAAAAAAGACAGCCTTCGCTTCCAATATACCCGTAAATCATTATGTAATAATACTACCCTCACTTTATGAAACTTTATAGTTTAACAATTTTTATCATATTCAGCCCACTCCTATTCTGTAAACGGATTATCCTGTCTCACACAGGATAATAGTCAGTAACAATATGGCTGATTTTTTCTGCCATGGTTTGCTTTCGTGCAAATTTCATAGCCTCAATACTCATCTCACTAACAATATGCGGATGACGATATAAATGAACAATGGCATCTTTCAATTCTGGAATAGCCGCCTCTGGTGAACTGGCATTACATCTTATACCGGTTTTATCACTGACTACCTGCGACTGGCCGTGTAAATCGAGCGTAACAATCGGCATACCAAAAGACTGGGCTTCAAGCAACTGGGCTGGCCCCGAGTCTCTTAAGGACGTGAAAAAGAACACATCATGCATATCATAAAACAGCCGTACTTGTTCATATGGCACCGCCCCCACCATCTTCACCGTGTTCTCCAATCCATATTCTTTGATCTTGCCGGCAATGACCGCCTCCATCTCTCCATACCCTACAATTGTTAATGTTATTTCCGGAATATGTTTTAATTGCTGCATAACATCCAATATCAGCAACATCCCTTTTCTGGGCATAAACCTGCCTACCCACAACAATTTAAGTAGTCCGTTCACAGGCTGCTTTAGTTTGAACTCTCTGGGAAAAAAGCTTTCGGGCAACGCCATATCGAGTGATAGCTGGCAGTTTTTTGCGCCTATCTTTTTTGCCATAGCAAGGGTGTCCTGATTGGATACCAATACAACCGCTGCCTTTTGAAGCATTTTTCTGCAGGCGGGATTATATTTTATCATCCAGTTACTCACCTTTTCTCTTTTCAATTCGGAGGCCCAGTGATCAAGAAAATACCGCTTAAATGTTTCCGGGGCCTTTTGCCCTCCGCCGGCCGGGCCGAAAATAAAAGGGATATTCAACCGGTACATAAAGGAACCCATCTGCAGGCTTCCCCAGGTAACGTGATGGGCAAGTTTAAACTTCATTTCCTTATGCAAAGATTTACCTTTTCTGAAAGCCAGGTATTGCCAAAGCATATAATGCAGGTAAATGGAGGCCTGCGTCATTAAATACAAAACTTCTGTCCCGAGCGGCATCGTGATGTAATGAAAATGAAGATTTTCAATGACCGGATGCGTTTCGATACTTGGCCGGTTTACACTCCTGGTTAAGCAATGAACTTCATAACCTTTTTCAGCTAAGCCCTTGGCCCAATTCCATCCATTACCCTGTTCAGATCCCTTATCAGGTTCACAGGCAAAGGCAGATAAAAGAATTTTATTCATATTATTTCAGATTTGCATGCACCCAAGCCCCATATAGCGCTATTGCAGGGCTGTTGCAAACTATCCCTTCCTTCCATGCACAGATCATTAAAAAGCATATTTATCTCCTCTTATAGTTTTAAAAATTGTTGAAAAAATAATTTTCAGGTCCAGATCGAAACTCCAGTTCTGCATATACCAAACGTCGGCTTCTACGCGCGCCTGCATATCTTCCAACAATTTCGTTTCTCCCCTAAGTCCATTAATCTGGGCCCATCCCGTAATGCCTGGTTTTATAAAGTGACGTACCATGAAATGATCAATCAAATTAGAATATTCCTCCGTATGTTTCAGCATGTGCGGTCTTGGGCCAACAACAGACATATCACCAAATAAGACATTGAAGAACTGCGGCATTTCGTCCAGGCTCGTCTTCCTGAGGAAGGCTCCGATCCGGGTAATTCGTGAATCGCCTTTCTTAGCCTGCAAATTGTCGGCATGCCGGTTAACATACATGCTTCTGAATTTATAACAGTTGAAAGTCGTATTATCTCTGCCCGATCTCGGCTGCACAAAAAAAACAGGGCCAGGTGACTCCATCTTGATCAGTACATATATGATTGGAAAAAGCCACGTGAATACAAACACGATAACCAATAGCGAAAACATGACATCAAATACTCTCTTAAGAGCGCGGTTCAAAATATTCTCTAAAGGCTCCTCCCTGAGAGAAAGGACATTTGCGTTAATTACGGAAGCAGGAAGAAACTTTTGAATATAATCAAAGTGCTGAGGGACAAGTTTAAAGCGCACCATGTTTTTATCCGAATCTTTAATAAGCCTTTCAATAGTGCTTTTTTTAGATGGATCAAGTGCGCAGTAGATCTCGTCCACTTTATGTTTAATTACATATGCCATACAGGTCTCAATCCTACCCAAATATAAATGATCGTCAGTTATAGCCGGAGGATTGTCATCAAACAAACCCATTATTTTATAACCGACCATATCTTTTTTAAACCGGTTATAAAAATCGGCTCCTGACCGGCCTTCACTTAAAATGACCGCTTTTCTCACCGGCCCGTAAATAATTGACGAGCTCCCAACGGTTTTGTAAAAGATAAATTTGCACAAAAGAAGAAGGCAACCGAACAGGGTCATTAAGCAGAATAAAGATGCTCTGTTTATATGATAAGAATCTGTAGTATTTACAATTATCAGGATATAGCTAACTAAAAACAAATACAGTACATATGCTTTGATGGATTTGACAAACAATGAGACATGATGAACAGGGCGATACACCCCCAATAAACTGGTCGACAAAAGCCACAACAGGTTTAAAATCAAAACAACATTTAATTGTGATTTATCAAACAACCACTGATATAATGTATGATGTGTTAAGTTATAAACTAATATTAAAGACAAATTCAATATGGAATAATCCATTAAGACATTGACCATTCTGTTGACATTCTTATAACGTTCACTCATATATACTTATATATAATGATTATAACAATTATGATGCTAAGCTGTGTTTGTAACCTATTTAAGCGCTGAAAGGAAAAGATCAATGAAGATCGGCCCTGTTATTTGCGCTACTATTAAATTTTTGCTTATTACTAAAAGAAACGAACCGCAATTTTTGAGGAGCTAATTAACCCGTGCGCAATTTGAGTAATTATTTCCACGTTTCATCTGCCTGGTAAACCCCTGATTACCGGTCGGATATCTGTAAATCTAACCTGGACTGTTTTATATAATCGTAATGGTCATGCGGTTTGTTAAACGTGAACAACCACCAGGCATTAAGTCTTAAACATACATTGTAAAACAACATCGGAATAACGATACCTGAGGTCCATATCAAACCAAACAATAATGGAACAAAGGAAATTTTCAATATAGAAATCAGCACAATCCTCATAATATTCATTACGATGATCTGCATACAATAAATATAAAGCGAATGATACCCTATTACCCTCAAAAACGATAACACCTTATATTTTTGCAGCAGAAAAGAAAGGCTAACGGAAAGTGAACACCCGATTAATGCTTCAAAAAGATAAAACCATGGTAATTTATGCTCTACATAATTGATCCCGTCTTTGCCGCCATGCAGATTGAGTTCCGTAAACTTATATTGAATAACAAGAAAAAGGAGTAGCAATGGCAGGAAAACTTTCCAGGATGTATAACGATGGACAAAGCGTTCGTTTAAAAAGATGTTGGAGATCGCGTCGCCTATCGCGAAAAACAAATAGAACTGGCATATATCGGTAAGGAGTCCAGCCTGTAAATCATGCATATTAATGTAACCTGCGATTGAAAAAAACACAAAACCAATTACAAGTTGAATACCGATGGAAACCTTTAATTTGGTTTTCAGCAAGGAGTATATTACACCAATAAAAAACAGCGCGTTCAGATACCAAAAGTGCCCTGTTTGCCTGGGGTTAATGATCAGATTCAGGTAACTTGCCATTGTAATATCAGAATTCGTATAACGGGCAGATAACAGTGCAAGTGATATCTGTATTCCTCCCCATACCAACAAAGGGTATAGAATATTATTTACCCGGTTAAGCAAATAGGCTGGCAGGCCCCTCTTTCGCAGGCTATTGGAAATCAGAATACCCGATACAATAAAAAACAACGGCATCCGGAAGCCGTACAAAAACGTGCCGATATAATTGAAATATGGATACGGGGCCATGTTAATACCATGATCAAAGAGCATAAAAAAGCAATGTCCGTAAGCAACGAGTATAATACTGATTCCTTTATCATAATCCAGCCAAAGAAATCGTTTATCTCTCAGAATGAATTTGCTGTTAAAAACATCGAGCTTTGGAATTAGGTTATTAGGTTTCATATCATGTAATATTTAGCTTGACAATTGATTTTACTATTGCAGTGCGGAGATGCATACCAATAAACACGCTGGCAAATTTTAAAGTTGTTTAAACATAAATACATACTGCTCGGCTGTTAGGTATCCAATTTTATTGTAAAACTTATAAGCTGGCATATATTTGTTGGTCATCAGTATCGTCAATTCCGCATCCTGCTCTTTAGCGTAGGCGCTGCAAAATTCCATCAGCCGTTTTCCATATCCTTTCCGCTGTTTCTCAGCGGCAATGAAAAATTCATCAATCATTAGCTGATCGTTAGTCCACCACGTTTTAAAATGTCCAAATATGGCGCCCACCGGAACTGATTCATCATATAGTATAAATCCCACAAATTGACCCGAACTCATATACTCAGCCAAATACCGGGAAGCTTTCTCTGCAGTCCATTGGTAATTCCAGGGTGCCTGATTATATGCCTTTATAAAAATATTTACACAGTCATTTAAATTTTCTTGGGTTACGGGTACAATGTTCATTAAGTTTTGATTTGTTTGTGTTTAATGGGTTGATATCCAAGCGTTGTTTAGCAGCGCTGATCCAGTGTTCTCTCCAAAATGCCAGCAAGCTTTTCCACATTTGGGGTTTCCAGCATGGAAAGATGATCTCCTGGTACCTCAAGTACCTCTACTCCCTGGCGTGCATAATTTTTCCATCCCAGGTACTTCGTATCATTTACATAATGAACGCAAATTTCTGCACGGAATAAATAAACCTTATTATCAAAGGGGCCCAACTGGTATTTGCGAAATGCAACCAGGTGTTTCTCCTTTATTTTCCCGATTTGCTGGTAAAATTTCTCCGATTCTTTTTTAAAGCGTTTTTTGGAGACCTGTTGTGATTGATTTTTAAACGTACTGACAGGTTGTGTAACTGAATTTTTAATGAAGGTTAGTAATTTCGGGATGTTTCTCTTAACCTTCTTGGGTAACAACTTGTACCAATCCTTATATTCAGTTTTTTCGGCATTGGTATCAAACATAATCAGCATACTGACCTTTTTACCCATTTCGCCAAGCTGGCGGTTCATTTCAACTGCGACATATCCGCCAAAGGAATAACCGGACAATATATACGGACCCTCTGGATTGTGGCGTAAAATTTCACTGATGTAATGTGCCGCGATATCGGGAATGGATTCAAACGGCTCATCCGCATCATTCAGCCCCTTAGCCTGTAATCCATAAATAGGTTGTTCTTTATCAATACAGGCTGCCAGCTCGCTAAAATTCAGCACATTTAATCCTTCGCCGTGGATGATATATAAGGGAGTCTTAGAACCGGACGGTTTGATCGGAACTAAGGATATAAATACCGATTCCTTGTCATCATCGTCAATAAAACGCGCCAGGGACTGAATATCCGGATATTTGAAAAGCACAGAAAGCTGGAAGTTTTTTCCGGTACGTTTTTCAAATTTGGATAGTATCTGTACTGCTTTTAGAGAATGCCCTCCCAATTCAAAAAAATTGGCATTGATACTGATCTGAGGAATTCCCATACAATCCTGCCAGATGGATTGGAGAATCATTTCGGTTTCAGAAACTGCATTTACAAGGTTATCTGTTGCATCAAGGTGATTCACCTCCGGCAGCGATTTCCGGTCAATTTTCCCATTGGAGGTAAGTGGCAGAAATTCCAGCTCAACCCAAACCGAAGGCACCATGTACCCCGGAAGCTTTGTTCCGAGATAATCCATTACAGCTTCCTTGTTAAATTTACCGCCTTCAGGCACCACATAACCAATCAGTCTTTTTTTACCCTCCTGGTCATCCTTGGCTAACACAACAGCATTTGATACCAGGTGAAATCCTTTTAAAACGTTTTCAATTTCTCCAAGTTCAATTCGGAACCCCTGGATCTTTACCTGATTGTCTATCCGGCCTATGAATTCCATATTTAGATCCGGCATCATTCTGCCCAGGTCTCCGGTCCGGTACATCATACCGCCCAGGCTGTCATTAAAAGGATCGGGCACAAATGCTGCTGCCGTCTTATCCGGATCATTTGCATATCCCCGGGCTACACCAGCTCCTCCGATGTATAAATCACCAGCTACCCCAAACGGAAGCGGCTGCAACTGTTTATTCAGAATGTAAAAAAAGTTATTGGTGATCGGCTTGCCATACGGGATACTGTTCCATTTCTCCGATGTACTTTCTACCGGGAAAAAGTTGGACCATACGGTACCCTCAGTAGCACCTCCAAGGCTTATGACTCTTGCGCCTGGCATGTACTTTTTAACCCTGTCTGGCAAACTCAAAGGAATCCAGTCTCCGCTCAAAAATACTGTTTTCAGGCCATCATAACGGTATTGAGGGTCCTCAGTTTCTAAATTTAAAATCAGGTAGTCCAATGTAGTTGGAACAGAATCCCAAAAAGTAATCTGATGATTGACCAGCAAGCTTTGAAGCTGTTTAACGTCCCGGATCTCTTCCTGCCGGGCTATAACGATCTGTCCGCCGGCAGACAACATGCCAAAGATATCATAGACAGAAAGATCAAAACACATGGAGGTTATGAATAATATCCTGTCATTGGCGTCAACATTAAATTCATTATTTACCCATTGGACTAAATTAACAGCCGAATGATGCTCTATCATTACGCCTTTTGGCCGGCCGGTAGAACCGGAGGTATAAATCGTATAAGCCAATTGCCGGCTGCTGATCTTGATATCCGGATTGGTGTCCCTGCTTATATTGATGCTGTTAAAATCGATATCTGCAAATTTCCGGGGATCGATCAGCGATTTTAAAGGGTAACTTTTATCAGCAATGATTAGTTTTAACGCGGATTGATAAAAAATATATTCCTGCCGCTCAATTGGATAATCGGGATCAACGGGCACATATGCTCCCCCGGCTTTTAAGATACCCAGCATACCCACAATCATATTGAAGTCCCGGTCTGCCAATATGCCCACGTTATCTCCCGGAACAATTCCTTCATCTATAAGATAATGGGCTAAACGGTTTGACTGTTGGTTAAGCTGACCATAAGTTAAAACCTGCCCGGCCTGAATCAGGGCGATAGCGTCAGGATTTTTTGCAACCTGCTCCTCAAACAGGGAAAATAAAAGTTTTTCCTCGGGATAAGGAGCAACGGTATCATTGAAGTCAACAATAATCTGTTTCCATTCTTCGCTCGTAAGCAACTGATGCCGCCCCACCTGCTCAGCAGGATTAATAGCTATTAAATCCAATAGCTGAACAAAATGTTTCAGAAATTTGTCAATAAATTCATCCTGGAAAAGAGACGCATTATAGTATAATACTCCCGGTACTCCTTCTGTTGTTTCTTTAAAAAATAAACCCAGATAAAAGTCCTTAAAATGTTTACTGATTAATCCTTTAATTTCATCGCCTTCAACCGCCTCTCCTGATTCATCGAAACCAAATAACCCTTTAAATACCTCTTTGTCAATTTTAAGGTTTAACAAAATTTCATTAAGATCATTAAATGTCAGATTGCCGGTGTACCCGGGAGCATATCGCGTTGCTTTTAATTGCTGAACAATATTAACAAAGGATATCTCCCCACTGATCGTGCTCCTGATAGAATTGAAACCATATTTTGAGGATGGATTTTCAACCGGCAAGTCTCTGCATATGATTTGTGTGATAAAAAGATCTTCCTGTGTAGAGTACCGTTGTAACAATACTTTATATGCCGCCAAAAGTATGGTCGACAGTTTACAGCCTTGTTCTTCTGCAAAAAAGCTAAGCCTTTTTAACAAGTCTGTATCCAATACAAATTCTTGTTCTGCAACACCGGACTTTTTGCCTGTTAAGGTTTGGATATCAATAGGGAGCTTTAAAAGTGGGAGTGTTTGAAATTTATCCTTAAACTGATCAATGTTATCTAATACTTCTTTGTTTAGTAAATACGATTGTGACATAGGTTCTAATAAATATTTAAAGCTTATATTCAGTTAAGGGGTATTTTTTTTAAGGGGTATTTTTTTAAAAATTAAACAATCTAAATTCTTATCGTTAGGGTATACATTGCTGGTGCTTAAATTATCGGGCTTTAAAACCAATGCATTAAATTTCAGTTAGCAATAAATATTAATTACCAACAGAAATAATTATTAAAATGCCCTATATTTATAGCATGATTTATTATTTTTCATCATGCGCTTATATATTTAATTTTCGATTCTTGCCGGCAAGAAAAGCTTTTTATAACTTTTAGTCACTTGGCAAAAAGCAAGCCAAAAAATTAAAATTTGCAGGACAGAAACATTATCAGTTATTTCACGTAAAACCAAAAAGATAGCATGATTGGGTGGAGCTTTAGACAGCAGCAAATCATGATCAATAAAGTTTTAAATCGTCGCCATAACTATGCATATAGAATTAATGAAGAATAAAATTGACGCTGAAAAAATGAGGAATTTGGCTGATGCCCTTATTCGGGAGATACCCGACTGTGGTTTCGCGTTAATCGTTTTCGAACCGGATGGGAATAATATGGCCAATTACATATCCAACGTCAACGACGATTTCATGATTCAAGCGCTCGAGAAGCAGTTAAACGCCCTGAAAAAAAATAAAACTTTCCCAACACCAGAAAGTAAGGGCTGATGGCATATACCATAGCCCGCGCAATGTTTTAACTGCTACTTACCGCTATCAATCAGCACTTTACCCAATTACTTGATCCCGATATTCTGCTGCGGATTTTCCGTGTAGTTTTAGAAAAGATGTCATATCTGCAAAAAGATGGCTGTTTGAGCGGATTTTTTTCATGTCCCAATCCCACCATTTAATATCCAGTAATTGCCCGATTTCTGCTTCGGAGAACCGATATTTTTTGATCCGGGCAGGTACTCCTGCGACAATAGCATATGGCGCCACATTTTGGGTAACTACGGCCCCCGTTCCAATCACAGCACCATCCCCTATTGATAATCCATCCATAATTGTCACATTATTCCCAATCCAAACATCATTACCGATCTTAACAATACACTTTTGAGCTTCATTGACAAAGCGGTTTTCTTTAAAGGAATTTTTTTTCACAAAAGTAAATCCCGCCTGCTGCGAAACCGAGAAAAAAGCGGGGTGCGTGGAAACAAAATCACGCGTAGGATGCATCCCCAAACCTGTTTGCAGCTTGCTTCCAATAGAGCAAAAACGGCCTATATGCGTATATCTGATCACAGAATCTGCACTAATATAGGTTGATCTACCTATAGATGAGGTTGAAATCTCGCAGTTTTCACCTATTACATTCCATCCCTCAAAATGACATCTCATATCAAGCAAAACATGGTTGCTTATTCGTAAATGCCTACCTTTATACTGCTGTCTGTACCAATTCCGTTTAATCCAGGCTTTAATCATAAGTATTCATATATGTACAGCAACTAAGTTCAAACGATGCTCCGAAATGATCCATTTCTTCTCATTTAATAATGCATGGCGCCATAATACCTAAGTAAGCAGTCTAATTCTTCCGATTCACAGGTCGAAAAGCGGTCCTTACATGTTTAATTATTTTTTCCTTTTATTTTCAAGAACATCCAGGTGTTGTTAAACCCTAAAAATAACGGGGCTATTTGTACCTACCTTGTGGATTATTTACCACATTCCTGGGTGATACCAATTACCTTTGCGGATTCAAACCTTTCATTTCGGCATCACGAAAAATTTGTCGGAGCACATTCAAGCAGTCAGCATCAATACTGTAAGCGGTGCACTATTGATCCCCCTCCCTTTACTTCCCTGGAGCAGCGAATGGTGCGAAATATCAGCATCATCATGCTGATATTTCGCACCATTCGCCGTTAACGGGCCTGTTAAACGGAACGTAGTTTTTTAATCTAATAAATTTCTGGCTATACGCCGGCGCAATAACAACACTTTCCCGTCAGAGGCCTGCGCGGCAATCATACTACTTTAAAGCCGTTGTCCCCATTGTCGGGTAAACGGGCAAATTATACTTGCTCTTTCTTAAAGGAGTCGTAAATAAAAGGGAACAGTGTTTTCAGCCACAATTTAAAATAGGCTGCCGGTAACATAAAGGAAAAATGCCGGTTGATAAAAGTGCGATACTCTCTGAATGCAAGGCCTTTGGGGCTATACAAATGTTCAATACGCTTTTTTAGCGGAACCTTGCCTGATAACCAGCTTACACCATGATCGTTTTCACAATGTCCGTAATAACCCGGGGCTACCCACACCTGCAGGCCATTTTTTACTGCCGTGTAGGTATAATCGAAATCGGCGAAGCCATGCGTGTAGATATCAGTCAGTATCCCTATTTTATTCACTGTCGCGCGATCCACCAACATAATGTTAGCATTGCCTATTTCGCATATTTTCAAGCGTTCGGCATCGGGCGTTTGCATAAAAGTAGAGCCGGTTATAAAGTTTTTTATTTTACGCCCGCCATAGGTTATCTTTCCGCTTTTGGGGTCAAGCACGGTACCTAAAAGGATATTGCCGCCGCTTTTGGCCTGGCTATACGCTGCAAGTAGCCGTTCAAGTGCGTCGGCTGATAAAACCACGTCATCATTTAGCAACAAATAAAAATCATATTCATCCCGACGGAGCACCTCTGCCCAAAGTGTTCTCATTCCTCCGGCCCAAAATAACGACCCGGTACCGTGTACCACATTAACTTGAGGAAACATCTCCTTAACACGTGCTCCGGTCATGTCGGGTGAATTATCATCCAAAAGATAAAAATCGAGATGACAATGATCAGGAACTGCTTGCTTAAGCAAACTGTTAAGGAACAATGTTGTCTTGCTGATGCGGTTATAACAGCAGCATAAAGTAGCGATTTTTATTATTTTTTCAGGCACTTTTTATATTCTTTAAATTATAATTAATAAATATTGATCATTAATGGGCCATTTCTTCCATAGCAGCAGCATCTTCTTCGGCAAGGCTTTCGTCATCATCACTAACCGGATTTGTATAATGGTATAGAAAAAAAAATGCCAGAATATTTTGCCATATCAATATAGGCTCTCCAAAACTTAATATCAGTATAATAAGTATGGCATAAATCATCAGCTCATTGCTGGCTATAAATTTCTTAAAAAGCATCGCATACCTGTACAACAGGAAAACTAAACCAATGAGACCGAATTTAGCGATGAAATCAATGATACCGTTGGAGATGTTCACATTACCCAATTGCACAACCGCCTCCTGATACATGTTCGATATTCCCCATATCAATTTTTCTCCAAATAACCGGTATATGTATATCAGACTGCCAAACCTGTTTAACGGCAACTGGCCTCCATGCTTCAAATAAAAGGTACCCAGTGTTTCCATGTGCTCCACGTCATGCAAATCCTGTTTGTAAAGCTCAATAATTTTACCAAACAGAAATGGCACCTTGACAGCAACTACTCCTATTATTGGTGCTGCGATCAGGAATATCCTGCTGAGCTTTCCGCCATTGGCCCGGTAATAAATTAAAAGATTAACCATCAACGCGATATACGAGGTTGTAGATAATGTAGTGACGATAGCCACGATAAGCAGCAGCACTTTTTTATCGAAAACAAATTTATTGGAAAACAGGTACATCAACAGCGCCATATTTAACAGACAGCCAAATGCACCTGGCTCCCAGGCAAAACCCGAGTTTCTGATACTATGGTTCCTGTCAAATGTAAAGATCAGGAAATTCGTATAATCGGGGTTTGAAGTCCGTGGGGGAAGATGAATAAGACTTCCGATAAAAAACACCGCATCATTGTTAATTAACTGAATCGTATAAAAAAAGATAGATATCCCTGCGCCTATGACGGTAATTTTTACGATATAATTCAATGCTTCCTCTTTAAGTATTGCACAGTACAAGAATGCCAGCAAAATATATTTAAAGAGAAAGATAATATCGCTCATTAAAAATGCGAAGGACACATTATTGAGGCAGAAATATCTCATGGAGACAAACCCTACGTAAATGAGACTGAACTTTAAAAACAACCTAATGTCCGACTTTTTAAATCGGTTATAAGTAATTCCTACCCAGATAAATAAGACATCAATTAATAAATAGTCAATCTCAAAGAAAGAAAAGAAACTTCCTTTTGCTGAAATTAACATAAACAAGAATGCCAGAAAATAATACATAATCAGTTAAGATAATTGACACGAACTTGAATCCTGGTCATTGCACTGCTTCTTATTCCCGAAGCACATAAACATTTTATAAATACCTTTTTTTTTATCATATTGTTGCCGTCATTGCCCAATCCCAAAATCCATTTCGGCAATCTTTCTTAAAAGATTGCCGGAATGGGATTAAGCCATGTTTTTACGCGAATAATAATTTTCGTATTTGTAACCCTCACCGTCCCTGCCATTTTTCAAGCCATTGAAAATAACCTGAATGTTGGGTAAATTATTACTAACATAAAGCTTCCTGATAAAGGCAAGCATTGATTTAGGCGTGTAAGCGTGACGAACAACAAATAAAGTTGTATCAGCATATTGCGCTAAAATGTTTGCGTCATTAATGGAATGCAATGGAGGGGTGTCTAATAAAACGTAATCATATTCTGCTCTTAAATTAGCTATCAACTGGCTAAATTTAACCTGGTCAAGCAGCTCTGAAAAAGAATCGACAAATGCGCCGCTACTGATCACATGCAAATTTGGATAGGCAGCAATTTCCTGAGTTAACTGATCCTTCCCAATTACATTCATTAGGTAATCAGACAAACCTGCTGTTTTGCCCAGGTGGAACGCGTTGCTGATCTTAGGTTTATAAATGTCCATTTCCAGCAAGATGGTTTTTTTACCAGACCGGGCCAGCGATACGGCCAGATTGCTACTAACAAAACTTTTTCCTTCCTTGGTAATACTCGATGAGATCAAAACAACGCTTCCTTTTTCATGACCATTGCTCAGAATGTTCAATTGAGTGCGTAAATGCCTGAATTGTTCAATAAGTGAAAAGTTGATGTCATTGTTCTGCTTGTCTGTTACAATTTCATGATTAAGCTTGGTATAGCTCAATTCCGCCAGAACATTCAGTGAAGTAGCAACTTCAATTTCTTTGCGTTTGTTCACAGTATCCTTCGCCACACCTTTAGCATAAACAAATCCGGTAGGAACAATCAGTCCTAAAAGCAGGGCTACCGCGAAAGGGATGTATCGTTTTGATTTTTTTTGAGGAAGTGCGTAGGCAACATCCAGCAAACGGGCACTTGACAACGAAGACGCATAACTTAGCGAGATCTGTTCACGTTTTTGCAATAAATACGTGTACAGGTTTTCTTTGATGGATTGCTGGCGTTTTAAACCAACAAGCTGACGTTCCTGTCCGGGAATGTTGGATATGGAAGACTGTGATGTAGATTTGAAAGATTGTAACTCATGTTTTGTTGCCAATAATGATGCCTTAATATTTCGCAAACTTTCTTTTATACTCAGCTTGGTTGAAGCAATTTGCTTATTCAAAGGCTCAAAGGCCGGATTTTTTTCCGGAAGGGTTGCTAACAATTTAGTCTTTTCTAATTGCAAATCGGACAGTTTCTGTACCTGGGCGACAAGGGTTGGATCTGAAATACCGATGGTGGATGGCGTACCACGGTCGGCATTAGAATTCACGAAACTTTCCAGACCGTCAAGAACGCTTAACTGAATACTGACTTCATTTAATTTTGACTCGTTGGATTGTACATTTTGAAGATATACCTGTGATTGCGCATTAATATCAGTTAAACCTTTGCTACTGCGATAACCTTCAACCTTACCCTCAGCAGAGTTCAGTTCGCCCACTAATGAATCAAGTCGGTTATCAATAAAATCAATAGTGCTTTTGGTCATATTGTTTTTTTCCGTCAGCTCCGCCTGCTTGTAATAATAAATAAGATTATTCAGGAAATCCTCTCCCCGTTTTGCGTTTTGATCGCTGGTTGACAATTCAATTACCGAGGCCAGTTTATCAGGCATAGAAACATCTACCCCATTTTGGTAGCTCAATATAGTGGCTTCCCTATCGCCCAGAATAACATTTACTGATTTTCCGATATATTTATCGAGTTGTGTTGTTGGCGAAATGTTCCATACGCCCATCCGGTCAGTTATGGTATCCCTGAAACGGTGACTGGTTACTTTTTTATTTTCATCGGTAATGGTATAAGCATCATGATTTAAGATTTTCACTATCATGAGCTGGCTTGGAATAACACCTTCTGACTTATATAAATTAAATTCCACCGGAGTTGAATCATACAGGTCGGTTTTTAGTATGCCATCAACGAATTGATAACTAACCCATAATTGAAGATGGTCAACCACCGATTTGATCAAACTGCGGGATTTAAAAACCTCTATTTCATTTTCCACAATTTTAGGCGGGTTAACAAGATCCAGTTCCTGTAAAGCAGATTTATCATCCGTAGGCTTTTCCTTACTGTCGTCCTGCATTAACATGGTAGCCTTAACGTCAAATAAGGGCTTTTTTATTTTATAATATGCAGAAGCGGCCCCAAGCCCAATAACCAAAAAAATCAGATAAAGGGGCCAGTAACTAAAATAGTGGCGAATAAGGTATTTAAAATCGATGCTGTCGTCGTCACCACGGGCCTGACGGCTGTTTATTATATGCTGTGATTTATTAGTTGGCATAACGCTTAACGATTTTGGATTAATAATGCAGATACTACGATAGCAATGGCCGAAAGACCGGAAAGGAGCAAAGAAGTATTCCTATATCCTCTATCCACGTTGGAATATTTGGACTTATCCGGTTCTACATATAAAATATCATTGTTCTGCAAATAGTAATAAGGTTGGTTAAATACTTCCTTTTTAGTTAAATCTATTGGAAAATACTGTCGTTTCCCATTCTGTTCTCTTATTAAAAAAACAGTTTTACGTTTGGCTGTAATATTCAGATCTCCTGCAAGACTCAAAGCTTCATAAATGTTGATATGTTCGTTTTGTACCGCGTAAGAGTCTGGTTTTAACACATCGCCCATAACAGAAATTTTAAAATTGAGTAAGCGAACGTTAACAATAGGCTTTTTCAGATACGGCAATAAATCATTGGTTAATTGCTGGGCTACCTGGTCTGTGGTCATACCGGCAACTTTCATACTACTTATTAACGGCAATTTGATTTCACCATTTGCATCTACCCGATAACCGTAGACCTGATTGTTGGCCGAAGCTTCATTACCACTATTCCCCTGACCGGAATTGAATACCATAGCCGCTTCAGGGTTTAAGCTCGTTACGTGGATCCCTATCAGATCATTGGTTTGTATTTTTAAAGGGGCAAAGTTGTTAATCGCCTCTTCTGAATTTTTAACGTGATCCAAATCCTGGAAATAAGGCACATTTTTATAGGAACCGCAAGAGAAGCAAAAAAAGAGGGCAATAAACAGGAAAAATTTTGTAACACTTAATTTCATGGTTTCAAAGTAAAGTCAATATTTATCGGATTGGAATGATCAAAAGTTAGCTATAGCACCAGTTGATTATGTATAAACCGTCCTATAGTTAAAAGCTGTTAATTTTTTACCCTTACCGAGTTGGCTATCGGTTTACAATAATTGAACCATTAGGCAAATTTGTAATTTTCATAAAAAAACAGCTTAAAGCAATCAGAAATTGCAGAATTTTCGCAAATTAAATGAGGAATTAATTGGACAACATGAGAATTGGGGAATATTTGGTACACAACAACTTTAACATTGTTGTAATTGGCATTAACCGGCAGATAAGCTATTTAACGTACAAGCCTTAAACTTAACAGGCCGGTAAATTATGACCTGCAGTTATTGGCTTTCGGTTACGTTTTCAGTTTAAGTAAATTATGGATTGTACCCGCGGGGTTTCATAAAAATACCGGTAACTGCTGCACGCAATTACCGGTCTAAAAGTTGCGGTTCCCCTAAGCAAGGCGACCGCGCTATTTCTATTTTTCGTTAGTTCAGCGTTACATTATTCGTGTTCGCTTTAAAACTCATGCCCGCCAGTTCAACAAGGGCACCGCTAAATGAGTTGCTAACCAGGGTAATCCCGGTAAATTTATTGCCGTTTGCAGAGATGGCGCTGATTTTTATGCCTCCAGCCTTAATATTGTTCCCCACAACTTTATTGCCGGTAAAATTAATATTATTGATGGCAACAAGCAGGGCGATTTCACGCATAACCCCGCCGTTTGCACTGGTATTGTAGGTAATGGTATTATTGGTTTCGGTCACAATTTGTGCGGACGAAAGTTTAGTTGAATACACTACAATAGCATTTCTTGACTGCACATTAGGCTTACTATAGGTGATGTTGTTGCCAGTAACATTAACGTTGAAAGAAGAATTGCTATTGACGTTGATCGCTATATATTTGGAATTATTTATCCTGTTGCCGGTTATAGAGGCCGCAGGTGTATAATCCCCTTCCACTGAAATTCCTTCCCAGCAATTATTAATGGTATTGTAACCTACTTTAGAAGATGCGGCCTTAGTATTTGCCGGTGTGCTGCCACGGAAATTTACAACGATACCGGGAATTAAGCTGGCTGCATCATTTATAAGATTGCTATCAATACGGCAATTATGATTCCCACCAATTTCCATATACATAAGCTTGGCATCGCTCAGGGTGTTCAGAACAGCCACTGTGTTGATTCCCACTAATGACATACCCATACCGTCTGCGCTCTCTGTAGGGCTTTTCCCGGTACCCGAAACAACATTCCCTTTCAGCAGTGTGCCATCTACGTTACCCCAATCTTCAATCCCCATATGCCCTGCGTTAATAACAGTATTATTGATCACCTGGTTGCTTTTACAATAAACAGTAGAATTTCCGTGTGAGCTGAGGCCGTTTGAATGCGCGTTCTGAATAGTGTTACCAATGATGATATTGTAACTCGCACCCGCCTCCGCATACTCCATCCCTGCAGTATAAAGCTTATTATAACCAATAAAATTATTGGTACTGCCCGTACCTGATACCCAGAAACCCTCAATGCCCAAGGCCTTATAAGCCTGATTAAAGGTTATGGTATTATATTTAAAGGAATTTTTGGGGCTGTTGGATATATAAAAAACGGCATTGGCCCATGCGCCCGGTGTAAAGCTTTTTGTTGACGGCAGGAATTTTAAATTTACGATCGAGCTGCTGGCTACCGAATTTAAAGAGAAATACCTTCCGGATACCAGCAAAGTCCCACTCATGGATGGCCCGGCTTTGATAGTAGCACCGTTTGTTCCATAAATACTGACGCCGCTTCGCATAACAAGCGTTTTATTAATAATATAAGTGCCTTTAGTAAGCACCAGGATGCTCCTGGCATTAATCGCGTTTTGAATAGCCTGTGTATCATCATGAACCCCATCACCTAATGCGCCATAGGTTTTTACATTGACCGCATTTGTTGGCGGAATAGTGTCTTTTACAACGGCCACAGTCGCTGCTGTCGTTACCATTGCCGACCGAAGAGCCGAAGTATCAGACTCTTGGATTGGAGAAACATTGCTGGCTTCTTTCTTACAGGAAAGTAAGCCAACCAATAGCATCAATAGATAATAGTTTTTTTTCATAAGGGGGTGTTTAAATGTCTACAGTTTTGTCTGCCCGTGTTTCAAACGTGCAAAATATGTGAAATGTTACATTTTTCGCAAATTAATAATTTTATTACACTTTGAATGTTATTTTTTTAAAATACAATCCATAATATATACAAAATATATAATATTATTATCATTTCGTAAAAATATGACGGATTTAATAAGTATCTTTTAAATAACAATTTTATTACAAACAGACAATTGGCAGCATTTTTATTGTTTATTTTGGTTTCGAAACCTGAGCAGAACAATGATGATATTTATACCCAAACCGGGCATTTATATCAACATGTGAAAAGTATTTTACTATTAATCATTTTACTTGCATTTGAGTTTAGTCCTGTTTAATCATGCAGAAACAGGTTATGAAGCATCAAAAGGCGCTTTAATGCACAATGAATCTTTTCGGGGCAAGTGTTGCACAATAATTGCATAGCCAGTGACCATTGGATATGGTTATATTAAATGCAAAATATTAAAGAGTTTAAAGTCAACAATTTTGACCTGTTACGTTTTTTTGCCGCTACTCAGGTGATCGTTGATCATTATTTTCAGCATTTAAACCTTCCGATCTCCCCAAGAGGCATCGATATATTATATCTATTCCCCGGAGTTCCTGTGTTTTTTGTGATCAGTGGATACCTGATATCTGCCTCTTACGAACGGAATACGCATTTCAGCGATTATCTGCGTAACAGGGCACTTCGCATTTATCCGGGTTTATGGGCCTGCGTTTTAGTAACTATCATTGTTATTTCATTAACCGGGATAAACTTTATTAACAGCAGTTCGGTATTGTGGTTACCCAGCCAGCTAACAGGATTTATTTATACTCCCGGCTTTTTGTCTGGTTATGGATTTGGATCTTACAACGGCAGTTTATGGTCGATCCCGATTGAGCTACAGTTTTACCTGCTTCTCCCGTTGCTTTACATTATACTTCCGCAAAAGAGATTGGATTATGGCTTTTATGGCCTTTTTATCTTGTTTTTTATAGTACATGTTTTGTTTTATTACATTAAACTTCCAAGCTCATTTTTACAAAAGGCAGCAGGATACACGTTCATACCCTACTTTTATCTTTTCTTAATTGGCGTTATCTTTCAGCGGCTGCGTATTTACAAGCTGCCGTTTATTTATAACAAGGCCCACTTTTGGGTCATTGGCTATGTTGCGTACAGTTTATTATTCCCCAATTTGATGGACAAGGCGATATTTACTTCCATTAAACATGTTATTTTAAGTTTTTGCGTGATTTCCCTGGCTTATTCTTCGCCAGGCATAGCAAAGAAAGTGTTTAATAATAACGATATCTCTTATGGTATATATATTTATCATGGGCTTTTACTAACGGTTATCGTACAGCTGAAGTTGCAGGGATATATCAATGTGTTTACCCTGATCGGGATCACCTATTTTTTAGGGCTCTTATCGTGGATATTTATAGAAAAGCCGTTTATCAGGAGTAAAAAGCACACAATAAAAGCAAGGATTTAACTCAGTAACTTAATAAAGAAGAATTGAGCCATACTTGATACTTTCAGCCATATGGCTGATCAAAATGGGATTAACCAGATTTTTTTTTAAATGAAATCACAAAAAGCAGTTCATATTCTGCATAGTATAGAATTTTCAGGTGCGGAAATCATGTTGTACCATGCATCTGATATCTTTAAGAGGAACCAGATAGACATAACGCTTTTGGCGTGCGAATTACGCAAGGGACGGTTTGAAGAGCAAATGTTGGACAAGGGCTATACGGTTGATTCTGTAGGATCCAGTGGCAAAATTTCTTCCATATTGAAGTTTTTCAGTTATTTCAAAAATAAAAAGTTCGGTATTGTGCATATACATACCGAAGATCTGTACTTATGGAAGGTAATAGCATTAAGACTTACCGGCCACCGGAATATTGTGAGAACTTATCATAACAACTGGACCTTTAAAGGCTGGACAAGATTTAAGCGGATTTTGCACCGGAAAATGGCATCCCTTCTGGGCGTCAAAAATCACGCTATTGGTACTGCTGTCCAGGCCAATGAAAGGGACAGGTTTTATAACAAAACTTTTATCATCAATAACTGGATAAACCTCAATCCCGACCTTTTGGCACAGCGTGATGATATCCGCTTAACCAAACGCAGGGAATTAGGGATTCCGCAAGATGCATTTGTAATGATTTCGATTGGGGGATGTTCCGCTATAAAGAACCACAATTTCCTTATTGACCTTATAGCGCCACTGCATAAAGCTGGTGTAAAAATAACTTATCTTCATGTAGGAACGGGTGCTGATGAGGCTGCAGAGCAAGTCAGAGCAACGGAGAACTTTCCGAATGCCAATATCATCTTTACCGGGAACAGAAAGGATATACCGGAATTGCTGATCGCCTCAGATATATATCTAATGCCCTCTTTGTTCGAAGGCCTTTCGATAGCGCTGCTGGAGGCTATGTATTACAATGGACTGGTTATTGTTAATGATGCGCCTGGGTTGAGCAATATGGTAGTGCATGAAGATAATGGATATGTTATTGATGTTGGCGATGTTACCGCCTACATCGCGCTTATAAAAAGATTGTGCAATAATAAAATCGATACCTTACCTATGAAAACCGCTGCAAGAAAATTTGTTGAGCTAAACTTCTCCATGGATAAAAACGCGGCAGAGCTCGTGGAATTCTATAACAGCTAAATATTTCAAATTAAGAAGATATAACCGGCGGGATTCCGCATTTTATTTTATCAAATTTACCGGCAAAGAATGTTAACATCATTAAGAAGCAAAGCACAAACCTTTTGGACCGTTGGTCACGAACGAACGCTAAAGTTAAAGAAGAATATTATTTATTCATTCTTAATCAAAGGAGCAAGTGTGCTTGTGGGCTTTATACTCATCCCGTTAACCATTCATTACATTAATGCAGGGCAATATGGTATTTGGCTTACAATCAGTTCAATGGTAAGCTGGATCAATACCTTTGATATCGGGCTAAGCAATGGATTAAGAAATAAGATGGCACGCTCCCTGGCATTAAATGAAACTGAAAATATTGCCCGGTATATAAGCACAACATATGCCATCCTGTTTTTGATAGCGGCCGTTACTTTTCTTTTATTCTACGTTACCGGTTCGCTTTTCGACTGGAACGCGTTACTGAATATAAAAAACGCGGTAACCTACGATATTTGGCCCATTATCACCATTACACTTGGCGCCTTCTGCGTTCAATTTTTTCTTCAACCGGTAAATAGTGTTTTAACGGCATCTCACCAACCTTTTAAAGCATCACTAATCGCTCTTTGCGGACAGGCATTAACATTATTGGCTATCTATCTGCTTACCGTTTTCACAAAAGGCAATTTATTCTTGCTGGTCGTAGCAGTCAGTATATCCCCTGTTATTGTCTTTTTGATAGCAAACTTTTACTTTTTCAATACGTCACTAAAAGCATACGCGCCCAAATTCCGCTTTATAGATCTGTCCAGTGCCAAGAGCCTGCTGAATACAGGTGGGGTGTTTTTTTTCATCCAGATCGGCGCAATAGTGCTCTTCCAAACGGATAACATTGTTATCTCCCGTAACCTGGGCCCTCAGGATGTTACCGTATTCAATCTGGCTTATAAATATTTTTCTTTAATACAGGTAATCTTTGTCATCATACTTACCCCTTATTGGAGTGCCTTTACCGACGCTTATGCCAAAAAGGATATGAGTTGGATCAAACAATCTATTCAGAAAATGAGGAAGCAGTGGCTTTATATCAGCGGATTAGCCATACTGTTATTTGTTGGTTCACAGTTATTTTACCATCTCTGGATAGGCGACACAGTGCATGTACCGTTCCAATTGTCGTTAGCCATGACGGTATATGTCATTTCTACCAACTGGCAGGGAATTTACTCCAGTGCGCTTAATGGGATCGGAAAGTTAAGAATACAGCTGATCCTGGTTATCAGCACTGCAGTCCTGAACATTCCATTATCAATTTATTTAATCAAGCTGGTTGGCCTGTATGGCACCGTTTTAGCCAACATCATTCTGGTGCTGATCATTAACGTTTTTCTTACCTACCAGGTAAACCGCATCACCAATGAGAAAGATACCGGAGTTTGGGCAAAATAAGGGTAATAAAAGAAAGCCCAACAGACTGATTTATTAAACGCTAATATTCAAGTTTCCAGGAAACATTTTCTTTTATAGTCTTGTTGGGATAGCCGGCGCTGATCACATTTGAAGGCACATCCTTGGTAACAACGGAGCCCATTCCAATAATGCTTCCGCTTTGGATAGTGACTCCTTTAAGTATGGTTACTTTACTCCCAACCCATACATGGTCACCTATAAAAATTGGCTTTTCCTGGTTAATGATTTGGCCGCTTTCATTAAAAATGGGGTGCGTATCACTGGCCCATAATTCGATATAGTCCGAAAACAAACAATTTGAACCGATCGATATATTATTGTTCTTGCCGGCGTTAACAATCCGGATGCCACCGAACGTAGTATTCGCTCCGATGTTAACCACACAATTTTCGCCGCGGATAATCAATGAGGAATCCCGGAACATCACGCCTTTTTCAAAGTTAACCTGATTTTGACTTCCTTCAATACTAATAACCGAACCAGCGACATAAGCGTTATGGAAAGCCACCTTGTTATCACTTCCTGAGACGGTTAATGATGTATTTTCTATTCTTGAACAGAAAATCCCGATGTTGGTGGAACGCTGAAAACGGATGGTTGTCTTAAAGAAGCTGCTCCCTTTGATCTGGCTTTTCTTTAGATGCAATAACAGCATGATATAGTTAAAAAATGATATTAAACTTTTGATTTTTTGTTTCATGCTAAAACCCGGAAAGAATTAAATAAAAAGATGAGAATAACCGTTGTTAAACTATGCCAGCCTCTTCAAACCTGATACCAATTGTTTACATTCGGCATTGCTGGTTTGTAAGCCATACTTTTGTAGCTTGTGCAGTAAAACGCAACCGGTTCGAAAAAGCCCTTTATTACCACTGAGGGCACATTTACTGTTTGGGTAATAAAAAAAATTCCGCCCAGTATCCGTATAGTTTATTTAGCTAATATATAAATTTCCCCAACACTTTAATTACTGGTTAAAACACTGCCAGTCAGAAATATCCCCGGCAGAGCTAAGGCATCATATTTGACCAAGCAGGGTTAGATAACCAGATAATATTTACTGATGATCAACGACAATTCTCTGGAATATACCATTGCCAAGACGCTTTTCAAGTATTATGGCATATTTGAAAATTCAAACAAGATGCTGCCAGTAGAGAAAAGTCCACAAAAGGGGGAAGAGTTGCCCGACATTAAACTGCACGATCTGCGTGCACCCGGGTTAAACGGCTCGGATTTCACGAAATATTTTCAGCCAGAGAAAAAAAGACCTTTGAAACCCGTTCCTATTGACAGGCCATGGTCCTCCGTCAATCCTGACCATCAGGCGCTGATTAAACACTACCCGTTTTTGAAGTCTTTTTGGTTAAATACTAAAACATGATAAATAATGGAACCGGGCCTCACAACGAAATTAAAGAAGCCACACTACAGAAAACAACGGCAAGTAAAACGCATATTGACAGTTTAAAGTAACCATAGAAATCTGATATGACCCCACCATTTTATCAATACATTCTAAATAAACATCAGTTGGCCGAAATCGTACCAGATAATAAGGAAATAACGGGTTGGGCCACCGGTTTGATCGCTTTACTGTTTCCGGAACAAGCAAACAAAACGTTTAATCACATACAGCAGATCGAAAATGAATTTTCAGACTTAAAAAACAAATTGCATCGTATGGTTGCAGATGTCAATGGTTCAAAACAGCACGACGGTTCATGCCCGGCCTCATTATTCTTTGACTCAGTTCCTTCGTTATACAGCCTGATAAAAAGTGACCTGGAAGCTATTCTGGAAGGCGACCCGGCAGCGCACAGCGAATTTGAAGTGATTAGAACCTATCCAGGTTTTCTCGCTATATCGCTTTATCGTATAGCCCACGCATTAAGCAAACTCCATATCAGCCTGTTGCCCCGTATTATTACCGAATACGCGCATTCCAAAACGGGCATTGATATCCATCCGGCCGCCACGATTGGCCCGTATTTTCATATAGATCACGGCACCGGCATTGTGATTGGTGAAAGCTGTACAATAGGTAGGCATGTTAAACTATACCAGGGTGTGACGCTTGGGGCATTAAGTGTAGATAAAGGTATGGCACATACCAAACGCCATCCATCACTGGAGGACAATGTGATCATTTATTCAGGGGCAACCATATTGGGAGGAAATACAATCATAGGTCATCATAGCGTGATCGGGGGCAACGTTTGGTTAACGTCAAGCATTCCGCCTTATTCCGTACTTTATCATACGCCCCATTATAAAACAGTAAATAAAAGAGAAACGTCTACTCCGTAACTCAATGGTGATAAAACAACCAGGGCACTATAAAATGGCCGAAGAACTGTTTTGGCCTGCAAGCAGTAATAAATATAAATGGATTTCTTCCGGTAAAACAATATGAAAAACCTTGGTAATATAGCTCCATCACAAAAAAACAGCAAATCCTATCTGCACGCCCTTTTTGATATCAAAAATGTGCCAAAAAGGACATATCAGCTTGGTATCGCAACGCTGGCCGCGGGGATGCTCCTCTCCGTATATGACTTATGGCTTGGCTTATTAGTTTCGGCTTTTCTGGTGGCCTGTTTTTGCTTCGCTGTCCTGATGTTTCTCCTGTTAAAATACCATCAGGCAATCAAAAATCTGAAAATCGCGATCATATCAACTGTCTGCGGATTGCTGATCCTGCTGGTTTGCCTTGAGGGCATCCAAACGGAACAGTACCTGTACTTTTTTCCATTAATGGTTACAGTGCCCATCCTCATTGATTTTAAGGAATCGAAATTATGGGAACCATTAGTTTATATTTTACTGATAATTTCCTCTTTCAGTATTTGCATTTTTTTGGGGCTCCATCTGTCTCCTTTAGAAGCATTTAATGCACAGCAGGCCAGTAAACTTTCCGTTGTAAACAGATTTATTGCAATCATTATGACGATAATTTTTGCTACCTCTTATATTGTTTTTGAAAAAAAATATATACATGAATTACTAAACCAAAGTAAACTGGCAATTGATGCAAGGACCAGGTTCCTGTCTACAATGGGACACGAGTTAAGGACACCTTTAAATGGCATTATTGGTACCTTAAATTTGCTAAGGCAAGACCATGGCTTGTATAAAGATGAATATTTTCAGACATTGATCTATTGTTCGGATCATATGTTACAACAGGTTAACAACATCCTGGATTTCAATAGAATTGAAGCAGATAAGCTCGAAATTCATCCTGTAAAACTGAATCTTTATCAATTATTAACCAACATTGGTATGCCCTTCACTACTTCAATCCGTGAAAAAGGCCTTGACCTTATCATTGATATAGATCAAAAGCTCAATAGTATGGTTTACGTGGATGACCTGAGGCTCATTCAAATTTTCAATAATTTGTTGTCTAACGCTCTAAAGTTCACCCAGCAAGGGTACATTAAGGTGGAGGCCCATTGTTTGAACATCAGTCCTACATCGGTTGAAATCAGATTTATGGTTGAAGACACGGGCATTGGTATAGCTAAAAATGACCACCACAAAGTATTTGAAAGTTTTGAACAGGTATATGATAGGGATCATGATAAAAATATTGGAACTGGTCTGGGTCTGACTATTTGTGTCCGTTTATTAAAATTAATGAACAGTAACATAACGCTTCTTAGCGAAAAAGGCAAAGGCAGCAAATTCTTGTTTGATATCAAATTTAATAAAGCAGACCTTGCCTCTCCGACGCTTAGTGATATGGAAATTAACGTTCCAGAGGACCTTTCTGGTGTAAATGTCTTGCTGGTTGAAGACAATCAGATAAATATGATGGTAGCAAAAAAAACGCTTTCAAATTTGAAAGCGGTCATTACCTGCAGCTTTAACGGTAAAGAAGCCATTGAAGCCCTTATCAACAATGCCAACTATGATATCATTTTAATGGATTTGGAGATGCCGGTCATGAGTGGCTATACAGCTATTTTGCACATCAAAAAAATGTTTCCCAATATTCCCGTAATCGCTTTTACCGCTTCACTTGTTGATCAGCAAATGCTTACAGATCTGCTCGAAAGTGGGTTTTCTGATTGTTTATTAAAACCATTTAAGCCACAGCAGCTACTTTCTGCCATTAAAAAGACTGCTATTCCTAAACAAATGAACATATAAAAGCCTTGCTACTGTAATAGATTTGGCAGGTATACCTCCCGAGGGAAAAGATATGCGCTCAAATGAAAGACAAGGAACTGAGAAATTATTTTATGAGGGTTTAATTAAAGGGCATTTCCGTTAATCAGATCAATTGTTAGTATAAATCTTAAAATATTGCAATAAAAGCAAAACAAAAAATGGTTCAACTTAGTATATATGTTCACCGTTACCATATTTCTATACAAATCATAAAATGTTAAAAAAAAGGCTTTTATATATCGACGACAATTTTATTGATCACTCGATTTTAAAAATAATGCAGGATAAATATCAAACATTTAAGACTATCTCCCATCGGATGGACGGCATTCATGTTATCCGGGATCTCATGGAAAACAAAACGAATCAATGCATGTTGCCCGATGTGATCTTTATTGATCTTTATATGAGCAATTACAGCGGATGGGATTTTCTGGAGGACTTGAAAGATTTATATGCGTGCCTAATTAAACCTATAAGGGTATACATTGTGTCATCTTCAATTCTTCCAGGTGATATACGAAGATCCGGACAATACCCCTTTGTATTGGATTACCTCATAAAACCGCTTACAAAGGAAATGTTAATGCGCATTGGTTAATTCAAACTTAAATCAATTGTCGCTATTACTAATTATCATTCGGTGAGACGATAATTTATTTGCAGTGGTAGCGTCTCGGAATGGTTATTGTATGCTGATATCCCGCCACCTTAACCTGTGAACTATGTGCAAACTGATAATAATTGACGACAGTCCGATAACACATGTGATCATGCAGCGGATGTTTGAAAAATATGATTTATTTAAAGATGTAGCCTATAGCTTGGATGGGGAAATCATTATTGACTTTTTGAAGGAAAACCAGGCAAAAACTGAGTTGTTACCGGATGTTATTTTCTTAGATCTGAATATGCCATACTTCAGCGGATGGGAATTTCTGGAACAGTTTGATCAACTTTATTCTTCTTTTCGAAAAGCTATCAGCATTTACATTGCGTCCGCGTCTATTGATCGTCAGGATCAGCTGCGGGTGAGCGAATATCCCTTCGTCCGGTCATTCATCAGCAAGCCGGCCAGTAAAAACGTTTTAACGTCTATATATATCGGGCACCTACCGCAATCAGATTCCTGCTAATACCGGCAACGGCTTCCTCACCAGAGACAGATTATTTCATCTCAGTTCTTGCCTCAGCATTTCCCTATTTGTAATAATAAATGCCGCCTATTTATTATAAGGCAAAGTACCGTTTACCCGAAGATTCTGGATCGTGGCTTTTCTACCGCTTTCGGGACATTAGGTGCCCATCGATGTATCTTTTCCAGCCGGGCATATCGGCAACTACAGCAATAAGGTTAAATATGACTGTGAAATTATAAAAATATTTTTAAAACATCTGATGTTTAATAAAAACATCGTATGTTTGTATCATAATTAACAACAATGGAAAATCAAAAATTATCAGATCAGGTTTCTGCAAAAATCAGACAGGATATTCTTGACGGAAAATACAAGGCCGGAGAAAAAATACCAGCTGAGCCTGAGTTGATGAAAGTTTATGAAGTAGGCCGGTCAAGCATACGTGAGGCGATCAAAAGCCTGGCCATGTCCGGTATGCTGAAAGTTCAGCAAGGTTCAGGCACTTTTGTTAACGAGGTTTTGCCGGAGGAGAATATGACCGGCCGGTTGCACGTGGCTGATTTCGACGAGATCAATGCAGTCAGGAAACTACTGGAGCAGGAGATTGTAAGGCTGGCGGTAGAAAACCATACACAGGCGCAGCTGGAAGAAATAGAAAAACAGCTTAAACTCCGGAAACAGGCTATTACCGAAGAGGACAGGCCAGCCTGTACCAATGCAGATATCGCTTTCCACATGGCTATAGCTAATGCGTCCCAAAATAAGGTACTGGCTTCCCTTTATCAAAATTTCACACATACTATCCGGACTTTTTTTTCCGAACGCGAGACGCGGGGCATCGGGCATTTTGCTATAAGTCATTACCTGCACGCAGACCTTTTCCAGGCTATCAAAACAAAAAGAAAAAAACAGGCCCAGGAACTCATCCGGAACATCCTGGATCATAATTATTAATTCTAACAACATAACTATTCTCACATTCACCTTAATAACCGGTTCAAACGTTATTCTTTAATTAAGATTTGTTATCATGAAAAATTCAATCTTCAAAAACAGCATTTGCCTGTTTTACGCCTTGCTCTTTTGCTTAATTTACAATTCCACTAAAGCGGTTGCTCAGCAACCGGCAGGAATAAGAAACATCGTCCTGGTACACGGCGCTTTCGTAGACGGCTCCGGCTGGAAACCGGTGTACGATATCCTGGTCAAAAAAGGTTATCACGTTAGCGTGACCCAACAGCCATTAACCTCCTTCGATGGCGATGTAGCAGCAGTAAAACGTGTGCTCAGTATGCAGGATGGCCCGTGTATCCTGGTTGGACACAGCTATGGCGGCGCTATTATTACCGTTGCCGGAAATGATGATCATGTAGCCGGCCTTGTGTACATTGCTGCCCATGCGCCTGACAATGGCGAGAGCGAAGGAGGTAACGGTAAACTATACCCTTCGGCCTATAAATCCTTGCAGAAACCAGCTGACGGATTTGACTATATCGCACCGGAAAGTTTTTATGCCGATTTTGCCGCGGACCTGCCCAAAGCGGTGGCTGAATTTACCGCCAACGCGCAAATGCCTACAGCCGACGCCGTATTTCATGCAATCATTCAGAACCCGGCCTGGAGAGTAAAGCCCAGTTGGTATATGGTCGCTAAGGCTGACCGCATCATCAACCCCGACCTGGAACGCATGTACGCCAAACGCGCCAAAAGTACCGTAGTAGAGATTGACGGGGCAAGTCATTCTGTTTATCAATCGCATCCGAAAGAGGTGGCCAGGTTGATCATCGATGCAGCAACACATAGCCCGGTTAAATAAATAGCGGCATCGCAAATACAATCCCCGCTTGCCTAAGCGCGGGATTATATTTATTTTCCGGACCGGGCATAACAAAATAAAAGCAATAACAACTGTGATCAGATCCGGATTAGTTTTTTTAAATTCACAAAACCTAATCATGATCATGAATACCTACAGCGAAATCCTACAAACCACCGTGCTCGATTCACTGCAAAGCCAGTATCTGGCTCAAACGAATTTAAGATCCCAGGTGAACGCGGCCATGTTTAGCCTATACTATGCGCAGGGCGCTACAATCACCGCGGAAGAAAAACTGGACGAAGCTAAAGCAGACGCTACCTTTAAAGAAACCGTAAATAAACAAACCCTCACCAACAGTCATATCGCCAACAACCTGCTGGCTTCAGCAACCCAGGGCGATCAGTATGTAAAACAATCAGTTTCCAATACCGCAGTTTACGCCGCTAACGTACAGATCGCGGCTACAGCGATCATCAGGCTCGCAAGCGATATCGGTAACATATGGAGCCTGATAAATGCCGCTGATTATGGGAGTGAGCTGTATACGCAGGCAAAAAAAACGGTCGATTTGATCAATGATACTGCTTATGCAGCCGAAAACACATCCCAACTGGCCATGGAAGCTTCGATGCTGGCTGCTGAAGTGTCCTCATCAACCGTTCTGGATAAAGCCAAAAGCACTAATACTCTGGTAAATAATCTCTTGCAGATCAGCTCAACGAACCTGGATACGGCCATTCAAACTGCAGTGGCAGCTAAGGCCGTCCTTTCGCAGGCCGGCACCGCCGAAAAACTTGCCGAAGGCATCTTTGCAACGCTGAACGCAGATTACCAGGCTGCCCGCGCAGCCTGCGGTTTCGGCAATAAAACATTCAACCTGAATTTGATGGTGCCCGATGCGCACATCACAGACAGCAGTTTCGTCGTGGAGTTTACCAAACCCAATTACCCGGCCAGCGGTTATTATATCGTTATGGTCAAGGACAGCAAAAAATTAAGCTTTTCATTAACTGAGGCCGAAAATTTATTACAGCAAGGGAATACGCAAATCATCATCAGCGTTCCCTTACCACATCTTTCCCCTGCCGCTTATCCAACTTATCTCAGCAAACAGGTCAATTTTTTGGATATGCCCGGCCCAGACAAAATACTGCAGGACGCAGACGGCGATGAGCTGGTGTGGGGCCAGCGCTATGTTATCTTCGTACTGGCCGTTTTGACGGATACCTATAAAAAAGAACGTGGCAGTTTTGATAATTTCCTGTCCGCGCCATGCGAACCGTTCACGCTGACGATAAAATTGAAAGCGGTTAACAGCAGTACGATCACCGTTAAACCCCTGACCAATGAAAGTACCTTACCCGGCGATAACGTGCAGAAACTGGAATTTACGATGGAGGAAAACACCGCCTGTAACCCGGAATATCGCTGTATGTTTTTACCCGCAGGGGTCCCGGCTATATTTTTTAATGTGATCATTGCGGAACAGGTTTCAAGAGGTAATTATTCGATAGCCCAAAATGCACAAAACGGGAATCAGTATGAAGTCTACATAGGTCCAACGACCACTGATCATTTCGGCAACCCACTGGTGCCGGGAAAGAAATACCTCCCGCTTATACTTACCTTTTCTTCAGGCGAAGTAGATAAGCCCTTAAAATTTACCAACGCCCTTTCAGCCATGGACAAAAAAGTAGCTTTTTATTACAACGCGCTATGAAAATTCAACCACAATTAAACCCGGCACCAATCACATTGCAAGAGCAGGCCTGGCTGGATGACCTGTCTGCCCAGATCATCGATGCCCAATATGAAGTGGAACAATTCCAGACCATCGTCAATTCGCTCACCGAAAAAGCGGATGGCTACCAGGCACAATTAACAGTCGCCGAAAATAACAAAGCACAAGCTTACAACCATAAAACACTGGCAGACCAGTTAACACAAAGCGCCCTCGACCTGCAAAACAGCTCAGAAACCGCATTCAAGGAGATCGTACTGGCAGACGACAAGACTAAAACGCTCTCAGCCGACATGAAAATACTGATAGACAAACTGATCTATACGGTAGAAGTAATTGACATGCTTTCCAGGGATATTACGAAAAAAAAGGCATTAAACCCATTAATCTCAGACGATTTGATAAATATGACCCATACGGCTTACACAGATGCTGATAATGCGGTTACATTAACACTGGTAGCACTAAGATCAACTTTTACGGCCGAAGCTTCCAATATCGAAACCGAAGCCACCCTGGCGCTCGGATACCACCGGGCCAAAGAGCTGTATAAAAGCGCCCCTGCCCTTTCCTCATCGCTTGATCAGGCTTACACCAACGCGGATGCCAATCAGGTGCAAATGGAAAAATCATACGCGATGATCGCACAAGAGCTAAATAACGCCCAAGCCAGTTTAAATACCGCACCGGAAAAGCTGGCCAAGTTGCAAGCAGTACTAACAGCTGCAAACGCAGCAATAAACGGGCGTTCGCATTGATAAAAGCTGGTTACAAGTACTAAAAGATCCTATCTTCTCCGTTAAAAAAAATATCAAAGCAACAAATTGTCAATTGCCTCAGCCAGGGACCTATCCTTATCGGTAACAATATCGCCCTGGTCATGGGTCGACAGCCAAATTTCAACTTTATTCCATTCGTTTTTCCATGTTGGATGGTGCTGATTGGATTCTGCCAACAAAGCAACCCTGGTCATAAAGGAAAAGGCTTCAGAGAAGTCCTTAAACTTAAACACTTTATGCAATTTATTATCAATTTCCTGCCAGCCTTTCATAACATCTCTTTTATAGAATAACCAAGTATAGGGCAACATGTTTCAGGCAGCGTAATCCTTATGCAACTAATGGTTTTAATGATAGTTCCCCCATCTTACGAGCATACTATCTTTGTTTATTATTTGTAATAAGTCTAAATAAAGCTACATTTGCCGCAAAATTAACTATCACATTCTTTAATTTATGCACGATTCCTCCATAAAAACCAGTTTTGATGTCTGCTCTTCCTGTAATTCACTAAAAATCTCGCTGGTATTTATCTTATTTATTACAATTAGCATCCTGGCCCCTACTGTTTCTTTCGGGCAAAACGGAAATAATTCGAAGGCATCGTTAACAGGTACTGTAAATGATACAGAAGGCCAACCGCTGAAATATGCCACCGTTACGGTAAGCGGCAGCAAAAGCACTCCTACGGACGAGCAGGGCAAGTTTTTGATCAAAGGTCTGTCTGCCGGCACCCATCGTGTCAGTGTCAGCCTGGTTGGTTACCAGACCGCGGTAAAAGAATTGGCGCTTATTGCCGACAGTACCATTGAAGTTTCTTTTGCGCTCCAGGCAGGAAATGCGCTTTCGGAAGTCGTTATTACGGCCGGAAGAAAACCGGAAAGCCTGAAAGATGTTCCTTCTTCGGTCACTATCCTGAACGCGCGCGCTATCAAAGAACAACTGAACGTCAATCCTTCGATTGCCGCCATCCTTGGAAACACCATTCCGGGACTGGGGACCTCCAATAATAAGGCAACCAACGCAGGCCAGACGTTGCGCGGTCGCCAGGTATTGGTATTAATTGATGGCATTCCCCAGTCTACGCCACTCATGAATGGAAGCCGCGACATCCGTACACTTGATCCTGCTGTCATTGAACGGGTTGAGGTCATTAAGGGAGCAACTTCCATTTACGGCAACGGGTCTGCAGGTGGTATCATCAACTTTATTACTAAAAAGCCTGCTGCGGATAAAACGTTCAGCGGCACAACCAGCGTTGGGATCAATGGTAACCTGGTTCATCCTTCAAATACTGCAGGGTACCGGTTTTCACAAAGCTTTTCCGGAACGGTGAACAAGTTTTCCTATGTGGTTAACGGTACTTATAACTATACCGGGGTACTAAAAGACGCCAAAGGAAACGTGAATGCCCAGGCTGACGGACTTGGAGAGAATTCGCTTTACAATGCCTTTGTAAAACTGGCCTATAAGCCAAATGAACATAGCGAGATCGTTGCGTCGTATAACTTGTTCAGAAGCGTGCAGAACACCGATTATATTAATGTAATCGGTAAATATGGGGTAACGCCTTCCATTGGTCAAAAAGGTAATGATCCGGGAGAAGCTGCAGGCACGCCTTATAACCACAACGCCCTGGTTTCCTATCACAACAACGCCCTCCCTTTGTCCAGTTCCCTGGATGTTTCAGCCTATTACAATGGCTTTATCTCCATGAACCGGTATGTAGAGCAGGGAACAGCCTGGTATGGCCCTGGCCAAACGAAGATCCAGTCCTTCAAAAAAGGTCTTCGCCTCACGCTGAACACGCCCTGGAAGATGGGTGGTTTTGGCGACGGAGAACTGACCTATGGCCTCGACCTGCTGAATGACCGGACAAATCAGATTTTAACAGATGGCAGGGTATATATTCCGAACATGAATATGCTCAATCTTGCGCCGTACGCACAAATGAAGCTTGACCTGATGACCAATTTCGTTTTAAAGGCGGGTATCCGCTATGAAAATGCCAGGGTTAAAGTAAACGATTTTAATACCATTGCCAAAGGACCGAACGGCGAGGGTAGTATTGCGGTAACAGGCGGCAAGATACCTTACAATGCCACCACCTTTAACGCCGGTTTACGCTATAACAAGTATGAAATTTTCAACCCATTTGTAAGTTTTTCACAGGGATTTGCCATTAATGAATTAGGGCGTATTCTGCGAAGTGCAACGAGTGGAACACTGGAGAGCATTGCAACCGACCCAATCATCACTAATAACTATGAAGCCGGCTTCAGCAGCAGGCTCGGTATTGTAAATTTGACTGCTTCTTATTATATCAGTACTTCCAAACTGGGCGCCAATCTGGTTGATGTAGGCGGTTTCCTGGTACCTCAGCGGGAGCCGGAAAGGATCCATGGCTACGAGATCGCTGCCGATATTTATTTCAGCCGCCAGTGGACACTGGGTGGAAGTTACTCCTTTGTGGAAGGCAAAGCCGAACAGGCAAACGGCACAAAAGTGTATATGAACGGTCTGCGCATTGCGCCCCCCAAAGCAACCGCTTACCTGGGCTACCGTCCTTTGAGCTCGCTGGATATGAAGCTGTTCTGGGTTTACACCGGAAGCCGTGACCGTTTTGATGTTCGCTCAACCGGTTTGTACGCCAACAGTGAGGGACCAGTGAAACCGGTGAGTCTTTTCAACCTGTCTGCAGGTTACCGATTTAATAGCAAGTGGTCTGCTGGTCTTGGTGTGGAGAACCTGCTGAATAATTCGTACTATCCGGTTGTGAGCCAGTACCGTGCTATTGATGCCGAATATGTGCGTGGCAACGGTACTACCATGAGCCTGAACGTTTCCTACAATTTTTAACCATGGCGAGGAGAGTATTTTTCTGGGTGCATAAATGGCTGGGCCTGATCACAGGCCTGGTCGTTTTGATCGTCAGCCTGACCGGTTGTATCAATGTTTTCTCGGATGAATTGAAGGAACTCTTTTATCACGATCGGTTATATGTAGAACCAGGTGCCAATCGTCAATTCAAGAATTTCAGTGTGCTGCGGAATCAGGCGCAGAAGGCCCTTGGGCCAAAAGTTAAGATCTCGCGTTGTGAGATCTATCCGGCTAAAGGACGCACCTGGATATTCAGGGCGTCGTTAACAGACAAAAAGGGCATCGGCTACTGGAACTTTAACAAATATTATTACAGGGTGTATGTAGATCCCTACAATGGAAAAGTGGTGTACGTGGAAGATACCCGTAACGAGTTCTTCCAGCTGGTGCTGAGCCTGCATCGGAACCTGCTGCTGGGTGACACGGTAGGCGGAATGGTGACGGGAATTTCTGCGCTATGCTTCTTTGTATTGCTGCTGAGCGGTCTTATTCTCTGGTTCCCCAGGAAATGGAAGGCAAAAGCTCTCAAAAGAGGACTGATATTAAAGCGCGGTGTTAGCGGAAAACGGCTGAATTATGACTTACATAACATAGCGGGCTTTTATATTCTTATACCAGCCTTACTTATCTGTATTACCGGCCTTGTCTTCGCTTTCGACTGGGCTGACCAATCTGTTCAATACATAGCTAATGGAGGAAAGGCATCTGAGAAACGGGCCATACCTTTATCGACACCGAATAAAACCTACAACCCAGAGACAGCCGACAGCGCGATTGCCCTCCTTTTGCACATCCATCCTCAAGCTGATGTATTTTCGATCCGCTTCAGGGAAAAGAATACTGACCCGCTGGATGTTCAGGTACGCCTGGCCAAAAACCGGACCCACCTATTCCAATGGTATTATTTTGACCGTAACAATGGCAAATTGCTGATGAAGTATGGAGATCAGGATGTTAAGGGAGGTGAGAAATTCAGAAGTTTGAACTATGATCTGCATACCGGCGCTTTTGCCGGCATCCCGACCAAACTGCTCGCTTTATTTGTTTCGCTCATCTGTGCTGCTATGCCCGTCACCGGTTTTTTCATCTGGTATAACAGAGGGGGCCTAAAAAGTAAAAAGAGGTCAAACGTTCCTGCTGTATCAATAAAAGTGCTTAGGAATTTGTGATAGCCTCTGATTGCTATAAAGGTCAAATTTTCCTTTTTAGCAACGGAACATGCATTTATAGCATCAAGCTTTAGCCGGAATCGTTTCTGAGTTGATCATTTTTACTTATGCCCCAGCCAGTAACCAAGGATCAAAGCGAAGGCGATCAATGTCCACCAAAGGTATTGACGGATGCTGTAACCCTTGATTTGTTTTTCAAGACGGGAGATTTCAGCTTGATTAGCCAGCTTTTCACTTTGCAACCGCATATTTTGCTGCTGCAATTTGACCAGCGTGCCACCAACCTCCACTGGTTTTTGCTGTTCCAACCGGTAACGTTGGCTAAAGCCACCTCCATTGAGGAATTTCTCGCCCTTAGGCTTAAGTACAAGCTTCTCCGGCAATTCGTAATCGCCATGCTTGCCCGACTCAGCCACCAGACCCTCCCAGAGTAATATTTGCACCATGGCAAAAGCAGTAGCTTCATCCTTGTCAAAAAGCTCGAGTAATTGCAGCCGTGTCAAACTGTCCGGGATACCGAAGGCTTCCAGCATCGCATCCAGCATTTCGCACTCGTATTCATTCAATTCCGTCATTGCCGTAAATTTCGCAATAATTTGCCATTATTTCCCCCTCACTTATATGCCTGTCTGGCAACGGCATAAGCCTATGACATTCTATTGCTTCAAACGGTAATTTTCTGCTATAGTTACGCCCTTTGATTAACTACCGATTAGTGGTTTCCAAGGCTTCCCAGATAACTGTATTAAGCGCTTTAAAGAATGGCATCTCAATGTAAATCAATTAAAAAAGGCACCGCTTCACGGTGCCTTTTTTAGAATATCACATAACCTTTGTTCATCCATCTGGTTCATTAGTGAATCAAATGAAAAGCCGAAGGTGATTCAGGATTTACAACCAAGCTAAGTTAAAACCTATCCAGATTCATCACTTTATTCCAGGCCTTTATAAAATCCTTTACAAACTTGTCCTGAGTATCGGCGCTTCCATATACTTCGGCAACAGCCCTCAGTTCTGCGTTGGAGCCCAACACCAGATCTGCACGGGTGCCTGTCCATTTTACTTCACCGGTGGCGCGGTCGCTGCCTTCATAAAGTTCCTTATCGTCGGATACTGCTTTCCATGCAATACCCATATCGAGCAGGTTTATAAAGAAATCGTTGGTGAGCACTCCCGGACGTGAAGTGAAAACACCATGTTTGGAACCATCAAAATTGGTATTCAATACACGCATACCACCTAACAATACAGTTAACTCAGGCGCTGTAAGTGTGAGCAATTGTGCTTTATCTATCAGCAACTCTTCGGTTGATACAGAGATTTTTGATCTGCGATAATTACGGAAACCGTCAGCAATGGGTTCCAGATAGCCGAATGATTCCACATCGGTTTGTTCCTGCGAGGCATCCATACGGCCAGGTGTAAAAGGAACCGTGACGGCATGTCCTGCATCTTTAGCCGCTTTTTCAACCGCGGCGCAACCGGCCAGTACGATCAGATCTGCCAGCGAAACTTTTTTACTCCCGGTTTGCGCCGCATTAAATTCTTTTTGAATGCCCTCCAATATGTTTAATGCGTTTTGTAATTGCCCAGGATTGTTCACATGCCAGTATTTTTGTGGAGCAAGGCGGATACGTGCGCCATTGGCACCACCGCGCTTATCAGAACCGCGGAAAGTAGAAGCTGAAGCCCATGCGGTGGAAACCAGCTCAGATACGCTTAACCCTGATTCCAATACTTTTGCTTTCAAGGCTACAATATCACTTTCAGCTATCAGTACATAGTCAACTGCAGGGATGGGATCCTGCCATAGCAATTCTTCCTGTGGTACCTCAGGGCCCAGGTAACGTTCACGGGGGCCCATATCGCGGTGCGTTAATTTGAACCATGCACGGGCAAAAGCATCTGCAAACTCATCCGGGTTTTCCAAAAAGCGCCTTGATATTTTTTCGTAAGCCGGATCAACCCTTAAAGCAAGGTCGGTAGTAAGCATGGCCGGCCGATGCTTTTTTGAGGTGTCATACGCATCAGGAATAATAGCTTCTGCATCTTTAGCTACCCATTGGTGTGCGCCGGCCGGACTTTTAGACAGTTGCCATTCAAAGCCAAACAGGTTTTCAAAAAAATTATTGCTCCACTGGGTTGGTGTTTTGGTCCATGTTACTTCCAGTCCACTGGTAATCGTGTCGGCACCTTTGCCAGAACCATAGCTGTTGCTCCAGCCGAAGCCCTGCATGTGGATGCCGGCAGCTTCTGGCTCTTTGCCAACATGATCAGTAGGCGCAGCGCCATGGGTTTTGCCAAAGCTATGCCCACCGGCAATTAATGCAACCGTTTCCTCATCGTTCATGGCCATCCGGCCAAATGTATCGCGGATGTCTTTGGCGGCAGCAACAGGATCAGGGTTACCGTCAGGGCCTTCGGGATTCACATAGATCAACCCCATTTGTACAGCGGCAAGCGGTTTTTCCAGGTTGCGGGAGTGAATGTCACCGTCGGCATCATCGTCTGATACCGTTACGCCATGCCCCTCTACCACACCATGTGAACCATGTGCATAACGCAGATCTCCACCCAACCAGGTGGTTTCAGCGCCCCAATACACGGATTCATCCGCTTCCCATACATCTTCACGTCCACCGGCAAAGCCAAAGGTTTTAAAACCCATTGATTCCAGTGCTACGTTACCGGTAAGGATCATCAGATCGGCCCATGAAATTTTACGGCCATATTTTTGTTTAATGGGCCACAGCAGCCTGCGGGCTTTATCGAGGCTTACGTTATCGGGCCAGCTGTTAAGTGGTGCAAAACGTTGTAGCCCTGCGCCGGCGCCTCCGCGTCCGTCGCCCACACGATAGGTTCCGGCACTGTGCCATGCCATACGGATGAATAAACCGCCATAGTGACCAAAGTCTGCCGGCCACCAGTCCTGTGAGTCGGTCATGAGTGCATGAAGGTCTTTTTTCACTGCTGCAAGGTCGAGGCTTTTAAAAGCTTCGGCATAATTAAAATCTTCACCCATCGGGCTTGATAAAGAGGCGTGCTGTCGCAGGATATTCAGCTTTAACTGGGTGGGCCACCAATCGTGGTTCCGGGTGCCGCCACCGCCAACATTGTGCTTCATGCTGCCGTTGTGAAAAGGGCATTTACTGATGTCATTTGATTCGTTTTCCATATTTATAAGTTTATATATTGAACACGTACTTGCACCTATCGGTTGTACAGTGATATAAAATTATGACATTGGGAGAAACAATCACAATCAATTAAATCTATATCCAATAGTTAAAATTTATTAAGTTTCATCCATATTTTCTGTCAGGGCTGTTTTCCCTAATAAAACCTTGTATAATAATTAAAATAATCGGTAGTGTCTCATTGAATAGTTGATCAATGCAAATTTTTCAATCTCATGGACTATCTTTAATGCACATTCTAATTCAATGAAACCAGGCAGTAAAAAAAGAACACCACACATAATCGACTATGAAAAAAACACACTATTTTTTTATGTTTTCCTGCTTCCTCATGCTTAGCTGTACCGGAGCAAAAAAGCTGGCGGACACCGGCAATACCGACAAAGGCTGGAAGAAGCTATTTAATGGAACTGATATTAACAATTGGTTTGTCAAGATCAATCACCACCTGGTTGGTGAAAACTATGGGAATACGTTTCGGGTAGAAGATGGCATAGTCAAAATCAGATATGATCAGTACGGCGAGTTCAACGATCAGTTTGGCCACCTGTATTACAAAACGCCGTTTTCTTACTATCACCTACGGTTTGAGTATCGCTTTGTGGGTAAACAACAAAAAGGCGCGCCGGACTACACCCTCCTTAACAGCGGGGTCATGTTTCATTCGCAGGACCCCAGGACAATGCTAAAGGATCAGGATTGGCCAATATCGATAGAAATGCAGTTATTAGGCGGTCTTAGTGATGGGAAATCAAGACCAACGGGAAATATGTGCTCACCAGGTACCGATGTTGTTTATAAAGGAAAGGTTTCGCCTGACCATTGTATCAATTCTACTTCAAAAACCTATGACGGCGAGCAGTGGGTAAAGGGAGAACTAATAGTTCAAGGCAACAAATTAATTACACATATCATCAACGGCGATACCGTGCTGCAATATTCCAGGCCTACCATTGGTGGCGGCGTAGCACATGGCTACGATCCTAAATATAAACAGGACGGGAAATTATTAAGCAGCGGCTTTATCGCCTTACAAAGTGAGGGGCAGCCTGTGGATTTCAGGAATATAGAGATTAAACAGCTGCCAAATTCAGATCGTTAAAAATTAAGCAAAACGTTGAGCCTCCTCTCGCGGTGCTCGCTCTGGTTAACAAAAAGCGATCTTGCCAATGGCAAGATCGCTTTTGATTATTACCCGCTGGCGGTTTACTTATTAATCAAGTGTTCCTGTCAAAGGCTTAGCAACCATTTGCAAGCAATTTTCCATCTAAAAACTGTTTTGCACGCGGAACGTCACTTTCTTCTAAATGCTCAATTATAATCGGAATATTGGGATAATTGCGGCTTAAGCGTTTTAAATACAAATCGTAATTTAATGAACCGAGGCCCGGTGCCGGAAGATCAATTGCCCCTACCCCCCTCAATGCATGCGCCTCGCTGGCATCAATATCCGCCATTTGCACCCCATGCGCTGCAGCAGCACGTTTTACATCTTTAGCGTGTGATATTTTTATTCTATCAGACAAGGCATTGAAAATCTGGTTAAGTGTTTCATCCATTTGGTCAATATTATGCTCTTCAAAGTAATTTGTAGGATCCATTAATAAGCCCAAATGGGAGTCGTTTATATCAGCAAACAAGCGCAATGTTTCTTCAATTGAGCCAATTACATTATTTACATACGTTTCTACCAGGAAGGTTACACCATGCTCTCTCGCATAATCAACTAATTCCTGGATCACTTTACGGCACTCCTGGTATCCTGCCTCCGTTTTATTTTTTGGATGATGTACCCAATCGCTATCCGGGTCGAATGTTCCTGATTCGCTGATAACATATGGCGAACCCAGTTCATTTGCAAAACGTATAATTTGTTTCAAGTAGTCCAGGTTCTTTTTCCGCTTCGCGGGGTCAGGGTGTACCAGGTTGGTATAACCCGAAATACAGGAAACAGGTAAATTGTAATTCCTGAACGTATCACGTATTTTTTTGCATTTATCTGATGTAATCTGATCGATGGAAAGATCCATGTCCTTAAAAGATACATCTAACTGAACTGTATTGAACCCGAGTTCCCTAATTTTCCGGGCTGTTTCTTCTAATCCGTACGGAAAATAGCCCGTAAATATTCCAACTTGTATCATTGTTTATTGATTTAAGGTTAGCTTGCTGATAATATTTCTTCTATGGCTACTGCTCTATGTTCTTTGTAAGAAAGATAACAGGCATCAACCAATGCCATGGTTTTAAGGTTATCTTTTCCACCTATTTCCGGCTCTTTATCTTCTTCAATAGCGCAAAGCAACTGCGCCATAGGCCCCGCGAATGCATCGGGAAACCACACTTCATCCCACCGGGGCTTTATCCACTGCCCCTGGTTACCAATGATACTATAATCTAAAGTACTTGGCGTACGTTCAGGATAGGACGGCCACCCGATAGTGCCTTTAGCCAGGCCGTCGGTTCCTTCAACCCGCCAGTTTATATAGGTATCGTTTGCCGCACCTTCCCTGCCCGGACCGGTCCAAATATCATCCCATGAGGATGCCCTGAAACCATTTGCATACTCCATAATATATAAAGCGATACCATCTTCATGGTTAAAACTTTTCGCACAACGCGGATCCACGCTCACACTGGCAAACACACGTTCGGGATCGCCAAACAGAAACCGGAAAGCATCTAAATGATGAATGCTCATGGTACGCAGTGTAGCCCAACCCAATGCCTTTTGCCAATCCATATAATGAGGAATAGCGCGCATATCAATTGACGCAAATACCGGTGTCCCTAACAACCCCTGATCTAATAGCGATTTACAAGCCCGTATTGACTGATCGTAACGCATATTTTGGTTAACCCCAAGCTTTATGCCTGCATCGGCACACATTTTTACGATCTCTTTAGCTTGCTGCAAATTAACACCTAATGGCTTTTGCGCCAGTATACCTTTAATATGCTTTTGCTTAACTGCTTTACGTATCACCTCTATCTGTACATCGGGCGGTACGGCAATATCAATTACAGCAATTTCGGTATCGCCCAGTAGTTCATCATAAGTATCGTATACCTTTTTAATGACGTGCCTGTCGGCCACCGTCTGGCTGTTTGCCCGGTTCCTGGATGCAATGGCTACTGGATTAAAACCAGCCTGCCTGTAAGCAACAAGCTGGCAATCGGCCATAATAAAGCCCGAACCTATGCACCCTATACCTAATTCTTTATTAACCGGAAGCCTTGGTAAATAATCCAGCTTAATATCTGTATTCATAGCTGGTTATCTATTTTACTTTTAGCGTTATTTCGTTTTCTTTATTCAAAAAATCTGACTGGGCGGACAATCCCGTTGGGGCAGATTCCATTATCGCATTATCGGCCACCATGTTTACAGGCGTAATGCATGAGGTATTTTTTTCGCGGAATGGTTTATTATAACTTAAGTTATAAGCTGATATTAATGACCATCGTGGTTTATCTGATAAGTTAGCTTCAGACATGTGCAATAAATTGGGATGGAAAAATAACACATCACCTGCGTTTAATTCTACGTATATTTTTTCGCAAATTTTCAAAGCTTCTTCTACAAAAGGCATATCTGCTCCTTGCTGCTCGCCGGCAAACAAATGTTCAAACCGCCCCATTTTGTGCGATCCTTTAAGCACCTGCAAACAACCGTTCTCTTTAGTGGCTTCTGTAAGCGCCAGCATCACACTTATCAAAGCATCGGGATATAAAAATCCGTTTTTGTACCAATAGCCATAATCCTGATGCCACTCCCATGCTCCGCCTACCTTAGGCTCTTTTTGCATTAGTTTGGAATGAAAATGGCAAACCTCCCCATCGCCCAGTAAAGATTGAACTGATCGTACCATTCTTTCGCTGCGTGTTAACAGGCTAAAAGTATCATCGCCGGGTGTGAACCATAAAGTAAGTTTGGTACGCTTGCCCGCCTGATCGTTTAGATCAAAAGCATTGCTGCGCAAAATATCATCATTGGTGGCAAGGTTATATAGCAAATCAACTTCTGGCTGGGTAAGAAAATTTGGAATAATTAAATACCCGTCATTATCGTATTGAGCCTTTTGTGAGGCTTTTAAACTTTGGTAAGACATAATGATTTATAATTTGGTTAATCAAATTTTCATTTAATAATTCCATAATACAACAAGTATCTGTTCAAAAAAATAAACTTTTTCAACCTGTTTAATTACTTGTAATTAAAATTTGGTATATATATTTATACTACCAATTATTAAACAGCTATTATATGCGTCCTCATATTCAAAAACTGCCCTTATCAGAGCAATCATCTTTTCTTGCAGATAAGTTTGTTACGCCTTATTTTGAAACGCCCTGGCATTATCATTCGGAATATGAGCTGGTACTTATCATTAAAGGGAATGGAAAGCGTTTTGTAGGCAACCATGTTTCAGATTACGAAGAAGGCAGCCTAACTTTTTTAGGGCCGAATTTGCCCCACTTGTTCCGAAAAGAAAGCAGTGCTGCCGATGGAGGATCGCTGGTAATTCATTTTAAAGAAGAATTTTTAGGGAACGAGTTTAGGACGATACCTGAAATGCAAAAAATAAAGCTGCTTTTCGAAAAATCAAAAATGGGCCTGCATATTAAAGGCAGCACACGGGATAACATAAGCTTGCAAATGCATGGGATATTAAGGCAAAGAGGGATGGAAAGGTTAATTGCTCTTTTACAACTGCTCTCCTCTTTAGCTGACTCTACCGAATATGAATTGTTATCGAACCCAGACGTAAGTGGCCAAAACGGAAAGGACAACGATAGACTGGATAAAGTTTTTGATTATGTAATGACCAACTTTACCAACAACATTCAGATAGAAGATGTAGCTAAAATAGCGAACATGAGCTACTCGGGGTTCTCCAGATATTTTAAAAACCGGACTAAAAAGACTTTCTCGCATTTTGTTAACGAGATACGTATTGGCAACGCGTGTAAATACTTAATGGAGGGAGATGCAAGTATAAGCACAGTTTGTTACCAAAGCGGTTTTAATAATTTAACTCATTTTACCGAACAGTTTAAAAAAATCATTAAGCTTACCCCAAACCAGTTTAAAAAGCATAACAAGTTTTAAAGCTTATTGCCTTCATATCGTTCTTTTAACGTGTTTAAGAATCCACCGTTAACATTTATTAACTTCGTAATTGCGAGCTATTAATAATCAAATGAAAAATGGCGATAAGTGATTTGGAATTGGAAACGATTAAACCGGTTGCTGAACTTGCCGATTTTGTTGAAAGTTTCTGGATGATCCGGAGCCATTCTGCAGTCGAAAAGGAAATTGTGGTATTGCCTGACGGCAGGTTTGATATTATTTTTTCATATGCCGCGAACGAATCCTTTCACGCCACATTAAGGGGCTTAGATACCGAGGCAGATCAAACTGTCATTCCTGCTAAGATGGTCATGTTTGCTGTCAGTTTCAAATTATTGGCTATCGAATACTTGCTTCACATTAAAGTTGCTTCTGTATTAAATCACGGTTATCGCTTACCTGCTGATTTTTGGAGTGTTACTAATGATGACCTGAATGATTTTGAAACTTTCTGTCATAAGGTTTCTTTAACCATGCTCGCCCTGATCAAACCGGGGATTGACAGCAGGAAGAAAAAATTGTTTGATCTGATCTATGCTTCCAATGGTTCGCTGACGGTAAAGGAATTATCAGAAAAAGTTTTTTGGAGCAACCGCCAGATCAACCGTTATTTTAATCAGCAGTTTGGTATTTCTTTAAAAGCATACTGCAATATTTTACGGTTCCGGGCATCATTGCAACAAATTAAAGCAGGTAAACTTTTTCCCGAACAAGATTTTGCAGATCAAACACATTTCATCAAAGCCGTTAAAAAATATTCAGGCGTAGTGCCGAAAGAATTATCCAAAAACCAAAACGACCGATTTATACTATTATCAGCATTGCCGAAGAAATAGTTTTGCATCGTCAAAACAAATTCAACAGGCAAAATGATTCAGCATAAAGAAATCGCGATCATAGGGGGCGGCCCCGGAGGCTTAACCTTAGCGCGCCTTTTACAACTAAAAGGAGCAAATGTAAAAGTATACGAAAGAGACATCAATGCGGCTGTAAGGTTGCAAGGCGGCGCTCTTGACCTGCATACCGAATCAGGTTTAGCAGCCTTAGCAAAAGCAGGTCTGATGAACGAATTCAAAGCACACTACCGGCCAGGTGCAGAATTGGTCAGGGTAGTCGACAATAAGGCCAAAATTTATTCTGACCAGCATATAGAAAGCAGCATCGAAAAATTCGGTGACAAAAATTACCGCCCGAAATTGACAGAGGGCCACTACGGGAAATTTTATTAAATGCATTACAACCCGGCACGGTTGTTTGGGACAGTCATATCTTATCTATAGAACCCACACAGGATCAATGGAAAATATTTTTTCAGAATGGCAGCACTACCATTGCCGACATTGTAATTGGAGCAGACGGGGCAAACTCAAAGATCAGACCTTTTGTTACGGACATCAAGCCTTATTGGACTGGTATTACCATGTTGGAAGGCGTAATAAAAGAATCGGCCCATACCGCGCCCGTTATTCACCAACTACTGAAAGGCGGAAAAATATTTGCCTACGGAAATAATAAAACCTTAATTGTAAGTTCGAAAGGCGATGGTAGTTTAGGGTTTGCAACCAGCCATAAATCCAAAGAATTTTGGTTTAAAGAAAGCAGTATAGATTTTAAGGACAATAAACAAGTATTGGCCTGGTTTAAAAAAGAATTTTCTGATTGGAGCGAGGTGTGGTGGGAGTTATTTGGGTGTGAAAAAACACTTTTCATTCCACGACCACAATACTGTATGCCTTTAAATCAAAAATGGGAAGCAAAACCTAACATCACGCTTATTGGCGATGCAGCACATTGGATGCCGCCATTTGCCGGCGAAGGTGTAAATATGGCCATGTTGGATGCATTGCAATTAAGTGAAACACTCACCGATCCCGCATTGACCGACATACAAATAGGCATAGCAAATTATGAAAAGCAAATGTTTGCCAGGTTCGCCAAAATTGGTCAGGCTACTTTATTCAATACTGAATGGATGCACCAGCCTGGCGCATTGAACGAAATGCTGACGATGTTCAGCAAAAATAAACTGAAACAGGGCTTATTTATAGCCAGGTATTTTGTCCGCGTCACTTTCATCCCGTTCATCCGCAAAGCAATCGGACTTGCACCAAACCAAAAGGTATTGACCTAAAAAGCGAATAACTGAAAAATGCAACATATGTATAAATAAAATGCAGCCTGTCTGCTGCATTTTATTTATACAAGCAAGCCTATTTACTTCTTTTAAATTGTTCTACCTCAATTTTAAGTTCCTCGATCTGTGCCTGCTGTTCTTTTATAGCACCAACCAATAGCGGCACCAATTTATCCAGGTCTACTTCGGATGTGGTAATTGTACGCTGACTACCCTTGCCTGCTGTGTACCAACTATGGCGATTACTCACAGCCGAAGGAACTATTAGCTTTGCATCATGAGCAATAAAACCAAAATGCTTACCGGCAGGTAAATTAAGCTGTTTGTATCGGCCACGGTTATATTCATAACTAATGGGCTGCAATTTGGTAATATAATCGAGCGAATTGGCTACCGGTGCGGTGTTGATTTTGATGCTGCTATCACTTACCTGCTGGGCAAACGTAATAGCACTAAAAGTAATGAACAATATAAATAATAATATGAATTGAACAGAAAATTTCATGGTTTATAGATTTAATTTTAGATAATATTTTACCTGCATGCTTAAAGCAGGGTGTGTTTAACAAATAAAATAAATTAAACCGTATAATTAGGCGGAGGAGTTGGTACAGGTGAAATCCAGGCTAAATGATGGCTGCTTTTTTCGTCCGGATAACTGATGGCTTTACAATACATATGCAGTTGCGGAAATGCCAGATCCTGATGGATAGCCCAAAACTCTTTTAGGTTACTTCCTTTGTTTTCGTTTCTTTCCGCTGCATCTTCATCATCGCTAACCAGACTGCAATCGCTTTGGCAAATGTTAGTTTTTATCAAAACCGAGGTAATAGACACACCCGTACTTTCCAGTATTGAAAATATGCATATAAAAACCAGTATGTATTTTAACCAGGCGAACTTCATGATAAATATTACTATGCAAACATAGTAAATTCAAATTTAAGACCAAGAGATTTAATAAACAGCTTAATTGATTTCATGGTCTATCAATTAAGTACACTCCTACCAGTGATAAATTGGATTGCCACACTGAGTTTAACCAGGTTGCTTATTGAAAAGTACTCACTTAGCAAATGAACAGAGACTTCTATGAATAATTTAAACCAAAATTCTACATTTGCTCCCTTTAAAAATATAACTATGGAAAATTTTCAAAAATTAAAGGAAGTGATTGCTGCAATTGAAGTGGACGCAGCAAGTTTTTATGACAAGGGAAATAAAGCAGCCGGAACGCGTCTGCGCAATGCTATGCAACAATTAAAAGTATTAGCTACGGATATTCGTAAAGAAGTAACCGAGAAAAAGAACGCTCAATAATTAGCACTTAAGAACTGTTTTTTGGAAAGGTCAGGCCACTATTGGTCGGGCCTTTTTTGTTTCAAACTTAACCAGCTAATCCATTATGACTCCTTCTAATGCACCGTATAAGCACTGGTGTTCACACAAAGTGTAGTATAGTTCATAATATGCGCAATTTTATACAGGATGTTACATTTTCAGCACAAGATTTAATTTTTAAATGCTACGGCCTAATACTTGAAGTAATCGGGCTATAACGCTGATACTGTGTATTAAAATGAACAAGAACTATAACCTTTTCATATCTCAGTTGAATATATTCTTTTCCCTTCTTCTAAAGATTCAGGAAGAGCATTGGTATTGGTTTAACTCTCGCCATGGCGTGTATAAATCACAGGAGCATGACCTCATCACCAATCACATTGAGCTTACTTTCATTGACTCACAGACCGTGGTATTTAAGATTCAGGAGAACTCGGAAATGCCACATAATATCAGGGAGGAATGTATGCTTGCGTACGAATGGATATTTAGTGTTGATTAAATTTCTCATTGTGGGAATTATTTGAAGTACTTTGCTCTTGACACTGTAATTTAGATTAGGAGTCAATTTGTTGAGCAGAGCAAATCGGTGCTCTAAAGTGCACAGAATTGAATGGTCAGGCATTGCGGAACGTGAAGCTAAGGTTTCCCTGATCTAATTTTCGAGCGTTTCCCGTCGCGACCAGCATTCATCCATTGACCCACCTGTCGATTTTTCGCCCCTATGGCGCCAATCGCCGTTTACAAATGAATATTGAAAAGAGAGGGTTTTGCCCACGCTCTCAGGTGTTTTGGTAAAGAATGCTATATGCTCTGTGTACTTGCCATCACGGGCAGAATAGCTTCCTCCTCCGGCATTCATGAATTGTTTAGTTGTTACATTGTAGGCAATCCAATGAAAGCGTATACCGGAAAGTACCTTCATAGTTCTTCTTGGAAAAAAAGGACTGGGCCGCTTACTTACCTTATCATTTGTATAATTCCCGGTAATTATCCATGCGCCCGTCAGTTCGCCCGACTTTCCGTCATCTACCCGGTTCCATGTTTCATTTGATCGGGTTAAAGTAAGTTTGCTTCCCGCTAAAGTAATTTCAGTACTCAGTTCTTTGCCCACTTGCTCAGGATCTATAGTATTCCATTCTATATGTTGGATCAGGTTATTGTCCTGAATGCGCCAGGTGCCGCCATAGGAGCTTATAAATTTCTTTCCCGGAACGTCGTAGGTGGCAACAGAGAAAACCTTTGCCGTATTAATCATTACCGTTTGCTTTTCAGCCGGCCCATATTCCCAGGCACCTGTTAGATCGTTGGCATCTATGCGTGTAATCCTTAAGGATGTAAAAACAGCAGCTACTGATACCGCCAGTAATGCGATAGTCAGGAATTTAAGTTTTATTTTCATATCCATGTAGTTTAAACTTGTGTTCGGCGCTCTTTTACTCTTGATCTTTGTGGTGAGGAAGATTAATTATAAATTTAATATTTTAATTTTTCAAAATAGTAAAAAAATGGTTCCACTCCTGTGAAAATGGTAATGAAGAGCTATGCTATCGGCAGCAGCAATATTGTCGCAAACGCCCCACTAATTTGTCATAATAACACAGGTGTTTTAATCACTCCTTGTTATAGCTTTACAGAATAAACCGATAAACTTAACATACAGCTATGGAAACAAAAACAGCAAGCAGAAGAACGGAGGGGTTACTCACCTTGTTTGATATGCAGACCACTTTTTTTGCCCGTGCAATTGAAGGTATCTCTGAGGAAGATACCTATAACCGTTTAAATACCAAGGCAAATCACATTGCATGGCTCGCCGGGTCATTGGTGCAGCAGCGATTCTATATGACAAGGGAGACTCACCCTGAATTAAAACAGACCGGAGACGAGCTGTTTAAAGACAACAAAGGGATCCAGGACGATGCAAAGTATCCTGCTACCACCGAATATCTAAAGGATTGGGAAAAGATAAGTCCCATAGCCAAAGAGGTACTGGTAAGCGCAGACGACGAAAAGCTGGATAGTGTAATTGATATGGGTTTTATGAAAATGACCTATTATGAGCTGCTATCATTTATGATCTATCGGGAAGCAAGTATAATAGGCCAGCTTGCCTTATGGCGCAGGTTGCTGAATTATCCTGCCCTGAAATATGATTAGGATGATAAGCTGATCATTTCGGGTTGGCATCAGGTAAATGGCACCGGACCTGTTGCAAAAGCTAAAGCTAATGGCCAGCACGCCAGATTTACACCTGTTACGGCTTTAATATACTGGTCATTGCTTTGGTGATAATGATTTAAAAGAAATTTCATTAAATACTTTGAAATACAAAGTACTTTTATTTACCTTTATGTTCAAAGTATTTAATGGATCTTCTTAAAAATCATTTATCATGACACCGACAAAGAATTTAACAACACAGCTAATTCATTCGTCTTCATTGGGTAAACTCATGTTGCTTGGCGCTGGGATTGCTTTAATCCTGATCACAATTTTTCTGCTTGGAGTCGGAGAGCCTAACCCGGCATGGGGAAAGCTATGGATGATTAGACCTTTAATTGTAGTCCCTTTAGCCGGTGCAATGGGTGGTATACTTTATTACCTCATGGATCATCTGCGCTATCAGGGCGGCTGGAAAAAGGCATTGGCTTATATATTGAGTTTGATTGGATACATCGTTGCGCTATGGCTTGGTACTGTTTTGGGATTGGACGGCACGTTGTGGAATTGATCGGTATAACCGTTCAAAATGTGTGAGTTACAAGCCCGAATTTACGTTTTGAAAAGATTAAACAATCAATTCAGCATTAAATCTTGCTGCAATTATAACAACAAATAGAAAATTCGGTATTGATTTAAGAAGGTTTACCATAACTTCACATATCTTTGGACTCAAAATTTACAAACATATCTTCATGGCAAAGGCATCTGAAATTAAAGTAGGAAATATATTACGTTATAACGGCGAACTGGTAACCGTTACAGAAGTTCTACATCGTACACCAGGTAAAGGAGGGGCTTTCTATTTAGATAAGTTTCGTAATATTAAAACCGGAAAAATTGTGGAGGCACGTTTGGCCACTGACGAACAGGTTGAAATTTGCCGGGTAGAAACTAATGATTTCCAATATCTGTACGAAGAAGGTGATTTCATGGTAATCATGGATAACGTCACTTTTGATCAGTTTAATATTCCAAAATCGTTATTCGGCCCGTCTGCAAAATTTCTAAAAGAAGGAATGAACGTCATAGTTTCCTTTGAAAGCGAAGAACCCATTATGGCGCAGGCACCTAACAGCGTAGAATTAGAAATTACTTATGCAGAGCCGGCCGTTAAGGGTGATACTTCTTCGGGCGCACTAAAATATGCTACAACAGAGAATGGTATAGAAATAAAAGTACCACTTTTTGTGAACCAGGGCGATAAGGTAAAAGTAGATACACGCACCGGCGAATATCTTGAACGTGTGAAATAATATGATGGAATCAAAGTTATTTTCTTATAAGGTTGATGGCATTGTGCTCGAGCCTATAAATGACAGTCTGAAAGTCAGCCCCGTTTTTGACAGGAAGGAACTGGTAGAAAAGGTGAAGGAAATTTTAAAAGAAGATAATTTTACGCTTGATGAACGGTCAATAGAATACAAAATTGAAGACGGTCAGCTTTATCTTCAAGGCTTGGCTGTAAAACATCCGGAATCAAAATCAATTGGATTTAGGATAAATAACTAATTGTTTCAGTACAGGCTCTATGTATAGAATCTGTACTGAAATAATAGACCATCAGCCTACCTGCTTATCAATGAAAATAGTGTCTGTTTACTCAAACAGCGTAATATTTTTACGAGCATAATCTACAATATGCAATGGTTGTGAGCCGGATATGGTTTCAACCAGATCATTTGTCCCGGAAAATATACCATTACGGCAATTCCGGGCACCCATGGGAAATATGGCAGCTAATTACTTGTTTTTAAGTTAACAATGGGTTCACACGCAAAGGATTCCTTTGCCAAAAGCTAACCTATCTCGACCATGAAAAAAATCTTACTCCCCGTTCTTGCATTTACCATAGCGGCTGCAACAGGCTGCAAAAAAGATCACCAAATCACCAAAGTTACTTATCCGGATATGGCAGAAGTTGCCGATCCGCCGGTTTTGTTCACCACTGCTACCGGTGTAAAAGTGTACAACGGCGGCTTTGGTTCGGCCGTGGCAGCTGATCTAAGGGATCCGTCGGTATTTTACATGCTAACCGACCGCGGTTCAAACGTTGCCGGTCAGGCTGTTAATTCCATCATTATCGGCAAGCCCGATTTCGATCCGCAGATCGGAAAATTCAGGTTAAAAGATGGTAAACTGATACAGGAACAGGTGATTTATCTAAAAAATGCATCCGGTGATAAACTGAATGGCTTACCTAACCCGGCGGGTATGGGCGCTTCCGGCGAGACTGCCTACGACCTGAATGGCGCTGTAATTGCCCCCAGCGCTGACGGTATCGATTCCGAGGGCCTGGTATTGGCTGCTGATGGCACCTTTTGGATAAGTGACGAGTATGGGCCGCACATCGTCCACTTCGACGCGACAGGTAAAACCATTGAACGAATTAACCCATTCGGCACCGGTACCGGCGGCCGTAAGATACCTGCAGTATTCGCTAATCGCAGAGCAAACCGTGGTATGGAAGGTTTGGCTATCACTCCCGATGGAAAAACACTCGTGGGCATGATGCAATCGCCGATGTATAACCCAACGAAAGCTGCCGTAGTCAACTCCCTGGTATTACGCATCCTGACATTTGATATTGCCAGCGGCGCAACCAAGCAATACGCTTACCTGATGGACAATGTTACGCTTACCGGCGTAAGTGATATTGTAGCGGTAAACGCGACAACTTTCTTAACCATTGAAAGGGATGCCCTTTTCGGCGGCGCGGCAACTAATCCCGCTACCTTTAAAAAAGTATTTAAAATCGACCTGAGCGCGGCTACTGATATTTCGGATGCTGCTAATGGCACAACCGGTAAATTATTCGGCGGCAAAACTGTTGAAGAACTGAATAACGCCGCCGGCCTGCAGGCTGCGGGTATCACCCCGGTAACCAAGACGCCGGTGTTGGATTTATTGAAGGACCTGCCTGCTGTTTACCCGCATGATAAAGCAGAAGGTTTGGCTTTATTACCTGGTAATATACTGGTGATTTCTAATGACGATGATTTCGGGGTGATAGATAACGGGAACAGTGGTTTCGCAGTAAAGACTTTGCCATTAACAAATCAGGTGGACCGTAACCGCCTGTATTTTGTAAAATTGAAATAACAAAACTATAGAACAAAAGAAAAGGCCGCTCAATGAGCAGGCCTTTCCTTTTTAGCGAATAAATGCATCTGAAAGCGCAAACGGTGATTGTAGCTAATAAACCAAGGGTTAAAACTCCAAAGAAAGCCGATACCTATTTAAACTTTTAAAACAAATTCACGTATAACATAATTCTGAAGGAGAATGTGTTATAATGAAATTTTATAGACTGGGGCTACTTTTTACGTTCATGATCATTGGTTGGTCTATACCGGCACTTTCTCAGCCATTCAGGCTTAACATAACTTCGCTCTCCAGTTCAAATGGCCTTTCGCAAAATACAATTTTAAGCATTTTTAAGGACCAGTATGGCTTTATGTGGTTCGGAACGCAGGACGGCCTCAACAAATTCGATGGGTTTACCTTTACAGTTTATAAACATTTAAGCTCAAAACCAAGTAGCCTGCCGGCCAACACCGTCAATGCCATTAGCGATGACGGGAACGGAAATATGTGGGTCGGCACCCGGGTTGGAGGTCTCAGCCGCTACAACCGGTCAAAAGACGCTTTTACCAACTTCAAAAATGATCCGAAGAACCCCTATTCCATCAGCAACGACAATATTAATGTAATTTATAGCGATAAAAGCTCAAATCTGTGGATAGGGACAGAAAACGGGCTAAACTGTTATGATAAAAAGACTGGCAGGTTCAGCCATTATTTTCATGACCCCAAAGCCCCGGGAAGTTTGGGTAATTCCAACATCATTACGATTTACGAAGATACGCGTCATCGGCTGTGGATAGGTACAGCCGGCGGTTTGAACCTGTTTGACAGGGCAACCGGGAAATGCTCGCGGATTGATGACCGGAATAACCCTGAATATAAATCCGAAATGGTTTTTGCAATAACCGAGGATGAGCAGCAGGGTATTTGGATCGGCACAAATAAAGGACTAAAACTGGTGGATAAAGGGAAGAATAGTTTGCGGCCCTATCAGATAGACCGTGATCGAAATTCTGATGGTGGCTTTAACCCGGTTTACAGCCTGGCGAAAACGCAGGGAAACCGGTTTTGGATAGGCTCTAATACAACGCTGCAGCTATTTGACGCCGCACAGAGAAAAGTCATCCCGATTACCGATAAGACGGATAGTGAAAGCCGGCTTCCCAATGATGGAATCTATTCTTTATTGGAAGACAAATCCGGCATTTTATGGATCGGTACCTCGAGTGAGGGCGTCTCTAAATTCGATAAAAATGTCGCGATCTTTCCGGCTTATAAGGCTTCATTAACAAACACGCCGGCAGCAAAGAACATCGTGAGGGGAATGGCGGAGGATAAAACCGGGAACCTTTACCTGGCTACCGATGTAGGACTTGAATATTTCATACGCTCCAGCAATACTTATGTCTCCTACCGGCATGACGCAAAAAACAAGAACAGCCTTATCAGTAATTATACATCTGCAGTCCTGGTCAGCAAGAAAGATGGAACCGTTTGGATCGGCACCTATTTAAACGGCCTGGACCGCTTTGACCCGAAGACCGGAAATTTCAGGCATTACAAAAAAGGAAATGACCCCGGCGATCTTAGCAGCAATATGATATACGCGCTGCTCGAGGACCGGGCTGGCGATATATGGATAGGTACCGACCAGGGAGGATTGGATAGATTTGATCCCGTTACCGGGACCTTTACAAAGTATTTGCAAGACCCCAAAAAACCAAATGGCATCTGTGATAACTCTATTCATGCGCTTCTGCAGGATAAAAACGATAATATCTGGATAGGTGGCTATTCCAATGGCATTAGCATTTTCAATCCGGTTACTAAAAGTTTTTCGCAGCTGAACATCGGCAACAGCAACCTCAACAGTAACGTGATCAGTGCATTTTATGAAGATAAAAAGAATAATATATGGATAGGTACCGGGGAAGGCGGATTAAACATTTTTAACAGCCTGACCCATAAGATCTCCGCCTTCACAGAACAAAATGGATTGATCAATAATACGGTTAATTATATCACACAAGATGCGGGCGGATATATCTGGGTGACCACATTGAAAGGTATTACCCGCTTAGACGCAGCAGGAAAGCAATTCAAAAACTACAGTCATAACAATGGAATAAAAAGCCTTGAGTTCAATCTTGGCTGCGGGGTGCGATTAAAGAGCGGCGAAATTGCTGCCGGCAGTATCAACGGGTTCAACATCATTGATCCGGAAAGGCTTTATCATAACCGTAACAAACCATCGGTCGTGATTACCGGGTTTGCGCTTTTCAATAAGACGATTGTCGCTGGTGGCCCCAATTCGCCGTTAAAACAGAATATAGAAACGACAAAGGAGCTCGCCTTAACCTATTTGCAATCTGTTTTTACTATCACATATGCGGCTCTCGATTATTCTATCCCCGAAGAGAACCAATACGCGTATAAACTGGAAGGCTTCGACAATGAATGGCGCTTCGTGGGCAACCATCGTAATGCCACCTACACGAACTTAAATCCCGGGACCTATTTTTTTAAAATAAAAGCGGCCAATAACGATGATGTTTGGAATGAAAATGTCACTACACTAAAAATCACTATTATTCCGCCTTACTGGATGACCTGGTGGTTCCGAACCATAGGGGTATTGCTGATTGGCGGCGGGGCATTCGCATTTTACTTTTACCGAATAAATTTTGTAAAAAGGCAAAAAGCCGAGCTGGAAAGCCAGGTGGAAGCCAGGACCCGGGAGATCGGTCAGCAAGCCAACAATCTGCGGAAACTGAACGGGCAACTGCGGGAGCAAAAAGAAACGTTGCAGGATCAATCAGAAGAACTAATGGTGCAATCTGAGGAGCTAATGGCACAATCTCAGGAGCTCAGAGAAAAAACTGACACGCTGGAAGTACTTAATCAGCAATTGGCCGATCAGAAATCACAGGAACACCACGCCCGTGTGCTGGCGGAAACCGCCAGGGTGGAAGCGGATAAGGCTAATATGGCAAAGAGTATTTTCCTGGCGACCATGAGCCACGAGATCCGAACGCCCATGAACGGCGTTCTGGGTATGGCCTCCCTCCTTTCTGAAACCAGGTTGGATATGGAACAGCGGGAGTATACCGATGCCATTCTGACGAGTGGTGAATCCCTGCTCACGGTGATCAATGACATTCTTGACTTTTCCAAGATAGAATCCGGAAAGTTTGAACTGGACCCTCAGGACTTTGAGCTTCGAAAATGTATTGAAGATGTTTTAGAGATCTTTGGAGGCAAGGCAGCAGATACGGGAATTGATTTGGTTTATCAAATTGACGACATGACCCCAACCAATGTCATGGCTGATAATTTACGCCTGCGGCAGATATTAACTAACCTGGTGGGAAATGCCATTAAATTTACCCCTAAAGGTGAAGTATTTATTATGGTTACTTCCGGGCAATCAGACGGAGAAGAGTTTGATCTTTATTTTGAAATCAGGGATACGGGGATAGGGATCCGTGAAGACCAGCTTGAAAATTTATTCAAGGCATTTAACCAGATCGATTCTTCTGTTACGCGTAAATATGGCGGTACAGGGCTTGGGCTGGTTATTTGCGAGCGCCTGGTGGCACTCATGGGGGGCAAGATCAAAGTGAACAGCGTTCCCGGTTCGGGCAGTACGTTTTCCTTCAGTATCAGATGCCGGAAGAGCCCTGAGCTGTTGCCACAGTTTATTTATAAAAATGACGCCTGTAAAGATAAGCGGGTGCTGGTGATCGATGATAATAACACGAATTTGAGGATCATGCAGATCCAGCTAAATAAGTGGAATATGACGGCTGTCGCGGTGTCCTCCGGATTGGAGGCCCTGGACATACTTTCCGGGCAGGAAGAAATCGACCTGGTCATTACCGACATGCAGATGCCGGATATGGATGGCGTAGAACTAAGCACCCGTATCAAAACGATCCGGAAAGACGTACCTATCATTTTACTAAGTTCTATGGGAAACGAAAGTAAAAAATTGTACCCCCACCTTTTTACTTCCGTACTCACCAAGCCGGTCAAGCAGCAGCAACTGTTCCAGGTGATCGCCACGGATCTGAAAAAAGAGCTCCTAACGATACCGGAAGCTAAACAAGCGGTGCTTTCTGAACAGTTCGCTCTTGAATATCCCTTCAGAATATTGGTTGCCGAAGACAATCTCATAAATCAAAAACTGATCATTCGGGTATTAAATAAGCTGGGGTATTTCCCCGATCTGGCCAATGATGGGCTTGAGGTGCTGGACAGGCTAAGTAAAACGGACTATGATCTGGTTTTGATGGATATCCAAATGCCAAATATCGACGGGTTGGAGGCCACACGATTGATACGCAACCAGTACGGAAACAGACCACTTATCGCTGCCATGACCGCCAATGCCATGACCGAGGAGGTGGAGAATTGCATGAACGTGGGCATGGACGATTATCTTTCCAAGCCCATCAACCTTAACCTGCTGATTAACAAGTTAATTTCCCTGTCAGGTAAACTATCCCAGCCTGACAAGAACGGGAGCAGATCAGAATTGAAGCAAAAATAGTCCAGCCTTTTACCGGATGATTGAATGCCGCAAATATTGGACGGGAAAAACATGAACAGTACAATCTTTAACCGCCTGCTGCCTTTAACCACCTGCCGCGCATAAATGTATTAACAAATACATGTTTTCGCTTAACAAATAGAGCTGTTTCATAATGCAACAAGATTGTTATGTTTTGATAATAATGGCTTAACGGGTTCATAACATGCTTGCTTAACCCGGCTGTTACTTTTGCGTATCCATAGGTGTAATGTGGGTAAACGATTTACCTGGTGATCTGCAGATGGATCTTCAATTGATTTACAAATAATCTACTCATGATGATATCGATTTACAAATTCAGTTTTGCAAAAAAATTACTGTTTGCAACGTTATTGATTAACGTTTGTTTTTATGCCCAGGCACAGGTACCGGGCAAAATTGGGCAAACCAATCAGGTTTTATTACCAAATGGATGGAAATTAAGTCCGGCCGGGCGGTCATTGCCTTTGGGCGATCTGCCATTGAATCTGCAATTGAGCACATCGGGGCATTTATTGGCGGTAACCAATAACGGGCAAAGCACGCAATCGGTTCAGCTAATAGACCCTAAAAATGAAAAGAAACTTGATGAAAAAGTATTGGGCAAATCATGGTACGGTTTGGCTTTCAGTCATGACGAGAAGGAACTTTATGTATCCGGAGGTTATGATAACTGGATACTTGACTTTCATTTACAGGATAACAAACTTGGTAACCCCGATACCATAAGGTTAGGCAAACAATGGCCAAAAGATAAAATATGCCCTACCGGCATGGTTGCCAATAAAAATAATACCCGTCTTTACGCCGTAACTAAAGAAGATAGTTCGCTGTATGTTATTGAGCCGGCTACGCGTACTATCGTAAAAAAAGTACAGTTACCCGGCATGGCTTACAGTTGTACCCTGATGCCCGATGAAAAAACCCTATATATTTCTTTATGGGGAGGAGCTAAGGTTGCTGCTTACAATACCGTTTCTGAAAATATTGAAACCACTATTAATACCGGTAACCACCCCAATGAACTGTTGTTAAATAAAAAAGGAACTTATCTTTTTGTAGCCAATGCCAATGACAATACGGTTTCAGTTATCAATACCAAATCAAATAAGGTTATTGAAACTATCTCAACAGTGCTTTATCCTACGCGTTTGGCTGGCTCTACTACAAACGGTTTGGCGCTATCGGCCAATGAAAGCACATTATATATAGCCAATGCCGATAATAATTGTTTAGCGGTATTTGATGTTACCAAGCCAGGCAATAGCAAAAGCCAGGGATTTATACCGGTCGGCTGGTATCCTACCAATGTGAAAACGTTGGGTAACAAAATAATTGTAGCCAATGGAAAGGGTTTAACGTCAATGGCCAATCCTCAGGGACCGCAGCCTTTTGCAAAAGATAATAATCTTGGTATCCATACCGGGATCACCACAAAAAGCAAGATCCAATATATAGGCGGGTTATTTGTCGGTTCTTTATCATTTATTAACCCGCCCAAACCCGAGCAGCAAAAAATTTATACTAAACAGGTATACGCCAATACGCCATTTACCGATAAAAGAACCAGACAGGCCGATGGAGAAGCTGGTAACCCTATCCCACGTAAAGCGGGAGAGAAATCACCTATAAAGTATGTTTTTTATATCATCAAAGAAAACCGCACTTATGACCAGGTTTTAGGCGATATGCCGCAGGGAAATGGCGATAGTTCACTATGCATTTTTGGTAAAAACATTACGCCAAACCAACATGCTATAGCTAATGAGTTTGTTTTGCTTGATAATTTTTATGTAGATGCAGAAGTTAGCGAAGATGGGCACAACTGGAGCATGGGTGCCTATGCCACTGATGTGATTGAAAAAACATGGCCTACCAATTATAGTAGCCGCGGACCAAGTTACTCAGGTGTGGGTTCGTCGCCAAATGATGGTTATATATGGGATTACTGCAAGCGTGCAGGTGTTACGTACAGAAGTTATGGTGAGTTTGGAGCTTATGGCAAGGCCAGCATCAAAGCTTTGCAGGGACACATGGGGCCTCATTCGCCAGGGTTTGACATGAATATTAAAGATCAGGTACGTGCCGATGCCTGGCAGCATGATTTTGATTCGTTGATGACCATTAACGCCGTTCCGCAATTTAATACGTTGCGTATCTCTGATGACCATACCAGCGGACAGCAAAAAGGTAAATATTCGCCTATAGCAGCGGTTGCAGATAATGATCTGGCTGTAGGCCGTATTATAGAGCACCTGGCGCAAAGCTCCATCTGGAAGGAATCAGTTGTGTTTATTCTGGAAGATGATGCACAAGCCGGCCCCGACCATATCGACGCCCACCGCTCTCCGGCATTTGTTGCCGGTCCGTTTGTAAAGCGAAACGCGGTGATCCATAGCATGTATTCTACAACAGGTATGTTGCGTACCATAGAGCTGATACTTGGCCTGCCGCCTATGAGCCAGTACGATGCTGCCGCTTTGCCATTTTATGAATGTTTTACTAATAAGCCTGACCTTACACCTTATAAAGTTAAGCCTGCACAGGTTGATATAGAGCAACGTAATATTGCGGTTAATGAAAGCAGTAAACGGTCAGAATTGTTCAATTTTGCCAGGGAAGATGCCGCGCCTGATCTGGACCTGAACGAGGTGATCTGGAAATCGATAAAGGGCGAAAACTCAATAATGCCCGCGCCTAAAAGAAGCGCTTTTGTTATCCTGGAAAAGAAAAAGAAGGATGACGACGATTAAATCCGGCATACCTAATAAAACAACCAGAAAGAGAATCACTGCTGTCCTGTCAGGGCAGTAATATCTACATAAACAAAAGCGAATAATTGAACAATTTATTCTACAGAAAGTTACTTATGAAGTTATTTAAATCATTCTTGCCTCTTTTGTTACCTGTATTTTGCCTGTTCTCGTGCAGTAAATCATCTAATGATCAGCAAATACAAGTATCAGGGCAGGAATTCCATGCGGGTTCATATATCCAAAACGGCGATACCCTAAATTCCAAAAACAAATCAAACGGGAGGGCGATTAAAGGAACGCTTAAAGCAGGACAAACTTATTATTTAAGCAGTGATTATGCAGCTGCTACTATTAATAAAGGTGATACATTGGTTATACAAAGTGGTGTTAAGGTATATATCATAGGCCCGGTAACCGGGGCTACCGCTATCGGCACACAAGAACACGCGCCCGGTATATTAGTGAACGGTACATTGCTGTCATTAGGAACCAAAGAAAGTCCTAATCTGTTCACTGTTCAAAATACCGCTTTAAAATCAGACCCAGCTAAAGACCCGCAGAGTCCTAACACCGACCCGGCTTTTAAAGGTTATTGGGGCGGGATAGAGGGTAGCACAACCTCCGGGGATATTATTCTAAAATGGACCCGTTTTGAATATTTGGGAGGTTTAACCCCTGCAAACTCCCCAATCCGCGCAACATTGGACAGCTATGGTATCTTTTTCCAAAACCCTAATGCCAATTTTGTTTTGGAAGATTGCTGGTTGTATGGTTCACATAACGACATGATCAGAGTTGCCGGCGGTAAGTTTGAAATAATGCGTAACACCTTTGAAAAGGTGGGTTTTATAGCAGGTGAATGTGTTAACGTTAAGAGTGGTAGTGTGGGAGATATTGCATACAATTTAGCTGTTGGGGGTACGGGAAACTGCTTTAAATCAGCTAACGCGGGTGGCTTATCGCCCCAGGCTAATATGGCTTGTTATAATAATACCATGATAAGCGGCGGATATCGCCAGCAAAAAGCCGGAGAAGGTGGTTCACTTGATTTTGAAAACGGTGGCAGGGGTTTGGCCTATAATAACTTTATAGTTAACTGTGCTTATGGTTTAAGTGTTTTAGGTGGTTCTGGTACCGTACCCGCTGCAGATACGGTTAACATCAAATATGGTTATACTTATAATTATGGCGACAATACCGCTATTACAACACAGTTTTTGCCTGCAGGCTTTATAACCCGGGTACAAACCGGCGATATTAACGGTGGTAATAAAACCACTCCGGGAGCAAACAACCCACTGTTTATAAATTACCCGCTTCCTGCTGCTGCTAATACTCAATTCATTAACGCCGATTATGTAGGTGGTTATAACTTCAGGCTACAATCCGGTTCGCCGGCTATAGGTAAAGGCTATACTGGTTTTAGTCCGCTGGCTATAGTAAAAGTGGACAAGATATTTGGAGCTACAGAAATTACACCTCCAGGTAAAGATATTGGTGCTTATCAAGTTGATGGAACGGGTAATCAGCACTAAAAAAAACAGTCATCCGGCAATACAAATAATAAGGCTTTCATTTTTGTTATTTGTATTGCTGTGCTTTAGTTATTGCGCTTTCGCATCATCTATTAAAGTTAGGGTAACAGATCAGGCAACTCAAAAGCCCATTGCAAATGTACTTGTTAAAATAAGCAGTGCCGTAGTTACGGGGTTTACTGATGCTGCCGGTGTTTGCTATTTAGATAAAATTCCCGCCGGAAATATTAGTGTAATGTTTTCGGCGGTGAATTATAAGCAGCAAACCATAAACCTGACCATATCCGGAGATAAAACAACGGAGTTAAATGTTTCCCTCGAAAAACTGCAGATTGCTTTAAACGAGGTTGTTATTACAGCCAGGGTAAATCCGAGATCGGATCAGCAATCAAGGCTTACCGAAAGAAATACTATAGCCGCGGTAGACATAGCCTCGGGGGATTTGATTGAGCATACAGGCAGTATTAGTGCAGGCGATGTTGTTCAGCACATTCAGGGGCTTTCTATAACCCGTACCAGCACTGGTAACACTGATAAGGCCATTATCAGGGGTATGGAAGCTAAATATAGCTATACGCTTATAAACGGGTTCAAAATACCGAGCCCTGATGATAAAAGCCGGTATATATCACTTGACCTGTTTCCGGCCGGGCTATTGCAAAGTGTACAGGTTTATAAATCATTAACGGCCGATATGGAAGGCGATGCCATTGGCGGTGTGGTAAATATGGTGATGCGCCAGCCACCTGATGATCCGTTGCTGCAGGTAAATTTGAATACCGGCTATAGCGGGCATTATTTTGATAAGCAGTACCGTACATTTAATAGTGATGTTGTTCAAAATCATTCACCTTATGAACGTTTTGGGCTATCCCATTACGCAACCGGGGCCGATTTTTCAAAGGATAATCTTTCCTTTCAAAATAGCCGGCCATTGCCCGATGTTAATTTTAACTTATTGATTGGCCGTAAGTTTTTTAACAACAAATTAGGTTTTATTGCTGCCGCTGATTATAAGAATATTAAGACCGGGTCTGATGGTTTTTTTATCCCTTTGAACACGCAGCCTAATTTAAATAACGTTCCTGCCTTTTCTGATTTTTATAAGCATAGTTACTATAATAACAAAATTGCTGTAAGCACCAGCGAACAGTTTGTTTTTAGGCCCGATAGCGTAAACAAATTTACGTTAAGCCATTTTTATCTTGACCAAAAAGATATAGAAACCCGCAGTACAGTTGATACCAGCCTGATATTAGGAAGATCGGGGGTTGGTACCGGACGAATTTATGTTAGCGACCGCTCACGCGTTCATGAACAACAGATCAATAATATTAACCTTAAGGGTAATCATAGTTATCATGATTTAAGTGTTGATTGGGCAGGTCAGTTTTCGATAGCCAACGGCCGGTACCCGGATTGGTCGGAATTAACTGCCAACACAGGCAGGTTATTAGCTCCTGATAATACAATAGTACAGTCGCCTTTATTATTAGCGCCACTTAACCGGATCTGGTTGAGCAATAAAGAAAAAGACCTGGACATTTATCTTGACCTGCACTATAAACCTGAATTTTTTAACCAAAAGCTTACACTGAGCGGTGGTGGCCTCATCCGGCGCAAAAACAGAGATAATTTTTATAACTCCTATACATTTACACCAACCATTAACGAACCTTTTACCGATATTAATAACGCGGTTTGGATAAATGATAACGGGCCTCAAAATCCGCTTGGCAATGTAAATAATCCTAATAATTATACAGCGAAAGAAGATATCAATGCCTTTTACATCATGGCAGATCTGCAAAGCGGCCGGTCGGAGTTTTCAGGGGGGCTCAGGTTGGAGCAAACCGATCAAAACTTTATTTCTACACTTGATCCCAATGTAAGCTATGGCAAAATTGTAAATATTAGCTATAAAGACTGGTTGCCCGATTTACATTGGAAGTACGCGCTTAATGATAAACAACAGCTTAAAGCCAGTTACTTTAAAGGTATTTCGCGCCCGGCTTTGTATGATATTACTTTTGCCACCATAGCTTATGAGGACTATCTTGTTGCCGGAAATCCTTTTTTAAAACGAACCCAGGCAGACAATTTTGATTTAAATTATACCGGGTATCAAACAAAAAGCATGCAATTAAAAGCTTCGGTATTTTATAAACACATTGTTGATGCTTACGAGAAAACACTACTTAACGGGGATGACGAGCTTTACCCCATACCTCAAAACGGATTAAACTACACACCCGCCGGGCAATTAACCGAGCAGTTAAAAAACACCGGTACTGCTGTCAATTATGGTGCAGAGCTTTCTTACAGCTATAGCTGGTTAAACTTTGTTATTACAGGTAGCTATACCTATACCTCATCTAACATCACCCGTATGAAAAAACTGTTAACCAGGGCCAATCCGGATAATCCTGCCAGCAACCTGGTTACCGTTACCAAAGCCGAACAGGGGCCTTTGGAAGGGCAGTCAAAACATTTGGCTAATATTAATTTGCTTTATAAAAACGTACCGGGTAACTGGCTTGCAAACTTGTCTGTTATTTATACTGGTAAACGTATCGACCTTGTTTCGCCATGGTATAACCTTGATTATTGGCAACGACAGAATATAACGGTTAATTTATCGGCAGAAAAAAAACTAAGCAATAAATTCAAACTCAGGTTAAGTGCCGCTAATCTTTTTAATAATGGTATTATTGATGATATTTTAGTTCCTAACCCCAATGGTTCAGGAAACTTATTGCCCGGCCAGCTGCAAACCAGCAAGATCACTATTTTAAAACAGAATTTTTCGGCATATTACCAGTTAGGCTTAAGTTACCAGCTGTAAGAGCGCTTCTTTAGATAATAATTTAAAAAGTTCTCTTTAGTTAGATCTGTCTTTAGTTAATTGCATAGATAAAATTCCATTATAAACCTCTAATAGATTGATATACCTGTCTTTCCAGTCTTTATCAAAAACGTTATTATTAAAAGCGGATAAATTTTGTGATTTCTCAAAATCTTCTTTCCTAAAATATTCAGGGAAATCTTCTGAAAAATTGTGATTAATGGCCTCTCCTATCCGGGCGATATATTCCTTTTTCAAATATTGCTGGCTAAACCAGTTATAAAGCGATCTGCGGTTGATATTTAACAACCTTGCTAATTCGCTAATATTGTGCCCATTTCTTCTTACACGAAATTCGACGATTTGACCGTAATGCGTTTCCATAGCAGGTAATTGATAAACAGTGAGATAATTATTTTGCAAATTTCCCGCCAATTATAAGGCGAAAGAATTTGAAGCGCCATCTTATGTTTAAACAATTGATAATATGCATTTTATCAACCCAAAAAATTCCAGATAGTACTCAAAAAAACTAATTATTTAAATCGTACAGACAAGTACGCATAGATTAAATTATCAAAACACCTCGACTAATGAGAAATTTAAAACACAATTTGGGCAATTAGTTTCACATTTTGAATTTTCAATCTTGTTAAATTATTTATACCGACACTTTATTAACTCACATTAAAACGGCGCCAGATAAATAATACATAGCTACCCGTTACAAACTGGAAAGTAGGTAACAAGCATAATATCCGAATTACAATAACCTTGAATTTTCATTCCTATTCCATTCCATGTCCTATGGTTATGATTTAGCGATATTGCAGTTAGGCATGTTCTATTGCCTCATTTTTGCAGCCATGCTCAAGGTGGTATGCGGCACGGCCCGTAAGCGTTCTTTCGGTATTAATTTACCGGTTTCGCGGCAAATGCCATAAGTTTTATTTTCAATTCGAATGAGCGCCGCTTCCAACTGGTCAATAAATTTTTTCTGACGGGATGCGAGTTGATTAAGAGATTCTTTTTCGAGCGTTGCTGATCCGTCTTCCAGTGTCTTTGACGAACCTGCCGTATCATCTGTGCCGTTGGAATTAGAGGAACTGATCGATGACGACAAGTCCATTAACTCTTCCCTTGCTGCTTTAATTTTTTCCATGATCAACGCTTTGAACTCCTGCAGCTCAATTTCATTATATCTTGTTTTTTCCGTTTCCTGATTCATAATACTTTAAGTTATCTATCACCAGCCGCTGGCTATCTATTTTCCAGATATGCTTAGTGCTGGCTGACGTAGAACGTCAATATAATATAATAGTTTTGATCTTCTGCATTATTTGTACCAGCATAAAAAGTTTATACACCTTATATCTCTTATTTACACATTTTGCGCCAGCGAATGCTGTATGAAAGTTTAAATGAGGATAGCGAAGGACTAAGACCATCGGAAAAACAAACAATAAATTATCCGTGGTCTGCAGTTATGATCATGAACAGGTTATGATAAAAAAGCTTATTTTCACTTTAATTATAAATCCTTAAAATTATAGGTATATGCCTGCCAATCACTTATCGCCCGTACAAATTACCCAAAGGTCATGGTCTAAATTCTTTAAAAAACAACTGTTTGCAGCAAGTTTATGCTTTTTGTTTTTTAATCATACACTTTATGCCCAAAAAACAAGCTCCTTCCCTATCGGTATACCTGAAGCGGAAGGCGTTTCATCTGCCGGGATCGATAGTTTTCTGCATGCGGCTGCACAAAGCAAACACGAGTTTCATAGTTTTATGTTTTTGCGCCATGGCAAAGTGATTGCCCAGGGCTGGTGGAACCCCTATCAGCCAACGCTAAGGCATAGTTTGTATAGTTGCAGCAAAAGCTTTACCTCCACAGCCATTGGCTTTGCAGTTAGCGAAAAGCGGCTGTCAGTAAATGATAAGGTGATCTCCTTTTTTCATGGTAGTTTGCCGGATACCATAAAGCCCTACCTTGCCGCGCTTACTATAAAGGATCTTTTAACCATGACTGTTGGACAAGCCACCGACCCTACTTTTGCAATTGCATCAAGAGAAGACGATTGGGTTAAATCCTTCCTGGCATTACCTATAGCATACAAACCAGGTAGTCAATTTTTGTACAATTCCCTGGCTACGTTTATGCTATCGGCCATCGTACAAAAAGTAACCGGGCAAAAAGAAGTTGATTATCTTAAACCGCGCCTCTTTGATCCATTGGGAATAAAGGGTATCGACTGGGAAATTAATAAGCAGGGTATCAATACAGGTGGCTGGGGACTGCGTGTAAAAACGGAGGATATGGCTAAACTGGGGCAACTTTACCTGCAAAAAGGCGTATGGAACGGAAAACAGGTATTACCAAAAGAGTGGATTGAAGAAGCTACCACTTTTAAAATTGACCAGGCGCCCGGCGTAGCCCAAAGTAAAAGAGATTCGAGTGACTGGATGCAGGGTTATTGCTATCAATTCTGGCGCTGTCGTAATAACGCATTCCGGGCCGATGGTGCTTTCGGCCAGTATATTGTTGTGATGCCTGATCAGGATGCTGTAATTGCGATCACTTCGGAAACAAGTGATATGCAGGGAGTGCTTAACCTGGTATGGAAGTATTTGCTGCCATCCATGCGCCCGCAGGCCTTGCCGATTGATAAAGCTAAAGATGATCAGCTTAAAAAACATTTAGCCGCTTTAAGTTTACCCCCGGCAGCCAATACGGGCAACCACACAAATAATACATTCAACAAGACCTTTTCCATTCAACCAAATGATTTACATATTAACTCGATAAGCTTTAACATGACCAATAATGTTTGCCATGTCACCATAAAAAAAGATTCGGCAAGCTATACGCTTAATTTTGAAACAGGCAAATGGCTACCAGGTAAAACGAATATGCAGGGCCCTGGTTTAGTTTCCGGAGCCCGGGAAGACTTTTCTCTGTTGCTACCTTATAAAGTTGAGGGCAGTTATGGATGGAATGACGGCCATACATTGCAATTAAAACTACGTTATATAGAAAGCCCGCATACAGAAACCATCACCTGCCACTTTAACAATCAGCAATTAAACGCGGATGTGGAGTATAGTTTCAATTATGGAAGAAATAAGGTAGCGTTACACGGGGAATTAATTAAATAAAAGATACACTACTAATATAACAGATCACTCAGGGTAAAAAACAAAAACTTTACACATATATAGACTGTTACAGTTTGGATAGGAAGCCGTTGCCGGGAATCATTACATTTGAATAAAGCCTTTAACTATGAACCAAATCAACAAAGAAGACATTAAGCAGGAAGTGTTTGACCTGTATGATGACTACGCACACGACCGGCTTAGCCGCCGTTTATTTGTAGAAAAGCTATCTCTTTATGCAGTTGGCGGTTTAACTGTACCTGCACTAATGAGTTTCCTGATGCCCGATTATAAAGGGAACGTGCAGATCAAGGCTGATGATCCCCGCTTAAAATCAGAATATATCAATTATCCCTCACCAAAAGGTGGCGGAACTATCAAAGGATTACTATCAAAACCTATTGATGCTCAAAAGAAACTTGGGGGCATCATAGTGGTTCATGAAAACAGGGGGTTAAACCCCTACATTGAAGATGTGGCACGAAGAGCCGCACTGGCAGGATTTATTTCGCTTGCGCCCGATGCCTTAACGCCCCTGGGCGGCTACCCGGGTAATGATGATGCGGGGCGCACCTTGCAAAGTAAAAGGGACAAAGGCGAAATGGAAGAGGATTTTATAGCGGCATATGATTACCTTAAAAATCACAAAGACTGTAACGGTAAGGTAGGTGTTGTGGGTTTTTGTTTTGGCGGTGGTATAGCCAATATGATGGCCGTTCGTATACCTGAACTGGCCGCAGCTGTACCCTTTTATGGAAGCCAGCCTGCTACCAGCGACGTGCCTAAAATTAAAGCACCCCTGATGTTGCACTATGCATCGCTGGATACACGGATTACGGAAGGCTGGCCGCCCTACGAAGCCGCTTTAAAAGCGAATGGTAAAAAATACCAGGCGTTTATTTACGAAAACGTAAACCACGGCTTCCATAACGATACAACACCCCGTTATGACAAAACCGCGGCAGAACTTGCATGGAAACGCACTATTGATTTTTTCACTGAGCATTTGACATAGTGCGCCCACATTGCACACGCAAAGTATAAATATGAAAAAAGCTTGAATCTTTCGGCTTTAGAAACCCTTATTTTCTATTTTTCCAGGGTCCAGCATGCGCATTCTATAGCAGTTCATAGCGGTTTCGCCTAATTGTGCTATGAGGTGGTAGTTTGCAATAGCACCCACAGCAGCTCCAATCAAAGGTATTAACTGGGCCATTTTTGCGAGGTCTATATAGTCACGATATTCCTGCTGAAAAGTGCGCCAGTCAAACTCATCAGCATCAGCAGGTAAAAGAATGCTATAGCTTTCCCAGTTTTGCAATAAACCGTAGATCTCGTTTCGCCGTTGCTGACTGGAGTAAGTAAGCTGGAAAATGTAAAGTATATATAGCCTTTCTTTATAATCCTTTACATTGAAACCGTATAAAGCTGCAATATTAAAAAGCAGTTTCATTTTAATACCAATAAGTACAGGGAACTCAGCAAATCCCATTAATATACCTCCTGTGCCTGTAATGGCCCCTTCTATCGTAGCAGTTTTTTGATAAAAATTTATTTGCCGTTTTATATAACTCTCTCTTAATTGAAAGGAAGCATTGGTAGCAAGCCTGTCGGTGGTTGTGTATTTAGCTCCGAAAAGTACTGCCTTAACCATTTTTTCGATAGTTACTGTTATTACTTTGTGAACCTTTTCTGGTATAATATTATTGATCTTGTTCTGTATACCCTTCGCTATCCGGTTAGTAAGAGACGGTTTCTTTTGCATCTTTTGCTTCCAGTCATTTAACAGTAAATAAGCTTTTTTTTCGTAGGCGGTCATACAGTTAGCATTACTTTAAATGGTAGATTGTTATTAAGTGGTAATGTTACTACCAACAACAAAACAGCCTCCTTGTTAGATGGTTGTTTAGATACTTTTAAGTGGACGCAGAATCCAGGACATTTTTACCACTCACCCATAGTTTAAATTACATTGGAAATAGTACCTTCCCTATTGGCTTGGAATATGCTTGCGCAAGATGGCATAAAGATTATCCAGGTCAAATGGCTTGGGGATATAGTCGTCAAAGCCATACCGATCATAAACATCATGAATGTTGCTGTTGCAGCTCAGCGCAATGACAGGAAGATGCGGGTACCTCGCTTTGATCTTCCGGCAAATGTCGATACAGACCGTACCATCCAACCGGGAATCCAACATGACTACATGCGGCCGTAATTCATCAATCAATTCCAGGAAATTGCTATCACAGGTCAATACGGAAAATACCCGGAAGTTTTCAAGCTCTAAGGCTGTAGCTAAGATTTCAAGAACAGCCGCGTCGGTGTCCTGGATTATAATTGTTTCCATCTCCCTAAAATTTAAATAAGCTCCCAAAAAGGATGAAACTTAGAGAATTATGTTCGTTTTGGTTGATTAGATAAAGTTAATCATAAACGCTTACAACCGAACGTTGTATAATGATGTATTTATTGATATAAATTGCGTAGATATGATGAACCGAGTGCTTAATATTCAAGCAATTACGTTAGCTGTTTCAAAGATAAAAATACCATCCCAAATTCTTCTCAGCCTATTTTTTTGAACTGTCAGGATCGCCTGATTGATCCTGAGTATTTTGTAAGCTTTTTACAGGAGGCCATTGCGAATGTTCAGTATCCAGAATTGCTTCTACCCTTGTAACAAAAACTGATTCTTTGTCCACACCGGTTGCAGCATAAGGTCCAATATTGAAGTTGTAGTAATGAATTTCGGGCTTTAGCTTTTCATATGTTGAACGATATTTGACCCATAATTCCTGATAGTTAAAGGTTTTTAAGCCGGTTGTTAAAATTGCTACGATGCTGGAAATTATTACAACCAGGAGGTTTACGTTAATCAATGGAGAAATATTAATAGCACCTGATTTTATTCCATTCAAAGCTGCCACTACCGGAGTTAACGCAGATAGAACAATTAATATCCATTGAAACAGCTTATACCTTTTTTGATTTTTTGCCGAAGCCTGCCTATAATAATCCAATTGTTTATTATAACGATCATCAAGGTATTTATCAAATGTGGTTTTGTCCATTTGAGTGGAGATTTGGTTATTTAAAGATAATGAAAAGGCTTCGTTATAATAAAGAATTAAAAGAAGCATAGGTTAAAAGAGCAGGCCTGATATTTTTTTGGTTTTAATGAATATTAAAAGTTAAATTAATCTATTATTAAAAAGCTATAATGTCTCTTAAAACTATAAAGATCTTTCTTGCTTCTTCGTCAGAATTGAAGGCTGACAGAGATGAGTTTCGTATTTTTATAAGCAGAGAAAATGACAGGCTTCACAAACAGGGTATTTACCTTGAAATACTGCAGTGGGAATACTTCCTTGATGCTATTTCTGATACCAGGCTACAAAACGAGTATAATAAAGCCATCAGGGAATGTGACATTGTGCTTTGTCTCTTTTTTACAAAAGTAGGAAAATACACTGCCGAAGAATTTGACACAGCTTACCAGATTTTTAAGGATACGGGCAGACCCAGAATATGGACATATTTTAAAGACGCGCCTCTTAATTCGGGGTCAATTACAGAGGAGTTTAATTCATTATTGGCTTTTAGGAAAAAAATCAGTGAACTGGGTCACTTCAAAACAGTATATACCAGCATTGATAATTTGAAGTATCAGTTTAAAAACCAGTTGGATGACATTTTGCCGGAGATAGGCATGCCTGGTAAATCCTTACAGCAAACCGTGGATAAAACTGAAACTTCAGCAAACAGAAATGAGCCTAAACGAAATTCCTTTAATGAAATACTCACACGCCGTTTGATGGAAGCCATTCGGGTTCATAGCCCGAGGGCAGCTAAATTTTTAGAAAATGCATCAAGAATGGCAGCCGACTGGGAAACGCAAAGCCTCTTCAGTGACCCCGCCAAAGAGATTATTGCCTTTAGTTTTGTAGGCGTGTTAGGTATCCAGCTTCGTAAGCTCATGGCAATTGGTAAAGAGGAGATGTCGGTTAATAAACTTAGAAAATACCTGGAGAACTGTCAGCTCACTGCAAAAAGAATTTTACAACTCCTGTGCTTTTCACTTATTTCAAAATTATGGGATTACAGGAAGGACAAAAATTACACCCTTTCTCCAGCCCAAACTGTTATCTGCAAAAATTTTTTTGAAGATGAATTTGAGCTGGACATCAATGGTCTCACCAGTTTATTAAAAACCCTGATTTCAATTTTCATAGATAATGAATTGGATTTCCCTATAACAGAGTTGAATGATTTTTCATCAAACCTGCAAACAGAAAGCGACTTCTTAAAGGCTTGTTCAGGGTTGCAGGCAATCAATGTTTTGTCGGGCAACCCTCCTTTTACGGAATCCAACTGCAGTGATGCAGAATTACATTTAACGGTTGTTCTCGAACATTTAAAATTCCTCGTTAATTACAGGATGGTGTCTATTAAATCCATAGGCTACTTCGAAATGCGTAACACTAAACCTCATTACCTGTATAATTATACGGTGTTAGGTATCGACAACAAATCAAATGTAAACCAGGAAAGGATAAATTATGCGGAAACGCCCATAAATACCGACGCGGTTTTGCTTTATAAAGGCAGTTACCAACAGAACCTTAATCTTTTTCCATTTATTATTGATGTAAACGCCCTGGCATTTGAAGGCGGCGCAAAAATTTGCTTTTATGCCTCACATGATAACACGGATAAAAGCTTGAACTATGTTTTTTTGGAAGATAATAGTGTAGTCAATATTGTTAATACCGGAACGGTAAAACCGGGTATTGATTTCAACGAACTGTTGCTCGACCCTCAAAAATTCAAGGACATGCGTTTCGACAACGTATTTAATCTTTTTAATGAAGCAGAAAAAGCAATTACAGGAATGGAAGAAGATGAAGAAGATATAGATGATGATTTTGAGCCATCTTTTCTAAAATGACCTAATCGCTTAATTTCAAACAGGAGGCCGTCAAATGAAAAAATATCCCTTTAAATTTTTAGATGCATACGGCAAAGAAGATACTGGTATATTTTTCGGTCGTGACGAAGAGATTAATACCCTTTATGAAATGGTATTTCAATCGTCCATTTTGCTGATCTATGGAGCATCCGGCACCGGAAAAACAAGCCTGATCCAATGCGGGCTTGCCAGTAAATTCCCATCGCATGACTGGCTGGCATTAACGATACGCAGGGGTAATAATATTAACACGAATTTTGAAAAGGCGCTGGCAGATGCAAGAGGTACACTTTCGGCAGCACAGGATAATATGGATTGGCTTACTGAGGTAATGGAAGAAACAGAAGTGGTATCAACTCCCCCGCTGTTAACCCCGTTGGCGCAGGCTTTTAAAGCCATCTACTTAAACTCTTTTAAGCCGGTTTATCTCATTTTTGATCAGTTTGAAGAACTTTTTATCCTGGGGTCAAAAGAAGAGGAGCAACAATTCATTGAAACGGTGCAGGAGATATTGCAGATAGAGCAGCCTGTAAAAATGATTTTTTCGATAAGGGAAGAATATCTGGGGTATTTATACGATTTTGAAAAGGCGGTACCACAGCTATTACGCAAAAAATTGCGGGTTGAGCCTATGAACCTCAACAAAGTGCTGCAGGTAATTGAGGGTGCCACAAGTTATAAAAATTCTATTGTGCGGCTAAAAACAGATGAGGCCAAACTAATTGCCGAAGGCATATTTGAGAAAATAAAAGATAAAGAAAAATCACTGACCATACAATTGCCTTACCTGCAGGTTTTTTTAGATAAGCTTTATCTGGAAATCACCTGCGACGAAACACGGCAGCGTGAAGCGGTATTTACAGCCCAGGCCCTGAACGCGATTGGAGATATTGGCGACATACTACAGAATTTCCTGGAAGAGCAGGTAGCTGGGATCAGCAGAAAACTAAGTGAGGGTGATTCAATCATTTCGCCCGCAACCGTCTGGAGTATACTATCACCATTTGCCACGCTGGAAGGTACCAAAGAACCTATCCGAAAAAAGGGATTATATGAACGGCTGCCTGGTACAAACCCTACACTGATTGATGCTATAGTAGAAGCATTTATTAACGGCCGGATATTACGCTATACAGAAGATGTTGACCTGTACGAATTAGCTCACGACTCGCTTGCACAGCGAATTGCCGAAAAAAGAAGCGACGAAGAAATTGCATTCCTCGAAATAAAACGCCTGATAAAAGCCCATAGCTCCTTAAAAGCAAATGCACGGGAATTATTTTCAGAAAAGCAATTGAATTTTATTGAGCCTTTTTTAGGAAAACTGCAACTGACTACCGAAGAAATGGCATTAATTGATGAAAGCCGCGAAGCAGTTGCAAGCCACAAGGAGAAAGAGAAACAACAACTGGAAAAAGAGAAGCGTGACTTACTGGAAAGGCAGCAGTTATTAGAAAAAAACCAAAATTCGCAAAAGCGTTTTATACGATGGATAATAGCTGCGCTCATTATAATGATTGGAATAGCCGTATGGGCATACAGTGAAAAGCAACATGCAGATAATTCTAAAACTGCTGCTATAATTGCCGAGCATTCAACTAAAAAAGCCCTTGCAAAAGCTAATGCATCAGAAAAAGCTGCTGTAAAAGCTCAGGATGCTACCAAAATAGCTCTTAAAAACGCTAATAATGCTACAATAGCTGCAGTTAAGGCCCGCAATTCAACCAAAATAGCCCTTGCAAGTGCCAATAAATCTGAAAAAAAAGCGCTTACTCAAAGAGAAAAAGCAGACCAGGCAGAAAAGAGGGCAACAAATGAAGCTGCTACAGCCAAAGCAGCACTGGCTAAAGCTGATAAGTTAATTAATGCGTTTTATTTTTATAATGGAAAATTTGCTTTAGCACAAGGTCCAAATGAAAGATATGGTTTTATTGACCGTAAAGGAGATATAGTAATTAGTTACAAATATGAGAAAGCGGAACAGTTTGATTACAGAGGGTTTGCCAAAGTAAAAGTAAAAAAAAGAGTAGGCAGAGGTCGTGGCGGAAGAATTGTTGATTGCTTAATTGATACTGCCGATAATCAATACCTTGTGGCATATAAATTATCGGATTTAAACGAAAATATTACAGCATTAGATTTGCCTGATCAAAATTTCAAGACGTTTCCGGAAGAAATGTTCAGATATCCACAATTACAAATCATTACTTATAATCAACGTTCAATTGAAAATCATATTAAAGAATTGCCTCCCGAAATAGGTCAGTTAACAAACCTGACAACATTGATTTTGCAAAATGATGAATTGGAACATTTGCCTGCTGAAATTGGAAAATTAAGAAATCTGAAAACTTTAGATTTGAGTTATAATGCATTGACTGATTTACCTTCTGAAATGGGTCAGCTAACAAACCTCCAAAACTTGTATCTGCATTCCAATAATTTGCATCATTTGCCCGCTGAAATTGGAAAGTTAAAAAGCCTGCGAATATTGGTATTATCAAAGGCTGGGATAAATAGTGGGTTACCTCCAGAAATAGGCCAGTTAAAAAACTTGCAAAACCTGGATTTGAGTGATAATTTATTAGGAGAACTACCTTCTGAAATATGGCAATTAACAAACCTGCAAAATTTGGATTTGCATCACACTACATTGAAAAATTTGTCAGCTGGAATTGGAAAGTTAACAAACCTGCAAAATTTGAATTTGAATTTTGGAGGTTTGACTTATTTGCCAGCCGAAGTAGGAAAATTAAAAAACCTGCAAAGATTGGATTTAGGCTATAATAATATAGTGGATTTACCTGCGGAAATAGGACAGTTAAAAAACTTACGAGAGCTGATCTTAATCGGCAATCCTATTTCAAAATCTGCATTTAAAAAGATCAAAGAACGATTACCACAGTGTAAGTTTACATCTTCGTTTTAGAAAGAAAATTTCTATAAAATCGCATATTCAAAAAAAACGGGGCTTTGAAGGCTACAGCAGAATTTAGCCTTTTATTGATCCAATACTGATACGGCAAGCTTAATAATGTCATCAAAAATGGTTTTATCATTCGTTGACTTAGCGGTTACCCGGATACCTTTTACGGTATTAATTATAAACCGTGCCAGCGCCCTGGCATCCTGTTTATTAGTGATCTCGCCACTGTCCTGACCTTTTTTAATGACCACGTAAAATGCCTCCTCTATTTGCTGGTCATTTTTACAGATCATCCTGCTCACTTCCTCGTCATGCGGGGCAACCTCCACTTCGGCATTCACCATAAAACAACCTTTATGCTTCCGGTCTTCCATTAGTTCGCCGACAATCAACTCCAACAATTGTTTGATGACCTCCTTAGCCGGCAGCGCCTTGTTAACGATCTGACAAACTTTACCCGAAGCCGTATTTTGATAGCTTTCCAGCGCTTTAATGAACAACGAATGCTTATCGCCATAGGTATCATAAAGGCTCGACCTGCTGATACCCAAACCATCAACAAGATCCTGCATGGAGGTGCAGTTGTATCCCTTGAGCCAAAAAAGATCTACCGCCCTGGCCAGCACTTCATTTTCATCAAAATCCTTTGTTCTTGCCATAACAGAGATAGCTTTGCTTAAATTAAGCAAAGCTATCCAATTTTAATATTTTATCAGTAAATATCGCTTATTATCTTACGCCACCGCCGGCCAGAAGGGTTTCGCCGGTTAACCAACGCGATTCTTCAGAAGCCAGGAACACCGCAACCAACGCAATATCTTCCGGCTGCCCTATACGGCCTAAAGGTGCTGTACGTTCAGTTTCGGTCTGGAAATCACTGCCAATAAACCCTGCGGTATGTGTTCCTTCGGTTTCAACCATACCCGGATTGATAGAGTTCACCCTGATCTTTTTGGGGCCGAGTTCTTTTGATAAAACATGGGTTATGGCATCAACCGCGCCTTTGGTTGCTGTATAAATAGAACTGCCAACCGGTGCTATGCTGCTTACTACCGAACCAATATTAATAATGCTTCCCCCATTCTCATTAAAGTTTTTTAATGCATGTTGGGTTGTAAGCAACAAACCAAGCACATTGGTATTGAACTGGTTGTGAAACTCCTCTTCTGTAAGTTGTTCTATCGGACTAAATTTATAAACTCCTGCATTGTTGACCAATATATCAACCGCGCCAAAAGCTTTTGTTGTTTCATCGAACAAGCGGTTAATGTCCTCGCTTTTTGATACGTCGCCCTGTACTGCAATAGCTTTGCCGCCATTACTGATGATGTCTGCAACTACCTTATCGGCACCGGCTTTGGCCGAAGCGTAATTTACTACAACCAGGGCTCCTTCGGCCGCCAAACTTTTTGCTATACCTGCACCAATACCTTTTGATGCACCTGTTATTACTGCCACTTTGTTTTCTAACTTTTTCATGATGATGAGTGATCGTTTTTTATATTCGGAACGATTGTTCCGCAAATATAAATTCATTTCGGACCAATCGTTCCGAAATAATAAATTATTATCCAGAGATGACAAATGCATTGAAAGCATCAAAAACTAAACTAAAAATGCGGCCCACCTGCAACGTGTCATATCCGTAATCCACGATAATTCATAGCCACCGCTTATCAGACAGGCGCTTTCGGACTGGTTTAATCCGCTGAATTTGTTAACAAATAGCACTTATGCGCTATTTGTTAACAAAAAAATAATACAGGAACCTGTAGCACAACTATTTATGCTTTCGTAATAATCATATAAATCACACAATAATGAAAAGAAAACCTTATTCGCTATTAATTGGCCTGCTAACCGGTATGACACTATTTTTATCCTGTACTAAAAAAAATGACGTACAGAAAGAGCTAAAAATTGATGATAAAAATTTAACTCCCTGCCGGTCCGGTGCCGATTGCGAGTACCTGTTTACGGAACAAGCGGACTTAAATGCCGACTACAGTTTTAAGACGGGTACCTATCGTTTATTCTGGTTTAAAGAGCAATCTCCCGGTCTTACAACTTCTGTCTATATAAAGGCTCCGATGAAGGGAAACAGCTTTGAACTGACCAAAGCAGAGCTATCGACCGACCGGGTACAGTTCAGCCAGTCATGTCCGGCTTGTTACCTGCTTCTTTTAAAGCCAGTGGATGGTTATGTAAAAGGGATAAACACTACACCAGAAAAGCCGGCTGACCAAACACGATGGCTGCTTGAGGGTAAAGTAATATTACAGGCCACGGCGGCTCCATCAGTCAGGGACACTATTTTTTTTAAGCAATACTTCAGCCCTAATTTTGTTTTTAATTAACTGGCCCTTCAATCTGAGTTTGAGCGCTTAGACTTGTATGCAATTTAGCGATACTAAGTGCAATAGTTAGTTTGCAATCATTAGCGTTGACATTTAAGCATGCCTGAGACCTTAATAACTGGCAATATTGTTTTTTAGCGCAAATATTACCAGCCCGGTCCTCGACTTCAGGTCGAGCTTTTGAAATAACGAGTCGCGGTAATTGTCAATGGTGTGCGGGCTCAGGCACATTTTGCCGGCAATGTCTTTATAGGTGAGCTCGGAGCAGCACAGCTCTAAAAACCGGATCTCGTTTGCCGTTAATTCGGCAACCGGGTCCGGGGTTTTTACCTCGTCCTGGATAGAGCGCAGCAGCTTGCCCGATACCAGTTCGTTTAAAAAATAATCGTGTCTGGCTATGGTTTTAATAGCGTACATCAGGTCCGAAGCGTTGGATTCTTTTAAGATATACCCACCTGCCCCGCATTTTAGCATTTTGATGATCGGTTCATCATCCTCAAACATGCTTAGGGCAAGCACCTTTACCGATGGGTAATTTTGTTTTAGCCAGCGGGTAGCCTCATAGCCGTTAACCAGGGGCATAGTGATATCCATCAGCACCACATGTGGCAAAGGATGTTTCGTTATTTTCTCCTTCATCACGGCGCCATTTGCCGCGTCGAACACGATTTTAATTTCTTCGTTTTCCGAAAGCAAGCTGCTAATTCCCTGGCGGAACAGGGTATGATCATCCACCACAGCGATCCGGATTTCTTCGTTTTCCATATTTTAGGGATAAGGTACTACAATTTTAATTTCAGTGCCATTTTGGGTAACGATGCTTACATCGCCGCCGATGAGGGCTACCCGCTTACGGATGTTGAACAAGCCCATCCCCCTCTTCTCCTTCATTACTTCTTCTTCAACAAAGCCCTTTCCATTATCTTTTATCTTCACCTCCAGGTTTTGCTCATCCTGTTGAACCACCACATCAATGGCCGTAGCTTCGGCATGGCGCACAGCGTTATTCAGTATCTCCTGAAAAATACGGAATAGGATGATCTCTTTGTCATTCTGTCCTTCTTTAGGCTTATAATTGCTATTAAACGTGATAATGTGCAGATCGGCCGTTTTTAAATAGTCCAGCTCGAAGGCGATGGCTTTGGCAAGCCCCATGCGAATCAGCTCCTGCCCGTAAATCAACCTGGAAAGTTGCCGGAGCTCCTTAATGGCGCGTTTTGCCAGCTGGGAGGCCGAATCTACTTTTTGGCGCACGCGCAACGGATCGTCGGGGTTGATGGTGCTGAGTGTAACCGACGTCAGGCTCAGTAACTGGCCAATATTGTCATGCAGGTGGCCGGCCAGTGTTTGCATAGTTTGTTCCTGCACCTCCATCTGGCTTTTTAGTAATTCGTTTTCAAAGCTGGTTTTTAGCCACGCTTTTTCCTGTTCATGCCGTTTTTTCCTGTTATTGTACAGCATCACAAAGCTAATGAGCGATACCGGCGCAATCAGGAAGATTACGGATGCTAATCCGATGAGGAGGACGAGATCCTTTGACGATATCTGCATATAAAAGCGTATGACCAGCTTAAATACAAAATGATGTTTAATATGCTAAACACAATGTACCTTGCCGAGTGACCGATGCCCGGCGTTCTGTCCTGAACCAGGTAACTAAAAAAAAGATTGCATGCAATACCGGCAAAATAAAAACAGATGGTACCATTAACCCACCAAAACGGCGCATAGGTAACCAACTGTCTTGATTTTTCTTCTTTAAGTAGCAAATAATAAAAATAAACCGACGCCAAAATCAACCCTACCGACATGGTTGTGGATGATGCTGAAACATAGGCGCCAAAGTGGCTTTTAACAAGCTCTGTAAAATAAAAAAAAGCAAAAATAATTAACCAGCCTGTGAACAGTCTTCGGGTACTACGGTATGTTTTGTACAGATAATAAAAAAAATAACTCTGCACCAGGCATTCCACCAGCAGAAATACATTGTATATCATAAAGTTGGGCAGGTGCAGTTCAGTGCGCACATAAATGCCGCAAACTTCAACCACTACGGTTGCCAGCAGAAAGCAGATAAAGAGCCGCCAGGCCGGCTCTTTATCCCTGTATAAACAAATTAAGCTTACCACGAAGCAAAAGGCTTCGGCCGCCGTATTTACCGTTATATAGGCTGACATGGCTTATTTATTGCAGTAAAGTAGCGCCGAGACCAGCGCAAGTGGCCGGCGGCGGGCATAGTTCTCCCTGGTTTTCGGGTGCAGACATAATGATGCCGCCTTTTTTTCCGCTCGGATTCTTAACATCATTATAATAATCTAAATGTATCTTCTTCAACGGGTCGAAGCGGGTTGAAACCATTATCAGCGTGGTATAATTCATGTACATATCTTTGATCATTTTGGTATCCTCATGTTTAGTGGAGTCGTAAGTGGCCAGGTAAAAACGGATGCCGTCGCCATTTTCGTCATACACGCGTTTTACCAGGTCTTTTAACTGTTCCTTGCTGAACCATACAGTGCGTGTGTCAGGAAGTATCATCTTGCCATGTTTAAAAATATGGGCGCGCCCTTTGAAATTTTCCACCAGCCTGCGCGCGGTAGTTTCGGGAATGGTTCCCTTCAGCAGCTGGGCGTCGGCAGAGGCCTGCACGTTACCATTGTTTTGCGGTTTACATGCACCTATCGCCAGAGCGATAAAGAGGGTAATTAGGAATAGATTGAGTGTTTTCATCATTAAAAGGTTTAGTAATCAGGGGAATAATTAATTGTGATTTAATTTTTAAATATAAAATAAATATCTGCCCACAAAGCAATTAATTAATGATTAACCCGGCAAGAATGAAATCCGCTTTAAGCCTGCCTTAAATCCGCTTTTTGCAACCCGGTTCCAAGCCATTAGCGCAGCCGATATTGTGATGGGATTTACCCATATAGACCTTGTAGCTGCAAGATGGTATACAGAGCGACGATCATGTGACTTTCAAAATCATATAGTTTAGCAGATGAAATCATTAAACGAGGGATTGTTTAATGCAGGGCGGCCTATTCTATCTGTAAATTAAATTCAAACGCTTTTTAAGTAAAAGCCCCAAATCTTCCGATCCGGGGCTTTTAAGTGTATTTACGGGTAGTTGCCTTTATTAAAACTTAATTACCCGTCATTGATATTACGCGTTAAAATCCGTATCTCAAACCTACCTGGAACTGGTAAGGATTGCCGCTTAAACCAGATACACCGGCATTGGTGTTCACAGCATAAGCGTACTGTTTATTTACAGCATCGAAGCTTTTAATGGTATAGACTGAAGTTGTAGTAAGACCATGGTTTACCCCCCACTTCTTGTTTAACAAATTGCTAACGTTAAACAGATCGACCGATATTTCTAAATACTGACTCTTTAATATGGGTACTTTTTTAATAAGCCGCAGATCCACAACCCCATAAAATGGATTAACACCACCGTTGCGTTCAGCCATTTTGCCAAAGCTTTTTACAATATAATCTTTCATACCCTGTTCAACCTTAGGATTGTTCAATATTGCATTGATGCCATCTTTTAAATATTGCGGGGTAGATGCAGCATTTGGGTCATAGATGTAGGCTAAATCATTACTGGCTACAAAGTCGCCATTGACGTTACCGTTTACAGTTAATGAATACCTGGTGCCGCTGATGCCCGAGAATCTTAAGCCAGCGCTAAAACCATGGAATGTTGGGGAGCTACCATAAAACACAACCTTATTCCGAAACTGATTATCCGAATAGTTCATACTGCTCAAATTACGTGGATCATCCTTCACATACTGTACCAGCGTAGCCGTGTTCGCTACGTTTCCGTTGTAGGACGTATTGTCTTTGGTTTGGTTCCAGGTATAAGAGAAAGATATTTCGCCCTGTTTATAGTATCTGTAATCTGCATCTATCACAAATGCCATTTGGTTTACTTTACCCAGGCTTTCGAGCTCTAATACCCGGCCCACTTCTGTCGTTTTTCTCCCCAGCGTCCAATCTGCCGAACCGTTAGCAGCATTAATGGTACCCGCCGGAACATATACACCGCGATTATCTTCGGCCGCGATTCTAAAATAGGGCTGATCAACCATGTTCTTATCCACATAGGTGTAATTATTGCGTCCCAGGCTTAAATACGCACTCGCGGTAACGCGAAAGTTCTGTGCGAAGAAGTGGGAATACGATGCATTAGCTTTATAAACAGTGGGTACCTTAGCGTCCTTGCCGTTCATATTAATGGTCGCCAGCTTAGGTATTGCGGGGTTGTTCAACAAGTCCTGCCCAGGTGCGGTATTGGGATCTTTCCTGTAAGATGGAAAGTTGGGCGTGGGCACCAGGTTGCCTGTAACATCAACACTTAAGATATGCGAACCATCAAACAACATGTTATTGATCATAGAGTAAGGGTTAAGCGCCGAACCTAAGATACCGCCGCCAAGCCTGATGATATCTTTCCCATTTTGACCTAAATCCCAGGTAGCCTGTACCCGGGGCTGTATTTGCAGGGTAGCAAGCTTATTCGAAGTATTTAATCCTAAGGTGTTATAAACTACTTGGTTGAAATTTGCCTTGTCAAGATAATCCGTATAATCTATACGTATACCGGCCGTCAAGTCAAATCCGGGAAACAACATGGTTTGAACTTGTGCATACAAATTTGGTGCAAGGATGTTGAATTTGATATTATGATCTGATGAAACATAAATATCCCTTGCAAAACGGTAAGGTGTAAGATTGTCAAAATTGCTTAATCCTGTAAAGTAAAAACGCCCGTTTGTCTCGCTACCATAGATGGAATTCTGGTTGGTAAAGGATAAGCCGCCCCCGAAAGTGAAGTTATACTTCCCTTTTGTCCAGTATACGTTATCGGTAAGCTGCGCCACATTATTATTGAAATAATCGCCGCCATAACGCTGCCCGCCCAATTGTATAGCTGTTGAGTAAGTAGATCCGTCAGCCGCTGTTGAAGAAATGTTCTGTACAATGGCACGTGGAATATTGTCTGCAGGCAGCTGGCTGTTAGCAAACATTTTGTTGTATTCCCAATAATGCTGTATTTTAAGTTCGTTGGTTAACGTAGGGCTTAATATGCTCCGTAACGATGCCATGACACTGTTATTGATACTTTTCCTGGTGCTGTAAACTTCGTAAATATTAATAGCCGTATTATCCCCATCCGATTGGTTATCCAGATCATAAATAAAATTGTCGCGGATTGTGAAAAGGTTTTTAGCGTTGATCTGCCAGTCGATCCGGGCGAAACCCGCATGGGTATTTTTAAATTTATCAAACTGACCAAACTGGGGTGAATTGGCAACCCCATATTTAGTCCTTGCTATCGATAAAAAGTTATTCAATGTAGCCTGGGTTACATTGTTTCGTTTTTCATCGTCTGCAGATTGTAGGTTGGCGATGTACAATGGCCGTGAGTCCGCCTGGTGATCCCAGGCTATAAAAAACTGTGCCTTGTCTTTAACGATAGGACCGCCTAAAGAAAACCCATATTGATAGGTAGAAAAGGACTGGTTCCGTTTCTGGGCGTTTAAACCATAAGGGCTGGAAAGCCAGTTTGCACGTGCATAAGTGAAAGCACTTCCGGAGAGGACGTTGGTTCCTGATTTGGTTACTGTACTTATTGTTCCCCCGCCGGCATTACCGTAGGTTACATCGTACTGGTTGGTAACCACCTGGAACTCCCTAACTGCTTCCAATGATATGGAGTAGGCACCGGTTGGCAGCCCACCTGAAATGGTTCCCCGCGCTGCCATGCCATCAATGGTGTAATTGGTTGCCGATGCCAATTGGCCGTTTAGACTGCTGCCAGAGCTAAGCGGCGACAAATCTGCCAGTGTTGTAAAATTACGCCCGTTTACAGGTAACTTCGCGATATCTTTAGCGGTAACAGCTGTAGAAGAACCTATATTTTCAATCTTGTTGCGTGACGTTGCCGATTTAATTTCGACCACATTCAACTCCTGAACTTTGTCTTCCATAACAAACGAAACCTGAAGCAAATCACCCTGGTTAAGTGCAAAGCCGGTTTGTTTTTGTGTTGCCATACCTACAACCGCAACGGTGATGCTATAGGGTGAACCCAGTGGAAGTTCTTTTAAAAGAAATGTCCCTTTTGAATTTGACATGGTTCTAATTGTAAAACCAGTAGATTCATTTTTTACGGTTACGGTTGCACTGGGTAAAAGTGCACCACCGGAACCGGATACTTTACCGGAGATACCGGCCAAATTAGTTTGTGCCATGCTTGCCGTGACAAATAACAAACTAAGCACGCCCAAAAGGCACATTTTTAAAAGATTTTTTTTTCTTACAGTTAACATTTTATAGGTTTTAGTTAAGGCAAAAATGTACCTATTATGTTAACAGAGCGTTTGAAAAATATTAATATTTGATAATAAATTTGTTACATAATTAAAAAATTGACACAAAAACAGTATTAAAATTCACAAAATAATAATATCACAAAGACATTTATGGCCGATTGATTGCTTACGGGGCAACCATCACTCAAACAGACAAGCCAAAAACAACTGTTGAGTTACCTTAGAGTTATCTTGAATTATTAAATTATATAAGCCAGTACTGAAATTAGGATTAAAGAACTTAACAGTGACTTGAGGGAATGGAACTTTTCATGATATTTATTATAATATATAAAACTATTATCATTAAGACCTGTAGTATAGTAAGATACACCACCTTAAACTTGGGATTTTATGATTATAGTTCCACTTGGTTATCAATTTCAGGATGATATTGTAACCTATAACCTGCCCTTACCAAAACATACTGAGAAAACAGATAAATTTATCTTGAAGTTCAATACCCACAAGGACTTCTTCCTTTATTCAATGCTATTGACTGATATCAGGGATAGATTAGAATTTGAAATTATAATGAGTAAAAAGATATATAATTTGAATAAATTAATATTCTGCAAAAAGCTACTAAGATGCATTAATCAGGTTAGGATAATTACATCAAATACTGCGGGATTGCAAAACGACTAATTTCTCCGTTTTATCTTACACTGGCTTCCGTGCCGGATTTTTATTATCCTTCGGGCTCTTATTCACTTCTAAGGCTGTTAACCGGATTGACCATTGCTGCCTTCAATGATTGATAACTGATTGTAAGTATGGCAATAGCTACTGCAAGCGCCCCGAAGAGAGCATCCAAAACAGTTTTTTTTGGCGATTAAAGCGACTGATTGATAAGTAATTATCAGCCTTATTCAGAAGTTTCTTTAATAGAAAAAGTTTAAAAATATCAGGCTTTATAAATTATTACCCTATTTTTAAAGAACAAATTAAAAACCAATAATGTACATAAATTATGATAACATGGCTTAACTGGTTATCACCAATACTGGTTCTTTTAACGGGGAGTATTTCTGCAAGTTACGCGCAAGCTTCAAAACCAATAATAACATTAGAACAAATTGACCCTCAGTTTAGCAATATTGTAAGTAAAACCGCCAACGCTGTTATTATAGCCGACGGATTTGAGTGGAGCGAAGGACCGTTATGGGTAGAGCGCCATAAAATGTTCCTTTTTTCTGACGTTAAAAAAAACATCATTTATAAATGGACCAAAGAAAAAGGTAAAGAGGTTTATCTTAAGCCTTCAGGTTATACCGGGTCTGTACCCCGGGGTGGTGAACTGGGCTCAAATGGTTTGGGTTTAAATATGAAGGGGCAATTGGTTATATGTCAGGATGGAGCTAGAGCAGTATCTGTAATGAACGCCCCTCTTGACAAGCCTAAAGCTAAATTCATTAAAATAGCATCTAATTATAAAGGCAAAAAATTTGACAGCCCCAACGATCTCGCCTTTTTAAGTAATGGCGACATTTACTTTACAGATCCACCTTATGGGCTTGAAAAAAACGTGAACGATCCTTTAAAAGAAGCACCTTACCAGGGAGTTTATAAAATTTCAAAAGACGGCAAAATAGTATTGCTTACTGATACAATTACACGGCCAAATGGCATCGCGTTTTTTCCGGGAGGCAAAACCATATTGATTGCCAATTCTGACCCGGAAAAACCTTATTGGTATGCCTATGACCTGGACAAAAATGGTCTGTTTACGCATGGACGTATATTCTACAATGCAAAAGCAGCTACTAAAACAGCTGATGGTATGCCGGATGGTTTAAAGATCGACAAACAAGGCAATGTATTTGCCACTGGCCCGGGCGGCATATGGGTATTTAACCGGAAGGCCAAATTACTTGGAAAAATCAGGGTTAATGATCTGGCTTCAAATTGCAGCTTATCCGCCGATGAGAAAACCATGTATGTAACATCCAATCACCGGGTTTTGATGATCCATTTGCGATAATATAAAAGAACTTACCAGATATAACATTTGGCAACAATAACAGCTTAAATTGCGATAAATAAGTAACCGTACACTAATAAAACACTACCAATTGAAAATAAAAAGCTTTGAACTGTTTGAGGTTCCTCCCCGTTGGTTATTCTTAAAAATTGAAACTGATGAAGGTATAACGGGCTGGGGCGAGCCTGTAATTGAAGGTAAAGCGGCAACTGTTAAAACTGCCGTTAAAGAACTGATGAACTATATTATGGGCAAAGACCCCATGAATATAGAAGATCATTGGAACGTGATGTATCGGGGTGGGTTTTACCGGGGCGGACCCATATTAATGAGCGCCATTGCCGGTATTGACCAGGCCCTGTGGGATATTAAAGGAAAATACTATAATGCCCCGGTGCACCAGCTGCTTGGTGGCAAGGCACGCGAAAAGATTAAAGTTTACTCCTGGATTGGCGGTGATCGTCCGGCTGATGTTGGCCGTGCTGCAAAAGAAATGGTTGAAGCTGGTTTTACCGCCGTTAAAATGAACGCGACCGAGGAATTGCAATATATCGACTCTTATGATAAAATTGATCAGTCGGTGGCCCGAATAGCTGCGGTACGTGAAGCCGTTGGTAATAATGTTGGCATCGGGATAGACTTTCATGGACGCGTACATAAACCAATGGCTAAATTTCTGGCAAAAGAACTGGAAGCTTATCGCCCTATGTTTATTGAAGAGCCTTGCCTGCCCGAAAACAATGAAGTACTGCGCGAAATCGCTCAGCATACATCCATCCCTATTGCCTGCGGCGAAAGAATGTTTTCAAAATGGCAATTCAAAAGTTTACTGAAGGACGGTTATGTGGATATCATTCAGCCCGATCTGTCACATGCCGGGGGTATTACAGAATGTAAAAAAATCATTTCTATGGCCGAGGCATTTGACGTAGCCGCTGCGCCACATTGTCCTTTGGGCCCTATCGCGCTCGCAGCCTGCCTGCAGGTTGATGCCACCTGTCATAATGCCTTTATACAGGAACAAAGTTTGGGGATACACTACAATCAGGGCAGCGATATATTAGATTATATAGTTGACCGGAATGTATTTAAATACGAGAACGGCTTTGTAAAAATACCTGACGGACCGGGCTTAGGCATTGAAATAAACGAAGATCATGTACGTAAAATGGCAGCCATCGGACATAACTGGACTAACCCTGTTTGGCGTCATGAAGACGGCAGTGTAGCAGAATGGTAATGCGTTTAATACATATTAATAAAAGTATAAAGCAAAATGTATAAGGCCAACTACCTGAATAAACCAACCCGCGTAAGATTTCAAATTTTAGCTTTCCTGTTCATCAATGTGGTGATCAACTATATGGATAGGACCAATATTGCGGTGGCGGCGGCAGCGATAAGTAAGGAATTAAGCCTAAGCACATTTCAGTTGGGTCTTGTTTTTTCCGCTTTCGGTTGGACGTATGTTGCCTCACAAATTCCTGGTGGCATACTGATAGATAAGTTTGGCCCGCGCCTATTATACACCATTGCATTGATATCATGGTCGGTAGTTACGCTCTGCCAGGGCTTTATAAAAGGATTTACAGCCTTGCTTGGTCTGCGGTTGGCGATTGGGGTATTTGAAGCGCCCTCCTATCCTATCAATAACCGTATTGTTACCAGCTGGTTCCCCAATCATGAAAAAGCATCTGCCATCGCTTTTTATACCAGCGGACAGTTTATTGGTCTTGCTTTTTTAACACCATTACTGGCCATTGTTCAGCAGTATTTTGGCTGGCGCGGGCTTTTTATCATTACCGGTTCCGTTGGAGTCATTTGGGGTATAATCTGGTATTATTTTTATCGTGAACCTACAGAACATCCTAAGGTTAACCAGGCCGAGCTTGATTATATAAGCGATGGTATTGCCGACATAAAAGCATCGGTAATTAAGCCTGATTTAAATTGGGCTTCATTTAAACAGGTATTTATGTACCGTAAATTATGGGGGATTTATTTAGGTCAGTTTGCGGTAACCTCCACCCTGTGGTTCTTTTTAACCTGGTTCCCTACTTATCTCATTAAATACCGGGGGCTGAATTTTTTAAAAACAGGGTTCTTAACATCCATACCCTTTCTGGCTGCATTTGCGGGTGTGTTGCTGGCTGGTTTTTTTTCTGATCACCTTATAAAAAAAGGATATTCATTTGGTATATCCCGCAAAACGCCGATTATTGCTGGTCTGCTCTTATCTACAGTTATCATCGGTGCAAATTATGTTCATAGTACCCCATTGATCATACTTTGTATGTCGGTTGCTTTTTTTGGTAACGGACTGGCTTCCATTACCTGGGTGTTCGTTTCGGCATTGGCGCCACCAAATTTAATTGGTGTTACCGGCGGGGTTTTTAATTTCATAGGTGGTTTATCATCCATTGTTATTCCGTTGCTTATCGGTTTGCTGGCTGGCGACGGCAATTTTCAATCGGCATTGTTATTTATTGGTTCACTGGCATTTTTAGGGGCACTGTCTTATATATTTTTAGTAGGTAGCGTTAAGCAGGTTAACACTTTAGTAATTTCATCATGACGGACATGTTTTTAAGCTGCGACTGGGGAACAAGCGCTTTAAGATTAAATCTTGTTGATGGCAAAAATGGCCATGTAATAGCTGGAGAAAGCTCAGCTCAGGGAATAGCAAAAACTTTTACGCTATGGAATACAACAAGTTCGGCGGATGAAAACAACTTACGCATGGCGTTTTATCTTAATATTTTGCAGCTGCATATTAATAACATCGAGGCAAGGTTAAACATATCGCTAAGTGGCGTAAGGTTATTCATTTCGGGCATGGCTTCCTCATCCATAGGTTTTATGGAGTTACCCTACAGCGAATTACCTTTCGCCTTAACAGGCCCGGATCTTAACATAAAGCATTTACCAACTCAGGAGGGTTTTGATCATGATATAAGTATAATTTCGGGTGTAAAAAGCACTGATGATGTTATGCGCGGGGAAGAAACTCAGTTAATAGGCTGTATTGATGTTACCGGAGGTATAATTAATGACGAGGTATTTATATTCCCCGGTACGCATTCCAAGCATATCCATGTTAACGGCAATAAGGTCACCAGTTTTAAAACCTATATGACCGGCGATTTTTTTGAGCTTTTATCGCAAAAAAGCATCCTTACTAATTCTGTAGAAAAGGAGGATGATATACAGGATCCGGAATATTTGGAAAGCTTTAAACAGGGCGTTTCTGATGCGGTTAATTCAAACCCGCTTCATGCTGTATTTAAAGTGCGAACAAATAACCTGTTTAACGTTTATACTAAAAAACAAAATTTCACCTACCTAAGCGGGTTATTAATAGGAAGCGAATTGAAAGACCTGATAGCATTGGATTCGGAAACAATTCATTTATTGTGCGGCTCTGGATTAGAAAAATACTATCGCATTGCTTTGGAACAATTAGGGCTTTCAAAAAAGATCAAAACTTATTCGCCGCAATGGGTTGATGAAGCGGTAGTTAGGGCACATTATAAAATTTACAGTCAAATTAGCAGCTAAGATGAATAATACATTTTCCATGGAGCTTTTTGAGGAAGCCCCTATAATAGGCATCATGAGGGGTTTACCCGCTGAGCATACCGCGATAATTGCAGAAAACTATTTTCAATCGGGATTAACCTGCATGGAAATCACCATGAACTCCGCAGGTGCGACAGAAAACATAGCTATGCTTACAAAAGCCTATGCCGGGCGCCTAAATATTGGTGCCGGTACGGTTTGCAGCATGCATGATCTGGAAATGGCACTGAAAGCCAATGCCCGGTTTATCGTTACCCCCATCATAAATGAAGAGGTAATAAAAACATGTGTCAACGAAAAGATCCCCATTTTCCCCGGGGCCTATACCCCATCAGAAATATACAAGGCCTGGCATTTGGGAGCAACTATGGTAAAAGTATTTCCCGCTACTACATTAGGCCCCGGATATATCAAAGAAGTATTGGCTCCCTTAAATTATGTTAAACTTTTGCCAACCGGCGGAATAGGGTTACACAATTTCACCTCTTATTTATCAGCAGGGGCTAAAGGGGTTGGCTTGGGTATTCATCTTTTTCCGGCAGATATTATTCATAATAATGATTGGACAGCCCTCAAAAAAGTATTTACGCTTTTTAAAGAAACTTATGTCAATCATTTAAAATAACTACCATAATAACATTATTGCTCCTGAATGGAGATATCAGCAAAGCATACATCTTCGTCCCTGATATATGCCGGGCTTTTTAAACTCCGGTAAACTCCCCACTTTGGTCTGCAAAATGAGGTACCCTTTCGCCACAGATCAATGTTGTTACTGGTATAAGTGAGCAATATTTTGCCATCTGTTATACGTTTAATTTCAACGCTATAAGTCCCCTTGCTGTCATAATGTAGTTTTTCGGTTACTGCTACCCATGTACCTTTAAAACCGGCCAGATCAACACTTGTTAAAACTCCCTGCGAAGTTTCCTTTGCTGACCCGGTATGGATAACTTCAAATTTATCAGGTTCACCAAACCGGGGTGTAAAAGTATAATGGGCGCGCCTGCATCCCCGTCACCCGCTTTTATTTGATGAATGTGGGTAAAAGTTGGTTGCGCCTTAAAACCACTATCTATTTTAAACTTCCATTGGTATACAACAGTTTCGCCCTGCTCCCCTTTCAATTTAGCGTTTGACGGTCCATAGGTTTTGATCTCCACCCGTTCCCTGTCATAGTTTCTGCACCGGTCGTTGTCTTCCTTAGCATGACTATGAAAAACAAATACATATTCGTTCAATTGCTTATCAAACGCTTCTGTAATGTGTTTAACCGGGTGCGCACAGTCGGGTACTTCACAAGCGTCACCACCTAATACACTTGATATATGTTTGTACACATCACTTTTACCTTCGGCCTTTAAAACAATCTGGGCCGGTAACCTGCTACCCGTAAATAGCAATACTGTAATTAAATATGTTAATCTTTTAAAGCTCATGACAGATTTTAATTTAACGTGCACCTAATTTAACCGTACTGCCTGTGCATCAGCCCCGGCAGCAAACACGGAAGGCTTATCGGCTTTTGAAAGATCGCCGCCATCTATTTTAATATTAAGGCTTTCCTTACCTTCTACCTGGAGCACGTTTGCCACTGGTGTTAGTACACGCAGGGCGCTTATTAAAACATCGCGCGTGTTGATGAAACGTAATAAAGATTCGGCGCTTTTTTGTCCCTGTGCGCTTAAACCATTCACGGTAGCGTCTTCTACATTATCAAGGATCAGCGCAGGGCGCATATCCGGACTGGCCATGGTTAACCGAACATTGTGAAGCGTTAATCCACGCACATTCCGGGCATATATTCCATAAGCGGGCGGAATACCGATCTGGTAATATTCTCCCGCAATTTTAGGAACATCTCTCACCGCCGCCTGCTCTGCTGTACCACCACCCGGAAAAGTAATATGTACATCATTAAAAGAAATGTTCTCTAAAAAACCCTTATCCACACCATTCAGTACAACACATGAAAATATCTCGCCCGGGTTATACTTGCTGGAAAACTCCGAATCGCGAAGCGGAACCGGTTTTACCACTGTGGCATGAATATTATTAAAGGAAATATTTCGGATAATTCCCGGAGTAGCTATTTTTCCGTTCTCGCTTGATGACTGTACATTACCCAGCCCTATGGAAATGGGGCCAGTCACATCCCTCATCACCAGGTTTGAAAATGAAATATTTTCAAACCTTGATCCTGGCGAGCAGCGCATTTTTATTGGGCAGCCATAGGTTTCATATATAAGACAATTGGAAACGGCAATATTTTCGGCCTCGCCCCCTCCAAAACGGAACACTGACCATCGCGTGCTAAATGAACAATCAGATACGGTAACAAATTTGCAGCTGCCAAATAAGGCGCAGGCGTCATCCTGACATTGTACATCGCAGTTACTAACGTGCATATAAGTACTGCCAATAAAATGAAAGCCATCGTTATTGTGTATTACTTTACCGCGGATATACAGCCCTTCCAGTTTTACGTAAGAGCACATACAAACCCGTACAGAATGATAAGCACTGTTAATGAGCGAAATATCACGTACTATTATATTTTTACATTGATAAAAAAGTAAATGGTACGGACGGTGATTGCCTGTGATACCAGCCGGTGGTAATACACCCTTAGTTTCACTACGGAATTGCGCGCCCTGCCCGTCAATGATACCATTACCTTCAATGGTAATATTATCGGCATTGGCAGCAAATATCAACCCCACATTCCCATCCCCCATTGTCCATCCACTGTCAAGGGGAATGGCATCACTGGCATGATATTGTTTACCATCTGCGCTGCCTAACAATTTCCCTTGTGTGGCTATGTGCAACGTAACATTACTTTTTAGTTCAACGGTTCCAATAACAAATACACCTGCCGGTACCAGTACTGTACCACCCTGCTCTTTATTACAGGCATCAATTGCTGATTGTACCGCAACAGTATCCAGTGTTTTGCCGTCGCCTTTTGCTCCAAAATCACGGATATTATAAATACGCGCGCCTATATCGTTACCTGTTGTCTTGGCAAAAGTTGAACGCTCAGAACCAAATGTATTTGATGTAAAGGCCATTAAGCCTGTACCCAAGGAAACTTTACCCATTGCCCCCAGCCAATTACGGCGGGATACTGCTTTATTGTCTGGATTTATCATCAGTTCTTTAATTTCAATTTGTTTACATAACCAGCCGCGATGGGAAACCCATCGCGACCGGGGTTAATTAAGATCAGTATTATTTAGTTTGATAAAAAAGCACCCTGTCAATTACCTGTATTGCCCCGTTTATGGCCAAAATATTACTTGTCCGTACACTTATGTAGCCTACAGAATTTGAGAAATCATTTAGCCGCATGGTAAAATTCTGATCGTCATTAACACGCAGCGTCATCACCGAGGTGGGATTTAACGGATCATAATTTAATGGCTCAAGCGTAGTGGCAACCGCATTGCTGGGTGTTAAATTATTAAATGAGTATGCGCCCTGTACAATTAAATACAACAGGTAGTTTTTTACCTGCTCTTTAGGGTAATCACTCCACTTTGTACCCGGCACCCCATTTACCAGGTATTTCCCCCAGTAACAATCAGCAGTAATAGTAGGCACTTTATTCACCACGGTTGTTCTGAAAATGGCATCGTTATGTAATAGTATAAATGTGCAATTGGTTTTAATATACAGATTGGTATCTATCCCTGAGTATTCAATAGCCTGCCGCATCAGTTTAAAAATGGTATCCTTACCTGCATAGTTGTAACTACGGTCCTTAATATATTGCCAGGTGGTTTTATTAATATGCGGATCAAGCACATAGGGATGATAGTCAGCGTTTTCCTGTAATTTTAATCCAGCCACATTACAACCGGCCATGCTTATTAAAAAGCCTGCAAAAGCAAACCATAAACCTGCTTGTTTTATCTTTTTCATTTGATATTGTTTTAAAATGATATTGGATTAATAAGGTGGATTTTGAGTGAGTTTGGTGTTGGCGTTTAACACGTCCTGATCGATGGGCCAAAATATTTTTCTTGGATCACCAAAACCCGTAGGCGGAAACCCTTTTAACGTTTGTCTAGTCTTAATCGCTGGGTCCATTGTACTGATGATGATATTATTTCTCTGCAAATCAAACCAGCGTTTAGCTTCGCAGAACAACTCCAGTTGCCTTTCGCGTAAAATCCCGTTGGTATTAACAGGGCTGCCATAAAGCATAGCATCCGCATTGGCAAAATCGCTTGCCTGGTAGGCTGGCAAGCCTGCCCGGGTATGTACCATATTTAAGTAGAGCAACGCGTTGGTCAGGTCGCCGGTTCGGTTTAAAGCCTCGGCTCGTAACAGGTAAATATCAGCCAGGCGATAGAGTGGAAAATACAGATTTGCCTGCGGCGAGGTAGGATAAACCTGGTTTCCGTTCTTATCCAGGTTAGGCGCGTAATACTTTAATATTTTATCGTGATTATTTACTTTAAAATCAATGCTTTGCGGGCCCCGGATATCGGCGGTTGTTGTGGTATAGTATGTCCACAAGGGCGGGTCAACGGCAAAATCGCTGTTGGTATCGCCTGCGCCGATCTCCTGTGAGGTTTTATTGCCGCCATCAACCGTAAAATCCCAGTTTAAACTCCAGATGTTCTCTTTGGTACCTGTAGGGGCGATAAAATTGTTCTTCCAGTTGGTGGTAGATTCCAAACTATAACGGTTTAATTTGAACAGATTATCGCACCATACCAGGGCGTTGGTATAATCATGGTTATACATATAAACATCCATTAACATAGCTGCAATGCCGCCTGAGTTCAAATTCCATACAACCGCCGCCGTATGGTCAGACAAGTCATAAGCCTTAAGCAGATCAGGCAGAATAACATTTTTCACAATATCGGTGGCTGGTGTTACACCCTTATAAGGATCAGTACTCAAATTTTCATAAGGTTCTGTCCATACAGGTACATTTCCCCAAAGCCTTATCAGCCAGAAATAACAATATGCCCGTATTCCCAAAGCCTGGGCCTGCAGGTCCTTTGACAAAACAGGATCAATACCATCAATGGTAGGAATATATTTTATGGCAAAATTAGCCCTGCTTATCGTAGCATATATCAGCGTCCAATCGGCACCATTAGTGGTAGGCGTTAATACGTTTAGTGCCAGGGGCAGTGCATCATTATAGGTAGGGTGAAACGTAAGATTATCGCTCCGGCCATCGCCCCAATAAATATACTGACTGCTAAACATATCCTGAATACCATCATATATCCCGGCAATACCTGCCTTGGCATCATCAGATGTTTTCCAAAACTCACTGCTCGCTAACTGACTTTTAGGAGGCTGGTTCAGCAGCTTTTTACAGCTAAACAATGAAATGGAGAGCATCAAAAAAGCAATGTTTAATATTTTTTTCATGACTAAATTCATTAGAAATTAACATTTATTCCAAAACCACATTCGCGCCTGCGCGGATAACGGCCATTATCATTACCCGGCGTTAAGGCCGAGCTTGAAGAAAATTCAGGGTCATACCAGGAATAGTTTGTCCAGGTGAGCAGGTTTGCTCCATACACATACGCCCCAATATTTTTCAGTTTAATGCGCGAGGCTATATTTGGCGGCAGGTTATAGGTAAACTTGGCATAACTAAGCCTGATGAACGAGGTGTTTTCCAGGAACCTGGTTTGTGTGCCCGGAAAATTCGCGGTTGAGTTTTTGCGGCCCATATAGGGTATATTGGTAATATCCCCTTGTTTTTTCCATGAATTATAAGTGGTGTTATTATCGGCAACAATGCCCGATGTTGCCAGGTTATTCAGTGTTTGCCTTGGACTATCATAGGCCTCGCCGCCCCAAAGGGTATTAAGTGTAAACGATAAACTAAATTGTTTATAAGTAAACGTGTTTATGATAGCGCCATAAAATGATGGCTGGGCATTACCTAATATCTGCCTGTCATTAGCATCTATTACACTGTCTTTTTTAACATTGTCAAATATCATATCGCCGCCTAACAGTAAAGCGCCACCTGCATACATATGGTGCACAGTGCCGGTATAGGTGCTCCCGTTAAGTACATAGCCTGATGCGGTTTTACCATCGGCAGAAACGCCCACCGGTGTTAACCTGTTCCAATTACCATCATAGGCGTTTGAGGCATCATACTGGTAAACACCCAATCCTTTGTATCCATAAAAATCGCCGATCTTTCCGCCTTCTTGAACCAGATAAGTAGCGCCTCCTGAGGTGGCCAAAAATGGTTGATGATTGTAAAGGCTCTTGATTTTGTTGCGCTCAACAGATAAGGTGGCATTAATATTCCAGGTGAATTTTTTACTGACAACTGGTGTCGCGTTCACAGAAAACTCCAATCCCTTATTGGTAACATCGCCCACATTTACATATACCGTGGTAAAGCCAGACTCAACAGGAATATTGCGCTGATAAAGCAGGTTTTTAGTTACTTTTTGATAATAATCGGCGGTTATATTCAGGCGCGAATTAAAGAATTGCAGATCTAACCCCAGGCCTTTCTGAATATTGCTTTCCCACTTTAATTGCGAGTTTCCGAACTGGTTGCTTAAAACTACCCCATTTACCGCATTGTAAAAGGACGATCCAAAGGTATAGATCAACAAATTGGAGTTGGCCGGGATCCGGTCGTTACCCACCTGTCCATAATTTACCCTCAGCTTGGCATCGCCCAGGAAACTTTTTGACCAGCCCATGAATGATTCGTCTGAGAAACGCCATGCGGCGGATGAGCCATAAAAATTACCGAACTGGTTGGATGAACCAAACTTTGATGATCCGTCCCTGCGATAAACCAGGCTGAATATATACCGGCTTTTATAATTGTAACCTGCACGGGCATAAAATGATTCGCGGCTGGTTGATCCGGCATCGGTACCAGTATTGGTTTGATCAATAATTCCATACACATTTGAAGTGTATATAGTTTCGTTGGCAGAGTTTGAGCCGGCTATTTTAAAACTGTTGTTCTGCGTTTTCTCGGCACTTACCCCTGCTACAGCAGATATGGAATGATTTTGGCCTAATGTTTTATTATAATTTAAAAATCCCTGGTAGGCCCAGTTGGTGTTAACAGCAAAACTTTCTCTCCCTGCATTAACCGTAGGGTTGGCGCTGCTCAGTAACTTGGGGTCAAAGAAAACATTGTGCGGTGTTGATAAACCAAAATCAAAGTTATTGGTTAAACGCAGGTCTTTATTAATGGTATACTCAATCTGGTTAAACAAATCACCGGTATACGTATTGGTAACGTTAACCTCCAGCAAAGCTACCGATAACTGGTTACGGCGGCCACTAATGTAGCCCGTTAAGCTGCCATCGGGATAATATAAAGCCAAATTTGACGGCCGTTGAAATGCCTGGTTAATGGTGTTACCCTCGTTAATATTATTGTTGGTATTATACCCAAAGGATAAACGGTTACTGTATTTAAACCGTGGCGACACCTGATAATCCAGGTTAAAACGAGCCTGCAGTGTTTTTGAATAGCTGTTAATTATCAATCCCTCATCATTAATATACCTTATGCTTGAGTAGTATTGTACACTTTTTTCGCCGCCGCTAACACCAAAATCAAGAATATCCTTCTTGGCCAATTGTGTAATTACACTCTGGTTATCATTATCTGAGTTAAAAACCACATTTAATGAGTCGTTTGTGGTGGTTGGCTTATCAGGGCTGTTACCATTGTATAAATTTCTTTCAACACGCAGATCTTTTGAATTTGGCTGCTCCAATTTATGAGCCATTACACCAAAAATGCGGGCATACTGCGCATTAACAAGTGGTTTACCAGCTTGACCCCGTTTAGTGGTAATTAATATAACACCATTAGCAGCCTGTGAGCCATATATAGCTGCCGACGCGGCATCTTTTAATACCTCAATAGATTGGATATCATTAGGGTTCACATTATCCGCGCTTTGGCTTAAAATACCATCAATTACAAACAAAGGCGAGTTACCCGCGCTTGAAAAGGTAGATCCTCCGCGTATTTGGATAGAGCCTGTTGCGCCTGGTTCGCCAGAATCATTTACTACCAGCACACCTGATGCCTGCGATTGTAAAGCATCAATCAGGTTGATGGGATGGCGTTCTTCGATCTGTTTGGCGGTAACGGTTGATATAGCCCCGGTTAAATCGCGCTTTACTACAGATTGACCATAGCCGGTTACCACTACCTCGTTTAGGTCGGTGGCTGATTCTTTGAGCGTTACGTTGATGATTTTGCGGTCGCCAACTGTTACTTCGGTTGAAACATACCCGATAAACGAGAATGTCAACACAGCATAGTTATCCGGCACATTGATGGTGAATTTTCCGTCTGGATCAGTAATAACGCCTGTTTGTGCCCCCTTTACTCTTATACTTACGCCGGGTAACGGCAAGCCTTTATCATCCGTTACCCGCCCGGTAATGGGTACAACAGGCATCGCGGTAGTGATCAGAACAAGGTTGTTGCCATTCAGCTTATAGGTAAGGCCTGTTTTGGTCAGCAATATGCCCATAGCCTCGTTTATCGAGACATTATTCAGAGCCACATTACCAACATGCTTTTCATTTAAAGCATCATCGTTATAAACAAACCTGAAATTGCTTGTTTTTTCAATTTCTGTAAGCGCCTTTTTTATAGAAACACCATGGAGATTAATATTAATTTTATCCTGTGCATAGCCTTTTGAAAATACCTGAAATGAAGATATAATTATCAGGATTAAGGTACACTTTGTCATGAGTAATATTTTTAATAGGGATCGCAACCGCATATTACTTATGCGGCAAGCATTTTTTTTCATAATTTAGTATTTAGGTTACTTTAATTATTGGTTTAAGAAGACTCGTAGTTGTGGTACCAATTACTGCGGGGAATGCGACAACATTCTCCGCTTTTTGGTTTAAGGGCTTTATGGGTCAAATTTTATCATACGCATATTTTTAGGTTAAACATTATTGGTTAGTAAATAATTACCTTTCCGTTATCCATAAAAAAGTTAAAACTGCTGGTTGCCTTAAGTGCTTCAAGGGCAGTGTTTAATGACTCTTTTTCAAATTTTCCGCTAAATCTTTTCTCTTTTAACTGTGCATTTTTAAATGATATGGAAACAGCATACCACCTTTCCATTTTTTTTGCGACTTCATCAAAATATTCATTATCAAATACCAGTTTATTTTCAAGCCATTGCGCTTCTGATGGCAAAGAGTCGTTTTTTGTTGTATGCAGGGCACTTAAGGTCATGAACGCCTCATTTTTATTGTGATGTGATCCTTTTTTGTTGGGGATGGTTAATTTTTCAGACGGCTTTAATATGATCCGGTGATGGGGGTTCGAAGCTGTAGTTAATTCTATCCTTCCCCTGATCAACGATGTTTCAGAAACGTTATCGTTTGCATAAGAGCGGACATTAAAAGCCGTACCCAACACTTTTATACGCATGGTAGCGGTATTTACAATAAATGGATGTTCAGCATCTTTCACAACATCAAAAAATGCTTCGCCGGTTAAGCGTATCTCCCTGCATTTATTGCCATAATTTGTTTTATAAAAAATTTCGCTGCCGGCATTAAGCCAAACCTTAGTACCATCAGGCAATATGATCTTGCTGATATTTCCTCGTGCGGCTGTAATTTGGTAGGTTTTAACATTATAATTACCAGCGTGATTTTTCCAATAGATAATAGACAACAAGCCCAAGACCAAACACGCCGCTGCTGTGAGTGCGGGGATGAATCTTTGCCTCATACTTTTAACAGGTGGGTCCGCCTCGTTCGCCGGGTCTTGAAAAGTATCGGTCCGGGTGTCATCAGTTTCGAGCTTGCTTTCGAGTTTGTCCCATTTTTGCTGAAGTTTATATGGAATAAAACGGGGTGGCTGATTGGGGTTTTGCCGCCACATGGCTTCTAATATTTGTATGGAATAAACATCGGCCCAGGGCTGCTTGAGCAACTGATGTAACTGACGAAGCTCTTCGGGAGTAGCCTCATTATTAAGTTTTTTTCCAACAAGTGTCCAAATAGTGTCCTGATCCATTTTGTTTGCTTCAGTAACAAGGACAGGAAAAAATGAAAACACCCCAGTGAAAAAATGAAATTAATTTGAGGACGCTTTTTTTATTGTTTTTTTATGGCGGTCTGGTGAGGCAGAAATTGCCGCAGCAATTGTTTTGAGCGCGTTGTTCATATGGTATTCAACGGTTTTAACAGAGATATTTAATATTTCTGCTACCTTTCTGTATTTCAGGCCATCTTCTTTAACAAGCTTAAACACTATTTTGCATTCTTCAGGCAATCGTTGTATAGTGTAATTAATAATTTTTGCAAGCTCATCTGTGATCAATATGTCCTCAACAGAACCATTAACATCCTTAAGTTCAAAACTAACTGATTCTATATCAACACAAGTTATACGACTGGCCAAATTATAATTGACGGCTTTATTTTTAACAGCTACATATAAATAAACCGTTAAATTGTTCACCCCCGTTAATTTGGCCCGGTTCGACCATATTTTCACAAATACATCGTCCACTATCTCTTCGCTCACCTCTGTTGATTTCACAAAAGAGCAGGCTAATTTTAACAACCTTTCATAGTATAAAAAATAAATCTTTTTAAAGGATACCAGATCATTATCATGTGCAATTTTTAGCAACAGGTCTTTAATGTCAATATTTAACATCTTGTAATTAGGTTATGGTACGCGCATTTATAGTGGAGAAATGCTTATAATTAGTTACCATAAATTTAGGTGAGAAAAACAAGGCAGAATTAACCTATAATGTCTTATTACTAACTTGTTTTTACAATTTGTGCAATTGCCCTTGTCGGAAAAAATAATCATTTTGGGCCAATCCACATTGCTTATGTTTTGGATCTGCGAATCAAGAGACCGCGATATCTCTGTACTGTTTTAATGCTTTTTCTGTGGGTTGTCGCCGCTATCTGAGAGATATGGGACTGTAGGCTTGTTGCAAATTCGCGAAAGAAATAATTTTATTTGGTCACTATTGTTAACATTGATTTTAGATTTTTATAAATATCTTTTTCTTGTACATCCAATATAAAATCAGCCATTCAAAAAACAATACCAACCCGCCGGTAACCAGCGTAGTATATTCAAGTCCGAATATTTGACCATAATTATGCCCTAAATGAATTAAAAGTGATTCGCTAATAAATTCCCTAACTCCTCCATCAGACATACAATAAGCTACAATTGAATTTGCACCTATAATCATTAAAAAAAACGACCAACTTTTTTTGCCTGCCACATCAACAACCCAATAAAAGAAAGTAAGCAGCAAAAAGCAAGTTCCTCCGCTAAAAACCATCCATGCAGGTGTCCAGATACGTTTTATTATAGGGTTTATGCCAGTTATATGCAATAAAACCCCAAACAGAATTAAACCAACTCCCGTAATTATGAAAAATTTGATTTTTTCGGCAGGAACCGACGAAGAATTTAATTTGTTACCAGCAAACAGACCCAAAATCATTGTACCTAAGGTTGGAATAAAGCTTAGCGTACAATATCCGCCCTCATTGTTAAGAAAAGTACTTTCGCGGGGAAATAGATTCAAAAACCAACGGTCAAAAGCCCAGGCAAGATTTTTATTTTTATTCCAATGCGCAGCAAAGCCTTGAAGATTATGCTCCCAGTTAGCCGTAACTCCTGCCGACGCATAATCAAATGTTGCCCCGGGAAGTGGATAAAGTGCAAAAGCTAACCAATAACCTACCGAAATCACAATTAAGGCAATAATCTGAACTCTTTGCGAATAAAATCCTAAAATTACCAGAAAGGTATAACCTAAACCGATTTGGGTAAGGGTATCTTCAAAAGTAAAATATGTTTGCTTAGCGTGTATAGAGCGTAAAAATATACCAAGAAAGATTAAAATGAGCGCCCGCTTAATTGTATGTTGTAATAAACTTACATGTGTTGCCCCTTTGTTTTTTCTACTTTCAATAGAAAATGGTAATACAACTCCAACTAAAAATGTAAAAGACGGCTGAATTAAGTCATGCAACCCAAACCATGTCCATGGCACATGGCTTTGATTAAATGATAAAATTTGCCAAAAAGTACTCTCAGGAAACGCTCTTGCTACTCTTGGGAAGGCAAGTACTTCGGCCATCATTAGTAACATTACAAAACCACGATATACATCAACCGAAGCTATTCTGCGAACAGGCATCGCTGGATTTATAATTTCGCCTGAAACCGCATGTTTAGTAGATACTGATGAGTTTTCCATATTTAAAGATCAAATCATATATGCGTTCCCGCGTTTCCGGTAATGAATTTTGTTATATAAATTGTACTATCTAATTAGATAGTGGGTAATGGTATTTAATCATTAAAAATAATTATTTACATTGTCCTTGTTATAACCTATTTATCATTAATCAACCTTCCCGATATGAAATCTGCTAAATTTATTCTGCCACTCCTTCTTTGCGCGGTAATTTTGGGCTTTACTACAAGCACAAAAAAGGGTCAATGGAAACAGCTGTTTAACGGCAGGGACCTAACAGGCTGGGATACCTATATCGGGCCCGATCTTGATAACAGTGGCAAACCCATTACCGATAAACCTATAGGCTTAAACAACGATCCAAGACACGTTTTTACGGTATCGAAAGAAGATGGGGAGCATGTTATTCGTATTTCGGGCGAAAACTGGGGTGCCATAATTACCAAAAATGAATACGAGAACTATCATCTCCAATTACAGTTTAAGTGGGGTGCTCTTTCGTGGGGACAAAAAAAGGGCAAACATAAAGATAGCGGCCTTTTGTACAATTCTGTAGGCAAGTATGGTGCTGATTATGGTGCATGGATGCGTTCGCAGGAGTTTCAGATTGAAGAAGGTAACTGTGGTGACTATTGGGGTTGCGCGGGAGGAATGGCAGATATTCCTGCAATTAAAAAATCTGATACAACAGCCTATGTTTACAGTGCACAGGGAACACTTACTGAATTTAGTCAGCAAAGTAAACAAGGCAGGCATTGCATTAAACAGGGCGATGGCGAAAATCAAACCGGCCAATGGAACACCTTAGACCTATATACGCATGGTGATACCAGTATACATGTTGTTAATGGCAAAGTAGTAATGATACTGTACCATAACAGGCAACTGGAAAATGGTAAGATCATCCCGTTAACAAGGGGAAAAATTCAAATACAATCTGAAGGCTCAGAGGTATATTTTAAGCATATTCAGATTCAGCCAATTGAACGTTTACCTGCGGACCTGGTAAGCCGATAGCCTGCGAATCGTATATAAAGGTTATTCAATATCGTCCTCCAGCCTTTCCTCCTCCAGATCCAGCCGTTTTTCAACAAGACGGATAATGTCATCATCGAATTCCTCCCTGTGACGGAAAACACGAAGTTGTTTCCTTTCATGTTCAGTTACCTGCATCATGATCTTTTTGAAATGTTTGATCATGGACAAAGCTTTAGTCTTTTTTTCCTGATCATCACCAAGGCTCTTGTAAATGTCAACCTTATAGGCCAGCAGTTCCATTCTATTTTTGAGCATGTCGTTTTCCTTCAGCTCCTTTGAATACTTTGAATTAAGTTCGGTAAGTGCAGCAGCGGATAAGTGCTGTTCTATCTCTAATAACTGCTGATCATCCTGCTTCCCACCGGGAAGGCGTTCAGGTTTTAAAATTCTGATTATCCACGGCAGGGCAAGGCCTTGTCCTACAAGGGTTACAATGATAACTATAAAAGTAATAAATAAGATAAGGTCGCGGAAGGGAAAAGGCTGTCCGCCGGGAAGCATAAGCGGAATCGCAAGCGCAGATGCCAGGGATACTACCCCACGCATACCTGCCCAACTAACGATCATTGGGTTTCTCCAGCCAGGACGACTTACAGCCACCGTAATATAACGGCTGATGAAGGTAGTAAAAATGGAAGAAAAATATCCGGCCAGCAATCTGGTCGCGATGATGAGAAAAGAGACAATTAAAGCGATTTCCAAAGCACGGGAAAGCGGCATGTTTTTTATACCTCCCATAATATCCGGAAGCTGTAATCCAATCAGAAAAAATATGACCGCGTTAAGTATAAAAATAATGGGCGACCATACGGCATTGAATTTAAGCCGGCTGCGATGGGAGAAAATAAAATGATTTTGATAAGAAATAAATAAGCCACCACTAACTACTGCCAGCACACCAGAGGAGTGGACACGTTCTGCAGTTAGGTAGATCAGATAGGGCAATACAAACGAAAGGGCTATATCAAGATTGGACGTGGTTGGCAGCCACTTATATAAGGCATAAAACACCAGGCCAAAAAATAGCCCAATCGCGATTCCGGAAAGGGAAACGAGAACAAAATTACCTACAGCGTTATACCACACAAAATTATTGGTAATGATTGCGGCAAGTGCAAAACGGAAAACTGTTAAGCTTGTTGCATCATTAAGGAGGCTTTCGCCTTCAAGAATAGATACGAGCGCTTTGGGTAACCGGACGTATTGCAGTACTGCCGTAGCCGCTGCAGCATCAGGAGGAGAGATAATAGCGCCCAACAAAAAACCTTGTGATAGTGTAAAGCCAGGTATAAGCCAGCTGGAAGCAAAGGCAACAACGGTTGAAGTAAGCAGCACATAACCCAAAGCCATTACGCTTACCATACGCCGCCATTTCCATAAAGCTTTCCATGATGTGTTTTGTGCTGCATCAAATAAAACAGGCGGAAGAATGATAAGGAACACCAGGTTCGGATCAATGTGAATACCAGGAATCCCCGGGATAAAACCCAAGGCCAGCCCGGCTATTACAAGGAATATAGGATAAGCGATCGACAGCTTCCTGGCAATAAGTACCAGAAACGATGCACTCATGATAAGGCCTAAACAAAGCAGCAGGTTTTCTTGCATAAACGCCATTATTTATAGTATCCAAGATAAGATTTTTAAACATTTAACCGCCTTTTCGTTTGCGAAAGAAAAAATTAAGGTAGCCGCTGATCTTAAAACAACAAAAAAGGCCGCGAAATTCGTGGCCTTTTTTGTTGTTTTAAGAAGCCTGGTTATTTTAAATGTGACCTGAGCATCCATGCCATTTTTTCGTGCGTTTCCATTAATCCTGTAACATAATCGCTGGTACCAAGATCTTTCAATTCGTCTGCAAAATAGCTGATGTTCTCTCTCAAATGAATGATCAGGCTCTCATGATCACTTAATAGCTCAGCTATAAAACCTGTTCCATCATTATGCTCATGCAAGCGCTCCGAGATATGGGTTAACTCCAGAAAAGCTTTAAGCGTAGCCGGAGAATAGTGCCCCAACGAACGGATGCGTTCGGCCACACTATCCATAATCTCATCCAGTTGTTCATACTGTGATTCAAAAAATAAATGTTTACTGTGAAAATCTGCCCCTTCTACATTCCAATGCGCATTCCTGGTTTTGGTATAAAGTAAAAACTCATCTGCTAAAACTACGTTTAAAGCATGTGCAACTTTTGAAAGATTTTCTGGTGTAATTCCAATTCTTGGTTCCATTGTATTAAAATTAATAAGTTTTAAATTTATAGTTGATTAAAAGTGTTATTACTTCATTGGTAATTTTTCTACTAATTCGATTGTAAAGTCGTCTAATAAAACCTTTTAACCGGCCACTAAATCCCTTTAACTCTTTATAAGAGCTGTTAAATGAAAAGTAGTTGCGAGACTGTAAGCACCCTCCCCGTCATAAATTGCCTTAAACGTACTAAATTAAAGCTTAATTTACCTATCATTTCATTCTGCTGATACAATAAATATCAATCGCTGTTCTCCCCTAAACTGTATAATTTTTCACCGCTTTTGGTGAGATAATATTATTATCCAATGCATTTTCTTTGGGTAAGCATTATTAACACCTTGTTTATGTCAAAAATTAACCACCTTTCCTTTTATACAATTTCATTTTTTGTTTTGTTTTCATGCAATAACCCAAGTTTGGTTAAGCCGAAAAACAGCTCCCCAACGATTAATGATAAAGTGATGACCCCGGAGGAGCAAAAGCTGCTCACAGCCGATTCTGTAATTAAAATACTCAAAAATGGCAATGAGCATTTTTACAAGAATAAGCTTACACTCAAAAATGATAGTTTAAGAATTCATTTAACTGCTTCCGGTCAATATCCGATGGCGGCTATACTATCATGTGCCGATTCAAGGGTGCCTGTTGAAGAAGTATTTGATAAAGGTATAGGCGATCTGTTTGTTACCCGTGTTGCCGGTAATGTAGCAGATGTGGATATTTTAGGGAGCCTGGAATATGCCTGCAGAGTTTCAGGTGTGAAGGTTATCATGGTGTTGGGCCATGAACATTGTGGCGCCATAAAAGCAGCCATTGACGGCGTAAAGACCGGTAACTTAACGCCTTTGATGGCCGAAATTGAACCCGCCGTAGACAGCGTAAAAATATCAGGAAAAAAAACATCAAAAAATGATTGGCTGGTACATGCTGTTGCTATAAAAAACATACAGCTAACCATAAAAAAGATTCTTGATAACAGTAAATTACTTAAGAACCTGGAACAAAAGAATGCCATTAAAATTTTAGGGGGTATTTACAACCTTGACTCCGGCAGGATTACCTTTATTAATCCGGGAAATTAAATTACTGCAAAACCTGTTATAGTCCAAATGCCCTTCCCATTTAACATACGCAAATAATAAGGGCATTCCAATAACTTTTTGCTTCATTGTAGTAATGAAGTTTAAACTATATGTTGATTAATAGCTTTTGCAACAACTTCTGTAAGAGAAGCCACATGTAATTTTTCATAAATCTTTTTGATATGGCTCCGTACGGTTTCATAACTGATATTTAATTCGTACCCTATCATTTTATAGCTCAGGCCATTTACAATAGCAGTCAGTACTTCTTTTTCGCGGGCGGTAAGGTTATACTCTTCTGTTGCCGGCTGACGTTTGGTCTGATAACCCTGTTGCAATATGTTTAGTACCCTGCGGGCAATAGAAGGGCTCATGGGTGAACCGCCTGTTTGCAGTTCTTTAATAGCATCAATTAATGAACTGTTGATCTGATTTTTTAAGATATAACCAGATGCACCTGCACATATGGAATCAAAAACACGCTCGTCGTCTTCAAACACGGTTTGTATCAGAATTTGGATGTGCGGAAATTCCCTGGTTAAAAGCCTAACAGCTTCAATACCATTAACTCCGGGCATTTCAATATCCATCAAAACTACATCAGGTCTTGAGGTCAATACATTTTCCACACAGTGTTGTGCATCGCTAAACGTACCAACTACTTCAAATGCCGGATCGGTGTTTAATAACAGGATAATACTGTTACGTATGTTTTTATTATCGTCAAATATGGTTATTCGGATACTCATTTTCGTTGGTTTTTATAATGATTAAATGGTGATAATTTCATAATGTAAAGAGGTTTCTCACAGGATACTAAAGGCCAGAGCTACTTGGGTTCCTTTATTAATTCCACTTTCAATTTTAAGTTTTGCATTCAAATCATCGGCCCTTGATTTGATATTAACCAGCCCGTTACCCCCCCGCGAGGTAGGTACTTCGGCATATTTAAGACTCGGGTCAAACCCAATTCCATCGTCCTGTATATGCAATTCAAGGTAGTAATTACTAAGGCTGATGTTAACCGTTAAATTTTTACATCCTGAATGTTTTATTGCATTGTTCAATGACTCTTTAAGTATCAGAAAAAAGTTTTTTCTGGCAGCCATTTCAAGTGTCAGGTTTTTAACTTTACTATCACAATTAAATTTAAAGTGAATATTTTGGGCTACACAAAGTGGCTGGGCATATGATTGTATTTTTTGAACAATACTGTTCATATGATCATTTTTAGGGTTTATGGTCCATACAATGTCAGACATTTCAGTAATGGTTTCATTGGCTGTTTCGCCTATAGTATGCAGTACCTCTTTCAATTTATCCTCTTTTTGTTGTTGCTGATAAATTTTAGCCACTTTACTGTAAATGGATATACTGCTTAAGGTGGAGCCGATATGGTCATGCAGGTCCTGCGCTATCCCATTCCTGATTGATTGGCGTTTAAGAAACTCATTAATCCTGTACCGGTAAAGTAAATAACAAACCGGTGCTATAATAAGAACCAGCAGTGTATAAAACCACCATTGCAGCCAAAACGGAGGGCTGATGATAATAACAATAGACGTGTACTTATTTATAAAGCTGCCTTTCCAGTTACAGGCCCTTACCTTAAACAGGTATTTGCCTCCCGGCAGGTTTGAATAGCTTGCAAAGTTGCGCCTGTCTGCATCAACCCAATCCTTATCAACTCCCTCAAGCATATAATCGTAATGAATATGATTGCTGCTGTATTCAGGTGCAGAAAATTCCAGGGAGAAATAATTTTGAGCATGGTTTAACCTGATGGTTTTGTTTTCGAGTAGTTGGCTATACGAGGTATTGAATATCTTAAAATCGGTAAAGTAAACATCCGGATCATTTTTTATTTTACCGATACCCACCGGACTAAACGAGATATAGAAATTCACTCCTCCGGCATACAGGTTACCATAATTATCCTTATAAACATACCCTTTAATCCCTCCGTTTTTTTGAAGATTGGGCAGGTCATAACAGCTGTATATTTTTGTCAAGGGGTTATACTCATGCATGTGGCCGTTACAAATCATCCAAACATTTCCACGCAGATCGGCCTGCATTCCTTCGGTTAAATTGCTCGATTCCTTGATATGTACAAACTTGCCTGCTTTGGGGTTGAAATAATTAAGCCCGCCACCATAGGTACTTATCCATAAATTACCCTTTTTATCTTCCTCTATATCATAAACATCATTGCTACTAATAGATGAGTTATTGCCTACATCATTGGTAAAGTATTTTATAGGCGTAGTACCCTGCTGCCAGTCGCCCAGGCCAAAGCGTTCTGTTGCAAGCCATAGGCCGCCTTTCTTATCTTTATAAAATTTCTTGATCAGGTTATCTTTAATATTTAAGTTCCTTACTATCTTTTTTACCGAATCAACCCGCGATATCCATTTTTTATCGGTCAGGTCATAATAGGTCATATAATGGCCATAAGGTGAAACCACCAGTACCGGATGATTGGCAATAGTATCACGTACTATAGATACTATCCTTGAACTGATCAGTTTCTTCATCACCATGTCTGACGATGTGTTGGGTAAAAGCGAAACCTGGTTGGTTTCCGGATTATACTTAAACAAGGTATAGTCGGTACCTAAGTAAAACGTTTTATCTTTATCTATAAAAAATTTGGTAGCTGCCAGGGTTTGCCCGTTATAAATGATCTTTCTGTGCTCAAACCCATTTTTACCATGCCGTTTTATATAAATGCCTTCGCTGGTTGCTATCCACAGGTTGTATTGATCATCCCTGTAAAAATCATAAATGGCGATGTCTTCCCCATTTATATTTTTAGGCAAAAAGAATTGCTGAAAAGGCGAATAAACCGGGTCATGTATGCTTATCCCATTATCTGTACCTATCCATACAATGCCACTCCTATCGGTATATACAGCGTTTACGTTGTTATCAATCAATGATCCGTCCTTACCGTCATGCCTGTAACTTGTAAAGCTATGCATGGTGCGGTCATAAACGGCTACTCCGGTGCTTTGGCATGCCATCCATATATTTTTCCGCTTATCCTCTGTAAATGATACTATCTCGTCATTAGGCTCTTCTGGTTCAGCTATAGTATGCTCAAATAGTTTTTCTGTCTGCGTTAAAGGCTCATAACTATATAATTTTTTGTCCCATGCCCCGTACCACATGGTATTATCACCACTTTTAAAAATAGAAGTTATAGCGGTATGAGGCAGCTTTGCGTACAAACTATTATAACGGGCATCAACCTTATACTGAAGTGTGCTGGTATTGATCTTTAACAAACCACCTCCTGCCCTACCTACCCATAAGGTATCCCGACCAGCCATAGCCAACGATAAAATGCTCCTGGTGCCGTTTTTTACAGGCATATCAAATTTTTCACTGTGCTTATTAAACCTTACAACAAAATTATTGCTGGTAGCCAGCCATAAATTTCCGTTTTCGTCTTCTGCAATTTTACTGATGTTATTTTCCGGAATACCATTAGTAATATGTGCATTGTATTTAAATTGTTTGAATTGCTTTAATGCTGGCAAATGATAATTGTACCGTGTAAGTCCGCCATCGGCCGTAGCTATCCAGATAATGCCGTTTTTGTCTTCATGCAGATCTTTTATGATATTGCCTGAAATACATGTAGTATCATTGGGCTGATTTTTAAATATGGTAAAGAACCGGCCATCATAACGGTTTAAACCATCCTCGGTACCAAACCATAAAAAACCACGCCGATCCTGCATAATACAATTTACTTTATCATGTGACAGTCCGTTTTCGGTTCCGATGTTTCTAAAAAAAGGCTTTTCAACCTGCGCTTCAGCCATACCGGCACTTAAAATAATTGTTAGAAAAGAAAAAAAGACACTTATGGTAACCAACTTGTTCAGAGGGGATTCGGCAAGATATTTCATTTAACACAGGTGGATTTTATAAACTTAGTAATAGGATCTGTTATACATCGGTTAATTAATTTCATAGATGTTACAACATTATTCTATCCTACCACGTAATTGGCGAATATATGGTTGCCTGCGTTTTTAATTATTACGAAATATTTATTATTACATTATCTTGAGTTTAAATAACAATACAGGCGACAACAGGATCGCCCGTATTGTACAACAGTTATTATTGTTAGTTTGCAGGAGCCGCAGGGGTAGTAGTATTTTCAACCGGCCAGGCGCCGGGCCCTACGCTTACACCCTTATTGCTACCTTTTACACCTGCATCTGCACCAAAAAAGTACATTGGCCAGCCATTAAAAGTTAACTGCGGTTTTCCGAATACGGTGATGGTTCCAAACTTTGATTTATCAAGAATGGAAGGCACATTTAACACCTTTGAAATTTGATTGATAGGCCAAACACTGTCATTGCTGAAGTCAGATTTAGTATAAGTGTTAGTATTGGCTTTATCTTTTATAAAGCTATACAGTGTTCTGCCGTAATCATCAGTAATATATTGTACAACCTCAGAACCTGGTTTATACTGACTATTGTATGCTACGCCATCGGCGCCAAGCAATTGCTCATTAGCCAGCATTACAGTATAATCAGGTTTTGATACAAACCAGGTTTTGCCAATGCCATCACCATTAGTGTCGCCTGCTTTGCTGTCACCAGAGTAATAGTACAGCGGCCACCCTTTATAGGTGGTTTGTTTGCTGTTATCGGCACGGGTTATCACTCCAAAGTCTGAACTTTTTAACCCTGTTCCTAATGATGGGGTTGGATCGTAAAAAGCAGGCCATGTTATTGCACAGTTACCATTGCAATTTGACTGGGCAGCTGCATCAACAGAAAAACTATATAAGGAACGTCCTGCTTTGTCGGTCAAAATGCTTCCAAATTTTGCATTATTGGCTAACTGTACAGTTGAGGTTGCCGCAGGAGCCTGGGGCTGCGGGGAGTTGTAAGGAGAATCATTGTTATTATCTTTTGAACAAGATGTAAGGCCAAGTACTATTGCCAGGCCAAGTGTAGTACTTGATTTTAGAAAGTTAATTTTCATAGTCGATTTTTTTAATTGTTTTTGTTTTTATGCTTTACAAAAAAAAATACGCGCTGGCCAGCTTGTTAATTTTTATGTTTAATGTTGGTTTACTGCAATGTCATTTGTTTTAATATGCTGCAAACCGGTAAATAATTTTTACACTGCAAATGTGCTTCACATCCCATTGTTTCACTGCCACCAATATAGGGAGGGCGGTATCACCACAATATGGAACTACATCACCACAATTGGGGATATGGGAACTTTATGAGTACCCCCCTGCGATTATATAGCAGCAGATATTACCTGTTGAATGATTAAATAGGGAGTGATTTCAGGGTGTGGGCAGCCTGAATAACAGGCGGCAATTGCTGGATATGCTGTAGGTGGTTCAGACAGGAATAAACTTCCATGGTAATATTAACTACCTTAAAATTTTTAAATGATGGTATTATTTTAACACCTCTGATTTAGCTATTGTGGGAGTATAATGTTTTAAAAGAGATTATTAAAGTCCATTCTTGCTTGAGCATATCTTATTTCGAGTGGATTATACAATTCTGTTTGCGATGCTACGGGCAAATATTCGATTTAACTTTTTTTAATTTTAGCTGTACTTTGCGCAATATTTATTAATAATTGATTAATATTTTTAACACATTGACAAATTAAAATATATTAAAATATTTAATTTGCAATTCTTAAAAGCAACTTGTGTAAACAATACACTATATTTATTTTAGTAGCCGAACCAATATTATTTATCAATCAGGATAAATGATTTCTACCTAATATTTTTATAACATACTATGTTAAAACTGACAATAATAAACTATAGCATCCTGAAGTAGGAAATGTATTAATGCATTTGTTACTTCATTTAATCATTTTACCAGTAATTGCCGCAAGGCTTATCTCATAATATACTCTGGTAATATGTTTATCATTTCCGTGTTGCTGCCGCAAGGCTCATCTCACAATTAAACCCGGAAAAGATATTTTGTTATAAATTAACCGCTTTTGCCTACACAAGAGCAGGTATCATGTTTTTTTTGATTACTGTTTGGTTATTGCCTACACAATAAGCCTAATAGCATTTTATTGCCTGGATATTTGCTTAAACGCATAACCATATCCGGCTGCAATGTCTCTACCATTGCTTTGAGTCAAAAAAGTTAACACCCGGTTGTAATGTCTCTACCATTGCTTTAACCGGCCTATGAACATAATTTTCTTAACCAATATATTAATCAATTTAATTAAAAATCATGCTTAAAAGTTTACTTCTACAACGAAGATTTCTCGGTATGCTGTTATGCTGCCTGCTATCTTCACTGGGGGTTACGGCCCAAACAAAGTACCATGGCAAAGTCATTGGGAGTGATGACAAACTACCCGTAATTGGCGCATCTGTACGGGTCAAAGGAACCTCAACGGGCACGGTGACGGATACCAATGGCGACTTTACCCTGAGTTTAAAAGAGGGTGATGTAATAACCATCTCCTATATTGGCTACCAACCAACTGATTTAACAGTGGGTACCAATACCAGCCTTAGTATAACCTTAAGGGCCGGTAACAACTCTTTAAATGAAGTTGTTGTTACGGGTTATGGCTCACAACGTAAAAAAGACCTTGTTGGTGCTGTTGCAGTTGTGGATGTGTCAGCCTTGAACAGGCAGCCCACTGCATCTGTAGAAAACCAGTTACAAGGCCAGGCTGCTGGTGTTACTGTAGTTGCATCTGGTCAACCGGGTGAAGCGCCTGCGGTTAAAATTCGTGGGGCCAACACATTTGGAAACAACCAGCCATTATATGTAATTGATGGTGTGCCTACAACCAATGTAACGGACATTAACCCGAATGATGTTGCCAGTATGCAGGTATTGAAGGATGCGAGTTCGGCATCAATCTACGGTGCACGCGCAGCAAATGGCGTTATTATTATTACCACCAAAAAGGGTAATGGTAAAGCAAGCATTTCTTACGATGCCTATTACGGTACCCAGGTACCTAAAGGTGGCAATGTTTATGATTTGCTTAACCCGCAGGAAATGACAGCCCTGAACCGGCTGGCAATTCAAAATACGGCTACATTAAAAGGGATTACGCCTAATTTTAACAGTAATTTATATGGTCCTAACGGAGATGTCCTGCCTGATTATATCAGCGCTGGAGGTGCAGGTCCGGCAGGTATTCACCCCGGCGACCCGGCAGTTGATCCGGCAAAGTATAACGTTAATCCGTTTTATACAACTGGAGACGCGTCTGGTTTTTATCGTATAACCCAGGCAAATAAGGCAGGTACAGACTGGTATCATGAAATATTTAGTTCGGCACCTATACAAAGTCATAATTTGAACGTAAGTGGTAGCTCTGATGTGGCAACGTATTTATTTTCAATGAATTACTTTAATCAGCAGGGTACATTAAAAAATACTTACGATAAACGTTATACCATAAGGGCAAATACCAGCTTTAATATAACCAAGCATATCAGGGTAGGCGAAAACTTTTCTTATTCTTTAACAGAAAATCCGCAGGTAAATCAAAATGACGAAGGCACATCAATTGGTATGTCATTCCGTGAACAACCCATCATTCCGGTATATGACATTATGGGTAATTATGCAGGTTCAAATACAGCAAACTTAGGCAACGCCAGGAATCCTGTTGCTATAGCAGACCGTACCAAAAATAATTACGGTGCATTGAACAGGTTATTTGGAAACGTGTTTGCAGAAGTAGATTTCCTGAAGTATTTTACCCTGCGCACGCAATTTGGTGGTGAATATTATTCAGATTATAACCACAACTTTACGTATCCTGAGTATGAAAATTCTGAAAATGTAAGCACAAACTCTTATGCAGAGAATTCATACAACGCGTATGATTACACCTGGACAAATACATTAACCTATCACCAAACCATCGCTAAACACGACATCAAGGTATTGGTAGGTACAGAGGCTTACAAAAACAGGTATCAAACATTAGGTGCTTCAAACACCGGCTATTTTATATTTGATCCTGACTATACCACCATATCTACCGGCACGGGCACTCCTACCGCCTATAGTAATTTACAAAGAGATAAGTTATTCTCTTATTTAGCCCGTTTAGATTATACTTATAATGATAAATATCTTTTAAACGCGACTATACGCCGTGATGGTTCATCCAGGTTTAAAAACTATCAAACAGGCTGGTTTCCAGCCGTAAGCGCTGGCTGGCGTATATCTCAGGAAGAATTCCTAAAAGGCGCAAGCTGGATAAATGATTTAAAGATAAGGGGTGGTTATGGTATTATGGGTAACCAGATTAACGTTACCCCATCTAACGCTTTCACTACATTTGGTGTTAACAAAACCAATTCCTATTATGATATAACTGGTTCTTCAACCAGTACGGTTCCTGGTTTAACACAAACCCAATATGGTAACCCTGATGCAAAGTGGGAGAAGGATAAAAACTTAAATATTGGTTTTGATGGTTCGTTCTTCAACCAGAAATTGGAGATCTCTGCAGATTATTATAAAAAGATAATCAGCGACCTGTTATTCAATCCAAATCTTCCGGGTACTGCAGGGGTAGCAACGCAACCATATACAAATTCAGGCGAAATGACCAATACAGGTTTGGATTTAGCCATTACAACGCATACCAACCTGACGCATGATCTGAAAATGAATGCGACGTTAACCTTTACTACTTACCACAACGTAATTAAAGCAGTTACATTAGGTCAACCTTATTTTGATCAAAACGCGGGCCGTTTTAATGGTAGCTCAATAGTACGTAACCAGGTTGGTGGCCCTGTAGGTGGTTTCTTTGGTTATAAAACCGATGGTTTTTGGGATTCAAAAGCCGAGATTGATGCAGCCAATGCAGCAGCTGGCGGAACATATCAGAATGACGCCGCGGTGGGCCGTTTTAAATATGCTGATATAAACGGCGACGGGAAAATTACAGCAGATGACCGTACACTGCTTGGCAATCCCAACCCTAAATTTACAGGTGGGCTTAACCTTGATTTTTCCTATAAAAGATTTGATTTGAGCATGTTCTGGTATGGCTCTTATGGCAATAAAATATGGAATGATGTTAAATGGTGGACTGACTTTTACGCAAACTTCCAGGGAGCAAAAAGTAAAACAGCATTATATGATTCCTGGACGCCTACTCACATGGATGCCAAAGCACCTATTCAGGAAATTGATGGTTCATTCAGTACCAATACTGTACCTAACTCCTATTACGTAGAAAATGGTTCTTACCTGCGTTTACGCAACTTACAAATAGGTTATACTTTTGATCCTCAAATATTAAAAACAATAGGTATTGACAGGTTCAGGGTTTATTTATCAGGCGCTAACTTAATTACCATAACCAAATACTCAGGTGTTGATCCAGAAATTGTAGGTGGTGGTAGCAGTACAACTACTATTAACAGTACCACGGGTATCAGTACCGGCGCTGCCAGTACCAGCAGTACAAGCTTTGGTGTTGATCGTGGTAATTACTCCCCGGTGCGTACTTATTTAATTGGTGTACAAGTTAAATTTTAATCATTCAGAAATTATGAAAAGTATACAACGTTTATCAGTCTATGCATTAATTGCAGCTGGTATCATACAGAATTCGTGTAAAAAAGCCTACTTAGATCAACCCGCTTTAGGAGCATTAAGTGTTGAAAATGTAAATACACCCGCCGGGGTTGATGGCCTTTTGATTGGTGCTTATTCGGCCCTTGATGGCCAGCAAGGAACCAATGTTGCCTTTGGCGGCGGTGGTCCCTGGGAAACAGCACCCGATAACTGGATTTATGGAAGTGTTGCCGGTGGCGATGCGCACAAAGGCAGTAGCGGTACCGACCAGCCTGCAATAAATTCTATAGCAACATTTACAGTTGATGCCAGTAATGGCTTTTTAAACAGTAAATGGAAAGCTAATTATGAGGGAATAACCAGGGCCAACAATGTGCTTAAGGCCTTAGCCCAGGTTCCATCCATTACTGATGCTAACAGAACGGTAATAGCAGCTCAGGCCAGGTTTTTACGTGCACACTATTATTTTGATCTGAAAAAACTATTTAATAAAATACCGTATATTGACGAAACCACTGTAAACTATGTACAGCCAAATGATGCGGATATATGGCCGAAGATCGAAGCCGACTTTCAGTATGCTTACGCCAACTTGCCCGGAACCCAAGCGCAAATAGGCCGTGTTAACAAATGGGCTGCTGGTGCATATCTTGCAAAAACATACTTATATGAGAAAAAGTATACCGAAGCAGATAAAACATTTACAGAAGTTATAACAAGTGGAACCAACCCTGCCGGTGTAGCTTACGGATTAGTGGATAATTATGAAGATAACTTTAGCGCCGCAACCAAAAACAGCAAGGAAACCGTATTTGCAATACAACAAGCTGCAAATGATGGTACCAATACAATCAGCGAGGCAAATAACTTTGACATGCTGAACTTTCCGTACAATGGCCCTTTTTCATGCTGCGGTTTTTTCCAGCCTTCCGAGGATCTGGCAAACTCCTTCCGGACAGATGCTGCGGGTTTACCTTATTTGGATGATTATAATTCACACCCGCTCGTTACCGATATGAATATTTCCTCAACTACTGCCTTTACCCCTGATGCCGGCAATGTTGATCCGCGTTTAGACTGGACAGTTGGCCGCCGAGGCATACCTTACCTTGATTGGGGTAACCACCCTGGCCAGGCCTGGATCCGTGAGCAAAGTTCTGCTGGTCCTTACTCTCCTAAAAAGAATGTTTATTTCCAGGCAACACAGGGTAAATATGCAGATAGTCATTCCTGGGCACCAGGTTCGGCCAACCAGGTTAACATTATTCGGTTTGCCGACGTTTTATTGATGGCTGCAGAGGCTAAAGCACAATTAGGCAGCGGCGATTTAGGTTTGGCTTATGTTAACCGTGTACGTACAAGAGCTGCCAACACCGCAGGTTTTGTATATACCTATCAGGATCCAAAGGCCCCAATGGCAGGATATACCACTACTCCAGCAGCAAAATATGTGATTAGTCCATATCCGGCTGGTTATTTTTCAAGTCAGGCTTTAGCATTAAAAGCTATTTACTTTGAGCGTAAACTGGAGTTAGGTATGGAAGGTCACCGGTTTTTCGACATCTCCCGCTGGGGAATAGCGCAGCAGGCTTTGGCCAATTACTTTAATTTTGATGGCAAAACAATAAGCGACGTAGCCGGAGCTCATTTTACGCCAAATAAAAATGAGTATTATCCAATACCACAACCACAAATAGATATTGAAACTATAGGAGGCGTTGCTAATTTGAAGCAAAACCCAGGTTATTAATTTAATAAAACAAAGCAGAATAATATAAAGAGGCAGCCCCGGTTGCCTCTTTACATTATCTTCATTAAATCATAATAGTATAAAATCCCCAAACTACACGCTACAGAGAACAATGGCATTAAAAAAACATCACATTATCCCTTTCATAGGGTGTTTATTTATAACTGCTATTTGTTTCGTTTCCATCAATTGCAACCAGGATAATAAAAAAGATACTACCAAAAACGATGGCAAATCCCTTTCTGAAAAATACTGTAAAAGCTGTCACCAATATGTAGGAGCAGATATGCTTGATCAGGAAACATGGGTAAAACATGTATTACCAGCTATGGCGCCCCATTTGGGCATAAAGGTTTATGCAGAAGACATGTATGTAAATGCCCCGTCTTCCAATTCGGCCCTGCCTTACGAAGACTGGTTAAAAATAGTCGATTATTATAAAACCGCGTCGCCAAAAGCACTTAAGCGAGCCGCGGTACCAGTTGCTCCGGTTAATGATTGGGGTGTTTTCACTTTATTAAAACCAATCAATGATAAGGGATCGGCTTCTACAACTACACTGGTAGCATTTGACACTATTGGCCACACGATCATTACCAGTAACAGATTGAATAACAGCATTTATCAATGGTCAAATCAACTAAAATTGAAATCATCGCACTCTTATAATTCGCCAGCTGTTGATGTTCAGTTCCGGATAGATGCCCGGGGACACGAGTTGGGTTCCTTTACATTTATTGGCTCTATGGATGCAATTGATATATCAAACGGTTACCTAACCGATATCATGCTTGATCCACCAGGCAACCAGGAAGGTAAAATAATTGCGGATAAACTGCCGCGACCGGTGCAGTCTTTATCTGCAGATTTTGATAAGGACGGGCTCGAAGACAGGTTGATATGTGGTTTCGGCCACAATATGGGAGGGCTATACTGGTATAAGCAATCAATAAATAAATCTTTTGAAAAAAAAATAATCAGTACTATGCCCGGTGCGGAACATGCCGTTATCGGTGATTTTAATCATGATGGATGGCCCGATGCTGTTTGTTTGTTCGCGCAGGCCGATGAAGGGATATGGCTATTTTTGAATGATCATAAAGGCGGCTTTACTACTACTAACCTTTTAAAGTTTCCACCGGTTTATGGGTCCAGCAGTTTTCAGCTTGTTGATTTTAACCATGATGGAAAGCTGGATATATTATATACCAGCGGTGATAACAGTGATTATTCAAAAATCCTAAAGCCTTTTCATGGAGTTTATATTTATTTAAATCAGGGAAATTTTAAATACAAACAAGCATACTTTTATCCTGTAAACGGTGCTACCAAAGCAATAGCAGCAGATTTTAATGGCGATGGTAAACTTGACATTGCTTTAATCGCATTTTTTCCGGATCTGAAAAATAACCCGGCCGAAGGATTTACCTATTTTGAGCAGGACAAGCCAATGCATTTCATCCCCCATAATTTACCTATCGAAAACGAAGGCCGGTGGATATGCATGGATGTAGCCGATTACGATGCAGATGGAAAACCAGACATTATATTGGGGAATTACGCCTTAGGCTTTATCAATGAAGATGGATTAAAACCTACCTGGAATACACGTATTCCGTTTGTTATACTTAAAAATACAGGCATCCCGGCAGCACGGGCAGTCAAAAATTAATCATACCACAAATATTAGGCTTTTAAGTATAAATAAGCGTGAATTAGTTAAGAAATAACCAGCTGAAAGTTGCATAAACAATGAACTTATTTTATATTTACAGTACATATTACAAATAATACCTATTGAAAAAAATTGCGGCCATATTACTGTTATTCCTCCACCTTTATAGCTTGGTTGGCGATACCGCTTTACATCAATACCTTACCTATTGCGCTGATAAGTTTTTTAATGAACAAGCATCCAAAGGCCTGTATAATACTCATGATCTGGAAGAGGTAAAAGTACCTGTCAATCTTCCGGGCATCAGGGATTGGGTTAAATATGAAAATATAAGCGGGCAAATACGCTTTGGTAATAATGCCTATAATTATGTGCAGATGCGGGTAACCCGCCATGCTTTATTTCTTAAATGCATTCCAAATTATCGTGCAACCATACTGAACGCGCACAACATACTCCATGCCGAACCCATAAAGGACATACCTGTTCCACAGAAAGAACATGTTCCTCCTGTAAAGGTTATACAAATGGATTTTTTGGATCTTACCGCTCTTAATGTTGTTCTTGAATCACCTTTAACTACAATTACTCCGTTTAATACGGCTTATTTTCAACCAGAAACCAGTTGTTATATCGTAATGCCTAAACAACCACCAAGGCACCTCGGATAAATAGTCCCGATTATTGTTCACTATCCTTTATTGTCAGCTGTTTTATATAACCGGTTTTATGTACGATAAGTATGCATACATACCAACCGATTAAACTGACGTTGATGGATTACCTGCAATATATCGCGAACTATTATCAGCTCCCTTTAAGTTTATAATAATTCTTTTATAATATAAACAGCAGCTAACGCAATTGCATTGGAGGCGTGTTTATGCCCATTTCATAAATTTTAATAATAATATCAAAAAATATAATATGCTGTAAAAAGCTTGTTACTGACCATACAATTTCAATAAAACGTGCGCTTAAATACAACGATTTTATGAAATTGCCAAGACCTTAGATTGTAGAGATCTGAGTTTAGTTGATCGATGTTTGTAGGAACATTGAAGCGCTCCGGGGTGAGATACGGAGCGCTTTTTCATGATTTCCGGTCCTCCCCTTCCCTTTTTGATAAACCGCTTTTATTTCAGACTGACGTACTGACAATCAATTAAGTTCCAACCCTTAAATCTTGATCAAAGAAGAAATAAACACTAATTATTTAATTGCATAAGACAGGATAACCCCAAGTAATGCGGAAGCGGCAAAACTAAACAATGTGCCTACAAGTATATATTCTGTTTTCTTCTCGGTCTTTTTATCCTTATCACCAAACCTAAGTATGGATTTGGCAGTCATCAGGAAGCCGATAGCAGTATATTGATTGGTTAATACAAAGGTTAAAATTAAGGCCCTTTCACATATTCCTATCCATTTACCTGCATCAGCCAGCCCTTCTCTCGCGCTCTCAGTTGTAGCCAATTCATTCCGCCATTTGCTTGTTGCCATTCCTATCAATATGCCTAACGGCCATGTTACCAGTATATAGCCTAAGGTTAATATCCAAAAATTGTTATTTGAGGTTATTTCACGTAACGCTGTTATGATCGCAGCCCACTGATGATCAACAATTAACCAAATTATAGTGATTACCAACAGGTGCATGGCCTGGTCTGCCAGGAAAGTATATATATTATCGGGCAGATAAGATTTTATAATGTCAATGAGGTAATGGGAAATAAAAATAACCAGGGGTATCCACCAGCAATTGTATAAGCCCGAAAAAGCATAAGCAAATAATGTTGTGAGGCATACATGCCATAGTAAACCGATTGATCTTATTTTATTTTCTTTTCGGTCAATTACCCATGCAGTGGGCTGAAATACAAAGTCGGTAAGTAAATGCGCTGTAATTAATCGTAGCAATAAACCTGTCAGCATATCCTATTCTTTAATTAATTGTATAATATAATCAATTCCTTCCTGTATAGTTTTCCAGTTAGCAACCCTCAACCTATTATTTACTGCACCTTGTTGTATCCCTAATTCTTCGGCCATTTTGGTTTGTGTGTAGCCGTTTATGGCCAAAAAGATTACTTCAGCCTGGCTGGTTGTCCATTGGTTTATAATGATATTCGCAAATGTAAGGATTATCGCAATTTGTTCGTTAATACGTTCATCGGCGGTATTGATTCTTAATATTTCATTATCCGCCATTTTATCAAAATTTCTTCCTGATAGGTGGAAAGCCTCTCCATCAGAATCTAACACAGATTTGCCATTATAAGCAATACTGCCTATCCCAATTGAAACCCGTGAACCTAAGTTGATTTTGTTTTTATTGTCAGAATGCTTTTTAAACCAGCAGATCAGTTGAATGCCTTTCTTTATAGCTTCTCCGGTATCCCCCATCATTAGCTGGTAGCTATCGCCCCGGAATACCTCAGCAAGGTTGGGTTGCTTAACCCATGATTTTATTAAAACTTCTGTTTTATTAATAAGATTTAGCCTGTCCTTATCCTTTAAACTGGTAAAGTTGATGATATCACCCGTTAAAACCGCGTATTTTTCCATGAGTTCATTTTATCAAGTATTTACTTGATAATACAAATATATCAATCATTTACTTGATAAATACAAATTATTAATCATTTACTTGATAATTATATATAAAGACGCTGAATACTGAACGAGAGGTAATTCGGTTTTTAAGACAAAAAAAAACCACCGAATCTTATATTCGGTGGTCATATTGATCAGTTTTAGCCGCGGTATTATCGGATATAACCGGTGCAGCTAACTTTTTAGCTTATTCGGCAGCGGCCCGTTCATTAATAAAACTTTCAGCAACATTTGTCAGAGCCACATCAGTGGCCTTTTCATTTTCAAGTGTTTGAGATAACAGCCTTTCCACATCTGCATGTCCCATATTTTGTGCAAAAACCCTAAGGGTGCCGTAAGTAGCTATCTCATAATGTTCTACCTTTTGAGCCGCCAAGATAAGGCCAGCATCACGTATTAAAGTTCCGGCTGTGGTGTCTTCAATAATACCGTTGGCTTCTTCCAGCAAACCGGCCATTGCATCACATTTTTTAGCTGCCACTTTTTCTCCCAGTAATTCAAATACCTTTTCCAGCGTATCAACGTGCGTTAGAGTCTCCTGCGTATGTTTATCAAACGCGGCGGCCAGCTCCGGGCTTGTTGCAGCCTTTTTCATTTTAGGTAAAGCCTTTACCAGGTGTTTTTCTGCCCAGTATATGTCTTTCAGTTCGTCTACAAAAAATTCATGAAATTCTGAATTTTCCATTTTCCCGTTTTTTGTTGTAGCGGTTTTATTTCCGCCTTTTGTTAAAGTTGCCATAGGTATTTCATTTATAATTTAAGATGTACACTAATAACCCCGACTAAAAGTAAAAGTTTTACTTATTCTGTCAATTATTTACTAATTAGTAAATTATTAAGTAATAAATTAAATACACCATTCAAACATTACCCCACATTTCTTTGTAGTAAATAAAATTTTACCAAATAAGCGCGGCTATCATGACCAAGAAAAAAAATTTATTTGAACGATTTGCAAACTGGGCAACTGTAGCTACCGGTAGTTCCGGCGCCTTCATTATTGCAGTTTCTGCTATTGTCATCTGGCTTATAACGGGTCCTATTTTTAAGTATTCAGATACCTGGCAACTCATCATCAATACCGGTACTACTATTATCACCTTTTTAATGGTTTTCCTGATCCAAAAATCACAAAACAAGGATTCAAAAGCCATTCATTTGAAATTGAATGAACTCCTGGCCTCACACGAAGGCACCAGTAACCGTATGGTTGATGTTGAGGACCTAACCGAAGAAGAGCTTGACCGGTTACACAAATTTTATATACAACTATCCAACCTTGCCCACAAGGAAGATAATCTTACACGTACCCATTCCATTGACGCGGCCAAAGAAAATCATAAAGTAAAATTGAGCAGGTATCAGAAACAGAAGCAGCCATAAACGTATCCAGAAAAGGATCGTTCGCGCCCCTCTTCTAACACGTTAGCTTTATCATTTTTTGGAATTGAATAAGTAAAGGCCTGTTGCAATCCCTGCCAAAAGACCAGCTATTATATATTTGCGATGTGCCTTTGGTTTACCAGGCGAACCAAAGCCTCCATTAGCGCTCATACCGTAATTAACCGTATTAAAAAGATTCCCGTTGGTGGATGCCATTGGCTCTGCAGCATTAAAGTAACGACGCATTACAGCACCTGTTATTTTTGTAGTTAACTCAGGGAATATAGCGTGTGATAGCTTCAGCAATAAAGATGCGCTGCCAACATAAGTATTTGCCTTTGGATGCATAGCCACCTTTACCATGGCCTGTGCCACCCTTTTAGGGTCGTAAACAGGCGGGGCTGGTTTTAATGTCCTTTCCGTATAGTTTGCAGCATGCAGTACACCAGGTGTATCCAAAAAGGCAGGGAAAAGGTCGCAAACATAAATATCCGGCCATGCGTTCAGTTCGGCTTTGATAGCTTCAGAAAAACCACGTAAGCCAAATTTACTGGCTGTATAACCTGCGCCATAAGGTACAGGTAAAAAACCGCCTATTGATATGTTATTGATCAGGATACCTTTTTGCTGTTCTTTAAAAATGGGCATAACCGCATGAGTACCATTCATATAACCTAATAAATTGGTTTCGATCACTTGTGCATGTACCTCCATTGGTGTCTTGTCAAAATCGCCGGCTGCAAGTACACCCGCATTATTGATCCATACATCAATTTGACCTTGCCAATCTTTTGCGGCATTAGCCAAATTGATCAGGGCTTTAGGATCAGTCACATCGGTTACCACAACCAGTGCATCTGAACCTAATACACCGCACTCGGCAGCCAACTCATCTAAGGCAACTTCATTTCGCGCTGCCAGCACCAGGCCCACACCATATGGCGCAAACTCCAGGGCCGCTGCTCGTCCCGCACCACTGGACGCACCCGTTATCACAATCGTTTTTCCTGTTAATAAGCTCTTCTTCATAGTTTAATAACCTATTTACACTGCTTGTGTTTGCATAAAAAAAGAAGTCGCCTTTAAAAGCTTATCGAAATACATAATGGTCGCTTAAGATTCATATGATGTGAATAAACCAAAATTCTTTTTCTTACCTTCTCTAATGCAGAAAACCCATAAATATTAAACAAAAATCAATAATTTCGGCTTCATCCCGGTATGGTCAACAGGCCTATCAAACCAGACAAATGGAAGCGAAAGAAATATTAAAACAGCATATTGCCAAAACGGCCACACTGACTGATGAGCAGTTTGATTATTTTTTTTCGCATTTCAAACCGCAATCTTACAAAAAGGGGCAGGTAGTGATTAGCGAGGGCGACAAGGTAGACCACGAATACTTTGTGATTTCTGGCTGCTTAAAAGCCTTTTACATCAACGACGACATCAAAATGTATATCCTGCAGTTTGCTATGCCCACCTGGTGGACCTCTGATTACGGCGCTTTATACAATCAAACCAGGGCCACCATTAATATAGATTGTATCACCGACGCAGAAATACTCTGCCTTTCCAATCATGACCGCGAAAAAATATGCAGCGAACTGCACCAGGCCGAACACTTTTTTCGCTGGCGCACCAACAAAGGTTACCTGGCTTCGCAAAAAAGGCTTCTGTCATTTATGAATAATGATACCAAAGCCCGTTATGAAGAACTCCTGTCATTATATCCTCAACTGTATAACCTGGTTCCCAAACACCTTATAGCCGCCTACCTCGGTGTTTCAAGAGAAACGCTCAGCAGGCTTTATAATGCCCATAAATAACGCAGATACGAATGTGATGTACATCACGTAGTCACCTGAAATTTCCTGCCGTCCTTTGTACTATCAAATCATTAACGATTGATAATATAAAGAAATGGAAACTAAAAATTTTGAAATTGTAAGCGCACAAAGCAACATAGATTGGACCGGCAAAAAAGTAACCGGCGCGCATAATGGTACTATCGCCCTTAAAGAAGGTACACTGACACTGAATAAAGGTCAGCTTATCGGCGGGAATTTTGTTATTGACACAACCTCCATAAAAATACTGGATATTACTGATCCGGATACTAACGCTCAATTTGCAGGCCACCTGTTTTCTGCAGATTTTTTCGCGACAGATCAATTTCCGGCAGCCTCATTTGACATTACCCGTATAGACCAGGTAAAGGACGGCGATCATTTGATTACCGGCAACCTGACCATCAAAGGTATTACACACCCGTTAAGCTTTCCGGCCGATGTACAGGTATCTCCTGATCAAATAACCGCATCGGGCAAGATCATTGTTGACCGCACCAAATATGATATGAAGTTCCGTTCAGGTAACTTTTTTACTAACCTGGGCGATACACTCATCTACAATGAATTTGAACTCGACGTTCAATTAACCGCATCAGCCACCCTTTAAATTTAAAGCCATGCCATACGTAAAAATAGAGGTAACCCGCGAAGGTGTTACCCGCGAACAAAAACAAACCCTGATTGCAGGAGTAACCAAACTCATCACTGAAGTATTGGATAAAGACCCAAAACTCACCCACGTGGTAATACAGGAAATCGAACTGGATGACTGGGGTTATGCAGGCGAACAGGTATCCGTGCTCCGCGAAAAGGGGATAACAGCTAAAAGATAATTTAAATAACAATTTATAAACAAGATCATGAAAACACAAACCATTATAGTAACCGGCGCATCAACAGGCATTGGCAAGGCCATCGCTGGTTTATTTTTACAACACGGCCATAACGTGGTCATTAACTCGGCTAACGAAGAAAATTTAAAGGCAACCTTTAACGAACTGGGTCATCATGACCAGTTGGCTATGGTTACCGGCGACATTAGCCGCCCAGCCACAGGCCAACAATTGGTTAATACAGCTGTAACACGCTTTGGCGCTGTAGATGTACTGGTAAACAATGCCGGTATATTTGAACCAAAACCTTTTTTAGATGTTGATGAAGCGCACCTCGACAGCTTTTTAAACATCAACCTAAAAGGCACTTACTTTACCAGCCAGGCAGCTATTAAACAGATGCTGAAACAAGGCGAAGGTTCCATCATTAACATAGGAACGGTACTGGTTGATCATGCCATTGGTGGTTTTCCAGCTACCGCGCCTATTTCAAGCAAAGGTGGCATCCACGCTTTAACCAGGCAGCTGGCTACCGAGTTTGGTAAAAACAATATTCGTGTAAACGCCATAGCACCGGGCATTATCAGGAGCCCGCTGCAGGCTAAAACCGGGGTTAGCAATGCAGATAGCCTTGCTGGTCTGCATTTACTTAACCGCATTGGCGAAACACAGGATGTTGCCGAGTTGGCCCTTTACCTGGCAAGCAGTAATTTTGTGACCGGCGAGATCATCAATTTAGATGGCGGTCATGTTTCTGGTCACCACATCGCATAATAGCCGGATAAACCAAGGTAAATAACAAACAGGTATGCAAAGGGCACCATGGCCGGTGCATACCTTATTACCATAAAAGAAAAAAGATGAACAATTATTCAGATAATGCAACAGCTGTAGCAGCTGTATTATCAACCTACTTTGAGGGTATTTTTAATGGGGATGCAGAACTGCTTCGCAGTGCATTCCATCCGCAGGCACTGGTAATTGGCGATATTAACGGCCAGCCATATTTTAAAAGCCTTGACCAATATATTGACGGTGTTAAAAATCGAAAAAGCCCACGTGAGCTGAACGAAACATTTCGCATGGAAATATTATCCATAGAAATTATCAATTCCATTGCCATTGTTAAAGCACGTGTACCTATGTTTGACTTTAATTACTATGATCTCCTTTCCCTGAATAAAATCGATGAAAAATGGGTCATCGTTAATAAATTACTAACCAATGTAAAGGTTTAAAGCCATGTGGAACCAAACTAAGATAACCGCGCTTTTTGGCATACAATATCCCATCCTTTTAGGGCCTATGGGCGGTGGTTTCTCCACACCACAACTTTTGGCTGCTGTATCAAACGCCGGCGGGTTAGGAAGTTTAGGAGCTTATACGCTTACCCCAGAGCAGATACTGGAAGCAGATAAAACCATTAAGGAGCAAACAAATAAGCCATATAACATTAACCTCTGGGTTTCGGACGTTGACGAACGCTTAACTAACTATCCGACCGAAAGCCTGGAAAAAGTAAAAGCACTGTTTAAACCTTACTTTGATGAGCTGAGTATCCCACTGCCTCAACTGGATACAAATATCCCTTCAAAATTCATGAAACAGGTTGAAGTCCTGTTTGAGATCAGGCCCGCGGTGTTCAGTTTTATATTTGGTATCCCGTCAACGGAGATATTGGACGAAGCCCGCAGGCTTGGGATTAAAACCATTGGCGCAGCTACTACGCTTGATGAAGCCTTAGCTTTGGAAGAAGCAAAGGTTGATGCTATTGTTGCAGCCGGGTTTGAGGCTGGTGGCCACCGTCCCTCGTTCCTCAAGCCGGCACATGATTCTTTAACCGGGACTTTCTCTCTCATACAACAGCTGAAGGCTAAAATAAAAACACCTGTTATTGCTGCAGGTGGCATTGCTGATGGTAAGGGAATTGCAGCCGCGTTAACTTTGGGTGCCGACGCGGTTCAGTTAGGAACAGCGTTTTTAATTACCGACGAATCAAACGCGACACCTGTTCACAAAGCCGCGCTTTTATCTGATGAATCCAGGTACACTGTACTTTCCAAATCATTAACCGGCCGGATGGGCAGGATGATCCGCAACCGCATTTCTGAAGAAGTTAAGTATGAAACCGAGGTGCTACCCTTCCCTTTGCAAACCCGGCTAATGGGGCCACTAAGAGCCGCGGCTATTGCCCAGGGCAAAACAGATATGATCAATTTTTGGTCGGGACAAAGCGCAGTTAGTTTGAAACATACCAAAGCTACCGAGCTAATGCAAGCCCTGATAACTGAAACTCAGCTCATTTTAAAGCATTGATTATGCTCAATGCACTCTGTAAAGAGTAAATGAACAAACAAAATCGTTCAATAAACAGTTGTTAACAAGGTTGATCATGCTGAATGTCTGTAATGTCATTTATTGCATTTTTGCCATAACTTTTACTCCATTGTAAGTTTATGTGCATTTACAGTATAAATTTAATGCAATCATGAGCAACAAATAAAACCGCTATTTATTAGATGAAACAAAAAGTATCGTTAGTGTTATCCGGTGGAGGCGCGAGGGGCATTGCACATATTGGTGTGATCGAAGAATTAGAAAGGCAAGGATTTGATATAACCGCTGTTTCAGGAACGTCAATGGGCGCTGTTGTTGGAGGAGTATATGCTTTAGGACAAATGCCAGCGTATAAAGACTGGCTCTTTACATTGGATAAGCTAAAGGCTTTTAGCCTTATTGATTTTACCTTTAGATCCCAGGGCTTAGTTAAGGGCGACAAACTATTCAATACCATGAAAGCATTCATATCGGATGCGAATATTGAAGATTTAAGAATACCTTACGCAGCTATAGCTGCCGATATCATTAATAAAAAAGAAGTCGTTTTTACCAGTGGAAGTATTTACGACGCCATAAGGGCATCAATCGCCATTCCAACTGTTTTTACGCCGGTGAAGTCGGGAGATGGCTTACTTGTTGATGGTGGCATTATTAACAACCTTCCTATTGAGCATGTTAAAAGATCTCCGGGGGATATACTGGTAGTAGTTAACGCAAATGCTTTAATACCAGTTGATAAACCGCTGGTTCCCGAAAATAAAAAAGCAATCAAACAATCTATTTATCGACAAAAGATCAGGGATTTTTACAGACAATTGTCCAAGATCCGCCCCTCCCGCCAGAAAGAAAAGTTTGGATATTTTGACGTGATCAATAAGACCATTAGTTTAATAACCTACCACACAACACAACTGGCCCTTGAAAAATACTCACCTGATATCCTGATTAATATATCACGCGACTGTTGCAGCGCCTATGATTTTTACAAAGCAGAGGAAATGGTTGAACAAGGTAAATATTCGGCCAATAAATGTATTGAAGCGTTTAAAAACAAGATTTAACTCAATATTATTTAAACATCCGTACAAGCATCTGGTGAAAGCGCTTGATAGGTAATCAGTAGCTGTAACAATATTTATACAGAAAATATAGCCAACGTTCACAAGTCATCATGGTTAATTTATTAGCTTCAACACCTGGTAGCAAAGGATAATTTTAATAAATTATCAGTGTATGCTTATCCTTAATATTGATTGTATGAAGAATAGATTTTTTCGGTGGTTAGACAATTCGTTTCGCAAAATTGACAAAGAACATATCAGAAGGACAAACAATATTCAACATATTCCAGATTTTGACAATCGAAGAGGAGGAAAAACTTCTTATGCTGAATGGGCGCATGTTATCGGGATTTTCCAAACTTTGATTTATCAAACTTTAGAAAAAAAAACAGGGAATAATATTTTAGATATTGGCTGCGGAACCGGATTGCTTGGGATGTCTTCTCAGCCATTTATTGCCGATGGTGGAGAATATACCGGTATCGATGTTATGATTAAAGATATCGAATTTTGCAAAAAGCACTATCAGGCAGGGTATTCTTTTATTCATTTAAATGTATCAAACCCTACTTACGCCAAAACACAATCTGCTCAATTGCAACCATGGCCAGTTGCTGATGAATCACAGGATCTGGTAACTGCACTTTCTGTCTGGACCCATTTAAATGAAACTGACGCGATGTTTTACTTTAAAGAAATCAGTCGGGTTTTAAAAAATGACGGAAAAGCCATCATTACTTTTTTCTTGCTGAACGATGAATATGAAGACTCCCTTAAAAGGAGAAGCGACGCTTTGGGAAGATTCCATTCAACGAATCAGAAAGAGTGGATATTTGACGTTCCAGCCTATAAGTCTGAAAATTGGTATACAACTATTCACGCGAAAAATCCAGAAGATGTGATTGGAGTAACGTCACAGGGGATTGAACAGTTGTTAAAAGCCGCTGGCCTCAAGATGATCCGGTACTATCCGGGAAATTGGAAAGAAATACCGGGAGTTTTCTTCCAGGACGTTTTGATTATCGGAAAATAAAATTTATGTAGGTTGTAATAAGTGTTATAATTGATCTGATGAAGGAACTATCTTAGCCGAAAGATCCGGGTCCGCCATCTTTTTATCTAAAGGAAACATAGGGCGCAGGATTCTGTGATATGGTAAGCGCTCTATATTTTGATCTACCCCTCCGGGTGTTAATGCCAGCAGCCAGTCTGCCCGCATGGCATAAAGCTCAGGTTCCAGGTAACCAATTTTTACTACCACAATGTCGGCCTTTCTGGGGTTAAGGCCCAATCTGGTAAAATCAATCTCCTTGTGATATGGCTTACGTTTCTGCGTAACTATAATGTGTACGCTTCCAACCTTAATAACCGCTTCAACTTCAGCGTCTTTATCCCCAGATACTACTGCTTCTACAGTTCCGGAGATCTTTACCGGAGGGGCATAACGGGCATCTACCATTGCACCGGCATAGCCTTCTACCCGCCCTCCAACACCTGCTGCTATTGCTTTTTTTACCAGTTCCGGCCCGGGGATAGAAGCATAGATCAGTGAGGGGCCATTATCAGCTTTTAGTTCGGGGCGGGCAAGTAGCTGCGTCAATGTCCAGGTTGCATCACCGGCTCCACCAGCTGTAGGGTTATCCCCGGAATCACTGATATAGAAAGGATGCTTTTGGCTTGCCAACGCTTTGTTCAGGCATTCACTTAAGGTGCCGGTAGGCGCTACAAATTCAAAAGCCGACCTTGCATCCCAAAACCTGTGTGCTAACTGCTCAGCAGTACGCGTTACTGTTTCTTTATCATCGCCTGTAACCATAACAACAGCATGATTACGTGGTTCGTCGGCCCAGGCATACCCTATCCATATGGCTGCATCTATAATTCCTTTTTGCGCGGCAGCAGGTGCAACCGCCTTATAAATACTTTTACCTGGCTCTATTCTGGTACTTGTTTTTTCGCCGGGCAATAATACAGGTATTGGTATCCAGGCTTTGTAAGCAGGTTTTCCTTTTCCGCTTTCAATACGTTCAATCAAATTTGCCACGGCCCGTTGTTTTGTTTGCATCGCATCTTCATGAGGCGCCATCCTGTAACAAGTTATCAGATCAGTGTTTTCTGCCAAACGCCACGAAACGTTGCCATGCAGATCCATTGAAGTGGAAATAATTGTTTTTTTACCAACTACCTTTCTGATCCTTACAATAAAATCCCCCTCGGGATCATCAAGTCCCACAACACTCATAGCACCATGAATATCGAAAAACAGACCATCGTAAGGCCCATGTTTTTTAAGCGAATCGAGTGTTTTATTGACAAGCGATTCGTAGGCTTGCCGTGTAACCGCGCCTCCAGGCAACGATTTGCCAACAATAGTTGGAATCCATACGGCTTTATTACGAAGAGGTGAATCAACGGAGAAGAATGGGTATAATGAAAAAACGTCTCCACCATATTTTGCATGAAAGGCGGCTTCATCAGTAAGTGCCGGCGAAAATGTACTTGATTCTATTCCAAGGCCAGCTATAGCAATACGTGGAAGTGACTTGGCAGGAGTTTTAATCTGATTCTTCTTAGGTACGATAGCATCCTTTAAGTAAACCGGCTTTGCCTGAACTAAACAGACAAACAAACTACATGATATAACTATTAAAAATAAATGTTTCATGAGCAAAACTTTATATTTTGGAGAAATTATATAAACTTTAAATGTAATTTTTCGGAACCGTGCACCCAGGTAGCTTTACCGCAAAACGCTACGGGCTTAATGTTATGGAATAAATAAGATCTTTAAACCTAACCTGAAACCAAATATATATAAATGGCCTCACATTAAGCTCTTGCTTAAAAGTTATTCGCCTTTTGATTTTCCTAACTTATCAAACTCAACCACGCCCGCCCGCGCAGCCCAGGCAGTATACATTGCGGTAAGTTCAGTAACTTTTTGAGGATATTTGGCGCTCAGATCATTTAACTCTGAGCGATCCGTGCCGATGTTATAAAGCTCCCATTTATTATCAGGTCGTTGAGAAACCAGTTTCCAGTCGCCCTGCCTCACTGCACGGTTACCTTCATGTTCAAAAAACAGCCCACTATGCCCTTCCCATTTTTGACCCTTAAATACCGGGACCAGGCTGATCCCTTCTGTTGGTGTTATGGTATTGCCGTGGTAAACTTTAGGGTATGACACCTTTGCCAGATCTAAACAAGTGGCCATCAGATCAATAATATGCGCGGGCTTATTTGTCAATGAACCGGGCTGAATAACACCCGGATAAAAGGCAATAAAGGGAGTGGCCGTCCCGCCCTCGTACTCCCAATGTTTAAATAAACGGAACGGCGTATCGCTTACATTGGCCCCCAATGCTTCATAGGCCGTAAACGAAGTCGGATCGCTTGCGGGTTTATTGTTGGCAGCCAATACCTCCGGCGTAAAGCCGGGGCCTTTAATACTTTCGTTACTTGCTCCGTTGTCTGATAAAAACATGATCACTGTATTTTTATCCTCGCCCAACTCCTTTAATTTTTCCCTGATACGGCCTATATTTTGATCCATACGGTCAACCATGGCAGCATATACAGCCATTTTAGTATCAAAGCGCTCTTTTTCTTCCTGCGTCAGGCTATCCCATTCCGGTATACTTTTATCTTTTGGCGAAAGCTGTTCATCCTTATTGATAATGCCCATTTGTTTTTGACGTGCAAGGCGCTCCTGCCTAAGCTTATCCCATCCTTTCATATACTTACCCTTGTATTTGGCAATATCCTCAGGCAGGGCCTGAATTGGCCAATGCGGACTGGTAAAAGCCATATATAAAAAGAAAGGCTTGTTGGTTTGTTTATTACCATCAATAAACTTAATGGCGTAATCGGCATAAGCATTTGTTGAATACCAATTTGCCCCTGGAGTAAATTCCTTATCATCCAGTCCTATGGTTAGTTTTTGATTTGGGCGATAAGGCATGGTTGGGGTAAAATAACTGCTTGCTCCATCAATCAAACCAAAATAATGATCAAATCCGCGTTTAACAGGCCAGTGAGCCGGGTCGGTGCCTACATGCCATTTACCTGCCATCAGGGTGTTATATCCTCCTTGTTTAAGCGCTTCTGCAATGGTTACACAGTTTTGATTGAGATAACCCTGGTAAGCGGGTACATCACGATGATTTACCATATCGCCTACGCCGGCCTGGTGCTGATAAAGCCCTGTAAGCAGCGATGCACGGGTTGGACAACAGCGCGATGCGTTGTAAAACTGGGTCATACGCAATCCACCTTTAGCTAAGGCATCAAGGTTGGGGGTTTGTGTTTCTGCACCAAAGCAACCAATATCTGAATAACCCATATCATCGGCCAGAATAATAATGATGTTTGGCCGTTTTAACGTCGACTTATTTTGAGCGAATAAGAAATTACTTATTGCAGTTAACAGAATGATAACGCTGAGTACTTTTTTCATAGGGTAGCTATAAAGGTGAATAAACAGATCAGGCTTATTTGCCGGTTAATTTAGAAAATTCCTGTTTGGTGATTTTAAAAACAGTGCCATGCCTGATACCTTTTGGCATTTTTATCTGTTCAGATATATCAGTCCATTGTTTTAAATCGGTTGATGTGATGGCACCATATTGATGATCCCGGTATTTATCAAAATAAATTATCCATTGATTACCGATGCGCAGTGTTGTTGGCCCTTCTGCCCAATAATTGCCTGTGATAGGTCCCCCGGGGTTTGAATAGGGTCCTGTCAGTTTATCGGCATAGGCTATTTTAATATTTTTTTGTACCGGATGCAGGGTTTCATCTTTAAAAACCATCATAAAACGTTTACCATAGGGTACTATAGTGGCATCAATACTGTTAAAACCCGGATCAAACAGCAAACGCGTAGGACTGTAAGTTTTAAAATCCTTAGTGGTGATGTAATAGATCCGGTGATTGTATTTACTCTCAGCAGCGCTATCAACCAGTGGGAAGCGCCCATCAATAGTAGTAGCCCAATAGATCATGTATGTTTTTGATGACGCATCATAAGTAATTTCCGGCGCCCAGCAATTGCGAGCCCCTGGCTCGTTGGCCATAACGGGTAGTTGCTGCTGCGCTGACCAATGCAGCAAGTCGGGCGAACTGGCGTAACCAATGCCTTTATCTGTCCAGCTATCTGTCCAAACCATATGAAATAACCCATCAGCTCCGCGGATGATACATGGGTCACGCATTAGCTTATCATTTGAAACCATCGGTGTTAAAAAAGATCTATCGCCCTTTAGGGCATTCCACTGCAAGCCGTCATTACTGTAAGCCAGATGTAAACCATCCTGCCCGTTATCTTTAAAATAGCTAAACATATATACTTCTTTGGCTTGAGCCTGAACATCGGCTTTATAAACCAGCGATAGCAATAACAGTAACATTAATTTTTTCATACAGAATATTGAACTTAAACTATTTTATATTGAGGGCAATGTCCTCACGATTGCTATGGGTTGTTTTTATCCAAAGCAAATGAGCTGTTTTATCATAATACCAGCCGGCAGCGTTGTTTAATGCATCAGCACCGTTCACCGTTTTTAAAGCTTCGTTATTTTCAGTTACTAATGATGGCTCCTTATCATTACTCCAATGTATTTTAGCCAAATATATATGCGGCGCGGGAATATAACTTCCTGCAGGCTTTTTAATTTGTAACTCCAAACCTTCGGCCGCATTAGCTACGGTAATTTTGGTGATCGCTTTTTCGCCTTGCTGATATTTCAGGCTAATGCCGTCATCCTCATACAGTTTAAATTCAGATGCCTGCTGCGGAAATATATCCAGTGTGATCACATCAACCGGTTTTTCATCCATATATTTCATAGCTGGTTGCATCGGGATGATACTGCCTCCTTTTACAAAAAGCGGCAGCTGGTCTGCAGGTGTTAATACATGGATATACTGTTTTCCGTTATATTTTTTACCTGTCCAATAGTCAAACCAAATACCGGCAGGTAAATATATGGTACGTGTTTGCGCACCTTTTACGGTTACCGGGCAAACCATGATGTTATCACCAAATAAGTATTGATCGGCTATATCATACGTATTCGGGTCATCCTGGTATTCCAGCACAAGGGCACGCATCAACGGCATCCCCGTTTGGTACTGAGCATAAGCATTACTGTAAATATAAGGGATCAGCCGGTAACGCAGATCATCATATTTTTTAAAGTTGGCCAAAGCTTCGGCCCCATAGTTCCAGGGTTCCTTATATCCCGGATGATCCATTCCGAACACCATAGCCACCGGACTAAACATGCCGAATTGTACCCAGCGCATATATAACTCAGGATCAGCAGCATGTTCAAAGCCACCCATGCAATGTGCCCAATACCCTACGCCTGACATGCCTATATTTAAGCCCGCTTTTATAACCGGTGCAAAATATTGCCATTCGCTGGGCCAATCGCCGGCAAAAATATATGGATAGCGCTGTATGCCCGAATAGCCCTCCCGGGTTTGGTTAAGGCCACGGATACCATTATACCCCTGGAACTTTAAATAAGGGGCTTTAGCATAAGCGATAGGGAAAACATTGTGTAATTGCTCAATCACTTTACCCGTAGGGCCTACCTTTTCGCTTTCATTAGCTAATGAACCAAACGCGCTACCTTCGTCGGTTTTCAGGAATTTGGCCCCGATGGATGCCACCTTCATCACGCCATTATCCCACCACCAGTTGGTAGCCTGCTGATCAAAAAAATTCACAAACTCGCCCGGTTTTCCATTTTCAGGATACGTAAAACCTTTGGCTTGCGCCTGATCAAGCAGATTCAGATTTTTGGCGTTATCAAACCGTGGCCGAATATGCAATCCTACCATCTTAAAGTTCATGGCATACAAGCTGTCGAACATGGCTTTGGGGTCTTTAAATGTTTCGCGCCATTCAAAAGTTGTAGCTCCCTTGCCCCCGTTTTTACCAAACAAACGCCAGGTAGAATCCAGGAACAGAATATCAACAGGGATACCCATTTCGCGCATCTTGCGTGCCAATTCAATCACATATTTATCTGAGGTAAGTTCTTCATGGCCCCAGGTGCCGCCGCTATAAGTGCCCATATGCAAACCGAACGCAAAGCGCGGCAATAAAGGCGATTTGCCCGTAACCGACAGATAACTATTTAATATTGACGGAAATGTTGGGCCATAAATAAAGTAATAATCCAGCTCACCATCATTTGCTTTAAAACTGTATTCATCATTGTTTTTGCTGCCCATGTCCCATGCAGTGGCAGATGAGTTATGCAGATAGATGCCATATCCCCGGGTGCTCATAAAAAATGGTACCGGACTATAGTTGGCTTCATTAATGTTATAAGCGCCCAGTAAATTATTTTTGCTTTTGCCCCTGCCCACATTCAGTTTTACCAGTTTATTACGCTGGTCGGTAAAATCCATGCGCTCGCCAAAACCAAAAAAATGTTCATTTGGCATCAGATCTTTGGTACACAGCACCGTATCACCTATATGGTGCATGCCACCATTTTGTTTGCTATTCGGCACATATTCAGATGACAACATCACGCCTTTAGCATCAGACACATTAATAATAAACGGTGATTTAATAACGGTAATGATCAATGCGGATGTTTGAATAACATAGGCAGATTTGGCATCAGTTACTTTATAATTTACCGCGGGCCAGTTATAATTTTCCTGCATTAAATGCTCATCAGGCGCAAACTTACGGGTCCAGCTTGCCCTTACCCGGAACATGGCAGGCGAGCAAAACTCAATTTGTACATCGCCATTAACATTTTTAAAATATAGCGTATTGCCTTGTTTTTTATAACCCGACTTGTTACCGCCTATGCCCGTTTGGGCAAACGCGTTTACCGCAAGCAATAAAACAAGCGCAAGAAACAGCGTAACCTTCCTCATTATTTACTCAATTTATAAACTTCGCTACCCGCCAACAGGAAACAGCCCAAACCATAATCTTCAAAATCGGGCACATTATCATAACTTACCGGTTGCCCGTCTTTGGGCTCTTTGCCTGTCCCTTGTACAAATCCCAGCATACCGTCTTTATGCAAACACTCTGCCGACATGGCATTCCAGGCTTTAGTAATTATTGGTAAATAGGTTTTCTTTTTCAGGATGCCATGGTTAATGCCCCAGGCCATACCATAAGTGAAAAGCGCCGTACCTGACAGTTCTTTTCCACCAAAATGGGTGGAGTCTTTTAAGCTTACGTTCCAGTAACCATCCGCGCGTTGCAGCGGTACCAGGGCTTCAATCATTTCTTTATAAACATTAAGGTATTCATCACGATGGGGGGCATTTTTGGGCATCACTTCCAAAACACGCAGCATGGCGGCCACTACCCAACCATTCCCGCGCGACCAGTAACAATCCGCGCCGTTAGGCTCTTTGTAAGGAGGCACAAAGTCCTTATCGCGCCACCAAAGATGATCAGCAGTGTTATACAGTCCTTTTCCGCCATGAACAGTTTTGGTATAGTTATAAATGGCGAACATCTTTTCGTAATACTTATTGTCATTGTAGATCTCACCAAGTTTAGCATATACCGGCATGGCCATTTGCAACGCATCAATCCAGTTCCAGTCATCCTGTTTTTCGCTGTTCACCATGAGGTCGATGCTTTGTTTTATCTTCTCGATACGTTCCGGCTTTTTATCGATCAAATACAGATCTATATAGGTTTGGCCACAGCATTGATTATCCGCATTGCGGGTATTTACCTCTCCACGCGGGCTCCATTGATGTTTTTCGCCCCAATCAACCGCGTAATCATAGTATTTTTTCTGCGGATCTATTTTATACATCGCCATCAGGCCCTCGTAATAAACCGCCCTTGTCCACAGGTTACTGGTACGCGTAGTACCTTTTACAGTAACGGCAGCACCGGCATCCGGCCATTTTTGCATAAAATAGCTGTTGGCTAAAGTAATATCAGCCAGCACTTTACCTTTTGACGGAAGCTGTGCTTGTACACCGTTTACCATGCCTAATACTGCACCTGTGCACAGTATTGTTTTTATCCTTGCAAATAGATTGTTCATATTGTAGGTTTATATAATATCCACATTTATTTAATAATCAATACATTAAATCAAAAACTAAGGCATCTTTTTAAGGCCTTCCCACCTTACTTTCCATTTGCCATTCTTTGGGAAACCCGGATTGGTCCTGGTTGAACCATCCCACCCGGCGCACATCATGGCAACGGCTGCCAGCAAGCCGCCATTGCCCGGCAGATACAGGCGCAAGCGCCCGTCTTGGTAATTATGGCCGTTGGGCAGGTAAGTATTGGTTTTAATAGGCATAAATAAAGCATCGATGGCTTTATCGGGCATATTTAACCGGGCAGCGGTCATGGCTGTCATCGGGAAATCCCACCCCCAGGTATCTTTCCAGTCCCATATATCCCATACCAGGTCAAAGGTTTTTTTCATGACCACAGTATCCAGCTTATTATTGTAAGGCAGCATACCATAGGCAGCCAAAACCGCCGGATGATCTGTTTTTAATTTTGGATTGGTATAAGCATCAGGCGAGCTTTCCGCAGCCAGGTAAACACCATCTTTTTGGGGCAGGTTTGATAATTTCTTCAGAATAAGCGCATACTTTTCATTAGGTTGCATACCCAGGCGTTTGCGCCATTGTTGGGCTGTATTAAGCGCCCAGCGCCAATACTGCAGCTCATAGGTAGGATTAAACGTTTCTTCGGGATTGTAGCGTTCCTGAGCCAGGATAATGCCTTTGCCTAAAATGTAACGGTTATGCGCTTTATCATAAGTTGGGAATGAGGCCATAAAATCGGCATCTGCCAGTACCAGATCCTTATATTTATTTAAGGTTTGTTTATTGGGATGAGCACGATAATCCAGTTCGGCAAAATAAATAAAATGCGGCTGTTGCCATATCAGAAATGCTCCTACCGATGATGGGCTTTCATTACCGTCAGGATCGGTCATTTTTTGCCAGCGTACGCCATCATAGCCTTGCCTTTTAGCTATAGCCCGTGCATTGGCTTTTACGTGATGGTACCAATCCATGCTGTTTTCCAGCAATTTCTCTCTGCCCCAAAGTGCAAAGTGAATGCCATGCCACCAGTGCATTTCCAGGTGAGGTTTACCGTACCAGCTGTTATAGGTAAGCCCGGTTTCCTGTGGTGGTTGATGACCTGAGCATTGTATTTTGGTTAGGTATTGAGATAACACTACCCGCCGTTCCAGTTCATTGGCGCGTGGATCTGTACTGCCGCTAAAATCAACCACGCCGCCGCTTTGCCAGAAAGCTTTCCATTGCCCTATGCTGTTTGCCTGCGTTTGAGTAAAGTTGGGTAAAGCCGCCGCATTTTTGCGTGGGGTAAACAAGCAGGTAAATGTTAACAAATCCGTTTTGCCCTGCGGGGATAAAACAAATTGATGAGCGGCAGTATTTTTAACTGATGCCATACCCTGCCAGGCCAGGCGCACAAAGTATTGGTTAGTATCTAAACGATGAATAATGGTAGCCTGCTGCTGACCGGATGAAACGACGGCTGAATAGTGCTTTTCGGTTTTTTTCCAGTTATCACCATAATCAGTAAACTGGTTGGTAGGATATGGGAAACGCAACCTTACTTTAAGCCTGCCTTCAGCTAATAATTTGGATTGTACTTTTACACCTACCAAATCCTGTTGTTGATGGGCATAGGTTTGTACATGCACTATTTCGCCCTCCAGTGTAAAGGAGCTGTTAATTGCACCTGTGTAAAGATCAAGTTCCTGGCGGATATTTTGAATATCATTTATGTTTGCCTCGGTTCCATCTTTACGCAATAATATAAAACCGAGGTTGCCCAATTGCAGGCGGTGCACATTTTCACGGAACCAGTTAGCCGCATTTTTATTACGTCCGGCCTGGTTCCATTGTACTGAATAGGAAACCTTACGGCCATTAAGTGTATAGGTTTTTAATGTTTCATCAAATTTATAACCCACAGTGTCCTTAAAGCTGTGCCAGCCCCATTCAGATTGTGTACCCAACGGAATGCCTTTATCATAATGCTCCGGGAAAGTTTGCAAGCCCGTAGCATCAACCGTAAAAGCAAAACGGCCATTACCAACCGATAGGGATGATAAAGTATCTGTACCCATATTAACCACATTATGCCTTTGTACCAATGCCTTACGGTTTATTTTGGTCTGCGCCTTTACAATAACCGGGTATATACAGGTAAAAATTATAAAATATACAGGCAGTAGTTTCTTCATGTTCGGTTGTTATGATTCTATTTTAAATATAAAGGGCGAAGCCGTCATGTATTTACCACCCTGCGAGGTAGTGAACAAGTAAGTTGGTTTCCCATTCTGAAACAAGAGTTGTGGCCTTTCAAAACGGCCATATTTGTTCAGGTATTTGGGTGGAGGTGGCTGGTTGATATGATAATATTCCGCATTAAAGTAGGCTATTTCAGGTTCGTTCCATTTTTTACCGGTTCTTGACTCCATATACAAACCATATTGGTGGTTAAATACGCCCATGTCGCGGGCCAGCATCTTAAAACGGCCTTTATCCAACCAAACAAAGGCATCTTCCAGCTGGGCATTGTTACCACGGCCCGAAAAATCTATCACGGGGTTACCTTCATATTTTATATAAGGCCCCTCCAGTTTATCGGATATGGCCAGGCCATATTTCCGGTTTCCCTTTACCAACGGATCGGTTGAGGTTTCATATTCTTTGGTATTCCAAGATTTATAGAACAGCCAGTATTGCCCATTAGGATGTTTTATGAATGCCGGGTTAGTGGTACAATGGTCGTCCCATGCTCCTTCCGGTCCCGGCAATAACAAAGGCGCGTCAGGGCGTGTCCAGGGGCCATCAAGAGAATCGGCGGTGGCCAGCCCTATCCGTTTAGTATTGGTTTTACCGTTGGAGTTCCCCATAAAGAACAGGCAGTACTTGCCATCTACTTTTTTTATTGAAGGGTTATGGCAGGTGGTAGCATCCCAATATCCCGGTCCTCGCGGAGCAAGAATGGTTCCCATAAATTTAAATTCACTTTCGGGGGTATCCGCTACAGCATGGCATATTTCAGAACCATTGATCCACCCGCCCATTTTTTTTGACGCTATCCATCTGGAAAAAAACACATGGATCCTGCCGTCCGGTCCTTCAATCGGGCTGTTGCACCAAACATAGTAGCCTTCCATTTCCAGCGCACGGCCAACTGGTTTTAACTTTTTAGCAAAAGCAGATACATGATCGTTCTCTGCGCCTAATGCAAAGCCCGGCAATAATGCCATTGCCGAAATCATACCTAATTGCTCAACAAAATCTCTTCTTTTCATCACTTAAAGGATATCCACAAGTTGAATCCGTAACATTATTTTAAATATTTATTCAGTTCAAGGCGATTAAATGATTTGATACCCTGAATTACAAACTTCGCATTTAACTGCGCTCCGGGTTCAAGCGTGTGGGTAGCATCGGCACCAAAGTACGTTGATTTTACTTTCGCTTCGCCCTCGGCATCGTAATCATCAGCTATCAATTTGTTCAGATCAACGAAATATGTACCGATTTGCTCACCTATTTCCTTAGCCCATTGCCCGTAACTGTTTTCATTGTTGCGACCGGCTGATTTACCGTCCTCCCACGTATTGCGCGGTATTGGTGAACAAATAATTGGTGTAGCACCTTTAGCCTTCACATCGGTGACATATTTGCGCATGTACCAGCCGTAGGTATGTACCACTTCCTGTATTTTCCTGATGGGATTGTATATTTCCCGTTGCTCGTTGCCAATGCCCTTAATGGTTCCGCGGGCCCGGGCGGTATCATCAAGCGCACCGCTATCGTTATGGCCAAATTGCATGATCACAAAATCACCGGGTTTAACTTTTGCCAATACCTTATCCCATAGCCCCATGGTTTGAAAAGTGCGACTGCTGGTACCACCTAATGCATCATTTTCAACAGCTATTCTTGTTGTATCAAAATAGGTAGCAATATGGTTGCCCCAACCCCATAAACCACCATCGCCCCTGCCCTTACCATTCTTTACGGTTGAATCGCCAATCAGATAAAAAGTTGGTTTAGCCGCAGGTTTTATTAGTATAAAGGACGATAACACAATCACCACTATCAACAATAAGCTTAAACCTGCATTTTTACGCATAAAGTTTTTCATAATGGCTTATTAATTAACTTTTAGAAATTTATTTAAAGGATTTTTGGGATTGGCCTTAATGCCTTCCGCAACAGATTCAGCATTTATGGTTGCTCCTATTTTATTGGTATGCGTATGATCGCCGGGGAAAAATTTCTTTACTGAGTCAGGCCCCCATTTATCATACTTATCAGCAGTGATCTGGTTCATATCAATAAAGATCGCCCCTTCCTGCTGCGCTACTTCCTGTGCCCATTTGCCATAATCATTATCGGCACGGATCACTTTACCTTCACGAAACTCATTGCGGGGAATCATAGACAATACAATTGGCGTAGCACCCTTAGCTTTGGTTTCCCTGATAAATTTGCGAAAATACCAGCCATAGGTGTGTACAGTTTCCTTTACTCCATTAGGCCAGGTCAGCTCTACAGTTTCTTTGCCTATACCTTTTAACACACCACGGTATCCTTTTTTTGTGGTATCGGGTTGACTGCCTTCATTATGGCCGAATACCATCATTACGTAATCGCCGGGTTTTAGTAAAGAATCAACTTTGTTCCAGCGGCCTTCTTTTATAAAAGTACGCGTACTACGGCCCGCCATCGCATGATTTTGGATGCTGATCTTTGAAAGGTCAAAATAGTTTGGAATGATACTGCCCCAACCCCATGTTTCCTTATCACTGTTATGGGTTGTAGAATCACCGATTAAATAAATGGTCGGTTTTTGCTGATTAACAAAGGCCAGGCCCATAAAGGCAGTTATAAGCAAGATCAGCGTAATTTTCAATAGCTTCATGGTTATCTGGAATTTGGTTTATTTAGGCCTTAATATTTATTATTGAGCGCCCCCGGCATTATTTAAATTAAGTTTAGTATTGTCTTTAGTGGTGATTTGCGAATTTTTCCACTCCCATCCCTGCGCAAACTGTATATCACCAGCGGTAGCTGCCTCAATCTCAACCTGGTCAAAATGAAAATTCTGCATGGCCGACCCTTTCAGCCCTATGGCATTGATCGCCTTTTTGGCACCGGTCACTTTAACGTTAGAAATGTAGATATCTTTAAAATGCGGGATCCCCTTTTCGGCCGGTTCTACCTGGTGCAGTATTTTTTTCCAATGGTCAGGCAGGCTATCTATTTTATAACCATCAGGTAGTTTGGAGTAGCTATAGGTGGGGTTCCAGTTCATGGTGATCTGAAAGGCAGTCCCCACACCGTTCATGGTGATATTGGTAAAGTGGATATCCTCCACCGTGCCGCCCCTGGTTATGGCCGATTTAATATTGAGCCCATTGCTGGTGCCATTACCAATCAGATCAGTAGCCAATACGTGCCTGATGCCGCCCGATGTTTCGCTGCCACAGGTAAGCAGCCCTGCACCGGCCCTTGATATACATTTGCGTATCACTACATATTCGGTAGGTCTGTTTACTCTTAAGCCATCCCAATCGCGGCCTGCTTTAAGGCAAAAGTCATCATCATTGCAATCAATATCGCAATTTTGTACCAGGATCCAGCTGGATGAATCTATATCTATGCCATCAGTTGATGGCCCGTGGCCGTCAACATTGTTGCGAATAATGATACCATCCACAGTAACCTGGCTTGAATAAAGCAGCTGCACTGTCCAGAAACCAGCCTGCTGTAAAGTAATATCTTTAATAGTAATATCAGTGGAGTTGGAAACCAGCAGCGTGCGGGGGCGTTTAGCATCATAATCTACAATCCAACGCAAGCCTTTGGGGTCATACTCCGAACGCATTTTGCGGTAAATATCCCAAAAAGGTTTGCCCTGCGCGTTCACCAAACCTTTACCACTAATAGCAGCATTAGTTTGCCCAATGATATTGATCAAAGCCGCGGGCCATTTCATTTCAATACCCGCAACACGGGTATCAATTTCGGGGTAATCTTTTAGATCCTGGCTACCCATGAGTTCTACCCCCTGATCAATATTCAGGCAAACGTTTTTCTTAATAAATATGGATCCTGTTAAATATTTACCAGGTTTAAACGAAACTATACCACCACCTTTTGCCGAACATTGGTCTATGGTTTTTTGTATAGCAGCCGTGTTTATGGTTTTGCCATCTGTAACCGCACCATTCTCATTCACATATAAGGTGATTGTTTTTTGGGGATAACGTTTGGCGCCTACCTTTTTTGTCCAATCCAGGTTAGTTTGGCCACTTACAGCATTTACAGTTATAAATAATAGCAAAACGGAACAGTGTAGTAATTTCATAGATAAATTGTTCTTTAAATGGCTTATTCCCCGAAATACCGGAGGAATAAGCCATCTTTTTATGATGTTCGGGACAATACGTTCAGTATTTCCCAGGATCAATATCCGGGGTTTTGTGTGTATAATCCCGGTACTGCATCTAATTGAGTTTGTGGTACCGGGTAGATCACATAATTTGCCACAACAGGTTTAATGGCTTTTTGGGCATCTTCCTTAGCGATCCAGGCATTCATGATAGTTAGCAGATTACCACTCCTTTGCAGGTCGAACCAACGTGAACCCTCATCTGCAAACTCCCTGCGACGCTCATCAAATAACTGAGCAAGCGTTACCCCGGTTACAGATGGCAGTCCAGCCCTTGTTCTTACCTGGTTAACAATAGCATCAGCATCACCTTGCGAACCAGGAGCGCCATGCAATATGCACTCTGCTTTAAGCATCAAAATATCAGTGTACCTGATGGCAATGAAGTTAATTCCCCAGTCAAAACGACTGGCAGCCGGAATTTTGGTAATATCAAGCCATTTTTTAAAGAATGGGCGAATTTCTGTAGTACCCGCATTAGTGTAACCCGCGGTATATAAGCTAAATGCTTTACGTGTATCACCAGTCTCATAACTATTCGCCAGATCGTTTGATACCGGGATAATCTCCAGGCTTCCGTTTGATTTGGTATCCTTAATAGATAAAAAGTAAGTATTTGGAGCAAGGGCCCATGGAAATGAAGCGCCATAAAGGTCACTGCTTCCGCTTATACCGCTGGTGTACATTACATCAAAAATAGCCTCTTTATTGGTGGTTGGGCTTTGATTTGTATAAGAAAATACGTTGCTATAGTTTGGATCAAAAACAAACTGACCGCTACTGATAATATCCTGCAACAATGGCAATGCCAAATTCCATTCATTTGATCCCGTTCCGGGCCCTTCTATACCATAATTTGGTGCAGATTTAGCCATGTAAACCTGTGCAAGTAAGGCTTCGGCTGCGTATTTAGTAGCACGACCAACATCAACTCCGGTATAGGTTGCCGGTAAATTAGCCATGGCCGCCTGCAGATCGGCGATAATGAGTTTATAAACATCAGCTACTGCACTGCGGCCAATAGCACTGGCCTCTGGCGCGGTTACCGGATGATCGATAACGGGTAGCTTGCCAAAATATTTAACCAGGTCAAAATAATAAAAGGCACGCAAAAATTTAGCTTCGGCTTGTAACCTCGTAGCCAATGACGCTGAGCCTATATAGCTGCCGTTTTTGGTGATCTGGTCAAGCAGGGTGTTGGCCCTAAAAATGCCATTAAAATCCGTACCCCAGGCTTCGGTAACGTAAGCGTTTGCTGCTAACGATGGTGAAAAATCATTTACCGGATCCCAGTCGCGTACAGTAACCGAAACACCATAGATATTATCTGAGCGTATTTCAGACATGTTAGCCAGCCTTACCGGGTAATTATGCAGGTCTGCATAAATCGCGTTTGAGGCTTGCAGGAAATCACTTGGCGACTTGTAAAAAGTTGCTGTTGTTGATGTTGAAATCGGTATCTGATTTAAGTCCTTATTACAGGCAGACATCATTAAAACAGCTGATATGGTTGATAGAAAAAATATCTTTTTCATTTTGATAATGTTGAAATAATTAAAAAGTAACACTTACACCGAAGATCAATGATTTAGCCAATGGCAAACCTCCATAGTCGCCTGCTTCGGGGTAATTACTATCCGAACTGATGGCCGTGTTTTGTGCTTCAGGATTGAAACCACCATAATATTTGTCATGACCAAAGAAGTTTTCGGCGGTAACATAAATACGTGCGGCCCCTAAAACTTTTGTTTTAAAAACGTTTTTCAGATCATAACCCAAAGTAATATTCCTAACCCTCACATAATCTGATGAATATAACCAGTCGGTATTGGCCACAAAACCAAATGTTGAGTAAGCTTTACTAACGCGTCCATCACCCTGATTGTCTGGTGACCTCCAACGCTTGTCATAGAATGCCGGGGCATTATCGGTAAAGCCCTGACCCGTGCGAGTGATAGCTCTACCCAATAAGGAATAAATGGATCCCCCATTTTGGCCCTGAACTAAAACACTCAGGTCGAAACCTTTCCAGCGTACGGTATTGGTGATACCCCAGGTGTAAGTAGGATTTGGATGACCAACAATTTGCTTATCAGCTTCGGTTATTACACCGTCACCATTCAAATCCTGATACTTAGGGTCACCAACGGTTTCGCCGGTACCATATGTTGCCGCGTGGTTGTTGATATCATCCTGTGTGAGGAAACCAATTTGCTTTACAACATAAATACTGTTTAGCGGCTGGCCTACACGTAAAATGGCATCGGAAACGTCAAATGAATTGGGAATAATAATTTGCTTTTGATTACCGTAAAGGCTTACAACCTTATTAGCATAATGACTAATATTAATTGAGGTGTTCCATTGAACTTTACCAACTAAATTATGACTGGTTAACTCTAATTCCTGACCAATATTACGTACTGAACCTGCATTACGCAGCTGGCTGCTAAAGCCTGTTGATTGCAGGATTGGTACATTCAGCAATAACTCGGTATTTAGCTTATTATAATAATCAAATGAGCCGGTTAAACGGTTACTAAAAAATCCGAAATCAAGCCCGAAATCATAAGTTTGAGATTTTTCCCATTGAATGTCGGGGTTTGGCAGATTGCTTGGCGCCTGCCCGATAGCTAATGCCTGGGGCGAGCCTAAAACATATCCATAGGAACCTATTTGCGAAATACTTCCATAATCGCCAATGCTGTTATTACCGTTAACACCATAACTAAAACGTAATTTTAAATCACTAATAACAGGTACGCTCTTCATGAAGTTTTCCTGTATAATTCTCCACCCGATAGATGCTGAGGGGAATACGCCATATTTGGTATTGGCCCCAAATCTGGAAGAACCATCTTCACGTAAACTTGCGGATAAAAGATATTTATCCTTAAACCCATACTGCACACGGCTAAAGTAAGATACCAAAACACTTTTTGTGCCGGTTGTATTACCGGTAACAGTGGCTGCCGCGTTTAAGGTTTGAATAACACTGCTGGTGTACCCACCAACTGACGATAGCGTTGATTGATCTAAGCGATCTGTGTTGTAGGATTGTCCAACTAATACATTCAGACTATGGACTGAATTAAATGTGGTGTTATAAGTAAGGGTATTTTCATTAACAAATGTTTGTCTTTTAAAAGTACTATATGACCCTGAAGTGTTGGCTGTTAAATTAGAGTTTGTAGCAGCATTAAATGTTCTGGAAGCCAATGTACCTGCAATAGTGTATGGCGTATAGCTATTGGAAGCATTATCAACATTATCCAGGTTTAATGAACTTCTTAATGTTAACCCTTTAATAATTTCGTATTCTGCAAATATGCTACCCAGTGTACGGTATTTTTTGGTTTGCCCTACTTTGTTCTCTAATTTAGCTATAGGGCTGTTTGCGGAATTACCCCAGGTATATTGTCCATTTTTAAAAGCATTAGGGTATAAGCCTACAGTGTCCTCCTGTATGGGACTGTAACTAATGGCCTGATGAAAAATATTATCCTTGCCCTCTACCCCCGGATCTTGAGTTATGGAATAAGTAGGCGCTATATTTAAACCTAATTTTAAATTTTTGGTAGCATGCACTTCCACATTGGCCCTGGCTGAGTAAGCTTTATATCCCAACCCTTTCACAAAACCATCCTGATTGGCATAATTTCCTGAAATAAAATAATTTACAAACTCATTACCACCGCTGGCACTTAGTGCCTGGTTTTGCATAACACCATTTTGTTCAATAGCTTTTTCCCAGTTAACATATTGTAACCCAGGATGGCCAGGCATGGCCCATCTTGGATCAAGCATGTACGCTGAACTGAAAGCGCCGCCGTTAAGTGCCTGGCGTTTTGCAACGTCATCACTTGCGGTTGCACCCTGTGCCCCAAATTTAAGTACGTAGGCTGCATTGATCATTTCAGTCGCGCGGTCTATCCATTGGTCGCCGTTGAGCATGGGTAAATATTTGGCTGCAGCGTTGTATCCGTAATAAGCATTATAAGTAATTTTAGCCTTGCCCGATTTTCCCTTTTTGGTAGTGATCAAAACAACACCGTTTGATGCCCTTGAACCGTAAATAGCAGCCGCGGCAGCATCCTTTAAAACCTGGATATCTTCAATATCATTAGGATTAATATTATCCAGCGGGTTCCCTGAGCCAAAGCTACCACCACTACCTATCGGAGATACTGATAAGGGAAAGCCATCTATTACATATAATGGCTCATTACCAGCACTTATAGAGCCGCTACCACGTACACTAACACTAAAGGCCTTGCCCGGTACACCCGTGGTTTGCTTAACACTTACACCGGCCATTTGGCCCACAAGTGCCTGGTCAACACGGGTTATAGCACGTTCATCCAGATTATCAGCTTTGAAAGTAGCCACTGCGCCGGTTACATTCGATCTTTTTTGGGCGCCATAACCAATAACCACTACTTCGTTCAACTGCGATTCGGCTTCTGCTAAGCTTACATTAATCACAGTACTCGTGCCTACTGTAACTTCTTTAGCTTCAAATCCAATTGATTTAAACACTAATACTTGTCCTGCAGTAGCTTTAATACTGTACTTGCCATCTATATCGGCCGTAGTACCCGATTTTGTGCCTTTTAATTGAACGGAAGCCGCAGCAACGGGGAGATGCTTACTGTCAGTAATGGTACCCGTGATACTGAGTTGTTGTGCAAATGCGCTATGAATGCCTGTGGCGTTAAAGAAAAGCATCAGCAATAGCATTTTACAAGAATGAATAAAAATTCTTTTCATAAAATTAATTTTAGGGGTTTAACTGTTTGGTGCAGTCAGATTATAATTGTGTATACGAACATAAAAGTTAATTTCAAGAACACCGTCCTGTAGCGTCCTGCTTCACAGCCGTTCGGATACAAAAAAAAGCGGTCAAAAAGACCGCTTTTCCTGCATAAAAGCTCAATAAATGCTATTTTATAAGTAAATATTTAACAGGTTTAAGCGTAACCGGCCCAAGCAAACCTGATGGTTTGGGTTCCCAGTTTATAGCTGTAAAAAGGCCGTCAGGTCCCTTGGAGCTGGGGCTGTGAGATTGCAAATTGGTATTATAAAATATCCTATAAGGTTCATTTTTCTTATCCATATCAATAATACGGTTCACCATAAGGTTGGCTACCTTTATTTGTAACTGATTAACCGACCTTAACTGTCCTGAAGGTATGGTAACTGTATACTGCGGACCTATGAGCGTAGTGAGCTTTTTACCGTTCAGATAAACTTCGGCGTTTTCACACACTTTCCCCAGATCCAGCTGCCAGGCCACCGCATTTTGCGCTGGCTTTTTAAAACTAATGGAATAGCTACCGGTTCCTGAGAAAGCTTTGAACTCCCCGCCACCCAAATCCGTCCATGATTTAAGCTGATTGATTTTAACCGGCTGTGGCAAAGTCGGGCCACCTTCGGTAAACGAGAGTGTCCATGTACCATTTATATCCACCGGTTTATCTGCATCCTTATAATATGTATAATTTGCTACACTAACTTTTGAAGGCGATGTTTGCAAAATGCAGCTTTGCCCCGGCTGTAACTGCAGGTAAACGCTGGTTTGGTTATTACCCTGTTTTCTGCTCTTTGCCAGGCCATATTTTTTAGTCATCGGGTCAAACACCACCACTGATGATGAAGCTACCGATAAGTCTACCCAGCCGTCAATTGCTTTATCACTATTATTGGCGATGAAATAGCTGTTACCGTTTTTATAAGTACGACGTACAAATTGTAAGCCACCATCGGTCATGCGCTCCCTGTTTATTCCTGCTGCATCCAGCAACGGCGCAATATCATCCGCAATTAAAAAATGACCTTTACCTACCACTGCTGTTTTAACCCCATTGTCGCTGGTTGTAAAGTTTAACCCAGCCAGTAAATCCTTAAATGCTTTTTCGCGTTCATTCAACCGGGCGTATCCCGGCACCTCTGATGGCAGGTTTTTATAAACCACCACTGTAGCCCCGGCCTTTGCCATATCCATTATTTTACTAAATGTTTCCAGCGGAATGTACTTACTATCAGGCAGCAGAATGGTTTTATAATTAAGTCCACCTGTAATTATATGGTTGCCTGAGGTTTGGAGCGCCATTATTTGCTTGTCTGATATAAAATCAAATGTGTAACCCTTTTTAAGCATTTCCTCGGTAGACGATTCAAAACCTGTACCCTTGAAATCTGGCTTCATGGCATCATAATGTTTCAGCAAACCCCGGTCACCGGGTTCCGAAAAGCTATCAAATAAAGGATAATAAACCAATACATCGTTATCGGGCTTGCCTTGTTGTAAAAACGACTGGCAATTGGTGATATATTGATTAAGGGTCGAAAAATCATTCCAGAACGGATTGGTCTGGTTAAAATGAACCTCAGCATAAAACAACCAGCCGGGCCATGGGGCATCCTTTGGCGAATAGCTGATGCCATGGTAAAAGATGTGGTTAACACCACCTACAAAATACTTATCAATAGCCTGTTTAACATCGCCTAATGACGACAAAAAATGATCATTAAGCCAGGTTGCAGACTCTGATGAAGCCAACGGTTTGCCTGTAACATGTGCTGCCGAAGTAGCAAATTTAAACCGCAACACATCGTTTCCTTCCGTTTCAGGAATATCAATAGCGGCGTACAGATCTAATATATTTGATGGCGATCCGTGCGATTGATTACGGATTAAAGCGCCTTTTGATTTACCCCATTCGTGCCAGGGTTTGGTAAAATTATCCAGCAACAGATCAGATATGGTTTCCCGGTAATCGCACAAGATCCTGTTATTGTTTTCTTTGTTATCATTACCAAACAAAGCTGGTAAGTGGGCGCGCAGATCATAGCCCCTGCGTTTAATAAACTCATCAAAAAATTGTGGGGTAAAATTTGATTGTCCACGGGCATCATCCACCTCGTACGAGTCATTAAAATAGGCACGTATAGAACTTACGTCCTGGCCTTTGAATGCCTGATCAAACTTATCTAAATAATGTACAAGCGCCGGTTTTGAAAAATGATCAATTGCGTAACCTTCGCCTCCGGGCGCAGCACGTTCCACCATTTTACCATGCCATCCCTGAAAAAGAGCATACAGTTTCCAGTCACCGGCCGGTGCGGTCCAGTTTAATTTGCCGTCAGCATCTACCTTATCTGTAAGGTTTAGGCTTTGTCCTTTGCCGTCATAGGCCATTAAAACAGTTAAGGGTATCCGCTTTTCAAACCGTACCTGATCAAGAGCCATCAATTGCAGGTTTTTATTACTGCCGATAGGCTCAACCAGATCGGTGATCTTTGGCGCCTGACCATCCGAGCGAACTAAAGGTTGTTGTACAAAAACAACAGCTTCATTTAACTTATCCCCGCCCTTAAGGTCGTAATTTTTCCAGAACAGTTCCTTGCTGGCATCCTGATCTGTTACCCAGGGCCCGCCAAAAGGCCAGCCGGTAGCATTAGCCAGATCAATGCCCATATCCAAACGTTTGGCCTCCTGTAACGTATATTTCAGCATATCAACCCATTGGGGCGATAAATACTGGATAAATTCGCTTTCGTGTCCTTTTACGCCGTAAATAGGTGTTATTTCCATTCCGCCTAAACCAGCGTCATGGTAGCTATTCATATTCCAGGTAAGGTCCTTTTTGTTTACCGCGCTACCTTCCCACCACCATCGGGCCCAGGGTTTTGTTTGTTTGGTAACCACCGGCCATGCAACTTGCGCCGAGGCTGTTTGTGAACCTATTAAAAGCGCTAATGCGACCGCTATTTTAAAGTTTTTATGGAGTATTGACATGTAGATCTTAGCTATTAGTGTTTGGCAATTTCAACCGCGTAAACCCCTTCATGACCTTCAAAATTTGCTCTGAAGATAACCCATTTTTCATCAGGGGAGAAATGCACATTGGGTTCCAGGTGGTAGTTATGGTTTTTCATATTGACCAGTTTCTCTGATTTAAAATGATCTCCATTAGGTTTAAAAAGATAGATCCACATACCATCCGGCGCTTTAGCTACCTGCCCTGAATTACCGCCATCACCCGCAAACGTTTGCTCATCCTTAGTAACGTTGAAATGGATCGACCATTCGTTCCTGTCCATCCGGTAAACGCGGTCTTCCTTGCCTGTTTTCATATTAATGCCGGCCAGGAAAAATGTTTGTCCCTTAGGTTTCTGCAGATCAAACCATTCAGTATTTCCCAGCGGCGAAAAAAACTCGTGGCCCGCGATTTCATTTACCATAGTACGCTTATGCAGCAACTTGTTGTCGCCTGTTTTTATATTGATGTTCCAGATCCGGTCTACTTTTTCCCAGGGGCCCTCATGGCAATAAGATAAATTATTGGGGTCTGTTGGCGAAAAAAGCAAATGGTTTGTCCATTCGTTTTCCTGGTGAATTTGTTTTAATGTTTTGTGTTTAACATCAAGCACATATAAGGTATGTTGTATATGCGCATCATATATTCGGTTAAAGAAATCATGTTTTTCAGGATATTTGGCAAGTATCTCACGCTCCTGCTCACCGGTAGCTTTAACGCAGGCCATGTAAGTTCCGTCGGCATTTACGGTACCAACCCTGCCTTTAAAGTCGGGGGCAAAAGCGTAAATGAACCTGGTTCTATGCGTATTAACATTTACAGCAAATATACTGTCGCCGCTTTGATAGAAAGCCTCATTGGTTTTAGCGCAAACCATCTCGCCCGATACCTTTTCACGATTTGTTAACTGTTCGGTCTTCAGTGTTTTTAAATTAACGGTGAATAGCTGAGATCCTTTATCTGTTTTACCGTAAAATACCATCAGGTCTCCCTCGTTCTTTTTTTGGGGGACAAAGGGTGTATTATTAAAATAAAAACTCCCATTCTCGTTTTCGCGGTTCACCAGGCGTACCACTTTATGACCGGTTTCTTTATCGATCCACTGAGCGGGCATGGGTTTTGTGCCCCCGGTTTCCATGGTTGCCTGTGCATTTGCGTTAAACAAGCCTGCCTGCAAAAGGGTGAAAGCTAATAAAGTAAGTTTTTTGCTTATCATCATGTTATTAAGGTTTTAATTGGTCGGTATTAATATATTTATCCAGATCGCGCAGGGCGATAACCTGTGCAAATGAGCCGTAACAGCATCCCGCAATGACTAAGAAAATTACAGCGATCTTTTTCATATCATTCCGTTAATTACCATCGGGTTTTATAGCGCTGTTTTTAGGGCTGGCTGGTAAACTGAAAGTATCAGCAGGGTCCGGATGAGATGGATCAAAAGGAGACGCGTCAATAATATACCGCTCCATATTCAGGTGGTTGCTCCTGATGCCTTCTATAATGCATTTAGCAATTTCGTAAGCTCCATAACTATTAAAATGAGTATTATCGGCCAGGGCTTTAGACTGATTTGGAAACGAATTTGCCGGGTACCATACAAAAGCCTTTTTAGAACCTTCATCACCCAGAGCCTCATAAAATTTAGCCGTCATTACATTAAGATCTATCAGGGGCACATTTTGCTCTTTGGCAATTTTTCTTGCTGCATCCGGATAATCACCTAATGTGTTCACTACTTTACCACTATCATTAAAAGCACGGCGACTGGTGGAGGTTACAATAACCGGAATAGCATTTTTAGTCCTTATTTTGCTGATGAACAGCTTAAAGCGATCAGTGTATGATTTATAAGCACCATCTTCGGGGCCTTTTTCTTTCTGATCATTATGCCCAAACTCAATAAAAAGATAATCATTTGGTTTAATGATACTTAATATCTTATCCAAACGGTGGCTATTCAAAAAACTGCCCAGGGAAAGACCCGATTCGGCATAATTTGCAATGGCTACACCTGGTTTAAAAAACCGGGTAATCATTTGTCCCCATGAGCACCAGGGTTCATCATCCTGGTCAACCACGGTTGAGTTACCTGCCAGGTAAACAGTTACCTGATCATCTACCTTTTCAATCTCTATGGCATCAACACAGGGCCTGGTATCACTAAATTCCAGACTAAGCTTATTGTCCCAGTCATATTTTCCAAATTCACGGGGCTTAAGGGCAATCTTACCCCCTGTGCTGATATCCGGCTTACGTATATTTACAATAAAGCTTACTTTTTTTGTAGCGCCATTATCGGTTTTAACTTTTTCAAGCATCAGCCTGCGCGACTCGGCACGTACCGTGGTATTGCTGCTACCATGAATATCCCCTAAAGTCAGCGTTACTTTATAATTACCCTCGGGCACATTTACCGAAAAATAAAATGGCTTATTACTGGTCACAAAATCGCTCGTAAGCAGTTTTTTATTATCAAGGATTACGGCAATTACTTTTGAACCAAAATCAAAGCCATAACCTTTTGCATCATTAAATGTATCATTCAGATTTACTTTTTGATAACCTAAGGCGGCCTTGCCGCTGCCAAAGTCAAACTTAAAACTGGTTTTTGCAGCCTGCGCCAAAAGCTCTGCCGGCAAAGCAAGGCACAGCAAGGAACAAAAAAAAGACAATAAGACCCTATAAGTCGGCTTGATCATCATGTATATTGTTTATCTGTTATTTGGCCGCCCATAATTGGGCTATGGTTTATAATAGATAAAGTTATAGCATGATCGCCCAAACAGCGTCCTGCACCGTCCTGATTAAAGGCCTTCTTATTGTAACAAATTCATCACGTAAGGGCTTTTCACAAATCACCCTATTTTTCCTTTGCCTGTTAGCGCATCAGGGTAATGCCCATTAAACCTACTACCACATCATTCGCCAGCGTTTTTAATTGCAGGTTCTTTAACTGTTTTTTATTATCAAGCGGCAGATCAAGTATGATACCGGCGCCGCCATCAATACCTTTATTACTGTAGCCTTTTATGCTGATATATTTGGTTTGATCAGTGGTTACTTCACCAGTTTTAAAATACACCCGTAATGGTTTAGGGGCACCGGTACTAAAAGCAAAATCGTCGTAATCATCATCCTGCTCTATGGGCCACCAGTTTTCGGGGTTCTTGATATTTAAAACCGCTTGTGTACCATCCTGGTAATTTACAGTGACCACCGCGTTGGTAATGCGTGTTTGCATGGGGTTGGTTGAACCGGCCATGAGCAAATAAACGTGTGCAGCTTGTCCGCTTAACGGAATGCTTGCTTCTTTGGGATAATTATCCCAGCGCGAGGTGAACAGGATGTTCTTACTATCATCTGTTGGTGTGGCAAAAGGTATTTGATTGGGCAGTTTAAAAATACCCTTATTTTCCTGTGCAGATTTTTTCAAACCGCTATCATCAATATTGGCTGTTATCAGTGGGTAAGCCCAGTTGCCTATACCTTGCCAGGGTAGTTGCAACGTAGGTGATTGCGGCCGGGGCAACAGGTACTTATTTTTAAAGATCTGTGTAAGTCTGTCGTTAAAGTATGGTTTCAGGTCAATCGTTTCGAATTGCCAATTCTGCTGCTTAGTGATATTCCAGTTTACCAAACTGGTATCAATCACATTTTGGCCATCTGATAAACGGATATGATTGCCGCCTGGAACAAGGTAAGCTGCGGGAATATTTATAGAAGCTGACGTTTCTGCATCGTGCAAGTTTATAGTTGAATGATAAGCCGCTTGCAGTTCCGGATTAACAGTAATAGATATATTCCTTCTGGAACTGTTGTTCATTACTTTAAATCGCAATTGATTATTGTTTTGCGGTGTATCAGCAATTATGGTTAAAGGGACCATTATTTTTAAATTTACCGGTTGCCACCAGGTAAAGCGGCCCTGCTTTAACTTCACAAAAAAGGTGTGATCTTCCAGTGAATTACCGACCGTTGCCTTTATACTTTTCCCAGTGATAACCGGATGATCCAATACTTGCTGAGGATCATTGATCTGAATAACCTTTGCTTTGTTGAATACCGAAGTAAATATACTTTTGGTAGCATAAATTTTTACCGGCAATACTGGCTGTGGTTTTTCCGAACCCCATGTTATTTTTATTTGATAGGACTTTTGCTTACCTGCTACTATTTGTAAAACAGGTCCGCCTACTGCATCTGGAATCGTTGTCCATTTAATAGGGCGGCCATTTAGCATAACTGATCTTACAGAAACTGATCTTGCTGCTATCTGAAACTTCAATGATGTTGTTTTATTAAAAGATGGTTTAATGTTATAGGTATCAGTTTGCCCCTGACGTTTAAAATCAAACTTTATATCCGGTACTGTTAATGAGGCATAACTCCAACTTTGTGGTAAGCCGGGCTTGATGGTTAGCGTATCTTTTAATAAATCGGGCCTAATACCGAATAACCCCTCTACCAGTGAACGTGCTGCCATACCTATAGGGTCGGCAAAATCGCGGTATAGTTCTCCCCTATGGGCATCATAAAATGAGATCTGTTGAAAATTACCAGGGCTGGCACCGAGGTACATGCTTTCCAGTATCGCGCTTTTCCAGAGCGTAAAAGCATCTTCCTGTCGGTTGCCCTGCCAATAGGCCAAAGCCGTATGCAGATTTTCGGCCATCACTACATTATTAAGCGACCAATCATAAGGCAACCAATTGGTGGTAGACAGCAAATAATCATTACCTGATAACCCTTTGGCTACGATCGGAATATGAGGGATCTCTGTATCCACATATCTTAATGCCTGATAGGTTTGTAAAGCGTCGGGTACATCAGAATCAATAGCGTGATAAATAGTCCACAAGCCCGCAGACGGATGTAACTGGCGTAGGCCCAGCAGATCCTGATATTCTGCGTAGCTGCCTTTGCCTGGCATCCATAAGGTTTTATTAATAGCCTTTAATATTTTATTGGCTTCCTGCTCATAGGGTATAGGATTTTCACCTATAAGGCTTGCTAAATAAGCCGCTGTTTTGTTGGCCCGGTAGTTATAAGCTGATGAGTGAGTTACTCCGCCGCCGCTATATTGCAGGGCATCACTTGCCCAAATGGCACAATAGGCATCGTACAAACCGTCGCCATCGGCATCAAAGTTTCTTTTTTCCCAGGCCAGGTGGCGCTCAATAACCGGCCACATTTTTTTAACCTCATCCAAATTGCCAGTCCATTTAAAATGATTAAGCAATTCATCCATATATACCAGGTTCATATCATAATGATGCGGGCGTATATCCCCACCCGGATTACGACTGATATAACCGCTGCTGAACATGGATGTGCCCAGTTTTTCCAGCTGGCGGACTATGTGCAGGGCAGTATCGGCCACAACGGGCCCAAATGCAGGTTCGGTAATTTGGGATAGCGCATAACTGCTAAAGTGCGACCAGGCCCTGTCATGCCAGCCTAATGGGTCTGCAACATACGGCCCACGCCAGGCAGGCAGGCGCATTCGCCATGCCACCGCTCCATGCATATACGAAGGACTTTCCCAAATACCATCGGCTGCTACGCTCAATGTACCACCAATAGTATTAATGTAAGGGTCTGGAGTATGCACAACAACCCGAGAGGCTAATTCTTTCACATAGGCTTCCGCTTCATTAAAAAGTTTTGCGGGATCAGCATTGTCCAGACTTTTCCCATTCTGTATCACCCAAAACAGGTTTTTATCAGGCACTCCATCTACTAAACCGGCAATAACAGGTTTATCATCCGCCTTAGCGTTAAGCATTGCCAGCGGGGAACTTTGTGTATTGGCATCAACCAAATGAACTTTTGCCGATGTCGGGTAAAGCCCATACAACACATTTTTGGAGGTTATTTCAGCTTTCTGTGCTGCTGATTTAACCTGATCATTTTCATAACGTCCGGCCTCACTTAAACTTTTCCCGCTAAAATTGAGTGTAAAACGCTGACCACTAAACAAGAAATCATTTCCCTTGCAATAATCGGGCTGCATATAAAAACTGGATTCAGGGTCGGCGCCGATATCTCCATCCCTGGAAAACTTTTTACCCGTAGCACCTCCAAATGCCCAAAATAGTTTAACCTGTTTATCGGAATTGGAAAAATTTGCCTTTACCAGCATATTCTCGGCTGTTGAACCCGCAAGTACTTTGATAGTGAGGATACCGCTCTTGCCCAGCATGGCATCTTTGATCTTATAGATCATGCTACCCGGATGATAACGTGCCTCAATAAATTCAGCGTTGATGAGCCATTTACTTTGATCGCCTTTTATTAGTCCTAATTTAAGGTTACCGCCCATACCGGGCAGGTAAAGAGCAAACTCAGGCAGATCACCGGTTTCTACCCTAAAAGCGGTATGGGTGCCGTAAAGCGCCCTGTTAAACCGATGTTTACCGTTAAGGATTACAAAATCCTGCCCATCAGGTCGATAACGTAGTTCACGTTCCTTATGATGCCAAAGCCGTGTGTTAGACTGTCCATAAACACTATCAACTCCAACAAGTAAAAACACCAGCAAAAAAAGTTTACAAACAGCGTTCAAAAAGTCGTTTGCATCAATTTTGATGTACAGGGCAACAACAGCGCACTTTGGCCTATCACACATTCAGTATCAGTTTATATTTCAATTATGGCAAGTAAAAAACCTCTTTTAACGGAGTACTTACCGGTGAATTATCAGCGTTGCTTTCCATAATATCGCCCATATAAGCCCACCATTTTTGCATAAGCGCCTTTGCAGGCAAGGTATCCAGCAACGCTTTGTCGGTTACTTTTAAAACGCCGATAAGGTTATTGGTTTCTTCGTCCAGAAATATGGAGTATTCACTTACTCCTGTTTCCTTTAATAATGCTGACAATTCAGGCCATATTTCATCATGACGTTTTTTGTATTCCTGCTCAAAGCCGGGAAAAAGTTTCATTTTAAATGCTACGCGATCCATTATATAAATGTTTATTTAATTAAATGCAGTATTTTATAATTGGTATGAGCTTGTCACTAAAAAGTTGGTCTTTTTTTAACAAGCTTATTGCATTTCGCTAAAATAAGACTGCTTTACCTATCAAACCATCCTGTAGTGTCATGATTAACTACCGAAAAGTTTTACCTTTAGTTCCAATAAATTTACTTTTAAGTTTATTTTCGGTTAATCAGATAGCCAATTTAATGATACATTATGAAGTCTTCGCGATTTTTAGATTACATATATATTGATTATTATTCATCCACACCTAAATATATTCAGTTAGCCAACTCCATTATTAAAAGTGTACGCGAAGGAAAATTGACTATTAATGAAACGCTACCTTCCATTAATGAGTTAAATCTCAACTTTGAAATATCACGTGATACTGCCGAAAAAGCATATAAGCATTTAAAATCAATTGGCTTGCTTGGTTCTGTTCCGGGTAAGGGGTATTATATTAAAAACACGGAGGCCGATCAGCAATTTAAAGTGTTTTTAATATTTAATAAGTTAAGCACACATAAAAAGTTGGTATATGATGCCATTGTTGATGGCCTTGGACATGAAGCAGCTATTGATTTTTATATCTATAATAACGACTTTGAGTTTTTCAAAAAATTGCTTCAAAATAAAAATAACGATTACACTCACTATGTAATTTTACCCCACTTTATGGATGGCGGTGAAAATGTACACGACATAATTAATACACTGCCCAAAGAAAAACTAATCATACTTGATAAACTGGTGCCGGGTGTAAAAGGCGATTTTGCTGCTGTATATGAAAATTTTGAAAAAGATATATTTCAGGCCCTGGAGCAAGCCCTGCCACAGCTAAGCAAGTACCATACATTAAAGATCATATTTCCTGAATACACTTATTTTCCAGGTGAGATATTGAAGGGCTTCTTTAGCTTTTGCATTCAGTATGCATTTACTTATAAAGTAGTTCATGATATACAGGGAGAACCCATAAACGAAGGTGAGGTTTTTATTAACCTGATGGAAAATGACCTTGTTGTTTTGATTGAACGGATCCTGGCTACCAAATTACTGATAGGGAAAGATGTAGGTGTGATATCTTATAATGAAACCCCACTTAAAAAAATCATTTTAAACGGTTTAACAACCATATCAACGGACTTTGAAAAGATGGGAGAAATGACGGCAGAAATTATTAAAAATGGCACTACCGCCCGTTATGAAGTTCCTTTTTACCTCACCTTAAGATCGTCTTTGTAGGATGCCGGTTAAAGCGATTTTCTGATAATAATTTTAAATTCATTTTTAATAATTGCCGCCCTGTTCTGGAGCATCAGTTCTGCTGTTTTCCTGCCCATTTCTTCGAAGTCGGTTGAAATTACGGTAATATCTAACAGCTCTTTAAATACTGTTTCATTAAAGGAGATAATACCAATATCCTTTCCTAATTTACTCCCGGTAATTCTAACCCCTTTAATCAGATCTGCCAGATCATGCTCAGTGAGTGCAATATAAACAGTTCCTTTTATGAGCTCATCAAGTTTAATTGACGTAACAACTTCAAATTTTTTGTCATTTTCCGTGCAAAACTGAGCAACCCCATCTTTTATTTCAGGTGGATGGTGCCGGTCAGAGGGATATATGATAACAACTCTTTCATATTTTATGATAAGATATTTAACCGCATTTAATGCACCATAAATATCATTTCTGAAATCCTGATATACTGCCGACCATTTACTTAATTTGGGAATATCTTTATCCAATAATATTAATTGATCAGGCGGGATTTTTCTTAAAACGTTTAAATATTCCTGCTCATTAGCATGATCAAAAAAATGAGGCATCACCACATAATAATGATAATTTCCTAAATTGGTATCAATACTTTCTTCGAGCAAAGCCGGGTTATAATGGTGAATATGAAGATCAACCTTTCCTTTGTTTCCTAAGGTATTTACAATAGAGTCATAAACTGTTTTTTTATAGGAACTCAATTTATTGAATAGCAACAGCACCTTTATTCGTACATCAGGTTTACCAATAACAAAGTACCCTTTTCCGGAAACTGAATGAATATAACCGTCCTGTTTAAGTCTTATATAAGCTTTTTCAATGGTATCTCTTGCTACGCCAAATTGTTTGCTATAAATATTGATGGATAATAGTTTTTCATTTTTTCGAAAAACGCCTTTATCTATATCCTTTTTAATGGAATTGGTTATTTGCTGTACAAGGGACTTCATACCATAATTGGTCCTTCCTTTTGCTGCCATTTTATAACTTATATCAATGCTGTATTTTTAGAAAGATAAGCATGATGTAAATGAACTTAAAATATTATTCAAAAAATTTGCATATCTATACTTAAAAATTGAGCTCTTAGGTTGTAAGTAAAGCCAGATTACCTTATTAATGATCTCCTGCCTTACCCTTGTATTTGCTTAATACCCATTCACCAATTTTAACACCCTGTATCAAACCATTATCAATTGCATCCTTAAAGTGAATACCGCCCCAAAAGCGTGACATACCAGCCTCGGTAGCAGCCTGGTTAAATGAATTAAAGTTTCGCGGTTTGAGTCCATATTTTACTTCCACATTATCGGTATAATGAAAATCGTTTCCAAAGTAGTGTGTAAGAATAACCGCAGACGCTGATGATATTACAGAATGACCGCTGATATATTCAGGAAATGGGGGTGTTTGTAATAAAGGCTTCCAGTTAACATCAATATACCGGCGGATGGCTGTTTCAGGGCGGATACGGTTTGTTCGGTATTTATCATCCCAGCAGCATATAAAGCCATCTAATAACCCTATGGCTACTACGGTATGAATTTCAAGGGCTTTTGAAAACCCGGTTTTAGCCTGCCGGCAGGCTATACCTGTAATTCCCATCCAATGTGCTCCCGGTGAAATCTTTTTTAAGCCCACCAACATATGCCCGTTATCCTGTACAGCAAATGGATTGCAATCCCAAAAACCAGCTATGGTGCGTTGTTCAGCTGTTAACCCTGTTCCGCTTGCCTTATAGTTCATTATCATGAATTTATAAAAAGCGGATTGCTTATCAACCGAAAAAGGTATAGGCGGATCGGGCAGAAACTGCGAGGAAGAATCGAGCGTTAACGGACGTATGGTATTAAAATATGGCTCAACCGGTGCCATATAAGCAGGCGGTGTTGGATACCAGGTGCTGTCTTTTCCAAGTGGAGTATACCTCGTATAATTACTGATCTTGTTGTATTTATCTTTTTTAACGTAGGCAAGTATTTGCTTACTAATAGCCTGTGCATAATGTTTGGAGCTATCAATAACTTCATCGGTAAAACCTATTTTTTTACACGAATCCAAAAACTGCTGTTCGTATTTGATCAATAAACTACCTGATGGCTGCAGTTTTCCTGCTGTTTCCATCATGGCTATTAAAGCGCTTAGTTGATAGGCATATCCGCGTGCGAACCCTGGTTTTTTGATAACCGGGTATTCATTTAAAACACCATGCATGCTTTTCACTGTTTTGTCGTTTTCTGCTATAACTTCATATCCGGCAAGGCAGGTATACGAAAAAAAGCGCGCCGCCAAAGGTGGGTTAGTTACATCATGTACCATAATTTCGGTCATCTGGTTTATCACTTTGGTGATATCCATACTGGTTAGTACCGGTTGCTTTGGTTTATCGTTCTTACAGCTATTATGTAAAACAACCGCGATAAACAGCATAAATAATAAAGCCTTTTTTTTCATACTATTAGTTTTCTTTATAGGCTTTTATTCCCTGTTGATTAATTCCGAACAATAGGGTATGATTAACTTCTATCACACTCCTTACATCTCCCCACAATTTAAAACCGGATTGCACCTGCGGGATATAGGTAAAATGTCCCTTACCATCACCTTTTAGCAATATACCATAATTGGCATCATACTTTCCAAAACGTAGCCTGGCCCTGTTAATATTACCGCATAAAAGCATATCCTTATTACCATCATGGTCATAATCTAAAGTAGTTATGGTATACACCGGTGAAAATTGAACCTGCAACGGTAATGAAGATGAATGTAATTTACCTTTATCATTACTTAAAAAACAGGTAGTAGCAAGATTATTAGCTTGTAAATAACCTGCTCCTTTTAACTCTAAACCAGTAAATATATCTGTAAGCCCTGCATCAGCATAACTCTTATAATCAGGGAAACGTGAGCGCATCATACTGATCTGTTCCAGGAGTTCATCACGGGTTACATAAGGGTAACTTTTATGTTGGATATAAAAACAGAGGATAGGATCAACTGCGCCATTATCATCAAAATCTTTATAATACATCTCTGCAGGCTCTTTTACACTGGCTTTGCACTGGCTGTTTAACCCCTGATTTCCAACAATAAGATCAGGATGCCCATCGTGGTTAAAATCATCAACCAGGATCTTATTCCACCAGCCGCTGTTTGGCTCATCAAAATAGTTCTTAGTGTTATTTACCAGTTTGCCATTAATATTTGTCATTATGGTTACAGGCATCCACTCTCCTACTATAACCAAATCCGGTTTTTTATCGCCGTTCATATCTACCCAGGCAGCATCGGTTACCATACCTATATGTTGCAGCTGTGGGTTGTATTGAATGGTTTCATCAGTAAAATGTCCCTTACCATCATTTATAAGAATATAGCTGGCCGGTGCTTCGGGGTACCTGCCTGGTATAACCCTGCCCCCTACAAATAAGTCGGGATGCCCGTCGGCGTTGATATCAGCCACTCTTACACAACTTTTACTGCTGCGCATTGCCGGCAACGCATCTTTTACTTTAGTAAAATTACCCTGGCCATCATTTAAATAAAGCCTGTCTTCTAATAAAGGATCATCAGGTGTATAATTATCATAACCTCCGGAACACACGTATAAATCCGGTTTACCATCGCCGTTGGCGTCAAAAAACACGGCATCTGCGTCGCTGCTCTTTTTATCGTTATCAAAAGAGGATTCCGGTTTTACAGCGAACTTGCCACCCGCCAGCTGAATGTATATGATACCCGGTTTCCCATTACCCCCACCTACATAAACATCTTCCAATCCATCACCATTTACATCACCCTTTAACATACACGGGCCCGAAAACGACAGTGGGTTTACCATAAGCGGCTGACGCTTAAAATCATTAAGGCTATTTTTTTCCTGTTTATTTATTATTGGCGATTGAGTCTCCGTAAAAATAGATTTTATAGTGCCGGGTATTTGATAGGTTTCATTGGCATTTTTCTCATTCAACACCAATAGCTGATCTGCCTTAATGTTCTTTATTACCTGCTCTTTGCCTTGCTGCCATACTATGCGTAAAGAATCTATTCGTTTATCCTTCCCTAAGCCAAAATGCAATATTGGTGATACGCTTGATTGAAAGCCCCTGCTTGGCATCTGTTCCAGGTATTGCTTTTTGTTTTTTACGTAAATGGTAACTTTTGCTCCTATGCCCTGTGTGTTTTTCCCGGCCCCCTCCAGCCTGAGTTGCAGGTAGTGGTTATTTGATTGCTTATCAGATTCGTTTTGATAAAAAAATGCGGGCTGGTTAATGTTGTTAACAACAAGGTCAAGATCACCGTCATTATCCAGATCGGCATAAGCCGCGCCATTACTGTTTGATGATTGCGTAATACCCCACGGCTCACTGATATTTGTAAAGGTCAGATCGCCATTATTTTTAAAAAAGTAACTTTTTACTTGCGAGGATGGTATTTGCTGCACCAAATTGTATATGTCCTTACGTAGCATTCTTCTATCCTTCAAAAAATCGCCCATATACTTCATAAAGTCCATGTTGGTAAAATCGCGGGTATAGCCATTCGTTACAAACAGATCTTTCCAGCCATCGTTATCATAATCTGCAAATAACGGGGCCCAGCTCCAGTCTGTATTCGAAATACCTGATAATTGACCAACCTCGCTAAAAGTTCCGTTACCGTTGTTAATTTGTAGCATATTACGCATATACTGATAATAGAAGCCGGTACGAAGACTTAAGTCGAATTTTTCATAATTATCAGGCGCAAACAATAACTTTTGCCTGCGGTTGTCTTCCGGAAGCATATCAAGCGTAAAAACATCCGGTAAAGCATCGTTATTTATATCTGAGATATTATTCCCCATAGAAAACTGTGAGGTATGCCCCAGGGAAGATTGTAATTTATTGGTGAAGGTGCCATCGCCATTGTTTACATACAGAAAATCGGGTATGGTATAATCATTGGATATATAAATATCAGGCCATCCATCACCATTGATATCAACAATTGCAGCCCCAAGTCCATAGGTAAGATCTGAGCTGCTTATTCCGGCCTGCTCTGTAATATTTTTAAACAAACCATTATCGTTCCTGTACAATTTAACCCCATTTAACGAATTTGTTTTTTTTAAGATGGAGGCTGTATTTGCCTCGTCCAAAATAGGTAACTGAATGGGGCTGTGATTTAATAAAAACATATCAAGATCACCGTCCCTGTCGTAATCAAAAAAAACAGCCTGAGTGCTGTACCCGGCATCTGCTAACCCATACTGTTGTGCTTGTTCTGTAAAATGCGGGATCCCGTCCTTGTCATTTCCCTCATTTATAAACAGTTGATTTTCGCGCTTTTCGGCTCTTACATTCCCTGAATAGCAAACATACATATCCAGCTTGCCATCACCGTTTACATCGGCCATGGTAACCCCTGTTTTCCAGGGGCCGGGCCGGCCGGCAACATCGGCAATAGCCGTAATATCTGTAAACTGCATGTGCCCTTTGTTCAGGTACAGTTTGTTGTCGGTCATGTTGCCGGTAAAATACACATCGGGCAAACCATCCCCGTTCAAATCGCCTGTGGCTACCCCACCGCCATTATAAAAGTATTCATACATCAACACATTGGTATTTAAACCCTCGGTTAATGTATTGCTAAAGTCCACATGAGTTTGCTCAGGCGATAGTAAGGTAAATAATGGATTATTGCTGTTACCCGCTGATTCTTTATTTTCGGTTGCATGATTGCAACCAGTTAACGCAACAATTCCGGTAAAAAATAGCCGGGAAAATAATTTAATGTTCGTGTTCACCAGGTTCAACTTAAGTTTATGGACTAAAAATATAAAAGAATGCCAGCATTTTACTGCCGGCATTCTTCTTACTATAAATGTATAAGAATTTTATAACTCCTTAGTTATACCCTGGATTTTGAATTAACTTCTTGTTTTTGTTAATCTCATCGCGGCTAATAGGCGGAAAATAAATCTTGTCATCCCAGGTACGGTTTTCAACTCCGGGATCAAGATCCTGAACCGTGTATGTATAGTTGTAATTATCGGTATTGTACCTATAAATATTTACCGTTTTACCTGGCTTTAAAGTTCCCGTAATTTTTATGATCCTTGCTTTATTGCCCAGCGTTGTGGGCGCAATCATCCAGCGGCGCGCGTCATAAAACCGTTGTTCTTCAAACATCATTTCTACGTTACGCTCGTTTCTGTACCGCTGCAACAGTGCATCACCCCCATCTGTAATTGCAGGCATTCCTGAACGGAAACGGATTTTATTGAGCCATGTCCTGGCCTCATCCTCCTTATTTAATTCAAGACATGCTTCTACAAAGTTAAATACAACTTCAGTGTATCTTATTAAAGGCGATGGCACTTCCGATCGGGTATTTTGATCAACAATAGCTGGATTAGGATCCATAAACTTCCTGATGGCATAGCCGGTACGGGTTCCGTTCCAGTTTTCGATAGGGCCATTTCTGGTATCCAGGCCGAAATAAGTTGCCGGGCTGCCCGAACTGCCGGTTTGATAAGTACCCATTTGTATTTCATTATAGGGATCTATACCTGCACCATCGGATGTGCGGGGTTTCCATGGGGCGCCATCATATAAAACAGATGCATAAAAACGCGGGTCCCTGTTTGTATAGGGCGCTGCCGCTTCTGCGGGTTTGCTCCAATCGAATTTGGTACCGTCCATCATTTCATAATCATCCACCATGTTTTGGGTAGGCTCGCTTGATGTCCAGCCATGATATCCGTTGGTACAGTTGTTTCTGCCATACCATGCACCCCATTCATCTTTGCTATTGCTGAAATAGCGGGCAAAAATTATCTCTTTTTCGCCGCCATTTCTTGACAAATAAGAATTTTGATAATTTATAAATCCATCGGCGGCACTGGCAGGAGCAGATAAATCAAGTGCATAACCATATCCACCTTTAAGCATAAATGCCTTTGCCAAATCATAAACTTTTTGCCAGTTAGCATCATGAGCAGCGGTTGTATAACCTAAAAGCTCGGGATTTTTGAAAGAGCCTAAGCTTTTTAATGAGGCCACACCACCAGGAGTATGCAGCTTACTGGCTGCATATAGCAGCACCCTTATTTTTAAAGCTACGGCGGCATCGGCGGTAGCGCGCCCTTTTGCCTGGCTAAGGCCAGTTAACGACGTGTTGGCTGCATCCAGCTCGCTCACTATAAAATCAACACATTGGGCATAAGTATTCCTGGCAACAGTATAATCAGGAGATGTAAGCGTATAGGTAGTTGTTACAATTGGCACACCACCATAATAACGCAGCAGTTGGTTGTAAAAATAGGCCCGCATAAAATGGGCTTCACCCATAAGCCTGGTAACTAATGCCTTATCCAATTTAGACACGGTCAGCTGCTCCAAAGCAAGGTTAGCTGATCTTATCCGGGCGTACATTTCATTCCACTCATAGGTATTGTTTACCCATCCTAAATGCGAAGGACTTATATTGGCCTCCATAATATCCTGCTTACCAAAATTATAGAGGGCATTGTCGGTAATACAGTCCATACTTTCCTGATTAAGCTCTGCATCGTGCAAGCCGTTATAAAGCTCGGTAACAAAAGCTTCGGAAAGGTTTGGATCGGACCAGGTGAGTTCTGATGATGCTTGATTCGATGGCTTGGTGTTTAAGAATTCCTTCTTACACGAAGCAAGCAGCACTGCCAACAGTATCGCGACTGGTAAAATATTTCTTATAAATGTTTTCATATCGTTCAAATTAAAATTTTACACTTACTCCCATATTAATTACTCTTGCCTGCGGATAATATTGACCGGACGCACTGGTTGATTCAGGGTCATAAATTTTCTGTTTAGAAAATGTAAGCAGGTTAAGGCCATTTGCATATATCCGTAAATTGCTTATACCAATTTTTGAAGTTAACGCAACCGGGATAGTGTAACCAAGTTCGGCATTTTTAAGTCTGATATAATTTGTATTAAGCAACCAATAAGTGTTCCCATTGATAAGGATTCCTGCAGAATTGTAGCCTCCTCCAGAAAAATACTGGTTATTTCTATCAACGGTACGTGGGGCTGTTGTGCTCGGGTTATCAACCGTCCAACGATGATCATAGCTCCATTGCAGGAAGTTACCAATTGTACCCGATTCTGTTTGCAGAAAAATTTGGCCGCCGGCTGCACCCTGGAATAAAACAGTCAGATCAAAGTTTTTATACTGAACTCCCAAATTGAAACCTCCCTGAAAGGTGGGCTGATTTGTTTTGTCTTGCCTCACCTGATCGTCTCCGGTAATTTTCCCGTCGCCATTTATATCTTTATATACCATGTCGCCCGGGCGAAGGGTACTGGCACCAACACCGCTATAATCAACCTTATTAGCATCAATTTGAGCCTGGGTAGAAAATATACCATCATAAACGTAATAAAGCTGGCTTCCGATAGGATGCCCGGTTGATTTTTGCCAGGCTGGTGCTCCGGGGGCCTCGTCCCATTGATCAATTCTGTTTTTTGCATATCCCCCGTTTACACCTACATTATACCTTACCTCACCAATTTTGTCATGGTAGCTAAATTGAAACTCCCATCCTTTATTGGTCACTTTTCCATAATTTACAGGCGGCAGCAATGCATATGGTATTGCTGTTGCTGGCACTGAAGCTGTAGAGGGCCATAATATCTGGGTACGTTTATTAAAAAATGCTTCCAGTGTAAAATCCAATTTTCCGTTTAAAGTAGTTCCTTCTAACGCTACATCGCTATTGTTGGCCACTTCCCAGGTAAAATTGGGGTTCGGCACCCCATTTTCGGTTAATGTTTGAGCCGGCGCACCATTAATTATATATGAATTAACATTATTTAATGCCAAATAAGCATATTCTGCTAATGTAGTGGTACCAGGTTTAACAACATTATCGTTACCCATTTGGCCCCATGATCCGCGCAGTTTCAAATTTTGAATAAATTTTACGTTGTTTTTAAAGAAACCTTCTTCGGAGATTCTCCAACCGGCTGATATACCCGGGAAAAAACCGAAACGGCGAGTTTCAGGAAACATATAAGAACCATCTACCCGCCATAAAAACTCGGCCAAATATTTTTCTTTATAATTATACCCTACCCGGCCAAAATAATTTAAACGTGCCCTTTGCCATGCGGTGCCGAAATTGTCTTTCTCAGAGTTGCCACCCCAATTTAATTGATCGATAGCAACCGAGTTGAAATATTTACGCGATGCACCAAATTGGCTATCGTTTGATTTTTCTTTGGTTACACCGGCCAGCAATACAATGTTATGACTGCCAAAGCTGTGATTATAACTCACAATTCCCTCAAGTAAACTACTTAGCTGATCATCAGATCCCTGATTAAGGGTTGCCTGGGCTGGCCCACGGGCTACTTTGGTAAGTACCGGGGTGCCGTTTGCATCTTTGGTAACATTGTCCCAGCTGTACACATACCACGGCATTTGCCAGTCTTTAGTTTGTTGCATATATTTATTTAAAGCAACATTACCGGTAACTTTTAATCCTTCCACTCCGGGAATTAATATCTCAATTTTGCCATTAGTTTGTAAATAATATCTTACATCCTTACCATAACCGGTTTTGTTTGTAGTAATTAATACCGGCTGCTGGCCATTTTCAATATCTGGCCCGGGCAATCCATTTGGCCAATAAGCGGGCCTGTATGGGTAACCGCGCATTATCATCCTGAATATATCACCTGCACCAGTCGTTGTTGAAAAGAAATTGGTATTGCTTCCGTTTGGAGATAAACGGTTTTCCTGGCGGCCAGATACGCCAATAGAAGTGTTCACATACTTATTAACCTTTGCATCAACATTTACGCGAAAATCATATTGCTTATAACCTGAAGCCGAGTTTTTGTAGTAACCCTCCTGGTTTTGGTACCCTATTGAGGTAAGGTACTTAATACTTTCGGAACCACCTGATAATTGGATGTTTTGACGTGATTGAGGCGACCAGTCTTTTAATGTTGCTTTAAACCAGTCAGTGTTAGGATGCCCCCAGGGATCAGAACCATCAGCAAATTTTTGGAAATCAGCTGGTTGAAATGTTGCTGTTGTGGTAGCCCCGTTATCCGGCCTGGTGAATTTCCCGGCTGTTTTGAATGCTGCGGAAGCATCGCTCCAATAGTTTGAAGGCAAACCATACAGATCTATTTCATTTACCAGGGTAGCATATTCGGTTGAATTAGCCATTTTGGGAATATTTGTAGGTTGGCCCCATCCTTTATTGTAGGTGTACGATAGATCAGGCTTACCCAACTTACCACGCTTGGTGGTAATCAGAATAACACCATTAGCCGCCCTGGCGCCATAAATAGCCGCAGATGCATCTTTTAATACCGAGATACTTTCAATATCTGCAGGATTTAGCCGGTCAATATTTGATTGCCCTGCAGGTGATGGTATACCATCTAAAACAATCAATGCATCGTTATTACCCAGCGTATTAGAACCGCGGATACGAATAGTTGAACCGTCATTACCAGGTTCGCCGCTTGCATTCATAGCAATAACACCAGGCATACGCCCGGCTATAGAGTTGGAAAGGTTAACGGCCGGCGATTTTACCAATTCGTCCCCCTTAACAGATGTTACAGAACCGGTAATGGTTACTTTCTTTTGTACACCATAACCAACAACTATTACTTCATTAAGTCCTTTTGATGAGGCTTGAAGCTTAATATTAATAACATGTTTCCCGCTTACAGGAACCTCTAAAGTGTTATAACCGATATATGATATAACCAATATGCCATTATCAGGGGCTGTAAGTGTATAGTTACCGTTTGCATCAGTTACAGTTCCAACATTTGAATCTTTAACCTTTACTGATACCCCAATCAAGGTTTCGTTGGTTGCCTGATCGGTTATTTTTCCTGAAATTTTTATCGGAGCGTTTTCTTTAACCTTCCCCCCTTTTATTTCTGTGAACTTTGTTTTTTTGATTTTTGCTACGCCAGCATGTGACAAGCCTACAAATATTATAGCTATTAATATTTGGCTTAGCACAATTTTAAAGACCCTTAACAAGTTTACAGTTCTATGTAAATTGTATTCCATATTTAGCTTATTTAAGTTAATTATTATTTAATTCCCGCTTTAAAAGCGGGATGATTTAGGGGCTAATCATTTTTATGACTTTTTGCCTTTAGGTTGGGGATCGTTAAGCTTTTTTATCTAATCATAGTTAATAGTTTTGGTTTATATTATTTAATCGGTTAATTCGGCAAAGGGTTATCAAAGCAAACCCGGCAATGGCTCATTGGCATCTACCAGCAAAAAGCTCATAACCACAACAATGGCTTAATTATGAAATAATTAGCCCGTATTAATCCCTGCAACTTCTGATAACATGGTCAATAAATCAGCATTTATTGACTTGATATTGCCAGAGTTTGATTTCGATAAAAAAATAAGTGTAATTACTACAATTATATAATTGGTAATGCTAAGATGGGTAAAATTAGCACTGCAAATGAGGGGTAAATTCTTAGAACTTGAGGGGGTAACTGGTAAAACACAGGGGGGGGGGTGCTTAATCCTAAGTTTTACTAAAAATTAATTTTTGTTAACTTTTAGTTTTACGGCACTCCTGGTAATATTGGCATGGAAAGGAACGCGGAATTTTTTTATATATTCAGAAGGGTTTACTCCGAATAGTTTGTTAAACTGTTCCCTGAAATATTTAGGATCGTTTATACCTACCTTGTAAGCGGCTTCAGAAACAGTACAATCGGTTTTAAGAAACATTTCAGCGGCTTTTCTGAGGCGTATAGATCGTATAAACCCATTGGCCGATTGCCCGGAAATAGCTCTTATCTTTTTATAAAGATTGGAATGGCTCATCCCTATCTCATCTGCCAAAGTTTTAATACAAAAATCGCCATCGGCTAAGTTATCTTTTACAATTTTGATACATGCCGCCAAAAACTCTTTATAATCTGGCGGAACCTTAAGATCATTGGGCTTTAACGTAATTTCATTATAAAAATATTTTTGGAGATTATTTTTACTCTTTAATATGCCGTTAACACGGGCAACAAGTAATTCCCGCTCAAATGGTTTGCTTATATAATCGTCTGCACCACATTCTATTCCTTTAAGTTTAATTTCGGGCGATGAGCTGGCAGTTAATAACAAAACGGGGATATGGTTTAATGCAGGTTCATCTTTTACTTTGCTACACAGTTCTATACCACTCAAACCCTGCATCATGACATCGCTAATAATAATATCCGGTAAACACTGATAAACAATATCCAAACCATCAGAGGCATTGGTGGCTTCAAAAACTTCAAAATCCTCCGTAAAAATTTGCTTCAGGTACAGCCTCATCTGTTCATTATCATCTACAATCAGCATAGATCTCGATTCTAAATTAAATGGATCCTTCTTTTTACTTTTTACCGGGTTTAAATCTTTATGCTGTCCAGGAACTTCTTCATAACTTTCAATAAGCTCATCTAAAAAAACAGAGGTTTCTATAACATCTTCAAAAATAAAATTCGGACTCAGATGCTCCTTACCTTTTAACAAACAAACTTTAAATATGGTACCGGCTCCGTTTAAACTATGGTAGCTAATATTACCCTTATGGCTTTCGATAAACTTTTTAACAAGATAAAGGCCAATACCAAACCCTCCGCTAAGTGGTAACTCATTTTGTACCTGGTAAAATTTATTAAATAATTCTTCACCTATATTATCGGCTATTCCGCATCCCGAATCCTTTATTTCTATGTTCACAAAGGTTTCGGTTTGGGAGATATAGCAGTTTACCATCCCATGATCGGGTGTGAACTTTAATGCATTTGATATTAAATTAAATAAAACAATTTCCATCTTTTCCCTGTCGGCAAATACTTCCATGGTTTCCGTTTCGCAAACAAAGTCAAATAATATATTTTTGCTTTTAGCCTGATGACTGAAACATAAAAAAACCTCCTTACATAGGTTTACAATATTTAATCTTACAATTTTAAGCTTATCTGATTCACTATCAGCTTTTCTGAATAATAGCAATTGATCAACCAGGCTTAGCAGCCTGCGTGCATTACGAAAAACAATATTCAGATTACTTATTTCGTTCTCTCGCTCCCCCGGATTAAATAGTAATTCTTTAACAGGGTTTATAATTAAAGTAAGCGGTGTACGAAACTCATGAGAAATATTAGTAAAAAAAGACAGTTTACGCTCATTTAGTTCCTTTTCTTTTTCAGCAGACATCTGCACTATTTTCACCTCATAAGCCAGCTTTGCCTGATTATTGCGATAACGCAAATAATAGTAGATCAATGCGGCTATCGTCAGGAAATAACTTAAAAAAGCCCACCACGTTTTATACCACGGCGGCAGTATTTTTATTTTTAAAGTAGCGTAATTCTCAAACCATATACCATCCTGATTGGCTGATTTAACTTTAAATTTATAATCGCCAGCCGGAAGATAACGGTAAGTAACCGATTTTTGATTTTTTACATAATTCCAATTTTTCTCCAATCCAACCAATTTATAAGCAAACTCACTTTTTTCGGCATAAACATAGTTTAAGGCTACATATTGTATGGAGAATACAGACTGATCTGATTTTAAAGTAATTTGGGTTGATTCATCAATAACCTCACTTAATATATTATCTTTTTGACCAACTTCAACCTCTTTGCCAAATAACTGAAGACCCGTAATTAAAACTTTTGGCTTAAACAGGTTTTGTTTAACTTCTGCAGGATAAAAAATATTATACCCTTCGGTACCTCCAAAAACCATAAACTTTTCCTTACTGCAATACATTGATGAGCCCGGATTAAATTGCCCGGTTTGCAACCCATCTGAGTTGTCATAATTAATGATCTTGTTGGTATGCGTATCAATGCGGGATAAACCCTTATTGGTACTTATCCAAATATCACCTACCTGGTCTCTTTGTATTGCATTGACAGTGTTATCCGCCAATCCGTCTTTTTCTGTATATCGTTTAAATTGTTTGTGTCGTATATCATATATAACAAGGCCATCTCCTTCCGTACCGATATAAAGATTTTCGCTTTTATCTAAATATAAAGAGTATATAAAATGGCTGGGTAAAAACTTTTCGGCCTGTGCCCTATTAAAATAATTAATAAACTTGTTTTGGCTTTTTATATAATATTTGAGCCCGGCCGCATATGTGCCTATGATCAGATTGCCATATTTGTCTTCGGCAAGCGCACGAATATAGTCTGAAGAAATGCTGCTGTTCTGGGGGGTATAGTTAACAAACTTATGACTACCTGCGGGTAATAAACTTAACCCACCTCCGTTTGTTCCGATCCATAAATTATTTTCTGAATCATCCAGAATCACCCTTACATCATTTAAACCGATGCTTGCCGGATCATTTTTTTTATGAATGAAATTAGTAAAGGAATCCGTCTTTTTATTGTACCTAAAAAGTCCATGCGAATAAGAGCCAAACCATAACGTGTTTGAATGGTCTTTATACGCGCAAAGTATGGCATTATCTGTTAATGAACCTTTTTGTCCGTTTGCCTTATAGTACTTTACAACCTCACCATTCAGCTTCTTCTTATGTATACCATCACCATCGGTACCCAGCCACAGATAGCCTTCATCATCTATACACATGCCATAATATCTCAAAAAACTAATATCATAGGCATCGGTTAATTTATTTTGAAATTTTTTAAACTTTTCAGGAACATTGCTTAGCATGTAAATGCCATCGCCATATGTTCCGGTCCAAATATTCTTATCATGGTCCTGAAACAGGGTTTGTATAGTCCGGGCCGTAACATTGTAGTTATCCTCGGATTTCACAGGATCAATAGTCACATTTTTATATGACGACTGCTCGCCTTTGGTAAGATTTATATTATACAAACCTCCATCCTGCAGGCCAACAAGCAGGTTTTTATGGTCATCCTCCAGAAGTGAATAAAAATAGTTGCTTTTCAGCTTATAATCCGGACCAAAAAAAACATGAACACTATGCTCTTTCCTTCTATAAAGCACCAATCCTTTACTGGTAGCTATCCAGATGTCATGATTATGATCTTCATAAATGCAATTGATCCGGCCCTGGGGAATCAGGTTAAGGGGGAATTGGCTATTCAAATTTTTTACAACAATTCCATCTTTTGTACTGAAAACGTTGAGTCCGCCATCCCGTGTACCTACCCATAAAAGTCCGAAGGTGTCTTCAATAATATTAACCACGGATAAATCACCTAACAAGCCAGGCAATTCTTTTTTTGTGTAGCTTTTAAACTGTTTGCTCTTTATATTATAGGAAGAAAACCCCGAACCACCACAGGAAAACCATAACTGATCTTTATTATTCTCAGAAATACTGTTTACATTGTTTAAATAGATTGATTGAACCCCTGGTGGGTTAAACCTTGTAAAACGCTCGCTGTTGGTATCAAATCGATAGATCCCTCTTCTTGACGATATCCAAATATCGCCCTGTATATCCTTAAATATGGTTTGAACATAATTGCTCGGCAAGCTATACGGATTGTTGGGTTCAAATTTAAACACTTTGAAATTTGTGCCATCAAACCGGTTTAAACCATCGCCTGTAGCAAACCACATAAATCCTTTATTATCCTGAGTTATCCCATTTATTATACCAAATGAAAGACCATCCTTTAATGAATATTTTATTACTTTTTTAGTTAATAAACTTTGAGTAAAACCAAAGAAAAAGGCTGTTACTCCTACCAGGGTAAATAATAATCTTCTCATTAATATGAATAACTGGTTTACTTAAAGGTTTAAGTGCGCTACACAGAACCTGTCTATCCAAATGTAGTTTTATTTAAATAAATAAGTGTGCAGATGACAATAAAATTTCTTGCGCTACGTTTAAGCCGACTTTTACAAATGGCTCCAACTGAATTTATAAAGACAAGGAGGTTAGCAGGTTTTGCTGGTACAAATTGGAGATAAATAATAAATGCGCTCCGTGTTATACCACGGAGCGCATTCAATATTGCTTAGCTTGCTTGTCAAAAAATTATTTATCCGTTACAGGATCTGGTGGGGTTGATTTTGACGGATCATATATGGCAACGCCAACCCTGGAATCGGCACATCCATAATACAGGAACCATTTCTTTTTAAAATAGACCATCCCTTCTATAAAAACAGTTCCGTTTATGTATTGTCCGCTTTTTTCAAATGGTTCCATCGGCCTCAGGAAAGGTACATCTAAACGACCCAATGGTTTTGAGGGATCCTTGCGGTCAAACAAAGCCTGTCCGGCGCAATAGGAGTTGGCGTTAAACCTTTTATCCCTGCCCTCATCTGCCTTATTTTTTCCATTATAAAATAAAATTATTCCTTTAGAGGTCATTAAAGCCGGCGGACCGCATTCTGTAAGGTCGCTATCAAAATAGCCTTTGCGTGGAGATATCAATTCTTTTAGCTCACCGTTCTTATTAACAACCGGGGCCCAATCAACAAGGTTTGATGATGTAGCAGCATAAACATGGTGCTCGCCCCAATACAACCAGTACTTGCCATTTATTTTGATGATCACCTGTTTGCCGTTTACAACTTTTGTCAGGATGGAGGCCGACTTACTGGCTATGTTAAAAAATTTGCCACGATAAGCTGTTTCAAAGATCGGTCCGTGCTTTTTCCAGTGTATCAGGTCTTTGGATGTGGCAGCGCCAAGCCGGGGCACATCACGGTTCCATTCGGTATAGAACACCACATAGGTACCAGCGGGAGTAATGGCCACACGCGGGTCTTCACAGCCCCCTGGCCATTCATATTTTTTTGCAATGTCATTATCCGGGTAAAGCACGGGTGTTTTTCTCCTGGTAAAATGTATGCCATCATTACTTTCGGCATATCCAAGCCGAGAGGTACGGAAACCGATACCTGTTCCGTAAAGGTCCTCGGCCCGGTATAAAACTACTATTTTACCATTTTTGAGCGCTGCTGCCGGGTTAAATGTATCATTTGCTTCCCAGGCAACCTGTTTTTTACTCACCGGATCAGTAAACCTTGAACTGGTATCCGGCGAGATGATGGGGTTTACATTGGCGGGGCGCGCGAACCCTCCGAACGCCCAGCCTGGCAGTGTATGATTATCGGTTTGTGCAAAGCATATCTGGGTTAGCAATACCAGTGCTAAGATCTTTGCAGATTTAAAAAAGTTCATCATGAACAGCTTATTAAACTTGGGCATATAGTTCTTCAATTTTTTCAAGGGGAACCCCTTTTGTTTCAAATACATAACGGCTTACAAATAGTATCATGCTGATGTTAATGATGCCATAAACACCAAAAGTAGCCACCGGCCCCAATTGCGAAAGCATTACAGGAAAGGTAAGCGAAACAATGGAATTAGCTACCCAGTTACCAAACACCGCAATGGATGTTGCTGTACCACGTATTTTATTCGGGAATATTTCGGCAACGTATACCCAAAGTACTACCCCCCATGTACAGGCAAAGCCACCTATGTAAATGAATATGGTTAGCAGCACAAAGTAGTTTTGCAGCATGTTGAAATAAAATAAGGCGGCCAGTACAAACATACACAGCCCCATGATCAATGATCCGGAAAGCAATAGCTTTTTACGCCCCAGCCTATCTATCAGCGGGAAAGCCAGCAGGGTAAATATCAGGTTAACCACGCCTGTTAATATGGTTTGAAACAAAACACTGCCGCCTACATGTATTTTTTCAAATATCAGCGGTGCATAGTAAAACACAATATTGATCCCGGTAAGCTGCGCTATGGAGGCAAATACCAGACCTATGATAACAACTTTTCTGAAGCGTGGGGTAAATACATCTTTTAAGGCCGGGGTGCTTTCTGATGCGATATCGTCGGTTACCATTTTAACCTGCTCCTGACTTTCACTCTCTGAATAAATATTGCCGAATACTTTTTTTGCATCAGCTATTTTATGTTTAGATACCAGCCATCTTGGGCTTTCAGGAACCAGCAGCAACAGGATAAAAAATATAACAGAAGGTATTACAGCGGCTGCAAGCATATAACGCCAGTAATTCTCATTATTTAAAGACGTGTACGAAGCATTTACAATCAGGTAGTTGGATATAAAAGACAATAATATACCGCTTACGATAGCCAGCTGCTGCAACATGCCCAGTCGTCCCCTAAAACTGGGAGGTGCCACCTCTGAGATGTAAATAGGCGCCAGCGTTGATGCCATACCAATAGCTATCCCACCAATAAAACGGTAAATAACCAATTCAGTAAAACTACCGGCAATACCGCTCCCTACTGCCGCGATAATGTACAGCAAAGAAGTTACGATCATTAGCTTTTTACGGCCGAATTTATCGGCCAAACCACCAGCAAACAAGGCGCCGGGGATACAGCCAATTGATGCGGCAGCTACTATCAGCCCTATTTCAGCATCACCAAGTTGAAAAAAGGGTTTCAAATAATGCAGTGCTCCAGCTATTACAGCCGTATCAAAACCAAACAATAACCCGCCCAAAGCGGCTACTATGGATATCAGTATAGTATAACTCTTCATGAAACAATTAGATTTATAGGTTTAATAAAATGAAGATAGGTAAAATAGCCCTACCTATCTTCATTCATTGTTATTATAACGTACTTTCAATCGTATAGATCGACAGGACTTCGGCATCGGTTAATGCCCGGTTATAAAAACGGAGATCATCCATTGAACCATTAAAAAACGAACCACCGTAATAGGCATAATCACTTGATTGATCAGTAGTGATCAGGCTTTTAGGAAGTTGCTGACCAATGGTCAGATTCACAGGGGTTGGAAGCGTTATAGGGACACCCGTTACAGCCGCCGATTTAACCATAGCCCCGTTGATATAAAACTTCATGGTTCCGTTGGTGTACGAAACGCTCACCTGTGTCCATGTTTCCAAAGGTACAATGCCGGGATTGTCATCTACATCATGATAGCCATTATCGGCATGAATGGTCAGGAACAGGAAATTATTGCTTTGCAGCTGAAATTTAAACCCGTTCCACCGGTTCAGGGACATGATATAATTATCCGAATAAGTATTATGCCTTTTAATCCATAAGCTTATAGTAAATTCCTTCGGATTTAATGACATATCATAAGGAACTTCAATATAAGCACCGTTGTTAAAATCATAAGCCATATTAGCCCTGCCAAAACGGTCGGCAATTAACTTGGGCAAAGTATTACCATCAACAGGTGCATTACCCGGACCAATAATACCTGACTTTAACATCCCATTGTGCTTATTGGCTGTAGCATCATCTGCACTACCATCAAACTTCCATTGCGCTACGAGGTTAGCCGCCGACACTTCCTGTATCAGCTTTGTTTTAAATGAAGCTACAACGCGGTTAAGATTGGCTTGCGCATTATTAACCTGTTGCTGGGTAAACGTGTTCCCGGTCTTTATACCTGCGGCCAGATCTATCGCTGTTTTTAGATCTGCTTTCGCTCCTACCGCATACTGGCCGGGTTTATTCCCCTCCGCAGTTGACGAATATAGTACCGTTGCCGAGTCAATTGTCAAAGTAAGCTTTGCTTTATCGGCATTATAATTGGGTTTATCCTCCTTTTTACTGCAAGACTGAAGTATGGTGATCAGCGCTATTACTATAACGGCTGATGTAATTTTTTTTAGATTTCTCATTTTATCACATTTAAGTTTAACCGTTACTTACCTAATTTTAAATTGGTTTGTCTTTCGCTAAGTGGTATCGGGAAAAACTGATTGCTGCTATAATTAAAGTTAGGCTGATCTTTAAGTGCATCGCTGGCATAAGCTGCCCCATAACGTATCACATCAAAGAAACGATGAAACTCCAGGGCCAGTTCTGAACGCCTTTCCTTACGTATAATATCACGCAATTGGGCTTGGTCAGTAACAGTCACATCAGGTAGCAAACCAGCAGGCACTACGCCACCTGCATAATCGGGCAGGGTTTTGTCGTACACGTAACTTTCCCTGGCTCTTTTACGAACCCGGTTAAGCGGTACCAAAGCACCTGCGCCATCGCCCTTTTCGTTTAAAGCTTCTGCTTCAATCAATAAAACCTCGGCAAACCTGATGGCCTGGTAATTTAAGTTACCATCGCCTTTGGTAGCTGTTGGTACCTCAGTTAAGGGTTGGATGTGTTTTTTGCTTAAAAACCCAGTAGTGGTCCATGTAGGGTCAAAGCTGGTATCAAACCATGGGTGCCCTGCCCTGCCTACTGTATAGTCAAGTCTTGGGTCAACAACGCCGCCGGTTGATTTTTCAAAATTATCAACCAAACTTTGCGTAGGGTAAAAGAACCCATACCCATTTTGCGACCGTGGAGCAAACCATTGGTTCAAGGTATTTCCCTGAAAAGGTACCAAACCACTGGCATGTTGAACTGAAAACACCGACTCTGCATTGTTTTTTGTTGCAGCCCTGAAATTATCGGCAAAAACGGGTAATAAACTATAAACACCTAACGCATCAACCGCTTTGGCAGTGGTGGCTGCAAGGTCCCATTTCTTTTCAAAAAGATAGGTTTTGGCTAACAAGGCCATTGCTGCCCCTTTGGTTGCACGGCCAAGATCGGCGGCGGGCCAGCTTGCAGGTAAGGCTGCGGCGGCAGCCTGGCAATCTTTTTCTATCTGCGCGTAGATCTGTGCCTGGGGCAATGCCGGGCTTTGCAGCTCTTCGGGTGTTTCCACTTTCAGGTGCATAGGAATATCGCCATAGGCAACCGTTAAATTAAAATAGTAATAAGCTCTTAAAAATTGAGCCTGACCTACTACTGATTTCTTTACAGCATCAGACACGGCTTTATTAGCATCAGATAGTCCGTCTATAACCACATTACATTTAAAAATACCGTCGTAATATCTTTTCCAAACACCTTCAACGGCTGAGTTTGAGGGGATGATATTGAATTCATCAATACTTTGAAAATCGGCCTGATCGCCCGGGTTACCGCCTTTTATAGCATCATCAGATGCTACATCGCCTAATACCCAAATTGCATTGCTGGATGCATCAGTAAAAGTGAGTGGATTATATGCGGCATTTACGGCAAGTGTTGCATTTGCATCCGAAGTGAAAAAATCACCAGATTGATATTGCCCCAGTACCGGTTGCTCCAGGATCTTTTTACATCCTGTGATCATAATAAACAGGATGGCGATTGTATATATAATAATATTTTTTGCTTTCATCTCTTAATAAATTTAGATTAGAAATTAGCGTTAACACCAAAAGTGATCGTACGTGCCGAAGGGTAAGTTCCCCAGTCAATACCCACTGCCCGGTCACCATCGCCTGCATTATTGCTATTGCTGTACATTTCGGGATCAAGACCGGTGTATTTGGTAAAGGTTAACAGGTTTTGCGCACTGGCAAAGATCCTTACCGATGAAATATGAAGGCTACTTAGCGCATTTTTACCTAATTTATACCCTACCTGGATATTTTTAAGCCTTAAATACGAACCACTTTCCAGGAAACGGGTTGAGGGCATTTTGTTGTTTTGCGCCCCATTCCATGACAACCGCGGAAACTCATTAGTTGAGCCTGGCCCTGTCCAGCTCTGTGTGGCTATCCTTTCGGTAATATTAAATGGACGATAAAAGCCTTCAATATCGGTAAGTACCTGATTATAGATCTTATTACCATATACCCCCTGAAAAAACAAGCTCAGATCGAAGTTTTTATACTGGACATTACCGGTAAAGCCATAAGTGAACTTAGGTATTGGGCTGCCCACAAAGGTGCGGTCCTTTTCATCAATAACACCATCATTGTTAACATCCTTATACATCACATCGCCCGGTTTTATGCCAGGCCCCTGGTATGCATGGGTAAACACCTGCTGCGGGTTCTGGAAAATACCTTCCTTTTGCAACAGGTAAAATGAACCTATTGAATGCCCTTCTTCGGTAAGTGTTGCATAATAATTATTATCAATACGGCCGCCAACAATTGGAACCCCACCCGCAAGCGAAGTAACTTTATTAACCACTGTAGCAAAGTTGCCGCTTATATTATAGCTCCAATCCTTATTGATGGAATTGCGATAGCTTAGTTCGAGCTCCAAGCCACTATTGCGCACTTTACCAGCATTTACCGCAGGGTTGCCACCATTACCGGCGCTGCTTGGTTCAGGCAGTTTCAACAATACATTCGAGGTTTTTTTAACATAATAATCGGCGGTTAACGTCAGCGCGTTCTGGAAAAAACCGAGGTCTAACCCCACATCTGCCTGTGTACTTGATTCCCATTTGATATTGGGATTGCCTTTGGAGGTTATGCTGTAACCCTGGTTAGAGGCGCCTCCAAAAGGATAGTAAAACCCACCGGTGATCAGCGAAGTATAAGGATAATTACCAATGGATGAGTTACCTAACTGACCTAAACTTGCCCTTAATTTAAACAGGGATATAGGCGTAATACTCTTCATAAATTCTTCCTGATCAATACGCCAGCCTAATGAGCCCGAGTAAAAACTTTCGTAACGGGAACCGGGAGACAATTGCGATGAACCATCCCTCCTGTAATTGACACTGGCCAGGTATTTATTATCATACTGATAACCTATACGCCCAAACAGGGAGAATAAGCCTATGTCAGACCGGTTGCCTCCATTTTGCTGTATACCAATACCGCTATCAAGATATTGGAAATTTGATGACTGATCAATATACTGGGTGCGCGAGGCAGATAAGGCTTGCACATCTGTTTTAATTAATTCTGTACCGGCTAAAAAATTCAGCACATGCTTATTCAATGTCAAATCATAGGTAGCTGTGTTTGTCCAGTTATAGTTAAGTTCATTACTGTGCGATTGCGCAAGCGAATTAGGTGAGTTAAAAAACCTGTCGATACCGTAGGTTTCAAAAAACTGCTTATAATCGGTCATGATCATATTAATACCGATATCTGATTTTAGCCTCAGATTTTTTATAGGTGTCAATTCTGCGAAGGCATCACCTAAAATGGTATAAGCATAAAAATTACGGTTTGTAGCATCGGCCAGCGCTACCGGGTTTAAACCATCCCCTAAAACATCATAATGAGCGGGAAGATCAACAAACTGACCAGCCGCGTTGCGAACCGGTGTTGCAGGCGTACGGAACAGGGCGTAACGGACAACACTTGGTCCGGGATTGCCGGTACCATATCCATCGCCCGAAGTACCTACCTGCCTGGTTTTTGAATAGCCCAGGTTAACATTGGTCCCTATTTTAAGGTATTTGGATAAGGTGCTACTTACAGAGGTGCGTAAATTAAACCGGTTAAAAGATGAGTTTTCGATCATCCCTTCCTGGTTAAAATAATTGGCCGAAACTATGTATTGTGAGTTTTCATTTCCGCCGCTTATGGATAATTGGCCATTGGTAACCGGTGCCGACTTTAATACCTGTTTTAACCAGTTCACATCAGAGAATGTCCTGGCAAGGCTATCTGAAATAAGCGCGCGGCCATCATTTTTTGCCGCGGTATTGTAGGCTGATACATATTGGGAGGTATTGGCCATTTTGATCAGGTTCTGTGGTTCCTGCACACCGGTATAAGCACTTATTGATAGCTTTGCCTTGCCCGAACTGCCCTTCTTGGTGGTAACGATAACCACGCCATTTGATGCCCTTGCACCGTATATAGCTGCCGATGAGGCATCTTTGAGGATATTAATACTTTCGATATCATTTGGTGAGATCTCATTTATACCATCTTTTGTGGGCACGCCATCAATAATATAAAGCGGACTATTATCATTTATGGTTCCGATACCACGTATACGTACAGATATGGCATCGCCGGGAGCCCCGGTATTCTGGCTTACAGCCACACCTGCAGATTTACCCTGCATGATCTGATCAACCCCTCCTACCGGAATGGCATTGATATCCTTTGCGCTGATCACCGAGACAGCACCTGTAAGGTCTTTCTTACGCTGCGTGCCGTAACCAATAACAATTACCTCGTTAAGGCTGCCGGCTGCTTCCTTAAGGGTGATGGTTAGTTCCGTTTTCCCTGCAACAGGTACTTCCTGTGTTTGAAAACCTATATAGGATATCAGCAGGACAGCATTTTCTGGTACTGTTACCGTAAAAGCCCCGTTTACATCAGTAACAGCCAGATTTTTACCGTTTTTTACACCAACCGTTGCTCCTATAAGTGCCGCGCCCGTTGCATCCACCACTTTACCGGTAACCTTGATATCGGCTACCTGCGGGGCGCTTACTTGCGTGATCACTACCAGTTTTTCTGATAATATCCGGTAAGCCAAACCGGTGTTTTTTAAAGTAAAGTCAAGTATTTGCGGAACCGTAAGGTCCTTAACATTGATGTTGACTGATTGATTTGGTATGGCCTTGTTGATATATAAAAAAGTGTAACTACTTTTTTTCTCCAGGAGTTCAAAAAAATTCTCCAGCTTAACGTTTTTAACATTCAGGTCAATTTTTTCCTGTGACCGCACCTTTGCAGAAACATGGATAAGCGTAATTAAAAGCAGAGCAAATGTTAATTTCACGCACAAAAGAATTTTCTTGACATAGGGACGCTTAATGAAAGAACTAAAAGTTTTTTTCATACTTTTGATTTGTTGAGGTTAATAATTAAAGTTTCCTGAGATCCTTCCAGATAATAGGTTATTGGCATTGGCCCCAACAGAGGAAGTGTTCCCGCACTTCCTTATTTGTTTGGGGTTAATAAAGTTTAGAGTAAGTATGATTATTTCATGCGATGTTTCCTTTCTTCTCTTATAAGTTTTTTGGTTAATGGCTGGTTTACCATATATGAATTTGGTTATCGGTTAAAGTATAATGAAATGGTTGGGTAAGCTGCAAAGCATGCATCACCTCAATAATGTTTTGATCTTTAAATACCCCAGTAAACCGTATTGTTGAGTACTTGTCATTATCAAAAATAATTTTGACGTTATACCAGCGTTCCAGGCGAATAGCCAGATCAGCAAATCGTTCCTGTTTAAAAATGATCTTATTATTTAACCAGGCTGTTTCTTCAACCGCTACATCGGGCACTGCCTGCGCGTCAACAATTTTACCTGATGTTACCACAACAGAATCCCTTATCACGGCTTTGTGCAATATGTCTGCTTTCTTCACCAGATCCTTACGGGTGTTTATGGTAATTTTTTCATTAGGATATAATACAATGTTGGCTCCGGGTTTACTTTCGTTCATTACTTCTACTTTACCCCTTATAAGCGTTGTTTCAATAAAATCATCGCTTTTGTAGGCCTTAACATTAAATGCAGTTCCTAATACAACTACACTGAGCTTGCCCGCGTGTACAATGAAAGGGTGCTTTGTATCATGCTTAACATCAAAATAAGCTTCTCCATTTAAAAAAACCTCTCTTTTACTGCTTTCATTTAAATTATCAGCAAACTTAATAGATGATGCCGCATTAAGCCATACGGATGAACCATCGGGCAAAATGGTATGAACGCGTTTACCATTAGGGGTAACCACTACCTGTTGTTCCACAACCTTATTAAATTGTTTTAAGTAATACTTTGCCCACAAACCCGCCATTAGCATTATAACAGCCGAGGCCGCCAGCATCCATTTTTTGCGATGGCCGCGTTGCAAAGGGTCAAGGCGGTTATGGTTAAATATAACTTTTTCGGCAAAGCCATTTTCATTGATCATGGACTGATCAAACTTATCAAGCCCCCTTTCCATAGCGCGGCGCTCCTCTATTGATGAAGCACCCGGGGTAATGGTTTTTAATTTTACGACAAGTTCATAGTCTGCCCGTAACCCGGGCTCGGCCAGGAAAATTGATTCCAACTCCTCCAATTCCTCAGCAGAGATCTCTCCTGAAATGGATCTGGAAATAAGCAGCCAGGCCCTTTCTTCTAATGTCATATAAGTTAAGGACACAAGAAAATGTGAAAACCCCCAAAAGAAAATTTAATATTTTTACAAAAAAGGCTTTTTATGCTTTAACCAACATAAATCATTAAAAAAACAATACCTTTATTTACCAATTACTAACCGATTGCACCTTCCATGCAAGTCATTCTGAACAAGAATTTTGAGCGAACCGGATTAAAGGATGAACAGGTGTTTAAAGACCTGTACAGGCAATATTTTGTAAAACTTTACAGGTTTGCTACGTCACTGGTACATAACAAAGAAGCTGCTGAAGAAATAGTACACGATGTTTTGATTAACCTCTGGAAAAAAAGAAGCTCTTTTACGGCAATAGAAAACCTGGATACCTATCTTTATGTATCTGTAAAAAATCTATCTCTAAATTATTTACGGAATGAACGCAAACACGATCATATTGCGATTGAAACGATATATAACGAAAACAGATATATAACTATTGATCCTGAAAGCGTAATGATTAGCCAGGAGGGGGTTAATGCTTTAAACTCCTTTATTAATAATTTACCTGCAAAATGCAAACTCGTTTTCTGTATGATCAAAGAAGATGGATTAAAATATAAAGAAGTGGCCGCCTTATTAAATGTATCTGTAAAAACTGTAGAAAATCAATTAGCTATAGGGCTTAAAAAAATTGCAGAATCTATTAAAAATGCATCGTCGGTATAGTGCCCTTCTCATTTCAACACTTCCTGAATCTCATTAATTACTTTATATCAATGTATTGAAAATAAAAATATTCATTGCATTACACTTCTGTTTTGTATCTGCATTATTATAACCTATTTTTAGAAAAATTTATTTGCAGGAATACTAAAATGAAATTATGTAGACTGCATTAAAACGAAATAGCTATTCGTGGGTTTACTTTACTTAATATCGGATCAAAGTTTATAATGGTTAAATTATTTGTTGGGGGATTCCCGCTGGACATGACAGAACTGGACCTGGTCAGATTGATTGGTCCACATGGAGATGTAAGCACGATCAAGATCGTGCGTGATAAGAAAACGAGGATCTGTAAAGGCTATGCTTTCCTGGAAATGAAGGACAGGGCTGGTGCCGAAAACGCGGTGATTGCTTTAGATGGCACCCCTATGGGCGACCGGGTTTTAAGTGTAAATATCAATGAAGAAAAGCCCGCTTCACAGGCCCCTCCTAAAAAGACTTTCAATTATACCAACATTAAAAAACCATCAGGAGACGTAAGGGCAAAACGCCCCCGAAGGACAATAGAATAAGAGGCAGTTATTAAATAATGTGACTTCTTTTTATGTTGAGGGTCCTGACTTTTCTAATTAAGTCTCTACCTTTATCGTATATAAATAATACTTTATGAAAGCATTTCTTGGGATGGGCCTGTTGGGCTCCAATTTTGTAAGAGCCATGATCCAAAAAGGTGAGCAGGTACAGATCTGGAACCGGACAGCAGCCAAAGCCCGGGCACTGGAAACCTATGGCGCCAAAGCATTTGATGATGTGACAGAAGCTGTAAAGGGTGCAACTACTATACATGTTACCCTCAAGGATGACGATACCGTGAACGAAGTGCTGGCTATGGCCGGTAAGGGATTGGAGCCAGGTGCCATTATCATTGACCATACTACTACATCAGCTAAGGGAGCAGCCGAAAGAACCGCTGCATGGAAGGCGAAAGGATATACCTACCTTCATGCACCTGTATTTATGGGCCCGCAAAACGCACTGGAAAGCACGGGTAATATGCTGGTATCGGGCGACCAGGATGTAATTAGCCGGGTAGAACCTGAATTATCAAAAATGACAGGAAAGGTCTTAAATTTAGGTCCGGAAGAAGGTAAAGCTGCAGGCATGAAACTTATCGGTAACCTCTTCCTGCTAACGCTTACCGCCGGCCTTACAGATACTCTCTCGCTGGCTAAGTCGTTGGGTATCCCGTCAGGGGATGTCTCTGCATTGTTTGAATCCTGGAACCCCGGGGCAACAATGCCCGCCCGGTTTAAAAGGATCACCGAGGGAAATTTCAAACAGGCCTCCTGGGAGTTAAATATGGCCCGGAAGGATGCCGGGCTAATGATGGACGCGGCAAAACATGGCGAAACTGCCTTGTCCCTGATACCTGTCATCGCGGCTGTAATGGATGATTGGATAGCTAAGGGTCATGGCAACGATGACTGGAGCGTGATAGCGCAAGATGCCATTTCTTAAAATTTATAAAAAGATCATAGTTTTTTTTCCACAATGCAAGTTCAAATCTGCATGTTTAAGTAATTTCGGCCTCCTGTTTAGTCAGGATACTGCTTTATTATTTTATGTCTTCAGATCATTTTATTTCCCCGGTCCAGGCAGACCTTGTCAGGATCGTTTCTAAGTATGTACTCTTAGAAGAAAGCCGCAGGAACTTAAAGGGCAGATGCCCCTTCCATCCTGACCAGGCGACTTCATTAATGGTATCCCCCGAAAAAAATATTTTCCAGTGCTTTGGCTGCGGAAAAGGTGGCGGTCCGATAGATTTTGTTATGGCTATTGAGGGTAAAACGCGCGAAGAAGCCATCCAACTGATCACACAGCACAAGGTTACGTTGAAGTAGTAATCTTTATCATAGCTCCTGTTCCAAAACACTAATAGGCTTTCACCGTCTCCCATTTTTGGGGATCAGCTGATTGCCCTGCCAGGTTATTTATGGTTAGTGCTGATACATTATGGCTTTCTACCCCATGTGCAAAGTATCCGGGGCGATTAGCTCCCCAGTTAACCGAGCAATTCCGGATATTGATTCCAGTTGCCTGATCCAGATAAAAAGCTGAGGTGCGTCCTTTAACCAAACCTTCAACATTGCCTGGCCTGCGGTCATAAACCCCTCCGGGCTGTGCAGTAGTTTTATTGATATTAACATCAACCTGGTCAAAATATATATTGGAGATCTTATCAGCGGTTTCGGCGCTTACATAAATGCCATTTTCACTATTGCATTTTATATTGCTAAAAAAAATGTTTGTTACCGCTCCTACCCTGCCTTGTTTTTCGCCTTTGGGTAAACGCCACCCTGCGTCTTTATTGTTTGCTGTTGCCCTGCGATAGGCTGTAATATAAATAGGCTCAGCCTTACCCCACCACACATCCGAAAACAGGTGAGCATCTACAATGATGTTGGAGAACACTACATCACTTACCGTACCCTCATCCCTGTTTTGGATGCCCAAACCACGGTTGCTGTTTTTAATGATACAATTATTAATAACTACATGACTTATCCTGTCCATATTCTCCGACCCGATCTTAATGGCACATGAACTGGATGTCATGGTACAATTACTCACGGTGATATTTTCACATGCTCCAAACTCCTGATATTCCCTGCGGTTTTTTAAACAAATGCAATCATCGCCCGACTCTATGTAGCAATTGGCTATCCGCACGTTTTTACTATGATCAATGTCAATACCATCGCTGTTTCGCACTTTTATACTGTTCAATAAGGTAATATCTGTAATAGCCACATCATTACACCCGGCCAGGTGCACAGTCCAGTAGGCCGAGTTACGGATAGTAAGGTCACGGATACTTACATTTTTACAGCCAACCAATGTAAGCAGATGCGGCCTTGGGTCAACTATATTGAATGGTTTCAGCTCGTATGAATCATCCAGTTCCTTACCCATAAAAGCAATCCCATTACCGTCAATGATACCACCACCACTAATGGTAACCTGCTCCAGGTTTTCACCGCCTATCCAAATCGTCCCTTCGCCTTTGTTTTCCCTGAATGCGCTTTCGGTATACAATTTTTCATCGCCCGATGCCAGTATCCGGGCTCCTGTTTCCACATAAAGTTCAACAAAGGATTTTAGCTTAAACGGACCGCTTATAAAAGTTCCGCCTGCGGGCACATACACACGCCCGCCCCCGGCTGCCGAACAGGCATCAATAGCACGCTGTATCGCTTTCGCATTATTGCTTTTACCATCGCCAACTGCCCCATACTGTTTTATATTATAAATCCCAGCAGTACTTTGAAAATGCCCAACGTTCTTTTTAGCCTGTTGCCCACGGGCTATAAATGATAACAGGACAATTGAAGTGGATATGAATAATGTTTTTAATCGCATTTTTATATGAATATTTAATTGATAGATGGAGATAAACCCTTAGGCTGATCTGCTATTTTTGTTCCCCAGGTTTTATTCGGTTTATTTTTCAAATAGAACTCCAGTTTACCACCGTTCATGATGGCATTGTAACGAATATAATTTTTAGTATATACTTTGCCGTTCAATTTTACTGAGCTGATATAAATGGCATCTTTTGATTCCCTATGGGTGATGATCTTTAATGACCGCCCACCGGGAAGTCTAATAGCCACACGATCAAAAACAGGCGAACACAAGAGATATACATCAGAAACCGGATCAACCGGGTAAAAACCCATCGACGCAAAAATATACCATGCCGACATTTGTCCGGCATCATCATTACCACTTAAACCGCCGGGGCCATCCGTGTATTCTCCTGCCAATATACGCCTTACTTCCTGCTGGGTTTTCCAGGGAGCCTTTGTATAATTGTACATAAAAGGGATCTGGTGGCCTGGTTCGTTGCCGTGCCAGTATTCATCTTCCTTAAACAATGTATCCAATTTCGCTTCTAACTTTACCCGCCCGCCCATTAAACGGCTCAAGCCCGGAACATCCTGGGGTACATAAAAAGTATATTGCCTGGGAGTTCCCTCTGTTATATAAGGCTCGCGGTTATCGGGTTTAAATGGTTTAATCCAGTCACCATTCTGATACCGGCCCCTTACCAGCCCGGCACCGACATCAAATACATTTTGGTAATTCAACGCACGCTTTGCCAGCAATTGATGATCGGTATTTTTCCCTAAAGCTTTTGCAATGGTGGCCAGCGCGTAATCATCATAAGCATACTCCAAAGTACGGCTAACCTGTTCTTTTTTATGGAAAGCATCTTGTACGCTATCCTCCATAGGGATGTAGCCGTATTTTAAATAAGAAGCAAGCGCACGCCTTCCCTTACCATTTAAATAATCAGGCAGGGGCGCAACATCAAAAGCATTCTGACGCATCAGGCGGTACCCTTCGGATATATTATAATCCCGGATCTTTTTATTGTAAGCTGAGGCTATAAAAGCGGTTGCATGATCGCCTACCATGGCCGCTGTATAACTATTCCAACAGGGAAATATAGGTATCCACTGCCCCTGCTGTCCTTTTAAGATCATTGATCTCACCAGGTCATTGATTAGGTTGGGTTTTATAATCTCATATAAAGGCAGCTGCGCTCGGTAAATATCCCACATCGAAAAATCATCATAATAATTTCCTTTGTTCAGGTGCTCTGCTTGATAGTTACCTGCAAACCGTGGATATGTTCCATCTACATTGTTAAATAAGCGGGGGTGCTGCATGGCATGATAGTATGCCGTATAAAAAATATACTTATCACGCTCATCATCAGTGGCTACATTAAGTCGACTTAGTTCATTTTGCCATACTTGCTTGTTTTGCTTGACCAAGGCGTCAAAATCCCAGTCTTTAATTTCTGCCTGCAGGTTTTTCCTGGCATCTGCCACACTGGTAAAAGAGGTACCGATCCTGACCCGTAATTTTTCGCCTTTTTTTAATTTAAACCCTATAAAAGCGCCTATATTTTTGAGGTTTGCTATGCTCTTGGCTGTAAATATTTGTTCATCACTAAATGTTCCGCTGCTGCCTATACTGCGCTCTACTTTCATCACAAAATAACCGCTAAAACCGGCGGGATTGCCCCAGCCCTGGTAAATGCGGTAAGCTGGATTATAACCATATACCTCACTATGCACAGCATCAACGCTTATTGATCCTTTATCTTTATCACTGTTTGGCATTACCAGCAGGTACAGGCTATCTGCCTTATCCATGGTAAACTGCATCATACCGCACCGTAGGGTAGCGGTTATCTCGGTACTTAACTGGTAACCTTTTAAATCAACGCGGTAATATGCGGGCGACGTAGTTTCATTTTGATGCGAGAATGGAACGGCATAAGCCTGTGTTGTTGTTTTTAACTTACCGCTGATGGGCATAATGGTAAAACTGCCATAATCCTGTGTGCATGAGCCACTAAGCCAGTGCGTGGCCCTGAAACCGTTAAGCAGACTATCCTTGTAGCTATAGGGCGGCAGGCATTTGTTTTCTGAAGTATGGGTTTGCGGGGTCCATTGGGTCATGCCAAAGGGAAGCCCAACTGCCGGAATAGTATTAGCATAGCTTTCGGTTCCGCTCCCATGCTTTAATGCTGATGATGTGGTGCTGGCTGCTGTACCAGATAATGGCTGTACATATTTAACCAGATCGGCAGATTGGGCAAAGCCGATGGTAATTAACAAACCGTTTAGGCCAACTATAAGGAATAGCTTTCTGAGCATTATTTAAAACTTTTTTTCTTTTTGATCACCAGGTATTTGCACTCCTTTACCAAGGGGGCTATCACATTTTTGAACACCATTACCGGGTACGTTTTTATGGTTGGTATTTTAATATCGGTTAAACTTAAGTTATTTACATCATCAAAAATACAAGCCGAGCGAAAATCCCCCTTCTGATATTTCAGGATCATATTATTAATAGTGTAAGCAAGCATAACAATCTCATGGAATAAGGTTTCAACTAATTAGACTTTTAAAAACAATTTATTTCGATATAAAAAATACAAAAACACCAATTGTACCAGTGTTACAGCAGTGGCTGCAAAAACGGCCTGCCACGCTAAAGGGGCCAAATGTACAAGCCCGCCAAATATATAATTGGCGGTATACCCAAAATTGAACAACCCCTCTGAGCAGATATAGATCACTATAGAATTTGTACCGATGAGAATAAATGGGAATGCCCATTTTTTAAAACCCGCGACATCAATGATCAGGTAAAAAACGGATAAAAAGATCAGACTCCATCCGCCAACATACAATACGAACGAGCTTGACCATAAGCGTTTATTGATAGGAAAGTCCAGTCCCCATAATTTACCCGCAGCAATGAATACCAGGCCAGCAAGGAACAATACGATCCCTTTTTTGAGCATTGTCCATTTTGCTGAATCGAGCTTTAAAAAGCTACCTGTAAAAACACCAAGCAACGCGGTACCAATAGCTGGTATGGTAGATAACACACCTTCGGGATCATGTATTTTATCATGCAAGCGACCGGGCAATAACAACCTGTCCACATATGATTCAAAAGATCCGGCCATGGTTAATACGCCCGGCCCATACCCAGGAACAGGGATAAACATCATAGCAGCCCAGTAACCTGCCAGCAACCCAATGAACCAGATAATTTGGCCGCGCAGGTTAAAATTAAGATAGATGAGTCCTGCAAAAAACCAGGCCAACCCAATGCGACCTAAAACGCTGGCAAAACGGGTGTTCTCATATCCGTTAAATTTTAACAGGCCATTTACGATCATCCCTAACAAAAGCAATATAAGCGTACGCCTGATCATTGATTTGTAAATGGGCCATTTGGCATCGCCAGGTAACTGCATTGCTGAACCTACGCCCGCTTTATCGATTTTATTACCGATGGAATATGGCATGGAAACACCTGCTATAAATAAAAACAAGGGAAAGATCATGTCATAAAAAGTAAACCCATCCCATACGGTATGGTGCAATTGCCCCGAAAGCCATATAAAAACAGACCAACCTGTAGCTTTGGCCAATGCATGGGCAATTTGCTCGCCGCTCATTATCCAGAACATATCAAAGCCCCTTAAGGCATCGAGCGAAACCAGACGCTTTACTTTTGGGCCCGGCGTGGTCATATACTTAATAATTTTAGTGGTTCCATACTAATACGCCGCTCCTATTTGTTTACGATATTTTTGATAGATCCTTTCGGATTCGGTAACCGGGTTGCCGGTTGCCTGAACCGGAAAATCCTTGCGGCTGTTTACCCATTGCCATTCCCAATGTTTTATTGACTGCTCAAAAGCAGGCAGATCAGCTTCCTTACCCGATTGCAGCGAAGTGGTTAACACCTCAAAGAATTTTTGCCATCGTACTTTGTAAAAATCATTCAGCAAACCGCTCCATTGCCTGTTGGCATATTCATGAAGCGGACTGTCAGCATCGCCCCAAAGGGTGATCAGGTCGCGGGCGTTACGTTCATACAATGCTTTCTCACTGGCAGTAGTTCCCCAATTTCTGGCATCGGCTATCCACGGTCCTAATAAAAAATCTTTACGGCTTGCAAGCAGCTTGTCCATATCACTGATCAGTTGTAAGTACTGCCCACTGTATAACTTAAACTCTACCGCATTTTTCTCCCGGTACGCCTTAACCCATTGCTTTTGCAGCGGAAGCGCATAATTTGCAAGCACCTGTCGGGTTACATCCACCAGGTCATAATTAAAGCCATCACTATTGCGGCAGGCTGGAATAGCTTTTATTAAACCATCCCATGCGGGTAAAAGGTCTTTAGGATTGTAATTAAGCTTTGTTCTTGTCCATACCGTAGTCGAATCAAAAGTTGGTCTTCCGGTGATGATACTTTCGGCACCGTCACGTATGGCCGTGCCGTTATAAACCGTTTTCTTTAGTACCTGCCAGGCATCAAGAGCATTTTTGCTATGGGCACCATAACGGTTACGCAGGTATTTACTTAACCAGGCATCCAGCGGAATAACCGAGTCCTGCCACGTATTTTGCAACATTAACTCATACAATACGGGGTTTTGCTCAATGGCTTCCATGGTTAACCCAATCCCTTTAAGTTCGCCTTTGTTAGCGGCATGCAAAGCCTTCGCCGGGCCATCGGCCACGCCCTCCATTCGCCCGAAAAGGTTTACATTTCCGCCAAAATTATTCAGCATATTCCAAATCCACGGTTTTCCGTAAAAGGCATCTGTGCGTTTCCATACCGGCTCAATCTCAGTAGCCAGATCAAGGATGATCATGTGTTCATTCGGCACAGCATCAAGCAGGGCTTTTACCTGCGGCGCGTTCCAGAATTTACGGTCACTGTAAAAAAGCCAGCCCTGCATTACCCAAATAGCTTTGGGATCAGCTTTGCTCATAGCCTGATAAACCCGGTTACTTAATGCCGCAAGATAAGCCGTATCATTAGTTGGAGGTTCATTCTCATTAAAGGTATCTGCCGAGTATAAATGATCAGTACCATAAAGCGCGGTTTGCGCCTTGATAAATTTATTGCCGATCTCAGCAAACAACGGATCGTCCGTATCCAGTATATAAGTATCGGCAAAGCCATTATTCCAGTTTGTTTTTTTCAGTTTAGATGCCGGAAAATGCTTTTGAAAAGATGCAGGAACATGCCCGGTAAAGGATTGTAAAACCGGTTTCATACCCAACTCACGCTCGCGGTGCACTATTTTTTGTTGCAGATCACGATGGCTTTGCATCCAGCTTAACGGCAGTGGGCCTCCCCAGCCATCCAGGTTACCCATCCAAAACCATGAAAAATATGCAGGGCCGCTAAAAAAATCCTTTAGGTCATTATCTGTAAAACCCATGCCCTTGTAAACTTCATACCAGGTATACTCCTGCCCAGTTAGGGCCAGCGGCATATTGATACCGTGCATAGCCATCCAGTCTATCTCCTTTTGCCATCTTTTCCAATCCCACCAGCTCATGCTGTAGTTAAACGTACAGTAATTAAGATAATAACGATATTGATAAGGCGTATTTTTATGGATTTTTGAGGCTAGTACCGGCAATTTTGCAGGGAGATTAAGGTTTGTACCATTCCATGTTACCTGGCAATGGGCATATTCGGTGAGGTAGTAATACAATGCCGAGGCAATGGCAACACCATTATTACCGCTTAATATGATCTTATTGTTTTTGCTTTCTATTTCAAATACATCATTACCAGCATCAGACTTAATTTCCCGTACCACGAAATAAGCCGCCTTTTGAGGGATAACACGCTTAATAAGGGCGTAGGATGCAGCGGGGTTTACCTGTGCCCATACAGGTTTATTACCAATAACCACAACAAATAACAGTGTGATCAATATGCTGTAAAAGCTAAAAAACTTCTTTCTGTTCATAAAATAGACCTATTATAATCGCGGCATTAAAGTACGGCAATCATCAATATAAAAAAAAGAATATGGGCTAATCGCCCATATTCTGATCAATAAATAAACCTAAAAAAATTAATATCCCGTATTTTGCGTCAATTTAGGGTTTAACTGCATTTCGGATCTTGGGATCGGGAAGATGCGTTTGTTCGGATTAGCATCGGTTTTTATACCCCATGTTTTCTCAAACTGACCATAACGAATAAGGTCATTCCTTCTCCAGCACTCCATTGCCAATTCCCGCGCGCGTTCGTCCAGTACATCGTTAAGGGTAACGGCGCTCAATGATGCCGCTTTAGCCCGTGTGCGCACCTTATTAACCAATGATAAAGGCGAATCGCCATTGGTAGCGGTAGCCCCTCTCAATATAGCTTCTGCTTTTTCTAACAACACATCGGCATACCTGAACATCGGTACATCATTGCTCTGGTTGCGGGTGGTACTTAAGCTATCGGGATAAAATTTGTTGTTCCTGTAGCCTTCTTCGTTAGCCAGTTCATCATTACCAATATCAAAAGTGGAAGGATTTTTCCATACAATATCAGGGGTAAACTCCAGCTGGTGTATAACGGGAGCAGTAGGATTTGGACCGCTATAGCTGGCATCAAGGCCTATATTAGTCGTAGTAATATTAATTGGGGTTCCGTCATTATTATACTGCTTGCCGGTAAGGTATTGCTTTTTACGAATATCATTAGCATCATTAAACAAAGCGTAATACTCTTTGTAAGTGTATACCGGGCCATCTGGCGTGTACGGCAATTTATATTTAGTTGCTAAATTCGGGTTTATCGTCCACCGCGCGTAATACATACCCTGGGCCAGTAAAGCATCAAAAGGAACGGCAAAGATAAAATCCTTTATTGCCGGCCCGTTACTCGCTTTAAACATGCCTAAATAGTCGGTATCCAAATTATACTGGCCTCCTTGTATAATATTATCGCACATGGTAACTGCCTCCTGATATTTTGAAGTCCCGATGTAATATTGCGCGTTTAAATACATTTTTGCCAAAATAGCGTATGCCAAATATTTTGTAGGCCGGCCATAGGTTGAAGCACCTACTGTTGCGCTCAAATTTGGGATTTGCGCCAATAATTCACTCTCAATAAAAGCAAATACCTGCGCCCTTGGCTGTGTACCTAAGTTAGTGGTATCACCAAAAGTTTTAGATATGGGCACATTGCCAAACAGGTCCATCATATAAAAGTATGACAAGGCCCGCATGGTTTTAATTTCGGCAATGGTTTGTTGTTTGGCTGCGCTTTCAGGTGCCGAAGCAAATACCGACAATACTTTATTGCAGTTACTAATGGTGGTATAACCCCATGACCAGCAAGTTCCAACCATGCCGTTATCAGGAGTAACCGTATGCAGGTTTACGGTGGAGTATGTACCGCCATCAAGCCAGTTTCCGCCGCGGGCAACCAATACGTTCTCGTCTGTGCTCAGGTTTTGTAACAGCCAGTACTCACGGCCAACCGCGCCACGAAATGAGGTATAAATAGGTCCGGTTGCTGCCACAAATTGTGCAGCTGTTGTAGGAAAATTACTGGGTGTAAGCGCAGACTTTGCGGCGACATCCAATTTTGTGCAGCTGGGCAGATAAACTGCTCCTGCAAGCAAAGCTACGATGCTGAGTTTCTTATATATTTTTATGTGGTTCATGTCAATTAAGTTTTAGGTATTATAAATCTACTTGTATGCCAGCCAGGAAGCTCCGTGTTTTAGGATAAAAGTTATTACTATCTACTCCTATGAACTGGCCGCTGGCCTGATTATTCAGGCTCAAGTTCAACTCAGGGTCAACACCCTTGTACTTTGTAATGATAAACAGGTTGGTTCCGGTAACATACAACCGCAGCCCATGTATATAGTTGCCCGGTATTTTGGTTTTGTAAGACAAAGTTGCATTACTTAACCGCACAAAAGTGCCGCTTTCAAGGTATCGGGTTGAGTATAAATTCGCATTTACGTCATTACCCGGTTCGCTCAATGTTAGCACTGGTACGCCGTGTGCCGAGGCTTGTGTGGGCTGATTAAAGCTTGCCAGTGAGGCATTCATGATTTTATTACCACCCTGCCCACGGAAAAAGAAATTCAGACTGAATTTTTTATAAGTAAAATCATTACCCCAACCAAATGAATAGGTTGGCTGTGCATTGCCTGCATAAGTTTGATCGGCACTTGTTGGTGTTGTGGTAGGCTGCCCGTTGGCGCCCATGTAGGTTGATACGCCGTTAGTGCGGCCAATATATTTCAAAGTATAAAACTCACCAAGCGGGTACCCGGATTCAATAATAGACGTTTTGATACCGCTCTGCCCAGGGCCTTCCGGATCGCCTACATAAATTTTTGAAAGATTGGTACCCATTGAGGTGATCCTGTTCTTATTAAAGGCAATATTTCCATAACTGCTCCAGGTAAAATCCCTTGTTTTTAAAGGAGTTCCGTTTAAAGCTATCTCAACCCCTTTATTGCTCATACTACCCACGTTAGCCGTAGTAATATTCACAAAATTATTGATGGTAGAAACAGGAATATCAAAGATCATGTTGGTTGTTTTCTTATCGTAAACATCAACTGATCCACTTAATCGGCCTTTAAGTATGGAGAAATCAATACCACCGTTTAAGGTAGCTGTGCTTTCCCATTTCAAGTTAGGGTTAGGATTTTGGGTTATACCAACAGCACTGGTATAAGCCCCATTATAATAAAAATAGCCTGTTGTACCATATAACGTTTGCGGTGTGTATGGATTAATTCCTAAGGCATTACCTGTTTGCCCATAACCTACACGAAGTTTCAGATCATCAAACAAATTTTGTGATTTCATAAACGATTCGTCAATAACCCGCCATGCTGCTGAAGCTGCTGGAAAATACCCCCAGCGGTTATTGGTACCGAACGCATTTGAACCATCGCGACGTATAGAAGCTTGTAAAATATACTTGCCTAAATAACTGTAGTTTAAGCGAGAGTAAAACGATATTAAACGTAGCGTATTAAATGATAACGTAGTATTTCCAAGATCTGAGTTGAGACCTGTCTGGCTACCTAAACCCAGATTATAATAACTGGTTGCATCAGATGGAAAGCCCTGAGCTACTGACTGAAAGCCATTGCCTACCGTAGTTTCATCAAACGAGTAACCAAACAAAGCCTTAAAATCATGCTTATTATCCCAGTTATGGGCATAGGATAAATAGTTTTCAAATACCTTTTTGGTATCCTCATAGGTTGAGCGGTTTCATCGCCTACGGTTATCTCTTTCAGTTCAAAGCCTATAAAGCGAAATTGCAAAACACTGCCTTTTGCGGCATTAATGGTAAAAGCCCCGCTAACCGCTGTAGCAGTAGACCGGTCTGTACCTTTTACCTGTACGGTTACCCCGGGTAAAGGGCCTCCCTGGGCATCTTTTACCACCCCCTTAATGGCATTAGTTGTTTGTGCGTTACTGTAAGTAAAGATACAGAGCAGTAACAGAAGGAGCATACCCGGCCGGGTTTTCCTCATTAATAGTTTGGGTCTGTTTGTAATCATAATAGTTTATTATTTTATGCTTGTTGGTTTTGTGTTGTTTTGACAATTAAGCAGATATATAAATTGCTCGCATATCTATTATAATTTAATTAGTTTTACACAAATAAGCCACGTGTTCTTTTAACACTTAAATTTTTGCCAAATTTGTTGCTGCCGATTAATTAAAAAATGATATTCATTCATCAATCAGCTGTTTTTGATTAGGCAGCAACTTTAATGGTTAGGCTTTTTTAGTTTATAATTATGATTTGTAGTTGCAGGTAGTAGTAATTACAAATCGGTTAAAAGTGTAGATTTTTAGAAGCGAATTTTTAAAATTTTCATTATTTATTTACGCAAACGATTACAATTTAACAGAAACGCCATTTTTTTATACTAATTAAACCCCACTTATTATAACATTATGGGCAACATCAATATTAAAAAACTTGCCCTGGAGCTCAACTTATCAACAGCAACGGTTTCCAGGGCTTTAGGAGATAGCTACCAGATCAGTAGTGAAACAAAAAGGAAGGTATTGGAATTGGCCAAGAGCTTAAATTATGAGCCAAATCCTATTGCAAGCAATTTGCGCAACCAAAAAAGCAAAACTATTGCTGTGATTGTTCCCGAAGTAGCTAACCACTTTTTTTCGTTGGCTATTAACGGCATCGAAGAAATTGCCAGAAAAAGAGATTACCATGTGTTAATTTACCAGACCCATGAAAACAGTGCAGCCGAAATTGCCTTTACCCTCAGGTTATTAAGTGGCCGGGTTGATGGTATCCTGATATCAACATCGAGCGAGACAAATGATAAACAGCATCTTATTGAAGCTTCACAGAGTATCCCTGTAGTTTTTTTCGACCGGGTTTATGAGGATATAGAAGGGGTAAAAATTATAACTGATGATTATGAAAGTGCATATCAGGCAGTTCAGCACCTCATTGAATCGGGATGTAAAAAGATAGCTTATCTGCTGGCACTAAATAACCTCTCAACCGGAGAAAAAAGATTAAATGGCTATTTAACTGCATTAGCCGATAATGGCATTCCCTATGATCAGGATCTTATTATTGCAAGCACCACAAGCAACGATCAGAACTATACCCTGATTAAAAATTTGCTTACAAATAATAAACCGGATGGCATACTTTCTTCTATTGAAGAACTGGCATTTCCCTGCTATTACGCGTGCCGGGAACTGAATTTAAACATACCCCGTGATTTAAAGATCATTAGTTTTTCGAATTTGGATTGCGCTCCCCTTTTAAACCCATCGCTCACTACCATTACACAACCTGCATTTGAAATAGGAAGTGAGGCGGCCTGTATTTTATTTAAAATATTTGACAAGAGGTGCTTTGAGCCAAACGAAACCCGTATTTTAAAATCAGTTTTGATTAAAAGAGAATCAACCGCTATTTAATTTAAGCAAAACCAGCCGTTTTAAGTATAAATTAACCCGCTGCCCTGTTAAGGCTGATCAAATTATTGTCATAAGTATCAAGATAGTCCCTGGGCGAACTGCCAATAACATATTTAAACACCCTGTTAAAATTTGTTATGCTGTTAAAGCCGCATTGATAAGCTACTGTATTTATGTTTTCAAATTTATGAGCGATCAATTTTTTACACGCCTCATTGATCCTGACCTCATTTAAAAATGAAATAAAGGTATGACCTGTATGCTTTTTAAAATAGCGACAAAAAGATTCGGGGGTCATGTGGGCAATTTGGGCTACCTCATCCAGTGTAATAGACTTATTGTAGTGCCGCATGATGTAATTGTAAATATTACCTATCCTTATCCCTTCATTTTCAGTTATAGCGGGTAAATTGCCATAGGATGATAAAGGGTCTAACCTGGTTTTAATGTTGCTTAAAATTTTTAATAAGTTAAAAAACTGAATGAGTTGATCTGTACCTGAAGCGTTTTTTAATGCGATCATGGTCTCCGATACCTTGTCTGTGATGAGGTGCGGTATTTTAAACCCCTGCAGGTGTTGCTGAATAAAAGTCTTATTCGGATTCATCTCGGGCAACTCAAATAAAGGTGCAAGAGTTCCTTCCGGATTAAAGAATATAGTTAGCGCCTCAATTTGCTTATGAGCATCCTGAATAAAATATTCCGGATTACTTTTAAACACATGTGGCAGATTTGCCCCTAACAAAAATATATCACCGGCAGCATAATCATGCATATTATTTCCGGCTATCAGGGTCCCTTCTCCGCGCTGTATCCAGGTGATCTGCGTTTCTTTATGCCTGTGCAGGTAGGGATAATGATACGGAAGAAAAACCTTCTCTGCTATTACACTTTTATCATGTGGTAGTGGGATGGTAAATTGTAAAACCTTCATCTTGACATGGATTAATCCACTTTGAATTTACAATTATTTAACTCAAATATCCAAAACCAAGCCAAAATAAGATAAAATCAGGTTACCATAGGCTAATTTTCAGCAAATTCGCTGCGTGCAGCAAGGCTTTATCAAGCTTCTGAATTAAAAGAAATGAACCAGGAAACTATCTAAGACCGATCAGGAGAAAACGCCCCTATAGCTATAGTTGTTGTGGTGCCGGATATAATTTCGCTCGCAAGTAAACCCGTTGCAGCACCCAAACTTAAACCCATCATGCCATGGCCAGTAGTTATAGTGAGGTTATTGTATTTATTGCTGCGGCCTATATAAGGCAAACCATCCGCAGATGATGGTCTGAAACCAAACCATATGTCCTTTTCTGCCGGAACAGCTGGTTTAAGACCAGGAAAGTATTTGGGCACAGACTCTACAATACCCCTCACCCTGTTCATATTGATGCGGCTATTTATTTTATCAAGTTCCATAGTACCACCATAGCGTAAACCACCGTTCATCGGGGTAATGGCTACACGGGCTTCGGCAAGCAAGGCCGGGATCTGCATGGTTTGCTGTTCATCCTTTATATTAAATGAATAGCCTTTACCCGGCATCAACAAGATCTTTAAACCTAATAATTTACCTATTGACGGTGACCAGGATCCGCCTGCAACAATGTATTCATCTGCTGTAAATTCTTCACTGAATGATAAAACCCGACTCACTTTACCCGCAGTGGTTTCAATTTTTGTTACCTCTTTATTTGCTAACAGATTTACACCTGCAGTTCTTAGATACTTTATTAAACCTGCCATCAGCTTATTGGGCGACAAATGTGCATCACAACGATAATGCACCGCTCCTAACACATCAAGCTCCAGATCGGGTTGTAATTTAAGGCAATCGTTAACGGTGAGCACCTGCATATCCAGGCCTAATTCACGGCCTTTTTCAGCCATATGGGCTTCTTCTTCACCAGCCTTTTCTGTTTTATAAAACATCAGGATGCCTTTCTCCACCAAATCAAAATCAAAACCAGGCTCTTTACTTAAATCCTCATAAAGCTTTTTACTGAGTAATGAAAGCTCCGTTAAAGGAACGGCCGATCTTTCAACATGCCCGGCATTTGCTTTACTCAAAAACTTTATGCCCCATGACAGGAGCTGGGGGTTTAGGGATGGCTTTACATAAAACGGGCTTTTACTGTTAAACATCCACCTGATGCCCTGGGTTACCATGCCCGGGGTTGCCAGCGGGATAAAGTGGCTTGGCACGATCATGCCGGCATTACCATATGAACAGTTATCAGTCATGTCCCCTTTATCAAGCACGGTAACCTGATGCCCGGCCTTATGTAAATAATATGCAGAACTCAAACCAACAATTCCACCGCCAATGATCAGCACTTTTGCCATTTTTTAAAAACTAAAGCCGAAAGCAAAAAGCTTAAGGCTTATTTCTTGAATGTTAATATTAATTTATAACTCCATATCATTTCGAACGATAGAGAGAAACTATCTCTTGAGCGAGAGCGAAAAATCTTATACGGTTTTACATGCGACCTTGCATATCGTACAAGATTTCTCACTCGTTCCTCGTATCGAAATGACATTTTCAGGTTTATTAAATCACCTGAAAACCATGTGCATATGGGTCATCGTCGTCAATTTTTATGGTATTGTAGCCATAAACTTTTGCCCAGCCTTCAACACTCGGGATAATGGCATCAAAATCATTGATCTTGACAACTTCCTCTACCCTCCCGGTAAATTTACTGCCGATGATACTTTCATGAATAAAAGGCTGACCTATTTTTAGTTTCCCTTTTGCATACCATTGCGCCATACGGGCAGATGTACCGGTACCGCAGGGAGATCTGTCAATAGCTTTATCGCCATAAAACACAGCGTTCCTTGCAGTTGCATCGTCTGATAACGTGGCGCCTGTCCAAAGTATATGTGTACAGGTATTGATCGTGGGGTCCTGAGGGTGAACAAATGTATATTTTTCATTTATCCGTTTGCGGATCACCTGGCTCCAGGCAACTAATTGTCCGGCAGTGTAATTTTCAATACCGGGAAAATTGGGCTGAGGATCAACTATGGCATAATAATTTCCACCATAGGATACATCAATCGTCAACATGCCCAGATCAGGGCACTCAACCTGAAGATCAGTTGCAGCGAGGTAAGCGGCAACATTCCTGAGTTTTACGGAGGTAACCTTTTTACCCTCTTGTTTATATTCAATTAAAACCAGGCCGGCAGGTGCCTCCATACGTATTACCCCGGGCACTTTGGGTTGTATTAACCCTTCCTCAATGGCAATGGTGATAGTACCGATTGTGCCATGCCCGCACATTGGCAGACAGCCGCTGGTTTCGATGAATAAAACAGCAACATCATTTTCGGGGTCATGAGGTGGATAAAGTATACTGCCCGACATCATATCATGCCCCCTTGGCTCAAACATTAAACCTGTTCTTATCCAATCATATTCCTTTAAAAAATGCTGGCGTTTTTGACTCATGTTGTCCCCTTTTAATGCAGGACCTCCTCCGGCCACCAATCTTACCGGGTTACCACAAGTATGCGCATCTATACAGAAAAAAGTTTTACTGGCCATATTTTATTATAACACAACTTCACTAAGATTGCCCCAGCTGCGTGCTGGCAATACCGGACGAACGGCAAGCGCGTCGTTGATGATCTTTTGTACCCTTGCACGCTCCTCGCCTATTAGCGGCAAACGCGGGGCACGTACGTTTTCGGTACCTATACCCGTAGCTACTTCGGCCAGTTTAATATATTGTACCAGTTTAGGGTGAATATCCAGTTCAAGCACCGGCAAAAACCAGCGATAGATGGCCAAAGCCTCATCATACCGTTTAGCTTTAATCAAACGGTATATGGCAACCGTTTCTTTTGGGAAGGCATCAACCAAACCAGCTACCCAGCCATCGGCACCCATTACCAAGCTTTCCATAGCAAGCGGATCAACACCCGTAAACACCTTATACCTGTCCCCAAAACGGTTGAACATCCGGGTGATATTGGATACATCACGGGTTGATTCCTTTACGGCCACGATGTTATCATAAGCAGCAAGTTGCTCAAACATATTCAAGGTAACTTCAACTTTATAATCAACCGGGTTATTGTAAATCATGATAGGCAATGGTGTACTCTTTGCAACTGCGCCTATATAAGCTAAGGTTTCGCGCTCTTCGCTGTTATAGCGCATCGGTGGTAATAACATTAACCCGTCTGCACCATTATCCAGGGCTTTTTGTGCACAAGTAACGGCCGCTTTGGTGGTTTGCTCGGCAATGTTTAATATCACCGGAACTTTTCCGTCAACATAAGCTACGGTGTGGGCAAGCAGGGCAAACTTTTCCTGATCACTCAAAACACTCGCTTCGCCTAAAGAACCACCCAGGATAAACCCATCAACACCGGCTTCCAGCTGCGCTTTTAAATTGATATCAAAAGCATCAAAATCCAATTCGTCATTATCAGTAAATTTGGTAGTTACCGCAGGTAGTACACCTTTCCAATCAAATGTTATCATTGTTAAATATTTTTTCCAAAATTAATATACTATTAAACATTATTAAGGTAACAATTTAGCCAACACTAACCATATTTTAGCAATTAAATAAGGCAATAATAAAGGCAAGTTCAATGAAATAAAAAGATTGAGCAACGCTACTACTGTAATTGGCTGTCTTTTAATACCCAACCGGGGTGCCCGGTTTATCTTGCCGCAGTAATTCATCTATTTTTACAAACTGGTAGCCTTTGTTTTTTAGTGCTGTTATAAGGTAAGGCAGTTTAGCATAAAACTTATCCTTTCTTTTGGGATCTGTACCAATATGGGTCAATAAAATAAATCCGTTCAGTCCGTTCTTATCCTTTTGTTCATAATCTAAAACAGATTTCATAACCGCATCACTGTCTACATATTTAACTCCCATTTCAGGAAAAGTGTAATCTGCGTTTGATCTTGTACCAGGTGTAAAATTAACCAGCTGCAGGTTCATGCTACGCGTCCAGGACGCTATGGTATCGTTATACCATTCATAAGGGGGTAAAAAATAGTGTGCCTGCTTTTCATCAATGTTAAACTTTTTTAATTCCTGATAAGCGTTTTTAATATCCTGATCAAACTGCTGCCGGGTTACCAGCAAACTATCCCTGTTATTCCAATCACAGTACAGCAAATGTTTATCAGAATGAGAACCTAAATAATTACCATCAAGCTTAAGCTGGGTGATCTGTTTTTTAAAGTCCTTATTCCGGTAAAAATTCCCCGTTAAAAAGAATGAACCATGAATTCGCTGTTGTTTTAAAGTATTGGCAATAAATTGAGCGCCATCACCAAATTCATCTCCGGTAAAAACCAAGGCGATCTTTTTAAAGGTTGTATCTCCCCGAATAATAACCCCCCTTGATTCTGTAACCTTTTTGCCGATCCTTTCTTCATATGCTTTGCCAGCCAGCAAGTAAACCAGTGATGCAGTGCCATCCATTGTTGGTTCATTGGTACTATAGTCGCCCATATCATCATGATAAACCACAAGATCTGACTGAAATTCGGCATACGCATCGGGCTTGTTCAGGCGCAAGCCCCGTAAATTCTTAAATATACTCCCATAAACAGGCCCATCAACCAAACCACCATCTAAAGGGTAATGGTACAAAAATGCCAAAGACGAGTGTGGATCTTTGGGGGTATCCCCGTTTGCCGGCAAACCGTATATCATGCATTTGCCCCAGGGATTACAACCAAAAAGCCAGTCGATACAAGCTTGTTCAAGCGTTGCATAAGTCTTGTCTCCGCTAAGTTTCCGGTATAAAGCACATTGAATGGCAAAAGAAGTTGTTAAATTGTTTGAGCACCAGATAAAAGGAATCCCGCGATAAAAGGCATTGTTCTTTGCTTTAGCCCAAACTTTCTCAATCCCCTCTTTATAATAACTTATCAGTTCAGCCTTAGTTTTCGTATCAGTCTCCCGGGCAAGTTCATAATGCCCAAAATTATGGAACGGATACCACTGATAATGCCGGGCTGTATCAGCACCCAACCATGGAGTTACCTTTTCTTCTGCACTATACTGAAGCGACTGTTTAAGGTATTTCTTTTGACCTGTAAGCCTGAACAAAGCTGCAGATGCAAGTTCCATATCATCGGTCCAATTATCTTCTTCATAAAAATAGGGTGCGAGGTTGGGGGCGGTTTGACATACGCCTGGTTTTGCAAGCCCAAGATCATAAGCAGAAACCGACCTGTTCCTGAACAAACGCGCTAATGCAGTATCCGTTTTTTCATATAAAACAGCAGCTAAAGCAAACGCGCTTGCAAATTTGCCGGCTGTTGAGGCCACTCCGGTTGTCCGGTTCTTATATTTACCCAGACCCTGGGGCTTTCCATTTGCAAAATATACAATACGGCCGTTCCCTTTTCCCATGCCATAATCAACCGAGTCTTTTGCTGGTAAACGCAAACCTGCATGATCCCTATCATCTGCCAGTTGATTAAACATCCAGTCTTTTTTGGGATGCATTTTTAATAGCCAGTCAAGCCCCCATTTGGCTTCATCCAATACATCAGGAACACCATTATTTCCGTCGAGCCCGTTTCCCTGGTGTGTATCGGTAAACACGCCCGGAAAATCCCGGTAGGCGGCAAGCAAATGATACGTTGCATTAGCCGAAGTAGTAACATATTGCAAGTAATCTGAGGCGTCATGCCAGCCGCCAGATGCATAAATATGGGTACCGTCAGCCATTGGCCCATACATGGTAAAGCCATCTTTTGTATGGCATGAATCATTTAAATATGGATTGAAGCCGCTTCTTTGCTGTCGCATATACCGAAGGCAAAAATCCGCGGTTCCCTTATAAATATCATCAGCTAAACGAAATTCGGGCGAGACGATGTTGCCGCACTTCACATGATAACTTCCGGGCTTGTTGAACTTAGTAAAATCAAGACGATATGATTGTTTGAAAGGGCCATAGCCCCCAAAAGGTTTACCCGTGTTCCCGGTAAAAACAACCGCGGCGGTTTTGGCGTCAATTAACTGAAATTCGGCTGGAGGTGCACCATTCTTGCCCGCCCAAACACCTACCTTAATTCCTGACAACTCATACCCTAATTGATTTATCCTGATCCATGCATCCTGCGCTTTAGCTTTTTTAAAAAGAGCAGCAACAAAAATTAAAATACAGCAAAAAACAACTTTACTAAAAACACGCATAATGCAAATTCACATTTAATATAATACTCCTGATATTTAATTAAGGACACCAGAAATTTATCCCTTATTTAATGTTTATATATTTCAAATATAACTTATTCATACATCTTACCCCTGCAAGTGTGGATGAGCAACAGAATTTATTGCCCCTATAACTCGATGAAAAACTATATTTTTAGCGCGCTATCTTCCACAACATGAAAAAACCAATTTTCTTTATTCTATACTTATTGCTGTCATTGAATGTAAACGCGCAGACCCCTGCCCTGATCCCGCAACCTGTTGAGCTCAAAATGACGGACGCTAAAAATGCATCTCTTTTAGACAGCAATACCATCGTATTTATCTCTGATAGCGGGTTGCTGAATGCTGCTAACTTTTTGAATAATTACCTGCAGCAATACTATGGTTTCAGGCTAAAGGTTACTCAGCACAAAAATGAATTAAAAGATAAGACCATCTGGTTACTTGCTGATCCGGTTGCCTATAGTTCTTTAAAAGGATACCAGTTGATGACACAAGGTAAATCACTCACTATACATGCCGCCACGGCCGAAAATATATTTTATGGCATTCAAACACTGATACAGTTACTGCCGGTAGAAAAAGGAAGCAAACACCTGCAAATACCTGCTGTAGCAATTACAGATTATCCACACTTTGCTTACCGGGGCATGCACCTGGATGTAAGCCGTCATTTTTTTGATGTAGCCTTTATCAAAAAATATATTGACTACCTGGCCATGCATAAAATGAATTATTTTCACTGGCACCTTACAGACGATCATGGCTGGCGCATCGAGATCAAAAAACATCCTGAACTCACGAGGATCGGAGCATGGCGTAACGGAACCATCATTGGTTTATACCCTGGCACTGGTAATGATGGCAAACGGTATGGTGGCTATTATACCCAGGATGAGATCAGGGATGTTGTTCGTTATGCTGCTGAACGTTATGTAACTATCATTCCTGAAATAGAAATGCCGGGCCATAGCATGGGTGTTTTGGCCGCTCATCCTGAATTAAGCACAACACCCAATGTGCCTATTCAAGTGGCTCAAACCTGGGGCATTTTTAACAAATTCAACAATGTGCTGCTCCCCTCTGAGGCTACATTTAGTTTACTAAATGATGTATTGACCGAAGTGATGGACCTTTTCCCCTCGCCTTATATACATGTTGGTGGTGATGAATGCTCTAAGATTTGGTGGGGTCAATCAGAATTTTGCCGTAACCTGATCAAGGAGAAAGGGCTTAAGGATATGAACGGCTTGCAAAGTTACTTTATGCACCGTATTGAAAAATTTGTGAACAGTAAAGGCAAAACCATCATAGGCTGGGATGAGATACTTGATGGCGGAATAACGCCTATTGCTATTGTAATGAGCTGGCGTGGTGAAACAGGTGGCATACAGGCAACCAAACAACACCACAAGGTGATCATGACCCCTGAAAAATATATGTACTTTAATCATGCCCAGTTTGAAAAGGAAGATTCGCTTACCGCGAATAAATATGTGCCTTTACAGGATGTATATCATTATGATCCAATTTCAGCACAATTAAATTCACAGGAAGCACAATATATATGGGGGGCACAAGGTAATCTCTGGAGCGAATATATTGCCAATCCTGCTAAGGCAGAGTATATGCTTTTTCCACGTTTGGATGCCCTCAGTGAAATTCTTTGGACACCTAAAGCCAAACAGAACTACCATGACTTCAGGGAGCGTTTAAAAACACAATTTAAACGTTACGACCTGATGAATATTAACTACAGCAAGCGTTACCTGCAACCTTATTAAAGTTTTCAATCACGTTTTACAGGCTGATGCATCATTAAATTGTTGATCAGTGTTTGTATTTCTTTTATCGGGCGCGCAAATGTTAAATAATATTGGTTGCCGGCAGTGTCCCAGCTATTACTGCCATCAGTGTTGACACTTATCTTTCCGGGGTTTAATTTAAAATAAGGAGCCGCGCCGTTTACGCCAACCAAAACTGCGGTTTCATCCCAACTCATCCGGCCATCGGCATCTTCTTTTGCCTGTGGTATGGATATCGAAAACACATCCTTTACCGGACTGTTTACAATACTTTTATTGTGAGCTAACAAAAGGCCGGATTTTATTTTCGACCCGATCTCGTTCCCGCTGAATATCACCGGCCTGGTAAAGTGGCTGAACACATATTTGGAGGCTGCTGCTCGTTCATAAACATTAAACTCCTTGCCCTGCGGGAATTGCCCAGCCATTGAAACCATTTTAAGTACCTTTTTTTCTACAAGTGCCTGACCCGATAATGGGGAATACTCATCGGCTGGTGACTGTAACAGACTGGCGATATTGCTAAAAAAACCTACCGTGATAATGGTAACACTCCTATCGGGCTGTTTGGCCAAAATTTTACGGTAAAGTTTTACAGCGTCCATGGCGTCGGCATTTGATCTTATTTTATGCGGATATTTTGCCACCAGGGTATCTGACCATTTTTGAAAATCGGCCTGATCAGATGCGTCATCACGCGGGATACCGATTGGGATGTCAGGTTTTTTAAAGTAAGTATTTAAAACATTTAAAACAGCAGCAACCCGTGGGTATCGTGTACTGGCCATGGTGGCCAAAATTTTAGCCTCCCCTCTATCTGCAAAGTAATGTAGCATAGCGATGGCTCCAACATCATCATAATCGGGCCCCATATCAGTATCAAATATAACCGGCACATATTTGCTTTTTTTACCAGATTGAGCATTAGCGTTAAAGACACATAGCAATGTTACAACTATCAGCGTCAGCTTCTTTATCATATTAACTAAATGTAATAAGTATAAATTTAGATTCTTGAGTTTGTTTACAGCCCGACAATAAATATAAAGAATAGCCTGTAAACGGGCCCAATGTACCTAAACATTTCGCATTAGTGTGAGTTTAATATGCGCTACCTCATAACTACCACATATCCTGATAAAACCTGGCCATTAATATTCGTATTGATCTTGTAATAATAGGTACCTGGCGGCACAGGCTGGCCATTATAAGTTCCTTCCCAGGGCTTTGAATAACCCACAGAGTGGAACAACTGCTGGCCGTAACGGTTGAATATATCTACTGTAGCATTCTCATAAGCAATAAGCCCGCGGATATTCCAAAAATCATTGGCCCCATCGCCATTCGGTGTAAATGTGTTTGGAACTACAAGTTCAGGCGATACTTTTATAAAGGTTTGGTCTGTAGTTACACACCCTCTTGAATCGGTTATCTGCAAGGTATAGGTACGGTCAACATCGCCGGTTAATACCGGGTTTTTTATGGTAGTGTTGCTTAGGCCAATACTGGGTGTCCATAAATATTGCACATTTTCATCACTAACCGTTGGGGTTAGGGTAATTGTCCTGTCGCGCAGAACGTATCTTGTACCGCCCGCGTTTAAAGTTGGTGGTGGCGTAAATTTAATGGTCATTGTATCTGCCTGGAGGTAACAATCATCAGTAGTTGCCGATGTTAGCGTTAATTTAACCGTACCGCTTTGTATATCCGCCGCGCTTGGCAAATACAACGCATCAGGCTGTGTTGCAGAACTGAAATTTCCTGTACCCGATGTAGTCCATAAAACACTGCCTGGTGTAAAAACTTTACCCGTTAATTTAACACTGACATCCTGGGCACAAACATCCTGATCGGGACCGGCGTCAGTTGCAGGCAATTGCTGAAATGTTATGGTCATGTCAGATGTTGAAATGGCACAGTCATCTTTACTTGTGGAGGTTAACGTTAGGGTAACAGATCCTGCGGCTTTATCCTGGGCTGAAGGGAGGTATTGCGCATCCAACTTATCACTTGACGGGGAGAACGTTCCTGTTCCGGATGTAATTGTCCAAATACCTGTGGTAGTACCGCCGGTTACACTGCCGGCAAGAGGTATTGCCGTGGTTTTTATACATTGTTTTTGATCGGGACCAGCATCAGCCTTAGGCAATTCGTTTACCTTAACGTCAACAGAACCAGCAGGACTGGCGCAGTCATTTATTATAATGGTTAAATTATACGTTCCGGAATTAGCAGCGGTAGCATTGGTAATATCAGGGTTTTGGGATGCTGATGTATAACCATTTGGCCCTGTCCACATATAACTTGCCTTTGGAACAGTTGGGGTACGAAGCTGTATGGTATTACCCACACAAACAGGTGTATTGGCATGTGCTACAGGTTGTGCAGGTTGTGGGTTTACCGTAACCGTATAAGTAAATGGTGAGCCGGTACAGCCGAAAGCTATAGGCGTTATGATATAGACAACCTTAACTGGCGTAGTACCTGTATTTATTAAACTCTCGTCAATAATGCTTTTTGTTTGGTTGCTTACCGCCGGGTTACTGATATTGGTTACCGCATCACGTTGCCAGTTAAATGTAGCCGATGGTGAGGGTATATTTGACGTTATAGTATAGTTTTGAGGAATTCCACTACAGGCATTACCGGTGTTCTCACTGGTGATATCTACTTCGGGCTTTACCGTCATCACCAAATTAAAAGGCTCTCCCAGGCAATTGCTCGTTTTATAATTAAACACATAGGTAACATCAATTGGGGCAATAGTGGTATTATACAAAACTTCCTTTATTATTGGTGCAGCCTGTCCGGATACCGGGGCATTACTGATACCAGCTACTGCCGCCCTGTTCCATGTGGCATTTGCTGTGCCGGGATTAAATTTAATTTCGTAGTTACCCGTAGTTCCGTTGCAGATGGCGGCGGTTGTATCGCTGGTTACCAGGGGTAAGGGGTTAACCGTAACCTGGTAAGTAAAAACCGGGCCGGAGCAACCATTAGCCAAAGGCGTGATCATATATTTCACATTTACCGGCGTAGTGCCCATATTCATTAAAGTTTCTGTGATGGTTCCGCTGGTTTGGCCCGTTACAGCCGGGTTACTGATACCGGGCACCGCTGCCCTGCTCCAGGAAAAAGTAGGGGCAGCTGCATCAGCAGTAATGGTGTAATTAAGCGCTGTACCACTACAAACAATATCAGTTGCAGCACTTGTTACATGGGGTGCCGGAGTTACCACTACATCAACCTGTTTGCGCGTGCTTGTACATCCATTAACAGTAGTTTGTACGTAGTAAGTACGGTTGGCAGTTAAAATAGGTGTTGTATAAACAGCTTGGTTTGATACAAGAGTGCCGCCAACCGGTGCATCATACCAACTATAGGTGCCTGTTGAGCCGCTTGCCGTAAGTGTAGCTGTACCACCAGAGCAGGCTGGTGACATGGTAACCGACGGAGCTGCCGGTGTTGCTGTAACGCCTACCGTTACCGGTGTACGGCTGCTGGTTAAATTTCCCTGGGTTACCTGCACATAATAAGTGATATTCGCAGTTACAGGCGGTGTTTTAAATATAGGACCGGTGTAAAGAGTTGTGCCGCCGCTGGCTACATCAAACCATGTGTAGGTGCCGCCCGGTGCTGTAGCTATTAATGTAGCGGTACTGCCCATACAAACCAACGTGTCTGCCACGGTTGGTGGCGGTGGTGCGGGTTTAAATGTGATTTTAACGGTGGCAAATGCAGGTCCGCAGTTGCCTGTTGGATTATTAGATTTTAAAGTTAGTACAGCCTCAGTTTCGCCATTATTTGGTGTATAAATCGCATTAAGGTCTGTGGGGTTGGAAAACCTCCCGCTGCCGCCTGACCACGTTCCAAATGAAGTTCCGCCGCTGACGCTACCGGCTAATTGAACTGGTGTACCAGCCGGCACAGTTTGATTTGGCCCCGCGCTTATAATAACATTCTGATAAATGATTACCTGGCCGGTTGCCTTACTTGAGGGGCAACCCGCAACCGCGATAATGTTATTGGTTATGGTATATGTCCCGGCTGTACTTGCACTTAAATCGATCTGGCCGGTTGAGGGGTTTTTAAAAACCAGGCCCGTAGATGAGGCACTGAAAACACCGGCGCTTGCTCCGGTACCAAAAACCGGCAAAGGATCATTATCATTTTTACAGAATGGCCCGTTGTATGAAAACCGCGCATCAGGTGTGGATGTAATGGTTATGCTGGCGCTGCTGCTACCCGGGCAATTGCCGCCATATGTAAATACCACAGTGTATTTTCCTGGTGTACTTGCTCCAATGTTGATCTCGCCGGTAGTATTACTTACAAATACAAGGCCACCAGGCTGTGCACTGAAAGTCCCTCCCGATGGATTATGTATTGCAGGTGAAGGATTTGCCCCTGCTGTGCAAAATGTACCCGAGGCATACTGGAACTGGGGATTGGGCACAGATATGATTGATACAGTTACCGCTGTACGTGGACTTACACATGACCCATTTGTATTTTGGACATAATAAGTTGTGGCCGTAACCAATGCCGGAGTTGAAAATGTACTGCCGGATCCCAGTAGCGTACCATCAGTGGCAGCATCGTACCACTCGAAAGTCCCTCCCGCAGCGCTGGCAGTTAAATTTGCAGATGTACCCGGGCAAACAGAGGTTCCATTGGCTGTAGGAGCCGATGGTAACGGCTTTACCGTTACTGTTACCGGTGTTCGGGAGCTCGTACAATTGTTAGCTGTGCTTTGTACATAGTAGGTTTGGGTTGTGGTTAATTCAGGTGTAACGTAAACTGGTCCGGTAACCAGCAAATTACCGCCTGTAGCTGCGTCATACCACTCATAACCATCTGGCGATCCTGACGCGGTAAGTGTAGCGGAGTTGCCCAAACATACGTCGGTTGCCGGAACGGTTGGTGCTGGTACAAGAGCCAGAACAGTTACATTCACTACTGTTCTGGCACTTGCGCAGCCAGACTCAATAGTTTGAACATAATAGGTAGCATTGGCTGTTAAAGCTGGTGTAGTATAGGTGGCATCGGATGATAATAAAGTACCTCCGGTTGCTGCAGTGTACCATTGAAAAGTTCCGCCACCCGCAGATGTTGCCGTTAAAGTGGCTACAGATCCCGGGCATATTATAGGCTCCGATACCTGCGGAGGTGATGGAAGCGGATTTACTGTTACATTAATTGCCGTACGGTTACTGCTGCAGCCCGCATTCATATGCTGAACATAATAGGTGGTTGAACTGGTAAGAACGGGTGTTTGATAAGTAACGCCGCTTGCCAGCAAGTTACCGCCTGTTGCCTGATCATACCAGGCATAAGTTCCGGTGGGCGCCGGGTCGGCAGTTAAAACAACGCTGTTTCCATTACAGACACCAACTGTTTGAGTTGGGGGAGGCTGCGGCGGGGCAGTTACTGTAATGGTTACCGGGGTACGAGTACTTTGGCAATCGTTTATTGTTGTTTGTACATAATAAGTTGTTGTGGCAGTAAGCACAGGCGTTGTATAATCGGGGCTCGAGATTAATGAGGTACCGCCCGTTGGAACATCAAACCAATCAAATACACCATCCGCGGCATCAGCATGTAAAGTTACTACAGATCCTGTACAAACAGTGGGGCTATTGGCAGTAGGTGCCTGGGGCGGGGCGGTTACTCTTGCTGTTACCGGTGTGGCAGCACTGGTACATCCATTTATAATAGCAACCACATAATAGGTTTTAGAGCTGAACAGCACCGGGGTTGTAAATATGGGCCCTGTAGCAACCTGGTTGCTTCCTGATGCATCATCATACCATGTATAACTATCACCTCCACTGGCCGACAAGGTAGCTACGCCTCCGGCACATAAAGTAGCTCCTGTTGTACTGGGCCTCCCGGTAACAAAAACAGTAACATCAGATCGCAGGCTGGTACAACCCGATACGGTTGTTTGTACATAAAATGTAGTAGTTCCTGTAATTGGAGGGGTTGTATAAGTATTACCGCTTGCCAAAAAATTACCGCCATCCGGTGCATCATACCATTGATAGTTGCCCCCAGGTGCGGATGCAACGAGTGTTGCAGGGGTATTGGGGCAAACCGTTTGGTTAGATACTGAAGGAGCATTGGGTGTAGCAATCGATGTTATTTTTATATTTTGCACAACCGGCTGGCAGCCTACTGTTTTATCGCTTACATGCACTGTGTAAGTGCCCGCTTTGTTCACGCTTATTGATGGCGTGTTTTCACCAGTATTCCAAATATAAGTATAGGGCCCCGTACCCCCAGATATATTTGCAGTTAAGACCACACTGGTACCCGAGCATATAGACGGACCTGATGATGATACACTTACTTTTAGCGTACAAACCTGGCTATATCCTGTAAATGAAAGTAGTAAAAATAAAAATAATAGTACCTGTTTATGCATCACTTTGTTAAGACTCTGTATGCTCAATTATTTTTAATGATCAGAAAATACTTTCCATATCCTTGTTTGTTGAGCAAAGCTTTTTGTAGAACTAAATGATAAGGATATTTAAACTATTGCCTTAAACGAAGTTCGCATATTAAAGTTTACGGAAAACTGCAATTTTATCGAAAAAATGAACAAAAAAAATAAAAATATGTAAGTATGCGTATAAGTAATTGCACACTATTCGTCAACAAAAAAGCCTTAACCGGTAAACGATTAAGGCTTTGTGCAGGAATATCCCTAATCTGCAGGGGTTTATTATCCTACAAAATTGATTCGCCTAAACAGGATAACCAGGCACCCTGATTTTTTATTTTAAATACTGAATTTATTCTAATGTTTTAACCCCTTTAATGCTGGTTGCTGTTTGTTGGTGCAGGTCAAACACGATCACTTCATTTTTACCAGTATGTAACCAGTTTGCCGGGCAATACAAATGAAATTGTGGACCAACATTCCAGAACCGGCCAAGATTATGCCCGTTTACCCATATCACTCCTTTTTTATAATTGCTCAGATCAAGGTATGTATCGGCAACTGTTTTTAACTCAAATCCACCTTTAAAAAATACACCATCGTTAAAGCCTTCAGGGTATTTGGGTTTTAATGTGGCAATAAATTTGTCATCCATCGGGAGTTTAAATATTTCCCAGTTGGTCAGGGTCATCCCCTCCAGCGTAACACGGTCTGTAATACCTTTCCTGTCAATCATGTACTGGGCAAAGTTTATATGACCCATATTCTCCACTAAAATATCCAGAACAGGGTCTTTTACATCTGTTTTAGGTAGTTTGATGCTCCACTTACCCCCATCACGATATACGGTATCTATAAGTTTACCATTTAATAGCACCAGGGCATAGTCATGCGGCTCAGTAATGGTTAGTGTACCACTTTTATGACCAATAAGTTTGGTACGATACAAAATAAAGCCGCTATACTGCCCTAAACTTTCCATTGGTTTTGGTTGCGGCGATTTTATAGCCTGCGGTAACTCCTTCCATACACTGGTAAAAGGCTGCATGTCAAATGCCGGTATTTCTATTGTTGGGATTGATTTGGGCACTTCGGGTATTTTGTATTTTACATATTTGGCAATCAGATCGCGCAAGGCAAAATACTTGGGTGTTGGTGCTCCCTGCTCATTTACCGGTGCGTCATAATCATAGCTGGTAACATCGGGCTGAAACTGTGTTGGGGTAAAGGCATTGGCACCCGCGTTAAAGCCAAAATTGGTACCGCCATGTATCACATATAAGTTAAATGATCTTTTATGCTCAAGCAAATAGGTTACCTGTTTTAAAATATCGGCCTTGTCGGGCTTTTGCCACTTTTCTTTCCAATGGGTTAACCAGCCGGGATAAGTTTCACTGCTAAAAGCGGGCACGTTAGGATTTTGCTTGTTGGCCTGTTCAAAATCGGCATCACTGATACCGCTGTCCAGGCCTATTGCAGCCCCATCAACACTACCTGCCTCCAACATAAAGGCAGTAGGTCCATCAGCAGTATAAAAAGGGACGTTAATGCCATTGTTAACCCATAGGTTTTTCAAGGTTTTTATATAATCACGGTCGTTTGAATAACTACCATATTCGTTCTCTACCTGAACCATGATGATCGGTCCGCCATTGGTACATAACAACGGTTTAACCTGTTTGGATACAGCAGTTACATACCGGGTAACTGCTGACATATATCTTGGGTCCATACATCTTACCTTAATATCCGGAATTTTTAATAAGTAAGGCGGCAAACCACCAAAATCCCATTCGGCGCACACATATGGGCCCGGACGCAGTAATACCCACATACCCTCCTGCTTACAAATGTTTATAAACTCGGCAATGTTCCTGTTTTCTGTAGTAAAATCAAATACACCAGGCTGCTGCTCCAAATAGTTCCAGAAAACATAAGCCGCTATAGTATTGCATCCCATAGCTTTTGCCATTTGAACACGCTGGCGCCAGTAGATCTTAGGGATCCTGGCCGGATGCATTTCGCCGCTGATGATCTGGAGTGGTTTGCCATCAAGCAAAAAATCACTTTTACTTAGGGAAAATACATGCTTTTGCTGAGCATTTAAAATACCGAAGGAAAATATCATTAAAAGCAAAAGAAAGGGTTTCTTCATGACTAATTAAAAATTGTATTTATTTGAAATCTGTTGTAGTGTTCATTTTATTAAAGTATCCCAAGCTCTGCAATTGCAAAACCGTTACCCTTAATTACATGCCGGGCTATAAATTTAAAATAACGGGCATTGACGGGTGCATTAAGCTTTACTATTTGTTCAATTGGGTTTGAGGCGATGTTTGAAAACTCGCCCCCGGCCACTTGTGTCCAATGCTGCCCGTCACTACTTATCTGGTAAATATAGCTATCAACAATGCCTTCTGTCCTTTTATCCTGTCTTGGCAAATAAGTAAATGCCTTTATGGTTTGTGGCTTACCTAAATCAACACTTATTTCCTGTGGTTTAAATGCAGCCGAGTCACTTTTTATACTGCTGTTATATAGGGTACGAGGATCGTCATCAATGGCATTTTCCATCCTTTTTTGATTACTATTTTCAGGTTGACCGGGTAACACCATCCAACCAGCTTTGCTTACACCAAAAATCTGTGTTTTAATTTCACTGTGTTCTTTTCCTTCAAAACTTATCGCTTTAACACTACCACCATTGTTATAAGCAAAAGGATGCTGGTAAACCGGCGAATTTAAACCGGGCTCTGTACCATCAATTGTGTAATGGATACTGCTAACAGGAGCTTCTGTTTGGATACTAACTGCTCCTTTTTTGTCGCGTAAAATATTGGGCGATGATAAATGTGCAGGTTCTTTAAACAATCCAAAATCGCTCAAAGCAATGCATACCGGTGAGCCTGTAATACGAAGCCTTAGTTTTGTAGCAGTGATATTTTGTGGCAGGCGTATCAGCCGGTTGGCACCTATACTGGTTACAGTGGCTACCTCATTCCAGGTATTATTTTGCCAAACATCAACAGCTGCACCCTCAATACGCTGGCCCAATTTTATGTTTTCGCGCAGGCGGATCACATTAAATGTTTTGGCTTTATGCAGATCAATAATCAATTTGGGCTTAGTTACTGCATCATTAGTAGCCCAATAAGTATAGCGGTTATTATCAACCAGGTATGCCGTGCCAAACTTAGCAGCATTCCCCCCTCTTACATTACTTGGTTTAAAAGTTGCACCGGCAGCCAGGTTTACAGCAAATGTTTGCCTGATGATAGTGCCGAAATCCTTTAGTTTTTGCACATCTTCGGCTGTTAGCTGGCCATCCTTATCGGGCGATAGACCCAGGTCAAGGCAGGCTCCACGACCTACACTTTTGTAATACAGATCAAGCAAGGTATAGGCCGATTTGGTTTGGCCGTCCTGAGTCGCGTGGTAAAACCATCCGGGTCTTGATGGTACATCACACTCGGCAGGGATCCAGTATTTACCATCACGGGTGCCTTCCGTACTTTCTTCATATTTAACATTACCGTTGGCGGGTCTTTTGCCATCTGTTGAATGCGGCGTAAATGTTTCCCAGTAAGTTTCGCCGGCATGTCCTTCTTCGTTCCCTACCCAGCGCACATCAGGTCCGGCGTCACCAAATATGGCTGCTCCGGGCTGCATTCTGCGGGTAATGGCCCAGGTAGTATCCCAGCCGTAATAAGCAGAACGGTCAATTTTCCTTACTTCGCGTGTACCTCCATAATACCCATCACCTCCATTGGCTCCGTCATGCCATGACATAAATAAGGGGCCATAATTTGCATACAGCTCCTCCAATTGTTTACGGTAAACATCAGTTACATAGGCCGGTTTGCCATAAAGGGGGTTATTCCTGTCCCAGGGCGAGCAGTATATCCCCATTTTCATACCTAATTGTTTACAGGCTTGCTGATATTCCTTAACTACATCACCCTTACCGTTTTTCCATGGGCTTTGGCTTATGTTATGCTCCGTTGTTTTGGTTGGCCAAAGGCAAAAACCGTCGTGGTGTTTGGCTACTACAACGATACCTTTAAATCCACCGGCTTTAGCTGCTGCTACTATTTGCAGGGCGCTAAAATGCGCCGGATTAAACAACTTTGGATCTTCTTCTCCATATCCCCACTCCTTATCAGTATAAGTGGCCATGCTGAAATGGACGATGCTGTACATTTCCGTTTCCTGCCATTTTAGCTGTAACGGGGATGGGAGCGCTCCATAAGGTTTGGGAGCAGACTGTGCCAAAGCGGCTATTACATTTATAAATAATAAGGCGACGCCTATCAGTTTTTTCATTTTTCAGATCGGTTTCTGCGAAAATTTGTTCCTTTTGGATCGTTGTAAAATAACACAGTCCTGTTTGATACGTCCTCGGGCCAATCAAACAGGACTGCAATTACGCACAGGGAATTATCTCTCCCTGCTTACCGGTTACCAGCCCGGATTTTGTTTTATGTTAGGATTTAATGAGATCTCCTGTGTTGGAATTGGTAATAAATACATTTTATCGTTCCAGGTACGGGTGGTAATACTTGGATACAGGCGGATATAATTATTGGCATCAACAATTATATTACTAACCTGCTGCGCAGGATACTGAGCACGCAAAGCCGGTGTAAGTTTCATTCCTAAAATAGTTGCAGGATTGTTGATCAACGTACCGGCGTGCCATCTTTTGATATCATCAAAACGGAAACCTTCTGAACCCAGCTCTACACGACGCTCTCTGCGGATCTCATCGATAAGTACAGGTAATGTAGGAAAATCAGATTTTGGATCTTTAACCAGAGTAGCAATGATCATGTGTGGCATACCTACCCTATCGCGCAGTTTATTGATGGTATTATCAATCACTTGTTGTGTAGCCAAACCTAATTCTGCCTTTGCTTCAGCCTCAATAAGCAAGGTTTCGGCATATCTGAAAATAAAGAAATCATAGGTAGATGCATTTGCGTTCCATGCGGCCAGGCTGTTTGAACGGCCTTTTATGGGCTGATAACCTGTAGAAGTAACCGTGGTACCTATCCTGGGCAAGGTAATTAAATCGCCGGCTAAAAAATCAAAGCCGCGGGTTGCAATCTGTTGTTTATAGCGTGGATCGCGGTTTGTGGCTTCATTATCAGGGGTATCATCACCTTTATACAACGGGCTCAGTGCGGTAGGTAAACCATCAGAGCATAAAATAGAATTTACAAAATCCTTGCTGTAACCATCGCCGGCTTCGCCCAATGACCTGTCAATACCATTCATTAAAATGCTCGACAGATACCGCATAGGCAAAATGGCTTCAGAATTACCTTTTAACTCGTCCTGGATAAACAAGTTATAGTAATCAGATTGCGGGTTTCCAGTGCTATAAATTTTAAATTGACCAGAGTTTATGATCTGCTCGGCAGCATCAGTCGCAGCCTGCAAATAAGTGGTTTCGTCACCCACGCCAAAATATTTCCTGTAGGTACCTTCCCATAAACAGATACGCGCCTTTAAGGCAAGTGCGGTATATTTACCCAGACGCCCTTCGGCGGGTGTTACCGGTAAATTAGCCACAGCAAAGTTAAGATCCTTTAATACAGAATCCATTACCTGCTTGTGTGGCATCCGTGGCCCGTATAAAACAGATTTTGATGTATCAACAATATACCGGTTCACATAAGGCACATCGCCAAATGCTTTAACTTTTTTCCAGAAATCATTAGCCCTGAAAAATAACGTTTCGCCTACATAGATGTTTTTAGTGGCGTCAGGAATATCGGCTTTTGTGTAATTAGCCAGGAAAAAATTACAAGCTCTGATGAGCGCGAAGTCCCAGTCAGTGCCTGATTGATTAATATTTACCGTGTTGCTATTGATTACTGTACCAGGCGTATTTGAATTAAAATCTAAAGTAGTACTACCCGAATAATTATGAGTTGCCGCGCTGGGAATGGTATAAGTACCCGCCAAAAGCGTATTCACAGTGGCATTAGCCTTATCATCAGAATTATCATCAGCCTTTAAAAAGTTTTGTATAGTTAATGCCGAGTAATACTGGTTACAGTACAGTTGCAGGTCGGTTTCATTTTTAAAGTAAGTACCAGGAGTGATATCACTTAAAGGCGAGCGATTGAGGAAACTTTCCCTTTTACAGGAGGTAATAACGCTCAATGCGGCACAAGCTATATATAGGATATATTTATTTTTCATTGTTGTAATTTTTAACATCGGTTAAACCCATTTAATTGATATACTTTGATTAAAATGTGGCCTGCAATCCAAATGATAATGATTTGTTAAGCGGATAGGTGCCAAAAGACGCAGCCGTTTCAGGATCATAGCTTTTATTGAGCGATGTAATGGTGAACAGGTTTGCGCCCGTCACATATACCCTTAATTTTTGCAGCTTGATGTTTTTTGTAAGTGCCGGTGGCAGGGTATATCCTAATGTTAACTGCTTAACGCGGGCATAACCTGCATTCAAAATATATTTGTCCTGACTTTGCTCATTACCGCCACCACTAAACCTAATGCGTGGGTAGTAAGCATTGGTATTTGTTGGTGTCCAGTAATTGGTAGTCATTTGCGAAGGGATGCTATACTCGTCATCTCTGAAAGCGTAGAATACATACTCGTTAGGGTAAAAATCCTGTTTTAAAACACCCTGGATAAAGGTGGCAAAATCAAAGTTTTTGTATGACAGGTTCAGGTTAAAACCGAACTTGTAATGCGGTGTGGTATTACCGATCAGCTTTTTATCGCCCATGTTAGAGAGGGTATTATCACCGTAGTTTATCTTACCATCACCATTCAGATCTTTATATTTGATATCACCTGCAAGCCATTTGTAACCGGCAAGGGCTGTGTTATCAACCGCTGAAGCCTCGGCATCTGTTTTATAAAAACCTTCGTTAACATAGCCGTATATATTGCCCAGGTCCTGGCCTTGTATGAAATCGTTAATGCTGTTGGTTGGATTACCGGTATATTTGGTTACACGAGTGTTTGAAGTGTTTGATAAGCCCAGGGTTACACTGTAGTTCAGTTCATTTATTTTGTCTCTCCAGTTAAGGCTGAACTCCCATCCGTGCGATTTTACGTTGGCCGAGTTGCTTGGCGGCACCGGCGCACCCAGTGTTGACGGCAATTGCTGGCCGGGTACCAGGATATCCTTAATATTGGTGATAAAATAATCAAAGGATCCATTCAGCTTGTCGTTAAACAGGGAGTAATCCAAACCAAAGTTTTTGGTTTGTACCTTTTCCCAGGTAAATGATGAGCTTACCAAGCCAGGCGAAGCCACCATAATACCTTGCTGACCGTTTAACAGGTAATTTACTAAACCTGTTTGCTGCACAGCAATGTAAGGATACTGATATGCTGATGAAGCTACAGAGCTGGCAAGCATATTTAGCATTTGACCGGTTGAACCTACGCCCGGTACTAACTGGTTAGGCAACTGACCATATGATGCCCTCAATTTTAACTGATTAAGTGTGCCCTTAAGACTTTCCATAAATTTTTCTTCAGACACATTCCACCCTACTGATGCAGATGGAGAAAAGGAGTAACGGCTATTAGGTTGAAAGCGTGAAGTACCGTCATAACGGGCATTAATTTCAACCAGGTATTTATTGTCATAAATATAGTTGAGGCGAGAGAAGGTACCCACCAGGGCATATTCAGTCTCTACGCTTCCAACTTGGGGCTTGGGGTCATTGTTGATGCCCGATGCAGGCAAGTTAGGATCAATGAGGTTTTTAACCAGCGTACTGCCTAATATATAATGCTGATATTCCTGATTATAACCCACCAGAGCTTTTAAATAATGCTTGCCAAATGTGTTTTCGTAAGTGGCAAAAGCGTTTAAAGCGTTATAGTTATTATTGGTTTTGTTTTCAATAACCTGCGAAGGGTTTGTCCATGGATATATATCTAAAAACGCTCCGTTCACACCATACTCATTAAAAGGTATCAGGCTGGCCTTGCGATTGTCATTCAATGCGTTCCAGGTGTAGTCAACATTTACAGATACATGATCAACCGGTCTGATAATAACGCGACCTGTTGTCCAGAAATCATTTTGCGAATCGATATCCCTGCCCGAAAGCGCGTTTACAGCCAATGGGTTTGTATAATTTCCCTGACCGGCAAAATTACCATCCGGATTATAAACAGGCATTACCGGTGGTATGTTTGAATACAACCATGCACCACCCTGGTTTATACGGGTTGCGGCTGGCTGGTTATTGTCAGTATGGGTCATGCTCATGTTTAAGCCTACGGTAAGCCATTTAGCCACATCCGAATTAACTTTTAAAGTTGGCGTGTAACGCTGATATACCTGATTTGCTGATTTTTCCAGACCATCCTGCCTAAAATAACCTAAACTGGTTAAAAAGGTGGTTTTACCTTCACCACCAGATACTGAAATATTATGCTGCTGTTGCGGCGCCCAGCCCGGATACAATACTTTTGTCCAGTCGGTATTACCCACATAACGATATTTTTTGGGATTGGCCGGATCTGGGTAACCGGTAGGGTTATTTGCCGGATCGTTAAAATAAGCGGTTGCCATGGTTGAATCCTGCTCAGAAAAAGGGGTGGTTGTATAGCCTCCACTTTTTAAACCTGTTCTGTTGGCTTCATTAAACATTTTAATGTACTCCAGGGAATTTACCTGCTGTACTAAACGCGTAGGTTTTGAAATGGTGTAAGAACCCGAATAATTAACCCGTGTTGCTCCAATTTTACCGGTTTTGGTAGTAATTAAAATTACACCGTTAGCTGCCCTGCCACCATAAATCGCAGCCGATGCCGCGTCTTTTAGTACGGTTACACTGGCAACATCATTAGGATCAATCAAATTTGGATCACGGGCTACACCATCAACCAATACCAATGGTGTTGTACTTACCGCTTGTGATGATAAATTTAACGTGGTACCACCCCGTACATTAAATGTAGCTGCGGTTCCAGGCTGACCACCGCCAAGGCTCACGTTTAAGTTAGGAATAAGTCCTTGCAATGCATCACCGAGATTTACAACGGGGCGGTTCTCTATTTTGTCACTGTTTACAGTGGCAATTGACCCTGTAAGGTTTATTTTTTTCTGCGTACCATAACCCACTACTACAACTTCGTTTAAGCCCTTTGATGAAGCCTCTAACGCAATATTAATTACAGCTTGTTTATTAACGGGTATTTCGGCAGTTGTATAACCTATATAAGAGACCACCAATACACCATTGTCGGGTGCAACTATGGAATAGGCACCGTTAACATCCGTTGCAACCCCATTAGGGCCACCTTTAACACGTATGGAAACCCCTATCAGGGCTTCACCTGTTGCCTTATCGGTAACTTTTCCATTTATGGTGATATCCTGGGCCGGTGTTATCACTTCATTTTTACTTTCGCTCTGTGGCATTGCTACAGGCTTAGGTACTAAAAGAATGTAGTTATTCCGCTGCTTATACATCAGGTCAGTTTGGCCCAATAAAAGCTTCAATGTTTCCTCTACCGTGCGGTTGCCAGCGGGCAGGGTAACATCGCTATATGCTTTAAGCTGATCGTTTTTATAAGCGAACCTAAAGTCGGTTTGTTTTTCTATTTGCTTTATAGCATACTTAAGGCTTTGATTTTTCACGCCCATAATTATGCTTATGTCCCTAATGGTTTGGCCATTTGTTACACGCGCTAACAGCATGTTACAACAAATAAGTAAAACTGTTAAGGTAATTGAAGTATACCTCATAATGCGAAGAAGTATTGTTAATGGTATGGCGCTCTTTTTTGGAACAGAAAAAAATTTAAGTAGTAAAAATTTCATAATTTTACTTTGATTTAAGCGGTTTTGGAAACTGGTTTAAACTCGACCGGTAACAGATCTCATACTTCTGTTACCTTACTAAAAGCCGTTGCGGTTGGCGCCGCAGCGGTTTCTTTTTTTATGATTTGCTATCGTGATGATAGCTTTGGTTGTGTTATTTTTTCTTCATATTTTTAAGTTTTTAGGTTAATATTTTTATTGAATTGTAATTTTTTTACCTTCCCTGTCATATTTAAAACCGGAAAGTTCACTCAACACATTCATCACCTGATCAATATTTTCGTGCTTTAAGAATGACGCGGTAAAACGATGAGTTTTAGCCTCAGCACCGGCAAAGTTTATCTGAACATCATACCAACGTTCAATTATCCTGGCAGCCTCGTCAAGTTTCATGTTATCAAATATCAAATCGCCGTTCATCCACCGTAATTTTGAAGCGTCAACCTTATATGTTTTCGCGTTACCATTCATTTGGTTATAACTTAAACACAGGTTGGGTGTTAACACACTTAATAATTTATTTGACAATCCAACACTTACCTTACCACGGGCTACTGTAACACTCATTTCATTGGAGCCATATGCTTTTACATTGAAAGCAGTGCCCAACACCTGGGTAAACACTTTGCCCGTATGAATAATGAATGGTTTTTTTGCATCATGGGCCACATCAAAATAAGCCTCGCCTTCCAGGTATAACTCTCTCTTGTTTCCTGTAAAACTGGAAGGGAACCGTAGTTTACTACCCGAGTTTACCCAAACCTGGGTACCATCGGGTAAGCTTATCTGTATCTTTTTGCCATTGGGCACTACCCGTTCCTGATAAACAACAGCCTGCTGTTGTGGAGTGGTGTTAATATGATAAGCGATATAAAAGCCAATGCTCAAAAAAACTAATAACCCTGCTGCAACCGATAGCCATTTTTTTAACCCAAAAACACGTTCCTCAGGTAACACAGTGCTTAAAGCAAATCTTGGGTCAGCAGTGATCTTTTTATATAAAAGCTTACTTTGTATATCATCAAAGGAATCACCTTCATTTAACCTATCCCACTCTTCCTCCATAAATTCATATAATTCATGATCGGATGCTGATCTGGAGATGTAGCTCATCAGCTCCTCAAAATCATTCCTGATTATATTATTTGCAGTATATTTTTTTAAAAGAAAACTTATACGTTCCTTATTCACAGTCTTAGCTTTAATTTATTTGGTCGCGGATATAGTGGTAATACACATTTGATTTAGTTTAGGACTATAGCTTGTTAAAATATTTTAAAAAGAGATTCTTTTTTTAAAATAACCACGTTCACCAATCAATAAAAATCTCAGAATATACTTTGTATTACAATTAGTTAGCTTGTTTTTACGTTAACCTGTAAGAATAACATTTTATCATAATGTTATATTGTTATTATCAAATCTTTTTTAGATTTGGTAAATTTAAAGTACTTAGCCCCTTACATATTAGTGAAGTTGTTGGAAAACCAAGGTGATGAATATGCTGCCCGTCTGAAAAATGATGACCAGGCCGCTTTTTATCAGGTATACAACATTTACAGCAAACGACTTTATAATTTTGCCTTTCGTTTTCTTAAAAACAAGGAATTGAGCGAAGAGGTTGTACAGGAATCATTTTTAAACCTTTGGCTTAACCGGGCAAAACTAAATGAGGCTTATCCAATAGGGCCCTATCTGTTCAGCATTGGGCGGCGCGTAACCCTAAACTCGTTACGGCAATTCACAACCTCAAAAGCCGGATTAGAAAAACTATGGGAGTCGGTTACGTATTTACATAACGATACGGAAGAAACCGTACTGTTTAACAACTTGCAGGATTTTGCAGAAACCGCATTTAAAAACCTACCCAAACAACAACAACTGGTTTTTAGGCTTAGCCGGGAAGAAGGGTTAACATACGATGAAATTGCTGATCGATTACAGATTTCAAGAAACACGGTAAAAAATCATCTGATTGCAGCCCTTAAAAATCTAAGGGCGCAATTTTCACGGTCTGATATTGTTTATTTCCTTTTAATGGCACTTACTTTCCATTTTAAAAAGTGAGTAAACAGCTTTCTTAACTCAAAGCATCAGCAGCAAACTGCCTGCATATTTTCACTTCTTTTACAGCATTTGAGCCCTCGGGTATCTTGTACTCCAGCTCAATAGTAGCCGGGAATTTATAGCGGTTCTTTTTTATGAGCTGCAGCACCTCTTTTATTGGGGTATCGCCCTGTCCCCAGGGTTGGTTGGGGCCGTCGTTAAATTTACGGTCCTTAATGTGCATACTGGTTATACGGTCATGGTATTTTTCAATAAACGGAACAGGGCTACTGCTGGTACCGGCCACATAATGGCCAATATCTAAATTTATCCCATTATATTTCGATTGACTTAAGGCGGCATCCCAAAGCGTTGGTGTAGCCTGTGTATGGGCATGGTAGCCCACCATCATTTTGTGTTTGGTGGCAATATCACCAAGTCGTTTAGTCTGGGCCTCGTCTGGTAGCTCAACGGTAACATGGCCAACGCCAAGTGCCTTTCCGGCATTAAAGACATAGTCAATCTCGGCATCGCTATTGCGTGCTCCAAGTGCATTGGGTTTCCAGGCGTAAATAGTTACACCAGCATCATTATACATTTTACGCAGTTCCTTAAACTTATCCATCGGGACATTGGAACGCCACTCAGCTATTTTTTTATTAAAATCTTCTGAAGCAGTTTTTTCTTCGGGTGTTTGTGGCCTTCCGTATCCACCTCCACCTTGCCTTTTAGGTGCACCGGCATATATCTCAGCAGCATCGCCCATTAGTTCAATAGCGTTTATATTGCAATCAATGCAGTATTTCAACAGATCTTCAACTGTACCGGGCATACTGCGGAAGGAGTAGGTGATCACCCCTATCTGCACACCATTAATGACCGAATTGGGTTTGCCTGTTCTATTTAAAACAGAAGTGGCAAAAGATGTTTTTGACAATAACAAAAAGCTGGTTGCGGCAAGCGCACTGCTGCCAATAAACTGGCGTCTTGATAAATTGTGCTTTTTCATGGTTTATGTTCCCGGGTTTGGTAATATATTGGTTATACCAAAGTTATCAATTTATTGAAACCGGCAAATTTTGTATTGAAACTGTTACCTGCCTTGGCAAAACATTTCAAATTAAAACTATACCTCATAAAAAACCCGGCCACTACGGGCCGGGCTTCAAACTAAAAAAACAAATCAAAGGGTATTACTAAATTTATTTGCTGGTGGAATATAGCTGGTTAAAAAGCAATTTAAAGGTACCATGTGATTGTGCACGGAAGGTTATTTCGGGACCGAAAGCATATAACTCGCCTTTGCCAACCGGGGCTACAAATGCGGCTACACCATCTTTTAAATAAGCCTGGCCCCATGCCCAACCACTTCTGAGAGGTTTATCTGTTGCAAACCATGCAATTGGCTTTATACCTTTTTCAGCAGCACCGCTATCCAATTTAAAAACCTGGCTATTATCAAAATCAATATCGGCAACATTGGTCATGCCCCATGCAGCCGGTACAGTTGGATCTACACTTACGCTCAGCACGCTACCGGGTACATAGTATTTTGTCCCTGGCAATGGCCTGTCTTCATTTTTACTGTTCTTTTCAACAAGCGCGTTATGAACCGGCAAGCCAAGATGATAAGCCAGGTTTGTACTGCTGCCTATTGTAACTACCGATCCTCCATCTTCCAGGAAGGTTTTAAGCTGAGGTATCGATTTTTCGGCAGTTATTTTACCCAACCTGTTCCTGAACTCTGTTGGTATTTCTTCTGGTTTAGGCTCTATATTGCCAAATAAGCTTGCCCTGTTTACCCTTTCTCCGCCAACCGGAGGGATCCCTCTCGTTACAAATATGATCACATCATATTTGCTATGCAGGTTACCGGCATCAACATCACCGGGATAAATAACACTATACGGAAAATGATACTGCTCCAAAAGCCAGCGGAGCCAGCCAGAAGGTATGGAACCACCATACATATCCCACAGTGCAATCTTCATAGACGAGATCTTTATCGCATCAGCAGGTTTCTGGTCAGTTCCTGTAACTTTAACCCCCAAATTAGCTCCGGCCTTTTCCAGTACTGATTTTGCGTTGGCACCTGCCGGGATAAAGAATGTTCCTGTTTCTGACATACCAGAAGCTCCTTTTGGTAGGCGGTAAACTTCAACACCAGCTTTAAGCAGTTCATTAACCGCAATAAAGGAATTATTTACCTGCGAGCTTAACAAGTAGCCGGCACCTGCAGTAGCCGCAACAGTTTGTTTTGCGGGCGATTGAATTTCGCCATAAGGGATGCGTTGAAATGGTCCGTTAAAATCATCAAGGATACGGTCAAACTTAACACCCATTTGGAAAGCGAGTGTCCAGCCGGCAGCATCATAAGGTTTAATTGGCGGACCTCCAGGATAAAGAAAATCATTTGGATGATCCTGTGGTTCAAACATATCTAATACATGCGGACGAAATGCCTGGTTGGTTTTCACGATATAAGAACCAGCCGGATAGTTTTTCCCGGCTACCGTAAAACCGGCGGTTGCCTTATTGATCTGGATACCTGCTTTGATCAACGCGTTAATGAACTTTGTTGCTGTAGGAAAATCTGGCTGATCGGCAGGAATAATATAACCTCTTGGATCGCGCAGTTCAGGGTTTTTCAGCACGGCATCGTAGTATTTGATCGGGATATTATTTCCTCTTGTGCTCCAGCCCATCGGGTCGTCGGGGTTACCTCCGCCGGCAGTGCCCGCGTCAGATTTGTCGGTGCCTTTTTGATCGTTCTTATAAGCCTGCGTGATCGCGTCTGATCGTTTAGGCGATAGCGTCCAATTATCTTTATTACCACGATTAATGGCGTTTTTACCCATCCTGTAAATATTAAAAAGAACCTCATCATGCTGCCGGGCGGCATAATCAAGCACTGCATAGTTCAGGGATACAGAGTAATCTATCGACTGGCGAAAATGCCAAACATCCTGTGGTAAAACCGGGTTTGGAGTGGCGCCGTTTGGAATAAGACGTTGCGGCACAACCGGGATTTTTTCGGGCGTAGGATTACCAATGATCTCCGTTAATAAGCCTATCATATTGTGGAACTGCGTGGTGGTACGCAAACCGCCGTTATACCAGGTAGAAAAACTTGAGCCGGTTAAGCGTGTATATCCCGGTTTGTTCTCGGTATTTAGCCTGCTGTACATTGCCGCGCCAAGCGCGTCTATCCCCGTGATCATTAAAGGATCAAATACATAATTGAACGGATCGCGGTAAGGCGGCCCTGCCAGTACGGAACCCTCTGGTCCTCTTTGATGATGATTGTACATAATTTGAGGGAACCACTCCAGGAACAACTGATGGTTCATGTTGGTGCTTTCTTTAGTGTTCATCATGTAAAAATCCCGGTTATTATCATGCCCTATGTATTTCTCATACAAGCGCGGGATGTTGAGATTTCGCTTTTTAGGATCACTTTCCTGCATGTACCAGTTTGATACTAATTCCATTCCGTCAGGGTTGGCGTGAGTCATCAGGATGATCACATTATCCAGGATCCGCATGGTTTCCGGATCTTTGCGGCTTATCAACTGATACATGGTCTCGATCAATTGATGCGCCCCAACGACTTCCGTAGCATGTAAACCACCATCTATCCAAACAACAGCTTTACCTTTGGCCGCCATGGCAAGCGCCTGCTGCTCCGAAACACCTTCGGCATGGGCAAGTTTTTGCGAGATCTCTTTATATTTATTCAGGTTCTTAATGTTCGCGGGCGACGATACGATCATCATATATTGGTGACGTCCTTCTTCGGTGAGGCCAATATCAACCAGCTTAGTACGGTTGGATGCCGCGGCTAACTTTTTAAAGTATTCTGCAGATTTGGTATAGTTGGTTAACTTGTAATCATCCCCAATATTAAAGCCAAAAAAGCTTTTTGGCGAGGGTATGGTTTGTGCTGCTGCAATAGAAGCCCACAGGCATAACAATGCAACGAGAGCATAACAATTTTTAATTTTCATAAGATAAGTTTTAGTTGTATAGCATGGTAATTATTCATTTTAAATAAATCATTTACGATAGTCTAATGCCGGTTTCCTATTACCAAGCATGGCATCATACTTAAAATCCGCGCCTCTTTTATCAGCCAGTTCTATATTAGCTTTCTTCACCAGTTCCGGGTTTTTAAACAGGTCATACGCCGAAAGAGCCAGGGTTTTAGCAGCCACCATCATTCCTTTGGTACCAATGCTACTACCCGAAGCTGCCACATTTTGCCAGCTATGGCCTGATGAACCGGGTACAAATGTTGCTGCAATAAAACCAGCCGTAGGAACAGTCCAGCTTACATCGCCCACATCCGAAGAAGCACCACCCGCTTCGGTTGAAACGCTAAAAGGTTTAATTTTTTCGGTTTCTGCTAAAGGAATGGTTTTGCTGCTGCCCGTTAAGGTGGCCTGTATTTTTTCGGCAAACTGTTTTTCTGATTCGGTATATGTAAATCCTTTTACAAGCCGCAGATTATTATCCATCACTTTGGATAAAGTTAAGTTTGGCAGCATATTATATACACCGCCAATCACTTCATAATCCATCCGGGTGCCGGTGCCCAAAGCCGCGCCCTCTGCTGCTTTTACTACCCGTTCCCAGATCTCTTTAACGGTTTGCATTTCAGGGTTCCGTACATAATAATAAACCTCAGCAAAAGCAGGCACCACATTAGGCGCTTCTCCGCCACGCGTAATTACGTAATGGATTCGTGTAGCTGAAGGGATATGCTCACGCATCATGTTCACCATATTGTCCATTGCCTCAACGGCATCCAATGCCGACCGCCCTTTTTCGGGTGCTCCCGACGCATGTGAAGCAACCCCGTAAAATCTGAACTTAGCATTTTTATTAGCAAGCCAGGGTTCAATGGCGGCTGAGTTTTCATTACCCGGATGCCAGTGCAGCACAGCGTTTACATCATTAAAAAGTCCAGCCCTTACCATGTACACTTTACCTGATCCACCCTCTTCTGCAGGGCAGCCGTATAAACGGATAGTTCCTTTTGTGCCTGAATTTTTAAGCCAGTCTTTAACCGCGATAGCTGCCGCCACTGATGCGGTACCGAATAAATTATGGCCGCAACCATGACCGGCTGCACCACTGATCAATGCTTTTTGCTCGGGTTGGTCTATGTTGGATAAACCGGGCAATGCATCAAACTCTGCCAGAATACCAATAACAGGTTCGCCGCTTCCATAAGAAGCCACAAATGCCGTAGGAATTTCAGCAACACCCGCTTTTACATCAAAACCGGCATTTTTTAGTTGATCCTGAAGTAAAGCGGAACTTTTTACTTCCTGATAACCTGGCTCTGCGTAACCCCATATCTGATGGGCAATGTTAGCATATGCTGCTTCCTTACCCTGTATGGAAGCTATGATCTTTTCTTTCTCCGCGTTTTTCTGTGCAGAGGCTATAAGCGCAATGCCCGAGAAAAAACTAAGTAATATGATTCTTTTAATCATGAAAAATCGTTTTGATATTTTGTTAAATCATCAATATAATTTTGCTCGCATTACTTACTGGAATACAACTGGTTAAACAATAACCGAAATGTACTTTGCGCCTGACCACGAAAAGTAATCTCGGGACCAAAAGCATACAGTTTACCAGCACCTACCGGGGCCACAAAAGCAGCAACGCCATCTTTTAAATAAGCCTGCCCCCATGCCCAACCGCTATGCAATGGTTTATCGGTATCAAACCAGGCCAGACGTTTTACACCTTTTGCCGCAGCATCATCATCCAATTTAAATACCGGGCTCCTGTCAAAATCAACATCATTTTCGGCGGGCATACCATAATTGGCCGGCTCTGCGGTTTCAAAACGGGTGTGCAGTAAACTACCTGGTATGTAATATTTTAATGCCGATATCGGGCGATCCTTTCCATTAGGCCCCTTAGTTACCAAGGCATTATGTACAGGTAAACCTAAATGGTAGGCCAGGTTAGTGCTGGTTCCTATGGTTACTATTGTACCGCCGCCTTCCATGAATTTTTTAAGCTGGGGGATTGATTTTTCAGCTGTGATCTTACCAAGCCACGGGCGGAATTCTGCGACTACAGAATCGGGTTTGGGTTGCCTGTCGGGATATTCGCTGCGTTCGGCCCTGCCAACCGGCGGGATGGCACCGGTAACAAATATGAGCACATCGTATTTTTTCCTCAGATCGCCGGCATCAACTTCCTGCGGATAAATGATCTGATAGTTGTAATGGTATTGTTCCATTAACCAGCGTACCCAGCCAGATGGTATGGAACCGCCATAAGTATTCCAGATTCCAATTCGTGTTGGCGAAATCTTAACAGCGCCCGCCGGGGCTTTTTCTATACCTGAAACTTTAAGGCCAAAGCCCGATGTTTCTTTGGCAAGCACAGTTTTTGCCTGGGCCGAAGCTGGAACATAAAATGTACCGGGTCCGTCACCTGGCTTATCGCTTACACCGTTTGGCAGGCGGTAAACTTTAACACCGGCTTTAAGCAGGTCATTAACTGCTATAAATCCGTTATTGATAGATGGGCTAATCAGGTAACCTGCTTTTGCTGTGGTTGTAAGACTTAACGGCGGAGGCGACTGCAGATCGCCATAAGCTATTTTTTGAAATGGCCCGTCAAAACCTTCTACCATACGGTCAAACTTAACGCCCATTTGAAAAGCTAATGTCCAGCCGGCGGCATCGTAAGGTTTTATTGGCGGGCCACCCTCATATTGAAAATCGTTAGGGTGATCCTGCGGCTCAAACATATCGATCACATGCGGACGGAAAGCCTGATCTGTTTTAACAATATAGGAACCCGTAGGATAGCTTTTGCCTGCTACTGTAAAATCTGAAGTAGCTTTTTCTATCTGGATGCCCGATAAAAGCAGGGAATTAATAAATTTCACTGCAGTTGGGAAATCAGTTTGATCAGCCGGGATAATATACCCACGTGCATCGCGGTTCTTAGGATCCTTTAATACCTGATCATAGTATTTGGCCGGAATATCGCCTTCCTTGCCAAAAGCAAACTCGCCCGATTGATTGGTACTGCTATCCTTTTTTGCTGGCTTTTTCTCGTTCTTATAAGCCATTTTTATGGAATCAATGAATTTTGGATAAAACGTCCAGTGATCACCGTTACCCCGCTCAATGGAGTTTTTACCCATGCGGTAAATGTTGTACAACAATTCGCTGCGGTAACGGGCCGCATAATCCAACACGGCATAGTTTAGGGAAACTGAATAATCAATTGATTGACGGAAATGCCATTTTTGAGGAACTATTGGATTGGGGGTTGCACCGTTCGGAATTAAGCGTTCCGGAACCAAAGCAACAGTCTCCGGAGTTGGGTTTCCTATAATTTCGGTTAGCAAACCTACCATGTTATGAAAATATGGCGTAGTACGCAGGCCGCCATTCCACCAGGTAGAAAACTGGGAACCCGCACGTTGTGTATAACCGGGTTTCCCCTCCACATTCAGCCGGTTATTCATGGCGGCGCCAACAGCATCAATACTGGTTACAATCAGCGGGTCAAACACATAGTTAAACGGATCGCGGTAAGGAGGCCCAGCCAATACTGAACCTGCCGGGCCACGTTGGTGGTGGTTATACATGATCTGTGGTATCCATTCTACAAACAGCTGGCGGCTGATGTTCTGGCTTTCCTTCATATTCATCATGTAAAAATCCCGGTTATTGTCATGCCCAACATATTTTTGCCATAAACGGGGCACATTGGTATTACGTTTTTTAGGATCTTTTTCGCCCATGTACCAGTTTGATACCAGCTCCTGCCCATCAGGATTGGCATGTGCCAGCAGGATAATATCGTTCTTTAAAATATTCTGCGTTTCCTCGTCATTGCGGTTCACCAGTTGCCACATGGTTTCAATCAGCTGATGTGCGCCAACCACTTCGGTGGCATGTAGGCCGCCATCAATCCATATTACTGATTTCCCTTCGGCTGCAAGGCTTTTGGCTTGCTCATCTGTAAGACCATCCGCGTGGGCCAGTTTTTGGGAAATATCTTTATAATGATCAAGCTTTTTTAAATTTTCAGGAGAGGAAACGATGAGCATATATTGGTGCCGCCCCTCTTCGGTCATACCAATATCTACCAACCGGGTACGATCAGAAGCAGCCAGTTTCTTAAAATACGCTTCCGTTTGCGTATAATTTGCCAGCTGATAATCATCCCCAATATTAAAACCAAAGTGCTCCTTTGGTGAAGGAACTGTTTGCGCCTGAGATACCGCCGCGTAAAAAAGCATGGGTAAAAGAAGCATCCGGTTAAGTTTTCTTATCATGATCTATTGTTTAATAATGTTTAGTTTTTAGTTTGAATTATTTTGACACGCCAGCCTCAGTCAGCAACAATAACAATGCACGTTGCGTGGCTATATAAGCCTTTTTATCATCAAGCCACCATTCGCCCAAAGCATGGGCACCGCCCGATTTACCACCACTGCCAATTGTTACCGCCGGGATACCTTTTGAAATAGGGATATTTGAATTGGTCGAGCCTACCCCTAAACTGGGCGATGCCTGTAAAAAGCTGGCTGTAGCAATAGCACGCTGCACAAACGGAATGCTGGGATCTTCCATTCCCGAAGGGCGCTCGCCAATTAATTTTACATCAACTGTAAGGTTAGGCCCCAAACGTTTCATTTGGTTTTCTTCTGCAAGAGCCTTCTGAACGGCATCCTGAAGCATTTTATCTATCCCTGCCAGGCGCTCCGGACTTTCGGACCGCATATCAACTTCCATCCATGATTCAAAAGGAATGGAGTTAACAGAAGTACCACCGCCAATAACACCCACATTATAGGTAACCCGTACCCCTTTTTCACGTGTAAACTTATCTGCATCCAATACCCAGTAATGAATAGCACGGGCTAACGCGTTATGCGGATTAGCCAATCCAAATGCTCCTGATGAATGACCACCCAAACCTTTATAGGTAATACGGTAACGATGTGAACCCAAGCCACGGTGCACTATCCTATCTAAACTTGTACCATCTATGGCGATATAGGAGTCAATTTTAGCCGGCCGCGATTCGCTGAACAGGTTTTTCACACCGCGTAGGTCGCCTTGCCCCTCTTCCCCTACCGCGCCTACAAACAACATATCCGCATCCGTTTTTATATCAGCCTTTTTCACCGCCTTAAGTACCGTGAGTACTACGGCAAGCGCCCTGGTATCGTCAGATATACCGGGAGCATATAAAGTATCGCCTTTATGAACCACTTTAACATCGGTTCCTTCGGGAAAAACGGTATCCATGTGCCCTTCCAGCGCAACTGTTTTTTTACCCTTTCGGCCTTTAACTTTACCTATTACATTCCCTGCTGTATCAATCCACACAGAATCTGCTCCGGCAGCCTTTAGCATTTCGGCAAATTTTTTAGCCCTCACCGTTTCTTTATATGGTGGCGCGGGTATTTCGGTAAGTAGTATATGATCTTCCAGTGTTTGCGGCTGCAGGTCAACAATGGTTTGCAGCGCTTTTTTTACGGGCGATTTTCCGGCTATGGTACTTACCTCCTGGCTATACTGCTTGCCGGCAATAACTATTTTTTTTACTTCCGGGGCTTCTTCCTGGGCGTATAATTTGGGCGCAGCTCCTGCTATCAATAAAAACATTGCTGCCTTTATCGTACTTTTTTTGATAATGCTCATGCTATATTTTTTACAGATTGAATTTCAATTTACCCGTAACTGCAACGGCTACGGGTTTAAAATATTTATACCTGGTTACTGGCTTTTAAACCTTGCACCGGTACGGCAATCACCGGGTTCACCACGTGCTTCATCAACAATGTTATTAAAGAAGGTAACTATCCGGCTACCATCATTCAGGTTAAGTATAAACTTGAATAAAAAGTAATCATTTACCTTAACATCACTCAGGGCAATTCCATTTATGCTTGCCAATTGAGCTGCTGTGAACGTATATGTTTTAGGGAACTCTGTAACCGTATCAAACAACTTATCGTTTGCGCCAACAATGCTGGGTAGCGGGAACTGGGCAATATTGGGATACTGGTTCCCCGGATAAGATATGACGATAGGATAAGCAGGTACACTTGCTTCGGCCCTGTTAAAACTGCTGTATACTTCAATGGATTTTACACCGCTTGTTCCCAGGGCTTCCCAGTTTAATGCGAATGAAAATTGTTCGGCTGCAAGATTTGGGTCCTTCAGGTTAAAAAAGGCCACTTTAGCAGCTTGCCGGGTTGGTAATGCCGATTTTGTGGTATCAATTTTAACCGTAGGGATGGCAGTATAAGTGTAGTCCTCCCATTCGTAATGAACTTTCTTACAGGCAACTAATCCCAGCAAGATCAACGACATGGCCAGTAGGAGATTTTTCATATATGTTTTAGTTTGGTAATACTTCATGTTTATTTAGTTAGGTTCAATAAATTATAAGTCAACCATGTTATTTATCCCAAAAAACAGGCGTTATCTGCTGTGCTACCTGAAGCTGGCTACCATTAGCGCTAAAAAAGGTATTGGCAGACAGTTCTGTTTGCGAGTAGTAAAGCCGGAGCGGAAATACATTTAACGGAGACAACAGCGGACGCAAAACCGGCAGGCCAGTTCGTCTGTAATCATTATACCCTTCCATACCATTGCCGTAATCAGCAATATATTTTTGTGTCATAACCAGGTTTAGCTTTCCACTGTTATCCGCGGCATCATATTGCTCAAGCAGCCTGTTTACAAAACCCGTTATGGCTGACCCGGATAATGTGGCGCCGCCATTTGTTGCCGCATAACTACTTACGCTATTTAAATTTGCGGTAACGCCATCACTAAAATTCTGGCGGGCATCATCACCTGTAGCTAAGGTCAATGCGGCTTCGGCCCTGATAAATTTAACCATCGCGTTAGTGATCAATGGCATGATCCCTGCACCTGTACCATCTGTAACGGCTACCACTTTTGCCGCGCCGGTAGCGCCGGTGTTGGTGAGGTAAAGGTTTGTTAACGGCAGGTTATTAATAGGGGTGTTATCGTATAATCCCCCAGCCGGATAGATCCCAAAAACTGATCTGCGGGATTGATCGGCCGGAGCAGCTGTACCATCGCCCGGGTTACGCCCGTAATAGCCATTACTATTGGTTGAGTTATTTAAGCCGGCAGTTGCATTTTGCCTGAAGATAAAATAACGCAAGCGCGGATCATCGCCATTAAATAACAGGTCCATCCATGATTGGCTTGCATAAAAAGTTTTACCAGCCTGGTAATCGGCACGGTGCCATGGATGACGGTTGTTTGGGTTTTGGTTGGATCCGAATTTAAAAGTAAAGTCAAGACTATTACTGTTAATTAAAGGTGCCCCGCCGCTTATCAAACCCTTAATAGCTGTAGCCGATCTGGCAGGATCAACCAAACGGATCTGGTTATATAACTTTAGCTTTAATGAATTAGCCATACTGATCCATGAGCTTTTAGTGCCTGTATAAAACACATCTGAAGTTGTCGGAACCAGCGATACTGCTGTTATTTTATTTGCATCGGCAATGCCCTCATCTATTAAAACCAGTAGCTTTTCATAAATGTCTGCTCCTTTATCTAAACCGGGACTGGCGTTTGCCTGACCTTTTTCTGCCGATAAGTAAGGAATATCGCCCCACATATCAACCATTAAGCTGTACAGATAGGCCTTTTCAAATTTAGCAATGGCAACATACCCCCACTGCTGCTGTGTTGTTCCGTTACCAATAACCAATTCCAGATCATTCAGGGTTTGACTGTAAAAGCCATCCCAGGAATTGCTGAAATCTGTTCCCTGCTGCTGAAAACGACTTTGGCCGGTAGAGAATACTGTTTGCTGTACAAAGGTTGATGTACCACTGTTAAGCTGGTACATATTACCTACCAGAGATATCTGGGTAGATGGTAACAAAAGTGCTAACTGTGCAGTTGTAGGATTATTGGGATCGGCGTTTATATCTACAAATTTTTTGCAGGAACTGCTCACCAGCAAAATCCCTGTTAGCAGTAAAATGTATCTTTTATTTCTGAGTTTCATAAAAATACCTAGTTTAAATACGTTTAATTTTAATGCTTAAAAGCTGACTCTGAGGTTAATACCAAATCTTTTAGTTGTAGGAACAGCAAGGTTATCATACCCCTGCGAATTGCCCACACCCAATGAACTTACTTCAGGATCAAAATTTGTGTATTTAGGAAAGTTTGGCGCATAGTACCAAAGATTCCGCCCGCTCACAGAAATAGACGCCGAGCCGAATGGTGTTCCTTTTAATAGATTTTTTGGTAACTGATAAGAAAAAGATACCTCCCTGAGACGAAATACGGTAGCATCAAATATGGAACCTTCATCCACACCTCCGGGCCCTAAACCACCACTGAAGAAATAATCCTCATAAGATATAGCAACATTATTAGGGATCTCTTTACCGTTAGCATCACGTAATGGCTGTAAAGTTGATGCATTACCCAGTACTCCGGGTGATACAATTGCAATTTCCCGGTGTTCTGTATCTTTAGTAACACCGCGCGCCATCATTTGCCCAACGGTATTGGAGTAAATTTCACCACCTTTCTTCCAGTCAAACAAAATACCTAAGGAAAAATTCTTAAAAGTAAAGTTGTTGGTAATACCCAATATAAAATCGGGATTAGGATTACCAATAGCTTGTAATGAACCTGAAATAAGTGGCTTCCCGGTATTAGGATCAATCAGGATATTACCTGTATCATCGCGTGCATAAGCCGTTCCATATATTAAACCATAAGGCCGGCCTACAATATGTACGCTGCTTGTGCCACTGGCTCCCCCGAAAACAAATTGCTTGTAACCGCCCAGATCATTAATAACGTTACGATTGCGGGTAAATACAGTTGATACATCCCAGTTAAAACCTTTGGGCGAACGGAAGGGTGAAAAATTAAGCCCTACTTCAACACCTTTATTGGTGGCCCTACCCAAATTCAATATCTGTGTGGTAAAGCCTGATGAAGGCGCCGCGGTTACTTCAAATATTTGCGACGTGCTTTTTTTGCTGTAGTAAGTAAAATCTAAACCAATACGGTTATCAAAAAACTGCAGCTCGGTACCTACTTCAAGCTCGGTAATAAATTCGGGCTTTAAATTATCGTTGGTAAGCAAATTTGCCAGGGTAACCGAATTGTAGGTACTGCCACCAGCAGGTGTAAAGGGTGTACCTATAGAACCGATACCTGAAGATGCTCCTAAAGGTGAATTGATCAGGTAAAACTCGGCCGTCTGGTAGGCGGAAGCCTCATTTCCTACGCGGGTATAACCTGCTCTTATTTTACCAAAATTCAGAATGTTATCAGGTATTTTTAATGCCCTGGTAAATATGAGCGATCCATTGGCGCCGCCATAAAAATAACTCCTGTTATTTGCCGGCAAGGTAGATGATATATCATTACGGCCAACAAGGTTTAACGAAGCGTAGTTTTTATAATCTAAGGTAATGTCCGTAAAAAACGCGTAAAACCGTTGCTCCAAAATGTTGCGGTTATTTACCAGCTGAACCGGGGTTACCGAACTTGTATTGGTGATGGTATTCAGATCTGCAACTATCATTCCGTCGCCATAAAAGGCCTTACGGTTTGTTTCGCGCTGGTTAATGTTGTTACCTAAAATCCATTTTAATGTCAGGTTGTTGTTAATCGCTTTATTAACGGTAACCAAGAAGGTATTATCAAGCTCCTGGCGATAAATATCATCAGTAGTTATACTTCCGTTAGGGTATGAAGAAGACCCTTTACCTCTTACATTTACTCTCCTGTCTGTATAAGCGTTAAAGCCCGCGGTATTTTGAATATTTAACCAGGGCAGCGGATCAAATCCGAGTACCAGGTTTCCGTAATACCTGTCAACATTACTGGTAGAGACACTGTGTTTAACAGACCAGTAAGGATTGTCGACTCCTGTATAATCATATACATTGGTACCATCAATTGGGTTTTCGAAAGGGTAATGTGTAAGATCATAACTGGTAGGCGTATACATTAACGCCGACATGATAGAGCCTGTAGAACCCCCGATAGGCGGAGTTTTTTGATCGGTGGTTACGTAGTTAATAGAACCGCTTGCATAAAATTTGTTTTCAAGCTTTATGTTGCCACCTATGTTGATAGATGTACGGTTAATTTCGTTATTAGGTACCACACCGGTGTTGGTGGTTCTGGATACACCGGCAGTAAAATTTCCCTTTTCGCTGCCCGAAGATATATTAACCGCATTTTCATATACACTTCCTGTTTGAAAAAAGTTTTTTACATTTTCTTTAGCGTATGATTTATAGGGTACCTGGATAGGTGTAATTCCATCAGCCTCATAAAACTGCGGGAATACCGCTGAGCTGAATTGCCTGGTTAGCTGAGCCGGAACTGTTGACCGCGTTGGCAAAATGCTTGGAATACCTTCAAAAGGTTGCCCCCACGATGCATAAACCCCTTGCCTGTAGTCGTTATTGGTACCCTGCCCATAGCTTGTTTGATAATCAGGCAAACCGGATACATTTTCAAACGCGTATGATGTGCTGTAAGTAATTTCTGTTCCTTTACGGCTTTGTTTTTTCCCGGATTTGGTAGTTATAATAACAGCCCCGTTAGCAGCTCTTGAACCGTATAAGGCAGCTGCTGCAGCACCTTTTAATACAGTCATGCTTTGGATGTTATTAGGATCAAGGTCAAATGCCCGGTTGGTAACACCCGATGCGCCAACACTGGTTGCACCTACGTTTGTAAAGCTGGAGTTATCAAACGGAACACCATCAACAACAAATAAGGGTTGATTATTGCCGTTTAGGGATGAGTTACCACGGATAGTGATATTGGTACCCCCACCGGCAACCCCGCCTGATGACTGAATATTAACACCGGCAACTTTGCCCGTTAATGCCCTTAGGGGATCGGGCTCTGATTTTTGAGCCAGCTTGTCGGCATTTACTGTACTTACAGAATAGCCTAATGATGATTTTTCACGCCTGATACCGGCAGCGGTTACCACTACCTCATTAAGCGTTTTTGAGTTTTGAGTAAGCTGAACATTAATAACAGTCGATTCGCCAACTGTTACTTCCTGCGTATCAAAACTGATATAGGTAAAAACCAAAATGCTGGCACTATTAGGAACATTTATTTTAAAGTTCCCATCTATATCGGTAACGGTACCTACTTTTGTACCTTTAACCATAATGCTAACGCCGGGCAATGTAGTGCCGTCGGCTTTTACCGTGACCTTACCCGTAACAATATGATCCTGGATGTTTGCTATCCAGTTGCTACTATCCTTAACCGTATTATCTGAAACTAAACCGTAATTTTTTTTTAAGATGATATACCCACTATGTTCATTTACGCTATAGTCAATATCCAGTTTAATCAGGATCTTATTCAATACCTCGCTTAGTTTTTCCTGACTGACATTAACACTTACCTTGCTTTTGAGCGGAATTATGCTTGAACTGTAAACAAATTTCACCTCAACTTTATTCTTAATATTATTCAAAGCCTCTTCCAGGGTAACATTTTTCAAGTTGATTGAAAGCCTTTTATTTAAAATACCCTGTGCATAGTCAGGGTTAGCGAATGCAACGCCTGAGATCATGATTACAGTAATGAATTGTAAAATTGATATTCGCATTAGCTTAATTAAAAGAACCTTTTTCTTTTCCTTACATTTTTGCATACATTTGTTTGTTTTGTTGATTTTTGAATAGAATGAGACAAAAAAATCCCTTACCCACAGCAATGGGTTATCTTACTAATTTTAAGACCTGGGAAAATTTAGAGCAGAGGTGGCTTCAACATCTCTGCTTTTTTTTGAAGAGAGTTTTTATTTAATCATACGCCTTTCTTTAGTTTAATTTAATTAGTTATTCTATTTAGTTAAGTTGAGTTTATCAGTTACGGTTACAGACCGCTCGTTTATTTTATAATCAAGATTAAGCGCCTCACATATCATATTCATGGTGTTCACTAATGATTGGTCAGTGAAATCGGCTGTTATGCGAATGTTGCTTAATTTTGAATTTTCACGATTGATCTTTATTTCGAATTTTTTTTCGACCCGCTGTAAAACATCGGCAACCGTTGCATCATTAAAAAACATTTCATACTCTGTACCCCTTGTAAGTGAGGCAACCTCCAACACGGGATGAGCCTCTTGCATAATTGTTTTTTTCGATTCAGAAAATACGGCCTTCTGATGCGGGTGCAGGGTAATAGCTGCAGCATTTGCTGAGCTTAAGAAAACCCTTCCTGTTAAAACATTCACCTCTATTTTATTATGGGTATGCTTAATATTAAAGCTTGTACCTAATACACGTGTGGTTAAGCCACCGCAATGAATAATAAAGGGATGGGCAGCGTCTTTTGCAACCTCAAAAAGGGCTTCACCTTCCAGATCAACATTGCGCAAATTTCCCTTGAATTTTACAGGGTAAGTCAATTTACTGTTCCCCTTCAGCCAAACAATACTACCGTCTGAAAGAATACTTTTAGTAATGTGCCCGGTTGAATTAGAAACAGAAGTATATTGATGTATATTAAAGAGTTCTTTAAGCTGGTTGCTAAAAGCAAATACCAAAATCCCCATTAAAACTATACACGAAGCAATTTTTAACCACGGCCTCATACTAATAATAAAGAACGAGCTTTCCCCGCTTTTTGCAGGCATTATCCTGTTCATTAATTCATCGTAAGTTTTTTTCTGAGAATCATCCCGTTCCAAATCTGTTAAAGCGCCAAACGCCTGCTCATCATTGATGTACCTGAGCCACTCCTCCACTTTGAATTTTTCCTCTATACTTAACTGATCTTTTAAATACAGGTCAATTAATTTTTCAAACTCTTTATCTTGCATCCATGTTTACTGCAATTTATTGCAGCGTTCTATATGTAAGTAAACTCAGCAACACAAAACACCTACGCATATTTAAGATTTTTTTATAAAAAATTAACATTGACCACAAAATATGCAATCAAAACATAAAATAATTGTTAAAACAACATAAATTATGAAAATAGAAGCGATAATTACATCAAAAAATCACCCAATGAAGAACGCAGATACTTTAATGCCTTGGTTAATTGATTTTCGACCGTTTTGTGCGAAATATTAAGCAGATCTGCAATGTTTTTTATAGACTTATGCTCGTCACGGCTTAATCTATAAATTTGCTGGCATTTTTCGGGGAGTTTGGATACCTCGTTTTCAACCTTGGTTTTTAAATCAGAGAAATAAATATTTTCTTCATTTGAATTATCGAAGAAAATTTTTTCAAAAGAGGTATAACTGGCTGCATAATCCTTCTTTACTTTTTCAGACTTGATATAATTCAAGGTTTGAAATTTAATGGCTGTAAACAAATAAGCTTTAAGGGAATGGGTTATGTTTAATTCGCCACGCTTATTCCATAATGAAAAAAAGGTTTCCTGCACTATTTCCTCACAAACAACTTTATTTCTTAAAATATTATAGGCATAACCGTAAAGTGAAGACCAGTACATTTGATATATTTCCTCAAATGCAGCGATATTTCCTTTCTTTAAATGAAAAAGGACACTTTCCTCACCATATTTAAGTACTTTTTTGATAAATTTTTATATTTAGTTAAAATTTACGTTAAATATAAAAATTATAGTCAATAAAAATTGTATTTATAACAATTTTACTAACATCAATCACAAATTTTACAATTTAAAATCCCGTACAATCAAAAAAACCGAGTTTTAATTTTAAATAAATGTTGATAACATATATAATATCAAAAAAACCGCCAGCAAAATCAAGCATTACAGGAAAATTCACCCAATTTTATCGAATGCACCGATCATATTTATTCACTTTAGGCAATTAATCTTAACGTTATTTTGTTGATCTCTATACCATTTCACTACCCTCGATTACGCACCAGCTTACAGGATTTATCCCCGCTGATCACAGCAATTATATAATTTAACTATAATTAAAAACAAAAGTTAAATTAGTTACTTTAGCAATATATCTTATTGGCTTACTTTTAAGCCAAGCCAAATTACTTGCATTATTTATCCACTAATTATTCCGAATTTTCCAATCAGTTTTTATCATGGAATTAAGCTATATCTATTTTAATGAAAAAAGTTGTTAAAGAAAATAATTCTGCTTTACAGTTTCCGGTTGTGGGTATTGGTGCTTCTGCGGGCGGGTTAGATGCCGTTCGCTCGTTTTTAAAGGCATTACCTGCCAAATCAGGCATGACCTTTGTTTTTATTCAGCATTTAAGCCCGCAACATGAAAGTATTTTACCAGAGTTATTACAAAAGGTGGCGCCATTTCCGGTTCAGCAGATCACCGATAATATACACTTAGAGCAGGATCACCTGTACATTATACCCCAAAATAAGGTAGTGACCGCAATAGACGGTGTACTTAAACTGGCACCTTTGGATAAGAACCATAAAAAGGGAAATACGATAGACCTTTTCTTTTCTTCATTAGGGATGGTGCATCAAAGTTATGCAGTAGGTATCGTTTTATCGGGCGCCTTAAGTGACGGAACACTTGGCCTGCAGGTTATCAAGTCATACGGTGGTTTAACGTTTGCCCAGGACGAAGGGTCAGCAGCGTTTGATAGTATGCCTAAAAGCGCCGTTAAAGCCGGTGTGGTTGATTTTGTTTTGCCCCCCGAAAAAATCGCTGAACATTTGATTGCCATTAATCATCCCTTTCATACAGATTATACATCGTCAGAAATAACTGCTACCATCCCTGAGCAGGATAACGAGGTTTTTAAACAAATACTAACCGTGCTTCGTGTACGCCGCGGGGTCGATTTTACTTATTATAAACAAAGCACATTAAAGCGCCGCATCATTAGGCGCATGGCCTTGAACAAAATTGAAAAGCCTGCTGATTATCTTAGTTTCCTTCGCGAAAACAAGAGCGAGCAGGATGCCTTATATAATGACATGCTTATCTCTGTTACTAACTTCTTTCGCGATACCCTAAGCTTTGAAGTTTTGTGCAGTACCATATTTCCAGAATTGCTTCGCAAAAAAGCTGATAAGGAATCACTAAGGATCTGGATAGCCGGATGTGCTACCGGCGAAGAAGCTTATTCTATGGCTATATGTTTACAGGAGCAGCTTGGTGATAAAGCCGCGGCCATGAAGATCCAGATATTTGCTACTGATATTTCTGAAACCGCCATTTCCAAAGCCCGTAGTGGTATTTACAGAGCTTCTGAATTACAAGGTGTTTCCGCATCCAGGCTGCAGCAATTTTTCATTAAACAGGATGGCACCTACCAGGTAAGTAAAACCATTCGTGATATGTGCGTATTTGCTCATCATAATCTGCTTAAAGACCCTCCATTCTCCAAAATCGATCTGGTTAGCTGCCGTAATGTTTTGATCTACCTGGAACCGGTTTTGCAGAAAAGGGCCTTAACCACATTTCATTATGCTTTAAATGAAAGCGGATACCTCATGCTGGGTAAGTCAGAAACCATTGGGACAAATACCGATATTTTTACAACCTATAACAGTACCGAAAAAATATATACCAGGAAAGGTCCGTTAGGCCGGTTTATGGCTGTAAGCTCTCCGGGCAGGGAGCAAACTTTCAGGGAAATTGATAAAAATGTTCAAAAGGAGAGCGCGGATAAAGACATTTTCAAGATGGCTGACGAAGTTATGCTTGCCAGTTTTATGCCGCCAGCCGTTTTGATCAATGAAAAATTTGATATTATCCAGTTCAAGGGTTCAACAGAAACATGGCTTGTTCACCCGGTGGGCAAGCCAAGCTTTAACCTGTTAAAAATGGCCCGTGAAGGCTTGTCATTTGAGTTGCGCAATATCCTTCACCTTGCAAAAAAAACAAATTTGCCGGCCCGTAAATTCGCGGTCTTTTTTAAACTAAATGGGTTACAGCATTTTGTTAACATACAGGCCGTGCCGCTTAAAGATACCATTGAACCTTATTTCCTTGTTGTTTTTCAAAATGCTTCATCAACCGGTGTTCAGCATGTAACCGATGAGATCAATCCGGCCAGGGAAAGTGTATCATATGATGAAAACGACCTGCGTATTGAACAACTGGAAAAAGAACTGATCCAGGCCCGTGCAGATATGCGCGCGATAACCGAGGAGCAGGAAACCTCCAATGAAGAACTGCAAAGTGCAAATGAAGAGCTGCTTTCAGGAAGCGAGGAGTTACAAAGCCTGAATGAGGAACTGGAAACTTCAAAAGAAGAATTACAGAGTACAAATGAAGAGATCATGATAGTCAATAAGGAATTATTAGACAGGAACGATCAATTGAATAATGCACGCCTTTATACAGAAGGCATCGTAAAAACCATTCGTGATCCCTTGCTCATTCTTGACCATGACCTGCGCGTAAAAAGGGCCACCAGCGGGTTTTATCAAAAATTCAAGCTGACTGAGAAAGAAACTGAAGGATCATATATATATGAGCTTGCTGATCATCAATGGGATATCCCCGGGTTACGGATATTGCTGGAAAATATACTGCCAGCAAAAAAGGAAATGGAAGATTTTGAAGTGGAACAGATATTTCCAGTAATAGGAAAAAGATCAATGTATCTGAATGCAAGGCAAATTGACAATATAAATGGGGAACAACTCATATTACTTGCTATAGAAGATATTACTGACAAGCGGAAAATAGAACAAGGCTTAGCCGAGGTAGAACGTTTATTAAATGAAAGCAAGGAAAGATTAAAATTTGCTGTTGACTCCGCAGGGTTAGGCACCTGGGATTACGCCCCACAGACCAGAGAACTTGTATTGGATAAAAGGTGCAGGGAAATATTTGGATTGTTACCCTCCGACCCTATCACTATAGATGTGTTTTTAGAAAAGATTCATCCGGATGACCATACCCGCGTTGAAAACAATATTCGCGAAACCCTGCATGGCATTAATTCCGGAGAGTTTGATATAGAATTCCGCACAATAGCTATCTCCGAAAAAAACAAATGGCTTAAAGCAAAAGGCCGGGCCTATTTTAATGAGCATGGGGTCGCCATTCGCTTTATAGGCACCTTACTTGAAATTACGGTGCAAAAATTGATTGATGAAGCTACCCGTGAACTATTAAGTAAAAAGGATGAATTTATTAGTATAGCAAGCCATGAACTAAAAACACCCGTTACCAGTCTTAAAGCAGTACTGCAAATTTTGGAGCGTACTACTTTAGATAAGGAAGGAATGAAATCCGTTCATGTTTTTGTGCAAAAAGCAAATAAACAGGTAGATAAACTTACCGAACTAATCAAAGACCTGTTGGATGTTACCAAGATACAGGCGGGCAAGTTAGAATTAAGAAAAACTAAATTTATACTTACCGAATTAATAGAAGAATGCCTGGAAGGGTTAAAAAGCACAGCACAACAACATCAGATCCTTTTACAAGGAGAAGCTACTGTTGAAATTTTTGCCGATAGGAACCGTTTGGAGCAGGTACTGGTAAACCTGATCTCCAATGCTATTAAATATTCGCCAGAAAGTGATAAAGTGATCATTACGGTAGAGAAACTGGCCGAAGGTGTAAAAATCGCGATTACAGATTTTGGGATAGGGATTCCACAAGATAAAATACCATTATTGTTTGACAGGTTTTACCGGGTTGATGAAAACTCCCAAAGATACGCGGGCCTGGGTCTTGGCTTATTTATATCCTCTGAGATTGTTAAACAGCATCAAGGACATATTTATGTAGAAAGTAAAGAAGGAAAGGGATCAACTTTTTGGTTTACGATACCCAATTAAACTCCCGTAATAAACTAACAAAGCCCGGCAGAATTGCCGGGCTTTGTCTTTACTGATCACTCATTTATAGCTTTGGGCTTTTCATTCCATTTTTAAACTATTCACCGGGTTGGCCAAAGCAGCCTTAACGCTTTGGTAACTAACCGTTAATAAGGTGATCAAAACAGCTCCCAGGGCAGTCAATGCAAATATCCACCAGGCTATTTCGGCACGGTACTCGTAATTTTGCAGCCATTGATGCATCAAATAATAAGCAATGGGTATTGCTATTATTAATGAAATAATAACAAGTGCTACAAAATCTTTTGATAGCATACGCCACAGGTTAAACACCGATGCCCCTAATACCTTACGTATACCGATCTCTTTGATGCGTTGCTCGGCCATGAACGAGGCCATTCCAAACAAACCCAAACAGCTAATGAAAATAGCCAGGCCTGCAAAAAAGCTTGCCAATTTGCCTATCCGTTCTTCATTATCAAATTTTTTGGCATACTCCTCGTCAGTAAAACGGTAATAAAAAGGGGAACTGGGGTCATACTTTTTAAATATGGCCTTGATCTTGTTTAACGCATCATGAGCACTTACCGAGGGGGCAATTTTAATATTGATGTTTGACAGGTTCTGCCAGCTCGGCAAATAAAAGAGCGTTTGTTTATCGGCTTCATACGCTGAGCGGTTTACCATATCTTTTACCACACCAATAATTTTATATTTCCCGTTACCAATCCATTCAACAGTTTCACCTATCGGGTGTTTCAGTCCCATGAATTTTACGGCTGCTTCGTTAACAATAAAACCTGAAGAATCTGATAAGTAGGCAGGGTTAAAATCCCTCCCCTCCTTTATTTGCCAGCCTACGGTTTTTCCAAAATCGGAGGTAACAGCCATGCTATTAAATTGCTCCTGTAAGCTGGGATCCTTACCCCTCCATTTAAAACCACCGTTTGAAATGTATACCGCCGTAACCGGACTTTCTGATTGGGCCACATTGACTACTGCACCGCTGGTAAGCAAGTCATTTCTTAAAGCCTGGTAATGTTTATTAATATCATTAATTTGCAGGCTTACGTTAAGCAAATTTTCACGGCTATAGCCAACCGGGCGGTTTTTGGCATATTGTATTTGCTTAAAAACCACAATAGTGCCTATGATTAGCACTGCCGAAACAGTAAATTGCATTACCACCAGCACCTTACGCGGGATGGCCGCCAAACGGCCTACCCTGAAAGTACCTTTTAATACTTTTACCGGCTTAAAGGATGATAAATACAACGCCGGGTAACTGCCCGCTATAAGACCGGTGAACAGGCTAAAACTAATGCCCAGGAGCCAGAACAGGGGATTACTCCATAAAATAGAGACATTTTTATTAGCAAGATGGTTAAATCCGGGTAAGCACAATTGCACTAAAAGCAGCGCCAAAAAGAATGCGAGAACAGCAATTAACAATGATTCACTGTAAAACTGCGCAATAAGCTGCCCCCTGACAGAGCCAATAGCCTTACGGATCCCAACCTCTTTGGCCCGTTTTTCAGAACGGGCAGTGCTCAGGTTCATGAAATTGATACAAGCCAGCAGCAGCACAAACAAGCCAATAATTCCAAAAAGATATACGTACTGAATGCGCCCACCTGTATTAATGCCATTTTTAAACTCACCATATAAATACCAGCGGCTCATAGGCTGAAGGAAAAGCTTAGCATTGTAACGGGCATCAGCGTTGTTCTTGCTGCGGAGTGCATCAAGCTTTACATTCTTAATTTTAGCCGAAACATTACTCATATCAGCGTTATCAACAATCTGTACAAATGTTTGAAACCAACTGGCACCCCATGGATTATTAAACTTGGTAGCATAATGTTCGCTTATAGCAAGCATTTGCCAGGGTGCTATAAAAGTAAGATCGCCAAATGAAGAATTTATGGGCAGGTCTTGGTATATGCCGGTGACTTTGGCATTTAATTTTTTATCAATTTTTATCAGTTTATTTATAGGATTGGCATTGCCGAAAATTGCCTGGGCTGTTGATTGGGAAAGTAATATAGATGTGGGGTCATTTAAGCTAACGGCGCTTCCCTTCAGCATTTTCAGGGATAACATATCTGTAATGGCGGGCTCCATAAAGTTGCCGTTTTGCGTAATGTTTTTTTCTCCGTAGGTTAAAATATGACTACCTGTCCCCGATGTTATAATAACATGTTTAAAGCTGCTGCCATAGTTATCGCGCAGGGCCGGAGCTAATGGCAAAGCCGACCCTCCAGAGGTTTGTATTTCTTTGTTAACCAGCGAGTTGTCCATTACTTTGGCAATACGGTCCCGGTTTTTGAAGCCAGTATCAAAAGACATTTCGTCCCAGATCCATAAACCAATCAGCATCGCAACAGCCATACCTACTGCAAGGCCACCGATATTGATAAAGGAAGAAGCCTTGTTTTTAATAAGATTTCTCCAGGCGATTTTCAGATAGTTTTTTATCATGATATTTAAATATTAAAACCTAAAAACTAATCCTAAAAGCTAAAAACTTGCCGTTTTGATCCTTTCAGTTTATTCGCTTCTTAAACTCTTAACCGGGTTGGCCAAAGCCGCTTTGATACTCTGGTAGCTTACCGTAAGCAAGGTAATAACGATGGCGCCTGCTGCCGTTACCGCAAATATCCACCAGGAAAGCCCGGTACGATAGGTGTAGTGCTGCAGCCAGCCATGCATAAAATAGTAAGCAACAGGTACCGCAATGAACAACGCGATAATTACCAGTGTTACAAAATCTTTTGTCATGAGACGCCACAAATTAAAGATAGTTGCACCCAATACTTTGCGTACACCAATTTCTTTAAACCGTTGCTCGGCCATAAATGATGCCATGCCAAACAGGCCAAGACAGCTAATAAAAATTGCAAGACCAGCAAATGAACTTGCCAGTTTGCCAATGCGCTCTTCAGTGGCGAATTTTTTCGCGTATTCGTCATCAGCAAACTTGTATGAAAATGGAACGGAGGGGGAATAGGTTTTGCAAACTGCTTCAATTTTACTAAGCGCCTCATGCGCGCTTATATTGGGGTTGATCTTGATCAATACATCATCGAACGAATCGCGACGGATATAAAAAACGGTTTGTTTAACAGGCTCAAACGGCGATTCCATCACCATATCTTTTACTATACCGATCACAGTTAAGCCTCTTTTTCCGATCTTAACCGTTTCTCCAACCGGATTTTTAAGCCCCATGTACTTCACAGCAGTTTCATTCAATACAATTGCCAGTGAATCAGCAATAGATGTGCTTAAAAAATCCCGGCCATCCATAAATTTCCATCCCACAGTTTTTCCATATCCTGAGGTTACTCCGATATAGCCAAAAAAGGATGTCAGGGATGGATCTTTTCCATTCCAGTTAATATCGCCCCTGTTATTGTTTACCCCGGTTGTTGAGCTTGATGATTCTGCCACTTCTGTTATTGCCCCTGATTTTAGCAGATCGTCTCTTAGCGCATTGAAATGCTTGTGAAGGTCATCATTTGTAACCTCAATACTCAGCAAACCATCCCGGCTATATCCTACCGGACGATTTTGGGCAAATTGTATTTGCTTAAAAACAATGATGGTGCCGATAATTAAAATAACCGACACGGTGAACTGTACCACTACCAGCACTTTACGCGGAATGGCTGCAAAACGCCCCGCTTTGAAAGTGCCCTTCAATACTTTCACCGGTTTAAATGATGACAGGTACAAAGCCGGATAAAGCCCGGCAATAATGCCTGTAAATAAGGTAAAACCTATGCTGGCCACCCAAAATAGTGGGTTATTCCATAAAATAGTTAGGTTTTTACTGGCCACATTATTAAACCAGGGCAGTGCAAGCCATACCAATAACAGCGATAGGGTAAATGAGAGTGCAGCAATCAACAGCGACTCACAAAAGAACTGACCAACCAATTGTCCTCTTAATGAACCAACGGCTTTACGTATACCTACTTCTTTAGCTCTTTTTTCGCTGCGGGCAGTACTCAGGTTCATAAAGTTGATGCAGGCCAGCAATAACACAAATGTTCCTATAATACCAAATAACCATACATACTGAATAGCACCACCGGTATTAACCCCATTCTTAAATTCAGAATACAAATGCCATTTGCTCATAGGTTGCAGGAATATTACCGGTTTAAACTTGGTGTCTTCCTTACTCATGTTGTTCAGTTTAATGTCTTTTATTTTTTCTGAAACTCTGGTCATATCTGCATGATCAGCTATTTGCACGTACATCAGCAAGGAGTTATCGCCCCAATCGGTTAATGATCTTTCGTTTCCGGGAGAAGTGATGTAATATTCCCAGGGGCCTATAAATGTGGCATCTTGCAAAGTAGTGTTACGCGGCAGATCTTCATACACCCCGGAAATGTTAAAGGATGCTTTATTATCAAGGCTCACAATTTTGTTTATAGGATCAGTATCTCCAAACAGTGCTTTGGCTACTGATTGTGAAATTAGTATGGAAGAGGGGCCTTTAAGTCCGTTACGGGTACCTCTCAGCATCCTCAATGTAAACAATTCCGGGCCCTCGGCGCCCATAAAAGTTCCGGGGTAGGATATCTTTTTATCACCAACAATTAAAATATGTTTGTCAGTAAAGGATACCATCACAATATGTTTAAAATCGCTCCCGTAACTTTTGCGCATTTCTGCATCCAGCGGCAGCGAAATAGTTTCACCGGTGTTTACAGCACCATTAAAAGTTATCTGTTGCATTACCTGGGCAATACGATCATAATTTTGGTGGTATTTGTTGAAAGACAATTCATCCCAGATCCATAAACCAATCAGCATGGCAACAGCCATACCCACGGCAAGGCCGCCAATGTTAATGAAGGAACTAGCCTTGTTTCTGATAAGATTTCTCCATGCAATTTTTAAATAGTTCTTGATCATTGATTGTTATTTAAAACGTGGTACGGTTATAATAGAAATAGTATAAATACATTTCTGAAAACAATTTATTCAAAAGAAAAATTAGGTTTTTCAATTAGAGTGCCACAGCATAAATAATTGACTTACAAACTCTTATGAAACAATATAAAATTAAATTGTTCGCTTTTGATACAAGTGCTGTTCGGAATTGGATCGGTTCAGATAATGATCAAAAAATAAAGCCGTTATGATAAGGCCGGATCACAATTGTTCCAGATGGTTCGGGGCCATTATGCGTGTTTTCTCCGGGAGCTGGAGTTTCCCGGCTGTAGTGCTTATTATTAATGTAAAAAACAGAGGCTGTTTATCCGGGCAGACTTAAACCGCCCTCCTCGGGCGTTTCTTCTTAACTTCAGGGGCATTACCTGATGGCTCAACTTTTTTATAGCTGGTTTCAGGGGCATACGATTTAGGTTTAGGTGCCGGGGTATATGCCTTTTCGGCGGGCACACGCTTATCTACAGCCACCCTTACACTGATCTGACGTCCATCAATCTCAGCACCATCCATTGCCGCAATAGCACGGTCTGCTCCCGCCTGATCTGTCATCATAATAAAGCCATAACCCAGGCTTTTACCAGTGAACTTATCAGTAATGATAGTGATCGTGTGCACTGTTCCATAGGCGCTGAACAATTCTACGAGTTCAATCTCTTCCATATCACGCGGGAAGCCCACGATAAATAACTTGATCATAATTAATACCTCTAAAAATAGATATATGTGCAAATATAAATAACAAGTGGCAAAACTACTTCCAACATGAAGATTTAAAATGATCTTCGCCTATTTTTTTTAATAAAAACTTCATTAAGCGGCAGGAGAAACCTCACAGATAGACAATAGTCTATGTTCTTCAACCCCTTCTTCCCTTTTCCTCCTCCCCGCACGTGTTTAATATGTTAAGTCAATATGATTGAATAGATGGTCAATTCAGCATCTTAATTCAGTATTTGTTTATATAATTTCACACATTAGAAAGCATCGGGTCCGCCCATTATTTACCATTATAAATTTATGAGCAAAGCCCGAGTCTGTTATACCGGATAATTTCATAAAATTAAACTTTAAACATCAGATAATCAAGACTGTTATGTCATTAATATGAATAAGTTACTAACGCTAAAATTTATCACTCTTTTATGCTTCACTATACCAGTAATAACTGCTAAAAGTCAAACGCACCCTCGGGGTAGTACAATTACATTTGGCAAGGATGCCAAAAACATAGGCCGCATAACAAATGATACCCTGGTGCTCATTACAGGTAGTACCTATTTGTTTACCGTAGATACGCCGGAAGACCAGGGACTGGTTTCAACAAAAGTTGATGTAAAAGATCTTCCGCAGCAATTAGCCGCTGCTGATGGATCGATTCAAAAATACACGGTTACGGATAAGGATGGTACAATAAAAAATGAAGGCAATATTATTACCGGCGACCGTCTTAAGGTGACACCGCTAAAAGGTGTGTCAACCAAAACTTATTATATTTCGGTTCAGCGTATGGCACTTAGCGGGCGCTTGAGTTTAGCCCAGCCAAAATTAACAGCGAATACTAACCATGACCTGACACTCTACTTTACCGCAGGCCAGCGGAGCCCCGATGCAACAGTGAAAATTCATATTCCAGCGGGTATCTCTATCACTATGGATAATACCACTGTAAATGTTATTGGCCGGGGCGATGTAAAATTAAGCGGACTTGCCACACAATCTATTGGCCGGGTAGGCACAAAATATTCTTATTCCAGGGTTGGCGATGTGGTGATAGCAAAATCGGCTGGCCCAGGTTCAGACCTTATATTCAGGCATCTTGATCTCAGACCGGCAAACGGTGCCGATCTTAAAATAATGATCGCCCATGTAAACCTTAAAAAAATTGGGAAATACCTGTTCAACGCTTCTTATACCACATCCAAACCAGAGATACTGACAAGCCCCGGCACAGGTTCAGAAACAGCTACCCTAACCGCAACAAGTACCATTTCGGACTTTGCCCGGATACCTGACAGCGCCATGCAATACAAGGAAACACCTGCCACCTATACCAGGGCAAACTTTAAGTGGGGTCAGGGTGGTAATACCCGGGGCATACAATTAATGCAATCTGCAAACGGGGGTAAAACATGGTCGGCAGCATCAGCGCAAATTGATCCAAAAACTGCTACAGCTTCAGTTTCGGGACTGTCACCAAATAAATTGTACACTTTTAAACTTCGGGTTAAAGATGGTGAGCATAAGGGTTTTTCGAATCCCGTTTCCTTTTACTCCGGCAAAATGGATATTAAAAGCTTTGGAGTAACCGGCAGCGGTACTGATGATACGGAAGGTATAAACCGCGCCATTGCATATCTTAATCAACTTGGGGGCGGCACGCTGCTGTTTACCAAGGGCATTTATATGGTACGTACCGCTCATTTAATGAGCAATGTGTACTTGTACCTGGAAAAAGACGCTGTCATTAATGGATTAAAAGGTGGAGACGCGCCGGAATCGACCTGGTTTAGCGATAAAAAATATCGATCAGGACTGTCCCCTACTGATGCAGGCCCTTATGCTGATCCCGAAAACTATATGACTAAGCAGGATGTTGGTCATCATTATTTTAAAAACGCTATGTTTTTTGGTGAAAGACTGGATAATATTAAAATTATAGGCAACGGTCAGATCAACGGGAATGGCAGTTTAGTTAACGGGGATAATGTGATGAAAAACGCACCAGATAGCCGTTGTGATAAAATGTTTTCACTTAAACTATGTACGCATATTGAAATTGGCGGCATTTACCACCAGGAAGATCTGTGGTATGATGAGGCAAAAGACGAGCCCTATTATATTGGCAAGGATGGTTCAAAAATAGAAGATAGTGACCACATGTTAAAGATTGACCGTTCCGGGCATTTCGCATTGCTGGCTACGGGTACCGATGGCATCAATATCCACGATACCTATATCTGCAAAAACAATCAAACCAATGTGCGCGATGTGTATGATTTTATGGAGTGTAACAATGTAACGGTTACCAATATATTTTCAAGGGTTAGCTCTGATGATGTGGTGAAACCTGGCTCGGATTGTTCTTTGGGCTTTACCCGGCCGGCAAGTAATTACATGGTTCGTAATATCATTGGCGATACCAACTGTAACCTCATTCAAATAGGTTCAGAAACGGTGGATGATATTACTCAGGTATATGTTGATAATATTTATGTACTGGGCGCTAACAAGGCGGGATTTTCCATTTCGACCAACGACGGTGCGCATGTAAAAGATATTTATCTTAACAGCGGTCGCACCGGCCCTATTCGTGAGCGTTCAAAAATGTACAGGGCTACCACACCATTTTTTATATCCATCTCAAACCGGGGCCGTGTTATTGGCGCCGAAGCCGGCAGGTATGTATTTACTGAAAACGGCAAAAAACATGATGAACTGTTGGTTAAAAATGTAAACATAGGTGAAGTGGAAAACATTAACCTGAAAGGTTTAGATGTTTACGAAGTTTATAACGGCAGTTCATACAGTGGCAAAAGGTGGAAACCTTATGATGGCACACAGCGGAAGGCAACACCTATTATTGCTGGTTACAAACTACCTGATGCTGCTGACGTTACCGGTGGCCTTGATTTTAAACTGCCTAATGGCAAGCATACCGGCTATATTAAAAATGTTGTTTTTGATGATGTGCATTTCCTTGTAAAAGGCGGAAACCCGGTAACAGATACCACCAATGTGCCGCCCGAGCTGGGTGTTGGGCAGTACAATGTTGCGAACCTGAACATCCAACCTTCATACGGCTTATGGGCCCGACATGTAAATGGGCTTTCGGTAAGCAATTGTACGTTTAATTATGAGAAAAGAGACAGCAGATATGCCCTATTTTTTGACGATGTAATTGATGCAAAGATCTCGGCGGTAAAAGCAGTACGCGCGCAGGACAATCAATCAATAATAGGACTTAAAAAGTCTACTAACATACAGGTACAGAATTTGATTTACTATAATGATACCTGGGGAAACGCACCAACACCTTTAACCAGGGTTAATGGTATTGAAAATTAAGATCAACACACTATCAATGAAAGTAAAACAGCACTCTCAAATGAGCGTGCTGTTTTTTTATGCTTTTACTTTGGTGCTTTCTCCAGATACAGGCCTACCTTTTTTAGCGCGATGAATGCATTTGCTTTAAGTAGAGTGACCTTAACCTTCCAAACGGTTGTTTTAGGGAATCTATCCATCTTATGTTCACCTATGCTGGTTCCCTGAGCCAGTAGTTTCCAGTCACTATCTACCTGCCCTTCTACTTTATATTCCTGTATACGCTGCCCCAGTTCCTTCACTTCACTAAGTGCCACCGCATTAATTTCCACAGGGTTCTCCATATCCAGCTCTAATGTGGCGCTGGTTACATTATCATTTGTAGCCCAATACGTTTTGGGGTCTCCGTCTAATGCCCGCTCCCCCAAAAAACTTTTTGTTGTTCCTCTGATATTACTTGCCGAAACCGGGCGGTGCAGGGCAAGGTCCTCTCCCAAAACCGGGTCCGTTTCTTTACGTAAAGGCGGCAAAAGTTGTATATGTTTATTATGAAACACACTTTGACTATTGGATGCGTAGCCAATGTTCTTTAATGCCTGTACCCCTAAACGCTCTGCTAACTGGGCCAGATAAAGACTTTGAGGAGCCACTGGTATTCCATGCGAATCATAATTGCCATCAGCCAGTACCGGCCCAGTATCAAATAAACGGGCGGTCTGTAACCTTTCCCCAATATTTCCAATAGCCCAGTTAACGGCACCGGGAGGGTTTTGGATAATATAGGTTTTAGCGATATTGTTCCAGGCCACTCCCCACCCCATCGTCCAACCATGACCAGAACCGGCTACCCCACGGTTTAAAAAGTCGATACCCCCTTCAAGTAAAGTGCAATTATCTACCAGCAAAGCGGTAGCCCAACGCTGATGGGGCTGCAGCCTGCTCCCATACCCCCTGAACGTACTGTTAAGCACTACGTTGGGGCCAGCTATCAAACTGCTTGTCCATACAAAATAGGTATTTCCTCCTGTACTTTCACAACGATCAACCAGGTTCTGGCTTCCTTCAAAACTAAAATCTGCAGGTTTTGATGCCCCCAGGTTAGGATAAGTGTGTTTGATCACAACCTGCTGCATGGTAATACGGTTACCTGCAAAAACGGTGGTATTCATTGTTTCTTCAAAAAACACATTTTTTACCCAGCAATCATTCCCGGCCACGCGGATCCCAGAATAAGGGGCGTTGCCATATGAACTTTCAAGCGGTGGGCACTGTACACGCAAGTCTTCCACACCTGATTGGGTAACCCTTACCGCGGGTTTTACTTTCAGTACCCTGGTACCCGGAGGGGTTAAATATTTGGCATCATATGAATCGGCAAGAGGAACATCAACATAAAGCTTATTACCTGTAATCGCGGTGATCTTTCGCTGCATGATCAAAGTCCGGCTTTTACCTATCCAGGTTTGTGGCTTGCCATCACGTACCAGGTTATCCATTCCCATCAGGCGGATCCATGCCTCTGTTACAGGTCTTTGAATTTCTATAATATCACCAACCCGAAAACCTTTTATAGCTGCTACAGTAAAAGAAACCGCGCCCGAAGGAACATAAGCATCGCTTATGGTTGTTGAGGCAGTGCCAAATAGAGGACTGGCCTCGGGAACCGCGCTTTCTCCGGGCAGTTGGTTACTCCTGCCCATACCAATGGCAAAAGCAACATGTCTGCCGCCCGTCATAAAAATAGTTGTTCCTCCTTTATCACTACCACTGCCCCGCAGCACAACGCCATTGGCTGCCATAGTAAGGGTACCCGAACAGGTAAATTTACCCGGCAGTAATAATACAGCTCCCCTAAAACCATTTTGCAAAGGCATGGCCGATACGGCATTAATGGCTGCCTGAATAGCCTCCGTATCGTCATTACTACCCGAAGGCTTAACCGTATATTTAACCGGAACTGCGGGGAGGGCTACACCGCCGCCCATATAACCCGCATGCGAAAAATCCATGATCCTGTCGCCAGCGGGTGTTGTTTTGTAAATAAGTTTACCATCCTTACCGGGGTAAACCCATTCACTTTTTCCAGAGGACGGGATTTTAACTTGCTTGTTTGCACGGGCAGATTGCTGTGCATGGAGGTTGCCGCCATATGTCCATAAGGATAATATGGCCACTGTAATTACTAATGGCTTATTCATTTTAAATTATAATTGGATTGCTTGGAACAATTGCATAAATGTATTTAAAACAATTCCTTTTTAATGTTTTGCCATGTAAAAAACTTGTGGTATTACAAACTTTATATAGATGCCCTGGGATGGCATTCTCCCTTATATTAACTTGAAAATCAGCTACACAGCATAGTTAGTTTAAATATTATAGAAAAAGCCACTAGTTGAAAAACTAATGGCTTTTATATAAGCTAAGCTCAGCAATGAATTTGCTTTATTTAGGCTCTGTAGGTTTTGCGGCCACGTATGTAAATGAACTTATACCTGCCAGGTATAAAAGCACATCGGGTATAACAGGCATGGTTTTATTATGAATAGTGTATAAAATATAATATACCCCCAGTACGATGTTCCAGGCTACGATCTGAAAACGCTGCATATTGATCGTATTACCATCACTGAGAATATCGGTCAGGAAACCAACTGACTTTTTAGGCGTAGAAGTCTTACCGGCCTTCTGTTTCTTAAAATAATCAATATACTGAGCTGTGCCATTAGTACCCATACTGATACCCAGTAAAACAAGGATAGATGTATTTAATGTTGACGGAATCTCTGTCAGCAAAAGTGAGTAAACAAATCCACCGATCACCAGAACCGTCCAAAAGGCCAATTGGGCTTGGGCCAAACTGTATGCACCATTCTTGGTTTCCCTCAAAATATCTGAGTTGACAATAAGATAGCCAAGAACTATCAGCAAAACCAGGTAAATAATGGTCATCCATATAAACGCTGTATAATTAAAATAGGTGATAGTCAGTTCAGTATTGGCCTTATTCTTATCCAATACTTTAACAGGCAACATACCCTCCCAGGCCACTGATAAATGAACTTTCAATTCGTTCTGATACCAGGAGCCGGTAAGCTTGTATAAGTAATCCCATGCCGCTTTAGTAGAAGTATCCCGTCGTAACTGGAAAGTGATCCACATGATCGAATCGGTTGTTTTAAAATCGGCCTTACTGATATTATTAAAAAGATCAGAGGTAATACCACGAAGCGGAACCCCTTCAGCGTATAAAACTATCTTATTACGGTCGGCAGGCCGTGTATTCATAAATTCCATAGGATTAGTGATCTCTACCAGGATCAGATCACCAGCATATGCCCTTTTGCGGGCGTGAAAGCTACTATCAACCCTCCTTGCTGCCACATCAATAACATACGAAGTTTTAGGAACAACATTAACGGCGGCGGGTGCAGGGGCCGGATTATCAGGTACCGGCTTTGATGGCGCCTGATCAAAGCAAAAACCATTTGTGCCAACAAGCAGCAAAAAAATGGCAAGAACCCAGGTTTTCATTTTCATAAACTTATGGATAAGTTGAGGTTAAATATTATCAATAAACATAAATCAATTTTATAAATTTAACAACCTTTCTACCAGATAGTTACCATCAAAAAAGACCACAACTAACGGGTAGCTATTTATACATTATAAATTTCCCGGCTCAAAAAGTCATTCCTGAATTTTCCATGCGGATCATATCCTGCTATGATCTTTTTGAAATCATTGAGTTTTTCATAGCGTGACTCCAATACCTTTGGCGACATGGTAAATATTTTGCCCCAATGCGGCCGGGCGTTGAAAGGCGAAAGTTCCTTTTCAATAACGGGTAATAGTTTTAATACCGCTTCGGTTTCCTGTTTCCAGGTAAAGTGAATGGTAACTGAAGTTTGATCATGGCATGGGCTCATCCATAATTTATCAGCTGCAATGGTGCGGATCTCTGTTATAAAAAGATGCGGCCCTATCTGCTTGCCCAACCGAGCAACTGCCTGAATAGCTTCTACAGCATGACGCAGCGGCACAAAATATTCTGATTGTAATTCTTTACCGCTACTGGGTGTAAATCCCATTTTAAAGTGTGGCAACCGTTCATACCAGGGACCCGGTACGCCCATTTGCTCCGTGCAATTCTCAGCAGAGAGCGCAATAATAGGGTGCAGGTTTTTTGTAGCTGCCTTTGCGCCGTAAAACTCGGGGCCGTTTTCTTCCTTATCAGTATCTATGCGGCTTTTTATCCAAACCTCATTAACACTATCATTTTGCCAGTCGGTAAATAAACTAACACTATAACCTGCAGAAACTATTTTTTCAAAGTTCTGCTTAACCTGCGCCATAGGCATATTTGTAAATACCCGCTGGCGCATCATATACGTCGGTACTATTTGAAGTGTAACTTTAGTAATAATGCCCATAGCACCAAGTCCAACTACAGCAGCGTTTACCTTTTCTGCATCCGCGGCTTTTGAAAGATGGATCACACTGCCATCGGCTATAACTATTTCTAAAGCAGTTACAGCACTGGCCAGGTTCCCATTTTTAATACCAGAACCGTGTGTGGCCGTTGTACAGGATCCGGCAACCGAAATATGAGGTAACGAAGCCAAATTATGCAAAGCAAACCCTTGTTTATGTAAATATGGTGCAAGCTCACCGTATTTAATACCACCTTCAACCGTAACGGTATGTAACTTTTTATCAAGGCTTACCACCTTGTTCAGGTCTCTTGTTGAAACCAGGTTATCCTTGCTATCGGCAATGGTATTAAAACAATGTCTTGTACCCAAAGCCCTAAGCTTACTGTGTTTTTTAACCAGTTGCTGTACTTCCTCAACAGATTTTGGATAAAATACATTATCGGTACTATAGGTAAGGTTTCCGGCCCAGTTTTTTAATCTTTTAGGTTGAGCCAATGCTCCGAGTGATGATAATAAGGGTGTGGCCATTAAGGTGGTGCTTAACTGGATAAATGTTTTTCTCTTCATAATTTTTTAGGTTACAACAATGTAACACTAAAAATTCAGAAAGTAAAGGTACTTCTGTTTTTTATGGAAGCTATAAACAAGCCGTTAATTTATTAACCGGTTAAAACATTTTGCGTTTAGCGTGCTTTAGTATATAATCAATTAAACCAATAGTTTATACCATTATGAAACATGCATTCATTTTTGGCACCAGCATATTTTTAAGCAGCCAAAACACTGTAACTCTTGCCGATGGTGATAAAAGCACCGAATTTTTAAAGATCCTGTCTTTTTACAAACATCAAAAAGGTATGGCAGATCAGGTGCTCACCATTGATGCCAATATATCTTCCCCGGCGGGTGACTTGATCAGGATAAGCGGTAATCGTTTAGAAGAAGGGACCGTTGGCTTTCATGTAGAGACTGATCCTAACCGGGTTTGGGTGTACCAATCAGGTCATCATGAACCAGTATTAGATGTTTATCAGTTAAATGAACATGAATATGCCGGCCTTTCCAGTCACATTAGCAACGAAATAGGCGTTCAGCACCCTGATGCGGTATTGACCATTAAAGGTAATTTCAGGGTTGGCAATACGCATTTTTTAATTGAAAACGAAAAAATGTTCATCAACGATAACGGCTTTGCTAATGGCGTAGATAATTCGCACCATGGAATAATTTTAACAGATGGGCATACTGTGCATTGATACAGAAAGTACATTGGCAAAACGCCCTTTGATCAATTGATCAAAGGGCGTTTTGTTAAAAAAACCGTGAGTTTAATTAATGGGCGGCTAAAGCGGAAGCACCAATTTCTTTCAATGCTTCTGCAAAAACCTCGTACGAACGGATCCTGGCTCCCTGATCATAAATATGCGAAGTGACCATTATTTCATCAACCTGGGTTTTCTCAACAAAGGCTTGAATTTCTTTTTTTATTTTTTCACGATCGCCGGTAAATAAATAGGCCAGCATTTGGCTTACTGCGTAGCGTTCACTAATATTCCAAACATTATTCATGTGCTCAACAGGTGGCTGCAAAAGTTTACGGTTTCCGGTAATTACACCCAGGAAAAATTGCTGCACCGATGTTGCCAGCCGTTCTGCTTCTGATTCCGTATCGGCAGCAACCACGTTTACGCAGGCCATTACATAGGGCTCATCCAAATGTTCTGACGGTTGAAAGTTTTCCCGGTATAAACTGATGGCCTCCATAAAATAAGTTGGTGCAAAGTGACTGGCAAAGGCATAAGGCAGGCCCATAGCTGCTGCTACCCGGGCGCTATCGGTACTGGAGCCTAAAATCCAGATAGGTACATCCAAACCCTCGCCCGGAATGGCCCTTACTTTACTATCCCAGTTATCATCCGAAAAAAAGTTTTGAAGTTTTTGAATATCCTTGGGGAAATTATGGGGTAAATTAAAGTTGGCACCCCTGATGGCCATTGAAGTAACCTGATCAGTACCCGGTGCACGCCCCAAACCCAGATCAATACGACCGGGATATAGTGAGGCTAAAGTTCCGAATTGCTCGGCTACGATCAGCGGTGCATGATTGGGTAGCATAATACCGCCAGAACCCACACGAATGGTTGATGTTCCACCGGCAATATGCCCAATGAGCACCGCAGTTGCCGAACTGGCTACATTGATCATGTTATGATGCTCGGCAAACCAGTAACGGGTATAACCCAATTTTTCTACTTGTTTTGCCAAATCCAGGCTGTTTGCAAAGCTATCTGCGGGAGTGTGACCTTCTTTTACGCTTGCCAGATCTAAAACGGAGTATGCTATTTTCTTTAATTGCTTAGTGTCCATTATTTGAATTTTTTCATGCAGAGTATCTTTTTAAGATTACGTCGCACATTATTATTCAAATTTAAAACTTCTGTAATGGAACTCAGGAATTACCTCGTTTATATGACTTTACACTAACCATATCGGAATTATCCGATATGTCCTGATTTATACTTAACCATTTTTTGCGGATCAAAAAAATGATTTAACGGGCCATGGCCACTGCCCGTTCTTACATCTTTACCATGTTCAATAGCTCTATGAACATAGCTTTTGGCTTTTTCTATTGAAGTCAGCATATCGTTCCCCAAAGCCATATAGGCAGCTATTGCCGATGAAAGTGTACAACCGGTTCCGTGGGTATTGTTACTATCAATAAAATCAGATCTGAATTTGTGTTTCCATCCATTTTTATCAAGGCACACATCATAAAGGTCAACTCCTTTTAAATGACCGCCTTTTATTAACACCACATTACACCCCAGTTTCAAAAAACAAGCAGCGGCTACTTCCATATCTTCTATATTATTGATATTCATATCGGCTATTAACATGGCCTCATCCAGGTTGGGAGTAACTAAGGCCGCTAAGGGAAATAGCTCATTTTTCAAGATATTTATCGTGCTATCCTCCATCAGTTTATAACCACTGCTTGATACCATTACCGGATCAAAGATGACAGGCACTTCTGGATATATTTTTAAAACATTTGCGATAGTTATAGCCTGTTCAGTAGTATGTATCATCCCTATCTTGATAGCTATAGGTTTAATATCATCCATAACGGCCTGAATCTGTTGCTCCACAATTTCAGCAGGAATACTATGGATACCTGACACGCCCACGGTGTTTTGCACCGTAACTGCCGTAATAGCCGAAGCTCCATAACATCCCAAAGCACTAAAGGTCTTCAGATCGGCCTGTATGCCCGCGCCGCCCCCACTATCTGATCCTGCTATGGTTAGTACTGTAGGATATTTATATATTTCCATGTTTTATCCCATTTAAAAAACGCCGTTCTTTACACTATACATTTCGCCTTTATAAACGGGTTTTAACAAATGAATAGCCATTTTACTACGCTGACCTGTTTGGCAGCAAAATACCAGCTTTTTATCTACCGGAAGATTGTTCACCTGTTCATTTAACTCATACAAAGGGATATTGATGCCCCCGATGTTATAATCCTCATATTCATATTCTTCTCGCACATCAACCAGGTAAACTTTATCAGGATTTTGCACCATCCATTCGTTTAAAACCTTCATGCTTATTTCGTAATTAGCTGCCGGTTCTTCCACGTTAATCGAAGCTATTTTTGACGTTATCCTTTCTTGCCTGACCATATTAAAAATGCTGATGCTATTATCAAGCGAGTTCAAGGTCAAAAATTTGCCCGAAAGCACCTCTCCTATCCCACAAATGATCTTGACAACCTCATTAGCCATATAAGTCCCGATCATGCCCGGGAGAACCCCTATTACACCTATTTCGGCACAGTTAGGCACTTCATCATCAGCCGGTGGCTCCGGAAAAACATCGCGATAGTTTGGGCCATTTTGGTAATTGAATACCGATACATGACCCTCAAATTTAAATATAGAGCCAAATACCAGTGTTTTCCCTAAATCAACACAGGTATCATTAACTAAATACCGGGTAGTGAAATTATCAGAACCATCAATAATCAGGTCATAACGGCTGATTAGCCTTACCGCATTCTCAGCGGTTACTCTTTCCTCATGAGCGTTTATAACTATGAATGGATTTAAAGCTTCCAGCTTTTGTTTGGCAACCACGGCTTTGGGGTTACCCACATCCATTGTATTATACAATACCTGCCGGTGCAGGTTGCTGATATCAATTACATCATCGTCAACAATCCCTATAGTACCTATTCCGGCAGCTGCCAGGTATTGCAGCACCGGGCAACCTAAACCGCCTGCACCGATCATGAGCACGTTAGCGGCTTTTAACTTTTCCTGGCCATGCATACCTAATTCCGGCAAGATCATTTGCCGGTTATACCGTTTTAATTCGTCACGTTCCAACATGCTTAAAAATTTTGAACCCTCTCCTTTGGAGAGGGCAGGGTGAGGTTAAGTTGCTAAACAATTATCCCAGTCTTTCCACACGGGTTCATAACCTTGCGCGCGGATCACCCGGGCAATTTCCTGTGGACTCCGCTCATCTGAGATTTCAAACTGTTCCAGCGATTCAGGCTCAACCGCATACCCTCCGGGATTTGTTTTGGAACCCGCACTGATAGCCGTTATCCCCAATTTAATAATGTTGTTCCTGAAATTGGGTGATTCGCGGGTAGAAATGGAAAGCTCCACTTCTTCATTAAACAAGCGGTAGGCACAGATCAGTTGTACCAGTTCCCGGTCGTTCATTTCAACCTTAGGCTCCAGTCCGCCGCTAAAAGGGCGCAGACGCGGGAATGAAAGACTATATTTACTTTGCCAGTATTTTTTCTCGAGGTAATTTAAATGCATGGCTGTAAAGAAACAATCCGTACGCCAATCCTCCAAACCGATCAGCACACCCAATCCCATTTTATGGATCCCAGCCTGCCCAAGTCGGTCGGGTGTTTCCAACCGGTATTGAAAATTTGATTTTTTTCCTTTGGGGTGATGCTTTTTATAATCGTCCTCATGGTAGGTTTCCTGGTAAACCAATACGGTGTTCAATCCATAAGGAGTTAATTGCTCGTAATCTTCCAGATCAAGTGGCTGCACCTCCATAGAGATATGAGAAAAATGCGGGCGGATCAGGTCAAGCGTTTTTTTAAAGTAATCCACATGAACGGTTTGATTGGCCTCGCCGCTAACTAACAGCACATGGTTATAACCCATATCCTTGATCACGGCCACCTCCTGCATGATCTCCATAGGCGACAGCGTTTTTCGCCTCACCTTATTATCATAACTAAAGCCACAGTATGTACAGATGTTATTGCACTCATTCGACAGGTAAAGTGGCACATACATCTGTATCACCTTACCAAAACGCTTGAGCGTTAACTGCTGACTGATACTGGCCATCTGCTCCAGGTAAGGCGCCGCCGCCGGCGATACCAATGCTTTAAAATCCTCCAAAGTTCGTTTTGGTGCTGCCAATGCCTTTTCCACATCGGCGCTGGTTTTAGCATAAATACTGGCTTTGGTATCGTCCCAGTTGTAGGTTTCAAAAATGTCGTTAAAGCTACTCATCTAAAAAAGAGGTTAAGGGGCTACTGGCGACCGCGTGTGATGCAGGTAACGCTAATCTTGCTTCATAGGCCATACGGCCTGCTTCCACAGCCATTTTAAAAGCAGCGGCCATTTGTGCCGGGTTTCCCGACACTGCTATGGCAGTATTAACCAATACAGCATCAGCGCCTATTTCAAGCGCCCAGGCAGCATCAGATGGTGCACCTATACCCGCATCAACAATTACAGGCACATTACTTTGGCTGATGATGATCTCTAAAAAATCTATTGTTTTTAAGCCTTTATTACTCCCTATGGGTGAACCTAAAGGCATTACGGCTGCCGTTCCCACGTCTTCGAGTCGCTTGCACAAAACCGGATCGGCATGGATATAGGGTAAAACAACAAAGCCCATTTTGGCTAATTCTTCCGTAGCTTTTAAGGTCTCGATCGGGTCGGGCATTAAATACTTAGGATCGGGATGGATCTCCAGTTTTATCCAGTTGGTTTCTAAAGCCTCACGTGCCAATTGGGCCGCGAAAACAGCTTCCTTGGCATTCCTTACACCCGATGTGTTGGGCAATAAGTTGATATGCGGATATTTTAAACGGATCAGAATATCATCCCTGTCGTTGTTTTTTACATCAACACGCTTTAGGGCCACGGTTACCAGTTCGGATCCTGAGGCCAACAGGGCATCTTCCATTAAAGCGGATGAACTGAATTTACCAGTGCCTGTAAACAAGCGTGAATTAAAAATTTTGCCGGCTATTGTTAACATGGTTCTATTGATTTCACACTTCATTTAAAAGTGTAGTGTTTAAATATTCATACATTGCTTTAACCGTTTGGGCCGGAGTATCGGCATAAGTTATAGCTCCCGATACTGCTACGCCATATAGACCGGCTTGCATAATAGGGATAATATCCTCTGGTAAAATGCCGCCGATAGCAATTATAGGGATATTAATATTGGCCGCATGTACCTGGCTCATGATATTTTCATAACCATCTATTCCCAGGATAGGACTTAATTTTTGCTTGGTTTTAGTAAAGCGGAATGGCCCCAATCCAATATAATCAGCGCCTTCGGCAACCCTTTGCTGAATATGCTGAAAAGTATTAGCTGTACCACCAATGATCATTTTTGGCCCTACAATGTGCCTGGCCTTTGCAATCGGCATATCCTGCAAGCCCAAATGCAGTCCGTATGCTCCTGCTTGCAAGGCAATTTCGGGGTGGTCATTCACTATAAGTTTCGCTTTATATTCAAAGCATAAATCACTGATTTCAACCGCATAATCCAATATTACGTTGTGCGGTTGGTCTTTAATCCGTAACTGGATCCATTTGCAACCAGCATCAAGCGCCATTTTAATTGCAGACAGATGTGTGCCATTTTCTGGCTGTTGCGATATATAATGAAGTTTATCTATCATAATGATTTTCAATCAGGACGGTAGTCCCTGTTTTAAATTTTTAAAGTTAGAAATAGCCAAATCCGGGTTATTCCATACAGTTCCTAATACAGCTGCGCCATCAAAGTTCATCACCTTTATTTTGCTTAAATTCGACAGATCTATTCCACCTAAGGCAATTACATTCAGTTGTATACCTTGTTTATCTAAAGAAAAACTATCAGACCATTTAGCCTGATAACCAGGTTTGGAGATACTGTTAAATACCGGCCCCAAAAAAGCGTTATCGAAGCATTTCAAAGTGTATAATGTTGCCAGATCATGAACAGAGGTACTTAGTATATAACCCTGCTGATGTATCAAATCCAGTTTTTCTGGGTCGGTATTTACCCTGTGCTGTTCAGTATAATGCAATCTTTTTATGCCAAAATCCTGCGTCATAATATGATGCTGGTGCAAGGCGATATAATGATGATACTGTTCATCAATCTCCCTTAACAATCCAGCTGTCTGTCCCGCATCGTAACCAGGCTTGCGCAAATGAAAACGGGTTAACCCGTTTTCAAATAGCTGATTTATGAGCCGGGCCTCGTTTGCTATTGCATCAGGATGTGATATGACTATCAGCTGCATAAAGTATTTAAGCGAAGCAAGTTCATTAACCAATCAATCATGATTAAAACGCTATGTCATTTCGAACCCTCGGGATAAGCCAGAGCTTGGGGAGGGAGAGAAATCTTATACGCCCAGCGTTGTAAGTATAGCGTATAAGATTTCTTCGCCTCATCACACTGCCGCACCCTTGCTCATCGAAATGACATGCATTGTTTAAAAATTTTCACTTACAAATAAATCTCACTCCCTTTTTCTGTGAACTCTTTTGACTTCTGCTCCATCCCTTTTGTCAGCGCGTCTTCTTCATCAACACCATGTTCTTTGGCGTATTCCCTTACATCCTGGGTAATTTTCATGGAGCAAAAGTTAGGGCCACACATGGAGCAGAAATGGGCGATCTTTGCGCCATCGGCGGGCAGGGTTTCGTCATGGAACTCACGGGCCGTATCCGGATCAAGCGACAGGTTAAACTGGTCATCCCATCTAAACTCAAAACGAGCTTTGCTTAAAGCATTATCCCTGTACTGTGCGCCGGGATGCCCCTTGGCCAGGTCTGCCGCATGAGCCGCTATTTTATAGGTAATTACACCATCTTTTACATCTTTCTTGTTAGGCAAACCCAAATGTTCTTTTGGTGTAACATAACACAGCATGGCCGTACCAAACCAACCGATCATGGCCGCGCCTATGGCCGATGTGATGTGGTCATAACCTGGAGCAATATCTGTAGTAAGCGGGCCTAAAGTATAAAAAGGCGCTTCACCACAATGAGCTAATTGTTTGTCCATATTTTCCTTGATCATATGCATAGGAATATGACCAGGGCCTTCAATAATGGTTTGTACATCATGTTTCCAGGCAATTTTGGTAAGCTCGCCCAGGGTTTCCAGTTCACCAAACTGGGCGGCATCGTTGGCATCGGCAATGCAACCTGGTCTTAAGCCATCGCCTAAGGAAAATGCCACGTCATAAGCCTTCATGATCTCGCAGATCTCCTCAAAATGGGTATACAGGAAGTTTTCTTTATGATGAGCCAAACACCATTTAGCCATGATAGAGCCACCACGCGAAACAATACCTGTAATACGTTTGGCAGTCAGGGGCACATATCGTAACAGCACACCAGCGTGGATAGTAAAGTAATCTACACCCTGTTCTGCCTGTTCAATTAAAGTATCCCTAAACAATTCCCAGGTAAGGTCTTCAGCTTTCCCGTTAACTTTTTCCAATGCCTGGTATATGGGCACGGTACCAATAGGAACGGGTGAGTTACGTATGATCCATTCACGGGTTTCGTGGATATTTTTGCCGGTGGAGAGATCCATAATAGTATCGGCTCCCCAGCGACAAGCCCATACCGCTTTTTCAACCTCCTCCTCGATACTGGATGTTACGGCCGAGTTACCAATGTTGGCATTGATCTTCACCAAAAAGTTACGCCCAATAATCATCGGCTCCGTTTCAGGGTGATTAATATTGCAGGGGATAACTGCCCTGCCTGCCGCTACTTCTGCCCTTACAAACTCTGGCGTGATATATCCTTTGGGCGTATTGGCCCCAAAGCTATGGCCCTGATGCTGATGGCTCATCACCTCATATTGCCCGTTCAGTTGTTCCTTTAACAGATCAATACGCTGGTTTTCGCGGATGGCGATGTATTCCATTTCGGGTGTGATGATGCCTTTTTTGGCGTAATGCATTTGCGATACATTACTACCTGACTTTGCGCGTAACGGACTGGATACGTGTGCAAAACGCAGATCATTTAAACTTACGTCATTCAAACGTTGTTGTCCGTATTGAGATGATATTTGTGCCAGCCGCTCTACATCCCCTCTGTCCGTGATCCATTTTTCGCGCAAAGCTGGCAATCCCTTTTTAACGTCAATGCTGGCTTCAATATCTGTGTACGGACCGCTGGTATCATATACCGTTACGGGTGCATTGGGCTCTGTTTCGCCAAAGCGGCCGTGCAGTTTGGTATCGCTCAAACTGATCTCGCGCATGGCTACGCTGATGTCATGGAGCACACCTTTAACATAAACTTTTTTCGACGCCGGAAATGGATCGGTAGTAAGGACCTTGCCTGTTGGGATTTTTTCTGTTTTCATATAAGTGTGGTAAATGGTTATCCGCCTTGTGTTGCTGTGATAATAATGATGTGATCACCGTGATTCAGCGGTTCCGTTTCCCAGTTGGATTTGGAAACGATGGTTTGATTAACGGCAATAGCCAGGCCCTTTGAAGTTTGATTAAGGACATCAGATAGCAAAGTTTGCACGGTGCATCTGTCAGGAACGGTATAAAGCTGTTGATTTACGGTGATTTCCATTCAATTATTTTTAATAAATAACTATAGGAATGGCCCCGTTTAAGGAAGGAAAAAACAACAAGCAAAGTTGTTTTCACTTTTCCCTTCGGCAGTACTAACTGCATCAGGTTCAAAGGGTATTATCTCAGTCCATCAAAGGACACCCCTAAAGTTGCTGTAAACCTAAGTAAAAGTTTTTTAAACTAACAAGCCTTTTTGGTTTTTATTAATTCACCACATTAAGATGTTTAAAACTGAAGTATTGAATAAACTTTTTAAACCGTTTTTCTGACTTTATAAATTGACCAAGTAAGGTTAATTGATTTTGAGCCCTGATTAAATTTTGCTGCGCGTAAATGGTATGATAATAAACATCGCCATTTAAAAAATCGGTCAGGAACCTGATGGCCTGCATATAGATCATATATTTCCCGGCAAAAGTAAAATAGTCTTTCTCCGTGGCCGTCAACGCCGTACCCATCGCCGAAAGATACCCTTTGTAAATGGCGTAAAAACACTCTTCGTTGATCTGGATCCTGGAAAAATCACGCTCCTCCTCATTTGCCGGCGAAAGATAGGTGCGCAGCATATCACCCACATCGCTCATAAAATAACCCGGCATAACCGTGTCCAGGTCAATTACGCATAATCCGTTATGATCTTTATCAAACAATACATTACTGATCTTGGTATCGTGATGGATAACCCGCAGCGGCAGTTTGTTATGATCAGTTAACTGCTGGTATATAAAAAGTATTTCCTGATGCTTGTAAATATCCTTGATCAGGTTGGCTGCAATTATAAGCCTGTTGGAGCTGGCGGTAATACAGGCTTTTTCAAATTGTTCAAACCGCAGCTTCAGGTCATGGAACTGCGGTAAAGTATAATGTAATTTGTCAAGATCAAAATTTCGCAGTAAATAAGTGAACTGCCCAAACTGGTGCGCTGCTTCAAAAGCTTCTTTCTGATCCTGGATCTCGGTGATGGTTACGGAGTTTTCAACAAATGGAAAAAGCCTGTAATATTCGCCATCATCTGTTTTAATCAAGTATTTACCTGATAAGGAGCGGACAGGCGCTACAAAAAGATAATCAGGCTCGGTTTGTTTTAAATAGGTTTCCAGCAAGGCTACGTTTTCGGCAATAGCTTCTGGATCTTTAAAAACGCCTGCATTAATATGCTGTAGAATATAGTTTTCGGGACCGCATACCTTCCAGGTATGATTGATTAAACCTGAACCAAATTCCGCAATTTTATAGTCACTTACATGAAGCCCGTATAGCTCAAGGATCTGATCAAACATAGTAAAAGTCAAATAGTTATACCAAACGTACTTAATTAGTCAATAAAAATCCTGCGCAAACGTTTGTGCATTTTTTGTCTGGTCTTTAGCCGATCTGTTTTCCCCGCTTCTGTCAATTGTGATCCCCGGAATAATCCGGTGACATAAATTTTGATCGTATCTATTATTACCTCTTCCATTTAAAGACTATAACAAACCTTACAATAACTACGTGAAAAGAAGCGATTTGTATCTAAAAAATCAATATTGACACGATATCAATTGTAACATCTTACTTTAATTAATAATATCAAACGTTTGCGTGGTAATTTTATTAATTAAAGCATTTGTTTTATCAATACGATCAATAACTTCACTGTTGAAAAGCATCAGTAAACAGGCAAATCACATCTAAACAATTCACATCAAACACTTATTATAAATGGACAGAAGAACATTCGTAAAAAACAGCGCAATTGCAGCCGCCGGCTTTACCATACTACCAACAGGCAGTTTATTTGCAAATGCAAGCGGCAAAGCCCGACTTGGTTATATTGGCGTGGGCGCCAGGGGCATGAGTCACATATCAGAAGGTTGCCTGCGCGACGATGTTGAAATTGTAGCTATATGTGATACCCAAGAGCATTCATTAAGCATTTGCCGTGAGTATATAGCTAAAAAGGGAAGACCAGCTGCTAAAGAATATACAGGTGGCTTAGATGCTTACAAAAAACTACTGGAACGAAATGATATTGATGCCGTGATCATTGCAACACCATGGCAGTTTCATTACCCTCAGGCAATGGACGCCATGAAAGCCGGAAAATATGTGGGATGCGAAGTAATAGCAGGTTTAACGGTTGATGAACACTGGGATATTGTTAAAACATCTGAAAAAACCGGCATACCTTATATGACATTGGAAAATGTATGCTATCGCCGCGATGTGATGGCTGCCTTAAATATGGTTAGGCAAGGCTTATTTGGCGAGCTGATACATCTGGAAGGCGGTTATCAGCATAACCTGCGTGATGTTCTTTTTAATGATGGAAAAGGGCGTTATGGTGGCAAAGGTGTGGAGTTTGGACCAAAGGCTTTGAGCGAGGCGCAATGGAGAACCCAGTTTAATATTGACCGCGACGGCGACCTTTACCCTACCCACGGTGCCGGCCCAGTAATGAACTATATCGACATTAATCATGGTAACCGGTTTACCAGCCTGGTTTCATTTAGTTCAAAGGCACGTGGTCTTGGCGCATATGTGAATGAGCTTGCTCCGGGAAACCCCACTGCTAAGATCAACTACAAAAATGGCGATGTAACTACTACCATAATCAATTGTGCCAATGGCGAAACCGTTTTGTTATCGCATGATACACATTTGCCCCGACCGTATTCACTTGGATTCAGGGTACAGGGTACTAAAGGGATCTGGATGGATGTAAACCAATCAGTTTATATTGAACATGAAGCTAAAAAAGATGACGTTTGGGATCCTGCAAAGGAATGGTTTGCCAAATATGATCACCCGCTGTGGAAAAAACACGATGCAGAGGCTGCCGGCGCCGGTCATGGCGGGATGGACTGGTTTGTATTTAATGCCTTTATTGAGGCCGTAAAGCAAAAAAAGCAAACCCCTATTGATGTTTATGATTCAGTGACCATGAGTGTTATAGCACCCTTATCAACACAATCACTTAAGGAGGGTAATAAAACATTGGACTTCCCTGACTTTACAAAAGGTAAGTGGGAAAACCGTAAAAGCACCTTTGCTTTGGACGACAGCGGATTTTAGTATTGCAGTACAGGAACAATTTGACTTGCCGCTATAAATTCATTTAATTTGAGCAGTGTTTGATCAACTGAAAAAAATATCACCAATGCTTCAGGGCCAATGGGAAAAGTATGAAAGCTATTACCATCGCCTTGAAGTTCCTGCAAAAACTATTCTTTTAAACGAAGGCGACGTTTCAAAAAAAGCTTACTTTATTGAAAAAGGTTGTTTGAGGGCCTGGTTCAATAATAAAGCGAAGGATGTAACCTTTCAGTTCTTTTTTGAAAATGACAGTGTATCATCTATTGAAAGTTTCAGGAGAGGCAAGCCGAGTTTATGTACCATTGAATCCATAGAACCATGCGTACTTCACTGGATCCATAAAAAGGACTTTGACAACATCATGAAAGAATTAAACGCGATCCCCGAAATTTGTGAGCAGCTATCAGATATATTTCTTGACCGGCAAATCAATTACATGAGTCATTTTTTGTCATTCATCAGGGATACCCCGAAAGAACGTTACCTGAATTTATTGAAAGAAAAGCCCCACATTATAAGGCGCGTACCACAACACTATATTGCCTCTTATTTAGGCATTACCTCGGTTTCCTTAAGCCGGATCCGTAACGCGGTGAACAGATAATTTTGAATTATTGAATTATAAAAATCAATAATTCATTAATTCAATAAATAATCAGCTTGTTTCATTTATTAACAATTGTTATCGTGGCCCTGCTCGCAGCCACCGAACTTTGTTAAAAATTAAAAAAAAATGAAAGCAGCAGTATTATACAAAGCAGGAGAAATACCTCAATATGACGATTTTACAGACCCAGTTCCTCAGGAAAATGAATTGTTAATTCAGGTAAAAGCCGCCAGTATCAAAAATCTGGATAAGGGAAGGGCCAAAGGTGTTCATTATGATCAACACGAAAAATTCCCGGTGGTAGTTGGGGTTGATGGAGTTGGAGTATTAGCCGATGGGGTACGCGTTTATGCAGGGTCGCGCGCAGGTATGATGGCCGAAAAAGCCGTTATTAATAAAAACTGGTATGTTCCTGTGCCCAGCGGGATAGATGATGTAACCGCGGCAGCCATACCCAATCCCGCTATTTCGGCATGGCTATCATTGGTATATAAAGGAAAATTAAAAAGGGGCGATACCGTATTGATATCAGGCGCAACCGGCATCACCGGAAAACTGGCTGTTCAAATAGCACGCCACCTGGGTGCAGGCAGAATTATAGCTACAGGCCGTAATGAGGCTATCTTAAACACGCTTGACGCCGATCTGACCATCTCACTCAGCCAACCCCACGAAGCCATTAAACAGGCGCTTAAAGTCGAGGCATTTCAACATCCATTTGATATAGTGATTGATTATTTATGGGGCAAACCTGCCGAACTGGTTCTGGAAACGTTAACAGGCCACGACATCAATTCAACAGCCGATCATATAACCCGTTTTGTACAGGTTGGTTCAATGGCGGGCCCTGATATAAACCTGCCTGCAGCAACACTTCGCAGCGCACCTATTGAGCTTGTGGGTTCAGGCGGCGGAAGCATATCAAAAGAGATGATGGCTAAAATTCAAACAGAAATATTGCCTGAAGTATTTAAACTGGCCAGTGAAGGCAAACTCACCATAGATACTTTAGCCATCCCCTTAAAGGATGTTACCGAAGCCTGGGAACGCGAGGACACACAGGGTAAAAGAGTGGTTATTACAATGGAGTAACTAAATGCCTGGGTTTATTTTTGCATGACTCACAGTCGACTCACCCCGCCTGCGCTACGCGCGGCCCCCCTCTTTGCTGCGCAAAGAGGGGGTACAAAACTCACCTGTCTACTCTAAGCGTCATTGCGATTGCGAAGCAAGGAGCCTCACCCAACCCTCTCCAAAGGAGAGGGCTTTAAAATGCTTTTAAAGTCTCCCCTTTTGGGGAGATTTAGAGGGGGCTTCGCAATGGCAATGGCGCTATTTTTAATTCCCTCTTTCCGCCGCAGGCGAAGAGAGGGTGATCGAGCATAGCGATGATCGGGTGAGTCTAATCGTCAACTTTGTTTAATGACATTGCTTTATTTGTCAGGCAACCCCGCTTCAAATCCTCCTTGCTGGTCGCCGCTGCTTTTTGCAGTGTCCAGATTCCAGGCCGAGGTAAGAAAATATGGGGTCGTATTTACCGCATCTTTATTGCTATAACTGCAGGTTAACACCCTTTTTTCGCCGGGAGCCAGGGATATGTAGTTATCGCTGAATATTACCGGCAGTATATCATCACCATCCTTGCCTTTTAAAGCACGCAGGTGAACAAAAAACGCTACCGATTTGCCCGTATTGGTTATGGTAACCGTGTGCGTGGTGCTATCGCCACTGGTAGTTTCCTGATTATGGCTCAATTTAAGCCCTGTTTTGGGTATCTGTTGCAGGGCCGAATAATCCGCATAAACAGATTCAGGCGTGGTATACCAGTTTGATTTTTTCCAGTTCAGTACTTCGGCCCGTTGCGATAACCAATACCAGTTGATACTTTGCACATCTCCCTTGTTATCAGAAAGCTGCAACCTTACGAAATATGTTGACGACAAGCCGGCAATTGGCGGCAGGGTAAGGAACATTTTAGAGGCATCAGCATCAATAGCAGCAGGTACGGTTTTAGTATATTTTACTGTACCATCAATATTGTATACGGAAGCTTTTATTTGCAAACCGGAAAACTTTTTAAGATACGAATTGATGATACCTACCTCGTTCGATTTATAGGAATACATAACATGCAGTGGCTCCATTGATTTTTTCATACCGAAGTATGTGCCAGCCGGATACAGGTAGTAATCATAGGTATGCCAAATAATGCCCGGCCATGGGTTGCTCAGCATCCATTGCACTACGCCGGTAGCGGTTTGATATTTTTTTAAACCATAGGCTTCCATCATAGCCCGGTGCGCCTCGTAGTTTTGGGCCTGTGCTTTGGCTACATAGTTTTTAAGAGAAGTCGACTCGCCGTAACGCTCCGTTAATGCTTTATCAAAAACTTTTGTAGTACCAAATGAGCCGGTACCGCAATGGTACAGCCATGCAGGCGAAGTAGTGGAGAGTGAGTCCTTTGGAATAAACTTGATCAGGCTTTCATACGGTGGTATGGATGGTCCGGGGGATATTTCTGTGGCGAAACTCCAGGCGCCGCCAAATTTATGCGTACTATCTGTTTCCCAGTAAATAGGTGGAACCCATTCATAAGGGCCTGCCATTTTTACGCCGCTATAGCCCGATACTTTTGATCTGGTTTCATTAGCCGTTGCAATAACCGGGTTGGGCCATTTCAAAGTCTTTTCAATTTTCAGGTAATCGCGTTCAACAGAAGTATCGGTTGGTGGCATATCGCTTCCGTTGAGCCATACCATTAAACTGGCCTTATTCCTGAGCCAATACATGACGCTGCTGTCTGATGCCATAGCCACCTTACGTTCGGCTGCATCCCAATGTTCAGGGTGTTGCCATACGCCGCAACACATCCAACCGGTCATAACCAGCATACCATACTGATCGCACAGGTCGTAAAAATTATCATCCTCCATTTTACCTTCCGAGCGGATGATGTTCATATTCATATCACGTACCAGTTTAACTTCCTGCTCCTGTCTTTCTGCCGACCGGCGCTGAAAAATATCAGGCGACCATGCAGCTCCCCGAAGCAAAATAGGCTTACCGTTCACCATAAATTCTCTTGATTCATTATCAAGAAGCCTGGAATCCATCTCGCGGATACCAAAATTTTCAGACAGCGTATTACTCACCTTGTTGCCCACCACTGCCGAAAGTTCAATACGGTTAAGCTCGGGTTTACCGTATTGCCATGGCCACCAAACGCGCGGGTTCTGTATGTTCAGTTGTTTAAAATTTTCGGGAGTAAACGTTACACTTTTTGATTCTTTGGGTAGTAAGTGCACCTTTTGCTCAAAAGCAATATTGCTATTGATGTGGCCTTTTATAACGGCATCCTGCACGGCGTTGGTATAGTTGGTTACCTGCGCGTCAACAGTTAAGTGGGCTATACTTAACGATGGCAGATCAAACCTGGTGGTAACCAATGGGTACTGCACCCCTACTTTATCATAGGTTTTAATCTCTACATTATTCACTATCCCGCCATTGTAATCAGGAGGATAAGGTATCCAGTCGGCATAATCAATAGCCAGGTCACCTTTTGCTTTGTTGGGAGTAAATGGCCTCACTATCTCCAGCGCGAGCACATTTTTCCTGGTATAATTGATATGCCCGGTCACATCCAACTGAATGATCCGGAAAGGGCCCTTTACCTTTGTCGAATCGGCAATTTTAACTCCATTGAGCCATACGTTTGCCTTGTAATTAATGCCATGCAAGCGAAGGATCACGTTTTTCCCATTCTCCGATGTAGGCAAAGTAAACTCACGCCTAAACCACCAGGGTTTATCCAGCCTGGCATCTTTCAACTTTTGCAGGTTACGGCCCATAAAGGGGTCAAAATCATACACTTTATTAGCCAGCAAGCCCGCAATAAGTGTTGTTGGCACACTTACCTTATACCAGCTTTGTGTATCAAAATTCTCTTTGGATATTTTATCGGCAGGGCTTACATCTGTTACCGCCGACTGCATTTTCCAATCATCTTTTAGAATCAATTGAAAATTTTCCTGCCTGGCCTGGCTAAATGCCTGGTAAAAGCACAAAGGCAGAATCAGGGTTAATATGAGTTTTTTCATGATATGAAATTTATAATTGACTATCATAATACAAAGCCGCAGCGCCAATAATACCACTGTTCTCCAGTTCAGATACTTCTACTCTGATTCGTTCTGCAGTTTTTGTATAGACAAATGTTTTGATCTCCTGCCACATGCTCTGCTCAAAAAATGCGTAGGCATGCCGAACAGATCCGCCCAACACAATTAATTGCGGATCATAAGCATACATTACCTGTTTTATGGCATGGCCTATATGCATACCCAGTTCCTTATAAAGCCCTAATGCTTTGGCATCACCGTTTTTCGCATCATCAAACACCTGTACACCATCAAGCCCATACACATTGTTAAAGAACGACCCGCTGCAATAATATTCCAAAATGTTATCGAGGTAAGGAAACAAGCCAAATTCGCCTGCACCACAGTTAAAACCAGGATATAAATGCTTATTGATCATGACACCGGCTCCCAAACCTGTCCCCAATGTTAAACCGATCATAGAATCAGCGTTACTGCCTTTGCCAAAATAGTATTCACCCACAGCAAAGCAATTAGCATCGTTATTCACATAAACCGGAATGTGGTAACGCGCCTCCATCAGTTGCTTTAAATGCACCTCTTTCCACGTTGGTATGTACTGCACATCATATACAATACCTTCAGCTACATCAACCACACTGGGTACACCTATGCCTATGGCCGCTACTTTATCTGTTTGCAGTAAAGCATCAACAACCTTATAAATATCATTCAGTACATCTTCAACAGCGCCATCACTTTTTATTTTTTGCGATACGATTGCTGATAAGGAGCTGCCGTGTACAATAGCGCCCCGTATATTGGTAGCACCCAGATCAATCCCTATAACTTTGGTATTATTCATGAGTTGATTTCTTTTTTATGTCGATGGTTTTATTGGTGATAAGGGGTTTTGCCCAAAAGCCCACGCTTAAAATGTAACCGAGGGTGATATACAAAAAGAACATTCCCGCCCGTAAGCCAAATGCATCACCCAGCAAGCCGATAACTGGTGGTATTATGGCGCCGCCAATGATGGCTGTAACCAGCAAACCGGCAAAAGAACCATGGTCTTTATTAACAGAATTAAGTGCCAGCGAGAATATAATAGGATACATAACCGAAGCAAAAAAACCCACCAACGGAAATACCGCTAAGGCTACATTAGTTGGCCCGAACAAGCCTGCCGTTAAGCAAATCAAAGCCAGTATGGTAAAACTGATCAGCACTTTGCGGCTGTCCATTATCTTCAATAAAAGCAATCCGAGGAGGCCTCCGGCAGTCATCAGTCCCCAAAAATAGGCAACGGTATCAGCCCCTTTGGTTTGCGGATCAAGACCATGATAGGTGCTCAAAAATTGCGAGATCCAGTTGGCAATACCCTGCTCAGTGCCTACATAACAAAACATAGCCACCAAAAAAAGGATAACAATGGGTTGTTTAAACAAGGAGAAATGAGTTTGTAAAGAACCCACCTGCTCATCTTCCTTCAATTCGACCTTAGGGAATTTTGTAAGCGCCAGCAAAATGACCATCGCCAGGCAAATTACCGTAAAGAGCCAGTAAAGCGAGATCCAGGGCAAATTATCAGGCACCAGGGAGTGCAATAGTCCCATTATTCCGCCGCTGTTATCTTCTTTTAAGGCTTTAACCATATAAGAGTAAACCAGTGGACTAAGGAAAGACGCCAACCCAAATATCAGCTGGGCAAGTACCGAAGTAAAGGCATAATTCTCTTCGCCACCCGATGTTCTTAACAAAGGATTGATCACCACCTGCAGCATGGCCATGCCGCAGCCTATCAAAAATAACGATACTATAGCACTTAAATAATTAGGAACCATTGCCAATAAAAGCGAACCTAAAAAAGCGACAATGAATGCCGCCACCATGATCTTTTTCTCTTTAAAGGTTTCCAGCATAATAGCCGATGGAACTGACATAACGCCGTAAGCGATAAAGAATGCCAGCGGCAACACACCTGCCATGGTATAACTGAGGTTGAATACTTTAATAATATCGGGTATCAGCGGCCCTATTACATTGGTTAAAAACGAAATAACAAAAAAGATCAGCATGATCAATGCTACAATGTAGTAGTTACGTTTCATGGGCTATAATTAAAGGTTCATGATTTTGATTGCGTTAATATCCGTATTAAAATCATTTAAAAATGCAACTTATTTAAATTGTTACAATAACTTTTTAAATAATTTTATAAACTATAAATAGAAGCCAAGACCCACCCTGAATGTCATTTCGAACAGAGAGAGAAATGACAGTTAATAAGCCTTAACAAATATACATGATGAATTATTCAACAGCCTGCTTAATCAGGAGCAAAGTTATTTTGCAGGGCTTTTGTAGGGCTGTATTTTTGAAGCCTTTTATCAAATAAATAATTGCCGAGCACCAAATAATCCATATCGGTACGCATAAAGCCCCAATAAGCATCATGCAATGAACATACTATGGGTTCGCCACGCACATTGAAGGAGGTATTGATCAGCATACCACAGCCTGTTAATGTTTTAAAAGCGTTAATGAGCTGCCAGAATTTAGGATTTGTTTCCCGGCTTACCGTTTGTATCCTGGCCGAATAATTAACATGGGTAATCGCGTTTAAGCCCGAACGCTGGTGATATAAACGGTCGTAAATATGAAGTTGATCATAGCCGGGAGGTTCGGGGCACCGCAGTTCATCTTTAAGCGCCTCAATGAACAGCATATAGGGCGACGACTGTGTTGTTTTGAAATATTGTTCCGCATCTTCCTGCAAAACACTGGGCGCAAAAGGGCGAAACTCTTCCCGGGCCTTTATTTTAAGGTTAATGCGATTCTGCATTTCGGGGTTACGCGGATCGGCAATAATACTCCGATTCCCCAAAGCACGCGGACCAAATTCCATGCGCCCCTGAAACCAGCCCACTATCTTGCCATCGGCTATTATTTTACTTAATCCCTTCGTCAGGTCTTCAAAATTTTCAAAATGGGTATAGGTAGCGTCGTATTTATATATCAATCCCAAAATATCCTGATCATGATACTCCGGCCCCAAATATGCACCCTGCATGGAATCACCGGCACTGATAAACCGCCTTTCTTCGCCATAAACAATATGATGTGCGGCAAAGGCCGCGCCAAGGGCTCCGCCGGCATCGCCTGCAGCCGGTTGTATCCATACCTCATCAAACAACATGGTTTGCCTTACCTTGCTGTTGGCAATACAGTTTAAGGCCACTCCACCGGCCATAACCAGATTTTTGCAATTGGTGAGTTGCTGTGCTGTGCGGGCCAATGCTATTACAATATATTCGGTTACCCGTTGTATGGCAAGTGCCAGGTTCATGTGCTGCTGCGTAATTTCAGACTCGGGGAGCCTGCGGGGGAAACCAAAAAGTTTTTCCCAGCGTTTATCATCGGTCATGGTTAGCCGGGTAGCAAACCTGAAATATTTCATGTTCAGGATAAAAGATCCATCCTCCCTTATATCTATTAGCTCATTTAGTATTTTTTGTTCAAACTCCAGGGTCTGTTGTGCAGCGGCATGGCCATAAGGCGCTAATCCCATCAGTTTATATTCGCCGCTGTTTACCTTAAAGCCCAGATAGTAGGTAAATGCCGAATATAAAAGGCCCAGTGAATGCGGAAAACGGAGCTCTTTTAAGATCTTGATATTTTTGCCTTGTCCGTGAGAAATAGTGGTTGTTGCCCACTCCCCTACACCATCAATGGTTAATATAGCAGCCTCCTTAAACGGGGATGGATAATAGGCACTTGCCGCGTGCGACAGGTGGTGCGCGGGAAACAACAGTGGAATATTACCATTGCCCAACTGCTTTAATTGCTTACGCAGCAGTTTCTTCATAAAAAGTTTTTCCTTTATCCAAACCGGAATTGCCGATACAAAGCTGAGGACTCCGGCCGGGGCAAAAGCATGGTAGGTTTCTAAAAGCCGTTCAAATTTGAGCAGGGGTTTATCATAAAATGCTATCGCGGTTAAATCGTTCAGTTCGAGCCCGGCTTGTTGCAGCACAAAGCGGACAGCATTTATGGGGAAACCTGCGTCATGTTTTTTACGGGTAAAGCGCTCTTCCTGCGCCGCGGCTATAATTTTACCGTTCACGATAATTACCGCCGCGCTGTCATGATAATAAGCGGATATGCCAAGTATAGCCGTGCGCACCTTACACTAAAATAAGGCGTAAATAAACGGCCCAATGGCCGGCACACTGCTCAGGATAATAAGCACTGAAAACAGCAGCAAAATCACAATGAGCGGAACCAGCCAAAACTTTTTCCTGGTTCGAATAAAAAGCCATAGTTCGGTTAAAAATTCCATATACTTTTCCTGTTAAAAGGTATGCAAAAGATCGGTTTTGGTGTAAGTATGGTTTATATCGGTCATTACAGATTGCCTGCCTTTTTTAAATTGTTTTAACTGCAAGGTATCCCGGCCCGTCATCCGTCTGAATAAACCAACCGGAGTTACCACCGCAAAAAACAAGATAAGCATAATAAGCCATGAGCTAATAAAACTCACCCCTCTGATAATGGCAAACCAGATTATGGCGAAGGGGTAAAAAACAAATGGCCACAAAATAATTAGCAGCGTGGCCATCAATGCCGCCACAAAAAAGTACCGCTCTTTAAAATGTAGGCCGGCATATATAGCTGCCAATACAACCAGCAAGCCAAATTCAAGGCATTGCCGTTTGGTAACCGGTGTAAATATTTTATTGATGCCTGCCATTGTTTATCTGTTTAGTTTTGATCTGCGCCAGCAGTATCAGGGCTTCGCTATTTTTACTATCGGCTTTCAATACTTCTTCGGCATACTTATATGCACCATCGGTATTGTCCATTTTATAATAAGTTTGGGCAATGCGGTTTAAAATGGGTATTGCCAAAGGACTTGCCGTATAGGCTTCTTTAAGGTGGATGATCTGTTGGGTGTAGTCCTTAACTGCCTGCAGGTTAAAGCGGCTTGTGTTGTTACTAATGGCGTAATCAATATAAGGGAGTGCATCCGTTGGCCTGTCCAGTTTTAAACAGAGCACAAACAGATACCGGGCTTTATCAAATGATGGCGACAGGTCAAATGCTTTTTTAAAGTAAAACACGGCATCGTTATAATCCTTTATTTCACCGCTGAGCATAGCAATTCTTTCATAAAGCGCAGTATCCAAAGGATTTTCCAGAACCAGCGTTTCCAGCACTTTTTTGGCGCTTACCAGCTGACGGCTATTAAAGTAAACATCAAATAATTTACCCATAGTTTGGGGCCAGCTTACGTTTTTAAATACGTTACCGGCAGCCAATTTTTCCTCAGCAGTAATTGTATCAATAGCGGTGTCGGTGGTATCATTATAGGGCCAGCGCTTTTTAAGATTTTTGATCCGATATGTGCCCGCAAGGGAGTCAACCCGGGTTACCGGCATATCCTGTAAAAGCTGTTTAAAGTCCATTGCTTTGGTTTTATCTACCGTGATCAGGTGATTGCTCACTATTGATCTGTAAAACGCATCGGCCATGAGCGCATAACCCATCAGGTTAGGGTGCACATGATCAACCAGCAGTTCATTACCAATGATATGATCGGTTGTATAGGCTTCAAATGCGGCTTTAGTATCAACCAAATGTGTACCGGGATATTTACTGCATAGCTCAGTGATGATCTGGTTAAACTGATCGAGCGCCCTGAACCTTAACCCATCCAGATCCTTTGCCTTTGAAAAAAACCGCCGGGCCTGTTTAAGATCACCCTCCTTATCAAAAACTGCCCCAAGGTAAAAGTTGCAAAGTGCATGGCCATCAAACAGTTCATTAGCCGCGCTAAAGTATTTTTCGGCAACGGACAAATTATTAACGTTAAAAGCATTTAATCCCGTTGCATAATTTTTTTGAAATAGGGGATATTTTAAACTCCCCGGTTCCAGACTTATAAATGGTTTAAGATCTTTTTGGTTGCTAACCAGGTTGCTTAAATAAAGTGGGATCTGTTTTTTGCTGAACAAACTTACCACTTCTTCCATATTGGTGGCAAACTGCTTCAGCCCTTTTTGGTACAGATCAGACTGGTAGGGTATTTCCTGATCTCCTACCATCAGTTGCATCCTGCTTGCGCCTAATCGTTCATGGGTGTCAAAGGCCTTATGAATGCCTCCATATACATTGGTAAGCAGCTGCCATATTTTAAACTGGCGTAAATATAATACCAGCTTAACGGTACGCGGGTTGCTGCCTATATTTTGGGTTGAACCAACACCCAACGCCCCATAATATTCATTATGCCCGGTGTATATAAACACGGCATCGGGCTCATAATTAACTACTTCTTTAGCAAAACCCGCTACTGTGTATGAATTAACCGCTGTTAGTGAAAGATTAATGATCTCGAGCTTTTTATCGGGCAGTTCGTGCATTAGCCGGTATTGCAGCCACCTGTGGAATGATCCGTTATGGAAAAACGGGTATCCGATAGTGGTTGATTCGCCCAATACAAAGATCCTTAGCGTATTTGCATCTTTTTGCTTTTTAAAGGGTTCGCTGTTGCCGGTTGTGGCAATATCCTCATCGGTAAAATACCTCTTTGATGCATCGGGGTTAAAAACGAGGTAATTGCTATTGCTTTTGTAATCAACAAACAGGTTAAGGTTATGTCCGTAATGCACCAGCCTTAATACCATCTCCAATAAAAATAAAACCAATAAAGGTATCAGTATGATACTGATACCCTTAAACAACATGATCCTTCTTTTTGAAGGTGCTATGTTTTTATTTTGAGGCATATTTTGTGTATGCTTAATTACTACGTACCGGCAGTGTATAGCTTAATGGCTTTTCATTCCTGAGCATTTTTGCAGCTTCGCCGGTTAACCATAAGTAATGATCACTGGGTTTGCCATCCATATCAATAAATTTGGCGCTATTACTTACTGGTGGTTTATCGGTCACTTTAAAGATAGCTGTTCCTTCGTTAACCTCATCAAACATGGCTACATAAAGCATTTGTGCACCAGCCTGCAGGGCAGTTGAAATTTGCTGCCAGTAAAAACGCCCACCCTGCCGGGGTATGGATGCCACCGGTTTTACATCATCAGGAAATTCATAGGTACTCAGGTTATGCCAGCTAAAACCCGGATAAACGCAGGGTACATACTCCACATGATTGGTTTTGCACCATTGCATATCGCCAATCAGCAAATCGCGGTAACGATCCATATCATTATGCAACAACGGCGAAAAACGCTGTACTGTCCACGGTAAAACAATATCGGCTTGTTTTATAACTTCATGTAAAAAGGGATCATTCAGGCAATCTGAGTTCAGATCGCGCCAAAATGTAGGTACACCCAGCATTACCGCACAGCCACCATAAACCGGGTCGTTCTTTAAAAAATCAATCAGTTTTAAGATACCAATGTTACGGGTATTATACGGCCTGTCAGGAAAACCAAGTCCCCAGATAGCCACAACAGGTTTATTATTGTTGTTTAAATAGGTTTTAGTCCCCGGCTGGTTGGTTACTTTTAATGAATCAACCAAATATTTCCAATCGTTGATGATAGCAGAGCAATCCTCGCCTGATGCGTTAAGGCCCGACAGGTCATACATGATGGCTATTGCCCTGTCGTATTTTGAAGCGGCTTCCAACGCGTTTTTAATGACTACACCTGTTCCCCTGCGCGCACGGTCGCTTTTAATAGATCCCATAAAGCGCTGCATAAAAACCCCGTCGACCCCATACTCCTGCATCCATTTAAAATGCAGGTCGACAGTGCTTTTATCATAGGAGCTAAACAATTTTGCATTGCTGCCATCGGCCAGTTTAAAAGGTGTTGTATAGGTGTTTTTATACTCACTTACATCAGGCCAGGCATCAACCCCGCAGCGAGTTTCGCTGGCAAAATAATGACTAAAGCCCGATTTTGTGCCATCACCCTCGGCCCGGAACCAACCCTGGTAACCGGCCATAACCAAACCATGATAGGTTGGGTATTTTGTAACCTTTGAATGTTTATTTTGAGCGTTAACAGCTACACTTAACATTAAAAAACACATTATTGAAAAGTGTATTTTTTTCATAATCGCATGGGTATATTTTATAGGTTTTTAATTAATACTAAAGAAAGCCTGACCATGCTTACACATGGCCGGGCAATTCTTTAATTGTGACAAGGATTGTTTTTTAGTATCCCGGATTTTGCGTCCAGGCCGGGTTACGGTACATTTCATTTTGCGGAATGGGTGCAATGTACCTTTGACTTATATCACCCGTGAAGTTTATAGGGTTTTCCTTATTGCCACGGGCGGCAATTATCTCGGGTAGCATTTGCAGGCGTACAATGTCAAACCATCGTATACCAAATTCGCCGGCAAACTCATAACCACGTTCATTCACTACGGCTTTTTGAAAATTGGTTGCCGACAGGCCAGGTGTTAAATTTGGCAATCCTGCGCGTGTACGTACTTGATTAACAGCGATATAAGCAGCAGCGGATGGACCACCTGTTGCCATAGCCGATGCTTCGGCATAATCCAGCAGTACAAGCGGGTAACGGATAATATCGGTTGTTTTGTTGGTGCTTGGATTAATGGTTTGGATAGTTGTCGCGGTTTCAATAACACCATCATTAAGCCCCGCTCTGAATTTTTTATAGTATGGATGGCCGGCATGTGTTTCGCTGGAATTCCATGGCACCAGTTTAAAGCTTTTATCGGCCTGTATTAATTTAAGGGTTGTATAAAAAGTGGCGTCAGTACGGGCGCATTTTGGAGCATTCAGGAAAAAATTGATCTCAGGGTAATAATCATCCCAACCGCTTGAGCCATTGCTGGCAACCTCATCAAGCGGAACACTTGACGATCCGAAGGTACGGTTTGGCGATCCACCGCCTACATTAAACTGTATAGCAAAAACCGACTCTGAATTATTGTTGGTTGTAAAAACCGCGGCATAATCATTCATCAGGCTATAGGTACCTGTTTTAATTACCGAATCGGCCTCGGCAGCGGCTAAGGCATAGTTTTCCGTTTTTTTAAGCGGCCAGCCTGCCATAGTTAAATACACATCGGCCAGCATAGATCTTGCCGCCATTTGGTTTGCCCGGCCCGGCTGACCGGGAAACGAAGTTGGCAAAAGACGTTTGGCAATTTTAAGATCGTTAACTATTAAACCATACACACTGCTTACATCACTACGCACAGGCCTGTCATCTACCGGTATTACTTTATCAATAAGCGGTACCGGACCAAACGTTCTTACAAGGTTGTAATAGCCCCAGGCCCTTAAAAAATATGCCTGGCCAACCGATTGATTTTTTAAAGTTTCGGTTGAGTTAACCTGATTGTAATTGGTAATTACATTATTAGCCTGGTATATGGCTGTCCAGGGGCCGTTCCACTCGGCGTTCATGCTGCTGTTTGAGCTGCTACCGTTTAATTGGTCAAACGCGCGCATATCACCCTTATTTAGTCCGGGGTCTGTTGTAAGATCATCGGCTCCAAAGTATGATGTACTTTTACTGGTAAAGGCATACGCCCCATCTACCGCGTACATGGCATAAATTGAAGTTACCGCAGCGTCAAGATCAGCCTGTGTTTTTAAATAATTCACTGGTGTTAAGTTTCCCTTAGGATCCTCGGTAAGCTTTTTTTGACATCCAAAAAACGATGCCAGTACAATGAATGCTAATGGTATAGAATATCTTGTTTTCATCTTTTTATCTTTTATATAGAAAGCAAATAATTTTATGATTTATAAAGTGGCTCTTAATCCAACGGTATAGGTTTTAGGATTCGGGATAACCCCCGTTTCTAAACCCTGGGTAATGGCATTGGTTGAATTGGAAACTTCGGGATCATAACCAGGGTATTTGGTAATGGTCCAGATGTTTTGCCCGCTTACATAAACCTCCAAACTGCGGATCTTTGCCCGGCTTAAAATGCCTGTTGGGATAGTGTAGGCCAATGAAAGGTTTTTAAGCTTAATGTAACTTGCATTATATACAAAGCGACTGCTGTTTATAAAATTCTGGCTGGTACTGCTAAAAGTTGGATTATTGGTTTCGTTGGTTGGTGTCCAGATGTTTAAGGCAGTGGTTGAAGTAGCATTACGTGCATCGCCTAAGCCGCCAAGGGTATAAGGGATAGTTCCGCTATAGATCTGGTTGCCATGGGTGCCCTGGAACATAAAGCTTAGTGTAAAGTTACCATAGCTCACATCATTGATAAACCCAAAGCTGTATTTAGGCGATCCGTTGCCAATAGGCATCAGGTCGGCACCAGTATATTTATGGTCGCCATCAACATCGGTGTATTTGGCATCGCCTGGTTTCATACCAAATAAGGCGGCCTGCGCGGCCTCGCTTGTTTTCCAGGTACCTAAAAACTGGTAGCCATAAAATTCGCCAAGCGGTCGGCCAACCTTTAATATAGCAACACCAGTTTGTGCCGATCCAATATTGTTTACAACAACATTATCCAAACCGCCCAGATCCACTACCCTGTTTTTATTAAGCGAAAGGGTAAGATTAGTGTTCCAACGTACCTTGCCGGCTAAAGGCGTTCCGCCTAATGCAAACTCAATTCCTTTATTATCAAGGCTGCCAATATTAACCTGGTATAAACCACCGCCTTGATAATATGGCGCCTGTTTATTGTACAATAAGTTGGAGATCTTTTTGTGATACGCGTCAACAGTAAACGTTAACCGGCCTTTAAGAAACGACATATCCAATCCTGCATCGGTAGTGGTTGTAGTTTCCCATTTGAGGGTATTTGATACCGGCGATCCTAATGGTGTACTTACAGATGGTGTAGAACCATCAAAATAGTATGCAGGTCCGCCGCTGGTATATTGCGGTATGGTGGCGTATGCCCCTACTGCCTGGTTGCCTGTTTTACCCCAGCTGGCACGAAGTTTTAAGTCAGAAAAAACATTCAATCTTTCGATAAAACTTTCATGTGCCGCGTTCCATCCTACAGCTAATGAGGGGAATGTGCTGTACTTTTCGGTTAAATGGGATGAACCATCAGAACGTATACTGGCAGTTAACAGGTATTTATCTTTATAAGAATAATTAACCCTGCCCATAAATGATTGTAAAGCATCCTGCCAATAGCCGGATGTGGTAAGCTGGGTTTTGCCCAAACCTAAATTGTAATAACCAAGCGCGTATGACGACAGGTTTTTAGCCTGCGCGTTTACATTGGTATTTTGCCGGCTTTGAAACTCGTACAACGCGGTTACCGTTAATGAATGATCGCCCAGCTTTTTCTTATAGGTAAGGAAATCACTTGTTTGGTATGAGCGGTATTTGCTGTTACCAATAGAGGCATAATCGCCGCCAACCTGACCTAAACCCGTTTCAAGGCCGTACAATGTTTGCGTCATTTGCGATTGTGTTTCGTAGGTGTTATTTGATGTAAGGGTCAGATCATCAAGGATGCGATAAGTGAATATACCTGTACCGGTTATGTTTGTAGTACTCACATCAACCTGCTGGTTGTTAGCCTGCGCTACCGGGTTAACCTGGTTAGAGGCATATTTAGATTTTAAAATATACTTTCCGCTTGCATCCTTAATAGGCGAAGTGGGGTCCCACTGAAATGCCTGAGCAAAGGGATCGGTAATATCACCAGAGTAACCGGTATTGCGGCTTTGAGGCAACAGCGTTGTCAGGTTAACCTTAATGTCCATCCTGTCATTTAATTTGATGCCCAGGTTTGCCCTAAGTGTGGATCTTTTATAATACTGATTTAAAATTAAACCGGGCTGATCAAGATGATTAAATGATACCAGGTAGTTAACGTTTTCTGATCCGCCCGAAACATCGGCCTGATAGTTTCTGATCCAGGGCTTTTGTTGAACAGCTTTTTGCCAGTCGGTTCCCGGATTATTTTTAAAATTAGCCAGCTCTGCATCCGTGAACGCGGCCGGATTGCCTGTTGTGGCAAACTGGGCATTTACCGTACGTGCAAAATCATAAGCATTCATTAAATCAAGCTGTTTTGGTACGCTTGCTTTACTGAACCAGGTACTGATATTCACGACCGGTTTACCGGTTTTCCCGGTTTTAGTGGTAATAAGCACCACGCCATTTGCACCTCTTGAACCATATATCGCTGTTGCGGATGCATCCTTCAAAATCTCCAGTGACTGGATATCGCCCGGGCTTATTGATTCAATATTACCACCTATGTACCCATCAATAACATACAAAGGGTCATTGGAACCTGTAATAGAGTTTGCCCCCCTGATGCGCACGCTTAAACCAGCACCTGGCTGACCGCTGTTACTGGAAACCGTAACACCTGCAGTTGTACCCTGTAAGGCTTGCTCAACCCGTACTAATGGCCTTTTCGCGATCTCTTTAGCGGTTACCGTGCTGGTGGCTCCGGTTACATCCCGCTTTTGCTGTATACCATAACCAACGGCAACCACTTCATTTAGTCCGATGGTTTTTTCAACCATGGTTACATCAAGGGTGGTTTGCCCGCTCAGGGTTATTTTTTGATCCTCAAAGCCTACGTAGGTAAATATAAGTGTAGCGCCGGCCGGTGCATCCAGCTTAAATACGCCATTTATATCTGTAAGGGCAACAATAGTGCTTCCCAGTACTTTTACCGAGACCCCGGCCAGCGGATTGCCTTTATCGTCTTTAACTTTCCCGGTTACCTGGGCTGCAAGCAGGGCGTTTTTATGCACTTTTAAATGTGTAGTACCTGCATAACCAGTTAATGTTATACAGCATGCTACTAACATAAATAGAAATCTTTTCATGCTTTATTAAATTAGGGTTTATTAAAAATTGGTTCGTTTATAAAACAGGAGTAAAAAAATGAGGAATTATTAATAAATTCTTAATAACAGATTAATGCGCAAATAATTAACAATTAATAAAAACAAGCATTTGACTATCAACACATTGAATAATCACTATTCATGGCTTTTGTGCGCTAAAACGCGTACTTTATGCATAAACGGGTATGCGTTTTTATCAGAAAAGTGCCGTAATTTTCCTTTATTATTGCTAAAATGAGTGGGTTTAACGCGAAAATGCGCGTTAAAATAACAAATCAGTTAAGGTGGAAATCGAACAAATCATTAATCAGATCTATACCATCCCTGAAACATCGGGATTAAAATTACAGCAGGTAATTGAGGAGATCACTTTGCCCAAAGGGCATATTTTGTTCGAGGCCAACAAAATTGGCAGAAGCGTTTATTTTATAAAAAAAGGCATTGTACGGGCTTACTTATTTCAGCACGATACCGAGGTAACCTTTTGGTTTGGCCGGGAGGGCGATACCATTATCTCCATGAAAAACTATGTGGAAAATAAACCCGGATACGAAAATATTGAGCTTTTAGAAGATTGCATACTGTACCGCATCAAAAACCGCGACCTTCAAAAGCTGTTTACCGAAGACATACACATTGCCAACTGGGGCCGGAGATTTGCCGAGACCGAACTGATAAAAGTGGAGGAAAGACTAATCTCCAGGCAATTCAGTATGGCTGCAGACAGGTATAAGGAACTGCTTACCAATAGCCCCGACCTGATCCAGAGGGTACAACTGTTTCATATTGCCTCCTACCTGGGTATTACACAGGTTAGCCTGAGCCGTATAAGATCAGAAATCAGATAGCGCCATTATTTATCATATGTTAATTTTTAGGCTGTTTATCCTCGCCACCTTTACAGTCAAATAATTATCATTATGAATTGGATCATATTAATCATCGCAGGTTTATGCGAGGTGGCATTTGCCTCCTGTTTGGGCAAAGCAAAAGATACCACAGGTACCGAAATGTACCTTTGGTATGGCGGTTTTTTGGTGACCATGACGCTCAGCATGGTACTGCTTCTTAAAGCCGCTCAAACTTTACCCATCGGAACAGCTTATGCCGTTTGGACAGGGATAGGCGCCGTGGGTACCGTATTGGTTGGCATCCTGGTGTTTAAAGACCCGGCCAACTTTTGGCGGCTGTTTTTCCTGAGTACTTTGATCGTCTCTATTGTTGGGATCAAGTTTGTTTCTGAATAACTATAAAACAGAACCGGCGACCTGATATGGTCGCCGGTTCTGTTAAACGTGGTCCGGGATAAGAAATGAGTAGCATATACAACAAAAACCATGTCATTTCGAACGAGGTACGAGGAGAAATCTTATACAATACTTTATTATGAATAACATTGAGTATAAGATTTCTCCTCACCCCACCACTTTACCCGGCACGGTTCGTCGAAACGACATTTTGAGTTTAGTTTCTTACTCTTAACTCCCATTACTGATCATCAGACTAAAGCCTTATTGATTTATCCTGAACGATTCTGTAGCGGTTATGGTAGAACGTGTACAGGTCATGGCCTGGGTTCCTCCTTCGCTCGAAACGTATTTCCCGTTGTTCCCTCTGAATGAAATGGTTCCATCTGCATTGAAAACCCAGTCGAACTGCTCCCAGGGACCAATTGCGGTGCGGTTACAGTTAATGGCCTGCGTTCCGTTTTCTGAGGATACGTATTTGCTGGAATTTAACAAGGCCACTTTTCCGCCTCCCGCGTTAACAACAGTAAACTGCTCCCATCCCTGTGCTACCGGGCGATTACAGTTCATGGCCTGCGTTCCGTTTTCAGAACTTACATATTGGTTATTTGAACCTTTTATGGTAACCGTTTGCCCGAAGGGCACCGTGCCGGTACCACCTACTACCGGCGGGGTGGGCCGGGTGGCTGTTAATGCGATTTGCCCTTTGAGCATTTTACCACCGTCGCCGGTTAAGCGCAGGTAATAATCTGCTGAACATATGGTACCGTCCTCATCCAGCGATAAAAAGTTGGAGCCTGCCGGAACAAATGAAGAGTTTTCAGTGGTTTTAGCGATCTGGTTCCCCTCGTTGTATTCATCAAACATGGAGATATACAAACCCTGGGCACCGCCCCTGATCAGGTTATAAAACTGGGTCCACATCAGGTCGCCATGCGCCCGTTGGTGCAGTTGTAAGTCACCCGGCAGCACACAAGGCTGGTAATCGATACCATTGGCATTACAATAGGTCTGGTCACCTGCCTGATGATCGTTATAGAAGTTATTAGCTTCAGTTACATTACTTATTTTACCGATCATCCATGGCGATATCATATTCAGCGCAGTAGCAGTTGGTAAAAAGTTGGGCTGTATATCGGTAGCATTGGTATCGCGCCATGAGGCCGGTACCCCACCTATCACATAACAACCCTGGGCTTTAAACCAATTGATCACATCTAAACAAACAGCCGAAGAAAATGGATGGTTAGCATCATTAAAACCCAGTCCCCAGATACATACTACCGGTTTCCCGTTTTGTTTGGCATAGGCTGATGATGAAGTATAGGCCGACATTTTATTAGTCCAATCAGTTTTGATCTCCGATTGCATATTCGTCCACCCGGTTATATCATACATGATATAAAATTTACGCCCAGTAGCCTCGGCTGCAGTTTTTACCTTAGCGGTTATCGCATCACGCACGGGGCCTTCCCCACCAGTAGGGTTAAAGCGTTGCAGAGCGGCACAATCTATATTGTTTTGCTGCATCCACTGAAACTGTACGTTTACAGTTTGATCATTAAAAGATGAGAATAATTTTGCCGGACTTCCATTATTTAAATTAGCAAAACCCGTTTGATACGAACTGGTATACTCACGCATATCAGGCCATGATTTGATGCCTATATTATTTGTTGATGGTGCCTGGCCTGCATTCGGCGCCCAATGCCACCAGATGTTAATTGGCGAACCATCACCTATGGCGGCAAACCAGCCCTGGTAGCCCACGGTTACCTTCCCTACCACATCACCCACCGGCGATGCAAATGTTTGTTTGTTTTTTCTATCGGGGGCTATTGATGAATTGCTTTTAAGATCTTTTTTTGAACAGCTGCTTATTATGGCAAATACGGCTAATAAAAATATAGCTTTAATACTTTTCAGATTCATAATTTAAATGTTTAATAATTGGTTTGATGTGGTTAATACTCCGGAATAGACGCATTTAACCCTAAGGGGGTACAAAAACATAATTTTTCATAGTTAATAGTTAAATAAAACCTAAAGCTTTTTTGAGGACAAAGCTTCTCAGTTACAATTGGTTATTAACTATAAATTAAGCGCGATGCTATTAAAAAAAGCTTAATAATTGCTTAATTGATAAATATTATTCAATTTATAATTAACCAGCAAGCTGATTGTTATGCTTATTAAAAAAATTTAATGTGTTATTTTTAATAATATGGGAGATAACATAAACATGGAACCATGCCTGAGAAGGCCGTAAAACGAAAAGCTTTGTCTCGTTCTGAAAAAAGTTGACTGAAACAAGTTATCTATGATGTTTTTTAGTACTACAATTAACAAACATGTCATTGCGAGCGATAGCGTGGCAATCTCACCATACGGGTTGCATAAGCAAAGTTCCTTACTTGTCCTCTGAGATTGCCACGCTATCGCTCGCAATGACAATATGTAATATATAATATAAGTCAGTTTTGGGTTTTCGTAGGGTCTCTCGGAGAGGACCCTGCGTGGGCTGTGGGTTAGTTGATTGCCCTGTATAGCTTGCGCAGGGTCCTCTCCGGGAGACCCTACGCGAACAAAAATCAGGTTTGGAATATCGTCTTTATAATCCTTTTTAAGCTTATCAAACAGGTAATTTTCAGAATCGGCACCGATATATCCAGCGCTGACTGACAGCGCAATTATTTGACAATCAGCCATTTTTGACTTCTGTGAATAAAGCTTAAAATTGCCATCAGCACGAATAAAAGATTTGAAAACAGATTTGGTAATGTCCAAAAATAGATGGAAATTGCTCAAAAGGTTGTGCATAAGAAACACTTAACTGGCGTTAAATATTCTTTTAATATAGACGATCAATACACTGCACAAATTTATCTTTCATCATTTGATCACTTTTTAGTCATACAAACACGTTTAAATATGAAAAAAGTAACGGGCCTTGGCGGCGTATTTTTTAAATGCGATGATCCGAAAGGTATGAACGAATGGTACGCCAAAAATCTTGGATTGGCTACCAGTGAATACGGAACAACGTTTGAGTGGCGGCAGGACGATGATCCGTCAAAAAAAGGATCCACATCATGGTGCACGTTTCCGCAGGATACCAAATATTTCAATCCGTCGGCCAAGCCATTTATGATCAATTACCGGGTAGAAAACCTCGTTGCGCTGGTTGACGAGCTAAAAAAGGACAACGTGACCATTGTTGATGAGATTGCGGAATATGAATATGGCAAATTCGTCCATGTGCTCGATCCGGAAGGGAACATTATTGAGCTCTGGGAACCAACAGATGATTCGGATCAGGATAACGTAGCAGGGTAACCCGTAGGTAATATATTTTCCGGGTCGGCTTTTTAATCGCACAACGCTTTAAATAATTAAATAAGTCATGCCGAATTTATTTCGACATCTCACTTGCAATTCGCTTTTTGACCCTGCTTGTGGGGTGCTGAAACAAGCTATCCATGACGTGTTTGTTTCATCAACAGCAAACCCCATCGGGGTATCGTGTTTATAGGATAATAATATCAGAGCATTAGCTCCATAGGAGCTTCCTGATCAAGTGTCAATAACGTTAAAGGAAGCTCCTATGGAGCTGCTATTTACTCAATATTACTATTAACACGATACCCCAATGGGGCGTGGATAAGCCTTTGCCCACTATGCTTCGACAGGCTACCCATGACGTGTTTGTTTTTAGTTCCCCTCTTGAGAGGGGGCGCGTAGGAATCGAGGGTAGCAGGGGTGTGTTTATACGTGCGATGAAAAGCCCCCTCCACCCCTCTCAAGAGGGGAATAGCTCATCAAAAGACAGTCGGGTTATTTGGTAGATAAAATTCCCTCCTTGGGGAGGGGCGCGATGGTTTGTGTAATGGCAGGGAGGGGTTTATTCGTGATGTGGGTCGCATAAACCCCTCCCTACACCCTCCCGTCGGGAGGGAATCGTACAGGCCAATACTTTAAAATTTAATCCTATTAAACTTTGCGGAGAAATAAGCACCACCCACAGTTGACTCACCCGGTCTACGCTTCGCTGGACCACCCTCTCCGGCTTCGCCGCAAAGAGGGTAAAGGAAAAAAGGTTGAAATCCCCTCTTTGCGCGGAGCGTAGAGAGGGGTGACAAGCGCAGCGATGTCGGGGTGAGTCGATATTTACCTCCATCCGCCACCCAGGGCGCGGTACAGGTTCACAATGGCCTGTAACTCCTGCAACCTGTCGTTAACGCCGCTTAACTGGGCCGCTAACAGATTTTGTTCGGAGGTTAATACATCGGTATAATTGGTTGCCGAACTGTACCTTAATAGTTCCTGTGTAAAGTCAACAGATTTTTGCAGCGCTATGATCTGTTTGCTGCGGGCATCTTCTTTTTCAATAGCTGTTTGATGGGCATATAAGGCATTGGAAACCTCTTGTCCGGCCACCAGCAAGGTTTTTTGAAAACCGTTCAAGGCTTCCTGTTGCTGCGCCTGCGCGGTACGCAAACGGGCCTTGTTTATCCCCTGGTTAAAAATGGGCTGGGTTAAACCTGCTGCTGCATTATAAAATATGGATTTATTAAAAAAGTCCTTTAAGCTTAAAGTGGATAATCCGCCGGAAGCGGTTATCGTAAACGAAGGATAAAAGTAAATGCGGGCCAGGTTGGTATTTTCAAACGCAGCCCTGAAAGCATATTCACTTTGCTGTACATCCGGGCGGTTGGTAAGCAACTGCGTTGGTATGCCTGCCTGTAGTTCATTCACCATTTTCTGATCGGCCAGGTTACTGCGGCTAATTGGGCCTGGTGGCCTCGAAAGCAATATATCCAGCGCATTTTCCGTTTCGCGGATACTGCGTTTAATATCAGGAATGGTTACCTCCGCGGCATAGCGGTTAGCCTCGCTTTGTACTACGGCAGCGCCATTTACTACCGCGCCTTCTTTAAGCTTCTTCATGGTTTCCACATCAATGATCCTGTTCTTCAGGGTTTGCTGGGTTATTTCCAGTTGCTTGTCTAAAGCCAGCAGCGAGAAGTAATTATTGGCAATATCCGCTATCAGCTGGGTTTGTACAGCTCTTTTGGCGGCATCGCTTTGTAAAAAGCTGGCAAGGGCCGCTCTTTTGGTACTGCTCAGTTTGCCCCATACATCAGCTTCCCACGATGTGCTTAAACCAGCCTGGTAGGTAGTGGTAAGTGTGTTAATATTGATGCCCGGAGGAAAATTTAACCCTGCCTGTGATTGTTTTGACCGCGACACACTTGCATTACCGCTTAAGCTTGGCAAAAAAGTCGCTTTACTTTGCTGTAATGCTGCCTGTGCCTCCAGTATTTTTTGCACAGCGGTTTTCAGATCAAGGTTATTATTCAGGCCTTCCTGTATCAGCGATTTTAAAGCAGTATCTGCAAACAGGCTTTGCCAGGGCATGGATGCGAGCGTAGCGGTATCTGTTGACTGCTGACCACGATAAAGACCATTGGTATTTACATCGGGCTGCTTATAGCTTTTGGTTATTCTGCAGGATAGCAACGCCCCCGAAAGCAAGGCAAATAAAAATATATATTTTAAACAATCTCTGTTCATAATTGATCTTTTTAACTGATGAATTAATGAGCACCTTTTACTTCAATCGTGTCATCCTCATCATCTTCTTCGTCATGTTTTCGCTTCCCGCTTACTTTTTCCTGCAGGTGCTGGAAAATAATAAACAATATAGGGATCACAAACACCCCGAACACGGTTCCTACAAACATGCCCCCTACCGCGCCTGTACCAATGGAACGGTTACCATTTGCTCCGGCTCCGCTTGATACCATGAGCGGCATAATACCAAATATAAAGGCAAAGGAAGTCATCAGGATAGGCCGTAAACGGGCCTCGGCGCCCGCGATGGCCGCGGGTATCAGGTCCATCCCCGCCCTGCGTCTTTCCAAAGCAAACTCCACGATCAGGATAGCGTTTTTGGCCAGCAAACCGATGAGCATAATGAGCGAGATCTGTAAGTATATATTACTGCCGATACCGAAGATCTTGGCAAACAGGTAAGTACCCGCCAACCCTACCGGCAACGAAAACAACACCGCGAACGGTAGGATATAACTCTCGTACTGCGCGCTTAACAGAAAGTAAACAAACACCAAACAAAGTAAAAATATGTAGGCAGATTGTGTACCGCTTGACAGTTCCTCGCGGGTTAAACCAGAGAATTCATAGCCATAGCCCGCGGGCAGGCTTTGCAAGGCAACCTCTTTGATAGCCTGGATAGCATCGCCTGAACTATAACCAGGATTAGGCTGACCGGAAACTGAAATGGCGGTAAACAAGTTAAAGCGGGATATAGACTCGGGGCCAAACACCCTTTTCAACGAAATGAACGACGAGATTGGGGCCATGGTACCGGCGCTGTTCCGCACAAATATTTTGCTTAAGCCGGTTTCATTGGCCCGGTAATCATAATCGGCCTGCACCATTACACGGTACTGTTTACCAAATTGGTTAAAGTTTGATGCATATAAACCACCATAATAACCCTGCAAAGTATTCAACACCGAATTTACAGTTACCCCCGCTTCCTTACATTTAGCCACATTAATATCAACCTGGAACTGCGGGAAGTTTGGATTGAATGATGAGTTGAGATTTTGAATTTCCTTACGCTTTCCAAGTGCCGCGATAAAATCATTACTTACCTTAAATAATTCATTTACCGTATGGCCGCCTTTATCCTGCAGCTGAAACTCAAAACCATCGCTATTACCAAAACCCTGTAACGTGGGTGGCGAAAAATAAAACACAGTAGCTTCCCTTAAACCGCTGGTTTTGCCATAAAGTTCACCGATGATGCTCTCCTGGCTGTCTTTTTTATCTTTACGGTGCTCCCATGTTTTCAGCTTCATGATCACCATGGCATACGCGCTTCCTGATCCTGCTATAAAGTTAAAGCCCACCAGTTTAAGCGTATTTTCTACAGCCGGGAAAGTATGACCAATGCTATCAATCTTATTGGCAACCGCGTCTGTGCGTTCCATTGACGATGCCGGGGGCAGGCTTATTGCGGCAAATACAACCCCCTGGTCTTCATTAGGCACAAAGCTGGATGGAGTGGTTTTTATGAGATAAATGAGCGTAGCGGCAAATACTGCTATTACGGCAATGGCTATCCATTTTTTATGCGCCAGGAAATTTACCGACTTTTTATACTTACCACTTACCGCCTCAAAAGCAGTATTAAACACTACGTAAAAATGATTTATAAACCCATGTTTGGGGGTTCCTTTTTTATGAGGTTTTAAAAACAGGGCACATAACGCCGGACTAAGCGTTAACGCGTTCACCGCCGAAAGCAAAATAGCTACAGCCAGTGTAATACCAAACTGTTTATAAAACACCCCGGTTGAGCCTGATATAAAGGTTACCGGTAAAAACACGGCCGACATTACCAGCGTAATGGAAACAATGGCGCCGGATATTTCGCTCATGGCATCAATGGAAGCTTTACGTGCCGATTTATAGCCCATATCCAGCTTGGCATGCACAGCCTCCACCACCACAATGGCATCATCAACCACAATACCTATAGCCAGTACCAGCGCAAAGAGCGTAAGCAAATTAATAGTGAAACCAAACAGGTTGAGGAAGAAGAAAGTGCCTACAATAGCCACCGGTACAGCGATAGCCGGGATCAGGGTCGACCTAAAATCCTGCAGGAAAACAAACACTACGATAAACACCAGTATAAATGCCTCGATCAGGGTGCTGATCACCTTTTCGATAGAGGCATCCAAAAGCTCATTGGCATCAACCAGGTAAGTGATCTTCATCCCCTTTGGGAAGGTTTCTGACGCCGCATCCAGGATCTTTTTTGTTTCATTGATCACATTACGTGCATTTGAACCCGCCGTTTGACTGATAGCCACACCTACCGAAGGTAAACTGTTGGTAATAATGTGAAAAGAATAATCCAGCGAACCTAATTCAACCCTTGCCACATCACTTAAACGCAGCAATTGCCCGTTACCTACCGATTTAATGATCATGTTGCCAAACTCGGCCGCGGTTTGAAGCCGGCCCTTGTACCTGATCACATATTGAAAGGATTGATTACTGTTTTCTCCAAATTTACCCGGGGCTGCTTCAATGTTCTGTTCATTCAATACGTCGGTAATATCATCGGGGATCAAACCATAGCGCGACATTACATCAGGCTTTAGCCAGATACGCATGGAATAATCTCTTGAGCCAAAAACCTGGGCATCGCCCACACCTGTAACACGTTGTATTTGCGGTACCAGGTTTATCTTGGCATAATTTTGCAGAAATGTTTCGTCGTAAGTTTTGTTTTCGCTGTATAACGAAAATATGATGAGGTTACTGCTTTGGCTTTTGGCTACCGTAACCCCAGATTGCGTTACCACCAGGGGCAGCAAACTGGTTGCCCGCGATACCCGGTTCTGTACGTTCACCGCGGCCAGATCGGGGTTGGTACCTACTTTAAAATAAACGGTGATAGATGCCGAGCCGTCATTACTGGCAGAGGAGGTCATATAGGTCATGTTCTCCACACCGTTGATCTGCTCCTCCATGGGGATGATCACGCTTTTAAGCACAACATCGGCGTTGGCACCGTTATAAAAGGCCGATACCTGCACCGTTGGCGGCGCTATATCCGGGTATTGTGATACAGGCAGGTTAATAAGTCCTAATATGCCCAGTATCAACAACAAAACCGAAATAACAGTTGATAGTACCGGGCGTTCTATAAATTTTTTAAGCATAATATTGCTTTTGCAGGATTGATAAATTAAAAATGAGCTATTTAAGGTTACCGTAAACAGATACAGCGCTAACCTCGGTAGGTTTAATAGTTGTACTGTCTCTTAAATTATTGGAGCTTTCCAACACTATTTTATCGCCGGCATGCAGGCCTTCAGTTACTACATAAAACTGACCGGCGGTGTTATCCATTACCTTAATAGCTACGTTTTTTATTTTATTTTTACTGTCAACCACGTACACAAACCGTTTGTCCTGCAGTTCATACGTAGCGCTTTGCGGAACCAGCAATCCCGATTTGATGGTATTTGGTATTCTTACTGTCGCGCTGCTTCCGCTGCGGATAAGCCCTCTTGGATTGATAAACCCGGCCCTCACATTGGCCGCTCCGGTAGCTGTATTAATTAACCCGTTCACCGTTTCAACCCGGCCGCTATGCTCATAAGTTGTGCCATCGGGCAATATAAGCGACACGTTAGGCAGCTTGCTTAACTTCGATTTAAAAGTGGTTGCGCCTGTGCTATCCTTGCTAAAATCAAGCAGTTGCTTCTCATTTAAGGCAAAGTAGGCGTAAATATTGGAGGTATTGTAAACCGTTGTTAAAGGATCAGTAGTGGTGCCGGTTACCAAACTACCCAGTTTATATGGCAACGCACCAATAACACCATTTACCGGACTTGTTATAGTAGTATAACCCAGGTTAACTTTAGCATTTACCAGGCTTGCTTTAGCCTGCGCCAAAGCCGCAGCTTTTGATTGCTGCGTGTATTGGGCCGATTCCAGTTCATAATGACTGATGATATCTTTTTCAACCAACGGCTTCACTTTGTTCACCTGCATGTTGGCCAGGCTCAGATCGGCCTCGGCGGTTTTAATACCAGCCTCGGCGGTACGGACTTCCTGTTCATACTGCGGCGCGTTTATTTTAAAAAGTAACTGGCCTTTGGTTACAATGGAGCCTTCATCAACAAATATTTTTTCTACATAACCATCAACCTTGGGCCTGATCTCAATATTTTGCTGGCCCTGTATACTTGCCGGATAATCAACGTTTAAAGTGGCAGGGCGTGGTTGCAAGGTGAGCACTTTATAATCCAATACTTTTTCGGCCTGGCCATTAGCTGCCTGCGATTTATTATCGCCACAGGAAGCCAGCGCAGCTATTGATAAAATAGCGGCAGAAAGCAGAATCAGGTTTTTAGGCAAAAGTATGTTATTGTTTTTGCAGGATATTTTTAAGGACATCATAGGTAAAATAATCGTGAAAAATATAGGGCATAGCACTACAAGCCGCTAAATACGGAATAAATTTTTAGTTAGACAGTTAAAAGTTGTTAATGTTACAGCCTATTTTTCAACCATATGGCCGATAAATGGGAAGCAATATGCATAAAAATAATTAAACAGACTTTACTTTTAGCCACCCGGTTATACTCATCCGGGGTTTGTTGGTACATAATACTTCATGTTCCATTTCGCTGCTTTTAAAAAAAACACTTTTTCTGTTTTCGGGCGATATATTTTGCAGCCCATTACTATGATGGATACATAATTCGCCACCATCGGCAGCTAACCAGCCGGGGTTTAAGTAAATGATCATGGAATACTTACGGTCGCCATTGTTCCTGAACTGATCAAGGTGCTTTTTGTAGAAACTGCCCGTATCATACATGGTATAATGAAATTCATAACCGGTAATGCCGGTATAACAGGTACTGTTTAAATGACTTACAAAGCTATCCATCAAATTAAAGAAATCATTTTCATGCGGATCGTTGTGCTTGCGGTCGAGCCAGTAAATGCTGTCGCCCCTTACTAATTTATTGTGTACCACCAATGTATCATTGCCTGTTCCCGCAGCCAGGAGCAGTTTTTGGTTATACAAGGCAAGCAGGTTCCCCTTCAGATCGGCAGCGAGAGCCGAGCTTAAAAAGTGGTTGGCTATGCCTACATTATTATCAATAAAGCTATCGATGAGTTCATTAAATATCTTTTGCAATTAGCTATAGTTTAGCAGCACGGTGAGTAGTATTTGGTGAAGATACCTTTAATTTATGGTTATTATCGGGGATGGCTTGTAAGGGGCTTGCCAAACAATAATAACTTGATTATAATTGACTATATGAAAAACATCTTAACCCTTATAATCACTTTAACATTATTAGGCCCGCAAAGCTGTATTGCACAAAAAAAAGTGATTTTAAATCCCAAACAGGTTAAAATGGTAATTGACACCCTCGGTAAAAACCTGATCAGTTATTATGTATTTCCTGACAAGGCTTTAAAGATAGATGAGTATATAAAAACCCAATACAAAAAAGGGACTTACAAAAACATAACAGACCCTCAAGAACTGGCCGATAAATTATATGCGGATATTAAGCTTGTTCATTTTGATCCGCATATGGGTGTTAGTTATAACCCTGATTTTGAAAAACAACACGCAAAAGAAAAAAATGCGCCTCAAAAATCAACAGACAGTATTGCTGAACTAAACCGGCTAAAGGAAACTAATTTCAACTTTAAAAAAATGGAGATCCTGTCCGGTAATGTTGGCTATCTGCAGTTTAATCAGTTTGTTGCCGATATTAAAAATGCTAAACCAATACTGGCAGCTGCATTTACTTTCTTATCAAACACCAAAGCTTTAATTATTGATTTACGCTACAACGGAGGAGGTGATATAGATATGGTAAGTCAGATTGAAAGTTATTTTTTTAAACAAAAAACCCACATGAATGATGTGGTGAACCGGCTCGGCAATGACACAACCCTTTTGTACGCTGATCCTAAAAAAGCAGATGGACTTACCTTATCTATGCCTGTATATATCCTCACCAGTAAGCGAACTTTTTCTGGTGCCGAAGATTTTAGCTATGCCATGCAAAGTGTAAAAAGAGCAACTATTGTGGGCGATACCACCGGGGGTGGCGCGCATCCGGTTAACACATTTTCAATAACAAACGGACTGGTTGCTTTTATTCCATTTGCCCGTTCGTTAAATCCCTACACGCATACCGACTGGGAAGGCACAGGTGTTATTCCTGATATTGCCGTTCCATCAACCAATGCATTGGAGAAAGCGCTGGAAACTATTTACACAAACCAATTGAAGAGCGCTAAAAACAACGATGAAAAAAAAGCCATTGAATGGCAGTTGCATCGCTTAAACGTGTATCATTATTTAAAAATTGATGCTAAAACATTGGAGCAATATACCGGCACCTATAATAGCGGTGGTTTAAACTTTTATGTAAAAAATGGTGCATTATATTGCAAAAACAAACAGGGCAAAAACTATACGTTTGAATTAGTACCCATTTCCAGCTCGGTATTTACATGGGGCGAAAACACGGAACTTGAGGCTGAATTTATAAAAGATACCAATGGTAATTTTATAAGCATACACATATTAGGGCCTAATGGCATACTTGCTACTATGAACCGCGACAATTAATAATCATGTTGCGATAGGCGTGTGGCATGACTTACGCATTAATTAAAAACGACATTATTTTTTGGTTCAGGTCCTGCGAGTCAAAAGGTTTGGCTATAAAATCATTCATGCCATAATCAATACATTTTTCCATTACCTCTCTGGTGGCATGGGCCGTTATAGCAATAATGGGAATGTTACGCTTTTCATCGCCACTATTCCTGATGGCTGCTGTGGCTTCATATCCGTTTAACTCCGGCATATCCAGATCCATCAGTATAATATCATAATTATTTTTACTCAGCATTTCAAGCGCTATCTTTCCATTATCGGCTACATGCACCTGGTAGCCGCGTTTTTCTAAAACTTTAATAATGAGCAGCTGGTTAAGGTGGTTATCCTCAGCAACCAAAATACTGGCGCTTTTTCTTTCTTCTTTTAGGTGGAAACTACTATCAATATCGGTAAGCTGAAGTTGACCCTCCAATATAGGCCCGTGTTTATAGAAAGGCAGTAAGAACCTAAAGTCAGATCCTTCGGGAGTGCTTGATTTTATAAATATATCCCCCCCATGCAGGTCGACCAGGTTTTTAGCCATGCTGAGCCCCAACCCTATACCACCCAGTTCATGATTTTGCCTTAACTGATCAAGGCTTTCAAATATTTTACCATGTTTTTCAACAGGGACACCAATCCCTGTATCCTGAATGCTAAACCCTATCCATATAATATCCAGCGTGTCGTCAATAACATATGCCTCCACAAAAACAGAACCTACCGGTGTATATTTTACAGCATTTGAGATCAGGTTTAATAAAATATGGCTCAAACGCACCTCGTCCCCAAAAACCATTTTCGGAACATCAGTGTCAATACGATGGCCTATTTGTAACGATTTTTTGTTCACCTCCGGTTTTAACATGGATATGGCATTGAAAACAATGTTGTGAATGTTGATAGGCTTTCTCTCCAGTTGTACGTTGCCGGCTTCTATTTTTGAAAGATCAAGGATGTTATTTAGCAAACCTTTCAAAAACTCGCCCGATTTTATGATAGCCCTGATATATTCACTCTGCTCGTTATTCATTTCTGATTCTTCAAGCAGCCCGGCAAACCCAACAATGGCGTTCATGGGCGTTAAAATTTCATGGCTCATATTGGCAATAAAAACCTGTTTAATTTTTTCGGATGCCTCCGCCCTATCATTTTGTCTTCTTTCTTTTACCTGCGCATCTTTTAAAGCAGAAATGGTGTGCTCCAATTTATTGGTCATTTGGTTAAAGGCCATTGCCAAAACCCCTATCTCATCACGCGAGTACACCTTTACGCGGGTATTAAATAATTCTTTCGATACCATTTCGGCCCCGATGATGATCTCTTTTAACCCCCTTTGAATACCCTGACTTATAGAAATGGCAATAAGTATCCCGATGGACTCAACGGTAATGGCAAGCATGATCAATAGGTCAAGTACAAGATTTTCAAACCAGCGTGACCCTTCACCCAAACTATAGGAAAAACCATCCTCCATCGGTGTGATCTGGGCATCAATACTTTCCATATATTGCAGAAAGTGGCTGGTCTCTACCGGTGTTATTTTTCCTAAAATTACCTTACAGTGCAGTTGCTTGCTAACAGGGATCAGCTTCAGCATTATCCCCTCGGCTTTTTTCCAATAAAATATAGTTTGTTTTAAATATTTTATCTCGCTAAACCGAAGCATTAGTTTAATCATACCATCAATATCATCAGGATGGTTACGGCCGGCAAAAAAACCTTTGCGGGCCATTTCATAATTGGGCGGCGTTTTTTCAAGGGCGGCTCTTGCCGCGCCATCACCTAAAGGCACCTTTAAAAATTCCCGAAATTCCTGGTAGTCTTTTTCATTATGCGAGTAGGCATAGATGCGCAAATGCGACAAGGCGTCCTTTTGCGCTTTTGACCAAAGTCCCTCGCCCCCAACATAGGAACGTACTGCAGAAAGTGTTTTTATGGCAAAACTAAGGGTGAATAATTCTACTATGATCAAAAAAGCCATTATACCAATGGTAAAGTATAACTTTCTTGCAATTGGAATATCCTTAAACCATTTTACTAAAAAAAATGACTGCATTTTGCGGCTAAATATGTAAGTTTTTCAACCTTTAAAAATAATTCAAACCGCAGTAGTATTTCCGTTCATAAATTGATATAAAGTTCAATTTATTCACAACAGCATTCATTTGTTTTTATTGTTCAGTTTATAATAATAGAAAATACACAAAAAAAGGCCGCCCGCAGGCAGCCTTTTTTAATAACTATGTACTATTGCAATTATACTAAAACTAAATTAATGAAATACTGCTACAGCCGGAAAATAGTAACCGGTAAAGGCAATGTCATTTATTTGCGCTCCGGTTGCCGCGTTATAAAAAACAAGGTCGTTAAAGCTAAAGTTTGTAGTGAAGCCTGAGTGAACCGTATTAATGATCAATTGATTATGAATGCCATCATAACCCACTCCCGAGCCATATAACTCCCTGCCTGCAGGTACAGTTACAAACGGTGTTGTGAACGATGCACTGTTTGTTGCAGTATACTTATAAACCTGTGTACCGCCAGAGAACGTTGCGTTGCGGGCAATAAAAACTGCGTTTTCGGTAGTTGAAGCTGTTATGGAGCCTGGGTGCCACGCAGCCCATGAACCGTAGATAGAGAAAGGAACGGTTATCGTTTGTACCGCTAAAGTAGCCGGATCAATACGGATAAGCTGAGTACCACCGGCGGCCCATACTGCGCCATCGGGCGTATGGGTAAATGCGCACAGCATACCGGTGATGGTTTTAACAACCGCGTTGGTCGACGCGTTAAGCACTACAACCCCGTTTGATTGCGACAGCACAAATACATAATTGCCTGCCTTTATCATATCGCCAACCTGGCCGGTAACACCGCTTAGTTTTGTACCCAAGGCCAGCGTACTTAAATTAATTGGATAAATACCTGAACCGGTGCTCAGCAAGCCTTTAGTGGCATCAATACCCACAAACGCCCTAAAATCATTAGTGCTTTTGGCGGCAATGCGGGCAATTTCTTTTAAAGTATGTGAATCGGCTACTACAAAAGGGCCACCAACTTTACTCACCAGGTATAATCTGTCGTTAAAAATGGTGCCGTACTCCAGAGTACTGCTTGTAGGGTTAAGGTTTTTACCGGGATTTTCTTTAGTAAAAAGGCTATCAGAAATAACGCCTGTTCCAAAATCATAAAAGCTTACGGTGCCGGTTCCGTGTCCGTACCAGCCTTCATTTATCAGGAAAAAGCCGTTGTCATATTTACCTACGGCCTGTACTTTAAGTGTTTTCGCCGTTGCCGAATTTACATCCTGCATAGGATTGACAGCATCCTTTTTACAGGAGCTCACCATGCCCATAAGCAGTACCGGAAATGCATAAGGCAACAATTTCATAATGGTAGATTTTTTCGTGTTCATTTTTTTAAGTTTTAAGATTATTGTTCAGATTATTTATGGTTTATTGATCGTCTAATTTTACAATGCTCAGGTCGGCCACGCCTGTAACCTCGGTCGATTGCTCGCCCAGCCAGCCCATGTCATACAGTACACCGGTTTGTATTTTGATAAAATCAACCCCCTTTAACTTTACGCTTACGCCGTTTTTGTCAATAGCGTTAGAGATATCAACCTTATCGCCGCCTGAGGTGTTATCGGCATAACCAAAATCAAAAGACCGGCTAATGATGTAGTCGGGATTACTGTCATCAATATTTGTGGATGGTAATAATGAGCCCTTAAGTGTGTAAGTACTCCCGGTAACCCATTTAGGGAAATATGGCTGCGTGTTGTATATGTTTCTTTTTATATAACCTCTGTTACCGTGGTTATCTCTCCAGGGCACATCGCTGGTATCATTTTTAGGATGGGTATAAGTTACTGTGTAGTTACGCACGTAACCCTCCTGATTATACTTACTGCCTCTTAGCTCGTACCAGGTATCATCGGGCTTGCCATTACCGTTTTTATCATCCATAACCCATATTATCCCGGGCTCGGCAAAAAGATTGAAGGCGTTACCAAATACAATAATATCGGGCTTGTTGTAACCATTTAAAACCGTATGATCAAAACCATACACCACATAGCCACCCCAGGCTCCAAGGGTTAACAGGTTATCTTTCCCTTTTAAAATGGTTTTTGCTACTTCGGCGGTTCCAAAGCCGGTGTTAATAAACTGGCCGGGGGCTGGCGTATATTCAAAAAACTGGGTTACATAAGGGTTACTGTTTGCTGTTACCGGCCGTATAGGTGCTATTGGGGTAGCGGGAGTTACCGGTTTTTCTGGTTTCACAGGATCAACCGGGTCCTGATCTTTTTTACAGGATGCCAGTATGGCAAGGCTAAGCAAAACCACCATTGATAGCGTTTTGCTGTAGTTTAGGTTTGTTTTTATCATTTTTTTAGTTTCTATTTTTATATAAAGTGTTTAATAAGCAAATGCAAAATGCGCGGGGATATCGCCCGCGGTTACCGACCATTTTTTCTTTCCGTTAACATCAAAGCAGTATAGCGTTCCGGGGGTTACATAATCTTTGGCATCGGTAACCAATACCTCTTTTGTAATAGGATTTACGGCGATACCATAGGGTACTTTTATCTGTGTTTCGGTTCCGTCGGTAATAAACTTGCGGTTAATCACGGTTTCGTCCTTCACGTTAAGCATGGAGTAGGTTGTTACATTTCCACCGGTTATATAGCTAAATTCATAGCTGTACATGTAGGCTATGTCATCATCTATCCACAGGTTGCTCACACCAAAATCAAATTCCTTTTTAACCTGGTCGGTTTTTGTATCGATCACAAACAGTTTGGATGGGATCTTATAATAATCGCCTCTTGAGGTTACATAGATATCGCCATACTTGTCGGCCTTTACACGATCAAGGTTAATGGCTACGTCTATGCGTTTCAGCTCGGTAAATGTGGCCAGATCAACCACCGAAACGGTGCGTTCATAATTTGGCGGACTGTATCCGCCGGAGTTGGCCACGTACAGCTTTTCGCCCACTATGGCCATTTCTTCGGGCTGCCGGCCAACGGTAACTTTACGGGTTATCTGCAAGCTCGCGGTATCTATTTCATCAACCGCGCCATTTGGGGCATTGGGGTCGCCCACCTTACCCAGATAAGCGCTCACATAAGCTTTACCATTATGGAAAGTAACGTAACGGCAATTGGCTATGGTGATAACCGAAATACGCTTACCTGTACGCGCATTCAGGATCTCCACTTTGTTTGATACATTAAACACCACGTAAACTTTTGAGCCATATATGCCAATATCATTGCCCACATCGCCCAAACCTTTGGTTACCTCGGGGTTGGTTTGGTTATAGATATTCCGGCGGTACTCGCCCGTAGTATAATCCAGGTAATCAAGCGAAGCTTTATTCATGTTCATATTCCCCTCGTTAAGCAAGTAAAAACCTTTTACCACACTGGCAGGATCGGCGGGCAGCAGTGTTTTAACCTCCCCGGGGATTGGCTGGGCAGCCTTACGGCATGAGCTGTAAATCAGGATCAGGCATCCCAACAACAAGCATTTGATAGTATAATTTATGTTTTTCATAGGTTTAAAAAGTTGAACTTATAGTGAACCGGTAATTGCGCCCCGGCAACGGGAAATTGTATACTACATCATAGTACTGGTTAAACAGGTTATTTACCTCGGCGGTAAGTTTTAGCTTATGTTTATTGTACCTGGTTGTATAGGTAAGCCCTGCATCATGAGTGTACCAGGGCGGCATATAATTTGCCAGTTCATTAGCTTTTTGGTTATACCTTTCGCCGGTATAGATATAGCTGTAGGTAAATGTCAGTTTGCGCCATTCGGCGGCTATTAGTACAGAGCCGCTGTTAACCGGGGTATATGGGATCTGTTGATTATAGTTAAAATCGTTTTTATCGGTTACATCAACAGCCTTTTGGTAAGTGTAGGCTATACCGGTATTAACAAATACATCATATAATATTTGCCAGGTTGCCTGCGCGTTAATGTCTATTCCTTTAATATGAACCTTGCCCAGGTTAATTATCGACCATCTGCCCAGGTCAGCACCCGGAACAGCTACGATCTTATCTCTAACCTGGTTGTAATAAGCATCAGCCTGCAGCGCAAAATATACCAGTGTTTGTTGGTGCAAGGTTTTATTATAGGTAAAACCAACATCATACTGTTTATTAAATTCGGGCTTTACAGCGGCGTAGCCTACAAAGGTGTAGTACAGGTCATTAAAGGTTGGCAGCCTGAAAATACTTTTATAAAATCCGCGGATCCTGAAGTCGGGGTTTTCAGTTGGCTGCCAGGAAAGCAGCAGCGCGGGTGTATATTCTCTTTTTTTGTCGGAGTTACTTTCTATCGAAACCTTATCGTTAACAAAGGTGCCCAGTAAATTGGCCTGCACATTAAGGCGTTTAAAATGCAGCTCGGAAGCCAGCGCGGTTAACAGGGTATTGCGTACAGGAGGCGCAAAACCATATTTGGCCGAGTCATTTTCTGTAATGTGCAGCGTGTTCCACTGGTAATCAGCAGCTAAGGCAACATCCCAGAATTTATTGATCCGTAATTTGTTGGCAACAGAAAAGTAGAGCTCATTCTCATAATATCGGTCATTGAGCAAACCCGTTGTTGTGGTAATATCAGGGTTAACATAATGGCTGTAGGTATTGGCATACTTGCCACTTACCATTAAGCTATACCGATCACTAAATTTTTTATTGTATGACGACTGAACAAATACATCCCGGTCCCAGAGCCGCTCATGCGAGTCAAATTTGTTGGATACTATGGCAGCGGGCAATCCGCGTTCTGAGTTGTATAAATATCCCTTAACCGCCCATTTGCTGCTGTCTTTGAGCTTGCCATTTAAACCGGCTTCTACACGCTGCGCGTCGATATCTCCGTTTTGCCTTACCGCGGTTGTATCATAAACCCCGTTAGTGTACCTGAACTTATAGCGCCCGTTGGCATGTACAAGCTCTGTACTAATGGTGCTGTAAACATTATCGCTCAGCTTATATTGCCAAAAGAACGAAGGGTTTAACAGTCCGGATGAGCCTGTTTTAAAACTGATCTTCCCGGTTGAACTACTACCGGGCTCAAACTGGGGTTGCCTGGAGGTAAGGTAAATGGCACTGCCTGCCGAAAAACCTTTTGCCGATTGAAATATGGTGCCTTTTTGTGCATTATATAAAGCTATCTCTTCAATATTGTCAAGCGAGAACTTGCCAAGATCAACCTGCCCGTTCTGCGAGTTGCCAAACTCAACCCCATCATAAAAAACAGCTACATGGTTACTACCCAGGCTGCGCACATTAATGGTTTTTAAACCGCCAATGCCACCATAATCTTTTAGTTGTACCCCCGAAAAAAAGCGGATAGCATCGGCTACAGAAAAGCTGTTTAGTTTTTCTAACTCGGCGCCTTTTAATACCTGTAGCGGCGTGGCCGATGTATTGCGCGATGAGATCCTGCCTGCACGCACAGAAACCTCTTTAAGATGATGGTTTCGTAAAGTATCTTTTGATGATGAGCGGATGGTATCGGCATTTTGCGCCATTAAATTGCCGCAAAGTGAGCCTTGTATTGCTACAAGGCAAGCCGACAACAATAGAAGGCACAAATATTTGTACAGGCGTTGCAATATTTTCTGTTCGTAAAAAAATTAAACAAACAGCAAACAGGGTATAACAAATGGAAATACAACACACGTGAGGTATCCTCATTCCAGCTTCAATCCCCGAAAGCTATGAATACTTATAATGCAATGGCAGGTCTTCTGACTTACTCCCTGCTTATCCGGCCTTCCCATCCGCCCAAGGCGAACAGTGGCTAAAGAATGGATAGCGGTTAACGGAGCTTACAGCTGCGGGACAGTTCCGGAATTACACCGGATTCCCTTTTAATCCCTAAACAAATAAATGCTCAGGGAACCAAAAGCGACGCAAATATAGAATAAAAAATATGGGTAAATTTATTTATATATCCCCAATTGTGGGGAGGAAGAAAAGTAAAGTAAAAGCCTCGAACAGTAACAAGAATTTCTCCACAGTTAGGAGCCTTAGGGTTCATTCCCCCTTCAGAGTAATAGCCCATGATAAAACAGGATTAAATTTTAAAGTGTTGGCCTGTGCGATTCCCTCCCGACGGGAGGGTGTAGGGAGGGGTTTATGCGACCTACATCACGAATAAACCCCTCCCTGCCATTACACAAACCACCGCGCCCCTCCCCAAGGAGGGAATCTAATCTACCAAATAACCCAACTGTTATTGATGGGCTATTATTCTCTGGGGGTTAGGGTACTAAACCTGCGCCGCTATAGCCTTCATTTTGCTAAGCGCGGTTTTTGCCACCAGCAGGGCATCCTGCGCGTAATAACTTTTATTAAATACTTCGCATGATATAATAAGCGGCCTGTCGGGATTTTTAACCAATTGTAAAATACGTTTTACAGGGGCTACCCCATCGCCAACATACACCCTTTCGGGCTCAGATATTTGTTCAGGACTGATACCTGCGGGATAATCATTAACATGAAATATCTCTAATGCGGGTTTGCCCACAAACTGCAGGCTTTCCACCGCCGATTGACCTTTATACACATGAAACACATCAAGTAGCATCCGAGCGTCGGGGTGCCCGCATTGGGTTACTACGTACAATACCTGGCTTATGTGTTTTAAATTTGTCGATCCTCCCCACATTTCCAGCTGCGGTATCACACCGGTTTCGCGGCCCATTTTAAGGATGGTGTTATAGCGCTCCGTAACCAAATCCAGGTTAATCACCCCGGATTTTGTGGCTCCTGCCGGCGGGGCGGCTATTCTTTTGCAGCCAATTTTGGCCAGCATTTCCATTTCGGCCTGTAGCTGGGTAAGCCCTTGTTTACGGATGGCATCATCATCAACAATCCACTGTGCAAAGCCAATGGCGTTCTCAACCCTGATGCCCAAACCATCAATGATCTTTTTAGCCTCGGTTATTGAGCCACCATTTTTAAGATAGGTTTGCAGGGTATCTATCCATATCTCCACAGCGGTATAACCGGCTTTGGCAGCTACTTCAAGCTCCTTTATAAAGCCAAGGTTATGGCCCCGTATGGTGCTCATGTTTAAGGAGTACACAAAACCATGATCGTTTTTATCAACCTTAATTGCAGCTACCGCGGGACCACCCAAAGCAGCGGCCCCTGCCGCCAAACCTAAAGTTTTTAACACCTGCCTTCTGTTTAATGAATTATCAGCCATGAAACGTTTTTAATAAGTTAAGCTCTTGATATAAGCAATGGTTACCGGTATCTGGGTACTGTATGACGGACTTTCATCCTCAATAAAACAATGTTTAATGCCCGCTTTTTTTGCGGCCTTCAGTACCTCAGGGATATTGATCTGGCCGGTACCCAATGCCACATCATTTTTGGTATCCGTGCCGCCGGTAAGGTCATTAGCAACGCCTTTCCTGATGTCTTTCAGGTGCATCAGTTTCATGCGCGACGGGTATTTATTAATCAGCTGTGCCGGATCCTGTCCGCCGTGGAACGACCACAGGATATCAATCTCGAACGATACATATTTAGGATCGGTGTTTTTAGCGATATAATCAAACAGGGTACCATCCTCATACTTACCAAATTCATACCCGTGATTATGGTAACAAAAGGTAAGTCCGCTTTCCTTTAATATTTTGCCAACATGGTTAAAATCAGCCGCGGCTTTTTTGGCATCTTCCAAAGTAAATTCCTTTTTATGGGGTATCCAGGCTACCATGACGTATGATGCACCCAATGTTTTAGCCAGCTTAATAACTGATTGGGGATCTTTAACAATATCATCATAACCTGCCCCTATAGAAGGTATTTTGATGCCACGTTCGTCGCAAAGCTTTTTAAATTCCTCTTTGGGCATATCCTTGGGCCCCTCTCCTTCCAATTCGGTTATGCCAAAGGATTTAATAGTATCCAGAACCGCTGCTGTGGCTTTAGGCATACTGCTGCGGAAAGTGTACGCCTGCACACCTATAGCATTGGTAAAAAGCGGCTTGCCGCTTTGGGCAAACCCCTGTGTGTGTCCCAAGGCCACAGCCATGCAAACACTAAAAAAAATCGAATATCTTTTCATAAAAACAGGATTATATGTTACTTAATAAGTTCCCCTCTTGAGAGGGGGCGCGTTGGATTGTGCGTTAGCAGGGGTGTGTTTCTTCGCGCGTAAAAAACACACCCCTCCCCCCTCTCAAGAGGGGATTCGCGCAACCCTCCGCGCAAGTTTTATTTTAATTTATTACTTAATTACATTGGCTATAAGTTCCCCGCTTGAGAGGGGGCGTGTTGGACAGTGTGTTGGCAGGGGTGTGTTTCTTCGCGCGTAAAAAACACACTCCTACCCCCTCTCCAAAGGGGATTCGCAATTCCCATGCACAACTATTAATTACTGAAACTGGATATCTTTTAAACTAATAATGCCGTCGCTTGGTTTGGTGCGTTTAATAGCAAAAAAGTAAACATCGTGCTTGCCGGTTATCGGTTTTTGTACTTCGCCGGTTAGCCAGGCCAGTTTCTTCCAGTCGCCGGTTCCGCTGTATGCAGTCGAGCTGATCACCGGACCAGCCTGTGAATCAATACGTACCTCAATTTCGCCTGCAGCATCTTTTGACGCGTACTGGTAAGCAAACTTTGTAATACCCGACAGATCAACATCTCTGAACATGACATACGATTTATGGTTCCCTGCCGAAAGATCATCCTTAAAACGATTAAAACCTTTTAACTCATCGGCATAAACCGCCTTTACATTGGCATTACGCAAAGTAACCACATCGGTACCGGTTAGCGGACCAACCACCTTGCCTCCTTTATCCGTATATGACGCCAGTAGGGTGTACTCGCCACGTGGCTCGGCATCATTAAATTTAAGGTTAAGGACGCCATGCTGCGGTAAACGTATAGCCTTGTTCTTTTTATCAGTAAGTGAAAAAATATACCTTACAATTTCCTTGGTATCTGCATTTGATAGTTGTGGGTGGGCGCTCATTACATGCTCCGTTCCCCAGCTCCCGGCACCGCCCGCGATGATCTTTTTTGATAATTTATCTGTCGATCCCTTTTGAACTTTGTACCGGTTAGCAATAGCCGTAAAACTTGGGCCTACCGCGGTTTTATTGATCAAATGGCATGATTTACAATCGCTGGCGGCCATCAGGGCTTTACCCGGATAGCTTACCTCCGTGGCAGATAAGGCTGCCAGATTTTTAACGGTTTTATTATCGGCAGATGGCTGCGGGTTATAGATATAGAACAGCTTTACACGTTTAGGATCAATCACTTTATCCTCCTTATCCTTAACCACTACATTGTACTTAAATGGCTTACCCTTCCATATAAATGATTCATTATCGGCACTGGCTATCTTAACTATTGGCGCGGTATTACCCACTTTTACCATAATAGTATCCTTGCCAACCAATCCGGCCTTATCAGTTACTTTAAGTATAGCTCTGTAGGTGCCCGGTTTGGTGTAGGTATATTTTGCCGACGATGTAGTTGCTCCAACCGTTTTACCGTCAAACAGCCACTGGTAGGTTATTTTATCATCATCATCCAGATCTTTACTACCCTGTCCGTTAACACTTACGGTAAGCGGTGCCTGTCCTGCTATTTCCTTTTTAACCGGCATGGTTTTAAGTTCGGCAGTTAAATATTTGGTATGCTGATACAGGGATTGCATAGCGGTATCCGTTATGCCCGCTTTGGCAATTGGCGCGCGGTTACCTGTATTGTATTCAATTTTAACGAGGCGTGCATCCTCATTTTGGGCACCATAAACCGAGCCGTACTCCAGCATATAAAATACGCCGTCTGATCCAAATTCCATATCAATAGGCCGCCTGAAATCGCCGGCCGAAGGCATGAAAGCCTCGTTGCGTACGTAATTTTCTTTTTCGTCAAACCTCAGGTCTATCACCCAGTTACGCATCCAGTCGGCCACAAACAAAGCGCCGTCATAGTACTCTGGAAACTTGTTAGGATTTTTAACACTGGCATCATACTCATAAAAATCACCTCCGATGGCACATCTGCCACCCATACCCAGTTCCGGAAACTCGTTTGACGAGGCATAAGGATACCAGATCATGGCCGGTGTGGCTGGTGGTAATACATTTAAACCGGTGTTGTTAGGTGAATTATTTACGGGAGCTTTAGGATCAAAATTAGGACCGGGGGTAGCGGTTACAAAATCCCAGTGCGAATAGGCGAAGTTATTGCCTACAAAATAAGGCCAGCCAAAGTTACCTGCTTTTTTGGCCTGGTTAAATTCGTCATATCCACGTGGCCCGCGCGGTGAATCCTTACCGGCATCAGGACCAATCTCGCCCCAGTACAATACCGATGTTTTAGGATTAACCGCTATGCGATAAGGGTTACGGCAACCCATTACATAAATTTCGGGTTTTGTTTTAGCAGTTCCTTTAGGGAAAAGGTTGCCTTCGGGGATGGTATATGTACCGTCGGCTTCGGGATGGATCCTTAAGATCTTGCCTTTAAAATCGTTGGTATTACCGGCACTGCGCTGCGCGTCAAGACTGTAATGCTCTTGTCCCGGGCGTTCATCCAATGGTGCATAACCATCAGACGGGAACGGGCTTGAGCTATCGCCGGTTGACAGGTAAAGGTTACCTTCTTTATCCCAGGCCAGTGAACCGCCATGGTGCGCCCCGCTTACTTTTTGAACAGGTACTTTGAGCAATATTTTTTCGGATGCCAGGTCGAGCACGTTCTGCGGACTCAGCTTAAAGCGTGACAATTGAAAATTAAGCGGTTCTTCCGTTTGTCCGGCAGGCATATAATAAATGTAAACAAACTGGTTAGTTTCAAATTTAGGGTCGAGGGTTAAGCCTATAACCCCGGTACCGCCCTCATAGGTAATGGGGAATTTACGGATAACCTTAAACTGTTTGGTTTTGGTATTATACACAGAAAAATTGCCCATCAGCTGGGTAAAAAACACACGACCATCCTTAGCAACAGCCAGCTCCATAGGCGATGCGATATTGTTAACCAATACGGTTTTTACAAAGCGGCTTTGATCTGGCGCTACTTTGGAGTATGACTTACTGTAATCAAGCGGCTTGCCATTACCCATGGCATATTTAATACCGCCCAGCAACTGCCCTAAAAACAACGGATCGCTATAACTGTCGTCGGTATGGCCGCAACCGGTATAAAATGAGCGGCCACCATCAAACTCATGGTACCAGGTAATAGGATGGTCGGCGCCATTGGTGCCGCCGTTATAGGTATTTTCGTCCAGGCTGGCCAAAACATGTATGCCGCTGTAAATAGATTTATAGTTATACCATTCGTCGGTACGCTCCCACCGGGCAGGCAGGTTCGCGGTTATGGGATTTGTTCTGTCGGTAACATCAATGGTGGCCTTACGGATGTTTGAATTATTGGGATGGCTTGAAAAATACGCCCCAACCAATTTACCATACCAGGGCCAGTCGTACTCCGTATCGGCAGCCGAGTGTACCCCAGCATAGCCGCCGCCAGCCTGTATGTAGCGTTCAAAGGAGGCTTGCTGTATGGCATTAAGCACATTGCCTGTAGTACAATTAAATACTACGGCCTGATATTTTTTTAAATTATCATCATTAAAATCCTCGGCATTGGTGGTGGTATCAACCTCAAAGCCGTTCTCTTTACCCAGCTTTTGAATGGCCGCTATACCAAACGGGATACAGGAATGGTGCCAGCCCAGGGTTTTTGAAAATACTAAAATACGGGTTGCAGGAGCGGGCTTTTTAAACGAATACAGTAAAAAGCTAAGTCCGATCAATAAAACACAGGTAAATTTTAATTTTAATGACATGGTGTGAGAATTTAGTTGATATTTTTCATTCATCAACCGGTATATCCATCATCATAAACTACCCCTTTATGACAGCTTTTTACGCAAGGATAAAAAAGTACAACAATGATAAAATAGTACCGGTTAAATAATTGGTTAAACAATATTAGCATTTCTTGTGTATTAAATACACTTATCTGTAATTCTTTAAATATTGTAAGTAAATTGTTACCTGAGTTGGGACTACGGGACTATGGGAACATCAGACTAAAGGATTTAAATGGGGAATTCTTTGATCAAACTTCACCCATCTTATTATCTCAAAATCCCATAGTCCAAAAGTCTTATAGTCTCAAAAAGCAAATTCGTATTACCTTTGCAGTTAATGGATTATTTTAAAAGACTCCTTGATCTGCTGAATAAAGAAAAAGATGAGGATCGCAACGCTTACTTAAAATTAACTGAAAATACAGCTGCAGCAGACAGGAGAACGCAGGGCCTGGCCTGGTACCCTATTGCCATCAGAGGTACAGAGCCTGGCCGGGGTGATTATATTAACCTTGAAGTGGAACGTACCACACATAAGGACCTTTCGCACCAGTTCAGGTTTGGTGTGCCAGCGGCTTTATTCTCCAACCATGACCCCAAAAATGATCGCGTGGAGGGCATTATCACCTACCAAAATAGCGATCGCCTGAAGATCACCTTATATACCGACGAACTGCCTGACTGGAGCCGGGATGGCAAACTGGGTATCGACCTGCTTTTTGATAACAATAGTTACGACGAAATGCAGAATGCCATCAAACAGGCATCGGCACTAAGCACTAAACCACAGGAAGGACGTTTGGTTAACATACTCACCGGCGAAAAATCACCCGCGTTTAATACCATATCCCCTGTATCCATTGCCCATTTAAATACTTCGCAGGTAGCTGCTGTTCAAAAAATAATTTCGGCGCAGGATCTGGCTATTGTACATGGGCCACCGGGCACCGGTAAAACCACCACACTGGTACAGGCTATTAAAGCGCTCATAAATCAAAATAAAAAACAAATACTGGTAGTTGCCCCAAGCAATACCGCGGTTGACTTGCTAACGGAAAAACTGACTGATGAGGGCCTTAATGTATTGCGCATAGGTAACCCGGCCCGCGTATCTGAAAAGTTATTTTCCCTAACCCTCGACAGTAAAATGGCCGAACACCGGGACAATAAAGAGGTACGGAAACTTAAGAAGCAGGCCGGCGCATTCAAAGACATGGCGCATAAATATAAGCGCAGTTTTGGCAAGGCCGAACGTGACCAGCGTAAAGCCCTGTTCCAGGAGGCACACCGGATTATGAAGGATGTTGCCACCACCGAACAACATATTGTTGACGACCTGGTAGCCAAAGCCCAGGTGATCACCGCTACACTGGTTGGCGCCAATCATTATACCATACGCGATGTTAAGTTTGATACCGTAGTTATTGACGAGGCTGGCCAGGCCCTGGAACCAGCCTGCTGGATCCCCATATTAAAAGCACAAAAGGTAATTTTGGCTGGCGACCATTGCCAATTACCTCCTACTATTAAATCGGCCGAGGCTGCCAAAAACGGATTAAGTACTACCCTGCTCGAAAAATGCGTGGCCCTGCATCCCGAAGCTGTTGTATTATTGGATGAGCAGTACCGCATGCACGAAGCCATCATGGGCTTTTCATCGGGTGTATTTTATCAGAACAAACTTAAGGCACATGCTTCAGTTGCCCATACATTATTATTTCCGGGTGATATGCCCATTTCCTTTGTGGATACCGCAGGCTGTGGTTTTGATGAGCAGCAGGAAGGCACCAGTTTGGCCAACCCCGACGAAGCCGTATTTTTATTAAAGCATTTAAACCGGTTGATCAGCAGTTTGAATAATCCTGAAAGTTTCCCAACCATTGCCATTATTGCTCCCTATAAAGAGCAGATCAGGATACTGAAAGAACAATTGGCTGATAACCCCGAACTGCTTGCCTATAATAACTACATAGCTGTAAATACCGTGGATAGCTTTCAGGGCCAGGAACGTGATATAGTTTATATCAGCATGACTCGGAGCAACACCGAAGGCGAGATTGGTTTTCTGTCTGATATCCGGCGGATGAATGTAGCCTTAACCCGGGCTAAAAAGAAACTGGTAGTTATTGGCGATAGCTCCACCCTTACACGCCTGCCTTTTTACACCGACTTTATTGATTACACCGAACGCCTGAATGCTTACGAAAGCGCATGGGCGTATGCTGGTGATTGAGATGTAGCGATAATGCCATTTTACCACATCAATTACACGATTATGTAAAAAGCGCAAACGTTACCGAAGAAAAATGTGCCATTTTTTCGAATTTTAGTGTTGTTTATAATTATCTTGTGAAAAACCAAGAGTAAATAATTACGTACGAAATACACTAAGATCATGACCCCTATCAAAACTTTAGGACAATTTATCATTGAAAAACAGGCAGATCATCCTTTTGCAAAGGGCGAACTTTCAAGACTGCTGCGCGATATAGGCATTGCCGCCAAAATAGTTAACCGCGAGGTGAACAAGGCTGGATTGATGGACATCCTGGGCCAGGCCGGCAGCACAAACATACAAGGCGAAAATCAGCAAAAGCTTGATATTTATGCAAACGAACAATTTATATCGGCCCTGAAAAGCGGCGGCGAATGCTGTATTGTAGCATCCGAAGAAAATGAGGAGATCGTTATGCTGGACACCGATGTATCATTAGATGCCAAGTACATTGTTGCTATTGACCCGCTTGACGGTTCGTCTAATATTGATGTTAATGTATCTGTCGGCACCATTTTTTCCATCTATCGCAGGCAAAGCACCGAAGGCAGGGCAACATTAGAGGATGTTTTGCAAAGAGGTGTTAAGCAGGTAGCTGCAGGGTATATCATATACGGCACATCAACCATGCTGGTTTATACAACTGGTAAAGGAGTTAACGGCTTTACGCTCGACCCATCTATAGGCGAATTTTGCCTGTCGCACCCCGAAATGCAGATCCCAAAAACCGGCCATATATATTCCATTAACGAGGGCTATTATGTGCATTTTCCGCAAGGTGTAAAATCATATATCAAGTATTGCCAGGTAGAGGATGAGGCTACCCATCGTCCTTACAGTTCGCGATACGTTGGCTCTATGATTGCCGATTTGCACCGCAGCATGATTAAGGGTGGTATTTTTATTTACCCGGTAACAGCGGCCACACCGGGCGGTAAACTGCGCCTGGTTTATGAATGTAACCCCATGTCATTTATTATTGAACAAGCCGGCGGACGGGCCACCGACGGCAAAACCCGCATCCTGGAGCTGGAAGTTACCTCGCTGCACCAACGTACCCCCATTTTCATCGGATCGGAACAAATGGTACTAAAGGCAGAAGAATTTATGGCTGATGCTGTAGATGAGCCAATAAGTATTGGTTTGGTTGGGTGATAGCAAGTAACAAACACGTCATTGCGAGGTACGAAGCAATCTCTACGCAGGCAGGTCGGCTGTACATTTTCATTTGCTCTGTATAGCATAGAGATTGCTTCGTACCTCGCAATGACGTGTGTATATATAAAGGGCCCGGCAATGCCGGGCCCTTTATATTGAGTATGATGCCTATCGTGCCTCTTCAATCACCGGCCCTACAGAGCACAGCATTCCGTCAGAAAACCCTTTGTACTGGCTACAGTTTTTACGGAAAAGCCCGGCCAAATGATGGGCAGTTTCTTCGTAACTGTATGGATTGGCCCAGGTATTTGCCGGGTTCAACATGGCCGATGGCACACCGGGGCACCATGCTGGTATCATCAGGTCAAATATGGGTAGCTTTTGGTATGGCCCATAATCCAGCTGACCATTAAGCGCGGCTTTGATCATGGCCCTGGTATAGCTCAATTTTATCCGTTCGCCGGTACCATATGAACCGCCTGTCCAGCCGGTATTAACCAGCCACACGTTTAAAGGATATTTATCCAGTTTTTCACCGAGCATTTCAGCGTATTTTGTGGGGTGCAAAGGTAAAAATGCACGCCCAAAACAAGCCGAAAAAGTAGCTTCCGGCTCATTGATACCGTATTCAGTCCCGGCAATTTTAGCGGTATAGCCCGATAAAAAGTAATACATAGCCTGTGCCCTGTTCAATTTGGCAATAGGCGGCAGCACACCAAAAGCATCAGCAGTAAGGAAAAATATATTCCGGGGCACGTCGCCCATGGCCGGGCTTACCGTATTACTGATGTAGTGCAACGGGTATGACAGCCTGATATTCTCGGTTTTTGACAGGTTATTAAAATCAACTGTTTTTGACAGCGGATAAAAACACGTGTTCTCTAAAAGCGAACCGCGCTTCATGGCCTGGTATATCTGAGGCTCTTTTTCGGGGCTCAGGCCGGCTATTTTAGCATAACAGCCCCCTTCAAAATTAAAAACCGAATTTTCGCCCCAGCCATGTTCATCGTCGCCGATCAATTGGCGGTCGGAGTCGGCAGAGAGCGTGGTTTTACCAGTACCCGATAAGCCAAAAAAGATGGCAGTATCCCCATTCTCTCCTTTATTTGCAGCACAATGCATAGGCAAAATATTGTGCTGAGGTAAAAGAAAGTTTAGTACGGTAAAAACAGCCTTTTTTATTTCGCCGGTATAACCTGTGCCGCCTATCAGTATGATTTTGCGGGTAAAGTTGAGCATTACAAAATTATGCTGCCGGGTTCCATCAATAACCGGATCGGCTTTAAATCCGGGAGCCGATATAACAGTCCACTCCGGATCGATAGTATCCTCCGGACGCAGAAATAAGTTATATGCAAACAAATTCTGGCTCGCTGTTTCCGTGATCACCCGCAAGGTTAAACGGTTGCTTTCTTCCGCGCAAACCATAGCATCGCGCACAAAAACCACCTTGCTATGCAGGTAGGCTAATACCTTAGTGTACAGACTATCAAACACTTCAGGTCTGATAGCAATATTAACATCGCCCCACCAAACGGAATCTTTTGTAAGGTTATCGGTAACAATAAACCGGTCTTTGGGCGAGCGCCCTGTAAACTCACCAGTATCGATAGCTAACACATCTTGATCTGTTAAATAGGCCTCTCCACGCTCCAGAGCGGCTTTTCTTAATTCTTCGGGTGATAATTGATAATGGATTTCCAGAGCTTCACTAAGCTCTGGAAACCCCAATTGCATTACTGCTTTTTTATTAGTGATCTGTCCCATATCACATTAAAATTTATAATTGGTTAGGACAAAACTACTACTACAAAAATGTATTTCAAAATACAAAATGACTGACAATCAATTGTTTGTATTAGATACACTAAGTCATTTACCGCTATTAATCAAGGGGTTACCACATAATTTAACCATGATTTTTTATCGAAATATTTATAGCTGTATTATTGACGGAAATGGAGAAAAAACGGCCATTATACATCATTTTTACATATTTTGTTCAGCTTATAATACCAATATTACAATATTTTGAAAACAACGGACAATTATTTAAACCAAACAGTTTGGGTAAAAGCACCATTAACCGCTGCATCCCAGATTTCTAAACGGGCCCAGGTCCTGCCTTTCAAGTCAACAGGGACAGTAAAAGTTTGCGCACCAAAAGCTTTGGTATAATTGAGATTGATACATTTGCGGTAAACCTTTTTACCATCCCCTGAAACGATCTCTGCAAAGTTCAGCGGGAATGTCCAGTCGGCTTTAAAGCTGACGGTACTTTTGCCATCAGCAGGCAGATTAATGGTTTCGCCTGATTGATGACCATTCACTTTAAAATCGGCTATCAATATCTCGCCCGTGGTCGAGAAAAACCGCCCCTGCTGCAATGCATCCAGCACAGGCTGCCAGCCAGCCTTAAATTCGGGCTGTTTGTTTAGCTGCAGGTAGTTTACATTAAGATGCGCATACATTTCGTTCTCCGGCTCAATGGTAAACAGGTCGGCCTCTGAGAGCATTTTTTTCTGCAGGCCCCAGTTATTCATATCGTCAAGCAAGTCGAGTGCCCGTTTGCCCAGCCGGGGTTGCGAAAGATCGGCAGGTATGGCCTTCCACGCTGCGCCTAAAAACCTGTCTGATTTGAAAAATGCTTCTTCTTTATAAGCATCAGGAAAACCGGTTGAACCCTTGGTACGTGCATGAGCGGTCCAGGCCAGACCATTTTCGGCTTTAAGCAGGGCGAGCATATCATTTTTATCCCCTATATGATAAACTTTACCGTGTTCGGCATCCGTGGTTACCAATGACGTGCCCGGTTTGCGCGACATGATCCAGTAAACCGGTTTCGGAAAAAATTCCAGCCAGTGGCCTCCAAAAAATTCATTAGGCTCCTCACCGGGTAACAATAAAAAGTTAGCTGATGACAATCGCCTGCATTGCTCAAACAATGATTTTAATTCCCGTAAACGCTGTTCATCCGGTCCTTTAGGGTGGGCGGTGTAATGAAATTCGGCAAGGTGAACAATATTTACACCCAATCTTTTAAAAACATCAACAAACGAGGGATTATCCGGAACAGGCTTACCAGCCAGTACCACGCTCATAATAAACTCATTATGAAAATGACTCGTCATGGTTTTATAACCAGACAAAGGCTTATAGCTGTCGTTATGGGTATATCGCTTAACATTAGCTAATAATCCTGCCGCGTCGCCTGTACTCAACAGGCAGAAAAAATTAAGCCGTTGCTTTGTACCCGGTGGGGCGTTAAACCAGGGCACGTAACGTTTATCGCCATTCAATTCCTGCCTTATACCTAAACCATAGCCGGTAAGCATGTTGCGGTAGTTATTACCATACCAAACAAATTTGAGATTAAAAGCTTCATCAAGCGGATAAAAATATTGATGCGGTGCTGGAAATACAGCAATGCTGCCACCCGTGTTTGAGCCAATGATAGTTCTATATTTTACGGCGAGGTTTTTAGCGGTATCCGGCTGGTTGCTATTATCTGTTTGCAGGTGCTCATAAACATCGCTCCAGCTTACTGTTTTTACCGGCTGTTGTTTCGCTACTAACCCGGCATCATATAATATGGCGGTAGAATCAATCTGTGTACTTATCACCGCTGCTACGTTAAAAAGCGGCTGACCATTATAAAGGGTAATCTCCAGATCGCCATTAAAGTTTGGCGCTTCTACACCGGCTATGGTTACTGTAGTGCGTGAACCTGACGTACTTACACTGACATCCTTTTTATTAAAATCAACTTTGTAGGAATGATGGGGCTTTGAGGGAACCTTATCAAAAAATATATTCCAGCCGTTTTGAGATACCAGGTCGCGCTTACCCACTGTAAGTATAAACTGCGGCGCAACATCGTTAATTATCTGCTTGTATATGCCGTTGCTGCTTAGCTGCACGCTTTGAAACAATGGGGCATCTTTACTCAAATTAAGCACCAGGCGCCCATTACTGTTACTACCCGCGGGCCAGGTAACCGTAACATGGTCATGATCTGTTTTTAAACTTACTCCTGATTTAGGGTTAAAGTTTTTAAGGTTAACAACCTGCGCATTAGCCCCGTTTGTATTAAACAAGGTTAAAACCAGGCCGCCTGATATCAGCAGGAATAAATATTTGAGTTTAGTTTTCATAACCATCGGTATATATACCTACTTTCCCCTGTTGGTTAAACTTTTTATAAGTTGTGTTTCCTCCGGTTTGTAAGGCGTGCCATCTTTATGAAAAATATCATGGAACCATAGTTTAGGTTCGCTGCCATCGGGCATTGGGGTATCCCAGGCATAAATGGTATTGGTTTTACCCGATACAAAACCCCAGTTTATGGCGCCCACATTTTCTTTTTTCAACATAGGCAGTACCGTGCTGAACAAGCTGTTGCGCGGACGGGCCATATATTCGGTACAGATCAACGGGCGACCTATCATTTTCAGGAACTGAACTGTTTTTAAATGTTCAGGCTCGGGCGAATAATCATGATAGGTAATTATATCTGAATTGGCTACCTGGTAGGCGTTTAGGTTTTCCAGCTTCCAGCTCCACACACCGGCGCTAATCGGCTGGCTTGGGTTTATTGCTCTTGCCCATTTAAAAACGCTCTTTAACAGCGGTAATGATTTATCTCCCTTGTCTGAGTTACCGGGTTCGTTATATAAATCCCAAAGCAAAATGCGCTTGTCGGTTGCAAAGCGTTTTAATACATCTTTAACATATTTTTCGAGCGCCGGGAAGTTGGCAGCGTTATCAGAAGCAGGTTGACCGGGATCCTGCATCCAGCCAGAATTGTGGATGCCTGGTTTTGGCTCGGGCTGTTTGCCTGTTTTGGGCACTTTGTTCCAGCAATCGTCAAAAAATACAAACATGGTTTGGATGCCGTGCTTACTGGAAATGGCAAGGTATTGATCCATGCGTTTTTTAAACCCCTCAGGGTCCTGTTGCCAGGCCAGGTGATGCAAAAATACGCGCATTACATTCATGCCGATGCCCTGCGCATAACCAAGTTCTTTATCGATGGTTTTAGGATCGAAGCTATCAGCCTGCCACATTTCCAGCTGGTTTATAGCCGTGCTGGGTATAAAATCGCTGCCTACCAGCCACTGGTGCTGGGCGTACCATGCTTTTGCTTTTTGTTGCGACCATACCTGTGCGGGCGCTTTTTGTTGAGCCGATAGTTGTACGCTGAACAGCATTAACAATGCCCCAGCCAATAATTTTAATTTAGTTTGCATGTATTAGTGGTTAGTAGTTTTATTAAGTTTTTTATTGGTTAATCGCCCCTTTATCATCCAAATGGCGGTATAATTATTATAGGTATTGGTTGATGTCAGAGCTATTATGGTATCGTCATGAAGCACGCATAACGAGTTCCACAATCCATGTTTGTTAACCGGGATGGTAAAAGGCGCACCCACTTGCACAAAATTTTCGCCGTTGCTATTGCCTACCGCCACCTGCATACAGGCAAGCTCCCAGTTACCGCTCCTGTTCATGGTGCTTTGGTATGATAAAACAGTTTCACCGCTGTGCAATTGGCGCAAATATGGACCACCGGCATAAACCGTGTCCGGCAGTTTGGGTGTTAGGGCGTAAGTACGTTCATTATCATTGGGTCCAACCGTTTTTTGCCAGTTTTGACTAAAACTATTGCGGATGATGGAGGGTTTAAACTGGCCCTTAACATTATCTTCAATGGAAAAAAGTATCTCTTGTGTTCCTTTCAGAATAACAGGAACCGGCATCCCATCACGATGACCGGGAGTAAAGGAAACTATCTCCGGTTTCTTTGTCCATGTTAAACCGTTGTCCTTCGATCTGAAAATAGATATGTTTTGTTCGTTACTGCTGGTGTAGATCCCTTCATTTGAAAAATACAATTGTATTTCGCCTGACGGGAGCTGCAGCTGCGATGGTTCCCAGCAGCCATTCTCAAACTGAGAGCCTGCCTGGTATATCAGCCGCTCATCACCCCAGGTTTTACCCCCATCATAGCTTTTTTTAGTGCAGATGGCAAAATGTTTTGTAGTATCCCAGCCACCATTTACTTTATGCGGCCGCGGATTATACGATGCCAGCAAGGAGCGATCCTTTAACTCCAGAATTTCGGGAACAGCCATGTTAATACCCGGAACCGCCTGAGCTATAATTACTGGGGTAAGCCATGTTTTGCCCAGGTTATTGCTCGTGATGCACTCCACACCTCCAGCGCTTTCATAAACGCATAACAAATGGCCATTGCTTAGCTGTATCATGCGGGCATAATTTGCACCAGCACTTCCCTGTAAAGGAGCAACTTGTTTTAGGGATGCCTGATCCCACACAATGTTCACAGACGATGGACCTTTTTTAATAGCAGATCCACGCTGCCCCATTACCAAATGCGGGGTCAATAAACAGAGTAACCATATCAATATCCGTTTCATCAGCAATTATTTATCATTCATATCATCAAGCCAAAAATTGAATGGTTTATCCCGGTCGCAGGTTAGTGTGCCGTTATTAAACTCCAGTTCGGCGGCGTGGATGGATGTGCGCTTGGTTGAATAGGAATAGCAGCCATCCTTATCCAATTCCCCACTATCCTGGTGCGTTTTGCGGCCGGGGTGGGTAAAGTAAATGATATAAGCGTGATCACCGCTTACTACTACATCGGCATGAGCGCCGGTTGGGGTATCATCGCGACGATGGCCGGGTGTATCCAGTACCAAACCCTGCTGCTCCCATGTTTGTGCATCTTTTGAACGGTAAACCTGCTGGCCATGCCACTCGTCGGTTATCATCCAGTAATAGTTTTTAAACCTGAAAATCTTGGGGCCTTCATGTGCCTTGCCGCCAATAGCGGGCTTATCATCAACTTTCCAGTTCACAAAGTCGGTACTCTGGGCCGTCATGGTGATACTGCCCAGTTTTTGGTCTTTATACCACATGTGCCATTTACCATCAGGAAGTTTCATTAGTGTTGGGTCGATGATGTTATGATCGGGCAGGTTTAACTTTCCCTCATACTTCCAGTTCCAAAGGTTTTTACTGGTATAATGTACCAAATGCGCGTCGCCGCCCCATTGGGTGTAAACACCCCGGATGTAAACCACAAACATGTGGTAAATACCTTTATCGTAAATCACATCAGGCGCCCAAAAGGTATTTTGCCCCTGCTCAAATTCTAAATTCAAAGCTCCTTTATATACCCAGCTATGCCCATGATCTTTTGAGGTAGCCACCCCTATGGCCGAGCCATAACAATATGCCACACCCGGCGATTGCACATTTGCCCTGCGCTGGGTATACAACATCGTCCACTCCTTTTCGGCATGGTTATAGGCCAAAACAGGATCGGCCGCGCCATCATATATTGGGTCGCGGTAAAGCGGCGATGGCGGCTGATGGGTTATCGCTTCCGGAGTTTGCGCTTTTGCCTGTATATTACATAACAGTAACAGGGCTAAACACTTGATAATACCTTTCAATTTTATGTAGTTATAAGTTTAAAATCCATTTATTCAGCCACCGGAAATGACGAGATCCTTAACCTTGCCCCTCCCATTGGAACGAGTATTAACTGAGCTACAGGCTGATCGGTTTTTACCGGGCTTTGAGGTAATACGCCGCAAAGTCCATATTGATCAATTGTCCAGCCGGGAATTTTTTTGCCTTTTGCCTTGAGCTCTATCGGTGCATTGGCATTGGTAAAAGGATTATTGTCCTTTGGCCAGTTCTTGTGAATGATCTCAATTGAATTTTCGGGATGCTGCTGATCAATCACCAAACCATAGTTCCAGGCTGATGCTGGGTGAATCTCATACGATGGCCATTTGCCCGGATCGGCGGTAGGTTGCCAGTGCGAATCGCCCTGGGTTGACTCCCTTCCATCTTTTTCGGTGTACTGCTCATCAATTTTCAGTGAATAAGTAAGCGGGCCATAATTTACGCTCACACTGTTCTTGTTGGCAGCCCATTGGCGTACTTTTAATTGCATAGGTAGATGCAGGGTCACTTTATCGCCGTTTTTCCAGGTTTTGGCCAGTTTTATATAATCTCCTGTGTTTGTATTTACTTGCACGGGCACACCATTTACTTTTACGGTTGCCCCCTTACACCACTCAGGTATACGCAGGTAAAGTGGAAAATTCACCGCCTTTGCAGTATTTACCGTAAAATTCACCTGATCCTCAAAAGGATATTTAGTGGTTTCGGTTAAAGTTACAGCTACTCCGTTGCCCACTTTGGCATTAACCTGCCCTTGTGTATAAAGCCCAGCCGCTAAGCCATTGTCGGGAGTGGCCATCCAGCTGTTCTCGGCATAATAAACCCAGCCGGCAGCATGATTATGCTGGCAGCAACGGCTGCTAAAGGGGTTCATCATTAAAAACGGACCTTCGTTAGCTATGCCCGGATTATGGTTTTTGCTGTCGCTCACCACCATATTGGGCGCGGTTAAATAGCGCAATGACCGGTAATCGGGCATAAAGGCAGCCGAAAAGGTGTTAAATGCCACATCCTCACAGTTCTCGGCCCAGGAGCGGTCGCCGGTATTGGCCAGCAGCATTTGGTCTGATGTCATTTGCTCTACCATGCCACAGGTTTCAATTGCCTGGCGCGGGTCATCATAGCCTTTACGAGCATTTTCATCGGCACCAAACATACCACCCGGAACCTGGCCATATATGGTACGGATCAGTTTAAAATCGTTATAGGTAGCGTCCAGATCTTTTTGATCATGGCTTTGCAGGTAAAACGTTGCCGGCTCCCTGAAACATTGGGCCACGTTTACATTATGCCAGTTGGGCAGGTCGTTAGCCTGGCGCCAGTTGGCGGTATTTTTATCAAGCTTGGCGGCAAGGTCAAGCAGAAATTTATCGCCGGTACGATTGTACAGCCAGTATACACTGGTCATGTTATCGCCGCCACGGCTGTTTTCCCAATAATCTTCTAAAAACTTATTATCAGGTATGGATAGCTCATACTTAAAATACTTGGTCATGAAGGGGATCACCCGGGGATCTTTGGTGTATTCATAATACGATTGCAGGCACCATAACATCGGCATGTTTGTCCACAGGTCGCGGTTCCCTTTATTCGTTCTGTCCGGGCCAAAATCGCCGTTATCACGCTGGTTGTTCAGTACCGCGTCAATCCAAAACTTTGCTTCGGCAATCATCTTTTTATCGCCCAGCATATAGCCGATGTTGGCGTAGCCCTTTAACCAATAAGGCAGTTCCTCCCAGCCATATTTGCCTTTGCCTTCTTTATTCAGCCAGGCATTGTCTGTTTTAGATAGCCATACGCTGATCTCACCTAAATTACCGGTGAGGCCATCGCGTTGCAGTTCCAGCGCTTTTTTTAACCAGCCACCGGCCTTTATACTCCCTACAGGCAATTTGGTAAAATATTGCTTTTGCAGCGGGGCACGATTATTCACATAAAAAGCATTTAACTGCTCGTTATTAACTTTGGTTATCGTGGTTGCTTTTACACCTGTTTGAGCAGTTGCGGTGTACATACCTGAACATGCTAAAGCCGCGGTGATGCAAAGGCCTTTTTTAATGGAATTTATTTTGTTTTTAAAATGCATAACTGGCTGGTGTATTATTTTACTAACGATGGATCATACAGTTTAACGTTCACCTTTTGTAACTGTTCAACAGGCATTTTAATTACTTTACGGTCATAGGTCATGAAACCGTTCACCTCCCCTTCCACGTCGGTAGTTTGGGTATATACCGCTGCAGACAAGCCTAATTTAATTAACTCCTGCAACCTGTCGGTAAAAGAGCTATACACTTTAAACAGATCATCAGCATTTTTGAAGTTCCGGTAACCCCAGTTTTTATTGGCTTGCCAGGTATGCCCGTCAACAGGCCAGCCTAAACCGCCAAACTCGCCTAAAACTACGGCTTGTGTTTTGCCAAATATTTCGGGCCGTGGCATGGCCGGGTGCGGATAATTATGCAGATCGACTATATGACCGGTGGTATAAAAGTTACCGCCACTGGCGCTGTTCACCAATCTCGACGGATCTTTTTTCATTGTCCATTCGGTGATCTCTACGGTTTTAAATTGTCCCCAGGCTTCGTTAAATGGTGTCCAAACTACAATGCATGGGTAATTATACAATGCGTTGATAATAGCGTTCCACTCCTTACGGTAGTAGCCTTCAGACTCTGGCGTGCGCTGCTGATCTGTCGCTTTATCTAATACGCCGGGTCTGTTTTCCCAATGGTTACCCAGATCGCCGCTGGGCATATCCTGCCATAGCAGCATACCCGTTTTATCGCAATAGGTGTAATAACGGGCTGGCTCAACCTTAATGTGCTTGCGGATCATGTTAAAGCCCATCGCTTTAAGCTTATCAATATCAAAGTTCATGGCCTCATCGGTTGGCGGAGTGTACAAACCGTCGGGCCACCAACCCTGATCAAGCGGACCGTATTCAAATACGAACTTATTGTTCAGCAACATGCGCTGTACGCCATTAGCATCAGGGCCTAATGATATTTTACGCATGGCGAAATAACTTTTTACTTCATCAACCGGTTTATTATTCCTGATGACAGCTACCTGCAAATCATACAGGAAAGGACTGGTTGTTGACCACAGCTTCTGATCTTTAATATTCAGAACAGCTGTGCCGCCCGCGTCTATTATTTTTTCGTCAACCTGTGTTTTGCCATCCCAGGCGGTGATTTTTAACTTATCGCCGGGTTGGCTATTGGTAACTTCGGCCGAAACCGTAAGTGTATGATCGTCAATATTGGGGGTTTGTTTGGTGGCTTCAATATGGGTTTTAGCCACACCTTCCAGCCAAACGGTTTGCCATATACCGGTAACTGGTGTGTACCAGATACCTTCAGGCTTTTTAACTTGTTTACCACGCGGCTGCGGACCATCATCTGTTGGGTCCCACACGCTTACTTTTATTTCTTGCTTGGAGCCGCCTTTTAAATATGGGGTTATATTAAATGTAAAGGGATCAAAACCGCCCTCGTGTATACCTGCGCTTTTGCCGTTCACAAAAACCTCGGTACGCCAGTCAACCGCGCCAAAATGCAGCAGCACATCCTTACCTTTTATGGTTTTGTTGAGGCTGATGGTGGTTTTGTACCAGAGCATACTGTCTTTACCCACTGTTTTACCAACACCTGAAAGTGCGGATTCTACCGCGAAAGGAACCAGTATTTCACCTGTGTATTTAGCCGGTCCGGTTACCGCTTTGGGGACTATAGCATAACTCCACAACCCATTTAAGTTTTGCCAGTTGGCCCTAACCAGTTGCGGCCGGGGATATTCGGGCAGTGGCGCCTTCGGATCAACCTTTTCGGCCCAGGGCGTGGTGATCTTATCTTTTAGGAGATGCCAGTTACTTTCTTGAGCATTGGCTGATAATGTAGCTGAGATTAAGAGCGATAAACAAAGATTACGTTTTTCCATCAGGTGTTAACAGGGTCAGTAATAGAATATTAAAGAGTTACATTTTAAAATTAGGGTCATACCTAAGCATGACCCTAATTTACTGTATTTAGTACGACAACTTCACCAATGGCGAAAATATCATATCCTCCACCCCGGCTATCTTGATGCCTACACGGGCAAAAACATAGTTTTGTGAGGGCGAAATACCAGGAATATTCACGTTCATGGTGATGTTATTTAAGCTGCCGATGGCTGATCCGGCAAGATCAGTGACCGCGATATTATCGCCACCGGATACAAACTGGGTTTTGTTGATGTATAAGCTCACCCTGTCGATATCCTTCGCGTTGGCATCGGTAACCACTTTTTCAATGTTGAAATTAGCCGTTACTTTTCCGCTGGCGGCAGTTAGTTTGGCATCCCTGATCATGTAGAACGGTGTTACCTCTACATCTAAAGTTTGACTTCCTGTAAGCGAAACAGCCACAGAATCCCTTTTACCCGAGGATAGTTCCTTCCACAGGAATGGGCCCTGATTAGGCGGAATGGTAAATTTATAGTTACCCTTAAACACCAGGGACGAGTATGTACCATCCTGCCCAAAGGTTTGACCGATAGGGCCTACTTTACCAAAACCCGGTTGATAAAGCTCATAAGGCACCTGGTTGTATTCAACTCCTATGGCTTCGCCCTTGTACACCAACCTGCCGGTAAGCTTTAATGAAGGCGCGTCATAATTATCTTTCTTACAACCCACGGTTGCCAGCAAGAGCGCCAGTATGATATAATGAAATTTCATTTTCATGATCTTATTGATTTGGTTGTTTAACAATTTTAGGATTGGCCGATATTACATCATTACCAATTTGTGAGTAATAATTACCTAACTGAAACCTGTTACGTCCGGTTACAGGGGCCGGTAACACTTCTTTAAATAGCCACTTACCGTTGTTAGCATTACCCGGATTGTAATATTTATATGGCCATAAACCATAAGGCTGCGTGTTACGTTTTTTGGCGTTGCCGATGTTGGTAACCAGGTCTGTAACGGTCATAGGGGTACCGTCCCAAACGGAGGTTGCCAGTCGCCAGCGTTTCATATCAAACAGGGTGTGTCCTTCAAATACCAGTTCCACACGGCGTTCATGAACAATCCTGTCAAACGTAATATCAGCAGTTGTTAGCGGGGTTGTTAAACCAACGCGGGCTCTTACCTGGTTCATATAACCGGCAGCTACTGATGTTTGGCCCAATTCAAAAGCCGCTTCAGCAGCATTTAACAAAACTTCGGCATAACGGTAGCGGATAAAGGCAACATCGCTGCCACGGCCCCTACGCCCTGAACCTACCGTTGGATCAAGATATTTACGAATATAAAAACCGGTTTGTGACCTAAACTCCTGGCCGTTTACCACGCCATCTTTACCTACTACCTGTACTGCTGTTGATGTGCCTGGCAGTGGTTTTAAATGCCCCGCATCATCACTGGTAAGTACACTGCCATCTGCTAACTGATAGCCTGCCCAAACATCGGTCTTTTTACCTTTAAATGAACCACCAGGTAAAAGTATGGTACCGGCAAGTCTTGCATCGCGGCCGGCAAAAATATCCAGCTGGTTCGCGTAGTATATTGGGTTGCCAGAGCCATCTTTGGTTGCCATTGGCGCATAAGTGTTATCCAGTTTTTCAAAGGCTTCAACCAGGTTCAATGATGGGTTTAAACGCCCTGCATCCAAACCTTCGTCAGATATAGAAAATGGCTGATCGTTGGTAGTAAAGCCATGCACCCTGCCGCTGTTTACTTTAAAATCCTCTACAAATATTGATTCCTGGTTAACACTGCTTTTATCCAGAAAAACGGCAGCAAAATTATCAGCCAGATCAGGCAGCACTTTATAAAGCTGATAGGTACCCGCGGTGCCATTAATAATGGCCTGCGCCGCAGCTAAAGCTTTAGTATAATATCCGCTGGCCATGCCGGCAGGTATACCAACTTCGCCGCCAGACAAGGAAACCTGTGGCGTAGTAGCGCCGTATTTGGCTATAGAACCTGCATATAAAGCAGCCCTTGCCTCCATCGCTAACGCGGCGGCTTTAGTTGCCCTTGACTTTTCATTAACATCGGCCGGTAACAGATCCTTAATGGCCTCGGCCTCGCTTATCACAAAATCATATATTTCTGATTCCTTAGCGCGTGGCTTTTGCAGCGGTGTAACATTTCCTGTATAATCATAAGCAAGCGGATCGGTAATAAGCGGTACCCCACCCATCCTCTTAACCATTTCAAAATAGTAATTGGCACGCAGGAACCGGGCTTCGGCTATAAAACGGGTTTTATCGCCATCAGTAAGTTTGGTCGCTGCCGTAGCTCTTTGGATAAACAGGTTAAGATCGCGGATGTAACCATAATCCCAAATTTTCCATTCCCCATAGTCCCAGCCAGTTCTTTGTACAATAAAACTACTGCCATTCTCTGATGGAAAGGCTTCGCTAAAATCGGCAAAAGTGCGCCACCCGGGTTCGGTATCACCTGAAGGGGATAAAGGATATTCTCTGGACGGATATCCATCCAGACTTGAAAAATCTCTTTGCCTGTTATATAAGTCGCCCAATATGGATAACACCAGGGCCGGGTCTGAAAAGGCCAGCTCAGTAGGCAGTACCTGCTTTGGCGGCACATCTAAAAATGCACTATCTTTTTTGCATGATCCTGTACCTAACAGAATTGCAAACATGGTTATTGATAATATTTTTTTCATTTGAATTTAAACTTAGGGGATCAATTAAAAGGTTAAATTAACACCAAAGTTGAGCACCTTGCTTTGAGGGAATTGAAGCCCGTTATCGTCGTTAACTTCGGGGTCAACGGAGTATTGCTTCAGGTTATCGAACGAAAACAGGTTGTACGCATTTACATAAAATCTTGCTCGTTTGATCTTAACCCTGGTTAACCATTGTGATGGCAATGAATAACCCAGCTCTATAGTTCTGGCCCTTAAGTATTTTACACTGTGCAGCCAGAAGGTTGAATTCCGCTGTCCATTTAGTTCATAATCACTGTGGCCAAAACCCGGATTAACCCTGTTTGCAGGATATTTACCCGGTACCCATGTGCTGTTCACATTAAATGGATCTGAATGGTGCCATCTGTCTTCGAAAATGCTGTTTAAGTTTCCGTTATTCTGAAAAGCCCATCTTGATTCATAGTTCTGGAACCAGGTATAACCGGCAGCTCCCGAGAAATCGGCATGAAAATCAAAACCTTTATACGCGGCACCAAGTGTAAAACCGAAGTTAATATTAGGCTGTTTACCACCACCAAAGCCAACAGGGCGTTCGTCATACTGGTCAATCTTACCATCGCCATTCTGATCTCGATACATCAGGTCGCCGGGCAGCAGAGAACGGTTGCCCTTGCCATCATTATTGATGGTGTAATTATTGATCTGCTCCTGTGATGTGAACTGACCAATTACCTCATACCCCCAGTCGATGTGTGAGTACCTGTTTTGGGTAGAGTTGCGGTATTGATCCCACGAGTTATAGAATAGCGGATTGTATTGCGTAAGATCTTTAGAGCGGGTAAATGAAAAATTACCACCCACATTAAAGCTTACCTGCCCAATTTTATTGTTATAGTTCAGGGAAATCTCCTCGCCATACTGGGCATCGCTGTTAGCGTTTTCCTGCGGTAGTGAGTAACCTATTTCAATTGGTACTATAACATCATTTTTAGTACCCAGCAGGCCGGTACGTTTTCTGTAAAAATAATCAACCGATCCTGTTAACTTATTGTTCAGCAAGCTAAAATCCATACCCACATCGGTGATCTTGCTTTTTAACCACGAGATACGGTTAACCGGGATACCTTTATCCCTTGATACGGTTATGGCGTTACCATCCAATATCGCGGTACCCTGGTTGTAGTTATATCCGGGCAAATAGGCATAAGCCGGAACGATAGGGTTAGCTGTATTATTAGGATCCCTGTCATCACCCAATACACCATATGATCCACGGATCTTTAAGTCGTTAAGTATGCTGTTTTCGCCCAAAAGGCTTTTCATAAAACCTTCCTGGGTTATTCTCCAACCGGCAGATACGCCAGGGAAATAACCTACCCGCCTATCGGGAGCAAACAAATAAGATGCATCCCTCCTGGCCGAAGCCTCTAAATAGTATTTATTATCGTAGTTATAGTTTACACGGCCTATGTAGCCAATGCGGGCCTCTTTATTATCACTATCCTGATACTGATCAGTAGTAGGAAAATAAATGAGCGGCAAATTATTTGAAATTGGCGAAGCATGGATCCAGTTCCTCAAATGGTTAAGCTCAATACGCTCTGCAACAAAGGTGGCACCTATAGTGCTTTTGCCAAACGTATTATTGTAGTTTAACTGGGCTTGCATAGTTTTTGCAAACTCTTTTCTTTGTTCGCGCTCGCGCCACGGGTTGGTACTACCACCGGTTACATCATAAGCGCCGGTTGCGGGCCTATAGGTGTAAGCGTTGTAGGTATACTCCTGGTTATTAAGCAAGTAATCGGCAATATAATAGGAGTATAATCCTTTAAGCGTTAAGCCCTTAACACCGGGTATCTGATATTCGGCATTAAAGTTGGTTTGCAGAACACGCCAGTCGCTATGATATAAACCCGACAGGTCTTTATTTAAAAACGCGTAATTTGATTCAGTATGCCCAATATCATTCAGATACGCGGGGTTATCATTGGCATACGGCCGCTCTAACGGGGTGTTCCTTAATACGGCAAACTTGGCTAAAAAGTAATCATCGCCGCCCGGTACACCCGGATTTTCGCGGGTTTCAATACGGCCGTTAATATCCAGGCTCACTTTTAAACCATTAGCAACCTTAACAGAAACGTTCGACTGGATATTGGAGCGGTTAAATTTATACTCCTTACCCAGCTGCGAGTTTTGAAACAGGTTAGTTGCCGATACATAATAGTTAACCTTGTCTGTACCGCCGGTAAAGTTGGCGTTAACCGAATTTTGAGGAGCGTTGTTATTGCTTTTCAAAACGTAATCGCGCCAGTTAAAGCTGCGGTAAGCCGGATCGGTACCTGCTTTGTATTTATCAAGCTCGGCCGGGGTTATGCTGGTTGAACCATTGGTGTTCACATCAGCTTCGGCCTTGTAACGCATATAATCATAAGAGCTGGTAAGCACATTGGGGAACCTTGTCCAGTTTTGATAACCGGTATAAGCATCAATATTAATGCGGCTTTCGCCCGATCCCTTTTTGGTAGTTACCACCACCACGCCATTGGCCGCGCGCACACCATATATAGCAGCCGAACCATCCTTTAACACGGTAATACTTTCCACATCATTTGGTGAAAGGTTGTTAAACTGGCCTTCATCCTGCTGTATGCCATCAATTACATACAATGGCGAACCCATGTTACGGATCTGGATGCTGGCGCTTGCTCCTGGCCGGCCTTCAGATTGCCTGAACGTTACGCCCGGAATTTTACCCGCCAGTCCGGTACTTACCGTTGAACCGGCATGTACCCGCTCCAGATCTTTACTGGTTACGCTGGATATGGCGCCTGTTATTGATTCCCGCCGCTGTGTACCATACCCTGTTACCACAATTTCCTGCAGGGAAGAGTTTGCAGATTTAAGGCGGATATTGATAATTGAGCGGCCATTTATAGGCACTTCCTGGGTAGTAAAGCCTATATAGCTAACTACCAAAGTCCCGTTGGCATCGGGAGCAGTAAGATTAAATTTTCCTTTAACATCAGTTGTTGTACCGGCCTGGGTTCCTTTCACCCTGATCGCTACACCGGTTAATACCTCGCCCGTAGTGTCGGCAACGGTACCACTCACCTGAAATTTGTTTTGGGCTGATGCCGGAAACGAAACAAGCAGGTAAATCATGCAGGAAAAAATAATTAATGTTACTTTTTGGCCCCATTTACTGGGCGGCCATTGCAAGCGGAAATACCCTACTTGCCTGAGTAGTAAAAATTTTCTCATAAATAATTTATTAATTGGTTAAGTTTTAATTTAAAAATGTACGATTGACAGATTTAAATTATACTGTAAAGAAAAAGGATTTTGTTTGCTGTTTATTAACCAAATCATATCAATTATTAGTCAAAAAGTATCATTTTTTACCAGGACGAAAACCCTTGGAGAGAATGGCTATATTTGTTTCAACGAACGATTTTGAGACCTACATATTTAATTTACTTATTATTTCTCCTGCCCTTTCATGTCTGCCATGCACAGTCGTATTACTTCAAGCATTACCAGGTAGAACAGGGCCTGTCAAACAACACGGTTTACTGCACCCTGCAGGATAAGCATGGATTTTTATGGTTTGGAACCAAGGATGGGCTTAACCGTTTTGATGGTTATACATTTAAAATTTTCAGGCATGATCCAAAGGATAAGAAGAGTGTTTCGAGCAACATGATACACGCCCTAAGTCTGGATAAGGATGGCAATTTGTGGGTAGGCAATGACCAGGGACTTGATAAATACAATTTTAAAACTGAAAATTTTACACATGTAAACGCGTCAAACACCGATGCTGTACGGTGCATTGTGAACGACCAGAACAATAACTGCTGGTTTGTTGCCGGACCAGTAGTTACAAAGTACAACATAAGATCAGGCAAAATAACTGATTATAAACCATTTCAGCATTTTGAAGCAACATCAATAGCGATCAATAATGATGGCTCAATTTGGGTATCATCAACAACAGGCTCATTAGAAAGACTGGATACCATAGGCCGCTCATTTATAAGCTATAGTATGTTTAAAAACTCTAAATGGGTAGCTTCAAACTTTATCGAAAAAATATATAGCGCCGGCAATAACAAAATATTTGTAGGTACTACCAACCAGGGCTTTAAGGAGTTTGATTGCGTTACAGGCAGCTACCGGGATCTTTTAACCTATAACCCCGATAAAACCGAGGTATATGTGCGTGACTTTGTAAAATACTCCGATAATGAGTTTTGGATAGCTACAGAATCGGGCGTGTTTATTTATGATGTGCAAAAGGGTACTTTCATCAATCTTAAAAAGCATTTTAATGATCCTTATTCCATATCAGACAATGCCATTTACACCCTTTACAAAGACGCCGAAGGCGGCGTTTGGGCCGGGACTTACTTTGGTGGGGTAAACTATTATCCAAAACAATACTCCACCTTCAATAAATTCTATCCTGGTTCTGATAAAACCGGCCTGCATGGTAACGTGGTACGCGAAATTTGCAAAGACATGTACGGCAACCTATGGATGGGCACCGAAGATAATGGCCTGAACAAGTTAAGTCCTGATAAACGCACCTGGACACATTATTACCCCGGTGTTAAAAACGGGATATCAAACACCAACATACATGGGTTACTGGCCAACGGTAACGAACTGTTTATTGGCACGTTTGAACGTGGTTTGGATATTCTGGACATACCCAGCGGCAAGGTAGTTAGGTATTATCTGGCTGGCAAGGCAAAAAACATGCTGAAAAGTAATTTTATAATTACCTTTTGCAAAACCCGGTCGGGCATTATTTTGGTTGGTACTACCCGCGGCCTTTACAGGTATAATACCACAACCAAAGATTTTACGCTTATAAACAGCGTTCCTTTTTATGATTTTATTTACTGCATAACAGAAGATCATAATGGAAAAATATGGGTAGGTACTGTACATGACGGCATTTACTTTTATGATCCCGACAATAATTCGGGTTACAAATTAAATGATAGCCATACCTCAACCAATGCGTTTAACAGCAGTACGGTTAACGGAATATTTGAAGACAGCGATCACCAGTTATGGTTTGCAACAGAAGGTTTGGGCTTGTGGAACTATGACCCGGTAAAGAAAAGCTATAAGTTTTATGACCTGAACAGTGGTTTCCCCAGCAACTACGTTTTCAGGATTTTGGAGGATGACCATAAGAATATTTGGGTAAGCACAACCCGCGGACTGGTATGTTTAAATATAACCAACAGGAATATAAAAATTTATACCAGGGCCAGTGGCCTCCTGAGCGACCAGTTTAATTATAACTCCGCTTTTAAAGATACGGATGGCACCATGTATTTTGGCTGTGTAAAGGGAATGGTAAGTTTTAACCCCTCGCAATTTAAAAAGAATGATTTTATCGCGCCGGTGTATATTACCGGTTTTCAGGTTCACAATCAGGAAATTTCTGTTAATGGCAACGACTCATTGTTGCACCGGTCAATTATTTGCACCAAACAAATTAACCTGAATCATAACCAATCCTCATTTAGTATTGATTTCGCGGCGCTGAGCTATCCATCGCCCGAGATGACCCAGTACAAATATATCATGAAGGGGCTTGACCGTGGGTGGACAGCATTAAAAACAAACAGAAAGGTTTATTTCACCCAGCTTTTACCGGGACATTATACGTTTATTGTTAAAGCAGCAAACTATAACGGTATATGGACACCGCAGGAAACCCGGCTTGAAATTACCATAACCCCTCCGTTTTGGGAAAGCGTATGGGCTTATATTATTTATATCTTACTCGTACTGCTTACCGTATATTATTTACTGAGACAGTATCACATTAAAACCCGCGAAAAAAATAAACGGTTAATTGAGATCCTGGAAAATGATAAAGAGAAACAGATTTATAATGCCAAAATAGAGTTTTTCACCAATGTAGCGCACGAGATCCGTACACCACTTACCCTTATCAAAGGGCCCATGGAAAAGGTGATTAAAAGAGCCGGGAGCGTTCCTGATATTCAAAACAACCTCCAAATAATGGAAAAGAATACCAACCGGCTTTTGGACCTCACCAACCAGCTGCTTGATTTCAGGAAGACCGAAACCAATGGCTTTAGCCTCAGTTTTGTTAAAACAGACATAACCGAACTGCTTGCCGATACCTTTTTAAGGTTTAAACCCATGACCGAGCAAAAGAATATGCGTTATGAGTTTATCCATCAGCATAAAAATTTATACGCCTATGTGGATATTGAGGCTTTTACAAAAATTGTAAGCAACCTCATCAATAATGCCATTAAATACGGCAAATCTGTTGTCGAGGTAGAATTGCTGGAACACCAGGAAGAGGATTTCACTTTTTCTATCGAGATTAGGAATAATGGCTATATAGTGCCTTATGAAATGCGCGAAAAGATCTTTGAACCTTTCTTCAGGCTCAAAGAATCAGAGAAGCAGATAGGTACCGGTATAGGTTTGTCTTTATCCCGCTCACTGGCCGAGCTGCATAAAGGGGTGCTGGTATTAAACAAGTCTGTAAATGATCTGAATATTTTTATGCTTACCCTGCCTGTGCACCAGGAAAAGGAGTTTGACCTGTATAATACACCTGATGATTATGAACTGACTGATAAAAATAAAGAGGAGGATTTTGACTTTATGAAACCAATTATACTTTTAGTGGACGACAACCCCGAGATACTTGATTTTATTTCGGACGACCTGAGCGAAAAATATGCAGTTATTAAAGCCCTTAACGGTCAGGAAGCGCTTGATATGATCGAGATAGAGAACATTCAGCTCATTATTAGTGATGTAATGATGCCCGTGATGGATGGCTTTGAGCTGTGCAAAAAAATAAAGACCAATTTTGATTACAGCCATATCCCTATTATACTGCTTACCGCCAAAAACACCCTGCAAAGTAAAATTGAAGGGCTGGAGGTAGGTGCCGATGCTTATATCGAAAAACCATTCTCGCCCGAGCATTTGCAGGTACAAATAGCCAACCTGCTCATCAATCGCAATAAAATAAGGGAGCATTTTGCAAGTTCGCCGCTGGCCAATATCAACACCATGGCCTACTCCAAACCCGATGAAAGCTTTTTAGACAGACTGAACGCGGCCATCAACAAAAACATCCAGAACCCTGATCTTGATGTGGAGCATATTGCAGGTTTAATGAATATGAGCAAGCCTACGCTGTATCGCAAGGTAAAAGCCATATCAAACCTTACTATTAATGAACTCATTAACATAACCCGCTTAAAAGCAGCAGCAAAATTGCTGGAAGACGGCGATTATAAAATATACGAAGTGGCCAGCATGGTTGGTTATAGTTCTCAATCGCACCTGGGCCGCAACTTTTTAAAACAGTTTGGCACTACCCCTACCGAGTATCAGCAAAACAAACGAAACCTTAAAACACGATCACTTTAACCGGTTACCTGATCAGCTATGAAAAAGATAACAAGCGCTTTTTGCCTTTTATTAATTACCACCATTACCTGTTTCGCCCAGCAAAAAGAGGCTGCAACATTCACCAATCCGCTGCTACCATCTGGTGCCGATCCCTGGGTTATATACAAAAACGGTTATTACTACTATACTAACACCACTGGCCGCAACCTCGTGATCTGGAAAACCAAACATATAGCCGACCTGGATAAGGCCGGGAAAAAAATAATATGGACACCGCCCACTGGTACAGCCTACTCCAAAGAGTTATGGGCTCCTGAACTGCATTTTTTGAAAGGCAAATGGTATATGTACTTTGCTGCCGATGATGGGGATAACAACCATCACCGTTTATACGTAATTGAAAACGCGTCTGCGGACCCGATGCTGGGTGAATGGATATTTAAAGGACAAGTAGGCGACAGTACCAACAAATGGGCTATTGATGGATCGGTTTTTGAAAACAAAGGACAGCTATACATGATATGGGCCGGCTGGGAAGGCGACGTGAACGGGCAGCAGAATATTTATATCGCCAAAATGAAAGACCCTGTTACCATAAGCAGCGAACGTGTTAAAATATCGAGCCCTGAATATCAATGGGAAAAATATGGCGACCTGCATGACGATAACAACCCGGCCCATGTAAATGTAAACGAGGGCCCCGAAATACTGGTGCATAACAACAAGCTATTCCTCATTTACTCGGCAAGCGGCTGCTGGACGGATTATTATGCCCTTGGGATGCTTGCTACAACCACTAACAGCAATTTGCTTGATCCCGCTTCATGGAAAAAATCGTCGGAGCCGGTGTTTAAACAATCGCCCGAAAATGAAGTTTATGCGCCTGGGCATAATTCATTTTTTAAATCGCCAAACGGCAGGGAGGATTGGATACTTTACCATGCCAACTCAAAACCGGGCCAGGGCTGCGGTAAGGACCGTTCGCCACGGGCACAAAAGTTCAGCTGGAATAAAGATGGTTCACCAAACTTTGGCATCCCTGTAAAGGCGGGTACTGCGCTGCCTGTTCCAGGCGAATAGCAGACCACAGCAAGTCATGCCGAATTTATTTCGGCATCCCACAGGACAGGTTGGTCATCATAAAGGTGAACTTACCTGTGAGATGCTGAAACAAGTTCAGCATGACCTGTCTTATAAAACTCAAACGGCCTGTCACCCTGAGCCTGTCGAAGGGTAGCGTGCAGAGGCCTTCGCCCACCAGTCTTCGGCAGGCTCAGACTGACAGGCCTATTGCGGTTGTGTTTCATAACAATATATACCCCGAATTTTATGACACTGAAACAATTATTTACAATAAATTAATACCTAAACTGCATTAATTATCCATTAAACATCAGGTACATGAAAATAGTTATTGTTGGCGCCAGTGGCACCATAGGTAAAAAAGTAACCGAAGCATTGCGCGGAGAAAATGAAATTATTACCGCTGGTTCCAAAAGCGGCGATGTGCAGGTTGATATTACTTCAAGCGAATCTATCGAAGCATTTTATAAACAAATTGGCAGTTTCGACTCGCTGGTTAGCGTTACCGGCAGTGCGCATTTCGGACCATTGAACACCATGACAGCCAAAGATTTTGACAGCGGCCTGCAAAACAAACTTTTAGGGCAGGTTAACCTGGTGCTGATCGGTCAGCATTATATTAATCCCAAAGGATCTTTTACCCTCACATCAGGTATTTTGGCCGATGACCCGATTGTACTTGGCGCCAACCTGAGCGCGGTAAATGCGGCCCTTAACGCCTTTGCCATGGCTGCCGCCATTGAACTGGAAAACGGCATACGTATTAACACCGTGAGCGCCGGTGTTGTTGAAGATTCGCCCGGCTATTTCCCTTATTTTCCCGGTCATATACCCATTGAAATGAGTAAAGTGGCAAATGCCTATTATAAAAGCGTGTTTGGCGCTTTAACCGGGCAAACTATCAAGGTTTGGTAATTTGTCTGAACCGGGATTAATGCGATTAAAGGATTTAACAGGATCTCTGTTCTTTCCCATAAAAGACTTAGTTTTTTCAATTCCCCTCTTGAGAGGGGGAGCGCAGGGCTGCGTTGTTGCAGGGGTGTGTTAACCGCGAGTAAAGAACACACCCCTCCACCCCTCTCGAGAGGGAAATCACACAAATCCTTACTCGTCACGCTCTGCCTCCCAGGTGCTGTTAACATCATCTCACCGAATGTGGGGATATGTGCCATTTCATTTTAGTTTTAACTTTAAAAAACATAAGTTTGATGCTTGTAAATCCTTTTAAATTTAATGAACCAGGTAATAGAACCGTCAACCGTTCCGGCATTTATCCGCAACGTTGTAGCCAATATCCACCCCGATAGCCAAACTTTTTTATTACATAAAGTAAAAGATACCTGGGTTGAGATAACTTTCAGGCAGGCTTTGGATAAAATAGATGCCATATCTGCGTGGTTCCTGCATATGGGCATCAGGAAAGGCGACCGACTTTCGCTACTTATTGAGAACGGTCCGGATTATGTTTATTATGATCAGGCCCTGCAGCAGATCGGCGCTGTAAATACCTCCATATACCCTACCCTTACCGAAACCGAAATAGAATACATTCTGAACGATTCGGGCGCTAAAATCATCATTGCAGGTAACCCTTTCCTGTTCCGCAAGGTGCTTAAGGTGGCCAATAACTGTGAGTCGCTGATCCGTATTATCCCGGCATTTGATGATTTTGAAAAATACAGTGATAAACTGACCCTAAATGCCGGTGTTATTGGTTTTGACCAGGTGATACAGGAAGGTTTAGACCTTATTGAGCAATACAAACATGCCATAAGTGCTGCCCGCGAGGCCATTTTATCATCAGATATTTCATGCCTTATTTATACATCGGGAACAACGGGTATACCTAAAGGGGTAATGCTTACACACCATAACCTTACCCAAAACGTAATTAACAGCCTCATCCAGATCCCCTTTATCGAAAAAACCGATCTGTTCCTATCATTCCTGCCGTTATCGCACGTGTTTGAACGCACAGCTACTTATCATATTTGTCTGTACAAAGGCTGTAAAATTGCCTTTGCCCAAAGCCTGGAGCTATTGGCCAAAAACATGGCCGAGGTTAAACCAACTGTGCTATGTTGTGTACCCCGCCTGCTGGAGCGCATACATGACAAGGCTATTAAAAATGGAACGTCAGCCGGAGGTGTAAAATCAAAGATATTTTTGTGGGCGCTGGAGATAGGCAAAAAATATCGCCTGGTTAAAGAAGCTGGTAAAACGCCGGGGGTAATTTTAAGCGGTCAGCAAAAAATTGCCGAAAAACTGGTATTTAGTAAAATTAAGGAAAAAACGGGTGGTCGCTTAAAGTTCATGGTATCGGGTGGTGGCGCCTTGCCCAAAAATATTGGGGAATTTTTTGGCGATCTGGGCATCGTGATCCTGGAAGGTTTTGGCCTTACCGAAACATCGCCCGTTATGGCCGTTACCGAGCATCACCGCGTAATATACGGCACAGTTGGTCGCATTATTCCGGGTATTGAGGTGGCTATTCAAAATGTAGATACGCAGCATATTTATACCGTACAAACCCATGATAGCTTTAAAGAGGATCTGCAATCGGAAGAAGGCGAGATCATTGTGCGCGGGCATTGCGTAATGAAGGGCTACTGGAACAAACCCGAGGAAACCGCTACGGTTATTGACCCTCAGGGCTGGTTTCATACCGGCGATATCGGCCGCTTTTACAGAGGAAACCTGCAAATAACCGACCGCCTTAAAAACATGCTGGTAAATGCCTATGGCAAAAACATATATCCCACCCCGGTAGAAAACACCTACCTAAAAAGCCCTAAGATAGAGCAGGTATTTTTAGTGGGCGATAAACGCGAATACATCACGGCTATTATTGTGCCCTCGCGCGAAACCATGCAGGAAGCCTTTGGCCTCAAGGATGATTTTTTTGAGCAGCCCAATGTGTTTGTTGAAGACAAGGAACTGGTTGACTGGATTGGCCAGGACCTGCGCAAACTCAGCAACGAGCTGGCCAAGTTTGAGCGTATTAAAGCATTCAAAGTAAAACGCAACCCCTTTAGCATGGACGATGGCGAAATTACCCCTACCATGAAAGCCAAGCGCAAGGTAATTGAAAAGAAATACGCCGCCGATATTGACGATATGTACCTGCAGGAAACAGAAGCGGATTAATGACCGTTGATTTTTTTTGATTGCATTGATTACGTTGATTTACGAGAATTTCGATTTTTAATTCCCTCCCTTGGGAGGGGTGCAGTTGGAAGCGCGGTGGCAGGGAGGGGTTTCTACACGCGATTGAAATACTTTTATAACGCATAAACCCCTACCTCCCCCTTCCTCAGGAAGGAACGTACCGCCCCCAGCTTTCTTTTTATTCTTCCCAACACCTGTCGACAGGAGCCGAGCGACAACTCTTCAAATCAAGACTATCCTAAAATCCTCTAATCAAGGTTCAGAAAAAATCAATTGGATCAATAATCTTTTTGCTAACTTTGTTAGCATGAAACGATCCGGAAGTGCCGATCTGCCTTTACATTATGGTTATGTGCCGCAATGGCTTGCCGAACGTATGGCAAAGCTGGGACTTGCCGTAGTGGAAAGCATCGTAATAGATTATGGCAAGGATGAGGTTCTTCGTCGCCTGAGCGATCCTTTCTGGTTTCAAAGCCTGGGTGCGGTAATGGGCATGGACTGGCATTCGTCGGGCATTACTACCTCGGTGATGGGCGCCCTTAAACGGGCCATCAATCCGCACAGCCGCGAACTCGGCATTTACATTTGCGGCGGCAAGGGCAAGTACTCCAAACAAACCCCAGCCGAGCTGTTTAGGATCAGTGAAACCACCGGTCTGGATGGCAATTACCTGGTAAAATGCAGCAAGCTAAGCGCCAAGGTTGATAACACCGCTATTCAAGATGGTTTCCAGCTATACACTCATAACTTTATCCTGAGCGATACCGGTAAATGGGCCGTAGTACAGCAAGGTATGAGCGATGCCAGCAAAACCGCACGGCGTTACCATTGGCATTCAGAACAACTCACCTCCTTTGTCGATGATCCGCATACGTTTATCTACGGGCAAAATCACGGCCTGATCCTGAACATGGCCGATAAGCAGGCGGATAGTTCAAGAAATGGCGTAATGCAGATAGCCGCTGAAAACCCTGAGCTCATGCTGCGGGAGATCAATAAACTGGTGATGCCCGATCATCATCATGTAACCGCTAAAGATGTGGACCTGAAACGGCTTGGCGCGGTACTGTGGCTGGCCCACGAAAAACAACCTGCCGATTTTGAAGAACTGTTGTTGCTGCAGGGATTAGGTCCGCGTACATTACAATCGCTGGCGCTGGTAAGTGAGGTGATTCATGGTACGCCATCAAGGTTTAAGGATCCGGCCCGGTTTTCATTTGCTCATGGTGGTAAGGATGGGCATCCCTTCCCGGTACCCATAAAAGTTTATGACGAAACCATCAGCATCCTGCAAAACGCGGTTTACAAATCAAAAATAGGACAATCCGAAAAAAATGAAGCCATTAAACGCTTATCGAAAATTGCAGAGAATGCCGAAAAAGATTTTACCCCAAATGCTAATTTTGACCAGGTAATAGCCCGGGAACGCGAAAATTCGTGGAAATATGGTGGCCGCACTGTTTTAGGCAAAGTTAAACCACCAGTGCAGCAGCAATTGAAACTATTTTAAAATTAAGCTGATAACTTTAGCCGAATCCAGGTGTGCTTTTAAAACCGGAAGTGTTTTTTTAGCAAAGTCTGCAACATTAATGTTTTTATTCAGGCTGGCCGCATTAAACAAAATGATCTGTTGTTCATACTCATTAATTACTTCCTGTATGTACGTTTTATCAAATATACCTGCACGTTTTTTTTCCAGATCGACTATTATTTGCTGATGTATAGCGTTAATGGAATCTTTGGGTGTTATAAAATTATCGGTCTGCAATTTTTTCAGATCAACGGCAAGCCGGGTATGCTCATCTATCATCAATTTCGCGAATTGGATAACCTGCAGATTCTTTGAATTGGATATAACCAGGCCCGAAGCCTTAACGCTGGTGAGGCTTGCCTCAGCTGCATGGGTAAAAAACAACAGTCCTTCATCGTCAATCAGGGGCTTATTGTAATTGTTTGCACGCTTGTTATCCTGGCATGACAGTACCAAAACCAGGGCGACCAAACCCAACAACACACCCGCTATCCGCTTCATTTTCAGTTTGTTTATGATCCTCTTCTCATGTAACAAAAATTAACCGTTCTGGTTTACTAAAGCATCATAAAATATCAGCTGATCGTACCAATTTAAGTTAGCTACATTTTTTTTCACTTTTTTATTGCGTAACCAAAAGGTTTCACATATATTTGTAACCAAATGGTTTCATATAATCATCAAAATCATGTACAGAGATGTTTTTAGGGCCATAGCCGACCCTACCCGACGCGAGATAATTAACCTGATTGCCCATCAAAGCATGAATTTAAATACCGTGGCCGATAATTTTGACATGAGCCGACCGGCGGTATCAAAACATATAAAAATACTAACCGAGTGCGGTCTGCTGGTTATAAAACAACAAGGCCGTGAAAGATTTTGCCATGCCGACTTGCACCAGCTAAAAGAAGTAACCGATTGGGCCGAACAGTACCGCAGATTCTGGACCCAAAAGCTGGATGCCCTGGGCGATTTCCTTAATAAAGAGCAAGAATCAACCAATAATGTTAAACATAAAAATAAGAAGTTATGAGCGCACAACCTTTTGTAATTGAACGAGTTTACAACGCCCCTGCTGATGCAGTTTGGCAAGCCATTACCGATCATGCCAAAATGAAGGAATGGTATTTTGACATTCCGGATTTTAAACCGGTAGTTGGATTTGAATTTACCTTTACCGGCGGAAGCAAGGAACAAACATACACCCACCTGTGCCGGGTAACCGAAGTTGTAGAAGGGCGCAAATTATCCCATACCTGGAGATACGATGGATACGAGGGTAATTCGGAGGTAACGTGGGAGCTTTTTCCAGAGGGCGACCAAACCAAAGTTATACTTACACATACTGGCCTGGAAACCTTCCCACCTCTAAAAGACTTTGCAAGAGAAAGCTTTACAAAGGGCTGGACAGAGATTGTTGGCCGTATGTTAAAAGAGTATGTAGAAAAGGCATAAAAAGTATATCTAATGTTTATTGATTACAACCAGCAGAATTTGGCTAAAGCCATATTTCTGCTGGCTCTTTATCCGTTGGCTGAAGCCAACGGCAATGAATTAAACAGTTCATTGCCGTCCCTTTTAAGGGACGGATAACTATATAAGTCAGGAATTGGGCTTTAGCCGCCATAGTCTATTTGCAATAACTTGATTTGTAGTATTTTAACAACATCAATCCATATATCCAAGTCCTTATCATTATATTCGGGTTGTAATTATGCTAAACAACCTTACAGATCATATCAAAAAATTCGTGGAGCTTAATGAGGCCGATATAGCGATCATTAATGCGGCTGTGGTAGTGAAACAGGTTAAAAAAAAGACTTACCTGCTGGAGCCTGACCATATTTGCAAAGACGTGTATTTTGTGAGCAAAGGCTGTTTGCGCTCTTATTTCATCAACAAAAAGTTAAATGAACAAATAACCCAGTTTGCTATTGAAAACTGGTGGATGAGTGACTATTACAGCCTGGAAAGCGACAAGCCCTCAAACTGTTATATACAGGCTGTTGAAAACTCAGAGATCATCAGCATCAATAAAAACAAACTTGAAGAACTTTTTGAAAAAACGCCCCGGCTTGAGCGCTATTTCAGGATAGTACAACAAAGGGCTTTTACCGCCGCGCAAAAACGCATTGAATACATTTACAGCTTTAGCGACGAAGAACGCTACAGAAACTTTAGGGATCGCTTCCCTGATTTTATACAGCGCATACCACAATACATGCTGGCATCGTACCTTGGTTTTACTCCGCAGTTTATGAGTAAGATCAGGGCAAAAAAAATTTAGTCTTGTATAAATTTCTTAATCTTGATTCATTTTTCGAGGCCTGTTTTGCCCCCACCTTTGGGTATCATAAAACAATAAGAAAATGAAAGCAAGAATCATCATCCCCAAAGTAGAACCAGAAGGATACAAAGCAATGTTAGGTTTGGACCATTACCTTAATAATTCCAGCTTAACAAAAACACATAAAGAGCTAATAAAAATACGCGCGTCGCAAATAAATGGATGTGCTTACTGTATTGACCTGCACACCAAAGATGCCCGCAAAGCCGGCGAAACCGAGCAACGTATTTATGCGTTGAATGCATGGCGCGAAACCCCTTTCTTCACTGAAGAAGAAAGAGCAATACTGGCCTTAACTGAAGAAGTCACCCTGATACAAAACCATGTATCTGACCAAACCTATGAAGAAGCTGCAAGGCTTTTTGACGAACACTACCTGGCACAGGTAATTATGGCCGCCATAGCTATTAATGCCTGGAACAGGATAGGCATTGCTACAGGCTTGCAGCCAAGCTTGTAAGCCTATCTATTTGTCATCCTGAACTTGTTTCAGGATCCCTCAGGACAGACAACCTGATAAGCTTTAACTTAGCCAGTGGGATGCCGAAATAAATTCGGCATGACTTAATATCTATAATCTGAGCATAACAAAAAAAGCCGGGTCTTTTTCAAGAACCCGGCTTTTGGATTTGGATTTATAATTTAAATTTAGAACACTTGCTCAAACTGGTCAACAGAATCCTTGCTTTCCAGCACGGTATGACCCATTAAAAACTCATCAACCTTACGGGCTGTTTCGCGGCCTTCAGATATAGCCCATACCACCAGCGATTGTCCGCGGCGCATATCACCGGCGGTGAATACTTTGCTTACGTTGGTACGGTATACGCCTTCTTTGGCCTTAACATTTTTACGTTCATCAAGTTCAACGCCTAATTGATGTATCATGCCAACATGCTGAGGATGCACAAAACCCATGGCCAGGAATACACGCTGGCAAGGTATTTCACGCTCAGAGCCTTCCACTATATTTAGTTTAATCGGGCGGCCCATTACATCCTGCTCCCAGGTTACATCAACAACTTTTAAAGCACGCAGATTGCCGTTCTCATCGCCCAAAAATTCTTTGGTATCAATACCCCAAAAACGGTCAACACCTTCTTCATGCGAGCTGGTTGTTTTCAGTATCATGGGGTAAGTAGGCCATGGCATATGCTTTGTACGCTGTTCAGGCGGTTGATACATCACCTCAAACTGTTTAATTGATTTTGCGCCCTGGCGGTTTGATGTACCCACACAGTCTGATCCGGTATCGCCACCACCAATTACCACTACATCTTTACCGGTTGCCAGTATATCATCACCATCAACAGTAATATCGCTTACCCGTTTGTTTTGCTGTTTTAAAAAGTCCATCGCAAAATGGATACCTTTTAACTCGCGGCCCGGAATATTCAGGTTACGTGGTATGGTTGAACCACCCGCCAGTACAACGGCGTCATTATTACGTACAAGCTCATCTGCCGCTACGTTTTTGCCAACTTCGCTGTTCAGTTTAAATACAACGCCATCTTTTTCCATTACTTCAATACGGCGTTCAACAACCCATTTTTCCAGCTTAAAATCAGGGATACCATAGCGCAGTAAACCACCGGGTTTATCATCGCGCTCGTAAACGGTAACCGCGTGACCTGCTTTGATCAATTGAGCGGCAGCAGCCAGCCCAGCCGGACCCGAACCTACTACAGCTACCTTTTTGCCGGTTTTAACCAATGGCGCTGTAGGTTTAACCAGATTTTTCTGGAAAGCTATTTCAATAATATGTTTCTCAATTTCCTCAATAGCAACAGCCGGTTTGTTAATACCTAACACACATGCCGATTCGCAAGGTGCAGGGCATATACGACCTGTAAACTCAGGGAAATTATTGGTTGACGATAAAATATGGTAAGCCTCTTCCCAATTTTTACGATACACCGCATCGTTAAATTCCGGAATGATATTTCCCAGCGGGCATCCCGAATGGCAAAAAGGGATACCGCAATTCATACACCTGGCCGATTGCTGGTTAAGCTTCTCGTCGGTATATAAATTAACAAACTCTTTATAGTTCTTTACGCGTTCAGCAGCGGGTACTTTAGTAGGAAGTTCCCTGTTAAACTCCTGAAATCCTGTTGGTTTTCCCATGAAATTTAGCCTATTGTTTGATATTGTAATTTCTCTAATACTTTTTTATACTCTTTTGGATACACCTTAACAAACTGGGTTGATACTTCATTCCAATTGTTAAGCAGTTGCTGTGCAAGCTTACTGCCTGTAAGGCTGATGTGCTTACGCAGTAATGCCAGGATCTGCTCGTTGTCTGTTGCTGATAACGGATCAAGGTCAACCATTTCGGTGTTGCAGTTTTCGGCAAAGGTGCCGTCGGGGTTATATACCCAGGCTAAACCGCCGCTCATGCCGGCTGCAAAGTTTCTGCCTGTTTTACCCAGGATTAATGCACGGCCGCCGGTCATATACTCACAACCATGATCGCCTATACCTTCAACAACAGTAGTAGCGCCTGAGTTACGCACCGCAAAACGCTCACCGGCCATACCGCCAATAAATACTTCACCCGCTGTAGCTCCGTACAAAGCAACGTTACCAATAATGATATTATCTTCAGGAACAAAGGTTGCATTGGCTGCCGGATAGATTGCCAGCTGCGCGCCTGATAAGCCTTTACCTACATAGTCATTGGCTTCGCCTTCCAGCTCAAACGATAAACCTTTGGTAGCAAACGCGCCAAAGCTTTGTCCGGCCGAGCCTTTGAATTTATAGTTGATGGTATTGTCAGGTAATCCTGCTGATCCATATTTTTTGGAGATCTCGTTTGATAACAGCGTACCTATGGTACGGTTAACGTTGATCACATCAAAAGTTGCAAACACCGGTGTTTTATCTTCAATAGCGGTTTTAGCGGTTTCTAACAACTGCCAATCCAGTATCTCGTCCATACCATGATCCTGTTTTTCGCTGTTGTACAGGGTCATGCCTTTGGTATTGGTAACCGGGTGTAATATGCCCGAAAGATCGATCTTTTTAGCTTTCCAGCTATCCAGGTGATCCTTCACTTTCAGGAACTGAACACGGCCAACCATTTCGTTAATGGTACGGAAACCAAGCTCGGCCATGATCTCACGAAGTTCTTCGGCCATAAAGCGGAACAGGTTAACCACATGCTCAGGTTTGCCCGAAAATAGTTTCCTCAATTCAGGATCCTGCGTGGCAACACCTACAGGGCAGGTATTTAAGTGACACTTACGCATCATGATACAACCACCGGCAACAAGGGCCGCGGTAGCAACACCCCATTCCTCGGCACCCATCAGGGCGGCAATGGCCAAGTCCCTGCCGGTTTTTAACTGACCGTCTGTTTGTAATACCACACGGCTACGCAGTTTGTTGCGTACCAGTGTTTGGTGAGCCTCGGTTAAACCAAGCTCCCATGGTAAACCCGCGTGTTTTACTGAACTTATTGGCGATGCACCAGTACCACCATCGTAACCCGCGATCAGGATCACATCGGCGTGTGCCTTGGCAACACCTGCGGCTATGGTACCAACACCGGCTTTTGAAACCAGTTTTACGTTGATACGTGCGGCACGGTTAGCATTTTTAAGATCAAATATTAATTGCGCCAGATCCTCGATTGAATAAATATCGTGGTGTGGCGGCGGAGATATTAAACCAACTCCTGGTGTAGAGTGACGTGTACGTGCGATCCAGTCATCAACTTTATGACCCGGAAGCTGTCCACCCTCGCCCGGTTTTGCGCCCTGCGCCATTTTTATCTGCAGCTCATCGGCATTGGTAAGGTAGTTTGAAGTTACCCCAAAACGTGCCGAAGCTATTTGTTTAATGGCTGAACGCATAGAATCGCCATTTGGCAGCTTTTCATAACGCATTTCATCTTCACCACCCTCGCCGGTATTGCTTTTGCCACCTATGCGGTTCATGGCAATTGCCATGGTGCTATGCGCCTCGTGTGAGATAGATCCGAATGACATGGCGCCCGTTGCAAAGCGTTTCATGATATTTTCGGCCGGTTCAACCTCATCAAGGGCAATAGCCTCGCGGTGATGTGCAAAGTCAAGCAAACCACGTATGGTGAAATGCTTTTCGGTTTGCTCGTTAATTACTTTAGCATAGTTTTTATATACCTCGTAATCATTGGTACGGGTTGCATGTTGTAATAAGTGTACGGTAGTAGGGTTAAACAAGTGCACCTCGCCCCTGCGTTTCCACTGGTAAATACCACCTTCGGGCAGTAAATTATCCGCGGCTTTAGCGCCAAAACCTATGCGGTGTTTGCAAAGGGCTTCGCGGGCAATTTCATCCAAACCTAAACCGCCTATGCGGGTAACAGCTCCGGAGAAATAACGGTCGACTACTGATTTGTTTAAACCTAGTATTTCAAATACCTGCGATCCGTGGTATGACTGTAATGTAGAGATACCCATTTTTGAGAATATCTTCAGCAAACCATCGTTTACAGATTTTACATAGTTTTTATGAAGCGTCTTGATATCCAGACTGGTTTCCAGGCTGCCATTGTTTTTAACCGTTTCAATGGTTGACAGGGCCAGGTATGGATTAATAGCGGTAGCGCCAAATGCCAGTAAACAGGCAAAGTGGTGAACTTCCCATGCATCGCCGGTTTCAACAACCAGACCTACAGCGCCACGGCGACCTTTTTTTATCAGGTGGTGATGTACTGCTGATACAGCAAGTAATGTTGGAATAGGCGCGTGTTCAGAATCAACAGCACGATCTGAAAGGATCAATACCTCAAAACCATCGTCAACAGCGTCCTCGGCATAGCGGCAAAGCCTTGCAATGCCTTTTTCTAATGAACCCGGCTGTCCGTCGGCATTAAAATAGGTTTGCAGTGTTTTGGCATGGAAAAGGCCGGTATCAATGCTTCTCAGTTTTTCCAACTGATGGTTTTTTAATATCGGGTGTTTTAATACCACGCAATGGCAATGCATTTTATCTTCATCAAGCAAATTGCCATTGTTACCTATAAACGTAGCCAAACTCATTACCAAACGCTCACGGATAGGATCAATAGGCGGATTGGTAACCTGTGCGAAAAACTGTTTAAAGTAGCTGGACAAATGCTGCGGCTTATCAGATAATATAGCCAGCGGCACATCAGTACCCATTGAGCCCACAGGCTCTTTACCATCAACCGCCATTGGCTTAATAATGGTATCAATATCCTCGCGGCTGTAGCCAAATACCTGTTGGTAACGGAATACAGATGCTTCTGAAAGGCTGGCAAAAGCCAAACGCGGTTCAGACAGTTCGCTCAGGTTTATTTTATAATTCTCTAACCAACGGCCATAAGGCTGTTGTGAGGTGATCTGTTGTTTTATCTCATCATCGGTAATGATCCTGGCTTGCTCGGTATCAATCAGCAGCATTTTACCGGGTTGTAAACGGCCCTTACGTAGCACGGTGCTCTCGTCAATGGTCAATGTACCGGCTTCTGACGCGGCAATTACACGGCCATCGTTGGTGATCACATAACGCAACGGGCGTAGTCCGTTACGGTCAAGCAGGGCGCCTACCAGTTTACCATCGGTAAAGGTAATAGCAGCCGGGCCGTCCCATGGCTCCATTAAAGTGGCATGATACTCGTAAAATGCTTTTTTAACCGGGTCCATCTGTTCGTTGCCATCCCACGCTTCAGGTATCAGCATCATCATTACGTGTGGTAACGAACGGCCGGTGTGCAGCAGCATTTCGATGATATTATCCAAACAGGCTGAATCAGATTGGTTGTTATCAATCACCGGCAACAGCATCTCCATTTCTTCGGCAGTAAAATACGAAGAAACATAAGATTTTAAGCCCGAATAGAACCAGTTAAGGTTACCTGTAAGCGTATTGATCTCGCCATTATGAGCGATCAAACGGAAAGGCTGGGCCAGTTTCCATGATGGGAAAGTATTGGTTGAGAAACGCGAGTGGATCATGGCAAAGCCCGATGCAATACGCGGATCAGAAAGATCTGAATAGTATTTACGCAGTTGATAGGTGGTTACCTGTCCTTTATAAATAATGGTTTTACATGATAGCGAGGTAAAATAAAAGTGCTCAGCCGCTGCCGGTATGGTTTCGGTGATGGTTTTATTAATATACCTTCTTAATACAAACAGCTTGCGCTCAAAATCATCAGCATTGGTAATGTTTTGGGGCCTTGCTATAAATATTTGTTCAACATCAGGTTCGGCCTGGCGGGCGGTTTCGCCAACAACCATTGAATCTACGGTTAATTTGCGGTAACCTAACTTATGCAAACCCAACTTTTCAATAGCATTGGTAATAACAATACGGCAAGCTTTTTTCTGTGCCGAATCTTTTGGAAAAAATATCATCCCAACACCATACTCACCAGGCTCAGGCAGGCTGATCTCCAGGTTTGAGCATTCTTCCATCAAAAACTCATGAGGTAGTTGTATCAATATACCAGCGCCATCGCCGGTTTCAGGGTCGCATCCGCAGGCACCGCGATGTTCCATATTTTCAAGCATGGTAAGCGCGTCATCAATAATCTGGTTACTTTTATGACCATTAATATTGGTTATAAAACCAGTTCCGCAGGAGTCGTGTTCAAATTCTGGCCTATAAAGGCCCTGGTGGCTCTCAGTTTGATTCATCGTAAATTAAACCGTTTTATAAAAAGGGTGTAACTACGAAGTTACTAAATACTACATAAATTATAAAATCATCGGTTATTTTTGAAGATTTCTAAAAAATCAATTATTTTAATCATATTTATTTAACAATTTAACAACAGAAATAAACAATTATTATGATTAACTAAATGAAAAGCGGCATTTACTTATTTAGAATCGATATAAAGTTGCACAAACAATGCAATAATCATTTATACAATCGGTAATTGTTGCTATAACAGAATTTAATTTTGTACTGTTTACCCTATATATACAGTAGAATATAACATTCTTAAGCACGGTTTGGTTAATTCAAAAATAAAGCAACATTTAAGGTAAGTTTAAGAATTGTTAACTTCGCCAAAAATTTTAAACAGATGCCTGCAAAAAACAAAGCCGTTTTTTTAGATCGTGATGGAGTACTTAACCAGGAAATGGGCGATTATGTGCGCCGTATTGAGGATTTTCATGTACTGGACAATTTTGAAGCCCTGAAAACCCTGCAGGATAAAGGCTATATGCTGTTGGTTGCCACCAACCAGGGTGGCCTGGCCAAAGGCTGGTACACCGAAGATGAGCTTGCAAAAATGCACAGCCACCTGAAACAGGTTTATAAAGAGCATGGCGTAGATATAGTTGACTTTTTTTATTGCCCGCATCACCCGCTGTTTACCGGCGATTGTGACTGCCGCAAACCTAAACCGGGCCTTTTATTACAGGGTATAGCCAAATACAACATCGATCCGTCAAAGTCCTACTTTATTGGCGATCGTGAACGCGATGTTGAAGCTGGTACCGCGGCAGGCGTTAAAGGCATATTAATAGATAGCGACCAGCCTATAAGTACCGTGCTTGATTTGATAAAATAAGAGCCTCACCCAACCCTCTCCTTCAGGAGAGGGCTTTATAAGCATTATTAAGTAAAAGTCTCACCCTTTAGGGGGAGATTTAGAGGGGGCTTAAAATTTTTTAAAACATTTTACGCCCGTACAACTTTTACCACTATTACAAAGTAAAACCACATGCAACTAAGCCGCTACTTAAAAAACTACGATACTTTCATCGCTGCGTTAATTGGGTTTGTTGCTGTACAGATATTTTGTAGCTACAGTGGCATAGGGATCTCGCCCGATTCTATTATGTACACCAGCGCTGCCCGCAGTTTAAACACAACCGGCACACTCCACACATTTAACCATATCCCCATTGTTGATTTCCCGGTGTTCTATCCTATTTTCCTGGGGACAATTATGTTTATTACCCGTACTGATCCTGTAATTTATGGTGCTATATTAAACAGTTTCATGTTTGCCGCCTTAATATACACCAGCGGATGGATCATGCACCGGTTTGTACCGGCATCGCGCGTATATAAATGGCTGATACTGGTGGCCATTATATTGAGTCCGGCTTTGTTGCAGGCATACTCCTATTTATGGTCCGAAACTTTGTTTATCCTCGAAACCTTATTTTTCCTGGTCGCTTTCAGGGAGTATCTTTTAAAACATACGGTTAAAACGCTCATCATAGCTGCGGCCATAGCGGCTATTGCCTGTGTAACCAGGTATGCCGCGGTTACTATTGTTGGTACCGGGGGCTTGCTGTTACTGCTCGACAGGGTTTTACCGCTTAAAAAGAAAATCGTACATATTATTATATACGGCTTTGTTTGTATTTCGCTGCTGGTAAGCAATTTGGTGTTTAATGCTTTCATGTCGGGTACAACAACGGGGCCACGGGAGCCGTCCATTACTTCATTTGGCAAAAACCTGTACTATTTTGGCACCGTAATGTGCGATTGGATGGGCTTAACTCCTAACCAGTATTTCCTGGCCACGCCGCTTGCTGTTATCATATTGGTTGGCTTTATCGCAGCACTGGCCTATAACTACTATCGCCGCAGGTTAACCAGTTATGAGAACCTGGCTATCACCTTTGCATTGGTGTATGGTTTATTCATTATTTTATCTTCTACATTTTCGCGTTACGAGCGCATTAATCACCGTTTATTAGCACCTATATATATACCGGCCCTTTGGGGTTATACCAGCTGGGGATTACTTTTATTAAAAAAGATAACCAATATAACTACACGCAGAATTGTTGCCACCGTGTTTATTGCGATGATGCTGGGCTTTGTAACCAAAGAGTTCCTGATTGACAGGAACCGCTATATCGACCAGATAGAAGACGATTATGGCAATCCCGGTTATACAGACGATAGCTGGCTCGAATCGCCATTTGCGGCATACCTTAAACATATAGATAAAAGCATGTTTAAGCCAAAGGTTACTATTTATACCGATGCACATGAGGCTGTTTACTTTTTCTCGGGCATGTCTTCATACCTGGTGCCACATAAATTTTTCAAAAAAGACATAGCTAAGTTTTATCAGAAAAAACAGTTTTACCTCATCTGGTTCAAAAACCTCGAAAACCCTGAGCTGATTAATATTAAGGACATTGAAAAAGTGAAAAAACTAAAAATGATCAAAGATTTTGGTGATGAAGGCGCCATTTATGAATATGACAGTCTGAATCAGAATTAAAGAATTTTAGAATTTACAGAATATGAATTTCTAATAATTCAATTTAAAGCACAAATTGCCGGACATAATTCTGAAAATCCTAAAATTCTAAAAATTCTGATTCAGAAACTTTGATTTAAAAAACATCTGTATATATTTGCGCCTGCTTATCTATAGTTTTACTATACAAAAAAAATGAACGGTACCGCACTACATCATCTTCATCTGCACCATCACCACCATGTGGTGATTAGATAATGTATGTTTCTACGCGAAATAACAAACTCCGTTTATACTCTTTTTTATTGTAGTTCCTTAAATTCAATCTTTTGAAAACACTTAAAATAGCGATCCAGAAATCGGGTCGACTCAACGAAAAATCCGTTGAATTATTAAAAAATTGCGGCTTAAACTTCGAAAATTACAAGAGCTCGCTCATCTCTCCTGTATCAAACTTCCCTTTAGAGATCCTTTTTCTTCGCGATGATGATATCCCCGAATACGTTCAGGACGGCATTGCCGATCTGGGTATTGTTGGCGAAAACGTGATACAGGAAACCGAGGTGGAGGTAAGCTACCTGCAACGTTTAGGCTTTGGTAAATGCTCTTTAAAAATAGCGGTACCCAACAATAACGTTATTCAAAACCTTACGGATCTTAACGGAAAAGCCATTGCGACTACCTACCCGGTTATATTGGGTAAGTTTTTGAAGCAACAAAACATAGTGGCCGATATCCGTACCATTTCGGGTTCTGTCGAAATTTCGCCGGGCCTGGGTTTAAGTGATGCCATTTGCGATTTGGTTTCAACCGGTGGTACATTAAAAAGCAACGGTTTAAAACCATTTGCCGATGTGATGTCGTCAGAAGCGGTACTGATTGGCAGCAAGAATTCTGAAAACAACCACCTGGTACAAGAACTGATACAACGCATCCAATCTGTTTTACGCGCCAAAGAGACTAAGTATGTGGTACTTAACGTTCATAAAGATAACCTCGACACAGTAATCGCTTTATTGCCCGGAGTAAAAAGCCCGTCGGTAGTAGGATTAGCCGAGGCCGACTGGGTTGCTGTACACACCGTTATCCCCGAACGTGATTTCTGGGACAGGATAAGCCAGCTAAAACAAGCCGGCGCACAAGGCATTGTAGTAATGCCAATTGAAAAGATAATATTATAGGGCAGCCAGCCCCACCCAACCCTCCCCGGAAGGGAGGGCTTTAATTGATTAAGGGGCTTAACTAAACATAAAATCAAAAAGTCTCCCCTACTGGGGGAGATTTAGAGGGGGCTTATATGCGACTATACAACTATTCAGATTTAAGTACAGCCGATATTCAACAGCTGGTTCAGCGGAATGTTGACCCGGCCAATGAGATCCGTACTATTGTTGAGGATGTGATAAACCACGTTCAGCAACATGGCGACCGCGCTTTGTATGATTATGCCAACAAGTTTGATAAGGTTCAGTTAAGCAACCTGTATCTGGACAAGACCGATCTGGAAGAACTTGCTGAAACCGTATCGGCCGAACAAAAGGCGGCGCTTGAAACGGCGTACAACAATATCTATAAATTTCACAGAGCCCAGTTAAAAGCCGAGGACAAGATAGAGACCATGCCTGGCGTTACCTGCTGGCGCGAGTTGCGACCAATTGAAAAGGTTGGTTTATATATTCCCGGCGGCACAGCCGTTTTACCAAGTACTTTTTTAATGCTGGGTATACCGGCCCGCATAGCAGGTTGTCATGAAATTGTGGTTTGTTCGCCCCCGCAAAAAAACGGTAAGGTTAACGCCTTTATAGCTTATGTAGCATTATTACTGGGTATCGATAAAATATACCTCGTGGGTGGCTCACAAGCCATAGCGGCAATGGCTTACGGTACCGAGAGCATTACGAAGGTTGATAAGATCTTTGGCCCCGGCAACCAGTTTGTGACCAAGGCTAAAACCATTATACAATCAACCACTACAACGGCTATTGATATGCCCGCCGGTCCGTCAGAAGTTTTGGTGATTGCCGATGAAACCGCTACTCCGGCCTTTATCGCTGCCGATCTGCTGGCACAAGCCGAGCATGGCATTGATAGTCAGTCAATATTGGTTTGCACATCAGCAAAAATAGCCAATGAGGCAATAGCCGAAGTTGAAAGACAGTTACCAACCCTGCCCCGTGCCGAAATAGCCAGACTGGCTATGGACAACTCTTATGTAGTGATTACATCGGGGCTTCATGAGGCAATGGATTTTAGCAATCACTACGCGCCAGAACATTTGATCCTGGCTACCGAAAACTGGCAGCAGATCACTGGGAGCATTATCAATGCAGGTTCGGTTTTCCTGGGTAATTTAACCCCCGAAGCCGCAGGTGATTATGCATCGGGTACCAACCATACCCTGCCAACCAGCAGTTATGCCAGGGCTTATTCGGGTGTATCGGTCGATTCGTTTGTTAAAAAGATCACCTTCCAGCATATCACCCGCGAGGGCATCCAAAATATTGGCCCGAGTGTTGAAATACTGGCTGAAATGGAAGGTTTGCACGCGCACAGGAATGCGGTATCAATAAGAATAAGCCCCCCAACCCCCTAAAGGGGGAGTTAATTATCCTAAAAGATTATTACAATGAGTGAAATTATAAATACAAAACAAGATCAAAGTCAACCTGATGATAACTCCCCCTTTAGGGGGCAGGGGGGCTACTATAGCGGCCCTGACGGTAACTCCCCCTTTAGGGGGTTAGGGGGGCTATTACGTGAAAATATAAAACGACTTGTACCCTACTCGTCCGCGCGTGATGAGTACCAGGGTGAGGCCAGTGTTTTTTTGGATGCTAATGAAAATGCCTTTGGTTCGCCGCTGGCACAGCAGTTTAACCGTTACCCTGATCCATTGCAGTATGAGGTTAAAAAACGTTTAACTGCTATTAAAGGTGTACCGCCGCGCAATATATTTATAGGCAATGGCAGCGACGAAGCTATCGATATCCTTTTCCGCAGCTTTTGTAACCCGGGTGTTGATAATGTGATCATTGTGCCACCAACTTATGGCATGTACCAGGTATCGGCCAATATCAATGATGTAGAGGCCCGCAAGGTTTTACTGACCGAAGATTACCAGCTTAACCTGGAAGGCATTGCCGAAGCTATTGACGAACATACCAAGCTTATTTTTATCTGTTCGCCCAATAACCCAACAGGCAACTCCATTAACCGCGAGGATGTAGAAACCCTGCTGGCTAACTTTAACGGATTGGTTATTGTTGATGAGGCTTATATCAATTTCAGTCGCCAAAAAACTTTTATACAGGAGCTTACCGAGTATGCCAATCTGGTGGTGCTGCAAACGCTATCCAAAGCCTGGGGACTTGCAGGCTTACGCGTAGGTATGGCCTTTGCCAGCGAGGAGATCATAGAGGTGATGAATAAAGTTAAACCCCCTTATAACGTAAACGAAGCATCACAGCAGTTGGCGTTGGAAGCACTCTCCAATATCGACCAGGTGAACAACTGGATCAAAGAAACTTTAGTACAGCGTGACAGGCTGGTACTTGAATTGAAATTGTTTGATTTTGTGCTGGACATTTACCCGTCAGATGCTAACTTTATCCTCGTGAAAACCACCGATGCCAACGGTATCTACAACTTTCTGGTCGATAAAGGCATCATTATACGCAACCGTTCAAAAATTGAACTATGCGAAGGTTGCCTCCGTATAACCGTAGGCACGCCCGATGAAAACACCCTATTACTCCAAACTTTACAGAATTTTAAATGAGCAACCTACAGAAAATATTGTTTGTTGACCGCGACGGCACCATGATCAAAGAACCTGCTGATGAGCAGATAGACTCTTTTGAAAAATTAGAGTTTTATCCGGGCGCATTAACCTATCTGCCTAAAATTGCCAAAGAGCTTGATTTTGAGCTGGTGATGGTTACTAATCAGGACGGTCTGGGAACAACATCGTACCCGGAAGATACCTTTTGGCCGGTGCATAACTTTATCCTGAAAACGTTTGAAGCTGAGGGTGTAAAGTTTAGCAATATTGTAATTGACCGTACCTTCCCTGCCGAAAACGCGCCTACCCGCAAACCGGGTACTGCCCTGTTGACCCAATATTTGGATACCGAAAAGTATGATCTTAAAGGCTCATTTACCATTGGCGACCGCAAGAATGACGTATTATTAGGACGAAATTTAGGTGCAAAGGCCATCTGGCTCAATAACAATTCGGGATTAGGTGGTGCTGAATTTACAGAAGCTGATCATATTGGTGATACCATCGCTTTAGAAACAACCGACTGGCAAAAGATCTACGAGTTCCTGAAACTGGGTCAGCGTGTGATTGAACACCGCCGCAGCACTAAGGAAACCGATATTTATATCAAAATAAACCTTGATGGTACAGGCGAGGCAAAGGTTTCAACCGGTCTGCATTTTTTTGACCACATGCTTGACCAAATTGCCCGCCACGGCAGCATCGATCTGGAAATTATAGCCAACGGCGACCTGCATATTGACGAACACCATACTATTGAAGATACCGGCATTGCTTTAGGCGAGGTTTTTGCAGAAGCATTAGGTAATAAAAAAGGAATTGAACGCTACGGTTTTTGCCTGCCAATGGATGACTGTTTGGCACAGGCAGCTATTGATTTTGGCGGCAGGAACTGGATTGTATGGGATGCTGAATTTAACAGGGAAAAGATTGGCGAAATGCCTACCGAAATGTTTTATCATTTCTTTAAATCATTCTCTGACGCGGCTAAATGTAATTTGAATATAAAAGCCGAAGGACAAAACGAACATCATAAAATTGAGGCAATATTTAAAGTATTTGCCAAGGCAATAAAAATGGCCGTAAAACGTGATGTAGATAAGATGGTTTTACCAAGTACTAAAGGGGTATTGTAGGAGCCCCCCAGCCCCCTGAAGGGGGTGCTTTTGATGAGCATAATGGACAGAAATCAGGAAAATACAGATAGCACTTCAACAGCTCCCCCTTCAGGGGGCGGGGGGGCTGTTGGCATAATAAGATACGGGGCAGGTAATATTTTTTCGCTCACAGCGGCTTTGGAGCGGCTGGGCATCCCTTATGGTATGATCAATAGCGAGGAGGATTTTGAAAAATTCGACCGTTATATTATTCCGGGTGTGGGCCATGCAGGCGCTGCCATGCGTAAATTGGAACAAACCGGATTGGTACCTACCATTAAGGCGCTTAACAAACCTACACTGGGAATTTGTGTAGGGATGCAGTTACTTACGTCCTATTCTGAAGAGGGCGATACCAACTTACTAAATATCTTTCCAATTAAAACTTTAAGGTTTAAGGATAGTAATTTATATAAAGTACCACATACCGGATGGAACCAGGTATTTCCTGAAAAAGAAAACCCATTATTTCAAAATATTCCGGCCGGATCACACTTTTACTTTGTACATTCATACTTTATTGAGTACGATAAAGCATACACTTTATCCTCGGCCACATACAATAATGAATTTTCGGCATCAATTTGGCATGATAACTTCTACGGCGTACAATTTCACCCTGAAAAATCAGGCGTGTATGGCGAAACACTGTTAACAAACTTTTCAAAATTATAAAAGACATGTATATTATCCCCGCTATTGACATATTGAACAAAAAGGTAGTGCGTTTACGTGAAGGCGATTACGGTCAGGTAACAGAATACGATGTTACACTTGAAGAAATGATTGAACGATACCAAAGCAATGGTACCAACTTTATACATATCATAGATCTGAACGGCGCTAAAAACGATTTCAGCAACCAGCAATACCTGTTTGATGTGATCCGCAAAACCGACATGAAAGTGCAGTACGGCGGTGGCATCCGCAGTATTGATAAAGTTAAAGAACTTATTGATGCCGGCATTCACCGCGTTATTGTAGGTACACAGGCGCTTACTAACCCTAACTTTTTATCTGAGCTGAGTTCGGCTATTTGCGGTCGCGATAAATGCTCAGACCAGGTGGTTATCGCCATTGATGTGCTCGACGAGGTGATCAAATACTCCGGCTGGATGGAAAGCTCGCCTATTAAGCTTAAGGACTACATTGATAAATGCCTTGCGTTAGGCTTTTTCCGTTTTTTATGCACCGATATTAATAAGGATGGTAAACTGGGCGGTGCCGGTATAGAACTGTACGAAAAACTACTCGATCATTCGCCTTTCATCAAACTCATTGCATCAGGTGGTGTAAGTTCTATGAAAGATATTGAGCAGCTAAGCCGCTTAAAAGTAGAATCGTGCGTAGTTGGCAAAGCCATTTACGAGGGCCACATAACTATTGAAGACGTAAAAAACTGGAATCTGGAATCCCTTATTTCAATATAAGCAGCCCCCCGCCCCCTAAAGGGGGAGTTTTTGATTAGCATTATGAAAAAACAGATGTTCGGTGGTGCCAGTCATCTTATATTTAAAAATGCACATGCGTTAAGATATAATATGACTCAAGCAGAAACTGTGCTTTGGGGATATTTAAAGGGGAACCAACTTGGTGCTAAGTTCAGAAGGCAGCATCCCATAGGAATTTACATAGCTGATTTCTATTGTCATCAACATACATTGATAATTGAATTAGATGGCAGCATTCATAACTTACCAAATATAATTCAAAATGATATTGAACGTCAAGTCAACTTAGAGCTTGATGGCCTCAAATTATTAAGATTTACAAACGAACAAGTATTCAACAACTTAAATAAAGTATTGGAAGATATAAACACGCAAATCAAAGGCACCCCCTTTAGGGGGCGGGGGGGGCTTGCCAAGCGCATTATCCCTTGTCTTGACGTTAAAGACGGCCGCACGGTAAAAGGTGTGAACTTTGTTGATCTTCGCGATGCCGGCGACCCGGTTGAACTGGCCTGGAACTACTCGCGCCAGGGAGCCGATGAACTGGTTTTCCTGGATATTACCGCTACGGTTGAACGCCGTAAAACCATGGTTGAACTGGTGAAATCAGTAGCGCGGCAGATCAATATACCATTTACTATAGGTGGTGGCATTAACGAAATTGCCGATGCCGATGCGCTGTTAAATGCCGGTGCCGATAAAATTTCCATCAACTCTGCAGCTGTACGTAACCCTGCCCTGATAGATGAACTGGCCAAAGCATTTGGGGTTCAGTTTGTAGTAATAGCGGTTGATACCCGCAGCATTGGCGATAAAAATATCGTTCATTTAAATGGCGGTCGTTTGCCAACTGAGCGCGAAACATTGGAGTGGATACTGGAAGCTGAAAGCCGTGGCGCAGGCGAGATCCTGCTGACCTCTATGGATCATGACGGCACTAAAAATGGATTTGACAATGGCTTGCTAAAAATAGTTAACGATGCCGTACATATCCCTGTAATTGCCTCGGGCGGTGCAGGCGCCGTGCAGCATTTTGTTGATGTATTTGAAAAAACAAATGTTGATGCAGCGCTGGCAGCATCGGTATTTCATTATGGTGAAATATTGATACCCGATTTGAAAGCTGTATTAAAAAGTAATAATATTGAGGTAAGGATTTAATGAGGTTCGGGTGCGTGTTATGGGTTTCCTGAGACGATTGCTCCAAAACCTCGCAAATGTCATCCCGAATTTATTTCGGGATCCCACATGCAAAGTCTACAACATCAGATGTAATACCTTGCTTATGGGGTGCTGAAACAAGTTCAGCATGACCCAATTTTTTAACAAACACACGAACCACAAACCTGGCAACAGGCAACAGATATGAATATAGATTTCAACAAAACAGACGGACTGGTACCGGTAATTATTCAGGATGAGCAAACTTTAGAGGTGCTGATGCTGGGCTATATGAACCAGGAAGCCTATGATAAAACCGTACAGGAAAACATTGTTACTTTTTTTTCCCGCTCAAAAAACCGTTTGTGGACCAAAGGCGAAACCAGCAGCAACTTTCTGCATGTAAAAAACATCAGCATTGATTGCGATAATGATACTATCCTGATCAAGGTTAAAGCCGATGGCCCAACCTGCCACACCGGCTCACGCAGCTGTTTTAAAACCGAATACAACCAGAACTTTATACTGGAACTGGAAAACATTATTGCCGACAGGTACGAAAACCCGGTAGAAGGTTCCTATGTAAATAAACTGCGCAATAAAGGACTTAATAAAATAGCACAAAAGGTAGGCGAAGAAGGTGTAGAAACCGTTATAGCAGCCCTGGCTGAAACAGAAACCGACCTGATCAATGAATCGTCCGACTTGGTTTTTCACCTGCTGGTACTACTACGGGAAAAAGGCCTCGACCTGAAAACCATAGCTAAAAATTTAGAAGGAAGACACAAATAAGTCTTAAGCCCATAGTCGATAGTCCATACCAATTGGATTTAAGGCTATGGTCTATGCATAAACTATCGACCGATTATGATCACCGTTGAAAAAATAGCTGAACTAACCGGGCACGGCAATCCCATTTTCACACTGGAGCTTTCGCAAAAGCCGGGTATATTATTTACCGGTGGCAATGATAAGGGCTTGGTTGAATGGAGCCTGAAGGATTTTACTTTTATAAAAGTGATGTTCCCGGTTAATGCTTCTATCTATGCTATTCATGGTCCTGCCGGTTACCCTTTATTGTTTACCGGTTTGCGCAGCGGCGAGGTTTTGGTGTTTGATTTTATTCAGCAAAAGGTCATTAAATCGCTCAGGCATCATCTTAAACCAATTTTCGATATCAAATCTATCAGCAAAAAAAAAGAATTGCTCATAGCATCTGAAGATGGAACGGTATCGGTATGGAACCTGGAAACGTTGGAGATGGTGCATAGCATCAAAGTATCAACCGATACTGTACGTTGCATAGCCATTTCGCCCGACGAAAAACAAGTGGCTTTTGGCTGCCGCGATAATGCCATCAAAATTTACGATCTGGAAGATTATGCGTTGCTGAAGGCTCTTCATGGTCATACCATGTCGGTTTTTGCATTGGCCTACAGTCCCGATGGTACTTATCTTGCATCCGGTGGGCGCGACGCACAAATAAAAATTTGGGATAGTGTAACCTATCAGCCCATAAAAAATATTCCCGCGCATTTATTCGCGGTTAACCATATTTTGTTTCACCCTTCCCTGCCCTACTTTGCTACGGCAAGCATGGATAAAGGCATCAAGATATGGGGAGCGGATGACTTTAAATTATACAAGATCATCAGCCGCGAAAAAGGGCATCCCAGTCACCCCCTGTCTGTAAACAAGCTGGCCTGGAACGGCGATCAACTGATATCAGTAAGCGATGATAAAAAGGTTATCATTTGGGATATTAAGTTTGATTGATAAGGAAAATAATTTCCTCATTAAATTCCCTCCCCATGGAAGGGGTGCGTTGAATTGTGTGATGGCAGGGAGGGGTTTCTACGCCTAATATAAGCTGATAATGTTCACCAAATCCCTTCCTCCCCTTCCCCGAGGAAGGAATCGCACTATCCCCGCTTTTCTCTATTTTTAGAAGAATTATATCATCTATCACATAAACGCCTTATACTATGCAATGTATGCGTATGGCGTTTTTGTTCTTCAGAGTAGATCCCATCCTTATCAATCGTATCAATTTTTACTTTACCCGATGCATGAATAATATGTTCATCATTTAGCAGGATACCCACATGCGTTACGCGGCCTTCCGCATTATTGAAAAACGCAAGGTCGCCTAAACGGGCCTGGCTTAAGCTTTCCACCAAAACACCTTCCTGAACCTGCTGACTTGCATCGCGCTTTAGCTGAATGTTGTTCAGCTTAAATACAACCTGTGTAAACCCGGAGCAGTCAATACCAAAATGCGTGCGACCACCCCATAAATATGGCGCATTCAAAAACGACTTTGCCGTTGTGGCTATATCCTCACGCTCGCCTATTTCACCTATGATCTCAAAACGTTCGGTGCCTATGTGGCATGTTGTGCCTTCTAAAAAAGCAAGCGAGCTGCCTGCCGGCAAATAAACAACGCTATTGTCAGCAATTTTCCAGGCCTGCGTTACCGCCCGGTAAGTTAAAGGCGACTTTGTACGTTTAAGACTTTTATAGGCTATATGGCCCAGCATAACAAATTGCAGCCGGCCTATCCATCCTGTATAGTTATCATTTTCGGTGATGATCTTTATCCATCGCTCACCCCATTCTATGATTTCAAATGCCTCGCCAAATAACACTTGCGACACCTGTTCGCTCCGGTCATTTGGCTCTGCACGCAGCGGGATTACCGCAAGGTTACAAATACCGTATTCCATTTATAATAGTTGTATACAAAATAAATAAAAATAAATTATACATTTGTAAGTACTTACGTAAATACTATGTCAATAATTGATGAACTGGAAGAATTAGCCTTTGGAGCAAGGCTAAAACGCTTGTATGAATATTTTGCCAAAGATGTTGTTTTGATCTATAAAGATGAGCTACTTAATTTTGAGCCAAAGTATTTTACCCTTTATTATTTGATCAGCAAACAGGGCGAAGCCGGCGTAACCGAGATTGCCGAAGAACTGGGCCTTACACATCCCGGCGTTATCCATCTGGCTAAGGAACTGGAGGAACTGGGTTTTATTGAATCGGTAAAATCGGCAACGGATAGCCGCAGGCGAATGCTCCGGTTATCAAAAAAGGGCCGGGAATCATTACCAAAATTTGAGCGGGTTTGGGTTAAAATAGTCGCGCTTAATAAAGCGCTTTTCAGCAGCCAGCAAAACAATCTGCTAAACGCCATTATCGAAACCGAAGCGCAATTAAATGAAAAGCCTTATTATCAGCGGTTCCAGGAAATGTTTAATCCGCAAGGTCATAGCGCGGTAAAGGTAATCACCTATGAGCCGCAATACGCTCGTTATTTTAAAAATCTGAATATTGAGTGGATCAATACTTACTTTACGGTAGAAGAGCATGACCTGGAGCAGCTCAATCACCCTGAGGAGCATATCCTGGCCGATGGTGGCGAAATACTTTTTGCGCAGATCAATGATGACATTGCCGGCACTTGTGCTCTGATCAAAACCGGCCCAACGGAGTATGAACTGGCCAAAATGGGTGTTAGCCCCAAATACCAGGGGCGTAAAATTGGCAATTCACTTATGGATGCGGCCATAGCCAAAACAAAAGAACTGGGTGGCACAAGGCTTTGGCTTGGATCAAACAGAAGGCTCACCCCTGCATTATCGTTATACAGAAAATATGGATTTAAAGAATTTAAGGTAGTAGCAACACCCTACGCCCGCGCCGATATACACATGGAGCTTGAGCTGGGAGAAAAGATTTGAGATGTTAGATATTAGATTGGAGACATCTATTTAAAATCACATTAGTCAAATTATCAGGTACAAAAAAGGGAATAGCAAGCTATTCCCTTTTTTTATATCATCAAAAAACGGATATTATTCGTTCATGTGCAGCCAATCTTTTTTGGCTAACAGTTCTTCTTTGCTTTCGCGTATATCTTCGTCATCCACACAACAGTCTACAGGGCATACAGCTGCACACTGCGGCTCATCATGAAACCCAACACACTCTGTACATTTATCAGGCACAATGTAATATATATCGTCAGACAGGGCAGCTTGTGTTTCTTCGGCATTTAATGTATTACCATCGCCAAAATCAATAACACCTTTAAGTCCCGTACCATCGCTAAAACGCCATGCCGCGCCTGCATCATAAATGGCATTATTAGGGCATTCAGGTTCGCAAGCTCCGCAGTTTATGCATTCATCGGTGATTTTAATCGCCATATTTCTAAATATCTAATATTCTCAATTAACTTTGCCTGCAATTAACAAGCGTACAAATATAACAAAAAAAGGTTTTAAGGGTTTAAATCCTTACCATATATATGTCAAAAATTAATACAATAAGCGCAATAAATTCATTTTCAGGTTTAGGAAAGCAGTTACAGGAGCCAGATTCACAACTTATGGCTATTATTAATGATGAACAATATCACAATGCCTGGTTCACTCCCGAAAGTGTTTTAAGAGCTGTAACCGCCATTGGTAAAATGCTTAACGAGGCCGATCTGCAAACCTGGCTATCAAAATACAACCTCGATAATAGTAAACCCGGTAAAAAAGTGGGACTTATTTTGGCAGGCAATATCCCGCTGGTGGGTTTTCATGATGTATTGTGTGTACTGGCTACGGGCAACCACGCGCTTATTAAAGCATCATCGCAGGATGCGCGCCTGATCAAGCAAGTACTGCAACGCTTAGTTGATATTGATGACAGCTTTGCCGATCAGTTCAGTTTTGTGGAAAGATTAGTGGATTTTGATGCCATTATAGCCACCGGCAGCAATAACAGCTCGCGTTATTTTGATTATTATTTTGGCAAAGTGCCTAACATCATCCGCAAAAACCGTAATAGTATAGCCCTGCTTACCGGCACCGAAACGACCGAAGAACTCTTTAATTTAGGTCATGATATTTTTGATTATTATGGTTTGGGCTGTCGTAATGTGTCAAAATTACTGGTACCTGAAGGATATATCTTCAATTTCTTTTTTGAGTCGATAGAGGATCATAAGGCCATTATCCATCATCATAAATACAACAACAATTACGACTATAACAAATCCATATATCTGGTAAACAGCGATAAACACCTTGACAATGGATTTTTAATGGTGAAGGAAGATGAAAGGATGGCATCGCCCCTGTCGGTAGTATATTTTAGCTATTACACTGATTTGCCGGCTGCACAACAATTACTTACGGAGCAAAGCGAAAACATACAGTGTATTGTTACCACGGCGCTCATCAATGTGCCTAACCAGGTGGTGGGTTTTGGCCACAGCCAGCAACCCGCTTTATGGGATTATGCCGATGGTATTGATACAATGCATTTCTTGGCAAATCTTTAAAATAACAATACCTTTGGAGGTAAGTGGTCATTGAGTCACTCGGTCATTAAGTCATTGAATTGTTCAATACACCAATGACCTAATGATGCAATGACTTAATGACTCAAAACAATGTATATTATAAAAGTTAAAGGCGTTGCCAAAATACCTGATTATGTACAGCTGCGGGATGATAAATTTACGCTGCTGGCCTATTTCAGGGTTGACAGGCCCGAAAAATCATTGGACAAGGCAGGATTGGCCGATAAGGCCGAATACATTATGAATATTATAAAGGATTTGCCTTTTGGGCAGATTTTAAAATTAGAGCTATAAAAAAAGATGATCGGAAACTCTATTATTAAGCTAAACAATGTTGATATTTTTCAGCAGGCGCACCTGGTATTATCAAACGTTAACCTGCATGTTGATAAAGGGGATTTTGTATGGTTGATAGGCCAAACAGGATCAGGCAAAAGTAGCCTGCTTAAAGTGATCTATGGCGATCTTGGTATCAGGAATGGTACCGGCCACGCCTGCGGCTATGAATTAAGCAAACTTCCGGGCCGCGATGTTCCGTACCTTCGCCGTAAGTTAGGCATTGTTTTTCAGGATTTTCAATTACTTACCGACCGCTCTATTGAACAAAACCTGCTTTTTGTAATGCGCGCCACCGGCTGGAAAGATAAAAAACTGATAGCCGACCGTACCCTTGATGTGCTTGAAAAAGTAGGCTTGCGCTCCAAATTAAAGAAAATGCCGCATGAACTGTCGGGTGGCGAGCAGCAACGCGTGGTAATTGCCCGCGCCCTGCTTAACGACCCCGAGATCATACTGGCCGATGAGCCAACCGGTAACCTTGATCCTGAAACATCCGAAGAAATTGTGCTGCTGCTTAAACAGATCAGCCAGTCGGGCACCTCGGTATTGGTTGCTACACATGATTATCATATCATACGCGCTTTCCCATCACGCATTATCAAATGCGAAAACGGTAAGGTTTTGGAAGACGCGGAGATTTAACCGCTGATTATTTTTGATTTCAGTGATTGCGTTGATTTTTGTCTGAACCAGGATTTATAGGATTAAGTGATTACCCATGATTACTTTATAATGTAAAAATCCTGTAATCCTAAAATCTGTTTAATCAAGGTTCAGATAAAATCAAAAAGGCAATCAACGCCATCATCGTAATCAAAAAAATCAACGGTCAAAATCAGCGGTCCACCTGCCACTCCTGCGTAAAAGGTGTCACACCTGTCTGATATAAATACACGGTACTGACAGCTTGTCGGCTTTAGGGCAATGGCAGGATACTTGATTGGCACTATCAGCTATGAAATTTAACGATATGTTGAAGAAAAAGAAGAAAGAAAATACGGATACTCCAGAAAATATTAATGTGGCAAATCATGAAAATATAGCCGGTGACGGCCAGGAACAAGTTCAGCCTACTGAAACTGCTGAACAGGAACCAATAACATCTCCGGAAGATCTTCTGAAAGAAGAACTGGCCCAGGCAAATGATAAATATCTGCGCTTATATGCCGAGTTTGACAATTTCAGAAGACGCACCATAAAAGAACGTGCTGAAGCCCGCGAAACTGAAGGTAAAGAGCTCATCGTTGCCTTATTGCCGGTTTTAGACGATTTTGAGCGAGCGCAGCGTTCTATGGAAAATGCGGTTGATGTTGCCCCGGTTAAAGAGGGTGTTACCTTAATTCAAAACAAATTAAAGAACATACTCGCGCAAAAAGGCTTAAAAGAAATGGAATCGATAGGCGCGCCATTTGACGCCGACCTGCATGAAGCCATCACTAACATACCCGCCCCTACCGACGACTTAAAAGGCAAGGTAATTGATGAAATGGAAAAAGGTTATTCCCTGAAAGACAGGGTAATACGTTTTGCCAAAGTAATAGTAGGAGCATAAATTGATTTCGGATTTGGGATGTTCGATTTGAGATTTACCTAAAATGAACATCTTCTCCTGATATCAAAATAAAAAATAAAAAAATCCGAAATCGAAATTCCGAAATCCGAAATAAAAAATTATGGCTAAAAGAGATTATTACGATATCCTGGGTGTTGCTAAAGGTGCAGATGCCGATGAGATAAAAAAGGCATATCGTAAAATGGCTATTAAATATCATCCCGATAAAAATGAGGGTGACAAAGAAGCTGAAGAAAAATTTAAGGAAGCAGCCGAGGCTTATGAAGTTTTAAGCAGTCCTGAAAAACGCCAGCGATATGACCAGTTTGGTCACGCGGCCAATGCTTCATCGCCAAATGGTGGTGGCTATGGCGGTGGTGGCATGAATATGGACGACATATTCAGTCAGTTTGGCGATATTTTTGGCGGTGGCAGTCCGTTTGAAGGCTTTTTTGGCGGCGGTGGCCGTCAGGGCGGCGGTGCTGGCGGCAGGCGCGTAGCCCGTGGCAGTAACCTGCGCATTAAAGTGCGTTTAACTTTAGAGGAAATTGCCAACGGTGCCGAAAAGAAAATAAAAGTTAATAAACAGATCGTCTGCAGAACCTGCGACGGTTCTGGCGCTAAAGATAAATCATCGTTCCAAACCTGTAAAACCTGTGGTGGCTCGGGCGCGGTGCGTAGGGTAACCAATACTATATTGGGCCAGATGCAAACTACCAGCACCTGCCCTACCTGTAACGGCGAAGGCAGTACCATACTGTCAAAATGTACAGTATGTCATGGCGATGGCGTGGTACGCGGCGAAGAACTGATCACCATAAACGTACCTGCCGGTGTAAGCGAAGGTATGCAGTTAAGCATGAGTGGCAAAGGTAATGCAGCCCCACGTGGCGGTGTACCGGGCGACCTCATCATACTGATTGAAGAGGTACCTCATGAAACATTAAAACGCGACGGCAATAACGTAATATATGACCTGCATGTAAACTTTGTTGATGCAGCCATTGGTACCACTGTTGAAGTACCTACCATTGACGGTAAAGCCAAGATCAAGATAGATCCGGGAACACAAGGTGGTAAAATACTGCGCCTAAAAGGTAAAGGTGTACCCGAAGTGAACTCCTATCACCGCGGCGACCAACTGGTGCACATCAACATCTGGACACCAAAAGCATTAAGCCGCGAAGAACGCGAGATATTGGAAAAGCTGCAATCCTCCCCTAACTTTAAACCTAATCCGGGCAAAAACGAAAAAAGCTTCTTCGAAAGGATGAAGGAATATTTTGAATAAGGCTTAAAGCAGAATGCAGAAAGCATTTTAAAAAGCTCAAAATCGTTATGATTTTGGGCTTTTTTGTTTGATTGATTTGCTATAATGCTTATTATTGATAACATGCATACCCACATCAAATCAATACTCAGCATAGCTCTATTATTTTTCATTTACAGCCAGCTTTCAGCCCAAACCCCATCCATCCGCAACAATTACCAAACAGAAGCGGGTGTGCCTCATCTAAAAATTGAGCGGAATATGATCTACTCGCCGGATAAGGAATGGCTGTATAATCATCATCCGTCCATCATTCGTTTTAAGGACAAGTTTATAGCGATATGGAGCAACGGTTTAATTGATGAGGATTCGCCGGGCCAGCGGGTGGTGTATGCTACCTCGACCGATTTTGTGCATTGGTCGAAACCCCAGGTACTGGCATCCCCGGTAAAAGTTAATGATACCCTAACCGTACTTACGGCGGCTGGTTTATATCAATACAGAGGTACACTGGTAGCCTATTACGGCGAATACACCAAGCATCGTCAAAACACCCACCTGTGGGCAAAAACCAGCACCGATGGCCTGCACTGGAGCAATGCTATAGATATGCACGTACCACTGATCCCCAATCACGGGCCCGAAGCTATTAAAAGCGGCCGGCTCATCATCAGCGGTAATTTCCTGTTTCCTTATACCGATGACCCTCGCGGTATCTCAGGCTGGAAACTGAGCAGCTTTTACCCCGATTCACTATACACACAGGACAATTCTGCCGCCTTTTATGCCCCGGCTGCCAAATTGGGCCTGCCGCCATTGTGCGAAGGTTCATTTTTTCAAACGGATGACAATGTATTGCACATGCTATTGCGTGTAACCGGCAAGGGATGGAAGGGTCATCTTTGGCTTACCGAAAGCAAGGACAATGGCGAAAAGTGGTCGCGCCCCACGGAGGCTGCTTTTTCTGACAACGACAGCAAGTTTCATTTTGGCCGCTTACCTGATAAACAGTTTTATTACGTGGGTATCCCCGATACCCTGCACCATTATGACCGCAATCCCCTGGTTTTATCACTTTCCAGAAACGGCGAAGCTTTCGATAAAAACTATATTATAGCCGATGAATTGTACCACCTTAAAAAAGAAGGACTTTGGAAAGGCGGCCAATATGGCTATTCGCATACCATCATTTATAATGGCTATATGTATGTGATCATATCCCGGCAAAAAGAGGCCATTGAAACTTTAAGATTCAGCTTAAAACAGCTTCGCTAATAGTCACTATACAAAAGTCCGGCACTATAACAATCCCGGACTTTTTGTTTCCCCAATAGTTAGTTTATAAATTGCCGTTTAAACCGTAACCTGATGATAAACCTTAAATCAATCCGCTTCATTACCTTAATTGCTTTTATAAAAATTGCTATTCTAATAGTTTTCTTGTATTTGGATTTAAATGATAAGATAACCGGAAATTATGCCCGATACTTGTTCACAAGCTTATCCCTGATTACTTTTATTGCTATTGTAGTTTACCTGTTTGGCATTCTGAAATTCCTGGGAGAAAGCAATTCTGTGCTTATTGCATTTAAGATTTTTATTGGATTTGAGTTGGTTAGTTTTGTATTAGGCATGACATTGGGTCTGTTCCTTAAGTCCTATTACTACTACGCGATCATGGAAATAGCACGCTTTTGCGTATTATTATATTTAGCTATTCAGTTAACTAAGATGCAAGACCCTATCCTTAAGCCTTCATTTGCGTTTTTCGGGGTAGCATCACTCGTAACCTGTATACTCATGATGGTTGCACCGGTTTATATTTCAGCAGTAATAAAATCCATGATTGTTAAACCTCCTGTGGATACTATACGCCATATGTATACATTTTTAGGCATAGCTGACATACTTACATTAATAGCGGTAATTATTATATTAAATCAAATGCAGGAACGGCTTAACTATGCAGAAGGACCAGCTAAGAAAGATCCTTTTTTTGCTGGGTATGAAGGAAATTCAGAGGAGAAATAAACCCTTTAGAATTTGTGAAGCATAAATCTTCAATGCTTGATAGTTGATGTAACATTTCGCCATGACCTGTATCTAAAGCATAAATCAATTAACTATTGTAACCTTTATACATGCTAAGCATACGCCATATTGTTAAACAATACGCCGGTCACCGGGCGTTAAATGATGTAAGTTTAGAGGTTGAAAGCGGACAAATATTTGGACTTTTAGGACCAAACGGTGCCGGTAAAACCTCACTTATACGTATCGTAAACCAGATAACCGCGCCAGACTCGGGCGAGATCTATTTTGACGGACAAAAGCTCAACCAATCACATATTGAACGTATTGGCTATTTACCCGAGGAACGCGGCTTGTACAAAAAAATGGAGATCGGCGAGCAAATGATATACCTGGCCCGCCTGAAAGGCCTGAGCCGCGACGAAGCCAATAAACGCCTGAAATACTGGTTCGAAAAGTTGGGCATTGAAGGTTGGTGGAAAAAAAAGATAGAGGAACTTTCAAAAGGGATGCAGCAAAAGGCCCAGTTTGTGGCCACCGTACTGCATGAGCCCGACCTGATTATCCTCGATGAACCATTCAGCGGTTTCGACCCGGTGAATGCCGAGGTGATCAAGGACGAGATCCTGGAGCTTAACCGTAAAGGCGCTACTATCCTGTTCTCAACCCACCGCATGGAATCGGTAGAGGAGCTTTGTGATTCCATTGCCCTTATTCATAAATCAGAGAAAATACTCGATGGCAAGGTGAAGCACATCCGCAACTCCTACCGCAATGATACCTACCTGATTGAGTATACCGGGCAGCAGTTAAACTTTAACGGCTCACAGCCTTTTGACATTATTGGTGAAACCATTTCTGACGATGACAGGCATACCATCCGCATCAGGCTCAATGGCAACCACAACTCCAACGATGTGCTGCAATACCTCATTCCTCAAACCCGAATCAACATGTTGCAGGAAGTGATACCGAGCATGAACGAAATATTTATTGAAAAAGTAAACCTGATTCCTTAAGCCATGAACAAAGTATTACTCATTATACAGCGCGAATACCTTACCCGTGTCAGGAAGAGATCATTCATAGTGATGATCTTTGTGGTACCATTGCTGATATTTGCTATGGGCGCTATTATTGCATTGGTAGCTAAGGACAGTGATAAATTAAGCAGCGAGCAGGTTGTTAATGTGGTTGATGAAAGCAACATTTTTTCCGATAAATTTCACGATGTAAAAAACATTAAGTTTAAGCCGGTCAAAGCATCCCTGGAACAATTGCAAGTGGCCGCCAAAACCAACGAAAGCTTGCTGATATTATCTATTCCGGCTGATTATGATAAAAAGAACGTCGTTAAAGTATTTTCAAAAAAGAAACCGTCCCTACTCATTACCGACGAAATAGGGAGGCAAATGAATGATATTGCTGTTAATAATAGTATGCTTCAGCACCATATTGATCCCGTCATTGTTAAGTCTATCAAGAGTAATATAGCTGTAAATGCGGTTGAACTTACCGATACCGGCGCCAAAGATGCCAATGTAGGTCCCAATATGGCCGTAGGCATTGCTTGTGCCATATTGATTTACATATCCCTGTTTATTTATGGGGCACAGGTAATGCGAGGTGTTATTGAAGAAAAAACAAGCCGTATTATTGAAGTGATCATATCATCAGTTAAGCCCTTTCAACTCATGCTGGGTAAAATAATTGGCGTTGGTCTGGTAGGATTAACGCAATTTGGCGCCTGGATAATTTTATCTGTAATATCAACCAAAATAGCCGGTGAGGCATTTAATTCACCACAAGGATCAATGATGGGTGCTCTTGCAGTACTGCAAACCATACCGTTTGGATATATCCTGGGTTGTTTCCTGTTCTATTTTCTTAGTGGCTACCTGCTGTACAGCGCCTTATTTGCAGCGGTAGGCTCGGCTGTTGACAGCGAGACAGAAACACAGCAGTTTATGTTCCCAATTACGTTACCGTTGTTTTTCACTTACATACTGTCAGTGTCCGTTTTATTCCGGGCGCCCGATAGCGCTTTGGCTGTGTGGCTTTCCATTATACCATTTACATCGCCTGTGGCTATGATGGTCAGGATACCTTTTGGTGTGCCTGGCTGGCAACTGGCATTATCCATGTTTATGATGGTAGCCGGCTTTTTATTCACAACCTGGGTTGCAGCACGCATTTACAGGGTTGGTGTTTTAATGTACGGCAAAAAAGCAAGTTTTAAAGAACTCGGCAAATGGTTCTTTTATAAAGAGTAACTGGCAACCTTCAAAATAAATATATAAATCCCCGGAATATTTAAACAATTTCGGGGATTATTTATTTTAGATGCATGACTAAACGCGTTGCCATAATGGACCTTGGTACCAATACCTTCCATTTATTAATTGCCGAGGGCACTGTGAATAACTATCACGAAATTGTACACTACCACGAAGCCGTAAAACTGGGCGAAGGCGGCATTAACAAAGGGTATATTTTACCCGAGGCTTTTGAGCGCGGAATAAAAACTATGCAACAGTTTCAGGACCAGATCAAAGCAAACCAGGTACAGGAGATACGGGCTATAGCTACATCGGCCCTGCGCAGCGCATCAAACGGCAACGATTTTATTAATGAGGTAAAAGCTAAAACAGGTATAGGCATCGAGATCATCAACGGCGAGCAGGAGGCTGGCCTTATTTATAAGGGCGTAAAGATCAGCGGTTGTTTATCTGACCAAAACTCGCTCATTATGGATATTGGAGGCGGTAGCGTGGAGTTTATTTTAGGCAATGTCGATAACATCATCTGGAAACAGAGCTTTGAAATTGGCGCGGCCCGCTTAATGGACCTTTTTCACCGTACTGATCCTATCCCCCCGGCATCAATTGAAGCGCTAAACCTGTATTTGGAAGATAGTTTACCCGATTTGTTCAGCGCTGTTACAGGACATCAGGTTGATACCTTAATAGGCTCATCAGGCGCGTTTGAAACCTTTGCCGAAGTTATCGAAACAGAAAAGGGCAACCCCTTTGATCTGAAAACCACCAAAAACTACAGCTTTGATGAAGAAGAACTGTTAACCCAGACCAATAAATTCGTCCAATCAACCCACCTGCAACGAGCTGCCAATAAAGCCATTATACCTGTCAGGGTTGATATGATCGTGGTGGCCTCGCTTATTACCCGGTTCATTATGCATAAGCTCGAAATCCACAAAGTACTGATGTGTACCAACTCATTAAAAGAAGGGGTTTTGGCGGGGATGCTGGATGGTTAAAATATCCTATTTATTTTATACCTGCCTATTCAAGCGTCCACGCTTGAATAAAGTCTTGGTTAAGCGTCCACGCTTACTTCAAATATTATTCTGTGAGCGTGGAGCTCACACTTGTATAAGTTCAAGCGGAGGACGCTTGAACTGGCCAATGAAATGCTGGATTAATGAGTAAAAACAACCCAACATGATGAAAAGCCAATGAGTAAAACAACAAGTGCACTTAATAACAATTCTTTACGATAAACAAAAATTGCCATTATCAAACAAAATGCAACTTGAAATGCAATAAAAATTGCCTCTACTAATATAATCAACTCTTCATTATTGAATACCCGCCAGTAAATTGTATAGGCAATGAGCACCAAAAGGTTAATACCCACAATAATCATTTTAGTATTGGAGTCGGAATTGTTTTTCTGTGGTTCTCCCATATTATTAATGCATATTCCCCAGGCTCCCGAACGATACGCAGGTTGAAAACCCTATAACCAAAACAAGTAATGCACTCAGGAGCCACATCCAGCTTCGTTTTACTATAGCCATAATAATACAAACAACTACATGGATCAATATTAAAAAAGCATCAAATATAATGTCCCCGCCACCGGAATCAATTGAACATAGTACGGCATAAATTGCCAGTATAAGAATATTTATACCCACAATTTTCATCCCGGCATAACTTTTATTTTGTTCCTTTATGGGAATGTTCTTTATACCTCCGGGATTTTCATCGGCGGGCGAAGGGCTTTCGTCTTTGTTATCTTCCATTATACAGGTATTTCGTTTCGTAATTGTTCCAGGTATTCCCGTTTATCGTCACGGTAAAAAATGTTCATGGTTTCAAACGGGATGATCTGCATATCCTTGTTTACAATATGCACGCATGATTTTTTAATGGCGCGCACATCAAAGTTCTGCGCGTCAATAAACTGCATAATGATCACCCTGAACAGGTTATCATAACTCAGACTTGGTGCGTCAATCTCCGGCAGGCAGCATAAAAGCGAATGCAGATGCTCCTTTGCCTTATCAACCGAATTACCGGTGCTGAACATATTGAGCAAATGCCCTTTCAACCGTTCGTCCTGCTCATATACAATGGTGTTGCGAGAATTATCCAGCAGGTCATCCGGGTTTATCATGCGGGTTAAGGGGATCACCTCGCCGCCCAGTTTAAGGGCGTAACCCATTACCAGCGCGTCGGGATTACATGGTACGGGGATCAGGTCGTTCTTATTAAATATGTTAGTTTGTTCCAGTATAGCGGTTCGTACCTCTGTCAGGGTATAACGGTCGGTTTTTTCATTAAAATTCTCCAGGCGGCCAGCCTGCTGTGTTGGCTGAAAAGTTACCCCACGTACACTGGGTTGTTTCAACGCGTATTCAATTATCTTCCCTATTTCATCGGTATTTAAACCCTTTTGCAGGGTAACCACCAGCGTGGTCGACAAATTATATTTATTTAAATGCTCAATAGCCTTGATCCTTACCTCGCGCAGATCCTCGCCCCTAAGTTGCTCAAGCGCTTCTTTCTTAAAAGAATCAAACTGCAGGTATATTTCAAAATCGGGCATGTAGGTAGCCAGGCGTTTCACAAATTGCTCATCCTTGGCTATCCTGATGCCGTTGGTGTTTACCATGAGGTGTTTAATGGGCTTGGTTTTGGCAATATCCAGGATCTCAAAAAACTGCGGGTGCACGGTAGGCTCGCCCCCGCTTATCTGTACCACATCTGGCTGGCCTTCATTTTCCACAATTACATCCAGCATCTGCTCAATTTCCTGCAGGGTGCGGTGGCGGCCATAAGTGGGCGACGACATGGCATAACAGGTTGGGCAGCTTAAATTACACCGATCTGTAATCTCAAGCACGGTAAGGCAGGAATGCTGTTCATGATCCTGGCACAGGCCGCAATCATACGGACAGCCATAATGTGTTTTAGCGTTAAATTTAAGCGGCATTTCGCTGCGCTTGGCATAGTTGCGGCAATTTTTATAGTATTCTATATCGGTGGCTATCAGCACCTTTTCAAAACCATGCTGGCGGCAATTTTTAAGCATGTAAACCTTATCATCCTCAAAAACTATTTTAGCGTCTACCCTGCGCAAACAAGTGGAGCAAATGCTCAGCGTAAAATCATAATATATATACGGGCGTTCAGGCATGGGGTTTGGTTAGTTTTGATGGATATAGAAATACTTTATAATAATACAAAATACCCGCGATACAAACCAATTGAATTACCGACAGGCCAAAGCCGAAAAAGTAATCGGGCTTAATAAATTCCACAAAAAGCCTAAACAGCAGGTAACTCACCATAAACAGTTTAAACCTTGCGCCATCAACAAAAGGATTTTGTTTTTCAAAAGCTTTCAGCCCTATCCAAAGCAACAGCCAAAATAATATCTCGTACAAATTGGTGGGGTGCCTGCGGGTACCATCACCAAAATCAATGGCCCAGGGAAGGTTGGAAGCAATGCCGTAGGTTCCATCCTCCAGGCCGGCAAGGAAACATCCGGTACGTCCTATCACCATAGCCAGTATCAGCGGGTAAACCATCAGATCGCCAGATGATACAGTTACGCCTATTTGTTTCTTGGTAAGCTCTACCCCAATTAAACCACCCAGCATACCGCCAACTATGGTTTTATTACCCATAAAATAAATAATACCGAACTGCGACAGCAAAGTAGGGTTTTCCAGCACACCAACTACATGCGAGCCAACAAACGCCCCAAATGCCGCACCGATGAAAATAATAAGCCGGTTATGGTCGGTTATTTTATCTGCACTTTGTTTACGCAGCCAGGCATAATACCTGTAGCCCAAAAAGTAAGCCAGTGTTTCGCACACAAAATGTACCGGAATGGATGATTTGCCTATAGGAATATTTACAGGGAAGTGCAAGGTTATATAGCGTATTAGTTATACAGGCAATGTACCAATCCTCTGTATCTTTTTTAAAGTAAAATAAAATTTACCACCATCCTTTGTATATTGTGAGCTTAAATACGCTCTATGAAATTAAAATTTACTGGCTTTGGCTTACTTGCATTATTAGCGATCACCGCTCAAGCGCAAAAAAGAAAGGTCAATCCTGATGATACTACTTCAAACTATAACCCGGCCGCTGCGTTTTCGCCCCAGTTTTATACCGAAAAAGGCAATGATTTCCATGCGGCTAATGGCAATCCCGGCCCAAAATACTGGCAAAACCGCGCCAACTACCAGCTAAATGTTAAGCTGGATACCGTTAGCAAAACCATCAGCGGTACCGAAACCATTGATTATATCAACAATAGTCCTGATGAGCTGCAATACCTGTGGCTGCAGATGGATCAGAATACTTATAAAAAAGATGCCCGCTCCAACTTTGTTACAGGCTTTGCGCCAAAGCCAGATCAGCATACCAACGGTTACCAGATCGAGTCGGTTGCGGTGGATGAAGGCGGCGTGGTTAAGCCCGTAAAATTTGTGATAACCGATACGCGTATGCAGGTTAGGCTGCCAAAGGCTGTGTTACCCAACAAAGGCCAGGTACGTTTAAAAATTAAATACCATTATACCATTCCCGGCGCTTTTGGCGGTCGTACGGATTATGTAGATACCAAAAACGGCAAGATCTATGAAATTGCACAATGGTTTCCGCGTATGTGTGTGTATGACGACAGTCGCGGTTGGGATACCCTGCCATTTTTGGGCAGCGGCGAGTTTTATTTAGACTATGGCGATATTGACTACAGCGTAAATGTGCCCTGGGACATGATTGTAGCCGGCTCAGGCGAGTTAGTGAACCCGCAGGATGTATTGACAGCCAAACAAATAACCCGTCTTAACGCCGCCCGCAACAGCGATAAAACGATCATGATCCGCGACCTGGCCGAGGTAAATGATCCGGCAAGTCGCCCTGTGCAAAAAGGCACCCTTACCTGGCACTTTAAAATGTTCAACACACGCGATGTGGCTTTTGGCGCATCAAAAGCTTATATATGGGATGCCGCGAGGGTAAACCTGCCCGATGGTAAAAAATCGCTGGCCATGTCTGTTTATCCGGCCGAAAGTTATGGTAATGATGCCTGGGGCAGGGCTACGGAGTATTTGAAAAAATCCATAGAATATTTTTCGGAGAAATGGTTTGTTTACCCCTATCCTGTTGCTGTTAACGAGGCTGGCATAGCCGGCGGTATGGAATATCCCGGTATTGTGTTTGATGGTATTACCGACAAAGGCAGCGAGCTTTACTGGGTAACCGCCCATGAAATTGGTCACAACTGGTTCCCGATGATCGTTGGATCTGACGAGCGCCGCTTTGCCTGGATGGACGAAGGCTTTAACACTTTTATTGATGTGTATGCCTCTGATGCTTTTAACAAAGGCGAGTATGCCCCTAAACGCGATGGAGAATACGCTCCCGGTGGCGGTAACCCTGCCGAGGAGATCATCCCATCGATAACCGATCCGGGTTCACCAACTATTATGACCGCGCCTGATGCCATTGCCGAAAAATACCGTCACCCCCTCACCTATTTTAAACCTGCATTTGGAATGGTTTTGCTGCGCGAGCAAATTTTAGGTAAAGACAAGTTCGACTACGCTTTCCGTAATTATATCAATAAATGGGCATACAAACATCCGCAGCCCGATGATTTTTTCAGATCGATGGAGAATGGTGCAGGCGAAGATTTGAGCTGGTTTTGGAAAGGCTGGTTCTACAACAACTGGACGCTTGACCTTGCCCTGATAGACGCTAAACAGGTAGATAATAAAGGCGCTAAAGGCGTAAGTATTACTGTGGTAAATAAAGAACAGCTACCCATGCCTTTTACTGTAGAGGTAAAATACAAAGATGGCAGCAAAAACCGCACTTACCTGCCGGTTGAAACCTGGCTGCAGCATAAACAGATCACCCTTACTCTTCCGGCTACCCAGGAAGCAGAAAGCGTAACCGTTGACCCGGATAATGCTTTGCCCGATTTGAACAGGAAGAATAATACGTTGAAAGTGAAGTAATTTGTCTGAACCGGGATTCATTGGATTTTGAGATTGCCAGGATTATTGCTTTTAACACGCTGTCCGAAGTCTCCGACTTCGGACAATTATGTAGCCATATTCAAAATAAATGAATTATATATTTTACTGCATTTATAGTACCCAGTATTTGGATGGTAAAAATAAAAAGAACAAAACATCCTGGTTTGATGCATTGGGCTTGATGATAGCTGGAAGCTTGGGCTGGGCAGGAGTTATTTTTGAGATTTTTTACTTTTATGTATTAAACGAAAACTTCCCTTCTGTCTCAAAAATCGAAATTGTATTGATTGCCTTTCTCTTTTTTTACATGCATTACTTTTTTTTCATCAGGGACAGAAAATATGATCGTATTTATGAGCGATATAAATCTATTGATCGTAAGAAAACTGAAAAACTGATTTGCGTAGCATATATATTTGTGCCCCTCTTATCAAGTATATTTATCGCGATGATATGGCATAAAGTAATATCATAGAAATGGTTTTGCCGGTTCAAGCGTCTTAGCTTGAGTTGACAGGTTACTGAATTAACGTGTGTCATCTCGAACGAGGTACGAGGAGAGATCTTATACGCTGGATATGTTAAATCGTATAAGATTTCTCCCTCCGATCGAAATGACAATGAGTAAAGAAATTGACCCAACCATTACCCCAAACGTTTAAATATCCGCAGAAAGTCAACCCTTTAAAAAGTAATCCCGCACGGCCTGCGCCACTTCTGCGGGTGCGGTATTATCCGGGCCAAAGTGGTCAAGCTTAGGAAATTCTTTAACCTGCGATGACGGTAATACTTTGGTCAAAGCTTCGATAGCTTTGCTTACGTATCTGAGTCCGCTTTTGCCGCCATGCATCAGCAGTACATCAGCCTGCACCTCACGGTAGTTGGGGTAAGTATTGTTTTGATTGCCCACCTCAATATGTTCAAGCAAATTAGCAGGGAGTAAACCATATAATTGTTGACGCTCTTTACGTTTGATAAATATCCGCAGCATGATCTTCATCAACCAAGGCGGCAGCTTTTGAGCCTTTTCTGGCCCTGCACTTATGGAAAAAGCAGCAAATGCGTCAAGGTATTTCTCTACTGACAAGAATTTTTGATATGCCGGCATCCAACTCATGGATATCGCCCCGTCAACAGATACACCCGGTTCATAAACGGCTATCCTTTTAAAGTCTTGATTATTGCGCGCGGTTTCAAGCACCACCAAACCGCCATAACTATGACCAAACAGATATTTGGCATTTACCTTTTTTTGTAAAGCGGCCACATCCTCACATTCTTTAATAATGCTGTAATCCTTACCCTGCGGACCGCTCAAACCACGCCCTCGGCGGTCTATCGCGTAAACCGTAAAATCTTTTCCCAGGCACTCAGCCATAGTATTATAGTCTGCGGCCATCGAAAGCGCGCCGTGTACCAGGATAAGACCAGGGCCGCTGCCCATGGTGTAATAACTGATGCTTGTACCGTCGTTCGAGGTAACCCTATTTTGATAATGAGGCGTGTTGATATGAGTGGTAATCATGGAATTTGTTATTAATGGATCATCAAACTTGGTTTGCCTGTTTTAGCTCATGGTAACCTGGGCGTCGAATAGCTTTTTGGTAAGTTCGGCATACTGAACCGCGTCAACTTCGGCCTTTTTTATCACCCCGCTAAAGTGCGCGTTAAGCATCATGGTGCCTTTGGTGGTGATTTCATCGCCCTTGGCGGTAAGCGTAACCAGGCGTTTACGGGCATGCTTCGGATCGATTTTGACGGTAATAAGTTCATCTTTAGATAGTTCTATCAGCATTTTGCTTACTGCGGGGTCGCTATGCCCTAATTTAACTGCCAACTCATGCTGTGTAATGGTTCCGCAATGTTGCAGAACGGCCAAAACCTGACAGCGTTTGTATGACATGCCTACGTTTTCCAAAAGCAACTTATCTGCCACGCGGTCCATCTGCATCACCAGGCGGTGCAGCCAATATTCGGGTTTGTCGTTCATTCTAATTTTAACTAATTAATATTAACCATGTAATATTAACTAATTAAGACTAAATGGTAAAATATTTCTTTTTAAGGATTCACCAATAATTTGACTCCCTCATTAATTTGTCAATCTTACCCTTCACATTAAACTATTAATAACCTAAAGCTTTATCTTTGTTAAATGAACACAGCCGATCTGTTGCAACGCGCTTTGCGGTTTGATTTTTTAACCCAGGATGAAGGGGTTTACCTGTATAACAATACCCCTACTGCCGATTTGATGTACACCGCCAACGAACTGCGTAAAAAGCAGGTTCCGCATGGCAAGGTTACCTGGCAGATTGACCGTAATGTTAACACGACCAATGTATGTATAGCCAATTGTAAGTTCTGTAACTTTTTTCGCAGGCCCGGCCACGAGGATAGTTACATCACTGATATTGAAACTTATAAAAAGAAGATCGAGGAAACTTTCCGATATGGCGGCGATCAGTTGCTGTTGCAGGGCGGTCATCATCCTGACCTTGGTCTTAAATTTTATACCGACCTGTTCAGGGAGCTGAAACAGTTATATCCAAAGTTAAAACTACACTCATTAGGTCCACCGGAGGTTGCGCACGTAGCCAAACTGGAAGGCATGGCTCATATTGATGTATTAAGGGCAATGCAGGAAGCCGGTCTTGATTCATTACCAGGCGCAGGCGCCGAGATACTGAACGACCGCGTACGCCGCCTGATATCAAAAGGCAAATGCGGTGGTAAAGAATGGCTTGATGTAATGCGTGCCGCTCACCAGCTTAACCTGCCAAGCTCGGCCACCATGATGTTTGGTCATATTGAAACCATTGAAGAACGTTTTGAGCACCTGGTTTGGATCCGTGAGGTACAGGCCGAAAAACCAGAAGGCGCTTATGGTTTTGTAGCCTTTATACCCTGGCCTTTTCAGGATGATGGCACTCTTTTACGTAAAGTAAGGGGCATCACCAACAACGTTACCGGCGATGAATACATCCGTATGATAGCCCTGAGCCGTATCATGCTGCCTAATATCAAGAACATCCAGGCATCATGGCTTACCGTTGGTAAACAAGTGGCCCAGCTATGTTTGCATGCCGGGGCTAATGACTTTGGCTCTATCATGATCGAAGAAAACGTAGTATCGGCTGCTGGTGCACCACATCGGTTTACCGCCAAAGGCATCCAGGAATCAATCATTGAAGCCGGTTTTGAACCGCAGCTACGCACCCAGAAATACGACTGGCGCGATATCCCCGCCGAAATTGAAGAACAGGTTATAAATTATTAAGTTAGAAGTCCGAAGTCTTGAGCCTTAAGTCGAAATTTGTTAATACTTTAGACTTTGAACTCAAGACTTCAGACTAACTTTCGCATGGACAATACTGAGCATTATATAGAGGCATTAATTTTCGCGTCGGAGCAGGGCATTCGCATGGAAGAGATCATGTACTGCCTGCAAGCCGCGTTTGAACGCGATTTTACTGCCCAGGAAGTAACCGAATGCATAACGGCTATTACACACAAGTATAATGACGATAACCTTGCTATTGAACTGGTAAAGATTGGCAATGGCTACCAGTTTTTCACAAAAAAGAAGTACCATCCGGTTATTAATTTATTACAGTTACAACGCTCTAAAAAAAGACTGAGCCAGGCAGCTTTAGAAACATTGGCAATTATTGCGTACAAGCAACCGGTAACCAAAACTGATGTTGAACAAATACGCGGCGTAAACTGCGATTACTCGATACAAAAACTGCTCGAAAAGGAGTTAATTGCAATTATTGGGAAGTCGGAAGCGCTCGGAAAACCTATTTTATATGGTACCAGCAGCATGTTTATGGATTATTTTGGCATAAACAGTATTGAGGAATTACCTCAAATTAAGGACTTTACGACTAATTCTGTTACCATTGGCGAACAAACAGAATAATTTTAAAAGATATTTTTAATAAAAATGATTTTAATTATTTTTACTACTGAATTAGATAAAGGAAGTAGCTAAAAAATTTAATACTTTTAAACTGATTTAAATTACATTGATAAAGTTTGACAAATAAAATCCGTTAAAATGGGAGCGCCAAAAAAACCGACCACTAAGAAGATCGACAATTCAGAAGATGAAAACGAAGACGATGATGATCTATTACTTGACCCAAAAACTAAGAAAAAAGTAGTTGATGAGGATGAGGATGATTTTGATGGCCCTTTAGATGATGATCTGGGCAGAGGTTACGAATCATTTGACGATGACGACGACGACGATTATTAATTTTTAAGATACATAGCTAATTTTTAAAAGCATTCAGTATGCCACTGAATGCTTTTTTTCATATTTAGCCATCCCAGTAAGCATTCATGATCATAACAGAAGTAACAGATAGAGCATCAAAAAAAGCATTTTTAAACGTAGCCCGTATTATTTACAAAGATGATAAAACCTGGGTTTGCCCGCTTGATAATGATGTGGAAGCAGTATTTGATCCGGCTAAAAATAATTTTCATCAGGATGGTAAATGCATCCGCTGGATACTTACTGATGATAACAACCAGTTGATTGGCCGGGTTGCGGCATTTATCAACAATAAAAAAGCTTATCATTATGAGCAGCCAACCGGCGGCATGGGCTTTTTTGAATGCATTAATAATAAAGAGGCGGCTTTCCTGTTGTTTAATACCGCCAAAAAATGGTTGCAAGACAATGGCATGCAAGCCATGGATGGCCCTATTAATTTTGGCGAGAACGATAACTTTTGGGGCTTGTTGGTTGAGGGCTTTACCCATCCCTCCTACGGCATGAATTATAACCCGCCTTATTACAAAGCCTTTTTTGAGGATTATGGTTTTAAAACCCTTTACGAGCAGATCACTAATCACCTGGATGTACACAAGCCGTTTTCAGAACGGTTCACCAAAATTGCCAATTGGGTAATTCAAAAACCGGGATACGAGCTTAAACACTTCCGGATAAAGGAAATGGAAAAGTTCGCGGCCGATTTTATAGAGATCTACAATGATGCCTGGAAGGATTTTGAAAATTTTGTGCCTATAACCCATGCTACCATAGCCGAGAGCTTTGAAAAGATGAAACCCCTGATGGACGAAAAACTCATCTGGTTTGCCTACATAGATCAGGAACCGGCATCATTCATTATTATATTGCCTGATGCCAATCAAATGCTAAAACCACTTAACGGAAAGCTTAATATCATCGGGAAGCTCAAATTTGTATATTACAGGTGGAAAGGTGTATCACGAATGCGAGCAATAGTAATGGGTACTAAACAAAAATATCAAAAACACGGGCTCGAATCGGCTATATTCATAAAGCTTAAGGAATATGTTTTGCCTTTAAAGCAATATGATGAACTTGAATTATCCTGGGTTGGAGATTTTAATGAGAAAATGATTGCCATACATAGCGCTGTAGGGGCCACCTTTGGGAAAAAGCATTTAACAATGCGCTATGTTTTTAAATAAGCCCGGTTTAAGCCGGGCCCCAAATTTATGCAGTTGCTTTTGAGTGCCTTAGCTCTTCAAATAATTCAATTACCTTTTTTTGCAGATCAATTACTTCTGTTTCACGGTCCATAAGGCGTTTGTTAACAGTTTCTAATTCATTAACAAATTTCTGGTCCTGCTCAGCATCATTAAATGTTAGCAGCTGTACTACTGACATTTCGAATAAAGTTGCTATTTGCTCAAGTCTCGATAAATTAATATCTGTTATCCCTGTTTCGATCTTCGAAAAAGCGGGAATAGAAATATCTAATCGTTTTGCAACATCCTCCTGGCTCCACCCTTTTTGATGACGTAATAATCTGATTTTTTTTCCAAGTGTTTTCATGTGATTTAATAATAGTATTTAGGTTTCGCGAAAGTTAATTACTTTGCAATATTATTTATTATTACGCTAATTATCAACTAATTTGCATAATTTTTTATTTAAAATTGAACATAAGGAAAACAATTTGCGTTTGTATAGCCGTTAGTCCGAAAAATACCTCTTTTAATTGCCACTACCCTAACGCATTAACTCACAATTAAATCAGCCTGTTTATCATCAAAACGTAATTTAAAGCCCTGCTAAATTAAAAGAATTTGTAAAATAAAAATTTAAATTCATATTTGTACTGTAACATTTTTAATTACAGATGAACGGGCAATTTCAAATAGCTATCCACATACTTACACTGCTTGACCATGCGCCCGGTGAACTTTTATCATCTGAGTACATTGCAGGTAGCATTAACATTAATCCGGTACTGGTACGTAAAGAGATTCGTAACCTGCGCAATTATGGTTTAATTAACAGTAAGGAAGGGAAGACAGGCGGGTATTCGCTGGGTTTGCCCCCGCAAAAAATAATTTTCAGCGATGTATATAAAGCGGTTAAGCACCACCCGGCTTTGGGCCAGGCCAAAAACATGCCCAACCCGCAATGCCCTGTTGGCCGGCAGATCAACCAGCATCTTAATGCCATAGCCGATGAGGTGGATGCAGCCATTATCAATAAACTAAGCACCATTACCCTGGCTGATTTTAGCCAGAAATTCAAATAAAAAATTTTACTTAAAACTGTAACAAATTTAATTACATTAAACAAATAAATTATGAAAATTGCACTGATAGGCGCCACCGGAAATGTAGGCAAAACTATTTTAAACGAAGCATTGCAACGCGGTCATGAAGTAACCGCCATTGCCCGTAACCCTGAAAAACTGGATATTACCAACGATAAACTCTCAGTTAAAGCTGCCGACGTATTTGATGTTGACCATTTAGCGGGTATACTTACCGGCCACGATGCCGTAGTAAGCGCTTATAACTCCGGCTGGACAAACCCGAATATTTATGCCGATTTTATAGCAGGTTCTGAAGCTATTCAAAAAGCGGTTAAACAAGCGGGAGTTAAGCGCCTGCTGGTTATTGGTGGCGCCGGTAGTTTAGAGATTGCTCCTGGTGTTCAACTGGTAGATTCGCCTGATTTTCCAGCGGCTTATAAACCCGGTGCTACTGCAGCCCGCGATTATCTGAACATTTTAAAGAAAGAAGAAGAACTGGACTGGACTTTCTTAAGCCCTGCTATTAATATGCACCCCGATGCCCATGGCAAACGTACCGGAAAATTCCGCTTAGGTACAGATCAGCCTGTGTTTAATGAAAAAGGCGAGAACTTTATTCTTATTGAAGACCTGGCAGTAGCGATCATCGATGAACTGGAGAACAACCAGTTTATCAAGAGAAGGTTTACAGTGGGTTATTAATTTTGTCTGAACCGGGATTAAGCGGATTAAAGGATTTTTGGGATTGAAATTTTCAACTAACAAACGTTATAATAATCCAAAAATCATGATAATCCGTTAATCCGCTTAATCTCGGTTCAGACAATTTATTTTATAAACTTAGCCGCCACCCACTCATTAGTCTTCTTATGAATAATGTACTTTAGGCCATAGGTACGAGCGGCATCAGTAATAATATCAAGATCGGGCGATTCATAAAAACCGCTGAAATAGATCTCTCCATCAGGTTTCAGCACTTCGGCATAACGCTCCATTTGATCGAGCAGTATGTTGCGGTTAATATTGGCCACTATAATATCATACTGTTCATTAGGGATCACCTCTTTTGAACCGCACAGTGGTATGATGTTTTCAATATGGTTAAGTGCCGAGTTTTCAATGGTGCTATCAAAACATACCGGGTCATAATCAATGGCGGTAATTTCGGCAGCATTCAATTTGGCTGCCATAATGGCTAAAATACCTGTACCGCAACCCATATCCAATATCTTTTTGCCTTCAAAATTATTTTCCAGCATCAACTGCAGCATCATGGATGTGGTTTGATGATGCCCGGTGCCAAAGGCCATTTTAGGGTCGATCACTATTTCATAAGGAAACTCTGGTTTGGCTGGGTGAAAAGTTGCCCTTACATATATTTTATCACTTATCTCAATCGGTTCAAAATTACTTTCCCATACCTCGTTCCAGTTTTTTTGCGGAATAAGCGTTACCTCATAACTAAAAGTGAACATCTCCTGGTAAGGCAATAATTGCGCCTTCAGTTTTTCCTCATCAAAATCATCAGTAGGAATATATGCTTTAAAGCCAAATTCCAGTTCTTCAAAAGTATCAAAACCAATCTCGCCCAAAGCGTTGATCAGCAGGTCCTGCTGGTAATCTTCGGTAGTGATGGTGGTAAAAAGTAGTTCGTAATAATTCATTGTTAAATAGATAACTAATAAAGTCATCCTGAACTTGTTTCAGGATCTCTCAGGACAGTTGGTCTGCATGTGGGATGCCGAAACAAGTTCGGCATGACGTTAATTATACAGCGCTTTCAAGTTCTTCAGATGTGGCTTTTACAAATTTATGCCTATCCATCAGATACAATATGATAAAGGTAACTACCCAATAAACAAGCTGTATTTCAGAAAGGTACCACCAAAAACTGAGTAAAGGTTCCCGGCCTTCGGTGGGGTCCCATATAATATAACTGATAGCGCCTGCAAATGCTACGCAAATTACCGCAATGCATATCCCTATAATTACGCGGGCCTTTAGGCTTTTTACGGCTTTATTATCCCATAAAGGTACAATGATCAGGTATTGGGTTAAAATTCCCACAGCAAGCAATAAAAGCCAAAAAAGATGAAAGTAGGCCATTAAACTGTACAGGTCACCATTACCAATCTCTATCAGCTTCATGGGATGATCGGGCATATTATACTTAACCACTATCCCGAAGATGCCAAAATCAATTAAAACCGGTAACAGAACCTTTAATAGCTTCCTCATGGTTAGATATGAGTATTGAGATGTGAGATTTGAGTTTTTTTAAACTTAACAGCGGATGGCTGTTTCTGTTTGTATTTCTAAGCAATGTGATGTTTTATCTCAAATCTCACATCTCAAATCTAACTAATTAAATGCTTTTATAATATCAACAAAATCGCGCGATTTAAGGGAAGCGCCGCCAATTAGTCCGCCATCAATATCTGGCTGGGCAAATAATTCGGCCGCGTTTTTAGGATTGCAACTACCGCCGTATAAAATGGTGGTATTATCTGCAACTTCCTGATTGTATTTTGCAGCTATTTCTTTACGGATAAACTCATGTATTTCCTGTGCCTGGGCCGATGATGCGGTTACACCTGTACCTATGGCCCAAACCGGCTCATAAGCTAAAACCAACTTTGCAAACTGGGGGGCATCTAAATGAAAAACACCTTCAACAAGCTGCGTTCTTATCACATCAAAATGCTGATTGGCTTCGCGCTCCTGCAGGGTTTCGCCAATGCAAAAAATTGGGTGCAGATCATGCTTTAAAACGGTATCGGTTTTTTTTGCCAGCAATTCATTGTTTTCGCCAAAATACTGGCGACGCTCTGAGTGGCCAATGATCACGTAAGCAGCTCCAACAGATTTGATCATTTTTGCAGATGTTTCGCCTGTGTATGCGCCTGATTCGGCCTGGTGGGCGTTTTGTGCACCTACTGCAACTTTATGATAACCTTTTGCCATTTGAACCAGGCTATGGATGTGTATAAAAGGACTGCAAACAACTACTTCCTGTGTTCCGGTTGCCTCATCTTTTACCATATTGATGATCTCAGAAAATACACCTAAACCTTCGTTATAGTCAAGGTTCATTTTCCAGTTTCCGGCAACAATTTTTTTTCTCATGATTTTTATTTTAGTAATTATGTTAATGTGGTGAGTGGTTGTTTGTTGATTGAGCGCGTTTTAACTACACAATCAACCAATAACTACTCACTAAAATCTTCTATACTCCTCTGTTAATTCAAATATCTTTAGTAGTAAGTTTTGTTCTGTTTCACCAAATACACGGTGGTCGCGACGGTCAAAAACCTTTTCGGCGGTTTCAAACATCTTATTGATCGCATATACTTCAAACCCCTGCGCACCGCCCCATGCAAAATCGGGCACAAAATGACGCGGAAAGCCCGAACCAAAAACATTGGCGCTTACGCCTACTACTGTACCGGTATTGAACATGGTATTGATACCGCATTTGGCATGATCGGCCATAATTAAGCCGCAAAACTGTAAGCCTGTATTACGGAAACACTGGGTGCTATAATCCCACAGCCTAACATTCGAATAATTATTTTTAAGATTGGAGTTATTTGAGTCGGCACCTATATTGCACCACTCGCCCAGTACAGAATTGCCCAAATACCCCTCATGCCCTTTAGATGAATAGCCCCAGATCACCGCGTTGTTTATTTCGCCGCCAACACGCGAGTATGGACCAATAGTAGTGGCTCCGTATATTTTCGCTCCCATTTTCACCTGTGAATGCTCACAAATGGCAAACGCTCCGCGGATGTGGGTACCTTCCCAAATTTCGGTATTGCCGGCTAAATATATTGGCCCGTTGGTGGTGTTAAATGTCGAACATTCGGCTACAGCCCCTTCTTCAGCAAAAAAATCACTGCCTATAATGGTATTGGTTGTGCTTATAGTTGCACTTGTACGGCCTTTGGTAATTAAAGCAAAGTCCTTACGCAGCTCCGCATCATTGTTCCTGAAAATATCCTCCGGGTAAAATAGGGATACAAACAAGCCGGGATAGTTAACAACGGTGCTAAAGTTGGCCTGTGTGTCAAAATTGCCTGCATCGGTTTGGTTTAACCTTACGGCCAATAATTGATCATTATATTTAAGGGCCTGGCCCATTTGCAGTTTGTCAATAGCCTCTAACAAGCCTTCGTCAGGACAAACTGCTCCGTTTATGAATAAGTTGTCTTCTTCTATTTTTACGGGGAACTTGGCCTGTAAGTAATCAAGGGTATGAAAAGAATGATCCTTGTTTAAATATTTAGTCCACTTTTCGGCTATGGTAAGTATACCTATGCGCAAATCGGCCACGGGCCGGGTATAAGTAAGCGGAAGCAGAGTTTGGTGTGCGTTATCGTCAAAAAGGATAATAGCCATGCGCAAAAATAAAAAAAGTCCCGGCTGTACAACCGAGACTTATAAATATTTAATTAAACAAGTAATTATTTCTTGTTGTAACGTGTACGGAATTTATCGATACGACCTGCAGTATCAACCAGTTTCATTTTACCGGTGTAAAAAGGGTGCGATGTATGCGAAATTTCTAATTTGATCAATGGATACTCGTTACCGTCTTCCCATTTAATGGTTTCACGTGTATCGATGCATGATTTAGTCATGAAAGAATAGTCATTTGACATATCTTTAAAAACAACTAATCTATAGTTTGATGGATGCAGATCTTTTTTCATTATATATAAACTTTTTCTTCTATTCCTTCTAAAAGAGGCGCAAATGTAATAAAAAAAGTCAAAAGTAAAAAATCAAAAGTAAAAAGTTTTCCACCACGTAAATATCATAAAATCAGCCCTTATTCATGCTTTGGCACAGCTCAATCAAAACCCCATTGGCGCTTTTGGGGTGCACAAAGCACACTAATTTGTTATCGGCACCGGGCTTGGGTTTATCGCTTAGTAATACAAATCCTTCCTGTTTTAAACGCAGCATTTCGGCTTCAATATCATCTACTTCAAAAGCAACATGGTGTATCCCCTCCCCTTTTTTAGCTATAAATTTGGCAATAGGGCTATCATCATGAAGGGCTTGCAGCAATTCAATTTTATTGGGGCCGGTTTGCAAAAAAGCGGTCTCCACGCCCTCCTGTTCTACCAGTTCGGTTTTGTAGATGGTGGTATTTAATAGTTTTTCATATATATCACCGGCAATTTTTATACTGCTTACGGCAATACCTATATGCTCTACTTTATTCATGTCCAAATATTGTAAATTAATAGTCAGCTTTGATAATTTACGCTTTGTTTTGAACGATTTTAAATAAAAACTTGCGTATCTTTGTTTTATTAATACATTTTAGAATATGAACATCCCAATTTATTTAGATAATAATGCAACAACACCCATGGATCCACGGGTACTTGAGGCTATGTTACCTTATTTTAACGAAAAATTCGGTAATGCAGCCAGCCGTAACCATCCTTTTGGATGGGTGGCCGAAGAGGGTGTTGATTATGCACGTGAGCAGGTAGCCAAATTAATAGGCGCATCTGATAAGGAGATCATTTTTACATCAGGTGCTACTGAGTCAGATAACCTTGCTATTAAGGGTGTATTTGAAATGTATAAAGATAAAGGTAACCACATCATCACCACGGTTACAGAGCATAAAGCAGTGCTTGATGCCTGTAAACACGTAGAAAAACTGGGAGGCAAGGTTACTTATCTTCCGGTTAAAGAAGATGGTTTGGTTGATCTTGCTGTTTTAGAACAAGCAATGACCACTGATACTATTTTAGTATCGGTTATGTATGGTAATAATGAAATTGGTGTTGTACAGCCCATCAGAGAAATATCTGCCATTGCGCACAAATATGGTGCTTTGTTTATGACAGATGCTGTACAGGCGGTTGGTAAAATACCGGTTGATGTAAATGCCGATGGTATTGACCTGCTGGCATTATCGGCACACAAAATATATGGCCCTAAAGGCGTTGGCGCATTATACGTTAGGCGTAAAGGACCAAGGGTAAAAGTAACCGCACAAATGGACGGTGGTGGCCACGAACGCGGTATGCGTTCAGGTACATTGAACGTGCCTGGCATTGTTGGCTTAGGTAAAGCCTGTGAACTTTGTGGTTTAGAAATGGAAAGCGAAGCAAAACGCTTGTCGGTTTTACGTGATAAATTACAATCAGAATTAACTGTGCTGGAAGAAAGCTATGTAAACGGTAACGTTGAACACCGCTTGCCACATGTAGCTAACATATCATTTAAATATGTTGAAGGCGAAGGTTTAATGATGGCTATGAAAGATTTGGCTGTATCATCAGGTTCGGCCTGTACTTCAGCTTCATTGGAGCCATCATACGTACTGAAAAGCTTAGGCTTATCAGACGATCTGGCACACTCGTCTATCCGTTTTGGTTTAGGCAGGTTCACTACCGAAGAAGAAGTTGATTACGCTATAAAAGTAACTAAGCAGTCGGTTACCCATTTACGCGAACTATCACCGCTTTGGGAAATGTTTAAAGAAGGCATTGACCTTAACTCCATTGAGTGGGCAGAACATTAATTTTTGATGCTGGATTTCGGAATTTCGATTTCGGATCTGACACAAAATTTATATAGAATTAAAAATTAGAGTTTAGATTGTTTTCGAGACTCAGAACTTATAACTTAAGACTAATAACTTTAAAAATGGCATATTCAGATAAAGTAATTGACCACTATACTAATCCCCGCAATGTAGGCACTTTGGATAAAAGCAGCCACAAAGTTGGTACCGGTTTGGTAGGTGCACCTGAGTGCGGCGACGTAATGCGTTTACAAATTCAGGTTGATGATAACAATGTTATCACTGATGCAAAATTTAAAACTTTTGGATGCGGTTCAGCAATCGCTTCTTCATCATTGGCTACCGAGTGGTTAAAAGGCAAAAGCATTGACGATGCCATGAAGATCGACAACATGGATATCGTTGAAGAACTTGCGCTGCCACCAGTAAAAATTCACTGCTCAGTGTTGGCAGAGGATGCTATTAAAGCAGCAATTAATGATTTCCGCGTAAAAAATGGCTTAGAGCCAATTGCAAGCGAAAAAGTACACCATTAATTGGTAGCAAGTATCAAGTAGTTAGTATCAAGATATAGTTGGTACTAATTTTGATTTAAAATCTTGATACCTGATACTAATTACTAAATACGAATAACAATGGTAACGATAACTGATAAAGCAAAAAGTAAAATAGAACACCTGATGCAGGATTCGGGGATGGATGCCTCTTATTTTCTGCGTGTATCTGTTCAGGGGGGTGGTTGCTCTGGTTTATCATATAATCTTGATTTTGATAACGAAGAGAAAAAGGGCGACCAGTTTTTTGAAGACCATGGTATCCGTTTCGCGCTCGACATGAAGTCATTCCTGTACCTTGCCGGTACCGAGCTTGATTTTACTGATGGACTGAACGGTAAGGGTTTCAGTTTTAATAACCCTAACGCCAGCCGTACATGCGGTTGCGGCGAAAGTTTCTCTGTATAAAATTTACTATGAAATACTAAAAGCGGCCCCAAATTGGGGCCGCTTTTGTTTTATACCCTGCCCATGAAGTCATCCTGAACTTGTTTCAGGATCTCTCAGGATAGGTTAAATTACCATGCCTGCAATCCTGCATGTGGGATGCCGAAACAAGTTCGGCATGACCTGTTGATTAAGGGCTAAAACATCTTCTCCGCTTCCACCCCATCCGGAATGGCTTGCTCCACGCTCCAATGCTCGGCAATTTTATCGTGCGCTATCCTGCAGATCTCGTAAAGTGCATAAGATTTCCCTCCTCTTTTAAATTCAGATTGAACTACCGCATAATTGCCTTCGCCGATGACCCGGTGTATTTTAATTTCCCGCTGTGGAGCATCACTTAAGTAACTTACCAGGCTTTTACCGCTACTAATTACCGCCGGATCATGTTCTGTATAATCCAATTCAATAAAATCAGCAGCAGTATTTTTATTAATAATGGCTTTATAAAACTGCTCAACAATATGCTTGCTGTTTGTTGCGGATGCGCTTACGTCAATTTCAGTGCTGCCATTTGTTGCGGTGATAGCCACACCTGTTTGATCGGGCATGGCTTGTATCACATCCCAATGTTCGGCCAGCATACCATCTTTCAGCTTAAAAAGATCAATGACTGCCATGCGCTTGCCCATAAACTGAATGTCGAGATGTGTAACCACCAAATCGCCCTCCTGTATGGCCCTGATGATGGGTGACTTTGCTCCGGCAGGCGGCGGAGGCAGCGTTTTTAAATAGTTGATCATTTCTGTGATGCCGGCCCTGCCCTGTTTAACCGTGGGATTATGCTGAATATAATCTTCGCGCACAAATTCGGGGATCAGCTCGACTTTACGCTGGCCAACAATTTGTTTATAAAATGATAGTATTCTTTGTTTATTGGTTAAGGTATCCATAATAGTATTTGCTTTAACGGCCGGGCATGCGCATACATAAATGCAGCAAAAGCCCCATGCCAATAGGTTTGTAATTTCCATTACTGTATTAAAAAATAAATGATGTAAAAATTTAGTTCGTGCGGAACACTGACGCTAAAAGCTCAGCGTTTTTAATAACCTGCTCAGCAGGCCGGATTTTTGACAATCCTTGTTTGATATGTTGTTGAAGTAATTATGGCTTAAAGATAGTTTTTTTTAGGATAAAGGGTGAAGGATTTAAAGACAAAGGATATTAAACCTATTGACGGCTCGACTCACCCAACCATCGCTGCGCTCGGTCACCCTCTCTTCGCCTGCGGCGGAAAGAGGGTGTTTGAAAATATAGTTTGTCATGCCGAACATAGTGAAGGATCTATTCGTGAACTAACATGGTGTTGAATAGATGCTTCACTATGTTCAGCATGACAAACTATATTTTCAAACACCCTCTTTCCGCCGCAGGCGAAGAGAGGATCGCGAAGCGTGGGCGGGGTGAGTCTATTCGCGAACTATTTACCAATGAACAATTGACCCAATGACCCAACCTATTCCTCCGCTGGTGCCGAATAGAACCGGCTATCAAAATTCACCAGGAAAAGTTCGGTAGTGGCACGGGTTACCGCGGTGTAAAACCAGCGTAAAAAATCCATATTTATCATTTCCTCTGTAACGTAACCCTGGTCAACAAATACGGCATCCCATTGCCCGCCCTGCGCCTTATGACAGGTAATGGCGTAGGCAAACTTTATTTGCAGGGCATTATAATAAGGGTTTAGCTTTAACTCATTATGCATAGCGCGTTTATTGGCCAAATGCTCATAATCCTTCATCACCTCCAGGTAAAAGCGTTTCTGATCAGCCTGTAACAGGGCCGGCGATTCGGCGTATAATGTATCCAGTAGTATTTTGCAATCCAATACGGGGTCTTCGGCATAATCAATAAACTCCAGCTGCACATCGGCAAAACGGAAACCATACATGTCCTCAATACGGCGTACCTTTTTTATCCGGGCAATATCGCCATTGGCAATAAAGCCGGTACTGCTTTCGTCCTGATCCTGCAGCCAAAAATAGTTGTTTTTGACCACCATGATCTGGTCGCCACCGGTAAGCTCCTCTTCACGCAACAAGATCCGGTTCCTGATCTGGCCGTTATACAGGTTGGCATTTTTGTTCGACCGGCAGATGATCAGCGTACGGTCATACCCATACTTGTTATAGGCATAGTTAAGCCCCTCTTCCAGGCGCTCGCCCGTCATCCTGAAAACATCCTTATAACCTTTGGTGACTATCTTAGGCGTAGTTATTTTTTCCTTACGGATGATGTCACGAATCCGGGTAGCGTTAAGCAAGATTCCAGAGTCTTTGGCCTGGCGCAGTACATCAGTAAGCTCATAGCTAAACACGGTTACCGCAAACTTCCCTTTCATGATCTGCTCGTCCAGCGCGGGGCTATTTTCAGAGCCTACAGGAGGCAGTTGAGCAGTGTCACCTACCAATACCAGTTTGCAATTTTTAGTGTTGTACACATATTTTAACAGGTCATATAACAACGATGCCCGGTTGCTGCCATTGGGCTCGTCAGATATCATAGAAGCCTCATCAACTATAAAGAGCGTATCGCTGGCCAGGTTATCTGCAATAGCAAAGCCCTCATCAAGGTTTAAGGCTGATTTTTTACGGTATATGCGCTTATGTATTGTAAATGCCTTGCGGCCCGAATAGTTAGTGATCACTTTAGCAGCACGCCCGGTAGGCGCCAGCAAAACAGCTTTATATTTGTATTGGCGTAATGCTTTTACCAAAGCGCCCAATACCGTGGTTTTACCCGTACCGGCATACCCTTTTAGTATAAAACATTCGTCGCCGTCATCGCTCAGCAAAAAGCTGTGCAAGCGGTCAAACAACTCCAGTTGCTGGCCGGTGGGCTGGTGCGGAAAAGCTTTGCGTATATGATCAGTTTCTGTCACCTTGCAAAAATGCTGATAAGTAATTTAATTAAGTAAGATTAGTTTTACATTTGACCATGGAATTTGATGAAAATAAAGACGAGGAAACAGAAGATAAATATACTGAAGATGAATATGTGGATATTTATTCAAAAGGGGCCATATTAGGGTTTTCAGCTTTCTTTGGAGTTATATTTGGTGGTGTACTGCTTATGCTTAATTTAAGGGCCGCCGGATTCAAAAGAGCAGCCTGGCAGGTTTTAATCTTTTCAATATTTTACCATATCTTATCAGGTATTATTATAAGCTCAACAGGCATGAAGATTAACGTGGCAGCCATCAAAGCGGGAGCAAACGGCGCGCAGTTAAGCCCCGAGCAAGTCCAGTCAGTTATAGCGCTTTACGCTTTAACTTTGGTTGTTAATATAGCAGGAGGCCTGGTACTTACCAGGTATTTTTTCAAAAAGTACTTTCCTGATAATGATTATTATCCAAAACCAATCTGGACACCTTTGTTGGTAGCAATCCTGATAGCGATAGCTGCATCTTATATAGTAAGGATAGGCTAAGTGCATTTTTAATGGCAGCATCTGTTGTATCTGCCAAAAAATATTACTTTTGTTAAACTGGCATGAGCGAACATAATTATAATTACCATGATGATAACTTTAGTCTTAACCAGGCTGAGGATTATACTTTATTGATCCAGATTGATAAAACATCGTTTTCATATGCGATTATTGATCAGGATAAACTGATTGCCTGGGCCGAGAACCATTCTTTGGAAGAATTTAGTGATCCGCAGGAACTGCTTGATCTGTTGTCTGCCAAATACAAACAGGTGGTTATTGGACTGCCGGCTACCGGTTTTACGCTGGTACCCCAAATTCTGTTCAGCCAGGATCGTATTGCCGACTTTGCCCGTTTCCTTGATGTAAAACCAAACGAAAGGGTATCAGCCCAATCATTGGATAACGAAAATGTTATTGTTTATAAAACTGACAAAACCATCATAAATGCTGCCGAAGAGTTTGGCCTGCGTAATACAGTGTTTTCATCAAAAGGATGGATAGCAGCCATTGCTAAAAATAATCCCGGCGATAAGGACTTGTATCTGGATATAAACGGAGATAACGTAGAGTTTCTGGCTTTTAACGACAGTAAACTGCGTTTTTATAACAGGTTTGAGTTTAAAACCAGCGACGAGCTTGCCTATTTCGCCGCGCTGGTAACTACCGAACTAAATCTGCAACCTGCTGATACCAATCTTTATATAAGCGGTGATATTAACGCTGAAGATGAAAGCATTAGCCGCCTGGCCGAGTTTTTTGGCAAGGTACAGCCCAATGATTTGCAGGTGTTACAGTTGCCCGAAGAGATCGCTTCACACAAACTATTGTCAATTGCTGCTTTATCGTTATGCGCATCATCGGAGGTAGTTTAAAGGGGCTGAGGCTTAATCCACCAAAAAATCTTCCGGTACGCCCCACTACTGATCTGGCTAAGGAAGCCCTGTTTAACATTCTGCAAAATCAAATTGAGTTCGAAGGCATTAAGGTGCTCGACCTGTTTAGCGGTACAGGTAATATATCAATGGAGTTTGCTTCAAGGGGCGCCGCGCAGGTAATAGCTGTTGACCGCAGCATACATTGCGTAAACTATTTAAAAGACGCTTCGCGCCAGCATAAGCTTGATCGGATAAAAGCCTACAAGGAGGATGTTTTTAAATACCTGCAAATAGAAACCGAGCAGTACGACCTCATATTCGCCGATCCTCCTTATGACCTTAACAAGATCCCCGAAATACCCGGAATAGTTTTTGAACGGAACATATTGTTACCAGGAGCATTATTAATAGTTGAACATCAGTCGTTGCAAAACCTGAGCAAACATCCCGCTTTTGTGGAACAGCGTAAGTATGGGCATTCGTCTTTTTCTTTTTTTAGAAACGCAACAGATTAGCAGCCTTAATTATTTCACTTTCAGGATAGTCAAAGCCGTATCTTTAAAACAGTCAAGTTTTTCATCCCCGGCATTAGTAATAATAGCTTCTACCTGATCAATATCGGCAAATTTCAAATAAGTCTCCTTCCCTATTTTACCGGCATCGCATAACACATAGGTGTAGGCGCTTTGGTTAATATAGGCCAGTGTGATATCGGCCTCCAGTTCACTGTTGGCAAATAAGCCGTTCGCCGAAATGCCGTCTACCCCTAAAAAAGCTTTGCCTGCGCGGTACCTGGCTATATGTTCATTTGCAATTTTACCGTGCACGGCCTGTCGTTCACTGTTAAACTCCCCGCCAATTATATTTAAGGATACCGCGCAATTCTGCAATTCATAAATAACAGGTAGCGAATTGGTTATCACCTTTATTTTTTTGTTTTTTATAAACTGGCACAAACGAAAAACCGTACTCCCGCAATCCATAAAAATGATATCCCCATCGTTAATATGTTCTGCGGCCTTGCGGCAAATATCATCTTTTACGGCTGAGTTTTGGGCTGCCTTATTTACAAAATCGTGCGGTTTGGCTAAAGGATCAACCTTCATGGCGCCGCCGTGCGTACGATAAAGCAGTCCATCGTTTGCCAATTGGTTCAGATCGCGCCGGGCGGTGATCTCTGAGATATTTAACTCCGCGGCCAGATCTTTAATATCAACCTCACCGGTGCTATTTAATTTATCAAGTATTTTTTGTTTTCTTTTTTGAAAATTCATTACAATAGCGTTAATTTGTTCAAAAATAATCATAAATAATCATATTTGATCAATTCATACATGAACGAAATAAAAATATTAAAAAAAGAAGTTCTTTCAGACAACTGGTACATCTTAAACAAAATAACTTTTGAGGCCACAAAACAGGATGGCTCGGTGCTGCAGCTCAGTCGTGAAGCTTATGACCGGGGTAATGGCGCCACTATACTGCTATACAACGCCGATAATAAAACTGTGATACTGACCAGGCAATTCAGGATGCCGACTTACATTAACGGTAATGAAAGCGGATTGCTTATTGAATGCTGTGCCGGACTGCTTGATACGAATAATGCGGAAGATTGTATCAGAAGGGAAACGGAGGAAGAAACAGGTTATCAGATCACTAACGTAAAAAAGGTATTTGAAGCCTATATGTCGCCGGGATCGGTAACAGAAATACTGCATTTTTTTATAGCCGAATACACCAATGACATGAAAGTTGGCGATGGTGGCGGCCTTGAGGAAGAGAACGAAAATATAGAAGTGCTGGAGTTACCCTTTACGGCGGCCTTGCAAATGATACGCACCGGCGAAATAAGAGATGCCAAAACTATAATGCTTTTACAGTATGCTCAAATCAATAATTTAATATCATGACAAACAAAGCCTTAATAATTTTAATAGCGGGCCCCTACCGATCTGGCACCAATGATGACCCTGAACTGATGGCCGAAAATTTACGAAAAATGGAATCTTTGGCGCTACCTATATTCCGGGCAGGGCATGTACCGGTTATCGGCGAATGGTTTGCATTACCGCTTTTAAAACAGGCCGGTTCAAAATATCCTGGAGACGAGGCTTACGAAGAGATCTCCTACCCGGTATCCAGGCGGATCCTTGCAAAATGTGATGCTGTTTTAAGGATTGATGGCGCATCAAAAGGCGCTGACGAAGATGTAAGGATAGCCCGTGAAAATGGCATTAAGGTTTATTATAAACTGGAAGATATCATGGGGGGCTAAAACCTGTCAATTATTTCGGCCTGATACACGTAAACATTCGAAATCATTGTTACTTTTGGATAAAGCATAACATCTACTTACTATGAAGATCGCTCTTTTCCCCGGCTCGTTTGATCCGGTTACTAAAGCCCATGTTGATATTGTAAAAAGATCGGTTGGTCTGTTTGATAAAGTGTACATAGGCATCGGCGCAAACAGCAGCAAGCAAGGCCTTTTGAGTATCGAAACCCGCGAACAAATGCTGAGGGCGGTTTTTAAGCACGACGATCGCATACACATAGTAGCTTACGAAGGTTTAACCGTAAACTTTTGCAAAAGCATTGGCGCCACCTACATGATCAGGGGGATACGTACCGTATCAGACTTTGAATATGAAAAAGCCATAGCCCAGATGAACCATGCGCTTGTGCCCGATATTGAAAGCATTTTTATTGTAAGCAAACCGGGTTACTCGTCTATAAGCTCAACCATAGTGCGCGAAATTATGCGGCACCACGGCGATGTTGCCCAGTTTATACCTACTGAGGCATTAGCTTATTTGTAACCAGTTTCTCCTTATGCAGCACATCCATAATGGATGGAAAAGTATTATGAACTATGGGTTCAATATGATGTATTTCAAACCAGCGTACATCGGTAATGCCTTCTTCTTTTTGTGGCTTCAGCTTTTCCTGCCCTTTACTGGCCATATTAAACCAATGCGTTTTTTTCAGCACTACCTCGCCCCTGCTTACATAAACATGATAAGTTTTGCAGATCTTCTCCTTTAGCTTATTTACCTTTATGCCACACTCCTCCTCAACTTCGCGCACGGCGGCTTCCTTAATTGTCTCGTCTTTCTCTATTTTTCCTTTGGGCAGATCCCATTTATCATTGCGGTAAATGAATAAATAATTACCGGCAGCGCTCTTCACAAGTCCCCCGGCGGCCTCAATTAGGGTGATACTTTTTATAACAGATTTTAAAAAAACCCTTGCATTACTACATTGGATATAGAACAACCTGTTGGGCTTTGCGAGTATCCAGGTGTAAATTATTTTCAAATCAAAGGTCTCTGCATCAAGCTTTTCATAACTTTCAGCTTTGGCAGGTTCAGATTCCGTTATCAGGATAACCTTTTCGTTAATATAAATTCTGTATTTTTGAGCCATGTTTAATAATAATGAGATCGAGCAGCAAGTAGCCGAATTCCTGCTGCAAATTAAAGCAATTAAATTACAACCTAACAATCCTTTTACATGGGCGTCGGGATGGAAATCACCAATTTATTGTGATAATCGCGTAACGCTTTCTCATCCGTCTATCCGCACCTATATCAGACAACAATTAACAGTTATAATACAAGAAAAGTTTGGTAGTGTAGGTTGTATAGCCGGTGTAGCTACTGCCGGGATACCACAAGGTGCACTGGTAGCACAAGAACTTGGCCTTCCATTTATTTACGTACGTGCCAAAGCTAAAGAGCACGGAACCGGAAGTTTAATTGAAGGAGATGTACCAACTACCACCGGCAAAAGGGTGGTTGTTATTGAAGATCTGATATCAACCGGAAAAAGCAGTCTGCAGGCTGTTGATGCTCTGCGCACCGCCGGTTATGAAGTAGCAGGCCTTGCCGCTATTTTTAGCTACGGGTTTGATGTTGCTACCGAAAACTTTAAACAAGCAAGTTGCCCGTTTGTTACCCTGTCAAACTATAACGCGTTAATTAAATACGCCGAAGAAAATCAATATGTTATTGATAAGGATGTTGCCATATTAAAACAATGGCGCGAAAATCCTGCCGCATGGGGACAAGTAGCATCGAGCTAAACCGTTGATTTTTTTGATTCGGATGATTTCGTTGATTTTTATCTGAAACCTGATTTTTCACAGACGGATTGTTTTTAGTGGAATTTAAGAAGGCGTTGCCTTTTACACGATTAAAGGATTATCACGATTTTTGACCAATGATCTTAATTATTTATTGTCAATTTTGATAACTGGCAACTCATAACCCGTAACTCGAACCTCAAATGACCACTTTTACAAGCAACATAAGCATTAATAAGCCTTTGAATGAGGTTTACAGCTATTTGGCTGATTTTAACAATCATCAGAAACTGATGCCTGAAAACATACAGGAGTGGGTATCCACAGCCGACGAAGCCAGTTTTAGCATCCCCAATATGGCCAAACTTTCTTTAAAGGTAGATAGCCGGATACCTGATCAGGAAATAAGGATTGTACCGGCCGCAAAGCCACCGTTTGACCTGGAATTAAAATGGTCGCTATCTTTTGATAACGACCATACCAATGTTCTTTTTACTATTCATGCAGATCTGAGCATGATGATGAAAATGCTCGCCTCGGGTCCTCTGCAAAAATTGGCCCACTATGAAACGCAAAGTTTAAGTGAGATTTTAAACTAAACGTTAATTAATTGCCAGTTAATAAACTTTTCTTTTGTATATGTTATTGATGGCTATTACTATGTTAATAATAACCAAAGCGATAATTAATGCTACCATGACCATAATATTTAAGTAATTTCTATAACTATAAGTCAAAGGTTGTTCCATTTTTTCTAATTGGTTAATTTCATAGCTAAACAGTGCTCACCCAGCCTCTTGTCTCATAAATTTACTAAAAATCTGGGCAATAATATACACAGCAATGTCAATAAAACGGGGCTTTTATATACTGAAATATCCCCAATGTTACCCCAAACATAATATCGGCTTAGTGTACCAAAAAATGAAGTATTTACCGTATTTTTGCGCCAAAATACAGGTGCAGCATGATTACGGTATCCAATCTATCTTTACGTTACGGAAAACGGACATTATTTGAAGACGTTAACCTTAAGTTTTCTCAAGGGAATTGCTATGGCATTATTGGTGCTAATGGCGCGGGTAAGTCAACCTTCCTAAAAATCCTTTCGGGTGATATTGACCCAACAAGTGGTTCGGTAAGTTTTACCCCGGGCGAGCGCATGGCTGTTTTAAGCCAAAACCATTATGCTTTTGATGAGTTTTCGGTCATTGAAACCGTTATGATGGGCTACAAAGAGATGTATGCCGTAATGAAGGAAAAGGATGCCATTTACCTGAAAGAAGATTTCAGCGACGCCGATGGCGAACGTGCCGGTGAACTGGAAAACCTATTTGCCGAAATGGATGGCTGGAATGCCGAAAGTAATGCCGCTACCCTGCTGAGCAACCTGGGTATTAAAGAAGAATTTCATTATAAACTGGTAAAAGAGCTTGACAATACCCAAAAAGTACGGGTATTATTAGCACAGGCCCTTTTTGGCAAACCCGATATTTTATTACTGGATGAGCCTACCAATGATTTGGATATACATACCGTGAGCTGGCTGGAAGATTTCCTGGCCTCATACGAAGCCATTGTGCTGGTAGTATCGCACGACAGGCACTTTCTGGATACGGTTTGTACCCACGTGGTGGATATTGACTTTGCCAAAATGACCATTTATACCGGTAACTATACTTTCTGGTATGAATCAAGCCAGCTGGCCCTCAAACAACGCTCGGACCAGAATAAAAAGACCGAGGACCGTGTTAAGGAACTGCAGGAATTTATCCGCCGTTTTAGTGCCAATGCCTCTAAATCAAAACAAGCTACCAGTCGTAAAAAAGCGCTGGATAAGATCAACATCGACGAGATACAGCCATCAAACCGTAAATACCCTGGTATTATATTTAATAACCTGGGCCGCGAAGCAGGCGACCAGATACTACAGGTTGAAAACTTAAGCAAGTCGCTCAATGGCGAGCTTTTATTCAACAACATTAGCTTTACCGTAAATAAAGGTGATAAAATTGCCATACTATCACAAAACAGTTTGGCTACCACCGCACTGTACAATATTTTAACCGGTAGGGATACCGATTTTAAAGGCACCTTTAAATGGGGTGTTACTATTAACGCGGCTGATATCCCTATTGATAATGCCGACTACTTTAAAGGAAAAGACGAGAACCTGATCGACTGGCTGCGTGAATATTCTCCGGGCGAAAAGGACGACCAGTTTATCCGCGGCTTCCTGGGCCGTATGTTGTTCTCGGGCGAAGAAGTATTGAAAAAAAGCAATGTACTATCGGGTGGCGAAAAAATGCGCTGCATGTTTAGCCGTATGATGCTGCAACAAGCCAATCTTTTAATGTTCGACGAGCCTACCAATCACCTTGATCTGGAATCGATCACGGCGCTTAATAATGGCATGAAAGACTTTAGGGGAACCATTCTGTTTACCTCACGAGATCATGAGCTGGTTGAAACTGTAGCCAACCGCGTTGTTGAATTAACTCCGGGTGGTTATATTGATAAGCTGATGACCTACGACGAGTACATCAACAGCGACGTAGTACAAAAACAACGCGAAGACTTGTACGCGATGGTATAATTATTTAAGGTAAAAGGCGAAGGGTAAAAACTGAAAGGTAAAGGATTCCGAAATTGAACATCCTAACTCCGAAACAGCGCAACCTTCTTAAGCGTATTTGAAAATAAACAGCTGTGAAAAACCGGAAAATTTTCGTTTATTTGCAACCCGGAAAAAAATAAATGACTTGGTAGCTCAGCCGGTAGAGCAACTGACTCTTAATCAGTGGGTCGAGAGTTCGATCCTCTCCCAGGTCACTTAAAAAGCCTTCTTAGAGTAATCAGAGAGGGTTTTTTAGTTTCAGTGAATTTGATAAGTGATGTAAGCCAACCGAAATGTTTGCACACTGTTTGCACAAGTTTGTACATCAGAACGACCACAACAAGTGGTTTTATGATAACATACAAAGTGGTTCTTGATGAAAGAAGAGCCAAAGCTGATGGTAAATATCCTATTATGTTTAGGATTACCTTTAATCGCAACACAAGCAATTATTCAACTGGTATTGCTGTAAATAAAGAGCATTGGAATGCCCACGCTTCATAAATGTGGATATTTTTTTAATGATCTATTACACCTAAGCTCTCACTTTCCTTTACCCTCTTTTGTTGCTTAGGAGAGCAAAGGAAAGCTATGCTTATGCCTGTCCATCGCATAGGCCTCTCACACACCAGGAAGATACGTATTGCGCAACTCTTAAGCTTTTCAAATCAGTCGCCAGATATTGTTACGTTTAATAAGTGCTATGCACCCATTAAACTCCACCGCAAGCCATTAACACCATACCTGCACTTTTTTATTTCAATTCCTATACACATATACCACCCACTTATAAAATGTGCAGGCATTAACCAACTATTGCGATCTGTCACCCAATTTGCCTTAAGCAAAATCATCGCTCCATGAAAGCTCTCTCTGGCCTTATCAATCCATTCGCTATGCTCACTCATTGTTAAGTCAGACGCTTTCCATAATTTTAGCTCACCTGCTTTCTCGCAAACCGCTTCAGTCTTGTCACAGCATTTGAGAAGCCAGTCACACAGCCTTTAAAAGTCAAATGCAGCGCCAAGTCTTTGTGAAGCATTCTGTGAAGCCGCTTTGCAGCTCTCCCTTCACAGACGGTTTGCTCTGTTCGCAGGCGGCTCGCAGAAAGCACCTTTCTAGTAATAGCTAAATAACATCGGCTGATTATATATTAAAGACTAAGGGGTGTGGCTCTGCTCTTGTTTAAAATATGTAGAAATCAGATTGTATGTTCCAAATTAATTACTACATTTATGATCTAACCTTATCAAAAGTGAGTTCAGGAATCAATAATTGCAGATATCCATCGCTGCGCAGTCAAGGCGCGATAAAATCCATTGATAATACAAATAGGTTACAGCAATCTATTGCGATTCCAGATAAGACAGCTATTGCAATTTACGATCATGGAACTTATGGGGCACTTTTATTTGATAGTCGATGGAAAGAAAGACGAAGCCTCATCTTAAATCGTGATGGACACCGATGTGTCATTTGTTCAAAATCAGAAAATCTTCAAGTACACCATCGTCAATATCATTTTGTATTATCCACAAATCAATTCAAACCACCTTGGGATTATCAAAATGAATTATTGATTACTCTTTGTAAGAGCTGCCATAATCGAGGGCATAGCAAATTTAAAGTACCAACCCTAACAATTTAAACTATGGGAATATTCAACTTTCTTAATAATAGAAATAGGGACAATGCCAATCAACCGCATTTGCCAGTTATTTCACAGTCAGAGCAATCCTCTATCGATATTCCAGAAAGTGTATTTATTCAAAACGGACACTCGACTATCTCGAAAAACGAATTAACATCATTGCAAGAGATAGATAATAATATTAACGTTTTGTTTAGCTTTTTGGATCGCAATCACGAGAGCAAAGGATATGACGATGCAATCGTGAATCCTGACGCAAACCATCTTGCGCAAAATCTTGAAGCATTGAAAAATGAACTAATACGGACGGTGAACAAGGTTAAGACTTTTTATGAAGATTTCATAAAGGAGATCAATTATCATATTGATAGCAGAAGCCGAAGTGGCATGGTAGACACAGTTGAAGAGTTAAAAATGAAACGAGAGATCGCAGAAAGTCATATCAAAAAGGTGTTGGAAATAGAAGTGGATGCTCACAATAATACCGGAGATAGTCAGGGTATATTAATAAGTTATACTCGAGGGTTTAGAAATGGGTTGGCAGCGATATCACATCATGCCGTATTAAAAAGGAAATTATAAAATGGAAAATTGGTGGCTTAAAGTTGGCTGTTTTCTGACAGGTTATAACTATAATATATTGGACGCGTCGAGTGAAATTTCCGCTAAGGCCGTTAAACGATATACATCTGCTTTATTGATTGTTTGCATTTTATGGTCATTCATTGGTTATGTCTTTACTCAGCGTTACCTTAAAGCAAATTTCTTCGGCTGTGCATTTGGTTCAATCATTCTTTGTGTGATAATTATCCAGATCGAGCGCCAAATTATATTAGCTGTTCATAAAAATTGGAAACTTTATGCATTCCGTGCTTTGATTGCGATAACAATGGCGATCATCGGCTCTGTAATTATCGATCAAATTATCTTTAAGGAGGATATTGAGCAAAAGCAAATATTCCTATTAGATGCAAAGGTTAATAGCGTTTTACCAGCCAAAGAAAAGGAGATACGATCTCAAGCAAACCAACTGGACTCAATCATTACAAAAAAAGAACAGGACAGGAAAATCATCGTTGACGATATATCCCTCCACCCAACAATTAAAACTGTAACATCACAAAGTAATGCGGTTCCTATACAGACAACGACTACTGATTCTTTAAAAGCGTTGACCACAAAGACCAGCTTAGTAAGAACTAATAGCTTTACAATTAGTTCAATTCAGAATCCCAAAATGGCATTATTAAATCCTTTGGATATACAAATTTCAGGATTGAGAAATCAAAAAGCCAGGAAAGATAGCGCCTTGATAGCGCTACGACCTAAGATAGAGAAAGAAATTAGTTCCAGAATTGGCTTTTTAGATGAATTACAGGTGATGTATAAGTTGATATCCGAATCGGGTGTCGCATTGGCGGTTTGGCTACTATGGTTTTTGTTTCTATTATGTATTGAATTATTTATAATGGTAAGTAAGATGGGAGAAGAACCCAATGACTATGACGCAACAATATTTCATCAAATGGATCTACAAAAGAAGAAATTAAATATACTTTCAATCGGTATGCAATCAAAATCAACATAAACCATTTTTAAACGGTGATAACAAAATCTGAGATTACTTCTCAAGAAGCGGATATATTAGCAAATGGTTCAACTATCAGTTGTTATGTTACAAAATTTTAAACCTATTTATATATTAAACTAACTAAACCATTTTTATGTCTACAACAATTCATCGTGGAAGATCAACAAACGGCATTGATATTCAATATTCCTTTGATGGAAAATATATCTATAAAGGACACTCATCAAGCGGTAGCGATATTTTATACTCATACGATGGAAAATATATTTATAAAGGAAGATCGACAAGCGGAAGTGATATCCTTTATACGTTTGATGGTAGCCACGTTTTTAGAGGACGGTCCATAAGTGGTAGTGACATCATTTATACGTTAGATGGAAAAGCCATTTTCAAGGGCCGGTCTACCGTCGGAAGTGATACTTTATACAATTTTGATGGTAAATGTTTGAATAAAGGTCGATCTACAAGTGGTAGCGATACGCTTTACACTATTCATGGCAATATTCCTCTATGTTTATTATCTATTCTATTGTAACCATGTTTGAGATGGCAAAAAGTATTGTGCCTTAGCACATTTACCAATATGCTTGGTAAAATTAATTTTACATTCAAACTAATAACGAAACAATTTACGCTTGCTAATTAGGTATTCAAACATACCCAATTAACAAAGGTCAATTGAACAACGCCTCAAATAATCGATTAAATGAAATTAAGAGAAATGGTCAATTTAAATAAAATATAATTTTTAATCGTGACTAACAGAACCAAGGCAACTTATGCAATAATAACCGCAATATTTATCTGTATTTTACTATATCTATTTTTGCCTAAAAATGATAAAACTTTCATTAATACTTTAGGTATTATTGGATGCATTTTATCACTCGTGGGATTGGTACTCGCTTATATTCAAATACTATCGATAAAGCAAATAGCAGAAGATACGAAAATGAAAATAACAGAGAACATCACATTAAATAACAATATCCTCATGCTGTCAGATCTCGCTCGAAAAGCTGAAATAGTAGGTGAAATCCAAGGTTATTTGAGGGATGATAAAATTGAAATGTGCATATTAAGAATGCGAGATTTAAAAGTAATTTTGAATACTATTAAAAACCAGGAGCGATATCGGTCTTTAGTTGCAAAAAAAGAATTTCGTACAATATTCGAAAACTTTAATCTCGACCTAACAAATTTTCAAACTCACAAATTCACCGCTAAGGGAAAAATAGATAAGGCGATAATTAGCACACATTTAGAAGACTTATCCACGCTTTTTTTAAGCGTAGAAGTACAATTAAAAAACCAGAACCATGATTCCTGAAAAATTAAAAAAGTTAATCGAGCTATTGACTCAAAAAACTAAAGATAAAAAGACCATATGGAACAAAGGAAGTGGAGAAAATCAGTTTAAACTATCTCTTTCCGAAGGTATCGCCTTAATGATAGTTGAATGGCCCGAGGACTACAGTAATCAGCTAAGCTATGGTTTAACTATATTTAATGAGGACGGGTACGCCATTGAAAAATATAGTACCGATCAATACACAGAAATGGCTGATTTTGAATTAATGAAGGATTTTTATAAATCTGTATCTGATGCATACTATAAGGTCGACGAGACGCTAGATTCCCTAATGGCTGCCTTAAGTAGTAAGGAGGTAATTGGAATATCTGAAGAAAGACCCCAAGAAAATGAATCAACAAGTAGCGACGATGACGATCTACCTTTCTAATAGTTATTTAATTAAATAATTATTAATAATCCAATCAAATAACTACTTTTTGTTCTTAACAGAGAGCTAACATTTGATTTTGCTATGATAAATGGCATTTATAACAAACATAAGATACACCTAAAACGCTAGGCTTAATCAGCCTGGCGTTTTTTATATCTATTAACGGATAAATAATTTCGATAGCGTTTAACTCTCTAATAACATTTATTACATATTATTAAAAAGTGAGACAATTAGATTTTACCTTCTATAAAGAGAATAAATAATGTTTTGTCTCACTTTTAAATGTAAAATCATGCTAACATCAAAGGAACAACAAACCATCAAAGAACTTAGGTTGAAAATTAAACTTAAATGGTTAGAGCAAATTATGAAGCAGTTCTTTACAGAGAGTTTAGAAGCTGTACTATTTAAAAATCAAAGTCAAATCGTTGAAATCAAATCAATCTTTACAATAGCTGATATTTGTAAAAAGTTTCAAGTTAGTAAAGCGACTATCCACAATTGGATCAACAGAGGAATTATCAAAGGAGCCAAGGTTGGAAAGAATAGATATTTTACAGATGATGAAATAAATAACATCTTAAAATATATCTCCTAAACAAAACAGTAAACGCCAGGCCTCAAATAGCTTGGCGTTTTGATTATCGTATAATATTTAAATGGCAACTGATCAGACTTCGACGTAACGATTACCATCGAAATAAACACTATTATTCATTAAATATTGATACCACCAAAGCTTCTTAAAAACCAATCGATGTTCTTTAAGGCGGTCTTTGTGAAATTGGTTCATCACAAAATCAACATCACGAAGCTCTTTATAAAATTCTTGATGGTGAGATTCTAAATAATTGCTAAACATATTATGCCTAGTCGACTTAGTAAAAGCCAATGATCGACTGCTTGATGGCGTTGGTAAAAAGAATAACTTTATAACCCTAACCTGACCGTTTAGGCTTATTCTATATTTCACTGCATTATCTTGTCGATGAAATTCCTCATATTGAATATTAGAGTTACTTAACAAACTATCAAACCATCCCCCTGGGGTTTTGCCTTTTGTCCCTTGTGCTGTAAAGTAGATACAACTTATGTTGGTAGCTAACTTTAACCATTCTAACATATCTGCATTTAGGGAAAATTGTTCAATCACATTCTGTTGGGCTGAACGATTAAACAAAGCACTATCATTAGGGGAGTAAGGACCGGATGCGCTATTATCGAAACGATTTGTGCGAAATATTATATCTGTAAGTAAGATGTTTTTATCCTCTATTAAATCGATTGCCCATTTTTTTCGCTGAATTGGTGTTAATTGTTTATCATCGACACCAAATACCTCTGCGAGAGAACTCCAAAACCGATTAGTTGGACTACCATAAAAGAATGGCATGCTCTCATCTTGAATTAAGTGCCTTTGTTCATTGAAAGGATATACGGTTTCAGTAATGTTATAAACAGGGAAACTCCCTATAATCATTTTAGTGTACTTTTCCCAGGGAACATTTCCATTATGATGTTCAAGAAAGTACTTTAAAAATGGGTGTTGTTCAATTTCATTTAACGGCATCGATAAGGATTTAAGGACTTAAAGATAGCATTTATAAAATATCGATAGTAAATGATAATAAGCCATAATAGGTTTATAAAGTCATTATCTTCAGCTATTTGAACTTTAAGCTTATTTTAAATAATGAATTTACCCCAAATCAGCGATCCCTCTTATAAATTTGATCTATTAATTAATGATAAATATTAAATGCAATTCTACACACAAAGTTAGCTGATACATCAGCACATAGTTGTTTCACTTCAAGGTAGTATCACAAAAATGGGTATTCCATTATTATGGAAGCCTTCCGCATTTTTTTAGCTCTCCACCTTGCCTTAGTGCTTCTGTTCAGCAGTTCGTTCGTTCGAGAATTCACTCGACATTAAAACTTACCGTTATGACAGAGATTAAACACCTGCTAACTGCATTTGAACGATTTGCTTATGGACAAGCCTTGCACACTGCTTTTTCTGAACTACTTGATTGGACACTGTTACCTTTTAAGAAATGGGATAATGCAGAATTGCAAAACAACGCACTTGAAACTTACCAATCTCACCCCAAAGTTGACCAACTGGTAAAGCTCATTACCATAATTGGCGACCTCTCAGAAGGCTTCAACGATCCACTTGGTGAACTTTATATGCAAGCAATTTCAAATGGGCACAATGGCCAATACTTCACACCAACACCAATATGCGATATGATGGCAACTATGAACATTGGTGATAACTCCCAGCCAGGACAAACAGTTTGTGATCCAACTTGTGGCTCTGGAAGAATGTTATTAGCTGCTGCAAAGATCAACCGACACATGCTATTGTATGGTGCAGACCTTGATATTACTTGTTGTAAGATGTCGCTTGTTAATATGCTGCTTAACTCATTACAAGGTGAAATTGCTCACATGAATACCCTAAGCAACGACTTTTATCGGGGTTTCAAAACTGGAACTGTACTTATTGGAACGCATCATTACCCGTTCTATACAGAATTTACCGAAGCAGAGCAAAGTCACATCTGGTTACATGATTTAAAAGGTATTGAAGTTAAATCAAAGTTCGATAAACCATTCGAACTGGTTAGAGTATCACAGCCAATGAACGGATTACAGGGTAGCTTATTTTAATTTGAATATTCAGGGATTTAATCCAAAACCTTTTAATACCTTAGACTTAAAACCAACCTTATGACAAATAAACAGATTCAACTATCGAAAAAGTTAATCATCTCAAATGAAGATGAAGCTAAAGCCTACAACATAGAACAGTGGTACGGCGAGTATTTTAAAGAAATTAATTATCAATTAGAGTTTCTCGGTAAACCACCTGGTAGTGCAGTTACAAACCAAACAAGAATAGCGATAAACAAGGAGGTAGAAAGCTTATATGCACCAAGGATTGCATCCAAACTTTCTCAGAACAATCCATTTGTAGATTTAAATGATCACGAATTAGAGTTGGAGAGTATATTGACGATATCAAAAACATATGATCGTGGCGTAAATAATGGAGTATTATATCTTTACCTTGTAACTAAAACTTTAGAACTTTTGGATACCATAGGGAATTTCTTAATTATTAAAAATCCTGTTGAAGAAGGGCGACTTCTTTCGGTTCAATTGGACACCTACACAACTATTTATTCTATCAAATGATAATAGTAAACGCTAGGCTCAACCAGCCTGGCGTTTTACATTGTTCCTATTTGCCTTATGTTTGCAGTTATGAGTGAACTAACACAACGCGAAATACTAATAAAAGAGGAACAAGCAATTCAGGAAATAATTGAAGAGCACTTGCATGAACTTGATATTCTCAATGCCAATCTCCAAGATGTGTATAAGCTAATAGCTGACTTCGATGCTGGCTTAAATCAAAATCCATGGGACACATACAAGATCTTATATAATATTGACCAAGATAACGTGTAGGGATCACAATCAATTAAATTTGCCCACGCTGTTATTAAAAGGTCACTGATTCCAAACGACTGCAAATGTATTCCTTATTAAGGGGAGCTCAGGGTATCTCGTTTTAACCAAGCTTTATTATCTTTGCCTTACTTAAACTTAAACATATCATGATTTCAAATCTAAAGGGCAAAATCTGCCGTAACCTAAGCTCAAACGTACTGTCTAAAGTCTTAACCTTAACAATCGTTTTAACGACATATTCATTGCTTGCTAATGCGCAAGTTGACACCGTATATGCCAATAACACTAAAATCGCTTGCACAATTAAAGAAGTAACTCCAGATGCGGTTAAGTATACCTTTCCAGGAGAAGATGTGCTAAACTCAGTTTACAAAAACACTATCCAAAAGATAATCTTTAAAAGTGGCCGCGTCCAAACTTTTGCAGAAACCACTTCATATAAAACAGTTAGTGACGTAACGGACTATGATAAAGTTGCTATCACTTCTGTAGAAAGCGAAGTTAAAGGTCTATATAAATTGGGAGATGTGAGTTCAAAGGCTAAAGGAACTACTGTCTTCTCTAGCCAAGAAAGAGTAAAGGATAGAGCCTACCATAAAATGAAATTGCAAGCTGCGATGGTAGGAGCTAACATTGTTTATCTAACGAATCAACGTACCGAAGGAAACAAGTACGGAGGCTATTTCCAAAGTGGTTCTACAGCTGAAACAAATTTAACAGGAGTTGCTTATTCCAATATGTTGCCTGATTACGACAAATTCAAGCAACTAATAGGTAGTAAAACTGATTTCACGGCAATTAAAAAGTATGAATTAGGGGCAAGTGATACGGACGTATCTGTAGATGCTATCGACAAGGCTTTTACTATATCAAATGTCACTGCTGACAATGGGATTGTTTTAATAACTGCTAAATTAAAAGGTGAAAACGACAACAATAATTTCCAATTGGCGAGTTTGACCGAAAATACTTTTAGCGTTGCTTATAAACATAAAGGAACTGCATACAACATCGTTATATCTTTAAAGTAATGTTGTAAAGTCTTCTCAACGCCAGGCTAAATCAGCCTGACGTTTGGTTTGACAGATCAAATCATTTTGAAATAGATATTAATGCAATGATTGATAAACATACCGAGCAAGAGGCAAGACGGATGCTGCCAGAACCTGCTAGTTACGACAATTCTTATATTGATATCCATGTACCCCGAAAGAATGGCATGTATGAAGTGGTAACATTCGTTAAGTCAGAAAAAGATGGTCAAACCATATGGATGGTATTGCCCTATGCGAGATAAGAACAATATTGTACTTCATGGACGTAAATAGAATGGCCTAATTAATTATAGATGCTCAGATTCTGATAAGCGTAATAAATAGCTAAATTGGTATTTCAATGGCCCTACATACCGCAAATAAATATAAGTCTTCTTACGTGTTTCTTGTGCGTTTGATATTCATTGATATTATCGGTTGTATTTTTCTTCCTGTTGGCTGGCTTTACTTTTTATTAGGCTTTAATGCGTTATATTTATTATTGTACAAGTGGATATATATGGTCATCGCAGTTGATGTAAAACCAAGTCAAATAACCTACACTGAAGTCAATGCTTATGGCAAACAGAAGAAAAATGTATTGTTGAACATAACGGAGTTAGATGTTACCTATAAACTCAAGTCAGTTCATAAACAAGAAGAAGGGTATGTATTGACACTTTATGATGAAACATTCAGAACATTTGTTCTATTTCCAAATCGCAATGGGTGGACTGAAGATATTATTGGTAACCTCGCAAATGATCTGAGAGATGAAGGCGTAAGGGTTAACAGTAGTAATGATTGGCGCATTTCTTAAAGGCTAGGTAGACAAGTATTACCCCAGTTTTACCTTTTAAAGAATGTATTCTAAAGGCTAACTTTACCATATTAATTAAATATTATCATGGGACACAAAAATGTTTGCTTAAGTTGCAGGGTGGCTTTTAACATGAGAGCAGAGGAGGTAAAAAAAGCCAACTGCCCAAATTGTAATGAACCTATGACTTATATGTCTTACAACTTTAGGCCACCTAGAAAATCTGATATAGGAAAATGGGGCGTGGTAAAGTTCTATGTCGACAATGGTTTTATATATAACCATGTTTACGAACCTATTCCTGATCACCCCAGAGGAGCAACAAGGGTTGTAAAGTATCCTGAAAACCTAAGAGAAGCAAAGGAGTTCGTCGAGCAGCATAAGAAATGATATGTTTACACACCCTTCTCTTTAAACTTCAGGTTAAAGCTCAAGTAAGTTAAATATGCAACGAAACTCACAGCTAATATGTCGTATATACCTTTACTTTCAAAACGGTTAATTGAGTGGCTGTAAAGTTACAAATCCAAGTATCAGTAGAAATAATACTACGATGAAGAACCCTCTGATTATATAAACAACTACGTTTCTCATAGCATTCGATTATTGTTTAACCAATTTAAGCTTATAAAACCAAATCTCTGCTACAATTACCAAGCAATAAGAAATAGCCCAGGGAATGATGGCTGGTCGGCGTTCGATGTCATAACTATGATACATTATCACGAATGGAATCAATGTTAGTATAATACCTGTTATGCTAAGCCAAATCTTACTTGTTGAAATAGATAAATTCATGCGATTCAAAACATAGAGTGAACCTAATAGCAACAAGCAGCTCGGTATAGATAGAATTAATCCGTAAAGGATTGAAAACAAGATGAAAGCAATTTCGCTTGGAATGCTCTCAAAGTAACCAGAATTTATAATTACTTCTATTAGGATATAAAGTATAGGACTAACAACCACGCTTGTCAACCAAACCTTTAAACAGTAATTAAAAACGTGATAGTTCATGGTAAGTGATAAGTAAAGCTAATATACACCAGTCGGTAGTTACGGTGAGACATGACCAGCAAGTCCTATAAAATATAAAGACAGCATAAAGGTAAGTACAACAGCAGTCCACGACTTCAGTGAGGGTTTACTGAAGAATAACAACACAATGATTATCGCAGTCACTACTCCTATTCCTCCTTTTAGATATGAGTGATTGAAGAGCATGATTCCCCCTCCACCTAATAAAAAGATGCAAATCACTATGCAAATAATTCTATAAGCAGCAGTATTAATTTTAGTAAGGTTCATAGCATCAAACAGGTTTAAGTACAGCTAATATACAACAGTTGACTATTACAAGCTAAGTATGTGCAGACCCAATTTCTTATTTTTTGAAAGATATGCTTCTGTAAGAGGAGTTACAAGAATTGAGAATATTTAGGAAAGGCAGTATGTATTTATAAGTTGTAGCAGGGTCATTTCAATGTTAAAAATCATAATTCTTTACAGCAGCACTTTGCTATATTTACAAATACCGTTATCTACAAGTTGATGCAGTTGCCTTATACTATAAAACAAACATTCTTCAAAGTAATGTCAGGTCAAATTCCCCTAATAGAGTTTGAACAATGGGTTTATTCTACCGAGGGATTGGAAAACACTTTATCTGAAGAGGCTTATTTCAATCTTATTTCATTCGATTATAAAAAGAATGGCGCTAAGTATGAGTTGTTTGAATCGCTAAAACAAACCATCGATTTACGAGAGTATGAAACATTTAAGCTTAAACAATTGCTTGGTGAAGCAAGACTTAGAGATTTGAAACTTCCAGGCATTCTGGAAGAGTTTTATGATTTGTATTGCTGCGGTTATCAGTTTCTTAGCAATTTGGGAATTGGCTTTGGTTTAGAAATGAATTGTTTACCAAGTTCCTATATGGTTGATCATTGGAGTGCGCTTAACCAGGTAGATTTAAAATATTAGTTAACAGTATTTCACCTGCTTTAGAAGACGAGCTAAACCGAGTTGAGAATTGGATAGACGAAGGCACGATTATACTTACAGGAGAGCAAGATGAACTTCGACACTATGGTTTTATCGATAACAGAAGCGAGGCAGAGAAAACAGCTTTTTCAATGTTTCCGATCTTTAATGAGCAGCCAAAGAAGTAACGGTTACGTTATCTGTATATAGGAAATTTATAAATAACATTCTGTCTGACTTATTAAAAGGTAACACAGCCCGGGTAACTTGTCTAATATCTATAGAAACAGATAATACAAATCACTTGCCCAAGAATACAACAGGTTTACCTTTTAAGGCAATAAGGTTGAAAGACACTTTTACCATTTCCCAAAACATCATTTTATTCAATCTCATAAATCTACTACACTTTAGTTGACATGGGGGTATTATACCCCTTTTTAATAAAAAAGTGTCGTAGCCTATATCGGCTCTACAATTACTCTCCAATTCAACCATCTACCCCTATAAAGCAAAAATCTTAAGACTCTTGAATTCCTGCAAGATAGCGTCATTGCTCATTTTATTTCTAAAGAAACAAGATAAAAACAATGATTAATAACAATAGGCTACTTATTTACCTACTCTAACATTTCACTTACTTCCCCACGAAAACAAACTTTAAGTTATTGCTTATCAGCGCAATATGTTCAAATTATGTGTAGCAAATTTTATTTATTTAAAAATATTATTTTTTAATTTTAATAGAACTTAACATAATCTTATCATGAAACGATTAATAATAACCACAATTAATGTCTTTTCTGCCCTCTTAGTTGGAGGACAAACCATTAGCATTGTTGCTAATCAAGATATCCCACTAAAAGAATCAACATCTTTTAATGTACCGAAGCCAAATAATAAAGGAGAGGTAAATCTTTTATTTAAAATTAACAATATTCCGAAAGGGGAAGAAGTCACTCTTGATGTAAGTGACGTAAGCGAGGCTGGTAAGGAATCAGCAACATTAAATACTGATTATAAATATATCAATGGCACATTACCATTTAGTAAAACATTTACATATAATTCGCCCAATTTTTTTTCAGTTGATATGCAAGTATTAACTGATAGGAAAAGGGACGCTGTAATATCTATCGTAAGCAATGGAAAAGAAAAGAAAACGTTCAAATTAAAGTTAAAATTTAACACAGGGGAGGATCTAACTTCAAGCTCACCTAAATTAAATATACCTGATACTGGGCGATGGGATGTAAGAATAATTACAGGAGGTAACTTTGATTTCTTTAATGGCCCCAAAATCAAAGACTTTGCTGGAGAAATCAATGTGTCGATTCCAAGTATATTTGCGATTAAAAAAATGAAAGAGCATCCATTTGGAATTCAGTTTAGCATATTTAAATATCACTATTATCAAGCTGACTCAAGTAGTTTTTTAAACAATTCAGATAATTACTACCTCAATCCTAAAGATGCTTATAGTAGCCCAGATAGTGCAAAAGTGGTCCATAGATCCTTTTCCATCAACAGAAAAGTAGATTACAGCATATGGGGCGCTTTTATTGAGCCAGTAATGAAAATTGCAGAAAACGATTTTGCTCAGTTTTATGTAAGTGCACACCTAGAGGCATTGATTACCACCATAACATATAGTCCAACCATTAAATATCTAGCATATGATACGATTAATTATAATCGAAAAGTGCCGACTAAAATTGTAATAAATTCTATATTACCACACCCTGCTGTACCATATACTTATCGGCAAAGCACCTTTTATGATTTTTATTATGGTATAGGATTACCGCTAAAAATTAATTACAAAAACAAACTAATGTTTAACATTACTCAGACATTAGGTGCTGCAACAATTCAAACAAGCACTCCTGCTGACCCATTTGATTATGTGCAAAGATATGGCAATGGTCAAAGATCGGAACAAAAGGGATTCTACTTGGCAAAGTATCAAATAATCACTACAGTTGCACCAGTTGATATTGCTTTTGGAGGAGAGTATCGAACAGTATTCGGAAATATGCATTATTTCACAAATTATATTGGAGCATCAATTACACTGGATAAATTAAAAAGATAAATAAGGGAAACCATCAAACTTTTTGCGATAGACGGTTATCAATCAAAATCCAATTCTTACAAGAAACTGGTATAAAGGAGTAAAGAATGAATTAATGGATAAAGTTAAACTTATAGTTACGTGTGCTAAGGTACAAGTGTTGGCAACATTCATTTAAAAGGAAACTTTTTAAAGTGACCATGTAGAATCATATACAACCAATCCGTAATCACAACACCAAAACAGATTTAACAATTAAGCTTCAAATGATTTATAAAGTCAATCGCAAATCAAATAACAGTTACCTTTTAAGGCAAACAGATGAACATAGCATTTAAACCATCATCAACCACTTTCCTTTTTCCTTTTTTTATAACAATCTTACTATTATAGAGGTACTTACAAAAACTCTCAAAAAATAGGAAAGTATCACTTACAAGTCTTACCTTTTAATAAATGAGAGTAAAAAGTCATCTAAACTCATCAAACAACAATTTCTTGCATTTCTTGGATTTGCTACACTTGATATTAAGGGTGTTAAGAACCCTTTTTTTTGAAAAAGTGTAGCAGTTAATGCAGTTTTAATTTAGGATTTAAAATTAGGGCAAATGATTTTTCTGGTTACATTTACTTAAATCTTATTCACATATTCAATGAAGAACGCTGCCAGATTTGCGACAATTGCCTTGCTTTTTATTTCAAATGCTATCCATGCGCAAAAACTATATGTTTGGTGCCCAAAAGAACAATTAATTACCCCAAGAAAGAATTTTCTTGAACATGATACATTAGACCTCGTAATTTTTGATGGAAGATTGCTGACGAAAAATTCTAAAATAGAATGTACTTCAGAAAACACTGTTAACCAATTGGCTGAATTTATCAAAGCAACATATCCTTCTGCTGTAGTTAATTTATTGCCATCAAGCAACTATTATAAAGACCCAATAAAAAATCATATTACAGTCAAAGTCGGAATTGCAGCTTATCATGCAGCTTTTGGAGCTGATGTTAAGGTGGGCATTGGAAGCGTTGGTGGTAGCTTTTCTTATGGTGTTATTCCCGAAGGCAAATGGAATGCACTTACTGCTTACGCTTTAAAGGTTTATGATTATAGAGGGAACAAGGAGGATAAGCATACGAAAGATATAAGTAAGATAGCATCTAAGCCGAACATGTTGGGGTATTCATCTGCTAAAAGTTGTCTTAATACTACTTATATGGAGGCAAATCAGGAGATGCTATTTTTCATTGACGAGGCACTCATGAAATAATTCTTAAAGAAGGAAGAGTGAGATAATAATTATTCAGCAAAGTTAAGTGGGAGTCTGGAATACAAGGCAAGGAATTTCCGGCATAAACACAACCCTACTCACTACCCTACATTTATTCCGTTCCTCCTTGCATTTAATTCAGCCTTGCACTTGTTGGGGCACCATAATTATTTATTCACTTAACAATCAAGATTATGGAAATGCAAAACATGCTTCAATGTGCAGAAATTCAGTTGACCTACAGGCCAGTCATTAAGGCTCAACGCAGACCCAAAATTGAAACGGGTAGACAAGCTTACGAGTTATTCTTATCGTCCTGGGATAAAGGTAATATCGAGTTTATAGAACAATTTAAATTGATGCTACTAAGCAGGTCCAATAAGGTACTTGGAATTTATACAGTGAGTACGGGTGGAATGGCAGGGTGCTTTGTAGATGTAAAGTTGGTTTTCGCATCAGCGTTATTAAGTTGTGCTCATCATGTAATTTTAGCACATAACCACCCATCAGGTAACTTGCAGCCAAGCGAGTTAGATTTGAGTATGACAAGAAGAATAAAAGAGGCTGGAAGGGTCCTGGACATTCAGGTTTTAGATCATATCATCGTAACATCAGATGGTTACTATTCATTTGCAGATGAAGGTATCTTATAAAAGCAAATCATTATATTAGCAATTTAGTTCATTAATTTATTAACAAGGTCGTTCGTTTGCACATAGTTTGCACAAATAACTGTTAAGGCGTTCAAAGTTGGCTTTAAGTATCTGAAAAGGCAGAAAATGCCCCTATCTCTTAATCAGTGGGTCGAGAGTTCGATCCTCTCCCAGGTCACCTTTAATTGTTAGCCTTTAGTAGTTTCTGTTAAGGGCTTTTTTGTGCTTTACGATATCAAAAAAGTGTATTTTAGTCCATGGGGTAATGATACTCAGATAAATCGAATCAGTTTCTTCAACACCAGCAACCTTTTTCATATGTATGAGGTAAACATGACTCATTTTATGACGCACTTCTGATCTTAAGTATTTAAATGCTGTACTGTGAATAACGCTCTATAACCGAACACATAGCTGTTCGTATTCGAACGATTATTCTTTTTTAATATTCACAAATACTTGATTAACATAATTTTATAAAACTGGCACGCATCTTAATACTGCTTAAGCAAGCTTTGCTTGCTTATTAATGCTATTAACTCACTGGTATGATAAAAAATTATTTCAAAATTGCACTAAGGCAATTGGGTAAACAAAAAATGTATGCACTTATTAAGATAGGTGGATTCGCATTAAGCATTGCCGCCTGCCTCCTAATAAGCTTATATATACGTAATGAAATGAGTTTTGATAAAAGCTATCCTAATACCAACAGAATTTTTAGGATAGTGGCTGGGTTTAGAGGTGACGATTCATACTGGCAAGGTACAGATGTGCCAGCTCCAACAGCAACTACATTAAAGGCCTTATATCCACAAGTAGAAGCCACTGGCCGGATAATGGACAAATCACTTTTTTGGGGAGCGGGCAGTGTTGAGTTAAAACGGGCAGGCGCTATTGAAAATACACATGAAGAGGGTTTTGCATATGCAGACCAATCGTTATTGGATATATTAGAGCTACCCATGGTTTACGGTGACAGGAGAACGGCACTTAGCGAGCCCTTTACCATGGTAATATCAAAAAGTAAAGCTGATAAATACTACCCTAATCAAAATCCAGTAGGTAAGGTGATGTATATCAATAATGATAAAACCAAGCCTTACCGGATAGGCGCCGTTATGCATGATTTCCCTGCAACATCTCACCTTAAGTATAGTTTTTTTTTAACACTTACGGCTCACCAACTTTCAGATGGCGAGCAAACAAGATGGACTGCCAGCAATTATCGCACTTATGTTTTGTTGAAGCCGGGTGCAGATGCAGTTGCATTTGAGAAAAGCATGAAGCGAACTATCGTTTCCAACATAGCAGAATCGTTAGCAAAAAGTGGTGATAAAATGGCTGGTGAATTAAGAAATAAACTCTCTTTCACGCTGCAGAATATTTCAGATATAAACCTAAAATCTTACGACATACAAGATGAGATATCGCATGGGGATATCCGTTTTATATGGCTTTTTAGTGCGTTGGCTGCCTTTATATTGATTATAGCCTGTTTTAATTTTATAAATTTATCCACTGCTAAATCTGCTAACCGGGCCAAAGAAGTTGGTTTACGCAAAGTGGTAGGATCGTTACGCAGTGGGCTTATTGTTCAGTTTTTAATAGAATCACTGTTGTATAGTTCCTTATCGTTTATGTCAGGCCTTGTTTTAGCGGCGCTGTTACTTCCCTATTTTAATATACTTACCTCTAAATCGTTGGTAATGCCATGGCAAGAGTGGTGGCTGTTCCCAATAATTATAGTGGCAGCATTTATAACCGGTGTTGCAGCAGGTATATATCCCGCGTTTTATTTATCAGGCTTTAAACCGGTTGATGTATTAAAAGGCCGGTTAAGTGCGGGTAGTAAAAGTTCGGCCTTACGGAATGGGCTGGTTGTTTTTCAATTTACTATCTCTATTATTCTGATCATCGGCACTATTGTTATATACAGCCAGATGGAATATATCCTGAATAAAAAAGTCGGCTTTGACAAAGATCAGGTTGTAATGATACAGGGAACGAACACGCTTGACAACAAGGTAACCGATTTTAAAAACGAATTGCAAAAAATATCTGCTGTAGGCAGTGTATCTGTAAGCGATTATTTACCTGTTGATGGTACCAAACGCAGTGGTAGGAGGTTTTGGAACGAGGGTAAGGCCCAGGAAGACGTGGGAACTACCAGCCAGATGTGGCAGATTGATAAAGATTACTTAAAAACGCTGGGGATGCAGTTAGTTGCCGGTCGTAATTTCGCTCCAGAAACCCATGCAGACTCACATGCAGTTATTATCAACCAAACATTGGCTAATAACCTTAACCTTAAAAATGCTATAGGAAAAAGGATAACCAACGACGGAGAAGTATTTACGGTTATTGGAGTAGTGCATGATTTTAACTACGAATCATTACGTCAGGGCATTCATGAATTAGCAATGCACCTTGGCCAGAGCTCGTCAATAGTATCTGTTAAGATAAAAGGCCACGATGTGAAAAACACCCTGGCACAAATCACTGCCGTTTGGAAAGAATTTTCACCGGGACAACCTATCCGTTACACCTTTATGGACGAAACCTTTGCCAGCATGTATGCTGATGTACAGCGCATGAGGGACATATTAACTACGTTTGCAGTACTGGCCGTTGTAATAGCCTGTCTTGGCTTGTTTGCACTGGCGGCCTTTATGGCTGAACAGCGCAGTAAAGAGGTAGGCATACGTAAAGTATTGGGCGCAAGTATTGGCAACATCACCGCACTGCTGTCTTTCGATTTTGTTAAGCTCGTAGTAGTATCCATTGTAATAGCTACGCCAATCGCCTGGTGGGCAATGGCAAAATGGCTGCAGGATTTCACATACCGTATTGATATAAGCTGGTGGATGGTTGCAATGGCAGCAGGCATATCAATTTTTATAGCTATGCTAACCGTTAGCTACCAAAGTATAAAGGCGGCGCTAACAAACCCCATTAAAAGTTTAAAAGCTGAATAACCTGACAATCACAAGTACCTCGCTCATTTAGTTAATCATTACATCTGATTTAGGGAAGCGAGAGCCATCAAATCTACCATAAAAAAGTTCGAAAACTGTGTACTAAGGGTCACTTAAGGAGACAACATGTATATGTTGCCTCCTTTTTTATACAATAAAATACTGATAAACAAGCATTTACAATAAGGCTTTTTGTAGTTCGATTTTAGCAAAGAAATTCCTGAACCGTTAAGAGATAACGGTTTAAAAAGTGTGTCAGGAATGCTATTAACCTATTTTTTTGTAGTTCGATTTCTTGTTAAGGTTTACTGCGCCTAAATTGCTATCATATTGATAAGTCTTTGCGACCAAATAAAGAAAGTTCAATATGACTACAGCTTCATCATCATCAACCAGAATGCCACGTTTTGCCAAAAGCAAGACTGCTCGCTTAACGGATATCTTCTTATCAATGAAACTCATTTTTTAATGGATTTACCAACTCTTTTTATTACTAATATTTTGATAACGCATTGTCTATTTTTATAGAAACTTCGCGTTTTTTTAAGTCTATGCAGGTTGGCGCAATTAAACTAATGATCTGCTTTTTATCAGCGGTTTCCAAGTCTTCAAAACCACGAAAAACATCTATCATCGGCCTATTGGCCAGGTTTAATTGTCCATCAATGCGCTTAATTTCATATTAATGGTATACAGTTCCTTTTCCAGAGTGCAGGAAATGGCTTGTTGCTCGCTTTTTCTTGATTATTGCGATTAGTTTCTTCCATTCTGGTCTGTTAAAGTTCTTCGCCGAAAAATCTTCACGATAGATGCCTTTAACTTCTATATCATTATGCTCACAATATTTTAATAGCGATCCTCTTGTTCAGGTAAGGAGTAACCTTTTCTTTTTTGTTCGTCTGTACTAACACGGACATATAAATAAGCTGGTTTCATATCGGCAGTGCATAAATCTTATGATAAGTTCGGCATTTTTTCCAAAACAGAAGCAGAAAGCTACGTTGTTGTATCAACAGGTTTCGCCTAACCTCGATGAAGATGCTTTACGAAGAAATAATAAAGATTAATGGAGGCAACTAGATATTCGGAGTCATTGACCACCCCGTTGGATATTCCAGGAGTCCTGACCAATCGTCCCGGGCGAATTTGAGTATCGATTTCTGAGGGAATTATCCTGAAGATTACTTATTAAACAGCTTCTCTTTTGTGAATTAATACATTTAGTCATATTGTTAATAACTTTTTGTAAAACAATCGTTTGCGCCATTTTTTTGAAACGGGTGTACCAATAATATAGTTATTTATTTTAGCTTAAACTTAAAACAATAACCCTTATGAAAAAATTTCTCATTTTTCCTGCTGCAATAGCAGTGTTCTGTTTATCATTTACTACACTTTCGGATGCTGTAGTTGTGCCAAAAGTGCCTAAACCACACAAAGTGAAAACAGCTATTAAAAAACCTTATGTAACCTTTCCGACTGGTGTTAACTGGACTATTGGATATGATGCCAGCAATCCCTGGGTGTCGCTCAACTGGCCGCTGGTCGACAATCCTTTTCTCGCAGGCGTACCATTCACATTTATGGGTAATACACAAGTTGTAGACCCTCATACACATTCATATATTTTATGGGTTGGCAGTGCATATACATTACTGCCCAATCAAAGCTACACGATGAATATCGGAGGGGTAAATTATTACTTCTATTTACCCAGTAGCGGCTCTGGCCAGTGCATCATTACCGGCCATAGCTAATAGCTTTAAATTAACTAATAGGCTCTGTAAATCGTTTTAAAACAGGTTGACCCTTTTGAGGGTGTTTGCCTTATATATGATTTACGTTTTTAATCAGTGTTAAATATGGTTTATTATCGAGATGCGCTGATGCACAGTATCGGTTATACTCCCACCCGGCAGCCAGTAAACCTGATTGCCGGGTTTAGGGTGATAAGGTTGCAGGAAACGCCTACTTTATACCAAGCCTCCTTACAATAGCCTGTTAATATCCTCTGACTTATACCACACAATACTGCCGGTACTAGTAAAGCTTCATCAATGGATCAAGCCGCTTAAAATATTACAGACTGATTGATGTAATCGGCTGAAGACGTTATCTCGTGCTGTTATTTCAAACTTGGAACGGGTATTCCCGCATAACTTTGCGCATATAGGCTACTTGCTGTGTAAAAAACATCACCCTACAGCCAGAGTAATCCATGCATTTTTTGTAGTTGGAAGCCGTAAAGTCAGGTGTGGATTTCAGCTTGTCCAGCCGGTATCTGGCGGACAATGATTGCAATCTCCATCGTTATCTTCACGTTAAATTGCTTTTTACAGCGTTGACGATAAATCAAAGATCATGCAAATATTTTTATTGAAAATTCATGCCCTAATAGGTATTAATAATCGGACAAGTAGCAATATCATACCGGAAACTCAAAAAATATAGCGCAATTTACATTGTATTAGATTTCCATTTCAAGCAGTGCATAGCTTAACGTTTTGCCATGCGTATCCATAACTAAAGAGGTGGTAACCCCGCCTGCCAAGGCTTGCTGACATACGAATTGCAGGGCAGAAATATTGGGTAACTCATATCGGACAACCTCGCCGTATATCACCTCTTTAAAATGTTGCTTCACTTTATCCGCAGTCACTAAATTACACAGCAATTCATAATCCTTTTCTTCGTAAGGGATCAACGACAAGATAAGTGTATTTCCCTTGTCACCCGCACGGCTGTGTGCTATATCATAAAGTCTAATGCTCATAACTTTTCACGATTACTGATGACTTTGTTTTGTTTCTATCGATCAGGATTGACACGATGCCTATCACCTCATTTACATATTTTCGCACACCACCGCCACCAGCGGGTCCATTGGTATAAAGCGCCTCAACTTCTTCGCCTATAATAGCTGCTTCATCAGCTGTTACCGCCTTGCCGGCTACGCGCAACCTCACTTCATATGGTTTATGCTGATTTGCCAGCGAAGTTGGGTGCACCGATGTATGGCCGATGAAATCAACTCTTAAACCTGGAAACCGATCTGTTAAACGTTGCCCGATTATTTCGCCCGCTAACCGGGCTCTTTCCAACGCACTTACCCCCGCGTAAGTAATCTCGCCTTCGCCCGTAAAACCTGCCGCGTAACCAATGCTGACTTTTAATGTAGGCGGCTTTCTGTTGCCGTTGCCACCGGTAACTGTTATGCAGTCTTTTTCCATCTGCTTCAGGTACACCGTGGTGAAATCAGCGACAACATCCGGCGTAATATACTGACTGGGATTTGTTACCTCGTATAATAATTGTTCTTTAGCGGTAGCTAAAGTTATACGTCCTCCGGTTCCGTCAACTTTGGTTATAATTGCACACCCATCCCGGTAAACATCTGCCAAAGGATGCCCTAATGTGCTCATGTTTTCGACTGGCTTTTTAACCGGGTCTGCAAAGTAACCTCCGGTTATCTGTCCCGCACACTCCATCAGGTGGCCTATCACAGTTCCTTTGGCAATAATATCGGCATCATCTAAAGACCAGCCAAACTCATGTACTAATGGTGCAATAAATAAGGAAGGATCGGCAATACGCCCGGTTATAATAATATCAGCATCAGTTTCCAGGGCCGGCAAAATAGCATCTGCCCCTAAATAGGCATTGGCCGAAACAACTTGTCCTGACCAGGAAATAGGATTTCCTGTTTCCATAGCAATTTCATCGCCGCTGATATATTCGAGAACATCGTCGCCGATAACTGCTGCTACCTTGATAGAGATCCCTTGTTTTTTTGCTATTTCAATAACTTTATCCGCTGCCGCTACTGGGTTCGCCGCACCCATATTAGTGATGAGACGAATTTTATTTTTTTTGAGCAATGGCAACAGCTGTTCTATGCGACGCTGTAATAGCGGATCATAACCCTGGGCGGGGTCTGCTGCTTTACGTTTTTGCGCCAGGGCGATCGTCCGTTCCGCCAGGCATTCTAAAACTAAATAATCAAGCCCTCCCTTTTCGGCAAGAATAACAGCAGGTTCCAGCCGGTCTCCCGAAAAGCCGGCCCCACAGCCTATACGTATTTTTTCTTTTTGCTTCATTTATATGCTTATCGCTCCGGTTAATATGGCTATGAGTGTCATTACCAATGTTGTACCAAACGCCCATTTAAAGGTGAATTTTTGATGATCAGCCAATTCCACTTCTGACAATCCCACCAGCACAAAAGTTGAGGCGGTTAAAGGACTTAACGGAAACCCGGTGGTCATCTGCCCTAAAATAGCCGCCCGTCCTATCTCTATAGAATTTAACCCATAATGTGTAGCAGCCGTTTTTAAAACCGGGATAACGCCGAAATAATAAGCATCAGGTGTGAAAATCAAACTCAATGGCATACTGGTAACCCCGACCAATGCAGGCAGGTAGCCCGCGTGCTCTTTGGGGATAATGGAAACCATCGACAAAGCCATGGCATCGATCATTTTAGTCCCCGTAAGGATCCCGGAAAATACCCCGGCCGCAAAAATTATGATGGAAACCAAAAAAACATTGGCAGCATGTGCCTGAATCCTTTTTCTTTGTTCGGCCTGGGATGGATAATTGACCAACAAAGCAACAGCAAAACCGATGATGAATAATGCTGAAGGTGGAGCCAGCGACAAAATAAGCGCCGCGATCAAAATAACAGTTAAAACAGCGTTGAACCAAAATAGCGCCGGCCGTCGACTTTCCTTTTGTTCGTCAGAAAGTTCCTGGTAATGGTTATAATCAAGATGAACGATGCCCAGCCTTTTACGTTCTTTTTTGCCAAGCCGGAAAGCCACGAAAAGCACCCAAAATACTCCGGCTATCATCGATGGCAGTATAGGGACGATCAAGTGGGCAGGATCGGTTTTCATAACAGTCAATGCTCTTGCCACAGTCCCCGACCAAGGCACCAGATGCATTACTCCTACACTAAGCGCTACAATACAGGGAAGTATCAGTTTTTTTATCCCTAATTTTTTATAAATTGGGAAAAGCGCGGTAATGGTGATCATAAAAGTCGCAGTTCCATCACCGTCAAGGTGAACCAGCATGGATAAAATAGCGGTGCCCAAAGTGATTTTGAGAGGATCGCCTTTGGCGACATTGATAATGCCCCGGATCACCGGATCAAACAATCCTGAATCTATCATCAGGCTAAAATATAATACCGCAAATATCAGCAAAATACCGGTGGGTGCTACTTGTTTGATCCCTCCTAATACCATTTCACCTATCTCCTTTGGCCAAAAGCCGCCGATGAGTGCAAATACGATTGGCACCAGGATAAGCGCAAGCAGTACAGACAGGCGCTTCGTCAGGATCAATCCTAAAAAGACGCAAATGGTTAAAAATCCGAGCAGTGACAGCATTTAATTTTTATCTGAAACTAAATTATTGAACAGCGGTATTATTAGCTTTTAATACCTTACTAAAGAATAATAAATGACTCGGCAAGGCTGCTTGCCAAAATTCCCAGGTATGGCCGCCGGGGCGTTCGGTGTAATCATGCGGCGTATGGTTATAAACAAGTCTTCGGTGTAATTCGCGATTGGGTTCCAGCAGAAAATCGTCTACACCAATATCCATCACCAGCGGCATGTCATTTTTTTTGATCTGATCAGCCATATTTACGACAGAATACTTCAAATATGCTTCTGCATCAAAAGGGCCGAATATCGCACCTACATATTTGGTAAGCATGTCAAACCGTTCTTTTTCCAGTTTCCAGGTTGTCATATTAGGGTCGAGCGCACCGCTCATGCTTCCGGCTGCAGCAAACAGCTCAGGGTGGCGAGTTGAAAGATATAACGACCCATAGCCACCCATGGATAAACCGGTGATCACCCTCCCCTTTTTATCTTTCACCGTCCGGTATTTACTGTCAATAAATGAAATGACCTCTTTGGTGATATACGTTTCAAATTTACTTTTCGGATCAACCGGGCTATCAATGTAATAACTGAATATCTCGCCTTCAGGCATCACAATGATCATGTTATACTGATCTGCCAGGTTCCTGACCAGCATTTTATCCGGGGTTTTCAGCAGCCAGTCGTTGAAATGTCCGTAACCACCGTGCAATAGGTACAAGACCGGAAAATTAGTGGTTTTACTTTTTGCATAAGCGTCAGGGAATACAACGGCCGCTTTAAACGTTTTAGTCATAACAGCGCTTGATATCTCAATTGTATCCACTTTGGAGGCAAATGAGCACAAACTGCTGAACATCATAAGGGAGATAATGTAGAAAGCTTTTTTCATAATTCTATTGCGTTAACATTGCTTTTATCTGTTTTGGCGATGGCAAGCCTCATGATTTTCGCCTCGGAAAAAAAACGAAAAAACATAACAAACATGCCAGAAACAGGAATAGGCTATTCCAAAACATGCTCATTGTTTTAGGCATCTTGTATTTTAATAAGGCGTATTAAGTGGATTGAATGGTTTATTTTCCTGACAACTTAAAAGTCAATGTGTAAATATAACACAATAAAGAAAAACCTAATTAGATTTATTTAAAAAAGTCCCTCATTTTCTTGATAGGCTTTTGAGTGCCATGACTGGACACGAACTATTGACACAATCTGCATTTAAGCGAAACCGACAGGAAGATTGGCAGTGATAATAGAAATACCATTGCGTTTTACTTTAGATGGGCTTCCCGTTAGTGTTCTTCCGCACCTCGGACATTTTAAGAATCCTCTTAATGGCAATTGCTTCATTTTCTCAAATATGGAAGATGGCAAGACAAAAGGGGTTAAAGGCCGGCAAAATAGGAGTTCCAAATCCTTTTGTAAATTTTCCATTGGTCAGGAAAGTGGCCTGAGTAACTCTCGTGACCCGATAGAGCCGAAACACCTTATAAATTACCATTGCCATGAGGGAACGATCATCTTTTTTTTAAATCTACCTGATCGAAATAAACTGTAGTGGATACTGTTTCTAAACCTGATGCAACTGCTAAGCCCAGTAAAACTTGTTTCCTTATGGGCAACACTATGGAACCAATTTTCACCCAGCTCCTTCCATCAATGGAGGAATAGCCAGACAGTTCCTTTCCCTTTCGTTGTAAACGAAGCCAGTAATACCCCGTTAAACGACTAAAGGTGACTACCGGTGCTGCAAGAACCTGGCTTGAGGCAACAGTTTTCCTCGTATTCCCCGGGGCCGTCCATGAATATAATCTGGTGAACCAATGGGGAGCCTCTGGCTGCCCTGATAATTCGGGCCTTACCATCAAGGCCACTTGCGGCTTATTGGCTGTCAACCCGTCCCGTACGACCAGTCCAAAACTGGTAAACTGTGAGCTAATCTGCGGAACATACCGGGCTGTGATCGCCCCGTCGCCGTTCAACGCCGTATAAATAAATTTAAACTGATTATGTAAACTGTCAATTCCCATTCCATCAGCTTCTATAGTAAATTGCTGGCCATCATAAATCACGGGACCTGCTGTATGTTCTTCCCCTCCAATGTATGAATGTTGCCAGCTAGCCCGAAAACCTGTTGTTATGCCGACCGGATAAGCGTTCACACTCTCATCGGATTTATTAAACGAGGAAGCAACATAATAATAGGTTTTGCCCTTTAATGCTGTATTATCCTGATACAATGGCTTGGTGATATTATTTGCCAGGATCGTATAGGGTCCGTTTTTCTGTTCCGCTCTTTTTATAGCATAGTATTTCGCTGCGATGGAAGCCACCCAGGTTATGGTATTACCGCTGGCTAATGAAGTTTTAGCCAATAAACCAGCTGGGGAAACCGGTATAATATAGGTGTCATCTTCCCGACCTGTTGCGGTTTTTCTGGAGTAAAGCAGCGTTCCAAACCCTACGTGATCGGCACCGGGAAGTCCCTGCTGTTCCGGCCTGATCTTTTCTGCAGCCTGTTGGGTATAAGGCGCAGCTAAACTCATACGATTGACGTAATGATTATAGATCTGCTCATATACGGCCCGGAGCCTCCCCCTACCTTCAGTTGATAATTGTTGATGCAAATATTTGCCTGTCTTGTCCATAGCCGGGGTAAAAGGCACATCTTGCCCCAGGTTATATTTGGCAGTGTATTCAAATCCTTTTAGTAATCGATTATCTGCATAAGCATATAGATCTAATCCCTGGTGCCATGCCATTTCAGCACAGTCACCTAAATGGGCTATACCCAACTGGGTATGGCTTTGATCCCTTCCGCTTTCCTGACATTGCCCGGCCTCATTAATAATATAATTAAACAGGCTACCGTCGCCGGCACCATTAATATAATAGTGCAAAGCCCGTTCAAATATTGGGCGATCATCACAAAAAATACCGATCGCCATCATAGTTTTCATAGCAGCGGCATCCCAGTTACCGTTAGCAAAGGGTGCAAAATCCTTGATCACTGGGTAGATGACCTTGCGAAAATGCTTCTCTGTATTTTCAATGTCCGCCACAGACCAGCCTGAATGGGTATAACGCAGTATCTCGGCAGCGTTCACCATTTTAAACGGGCCAAGCCCCGCCATCAAAACCGCGTCTCGTCCAGTGATCGATTTTAATGTTGACGACCATGCATTAATAATTTGGATAGCTTTATTTGCATACTCCTGCTGACCTGTTAGTGCCCACATCAATGCATTCTGATAAGCGGCGTTAGCATCCGCGTCATAAACACCTTGCCCAACGGTTGGGTTTCTGCCGACCATTTCCATGGGCCCTTGAATAGGATAAGAACTTTGTGATTGTGGATGTGCCTGAAAAACCAGAAAACCACTATATATCGGTTCTTGTTTCTCTTTTATTGCTGTTTTCATCCGCTCTATATCCTGTTTGCTTTGCAGTAATCCCGGATGTATGAACGATTGTGCTTCTACCTCGTCAGATAGGCATACAAATAAAAAAACGCATAGAAATAAACACACTCCTTTTATATAATCCATAATTTTTTTGATGATACAGTATTTTATAAAATATTGATTCTTAAATCTATTTCGCCTTTGCTTTCCGGCAAAGTGCGCATAAGCCCATTGCATTATCTGGTGATATAAAAGGTTTGCTCTATAGGCTCAGCAGATTGGTACAAAGGTTCCGTCATCCTTCCCCACTGATAAGCTACGATGTTCACTTTTACCGGGTATTTACTTTTAACCGGGATTGGTGTAAATTTAATCACACCATTTTCTATATATGCAGGCCCCGAGATGATATAGTAATCAACAGGTAACCCTGAATCTGATGTGGCGCGTAAGGCCAGTTCTTTTACATCATTTTTCACATTCTGTAGTTGAGGAAATGTTATTTTTTGGAGCTTACCAACAATTAATCTGGACCGTATAGTCATTTTACCGGGCTGAACCGCATGGCGGTATTCCGTATCGCCGGCATTTTCTTCCTGTATCCAAAGCTCACCGCCCATTCCTGTCCGGTCAAACTGTAACCGGAATGAGGAGGGGCCAGTTTGTATCGCAGGACCTGCAATCACTCTAAAATTAATAGGCCCGGATGCATGCCCGAGTTTTTGGCCAGCACCAATAAGCTCCGGAGGCATTTCTGGTAAAAAACCTCCTTTTAGCTGAAAAGAAATACCATCTTCTTCCGGTTCAAACTTCAAAGCAGCGTAACCCAATTTGGCCACAGGTAGTAGCCGCCCACCCTGTATAAATGTCAGCATTTGCCTTTTTCGTTTTACACGATCACCTTCAAACTTCATTGCGGTCATCGCCGTTTCCCGGTCAAAAAACCAGTAACCATTGGCGCTTCTACCCATAAATGAGCTATAGGGTGCGGGATTAAATTCGTCCTTTTCCATACCGCCCGTACCGGTTAACCAACCAGATGATTTATCAACAGATTTTAAAACGGCCTGCCCCTGATTCGGCAAACGGTACTGGCACGCTTTACGGATATACAACGCGATAAATTTTGCCAGGTGCTCTGACCAGTCGAAATGCCCGCCACCTGGATCGGTCACTACACCAATAAGGTTATCGGCATCCTGGCGGCGTAAAGCCAAAGCCGTTTGTCTGACTACCGGCCAGTAAAAATCACGGTCGCCCGGTTTGGTTGCCGGATCGGGCACACGGTATTGGGGCCACTCCGTGGTTTCTCCTACGACATAACAAAGCGGAATGTCTTTAAACTTCAATGAATCTGGTAATGGTATAGTTTTAACCGGGATACAAGCAATGGTACGTTCAGGCAGCGCGTTGGCGAAGGTCCATGCAAAATGCCCATTGGCCGAGTGTCCCATAGGTATAACCGGAGCATTTTTTAGTTCCGGATAGCCAGACTCGCGGGCCAGGTCATTCATCATTTGCTGAAAAATGATTTCCATACCGGGTTTCATATCAGCCGTAAAAGAGTGGTCGTTTCTTTGTGCTGGCCCAATCCAAATAATGCCCAAACCTATTGCTGTTGCTGTACGGCGTATTAACGGATCCTCCAGCCAGTTACGTTCCAATAAATTAGCCAGCGATATGATCACTCCTTTTACTTGTTTGCAATCTGGAGGGATCCATAGATAAGCGCTGCGGCTGCCAACCTTTACGCTATACTGGTAAACATGATTTTCGGGATTATCCTGAGCTTTGCAGCTAATCGATACAAAAACAGCCAGTAAAAGAAAGATAATCTGACGAGGCATGGAATAGGCAATTGTTATCATTTGTTAATCCAGAATACGCGCTCAACCGGCTCTGCGGTCTGTAGCTTTGGTTCATTGCTATTGCCATATTGCCAGGCTATTACCGTTACTTTTACCGGAAACCTGCTATGTGGCGGTATTACGGTGAGATTTAAACGGTCACCTATTATTTCTGCAGGGCCATCCTGTATATAGAAGCCAACAGGAACATGGGCATCTGACACAGCGTTCAGTTTTATCCCCTTTTTATTGGAGCGTTGATTCGGTATAGCCGAAAAAGTGATATGCTGTTCTTTCCCTTGTGTATTCCTGGGCGGTATGGACATTAAAGCCTGCTGCACTGCTGGTTTATGTTCATTATCGCCCGGGTGGCTGGCCGAAAACCACAATTCATAACTATGTGTAGATTCATAGAATCCCTTTTGGGGATGAACCCTGAATGTGGAATCATTGATTTTAACAAACGGCCCGGTAATGCGGTCAACAGTAATAGGGGAACTGCTTTGTGTATGCCCGATAGGCGCCCCAACTTGCATATGGGCCCAGCCCGCGGGTCTTGGACTGCCGCCAGGAACCGTATCATAGAAAGCAGTATGCACCTTAAAAGTAACGCCATCGGCCTCTGGTTCAAACTTTAGGTTAAACTGCTGATGGACATTATGCTGTTCCAACAGTCTACCATGTTGTGTATAACCAATCAGTTGTGGCTTTTGGTTACGGTACCGGGCCTGGTAAGCTATAGTTGCATTAGCCAGTTCCTCGTCAAAGTACCAGAAAGCCTGTGTACGGTCGCCCCCATATTGATCAATTGGTGCCGGTTTTGCTACAGGGGCCTGATCAAAGCGCCATTTATCAACCAGCCAACCTGTTTTGGTGGGATCAATGGGTATTAGTTTTGGCGCTTGTCCATCGAATGTATTTTTAGGCATACGGTATTGAACCGCTTTTTTTAAGTAGAGCACGATATAAGCCGCCTTACTATCAGTACTTGCAAAATGAAACTCAGCCGGACAAGCCAGCATACTCAGCGGCATCAATGGGTGGGTTTGTCTTTCTTTTAATCCTTCTACCGACCAATTATCGGCCGCTTCATATTCACCCATTGTTTCCAGGCATGGGATATAATCAACAGTCCTGTTTCCCCATATATCGGGAGCAAAAGAAGGATGTCTGAAATATGGCCATTGCCCACTAACTGAAATGGCAGCCAGTGCCCTGCCAGGATTCCATGCTGCCATATAATAGGGATTGCTTGCCGCCGCAGAATGCCCTAAACCAACAAAAGGCACGTAGTTGAGTTCGGAATAACCAGATACTTGAGCCAGCTCATTCATGATATTATTGAAAGTTTTGCCGGCACCCTGATCGAAATGGAATAAAAGATCATATGCCGGACTTACCCAAACTTCAGCAAAACCAAGCTTTCCCATCTCCTTTCTGAAATTAGCATTCTCCAATATGGATTGTTCTTCCATATTATTTTGCGCGAAGAGGAATGCTTTTACTTTTTTGCAATCAGGTGGTATCCATAAGAATGCCCTTGCTTTGCCACTATTGTCCTTAGCACCTTTTACCGGTACCGACCATTGCCATACCGCGTTCTGAGCAATAGCCACAGTATGGAATAATAAACAAATATGCAGTATACTTAGGAAAGCAAATATCGGATACCTTTTCATTTTGAACCTGAACTATCGACAGGATTCACCGGAGTTTGAATAAACCTGAGGCCTTCCACATGTTCACCAACCAATATATTAGCCATATCACCTGTTTTATAAAAACCAGGCTTACCGGGCATATTATCCGCAATTACTTTCCCATTGATCTTAAGGTTCTCAAAAAGTACATTTTTAATACCCCGCGTTTCGTCATAACCCGCAATGACGGAGAGATTAGCTTTGTTACCATTGTAGGTTATATCTTTAAAATATATATTTTCAATTCCTTTACCTGGAGAGGTATTGTACTTTTGATTATACATAACACGCATATTCACTAACTGCCCTTTCCGGATATCATCAACACGAATATTGTTAAAGGTGATATCCCTCAATAAATTATTGTCGCCCGCGTTTAAGGCCATACAGCCCTGATAGTCGATTTGGTTTTCATGCTGGTCAAGAATATCTACATTGATAAATTTAATTTTCTCCAGTGTGTCGGGATGAGGTGTATCACCATGGGTGCCGATAAGTGCAGGATGAGCGATATCAGCCCAAAGGGTTGAGTTTTGAACAGTAATATTTTTTGTATTTCCGTAGTATTCCCAGCGATGCCCGTATATAGCCACACAATCGTCGGAATTTCGCATATATACCCGGCTGATAAGAATACCGGAACTGCAAAACACATCTATTCCATCAGCGTTTCCTTCTGAGCTAAATGACTTGATATTACTGATGTTTACACCGGCTGATTGCCCAATGAGTATACTATATTTATGTGGCATTACAACAAGCCCATCTACTCCAACATTTTTGGAGTACTCAATGGTGATCTGGTCATTACGCCCGCGCTGTTCCTTTTTGGGTGCATTTGGAGCAGCCTTTTCCGCTGAATTTACTAATGGTAACTGCGTTAATATACCACGGCCCATTATACGAACATTCTCAACCCGGCTTATCAGCAATTGTCCCTGAACAATAGCCCCGCCATCAATGTAAACTGTTTTGTTGGATGGGACTTTTAATACACCTATTTGATGAAACCCAGGGCCGTAATAAATAACATCCGGATCGGCCCATGACGGCTTTTCTGTTTCAATTGGATTGGCAAACAATTGGAGATTATGAAAAATATCATCATTAACCTCTATTGAAATATTACGAGGTTCAGTTAAAGAAAAAACAATGGTATTTCCTGCAATCTTAGGTGTAATTCCATAGGCAGATGGCCTTATTTTAACATGTTGGATCGGGCCCTTTTGATAGGTAACAGTTACTTCCACCTTACCTGAAAAGTCGAAATAACCAAAAGCTGTATATTGAACTGTATTTGTTGTGCCAACGACTTCGGTCACTGATGCATTATAAGCTGGTACCGGCAGGTACTGATGCCCGGGTTCTTTTACCGTGATCTTAAAGTCTTTATTTAAAACAATACCTTCAGGGGCTTTGTAGGTAATCAGCTCTGCTTTGGCATAAAAGCAGATATTAAAGATCATTAAAATAAGCAGAAAGTTTTTCTTCATTAGTTGATTATATAAAAGATAAAATTTTGATGATTCCGGTAAGGTTCAGTTACCTTATCAAATATTTCCAATGCTAAATTGCTTTGAAAAAAAACCAATAGAGGGTGGCTACCAGGTCAAATAAAGGGGGTATATAGTGTAAAACATGATGGTGGCCCACTAAATACTAATGCTTATTTCTTGAATAAGAAATGCTGGTATTTAAATTGTCTTTATTGATAAATGTCTTCCTGTATTTGCGGATAAAATCCGATGGGTTCATTTCAAATAACCTGTTAAACTGTTCCCTAAAATATTTGATATCCTGAAATCCAATCCTGAACGCGATCTCTTTTATTTGCAAATCGGTCTGGATCATTAATTCAGCACCCTTTCTCAATCTGATATACCTGATGAATTCTGTACTGGACAAGCCAGAGATAGATTTGATCTTCCTGAATAGTTTAGATCTGCTCATGCCAATTTCATCAGTAAATGTTTTTAAAGAAAAACTCTCATCTTCTAAATGGCTTTCAATAATCCGGATACATTTAGCGAGAAACTCGCTGTATTCAGCAGGGATCTTCAAGCTGTTATTCTTAAGCGTGATTTCGTTAAAGAAATAATTTTTAAGCGTACTCCGGCCTTTCAACATGCTTTTTATACGTGCAATTAGCAGGTCACTTTCAAAAGGTTTAGTGATATAATCATCGGCACCGCATTCTATACCTTTGAGTTTGATTTCAGGCGACGAACTCCCGGTTAATAATATAATAGGGATATGGCTAAATGAGGGGGATTCCTTCATCTTTGAGCAAAACTCCACACCATTCGCACCATTCATAATTACATCACAAACTATAATATCCGGTTCACAATCTAACACGTTCTTAAAACCCGCTTCTGTATTCCCAGCTTCATGAATAATAAATTCATCCTGCAATAATTGTCTGATATAACGTCTTACTTCCGCATCATCATCGATCAACAAAATGACAGATTTTTTATTGACTACATCATTCATAATTTCGTCAATATGTGCGGTAGATCTCATCAAATAACTATCGCCTATTTCAACCGGCTCTGTAATCAATTCCTGTATTAGTGGATAGGTAATTTTACTTTGATCTTCCTGTTCTTTCTGCGTATCATTAAACAAATGTTCACTTATTTTAGGTAAACATATTTTGAATGTAGTGCCCTTTCCTAATACACTGGTGTAGGATAATTTACCATGATGCAGTTCTAAATATGTTTTTGCCAGGAAAAGGCCGATCCCAAATCCGCTTTCTTTTATCTTATCCGCGTCCTGATTTAGCCGGTAAAACTTTTCGAATAATTTTTCACCCGTGTCTTCAGCAATACCATAACCGGTATCCTTTACCAATATTTCAGTAAATTCATCACCCTTGTCTACCCGAATACTGATAGAGCCACATTCTGGTGTATATTTTATAGCATTCGATAAGAGATTAAACAATACAATTTCGAGTTTTTCCCTATCCGCATAAACCTTAATATTATTATCGTGGCAAAGGAACTGATAATCAATTTTTTTTGCTTTTACCTGGTTGTTAAAACAAAGGAAAACTTCATAACAAACATCTTTCAAATTGAGTACAGCAGGATTCAGATCAGCTACCTCTTTTTCAGAACTCCTGAAGAGTAGCAACTGATCCACCAAACTCAGCAAACGGCGTGAGTTGCGATATACTGCACTAATATCTATTAAATCAATGTTGGTTCCGTTGCTGTGTAACAGATCTTTGATCGGGTTAACAATAAGTGTAAGTGGGGTTCTCAGCTCATGCGATATATTGGTAAAAAAGGCAATTTTCTTTTCATTCAATTCCTTGACAAACTTCACTTCATATTGCAATTGGGTTTGTTTTTTTTGATAAAAAAGATACCCATAAATTGCCCCTATAATACCCATTAAGTACAAGCAATAGGCCCACCAGGCCCTGTACCAGGGTGGCAGAACATGTATACTCAACGAAATTTGCTCCGACATCCATCGACCTTCGGCATTAGTACACTTTACCCTGAATGTGTAGTTTCCTTCGTCAAGGTGGGTATAATTAGCAGAGCGTACATACTCGGAATAAGTCCAACCATGATCCCAGCCTTCCATATAGTAAGCATATTTAATTTTATCGGGTGCAGTATATTCTAACGCTGTAAAATCAAAAGCGAAGACAGCTTTATCATAAGGCACTTCTATTTTTTTAATCACATCAGCAGAAATATTCCGGACCCAATCTGCATTTTTCTCTAATGCCAGGTTATTGACCGTTATCCCTGACAATACCAGTTTAGGCGTGGTGTTAATATCAGTAATCTTTTCAGGGCTGAAAATATTAACACCCTCTATGCCGCCAAGTACCAGTTCGCCGGTGTGCAAAACAGCCTTGGAATTGTAGTGAAACTGGTTACTTTGCAATCCATCGCTTTTGTAATAGTTCTTAAAAGTTTTGGTACGCGGGTTAAACTTAGACAAGCCATTAAATGTGCTTAGCCACAAATCGCCCTCCTTATCCTCCAATATATTCAATACCGAGTTATTACATAATCCATCTTCGGTAGTATAACGGGCAACAATTGCAGATTTGGCACGGTCAAACAGCACCAGTCCCCCACCCTCTGTCCCTATCCAGAAATTATGTTTACGATCTTCATAAATGTTGCGTAAATAATATCCCAGTTCAAAAAAACGATGTCTTTTATTTTTCCGGTCTATTTGAACTAATTGAGTAAGCGTTCCTGCCCATAGCCTTCCTTCATTGTCAGGGGTAAGACTCCACAGATCTGAAAGACTGGTGTCAAATGCAACAAAACGGTTGTCTTCTTTGTCAAAGGTATATAAGGCTCCATTAATACCATCCCCTTTTAATGTTCCAACCCAAATATGCTTGTCCTGGTCCTGACACATGGTTGATACAACCTTGTTTTCGGTATTGGATAAAGGGTTTATGCATTTATAACGCTCAAAAGTATGTGTTGATCTGTCATACTTATTCACCCCATTAAAAAAAGTACCTGCCCAGATATTTTCCTCATCATCCCTGATGATATTGGTTACAAAATTGTCGCTAAGCGAATTTGTGTTTCCCGTTTCATTTTTAAGTTGACTGTAAACATTTGTTTTCCGGTTCCATACTGCGATACCTGCACCCTCTGTGCCTATCCACAGGTCGTCATTAATATCCTCGTAAAGCGCATACATTGCTCTTTTAGGTAAGGAACGTTGATCTGCAGGGTCATGGCTAAGTGTTTTAAACCGTCCTTTCTGTGGGTCAATTACATTAACACCTCCGTTCAGAATACCTATCCAAAACCGGTTGTCCTTATCCTGATATATCGTATAGGCAGCATCGTTTGAAAGCGGGCTGATCCCATTATCTGTCCTTAAGTAACTGACCTTCTGCGTCAGCGTGTTATAAATATTTATCCCTCCGCCATTGATGGTCATCCACAACAGTCCATGCTTATCCAGTACCATGTCTGATACTTTACTAAAGATCAATTTTCCTTTACCCTGATCAAGCACCTTGGTCATTACCCCTGCTTTATCCTGATAAAAAAACAAGCCCTCGCCCGTTCCTATCCAGATATTACCGTCCTGATCGGGTTCAATACAATAGGCATTTCTGACTGCGGAACTAATAATACTTAATTTACGGCTATCGCTACTGAGCATACAAAGCCCAACTTGCGGTATAAATACCCAGATCCGTCTCCTATTGTCCGGTTTAATAGCCTGAACATCATAATCCCATAGCTGGGTTTTGCCATTACTGATAGGTATCTCTACAGCCGCTTGTGCCGATTTGCCTTTAAAGAGCAACCCTTTACCCAATGTCCCCAACAGCATGTTGCCTTTTTGATCTGACTTGATAACCCGCACCCCAACCGTTATTTCCTTGCTCTGCCCCCCTTGCCGGGATATGTAATTAACCATTGAAAATTTGCCCGAAAGATTATTGTATATACATGCTCCTCCATGAGTACCTATCCACATATTGGATTGCTCATCCTCGGTTATTGAAAATATGTAATTATTGATCAGCGAACCGGGATCTTTGAATTTGTTCCGGAAAATCTTAAAGCTGTAACCATCGTATCTGTTAAGGCCATCATATGTTCCGAACCATAAAAAACCTTTGTGATCCTGGTAAATACACCTAACGGAATTATTAGATAAACCCTGGTCAATACCGATGTACGACAATGGCTGACACTCCGCTACCATCACGTTGCATAAAATAAAAGAAAACAGGATTAAAAGCTTGTTATATTTCATTTTTCTGCAAAATGATTGTTCTTTGTACACTTAATTGGTTAACACAAATATCCGTGAATAATTTTAACATTTCAGCTAAATTACAGGAACAATTATTGAATTACAGCTGTGTTGGTTTAAAGATAAATAAACTAGGTAAGAGCATCAATAACGGTCATCTAAAAAGCTTTACCACATTTTCATTTTAAAAGCTATAATAACTGCATAAAAGCAGTCATTATAGCTTTGCCTGCTATTACCAGCCGGGATTTTGGACAAGTTTTGGGTTTAAAGAAATTTGTTGTGCCGGTATAGGATAAAGGTAATTCTTCTCACTAAACTGCCTTGCCGTTTGATCGGTGATCAGGCAGCCATTGGCATCTTTTGGATTAGTAGGTACTGGGTTTATAGGATCTGGCCCAAGCTGTGCCTGTGTGCCTGTATATTTAGTACCCAGAGGCCAGGGGCTTACAAATTCAGCCAGATTGCCATAAGCTGTACCGCCTATATTGCTCACCAGATCAATGGCGGCACTATGCCAGCGCTTGATATCATCAAATCGGAAATCTTCATCAAACAACTCAATAGCACGCTCCCGTCTGATCTCGGTTCTCATATCCAGGCCATTCATACCGGCAAAGCTATTACTTAAAGGAGGCATGGCGTTATTGACACGCAAACGAACCAGGTTCAATGATTTATTCAGATCGGCATCACTGATGGTTCCATTACGTTCATAAACCGCCTCTGCATAATTCAATAATACCTCAGCGTATCTGATCACCGGATAATCTTCCGACTCAAATTTATCAGCTACCGGGCGCTCCGAAATCCATTTTTGGCCCCCATAACCGGCAGGTCTTACTACCTGCTCTGCGGTTGCCCGGTCAGCAGCATCATTCGTCCAGTTAACCCTGCCATTAAGCAAACCAAACCAGTAGTATTGATAGGGCACTTTAATTGTATAGCGCATCCGGCTATCCCGGTTTTGATACTCTGAAGTATATGTTTGATACCCCTGGAATAATGGCGACTTTTCTATAGGCAAGCCATCTGTACATAAAAACATATTGGCAAATTTCCTGTTTACTCCGGTACCATTACGTGCGGAACGACTAATGTTTACACCTGCTACTTTTATAACATCATCATATCTTACCGCCAATACATACTCGTGGTTAGCAGCTTTTGTAACACCAGCCGGGTTTGATTTAGGGTTCTCTAAAATAAACAGGTACTTCTGAGCAGAATCGCCTAAGATGGTACTGTTGCCGCCCAAAGCATTGGATGCAGGTGTGCCAAACAGTGCATATTGATTACTGGCAATAACAGCATTGGATGCGGTGATGGCTTTGTCGAGTAGTCCATTATACCTTGTGGCATCCCCGCTCCTGAATTTTTGCCAGGTACCTTCATAAAGGCACACCCTTGATAAAAAGGATTGCGCAGCCATCTGTGTAACCCTGCCATAGTCGGCAGAGTTTGCAGCGATAGATGTCGGCAAAGCGGGTATAGCAGCCTGAAGATCACTAATAATTAAATCAGCCACCGCGTCTCTGGTTGCCCTTGCTCCATATAATTCGGGCGATGTAGGGTCAAGTAGAGTCGTAACAATAGGGACGCCACCATATTGTTGCAACAGATCAAAATAAACGTATGCCCTGAAAAACTTTGCCTCGGCCACAAATTGCGCAATACCAGCCTGATCTGCATATGATGTAGCTTTGCTGAGCAGATAATTGGTTGCCCGGATCCGGGCATAATCTGTTGTCCAGTTACCGGCATTACCCTGCCCCGCTTCGGTAGCCGGTACGCTATTCGTGCCCGCACCGAAACTCCCACCACCGCCCGTTAAATCAGAGCGGCCATCCGAGTGCGGGGCATCAGTAACCCCCAACAATGTTGTAAAGTTTTTCAGGTAGCCATAGTATTGATTGGCAAAGGTTTTAAAATCAGCAGGTGTTTTAAAAAATGCCGGATCATTAATCTGGTCAGCCGGCTTTAAGTTCAGGGTCTTATTACAGCCATACTGGCTTATGGTAAATAGGGTTGCTATCAATACCAATATATATTTTTTGCTATTCTTTTTCATTTTCGTTAATTATTAAAATTAGAAAGTAACATTAGCTCCAAGGGTTACATACCTATAGAAAGGAAATCTTTCATTACCACTAACCGTTCTTGTTACTTCGGGATCCCACCCGTCATGAATTTTTGTTAGCTCCCATAAATCGCTTCCTGAAAAATAGATGCGAAGTCCTCTGATCACACCGCTTTTTTCAAGCCATTGCTTAGGTAGCGTATATCCTACCACCAGGTTTTTTAAACGTATGTAGGCGCCATTTTCAACAGACCAGGAAGATATCTGGAAATTGTAAGTATTAATACCATTGTTCTGCGCTGAATGTAAATTAGGATAATAGGCATCAGGAGTACTTGGTGACCAGGTATTACCAACATATTCATCACTTTGTCCCTGATAGATTGACTTGTAAGGAATCCGCATATTTCCTGATCTGAAGATCGTTCTTTTAGCAACTCCCTGAAAAATGGTGTAAAAGTCAAATCCTTTCCATTGCAACCCCAGGTTAAAACCAAAACTATACCTCGGGTCGTTGCTGCCCAGGTACACCAGGTCGCCAGGATCACTGGTGCTTGTTCCTATACTTAGTTTACCATCCCCATTTACGTCTTTGAAAGTATTATCACCCGGACGAAGACCGGAAACCTGACCAGCAGGGTTGGCTAAAGGGCTTGGAACAGGTAAACTTATATTATTGGGACTACCCGCCGGCGCATATTTAGCATTATAAGCATCAACCTGTGCCTGAGTTTGCAAACGGCCATCATATTTCAACCCAAAATAGGAGTTCAGTGGGTATCCCTCTACTGTTGGGTTAAAGCCGGCACTCAGCACATTGGCCCCGCCATAATGCACCAGTTTATTTTGATTATCCGTTATCGTTCCGCTTATGCTATAGGAAACACTGCCAATTTTTGATTTCCAGGTCAGGCTGCCCTCATAGCCCCACGATTTCAGATCGCCGATATTAGAAGCAGGAGCGCCGGCTCCTAAAACACCAGGATAGGTTTGCCCCAGCAACATATTGGTATTTTCATTTCGATAGATATCGAAACTGCCGGTCAAGTGATTATTTAGGAAACCAAAATCGAAACCTATATTTTTCTTTTTTACGGTTTCCCAGGTTCTGTTTAATGAAACCAGGTTTCCTGATGTTGTTACCGTAGTTGCGGTACCCGATCCAAGCAGAGCACCGCCTGAATTTACAGCTAATGACTGAATGTAATCATACAATCCTATCCCGCCCTGGTTACCTGTTGTTCCATAAGAAACCCGAAGTTTAAGCTCATCAACCACCTTCTGATTTTTCATAAAACCCTCTTCAATGATCCGCCAGCCGCCTTGTACACCGCCGAAAAACTTCCATCTGCTGTTTGCAATAAATTTAGAAGACCCATCATATCGTCCTATCGCCTCCAATAAGTATTTACCTTTATAGGAGTAAGTTGCCCTGCCAAAATATGAACCTAATGCATAATGGTTCTGGGTTTCGCCATTGGTTACATAACCCGCGGTTCCATTACTTAAACCAAGCCCTAATGATGGAATAGCATCATTGCTTAGGTTATATGTCCTGGTTACAAAAGAATTAAATTCATCCTTTTCATAAGAGCCACCTATCATCAAGCCTACATCATGTATCTTGTTAAAGGTATTATTATAGGCTACCCTGCCATTCAGGTTATAATAAGGTTCTGTGGTATTCATCCTTTGATACCAGGTATTATTAACATTATTATTTCCACCAGCTGATGGTAAAGTTTGCACCAGGATATTACCGGCATAATTATAATATTGAACCTGCTTTTGTTGGATCCTGCTATCCTGGAACCAGGTATTATAACCTGCTACACCGGTAAAGGTCAGGTGTTTGGCAAAATTGTAGGTAAGTGTACTGTTAAGAAGAGCCCTGGTGTTAACCTCCAAATTGGAGCCGCCATCCCTGTCTGCAGCAGCCGCACTAAAAACAGTTCCCCATGCATAGGGCTGACCTTGTGAAGTAAAGGCCGGTAATCCGGGCTGGGCATACTCACTAAGGGAACTATACCCATTATAACTATACAGGGATGGTTGCTGTATGCTATTTCTTTCTAATGATATATTGGTCTCCAGTTTAACTTTATCACTAAAGGTATAATCATTATTAAACCGCAAATTGTATCGCTGGTTTCCGTTGGTTCCCCACCGCAGCTGACTCCCATCATTTAAATAACCCAATGATACCCGGTAACCCGCCTTTTCGGTCCTGCCGGAAAAACTTAGATTTTGCTGGGTTGAAGTCGCATTCTTCCACAAAATCTTTTGCTGATTGGTGTCAAAAAAGGTAAAATCCTTAACATCTCCAAAAGATGGGAGCGGTACACCATTGTATAATACACCGTTTGCAGAGCCAGCATAACCAGGTAGTTTGGTAATATCAATATAGCCGGAAGCAGGTGGATTGGTCGCCAGGGCTGCTAACTGGTACCATAGGTAACCGGTTGGTGCTATGCCATAATTATCGTTCGTTAGTGCCTGCATTAATCCCTCACCCCATTGTTTATCGTTGATGAGCGTTGGCTGTAAGCCGAGAATCTTTCTGGAAACAGAACCATCATATTGAACTATCATTTTACCATTCTTTGCTTTTTTAGTGGTGATCAGTACGACACCATATGCAGCTCTTGAGCCATAAATAGATGCTGCAGCATCTTTTAAAACTGAAATGCTTTCTATATCATCCGGATTGATTGAATTTAATGCAGCATTACTGGTAGTGTAACTATTATTAGGATCCGGTTGGAAATTACTTGATAAGGGTACTCCATCTAATATAACCAGCGGGTCCTGCCCATTGGTGGATGTTGCTCCCCTGATCTGGAAATTCCAGTTTTCCCTTCCTGGTTGCGCCGAGCTACGGGTTACGATCACACCCGGTATCTGCCCCTGTAAGGACGCCAGTGGATTATTGATCGGCCCCCTGTCTTCAAAAACTTTGGATGAAACAGTTGCCACGGCCCCGGTAAGGGTGGCTTTTCTTTGCGTACCGTAGCCCACTACTACCACTTCGCTTAAGTCACTACTGTTGGCTGTTAAACTAATGATCATTGGTTTACCCGGATCAGCCACTACTTCCTTTGTCAGATAACCGATATAACTGATCTGCAAAACTGCTCCGGACGCAGCGTTAAGCTTAAACACACCCGTTACATCAGTTACAGTTCCCGTTTGGGTTCCCTTAATTTTTATAGTTGCTCCTATAATCGTTTCGCGGGTTTTGGCGTCGATCAATTTTCCTGTCACAGTCCCGTCCTGCGCCATGGAGTTCAAACAAAATAACAAGGAAAGAAAAAGCGTAATTGTTGCAGCTTTGTACCTTGATAGCAAAGTAAAATTTTCCATCATAAATTGGTTTAAATTAAGAATAGGTTACTAAATTGATTTATTGACAAATACGCAAGGCATTAATATCAATAGTTGTTTATAATTGGCTGCTAATGTATAGTGTAGGAAAAAAATAAAAAGGGGTGTACGGGGTCAAACAGCGGGGGGTAAATCAATAAAAACACCCTCTTTTTCATCAAATGACCAGATAAGCGATATTTGCCCCTGCTTCTTAGAAAAAATCAATTTGAAGGGTCTTTTATAAGGAAAAAAGAGGGTCTAATTTTTTAATATTTTGTTTGCTCAGAACTTATTTTTGACCAGTCTTTTAACCCAGGAATCGTTGTTTGTTTTTGTTTGAGGTAAAGAAGAATCCCTGACAATGAGTGATGTGGGAATAACCACCGTTTTAACCGTTTTTTTGATCTTAGGGCCAGAAATACTTTTCAACATCAAATGAATTACCTGTTCTGATATCTCCTTGATCGGTTGGGCTATGGCAGTAATAGATGGCGTAAATAGTTTAAAAAGATAATGATCATCAAACACTACAATTCCTATATCTTCAGGAACACGGCGCTTTAAAAGCTTTAATGTTTCCAACCCGCTTTCGGCAAGGTAATTGGTGGCAAAAAACAGCGCGTCGATCTCCTGATTGGCGATCAGGAAATCCTGAATTTCCCGAATGCAGTTTTCCCTTTTATCATGATAAGCTATTTTTTTTAGTAAGTATGGCTTTTTAGCTTCATCTAATGCTTTCGTATAACCAGATTTTCTGTCAAGCATCTGTGTTTGATCAGACAATAAGGTAATCATTGCTATATTATTGTAGCCGTTATCAATTAAATGTTTAACGGCTTTATAACTGCTTTCCAGGTTATCTACTACCACATTGCTGATTTCCAGTCCCGCCAGGGTTCTGTCAAATAGCAATACAAAAAAACCATCATCCCTCAACTCCTTTAATTCCGGTTCAATACCGGGCGGAGGAGCAATAATATAACCATCTACATGCCTGACACGATACATCTCAATCAAATCCTTTGCTTTTTGCGTATCATTTTCGGTGCTGCTGTAAAGGATCTTGTATCCTTTTTTATAAGCAATTTCTTCCATCATGCGGGCGATAGCAGAAAAAAAGGGATCCGATATATCTTCGACCAGCATCCCGATCATTTTTGTTTTACCGGTACGTAATCCCTGAGCAAAATGGTTGGGACGATAGCCAATCTCATCAATGTAGGCTAATACCTTTTTCTCTAATCCCGTACTGATGTTTTTTTCACGCGCTTTACCATTAATAACAAATGATACTGAGGTTTTAGAGATATTCAGTTCTCTGGCAATGTCATTGATGGTGATTTTTCTCTTCATCATTATACTGAGGGTTTAGATGATCTGAATAAGCATCTGGATGATATCATTTGGTCTAAATCAGGTTGGCAACCCCTATAAGAGCTGCATATTCACCTAATTGCCCAATCTTCACCGTAGTCATATTTAATCGGCTGGCCACCACAGGCATAAAAAATGCCGATGCTTTGGCTATATTTCCGCAAATAATCAAAGTTTCGGGCTTGAAGTGCAGAACGGGTTTCAATAAAAAATCGCCCATATTTACAGCAAACTCATTAAATATATCTCTGGCTATTGGACTATGCTTAGCCAATAAAGCCAACTCCCTGACACCTGTAATGGAAAGACCCGTTAATTCATGATAACGTTTTAGAAACCATCGGGTAGATAAATGATCATCGGCAATGCTATCTTTATATGGTTCATTGCCTAAATTTAAGTCCTTCGTAATACCATCTAAACTCCAGGCCGATCCAAATCCGGTGCCCAACGTAATTCCAATAATACTATTCAATCCTTTGCCGGCACCCGCAGTTACCTCTCCCGCAATTGCGGCTTCCGCGTCATTCCTGAATTTGAAAATTTCAGAAGGCAGCTGCAGTATTTCGGCCAGATGTTGTTTGATGTTCATGCCATAGATCGACTCATATTTACTAAGCCCGGTTATATAGGAAATACCCGTTTCATAGTCAAAAGGTCCGGGTATGGCTATACCAACTCCCGAAATGGCTATCCCGGTTTTTCCCAGCGTTTGAGACAGGGCCCCGGCCCAGGAGTTCAATATATTTTGGGCACTTCCCTTACTACTGAACGCAACACGGGAAATACTTTCTTTAATAATGCTATTTTTTTTTCGATCATATATGGCTGATGTAATATGCGACCCGCCAATGTCGGCCGTTAAAATAAATGAACCAGACAATTTATCAATTTGCATTTATGTTATATTTTTTGTGTTATCTGTTCTGCATTTCGTCTGTAATATAAATCGCCTGCCCACCGGAAGCCTTTAGATTAATATCCAAAATCGTTGAAGCATCTACTTTTTGATGGGTTATTTTCACATGTGTGGCTGTCTTTATCCGTTGATCATCGAAATAAATACTGGCTATATATTTTTTCCCTTTTGATAAAAAATTTAGCGACAGTTGTAATTTTCGCGCCTCATTATTAGTGATGGTTCCCACAAACCACTTTGTTCCTTTGCGCCGGGCGGTAGTAATAAATTGACCAGGCACACCTTGTATCACCCTTGTTTCATCCCAGGTGGTAGGAATTTTGCTCCAGAATTCCAGTTCAGGTTCCTGGTGGTATTGCGATGGATTATCGTACCAAAATAAAGTTTGAATTGGGCTATAGTAAATGGCAGCCAATGCCAGCTGGTGGGCATGAGTAGTTTTTATCCGCTTATCAAAATAACAGATCGTATAATCAGCCGGACCTGCTATGTACCGGGTAAAGGGCAAAATAGTATTGTGGGTGGCATCCGGCATTTCTTCGTTACCCCTTATACCTTCGGCTGTCATCAGATTTGGCCATGTGCGCTGTTCGCCGGTAAGGCGCCAGTCATCATGAATATTAACCATCATCTGGCTGGCTGCCGCCTGCTGTATAGCCTTCTCTACCCAGGTGGTCCAACGATGTGATCCCACCTGCACAAAACCAAATTTGACACCTTTTACCCCCCATTTACAATATAGGGCAAACAGGCTGTCACTTTGTGCCAACAGTGCCTGCTGGTTAACGTAAAGCCAAACCCCTATTCCTTTGTCTTTACCATACTGAATAATTCCCGGTAAATCGAAATCGGGTATGGCAACCTTTGCTGCATCGGAATCAAAGCTAAAGGCCGGCCCATACCATTTCCAGTCAAATAATATGTACTGCAGGTTCTGTTGGGCAGCAAAATCAATATAGGCTTTCGCATCGGCGGTGGTTTGTGTCATCACCCGCATAATTTTACCTGATTTTATCCAATCGGTATTGCCGGTTATTCTGCTTTGTTCATTCAGATTAAGTATCAAATAGTCATGTTCAATTAAATCGCCCGGTTTTTCTGCCACCATAATTACCCGCCAGGGAGTATACACCGGCGATATCAACTGGGCCTCACCAAACATTGATGTAATAATGGTATTGGGCTTATTGGTGCTTAACTTAAATTTGGTACGTGCATAATCTACCATTTGCGCCTCGGCAAGTGTTGCGAATAAACCATTTGGCAGTTCAAGAGTTAACGGGCGCTCACTTTCTCCGGGCCAGTTTAATAATGGCAGTTTATAATAAGGCGCCTGTGCCCAATTGGCAAACCAGGCTTGTGTGCCGGGTGGTAAGCTAAATTCTGTATTTTCTGCCGTTACATTATAATAAGTTCCCTTTACATTCTCAGGGAAGAAATAGCGTATAGCCACACCTTCGTTATAAACCCGAAGCTGCACCTGCACTACATATATCGGGTTATCGTCTTTTACCAGTGTAATATCTACTTCGTTGTAATGATCCCTTATCTGACTACTTTCGCCGTTTACCGGTTTCCAGGTGGTATCATGGGTTACTGTTTTGATCTCCTTTATTTCCAGGTTTTCGCACCAGTCTTTATGCTGATCTATTTTTAAAGCCATTGCCTTTTCTGAGAGCTGGTTATCCATTTGTATATTCAATGCCGATTCTTTTATCACCTCCTTACCTTTATAACTCACTTCATAATACATCATTCGTTTGTTACCAATAAATGATTTTTGATTAAATTTTAACGTCAGGTTTTGATCCGGTGATTGTAGATTAACAGGAGTGTTAGTTATGGTATTTTGTCCCCTGGCGGTTAAGGTGATAAATGAAACCATAACCAATAGAAAATGTCTCATTTAGCGTGATTTATAAAGGTGATAAGCTTTGATATGTTGTAATTTTTCCAGCCGCAGCAGGGCCTCCAGATAATAATAGTCGGCATAAATGATCGATGCATCAATCTCCGTCTCTGCAGGATGGTGTCCGGTTGAATGCAGTAAAAAGGCATTATTTACACCACGGCTCTGGTAAGCTGATGAAGAAAGCGTTTGCAACATAGCTTCGGCTTTATGGCGATAAATACTGGCTTTGGCTCTATCCTTTACAAAGGTTGATAACTCCAATAATGCCGAAGCGGTTATACATGCAGCCGAAGCATCCTTAGGGGTATTGGGTATAACCGGATCATCAAAATCCCAATAAGGTATGAGGTCAGCCGGTAAACGGCTTAAATATACATCTGCTACTTTTTGTGCAAAATCTAAAAACTCCGTTTTCCTGGTTTCGCGGTAGCACATGGTAAAGCCATATATAGCCCATGATTGTCCCCTGGCCCACATACTGTTATTCGCATAACCCTGATGGGTTATTCCTTTTATCTTTTTCCCGGTAACCGTATCGTATACCACCACATGATAAGAAGTATAATTGGGTCTGAAATGATTATGCATCGTAGTTTCGGCATGTTTAACCGCAATGTCATATAAATTCCTGCTGCCACCATTTTTTGAAGCCCAGAATAACAGTTCCAGGTTAATCATATTGTCAATAATAGTATTGTGTGGCCAGTTCATTTTTTTTACCATTCCCGGCCATGATAAAATAGTGCCTACCTTGGGGTTAAATAGTGTAGCCAGTGAATCTGCCGATCTTAATATAACCTGTTTATATTCCGGATCTCCGGTTAGCCGATATCCGTTGCCAAAACTGTTAAATACTATAAAACCCAGATCATGATCAAAACCGCTATGTTCAGAAACAGGCTTTAACTCCCGAGTGAATTTATCTGCAGCTGTTTTCCATTTTTGACCATGGGTCCCTTCATATAAATACCATAATATTCCGGGCCAGAAACCACTGCACCAATCCTGATAGTTTACATAACGCCAGTCTGTTTTACCGTTATCTACATTACGGGGCAGGTTATTACCACCTGCGGGAATAGTGTTTAATGTTTTTTGAGCCTGTGCTGCACAATAATTTATATTGGGTAATACCTGCAAATTGATTTGAGCATCCACCTGAAATGCTGCAAATAAGAAAAACAGGATGATTAACACCATATTGGAACTTACTACATCAGAACAAATTTTCAAGTAATTACCTTTCATAATTTTGCTATTATTTCTACTTACCTTACCACATACCTCACAGTAATCTATTCATTAATCATATATAAAGCCGTTTGCTTTATACAAGGGGGTAGATTAATAATTACTAAATGGATTTAATGATATGTGCAAAGCATATCCGGAAAAATCGTTTATAATCGTGTTTCGAAAGTAGAGTAAAACAAAGACTCACAAGGGGGTTTGATGGGTCAAATAAGGGGGATGGTTTAAACAAAAACGGCATGAGCTATACACTCACGCCGTTTTTGTTTAATTAAATATAGGTTTTCCGTTCTTTTTTACTGCAACAAGTATATCATGGCGCAATGGTCCATTGCTGGTTGTTACTACTACCACTTGGCCAAAATTGCATGATAGCTCCGTCCGTAGCTCCGCCTCCTGAATCCAGACATTTACCGTTGGTGCGGTTAACAATTTTGTAATAAGAACCTACAGGTATGATTGTCCATTGCTGATTGGTGCTACTGCCGCTTGCCCACTGTGCAACTGTTGATCCATCGGCGGTATGGTCATAACTATCCAGGCATTTGCTACCGGTTACACAAGCTAATTTATAGTAACCACCGCTATAGGTTAATACCCATTTCTGATTATTGCTGCCGCTCGAAGCCCATTGACCCACATTTGCACCATTAGTAGTTGCACCCAAATTATCAAGGTATTTTCCACTGGCGCGATTAATCAATTTATAAGTGCCATTGGTTATGGGCTGTGCCCCTACAGAATGGGTTAACGTTCCAAACCCTAACTGATCATACCCTCCGCTGTTTGGCCCATAATCGCCGCCACCACCTTCCGGCCTTACATTAGTAGCATACTGGCCGCTGTAGGTTGTTCCGGTAATACCATGTGATTTCTGATAATTATAGATCAACTCCCAACTTGGGCGAATGTCTCCTCTGCCACCTTCCGCAATCACCGTTTGTGTTTGAGGCGTACAATTTTGTCCGTTGGCATAATTATACGTGGTAAAAGGTACTGTGTTTCCAAGATTATAGCTGGCTGTATATTCGCTAACAGCCAGCGCTTTATTATTTTCATAGGCAAATAGATCCTGGCCCTGGTTATAAGCCATTTGGCAGAATGCACCCAACAAAGAAATATCCAAACATTGATGTCCCTGATCCCGGCCCGATTCCTGTCCCTGGCCTAACTGACCTGAATTATATAAAAATGGCACCGCATGATCAATTGACCCATTGCCGGCACCGGTTTTGAAATAAGTTATCGCTTCATTAAACTTATTGGTGTCATCGCATAATATGCCTATCGACAGAATTGATGCCATACTACACAAATCCCAGTTTGCCCAATAATTGGTTATACAGGCTCCATTATGATTTATCAAAAAATCATGGTTCATCGGATAAAATACGTTGAGCATCATATTTTTAAACCGGGTAAAGTCTGTTGCTGACCAACCACTATAGTCACGCATGATCTCGGCTGCATTGGCAAATTCATAACCATATATACCGGCAGCCAGCCATCTGTCTGCAGATCCACCGATAGCTGTCAGGGTAGACGACCAGGCGTTCATAATAGTCACTGCCTTATTTCCGCAGGCTACATCGCCATTGATTTTCCAACGCAAAGCATTTTGATAAGCAGCGGCGATGTCATTATATAACTTTGAATAGTTTTGCGGAGAGCCAGAACCTCTGTAAACCGTATCTACAGGCCCCTGCATGGAATAGGTTGATGCGGAGTGTGTGTTTGCTGTCAGTTTATTCCATCCGGAGAGCCAGGGATCCGCACCTGCGCTAACCATGGTTTGCATTCTGATAAAATCTGCCTGGCTGTGCAACATGCCCGGATGAATAAACGCTGAAACTGCGTTTACTTCCAGTTTGGAAGTGGGTGCAGACGAGCTATTCGCTGTTATAAGCGAAGTCGATTTTTTACACCCCAATGTAAACATCAGGGATAAACAACTAAGAAAAATTAGAATTTTTGACTTCATTTTTTTAGATTTTTGGTTAAAATATAAATTGGTTAATTGGTTTCAGCACAAAAAATTTGTCAAAACGCAAAACCAAACTCAATTATTTCGTAAAGAAATAATTAGTAAAAAAATGTAACCAAAGTAAAAAGACTGGCTTTCGTGTTGACTATTAGGTAATAATTGCAAGCCAAACATATAGTAAATAATAAATAGTCATGAGGGGTTAATAGACCATTTAAGGGGGTAATAATTAATAATATTTAATTATTTTATCGATATCACAATTTATAAGACAGGTATTTAGGATTGCTTTGCATTACCTATTTTACTATTCTTTTATTAACCAGATATATTACAGCAATTTTGGATCGGATGCCCACCTGCCAAAACGATAACTTAGGGATATTTCATGGGTGGCATTATTAAAGGTCCCCAAATTGGTTGATGATGTACCGAACTGATAGCCATAGCCCACATGGAATGCATTAATGTTTAAAGTAAGGATCCCCGACATTTCTTTATCGGTACGATAGTTTAAACCAAGTCCCAATGTTCCTTTCATATAAAATATACCGGATATATCCGCAGTAAGCGGTACCCCCTTTGCGTAGGAGAACAGTGTAGCCGGTTTGAATTTTATATCTTCATTTACATTGGTTATCAATGCCCCGGAGAAATAATAATGATTTCTGAAATTGGTATTATCCTGTACAGATGCTGTCCCCAGACTGGTTATAGTGAGTTCGGGCACCGATACGCCGAGATAATACCAGTCGGTGTAATACATAACGCCAAACCCCATATTGGGTTTCGTTCCCCTGACATCATTCCTGAAGGTTGGATCTGTGGCATCCAGGGTTGAATAATTGGCGGTATAGTTTCGTACACCGGCATTTATCGATACCGCTAAAATGCTTCTTGAATCTAATTGTATCCCCTTTGCAAAATATACATTTGCCTCGGTTTGGCATTCTATGGCAACCTGGTCATTAAATACAATCACTCCTGCAGAAGCATTGATAGATTCAATGGGGAGATTACCCGTGATCAGATAAGTTACCGGTGCCCCGTCTACCCCTACCCATTGCCTGCGGGCCAGTGTATTAATTGACCCGGCCTTATCCAGCAGGGAATAGGCTGGATTAAACGGGGTTAAGTTATCCATGTATTGTGTATAACTAAAAGCTTGCTGCTGGGCAACAGCCCTATTGCCTGTTACCATAAGTAACAGGCAAAGGCTTAATGTGACAAGCAGGGGTTTCTTGTCACTATTAATCTTATTGATATCCGGGATCATATCGTGCTATCAGTATTTAATGATAATGAAACCTGTTTTATGTTTATTTTCAGTACCTGCCTTGTATTCCAGCGAATAAAAATAAGTGCCGGGCCGCTGGATGGCCCCATTGATACTGGAATGTCCGTCAAATACTTTTGAGCTGTTATCATAGCCCCTGGCTTCAAACACCTTAACCCCATTACGGTCCATGATCATCAACTTGTTATTGGGGTATGCCGTTAACCCGTCTATGGTCAGGAAATCATTGATGCCATCGCCATTGGGCGAGAGACCTGGGTGCACTACAATTGCATCATTTACGGTGATTGGCGGCGGGGATACCGCTAATGTGGTATTCTTTAATGCCATGGTCCCTGTTATACCAGGTTCCGTTCCATAAATTAACTGCCCTTTGTAATAAACAGTAATATGGTTATTCTCCTTCATCACATCTTTGGGCAGGTACGAGTAATCATTCAGCTCGTTAAAGTTTGACCAGTCTGATTTGGCTATACGGTACTGAATATTGCCCGATGTGCTCAGGGGGTAAAGTGTGCCCACAGCAGCGTTTACCGCTACCTCGAAATAAGTATCGGCACCGTTAAGCGCGGCACCTAATGATACAAAGTTGCCGCTTATGTTACCGCTGCCTTTTTTAGCATAATCTATCCAGTAATTCAGGCTTTGTGTCCCGTCTTTGGTAAACCAGTAACGCGCGGTGATATCTCCATAGGCTACCGGCACATTCCCGGTATTATTGATGGAAAGATAAGTGCTGATGGTATTGCTGCCTGTGCTTTGGTTTTGATTCTGATAGAATACGTTCAGGCTGGTAAGAGGGGAAACATCAGTCGGTTCAATTCCCCATATCAACATACCGTTACGGTAAAGCGTAATGTGGTTATTAGCGCCATAGCTGCCAGTATTACTTTGATAAGAATAATCATCTGCCTCATTCAAATTTCCCGAGTCCTGGTTGGCAAGCCTGGATTGTATTTGCCCGGTATTGCTGCCAGCTCCAAGATTCCCTGGTGCGGTGAAACTATATTCCATATAACCAAAAGCGCCATTACGGGGTTGAGCTAAAGAAACATATTTCATTTTTACATAACTATTTCCCAACTGGGCATAATCTATCCACGTATTAACGCCCGCGTAATTTTCTGCAGTGAACCAGTAGCGCATAGTTAATTCGCTATAGGCAACACCAACGGAATCGGCATTCATTATCTTCACATAAGGACGGATAATGTTATTGGTCAATTGCCCGGCATCTCCATCCTGGTATTGCACCTGCAGGTTAAGCGGGATAACCTTCAATATGCGGCTTATAGGAGTTGCCGCTGTATATTGCTCGTTACCGGTTTGGGATGCTATGACCGTACTTGTTCCAGCACCTTTAATATGTACCTTACCGTTAACTATCGTAGCCACTGTAGTATCTGAACTCGTGTAGCTTACCGGCAAATTGGAACTTGCCGTAGCATTGATAGCAAAATCCGGATCGCCTATTACTTTCTGAGTTATCGGGTTAAAGGCAATCATTTGCTCACCCAAAAGGCCATCAGCAATTTCTGACGCACTTAACGCTCTGCTGTAGATCTTAAACGCGTCAATCGCTCCCTTGAACATTGGATCAGCAGAAAACTGCGATTTTCCTAAATAATTAAGGCTTGTTGTTCCCAGCGCCGATGGCTTAATGGTGATACCCGTGGTAGACGCTACAGAGGCACCGTTAATATACATGGTGCAGGTGCTGCCCGATCTGGTTATGGCCAGATTAGTCCAGGTATTGAGCGGAAAAGTATAATTAAAGTTAAGATTTTGCTCAGCCGCCGACCCGTTTTTTATCGCGTAACGCACAATCGATTTCCCGCTTGTTATACCTGCTTGAACCGATAAAAACATATACTGGGTAGTACTCGATCCGAAATCAAATACGCGCATCCAGGTAGTAATAGCATCCATCCGCACCCAGGCAGAAATGGTGAAATCATTTAACGTACTCATAATACCCGATGGAAGCGTGGCATAGGCATTGGCTGTTCCATCCAGCAGGAGCGCCTGCCCATACTTACCGGTGCCTCGGCTGCCTGTGGCCGCAAGCGTGGCATGATTAGCTCCCCATGCGTCAATCCCTTTTGTTCCGCCTGGTTCATCAAATTTATAATAATCGTTTTGGCCAATATTGGGCTTTGCAATTACTTCAGTGCTGTTTGGGCTTTCAACAGTACTGTCAATCGAGGTAACAACATAAAAATAGGTACTTCCGTTAGTAACGTTTACATCAGTGTATTTTGTAGTACTAACATTCCCAATTGTGGTATAAGGTCCGCCCGAAGTAGTTGAACGTTTAACCTTATAAGTAAAGTTTGACACGGGTCCCCACTCTATTATATTTTTAGCATCTCCCGCCGCAACCAGTAACCCACTAACAATATTGCTTTGCACGGTTAAAACCAGGGTTACCGTACTCGTGGTATTTCCGTTTGACGCGGTTAGAGTAACGGGAAAAACACCGGTTTGGGTTGGGGTACCTAAAATAACTCCCGTACCTGTGTTAATATTCAACCCATCGGGAAGGCCAGTTGCCGAAAAACTATTGGGCGCTTTGATAGCGCCGATGGTATAGGTAAAAGACTTTCCAACAACAACGGTATCGGCCAATGCGCTGGTAATGGTAACGGGCAAAGTGCGGTCATCCAGCAACTGCACATCATTACCTGTTCCACCTTTATAAGTTATGCGAAAATTGTAATCGCCCACTATAATTAAAGCCATTTCAGGCAGGTCCTTAAAGGTTCCGGCAATGGCAGTGCTGCCTGTATTATCAATAATGGTGTAGGCTGCACCTGATGGCAACGTGTCTGCAGTGCCCGTTACTGATAATTTAGGGTTGTTAATGAGGCTAACACTGGTAACTGTTATTTTATCGCCAGTGGCGCTACCCATATCAATTTCAGCATTGTAGGTAGCATCAGATTTTAAGGTTAAGGAACCGGCTATCAAAGAACCAACAGCCTGGTTCCCGGGTTCAAGGATTGCGCCTGTTCCGCTTCCTGTTCCAATGGTAACTGCCATTGTGCCCTTACCTGTTCCGCCGAACGAACCGGCCTCTGCTGTAAGAGGACTGTTAAAAACCCCCGATGCCGGATCATTGTTTAACAGAAGTTTTCCACCCCTGATAGTGGTTGTACCACTGTATGAGTTATTTCCGGTAAAAATAAGCACGCCGGCACCTATCTTTTCTACATTCATAGAACCCGACATAATGCCGCCAAAGGTTGTACTAAGGTTTAATGCCCCAATGCTGATTGTAGGACTACCCCCGGCATCTGTCCGGATCGCCCCTCTCCCGGTAAGTGCGCCAAAACTGATGGTTCCCGTAGCGAACAGTATGCCCTGGCAGTCATTTCCGTTGGCATCCAGGTTCCAGTAGGCCTTGGCACTGCCTGATTCGGGGACTTCAAAACGCACCCGGTTGTTACCGCTACGTAATTTGGATACAAAAGTACCAGTAAAATTGCTGTTATCGCCAAAAAGGTGTAAGCCCGCGTAAACGTTGCCATCCTGTATAATGGTGCCGCTACCCAAAAGCTTGCCCCGCAGGTTTATTGCGTTACTGGTTTGATAAAAATAACTGGTTTTACCGGCAGCTATTTCAAAGTCGTTATAAAAGGTTGCATCGCCATTCACTGAAAACAATGCCCCACCGTTCATAATGATCTTACCTGTTCCCAACGGGCCGGATGTTGGAGCCGAAGGTGTTCCGGTACCAATGCCCGATACCTCCAAACCATATACAGGGGGCCAGCTTTGCCCGTTGCCGTTTAATGTGGTGGTACCGGTATAGGTATTGTTTCCTGATATATAAAGATATCCTATACCGTTTTTTAGCAAACTTCCGTTTCCGCTTATCCCTCCGGTGAGGGATACCGTACCACCGGTTATCGTGTTTACATTGAGCAAAGTATCCAGCACAACAGGCATGCTCAGGGTATGTGAGGTTGTGGCATTGTTAACCAGGTCATTCCTTAAATGGATAGTATCGCCGGATATGGTATAACTGTTCGCACCCGCGTTAAATTGCATCCGCGAAACCGCCAGCCCTTTAATGTCATTAGTCAAAATAGTATCGGCCGATGCATTGAACGTTATAATGGCTGGGCTTGCCGGGATAGCATTTTCTACCCAATTGGAAGCCAGTTTTAATGAATCCGTTTCGGATGCCGGTTTCCAGGTATAAGAACCAGACCCAGGAACTCCGAATGCCTCTATCGAATTTGCGCTTTCTTTGGTTTGCCCAACTGACGAAATCACGTAATAATATGGGCTTCCGTTGCTTACATTCACATCGGCGTAACTGGTACCCGGCACATTGGCTACGGTTGTATAAGGACCACCACTTACGGTGCTTCTTTTTACGTTATATGTTGCTGCTCCTGAGGCAGTGTCCCAGCTTAAATCAATCTCTTTGTTTTTATTGACAATCGCCGGCTGATTTGGCGCCGCGGGCGGAACCGATGCAAAAACCACATTTGAGTTTCCGCTTTCCAATGTTCCGGCCAGGGCCGTAACAACATAATAATTGTTTACCTCGGGCACGGGCAATGCGTCAATATAAGAGGTACTGGTTACACTGTCCTGAATGGTAGTAAAAGGACCACTTGCCGAGAGTGAACGCTTTACGCTATAACTACTTGTATTTGCTATTGCAGGCCATGCAATGCTGATATTTGAAACATTGGTTACCGCGGCGGTAACACCCGCCGGTGTTGCCGGGGCCGTGTTACTGGTTACGTTAATAACCAGGCTGGCCGTTCCTGTGCCATTAGCATTGGTAGCCTGTAAATTTACCACACTTTGGCCTATAGCTGTTGGGGTGCCGGTAATAACACCCGCAAGTGTATCAATACTTAAACCAGCAGGCAAACCTGTAGCATTGTATTTTGTTGCATTGCCGGTTGCTGTAATGGTGTAATTAAATGTATTACCAACTACTCCGCTTGCCGAGGTTGCACTGGTTATAAGAGGCGCCCCTGTAGGGGATGTACTGTTAACAGATACATGGGTTAGTATAGCCGTATTTAAGGCCGAAGTATTATTGGAAATGGTATAAAAACCAATATAGGTGTTGGCCGGGAGCGCAATAATGTACAATGCATGGTTTGTCCAGTTGATACCGTCCTGCGAGTGGTAAGCAAATACCCTGTTGCCTACACGTTCTATTTTTAGCCACCAGGGCGCTTTCGGCTGATAATGGGAATAAGATGTTTGCGCGCTGGAACCATTGGCTGTTGCCCAAACGCTGCCGTTTCCGCCCAGATCTACAGCTACATAATTGGCTGTTGGTAATAGCGATGACCGGATCATCAAACCTGTAACAGCTGTATTCATGGAGTTACTTTCAACCTTCATAATCATACCAACATCGCCATTAGCCTGTTGAAAAGTAAAATTGCTCGCATTGTATTCCGATTTCCCTGCCGCCTTCACCGTCCAGGTACCATTATTGTAGGACGCGGAACCGGTTAAACCAGTACTGCCAATATCAATATTACTGAGGTTGCTAACCGGTTGAGCGAGATCGGCAGGATAAACAACAGGCGTTAATGGGGTGGCATGTGAGGTGTCTGCCGACTTTAAATATAAAAAGGAGAAGCCATCCTCGCCTGCCAGCGCCCGTATTTGTTCGGTATATGGGGTTGGAATGCCCTTACGCAGCGCATACGCTCCCTTAATAATATTGTTAAACGGATGCCTGTGAACATACCCGGGAGGGATTCCCCAATTGGTCCAATAGCTGGCATAGGCCCCGTATGGTACAAAAGATAAGGTGCCGGCAGGCGATTGGCTATACTGGCTATATAATTCGCTGATTTTAAGCAAACGATTGTCAAATTCCGAAAACAGGTCAACACCTTGTTTCCAAGCTACTTCCGCGCTCCATCCAAGCGCCTGAATTTGCTCAAACCAATGGTCATCACGTCCCGAATCGCCTACCTCGCCATTAGGTAAGCTATTGCGTAATCCTCCACCCGCATCCATGCGGTATACTTCAATGGCCTGCTGCCATAGTGCCTGATCGCCCAGATAAGCGGCAATACCCACTGCTATTCCCAATTGGAGGGCTCCTTTATTTGCATCTCTTAAAGGGTTGGGTACCCATGAAGTCGGGTATAAAACATTTCTGAAATAATTATTTACATGTGTATCATTAGCGGCTGTCCATCCCGGAAAGGTACCTCTCAGGATATCGGCCCCTGCAACGAAGTAAGCTACACGGTCGCCAATATCGAGCATGTTTTCTCCACCGCCCCAGCTGGTATTAGTAACTGCCCAGGCATCCAGCATATTAGTGGCTTTTCGGGCGTACGCGGAGTCGCCTGTAAAAACATACATGAACGCCAGGTTATGAATAGCGATCATATCATCCAGCCAGGCCGGATTGTTTAAATTAGGCGCACGGGTTACCGTTGCGAAAGGCCCCCTCATGGAATAGCTTAATTGCGAATGCGAATCGCTTTTGAGGGAGTTATATCCTGTAAGCCAGGGCTCTTTGGTAATATTGCCTTTCAGTTGATCCAGGTCTGCCCGGGTGAAAGGAACTCCGGGATGCACAAAAGTTTGGGCATGAGCCCGGTACACCAGGCCAGTAATAGAAAGTAATGCCACAAAAATTAACGAAAAAAAATAGGTTAGTTGTTTTCTCATATTTTCAATTTATACCGATTTAATCATTGGTTACTTCCTTCAGTTTACATATAGGTTTCCTGCTCCTATCCTGAAATAAATGTGATAGTCTGAATATTAAATTTCCATTACTATGCATTCGCAACCATAGCGTGTCACACTTATTTCAGGTGATTATTTTTTTTAAGGTTTCCCTCGTTTGGTCGTAAAAATTACAGTTGTTGTTTATCCATTAACTCAGGCAAATTGTAAGGCGATATTTGGTTATTGATTTGTGAATCAATAACCAAATATCGCCTCCAAAATGGAAACCCAAGGGGGGATCTGGGAGCAATCATAGGGGGTAAAAATAAAAATCATGAATTTGGATGAATTGAAATCTTCCGGATGCCAGGCGACATTGGTTATTTAGTAAAAGAGCCATAGTTTTAGCCACGGCTTTTCCATTTAAACTTTAATAAAGATGTTCGAGAATTGTTTGAGACAAGGATGCTAACAGATCAATAAACCCTCATTGTACCGCTTTCATAAACATATATTGCGCAACGATGGATACCTTGAACGTGCCACAGGAAGCACCTCTCCATTTTTCAGTTCTATGGAATATCTGCCTCCCGGCTCTATTAACAGTTTTACAGCTTCCAGCCATCTGATGATATATGAACGATGTATACGCACAAACTGGTCATTTGGAAGCAGCCGTTCAATTGCATCAAGGCTTTTATCATGCAGCCAACTATTGCCATTGTATAACCGCAGCTCGCTATAGTTCCCCGCTCCTTTAACGCTGTGTACATCACTTACATTTACAAGTTTGATGATGCCGTTATTACGCACAGCCAGATATTTCAATTCATATCCCGTGACAGCAGGGCTGGCTCTGTCTAATCTTTTAAACGCCCGGAACAAACGCTCCTCGTCAAATGGTTTTGGTACAAAATCAAGCACGCCGTAAGCGAATGCGGTTATGGCTTTATCGGTGTATGCAGACACGATGATAGTTTGAAAAGAGCGTGATACCATGGCTTCCAGTACCGTAAAGCCATCCTTGCCGTTCAAATTAAGGTCGAGCAGAAGCAGTTCTACAGTATGCTTTTCCAGATAAGCTAAGCCGTCCTGCAGGTCATCGCAAATTATAAGTGAGGCTCCCTCCTGTTCAAAATACAGGCGTACCATACGGGCTAACCGCCGTGCTATACGCATCTCGTCCTCGATAATTAAAATATTCATATACTTATCTGAATACTGCTGCGCCAGCCCCCGGAAAACGGTTCTGCACTGAATTGCCAGTTATCTCCATAACTTTCCGTTAGTCTTGCCTTAATATACCTAAATCCATTTCCGCCCGATGCTTTTTCAGTGACGCGGTTATCGCCATAGGTTTCCAATACATATTCCTTAATGTGTCCCGACCGTTTAAAATTAAAAACAAAACGAATGCGGTTATTGACAGGGATACTATGGGTTACCCCATTTTCTACTAATGTTAGAATAATCGCCGGCGGAATCATCTCATGGTCATCTATACCCTGTTCATCCCAAATATATATTATTTCCTTCCGGTATTGCATCACTTCAAGATGATGTCTGCACAGGTCTATTTCCCGCCGCACGGATACCAATGTTTCTTCTGCCATTTCCATCATCAGGTCAAATTCGCCCGACAGGGCCTTGATGAACTTTACACCATCGGCAGGCGATTCTTCCACCCAATCAATGAGCGAAGTAAGCGTGTTGCGAAGAAAATGCGGCTGGATATTTTTTTTCACCAGTTCGAGCTGCAGACGCGATGATAACAGCAGAGACGCCTGATGGGCTTCTTCCAACTGCCTTGATGTGGTTGTTTGCAGGTATAATATGCAAAGCAGAATAATGGTAAAGGCAATGTACAAACCAAAATCGTAAAACATAAACTGATTAACCACCATAGATAAAACAAAACCCATAAGTACCAGCGTACTGCCTTTTTGCTTTTTTAGGAGGGCGTACAGCAATACGAGCACCGAAGCAATCCATAAGGCCAGACTGTGCAAATGAGCGGTAAGGTCGTAATGCTCATAATTAATTATATAAATGGCTAACAGGACAACAGTAAACGAACCTATAAAAATACCGGTTCCCGGTAAGCGGTAGTGAATGGCAAAGTACAAGGGAATAAGCAGCGCAATGGCAAAAGTAAGCCAGCCAACAATTTTCAGCCTGGTATAAAAGCGGGTATAGGGAATATCAATGTAAAACTTGATGTACTCCATTGCCAGCAGCGAAAAGAACAGGAAACAGATCAGTGCAAACAACAACATTGTTTTCGGTCGCGCCTGGCTGTTGATATATAAAAAAGCATAGTAAATGGCCGCTATTAAAAAAGCACCCGCCATAAGATTTACTAATGAAAGCTCTATCAGCGGCTGTCGCAGTAACTTAAGGTAACTTTCGGGCTTAGCCATGACTATCCGACCTGTCTCCCTGAGATGCATTTGCGATCCTTTTACTTCCACCAGGTGATTTCCCAATCCCGAAAGCGCATCAGGTATTTGGTAGTAGCTGGTTTCAGTACCCGGCACTTCTGCAGAACCCGCAACTGCAGGGATACCGTTCCGGCCTACTTTTATGCCATCCCAGTAAACATCAAAAGCGCCGAAACTGTGCACCTGTACACCGAGCGGAGTCGCAAATTTCTTTTCTTGCAGGTTGATATACACGCGTGCATGAAATTGGCCGGCTGAAGTTGTATCTACTACTGCATCACTTGCAGTATACCTGATATCACGTGTACAGGAAACCAGGAAAAACAACAACAGGATTAACAGCCACTTTTGCATGAGGTAAAGATAAATTGAATTAGATAAGTTTTAGTGCAGTTAAAAAGGCAATAGTGCAGCTGACAGCATTTTAGTGGCAGCTGTGAATTATACATTATAATCTTGCTTCATGAATTATGTAGCAAAACTCTTTGTATTCTTCCTTTTCATCTTGCTTTCCCACCAGGGCATAGCGCAAACGGTGTCCGGTACCCTGATTGAAAAAAAAACCGGTTTGCCCCTGCCATATGCAACAGCGAGTCTGCTGGATAGCCTGAACAAACCGGTAAGCGGTGTTATGACCGGAGAAACAGGAACCTTTGTGCTTGGCCCGGTAAAACCCGGCTCTTATATCCTTGAGTGCAGGTCTATGGGGTACCTGACTATAACACGTACGATTCGACTCAGTACAGGCCAAAAGCTGGCGCTTGCCGGCCTGGCATTATCCCCGGATGCGAAAACACTTGCTGAAGTAGTTGTTACCGGCGAAAAATCAGCCTTAAGTATCCTGCCGGATAAAAAAGTATTTGAAGTGGGCAAAGATGTGCTCTCCCAGAACGGATCCGTGAGCGATGTGCTGAATGGTATACCTTCCGTTAGCGTCAGCCCGCAGGGGCAGGTCAGCCTTCGTGGCAACCCCGGGGTTGTCGTTCTTATTAACGGCCGCCGCTCAGGCCTGGTACAAGGCAATGCCCTGGAACAGCTGCAGGCGGCGCAGGTTGAACGGGTCGAAGTTATCAGCAGTCCTTCTGCCCGTTACGATGCTTCCGGCACCGCCGGTGTAATCAATATCATCCTCAAAAAAAATAAAAAAGCAGGTTTCAACGGACAGGTGCAGGTAATGGCCGGTATTCCAAATGATACCCGCCTAAACCCAAGCCTTAATTATAAATCCGAAAAATTCAATTTCTTTTCCACCATGGGCATGCGCAAATCTGACTACGAGGGCAAATATTCCTCCAACCAATTTGCTCCTGCTAATAATTTAGCCATGCTTCAGGATGAAGACCGGCATGACGATGGTAAAATGCTCTATGCAGGGACAGATTACCAGCTGAGTGAAAAACAAACCATGACGGCCGCGTACCTGTGGCATGGTACCCATGATCATGACAAAACCTGGCTAAATTACGATTACAGCAGCCTTCAACCGGACAGCACACTCAAACGTAGCGGCGAATCCCGGGAACACCGGAATTACAACCAGCTGGAGTATAACTATACCCAGTTATTTAAAAGGCCTAAGCAAAAATGGACTGTTGACCTTCAATACGATTGGTGGAACAGTCATAAGAACTGGCAATTACAAACAGATAAGGTAGCACCGGAAAAGGCGGAATATCCCGCTATTCGCACCAATAATACAAACGCTAATCATGATCTTCTGATCCAGTCTGATTGGGTACAACCACTGACTGGCAACCTATTGCTTGAAGCTGGCTTAAAAACAGAGAACCGGAGTGTCAGGTATAGCTTTGTAGCTGAACAGCAAACAGGAGATAATTTTACGATCTATGATAACATAAACAACGACTTACGTTACTACGAAAAAATACAGGGAGCTTATAGCCAGCTAAGTGACAAAAACGAAAAGTGGAGCTATCTTGCCGGATTACGTATGGAAGCTACGGCGGTAAGGTTTGAGGACGATAAGAATTATCATATCCCAAAGAAAGCATACACCTGGTTTTTCCCTACGCTGCATCTTGATTATAAAATAAATACCACATCACAGCTGCAGGTGCACTACAGTACACGCATCAGCCGTCCTTCACTCTACCAGTTATCACCTTTCGCTGAACTTACCGACCTCTCCTCAAGGGAAATAGGCAATCCTGACCTTAACCCATCATACGCGCATGTTTATGAGTTAGGGTTCTTAAAACAAAGCTCATTCATTACGATAAACCCAACTATCTTTTATCAGCATATCGCCAAACCTATTTCTGATTATACTTATCGTGATCCGGAAGGCTATTTTGTTACGATACCGGTTAATATCTCCGGGGAGCAGCGTCACGGTTTTGAGCTTAACTTCATGTATAATCCCATTACTGCTTTACAACTGAATGCTGATTTTAACCTTTATCGTTTCAGCCAAAAGGGCAGCTACAACGGGTTCAATTTCAACTATACCGGCACCTCATCGGGTGGGCGCCTTACTGTACAGGTTAAATTGCCAAAGGCACTGGGCATACAAACACGCTACTATTATAACGGCCCTAACTCAACCGCACAAACCCGGATACGTGCCATGCAATGGGTTGATTTCGGCATGAGTAAAAAAGTGTTAAATGACCGTTTTTCCATCGCCGCTGATGCGACCAACATCTTCGACACCCGGCGCTATCGTACGGTTGTAACAGGACAGGATTATTCACTTACCACCATGAGCCGGTTCAACGGTGCACGGTACAGAGTGAGTTTAACCTACAAGATCAGCAACGATGGTTCGGCACGACAGGCAAAAACTGGCAACCGGGACTAAGCATATTTAATATACCACGCTTATCAATTGATTTTCTCAGTGGTTCTGTTATCAATATAGAGGTGTATTTGGTGATTAAACTTTCATTGCTGATGTAAACTGATAACCCTGGTAATCTGCCAGCGACCGGAGTTTTGCCGCCAAAGAAGCATGAATTTACCAGGCCGGCTTTCACCTGGTTCATTGATGTTACGAAAAGTATGATAACCAAACTCCACAGCTAACGATAATTGCCCCCAATCATCATATTTAGCCAACGGGTCTTCGGGCCTTACGGGCAAACTGAAGCAGAACCTTTTCTTTGCAGGCCAGACGTTGTTTGCAAAGTAGGAGGTAACATCCCTTACCATACAGTTTTAATACAGCTTTGCTTTTTGTTATTAATAATGTTATAAGTAGACACGGAAAATTGTCATCACGTAACAAAAAGAAAAATTATTGTAACGTTTTTCCCTCTCCCGGTGACTAATAAGTATTATGGGGAGAATAAAAATATTTTTAGGTGCACTTCTTTGTAGTGTTGGCTGCTATTCGAAATCCGATGCCCAGACAGCACCCTTTTTAATATCATCTGTCAGGATTGGCCATCCTTTTGGCTGGGATTACTGTGTATAGAAAAATAAGGAAAAAACAATCTGTATAGCTATTCAGAAACTGGGAAAATATTGGTTTAGATGGCCATATTGGTGGGCACTATTTATCTGCACTGGCTAATATGTATGCTGCTACCAATGATGCAGAACTAAACAGGCGGCTTAATTATATGCTGGCAGAACTCAAACGTTGCCAGGACAAAAAAGGAAGCGGTTATATTGGCGGCACACCGGGTGGAACAGCCATGTTGAAAGATATTGCTGCCGGTAAAATTGAGACTTATACATTTGCTTCAACATGATTAATTATCGGGGGTAATGAAACTTTTTGTACTGATAATGTTTATTAAAACATGAGTTTAAATAATAAGGATATACTATTAAAAGCAAATACTTTTGTGACTGAAGGCGACAATGAAGGGTTCCTATCTTTATGTACCGAAGATATAAAATGGGAATTTGTAGGCGACAAGACTTTAATGGGAAAGGAAGCCGTTCGAGCGTATATGAAAGAGGTATACGTGGAACCACCGGAGTTTGACGTCGAAAATTTAATCGCAGGAGGTGATTTTGTTTCAGCAATTGGTAAAATCAGCATGAAGGACGAAGACGGAAAAGTAATTGACTACTCCTACTGCGATGTTTGGCGTTTTCGCGATGGCAAAATGGCCGAATTAAAAGCTTTTGTTATCGAAACCAAGCCAAAATAAAACACCTTAAAAAAATTGTCAGTAGCAGAACAATAGCGATGACTGCTATTTAATTTTTTCCAGTAATTTCCCATATATAGATCCTGGTTAATTTTCCCGATTAATTTAGGACCTTTACGAAGATTATAGGATTTGATGCCGGTAATGAATCGAAACTATGTGGTCTAACAAACCTCGAATTATTAAAAGCTCCCTTACAAACCACGTTTTAACGTTGATTGTCGAAAAAATTAATGCAAAATGAAAACTTTAACGGAATTTAAAGCATCATTAAATCTAGAACAGCCCCTTAGCGAGTACTCTGTACAGTTGAAAAGTCTTTGGTATGATGGTAAAGGCGATTGGCATAAAGCGCATGCACAGGTTGATCATCTCGAAGATCAAGCATCGGCGTGGGTCCATGCCTACCTGCATCGTAAAGAAGGTGATATTGGGAACGCCGATTATTGGTATAGCAAAGCACGGCAAATCCGCCCGAACCTATCTCTGGAAAAGGAATGGGAGCAATTAGTGTTAGAATTTCTTTGATCGGTAACTCTGATAATCCCATTTATAGACAGGGAAGGTAATGCGGGTTCTAATCACGGCAGGATGCCAGCCCAATCCCCTTTTCATCTACAAATCAATAAATTAAAAACGACTATTTAACTTTGTTCACCTTTTTGTTCGCCGCCGATCCGAGTTTTTTAATTATAAGATGCTCCGTATTTTCCAGTCGGAGGCTCATATCATTATTTTGATAATGAAGCAGTCAACACACTGTTTCGTACAGCAATCAATTGATAAGCAAAATCACCTAATCACCTGGCCCATACCAGCTTAAAATTTGCAAAGTCCCCAAATCCAGGTTGCGGCCCATAAGTGCATTGGTACGGCCCAACCTGCACTGCCTTACCGTTCATATCCGTGCGTAAAACCGGGCTGCCGGGCAGATCCACCCAGTGAACATTATCATTACTGGTGCGGATATAAAAAATATCCCCGCTGCGCTGGATCTGAAGGTAACGGTTAAAATTCCAGGCAGATTGAGCGTTGGTTTGCCTGCGGTCACCATCCATCAGGTTGGTGAGCATATTACCTACGTTCCAGGCAGGAAAAATGCCATTTTGTAAAAGCTGCTCACCTCCACTACCGCTTGTCTCACCGCGAGGCACCCGCACCATTAGTCCTGCCTCATGGTTTCCCGCCACTTTTTTTTCAGCCAGCCCGCTCACATTAGTGATCTCCACTTCGGCAACAAAATCACCTTTCACTTTTTTGTATAAAAAGGGACCGTAGGGTGAATTTCCATCCCAGTTGGTACCAACGGATGCCATCCGGAGCGCATGGTCACCTGCTACTACTTTGGTATTAGTCTGTGTAGTACCCTTACCCAGCATCCCATCCCATATGAAGCCTGCCACATCGCCTGTAGTAAAATCCTTACGGATTGAAAAATCATCCGCGGCTATCACAAACTGTGATAAACCGGTGCTGGCGGTCGCTACGGCAGAAGGGCCAGTAACATTGCCAAAGTTATCCCTTACCTTATAGCTGTACCGGTAAGTTTTACCCGGGGAAAGCCCATAATCGATATAATAGGGATTATCAGTCCAGTTACCGGGTATTAACTCATCTCCACCTGAAAAAAGATATTGCAGGTCGGCAGACCGGTTAGCCAAACCCGCTTCCATGGCTATCATTCCCGGCGATAAGGCTTTGGGTAGTTTTTTATAAACCAGGTCAGCCCCGGCAGGCCGGTGGATATTTTGACGCCAGGTAGCAGCCATGGCGTTGATTTCATCAGCTGTCAGCGCATGTTTATAGACCACCAGGCTGGCTATCGAACCTGTAAAACCATGCGCATCCGCAGCACCCAGTGCCAGCATACCTGTTGTTTTTGCGGATACAGCTGACCGTTTCGTGCCGGTCAAATAACCATCCAGGTATTCCTTTACCAGGTTACTTGTATACGTTTTAACGAGCAGGTGCCATTTGCCTGCACCTGCATTAAATTTTAAACCCTCATTATTTTTGATCGCGGCAGGCATAAAACCGCTGACAAATTTGCCCTGCTGAGATGCCTTACTGTATACCATGGCTACTATGCTATAACCTTCATTGCCGTTACCGATGAATAAGGCCTTATCTAATACCAGGGAATGTTTACTATCTACATAAACGGCTATCCGCCCGGCCGCATCCCTCACCTCGGGCGGCGTACCTGCAGGTGTAAAACGCCCGCCCGCTTCGCCATCGTTAGCCCAGCTTTTTAATTGGCCATAAGGCAGCTTGGCCGCATCAAGGTAAACGGCTACATCTGGCTGTTTTACGTGGCTAAAGGCCGCTTTTATCGCTGTATCGGGCAAAACCCTGTCATAAACCTGAAGTGAAGCTAAGGCCCCTGAAAAACGACCAGGGCCGGCTTGCTGACCGCCGATCAAAAACTTAGCGGCCGGCTTTACGAAAAGCATTTTATTTTCCAGGTTATTCAGTTCGCCATCAACATATACTTTCTCAAACGTACCGTCGAAACTGATGGCGACGTAATGCCACCTGCCGGTAAGGTCCATGTCCTTTCGGTACGGAAGATCCGCAAATCCCCCATGCCGGGCGGCGCCCATATCGCGGTTACTACCGTAACCGAAAGTGGCAACCGTTAACTCTCCACCCCCATCGGCCCAGTCAAGCACCGGGTTTTCGCCTTTTTGCTGGCCTGTATAAGCCCAAAAGCAAACCGTATAACTGTTATTGCCAGCCAGCGAATATGGCACGTTAAAGCCCGAACTCAAAGTTTGCCCGGCTTTAAAAACAACCGCTTTTTTGCCCACAACTAAATCTACATAAGGGGACCGGCCTTGTGTCTGGAATGAACTGCCTAAACTGCCTTTATTGGCCCATTCCTTAACCATCGTTCCCGGTTGCAGGCCATCCGCGTCAACATCGATAAGTAAACCCTGTTGTTTGAAGCTGGCTCTGTTTGCCGGCGGATTGATATTAACCGGAACAACATCGTGGCCGCTGTCAGCAAACACCTTTAAGTTCCACACCGCCTTATATAAACCCGGGTACTCCGTCCCGGTGATCGTCAACCTGATATACCGTGCTTTTACCTCCTTTTCGTCAATCACGGGGCTGCCGTGCCACCGGTTGTCCCTTTTATCAGCAAAAATTTGCCAATCCTTTCCATTGATGGAGTATTCAATAAAATACTGGTAATACCAGGTGGCGTATTCAAATTGCGTCAGCACCTTTTTCACTGTCGTCACAGCGCCAAGGTCTACCTGTAACCATGCCGGAGCCGTACTGTTATCTTTAGACTTCCACAAAGTTCCGTTATTATCGTCTGCTGCGAATTCCGGCTTATAATCGTCGCTGTAAAATGAAGAAGCGGTCACCTTTTTTTGATAAGCCAGGTTGGGGTACGGGTTAGTGGTCTTCGCCAGTAAGCCTATGCCTGTGTGCGTCGGGATTACCTTTTCAATATTGCCATCCGCGTCAAAAACAAGCTTATCGGCACAGATCTGCCGGTGATAGCCCCCACCCGAATGCGGGTTATTATGGCGATGATATATAATGTAATAATCGTCCCCAACCTGTAATACCGAATTATGGCCCGGCCCATGAATCGTTCCATCGGCATTGGTAGTAAGTATCGGGCTGTTTTTCCCATACACATAGCCAGACATCGGCCCGGCCTTACTCGTGGCATACTGTACCCGATAGGTTTCATTTTCGCAAAAACCCGATGAATACATCAGATAATAGATACCCTTGCGCTTAAACAGGAATGAACCTTCAAAAAAATCTTTAGCATCGGTATTGGGTATCTGCGCTGTTTTAGCAAATGTTTTCATATCGGGGTTTAAAAGCCCTATACCACACCCATAACCCGGGTAAATACCCCAGGTGCCCCAGGTCATATAAAATTTGCCATCGTCATCTCTGAATGTTTGCCCGTCAAGCGTTATTACACCAGGAACGTATAAATTGGTCAGTACGGGTTTATTATCGGCATACAAAGGTGTCCAGGGTCCAACCGGTGTCGAAGCTGATGCCCCATATATTTCAACTGTGGGCTGGCAATAGTACAGGTAATACTTCCCGTCGTTACCCCGGGTTGCATCAGGCGCCCAGTAATTGTGTGTGGTAGGCCAGTTCATGTCCTGCATTGTCCAGTTCACAAAATCTTTAGAAGTCCATACTTGTGACGGTCCCAGGCCTCCACCGTTACCATCGGTTGTTGTATACAAGTAAAACGTATCTCCAAACTTTTTTATCGTCGGATCGGCAAAATAGCCGGGGATTATAGGGTTACCATTCCCTGCCGAAACGGCTTGGCTTTGGCCTAAAACCTTTGCGGTAATGAAACATGCAAACAGAATAAAAGTCAGTAAAACACACCGTTGTAAACTCATGTAAGAAAGTATAAATAACCCTTCGGTTTGTTGATATTAACTAAGCCTAAGAAGCCGCCTGCGCTTTGCAGGACGGCCATCTTCGTTTCAACTAAATTAACCAGGATCAACTATTTTATTTTTATTTTTTTGTTATTGTAGGCAAGGTAATCGTAAGTGTATAAGTACCTGGAGAATACACTTTAAATGCATCAAAAGCCAAGTTCACATTTTTATTTAACGTATTGAACGTGCCTGGTATCCTGTAATAACTCAGTGTACCGTTGGCTCCTAATTTTATAGGGAAACCATTTGGCAAAACCGGGAACCCCCACTCCATGCCTGTTACGGTTTTAACCATCGGATAATATGGATTCATTTGTGCAAAATTCCCCCTGTCGCCCCTGTTTATAACCTCGCCTGCTGATGGGTTAAAGGGTTTTCCGTTTTTATCAACCACCTTGATAATAATTTTATCAGGACCGGCCGTACGCTCGATGGTTGCTTCAGGATTGGGCAGTGTAATAAAATTAGTTTCGGCCCCTACATCTGAATAGGAGGAAAACGTGGTGCCAATAGACGAATTTATTTTAGCCACCAGCTGAATATCACAGGCGTTAAGCAGTGTTTTTGTTCCCCTTTGATTGCTTACCTCTACATCAATAGTATATAACCCCGAATCAACATTCACGGTAGCTGTACTAAATTCAAGCCTGCCACCTATGGGGTTTACATGAAATGGTGGTTTCAGGCTTTTGGTGATCTTGGCATTTAACAATGCAAGCGTTGAATCGGCGTCAGTAATCTCACCAGAAAATGTACTGATTGTATCCGGCTGCAAAAGTTCAGGAGCAGGCTTGCCCGTAATTTTATTCCTGATAGCCAACAATTTAACCATTAAAGGCTGGGTTGACTGATCTGAATTGATGGAATTTGAATACATGGTTAAGCCCTGGGGTACAATAAGCAACTGCGGGCTATAATTGAGGTTATTGCTGATGTAACCCACTTCTGGTTTTTTACAACCACAGATAACTAAGGTTAGTAAAAAAGCAAGGTATGATAAATATATAAAGTTCTTTTTCATCGTAGTGCAAATTAAAATGTTACAAAAGTGTGGGTGTTGGATAGCACATGCAGGATGCCTCCCGATGAAGTTTCGATCCCTTGCGTTTGGCAAACTACCGTAACATCGGCCGGATTTGCCGGTGTGGGCAATTGCCCCGGCACATCAATTGCCCCCCTGATTTTTACATAATACAGGAAGTAAACCGGCGCCGATGAGTTGGTATAATAGGATGGATCAGTACTTTTTATACGCAGTATACCGCACGATAATTTGGCAAGATTGGTATTCACGTGAATTAACTCATCATTAAAATCGGTGATTTTTATTTGCTTGGTAAACAAGTATTGCCTCAATGAATCGGGAGTTAGCCTGGCGTACAAGCTATCCATCGTGAACTTGTTATTTTCATCAATTAACTGAACGCGGTGGGTTTGCAGGGCCAGGTACCTGTTTATTGAATAATCTGTAACTGCAAAAAAGGTACCTGCTTTGTTTACCTCATCCACCATATTATAGTGTTTTATAATGGTGGTAAGCGTATCAAAAATATGGTAAGGATGGCTTTGCAGATAATCAAATGTACTTAGTGATGTTTTAGCGGTATGTGTGCCACCACCACTTATGTATGTTTTTTTACAGGCTGTGGTCATCATTAAAGCCGCAGCTAACAGTGTAAAAAAGTAATATGTTGTTCTATTAGTTTTCATGTTATTACAATTTTGATGACCAGTAAGGGGTTTGTTTTAAACTATTATCGAGTGTAATAAGAATAGGGTCAATAGGCCAGTAATATTTGCCCCGGTTAAATTCAGACAGGCTTATTTTGGTGTCGCCAAATTCGGCTATGCCCTTTTGGCGGGCAAGACGTACCAGGTCATAAAAACGATGTCCCTCTAAAAACAGCTCCCGGCCACGTTCATCAATTATAGCTTCAAACAACTCATCAGCTGTGCCGCTGTAAGGTTTGATGCCTGCTGCTGTTCTGATCTGGTTTAACAAGGTAATAGCCGGTGCCGACTGGCCAATTGCGGCCAAAGCTTCGGCCCTGAGCAAAATGATATCCGAAAGCCTGAAAACAATAATGTTATAGTAAGCAACGGCTATTTGATTGGTATTTTGCTGTGTATACTGAAAGTTGGAGTATTTAATACAAATGGGGTCTGTAGTTCCCGTAAATGCAAAAGCGTTCTTTAACCTAAGATCGGTGGTATCTGCAAAAAGGCTGTTTAAATGATCTGTATTCATAACAAATACCGCGGAGCCATTTATCAGCGTATTATAAGGAGCTTTGGTGGTATAAAAAGGGATCCCGGCTGTTGAACCTTCGTTTGAGGCACTTTGGGCTATCTCAAAAATACCTTCTGTCGACTGACCCTTGTAAATACTTAAATACCCGGTACTGCTCCTGTCAACTAACTGGTAGTTTCCTCTTTTTATAACAGAATCTGCTGCTGCCGCGCAGTTCTGATAATCCTGCTGCCATGCATAAATATGCGCAAGCAAGGCAAAAGCGCTCCCGCGATTTGCCCTAACAGCGCGGTTATTTGAGTTTACGTAGCCATATTGCATAAGCGGTATAGCCTTTTTCAAATCGCTGATGCATTGAGCCAAAACGGTGGCTTGCGGGGTTCTTGCAGTACTTACCGCATCGCCTGCATTAACACTTTTAATCACCAGCGGTACATCGCCCCATACCCTTGATATATAGAAATAGGTAAACGCCCGCATAAAATAAGCCTCACCAATTAAATTGTTTTTGGTTACCACCAGATCATTCCCTGAGTTATCGGTAGTAAAATCAATGCCGGGGATATTCTGGATACAAAGGTTAGCGTTATCAATAACCCTGTAAAAATTATCCCACCTGCGCAGGTTTATCATGGTTCGGTAATCGGATGTTGCTGCAACCGGTAATGACCAGTTAACATTTCCAACATCATTCATATCCTCTACCCCTCCAAATGAGGAATACTCATCTGTAGCCACGTCGCCATAAGCATAATACGTTATTGTTTTATTATTGAGCGCGGTGCGCAATAGCGAATAACATCCTGCAACAGCACTGTTTGCCTCATTGGCTGTTTTAAAAAAATCAGTGGTAATAGGTGTACTAACTGGCTTAAGATCCAGAAATTTCTTGCAGGAAAAAGTTAATATGCTCATACTAACCAGTATTGCTATTATATATGTCTTTTTCATTTGTTTAATTTTTGATGATTTACGTTGTAAAAATTATTCATTGCCAGATACCGGGCTTTATCAAAATGTCAGGTCGAGGCCTAATGTTATTTTTTTAGGCTGAGGATAAGATGTACCATTTGCATAACCATCAACTCCCACCAGTTCGGGATCGGGTATGTTAGCATACTTTTTAAGGTAGATGTTATCAACTATGGAATAGATCCTGATAGATTGTAATTTATACCGGCTGGCTAATTTTGCCGGCAATGCATAACTTAATCTTGCGCTTTTAACTCTTATAAAGCTTCCGTTTTGTACAAAGGTTGACTGGGCTATGTTCCACTTATCTACATTGTTGGTTATCAGTCCCGGGAAAGTGGCTACATCACCCGGTTTTTGCCAGAATGTTTGTCCGTCGTTAAGTTTTAAGGCTACTGCAGCATTTGTACCATATACATCATAAGGATTATTAGTTCCGGCAACCTGCAACAGATCTGACAGATAACCATTCCTGATCTGGCGGCCAAACATGAAGGTTGTTAATATGCTTAAGGAGAAGTTTTTATAGGTGAATGTATTTGTAAAACCTCCTGTGAATTTAGGATTAGGACTCCCGTTCTCCACCCTGTCTTTATCATCAATAATGTAATCGCCGTTGATGTCTTTCCGTATAGGGTCACCTGCCGAATAAAACGGACCTGATTTGCTGTCATGACGCAAACGAAGGCCGGTTAAAGGATCAACGGGCACATCAGAATCTTTAGCGTACACCCCGGTAACTATCCATGAATTGTAATAAAATAATGGCTTACCTACCGTTAAGTTTTCTGACAGGTATGGTGGCCCGTAAGTAATATCCCTGTTGCCGTTTGGCAATTTGGTTACATAATTTTGGTTATAGGCAATGTTAAAGTTGGTTGACCATTGGAAAGCTGAAGAGCTTGCCATATTACGGGTATTGATGGTAATTTCAACACCTGTGTTACGCGTGCCAACAAAGTTACTGCTTATTGAGGTGTAACCTGTTGTAATAGGTACCGGTACCGAAAACACCTGGTTATTTGTATTCCTGATATAATAATCGCCGGTAAAATTTATCCTGTCATTAAAAAAGTTGATATCGGCCCCAATATTAAACTGCGGGCTGCTTTCCCATTTAATGGTTGGGGATGCTGCCGGTATATAATAATTAGGATAAGCCACCTGGGTGCCGCCATAAGTAGGGATATTTACAAGCCGCCTCTCGCCCGCAGTACCATTAGCCAGCGATGATCCGTCATAGTATGCATCCGAAATAAGTGTGGTATACTGCGCATAATAATTAGATGGGTCCTGCCCGGTAATACCAAAACTTCCTCTTATTTTCAGGAAGGAGATGGCCTTGCTCAATGGTTTAAAGAATGGCTCGTCAGAAAGTATCCATCCTGCTGAAACAGAAGGAAAATTGCCCCATCTGTGTTCAAGACTATATTTTGATGATGCATCCCTGCGATAATTTGCCTGAAACAGGTATTTACCCTTATAATCGTAACTAAACCTGGCAAAATATGATAGCTTCCTGTTTTCTTCAGAGTAAGAGTTACCTATTAAGTTTGCACCCGGAGCAACCCCCTGTACGGTTTTAACGCCATCAATAGATAGATTTAGTCCCTGTAAAAAAGAATTATCCCTTGTAAGGTCATAAGCGCCCTGCCCTATCAATGCCGAAAAGTTATGGTTTTCCTTTACCTTAAAGTCATAAGATAAAAAATTGTTAACCTCCCAGATCCTTTGCTGCAGAACTGTTGTTGAAGCCATACTTACACCATTATTGAGTTCGGCGGGTAAGAAATAATTCCTGGTATTATTATCGGTGTTAAATGAAAAACTACTGTTAAATATTAAGCCTTTAGCCAGTGTTGCTACCAGTTGTGAGTTGGCCAAAAGAGAAGTGTTGCGGTCATCATCTCTCAGGTCATCATACCGGCCTTCATACAACGCTTGTTCGGCAGGCCTGATCTGAAAAAACGAAGAAGGAAAACTTTGAACGCTGAACGGATAAGTGACAAATGGATCGCCCGAACCAATACCATGTTTTGATTTGGTGGTACCATAAATAACATTGGTGCTGAATTGAATAGCTTTAACCGGGTTAACCTGGAAATATAAGCTTGGCGTTAACCTGTTAAAATCATACCCTCTTAATACACCTTGTTCATAATACTTGTTCATTGAGAACTTATAAGAGTATTTTTCTTCGGCTCCGCTAATACTGGCATCAATACTTGAGAGCGTAGCCCTTTGGGTAAGTAGCCCCTGCCAGTCGGTATTGTTGTTAAAGGCAGTATTCAAGCTATCAGTAAGTATTGGGCTCAGCCCGTTTTGTATGTTGGTGTAAGCACCCTGGTCATAAAGTATCCCTAATTTTAAACGCCTTTCTGCAGCTCCCGTAACCACAGGTATTAATGAAGGCTTATCAGAAATACCGTAATAGGTTGATAAGCGAATTTGGGGGATGCCGAGTTTAGGGCGTTTTGTTTTAACAATGATAACACCATTTGATCCGCGCGAACCATATATGGCAGCAGCTGATGCATCTTTTAAAACATCAATTGATTCAATATCATTAGGGTTAATAATGGCTAAAGGGTTGCTGCCATAGCTTGATTGCTTATCATTTACATCATAAATGATATTATCTATTACATACAAAGGCGCTGTACTGCTGCCCTGGTTAATATTACTGCTGCCCCTTATATTAACAAGAGTGCTTGCACCAGGTTCACCTGAGGTACTTAGTACTGATAAACCGGCAACCCGCCCCTGCAAGGCCTGATCAAAGGAGGCATAAGGTGTATTTTCAATATCCTTACCCTTTACAGTGGCTATTGCGCCTGTGGTTTTACGCCTTTGAACTCCCTGATAACCTATCAGCACAACTTCCTGTAACGATTTAAGGTCATCATCAAGCAATACCTTTAAGGTACTTCTTGAGCCTACAGGAAACTCATTGGTTTTAAAACCAACCAAACGGAATAGAAGTACGGTGTTGGCCCCCTTTAAGGTTATGGAAAAGTGCCCCTCTTTATCGGTCACTGTTCCGTTTGTGGTACCCTTTTGAATTACACTTACACCGGGCAAACCGCCATTGGTTTTATCAACAACTACTCCGGTAACTGTTTTCTGCGCAAATGCCAGCCAGGGTATAAGCAAACAGAACAGTGTACAAAGGATCAAAAATTTCTTGTGGTGTGTAAAGGTTCTTGTCATAAATTATCACTTTAAATTCAATATCAATAAGTAATTTATATATGATAAATGTATGCGGATACCTTATGCTTTTTAATTGTTATTTTAACACATATTAACAATATATTATCCTATTTTTAACATTTAATTACTTGATAAACAATTAATTAAAAAGGCACACCACTGAGTGGTGTGCCTTTTTACAGGTTATAAGTGTTATAATGGTAAAATTAAAATACATGAAGTTTAATTTCTCAGCAAACAACCAATTGATGAGGAAACCCAGGCGATTATTCTTCCATGCTCACCGCGGTAAGTTCATCTGTATTACGGACAGGAGGTTCGGTGTTTAACAAATGCCTTACAAAAAAATCTCTTTTCTTTTTACGGCCATAAGGGCCGCCATCGCTATGACCCATTCCGGGTATAGTTAGCAGGTCAAAATACTTATTATGTTTTATCAGGGCATCAGCAAAGCGATAAGTCGACTCCGGAGGAACATTGTTATCGGCCTCACCTACAATCAGCAATAAACTACCTTTTAATTTATCAGCATTGGTAATGTTTGATTGCTGCTCATAATGCGGCCCTACCGGATAGCCCATCCACTGTTCGTTCCACCATTGTTTATCTATCCGGTTATCATGACACCCGCAGGCCGATACTGCAGCCTTATAAAATTCGGGATGAAACAATAATGCCCCTGCTGAATTTTGTCCCCCGGCTGATGTACCATAAACCCCTACCCGACTGATATCCGCCTGCGGGTATTTTGCAGCCATAGCCTGCATCCATAAAATACGGTCAGCAAAACCGGCATCAGCAAGGTTATGCCAGCATACATCATGAAAAGCTTTGGAGCGGTTAGCCGTGCCCATTCCGTCAATTTGTACCACTATAAATCCCAGCTGCGCGATGCTTTGCATTTCATTGATCACTGAAAAACTCTTGGGAACAAATGAATCCTGCGGACCGGCGTATATATTTTCAATAACAGGATAGCTTTTATTAGGGTTCATATTAGCCGGGCGATAGATAACGCCCCAAATATCTGTTTTGCCATCGCGGGCCTTGGCAACGAACACCTCGGGCAATTTAATACCGGTAGCTAACAGATCGCTCAGATCCTGGTGTTCAAGTTCGGTTATTGTTTTAAATGTTGATGTGTTCTTAAGCACCATACGCGGCGCTATATTCACTTCTGAATAGGTGTCGATATAATATTTCCTGCCAGGCGAAAAGGTAAGGCTATGGTTCCCTTTTTCGGGGGTTAGGTCAACCAGGTTCCTGCCATCAAAACCTATACGATAATAGTGGATAAAATAGGGGTCTTCGCCTGCATTTTTGCCACTCGCATTAAACCAGATCTCTCTTTTCTTTACATCTACACTATCAATATCCCTCACAACCCAGTTACCTGCGGTGATCAGCTTTTCTTTCCCTGTTAGTTCATTAACGAGATATGCGTGGCGCCACCCGTCCTTCTCGGTAACCCATATTATCTCATGCGTTTTGGGTAAATAACGTGTATAAATCCTTTGCTCATAGATAAATGTGTTTGTTTTTTCATCAATGATGTTGCGTGTTTTCCCGGTTTGTACATCCACCTCAATAACCCTGAAGCGCTGGTGCCCCCGGTCAACCTTTTCATACGTAAAATATCGGCTGTTCCCGTCGCGCCAGTGCAGCACTGGGGCCCCAAAAAAGTCAAGTTTTTCTGCATCAACCTTTAATTTACTTTTATCGGTTATGCTGAAAATAAACGGCTCATAAGTGGTAAATTCATCTCCCGGCTGGTCATATTCATGCGATTTAAGCTTACCACGTGTTGTGCCGGGTACCGAACTGAGAATATAGTATACCTCTTTTGTTTTTTTAGGGTCAATATGATAGGCTACCAAATGTTTGCTATCAGGAGCCCATGATACCTCGCCATAAGGTTTATCAAGGCTGCCATCAGTAGTGAATTGAATTTCGGCAGACCCTTTTAATGACTTTACATAAATATTACCGCCCTTTATAAAAGCAGCCCATTGTTTATCAGGCGAAACAGAATCAGTTACTAATCCTTCCCAACGGTACCTGCGTGTTTGAAGCGGCTCATTAGGATCATAACTCTTAAATAACGTATCGGTTGTTTTTTCGCAATGATAATTACTCAGGTCACATTTCAACCAGCTATCATTTATTTTAAGCGTTACCTGCTTTTCATCGGCACTAAAAAACATTTTCGTGATGTGCAGCTTGTTCACCGGCAATGGTTTGCCAAGTACTGTGCTAATAACATCAGCCATTTGTTTACTGTCAAATGCTTTGCGTTTTAATCCTTTTTCAGCATCTACAAAATAATAATCGGTTTCATTGTTTTTTACCCGCTTGCCATACCAAAATTGTTTGTTATTTGGCTGCCAGTTGGGCTTAATGTTATAGTTAATTGCCAATTTCTTCCAGGCCGAATCAAGTTTATCGGCATGGATATAGGATTGTAATACCTCCTGGTGAGTGGGTAAATATGGTGCAACCGGTGTTTGCTGGGCATAAGTGTGAGCTGCTGAAAAAACAAGCAGAATTAAAAAAAATGAGTATAGGTGCGAACGCGTACCATGCATAACGATAAGAGTTTATGTTTATTAAAATTAAATAATAGCCGGGCATCATTTTTTCAATAAATTACCAACTATTACCCAGCAATTACCCTTTAATCAGTCATTACCTGCCAATTATCTTTAAAAGCCTTACCCCATGTGGCGGTATGTTAAAGGATATATTTTTTAACGGTGCAGCAGTTATATCCTTTTGCTTCCAAACATCCCTTACAACGGTTGCTTTTGTCAGGTTTATCTGTTTAAACTGCAGGTTGTAGTTTTTATATTTATCGCCGGTGTTAAATACCCCCACCGCTTTACTGCCATCCGCAAGTGGTTTTAGCCAAACCTGTATCCCATTATCATTTATCAACCGCTCGGCTTGCTTACCAGATACATCCTGATCAAGGGCTATCACTTCACGGTTTTTTAGCAGGTTCAGGGTAAACTCATCCAGCTTACTCATATCACAGCCAATAAGCAATGGCGCTGATAGCAGGCTCCATAAACTTATATGGGTATATTGCTCATACGGGGTTAAGTTTGTTGGGTGCAGGTTCTCGCCCCAGCCCACCATGCCCACTATCAGCATGTCGGGATCATTCCATCCGCCCGGATGTGCATAGGTCGCATTATTGGTTTGACTAAAGCCAATACTATAAAGGCTTTCCCAGGTATCAGTAATATCTTCGGTTGTACGCCACAGGCTGCCGTTCATTTCCGCGCCCCATTTCCATACATCATGTATACCGTACTGGCAGATACTGTAAACCATATCACGCTGGTGTTTTTTCAATTCATCGCGCATTACTATGTAGGGTTTTTGCTGGGCATAAAGTGTTGTATCACCAGCTGTGTTATCAGAGTAACTGCACAGGTCATACTTTAAATAGTCAACTCCCCAGTTAAAATAAGTCATGGCATCCTGCGCTTCGTGACCAAATGAGCCTAAGAAACCGCCACATGTTTTAGCCCCCGGCGAAGAATAAATGCCAAATTTCAACCCCTCCTGGTGCAATTGACCGCCCAAAGCCTTCATGTCCGGAAATTTCTCATTAGGGATGATCTCGCCTGAGTTTAACCTTTGTGCCGCCTGCCAGCCATCATCAACATTAATATAGTTCCAGCCATAATCAGTAAGTCCTTTATCAATCATGGCCCGGGCCGAACTTTTTACTTTTGCATCGCTCACGCTTAATCCCCAGCAGTTCCAGCTATTCCAGCCCATGGGCGGGGTTAAGGCCAGCTTGTCGCCAACCTTAATTATAAATGCTTTTCTGTTTTCCCCAAAACGGTTGCTTACTTTAATGTTTAAGGTATAGCTCCCGTTTTTTGGGAGGCTACCTGTTATAATACCCTTTTGTGTATCAAAGCTTATACCTGCGGGCAGGTGTTGAATACTATATTTAAAAGGCCTTTGCCCGCTTACCGGTACCTTATAAATTATAGGTGAACCCGCGTGTACGCCCAACACTCCGGCGCCGTTAATTAAAGGTTCCAGGGGCTCTTTGGGGGTTAGCAGGTATGGGGCAATTTCTGTAAAGCTTTTTACTTTTCCTGATGCCTTTTCTTTAAAATCATAAACAAGTTTTATTCCTTCGCGGTGTGGAAAGGCAAGTGTAAAAGCTTTCCCAGAATATGCGGGTAAAGAAGCAGGTATCAATTTATCTTCAATAACCCTGTCCTTTAACTCGTCTATTACCTGGTAATGAAGTATTCCCGCTATTGCAGTATTGAATTTATTGCTTACAGTTAACTTCTGTTCAGCTTTGCTGCCAGGCAAAAATTCTATTCCGGAAAGATTAAATGCAATACCATCAGACTTTTCGAGCATATCGATAAATGGCGACCCCATAAATATGCCTCCGGAACCACCACCATCAAAAACTTTTATGGCAATAATATTTTCTGCATCCCATTTTATAGCAGGACTGCCGGCCGCGACACAATAATTGCGGCTGGCGGGCCACTTGCTTATGTAACCGCCCTGGTCATCAGGGAACGCCCCAGTTTTCCCTATCAATGTACCGTTAAGATAAGTTTCGTCGGCATCGTTTACGTGAGCTAAAAAAACCCGCAAACTATCACCCCATACCGCGCTTTGTTTTAATGACGATGGGATAGTAACATGTATCCTGTACCAGGCATATCCGTGATAGTCTGGGTAACCCTGACTTTGCCACACCTCACCGACTTTAATATCCTTCCATTGGTTATCATTAAAAGCAGCGGCCTTCCAGTCGGATGCATCACCTATAGAAAATTTAGCGGCTGGCAGCTTTAAATATTTGCCGTTTTGGGCATAGGCTACCTGGATTGAAAACCAAAGCGCTATGCCTATGAAAAATCTGATCATGTTATAGTTATATTGATAAGCAGCGTGATTAATCGTTAACCAACAACGATTCGCCTGCTCCTTTTTTTTGTTGGGTTCTGCCTATCAGGTAATAAACAGGAATCCCGGTAAGCGTAATAATTAATCCGGGCCAGGTATACGCGGGCTTATATTTGATGAGCAACAGGCAAAAGGTGAGCCCCATAATGATATAAATTACAGGCAAAACAGGATAACCGAAGGCCTTGTAAGGTCGTTCGGCATCCGGCATTTTTTTGCGTAAAATAAATATGCCGATGATGGTAAGTACATAAAAAACGACAACAACAAATGATATCATATCCAGCAGATCGCCATATTTACCACTAAGGCTCCACAAACAGGCAAAAATGCATTGCAGCCATAAGCCAAAGCCAGGCACCGAGTTTTTATTGAGTATACCAACTTGTTTAAAAAACAATTTATCCTTCGACATGGAGTAATAAACACGGGCACCAGACATGATCAGCCCGTTATTACAACCAAAAGTGGATACCATGATAAGCAGAGCTATAATAATAGTACCAGAGCTGCCAAATATCTGTTGAGATGCCGTTACACCTACCCTATCCTTATCTGCCGTAGCAATATCATGTAATGACAGCACACCTGTGTACATGATGTTAGTTAAAATATAAATAACCGTAACGATCACTGTACCTAAAGCCAAACTTAGACCAATATTCCTTTTCGGATTTTTAACCTCGCCAGCAATAAAGGTAACATTGTTCCAGGAATCGCTGCTGAATATGGAACCAACCATGGCCGAGGCGATGGCACCTAATGCAGCAAGGGTAGTATAAGATGCAATTGATCCATCGGCTTTTAAGCTATGCAATGTCCAGGCATTATGCCAGTTGCTGCTCCATACGGAGGCTTTTACGGCAAATAAGCCAAACACAATTAAACCCAGCAGACTTAACAGCTTGGCCATAGTAAATATAGTTTGAACAATTTTACCACTGTTTACCCCTCGCGTATTGATGTAGGTGAGCAGTACTATAACCAGTATAGAAAGCAACTGCGCGGGCGAAATGGTAATAAAGCCGAGATCAACAGTTACCAGTGTTTCGCTAAGCTGCGGAATTAAATAGGCAGTAAACTTTGCAAAGGCTACACCTACGGCTGCTATGGTTGCCGTTTGAATAACGGTAAAAAAACTCCAGCCATATAAAAAACCTACCAGTGGATTATATGCTTCTTTGAGGTAAATATATTGTCCGCCGGCCTTTGGGAACATCGCACTTAATTCACCATAACTAAGGGCGGCTGTGAGGGTCATAAAGCCCGTTATGAGCCAAACAAATAGTAGCCAGCCCGCGCTGCCTACATTACGGGTAATATCGGCACTTACAATAAAAATGCCCGAACCGATCATACTACCTGCTACCAGCATAGTTGCATCAATTAATCTTAACGATGGTTTAAATGAGGTATTAGTATCCATGCAAAATTTTGATCTTTATTTAAAAAAATGAGGAATAAGTATTGATGCTTACTTGTTAAAATCGTAAAACTTCCAGCTGGTAGTAAAATCCCTGGTTAAGGGTTGATTGGTTAATGTGGCCCTTACCATTTCTATGGGAATAAGATTCTCTTTCATTACGGCGTCATGAAATTGCTTATAGGTCATTTTACCGCTGTCAACCATCTCCTTTTTCAGTTCCATCAGCTGTAATCCGCCCAGGAGATAGGCTACCTGGTAAAGCGGACTGTATCCACCTTCAAATGAGCGCCTTACTTCGCCTTCGGCATTTGCTTTTTCGTGGCCTACCCTATCTACTAAAAAGTCAATGCACTGCTGCGGGGTCCAATTGCCCAAATGATAGTTTAAAGAAAATATAATACGGGCACAGCGGTGCATACGCCAAAACAGCATACCAACCCGCTCCTCGGGCGTTTTAGCAAAACCTTTATCATACAACAATAACTCCCAATATAAAGACCAGCCTTCGCCGGCGAAGGGAGTAGTAAAATCCTGCCTGTAGGCCTTATAACGGCTATTCATAAAATATTGCAGGTTATGACCGGGAATCAGCTCATGCTGTACAGTCCCCCTGGAAAAATAGGGATTGTTGCCCCGCATACTCATGAGCTTATCCTGCGCCTCCATGGTATTGGTTGGGTAAGAGATACTGATCTCCTTTCCACCTGTAAAAAATGGATTGACCAATTGGCGCTCGGGCGACATCATAACCATGCCCCAGGTTTCTTCGGCAAGTGGTGGTATGGTGATCAGGTCGCGCTCTTTAATAAAGCCTATAGCATCGTTATATAGTTTAACAATCAGTTCTGGCTGATGGCCCACAGGCACATAGCTGTTCTTTACCTTTTCGAGCGCTTTTTTCCACTCGTTGCCGAAACCCATTTCCTGCGAGGCCTTCAGCATTTCTTTATCACACCAGGCAAATTCTTTATTAGCCAGTTTTATCAGTTCCTCCGGCGTGTAAGGGATCATTTCGGACTGAAGCTGCCTTATCAATTCCTGCTTGCCAATCGGAACCCCTTTAATACCACTGCTATCGGCCTTTTGCGTAGTATTTAGTTTACCTTTAACTAACGCTAAATCACTATATTTTTTTAGCGAGTTATCAAGTTTTTGATAAGATTGAGGTACCCACCAGGTAAATGAAGGATCATAAGCATAATAAAAATCATAAAAATCTGTCAACCTCCCTTTTAGCCCCAAAAGCGCATCATGCATTTTTTTTGCCAATGGCAAATCTATGCTTGGCAGCTTGGAATAAACAGTCGAGTCTTTTTTAAGTAGCTGCAGTATAAGGACTAATTCGCCGGCAACCTTTTCTCCGTCAACAAAATCGCCCCGGCGGCGCTTTTTTTCCAACGCATAAATTCTATCTGAAAATGAAACAAATTTGGCCACCTGGTTATACTGATCATCCTCCTTTTTAAGCATGTCAATTTCATAGTTAATTCTTTTTTTCAGGAGGATATAGTCCACTTTGCCATATATGCTCATCGATGCAAAATCCATTTCGCCCAGTTGATTCAGGTAATCCGCGTTTATTTCCAATAATCTTTTTCTTTGCTCCGGAGAATTGAGAACGTGAAGTTTATACTGATCCTCTGCATGTTTGTTAACATTATAAGGAGAGTAAAAATCCTTTATGGCATTGATATCCTGTCCATATTGTATAATCTTCCCTGCAACCTCGCTTGTCTGTTCAAAAAGAGGATTTGAAAAAGACGTATTCTGTGCTTTGGTCATAAAAGCTATCATGACCAAAAAAACTACCATTAAATTTGATATTATGTTATTGCAACGGACTATCACTTAGTAAGTATTAAAAAGTAAAATAATTAAAAAAATAGTTCAGGATGATTTAGCTGGCCGCCCTGGCAAGGGTAATGATATTATGATGGTAATTATCCAGGTATCCTCGTGGCGAGTTGCCTATGATAAGTTTGAAAACGCGGTTAAAATTGGTAATGCTCTTAAATCCGCATTTGTAAGCAACCGTATTAATGCTTTCAAAGCGGTGTGCAATGAGTTTTTTGCAAGCTTCGTTAATTCTTACTTCATTAAGAAAAGTTACAAATGTATGCCCGGTATGTTTTTTAAAATAGCGGCAAAAAGACTCCGGGGTCATAAAAGCAACCTTTGCAACATCCTCTAAAGTAATATCCTCCATAAAGTGCTGCATGATATAATTATAAATACTACCTATACGGATACCTTCGTTTTCTGTTATTCCCGGCAAATTACCGTAGGTAGATAAGGGATCTAATTTTGCCCTGATACAGGTAAATTCTTTTAAAAGGTTTAAAAAAGCCATAAACTGATCCAAACCACATTGATCTTGTAAAAGATTCATAGCCTTGTAAATTTTACCTAAAGTATAGTTAGGCAATTTAAAGCCTTGTTGGTGCTGTTGTATAAAGATAGCGCTGGGCTTCATCTCCGGAAGATTAAATACATTGGCCAGTACCCCATCAGAATTAAAAAAAACAGTTAATGCTTCTACCATTTTACCCGAATTTGGTAAAAAATACTCAGGGCTACTTTTGAATACGTGGGGCATATTAGCGCCTATTAAAAACACATCACCTGCCACATAATGATGCATATTATTTCCTACAATTAAAGTCCCCTCCCCTTTCTTAATCCACGTAAGCTGAATTTCCTTGTGGCGATGTAAATAGGGATAATGATACGGTTGACAAACCTTTTCTGCGATCACGCTTTTATCATGCGCTACCGGAATAGTAAACTGTAAAACTTTCATAACAACAAGATTAATTAGTGTTTAATTTACAATCATTTAATATTAGAATCCAAATTTTACCGCCAAAAAGGTAATTTACAACCACAACAGGCTAATATATTGTGAATACAATACTTAATATGGGTAAAATTGAAGCATTCAAAATAATAATTGTCGATTACACAATAATAGTAGAATACAGGGCATCAATCCTTCTTATTCCCAAATAATCTTTTAAAAAGAGAAAGCCACCAGATTCCTGTTTAATCAAAAAAAATGAAGTTTCGATTGTATTGGTAAAAAAGGCAAATACATTACCAATTAAATAAAGAAGCTAAAATCCTGCTATTTATAGCAAATATGATTAAAAATAGCTCATGCAGTCGTAGTAATTTAGATTTTTCATAAAGAGATCTAACTAACCGATAATGCTATGGTAAATAAAAAGTGTTTTATATTAAATGTAGTTGTTGTTTTGGGCTTTCTAACCGCCAACATAACTTATGCGCAATCATACGTACCCGAGTGGAACGAGACCCGCTTAAAAGTGAAACCCCAAACCGAGATCAAGGCCTACACTTTTGATTTAAAAGATGTACAATTACTTAATAGCCCTTTTAAACAGGCTATGCAGGCTGATGCGGCTTACCTATTATCCATTGAGCCCGACAGGTTATTAGCTGGCTTCCGCTCTCACTCGGGGTTAAAACCAAAGGGAAAAATGTATGAAGGCTGGGAGACATCGGGCTTAGCAGGGCATACACTCGGTCACTACCTATCGGCCCTATCTATGCATTATGCATCAACCCGCGATCCTGAATTTTTAAAACGGGTAAACTATATAGTTAAAGAATTGGGGGAATGCCAGGTTGCACGTAAAACAGGTTATGTGGGCGCTATCCCAAAAGAAGATACCATTTGGGCCGAAGTAGCAAAAGGTGATATCCGCTCACGCGGTTTCGACCTGAATGGTGGCTGGTCGCCATGGTACACTGTACATAAGGTAATGGCCGGACTATTGGATGCCTATTTATACTGTAACGATACCCAGGCGCTAAAAATATGCAAAGGCATGGCCGACTGGACCGGGGAAACTCTTAAAAACCTCGATGATGAAAAGCTGCAGAAAATGTTGCTTTGCGAATACGGAGGCATGGCAGAAACCCTGGTTAATTTATACTCCATAATTGGCGATAAGAAATACCTTGACCTATCCTATAAATTTTACGACAAACGCATATTAGATCCGCTTGCCGAAAAGAAAGATATACTGCCCGGTAAACATTCCAACACGCAGATTCCTAAAATAATTGCCAGCGCCAGGCGGTATGAACTTAACGGCGATAAAAAAGACAAAGCCATTGCCGATTTCTTTTGGGAAACCATTGTAAATAATCACTCTTATGCCACCGGGGGTAACAGCAATTACGAGTATTTAAGCGAACCCAACAAACTAAACGATAAACTTACAGAAAATACGACAGAAACCTGTAATACCTATAATATGCTTAAACTCACCAGGCATTTATTTGCCCTTGAGCCATCTGCAAAGTTTATGGACTATTACGAAAAGGCCTTATATAACCACATCCTGGCATCGCAAAACCATGAAACAGGCATGATGTGCTACTTTGTACCTCTAAGGATGGGCGGAAAAAAGGATTACAGCAGTCCCTTTGACACCTTTACCTGCTGCGTAGGCTCGGGCATGGAAAACCATGTTAAGTATAATGAAAGCATCTATTTCAGAGGTGCCGATGGCAGCTTATATGTTAATTTGTTTATCCCATCGGTATTAAACTGGAAAGAAAAAGGTTTATCAATAAAACAGGAAAGCAACCTGCCCGAGAGCGACAGAACCACACTTACGGTAACAACCGTAAAACCTGTTCAGATGGCCATCCGCGTACGTAAACCCAAATGGGCCGCTAATACCAGTATCAGCATAAACGGGAAAAAGCAGCAGCTTACTGCAGATGCACAGGGTTACCTGGTCTTAAACCGCAAATGGAAAAACAACGATAAAATTGAATTCACCATGCCTGAGGATGTTTACACCGAAGCCATGCCGGATAACGCCAACAGGCGCGCGGTATTTTACGGACCGATTTTATTGGCAGGCGTTTTAGGCAATACCGAACCCGACCCGCTTAAGGGTGTGCCCGTATTTGTAACCAGCGAAACCGACCCCAACAAGTGGTTGCAGATGGTTGATAAAAAGCAATTAAGCTTTAATGCCACCAATATTGCCAAACCAACCGATGTTAAGCTGATCCCTTTTAATCAAACCAAAAACGAATACTATTCTGTTTATTGGGATGTATTTACGCCAGACTCATGGGCTGTACAGCAAAAGGCGTACGATGAGCAAAGGAAGAAACAACAGGAACTGGAAGCACGTACTACAGATATTTTGCGCGTAGGCGAAATGCAGCCCGAACGTGACCACAATTTTGGCGGGGAAAACGCTGTCACAGGGGAAGATCATCAGAAAAAATGGCGATCTACCGAAAACGGAGGTTACCTGCAATATGAAATGAAGGTTGATGCCAACAGCCAAAACACGCTCATTAATACCTACTGGGGCATGGATAACCGGGGCCGTATATTTGATATCATGATAGACGATATTAAGCTATCTACCGAAGATTTGAATCAATATAAGGAAAGCCGCTTTTATGATATCAGCTATCTTATTCCTATCGAACTTACTAAAGGCAAACAAAAAGTAACCGTTAAATTATTGCCCAAAAAAGACAACAGCGCGGGCCCGGTTTATGGCAGTCGCATGGTAAAGAACTAATTAAACAATTCAAGAAACTATATAATGATAAAAAAAGGAAAAGTAGCTTGTTTGCTATTATCAATGATAGGAATAAGCAACATAGTGTTTGGGCAGCAAAAGGATTACCCTATACAGCCTGTAGCATTTACCAGCGTACATGTAAACGACAAATTTTGGGAACCTAAAATGGAGGTTAACGCGAATGTAACCATCCCTTATGTGCTTGCGCAATGCAAAAAAAATGGCCGCATGGATAACTTTTTGCGTGCAGGCAAGCAGTTGGATGGCGATAAGCTAAGCGAGTTTCCGTTTGATGATACGGATGTTTATAAGGCAATTGAGGGTGCTTCTTATTCCATGCAAAATAAAAAGAACCCAAAGCTTGACAGGTACATAGATACACTTATTAATATTATTGGTGCTGCTCAGGAGCCTGATGGCTACCTGTACACCTTCCGTACGGTGCATGCAAAAAAACCACACGAATGGATTGGTGATAAACGCTGGGTGAATGAAGAGATATTAAGTCACGAGTTGTATGATTGCGGGCATTTGTATGAGGCCGCTGTTGCCCATTACCAGGCTACCGGCAAACGCACCCTGCTTAACATCGCCATAAAAAACGCCGACCTGCTGGTAAAAACCTTCGGACCGGGTAAGATCGAAGAATATCCCGGTCATCAGATCGTGGAGATCGGTTTATCAAAAATGTACAGGGTTACGGGCAACAAACAATACCTGGATCTTGCTAAATTCTTTTTAGACGTTCGCGGACCAAAAGGAGATGCTTATAATCAAGCCAATAAAAAAGTGGTTGACCAGCATGAAGCCGAAGGCCACGCTGTACGTGCCGCCTACATGTACACCGGCATGGCAGACATTGCAGCACTAACAGGCGACACCAAATATTTAAATGCTATTGATGACATCTGGGGCGATGTGGTTAATAAAAAGCTGTACATCACAGGCGGCATAGGCGCCACCGGTGCCGGCGAGGCTTTTGGTGATGCCTACCAGTTGCCCAATATGTCGGCTTATGCAGAAACCTGCGCGGCCATAGGTAATGTTTACTGGAACAACCGCATGTTTTTACTGCATGGCGACTCCAAATACATTGATGTACTGGAAAGAACACTTTATAATGGCCTGTTATCGGGCGTATCATTGAGCGGCGATCGTTTCTTTTACCCCAATCCCTTAGCTTCCATGTTTCAACACCAGCGCAGTGCCTGGATCAGCTGTGCGTGCTGCATCAGTAACATGACCCGGTTTTTACCATCGTTGCCGGGTTACGTTTACGCCAAAAACAAAAATGATCTTTATGTAAACCTGTTCATGAGCAACTCCAGCAATATTAAGCTTACTTCGGGCAATGTAAACATTGTTCAGCAAACGGATTACCCGTGGAAAGGACAGGTTGATATTACTGTTAATCCTGTAAAAACAACAGCGTTTACCTTAAGGGTACGTATACCGGGCTGGGCCAAACAACAACCCGTTCCGGGCAACCTGTATACCTTTATGAATAAAACTCCGCTGCCTGTTGTCCTATATGTAAACGGCAAAGCAACCTCATTTGTAACCGAAAAAGGTTATGCAGTTTTAAAACGCAGCTGGAAAAAAGGCGATAAAGTTTCCCTGGCATTACCTTTAGAGACTGAAAAGGTTTTGGCTAATGAAAATGTAAAAGACGATAGAGGCCGTTTTGCATTTGAGCGCGGCCCGATAGTTTATTGCCTGGAAGGACCGGATAACCGCGACAGCCTTGTTCAGAACATATTAATTGATAAGAATGCTATTGCCGAAGCGAATTATAAAACCGACCTGTTAAATGGCGTGGACGTTATTAGTATTGGCGGTAAAAGCACCAAAAGGCAGTTAAACAGTGATAGCCTGATAGAAACAGATCAACAAGTAAAGGCCATCCCCTATTATGCCTGGGCCAACCGCGGGCCGAGTGAAATGACGGTATGGATACCTTATGAAGCATCAGCCGCAAGCCCGAAACCGGCACCAACCATCGCCAGCACCAGTACAGTATCCTCGTCATTAAAAAACAAAAGAATGTACATGGCTATTAAAGATCAGTATGAGCCAGGCAGTTCGGGCGATACCAACTACCCTTACCTGCACTGGTGGCCGGCCCATAATACCAGTGAATATGTGCAGTATGACTTTAATACCGAGCATACCATTAGTGAATCGAAAGTATACTGGTATGACGACGGACCATGGGGAGGCTGCCGTATACCAGCTTCATACCAGCTATTTTATAAAAAAGACGGAGAATGGGTACCTGTAAAAAACACAACGCCCTATACCATAAGCAAGGATAGTTACAATAAGATAACGTTTGAACCGGTTAACACCACTGCTTTAAAAATGGTGATCCAGCTTCCTGCCGACAATTCTACCGGAATCCATGAATGGGCGGTGAAATAAAACTATAGTAGCCAGCCAGCAAAAAGGCCTGAATCACGGTTTACACTCGCGGTTCAGGCCTTTTTTATGTCTTGCCATTTCAGGACAAGAATATTGCGATTTCAACTATTTAATAACAGAACTATGCAAAGTAGTACCTGATAGTTTGATCTGGTACGGCCATTCTTCATCATTATTCGCGTTCCCATCGCTGATATGTTCCCAATGCCGGGTCGGGGAACCGCTTACTACCAGCCATAAATAAGCGGTATTTGCCGGTACGGTAAAATCCGCGGCACCATCATACGGACTTTTTATGGGTAAATTAAATAGGATCGGGAGTTAGGTAAGTTATCTGACTGATAATCAAAATTAACGATGACAAGCGGCGGGGGAAATTCAGGATATTGATAACTTATTCTTATATATTAACGATGTTGACATCTACGTCGGCATCCCGTCAAGGTCTTAAAGCTTTAATTTCCCCCGGATGCATCTTCAGCCACGGCGATTTTAAAGTCAGCACGTTAAAAGTTAAGATATAATTAGCTTCGGTTAATTTATAAACAAAAACAGCCTGCGGCCACCAATAACTTTACAAGTTGAAAATCAGAAACCTTCAATTGTAAAATTATGTATATCAAACCATTACTAAAAAAATTGCTACTAACACACGTATTTGTGTGTTGTTCAATACTTACAATTCTCGCTCAGACTATACTGAAGGGACACGTAAGTTCAGAAAGCGGGGAAGCCATTCCGGGTGCCCTGATTAAAATTAAAGGGGGCACCGGCGGGACCATCACCGATGGCAACGGCAACTTTTCATTAAGTTATACCAAGCCCGGCACCTTAACGGTCAACGCCCTGGGTTACAAAGCCTTTGAAGTCCCGATTTCTTCACAAACCAGTATTGACATTAAACTTTCTGAAAATGTAACGCAACTTAGCGACGTCGTGGTAACCGCAATAGGCGTTAAACGCGAAAAACGTATGCTTACCTACAGCACACAGGAAATAAAAAGCGAAGAACTCAACCGCGCTAAAGAATCCAACGTTATCAATGCTATGGATGGTAAGCTGTCGGGCGTACAAATCACATCCTCGTCCGGTACCGCGGGTGCCTCTACACGTATTGTGGTACGCGGTGCGGTATCTGTAAACGGTAATAATGAGGCTTTATTTGTTGTGGACGGTGTTCCGATTGATAATACGGAAACCGGCAACATAAGCGGTGGCGCGGCCGGGGCCGGAAGCAGCCGTATTATTGATATCGATCCCAATAATATAGAAAGCGTAAACGTTTTAAAAGGGGCCGCAGCCACTGCCTTGTATGGTTCAAGAGGTGCCTCCGGTGCCGTACTCATTACCACCAAAAGCGGCACACTTAATAAAAAGGCGGCAATAACATTTACGTCCGACTATTCCTTTGAAAAAGGTCTTTTCCCTGAAAAACAAAATATTTACGGGCAGGGCACGGGCGGCGTTTTTTACGATGGCGAAACCCAGAAAACCAGTGCATCCTGGGGGCCCAAAATGGATACCCTTAAGATCAATGGTGTAAAAGCGCCAACCTATGATCCTTTTTCTTTCTTCAGAACCGGGCACACTACCACCAATACTTTAAGCATTGGCGGAGGTAGCACGAATTCCACTTACTTTATCTCCTATTCATATTTAAATCAACAGGGTATTTCACCTAACAATGATTTTAAAAGACATTCATTTTTCACTAAATATACCACCAATATTGTAAAAAACCTTACCACAAGTTTCCAGTTGGGCTATTCCAATTCGGCCCAGGAACGTTTGCCGGAGGGAGCAAGTAATGGACCTTTGTTTGTTGTTTTAGTGCAGCCCATATCATGGAACCCTTACCCGGTACTTAACCCGGATGGTTCCCAACGGCTTTACAGATTCTCCAGAAACGCACCTTTATGGACATTAGACAATATCAGTAACACAGCTATAGTAAACAGGTTTTTACCGGTAACCTCTTTTAATTATACCGCAACCAAATGGCTGACTATTACAGAAAGGCTTGGGGCAGACATTTATACCGAACAGGACAAATACACGGAAAATCCAAGCGAGGCTATCGGCCTGAAGGGACAGATAAAAAACCAGGATGTTAATTACAGACAATTCAATCATGACCTGATCGCCAATGCAAGCCAGAAAGTAGGAAAGTTTGATCTGAACCTGTTACTGGGAAATAATTATAATTCGATTTATACGCAAAGTACCAATTTAACCGGTACTGGTTTGGCTGTAAAAGACTTCTATAACGTAGCTGCCGGTTCAACCTTAACTGGTTCTGAGGGTCACAGCTCCCAACGGAAAATTGGCTTTTACTCCCAGGCAAATATTGAATATGACAAATTCCTGATCTTATCGCTCACCGGTCGCTATGATGGTAGTTCGGTACTTTACGAGAAAAAGCAGTTTTATCCTTACGGATCAGTAGCCGGTGGTTTTATATTCACCCATTTTTTACCTGAACAGGTAACGCAGGTATTGAATTTTGGTAAACTTCGCCTGTCCTATGCAACCGTGGGTAACGATGCGGTAGGGCCGTATGCGTTGAATACGCCATATGTGCTTGCCGGTAGAAATACAAATGCCGGTTATTTTCCATTTCCATTCCAGAGCCAGCCTGGCTTTTTACAAAGCTCTACCCTTGGAAACCCTTACCTGCAAAACGAGAAGCTGAAAGAATTTGAAACCGGGTTAGAATTAAAATTTCTGAATAACAGGATAAGTTTTGAAGGCTCGTATTTCAACCGTAAATCACTAAATGGCATTATCCCGGGTATCCAGATTTCAAATGCGACAGGATATGGCGGCACAACCGTTAATTCGGCAAGTATCAGGAATAAAGGATTTGAGTTATTGTTAAATGCCAGCCCAGTTCAATCAAAAGACTTTAGTTGGGATGTAACCCTCAACTTTACCCGGATTCGCAACAAAGTATTGGCTATCAACGAAGAAAAGAAGATCACCCAGTTAGGACGTATCATTGTTGGGCAACCTTATAATATTTTTTATGGAACACGCTACAAACGCAACGCCAGCGGACAAATGCTTATTGACGACAACGGTTTGCCTGTAGTTGATTCTGAGCAAGGCGTGGTTGGTAATGCCAACCCGGATTGGACAGGCGGAATAAGCAATTCATTCCGGTACAAGCAATTTAGCCTGAGTTTCTTTTTCGATGTGAAAATGCATGGCGATGTGCAAAATGATGTGGAAAGTGTTGCTTTCTTTTACGGAACGGCAAAAGTTACAGAAAACCGCCAGCCCTTTGTAGTAAGCGGCGTTAACGCAACTACCGGTGCGCCCAATACGGTTAAGGTTGATGCACAAACCTATTACCAAAGCAGGCAATACGAATCATCTATACAGGATGGCACTTATGTAAAACTTAGGAACGTAAGTTTTGCCTACCAGCTTTCTCCTTCAGTTATACAAAAAACTCCATTTAAAAATGCTTCGTTAACAGTAACCGGCCGTAACCTCTGGATTTACAGCCCACACTTCACCGGTGCCGATCCGGAAGTCAGCTCATACGGCAGCGCTAACGGCAATCAAGGCATTTATGCTTTCTCAACACCAACCGCAAGGTCATTTAACCTGTCATTGAAGTTAGGTTTCTAACCCATGTTTAACCGATTTAAAAATTATCAAATGAAAAAAATATCGATATACCTGCTTGTTCTGTTTGCTTTAACAACAAGTTGTAAAAAGGTGCTGGATGTAAATAAAGACCCTAACAATCCCACCGATGTTCAGGAATCGTTGTTGCTGGCGCCTATTGAATTAAACGTATCTGACCAGGTTTACGCCGGAAATGCCAGCATCATTGTACAAAATTTTATGCAAACCATAACCGCCAACCAACCCAATCCTGGTATATGGAACTACCAGTTATTCAATATTGATTTGGATGGCGATTGGTTTAACTATTATGTAAACATTCTTAATAACCTTAAAATCCTTGATACCAAAGCCACAGCCGACGGTCAAGCTAATTATTCCGCTATTGCTAAGATCTTATCGGCTTATACGTTAGGAACAGCCACAGATATCTGGGGAGATATCCCTTATTCACAAGCCTTTAAGGGCAACGACAAACTCACGCCTGTTTATGACAAACAGGAAGACATTTACAAAGCGGTGCAAACACTGTTAGATAACGGAATTGCGGACATCGAAAAAAACACCACCACCAAACCAGCAGGCGACGATTACTTCTATACCGGCGATATGGCTAAGTGGAAAAGGCTCGCCTATACATTAAAGGCGCGCTATTATATGCACCTGACCAAAGCGCCAGGTTATACTGCAACTGCACAGGCCGACCTTGCTTTAACCGCCCTTAGTAACGGCATGGCAAGCAGCGATGATGATTTGAAGTTTACCTATTCTGGCGGTGCCGGCAGCGAGAATACCATTAACCTTAACTTTGGGCCAGTTACTACATATGTGTTGAATAACACTTATGTTGAAGGATTTAAAAGCCGTAACGATCCGCGACTGAGTAAGATTGTAAAACCGGCCGAATCGACCAAATTATATCATGGCCGAACAGTTGGCGACGTTACCGGCGATCTGTCTACCTATTCATACCCTACCGATTTTTATGCAGGGGCAAACTCCCCCAATTATATCGTCAATTACGAAGAAGCATTGTTCCTGAAAGCCGAGGCTACGTTCATCAAATCGGGAGCCGCAGCAGCGCAGCCGATATACCAGGATGCAGTTAAACTAAATATGGCCAAACTATCGGTAACTACCGGTGACGCTAACGCTTACGTGCTGCAAAGAGGTACACTTACCGCGGGCAATGCCATTCAACGGATCATGGAAGAAAAAAGCGTAGCTAATTTCTTCAATATCGAAAACTTCAGTGATTGGAGACGGACGGGCTACCCTGCCATTACCAAATCAAACGGCGCTTTATCGGATATTCCGCGGAGGTTGTTATACCCGCAAAGTGAAATCTTGACCAATACACAACCCCAGCAAAGTGCAAAACTTACCGATAGGCTGTGGTGGGATGTACAGTAATATGTGTTAATTTTTTAATAATAAAAAACCCTCCTGGCATTCAGGAGGGTTTTTTATTATTAAAAATTTCATCCTGCTCCAGATCATCTGTTAGATTATTTTTCATTTACCGGAATTAATTAAGTTGAACTATGTCATTGGGTTTTCGCTTGTAATTTTTGAGGCAGGCACTTCTTCTTGCACAACATCCCGGTGCTCTGCTATTTCGATGACCTTCAACCTGGCGTCCGGATCTCTTTCATTCCAAACCTGGTTAAGATTATCTTCCATCATCAGGGCAGCTTCGTCTGTCATATTTTAATAGTATAGGTGATGGGTGATCGGATAAAAAAAGCAACACCCCGGATCGTTCAGGATGTTGCTTTTCCTTTTATTATTGCGCTGCTGCCAAAAGCGTCAATATCGATCTTTTTTACCTCGGCATCGATAGGGCTAACGCCAGGTTTGATGAAGGTGTTGCTGATGAATCCCGACATACTTTTGGCGTTCGGTTTTGGAGAAATGGAAGTGGATTACTTTACAATTTTGAAGCAGGTTATCAATCGGGGAAGTTTGGCAGGAATAATATCCGTGCCTGGGGAGCATCTTCGGAGGTGTGCAATATTTTAAAACGGGAGATTTTATCAATGACATCATACCGCAGCACAAGGACGGTTTTTTCGTAGGGTCGGTTTTGGGCTTTAAATTTTGATCGTATTCATAAAATTAATACTGGAAGTAGCATCCTTTTTGTTATCGGTTTACATTTGCCTTTTAAACGAGCACCAATTTTATCAAAGTGAAATATATCTTTGCATTGGGTTTAATTTAATAATCATTTCAATGCACAGCAAGCTTTTAGACTACATCAAGCAACACGCTACGTTGCCACTTACAAGTGATGAAGAAGCGTTAATTGCAGGTGCTTTTCAACCAAAAAAGCTCAGAAAAAAGCAATACTTTTTGGAAGAAGGCAATGTGTGTAAATACGTTGGTTTTATAATAAAAGGTGCTATGCGACAATACAGCGTAGATGACAAAGGTGTGGAGCATATTGTACAATTATACATTGAAAATTATTGGGCAAGCGACCGTGAAAGTGCTGTCATGCTTACTCCATCAAGATATAATATTGACGCCTGGGAAGATACAGAACTACTCATTGCTACAGTAGCTGACATGCTGGATCTGATAGAAAAAGTACCTTCATTTGGACAAATGACAAGGTTAATGGACCAAAGAAGTTTCATCGTTTCTCAGCGAAGATTGAATTCTACCATTAGTAATACAGCAGAAAAACGCTATAAAGAATTTGCCGATAACCACCCTCAATTTATTCAACGATTCCCCCAACATCTCATTGCTTCTTTTTTGGGCATAACTAAAGAAACTTTAAGCAGAATTAGAAAACAAGCAATTAAATAAATTCTATTTTAATTTTTGATTTTACAAAAGCGTTGATAAATATCAACGCTTTTTTTTATCATTTCTCATCGTTCCGGGCCGTGCTGTTGCTGCAATTTTACATCATAAAACAAACAGATGAAAAAGCAAACAATAGTAGTAATTGGAGCAACCGGCTCACAAGGTAAAGGTGTTGTAGATGCCCTTGTAAATGAAGGCTCTTTTAATGTAAAAGCAATAACCCGGAATCCGGAAAAATATACAGGCAAGGCAAATGAAGCAGTTTATGCCGATCTAAAAGACTTGCAATCCTTAAAAGATGCCTTTACAAATGCTTATGGTGTATTTGTGGTAACCAACTTTTGGGAAGGTGCCGACGAAATTACTCAAGGTAAAAATGCCATAGAGGCGGCAAAAGCAACGGGAGTGCAACATTTTATTTGGTCAACACTTCCAGATGTTGAGCTCATTAGTGAAGCAGGATTTGAAGTACCTCATTTTACCGGCAAAGCTAAGGTGGATGATCTGGTGAAAAGTGCAGGGTTCAAATATTCAACTTTTGTTCAACCCCCATTTTATTATCAAAATCTTGTTGGGATAATGGGGCCACAGCCAAAACAAGATGGCACAACCGGTTGGACATTACCGATTGACCCCACAAAGAAAGCGATTCACATGTCGGACATTAATGACCTGGGAAAAGTAGTCGCCGGTGCATTTTTGCAACCCGAAAAAGTTGGAAACGGCAATTACCTCGCCCTGGCAACTGGGTTGTACAGTTTTAATGATATTATAGAAGCCTATAAAGTCAATGGCAAAGAGTACAGCTTTTCACAAGTGCCGGCTGAAATATTTTCAACTTTTTTTGAAGGGGCAAAGGAGTTAGCTGAGATGTTTGGATATTTTGAAAAACACACTTACATGGGACCTGATTCAACATCACGAATTGAATTGGCAAAAGAAACTGCCACCCACAAATTTGTGCCACTCCAGGAATGGCTGAGTAAAAACAAGTAAAAAATGAAAAAGAAAACGAGTTTCTCAACAAAAGGCAATAGTGCTGCGTAGGCCCACTATCAATCCAACGAATGTTACCTAATCGATACGCTAACAAAGTTGGTCCTTTTGTATTTCTCGATTATGTTCGCCCGGCCTTTAAAGAAACCATAACCAAAAATGGTATGGGAGCCCATCCACACCGGGGCATTGCAACATTAACCTATATTCTTCAGGGCGAAGTAGAGCATTTTGACAGTGCGGGAAATGAGGCGATAATTCATTCAGGAGGCGCACAGTGGATGAAAGCAGGTAATGGAATAATCCACGATGAAAATTTAAATTACGACTCCCAAACAGAGAGCAAATTTATCCAGGGTTTTCAATTTTGGATAAATCTACCGGCAACAAACAAAGCCGAAAAACCGGCTCATATAGCTGTTCAAGCTGGCGAAATCCCCAAAAAAGAATTCCCAAATGAAAGTGGCTGGTTAAAAGTAATTGTTGGCAGCTATGAAGACCTCAGTTCGAAGATCCCCAATTATTCTAAGCAATTTTTGTATCATATTCAATTGAAAGCAGGCGCACAATTTCCAGTAGCAATGGAAAGTAAAACAGAAGTTGCGGCCTTTTTACCCATACAAAATGTGGTGCTAAACGACACCGAGTTTCAAGCGGGTGAATTTATTGAATTTGACAAAGCGCCCGGTGAAATTGAAATAAACAATACTTCTTTAATAACCGTCGATGTTCTGTTATTTGGCGGTGAAGAATATACAGAACCTGTAGTAGCCGAAGGTCCGTTTGTAATGAATTCACAAACGGAAATAGCAACTGCCTACCGGGATTTCTATGCAGGAAAGTATGGGGAAATAAAACTAACAGCACAAAAATAAATTAGTCCGGGATAAATATCATCATAAGTAATGAATAAATCCCATTATGAATAACAACGACACAAACATTATCAAGGGCTTTGCTAAAACCGCAGGCGAAGGCGAGCGCATCAGGTTTGTAGCCTATGCGTTGACGCTCAAGGCGACTGCTGCGACGACTGGTAAAAGCTATACAGTGGTTGAGTGCCTGACTGCCCCCGGCGGTGGGCCTCCGCCACACATCCACACCAATGAGGACGAGTTCTGGTATGTGCTCGACGGAACTTTCGAAATCCATATCGGCGATGAGGTGCATGCCATCGGGCCCGGCGGGTTCGAGGATTTCTTCCGTGAGTCCGGTCAGCCAGCAATCAACGACGGCCCCGCCCCCCCGGTCGACGAGGCCGAAATCGCCCGCATGAAGGCAGCAGCGCCGAAGTACGGCATCGAGCACGCCACCGTCGAGGACTAAGTGTGAGCTACAAAGCTCAACATGCTATTTTCCTCAAATCCTCCAGAAAACAGTTCGAGATTTGCCGAGTAAGGTCTACGAAGTCGCGTTACGAAAGTAGAGCGGCTTTTCTGTTGAATAGTTTTTAAAAAAATATTGAGTTCATCAACGATTGCAGGTTCGGGAGCAACTCCCCCCGAACACCTTAAATGCGCTCCTTTTGCATCTATAGGAATTGTCAATAAATTGCTCATGTACTTTTGTAAGATTCGACACTGCAACCGATGTTGAATAAAATTATTTACAGCTCGTCAAACTACCACTGCTTTGAGGTGAAGAAAAACAAGGGTATATGTTAGAGTAGTTAACGATAGGAGGAATTGTATATCAATCCTGGGCTAAATTTTCTTCCTTAACCTGCTTAGATGCTCCGGCGTCAATCCTAAATAGGAAGCGATGTAATATTGTGGCACTTGTTGAATAATCTGTGGATATGCAGCCACAAACTCATGATACTGTTCCTCGTGAGTAGTGGAAATGATTTTTTTTCGTTTCCCTTCGGCCTGGCAGAATACCTTTTCAATGATCAGTCTGCCAAACCGTTCCCAAATTTTAAAATTGTCGAACAGGGTGTTAATCCCTTCTTTTTTTAGAACCAGCATATCCACGTCTGTCAGGGCCTCCAAATACTGCTCCGAAGGAATCTGCAAAATAAAGCTTTGATAATCAGTGGCGAATTGATTTTCGCCCACAAAATCTACAGTAGTTTCCTTTCCATTCAGATAGGAGTATTCCCGCAAGACACCGGAATTGAGAAAAGCTATAAAATTACAAACTTGCCCTTCCTCTAATAGCAGATCTTTCTTTTTTAGTTTTTTGAATTGCACGATCCTTGTAAAAGCCTCCCATTCTTCCACATTAGGTTGAACTATTGTTCTTATAAATGGTTCTATCTTTATGAGGGACTGAGGATTGGTCATGTGATTATTAAGTTTACTTAATCAATTCGGTTTAACAACAACGTGTCTTTTAGTTTTGAGCGTCGAAGTTTCTACCTAATATAGATATAAAAAACTTAATTGATACCATGTTGAAGCGGGTCAGGCAGCAGCATTAAACTTTCCAACCCGCCAACGGATACACTTCAGGGTACATGTAACACTGCAAAGAATTCTAATATGTTTTTAATCATCTCGGCTATGTACTTTTCTATTTCGGTACTTTTGGAACGTGTTCTTTAACGCTCGTTTTTATCGTTCCCAGATAGTTAACGGAACTTTCTACATGATCCCCGGGCTTGAGATAGCGCGGATTTGTCATTTCCTTTTTTAAGTACTGCTGCAAAATATAGGGGTGCATTTTCGCATTGAAAAATCCGCCCGTGAATATATACTTGGTTACTGTACCGAAAATGAAGCCTTTGGTTGGCGCATTAAACACAACTCCTGACGGCGTTCCGGTGATGACAATACTGTTTGCCGGGATGCAATTGCCTTCAAATAATTTAACCATTTTATCCTGATAAAAACTTTTCTTTTGGCGCCTTATCGATAGCGATTGTTCAATGATTTTATCTATATTCCAAACCATGTCTTTCGCACTCCCGTTTTGGCGTAATTCTCCATTGACCGAAAGCTTCAGGTGTAATTCTTTGACAAATGCCCGCCAATCTTTGGGAATGACCATATAAGGGCCGGTCGGCAAGAACCCTTTTTTACTTTTGGCATCCGGGAACCCTCTGCCGCCTGTTACATTTTGACTGTCCATCTTACGCATTAAAGTAGCCCTGTCTGTAAAATCATTAACCACTAAAAATCCGATCATGATACGGTTAAGGTCTGCAGTTGAACAGACCGCTGAAGGAAATACGATGCCCAGTTCCACCTCATGATCCAAAAGCCACCCTTCTGTATAATTTAACTGGTGGACCGCCGGATCTGTATCCACATATTTTGGAAACATAAAAGGCCTGACCTGCCCGGTTTCTTTGCCGTGCTCCACATAGTTTATTCCGATAGCCAAATGTTCTTTGCCAGCCATACTGGGCAGCAGATCCTTGTATTTTACGACAACTTTCTTTGAACCTGTGCGAATAAGTTTTACAACCTCATTGAATGCTAAGTTTTTTATGACATCAAATGAATTCCGGTCATATCGCTTCAATTCAGCGCTTATATCTACACCTGTAACAGTCTCGCCGTCATCTTCCAATACGGCGAGCGTGTGCACCTGCCCGTCTTTACTGAATCTGCTTAGTGTAAGTGCATCTTCCGGTGGTTTAATCACCTGCAAGTTCTTTTTGAAGCTGCTTATCTCAGTAACCGTATCAATAATGATGTTAACCAGATGTCTGCGATTCTTAATGATCTCCAATGCAGGCAAAAAGCGGGAATGGGTGGGATAAATATCCAATAACGTCAGGAGACCACCAACGGCCAAACCCATTAATATTCTAGTCATGATAATATTTGTTTAATGATAGATTACTTTTTCCCTGGAATAATTCTGTAGCTCAAGCCTATTTTAAAAGCGAGGCCGGGCGACACTTCAGGGTTGATCGGGTCTTTACGATCGCCCAGCTCGGCAAAATCGATAAATCCCTTAGCCTTATCATCCTTGTTATAGATCTCCATGTTCCTGATCAGCGTATAAGCGGCCGTTGCCCTGACAGCCCATTTAGCGGAAAGGTAACGTTCCACAAAAAGGCCGGGATTTACCGTATTATATTCAAAATAGCGGTCCTGGTTGTTGAGCCGGTATGTTGAATTCTGAACGAACAGATTAAAACCGGCATTTACTTTTTGATTTACCGTATAACTGGCGGTAAGGTTATGTGGAATATCACCGAATATCTGCCACTTCTCATTCACCTTCCAGTCCATGCCCACCAGGGCCACATACTGCGGACCATAGAACTGCCTCCGGTAGCCAATTATACCTCTCCAGGTTAGATTGTCGCTTGCCTTCCAGCTTCCCCGCACAATGGCGCCAAATTTAATGTCGGAGCTTTTGACATCCTTATAATCACTGTTCATGGTTGGTGTGAGCAAGGCGGTCAGATTGAAGCTTTTGCTGACCGTGGTGCTATAACCTAATGTGGGCGAAATGCTGTAAACCCTTTTGACCTCAAAATCAGGATGAGTGCCGGAAAAGTTGAAAGCTTCCAGGTTGCCACCAACGATCAGGTATTTAGATTTGTTAGGGGTTAGAAAAATAGGGATCGCAGTAGCTATTTTGAGATTACTACCGGTGAATTTCTGGACACCGGACGGTGTTTCGATCTTCATAGGCATATACTCATAACTGATATTTACCCCTTCGACATACCCCTGGCCGAAGCTTAACCCCGGTATAAGCATGAACAGCATGGTTACAATTGTAATAAAATGGGCAAGCAAGCGGGTAGGTTTTGCGCCCTGTCGCGTTAGTATTGATTTTCGGATATTGATTTTCATTTCTTATAGTTTTAGTTTGTTAACGTCCCCTATGGAATGTCACAAAACTATCTACCTCTATTCCGAAACTCATTGATGTTTATCAATATCGAAGGTTCTGTAATATGTTTTAAAAGCTGGAAATATTTACGGTTGGAGATTTTTCTGTTGAAGATTAGGCAAATTAAAACTGTTAGGCCGCCTTCAGTTGACTTAAGATTTTTAATTGCTCTACTATATCGTTTTCTGCAAATTTCTAAGACCAATTAATTAACTATTATTAAATATTGTGTATTGTATTCTGTACAGGACACAACAGGATGCTTGAAGGGAGGATTTATTTGATATTAGTTAACCAATTATTATTGTAGCCGCTGATTTAAAATCCAGCTTAATAAAATACTTCCTATGCCTAACTATAATTTATGGAAAATGATATTTTAGGTCACCAGATTGAAACTTGCCGATGGGTTGATGTTAAAAATTTATTTAACGATTATTACAGCCGCCTGGTATATTTTTCATACCAGATTGTTAACAACAAACCGCAGGCCGAAGACATTGCACAGGATGCCTTTGTTAAATTTTGGGATAACAGCGATCATATTTCTAATAATCCCGCAGCAATAAAAAATTTTCTCTATAGCACTGTAAAAAATGCAAGTCTGAATGTTATCCGGCATAATAAAGTAGCCGAACAACATATCAACAGCCTGCCTAGCATTCCTGTTGAGGAAGCCATATTCAATAACATAGTCAGAACCGAAGTATTAGCAGAGATATATAAAGCAATAGCACTGCTGCCCGGCAGCTGCCAGCAAATATTTCGTATGAGTTATCTGGATGATATGAAAAATAACCAGATAGCTAATGTATTGGGCATATCGATTAATACGGTAAAAACACAAAAACAAAGGGCGCTTAAGGTACTGAGAGGCCATTTAAGCCCCGAGCTTTTTGTTGTGTTAATTGCTCTTACCCATCTCTAATCCCGCTCTTATAAAAAAACATTTTTTTTCTTGTCACCCTTTTGTTACAGTAAGGTGTCTTTAGTGATAATACCAATATAAGTGCTCCAGCACAGCCTAAATATTATTTATGAACAACAATTACGAAGCTTATCAATATGCTGTTCTTATTATTAAGCACTTAAAGGGTGAGTTATCTGCTATTGAAGAAATTAAGCTGAAAGCCTGGATAAATGAAAATCCTGAAAATGCATTACTACTGGAAAAACTACAGGACGAAGAATTGATAAAATCCGACCTGAATTTTCTTGCTACCATAAAAACCAGGGATGCCTGGCAAAATATAGTAATGCGAACTCAAAAAGTATCGTTTACTGATAAGGTTTATATTTTCATCAAAAAATGGAAATACGCGGCTATCATTCTCATCATCCTTTCTGCAACAGCTATACTTTATAAAAGATCACAGCCCGTTTTAAAATTGCAGGCTACGGTACCAGGAAATATCAAATACAAAAATGACGTGCCTCCCGGAACTGATAAAGCAAACCTCACTTTAACTGATGGTTCTGTAATAACGATCGACGGCAGTACAGCAGGTATAGTTAAAAAATATGCCGGTTTAAAAATCACATCCAATCATGGTATGGTCAGTTACCATGTAACAGGTAATGGCAGTGGCTTTAGTACAAATCAATACCATATAATTACTATTCCTGCAGGGTGCAAATACAAAATAACATTGCCCGATGGGAGCATGGTTTGGCTTAACTCGGCATCTTCTTTAAAATTCCCGGTAGTGTTTAACATGTTTGAGCGGAAGGTTTATTTAACTGGTGAAGCTTATTTTGAAGTCGCTAGGAATAAACTAAAACCATTTAAAGTGTTTTCGAACAATACGGTGGTACAGGTATTAGGTACTCATTTTAATATACACGCCTATAGCGATGAGGGAACTGTGAAAACCACTTTATTAGAAGGATCAGTTAAAATATACCGGGATGGATATAGCAAAATGATAGTGCCGGGACAACAAGCCTATATCGGGCGTAACTCCTCAAAAATTAAAATAAATACTATTGATGTTAGTGGATCTGTTGCCTGGAAAAATGACTTTTTCATTTTTGACAAACAAGATATAAAAAGCGTGATGAAGCAGGTAGCCCGGTGGTATAATGTTGAAGTTGAATACAAGGATGAAATACCTCAAACCCATATCTCCGGGAGTATTTCGCGCAAGAATAACATATCGCAAATATTAAATATGCTTGAACTGACAGGAGGAGTTCATTTCAGTATTGATGGCCGCAAAATTATCGTAACCAGGTAATGGGGCCACACAAATTTTAAAGAGATAAAACCAAATAAAAAAGCTTTGATCAAGAAACCGGAAGCGTTGCAGCGCCCCCGGTAAATACAGGATCACCAGCTGGCCGTATGCAATTACTAACCAATTGATTATTCAACCTATATGATGCAAAAGTATGAATTTTAATTTTTACTATGAATGTTTTTGCCGGATGAGAAGACCGGTATTTAAAGCACTCCTGATTATGAAGCTAACCTCTGTTATTTTACTGATATGTAGTATGCATGTAAGCGCGATTTCGTATTCGCAAACCGTTACACTGTCAGAAAAAAATGTTTCATTGCAAACCATATTTCAGCAAATTAACAAGCAGGTTAATTACAGATTTTTGTACGCTGATGAGCTGCTTCAAAAAACGAAAAAGGTTTCCATTGAGGTAACGGATGTGCCTTTGGAAACTGTATTGGCTGCATGCTTTGCCGACCAGCCCTTTACCTATCAGATTTTAGATAAAACCATTATTTTAAAACCAAAAGGGGTAACTCCTGAAATGACAACACCGTTGCCCCCCGCAGTAATAACGGGTAAGGTTACTGATGAAGTTGGCCAGCCATTGCCTGGGGTAAGTGTTAAACTCAAAGGCACAAATGCTACTGCAGTTACTGATGTTAGCGGCACATATAGCCTGCATACGCCCAGTGATAATGTTCAAAATGGCGTATTGATATTTAGTTTTGTGGGCTTCAAAACACAGGAAGTTACCATAGGTGCCGGTCATGTGGTGAATGTTCAGCTATTGCCCGAATCAAAAGCATTAAGTGAAGTGGTAGTAATTGGTTACGGTACCCAAAAAAGGGGCGATGTATCAAGCGCTATAGCATCCGTTAATGTTGAAAAAATGGACCGAATACCGGCAGCTAACTTAAGCACCGCCTTACAGGGGCAGGCGCCGGGTTTGGTTGCAACACCAAGTTCTTATCGCCCAGGTTCCGGGTCGGCTATACGTATCAGGGGTACCCGTTCATTAAATGCCACTAACGACCCTTTATTTGTGGTAGATGGTGTTCCGGTTTCCTATAGTATTGATGATATTAACCCTCTTGATATTGAATCGGTCGACGTACTGAAAGATGCATCGGCTACAGCTATATATGGTTCAAGAGGCGCTAACGGCGTTATACAGGTTACCACAAGAAAAGGAAAAGCGGGTAAGGTAACCGTTAATTATAGCGGTAGTACGTCATTTGATAATATATTACGCAAGCTGGCCATATTTAACGGCGGCGAATACGCGCAGTTTAAAAGAGATGCTTATGTAGGTGGCAAATCATATAATTCAAGCTTAAGTACCACAAGTGGTAATCAACAGTATTTCCCCGATCCTGCATCCGACTATAAGCTTTTTGGTGCTGATCCCAACGTTTTAAATAAAGTGATGGCTGGTTATACCTTTACCAAATACGACCCCGCAAACAACATATTTGATGTAGCTACACGGCCTGCTACAGACGCTGAAAAGGCCTTGCTTACAAGCCTTGGTTATCCTGTGCAGGATAACATACCACTTTATGATGCCTCCAAAGTATCAACCTTTGACTGGCAGAAACTGGGATTAAGAACAGGTTCAACACAAAATCAAAATTTTTCCATATCCGGAGGTTCCGAGAAATTCAGCAATGCCTTTTCACTGGGTTATCTGAAACAAAAGGGTATTATACCAGGGCAGGACTATACCCGGTATAGTATCTCAAATAGTATTAGTTACCGGCCTGTAAGTTTTTTTAGCACAGGTGGTAATATCACTTATGCCAATGCCATACAAAATACAGGTTCAGACATATACGGCGCTGTCTCCGGACAATTGCCTTTGGCCGAGCCTTATGACAGCAGCGGTAATTTTGTATTGTTCCCCGGTAACGATAGCAATATCATCAACCCGATTAATGATGTTAAGAGTGTAATTAATGAAAACAGGGTGAGCCACCTTTTAGCCAATGCGTATGTACAGGCTAATATCTACAAAGGTTTAACCCTGAAGAGTACATTTGGTGCCGACGTATCAAGTGCCAGAAATGGCGCGTTTAATGGCTCGCAATCATCAGTCAGGGCTGGTGGGGCAGCGAGCGCTTCTTACAATACAAGTTCAAACTTAACCTGGACACTGCAAAACCAGTTGTCATATAATACTACCATCGCCAAAAAGCACGATATCAGTGTAACAGCGGTACAAGAGCTGGTGAAAGACAGAAGAGATTCAACCAGCGCTTCGGCTACAGGCCTTAACTATGAGTCGCAACGATGGTATTCTTTACAAAACAATGCGAGCGGTGTAGTGACCTATCGCGGAGGTTTTTCGCAATACCAGTTAGCGTCATTTTTAGGAAGGGTAATTTACGCCTATAATAGCAAGTACATTTTAACATTAGCAGAAAGGTATGACGGCTCGTCTGTACTGTCTGAGCAGCATAAGGGTAAGGCGTTTCCTTCGGGCTCAGTAGCCTGGCGTATTGATCAGGAAAACTTTATGAAAAATGTAAGTTTTATTGATCAGTTAAAGGTGCGGGGAGGTATAGGTTCGGTAGGCAACTCAGGTATCAGACCATATTTAACCAATGGCACTTTAAGCCAGTCGTACTATAATTTTGGTCAAACGCCGGCGCAGGGCTATGCACCTAATGGTTTGCCGCTGCCCGATTTAACCTGGGAAAAAACGGTAACCAAAAATATAGGTCTGGATTATGGTTTGTTTAGAGGAAGGGTTTCGGGTTCAATTGATGTTTACGAATCTAATTCAAATGAAATTCAGCCCCAAAAATTACCTGATGCGTCTGGTTATAGCAATATAACGGTAAATCTTGGCAAGGTCAGGAACCGGGGTATTGAGGTGGCCCTTACCACAGTTAATGTTAATCATGGTGGATTTAAATGGACAACCGACTTTGTATTCTCTAAAAACAAGGAGGCTATTACGCAACTTGATGGTTCAGGTAATAATAATATCTCCAGCCAATGGTTCATAGGCGCCCCGGTCAGGGCATATTATGATTATCAGCGGCAAGGCATATTCCAGAACAGTGATGCCCAGCCGGGCGGTATTCTGTATGACTATTTTTGGAAAAAGGCCGGCAACAAGTCAAATACCGCCTTACAGCCCGGTAGGATCCGTGTTCAGGATATGAATGGAGATACTACTATAACTGAAGCCGATAAAGTAGTGCTCGGTTCGCCAAACCCTCAATGGACAGGCAGCATTAATAATACTATTAGCTACAAAGGGTTTGAATTATCGGCCTTTGTATATATCAGCCACGGCGGGCTGATCCGCGACCCAAGGCCTACGCTTGTTGGTCGGTATGAATCAATAAAACTAAATTACTGGACGCCATCCAATCCATCTAATGATTATCCGCAGCCTAACCTTACCAGCGATATTCCGCTTTACTGGCAGGCCAATGGTTTCAGGGACGGATCATTTGTGCGGGTAAGAAGTATCTTGCTTTCCTACCAGATCCCGGCCTCGCTGCTGAGCAAAATAAAGATGCGAAGTTTATCCTTTTCTGTTAACGCGGTTAATCCATTCCTGTTTAGTAAGTATAAAACCTATGATCCCGAAACGGTGCCTTATGTAAGTTCATATCCATCAAGCAGTACCAATAATCCTGTACCTACATCATACAGTTACAGGAGCTTAGTATTTGGTATAAAAGCGGGCTTATAAACAAAATGGTAACAATTAAAGATAATAAAATGAAAAAATATATCATTCAGGTTATGATGCTCATGATGGGTTTAAGTATTACATCATGTAAGAAATACCTTAAAGAAGAATTGGTAAGTACCCTTACGCAGGAGTATTATAATACCGATCAGGGTTTGGAGGATCTGGTAAGATCGGCCTATACGCCGGTTCGTAACAAATTTGAAGGCGAGCAGGCTTATGCCTTATACAATTTTGGCACCGATGAGTTTATTGAAGGCGACCAGTTTAACTATGAATATTATAACAGTTATACCGCGAGCCTTAACTCGGCCGAAGGTTTATTAAATGGCTTATGGGTAAATAACTACCAGGGCATTGGGCGTTGTAACATGGGACTTCAGCAATTACCGCTTTTCAAAAGCACGTCGTCTAAAACGCTTGGCACACAAGCGCAGGTTACCCAGCGCACGGCCGAACTTAGGTTTCTGAGAGGATATTACTATTTCCAACTGGTGCAGCAGTTTGCAGGCGTGCCTTTAGTATTACAACCTATCACAGGCAAGCAAACTGATTTTGCGCGCGCCTCTGTTGCCGGGGTGTATAAACAAATTATCAATGATCTTCGCTATGCAGCCGTTAACCTTTCTCCAACAACAACAGATCAGGGCAGGGCTACCCAGGGTGCAGCGCAGCATTTCCTGGCTAAGGTGTATTTAACCCGTGGCAGCGCGGTTCATGATGTACGCGGCCAGCAGCCAACAGATATTGACAGTGCGGCTTATTATGCCACGCAAGTAATTAACAGCCCGTATTATGTGCTGGAAAGCGATTATATGAATATCTGGAATGGCGTTTACCCGGCGGGTTATCCAAAGGTAGCCACACCTGCCATCGGGCAAAATGGTTCTGCCCCTTCAGGCGATATCAGCAAGTTCCAGACAGCGCAGGCCAGCAAAGAGATCATTTTCGCAGCCCAGTTTATCAAAGATCTTACCTTGAATGGCTCCAGTGGTAACCGTACGCATGAGTATTACATTTGCCAGTACGATGTGGGTATCCCCGGTTTGGCCCGTAATACCGATAATTTTAACGGCAGGCCCTATCGCCGTTTAGGCCCTTCAGATTATACCATTGACCTGTTCGACCGAAAAAACGATTCGCGTTTTTATAAAAGCTTCCGTACGGTGTTTTATTCTAACACCAACGCGGGTACACCTAAATTTACAGCGGGCGATGCACCTAATCCATCATTGGTGGGCGCTAACAGGTTTGGTGTAGGAGATACCGCGGCATTATTTATTGTGAATACGAAAAACAATCCGTTAACCACTGCACAAATAGCTAAGTACAGGTACACCGTTTATGCCCGGTATTATACCGCTACACCGGGTGGCGCTATACAGCAGGGTTTTAACAATAACAAGTACCTTACTTTGGTAAAAATGCTTGATCCGGTGCGTGTAACGAGCGATTATAATGAAGAACGGGGCATCCGTAACGGTATAGTTGCCCGTTTAGCCGAAACTTACCTGATTGCTGCAGAAGCGTATGGCCGTAAAGGCGATTACAATACCGCGCTTATGTATATCAATAAAATACGGCAAAGAGCAGCCTACCATGCCGGTGAATTTAAGAACCCGCAAACTTATATGTTTGACGGCAGCACACCTGGCGACGTATCTGATACTTATCCGCAGTTGATGGCAACGATGGATTTATTTACAACTAACGCCGCGAGTGAGAATTATCCGCCAACGGTTGCCGGTACATCTGATCGCTTTATTCATTTTATGCTCAATGAACGTACGCGTGAACTATGTGGCGAATTTTATCGTTGGGAAGATCTGGTGCGTACAGAAACATTATATGACAGAACAAAATTGTTTAATAAAGATGCCACCAGTATTGTAGTCAGGGATAAGTTAAGACCTATTCCACAGGTGCAGATTGATGCCACAACCATAAACGGCCAACCTATGCAACCCGGTCAAAAAACGGAATACCAGAATCCGGGATGGTAACAATATTTATCTGTAATAACTACCCAAACAGGAATATCCTGTTTGGGTAGTTATTAATATGCTGTTTAATACAGATTGGAGAATGACTAATATGATAACTTTATAACTAATACATCAACCATACATTAATTGCGCTTTAAATGAACCAATCTGATACCAAACCAAAAACAAATCGCGGGTTTTCGCGGCTTGTTTTAAATTGCTGTTTTGCTACATTGTTATTTCAAACTATTTCACAGGCATCATACAGTCAAAATACTACTTCAAAAAATAACGATGCTACTACCCCACTGCATTTGCTGAAGCCTGCTTATATAACCCCTTATGGTGAAACTAAACAGGCCGATGTTAAAGCTGTTCTTGACCGGGTTTATCATTACTTGAATGAGGTTACACCTTATCAGTTAATTGATAAATCAAGTGGGCAAAATATCAGCGCACTCTCCAAGTTAAACGCTAACAGCGTTTTTGCACAGGGCGATTTCAGGCTGATCAGCTATGAATGGGGAGTAACCTATACCGGCATGCTGGAGGCGGGAGCTGCAACCGGCGATAAGCGGTTTACCGACTATACCCTAAACAGGCTAAATTATATCGGAAGCGCGGTTTCAGGATTTAAGAATTACCTCAAAAGCGCTCCGCAGGCATTAACACCTGTAAAATCGGTGATTGAACCGCAGGCGCTTGACGATGCCGGATCAATGGCTGCCGCAATGATCAAGGCCTTGAAAGCCGGGGCAGTAAAATCTGATCTGCGGCCGATAATTGATAACTATCTCAACTTTATCCTCACAAAACAGTTTCGTTTAGCCGATGGTACACTGGCGCGCAATCGTCCTCAACCCAATACCTTATGGCTTGATGACCTGTATATGAGTCTGCCCGCGCTTGCCCAAATGGGTGTGCTTACCGGCGACAGGAAGTATTTTGATGAAGCTGTAAAACAATATGAGCTATTCAGTAAACGCATGTTTAACCCCGAACGCGGATTATATATGCATGGCTGGATCCAGGACATGGATCCGCATCCGCAGTTTCATTGGGCCAGGGCAAATGGCTGGGCTATTTTAACAAAAATAGAATTGCTTGACGCACTTCCGCAAGATCATCCGGGGAGAGCAATACTGATAGAAATGTTAAAGAAACACACTGCTGGCCTTGCCCAGCTCCAGGATGCAACCGGTTTCTGGCACCAGTTGCTTGACCGTAACGATTCGTATCTGGAAACATCTGCTACGGCCATTTACGCTTATTGCTTTGCGCGGGCAATTAATAAGGGATGGCTGGATGCTAAAGCTTACGGCCCTGCGGCGCTTTTGGCCTGGAACGCCGTAAGCACCAAAGTAAATGATAAGGGTCAGGTAGAAGGCGTATGCGTAGGTACAGGTATGGGTTTCGATCCTGCCTTTTATTATTATCGCCCGGTAAACAACTATGCCGCGCATGGTTACGGCCCGGTTTTGCTTGCCGGGGCCGAAATTTACCGTATGCTGCAAAATCACCCGTTTGTAATTAACGATAGTTCAGTACAGGTAAATAAATAAACATTATCAACCTAAACCTCATGATTAATATGAATATAAAACGCTATACAGTTATTACCGCGGCATTGGCCCTGGTTTTTACTTATTTTCCTGCTCATGCACAAATCGGCAAACGTTTTCCGTCTGAACGTAAGGTAGTTAAAGATCCCATAACCGGAACCATGCTAACTTTTTTAACCAGTACACCCGCCGGTGATTCTAAGATCTATCAAACACATAATCAATGGACATCTGACATGCAATGGCTCATCTTCCGGTCAGATCGTGTTCATGGCGAAGCCATAGCTGTAAATGAAAAAACGGGAGAAATGGTGCAGGTAACGGAAGGTGGCTATGTTGGCATGTTAAATATTGCCCGCAAGAGCATGAAATTATATTTTATGCGTAACCCACCCAAATCGGCCCCGGAAGGATCAATGGAAATTGTAGAGGTTGATCTGGCTTCGCTTTTTGCCGATAGTAAATCGGGAAAATTAAAATCTGCCGATCATTACCAGCGCATTTGCGGAACAACGCCGCCTGAGATAGGGGCTGGCGGTGATATGGCACTTGACGGTGCTGAAGACTGGGCTTATTTCCGTATAGGAAAGGCCGAAGCCGCCCGACGTTTAGCTCCGGGCACTAAACTTGAAGAAGCCTTTGGCCCGCGCAAAATGGGTGCAGGACCATCAGGTATTGCCGGAATGAATATTAAAACCGGTGAAATAAAACACGTTGTCGCGGTACCATTTCAGGTAGGTCATATTCAAACAAACCCCTGGGTAGCAGGCGAAATTATTTTTTGCTGGGAAACGGGTGGCAAATCTCCACAACGTACCTGGATAGTAAATGCCGATGGTACTGGATTGCGCCCACTTTATCCTGAATCTCCTTATGAATGGGTAACGCACGAGGCTGTTATTACTAAGGATGAGGTTGCTTTCTCTATCATGGGACATCGTAAAATACCCAACACTGTGGGTACTACAGCTGCAGGAACAGCGGTAAACGGAGCCAACCCGGGACAGGAAGCAGCGTGGGGACCTTCAGGCACACGCGAGAAACCGACAGGACTGGGTATTGTGAATATCAGAACAAGAGAAATGACCATTGCCGGTCAAACACCTTCGGGCAGCGGGTTATGGCACGTAAGCGGATCGGTTGATGGCAGGTTTGCTGTAGGCGATGACTTTGACAGGGGTTTGTACCTGATAGACAGGCATACCCATGAAATGATATTACTTACCACAGGGCACAAGGTTACAGCGGCAGATCATCCGCACCCAACTTTCAGCCCGGATGGTACCCGGATCGAGATCCAGTCGGCCATGCTTTCCGAGGATAATCGGTCTATGAACATTTGCATTGTGCCAGTTCCGGAAGCCTGGCTAAAGCGTACTTATAAACAGAAATAATAACAGCACATGATTTAAATCCGTCAACCGTCACCGAGCCAGCATAAATTTAGCTGGCCGGTGTTTTTAGTCTCAGTTCAGTTTTGTTTTCTTATTATTCAGATCAGTTAAACGTTCCACCTCCACACTGGCTAATATAAATGCCCCAACGCCCTTAGCGTCGTTTGTTATCACCTTTTCGCTCAAATAATACGCGTAGCTTCCGTCACGATATGGTTTTCCTCCAAGACCTGATACACTCACTGTCCCGTTAAGATTTAGCTGACCATTCGCATCTGTTTCAATAAATTTTTTGATAATTCCGTTATACCCTTTTTGAACGGAAGGTAAATAGGCTGGTTTCAAATATCCTTGTCTTACTGCTTTTGCCATAGTATATACAAACATGCACGATGCTGATGCTTCCGGGTAATTTCCCTGGGCGGTACCTCTATCAAGTACCTGGTACCACAAGCCAGAATTTTTATCCTGATACTTAACAATTGCGGTGGCAAACCGGTTAAGTATCGCCAATAATTCAGCGCGTTTTGGATGCTGCGCCGGAAAATGATCAAGCACATCAACCAATGCCATACCATACCACCCCATAGCCCGGCCCCAAAAATTAGGTGACAAGCCGGTTTCCGGGTTAGCCCAGCGCTCTTTTTTACTTTGATCCCAGCCATGGTACAGCAGCCCTGTTTTTGTGTCCCGGGCTTTCGCTTCCATTAAGATAAATTGTTTGGCAATATCATTGAAAGCGGTATCCTCATGAAAAGTAGCGGCATATTCAGCATAAAAAGGTTCACCCATATATAAACCGTCCAGCCACATCTGGTTTGGGTAGCGGTTTTTATGCCAAAAGCCTCCCTCGTGCACCCGCGGTTGTTTCCGTAATTGGTCGCGCAGCAATGTTGCCGCTTTATAGTATTTTTCGGTGCCCAGCACCTTATATAGCGTTAATAAATTACGACCGCATAACACATTATCTATATTGTAATCGGCTTGCCGGTAGGTGCGTATATTGCCATCAGGTGTAACGTATCTATCCATACAATGCTGTATGTATGTGAAGTATTTTTCGTCGCCGGTTTGTTGCCAAATACCTTCTATTCCTTTCAAAATCACGCCCTGGTCATAGGTCCACTTGTCGCCGGTTGGCAAGCTATCTTTCCAAATAGTCATAACCGTTTGTGCCATGCGCTGTGAATAAGGCTGTTCGTCTTGAGCCTGTAATGCCGGTGAACAAAGCGCGATTATGGCAATAAAAAACAGACATCTCTTTTTACATTGATCAATTCTCATACAAATTCATTTTTGGTGATGATAAACCAACCGGATCATCTTCATTTTATTTTTATTTATTGTTGACTAACAAATTATTGATATGCATTTAGGCATGACCCATACCTTATTGTATTAATTATTGGCCGTAATCCTAAACCAGTCTATATCAGCATACCCCGAATCATTGATCTGATTTGTACGTGTGCAAAACAAGCCAATCTTGGCGCCAATCCAACGGCCAGCCTCGGCGGTAAATGGCCGGCCGGTATCCTTAAAGTCTACTCCATCGGTGCTATAGCTGAAGTTGCATACAGCATTCTTCGTTACCTTAACACGTAAATAAATGGTTGAAGACGATAGTTTTGTAATAAGCTCCTCCTCTTCTGCTTTGCCTTTATCCGCGTCCACACAAGTTGTAAACACCAGGTATACGCCATCCTTTTTACTTTTCATGGCTATGTTGGCATAGCTGAACCCCATAATAGTAAGTCCAGTTTTTTCGCCCTCCAGCTTTAAATTAGGCGTAAAGGTTATTTTGGTGGTAGCCGTAAATTCATCAGCCGGAAACTTTTGTGATAGCACATTTGGCGCAAACCACAGATTAGCGGCATCATTTGGCAATTGATAGCTGTACAGCCTCAAAGCTCCCTTAGCGGTATTCATAAACATCCATACGGGCTTTGCGTTGGCCATCCATTGCCATTGTAAACCCGGAAGTGCGCTGTTAAATTCGTCGCTTTCCTGCGGGGTGGTTACCGGATATATTTTACCAACATTAGGCTTTTTATAAGTCAATACAGGTTCACCTTTACCGTCGCCATCCTTATCAACGCCAATAACCGGCCAGTTATCCTTCCACGCCATAGGCTGTAAATGCACCACACGGCCGTAAACGCCCTTATCCTGAAAATGCAGGAACCAATCCTCTCCTGTTGGTGTGTTTACCCATGCCCCCTGATGCGGACCGTTGGTGGTGCTTTTCCCCTGATCCATTACCACCCGCCGTTCGTACGGTCCATAAATATTTTTTGAACGCAGCACCAACTGCCAGCCTGTGGGTACACCACCGGCCGGGGCAAAAATGTAGTAATATCCGTTGCGCTTATAAAATTTCGGGCCTTCAATGGTCGGGTCAGTTTCATGTCCGTCATAAACAATCACCCCATCGTCCACTACCCTGGTTCCATCTTTGCTCAGTTTGTTTACGGCAATCACGCTTTTTATACCGGCCCGGCTGCCTGCAAAGCCATGTACAAGGTACATGCTGCCATCGCTATCCAGCAGCGGGCAGGGATCTATTATACCTTTGCCTTCCATCACCATAACAGGTTTGCTCCAGGGGCCGGCAGGATTTTGAGCCTTTACCAGATAAATGCCAAAATCAGGGTCGGGATAATAGATATAAAATTCGTTATGGTAATAACGGATAGCAGGGGCCCAGACCCCATCGCCATGCCGAGGCACATCAAAATGATCAAAGGGCGGCTGCTTCAATAACGCATGGCCTACTATACTCCAGTTAACCAGATCTTTTGAATGCAATACAGGCAAACCCGGAATTGCTTCAAAGCTGGAAGAAACAAGATAGAAATCGTCTCCAACACGAATGGCATCCGGATCAGAATAATCGGCGTTTATCACCGGGTTTTTATAGGTACCATTACCCCGATCTGACACCCATACCTTAGAGATGTAATTGGTACCTGCTGTGGGTATTTGCTTTTTTTGCTGGGCAAAAATCTGTCCGGTTGTAATTAATAGTGTAATGAACACCAGTTTATTTTTCATAGGCTGGTTTAAGTTTTGAAGGGGCAATATGCCGGGCAAGTTCAAGCTTTAATGACCGGATACCTTCTAAAACAATCTCGGCCATTTTTCGGGCTCCCAGTTCATTAAAGTGTGTATTGTCAGCCTGGCCTTTCGGATAGTTAATACTTTCTCCCGGCGTCAGGTAATTAAATAATTTTTTTGATCCCTCGGGCCCAAGCTTTTGCAATAAAGCCTGACTCTCCCTATCCAGATCAATCAGCGGAACTTTTTGCTCTGCTGCCAGTTTACGTACAATCGCGGAATACACTTCGTGTGTCCCCACGATAGTTCCTGTCGTATCAAACTTTCTTCGTGCCACGGGTGTCAGCAATACCGGGTTTGCTTTTTTGTCCCTCGTTTCGCGAATGAATCTTAATAAATTATCCTGGTATCCCTGTTCATTGATATAGCTCTTTTTGGTGGGCACTTCATCATTATGGCCAAATTGTATAAACACATAATCGCCCTCCTGTAAGCTGCCAGTAATGGAATCCCATAAGCCTTCACTGATGAATGTTTTAGTACTCCGGCCATTCTGTGCTCGGTTATCTACAGTTACCGTGCTATCAAAAAACGAGCTGAAAGGCATCCCCCAGCCTGTCTCGGGAAAAGCCTTAGGCTGTTTGTTGGACATCGTGGAATCACCCGCCAGATAAACGGTGATGCGGCCGGGAACAATAAGAAAAGACATCAGCAACGCCGCGCTTATTAAAACACATGAAAATATAGTTCTAAATTTAATATTGCTGTTCCTATGCGTCATATTTTCGAGTTTTAGTTATCATAATTATTCTTTCTCTTCCGGTCCGACAAAGACACGTTCTGAGGCAAACAATTTATTCATTTCTTATTTAATTACCCCATGGCATCGTAACACTGTGAATGCCGGAGTATATAATTGTTAAGCGCTCAGAAATTTTTAAAGAGGGGAGCTATTAAACTCCTCCTCTTTAAAAATTTAATTATACCCCGGGTTTTGTTTAAACACATCTTTATTAGTCACGGCATCAATTTGTCCCTGGGGTATCGGTCTTACCAAATGGTATGGTTTGAAATTAATAGCCGCATCCGGATTCATGGCCTGGATACGACTTGCTAATTTTCCCGTTCGTTTCAAATCAAACCATCGTAGCTGTTCGCCACCTAACTCGCGCGCTCTTTCGTCTAAAATAAAGTCGATATTAACCTGTGCAGCCGTGATCTGCATTTCTGCTGTGCGTCCGGTTTTTGCCGCTCTTGTTCTGAGTACGTTAATGTAAGTTGCCGCGGTTCCAGGGTCGCCCAGGTTTAATTTTGCCTCGGCAGCAATCAGATACATCTCTGCCAGCCTGATCACAAAAACATCGCGGGCACTTTGAGCCTCAGCTACGCTTGCGCGTGTTGAATCTTTAAATTTCGATAAAGAAACATAAAACTTACGCTGAATGGGCACCCCGTTTGATGCATATACCTTAGCCAGGTCGTAAGTAACATATTTACTGCTTTGTGATGCTACCGGTATAGTAGCATTAGGTGTGTAGCAAACCGTATCGCCTACTTTAATAGTATTGCCATTATAAGTACCGGCTTTATTAGCATACCAAACACTTTGAAAAGAACCGGCATAACGTGAATCATTTTGCTGATCAAACATATTTAAATAAGCCAAAGTGGGCATATACCTGTTAAATGGCCTTCCGTTTGGAATATCCCGGATGAGCAAGCTTGTATTTACCTGGTCATAAACCATGAGGTACATTAAGTGCCCGTTGTTTGAGCCACGGTAGTGCCCGTTTGGATAAGTTGCCGATGTAAGATCGTTATTGGCCAAATTGGTTGAATAATCAACGGCCCAAATTACCTCCTTATTTTTCAGGTTCCCCATATTCCACAGATCTGCATACTTTGGTTGCAATACATAGCCATAGTTTTTAATTACATCATCGGCCATGTTAAATGCTTCGGTATTCATACCGCGGGTTAAATACATCCGCGCTAAAAAGGCTTTGGCTACCGGTATTGTGGCACGGCCATAATCGGCAGTGGTGGGGGTTAAATTAGCTACCGCGAATTTGAGGTCCTCAAATATCTGGTTGTAAAAAGTTTCTACCGGTGTTTTATTAGCTACGGTATTAGCACCTTCAGTTGGTTGGGTAGTAAAGTTTACTCCGCCCCAGGTTTCAACAATGTGCCAGTAATAAAATGCTCTTAAAAAACGCAGTTCGGCTTCGCGGTTCAGTTTTTGGGCTGGCGTATAATCTGTTACAGCAGCAATTTGTGCTATACCTGTATTGCATAAATTTACACCGGCATACATATTGTTCCATAATAGCGGCAGCGGATCGGCAGTACCTTGAAAATTGATGTATTGGGTAAACATGGGGTATGGATCGCCGGTGCCGCTTGTCCATATATCTGTTCCCATTTCAGATGCCAGGTATCCCTCCTCTTTACCATACCAAAACCGGGTATAGGTATAGGCCGCGTTAACTAATGTTTCAAAGCCAACTGCCTTGGTATAAACAGTTGTAGCGGTTAAATTACTTGGATTATATTCTTCAAGCTTTTTGTTGCAGGCACTAAATGAAGCGGCAATGGCTATGAGTAACAGTGCCCAGCTTTTTAGTAATTTTTTCATAATATATTTTTTAAATATTAGTATTTGTTAAAAGGAAAGATTTAATCCGGCCAGGAACAATTTGGTAAGCGGCCTATCGAACGAACCACCGCCTTCAGGATCATAATCTTTTATTTTTGAGAATGTCGCAAAGTTTTTGGCACTCACATATATCCTTAAATTAGATACATGGATTGATTTAGTTACACTTGCCGGAAAAGTAAACCCAAGCGTGGCGTTCCTTATTTTAACATAGGAACCATCTTTGTAGCCCAATGTTGAAGCAAATGGCTCGGATGCCTTTGTAATATTGGCACTGGGTCTTGGGTACTCATTTGTTGGGTTTTCAGGTGTCCAATAATCTACATTGGCGCCATTTTCAATTGCGTTAGGTTCATATTTTAACGCATACTGAGATATGAACATCTGCCCGATACGTCCAAATACCTGCACGTTCAAATCAAAGCTTTTATATTTAAAATCATTACTAAAGCCAAAGCTGTACGTTGGGACAGCTGAACCAAGTATTTTACGGTCAAATGTGGTGGTAAATTTTCCGTCGTTATCAATATCAGCCACTTTAATGTCACCCGGCTTGTAACCGTAACTTGCTGCCTGGGCGGTTTCAGATGTTTGCCATATCCCTACTTTTTGATAATCGTAATATGATACCACCGGATAACCTATAAACCAACCATTGGCAAGATCATTTACTCCATTTGGTAAATAAGTGATACGCTCCTTATTACGCGTATAGGTAATATTGGATGTCCATGAGAAATTATTTGATCGAACGTTAACGGTTTTTAGCGCGATCTCAATACCTGTATTACGGCTTTTGCCAACATTGGCCAGTGTTCTTAGCGCCCCTGTAGAGGCCGGTAATTGCTGTGGCAACAACAGATCCCTGGTATGTGAATCATAATAATCTACGGTGCCCGAAACCCTGTCTTTATAAATTCCGAAATCAATACCTGCGTTTAACGTTCCTGTTAACTCCCAGTTTAGTTGTGGGTTTCCAATATTTGGATCAAGGCCATATGCTAACGCTGTTATATCGTTCCATGAAAATGGGATAAGCGCAGCCTTACTTTGGGTTTGATATGCGCTTACCGCGGCATTACCGGCCACGCCATAACTTAAGCGTAATTTCAATTCAGAAAATACATTTTGAGTTTTCATAAATCCCTCATCAACTACACGCCAGGCTGCAGCTGCCGAAGGGAAGAATGCCCACTTATTTCCTGACGATAATACAGATGAACCATCGGCACGCCCGGTAAGTGTTAGTAAATATCTGTCTCTAAATGAATAATTTAAGCGCAGCGCTCCCGAAGTTAAATGTTGCCCAACATAGTTACTTGATATTTTTAAGTTAGATGGGTTGTTTTGCAGCGCATAAAAAGATTGGTCGGGTATTAATTGTCCCGTACCTTGTGCTGATGATTGGTCCATAACATTTGATTGATAACTGGTAACACCCGTTATATCTAAGCTATGACTGGCTATCTTTTTTTGCCAGGTAATAATGTTTTCCCAAAGCAAATTGGTTTCATTTGAATTGGCTACTGACGATAGTGACCCCGAAGACAGTGCTCTGTTTATAGTATTGGCGCTTTCAAAATGTCCGTTACGTGAATTGGACAAGGTAATACCCAAATTTGACCGTATGGTTAAGCTGCTTATCGGCTTCCATTCTGCGTAAGCGGTTGAAAGCAAATGGGTAATTTTGTTATTATTTACAAACTGTGCTGCATCATCATCAAAAAGAGGATTAGCCTGGTTACCGTTACCCGGAAATTTAGCTATGCTGCCATCAGCGTTATAAGGATTAAAATAAGGTATAACTTTGTTAGCCACGGATAGCACGCCGTCGTTCCGAAGGTTTTGATCATAATAAGCAAGCTGACTTTGCAGCCCAACTTTAAAAGCATTGAATAACTGATGGTCTATATTTAACCGCAAGGTGTACCTGTTAGAATAATCATTGGCATACAAACCTTTTTCCTTAAAATAATCAAAAGAAAAATAAGCTTTTGTTTTTTCGCTTCCGCCAGAAACACTTGCGTTATAATCCTGTTGGGAACCTTTGTGCAGTAAAAAGCCCGGCCAGTAATAGGATAGGCCGTTTTGAACCGCAGCCAAATCGCCAGCACTGGTAAAAACTTTAGGGTCGTCGGCAATAGAGTTCCATGTTCCAATGGTTCTAAAACCTTCACGCTTTAGGTTAGCATATTGTGCCCCTGTCATGGGTACCGGATAGCCGGCAATATCCGAAATTCCATAATATGAACCGGCAGCTACCTTGGGTTTTCCATCGCTGCCTCTTTTTGTGGTGATTATAATTACCCCGTTTGCGCCGCGCGACCCATAAATGGCTGTGGACGATGCATCCTTTAAAAATTCCATTGATGCGATATCGTTTTGATTGATATCTTCATAGTTGCTGTATTGTATCCCGTCAACTATGTAAAGCGGGCCATTACCGGCAGATAGTGACCGGTTACCACGTACGGTTACGCTCACATTTGCACCTGCGCCACCACTTGTGCGTACAATATCTACGCCCGAAACCTTTCCCTGAAGGGCCTCCATTGGGTTTGATGCCGCAACTTTGGTGATCTCATCTCCCTTAACAGAAACAACAGAACCGGTAAGGTCCCTCTTTTTGACCGTACCATAACCTACAATGATCACCTCTTCGAGCGATTTGCTTAATGGTACCAACGATACCCTTAAAAAAGTCTTTCCATTAACACTTTGTTCTAATGATTTGAACCCTAAAAAGGTAAATACCAACACTGTATTGGCATTAGGAACCGTAATGGTAAAATCGCCGGAAAGATTAGTGGCAACACCTATATTGGTGTCTTTTATTCTTACTGATACACCAGGCAGAGGCTCACCTTTTTCGTCGGTTACTTTACCATTCACGGTAATTGTTGCTATCTGGCCGCCGTTATTACTAACAGCTGATCCTGTTGGCCCTGAAACAGCATTATTAAACAAAATTATATTATTGTCTATCTGGCTGTAGCCAATTCCACGGGTAGCAAAAAGCTCATCCAGGATATCTTTTACCGATTTATTTTCGGATGAAAGATTGATGCGGGTATTTGCGGGCACATTGTCTTTGTAAGCAAATCTTAAATTGGTTTGCTTTTCAATTTCTTTAATTATAGATTTTAGAGTTTCGTTACGCAATGCTATCTTAATATTGATCTTATCCAGGGATTGGCCCTTACTTGATGAAGCTAAGAGCAATTGGCCGGAAATCAGTATTACCAACAGGATAATAAAACTGAGTCTCATAATTTTTCGGGATGTGTTTAATAACTGGCGTGCAGAACCATCAGATAATGTGCACCATTGCTTAAACGCAAGAGTTTTTTTCATAACTTGCATTGGTTTTAATCGGTTAATAATAAATTGGTTAAAATACTTACCCTGTTGCCGAAAGATGTGAGAAGTCGTAAGCAGCGGGGTTTTTTAGTTTGAGGTTAAAGTATCACTGTTTCATAGATTTTTAATTTAAGTGGTGAAAAATTATTTATTGTTCACAGCCTGGTCCGGATAATATAACTTTACTGGGCCCATCCCATTTATAGTTCAGATTATTCAGGTGCGATAGTACATTGACAACCTGTTCTAACCCGGTAGTATTTAAGAAAGTAGCGCTAAAACGGCAGCTCCCTATCTTTTCATTATCCAGCATAACTTTTATACCATACCTTTCTGTTAAAACGGTGGCGGCTTCTTTCAGGGTCATGTGGTCCATCACCAGATCGGTCTCTTTCCAAAGTACCGTAATTTTGGCATTCAATATGTTTTTTGAAGATTGATGATTGGTTTCGTTATAGCTTATCTGATGATTTGGCAATACAATGCCTAAGTTTTTTTTAGGGGTAGACACTTTAACTTTTCCGCGTGTAACTGTTACCTGAATCAAACGGCCTTCGGATTTAATATTGAATGCTGTACCTAACACGCGTGTAGTAATTTGTCCCACATGTACCAGGAAAGGGTGACGCGGGTCGTGCCTGATATCAAAATAGGCCTCCCCGGTTAGGTATACTTCGCGGGTTTTGCCGGTGAACCTTGCCGGATAATTTAAGTGACTGTTTTTATTTAACAGCACTATGCTACCATCAGCCAGCCTTATCTCCCGCACATGACGTATGGATTTGGGCAGAGCTACCTGGGCCTGCAAAGGTGTTGGTTTAGGTTTGGTATGTAAAAAGTATAAGCCAGCGCATATAAATAATGCGATGGTTGCCGCAACCGACCAAATGATTGTTGCGGGACTTCTTTTTTGAAACGAATAAATGTTTTTTTCCTTTTTTATGGTTTCAAGCAGTTTATTGTATAAAACTTCCTGATGTTCAGCCCCAGTGTTAACGCCAGGTCGGGGTTCAGTATCTGACCATAGCTTTTCCAATAAACCTTCAATTTCTGACAGGTTATCCTCTTTGGCTATCAGTTCAAAAAGCTCATCAAGCTCTTCTACCGTACATGAAGCGTCCAGGTATTTTTGAAACAAGTATTTTATACGGAAAACAGAGGCTGTTGACATGTTACATTTGGCTAATTGGAACCAACTTATACACTTGACGATAAAATAACGAGGAAGGACTAATTAGATATGAAAAAAAAGAGATATTGTCAGCAAAATGGATAACTGGCCGCGTTTTATAAATTCCCGCATTTTTTTTAAGGCGGTAACCATGTGATTTTTTACTGTATTTTTCGACAGATTTAATTTGTCGGCAATTTGCTCGTGGGTGAGGCCTTCTTCCCGGCTTAAATTGAGTACTAATTGCTGTTGCTGAGTGAGCATTTGAAGGCATTGTGTAACACGCTGATTATATTCTTTTAAATCGTGATTGGAAGTTGCCGTTGCCTGCTCATACTGCATATGGTGGTTAAGCAATTGTTGTATCCTTTTTTCGCGGGCGGCTGTCCGTAAAAAATCGAGTGATTTATTTACGGCCATCCGGTAAAGAAAAGCATCAACGTTTTCAACTTCGCTAAGAATTTCTTTGGCCGACCATATCTTCACAAAAATATCAAGCACCAGTTCTTCTGCAATTTCGCGAGACTTGACAACTTTATAAATGTAGGTAAAAAGCTTAGGTTGGTTTTTTTGAAAAAACAGCTTAAAAGCAAGTTCATCGCCCGATGACAGACGCTGGTGCAGCGAAGTTGGTATTTCGTCACCAATATTGGGAGATCTCAGGGGGTTGAACAAGATGCAGGTATTATAATTGGAATCATAAAGTAACAACCTATTTTTCAAATAATCAATAAATAAATAATAAATGATTGTGAAGAAGACAATTAATATTGTATCTATACAGATTGTAAAAAACAAATAACAATTGTAAACCAAAATGCAGACAAGACTAAAAGCCAAGCTATATCAGGACAAGGCATAATGTTCAAACGAAAATTTTAAGTAGGCTTAATTTGTCAAATAGATTAACCAAATGCTTTAAATCTTCAATAAATCGGTCGATTCAATTAAGTTGAGGAGTACTTGATTTTATACCGTAAAGCAACTCGGAAACATCTATTTATTTTTGCTTAAAATATCTCATATTGAATTTTAAGTCAACAGATTTATAGTGTGCAAAATACACCCAAATGAACTTCAAGATTAAATTACTGAGCAATTCCGTCTTTTAAATTTAAGACAATTCTATTCTTCCAACTTATTTTTAACTTTCTTAAAAATACTCTTCGCTGTAGTCGCTAAGTTTTTAAAAATTGCTAAAAACAGTTCGAAAACTCCAGCTCATTGGTCATAAAAGGTCCTCTCGAGCTATCTGAGAGAGCTCTTTAGTTTTGGTGGTTTTTGATTAGGCAATTTACTCAAAAGTGTAATGCCGACTGTAATTTGCTATACCTGTTATCCAAGTCTTTTATTAACCGCGTTCCAGTTCACCACATTCCACCAGCCAGCAATGTATTCATTGCGTTTGTTTTGGTATTTAAGATAATACGCATGCTCCCAAACATCCAATGCCAATAAAGGAATGCCTTTTACTTGGGCGTTATCAAACAAAGGATTATCCTGGTTGGCCGTTGATGTAATAGTCAGTTTCCCGTTTACATTCACCAGCCATGCCCACCCTGAGCCAAACCGGGTAAGTGCCGCCTGTGTAAACAGCTCTTTGAACTGGTCAAATGATCCGAACGAAGCTGTAATAGCATCTTTGATTTTATCATCAGGCCCGGTTGATTTTGGCGTTAAACTTTGCCAGAAAAAATTATGGTTCCAGGCTCCACCTCCATTGTTACGTGCCTTGGGCGAAAGTTGTGAGGCATGATCAAAAAACTCTTTCTCACTTGTATAAGGCAGCTTTTCGGCAATTATAGCTTCATTTACATTTTTAATGTAGGCTGCATGATGTTTGGTATAATGAATCTCGTTGGTCAGCGCATCTATATGTGGTTCCAGGGCCGCGTAGCTAAACCCTAATGGCACCTGCGTAAATTTTAGCGGTTCGTCTGCACTGTCATGCTGACCTGTTTTAATTATAGCAGCTGTTGCATTATTTAAAATAACATTACTTCCAATTGCAACAGCTACCGTTGCTTTAAGGGTGTTTTCGATAAACTTTCTGCGACTGTTTGTTTTCATGATATATATAGGGTTAATATTGGGTTTATAAATTAAAGCAGCCCGGAACGGAACCGGGTCTGCTTTGCAAGTACACGCTATTAAATCACTTATATACTGTACTGTATCTTAATTATGTGTGAGTATGGTTGCGCCAATACTTGTACTGCCCGGCGTATCATTGATGTAAATGGTATATATTTTTCCGGCTATTAAAGTTACATTACTTAATTGATCGTTCAATATGCTCACCACAGCATGATCAGTAGAATTAGTAACCGAAAAATTAGCCTTACCTGCATCAACAACAACAAACGGGCCGAGTGACCATACATTATACCCGGTACCGGATAAAATAGAACCACCTGCCCTGCCATAAGCTGTATTGGTAAACAAGGCTGTTTGACCGGCTACACCAAAATCAACATTAGGGTTACCAGGGGCAAGGTGTACAAACCTGATCTTTGCTTTTCCCGCAGCGGGCGCCGACAGATCATCATAGAACAGGATAAGTGAATCGGCCGTTACCTTAGTATTTTTTACGGCGAAAACTGTATGGTAATATGTTGCTATAGGGCCGTTAGGGCCGCCGCTTGAACTAAACGTAGCGCTGTTTCCAAACTGGCGCGATGCCTTGTAAGAGGTGTTTGTACCTTCGGTAAAGTTGATCTGCACATCCCCAAACTGGGTATCCAGGTAATCGGTTTTGGTGTTAATTGCAACTGCGGTTTTTGTAACCTGGGTAGTATATGTCCAAAACTGAATGCCCGCGTTTACCGGCCTGGCATTCACAAAGCTGATGTGTGCGGCAAGAGCCGGCCTATCGGCATTATTGATATTGAGATAATCTGTTTTTTTGCAGGATGCAGTCAGTAATAACACCGTGCCTAAAAACAATTGTAATTTATGGAGATGCAGGATACCAACCGTTTTTTTTACGGATTTCTGGTAGAGTATATGATATTTATTGTTCATGATGCGTGAGCTTATAGATGAGCTGAAAGTTTAATAAATGGCTGAATACCCGCGCTGCCGTTCTGGATGCCAACAACGGTTGGGTTGCGTAAACCGGCTATCGATGGGTCGGTATAGTCTCCTACTACATTAAACAAGTTGTTTACGCCTACGGTTCCCTGTAGTTTAGCAGTAAATTTATAACCTACCGATAGGTCTGTAATCCATATCGGTTTCAGGTTTTGGTAAAAATATACCGGGTTCAGTGGGTCAGCTGCACTGAGCAAGGAGGCAGTAGTTACCTTGCCAAAGTATACGGTACGGAGCAGGAAGGTAAATTTATCCAGGCTGTAAATGCCTTGCAGATTGATCTTTTGGGCTGGGATATTGGTCGTCACCCTTGCCCGCTCACCCGGGCTTAATATCACGTTCTTATACGCTTCCAATCCTTTTGGTGTATTTACCCGGGTCACTTCGTTCTTGGAAAAATTCCCGCCAAACAGGAAGTTGATATTCCCTTTATCCAATAATACCTTATAACTACCGGTAAACTCTACCCCTTTGGTACGGGTACTAAATTCATTATAAAAGAAATTAGCCTGGGCCGCGCCAGTTTGCTGAAAAAGAGTTTTAACATCTGCCGGAAGATTGGCATCAGTGGAGGTAAAGTTACCGGTATTACCCACCCTGTTATCAATATTGATCAGGTATGCATCTACCGTTAATTCAACATTACTACCCGGAGCAGAGGTTAAACCTAAGGCATATCCTTTTGATTTTTCAGGCGTTAATTTAGGGATACCTAATGCCCTTGCAGCTGCACTTTGATTGGAAGCGGTTAAAATATCAACTCCCCTGCCCTGCTGAAATGTAGTGGAAACAGAGGTATAATAGGACTGCGCCAGGTCTGGCGCCCGGAAGCCGGTATTGGCCGACCCGCGGATATTCAGCCATCTCGCAAAACTGTAGCGGGTGGCAGCCTTCCAGGTAAACACATTGCCGAAGTCAGAAAAATATTCAGCGCGGCCGGCACCGGATACCAGCCATTCTTTGGTTACGTTCAGTTCCACATCTGCATAGCCGGCGGTTATAGAACGGCTTACGTTCACCGCGTTCTCTGGCCGAAAACCTAAATGGATCTGTGAACCTGCTGCAAGGCCATTCAGGGAAGTAACGCCAGCGTTTGATAAATATGGAATACCCCCTATGGTAGTATCCACATCTACAATAGTACGCTGGTCTGCCTTAGAATAAGAACCTTCTTCACCTGCGATGATCTGGAAGCTTTCAATCCGGTGCTGTGCGCCAAAGGCCACGTTCAACCCTTTTAAAACCTTTTCGAAGTAGCGGTTAAAGTCGAGCCCCGTGGTGTTTTGACCGGCGTTATATCTGCCAGCGTCAAAACTGGTCGGGCTTTTTAGTCCCAGGCTCGCATTCAAGGAATTGTCTACCCGGTTACTGAAACTGTTCTTTCCAAATACGTTGGATAGGTCTACATTCCAGTCCCCTACTTTACCTTTTATACCCACAGCAATAGAGCCATCGACTATATTATTTTCCATGGCCGGTAAAAAACCATCCGGGTAAATAAAATTATTGTTCCGCGATGTCCAGCCGGGTAAACGGTAAACGGCTGTAAACTGGGAATTGCGACTGCTGATACCGCCAAATGCGTATATGTCGGTCGTCTTATTCAATGGGAAACCCACGTTAAAGGATAGTAATGCATCCTGACCAGGGTTAGAACCTCCACCACGCTGATCAAAAAAATGACGATCAATACCCCGGCTTTTTAAAATAGCATCGTCAATTTCTTTGGTATAAATAGCATCATACGCGCGGGTATTGGCGCCACCACCATAAATAGGGTCGTTGTATAATCCTGCATCGGCCTTTCCGGCTGGTAGCGCAATAGCCTGGGTTGCATATTCGGCAGTGGCATTGATATAACCGCCAGTGTTACCCAGGCCAACACCATAATTAACGCTGGTACGGGTTGTTGCCCCATCCCCGCGCCTACGGGTGCTGCCTGATGTAGTAACAGCCAGGTCATCTGTTTTTTTCTTGAGAACGATATTGATCACGCCCGCAATGGCGTCGGAGCCATATTGGGCCGCTGCTCCATCGCGCAGGATCTCAATCCTGTCGATGGAACCCGATGGAATGGAATTTAAGTCATACCCGGTAGACCCATTGCCCAGTCCTCCATAATTTACGTTCGCGCTTTTGTGCCTGCGTTTTCCATTTACCAATACCAATACCTGGTCGGGCCCCAGACCGCGAAGTTGGGCCAGACTTAATGCCGACCCGGCATCCCCTGCATTACTCCCGTTAACGGAGTGAAACGACGGCGAGATGTACTGCAATAGTTGTGTAACACTTACCTGCGGTGCAGATTCCAGTAAGGGTTTAATATCGATCACATCAACAGCAGAGGCCGAATTCAGCTTGGTACGATTGGCGTTTCGGGAACCAACTATTTGCACCTCGTTCAGCGCATTACCAGATGGTTTAAGGGCAATTTTAAATTGTTTTGTACCATCTATCTCAACTTCCTGGCTTTCAAAACCTATAAAGGAGAATACAAGATATTTGCCGTTGCGTACCACAATTTCAAAGGATCCATCGGCTTTGGTTACAGCGCCTTCATTGAGACCTTTGATCCTTACAGAAACCCCGGGAAGCGGGGCCCGATCATCGGCAGAGGTAACCACACCTCCAACCGTTCGTTTTTGCGCGAATACGTTTTGCCCATAGGTAAGGCTAAAAATTATCAGCAAGAGTATAATTTTCTTCATTTTACAATAATTTTAGACAAAGCAGTGGCTATAGTGGGTGCTTTTTCTGGCCCACATGCACAGTCGGTGTTCGTGATTAATTAATTATTTAACAGGGGGATTATTTTCAGTTTGAAGCCATTTTTTGCTTAAAGCGGTCGTCGGTAAGCGCTTTTAAAAATTCAACCATATCGTTTATTTCTCCGTCGCTTAGGTTCAAAGGCTTATCCAATGACAGGTCGCGGTTAATACCATCTTTTACTATTGCCGATGGGTTATTGTAATATTCAACTACACTTTTCAATGTTTTAAACTTGCCATTGTGCATATAGGGGGCTGTTACAGCCACATTGCGTAGGCTTGGAATTTTAAATTCGCCGTCCTCGGTTTTGTTTTTGGTGATAACAGAGCGGCCGGGATCATTCAGATCTTTACCATTATATAAACCAATGCTCTTGAACCGGTCGGCTGTAAAATCCTCGCCTGAGTGGCAGTTGTTGCAATTGGCCTTACCTATAAACAATAATCGGCCACGCGCTGCCGATGCGGATAAAGCGTTATCATCGCCGTTGATATAGCGGTCATAAGGACTGTTTGACGTTTCGAGCGTACGCTCAAAAGAGGCTATGGCCTTTAACAGATTATCTTTAGTGGGTGTTGATTTAAATATCTTTTGAAATGCATCAGCGTAGTATTTATTTTCGGTTAGTTTTTTTACAGCATCATCCATAGTAAGCCCCATTTCTGTTGCTGATGTTATTGGCCCCATAGCCTGCTCTTCCAATGATGAAGCGCGCCCATCCCAAAAAAGGTGCGGACGACCGGAGAGATTGGTTAAGCCCGGCGAGTTTCTTGAGGTCAGGTTACCTTTTATACCGACGCTAAAAGCAGCCGTATCGGCAAAGGCAAACTCCGGTTTATGGCATGATGAGCAACTGATGGTATTATCGCCAGATAAAATGGGGTCGAAAAATAATTTCTCGCCCAATTGCTCTTTGGTCTGCACATCATCTTTTGTGCCCACAAAACTCATAAAGCTTATCAATGTACTGATAGCTACTATAACCAGAAGTATATTTCCTCTTTTCATATCGTTATGCATTTTTCTTCTTTTGTTAGTTGTTTGGACCTTCGCCGGGGTACCCAATGCGCCCCGGCTCATGACCCGTTTCCAACTTTACACCAGTTTTTAAATGCGTTTATTAGTCAAAACAATGGCCCTCCATCTAAAAGATGGCTTAAGTTTTTATAAAATTTGTATAGTTTACTGCCCCTTATAAAACTTATTGCGCGGTTGCGTTAAGATTTACATTCAGGTCAAAATCATCATAGATCACCTTATCACCCAGGTTCTCAAAAAAGTTTTTCGAGCGGAATTTGATATCGTATTTGGTCCGGTCAACGGTAATTTTAGCAGTGGCATTTAATTTTTTACCATCTACGGCTACAGTAGCCGGAAAACTAACATCATTGGTAATACCCTTTATAGTTAACCGTCCTTTAATATCATACTGGTTCGCGCTGGTTTTTGTTGCCGAAGTGATAACAAAGTTTGCTTTAGGGAATTTTTCGGTACTGAAAAAGGTTTCGCTTTTAAGTGTGCTTATTAGTTTATCATTGGAGGCCTGGTCGGTCAGGTCAGCATCGGTAATAGTATTCAAGTCGATATCAAAAGTTCCGCTTTTTAAAACGTTATTATCAGTTGCAAATAAACCGTTGCTTATCTTAACCTCTCCATTATGGTCGCCGGTTGCTTTTTTGGCCAGCCAGGTAAGCTTACTTCCCTGGTTATCTACCTTAAAGTTTTGCGCCTTGTAATGTTTACCAAAGGTTATAAGCTTAACATTACCTGTTTTAGCATTGGTTGTAGTTTTAGTTGGGATGATAGCGGCAGTGAATGCCGATAATGAAATAATGGCTGTGGAATATACAGCGAAAGTTAATTTAGTCATGGGTGGTATTTATTTATGGTTTGATTTAGTAATTGGATATTTACCCGGTAAAGTTTTTATCCTTTACCGGGATTGGTATTTATTTACCTTTTAATGTTTCGTTATTATCCTGGGTTGCGTTTGCTTCACTGGCCGGGACTGGTTCGGCAATGAGCTCATCTAACAGTTTATTGAATTTCTTTTCGTAATCCTGGTAGTATTTGCCGGTAACCGTACCTGTATAGCCGGTATAGATCTCTCTTACATCGCCTTTCCTATCAATAATGATGGTTGTTGGGAAAGCAACAAACTTGTTTAAGGCAGGCAGTTTTTGCGAAACCAGCTTTTTATCGGCCAGGCCGCCAAATACAATATCATACTGTACATTGTATTTTTCTTTCAGCTTGCCTAAAGTGTATTTGGCATATTCCAGGCTGTCCTTTTGTTCAAAGCCAATAGCTATAGCCTCTACTCCGCGGTTATGGTTTTTATTGAACCAGGGAGAAAGGAACACGGTTTGATCGGTACAGTTTGGGCACCAGGTACCTACAATTTCAATAATGGTTACCTTACCTTTGTATTTGGCATCGCTCAAAGACACCGGTTTGCCGTTAAGATCAGGGAAAGTAAAATCCAGCTTTTTATAACCCTCTTTCAGGTAGGTAAGCTTATAGGGATCCGGCAGCTCGGCCTTGTCATCCTTAACCGCGTCAAACTTGGTATTATCATAAATACCCGATCCTATTTCACCGCTCAGGGTACCATCGGGATTGATCTTACCTTTATAGATCTTAGGGCTTGGGCCGGTAAAGCCTGACAGTTCAAACTCATCTCCCTGTACCGTACCCTCCAGTTCGCGGCTGTCGCCGGTTACCTGCATAATTACGCCGGTAAGCTTGTTGCCCGTTTGCTTTAAAACGGCAATTTTATTGGGCACCTGGTCTTTCGAGTAAACCTTCAGTTCCCATTTACCGGTAAGGTTGGCGGCCGGAGCTACATCCTTCCCGGGTTCTACAAAGCGGTAGCTTTTCCCGTATTCGGCGGTGAAAGGCAGTGAATTACCTCTGAAACCTGGTACCAGGCTGCGGTATTCGCCACTTAGCGTTCCGTCCTCTTCAACTTTGGCAACCAGTGCGGCATCATAGGTATTCATTTTAATAAATACCGAATCCTTACCTATTTGCTTTACATGAAAATTGTCCCGGCGGCTTCCATTTAATAAAGTAAATACGGCGTGTTCGGCATCCTTACCCTTCAGCTCAAAGTTAAAAGGCACTTTGGTTTCGGCCACAGTAAAAACACCGCGCCAAACACCCTCTTTGATAAATTTCACCGGCGGATTTTTATCCGCAGCCAAAGCAGCCCCGCTAAACAACAAGCCTATTGACAGGCATTTGAATGATGTAATTAAATTGATGGTTTTCATTTGATAAATTATAAGATCAGTTAATGTTAATTTCCCTGGTGAGCTGTAGGATCGGCAACTGCAGCTGTTTCCGGCGCAGGCTCAGCGAGCAATTGATCCAATAGCTTATTGAATTTCTTTTCATAATCCTCGTGGTATTTACCGGTAACTGTCCCTGTATAGCCGGTGTAGATCTCCCTAACATCACCTTTTCTATCAATGATGATGGTTGTTGGGAAAGCTATAAATTTGTTCAACGCAGGTAGCTTTTGCGAAACCAGTTTTTTATCAGCCAAACCGCCAAAGGCGATGTCGTAATTGATGGCATATTTTTCCTTCAGTTTACCTAAAGTATATTTAGCATATTCAAGGCTATCTTTTTGCTCAAAGCCTAATGCTATGGCCTCAACCCCGCGGTTATGGTTTTTATTGAACCATGGCGAAAGGAACACGGTTTGGTCGGTACAGTTTGGGCACCAGGTACCAATGATCTCTACAATTACAACTTTGCCTTTGTATTTATTATCGCTTAAGGACACCTGCTTGCCATCAATACCCGGGAAAGAAAAGTCAAGCTTCTTATATCCTTCTTTCAGGAAGGTTAGCTTGTAAGGATCGGGCAGCTCAACATCAGTTTTTTTGGTGGCATCAAACTTCAGATTTTTATAGATACCAAAGCCTTCCTCGCCGCTGATAGAGCCATCTTCATTTATTTTTCCTTTAATAATGAAGGGGCTTGGGCCGGTAAAGCCACTTAGCGCAAACTCGTCGCCCTGTACTGTTCCTTCCAGCTCGCGGGTATCACCAACTACGGTCATCACCACACCGGTAAGCTTGTTGCCTTTTTGTTTCAGTAATGCGATAGATGCGGGCACTGCCTCCTTACTGTAGGTTTTTATTTCCCATTTGCCGGTCAGGTCTGCCTTAGGGGCAACATCTTTACCGGGCTCCACAAAGCGGTAAGTTTTACCGTACTCTGCAGTAAATGGTAGTGAATTGCCCCTGAAACCAGGTACAAGGCTGCGGTATTCGCCGCTGATCTTGCCATCATCCTCAATTTTGGCAACCAGGGCGGCATCGTAGGTATTCATCTTGATGTATACCGAATCGGTACCGATAAGTTTTACATGGAAATTATCCCGGCGCGAGCCATTGATCAGCGTAAATACCGCGTGTTCAGCATCCTTACCTTTCAGTTCAAAATTAAATGGCACCTGCGATTCGCTTACGGTAAATACCCCACGCCATTTACCATCTTTGATGAATTTTGGTTTAGGGTTTTCATGTGCTGATAACACGGTAACGCCGGTAAGCACCAGACCGGCAGAAAGCAGCCTGACTTTGGTTAAGTAGTTTGTAATTTTCATTTGTATAAGTTTTAATTGTTGTTAATTGATGATAGTTAGGTGGCGGCACAGCGAAAATTTGACATGAGTTGTCCCCAGGGCTTAAAAGCCCTTAAAAAAACAACAGCAAAATTTCAGGAGATCAGGTTGTTAAAACCAGAAAACATACTGAGCCATACAGCAACATCGTTTAATGGTTGCGGGTTGTACCTGTGGGTGTTGATTGTTAAATGTGTACATGACTGTTAGTTAATTTATATTTCTGAAGCTTTATTGCTTTAGAAAAAAGTCTAGCACTTATTTCAGATTATTGAAAAGTTGCTATAAGATCATCGAGACTTCCTCTCCCTTATTCTTTATAAATCAACTAATTAATGGTGGGGTTAATTAGAATGGTGTAAAGATAGTAATAAATATGATAAATACAATAAAACCTATAGATTAAGTAGAATATTTTTATTTCGTTAACGTTTTTAGTATTTCTTATCTTGTAAAACGATAAACATCCTGGACTGTACAGCACACGCCTGATTTACCACCATAGCAAAGCAACGCACTTAGTACAGCCAGGATGTATATCTCCGGTTAAGATTTTTGGACCTGAATGTAATAGCGTTTGTTAGCAATAATGGTAACAACAGAAAAGGGTGCCACCATTCTGTTTGCGGGCTTTGGTGAATAGATCTGATTTTGGTTTCATGGTATTTGTTTGTAACGCTGCAGGTCAATTGGTGGCTATTGAACTGCTTTAATAATTAGGTATTTGTTTATATATGATACTATTTTACGGGTATATTAAACTCCACATCATCGGGCGGCAAGCATTGCTTATCATTACATGCCATAAAATTTATTGTACCGTTAACTGATGCCTGGCCTGATTTAAGTTTTACTTTTTGCTGAAATATAACCGACTGTTCAAAGTATTGCACATTCATGCTGAACGACTTTTCATATTTGCTTACAGGCTTGGGTTCAGTTGTATTGCCTACTACAATGTAGTTATCGTTTTTTTCAAACTTTAGCGAGGTCTTTATCGGCCCGCCATCGGCAAGATGCTGCGAATAAATATGCCAGCCTTTATCAATGGTAGCTTTTATAAATACTATGGCCTGTTCACTATCAATCTTTTTGGCCGCATATGACCATTTTACCGGTGTAAGGATCTGCGAAAATGCAGCAGTACTGAGGATAAAGGATAAAGCGGTAAGTATTAGTTTTTTCATTTGGTAAGATGCAGGTGATAATAATGGTATTATAATTAATTGTATCCAAATTTTTGTTTGCGGTATCAACAACACATTATGGCATCATTACGAAATGACTGATAAGTTTCGGAAGACAAGTAATAAAGTCTGTTCATGTGTATTCAGTTTATTTAATGTTCATTAACACTTACCTAAAAGAGAGCCGGAGAGAAAACCTGCAGAATTCTGTACCAACTTATCTATCCCCCATTTCGGGAGCAGGAATTAGCACCTTTTACTAAATCTGAGATTCATGGTACAGGTTGCCAAGACGTCATGGGGCCCTTCCCTCTGTCTTTCTGGATAAGTATAAAAGAACGTGATGCTGCAAATATATATTAAAAACTATAATTCCCATAGACTTTATATATTTTATTTCTTATCATTGCCAACAGGTTATCGTAATTTAAAGCAGCACCTTAAATAATTTCTTAATACACTTAGTCTATTATCCAAAATGCCAGATCAAAAATCAAAACAAACTGCCCTTGGCGATGTAGCCGCCAGGCAGTTAGCGGTAGCAACCCGCACCGTGCCCCAGTTATCAACCATTACACCACGATGGTTAACCCATTTACTGAATTGGATCCCGGTTGAATCGGGCGTTTATCGTTTAAACAAAGTGGTACACGCGAACAATGTAGAAGTGGATTGTTCATCACGTGATGAACGTGAACTGCCATCAACCTTTGTAGATTACGAGGAAAACCCCAGGGAGTATAACCTGAGCGCGGTAAACACGGTACTGGATGTGCATACCCGTGTGTCGGACTTGTACAGCAAACCTTATAACCAAATCAGCGAACAGTTGCGGCTTACCATTGAGATTGTTAAGGAAAGGCAGGAAAGTGAGCTCATCAACAACCCTGAATATGGGCTACTGAGCAGTATCGCCCCATCACAAAAAATTAAAACCAGGCTGGGTCCCCCCACCCCTGATGACCTGGACGAACTGATCACTAAAGTTTGGAAAGAACCGGGCTTTTTCCTGCTGCACCCGCTGGCCATAGCCGCTTTTGGACGCGAATGTACCCGCCGTGGCGTACCACCGCCTACGGTTTCGTTATTCGGTTCGCAGTTTATTACCTGGAGAGGGATCCCGCTTATTCCTTCGGATAAACTGCCCATCGTAAAAAATAAATCAAAGATCATATTGTTAAGGACAGGCGAAAGCCGTCAGGGTGTTGTAGGCTTGTTCCAGCCGGGTCTTCCGGGCGAGCAGTCACCGGGTTTATCTGTCCGCTTTATGGGTATAAATAACAAAGCAATTGCATCATACCTGGTTTCGCTTTATTGCTCTTTAGCCGTGTTAGTTGATGATGCTATTGCTGTTTTAGAGGATGTTGATTTAGGCAATTACCATGAGTACAAATATTAATCAGGATAACTTACCCAACCCACAGGAGCTGGAGCAACTGGCTAACCAGTTCTTTAAATCGGGACCAGGAGGCTTTGTAAACCAATTACCGGTTCAACAAGCTCCTGAATCTTTTTCATCACCAGGCAATATAGCTGATGAGGGTTTATTTAACCCGTTGCAGCATGTAAATACCCCTGTACAATCAATTCCTTCAAGTACAATTGGAGGTGGTGGTATTTCGCCATCTGCCATTAACCAGAATAATGCAGTAAACTTAAAGGATCCGCAAACCAGCTTTGCCGATCCTAATTTAAGTAATCATTCTAATTCGTCAGCGCCTGTTGCGGGTAGTACCCCTACTGCTTTTGGAGGGCAATTGCCTACGCAACCTGGTTTTAGTTATGAATCATACCTGGCGAAAACTGATCTTATACCGGATGTAGCTTTAAAACAAAGCTTCCCGGTTGAGCAACTTTCACCTGCTCCTGAAAGCTTGTTCCAGCTACCATACCAGCAGGATCAGGCTTTTGATATCGATCTGAAGAAGATATTGAGCAACATTAATACATCGGGGCCTTCAAACGCATTACCATTTGCCGGTGCGCCTGCTGCTACCGAAATTCCGTTTTATTTTTTATCAGATAACCATGGATTACCTGTGGTAAAATCAGATCAGGAAAAGGTCAGGCAGGCCGGTATCAGCAATATTATTAGTCAGCCGTTTGATGTAAACCTGGTGAGGCGTGACTTTCCCATATTACAGGAACAGGTGAACGGGAAGCAACTGATATGGCTGGATAACGCGGCTACCACCCAAAAGCCTAAACAGGTAATTGACCGCATCAGCTATTTTTATGAGCACGAAAACTCCAACATACACCGGGCAGCACATGAACTGGCGGCAAGGGCAACCGATGCTTATGAAAGCGCGCGCAAAAAAGTACAAACTTTTTTAAATGCCGGTTCCATAAACGAGATCATTTTTGTGCGTGGCGCAACCGAAGCCATTAACCTGGTGGCCAAAAGCTGGGGCGAGCAAAACCTGCACACAGGCGATGAGATCATTGTGAGCCACCTGGAACACCACGCCAACATTGTTCCATGGCAGCAATTAGCTGCTAAAAAGAATCTTACAATAAAAGTTATTCCTGTGGATGATGACGGGCAGGTATTGATAGATGAATATGTAAAACTCCTGGGGCCCAAAACCAAACTGGTGTCATTTACCCAGGTATCTAATGCTTTGGGTACGGTTACGCCGGCCGCGCAAATTATTCATTTAGCGCATTTGGCAGGCGCTAAAGTATTGGTTGATGGCGCACAATCTGTTTCGCACATGCCTGTAGATGTAAGGGCATTGAATGCCGACTGGTTTGTATTCTCGGGTCATAAAGTATTCGGGCCTACCGGTATTGGTGTACTTTATGGTAAGGAAGATCTGTTAAACGAAACCCAACCCTGGCAGGGAGGTGGCAATATGATTAAGGATGTAACTTTTGAGCACACCCAATACCATGACGCACCCAGCCGCTTTGAAGCGGGTACAGGTAACATTGCCGACGCGGTTGGTTTAGGCGCGGCAATTGATTATGTAAGCCGCTTAGGGATGCCACTCATAGCCCAATATGAGCATTATCTGTTAGTTTATGCAACCCAGTTGTTAAAAGAGGTTAAAGGCATTCGCCTGATTGGTACAGCGCCCGATAAAGCCAGCGTTTTATCATTCGTACTGGATGGCTACAAAACCGAAGAAGTTGGAGCCGCATTGAACCAGCAGGGCATCGCTGTACGTTCGGGCCACCATTGTGCTCAGCCTATATTGCGGCGCTTTGGGGTTGAAAGCACGGTAAGGCCATCACTGGCATTTTATAATACCTGTGCCGAAATTGATCTGTTGGTGAACACGCTTCATAGCCTTAAAAGATAAGCTACGATATGAAAGATGATAAATTCGACAGCTTTATAGAATTGCTTTATCAAACTCATAAGGCAGAATGGGAAGCCACGCCCAAGATCAGGCAATGTGTTGGTTGGTTATCTGACCTTTTTGAATTTCTGTTTCCCAATAATCATGCAAATAAACTATCCATTTATGGTGGTCACCTTAAAAAGAACCAGATAGACCTTGAAAATATATTGTTAAGTTATCTCGATCCAAAAGACATTGATATTGAGAAAGCTGTTGACTTATTTTATGATTCATTGGATGAAATTTACCAGGACCTGCGACTGGATGCTTCGATGATCTATGATAAGGACCCGGCAGCCCTCAGTGTACACGAGGTAATTGTATCCTACCCTGGTTTTTATGCCATTGCTGTTTACCGCATCGCTCATAAACTTACACAAGCTGCTATACCCATTTTACCCAGGATACTGTGCGAACATGCTCATGGAAAAACAGGTGTTGACATCCATCCTAAGGCCAGCATTGGTGTACCCTTTTGTATTGATCACGGCACTGGTATTGTAATAGGTGCAACAAGTATCATTGGCAAATATGTTACTATATATCAAGGGGTAACATTAGGAGCTTCGCAGGTTAGTAAAGAGCTTTCAGAAACAAAAAGGCATCCAACTGTTGAAGATAACGTGATCATTTATGCCCGCAGCACCATATTGGGAGGGCGAACGGTAATCGGGCACCATAGTGTAATTGGCGGCAGTGTATTCTTAACAAAAAGCGTGCAGCCCTACTCCCATGTTTTTAATACACACCAATTAAGGATAGAAATAAAAGAGGGCTTACAATAATACTTATCAGATCATGGTTTCCAAACTCAGTTCATCAGAGATAGTCCACTTTTTAATTATCCTGTTAATCATACTTATCCCGGCAAGGTTGTTGGGTGAGTTATGCCGCAGGTACAAACTACCGGCTATCATTGGCGAAATTTTTGCAGGTATTCTTGTTGGGCCTACCCTGTTAGGCTTGTTATTTCCTGATCTTTTTAAAGGCGTCTTTTTATCAGCACCCCACGCCTTTGAGGCATTTGATGGCATTGCCAATATTGGTATCATTTTACTGATGTTCATTGCAGGCTTTGAGGTAGATCTTAAACAGATCCGTCAAAACGGTAAACAGGCAATCAGCATCAGCCTAACGGGGATTATATTTCCATTTGCCATAGGTTTTGCCGCTGTATGGTTCCTATACCAGAGTCACTTTGCAAACGGGTTTAATAACCAGTTGGTTACTTCCTTGTTTTTGGGCACAGCACTTTCCATTACAGCGCTTTCGGTAATTACTAAGATCTTGCTTGATCTGGATATTTTAAATACCCGAATAGGCAACATCGTACTTACCGCCGCCATGGTGGATGACTTTTTAGGTTGGATATTATTTTCAATAATCATCCAGCTTATGAATGTGGGTAAAGAAGAAGCCTCATTTTGGTCGGTAAGTATAGTGGTGCTTTATGCTGTTTTTATGCTTACCGGAGGCCGCTGGCTGATGCATAAGCTTTTGGCTTTTGCCGGCAAAAGCCAAAAGCCCGGCCGGGTACTAACCATGGCGGTTTGCTTATGCCTGATCAGTGCGTGTATTACCGAAAGCCTGGGCGTCCGTGGGGTGTTCGGCGCTTTTTTGGTTGGAGTTGGCATTAATGATTCGGAATATTTTACCGAGAAGCATAAGCACGTTCTTCACCAATTTACCATCAATGTGCTGGCGCCGCTGTTTTTCGCATCGGTTGGATTACGACTAAATTTTATTGCCAATTTTAATCTTGAAATAGTTGTTATCATTCTGGTAATTGCCTGTCTGGCCAAACTTATTGGTGCCGGTATAGGCAGCGCTATGAGCGGCATGTCAAAAAATGAATCCATAGCCGTGGCTTTCGGTATGAACGCGCGGGGATCACAGGAAATCGTATTAGGTTTACTTGCCTTACAGGCAAAGATCATCAGTGAACCGGTTTTTGAAGGCCTGGTGGTAATGACAGTAGTTACCATGATCATCTCCGGCCCTATCATGAAGCACTATTTTTTAAAGGAGCAAAAATCACAATTAATCGTATCAAATTTATACAATTCAAATAAAGTTTAGTAGCAGCATTAAGCGTTATGCACTTCTTTTCTCCGGGTCCAGAAATAAATAGCGCCAAACAGTGTTACAACGGCAAGCACAGCCCCGAACTCATCTATGAAATAATTTGTTCGGCTATTGTTAACGATGGTTAATGGTGTAAAAAAAGACTGGACAAATAAGTTGTGGCTGGCATGAAGCATAACGCCTGTCCATAAACTTCCTGATTTCAGCCTGAACCAGGTATAGATAAAGCCTTCGCTAACCACCGCTATGGTAAAACAGGTCAACCCATACCAAATTGGAGTGCCCCCGTTATAGTGTCCCCAGATAATTAGGGGGTAATGCCATAAGGCCCAGATGATACCGCTAATCAATGACGTATAGGTATAACCGGTGACTTTGTTTAAATGAGGTACTAAAAACCCGCGCCAACCTATCTCTTCACCTAACGCAGTAGCCATGCTTCCAAACATGCCAATAACGCCGTTGACCACAAAAAACAAGGCGATGAACACCCCCGGAGACAGGTTACTCCAACCTAAAGATTTTGCTGCTTCAGTGACAAAGGTCTTATTGTAAAATCCTCCCCAACCCTTTAACCATATGATCAGATAAGCGATCAGTGAATAGGCTAAAGGAATGATGTAGGCCCATACCAGATACTTTGCTTTACCCCATTGCCAGGCCAGATCGCTTATTTTATAATTCAGGATCTTACAGGTCAGCCAGGTAGCCAGTGCCGGGCACCACATAATGCCATAACCATATATTCTGCCGCCTATCCGGCCTTCGCCTGAGTGAATTGTTAATACCCAGACAACTGTGCTAAAGGCTAAAGTCAAAATCAGAAATATTCCGATAGCTTTTTTGCTTTGCGATTTAGAGATATCCATTTGTGTTTATATAGTATTTGTAAAGATTTGTATTAATTAATATCCGGAGTCTATCCTTTAACCGACGGGGTCACTTAAGCAAGAAACTCTTCCAGGGCTTTATTAAACGCTTCCGGCCTTTCCATCATCGGGGCATGTCCGCACTCTTTCAGCATAACCAATTCCGAGTTTGGCAAGTTGTCCTTAAATTGCCGGGCAACTGCAGGAGGTGTGATGATATCGTCATTGCCCCATATTAATAATGCCGGCGTTTTAATTTCAGGAAGGCGTGCAAGCACATGATCCCGCTGGGTTGACTTCGCGGCTTTGATAATGCTTAAACATTTGTAAGCGTCTGTCGTGGTCTGCATCACCTCTGCAACCAGTTCATCGGTAGCAACTGCAGGATCAAAAAATGTCGCGGCGACTCTTTCTTTGATGTATGTATAGTTTCCGCGTTTCAAATAACTCCCCATCTGCGTATTTTCATAAAGTCCGGAACTGCCTGTTAACACTAATTTTGCGACGTTCCCGTGGTGACGATGGGCGTACCGTATAGCAATATGTCCGCCGAGCGAATTCCCAACAAGGATAACATTCTTCAGTTTTTTTGAGGTGATCATCAATTCTAAATATTCAATAAGATACTCCACCGTATCACCTTTATGCTTTTCATGTAATGGCAGTACCGGAACATGAATATCGAACCTGCTTTCGAAATATTTAATAACACCATTCCAGTTACTTAGGCCGCCAAACAGGCCGTGGAGTAAAATCATGCTTTGCTTCATCATTTTTTAGCCAAAGTTATCGCAGAAGCAAAACCTGAATTTGTGATCTCAGTCACAAAAACTACCGGGCTTTTTTAACAAAAATAAACGCGCCCGGCTTACAGCCTCCCGGCTGATGTAAAGATAACGCGCTATATTGGTCAGCGATATTTTCTGTATGATCGCAGGGCGGCGTTCAAGCAGATAGCGGTACCGCCCCAGAGGGCTCTTTAATGACAGGATATGCTGGTGCTCGGATTGCTGCTCCGAAATTTCCCGGTATAACTGCAGGTTGACATGAAGCAAATTCATGTGCAGGTCATAAAGGGGCTGCAATTTTTTAATATTTATTTTTAGGATCACCGCTTCCTCAAGCGCAATAATGCTTACAGCAGAAGGCACTCCCTGGTTATAGCTTTCGCAGTTTGCCAGGAAGTCGTTCGCGAAGCCGAACTTGATGATCTTTTCATTTCCGTCCTCGTCTTGAATTGAAAATTTGAACAGCCCTGAAATAATAAACGCTGAGTACCGGGCAACCTTACCATATTTTAAAAAGGGTTCACCTTTCCGGATGCGCTTAACAGTAGCCATACGGTTCAGCAACAGCCATTCTTCATCGGTTACTACAGGATATTTGCTTTTCAGTTGCTCGTACCAAAAGGGTAATTCGTATTGCATGGAAACTGGGTATTTAATGTGCTATATCATACAGCTGCATGGTCCAACTAAACTTATCCAACCAGTGCAGCAGTGTCTTCAAAAGTAAAATCAAAATAACACTAATATTTTCACTTAAGTTAAAACTTCACGATGGATATCAATAGAAATTTGGAGTGGTAAATAAATATCCAAATCAAAAAGGTAGCCTCGGCAGGTATCAAAAATGTTTACGCTGTTGATTCAGGTCATTGTCCGATGCTTACAAAGCCGGATGAGGTGACCAGTTTACTTTTACAAATCATCAAATAAAGCTATTATATAAAGACATCTTCGGAATTTAAATCAACTTTTCTATTAGGCGGTGATCTGGAGATCAACCGCATGGGCTTTGGCGCATTACAAGACCTGCGAAACACCTGCAACATGGGCTTTAATTCATAAAGTCATTTGAATGTTATAATACGGTCTTGCTTGCCCAAACAAGAGACTAAATCCGGCCATTTTAACTTAAGTGAAAAATCAGGCGGCCAATTGCGCTGACTTTTGATTCAATAAATCATTTATACAAATTATTGAATATTCATGAAAACAAACTTGAAATCAAAATTATGGACCGGCCTGATCGTATTAACTGCTTTCGTGGGCCTGAACGTCAATCAGGCAGCGGCACAGGATGTTGCCCCAACCGAGACCACCACATTGAAACAGGGCGAAAAAGCCCCCGATTTCACGCTGATGGATCAGAACGGGAAGCCTTTCAAACTCGCCAAATATCTTGGAAAAAAGAAAGTGGTGATCTTTTTCTATCCAAAGGATGAAAGCCCCGTTTGCACCAAAGAGGCCTGCGCGTTTCGTGACGCTTATGCCAAATACAATGATGCAAATGCCCTTGTGATCGGGATCAACAATGGTACTGTTGCCAGTCACAAAGCCTTTGCTACAAAAGAGCACTTGCCATTCACTTTGCTGAGTGACCCGGAGAATAAAGTATTGAACTCTTACGGCGTAAAAGAACAAGCTTTTGGCGAAATGAAAGTAAGCGGCCGCGAAACATTCGTTATTGGCCTTGACGGAAATGTAGCCTACAGCTTCAGGGATTTTATGAAGGGAGATGAACACTCAAAACAGGTTTTAAGCTATCTGACAAGCAAGTAGTGTTTAATGTTTGATGTGAAAAACCGCTTACAGCAATGTAGCGGTTTTTTTTTGACCGTTTGATTACAACCATATTAACTATAGTGAAAATTTCGCTACTCAGCCAGCAGCAATTTTGTAGCGGCGGCAGCGCCGTCCTAAAAGATCAAACAATGAAAAAATTAATTTTACTATGGCTTTGCCTGTTTTCGCTGCAGGCTTTCGCCAAAATTGATACGCCTGTGCACTGGAAGTTTGCTTCCACTAAAATAGATCAGGACAAATATGCCGTTTCATTTACTGCGAACATTGACAACGGGTGGCATTTGTATTCGCAATTTCTTAAAAGCGGCGGACCGGTTCCTACCTCGTTCAAGTTCGACCAAACACCGGGCCTGTCGCTGGCCGGCAAGGTGACCGAAAAGCCGGCAGCTTTAAGCGGGTTTGACCAGTCCTTTCAAATGACGATCCGCTATCATGAACACCAGGTCACCTTTACACAAATCGTCAATACCAAAGATACGGGTGCCCATTTGACCGGTTCATTGAACTATATGGTTTGCAGCGGTCAAAAATTCCTGCCGCCAAGCGATGTAAGTTTTGACATTCCGGTTACAGGGAACGGGCAAATACTCTTAGGGGGTAGCCCGGCGAAGGCTGCCCGCAACAGCCCGCAGGCCTTAAAAGCAGCCTCCACGAAAAATGCAGCGAGCGACGATCATTCGCTTTTGGCCATCTTCCTGGCAGGTTTTGTTGGTGGTTTGGCTGCGTTCTTTCTTCCCTGCATTTACCCGATGGTTCCGCTAACCGTTTCATTTTTCACAAAAAGGTCCGGCACACGGTCACAGGGTATCAAGGCTGCTGTCATCTATGGGTTATCTATCATCACCATTTATGTGGGCCTTGGCCTGCTGATCACAGCAATCTTTGGTGCGTCAGCGCTGAACGAGGCGGCGAGTAGCGCTGCATTTAATTTGTTATTTTTCGTCATCCTAATTGTCTTTGCACTATCCTTTCTTGGTGCTTTCGAGATTACGCTGCCGTCATTTTTCGTCAATAAGATGGATGAGAAATCAGAAAGCGGCGGTTGGATCGGCCTGTTTTTCATGGCGTTCACGCTTGCACTGGTATCATTTTCATGTACCGGGCCGCTGATCGGTACACTCCTGGTTGAAGCGGTAAGCAAGGGCACTTATCTCGGGCCGGCACTCGGCATGTTCGGGTTCTCCTTTGCTTTGGCGCTGCCGTTCACTGCTTTCGCCATATTTCCATCGTGGCTGAAAGCATTGCCAAAGTCTGGCGGCTGGCTGAATTCAGTTAAAATCGTGCTTGGATTACTGGAACTGGCGCTTGCCTTCAAATACCTGACGAACGTTGACCTGGCCTATCACTGGGGGCTAATCAGCCGAGACCTGTTCCTGATGATCTGGATCATCATTTTTGGTGTGCTTGCATTTTATCTTCTGGGTAAGATCAGGTTGAGCCATGACACTGAGGTTGGCTCCATACCGCTATTCAGGTTGTTGCTTGCCATGGTAACGCTGGTATTTACGTTATACCTTGTTCCAGGCCTGTTCGGCGCTCCGCTTAAAGGCATCAGCGGATGGCTGCCGCCACAGAGCACACAACAGTTTTCGCTTACAGGTGCCGGCAACGCACCGGGTACAACGCCTTCAACAGGCCATAAATACGCCGGCCTGTTCCATGCTCCCGATAACATCGATGCCTTTTATGATTACGAGGAAGGGCTGGCCTATGCCAAAAAGGTCAACAAACCGGTGCTGCTGGATTTTACCGGCTGGAGCTGCACCAATTGCAGAAAGATGGAAGCATCAGTCTGGTCGGACCCTGAAGTGCTGAAAAGACTCAAAAATGACTATGTACTCATCTCCCTGTACGTAGATGACAGAACAGCCCTTAGTAATTCAGAAAAATATATCTCCAAGGTCTCTGCCAGGTCCATCAATACGCTGGGCCAGAAATGGAGTGACCTCCAGGAGGCCCGGTATAATACGAATGCCCAGCCCTTTTACGTGGTACTGGGACCTGACGGAAAGCCCGCTGCAGAACCCCGCGCCTTCGACCTGGATATAAAAGCTTATACCAATTTTTTAGATCAGGGCATAAACGCAGCAAAAAGAACATCATCAATTCAAAACTTTAATTAATCAAACCTATGAAAAATCAATTGTTCAAATCCCGGATACTGGCCCTGTGCATTGCGCTGCTATCCAGTCTTTATTCACTACATGCCTCAGCGCAGAAAAAAGGAACAGCGCAGGAAATAAAATTCAGCCAGCAATCCTATAAACAGGTACTGGCAAAAGCTAAGGCAAGCCATAAGCGGGTCTTTGTAGACGCTTATGCGACGTGGTGCGCACCTTGTAAAGAACTCCGTAAAACGACTTTCAGAGATGCAAAAGCAGCCGCCTATTTCAATCAGCATTTTATCAATTTCAGCGTGGATGTAGAAAAGGGTGATGGTGTGGAACTGGCGAAAACCTGGCAGGTTGAAGGACTGCCTACATTGCTTATCGTTGATGAAAATGGTAAAGTAGTCGCCAATCATACCGGCTTTGTTGACGGTAACGGGCTGATGCAATTCGCGCAGGAAGCTGCAGACAGCAAAGTCGCTTTAAACAAATAAGCTGATGAAAAAACAAATCTTGTTATCCATATTTCTGCTTGCATTGATCGTTTCAGCCTTTGCAGCTTCTCTTGTAAATAAAAAGCTTGGAGCAACCCTAAGCAAAGCAACCGGTCGTATTGATACGGCGACGTTCGCTTCCGGTTGCTTCTGGTGCGGCGAAGCGAAATTTTCGCAGCTGAAGGGCGTGCTGAAAGTGACTTCGGGGTATACCGGCGGCCATGTGGCTGATCCGGACTACGAGCAGGTTTGCACCGGCACCACGGGTCATGCCGAAGCGTTCAACGTGGTTTACGACAGTTCAGTCATTACTTATGACGAGCTGCTGGAAGCCTTCTTCCTGTCCCACGACCCTACGCAGCTCAACCGGCAGGGAAACGACGTAGGAACCCAGTACCGTTCGGCTGTTTTCTACCATAACAAAGCACAGTCAGAAAAAGCATTGTATTATATCCGCAAGTTAACCGAACAAAAGATATATCCCCGGCCGATCGTGACGGAGCTGACAGGTTTTACAGTTTTCTACGAAGCTGAAAGATACCACCAGGAATATTATAAAAAGCACCCCGGGGAGGTTTATTGCCGTTATGTCATCCAGCCTCAGCTGGAAAAGTTCAAGCACATCTTTAAAGAAAAACTCAAACAATGAAAAAGATCCTGATTTATTGTAGCCTGCTGATGCTGCCCAGCCTGAGCAGCTTCGCCCAGAATGAAAAATCTGCCCGTGGTCACGAGCAGAATCCATGGTATTCCAACACCGATACGGCCAAACTGAACGTGAGCAATACAGAATGGAAAAAAGTACTGTCCACCGACTTGTACGCGGTTGCACGCGAAAAAGATACAGAGCGGCCATTCACCGGCAAATACTGGAAAAGCACAACCCTGGGGACCTACTATTGCGCCGTTTGCGGCAATCTGTTGTTCAGGTCGGATGCCAAGTTTGCAAGCAGCTGCGGCTGGCCCAGCTTCTACGAGCCAAGCCGGACAACAGCTATCCGCTATCATACCGATGATTCCTACGGCATGCACCGGACCGAAGTATTGTGCGGGCGGTGTGATTCACATTTAGGCCATATTTTTGACGACGGACCGCCACCCACGCATAAGCGTTTTTGCATGAACTCCGTTTCCCTTGACTTTGAGCCTGATGTTAAAAAACACTGATTGTAAGATTATTATCATAATTGGCGCCATTTTAACTTAAGTGAAAATTTCGGGCAATGTAAACCGGCAACTTTGCTTTACACAAATAAAAAACATCACATCATGAATACAAACAATGAATCAAGCGCGGCACTGTCCGCCCAATCTGTGCAAACAGCCAAAGTGCTGCGCACACTTTATTTTACACGTGTAGGATTTTCGGTAGTATGGGTTATTGCCCTTGTTACGTCACTGAAATCTAACCCCTCACTTGCAAACGCACTTTTTATTATTTACCCGTTATGGGATGCTGTAGCTACCTGGTTTGATATCAAAGCGAATCCGCCGGAAGCCTCTAAAACCCCCCAATATGTTAACCTGGCAATCGGCATTGTAACCACCATAGCGATCGCATTGGCCTTACAATCCGGTGTGCCAACTGCAATGATGGTCATTGGTGCCTGGGCTGCAATCACCGGAATCATCCAGCTTATACTGGGCCTAAAGCGACGCAAGATATTCGGCGGTCAATGGCCGATGATCCTAAGCGGCGGACAGTCTGTACTCGCCGGAGGTGTTTTTATTGCTATGGCGCATGACCCTAACCATGGTATTTCCAGCCTTGCGGGATACTCCTTATTTGGTGCATTTTACTTTTTGTTAGCTGCGATCCGATTGGGTAAAACCATTAAAGCCGGCCCGGTTACCGCTTAAAGCCGAAAGGCAAGCTGGCAATCTTCTATCGTTCATCATTTTACTAAATTCTATGAAAATCAACATTCTGGTGATTGGCATGCTCTTTTGCAGCGCCGGCACCTATGCTCAAAACATGTTCAGCATGTCCAGTTTGCACCCGGCCGATACCCTCCGGAGCGAGTCTCACGAACAGGCGCTGCGTTATCCATCACTCCGGCAGGCTTCTGTTACGACCGACTTGTTCGGTTCAGGACATTTTGAGTCAAAATTGAACGGTAAAGATTTCTCCAGCGGAGAAAGCCGCAATGCCCGGATCAGCTCTTTCTTCTCCATACCGATCAGCAGCTGGGACGGTAACGTGATCGGCGCAACCATCTATCATAACCAACAGTTCTTTAATATACGGGAAGCGAACAACCAGCTTGCTGCCCCGCGCGTAAACAAAGGAGACATCTCCAAAAGCACCCTCGGCCTGTCCCTCAACTTTTCAAGGACAGATGCCATTTTTCATACCCCGGTGATCTATTCCGCCGTATTCACCGGATTATCCGACAATCTGAGCTCGGTAAGAAGGTTCAACTTTAACGGCAGCATTAGCTTTCCCCTGACGCACACGCCTGATGAGTACTTCTCGGTAGGGGCGCTGGTACTGATTGACCCCTCTGCTCCCTCTCCGGTGCTGCCTGTAGTCAATTATTTCCGCAAATTGAATAGCAGCGGGCTGCAGCTGATACTTGACTTCCCTCAGGGCGCATCACTGAAACAGGCACTTTCCCGTAAAGCGTGGATCTATGTGGGCACTACTGCTAATACGTATGCATCATTCTTTAAATCTGGCGATCCGGCGTTGCCCGGGCACTTCAGCTACAACACCATTGAGTTTAAAACCGGTCCGGGCTTTGAATACCTGCTTGGACAATATGTTGTCCTGGGGGTCAGCGGTGGCGTTAACAGCATTGCCTCTGCCAGAACCATAGCAAAAGGCAGCAATTATAATGATGCATTTATCAAAACGACGGGTAAATCAGTGCCTTATGGGGAATTCCGGATCTCGCTTTTGTCTTTTTGACAAGCGCAACTCTTAATGGATGGCCAGTGCTTTATTGCTCCTGGCCTTTTTAAACTACATGCAAACTTTTTCATATCGAAGAATTATCCATGAATTATCCTGTAAATGCCACCAATAAACCATTGCGGCATAACACTTGACATTGTTTCTTTGTAGTAGCTAATTATACTTACATAATTCAGTAAGAGACATACTTATGAAAACAGTACTAATCACCGGCGCAAACAAAGGAATTGGTTTTGAAACCGCCAGGCAACTGGCAAAACTTAACTATTTTGTATATTTAGGCAGCAGGAATAAAGAGCACGGACTTGAAGCTGTTCAGAAATTGAACAATCTGGGTATAACTAACGTGGAAACTATTGTAATTGATGTAACCGATTTTAAATCTGTTCGTCAGGCCAGGCATGAATTGGAGGCTAAAATAAGTTCCTTAGATATTTTGATAAATAATGCCGGTATTGCTGGCGACCAACCGCAAACCCTGGCTATCGGAAACATAGAAAACCTGCGCAGGATCTTCGACACGAATTTTTTTGGTGCAATACAAACCTCGCAGGAATTTCTGCCATTGCTCAGAAAAGCAGGCCAGGCAGCTATCATCAATGTTTCCAGCGAGATTGGATCTCTCGCCGTACACACCGCGCCCGAAAGAAACCCCAACCGTGCGAATTACCATGCCTATGGTACATCTAAAACAGCGTTAAATGCCTTTACCGTTATGTTGGCCAATGAACTTCGTGATACCGGTATCAGCGTTAACAGTGTTACGCCGGGGTATACCGCTTCCGACCTCAACCAGTTTCAGGGTACAAAAACCGCGGAGCAAGGTGCAATGCCCATCGTGCAACTGGCAACGCAAGCGCATCCGGGAACTACGGCAAGGTTTTTCCAGGAAGGCGGCGAGTTTCCCTGGTAACTATTGATAACCCAACTATTGAGCTATTTGGCAGGAGGACAACATCGCGTATGATACACGTAGTATTGTACCCGGAAGATTTTAAAATATACAAAAGATATTTATCTGACAGTTATGAGAATAGTCACGCTTGAAGAACATATTTCCTTGCCGGAAATGGCTGATCAAATACCAAAAGAAGCTTTGGGCGGTTTTGGCCGGTCTGAGCGGATGCAGCAACTTATCCCAAAACTGGCCGATATTACGGGTGAGCGTTTAAAATCAATGGATGACAATGGCATTACCATACAGGTATTGTCTGTGGATAGTTCAGGCGCAAACTTGTTAAGTCCTTATGAAGGCCCGGCTTTTGCCAGGCAATACAATCACCTGATTGCCGAAAAGATTGCAGGTTTTGAGGGTCGGTTCACTGCTTTTGCCCATCTGCCAATGACGGCACCAGTTGCCGCAGCTGACGAATTGGAACGTTCAGTAAAAGAATATAATTTTCGCGGTGCGATGATCCGGGGACTAACAAAGGACAAGTTTTTAGATCAGCCTGAATTTGCACCAATATTTGAACGCGCGCAGAAACTGGATGTGCCTGTTTACCTGCATCCGGGCCTACCGCCAAAACAGGTTGCAGATATTTACTATAGCGGGTTGCCGAATCATTCAGGAATGTCAGAAGCATTGGCCTGTTACGGCTGGGGATGGCATTCAGAAACCGCGCTGCACGTTTTGCGCCTACTTTATGCGGGCATCTTTGATAAATATCCTAAACTAAACCTCATCATCGGCCATATGGGCGAAATGCTGCCAATGATGATGGCCAGGTCTGAGCGGGCGTTTAAACCCGGAAGCGGGGGCGCCAACCAGCGTACATTAACAGAAACATTTCATCAGCAGGTTCATATTACTACCAGCGGTTTTTTTACACAGCCCCCATTAAAAGTTGCTTTAGATACTTTCGGCATCGATAACATCCTGTTTTCAGTCGACTACCCATTCAGTACGAATGAAATGGGCATTGAATTTTTGAATGCGATTGAACTTCCCGATGAAAAAATTGCAAAGATCGCTCACGGGAATGCAGATAAACTGCTGAATTTAATGATATAAGGGTAATTTTGTGATGATGAATAATATCCCGGTCGATCTTCTGCAGAATAAGACAAGCGCAGGGCTGCAAATCAAAGTTTTCCGGCCCGGTTACGACCAGCAAAACAACACGAAAAACTTCGATGCTCACCGTGATGATCATTATATTTTTTTCCTGCTCACCGCTGGTTCAGGGGCCTTAAAGGTCGACTTCCAGGACATCACACTTGTTGCCCGGCAACTTTACTATGTATTGCCGTCACAAGTACATTCCCTGATAAAAACCGGTCAGGCCGAGGGATGGTTTCTTGCAATAGACACCTCATTAATTGCGCCTGATATCCGGGATGTTTTTGAGTGCAGGCTTAATTTACAGTTGCCCCGCACGCTTACGGATGACGAATTAGTGCAATATTCAAACCTGCTCAACCTCCTTCGTTGTGAATTTAATGAACGGCAGGCCGACACGTATTTCCTGCCAATTGTCCATGCCCTTGGGCAAGCATTTTTGGCCATGGCAGCCAGCACCTACAATTATTCAGAAGAACCAAAAAACAATCATACGCGAGCTGCAGAACTTGCCCGGCAGTTTAAGGAACTGCTTAAAACAGGTGTGCTCACAATAAAAAGCCCGTCGGTTTATGCTTCAAAACTTAACGTTACTCCAGGCTATTTGAATGAAGCGGTAAAAAAGGTTACCGGTTCAACGGTGAGCTATTGGATTCAGCAGGAAACATTCAATGAAGCCAGGCGCTTATTATATTATAGCGATATGGATGTAAAGGAAGTTGCTCATAAATTAGGTTATAGTGATTACTCCTATTTTATTCGATCCTTTCGAAAAGCAATGGGTTTGTCGCCTTTAAAATTCAGATCGCTTAATCGTACGTAATCTCCCTGGCCAGGAATTGACCATTATTTACGGTTGATCCATTGACCGGTTTGATATGTGTAGAACCTAAATTTTTAGCTCGTTTACTTAAAGCCATATAATAAATCACTTCCTAAATCTTCGGCGAATAAGGTAATGAAACGATAGCGGGCCTCCATCTACTACCGGTTTAGCTTTGTCACGAGGGCTCTTGCTGCCTCTTTGGCTGCCAGATAGCGTTCTGCATCCAATGCCGCCATGCAGCCTGTTCCGGCTGCTGTTATCGCCTGCCGGTAAATGTGGTCCTGAGCGTCACCGGCGCAGAATACGCCAGGGATGTTAGTAGCAGTTGTTCCGGGTATGGTTTTGATATAGCCGGTTTCATCCATGTCCAGCATTCCCCTGAATATCCCCGTGTTGGGGTGGTGGCCAATGGCAACGAACAAGCCAGTTACCGGGATTTGAAGTTGCTGCTGTGTCCGGTTATTTAACAGGCTTACGCCGGTCACATTCAGGCCATCTCCCAGTACTTCCAGCACTTCCGTATTGTACAAAATCTCAATATTGTGCGTATTCCGCACGCGGTCGATCATTGTTTTTGATGCACGGAACTCTTCGCGGCGGACAAGCATGTAAACTTTATTGACCAGTTTGGCCAGGTAAGTCGCCTCTTCCGCCGCTGTGTCACCACCACCTACAAGGGCAATGTCCTGCCCCCTGAAGAAATAACCGTCGCAGACGGCGCAGCCCGAAACACCAAAGCCATTATATTTTGCCTCGGATTCCAGACCGAGCCACTTTGCAGAGGCACCGGTGGAAATGATGACAGTATCTGCTATAACCGTTTTTTTGTCATCTATGATTACCTGATGGGGATCGTTAACAAAGTTCGCGGCACTTACATAACCGAAGCGAATATCCGTACCAAACCGGATAGCCTGTTCCCGGAAATCTTCCATCATGTCTGGACCGAGTATCCCTTTTGGATAACCGGGAAAATTCTCAACATCTGTGGTTTGGGTGAGTTGCCCACCCGGATTCATTCCGGTATACATTACCGGGTTTAAGCCAGCCCTTGCCGCATAAATTGCAGCGGTATAACCGGCCGGTCCTGACCCAATGATCAGGCACTTAATATGTTCTGTTTCCATGATAAATGAAATTGATTTGATTAAAGCGGCGGCTTTCATCGCCACCGCTTAAAAACCAGGATGCAAATGGTTATTACTGATAATTTACAGTAAGTTCGATCTGCACATTGGCTAATGCTTTGGAGATTAAGCAGTTGTTTTTAGCCTGTAAGGCGATCTCCTGGAATTCTTCCGGTGAAAGGCCCTCGATCGCTGTTGCAGAAAGCTCAAGCTCGATCAAGCTGATAGAACTTGTTGCCATATCCAGTGAAACTGCAGCCGTTGTGTTCAGGTCACCCGGATAAAATTGCTGTTGAGATAATGCGTAGGCGATAGCCATGGTAAAGCAACCTGCGTGTGCTGCCGCAAGTAATTCTTCCGGATTGGTACCTGTGCCATCGGCAAAACGGGTGTTAAACGAATATTGTGTTTGATCAAGTACCTGGCTTTGAGTTGATATTGTGCCATGACCCATTTTAAGGTCCCCCTGCCAAAAGGCTTTTGCTGTTCTTTTCATGATTTTAAACTTTTGTTAGGTCAAAAGTCTGCTTATCGGACGGGTGATTTTTTCACTTAAGTTAACTCCGTCGAAATAAGTTGTCATAAAAATGTTTTATTCAATCAATCAAATAAGTCCGGGGCATGAGGCAAAGTTGCCTGCTGGCTGATGTCGTGATTCAGCCACAATTTAGCGCAGTTTGTTCCACGGATCTGCTGCAACCGGTCTATGGAGGCCACCAACTGAGCTGCATGATTTCGACAGCTTTAAATTGGGCCTGGATACTTTACTGGATATAACAACAAACCGCGCATCCTTAAGCGTAATGCCAAGGACTATGTATCTGAAAATTTTGTGTTGTTGACAGAAAACAAAAAATCCTGTAAACTATTTATTTACAGGATTTTGTTCATTTTTTTATGATATAGGGCGCGGAGAAGGCAGGTATTTGCCATTCACAACATCATGGGGATAGTAAAGCCTGATTATCTTTCAATCTTTTTCTAATCCTGCTTAGCGATGGATTGGTGATGCCAAGAAAGGAAGAAATATGATAAGACGGAATTCGCTCAACGATATTAGGATGTTCCTCCAATAGCCTGAGAAACCTTTTCTCGTGAGAGAAGAATACAAACTCCTCTGTGCGTGACTGTGCGTAGGCAAAAAATGTTTCCGCCAGCAGCCTGCCGAACTTTCCCCAATTCGGATTTCTTTCATACAAACCGTTGAGATCCTGATAGGATATGAAAATGACCTCAGAATCTTCCATTGCTTCGATAAAATACCAGCAGGGATTTTGCGAGATAAAGCTTCTGAAGGAAACGACGAACTGGTTTTCTGAAAAAAAGAAAAGATTCTTCTCCTCCACGCCGTTGGGTTCACGGTAATAAATACGGAATATTCCTTTGACGACCAGGCCGAGGTCGTTGCAGACCATGCTTTGCATATTGAAGAAATCCCCTTTAGCAATCTTACGCGGCTTCCAAAATGCCTGGCTTTCGGCAATATCCTGGTCCGTTAATGCTGCAAAGTTTCGCAGGTGCCGGGCTAATATTTCATTTTTTTCAATCATCGCAGAATGTTTTAAAGTTCAATAAATGGACACAGTTACCGTTGTAAAACGGTCAAACAGGTCAAATTTCGGTGTTGGTAACCGGCGGGATTTTAACTTAAGTTAAAATTGACCCTCTTTTTTACGTGTACCTTTGGCATCAAAACTCGCTAAGCTGCCTTTTACATGATCTTCATCAACCGGATCTATTGTTAATGCTACATCATAGCCCTGGGTCGTAAAAGAGATCGTTGCCGTTTTATCCTTTTCATCTACCTGGGTGATCTTTGCGGTTTCCTTACCGGTTGAATCCTGTACCACTCCGCCTAACTTACCGTCTTTTCTTTCGAGAACAAAAGTCAATCTTGCATCACCGTTTGGTGTTCCGAAGACCATCACGTCCCACTTGCCAGGGTAGTAATCTTTCGTTTGCGCCTTTGCACTCACTACAGCGAACAGGCTTAAAAATACCAGAAGAATTGTCTTAAACTTTTTCATGTTGATTTTAATAGTTGATCTTATGTGCTTAGTTAGCAGTTAATACATTTAGTATGTTTCACTAAATGAAGGTAGAAATAATAATTTGTTATTTAGTTAAATTCACTAAATAAATTTTCAAAGCATGATTTTGCCATCTGAAATGTTATTTTTGAACATGCAAACGGAAGAAGAATTTAAGGATTTTATACTTAACGGGCACCTGCATTATATCCCAAATGTATCTATCGACTGTGCAATTTTCGGGTATCATGAGCAGCAGCTCAAATTACTGCTTATCAAACACAGAAATATGGATAGCTGGAGCTTGCCTGGTGGTCATATTAAACGTACCGAAAAGCTGGTGGAAGCTGCTACCCGTAATGTTAAGGTCCGCACCGGGGTTGACAATCTCTTTTTACAGCAATTTAAAACCTTTGGTGATCCCGACCGCATTCAGTTTGACAAGTTTGACAAAAAAAAATGGCTCGAAATTACGGGACTGGTTTCTTGGGAAGGCAACTGGCTTATGAATCAAACCATTACTGTTGGCTTTTACGCCATAACTGATTTTTCGAAAACCATACTTCAAACTGATATTAGTACTGAAGCGTGCGCCTGGTTTGACATTGGCAGCTTACCCCCGTTAGAGTTTGACCATGACGAAATAGTACGGGATGCGCTGCATACCATGCGGCTGCATCTGTATCACTATCCGATTGGTCTAAATATGCTGCCCGAAAAGTTCACACTAAGCGAAATCCATGCGCTGTATGAAACCTTGCTGGGAAAAAAACTGGACATCAGCAATTTCCCTAAGAAGTTAATAGCGCTCAAATTGTTAAAAAAACTGGAGGAAAAGCGAAGTATCGGGGCACACCGTTCACCACATTTGTACAGCTTTGATAAAGAGAAGTATGAATTGGCATTGAAAGAAGGATTAGTATTAAGTTAAAAAGAAAGATGGAGTTGAATTTAACCGTTTGATCTCAGCGGCATGTACATATGATTAGTAAACTGCCTTAACACGAAACTTTGTTGATTTCCATTTTATCGTTTTTCAAAAAGCGTATAATATCGTTCACCGGCAGGGCGTCACCTAAATACTGGTTATAATAAGCATATTTGATACAGCCATCTTCATCGATAAGAAAATCTCCCCCCAACGTATTGGTACGGCCTTCCGGACAGAAATTTTCCTTAAATCTCCGGCGCCCTTCTTCCCCCTTGGCAAATGCGCCTTTGTACATAGAATAAAGTATTTTCAGAGTGCTTTGCTCAATGTCGTATAAGGAATAGAGATCATATTCCGGATTGGCGATCATCCGGGCGTAAAACGACTCACCGTGACTGTAGCGCTGAAGATTTTCGCTGCTGCTTTCATAAACTGCCAGTACCACCAGACCCATCTCACTGAAATAGCAGTCTAATGCCTCAAGTTCGAGAAAACGAAGGTTCGTGAACGGGCATCCTACGTGCCTGTAAAATGTAAGCAGGATCTTTTTTCCTTTTAAATCGCTAACGCGGACGGTGTTTCCCGAAATGTCTTTGGCCTGAAAGTCAGGAGCCAGTTGATTTTCAATTAATGGCATAGTAATCGTTTTCGCAGCCTGCAGGCCTTCGCCCGCCGGCTTAATCAATAGTTCGTTTATTTATTCGTCACTAAGCTCGGGTGATTTGCAATTGTTATTTTTCACTTAAGTTAATCTCGTAGTTATTTTTTGCACAATTTAGTCGCGAAGCCAACGAATTTATTAATAGTAATCTGATGGTGGCCTTTTTAGAAATGTCGTTTGACCGCAACCGTCACGAAAATTCAGGCAAAAGCCTCAAGTCATAAGTCTTGAGGCTTTCATTTGTTTAAAGCTTTCGGCAGCACATCCCGATTTTTATCCTCGGCATATTATTATTTACCGAAGGAAAACTGTACCAAAATACTAAGCAGATTTTTTCCAATATGTATAGCTAATTACGGGAGGAGCCAGCAAATTATCTTCGGCATGTTCGGCTATTTTGTTCACGTTTACCTGCGGATTGATCTTTCGGCCGCGGGCTTTTAGCTCGTTTAAAATATTTCTCCTGGTCTTTGCCACTTCATCTGAAATTATCGTCTTCTTTAAAACCTTTATGCCATCTTCGGGATTGGTTGGTCCGGGAACAAGTTGTGGGTTCGCAAATTTTATATCGTGGCCGTAAGGTTTATGGAAGTATTCTAAATTTTCTAATTCAATTGGACAGATGTTTTTTGGCGCTACCGATTGCGGACTTATCCTGAAACCTACCAGGACATTTTCTATCATTGCATCATCGTCAAAGCCGGTCGCCCGTTTTTCCCATAATGATTTTGGCACATTGCGAAGAATGGCAGTGACATCATACTTACGGGTATCCTGCTCTACTTTGTAACGCAGGTTAATGGTAACTTCATGTATCGATTGAAAGTCATCATTTTCCACATTGACCATTCCGACACCGAATTCGGTATTTCTGCCGTCCAGTTCGTTTTCATTGGTTACATTGTAAGGTACCTCGTTGCCGGCACTGTCCAAAATTTTTATACTGTACTCCTTCGCCGGGTAAATGGTATAACTTTCAAAAGCGGCACGATCACGGGAAACGATCCAGTTAACATCGCTTTTGTCTTCGGGCCTCATCTCCTTAACTAAGCCATCTGTCGGTTTGCTGTAACAATATGGACTGTTTCGTTCAACAGTTTCTCCGTTGGATAACAAAACTGTTTCTTTATTATTTGACGGAGGCAGGAACGATTCTTTAAATTCCTTCCAGCTAATTGCTGCCGGTGCGAGGTTATTTGCTGCGCCGAAGGAGACATCAAAAGAAATGATCCATAGATGAATCCTGGCAATGCCCGAAAAATCAGGCCCCCAAACAGAGAGGTCTGCACCGATGCTTACCGATATGGTTTCGGTTATGGTTGTAAACAGCAGATCGATACTGAAGGTGTAGGAAACGCCGAACGAGACATACATGCGGGCCTTGTAATAATAAGGCTTCCATGCAATCAGAAAATCAGCCCCCATAATAAACCAGGCCTTTAGGTTACCGCTGTTGTAAGTGGCTTCCAGCACACCGCCGGCCATAAGACAGGTTGGTGTTAAGGCAAAATACATAGCCCCCTTTACCAGTATCTCCTTGCTTACCTGCCAGTTGAAGCCGAGTCGCGGAACTTTGGGATAGTGCTCAGGCACCTTAAAATCTGGATGATAACCACCGAGCGTTAGCACAAAATCTCCCTCGTGCTCATTTGGCGCTGTCCACAGGTAAAAGGCAAAACCGCCGGAAAGAACACATTTTTTTGACAATATGTACGAGGCCGGCGTTAGTTTGGCTTCGGCAAAAAACACGCCTTTTTCTGGAAGAATGCGGGCATTAAGCGCCAGTTGTGCATATGCCACAGGCGTTTCGGGTTTTTTATCACGTGTGGCAGCCGGGATAGAGACTTCCGAAACACCTATAACTCCAATTTCGAAATTTGTCCCGAAGAAGACCGACAATAGCGCGTACGATTGCACCAGTTGGAATGATGTAAATTGTATACCGGCAGCCAGCCAGTTTTGCCCTATAGCAACCGGAACGAGCTTTTTTTCCATCAGCACTTTCAGGGCTGCTTTAGGATCGCTGCCGTTAAACGGGCTTTCTTTGCCGGGTACAAAAGCTTGTACCAATGGAAAATCACCTACCGTATCCACTGTAGGTAGTTTCAAATCGCGATTGTAGCCAAAGCCGGCTGCAAGACCGGTAACAAAGAAGCACGGCGGCCCGCCGGGAGCAGGTGAAGTAAGCATCGCAAATACAAACAACGATGTTTCTTTTTCTTTAGTTTTTTCGTTTTCCACAGATGCGTAGGACCCTAATGCCGACATCCGGAAATTTTGAAGACTGATAACTGCGGTGCCGCTATACTCTGTAACATTATCGGCACGGCTTTTCAGAAAACTGCCGCCTATCTCAACCGGGCCGCTTTTATAGTTAACATTTACACCGCTTAACTCAAAAGCAGGCTCGAACTTATCAATAGGATTGCTTACACCCAAAGACAGCATCTCTATTTTAAGCACCGAAAATACCAGTCCTGCATCAATCAATAAGCTCACCCGCTTGTCTTTATAACCAATACCTACCCTGTTAAAATGTACAGGACCGATATTCTTTTGAAGATCACGCCATTTTATGCCATCGTCTCCATCCGTATTGGTTAGTATAAGTGCCGCCTGTTTCTTTTGCGCTGAATTAAATTCATATTCATAGCTGTTATCTGCACCCAAATTCAGATCGATAACCGCATAAACAGCTTTTGCCAGATCTTTTTCCGATTCGGGCAGGGTTGGATACTCTTCATCGTCTTTAGCACTGATAAGCTTGTTAAATGTTTTTATCTCATCTGCTTTAACAGTAGCTGAAACGCCGATAAATCTGAACCCATTCAACCCAACATCCTTGCCGGCAATAGCGGCCAGATCCGTGCCTATAAGCGGTAGTTTTTCAAGTTTTACATCGGCGCTCATGTTAATGCCAAATGCATAGATCCACTTACCATCAGTTTTTTTGGCCACAAATATTGCTTTACCATAATTGGCCGAAACTGCCCGGAATACAAACGCCTGCTGGTCAAAATGATACTGTAAGGCTGCCCTTTTCAGCGCCAGGTCAAAGCCTTCGGGTATAGCAGGTAGCGCCCCCAGGTTGAATACCGAAACAATATCCCCAAATTGAAGCCATCCGCCTGGTTTGTCGGCGCTCCAGCTTGCGGAAAGCGTGTTTTCATCTTCGCCACTGGAGAAATCAAGTTTAAACAACGAAGTTTTGATGATAGCCTCGCCCGACAAAGTTTTTTGATAGCCCTTTCCTGCCTGGGTCATATCGAATTTCATCGATATCAAAAGCGTTTCGTCGTGGCCAACTTTTATTTCACCGTTCACCCCAAAATCAAACGCCTTTGTACCTGTATTAAACCTGGTATGCAGATTCTGCAGGCTAATGCTTTCCACCCATTTCGGTGGGTTTCCCGCTTTAAAATTTTTAGCCAGCCAGGCAATGAATTTCCCCATCGGGATAGGCTGGTCTTTACCTGTTTTCCCGGTAAACTCCCAGCCGTTTTTTTTATCACCGGTCTTATAATTTGCCGTTACATTTACATCAACTGAATCTATTTTCAGCGTTCCAACAAAATCGGCCGTCCGTTTTTTGTTCTTTGACTCATATTTCAGGTCAAAGCTCAGATCGTTAACACTCAGCGCAACGCTCTGTTCGGCATTGATCTCCCATGCGCCGTTAACGTTTATCATGAAAGAATAATCGCTGCTGCTGGCCATGAAATCAAGCTTGTCAACATCCAGCAACTCAGGCACACCTGCAGATTTACCCACAAATTGATCAATAAAGTCCTTTATACTTAATACGGAACCTTTTTTGAGCTGGCCATGTACTTTAAAATCAGGATAATGACCGTCTATGGATAAATCGGCATTTTTTGTAAGCGTTACTTCGCCATCAATGCGAAGGGCCGTTGTGCGTTTCTCCTTATTAAATGGATCTGATATGGTGTATTGCAGAACAATTTCCCCGGCATTAAAAGGATTTTCGTTAACCTTGGCTATCTCCCATTCTTTTTTGCTTTTCAGTTTGAATCCGGCTACCTTAACTTTCTTTTCCTTAATAGCAATCTCCATATAAAGCTTCGCCATATCTACGTAGTCTTCGATATCGAAATTTTTCGGAAGAACGCCCTTTAGGTTAATATCATCTAACAAGCCCTCTATGGCGTTTAGCCCAAGGTTTATTCCCTGCCCTATCCTGGCTTCGAAAATAAGGGACGACGAAAAATTGGTTAGTTTAGCAGCTATTACTATCCCGGCTTCGTCTTTAAGCGGCAGCCGCGTGGACAATTCAATAAACGGTACAACAGATTTGGCCCCCTGTACAGCATCTTCAATGGTATCGCTCGTTATTTTAAACGTGAGTGTAAAGGTGCCCAGCTTGCCGAGACTGACATTTACAATATCGGGCCCCGTAAGATCAAGCGAAACGAACTTTTCGCCATTTTCTTTCAATATCACCGGACCCTTTACATCCTCCTTATCTATGCCCAGGAAATCCCTTATCTGCTCTGGTATTTTGCTGATATCGGTGGTGCCCTCAAACGTTAAACCCGCCGGCCTGCTCTTTTTAGCGTCAGACAATAGATAGAATGTCGGCTTGGTCGCGGCGTCATCCTTAAAAGGAATTTTATCGGCAATGGTTCCGTCAAAGGCAGGTATCGCTTTGTTAAGCTTCCAGCCTTTATCTTCGGCCACCGCCTTCATGTGCAAAGCGGCCTCATTGTTAACCAGGTAAAATTCCGCTTCCACCGCCAGGTTCACAAACGGTTTGGCAATCCCCGTACCTTTCACCGTAATGGTTTCACCCGTTATCGACTCAACCGATGCCGATGACAGCCCGAGAGTTGCCCCGGCAAGGTAGTCGGCACCCAAATCTTTTAGCCTGGGCAGGCCGGTGGTATCCAGTTTAAACGATCCTGCGATTAAGCTGTTTTCAATCAATTGTTTTAGCTCGTTAAAGCTCATAGCATGTTTCGACATGATTTGTAAAATATGATTATACCGGTTTATAAATGGATACAACACTCATATTAAGTTGAGTATTTGGTGTAATTACGTCTGTGGCACCCCACCTGGTACGTTCTGAATAACATTCCTTTGTAACGTAAACATTGTAGCACTCCTTAGTTTCGATAATTGTGGTAACCATTGGATTTCCGGTCGCCGCGCCTGTGGAAACAGGCGTACCCACCGTACCTAATTTCAGGTTGATTACAGTAAGTGTTCTTGTACGATGACTGCCTACAAATAGCAAATCCTCATCTGCTGACAATGTAAGGCATGACGGTGTATTGATGGATGCATAAACGGCTTTGCTCGAACCGTCTTCGGTATTTACTACCACTACTTTATTTTCTTTAATACAAGCCACGTACAAAGTTTTTTCATCATTACTCAGCACCATATCAAATGGTTGTCCGCCAACATCGATCAGTTTTTCGTCAAGGCATTTTTTATCGGTTAGGAATACGGTTATAAAGTTTTGACCTTCGGAAGCTAAATACATCTTATGTTTAGCCGACAGCGGCTTTGGCTCTGTCATGAGAATAGTCTTGTCGTATTTAAGATCTACGTTTGTAAAGGAGATCTGACCTTCCGTTTTGTAATTCGCGCAATGGATACGCTTATCATTATATGAAATATAAAATACCGATGAATTGCTTGCATCAAAACCGATAAGCGTAGGGCCATCCGTTATAAGTTCATTCATTAGTCCGGGCTTTAATTTTGGTAACGGAAGCTTTCCATCACTTTCAAAATAAGTTGCGCGTTGCGGGCCGGAAATTACGCCGGTATTAACATTAATCTCATTTTCACGGGTGGAAGATGTGGAATTGTAGGTTATAAAAAGCTTACTGCCATCGGGCGAAAACCTCATTGGCGTTGCGATATCTTCAGAATCTGGCAGCCTGAAAGGCATAGGAACAATAAGGGCACCTACAATATAATAAACACCCGTTTGGTGTCCTGGGCGTGTACTGTAAAGGGGCAATAACTTTTGTTCTATCGGTTCAAGCGCAAAGCAATCTCTTTTGGTAGAATATGTCCCGACCCTCCCTTTCTTTTCGGCATGAATCGCGTACATCTCATCTCGCCCGCAATGCGCCATTAAATACTTAAAAGTCTTACCCTCATCATTAGGTAAGAAAAGGTTATACAGTAGTGTTCTTGGCCGATCCCCTGGGCTGTCACCCGGGAAATTAAATGGTATAGTTGTAAGATTATCATACGCATATATCTTTATCGTTTTACTTACATTCGGAAGTTCATCACCATAAGAGCGGGCCACCAACTTATACTCACCCGGGCCATCAATTTCAATTTCCCTTTTACTGATATCTAATTCTACATCGCCTTTAAACAGCTTTAACTGACTGGCATCACGCACATTCCATGCAAATGTCACTTTTGTGGCTACACCTTTCTTAATTACATTCGGCGTAGCGGTAAATGAGACAATTTCTGCTATACGCTGTTTTACGCTGGCCGCAACACTTAAACTTGATTTGGAACCGTTTGGGCCATAGGCCGTGGCCTTAAAAGTAGTAACCAGCGCCGTTGGTGGCACAGGCAGCACTTCAAATTCACACTGTGTTAGCTCAATCTTGTGCTCGCCCGGCCCTGGCGCGGTACTTAAAACCACGCGTTCTCTTTCTCGGGTCTCGTAGGTAATTTCAACCATCCTTGCAAGCGATGAATCCCAACAGAGTTTAAGATTTTCGCCAATGTTGATGGTCTCCGTGTCTCTTTGCAGGCTAATCATACCGGGCTTTACCACCGATTTTTTCTCTATCTGAAACCTATAAACGTCATCGGCATAGGCGCCAAAGTTGTTAACCTGCACATACATAAGGCTTACCCCTTGCAGGGCCTGCTCCGGTGTTACTATACCTCGAACATTGAATGAAAAAGTTGTGTACTGGTTTATTGTTTGCGGTTCAGGAATAAGTTCCCAAAAAGGATTGTCGTCATTGTGCCTTACCATCCATTTGGTTTGATTGGCATTGATCTCGATATCGTTACCTTTACTTTGCGTGGTTACCTCGTAAGGATAAGAACCAAACATGAACATCACCCTGATAGTTGGTTTCCTGGTCTCATCGGTAACCTCAGGGATAACGATATCGTCTTCGGCGGTAAGAATCAGTTTGAAACCGTTTTTTATTTTTGCAAATGGATCGTAATTGATATAAATCGGAATTGCTTCGCGATTGGGAGTAATTTCCTGAATTCTGCCGCTTTTAGTGTTATTGCAGGGAAACCCTGTTTGGTTGTTTACCGGATGTATCGGATCGGTAAACCCGGCAACAAGAGGCAGGCGGTCTTTGGTTTTATCCGGATCTTTTATGGTAATCCCCTTTATCATAGAAGGTTCCACATTTTCGTAATCCGGTATATCAGTGGTTTTTATAGAAAAATATCCAGGATCAAATCTTTTACAAATAATATTTTTGATCACAAAACTGAGTTTCTGACCGGGGGCCACTGCTACATCGCCTTTGGGTGTAAGCTTCCATTCCGCATATTTCCCTTTAGGATTTATTTGCAAACCGCATTTCCAGCCTTCAGGCAGGCTGATAATGAAATCCTTTACCGGATCATCATTGTCTTTTTTCAGGAAAGCCATATTAAACTGAATGGTTGATGTTTTTTCGCCAACCTTAAATATTACATCCTCTGTTGATATGTTTTCAAAACTGAAGGTAAGCTGGTTAACATTGGGATCGTCGGTACGGAACAAGTCGTTTTTGTTGTTCTTATTAACCACAATAAAATTTTTCTCGTTAAATATCTTTGCCATGTTTTACTTGCTAAAATTGGTTAATAATAGCCACCCTTCCCGTATTTCCTGCGGTACACCCGTTAATCTGGCCTGGTCATCTACCGGTTGTACCTGCGATTCGGCCCATTCCTCTAATTCTTTATGCAGCCAGGCCCATTCACCCCCGCTTTGGGCAGGCATCGGCATGGCCGGATTGCCCGTATCATAAAGTACCGGGGCGGTCAAAAATGCTATCTGGATATTGTCTAACGCGTCTGCGTATTGTGAAGGCGGGATATCGATAGCCTTTGCGGGCAACACTCCGGTAATGGCATGTACCGATCCGCGCGGATCAAGCAGCAGGGTTACTACTGTTTCGCGCAACGAGTCACGCAGTGCCAGTTCAACATCGCTATCTGTCGACTGGACAACGTGGCCAGACAATGATCTCCCTGCTTCTCTCGCGCGGTAAACCTCATAGTTATCCTCTTTTTTAAAGAAACCCAACAGGCCATCATTGGTATGCGCGCTATTGCCAAGGCGAACCGGGAACTTAACGTTTGTAAATCCGTTCTCAATCCGATCCGGGTACACCCGTGATTGGTCAATCTCTGTTTTAAGGTCGGCCCAGCCGTTGCTGTATGCCGGCCAGCCTTTGATTTGAATGCCTAAAGTCGCCTGCGCAACCGCAATAGGCGAACTCATCAGTACAGCATTACTGCCCGTTTGCTGTTGGCCTGCCGGTTTTATAGCTCTGAAAGCAACATCGTTTGCACGCAGAAAATCGTCAAGGTAAGCGCCGTTACGATCATTGTACAGTGCAAGCATGATGTTTTTCATTTCATTATTTACCTTTTGCCCGTCTTCAGATTTAAAATAATTGGTTAGGGAGATGTCTGATGCGGCGTCTTTTTTCGGGGCGGCCTGCCACAATACATTTTTGCGATCTTCAGAAAGCGTCAGGGTACCTATAGGAGTTCCGTCTGCGTTATAAAACCAAAGACCCGGCTGAAGATGATTGGCCATGATCCAGCCGCATATCGGCGTGGTATCCGGATGCGAGTTGGTTTCCATGTTATCATGCTCGGCAGCAAGCCACCTGAACTGTAACCGGCTTGGCTGCGCTATCCGTGGCGCCAGGTATACAAAATCATCTTTTTTATCCTTGTGCGATTTTAAATTTTCCGCAATGATGACCTTGCCATACGTTTTTATACTTGGCTGAAGCGTATAGCCAAATACATCCACAATGGTGACAGAATCGATTCTCATGTACCCCGCACGGATAGGGTTGTAATAATCAGACGGTTTGGGAGCGCTTTTTGACAGGTTGGCTACAGTATTCCGCACATCTTCATTAGTAAAGTCCTGGTAATCATCATTTACCAAATCTGTAACCTGCAACTGCATCACCTGATCACGCATCACCAAACCATCGTTAAACCCATTGAGCGATTGCGAAAGGACAGAACCCACCTTTTTCAGCTTTTCCTTTATCTCTTCAAGTTTCTCTTTGTCTACCTTGTCTAAAGGCTGCCCATCAATATATTTTTGTATCTGCTCCTGAAAATTTTCTTGGGCATGCGGAGTCAGGAAAATGGAGTTTTTGAAGGTTTGAGTTATTGTTCCAGGCTCGCCCATAAATTCATTATCTGCATACCCAAGTTCAAAATTGCTGGTTATGAAGTCGGGCTCGTAGTTGATATCCTTATCCGAATCCGGCTTAATTTCTGCAACCGGATAATAATTAACTTTCCATGTTAGCAGATAAGGCAGCCACGGATTATTATCCCATTCCACAAAATAAACCAGGGAAGGCACTATACCACTATAGTGCAGGAAACTTTCGGGAGTTACAGAAGCAGAGATCAGGATATACTGTAACCGCTTCAGATCTTTCTCGGCAATGTCTGCTTCGGATACCTTTAAGGCATAACTATCCCCTTCATTTTTATAAAACTTAAGTAAGAAGGCATAATCAGCTGCGCTGATTGTGCCGCTGATTTGATCCATTGTACTTGCGGAAATCAGGGCCGGAACCGCCGGTGTCAGCGATTTATCACGTTCTGCTTTAATGGCTTTTTCAATGCTGCTTTGCGTGTTTATTGCCCCGGCGGCTTTGCAAAGCACACTCATAACCATGGGGTTTACCAGGCAGCTTTCTGTAAATAGCGCATAAATCTGCTCTGCATATTGCAATGGCATATTAAGAGGAAGATGGGGCAAATTTTCTTTACTGAAAACAAGTTCGGTATTGTTACCTACCGCACCTTTTGAAATAATAGCCTTGTTAATCAATTGAGACGAAAGCCGGCATACCAACGATTTATCAGGCATAAAACGACCGTCGCCGCCGTAGCGTTCCGGTGGGGTAATTTCATCGCCATGAAACAGAATCACAGGCTCGGCAGGCTGCCAGTAACGCAATGCAGATGTTGTAACCAGTTGGTAACCCTTAGGCAGTTTCCGCCTGATCTCTTCGGCTTTTTGGTTGACTGATTGCTGATTAGTAGCCTTCGTCTTATTTTCGAGCGCTTTTATTTGCTTCGTAATAAATATCATGATATCACGGGCACTTAACCCATGTGGCGGCGGCGTATCAGGATTTCTGCGCAACACCTGTATATACCGGTACCAATCCATAAAGATCTGCTTACGCGCCGACTCGATCTCATTCAATCCCTGGTCATAGGCAAACTGGCGTTTGTTCAACTCGTTAAGATCTGCACCCATATTTTGGGCCAGACTCTTTAAACTCCGCTGATCATCCTTGTCTTTATCGTCAACTTTGGTTACTTCCCACAATTCGCCGCCTGCTGAGGAATTGTACCCGCTGGTGTGCAGCGCCATGTTAAGCTGCTCAATGCGGTCACCCTCCTGGAGCTTGCTGAGATCTTTTAGTTTGCCCAATTGCAAGGCATTAAGCAACCATTCTACCAATGCAGGATCAGACAGATCACTTACCTTGGCGATAAGGGCCGCAAGCGCCTGCGATGACGTATCCCCTATAGCAATACGCATCTCTTCGCCAAGACCGTTAAAAGCGCTCTTATCCCGGTTCCATTTTACATTACTGATAAGACCGGTAAAAAGCGTATGGGTAACCTGCGGTTTTGTTTCGACCGTACCTGAGGGAACCGACCATTTACACCTGTTTAGTAAACTACCCAGGAAATCAAACCCCGACGAAGTAAGGGCATTGATGACCCGCAGCTGATCCTCAGCGCTGATATCTTTTACTAAAACATACGCGCCATCCTCAATAAATATCTTGTAAAATTGATTGAGGGTGAGTTTATCCTCTTTTGATGCAGCTTCCAATATCCCATCAAAATCAACCTGATTAAATTGCAGCGGCAATTGGTTTACCGGATCGTCGCCTTCGTTATGATACCAGCCAACCACCTGGTATGACAGCATAATGTCATTACCAAGCTTGGCAAGATCCTTATCGATATCAAAAAAACCGAAAATGCTTTTACTGGTGGCATAAGATGCGGAAAATGTGGGCGAACCATAACCCACCGCGCTTAATCCGTTGGCATATTTATCGTTGTTATTCAACGAATCGTTAGCGTTTTGCAAATAATTTGAACGCCATGTTTCATACTCCAGCACGCGGCCCAGGTATCGAAACTGCTGATGATCATCCGGATGTTTGTCCTCATCAGGTTTAAATGGGACTGCCATGCTGGGGCGATCAGGATCCGGGCGGTTCTTTGATACGTAGTTGCTTTCCACAACCCATGATTTTATCTTATTCACCGGCTTTGCCACATTTGACAGATCGGAAAAAATGCGGGTAACCAGCCACCTGTCCGGAGTTTTGGGAAAAGCAATTGCTCCCTCTCCATCCTGCCGGGCGGCACCTTTGGTAAGTCCGTCAGGCAAGGCCCAGTGCAAATGCACGCCTGTATCCATCGGCCTCAAATCGGTGGTCATCACTTCTTTGCTAAGAAATGGCCTTGTTTTACCTCCTGTTTCGGGCAATAGTCTAAAATCATAAGGCTCGGGCTGAAACTTTGGCCCTACATTTTCGGCAACGCACATAGCCTCTATGTTCATCGGAACAACTAAACCAATGCCATCTGCTTCTAATTTTGTTTTCATATTATATCAGCTTTTGCTATAATGAACTTAACTGCCTCTGCACCTGCAACCATTTCGAGTGCAAACTCGGCTGCCGTAAATGAGTCTTGATAACCAATTTTTTCTTTAAGCGTCTCCGCCATAACGGTGACCAGCTTATTTATTTGCACAACACCGCTATCTTTACATGTATAGTCATCGGCTTTTAACGCCGGGGCAACTGCCGTATCTACTTGCGTACCCGCTTTATGGGCTTCCTGTCCGCTTTCCTGCTTATCCACCAGGTAACGAAATGATTTCTCAAGCGAAGCCGGCTTTTTATCTGGATCCTTAGTATCTGGATTCTCAAAGCCGAAATGCATACCCTCCGGTTGTTCGTTTATCCTGATGCTTTTAACTACGCCTTCGTACATGCATAGCAATACATTAGGGCTCAGGTGATCCATACGCAACAACTGGCAGGGGTGCTTTTGTCCGGCATCCGTAAAAGCGGCAACCTGTAACCCTTCCCAATCGCTTATTATACCTGAACGTAAAAGAAACCCGGTGATAATTTCAGGAGTCTTGTTAGGCTCAGCGTTCAATAACCGATGCTCGGTCTCGCTTAAATGGCCTGATAAATGGCCTAACACATTGCCGCGTTCTGCTTTCATAGACCGGCGCGAAAACATATGGAGCCGTGGCAGGAAAGCCTTATCATGAGCATTATCTGACGAGGCCGAACGGCCAATGCTCAAGGCGCCCTCCACCAGGTAATTGAGCCACGTTGTATCGCAGTGAAAGAACCTTATCGATTCCATTGGCAGCATATCAGCGTCGGGTACCAGGTAGTTAAAGGGTACACCATGCAGCAGTTTAAGCCGGCCAAGCCAGTCGGCCAGGTTATGCTCTGTAGTATTTTCCGGATTATTAGAAGCCCTAAGCGGGCGGTTAAGGCTCCAGAGCCTTTTTAGCTCATCCGGGTTATTTAGTGTTTCCAGTAACACCGCTTTATCAATTTTCATCAGAATAGTTGTTTTTATTGGCTATAAATTGTGATAAAATTTTACTTAAACCAGCATTCATCAGGTTTAGCAGATTGGCCTGGGCATTTAATCCTGTCGCCTCTAACAGTTGTTCCTGCGAGTGGGGGCCGGTCTGTTCATCTACTATCTCTTTCAGCGTTTTCCTGATGATCTCCTCTTCAAATTTTGCAATGGCATCGCGTGTATTATCCCATTTCCAATTGTAAAGCGATTGTGCAAAATTGCCATTCTGTAAGGCCAGCAATTGTCCAAGTTGCCAGGCGGCAGCATAAGAAACATCAAACATACCCGTATCGGGGTTGTAAGCCGTACAAGTGTCGGGCCCATTTACAGGCAGATCAATTTTACTTTCCTTCACATCATACGGCACAAACGGCCCATGATACCAGGATACGGTATTAGCGCCCTGCCGGGTATGGTGATTCAAGGGGGCATAGCCCATATTAAAGGCATTGTTTATCGCATTACCTGCATTACCGGGCTCATAATCGGGTTGTAACTGCAACAGGTCGTTATTATGATGCTTATTACCTTTATCATTCAGGTGAAGCAGATAGCCAAAAAAGCTTTGATTACGGCCTTTAGCGTAACGGTCTATAGCGTAAAAGTCCCACTGTTTAAACAGCACCAGTCGCACATGGGTAGTACCGGCTGGCAGGTTGCTTTTCCGGTTTCCATCAGGCAGGCAATCTTCACCGGGCAAATAAGAGGCCCAATTTTCAAAAGATACCAGGTAAGCGGTGCTCTTTGCTCCGGCCCGCGGCAGTCTGTTGCCAATCACCGTTGATATTTTAGGTAATGTTTGCTGATCAGATATTGCCTTCAACCGTTCCAGGTAACGAGCCGACTGTGTATTACTCGGCTGTATTTCCCGTACATGTGCCAACCAGGGCATGTCTTTCTCACAAGGAGCTATTTTATTAAACAGGGCTACAGGTATATCCACAACCAGGCATTTATCGGTATACTTTTCTGTGGTTGGGTCGGGCGTAAATTTAGGATGAAAATAATGCGCCGGCAACGTATCGGCATCTTTATTGGATGTTAACGGAGATTTTACAAGTCCGCTTACCTCAATCTGCGACACTTTAACGGCCACGTCGGTATCAAAAACAGAAAGGATACCCAGCCACGGGGCCTGGTCTGCCGCCGCGAGTAAACCCTGGGCAGATGATGCTGCCGCCGTGCGTTCCCAGGGCAGCGTGGCCCGGTTAAAACAAACATGCGGCAATACCCTTGCATAGTCGCCATGTGCATTTTCAGGCGGAAAAACTGATGTTATAGCCCCAACGGGCAACATAAACCGGGGACCATTTACCGCAAATTGATTTAGGCTTTCATAAGTGGTTTTCGGCACATCACCGTTAGAACTTGAAACGGTTTGATGGACGGTGATACTACCTTTACCGGCATTTAACGGTGGTATCTGGTTTTGCTGAAAGATGATTTTTCCCTTAAGCGGACTCTCATCTGAATAGATCTCTTTAATAAGCATACCTTATGATTTGAATTTGCAGCCTCCTTTTGGGAAACTGTTACATGTTTTAAAAGCAGGACGGCAGATGAAAATGTATAATTACCATCATCAGAAATAATGCATCACCCAGGGCGATATACCGGACAACTGATGTAGCAGCTGCGCCAATTTGACTTTTCCCGCTATCTGATTTTTATCAGGACAACTTGCTTTTTCGCCCGCACACCTAAATCATTCACCAGATTTCCGATGAAAAGATCATCATATTGGTGATGCATTTTCATTACTTAAAGGTCAACGTAAGGGGCATCAAAAAAAAGGGTTAAAACCGCTTATTAAGCGAAGAAAAAAAGGTCAAACAAGCCTTACAAAAGGAGGATTAGCGCTAATAATTAGCTTTTTAAGGGGCGTTGTAATGAAAACCGGAGATATTAACGTTGTGAGTGGGTATTCCTCCTGTAGCCTCCTATTTTTCCAACCTATCCTGAACTTTCTTAAAGTATTCTCTGCAGTAGCAGCTAAATCTTTCAAATCTTGTAAAAAAGAGTTCGAAAATTGTGTATTAAAGGCCAAAAACCGCGTTTAAATACATTAAACACGGTTTTTCATTTTGCGTAAATTTTCGATATTGCGCTTCCATACAATAGAGGCACTTTTTGAGTTCGAACCCCTCCGGGTCACTTAAGGAAACACCAGATACTGTTTGTTTCCTTTTTTCTATACCTAAAACAAGGTATACTCAGTTACACCCATCTGATAACGTTAGCTATCTTTTTTGGAGTCGACTTTTAGTGAAGTTATTTGTAGCCGCCGCTCTTTTGTCCGAATCAGCGTAGTAGTAGACCTCCATCAATTTTGCCTCAATGTAGCGTCACATGATCTGCTCAACCCATTGACTTCGCCAGGCCGGCGCCTCAAAGGGATCTGCGAAATACTGTATCTCGTGCACAACCTTACCGTTGCGGAACTCCATAATGCTCACGGTATATGCTGGTTGCCCCTGATAGGTGATTGTGTATTCTGTGATCCAGAGATTACCTTTTCCCAGAATCCGCTTTACATTGAAGCCTGACGGCTTACCTGGATGATGACTCCGCAAGGCCTGCAAATTGCTTCGTCCGACAATTCGTTCGCCTGACTGGGGATAATCACATATAACATTGTCATCATAAATATCATGTTCCGCGTTTACATCACCGACTGCCGACGCGTGCCAATGCGCATTCAGGGTTTCGCGTATTTGTTCTTCTTCCATGGGCCGCTCCTAATGTTTGATTTTTCCGTTTAAATTACTTTTGGGATGAAACCCGGTACGCCAGTATTCACTACTTGATTGAATCTCTGCCTGGTCTGAATGCGACTGATTTCATCAAACGCGTCTTTTGGCAGAGGAGCGATATCGAAATTCTCTCGCGCACGGGCCGCAGTCCTGGCCGTGGTAAGCAAAGCCGTGCCACGCTGCACCGCCCAGGCCAACAGCACCTGTGCGGGCGTCTTTCCAACTCGTGCGGCAATGGCCAAAACAACTGGATCTTCGAGCGGCCCCGGCTTTATTCCGTGACCCAATGGCGCAAAAGCCAAAAGTACAATACCCTTCTCCTTGCAAAATTCCAGAAGCTCCGTTTCCGGCAGATATGGATGTGCTTCCACCTGGATCACAGCTGGCTTTATTCTCGCCGCTTCATAGAGGGGCAACAGTTCGTTTAAACCGATGTCAGACAGTCCGATAGCCCGGCATTTGCCACCGTCCACGAGTCTCTCCATTGCCCGCCAGGTGTCGAGCAAAGTAACGCCGCGGTCGTAAATGACATTGCCGTTTTGATCCCGTGGGTCCTGCTCATCCCCTGGTTGAAATGCAAATGGAGTGTGAATGAGATAGAGATCCAGATAGCTGAGCCGTAGCCTCTTTAAACTCGCCTCGAATGCCGGTTCAACACGCTCAGGCCGATGATTGGTGTTCCACAACTTCGTGGTAACAAAGATGTCTTCGCGGGCAATACCACCAGCGGCAATTCCTGCCTGCAACGCCTCGCCCACCTCACTTTCGTTTCGATATCGCTCCGCACAATCGAAGTGTCGAAATCCAGCTTCCAGCGCGTCCCTGGTAGCACTTATCGTCGCGGCCGCATCGGGAATCAAGGTACCAAACCCCAGGACGGGCATATGAATGGAGTTATTGGTTGTCTGCATAATGATATCTTTTATTATATTTTTTCTTTGTTAATGGGGTTGGATTAGGTTAATTAAATCTACGCAGTAAAAAACGAAATTTAAACCTTCTCTTTAATAAGATAAACAGTTGGGAGTGATAATTCCCGTTTTTGCTCCTCCTTAAACGGCATCACCATACGTTTCCAATAGATAGCCGTTTTACCAATTGCCGGAATGACCAGCATCACAATAGCTACAGCAAACAGCATTATGGCGAACACCATGAATACTGCCCGGTTTGTTAACAATTGGCTTTGCTGTGTAAGGTTTTGCCATACAGCCGCATTCGCCAAACCCGATGCCTGGTCTGAAGTAAACCCTTTTGAAGCATAAAGAGCGCGGTAGCCATTCAAGCGGACAATCGTGTTTTGATTATCTGACGTTAGGTAACCAAGAAACCCTTCTTTAAAATATTGATTAAAGTACAACTGCAGATTATAAAACCCGGCGAATGAATTTAAAGTTGAGGTGAAACGGGTAAATGCTGCAATTACCAAACCGGTAGCCCCGGTATACGCAGGCGCTGATGAAAGCACAAATATCATTAAGGGCACAAACAGCAGCCCTGATGCAGCACCCTGAATAAATACCGGAAGCAGCAGGTTAGTAAAAGATAAGTCGGGTGTCAATAAAAAGCTCATCCATACATTGAATGCCGCCATCAATCCAAACCCCGTTACCAAAAGCACTTTGATGGTAATTCTTTTTACAAGCATCAAGCGGATTGCGAAGACAAGCAGCATCACCATTCCTGCGATGTTGCACAAACTCAGTATAATCACTTGCAGTGTACTCCACTTAAGTACTCCCCCGGCGTAGTTATAGATCAGGTTCACACTATCTTTGCTGCCGTAATAGATAGCCAGCAGACAAATCCCGATCACAAAATTCCGGGATTTAAACACGGCCGGGTGAATTACCGGTCTTTTGACGATGTGCTGCCTGTACAAAAATAACAAGGCCGCAATCACGGTGGCAAACGTACTACAACGTATCCGTGGGTCGGCGAACCAATAATACCTGGAGCCGTAAATAAGCGTATAAGCCAGTGCCAGCATGCCGCAGGCGAATAAGACCATTCCGCCCCAATCAATTTGATATAAAGGATAACGCCTGTGCCCGGACGACTGCCTTAACATCAGCAACATCATCATGAGTGTCAACAATTGAAACAGGATCAGGTAATCGTAGGTTACTTTCCAGTCAGCAGATTCTACTACCACGCCGGCAACTAAACCTATCACAACCGTATTGCTCAGTATCGCGCCATAAAATACCGCCGGGGCTATCGTTTTCACACGCTCTGAGGGCAAGCGCGAAAAGATCAGCAGCAGCGTAAATACAAGCACATTGCCTGTTAAAATGCCTTGCAGAAACCGGATAACTAAAAATAAATTGATATCCTGGCAGTGGATACAAATACAATTCAACATGATGGCCAGCATTGTACTAACCAATAAATAGCCCCGCGTATCGAAATACCTGAAAAATCGAAATTGTACCGGTATAACAGTGATAATACCGGCATAGGTTGCCATCACACCAAATTGAATATCTTCGGGCTGCGCACCAAGGTAACCGACCATATAATTCTGGGTTAGCACAAACATACCCAGCTGCACCAAACCAGATAGTAACATTAGCAACAGCGCAATGCGTACTCCCCAGTGCCAATCAATTATCCAATCTTTAAAATAAACCGGCTTCATGATCATGATCTTTTTTTAACGGCTACGGTTACACTCATACCGGGAATCACATTGCCAGCTTGTGCGTCTGTAAATTCAATTTTTACAGGTACACGTTGGATGATCTTCACAAAATTTCCGGTGGAATTATCCGGCGGTAAAAGCGAGAAACGAGAACCGGTAGAGCCCGCAATAGCCATGATCCTGCCCTTAAATATTTTACCATCTATGGCATCTACACGTATCTCCACAGGTTGGCCTACGTACATACCAGCAACCTGTGTTTCCTTATAGTTTGCGGTAATCCATTTATCGCCTTCGTTAATGATACTCACCAGTGGCTGCCCGGGTTGGATCTGCTGGCCCTTTAAAATATTTTTGCGGCCCAACCTACCGGAGTATGGCGCGCAGATAATGGTATAAGATAAATTAAGCTGTGCCAGCTCCAATGCAGCTTGTTTTCGCTTAATATCTGCCTGCAACAAGGCGAAATGCGTTTTAAGCTCCGCTATGCGCGCCTCGTTAGTTCTTAGGCCATTTTGGGCGGCACTATAATCGCTTTCCGCCACATCATAGTGTGCTTTTACCTGTTCCAGATCTGCACCGGTAGCGGCTTCTTCTTTTACCAGGTTTGTGTAGCGCCTGATATCCTGCTGCTGCTGCACATATCTGGCCCGCGCGCCGTCGATCTGATCCTGGTTGACATGCGTACCTGTTTCGGCCGAATGGATACTTGCTGTAAGTACTGTTAGCTGAGCGCGGGCATCCTCTATCGCTGCCTCAGCCACCTCCAGTTGGGCACGGTATTCCCTGTCATCCAGTATAACCAGCGTATCGCCCCGCTCAACCAGCTGATGCTCGTTAAAGCTGACACGTTGAATATATCCCCCAGCCCTCGCAGAGACCGGGTTAATATAGGATTCAACCTGGGCATCATTGGTTTCTTCGTAATGCTCACTATATTTCCAATATTGAAAAAAATACACTACCCCGATAAGGGTTACAACTACCGCAATAATCGTAATGACAATGTTGCCCGGATGTGTTTTATGATTCTCTTTTTTCATTTTTTAATTGTTTGTTTATAAATTCCCGCTGGTATAAAGAATATGGTAATAAATAGCCAGCGCATCCGTTTGGGCCCTGATCAAATTGAACCTTGATTCCTGGTAGAGATTGTCCGCATCCAGCAGATCTGTTAGTAAGGACAGCTGGTTTAAATATTTGGTATTTACGATGCGGTAGTTGACCCGGGCCTGCTCCACAGAGTGCTCATTGACCGAAATCCTGGTGAGCGCTTCTACATACTTGATATAATGGGACTTGATCTCCGTACGCACATTATCGCTGTAAGCCTCTTGCTGCACTTCGAGTTCTTTTACCCGGAGTTTGCCTGCGGCCACCTTACTTTTATTGTGGTACAGCGATGAGATGCTGTATTGCGCCTTCAGACCCACGAAACCGATTGCATAGGCTTGATTAACCGGCGGAAAGAAAAGATAATTTGGGTAGTTTAAGCCATAAGCAGTATAAAAGCTTAAACTGGGCTTATTATTGCTTTGAACACCTTTAAGCCTGGCCCGCTGCACTTCAACGTTTTCAGCGGCTTTTTGCACGCTATATGACGAAACTCCAGCAGCCTCGATAAGCGGCAGCAGTGAACGGATTTCCGGTTTGGCCATCCCGGCAGAATCGATAGGTAATATTCTTACGGAATCAGGAACATTAATTAAAACGTCTAATTTCTGGTTCGCAATGGTAATATCATTTTCATTTTGCTGTAAGGAAAGCTCAACGTTAGAGAGCGCCACCTCTGCTCGTAACACATCGCTTTTGGTCACTTTTTGATTTTTGTAAAGCGCGTTAATATTATTCAGCCGCGTTTGTGCTCTTTTCAGCTGATCCAGAATGAATTTCTGCAGGTCATTAAGACTGACCAGATCAAGGTACTGGTTAGCCGTTTGTAAACCAATATTTCCAGACTGATCCCGGGTGTTCAGCTTTGCCAGGTTTAAGCGCGATGTTTGTTCCTTTTGCAAAGCCCGCTGCCTGCCGCCACTATAAATATTAAATAAAGCGTCAACGCCTAAAGCCGCACTATTAGGTGTCGGTTTTCTTGGCCCTGTAGTGGAGTGGTTAAGCCCTTCCGTAAACAGCGTAAGGTTAGAGAAACGCTGAAAAGAGCCGCTGACATTAACCGTCGGCAATGCAGTGTTGTAAGCATCTTTACGGTCTTCACCAACAGCGCTTTCTTCGATATTGGCGGCTTGCACCCATTTGTTCTGGCTTTTGGCAAACTGCACCGCCTCAGCCAGGCTAAGTCTGTAACCATTCCCTGGTTGGGCCTGGGCACTTGCAATTGTTGTATTCCATATTAAAATAGCCAGCGATAGAACAGCAGCTGACAAACACAGCTTTGTGCTGTGGTAAACATAATTATACATGACTTATCTAAAACCTCCTTTTGATTTTTTCTACAAGGCAAATTTCCGGCTAAACGACAGGTATAAGTAGACAAAACCACCTCAATATTCGTCGAAATGGCTTATATATTTAAATGGAGAGATTAAATATTCAATTGAACTTTTTCCGGTACTCAATCGGAGACATGCCTGTGTTAGTCCGGAAGAATTTGCCAAAAACAGACTGGTCTGAGAAATTCAACAACCCGCTGACTTGCGATACGGTGAGTGTTTTGTTTTGCAGCAAAACTTTAGCTTCCAGGATCACGGTGTCGTCGATCCATTTTCCGGCGGATTTGCCGGTTTGCTTTTTAATGGCCGCCGAAAGAGATTTGGGCGTTAAATGAAGATGGTCGGCGTAAAAATAGAGCCTATGCTCCTGCATATAGTTATTACTCAGCAACTGCCTGAATTTGTTAAACAAAGGGTATCCCTTTTTAGGAGATGGCGTTTCGGGAGTATGTTGCCGGTGATAGGCATCTATCTCATAAACCAGGGCGAAAATATAGCTTCGGACAAGCTCAGACTCATGATAGTTACCTGTAGCCTGCGTTAGTTGGATGAGCTCAAATATTTTGTTGATTTTAATGAAATAAGACGATTGCAGCGGTAAAACAATAAGATCACTATCTTTAAAAAAGTCATATTTAAAAAGAAAAAAAAGGTCTGCATACCTTTCCATTAAAAACCCGTCCTTAAAAAAAATAACATCCATTTTCAACAGGTCGCTGCTTTTAGTGAAATATCGTATAACAGAAGGGCCCAACGTAATAATTGACGGCGCGTCAACATCCCACGATGTCAAGCCAGCATTCAGTTTAACGGTGCCTTCTTTAATATATGCAATCGCATAACTCTCGGCCCGGTAGGGTTCTTCATGATATGGACGATTACCAGAACTCACAAAAAGATATTCCTTATTAGGATCGGGTACAGAAAAAAGCCTGCTGTGTCTTGAAAGTGAAAATGTTTTTATGCCATCCATCAACATAAAGTTAAAACATTAAGCGTGTTTTTTGCCCCTGTCGTCTTTTTTTAATATGTAATAGGCTTTCAGGCCATAAATGTCGCTACAGCAGGCGGCGTAAGCCTCAACCAGCAGACCAATGTGCATAAGATTGAACCAACCAGTTCCAGCTCAGGAAAACCTGGAGCGCTGAACTGGATGATTTTTTCCCCGGCCGCCAAACCTTCGGGCAAAGCAAAAATGGCGCAATCTATATCATCAGCGTGGGTATCAATAAATTTAACTGCTAAAGAATTATGGGATAGCTCAATATCAGCACCTTCATCGGCGAAATGAGGACATACAGCGCGGACTAACCATACTCAATCATCGTCATCTTTAACTGAGGATATTTTCACAAAGGCGCTCCTCCGTGGTTCCGGCATCCGGCTTTGCGACCCTTTTATCGCTTTCCAGATAACTTCATTTAACGGCCGGTCCGGAACTGCGTCTGCTTTTAGCGGGTTGAAGATAATAGCTTTAGTCTGTAGATATAATAATAGACGGATATAAAAAAACCCACGTACAGTTAAGACACGTAGGCATTACTGTATAAGGAATTGATTTTGGCCTTAATTAAAAAAAGAAGTTAGCTGTGAAACTAACTTCTTTCAATCTACCCATTCACTCATCCATCTACCTAAGAAGTTATTATTCTGAGCTACACATTGTTATACGATTGTATAATTTAAATTGTTGCAAAAATCAGTAATATAAAAAGGAGAATAAACATTTCTGCTTACTCTCCCCCTCGTTTAATTTTAGCGCCATAATTATCGCTAACTACTTTTAAATCAAGACAATAATCAGACCACTTTATTCACTATAAATAAATAAGACCGCCCAACTACTTTATCATCTTCAATGCTGATTAAATCATTATAAGAATTTTAACCATAATTAATAAATAAGTTGTTTACTATGGGGTATGATTCTTGCACTATTAAATAAGTATCTAATTATTAACAAGTTATTTAATAAAAAAGCGATGGATGATATTGAGAGCGAATTAATCGAAACAAGAGTTCAATTAAACCATTTAAGGCTTTTCTCTAAAGCCAATGCGGTTTTACTTCAACGAATTTTAGAACGTTATGACGGAATCGTTGAACAATTATTTGACCTAAATAAAGTACTTTATCTTCAATCATCAAAAAATATAAGTTTTGTTGAGCCTAAAATGAATTTATTATTTTTATTAACTACATCAATAAAAAATAAAAGGAATAATTTTAATAAATCAAAATTCCGTTTACTGCTTTCCGTAAATGAAGACATTAATAATTATGGGCTTTATTTAAAAGAAAAGGGGAAAAAGGATATACTTTAATAAGTGTTATATTTATTTTTAATTATTTATCCATCTCTCTGTGATATGTACCATACTGGGTCCGGAGTTTCCCCCTCACCCAGGTCAATAAGCTGTTTTGCTCAGGAACGTTGTGAAACCGGCAATACTTACAAAGCCCCAATATATTTAAACCAAAGTAACAAAACCTGACTAAAAACCAGGTTTTGTTACTTTGTTCAGAAGTGAACTTGTAGGGCTAAGTGCCCTGTCAATCGGCTTAAAGAACGCAGGCGCCAAAGGATCGGCGAGTATTTTTTGAACCGCCAGGTCAGCTCCATATTTGGTAAAATGATTTTCGTCAAATAAGTAAGGTGCATTTTTAGCCGATAGCGTAGTAAAAGGTATACGGTTAATAATATCTATATAATTATTTGGCAGCCCAGTTATCAGGTGATCATTCATGGCGTATGACTCAGCCGATATGAATTTACCGAGTAACTTAATATCATACTGTAATTCCTTGGCCAGTATAACAGGATAAGGCAATTTGTAAATTTCATTTTGCCCAATAATGATAACTTTAATATGATAGCGGTTCAGGTACTCAATGGTTTTATTAAAATCAGCAACAAGTTGCAGATAACCACCTTTATATTTATACCAATTGGCGCTAAACATTACACCGTCAATTTGCCCGGAATTTTGCGGTATAAAATTAGTATACAGGTAGTTGATCATATTATAACATTTGGGTGCACCATTTTTTCTCATCAACGGATAGCAACCGCTTGATGTAGCCTGGATCAAATGCACATTCATTTTGGCAAACTGTTCTTTAAAGGATTCTGAGAAATGAGCTGCATGACTATCGCCGATAAGTAAAATATTTTGATGTCCCGGTTGTAATTTAAGACAACTTGCCATATTAAATTTTTCATCCTCATCGTACGTTACATTCACAAAGCAGCATCCATGATCAAATTGCTTATCCCTGTCGGCAAAGTGGGATCTGTTATAGTTGGATAAATAAATGGACTGGCGGCTAAATAATATCTCGTTTAAATTGGTAAAACTAAATACAAAACATATCCCTGCAACAACAGCCATGCCTGCAAGTATCCGTTTGCTATTAGTAAATTGCATAGATTCAATATACCTGTACGACAAAAACCCCAACCCTAAAGAGATGATGATCATACAAACAACTGTTAAAAAGCTAAGTTGAAAGCCTAAATAAAATGCGATCACATAAACGGGCCAATGCCATAAGTATAATGAATAAGATATTTTTCCGATGAATTGAATAACGTTATTAGATAGTAATTTGAATTGATTATAGTTGGAGGTGATGATGATGAAAGTGCCAAATACAGGGAGCATAGTAAAAGAACCCGGCCACCTCAAACGCTCATCAAGAAATACAAGACCAGCCAAAAGCATAAAATAACCCAAATAGGCAACATACTTTCGGTATTTGAATGATTTAAAATTATCCTCGAGCAGGAATGCGATACCGCCAAACATCATTTCCCACGCCCTGCTGGGCAGAAAGTAGAATGAGGCTGAGGCATTATGTCTGGTTAATAAAAAGGACCCGACAACAGAACATAGCGTAATTCCTATAAAAAGAAATTTAAAAACCGATTTCTTTTTAATAATCTTATGTAATAATAAAAGAGCTACCGGGTAGATCATGTAAAATTGCCATTCTACCGATAATGACCATGTATGCAAAAACATATTGGTATCTGACAAAGGGTCGAAATAACCAGAATGTGCCCAATAATAAATATTTGACAGGAAAAGTAAACTCGCAGTGCCATTTGCCTCAATTTTCTGAAAATCATCCGGGAAATAGGTAAAAAAACCAATCAGGGTAATAACCAGCACTAAACCTAATAATGCAGGTACAATTCTTTTAAGCCTTTTACCATAAAAATCTGCGAACGAGAAATTACCCTTGTTCATAGCATTAATAATTATTCGGCTCATGAGGTACCCGGATATAACAAAGAATATGTCAACACCTGAAAAGCCCCCGGAAAAACATGGAACCTTATAATGAAAAAGAAGAACCCCAAGTATGGCAATTGCCCTTAATGCATTAATATCATATCTGAAATTTAGTTTTGCAGCAGAATTTAGGGCCATGAAAAAGGTTTAGGTGATCATTAATAATCGGATCCAAGCTACCTATTTTAGTTCACTTATCAGGCGATATTAAATGAAATAAAAATATGGGCTTAAACCCATTCTAAATATTGTCAATAAATAATTTAGACATGATTTTAAGTAAACTTATTGAACATGCTCCGGAAAGATGTTAACTTGAAAAGGATTTAACAAAAATTTATTTAATCAACCTTTTATCCATTATCACCAGTAATACAGGGTTAGCCCAATATTAATATGACCATAAAAGATGATCTTCAATTAAAGCTAACTCACTTTGCGCAAAAGGGACGCTGGAATAATACATTGGTAAAAATCGTATCGGCTCATTTGTTTTGGATATTGGTTATTAGTGGGGTTGTACGGTCAGTATATTACTCGGTACTGCTAAACACTACAGCCGTTGATACCCCATCCTATATAACCTATCATGCAAATATATTAAAGGGTGAAACCGACGGCCGCAGAACACCTGTTTATCCATATTTTATAAAACTGATAGAATTGTTTGGCCATCAAAATTTAATAAACCATGTGGTTACAGTCCAAATCGTGATCTCCTTTTTATCCATTATCATATTTTATAAGGTAGTACGGGCCATTTTTGAAAAACAGCCTGTAATATTTGCAGCATCGTTACTATACGGGATAATGCTGCCGGTTATCAACTTTGATAAAATTATTCTTACTGAATCGCTTTCTGTAACCTGTTGTTTAATCTTTATTTATATGGTAGTTAATTACCTGCAAAAACCCGGAAACATTAAAGCCTGGATGCTTACTTTATATGTATTTATTGCCATCATGCTGCGTCCTTCCTTCATTTATCTTTTGCCACTGGTAATAGCTTTTTGGGTTTTAAGATTAATGATCTTTAAAAAAGATTGGAAAATGTGTTTATCGGGTTTAGCTGCATCGGTTGTTGTTATCCTCTTAATATCGGGCTATTCGCATTTAAATAAAAAAAACGTTGGCTTTAATGGTATTTCCCAGGTAAGCAACAATAACCAGATGGCTGTTATTGTTAATGCAAGTATATATATGAACGGGAATGATCCTGAAATATCCGCGGCTATAAAAAGTAATATAAACCTGCAACAAAAAAGTGCTGGTCAAAGGGTTTCCGGAATAAATATTATGGCCAAGTATGAACCGGAAAGGGTTCATTCATTTATAATTAACTGCATAAAAAACCAACCTGTAGTTTACGCACAATATATTGGCGGTAAGCTACTTGATTTGCAGGCAGCAAATATATTTACCAATTATGCGGAGCACAAACTCACCGTTTTAGCATTCAGAGTGGAGAATATAGAATATTTAGTGTTTTGTATAACTTTTAATCTCCTTTATTTTTTTATCATACTTGATCTGGTATTGATTATTACAGGTTGGATCAAAAGAAAAATGGTGCCCTGGTTTAAAATAGTTTTATGGTTGCTTATTACAGGTCAGATAGCGGTAGCCATAATTGGTGGCTATTCCGAATATCAACGCCTTATTTTAGCCGCTATGCCCGCGCTCATTATCCTTGTGTTTTCCTATATCGACAAAATATGCTTTGCAATAGATGGTGATAAATTACAGCATTATCCCGCATCGGTTTAGGTTATAAAACCCACGATGAAAAACACAACAATATGATCCTGGCTACCTGCTGTATATCAGCACAAATCCTGATCAAAGACTAATATCAACCTTTTTGCCAGTTTTAACAGCCAGATAAATAGCATCAATGATCTTTAAATCTTTCACCGCTTCTTCACCGTTTACAGGTACAACAGGCTGATTGTTTGAAAAGATGATCCCGGCCATCTCATCCATTTGTACGGTTTGATGAGTGGTAACAGGCTGATTCAATTCGCCTTTATGTGTACGCCCCTGTATTGGGCCATAACCTGTAGATGGCTGTAACTCTGCAAACCCCTTTTCACCATCAAGAAAAAAGCGGTCGAGATTATTCATATTATAGGTTGACAGGCATGACGCTACGGCTCCACTCGGAAAACCAAACTGAAATTGAATGGTTTCATCAACACCTTCTTTAAATTTCACGGTATCCGTTTTGGTTTCCTGCGCTGTAACCCAAACAGGTTCTTCGCCAATCATATAGCGCGAACCATTGATGGCATAAATACCTATATCCATCATGGCGCCGCCGCCGGCAAGTTGCTTATTTAACCGCCATTGTGTAGGATCGCCAATTTTAAACCCGCATTGGCCCTGAAAAAACATAATTTTCCCAAACTCGCCGGCTTTCCTCATCCTGATCACCTCAAGTGTTTTAGGTTCAAAATGCATACGATAGCCCACCAGTAACTTCACATTAGCTTTTTTACAAGCGTCAACCATCTCTTGCCCTTGCTGAGCATTTACCGACATTGGTTTTTCGCAGATGGCGTGTTTGCCTGCCTTGGCCACCCGTATTACCTGGTCATGATGCAGTCCATTCGGGGTTATAACGTATACCGCATCAATATCGGGGTTGTTTTTAATATTGTCGAAATTTTCATAATTGTAACAGTTCTTTTCAGGAATTTTAAATTTGCTTTGCCAGTCTTTAACCTTTGAAGGCGTACCGCTTATTACGCCAACCAGCTTGGCTTTTGTACATGATTGCATGGCTTCGGCAACCCGGGTGCCATAACTGCCAAGCCCCATAATGGCCACCCGTAAAACCGGCCCATCATAGGCTTTATTACGATCGTCTGTACAACTTGCAAATCCCGAAAGCGGGGCCAAATGCAAGGCCAAAGCTGATACTCCTAATTTTTGTAAAAAGTCCCGACGTGAATTCATAACTGCGTGATTTTATATTTGGTTTACGATTACAATTTACACATTTCTGATAGAATGCATTAACAGCCATAAATGTTTTTAAAACATTTATGATTATTAACTTAAACACCTACCTCTGTATAAGTTATATAGTTAAAACCCAAATTTTCAAACGAAAAATGTCTGAAGTTTAATAACCAGATGGGTTGAGCACCTGCGTTGTTTACTATAATGGAGCTTAAGAACCCACATTTTTTTCTAATTTCGCTGTCGAATGAACAGGATTATTTCATCTTCCACCGTTACACCAACCTGAGTAGCAGGGGTTGACTACTCAGGGCAATGCAATTCTTGCTAAGTGTTTTTTTGCTATCAATTCACTTTTATTTTTTCAACCTAAACCAACATGCTATGAAGGCTTACTTTAATTTATTTGATTTTAAACAAACCATAAACTATAAAAACGAGGTATTAGCCGGACTGACAGTTGCAATGACTATGATGCCGGAATCATTATCATTTGCTATCCTGGCTGGTTTCCCACCGTTGGTGGGCTTATACGCTGCATTTATCATGGGTTTGGTTACCTCCATCTTCGGCGGAAGGCCTGGTCTGATATCAGGTGGCGCGGGGGCAACTGTTATTGTGCTGATAGCCCTGATGAAATCAAATGGACTTGATTATGTTTTTGCTGCGGTGGCCTTAGCAGGCTGCATTCAGATACTGATTGGCCTGTTCAAGTTAGGTAAATTTATCAGGCTGGTTCCGCAACCGGTGATGTATGGCTTTGTTAACGGATTGGCTGTTATTATTTTTATGGCACAACTGGAACAGTTTAAGACTGTAGTTGGAGGTCATGAATCCTGGTTAAGTGGTTCCTCGCTTTATATTATGGCAGGACTGGTTGCTTTAACTATTGGCGTTGTTGTACTGTTGCCACGTATCACTAAGGCTGTGCCACCATCCTTAGTAGCTATTATCGTGGTTTTTGTAATTGTACTTTTATTTGGAATCCACACCAAAACGGTAAGAGATATTGCAGCGGTAAGCGGCGGCTTCCCGCCGTTTCATATTCCATCTGTGCCATTCAATCTGGAAACATTAAAAGTTATATTTCCTTATGCGCTCATCATGGCAGGTGTTGGTTTAACCGAAGGGCTGCTGACCTTGAATTTAGTTGACGAAATGACCGCTACCCGGGGTAATAGTAATCGCGAATGTATTGCTCAGGGCAGCGCCAATATCCTAAACGGGTTTTTCTTTGGAATGGGCGGATGCCCGATGATCGCGCAAACCCTGGTTAACCTTTCTGCCGGTTCAAGGGCAAGGTTATCAGGCATCATAGCGTCGCTTACTATACTGGTAATTATCCTGTTTGGAGCTCCTATTATTGAGCGTGTACCCATGGCCGCTTTAACAGGTGTAATGATCATGGTGGCCGTTGGCACTTTTGAATGGGTAAGTTTTCGCATAATCAACAAAATGCCGAAGCAGGACGTCTTTGTGGGCATACTGGTTGCCTTAATCACGATTTTGCTTCATAATCTCGCTTTAGCCGTTTTGATTGGCGTTATCATATCTGCTTTAGTGTTCGCCTGGGAAAGTGCCAAAAGAATCAGGGCCAGGAAATATATTGATGAAGCAGGTGTTAAACATTATGAGATATTTGGTCCCTTATTTTTTGGATCGGTAACAGCCTTTAACGAAAAGTTTGAAGTACTGACCGATCCTGAAGAAGTGGTGATCGACTTTAAGGAAAGCAGGGTATCAGATATGTCGGGCATTGAAGCTTTAAATAAACTGACGGAACGATATCGTCAGGCTGGTAAGAAACTGCACTTGAAACACCTAAGTGACGATTGCCAGCTACTGCTTAAAAATGCTGCTGATGTAATTGATGTGAACATACTTGAAGATCCTGCCTACCGCGTCGCCACTGAAAGGTTATCTTAGTGTGATGATTGTAAAGCAGTTTCCAGCTAAACATACATATATCTTTAGTTAGAAACTGCCAGAGCCTGGATCTACTCAGAACGCGGCAACAGTATAAACCGGGGTTTTCTTGTTATTATACCCAGTTTTTTTCGATTTTTTCACCAATGATCTTTAGGACATCATCAGGTAACGTACCTGGGTTTTCGTTAACCCATCCGTTAGTATCGTGGTGTATCTCTGTTACCAGCTCATCATCAATTAGCACTTCATATACCCTTTCATAGGGCACTAAAGTACATTTTACTACATGTCCCTTAAAGGTTAAAGGGAAATTGAATGCATGATCGATTTCCATAACGCTAAGTTTTTGTGTATTATAAAGTTACAAAAAATAACAGGTAAATAACTCATCAAAATACCTGCCAAAATTTTTTTATCAGGTTTATTTAAGATGGTGAGGTGATAGCATCAACCAATGGTTAAATCACACGATAGTTTTGGCTAAAGCCATATAAATTTAACTTATAATCCGTTGGCTAAAGCCAACGGCAATGATAAATATAACGAATCTACGGGGTGGTTTTCCATTCATTGCCGTTCCATTTATGGAACGGATAAAGCAACCAGATATGGGCTTTAGCCAAACCGGATACCCATTTACCTTATGAAATAAAAATGCTGTTCAATACAAAACCATCTATTCTGTTTTTAAACTCTTTATTGGGTTAGCCAATGCCGCTTTTATAGATTGAAAACTAACGGTAATAAGCGTAATAGCTATGGCTCCCAAACCGGTTAAAACAAATATCCATACCGATATTATAGACCGGTAATCAAAGTGCTGAAGCCAGTTATGCATCAGGTACCAGGCAAGCGGACTGGCTATTAAAATTGATATGGTAATAAGGCGGATAAAATCGGTTGATAGTAAGCTCCAAAGATTAAATACCGAAGCTCCAAGAACCTTTCGTACCCCTATTTCTTTTATGCGCTGCTCGGCCATGAACGATGCCATACCAAACAGGCCCAAACAGCTGATCAGGATGGCCAGGCTGGCAAAAAACGCGGCAAGCTTACCTATGCGCTGTTCGTTGCCGAATTTTTTGGCGTACGCTTGATCAACAAAATTATAGGAGAACGGCTGCTCTGGGTTAAAATGCTTAAATACGGGTTCTATTTTTTCTAATGCCTGGCTTGCGCTTATTTTAGGATTTATTTTTAGTAATACTGTGCTACCCGTACCCTTATTCATAAAAAATATGGTAGGCATTACCTGCCCGTAAGGCGAATCGACAATGATATCATTTATTACACCGATGATCTTAAATTGATTACCATAATAGGTAAGGCTTTCTGCAAGCGGGTTTTTCAAGCCCATAAATTTCACGGCGGCTTTATTGATCACTACGGCCATAGAGTCGGTCAGGAACTCACGTGAAAAATCACGGCCTGCTGCAAATTGCCAGCCCGCGGTTTTACCATACTCCGGGGATACCCCATTTTGCTTAAAATCAACGCTCAGGTTAGGGTCTTTACCTTTCCATTCAATCGCGCTTGTACTGCCCGCTGTTTCGGTAGGTGCAACATCACCTTCGGCCATTGATACAACAGCACCTGTTTTAAATAGCTCGTCCTTTACCGCTTCGTAGCTTTTATGGATATCATTGGTACCTATAGGTACCGATACCAATCCATCACGACTGTAACCTACCGGGCGGTCTTTAGCAAATTCTATTTGGCGAAACACCACAATCGTACCAATAATGAGTATAACTGATACAGTAAACTGAACCACCACAAGTACCTTTCGCGGCATAGCTGCCAGTTTGCCCACCCTGAATGATCCTTTTAATACCCTAACCGGCTTAAACGAGGACAGGTAAAGCGCCGGGTAACTGCCTGCTATTAATCCGGTGAGCAAACTAAAGCCAATGCTTAATATCCAGAACAATGGCGAGCTCCAAAGTATAGCAATCTGTTTATCAGCCACCTCGTTAAACACCGGCAAACTTAACGTCACAAAAAGCAGGGCCAATAAAAAAGCCAAAGCTACGCATAGCAACGATTCGCTGAAGAACTGGTAAATTAACTGGCTGCGCAGCGAACCAATGGCTTTGCGTATCCCTACCTCGCGGGCCCGTTTCTCTGACCGGGCTGTGCTCAGGTTCATAAAATTGATACAAGCCAGCAGTAATACAAATACCCCAATGATACCAAACATCCATACATACTGGATGCGGCCACCTATATTCTTACCATCTTTAAACTGATCGTATAAATGCCACTCGCTCATGGGCTGCAAAAAAAGCGCGGGTTTCTTTTTAGCCAGCACCGCGTTAACATGGCGCAGCTTAACATCTCTTATTTTTAGCGAAACCGAGGCCATATTGGCATTACCAGCCATCAGCACGTACAGGCTTACAAAATTAGGGCGCCAGGGCTCGTTCATGGACTTAATATCGTTGGCATTATAAAACATTTCCCACGAGCCAATAAACTGAAGATTGGCAAAAGTAGAATTCTGCGGCAGGTCCTGGTAAACACCACCAACTTTAGCTATGATCTGGTTATCAATTTTCAAAGTTTTATCAACAGCGTCGGCGTCACCAAAGTAAGCCTTGGCGGTAGATGAAGAAATCAAAATGGATGAAGGGTCTTTCAATGCGCCCCTGCTGCCTGCTAACATCTTTAAGGTTAACATATCAGGGCCCTGGTTCTCCATATAGCCACCGTTGCGTGTTAGTTTCTTATTGTCGAGGGCCACAATATGGTTGCCCATGCCGGCAGTCATCACTACATATTTAAAATCGCTGCTATAGCTTTTGCGCAATTCGGCAGCCAACGGATACGGCACATTTTCCCAGGTTTGTACTTCGCCGTTATTGGTAACATTTTGCTTTACCTGGGCAATATGATCATAATTGGAGGTGAACTTATTGAACGACAGCTCGTCCCAGATCCAAAGACCGATGAGCATGGCTACAGCCATACCAACAGACAGGCCCACAATATTAATAAAGGAGTGAACTTTATTTTTAATTAAGTTTCGCCAGGCAGTTTTAAGATAGTTTTTGATCATGGTTTACGCAATTGATGAAAACCAATGATAAATTTTTATGCCACTTATATAAATACTTACAAATCAAATATTTATGATTTAATTTCTGTAATTGAATGTATCATTTGCGTACAGTGAATTGTTCGGTTTCAGTATAAGAAGTACTAACTATAGTGATCAAAAATCTGCCTACCTCTCCCTCCTGATCTTATCGCGGTGCTTGGTACCCCATTCTGCCAGGGTGCGCAGTACTTCGCTCAATGTCCCGGCATAATCCGTTAGCTGGTATTCAACCACTACGGGGGTTTGCGTATGAACTATTCTTTTTACAAAACCATTCATTTCCAGTTCTTTTAGCTCACTGGATAATACACGGGCCGAAATGCCATCTACCGTTCTTTGTATTTCATTGAAGCGCTTATTGCCTTCTCCTAATGCTACAATTACTCGCAATTTCCATTTACCGCCAATAACATACAGCGAATCGCCGATGGCGTTTAACATACCCGCGCATTCCGGAGTGCTTACCTGTACGCCAGATTCCATAACTATTTGATTTTCATAAAACTATACAAAAGGTTACCACTAACCTTTTGTATAGTACTAATATTTTATAAGCAAATGTAAATAGATTTGTCCAGATAAAATTAAAACGATGAAAAGAATACTTCATATTATTTCGAGCCCAAGAGGCGAAGCCTCCCTGAGCATTAAACTTGGAAATGCAATTATTGAAAAGATAAAAGCTGAATATCCCGGCAGTACGGTAAAAGAAAGCAATTTGATCACGAAACAATTTCCTCACCTGGAAGAAGCCCATTTGGCCTCTTTTTTTACACCTGCAGAAAGCAGAACCCCGGCAAACATCGAAGCTGTAAAACATTCGGACGAAGCCATACAGGAGATCCGCGATGCTGATATCGTTGTAATTGGTGCACCACTTTATAACTTTAGTATCCCCTCTTCGCTAAAGGCATGGATAGATCACATTGTGAGAGCAGGCGTTACTTTTAAATATGATGGAAATGGCCCCGAAGGGTTATTAAAAGGTAAAAAGGTTTATATCGCTTTGGCATCAGGCGCGGTTTATTCAGATGGCCCTATGCAGTCATTTGATTTTGTTGAGCCCTATTTAAAACATATACTAAGCTTTATTGGCCTGACCGATATTAGTGTATTCCGCGTAGAAGGTTCTGCTATACCGGGCATACAGGATACCGCCTTAGAAAAAGGGATCAGCAGCATTCACTTAAATTAAAGTGAACTTTGGAATGTAAAAGTAAAATGAAAGAGGCCGTCTTTTTGAGACGGCCTCTTTCATTTTAAACTAAATATACTGTTGGAAATCAGATCTCCTTAATTTTCTTTTCCTTCTGATAAAACGGTTAACGTCGGGTTATACCTATATAAAGGAAAAAAATCCACATCTAAATTCTTATCAATACCTTTATCATCAAGTAACTGCTGATAGATCTCAGGGTTAGCTATAAATCGCCAGCTTTTATAATCCATAGTTAAATCAGAAAGCCCTAATTTTCCAAAAAAAAGACTGTCTTGTTTATAGCCTATGCCCCCACCCAAGTTATAATAACGCATTCCAAGCGATCTGCCTATCACTGTTATTTCATCAACCAGAAACTTAAAAGGACTAAAGCGCATGTATTCGGTACGTGTCCCCAATAAATGAGCCTCGATAATGCCGTTAGTTAGCATAACAATAGTGCTTGCCATTACTTTATCGCCATCATATACTATAAATACCCTGGCATCATATTCATCGGTGTTGGTAATTTTTTTGAAATATTCTTCATTAAATAAATAATAGTCTGAAGCACCAATCCTCTCCATATTCTCTTTATAGGCATCAAAAAAAAGAGCAATTGCATCGTCACCCCTTTCCTCAATAAGCCGGAACCCCATTTTCCAGGAACGCTTTATGGCATCAATGGTTGATTGCCGGTACTTTTTTCGCTGAGCTTCTATACTTATAGACAGATCTAATACAACACTAAGACCATTATCATATATCCCGCCAAACCTTTCAAGCAGCAAAGACTGTTTAAAAAAGATATTCAGCCTCGAAAATACCGATACACAGTTTTCGGCTTTAAGAAAATCAAGAAATGCAACTTTAAAATTTTCCATTAATGGATCTTCCAACTGCTCCATTCTTTTATTTGAGATCGGTCCGGTATAGCCATATACACAAGTCAGGTCACAATATACCGTTCCCGGGATCTGTCGTTTAATAAGCGGAAAAGCTATGTAATTTTCATTCTCAATATATACTACCAAAATCGGGCTGCCTGATGTATCCAGCGAATGGTAATGCCAGGTGTGGTAAAAATCATATTCAGCAGAATTTTTAACGTAAAAATTCCACTCCGTTTTATCGTGGATGGTTAATAATTTAAGCATGAATTATATTTTTAAATCAGCAATCAGACTTTAAGGTATAAACATCAATACCCGGGAAGGTTACTGCCCGGGGCTTAATAATTATAGTATATTATTCGTACTATCCATTGCTTCGCCATATCACATACATGATACTATTACTTATTAAACAACAATTTTAACAGACGTTTTTTATTTTAACATACTGATTTAATTGTAGCGCTTTGTGACATATTTCCAAAGGATTACGATACCTGTTTATTATACGTTGCCTATTAGGAATACGTTGCCTATGCAGTATCCGTTGCCTGTATATTATTTTTATTTATCAAGATTAAATACATTGACACGACACAAGAGGCTGTCTTAAAGGTAGAGCTCTTTTTTATTTGAGTAAGTTGTACAACAAGTGACCGACCAGGTTGATACCAAACCGCTAAACAATGTTTCTATCTCATCATTATTATGTCCCGGATTATTAGCGTCTGCCGCATTTTATGGGGTAACGTTCCCATACTTGTCAAGATTTGTATGGCACTTAGAACAAGTAGTTCCTCCATATAGAAATTGATTTCCGTTCTCAGGTATCCTTACTATCGGTTGTTTTGTATTACAGACTGGGCAATAAACCCTTTTTAAGTTTATTCCAAATTTTGATTTATTCTTACTTGCCATTATAAGCCAAATAGCAACGCAAATAATGATCCCGGTTAAAATAAAATTCATTCCGAATTGAGTTTAAGCATACATCATCGTATAACTACGTAAAGATAAAAAAGCCTTTAGTTTTCATCTAAAGGCTTTTAATAATCTTTCCCTTGCTGTCCGAAGTTTCCCAACTTCGGACTAACGTGCTTGTAGTCTTAGACTAAAGAAATAAAAAAAATCTAACTCTTTTATGGCCGATTTGTTTATTTGTACGCTATTGCCGCGCTTGATGGTCCTGCTAACGGAAGCAGTAAGGTTGATTTAAACCCGACAATATTCGCCCACCTGTTAAAGTCGGCAAATGTGTAATCAAATCCTGTTCCTGTTTCAATAAGCATATTCAAACTCATCATCATACCAAAAGCGTTTTGCTTTCTTTCATCATCTATTATGCCCTCAATAGCTACAAATGCCCCACCCACGGGGAGTGCGTCATAAGCTTTTCTCATTAATGACATTTTATTTTCTTCGTCCCAATCATGCAGGATATTTCCCATTACAACAACGTCTGCATTGGGTATTGGCATAGTGAAAAAGTCGCCGCTTGCCGCTTTTACACGGTCTGATAACCCGTATTGCTGTATGGTAGCATTTGCAATAGGCTCAACCGGCGGCAGGTCAAAACTTATACAATGCATATCGGGATTATGCTTTGCAACCATAAGCGAAAGCAACCCGGCCGAACCGCCTACATCAATTAGCGTTCTATATTTTGTAAAATCAAATTTTTGAGCAAAGGCCATAAAATTACCCATTTGGATACCGGTCATTGCATTGGTAAATTCTTTTAATTTTTCAGGGTCCTTGTATATCAAACCGAAAAAATCCTCGCTTCTTTTTGCTTCGTTTTGCGGAAGCCCTGTAAGCAGCCCCTCGCCCAGGTTACCCCAAAATGCATATAAACGATTGTTCATCATTTCAAGGATACCTCCAATATATGATGGTTTGTTTTTATCTAAAAATGTATCAGTGTCCAGGGTATTTGAATAAATAGCGGTATCCAAAATACCTTCACGCTTTAAAAAACCAAACACAGTTAAAGCATCTAAAAAATCATAGACATTTCTGTCTGTGCATTTAAGCTCCAAAATACCTTTGACATCTTTGGCCTTCATAGTTTTCTTTTCAGCAAGCTTGGTGAATAATTCAAAATTCACTGCAGTCAAAAGAATTTTTGAGGCCCAAAAGCCCGTGCCAATTTTCATAATGTTTTCAGGCGATGGCTGGTTAGTTTGTTGTTCCATTTTTTTTAATTAATTATCGGTTTTAATAAATTGGTTTGCCTTCCGGAAAGTTCTATCGGAGGCAGGCAAAATTTGGTTATCTAAAATACAGCGATTTAATTTGATATAAGAATTAAAGGAGTTTTTTGATCAAATCCTAACCGCCTGTGTATCTGTCGCAAAACAACCTTTAAAAGCCGCATTTGCACCTAACGGACACCATGAAATGGAATTAGCTTTGTAATGTCAATCAATAAATGCACAAGTAAATTAAATGATTATGAACACATTGAATAAACAATTTACAGCAACGCTGCAAAAAAGTGATAATAAGGGCGGATGGACTTACCTGGTATGGCCCGATTCTGTTGAGTTTTTTAAAACCAGAGGACTGGTAAAGGTGCGTGGCCTGGTTGATGGGTGCCCGTTCCAAAGTTCGTTTATGGCATTAGGCAATGGTACACACAAATTACCCATCAAGGCCGATCTGCGTAAAACCATTGGAAAAGATGTTGGAGACCAGGTTACCGTTAACCTGGAAGAACGGATATAACATTGCTCTGTTTAACCGTAAAACAAAATAATCCTATACTAACCGGCTTGCGTTCGTTTGCAAACGAGCGCAAGAGAATACTTTACCCTCTCCACGCGTCATTGCGAGGCACGAAGCAATCTTTATGCTGTACAGAGCGAAATTACTTTGCATAATTGATCTGCCTGTGTAGAGGCTGCTAACTGCTGATCAACCAAAGCTTTAATTTCGGGGACGATACATAACTCAACTTCTCCGTATACCTTTTCTATTTCATTAAGCGCATCCATCCGCTCTTTACAACCACGATAAGGATCTGGCTATGAGCATCATAAAATATTAATCAGATATTTTTTATTTATCTTAATGCGAAACTTTAAAACCTAAATAATGAATAGTAACCTTTACCTAAACACCGGAAAGCTGTTTCTGGGTGTAAGTATCATTGCAATTGGCGTAATTCATGTAGTAACCGGTCATTTTCCCACGGGTTTGTTGCCTGTGCCTGCATCCCTTCCCGGCAAAGAAATATTAGCCTACCTTACAGGCGTTTTAATGATTGGAGCAGGCATACTCATTTTTATAAAAAAATATATGCATTACGGGGAATTTGCTGCTGCGCTGCTTTACTTGTTAGCGCTCCTCTTGATCCATATCTCCCTGTTGGTTTCAAATTTCCATAACCCATCTGAATGGACAGCGATATTTGAAGTTATTTCAATCCTTAGTGGAATTTTAATTCTGTTAGGCAGTATTTGGAAGCGTGATCAATTTAAACTGATAAAAACCGGCAGTTATATTTTTGCAATTGGATTAGTGGTATTTGGCATTCAGCATTTTATGTACGCGCAGTTTGTAGCTGGACTGATCCCTGCCTGGATACCAGCGCGTTTGTTTTGGAATTATTTGGTTATGGCTGCTTTTTTTGCTTCGTCCATTAGTTTCATTATTCAAAAACAAGTGAAGTTATCGGGAGTTCTTTTGGGTTTGATGTTCTTTATCTGGGTTTTAATTCTGCATTTACCACGGATTATCGCCAACATTCATACAGAGCCCGAATGGACAAGCCTGTTTGTAGCACTGGCATTTAGCGGAATAGCTATTTTAATAGCAGGCTCTGCCACCCGTAAAGCATAATATTAAAAGGGGAGCATAGTTCTATGCTCCCCTTCATGGTCATTGGCCTTGCTATTGTTTATTAATGGTTTTCTGGTATGCGTAAATAACGCTGTAATGCTGTATAATTTAAAGTACCAGGAACACTAACTCCCCCCGGAATAATTACAAACCGAAACTGATGTGCATTAGAAATACTGATATAAAGGTTCAGGCTGCTTACTAATTTGATCCTAACCTTACCAAGAGATGAAAAAGAAGACCATGTATCTATATTGGCAGTTCCCTGTATATAAGTAATAGCTACTGGTAACTGTCCTACCTGGTTGGTAGGCCAAATAGATGGATTATAACCGTTTAATTTGGCAAAAGCTATTACAGTTCCATGGTCAAGTACGGCTTGTGTAATAGCCGGAATACTGATATCGTGATAAAATCCCCATGATCCAAAAACTGTATCCTTAGTGTATGTAGCCGGAGTAAACCAGTCGGTGTACATCACGTTGGCAGTTCCCGGAGGGCCCTGTGCACCTGTAGCTCCTTTAAAGGATACTGCTGCTCCCCAGCCTGAGTTAGTTTTTGGGCCGTACAATAAATAATTTCCTGCATCAAGATAATAATCGCCAAGGTTACCTAAAGCACCCGCCGGAGCGCCGGTGCCGTTAAGTATCTTGTTGCCCGGTGCGCCTTTTGCTCCTGCTGGTCCTTGGAGTGAAAAGCCAGCTCCCCAGCCGGCAGCAGTTTTAGGGCCATATAATAATCCGGTAGAGATATTTAAATAGAAATCGCCAACCGCGCCCGTAGCAATAGCCGGAGTAGTAGAACCGCTGAAAATAACGCTTCCGCTTTGTCCATTAGCGCCCGGAGGGCCGGCAGGACCAACTGCACCCTGTGCTCCTGCGGTTCCCTGGGAACCGGCAGGACCAACCGCACCGTCTTTTCCGCACGATGCTGTTAATAGCATACCTATTGCTAATAACATTAATAGGTAATTGAATTTTTTCATGTAAATGGTTTTTAAAGGTTTATAGGTTAATTTGTGCCAATGTCTTTAACAGAACTTAAAACTGTAACAAGCATTTTATACTGTACATCAAAGGTGGATTAGATGACATGAAAAGGGTGCAGGGTAATTACTTTACCTGCAACGTATTTACACTCAATTAATTAAATATCATACACGTATTTATACCTGCGGAAAAACACGTTAAACCTGATTAGGGGTAAAAACAAGAAGGCCTGCAAATCATATGATTTGCAGGCCTTCCCTTATTTGATATTTTCTATAATAAAACCGTATTATTTTACCTCATCCAGTTGCAAAACCACACTTGATCTGCCACTGTTTACATCAGGGTTTATGCCAACGGTCATTAAAAAATCGCCGGTAAAAATCAAGTCACCATCTAAAGCAGACTTTGAGCCCGGGTAAAGGTTAATTTCTTTAACCTGGTATTTTTTCTGCGGATCGAGGCCCTTTAAACGAATAGGAACTTTGGTACCGGTACCATAACGGTTATTCACCAGATAATTAAATACCACAGCCTTTGATTTGGCATTATCAACATACATAATTGACGCGGCATCATTATCCCACGGGCTTTGTAAACGATACTGATCGCCATGCCAAATAGTCTCTTTCAGGTTATCATAGTTTTTTAAGGCATCATGAACATAGCTTAAATCCTGTTCGCTTAGTTTACTCACTACAATATCAAAACCCAGCTTACCCATCATTGCAACATCCGTACGGAACTTGATTGGTTGTTTGCCCCAGTCGGTAACATGGTTTGAACTGGTGATGGCCGGGTAGAAGTACGAATACTCCCATTGAATAAAGATCCTTTCCAGCGGATCGGTATTATCACTTGGCCAAAACTCGGTGAAATATTTAAGCGCGCCATAATCAACACGACCACCGCCACCTGAACATAACATTAAAGGTACTTTTGGGTATTTTGCCCTTACACGCTCCAGCACCTTATATAAACCGCGCACATAATCAATATATAAATGTGATTGATCTTTTTTCAAATAAGCCGAATATGCGTTATAAATTACCGCGTTACAATCCCACTTAATATACGCCAGATCAGGATTTTTAGTAAAAAGATCATCTACTATACCAAAAACAAAATCCTGAACTTTAGGGTTGGCCAGATCAAGCTCCAACTGGTTACGGAAATATTTTTCAGGGCGGTTAGGCTGTTTAATTACCCAGTCGGGGTGATTGTGATACAGATCGCTTGCCGGGTTTACCATTTCAGGCTCTATCCAGATACCAAATTTTACACCATTAGCCTGTGCTTCTTTAACCAACGAACTGATACCGTTTGGCAGTTTTTGTTTGTTCTCCTGCCAGTCGCCCAGGCCGGCGTTATCGCCATTGCGGGCATATTTATTACCAAACCAGCCATCATCCAATAAAAACATGTCAACGCCAAGCTTTTTGGTGTCTTTTAATAATTGGGCAAGCCTGCTTTCGTTAAAATCAAAATAGGTCGTCTCCCAGTTGTTCAGCAAGGTTAATCTTGAGCCTTCACCATCAACAATTTTATACTTGCGTCCCCAGCGTTGCAGTTTACGGCTGGCATCGCCTTTACCATGGTCTGAGTAGGTATAAACAAATGCAGGAGTGGTAAATTCTTCATTAGGTTTCAGGTGATATTCTGATGCAGCGTTGTTTATGCCTGCTATTACCCGCAAATTGTTGGATACATCAAGCTCCAGGTCAATTTTAAAATTGCCCGACCATTCCAGCGAACCCAGCATAACCTTGCCCTCGTCCTCAGTAGCCGGTTTATCCATCGATACCATGAACATAGATGGTTCATACAAATTTGCGCGGGTGCCTAACTTACTGTCGATGGTTTTAATGCCGTGGGTGAGTTTTGCTTCTTCGGGCTGCATCTCAAGCGCCCAGTTGCCGTGGTATTGTTTAAGCCAAAAGCCTGCTCCTTTTAGATTAAGATTTGCCGACGCGAATTTATTTAGCGTTACAATACCCTTTTCGCCATGTTTTATAACCGACCATTGCTCAGTAACATCCTCTTTAAAAAAGGTTTTATAAAACAGCTTTACCTCAAAATCATACGCCGGATCTTTAAGTACAACCGTCAATAAAGAAACGTCGTCATCAATTTTGGTAGTGGTATGGCTCACATAAACCAGGTTTAGTGATTTATTACCATCGGCATGGGTAACCGTAATGGCAGGTTCGGCCAAATTTGCTGACCCTGATGGCGTATAAGCCGAATTAAGGATCCCAGAATCATCGGCCTGGTTATACATTTTTTGGATCCGTTCGTACTCCTTCGCATTACTCAGCTTTGTGCCGAAGTAAACCATTTTAAGATTTTTCTCAGCATCGGTTTGCAGTACCAGCGCATTGTTTTGTGTTTCAAGCGGGATAGTTACGGTTTGGGCAAAACTATTGCCTGCGGTAAGTGCGGTACCAACTACCAGGCAAAAGGGCATTAAATGATTTCGGAATGTTTTTCTCACTTTTATCGGGTTATTTTCAGTGTAAATAAATAAGGTTATCAGATTAGTTTATGGTTTCTCTTCAAATTTATACAATGCGGCATCGGCAGCGCCAATTTTTATGTTCATGCCTGCTTTATTGTTTTGTAATATTTCGTGAACAAGATATTCCTTTTGCGGGGAAAGTCCTACCCTTTTCGCATCTATAGTAAATTCCTTAGGATCACCCGAGTAATTAAATACGGCCAGGTAAACAACATTACCAATTTTGCGGGTAAACATTTCAGACGCGTTTTCGCCGGTATTGCCTTCAATGGGTTCAAAAGCCTTACCGTTTTCAATAACTTTAAGCCATTCCTTATTCTGATACACAGCTTTTGCCCTCGCGCTCCACTGGCCATGTACAGAAAAATCATCGCCGGATATCACAGTACCCGTAATGGTTGCGGATAGCATTCGGGCGCGGTTAGCGCCTTCACTTTCGGTTGATAATACCACATGATCGGCATCAACATAATTATATAAATAGGTTTGCCACCAGCCATAGCTTACACTATTCAGGGTGTATTGGGTATCTTTTATGGTTTTAAAAGCATCACAGGCTATGCGACGGGTATGTACATACCTGCCAGTAGCCAAACTTGGCGATATAGCAGCATAGATCAGCATCTGGTCACCCAGTTTATTGATCAGATATTCCATTCCCTCACGATAGGCCTGCATGCCGGTAGTAACCTTCGGATCATAAAAATGGGTCGACTCTGCCGTTGCGTGACCTAAAAAATCTATCTTGATCATTTTAAAACCGCATTCCCTAAGTTTACCAATAACCAGGTCAATATGTTGTTTAGTACCCGGGTGTGTTGGATCGATAGCTCTTGCACCATCAATATCATGGTAGCCGTTGCCCACTTTTGTCCAAAGTTGGCCGTAGGTATAATTGCTACCTTGCACTTTCCTGTCCGGGCCGCCTTTCCATCCCCAGTCGGTAAATGGCGCCCAGTATACGCCGGGCTGCAGGCCCTTACTTTTGCAGTAATCAGCAAATTGCTTTAGCTTGCTATAATCACCTTCCAGGCCACCTTTCAGCATAAAATCCCAGTAAGAATCCAGATCTATAAAAGCAGTATTGCCTGTGCGGAAGGCTGATAAGCTATCAGCAAAGAAGTCAGCAACCTTTGTCGCTTTTTCGTAAGTAAGTTTTTCCTGCATCACGCCCCAACTATTCCAGCCTACAGGGGTAGGTTTTGTCCAGTTAAAAACATAAGGTGGCTCTGCAATACGGTTAGCTTTGGCATACTCTTCTAATCCGGTACGCCAGTCAGCAAAATACCCTACAAATATTTTAGGTGACTTAATAATATCACCGCTTATCTCGCCGTGGGCAATATTATCACGGGTTACACTTTCTTCGGTATATCCGCTCCAAACATCCATGGCATTCTCAATGTCGGCTTTCGCGATACTGCGGATGCCGGTTTTCCATACCTCATGCTCCACTGAACCGGCTATAAAACCATTACGGCTGGTATTATCATAAACCGCTCCTACCTCGGCGCTCATATTGGTGAATGGGGCTACAAATGGTTTGGCATTGTATCGGATAAAAGTGTCATTATCAAACGGTACAAAAATACTGCGTGCATCGCCATTAACAGCCGGAATATTACCTGAGAACGGGGTAATAGAATTGCTTTTAAGATTTTTACCCGTGGCTTCTATCTGTATAAGAAAAAACGCCCTGCTTGCGTAAGTGTAAAACACCTGCTTTATTGTGGTTAAATTTTTACCTGTTAGGGTGATCACATGTTTTGTACCCTTGCCAAAACCATCGCTAATTGTAGTTTTACTGTATACTCTGGCGGTATAATCTTTTGACGAAGCGGTTTTATTATTAATTTTAAATGAGGCGATTACTTTAGAGAATGCCGCGTATTTACCTTGATAAACGGTATATGTTCCGTTTTCCAGATCATATGAAATAGAGCTGCCTGCTCCGTAAGGGATAGTAACCTGTTTAGGATTTGCCGGTGTTTTTGCCGACGCTGCAAAAGGCAGGATCAGTAATAAAGCAATGATCAGTTTTACGGGTGTTCTTAAAAAATTATTCATTATGGTGATTTATAGCTTGGTTCAAATTTTTTGGGCTGTTACTGTTTTTATTACGCCGTTAACTTTTATCTTAACCTTGCCGGGAGTAGTTGATTTGACCTTGTAGCTTGTTACTTTACCATCTTCCCATTTAAAATCAACGGTAAAATTGCCACGGGCCCTTAAACCTTTTACCTCGCCTGTTGCTTTCCAGCTATCGGGTATGGCAGGTAACAGGTTGATATAACCTTCGTGACTTTGTATCAGCATTTCTGCAATACCCGCGGTAGTGCCATAGTTTCCATCGATCTGGAATGGCGGACCGGCCGACAGCAGGTTGGCATAAATACCGCCGCCCGAGCCGTAGTTTATATCGGTACGTAACGTTGGCTTCATGATCTCGGTAAACAGTTTGTAAGCGCGGTTACCATCATGCAGCCTTGCCCAGAATAACAGTTTATAGGCAATTGACCAACTTGGCCCATCATCGCCACGAACATTCAGCGTTTTTTTGGCTGCTTCGGCCAGTTCGGGTGTACCATCAGCGGTGATCTCTGAAGCCGGGTAGATCCCATATAAATGCGAAATGTGCCTGTGCTGCGGGTCAGTTTCTTTATAATCTTCCAGCCATTCCTGGATGCGGCCATCTTTACTGATCACACCGGCGGGCGGTATTTGCTTTAGTCTTAATTTTAAAGTATTACGGAAGGCGGCATCGACCCCTAACGTTTCAGATGCGGTAATTACGTTGGTAAACAGTTCGCGCATGATCTGGTTATCAATAGTAGCGCCCATGCAAATACTGGCATGCTGGCCACTCCCATCGGGCATTACGAAACTATTTTCGGGCGATGACGAAGGGGCAGTAACCATATAACCCGTTTTGGGGTCTTTGATCAGGATACTGCTATAAAACTGTGCTGATCCCTTTAAAATAGGATAAATACTTTTTAAGTAAGCTTTGTCATTGGTAAATGCGTAATGATCCCAAATATTGCTACACAACCAGCCCGATCCGGCTTTGGTTACACCCCATGAAGCACTTTCGCCGGGTTCTGTAAAGCCCCATACGTTGGTAATTACGTGGGCTACCCATCCATCGGCATTATAATAGGCTTTGGCGGTTCGTTCCCCGTTTTTTACCAGGCCGCGCACCAGCTCAACCAATGGCAGGTTAAGTTCCGACAGGTTTGCTACCTCAACCGGGAAATGGTTCATCTGTACATTTACGTCCAAATGATAATCACCATTCCATGGGGTATGGATCTGGTTGGCCCATAAACCCTGCAAGTTTGGTGGCAATAAACCTACACGTGTGCTGCTGATACTTAAATACCGGCCAAACTGAAAAAATAAAACCGGCAGGTCTTTGTTTTTATTAGGTTCTTTATGAAAACTAACCAGTTCCTGGTCGGTTGTTTCCGGGTTTTCGCAGGTTGCCCCTAAATTGATATTAACCCGGTTAAATAGTTTCTGATATTTAGATATATGTAAGTGCTTTTGCAGATCATAAGGCTTTTTCATAGCAGCATCAAGATCATGTTGTATGCGCTGCTTAAAATCAGGTTTCCTGAAATCAGTTGCTGCCGATATATAGATAACTACTTCTGTAGCGTTTTTTACCACTAAACTGTTTGCAGTTGTGGTAAGGCTGCCCCCGGTTAGTTTGGCTTTAACACTGGCCAGGTATTGCATTCCGTTTCCATCGGTACCGTTATCAAGGCGGCCCTGCATTTGCAGTGTATTGCCAGTGGTGCTGGTAACCGATCTTTCGGGGCGGGATATATTGATGCTGAAATTTAGCTGACCTGGCTTATCGGCTGTTAGCTTGATCATGTCCACGTCGTCACCAAAGCTGGTAAAATATTCGCGTTTGTAAGTAACGCCATTTACCTCGTAGCTGCAATTGGCAACGGCATTATCTAATGAAAGCGCTCTTTGGTAATTGGTGAATTTAACTTCTGCTCCACCGGCTTGCTGATAATCAAATTTCAGGTTCAAGTCGCCCAAAAGCTGGTAACAGCCCCATTGTCTGCCGCCAGAACCGGGTCCTTTACAAACAAAATCTTTATCAATGAGGGCCTGGGCCTCTACATTTTTACCGGCCAGTAGCAGCTCGCGGATCTGCGGTAGTTTTTTGTAGGCATCATAGTTGTTGGCATCCTGCGGTGAGCCCGACCAAAGCGTAATATCATTTAATACAATTTTTTCATTGTCCACTCCCCCGTCCGGCATCATTCCGAGGCGTCCGTTTCCAAGCGGAAGCGTTTCTTCCCAGGTTGCGGCGGGTTTGTTGTAGTGCAATCTTAACGCAGGTTTTTGACCAAAGCCAAGCGTTGATGTAAGCAGCAATACGGTTGTTATTGATGTAAAATATTTGATGATCATCAGTACGAATATAATTAGGCTTTTATGGGTATTACGGGGATATCAAGGGAGCTTTTATCTAACTCCAAAACAATAACTGAACAGTTTTCGTCGGGCAAAACAGCCGGCAAATCAATTTTATAGCTATTATTATCTGATTTTACAATTACGGCATTTCCATTCATAAAATAAGCTTTGGTAATTTTTGTGTTTGGCAACGCCGGAATAGTTAATGTGCCATCCTTCCGCTGAAACACATGCAGATAAACCTTATTACCCTTGCGAGTGGCGCCATATACTTCATTTGGCACATACGGGCCACCTTGTGTACTGTAAATACTTTCGCCATATAACTTTAACCAGGCACCCATTTCCTGCAGCCTTTTCACCTGTCTTGCTTCGATATGGCCATCCATTGCCGGACCAACGTTAAACAGCAAGTTACCATTGCCCGATGCCGTGGTTACCAGTGTTTGAATACATTGTTTAAGCGATTTCATCTGGTCATTAGGCTTCCACGCCCATTGGTTGCAAATGGTGATACAGCTTTCCCATGGGTCGTTCATATTGAGCTTGCCTATGGTTTGCTCCGGTGTTAAAAAATCACCCACCGACTCTTCGTTTAATTTATCGCTTACCTTACCCAGCCTGTTATTTACAATAACATTTACATCAACACTTTTTATAAACTGGTAAATTTCCTTACCATCTGCTGCTGTCCATGGTTTTTCCCAATAACCATCAAACCAAAGCATAAACGGTTTGTATTTGGTGATCAACTCACGCAGTTCGTTTTTCATGGTTGTTTTAAAGGCGGTCATATCGCCCGCTGTTGCACCAATTTCGGGATGATGGGGGTTATGGATGGGGTAATTGGGATCGTGCCAATCTAACACGGTAAAATAGATGCAAAAAATAACCCCCTGCTTTTTGCAGGCTTTGGCAAGTTCATCTACTATATCTCTTTTAAAAGGTGATTTTGATACGTTATAATCAGAAAATGCGGTTGGCCACAAACAGAAACCATCATGGTGCTTGGCCGTAATTACCAGGTACTTCATACCCGCATCCTTCGCGGTTTTTACCCAGGCATCGGCATTAAATAGTTGTGGATTAAATTCATGGTACAAGCTGTCATAGTCGGCTTGTGCCACTTGGTTATTACGGCTCCAGCCTATTTCGGTACCACGCTGGGTTACCGGACCAAAATGGATGAACATGCCAAAACGTTTGTCCATAAACTGATCCATAACCGTTTTAGGAGTTTTTTGCTGGGCAATAGCCATGCAGGTGCTAATTGCCAGCGCTATCATTAGCCCCGCTTTTTTCTTTATCATATTAGGTTTATTAATAGTTTACTTATTATTCACCAAAAAATGTACGATACGACAGGCATTGCCTTTGCTCGAGCTGTTTTTCTTATCGCTTATTTTAATTTTCAGCACATGGTTGCCACTGCTTAAATCGCTGCCCAACAAATGGTAGATAGGCAAATGCAGCCAGCTGCTAAATTCAGTGAACAGGTCAAGGTCTTTAAATTCGCCTTTATCAATAGCGTATGATATAGTACCCGCATCTCCTCCTGCAACTACCGCTATGCCAACAGCGTTACCTTTAAACGGTAGTGATAATTCTGAACCTGGCTCAGTAGCATTTAACACCGGTACGTTAACAAAACCATCGCGGGTTTGCAGCCCGTCTGATGGTTTCCAGTTTGGGGTTATCTGCCATCCTTTATCTAATTTGGCATTCGACAGATCATAATAGCTGCCGTTTTCAATACGTGCTTTGTCAATGGGTTTGGGCAGATTTGTTTTAAACGGAAGTTTATACTGATCTTCGACACAGGCCTGCAGCAGGCTTTTGATACTGGCAAAATATAACTCCTGACCGTGGTACCATGGGTGGATATCCTTAAAGTCGTCGGCCCAGGTTAGCTCTTTGTTCTTTATTTTATCATTCACCTCCAGCGCCAGGTTGATATAGGAGATGTTATAATGGCGGGCAACCATTTCATGATTCACCAGTTCGGGTGATACTTTGCCCTTGCTGTAATTATCCATTTTTTGAGGATCAACAAAAGCCATAAATATGATATCCGTTAGCGGATTGGCATTTTTTGCATGGCGTACAATCCCCTCTAAGGAACGTACCTGTGTGGTGCTATCAGTTCCCCTGTCATTCACGGCAGCCTCTACAAACAACAGGTCGGTTTTGCCTGAATCAAGCACATCTCGTTGAAGCCTGAAAGTGTGTGGCAAACTACCTAAAGAAGGTATACCTGCAGCTATAAAATGAAAATCAGTTGCCGGATAGGTTTCCTTTAAATACTGGCAAACCTTTTGGCGCCAGCCGGGATTAAAAGTAATAGACCCGCCAAGAAAAGAAACAGTAGCTTTTTTCTTAACGGTAACCGCGTAATAAAAATTATTGAGTTTGCCTGCTGTTTTAAAGTAATTGCTATAAGGCAGGATATTTTTTACAGGATATGAATTATTGAAAATAAAATCGGCATAATAATCAGGGCGATCAATATTAAAATGATGTCCCTGCAACTCCTTAGGGCCCTGGGTTATGGGGTGGATGCTTACCGGTCCGCCGGCAGCTATATATCTTTGGGCAAATAAATAGGTATTCTCGGCAGGTGGGGCAAGTTTATCATCAAGGCCAATGGTATGCAATACAGGTACACGAAATGATGCAAGTCCCTCCAGGTTATCAATAGGATTATCATTATAGGCCATAGCCTGTTCTTCGGTAAAGTGATATACCTGTTTTAACTCGGCCCAGGCATTGGCATCGCCGGGACCTTTTCCTTTGCCGCCTGGCCAGCTTTTAAAATCGCATACGGGTGTTTCGGCATAAATGCAGCTCACCTTATCAGGGTTGCGTTTGGCCCAGCCATAAGCATATAATCCGCCGCGGCTTACCGCTTCAAGGGCTGCCTTTGGAGCGAAAGCCAATTTACCGGTGAGGTAAGCGTAAAACTTATCCCAAACCTGCAAAGCGGCAGGGCTACCATACTGGTTATCAACATTCACAAATACAACATAGAAACCTTTGGTCAGCAATATGCTGTCAATCTCAGTATGCCAATCTGGGAATGATGCGCGCCATACCCAGGGATTACCAGCCAGCGGATGCGGCGGTTTTACATAATATGCCTCATGACCATCAATTGTTAACTGTACTTTTTCGAATCCTTTCCAATGGCTGGTTTTATCCTGTCCTTTAACAGACAGAAAAGTGCTGATTAATAGTATTAAAGTAATGAGGTGTTTAAATTTTATCATGCCTTTATATAGAAGTATTGATCAAAAGAAATGAACGTAATTAATATGCCTTTTAAAATTTTTATCGATTTAAAGCACAGCCAGGTATATAATTGTGGGGTTGCGGTATATAACTGGATGTGTTTTATTGGTTAGGGTAAATGTATTTGGTTATTGTATTTCAAAAAATGGATAAACCTTTGAAGTAGATGGACAATCCCCCGGAATAACCAATTAAATATCAATTTAACCGGTTATTGAACCATCTACCCATTAAATAAATTCAACCTATTAATTAGCCGCCATAAAATTATAAACCTTACCGGCCTGGGTTTTAAAGCTATATTTATAATCATGTCCGTCGCCTGTATTTTTTGAAACCCCGGCATCCGCTTTTAAAGCATTAGGAACCCGCAGCTTGCATTCGCCACCGACTAATGATTTGATAGATAGTTTAACAATTTTACCAGCCTTCCATTCCATATTGGTAATTTCAAAATCGCCACGGGCACGTAAACCCTGAACATTGCCGGTTGCCCATACTTTGGGTAAGGCAGGCAATAACTGGATCTCATCGATTTGGCTTTGAAGCAACATTTCTGCTACCCCGGCCGCATAGCCAAAGTTCCCGTCTATTTGAAATGGCGGGTGCGCGCAAAACAGGTTAGAATATAAGCCTCCACCTTCGTTATAGTTTACACCTGATCCGCCAACCAATGTTATAAAGTTGGTCAGGATCTTGTAAGCATGGTCGCCATCTTGCAGGCGTGCCCAAAAATTCATTTTCCAGGCCATTGACCAGCCTGTTGATACATCCCCACGGGCCAGCAGACTTACCTTAGCAGCTTGTGCCAACTCAGGTGTTTTAATGGTGCTTATACGCCGGCCCGGGTGCAAACCAAAAAGGTTTGATGAATGGCGGTGTGTGTCCTTCGGATCATCACGATCTGTTTCCCATTCCTGCAACTGTCCCCATTTACCTATTTTTGGTTTTAGCAGGTGTTCGCGCATATTGGCTACATGATCACGGTATGTTTTGTCGATGCCTAAAACATCAGCTGCCTCAATATAATTGGTGAACAGGTCATATATAATTTCCTGGTCATAAGTTACCCCATCCTCGGTAGGCCCATGCTCCGGCGACCAGCCCAGCGGCGAAACCAGTGTTCCATCAGGGCGGCGTTTTAAATGGTCGTCCCAAAACTCAACCACTTCTTTAATAATGGGGTATCCAAAGTTTTTAAGATAATCTTTATCCTTTGTAAAGGCATAATGCTCCCAGATCCCCTGCACGTACCAGGCGCTGCCGGGTGTATTCCACAAAAAGCTTGAACCGCCAAAAATGTTGTTCTCGGTTTTAACTGTCCAGCCGCGTACACCGGGATACTCTTTGCGGGTGCTTTCCTTTTTCACCTCGCGCATACTGTTGATATAATCGAGATAAGGGAAATGGCATTCGGACAGGTTGGTTGGCTCAGCCAGCCAGTAATTCATCTGGATATTGATGTTGGAGTGATAATCGCTTCGCCATGGCGGGTTATTGTTGTCGTTCCATAAGCCCTGTAAGTTGGCAGGCAAACCACCTTTACGTGATGAGCTGATGAGCAAATATCTGCCGTACTGAAAAAGTAAGGCTTCAAGCTGCGGGTCGCCGTCTTTTTTATAATCAATTAAACGTTTGTAAGTTGGCAGGGAGCTTCTTTCGGCTGGTGTTGCGCCCAGGTTTAGGGCCATACGACCAAACAAAGCCTGATAATCATGAAGGTGAGCGGTTAATAATTGCTGATATGTTTTAGCCGATGCTGCGGTTAAAGCCTGTTTAACCGTCACATCAGGAGCTTCGCCGCGCCAGTTTTGCTCACGTTTATTACTGTAATCAGTAGCTGCCGAAAGTAATATGGTAAAAGCATCTGCCTGTTTTATATTAAGCTGCGAACCACCATTACCATCTGATTCAATTACGGCGGAGCCGCCTTCTGTCTTTACTACTATGGAGGCCTGGTATGCCAGGCCGTTATCTAACTTACCCGCAACTTGCAGGGATGTGCCATTGGCTATAACAGTGGTATTATGTGCATCCTTAAGTTTTATGATGGTTGAATAAGCGCCCTTTTTATCGGCTGTAAAATGCAATACCATTACTTTATCAGGGAAACTGCAAAAATATTCGCGTTTAAAAGCTACCCCATTATCAGTATAGGTTATTTGCTGAACCGCTTTGCTAATATCCAGCTGCCGGCGGTAGTTTGATGGAATTTGCTGTGTGCTGTCTTTACCTTCGAAATTAATAAACAGGTCGCCAAAGGCCTGGTAAGCACCGGTTTCGGTTTCGTTCCCTGTCCACAAACTGATCTCATTAAATTGGATGTGCTCCTGTGCAAGCCCTCCGAATACCATACCGCCAATACGGCCATTACCCATGGGATATGCTTCGGTCATCCATGTTTTGGCAGGTTTATCATCCCAAACCGTTAAACTTTGTTGGTGCAGTCCCGGACTTGTTTGGGCATTTGTAATGGCAGTAAATGCTATCTGCATAAAGAATAGCGAGAAACAAACTATCTTCTTGATCATTTTAAAGCGGATTTCTACGGTTTATATTTGGGTTTAAACGGTGCTAAAAATAAACATTAAATGTAATATTAACAGTTTTAATTTAACCAATATGCTCCCGTAACATATTAGTTATAATGCAACAAAAGTTTATTGATAAGGGAAAGAGTTTTTCCTAATAAAAAAGGGTACAGGAAATTATCCTGTAAACCCTTTTTATGTAAACTAAATATGTACCCTAATGATATAATTAATTAAGCAAATTGGCCCAGAATGTAATTTGGGTCATATTGGTATAATTGTTTTCGCCGTTTGAGTTGTGTAAAACCCTGATGCGTATATAACGCGCAGGCGGTACATTACTATCAAAATCAGTTTTTAATGGAGCCTGTCCATCATCTGTTCTTTTAATTTCTTTTAATAGTTTCCAACCTTTTGCAATCGACTCAGCTTTCCATCCGGGATCGTTAGCAGGTAATGTAGTAGATGCATTGGTAAGATCTGTAATGCCCCATACTTCAAAATCATCAGGATTATGACAGCAATTACGCCCAATTTCTTCTATTGATAAAAGGTGTTTGTATATCTTACCCATGTCAAATGTAAGCGTTCGGGGTAAAGAAGCGTTTCCGTCACTATGAAATATGTTGGGGTATCCCTGAGGTGTAGTTGATCCATTCCAAAGCTTATCAATATCAGTACCATCTTCCAGGCTGCCCATATCATTGGGTAATTTTACCTTTTTAAACAATGATTTATCACATTGAACAATACCGGTCACAGCAGGAAACGCGTCTGTTTTTAATGCATAAAACACGTCGAGCGCATCCCGAACGGGTATGTAATATGAGTTATAAGCTATTGGCGTACCCGATTTATAATCAGGTATAGTTATAGAAGCGCTATCTCCACTAAGCTCTTTTTGTGCGGCTACGCCGTTTTTATTGGTGTACTTTATGGTTGTACCCACATTAATGGTATCAGGTTTAAGAAAATTAAGTCTTAAATATCCATCGTCAGTAATGGTATAAGGGGTAACCGCATCGTACGGCCTGTTTAATAATGTAGCGATATAAAATGGTCCATACACCTTTGCATTATTAACCTCATAAGGGATAGACTTATTACCTTTAGCATCATATGAGTAAATTGTAAACGAATACGTATACTCGGCAAGGCCTTTAATAACGGTTCTGATAGTATCCGTTTTACCACTAATATTTACTATTTGAGAGTCGGCTTTGTTGTTATAATAAATTACATATTTAGTAATGCTGGGGTCTGAGCTCGCCTTCCATTTTAGCCCTAATTCTAAATTACCGGGTTGTACAATAGCAAACCCTACAGCTCCGGTGTAAACTATTTCGTGCCCGTCATAAAACTTTTTGTAATCTGTAGCATGGTTATCTTTCTGGCAACCATACCATGTGGCTAATAGCAAACATCCAAGTAGTATATATATAAGCTTTTTCATGTTTCTTTAATTTTAATAAACAATAACCTATTCTGGTTTACCGTAAAGTGATATTTCCATTACGTGTGCAAAGTTACCGTCAGACCATGACTGAGACGTTGCAAAGCGTATAAAATGAACCGTGGGGGCTGCCAATGAAATATTGAAATTAACACCCGCCAATACAAAAGCGTTATCGGCCGAGTTATGGGCTATTGGCGGCAAGCCTGATGGTGGATTAGGATAAGTGTAATTACCTAAGTTAGTCCAATCACCAAGAACTGTACCTACTGCTGACGATACCGGTAATTGAACATCTTTAGGCGATGCAGCGTTTGATCCCCATAGGGTGAATTTTTTAGGATTACCATGACCATATGCATATTTATTTGATCCATCGTCAGGTCTTTCCCATAAAACAAGCCGGCTCAACTTATAGGTTTGGCCAACGTTAAAGGTGCCAACAAATGGCGGGGTATGACCTGGGTTAGTGTGCCAGCCTGACGAGCTGCCATCCGTTTTACCATCCCAAAAGTTGCTAAGCACCCAGTTGTAACCTATCTCCGTGTCACTTGGTAAATTGTAGGTGCTAAATTTACTTTTATCCAGTAACGTCTCAAAAAGCGGGGTTAGTTGCTTTTTAAGCGTATCAGAAACATTGCCAAAATTATCAGTTATATACACCCCAAAATCGCGCTGATCTGTATTAAATCCCCTTAACGAATAGTTTATCGTATCGGCTTTAGTATAATGCTGATCCTGGACTTCCATTAAGCCGGTTGATTTATCAAATACCGTTATTATTACGCCTATTTCCTTTTTTAAAGGATTTAACGCCTGAACATTAACACCACCAAAATCAGCTGTCATAGTGGTGGTTGCTTTTATTTGTGTATAAGCTGGTGTTTTAGGATGCACTTTAACCGTAACCGCATCAGACATTACACTTGCCCTGCTTACTGTATATAAAGTAACATCATAATCTGCCTCTTTGGCAAAACCTTCTACATTTACGGTATCGGTATAATAAGATGATTTTGTTTCTCTGGATACCCCATTCCTTATCTGGTACTTAGCCAATACATACAGTATATTATCAGAGTTAGGTAAGGTGTATGTTATATATGCGCCGCCATTATAGTTGTTAACCTTAATGTTGGTGATCACACCGGGTTTTGATTTATCTGTAGAAATTGGCTCCCGATCCCCATTGTTTGTTTTACACGAGCTTATCATGATCATTATCATACCCAAAAAGAGCAGAAATGAATAATTTTTTAATTGTTTCATATTTTCAATTATATGATTGTTAAATTTCCTGTTATTACCAGTTTAAATTTTGAACAAGGTTTGGGTTAACTATCAGGTCATTATTGGTTATCGGCCATAAATAATTCCTTGAATTAAAAACAGGTATTACTACAGTATGCGGGCGATAGAAATTTGCCGCATCAGCCTCAAAAATATTCCATCCCTGTAGTGGTTTGCTCAATACGCTTTGCAGCTCTTTCCAACGGCGCAGGTCCCATCCCGGTTCGCATTCAAAAGCTAACTCAATACGGGTTTCCTGGTGTATTATCTGGCGCATACCATCCTGGGTAGTGTATTTTGTTGGATTTTTTGAATAGTTGCTCCACGCTTCAACAACGCCAGGCAAACCGGCTCTTGCCCTAACCCTATCAAGGTAAGGAACAACCTGGGTGTAGGATTTACCCTGCTCATTTAACGTCTCGGCATATTGCAGGTATAAACCGGCAAGCCTTATCAATGGCATCCGGAAATCGGCTATAGTATAGCCATCATCATAAACAGTTAAATAATTAACCAATTTTTTTGGCCAGCAACCGGTAATGTTTAGCCTTACGTTATCAGTTGGGCCTGCAAGTGCGCCACTGCCACGTGCCTGAATGTAATACAGGGCCTCCTGGTTAACCAGGCCGTTACCAAACCATATACCACCATCAAAACCCAGGGACGAATAAAACCTTGGCTCACGGTCAAAATGCGCTTTAACGGTTGTGTAACCATTGCCTATGTAAAACCTGTTTGCTTTATCGCCGGTTCTTAATGAATAACGGTTGGTATAATCCCAGGTGTTATCTTCATTAATAGGCACCCCTTTATTGGTATAAAACAGTTCCTGCTCAGCAATAGGGACTGCAAATGTTCCCTGGAACGATGGGTTAGCAGCAGCTTTAGCCGTTAACCTTGGTCCGCAATAGGTTTGGCCGGGGAAATAAGGGTTTAACGCCCAAATGATCTCGGTATTCAGATCCCATTTTTCGGTGATCGCGGTTTGCAGATCCATTACTGTTTTTAATGAATCTGAAAGGGTGCCAACATTTGCCGGCGCTATAAACTTATGCAAACTATTGCCGTTTGCTTCGGCAGAGTTGATGGCAGCAAGTGTAGCAGCGGCAGCCCTATCCCATTTTGTAGCATCAACTGTTGAAGGGAACAGTGCCTGGCCATCCTTATTTTTTATACCAGCATAATCTGGGTTGCCATTAAACAGCGGACTTGCTGCCGTGGTAAGTATCTGCGCTTTTACAGCAAGGGCTATGGGTTGTGTTATACGGCCCAGTTCTTTTGCCTGGTTTTGTATAACAGCCGGTAAATCAGGTGTTGCCTGGTCAATAAGCCTTACCATATAGTTCACCACCGAATCAACAGGGGCTCTTTTAACTCTTGTATCTTCGGTTGAGCTATTAATAGGAAGGTTTACATCGGTAATTGGAATAGCACCGTATAACCTGAATAAAATAAAATGATAGTAAGCTTTAAGGAATTTTACTTCGGCTATCCATCTTTTCTTTTCATCAATACCAAGGTCAACAGGCAAATCAATATTTTCAAGCATGGTATTACACCGCCTGATAGATCTGTATGTAGCCTGGCCCCCATTTGCACCATCCCAATAATTAAGTCCGGGGTTTTGACTGGTTTGAGTACCTCTTATCAGGTTAAATCCGGTTGGATCAATACCTTGAAAATCGGTAAGGTCATTCGGGAATACGATTTCTGATGATGTAGTAAATCCCGGATTATTTTGTGGATATATTAATTGCTGTAATGTAGCATAACAGGTAAACAGGTAGTTCTCCGCTTCGTTACGGTTCCTGAAGGCGTAATCTATAGTACCTACGTTATCAGGGGTAACATCAAGGTACTTTTTGCATGACACGCAAGATATTGCGAGGATTGCCATGAACAGATATTTATAATACGATTTCATATTTTGAGTAATAATGTTATAAATTGATGTTTATACCTACGTTAAACACTTTTTGTATAGGGTATGCAAAGCCGTTGCCGCCAAGTTCCGGATCCCACAATTTGAAAGGGCTCCATGTATACAGGTTTAAACCGTTAAAGTAAATCCTTGCATTTTTAACCAATAAGGCTTTTGATATTCTTTGTGGCAATGTGTAACCAAATTCAAGCGATTTAAGCCTCAGGAAACTTCCGTCGCGTAGCCACCAGGTACTGTTTTGCCTGTTGTTTTCAATAACTGCGCCATCGGGTCCGAGCCTTGGGTATAGTGCATATAAGTTTTGATTATCCTCAGACCAATGGTCATCAGCATATGCCTGCAGCAATTGGGTGTTGCCTGTATAATATGAATCAGGACTTTTGATGAAAGGCGAGGTACGTGCCGGATCAATAAAGAATGACACTTTTGCCTGTCCCTGGAAAAACCCGGAAAGGTCAAAGTTTTTATAGGATGCCGATATCCCAAAACCATATACAATTTGCGGCACTGTTGGGTTACCAATAAATGTTTGGTCGGCTCCGTCAATTTTGCCATCGCCGTTTAAATCACGGTATTTAATATCACCACCTTTGGGTGCAAAACCACCTGTACTAAAAATTTGTGAAGGCGAATTGGCAGCTTCATTATCATCAACAAACAACCTTTCGGCTACATAACCATACTGGCGGTTAATGGGCTGCCCAATCTGGTGCCTGTAAGCCTCTGCATAATCAGGCGCTTCATATTGTGTGTATTTGTTTGATGAATAGGTAAAGTTACCCCTAAGCGCCATGGAAAAATCCCTGCCAATATTTTGTTTGCCATCAACTGAGATATCAATCCCCTTTGATTCGGCTTTACCAATGTTGGCAGATATAGGTGCCTCAAGCCCCATGGTTATTGGTATAGAAGCACGATTTTGCAGAATGTTGTATTTATTGTTCTTGTAAACTTCGGCAATAACGTTAATCTTTTTAAGTAAGGTAAACTCTATACCTAAGTTGGTTTGTTTTGATGTTTCCCAGGTTACATCCTCATTTTGGTAACTATTTATGGTTACGCCGTTGTGGCCATAACCGTTGGTTGTACCAAAAGAGGCCGGGTTACCGCCATTAAGATTTACATCTGATAAATAGAAAAACCTTTGGCTCCCGATTTGGTCATTACCCACTAAACCATAGCTGGCACGCAGTTTAAAACGGTCGAACACATTATACAGGTCGCCCCAGAACTTCTCCTCAGATATGATCCATGACGCGCCTGCAGTTGGGAAAAAACCAAACCTGTGATTTGCAGAAAACCGCTCAGAACCGTTGTAACCAAAGTTAAACTCCAAAAAATACCTGCTTTTGAATGAATAAGTTGCGCGGCCTGCAAGGGTTTCATTACGGTAAGGTAATGAATACTGCAGCGTATATGGGTTTTGATCCGGGTGGTTTTGAACAATGTTAGGATCCTTGTTATTTGAATAAAGTTGTTGCTGGCGGGTACCTATTAAAGCCGCACTTATGTTATGATTTTTCCCAAGTGTTTTGCTATAATCCAATACCCCCTGTAAGTAAATCTGGGTTTGCAGGTTATCTGAACCTACATCCCGGTTGTAGGAAAGGTATTCAGTAGCCTGCCCCGGCTGCGAATTGATCCAATTCAATGTGTATTGATTACTTGCCTTATCATAATTTGCTACGTTATAATAAAATGGGTTGTAATACATCTGCGATTGAAAGTATGCATAGCGGTTAGTACTAAAAATGGCATGAAAATTTAAGCCGCTGGTTACAAAATCCAAATTTTGATTTAACTCCAGTTGAGCAAGCATTCTTGACTCTGAAAAATTTTGGTGGCCCGATAGCAAATTGGCATACGGATTAATATAGGTAGTAGAGCCTACCCCGCCACTTGCGGCAGGCACGTTCCCAAATAAAATATGCTTGGTTTTAAGATTGGCAGAATCGGCAGGATAATAAGCCGGAAAATCAACCGGGCTGGTATGCACGGCCAGGTTGTACAGGTCAGTTGCCAATCCGCCGTCGTTGCTACGCGGACCGTTGTATTCATTAAAGGTACCTGATAAGCGTACAACCAGTTCGGTTTTATCAGTAATATTAATGTTTACGTTTGAACGCAGCTGGTAGTTTTTATAATTAACATTGTTATTGTTGTTGTTCCTGATATCAGTTCTTAATATACCATTATCATTACTAAATGAACCGGCAACATAATAACGGGCAACACCGCCGCCACCTTGTACACTTAAATTACCGCGCTGGTTATTGGTATGATCTTTAAACAACATATCAACCCAGTTAACAGCAGGATAAACATACGGGTTGCTACCAGGCGCATTGTTTATGGTATTTTGTGTATTGATGATCTTATTTTGGGTATATGGAAGCGGGTTTAACGGATAGCGTGTTCTGACAGCTTCATCATACATCTTCATGTATGTAATAGGATCAGCAAGCTCGAGCGTTCTGGTAGATTGCGATCTGGAGTTTTCAAGCCTGAAATTGATCTGTGCTTTACCGGCTTTACCCTCTTTGGTTTTTACTAAAATAACGCCATTACCACCTCTTGCTCCATATAAAGCAGTTGCACTCGCGTCTTTTAATACCGAAAAACTTTCAATATCGTCAACATTTAGCCTTGCAAGGTCTGTTGATGTTAGCTCAACGTTATCAATTAAAATTAAAGGATCCTGTTTATAGCCAAATGTAGTTACACCCCTTATAAAAAACTTGGAGTTATCATTACCCGGCTGACCGCTTGGCGTATATGCAATAACACCGGCTACCTGTCCGGCTAAAGCGTTGGTAAGGTTACTTGCCGGTATCTTTAAATTCCCTGGCTTTACAGTAGTAACTGAACCAACTATAGCTTCGCGGGTTTGTTTGCGGCTATAGGCGGTTACCACCACTTCGTCTGCCGACTGTACATCCTCTACCAACGTGATATTGAATATCCTGGTTGAAGATGTGATGGTAAAAGTTTGCGATTTAAAACCTACAAAGCTTACTTTAATCGCAGCACCGTCCTTTACATCCAGGATAAACTTACCATTATTATCCGTGACAGTACCTTGCTTAGAATTACCGACAACCGAAATATTCACCCCGGGCAGGGTTTCTCCCTTTGCGTCTTTAACTGATCCCGTTATGGTAATGTCGGCCATTATCAGCGCCGGCGCAACGGGAAGTTTTACCACTGGTGTTTCTTTGATGATGATGGATTTACCATCAATGATGTAAGAGAGCTGAAACTTTTTCAGGGCTGTGTTTAGCACATCTTTTATGTCGATGTTTTTAAAATCAACACTTAGCGTATAGTTTTTCTGCGGGCCCTTTGGCGACCAGAACACATTGTATCCTGTTTGCCTGTTGATCTCACTAAACAGTTGTTTTAGGGTAACATTGCTTTGTTTATAAGTTATATTTTGTGAAAAGACCGATGCGCTAACCTGCATAAAAGCAAGCATGATTATAAGGCTCGTTATTTTCATTATCAGAAGGAATTTCTTGATGTAGCACGAAGGCTTACAAATGTTTGTAGTAAAATTTTTGTACATTTGTTTAGGCTGGTTAATGTTAAAATTGTTATCTCCAATAGCATTTAATAATTTAATAAGCTTTGAGATCAGAGGCATCGCGAGTGTCTCTGGTCTTGCCTTTAAATTATACTCTTCCTGGTCAGGTGTAGTCTTTCATTGTCTTCTCGGTTTAAATGGTTTAAAGAATGTATAATTAGGTTTATTTATTTTTTGTGACCCTGATGGTAGACCCTTCAATAATGAACCGGGCATCAGTCACTTTTTCAATCATCTTTAATAAAGTTGCTATATTAGAAAATCGCGTAGTAACTGCAACAAGCGATTCTTTTTTGATGCTTTCATCCTGAAATACAACTTTTACATCATACCACCTGGCTATCTCCCGCATTACAATCTCCAGGTCTTCATCATCAAACCTAAAAAAGCCATTCTTCCAGTCAATAGCTTCAAGCGGGTCAACATCCGAGACCGTGAATGCCGCTGCAAGGTCGGCTTCCTGTCCGGGTTTTAGCATGGTATTTTTACTGCCTGCCGTAATTTTAACAGCTCCCTCTAACAGTGTGGTTTTAGTATGCTGCTCATCAGGATAAGCATTCACGTTAAAATGGGTTCCTAAAACTTCAACTACCTGTTTATTAGTAACCACTCTAAACGGCTGGTTTTTATTATGTGCAACCTCAAAATAGGCTTCGCCATTGAGCTCAACCACACGTTCTTTAGAGGAGGTAAAATCTACCGGATATTTTAATGTTGTGGCCGCGTTAAGCCATACCCTGGTGCCATCGGGTAAAAGCAATTGATATTGCCCGCCTTTTGGTGTTTCCATGGTATTATATTGTAACTGACCATTGGCAGATGCATCTGAGGCGGCATCATAGGTCAATTTACCGTCGGCTGTTTTAATGATCTGGCTTCCACCTTGTTGGGTTATTTTACCATTATCAACATCAGCTAATCGAATTTTTGTTCCGTTTGCTAACACTAAAACAGCTTTGTTACTACCTGGCTGAATATGCTGGCTAAGCGCAATTGCTGAATTTTTACTTTCCTTTTGTTTTTTCTCAAATAGAAGGGCACCTGCAGTAAGCATGATCAGTACAGATGCAGCTACAAGCCAATTTTTATAACCAAAGGATCTTGTTTTTGGGAAATCGATCTCACTCAGCAGGCGCATCAATATTTCTTCACGAACACTTTCCTTGTCTTCCGGAAATTCCGATTCCTGATTGGAAATATTATTATACCAGTTGGCCAAAGCTTGCTTTTCTGAAGCTGTAGCTGTGCCGTCTTTATGTTTTTTTATTAAGCTGTAAATGGTTTCGCGGTTCAATTGGTTTGGCGCTTTATAATGGTATGTTACACGAGATGCACTTTACCCTACATCACTATTAAAATAAATTTTAATTTTTATCGGGTGTGCCATTTTATAGCTTTTCATGCACCATCTTTTATAGTTCTTGTCGCACCATGTCTTTCGTGCCTTCGTGTATGATAAATAATGTGGCAGTTAATTTACCGTGATGGCCCTGGCTGGAAATTGCAGACTATTCAATAACTGAATAAAATTTTTAAATTCGTGTATATGATTGTTGAATGACATGAAGAATAGTGTAAACATTCCGGCAACGTTACGGGCTATTGTCCTTTGCTCTTTTTTTATCCACTATGGGGTTAATGGCCAGGCGCAAAACAACACCTTACGTGACAGAGACGGCAATAGCTACACCATCAAACTCATGCCGGATAACAAAAAATGGATGACGGCTAACCTGAACATCAATATCCCCGGATCTTATGGTTATGAAAAAGCAGAACAGAAAAATAATTCATACGGCCGTTTATATACCTGGCAGGCGGCACAGGAAGGATGTAAATTATTAGGCGCAGGCTGGCGTTTGCCAACTAATGAAGAATGGCAAAAAATGGCCAAATGGTATGGCGGCGTACGCGATGATTCGGAAGATGGTGGAAAAGCTGCCTATCAGGCGCTTATAAATGGCGGTAAGGCTGCATTTAATGCGGTATATGGCGGTATCCGTGATCCGGCTGAAGGCAGTAACACTGATGTTGATGCCCATGGATTTTATTGGACGGCTACAGAAAGCGATACAGTCAGCGCCTGGTTTTATAACTTTGGCAAAAATGGTAAAATACTGAATCGCCACCAGGATGGCCAAAAGCAAACGGCTATCTCCGTTCGCTGCATCTGTGATGTCGTAAAATAAAGGAGCAATAATAAACCATTAACCTGTAATACCTGCTCCATCCAAACTTTGGTATTATTTCTATGGGCACCATAAGTTCAAAAAAGTGGTGCATGAAAAGCTATAAAATCACAGGGTGTAGTTTTTTACACCCGATCATACATTTGCAACCATTCATATAAGCTTAGCCCAAACTGTTACAGGTATTAAACGAATCCGGGTGCCGGAGGGTGTTTTCCATAAATATGGTGATTGCATTTTGAATATGATGGATCATTAGCTGGTTATAGCCACAGCTGTTCAGGAATTCTTCGCCTGGATGGATGGGATACCTAAAAACCTCAATAACCTGTCGCAAATTGGTTGTAAATTGTCGCATACTGCCCTGTTCAATACCTGTTTTTACTTGCATCTTTGTTAAAGCAAATTGATATAAGCAACAATTAACAAACCGTGGAGCAGCTACCATATACAAAAACGGGCGATCCGAAAAGCCAAACGAGTAGGAACAAAAAAAAATAATTTTATGTCAGACAACAAAGTTTCATTACACAGAGTTATTAAGGCTTCACCTGAAAAGGTATATCGTGCCTTTACCGAAACCGTGGCTATGGCTTCATGGTTACCGCCTTATGGTTTTCTTTGTACCATACACGACATGAACGTTCGGGTAGGTGGTACTTATAAAATGTCGTTTCACAATTTTACAACCGGTAACAGCCATTCATTTGGTGGGGAATATTTAGAGATCAAACAAAATGAGTTTCTGAAATACACAGACAAATTTGACGACCCAAACCTGCCTGGTGTAATGACTACTTCTGTTTGGCTTCAAAAAACATCCGTAGGTACAGACCTAAAAGTACTGCAGGAAGGAATACCTTCGGTGATACCAGCCGAAATGTGTTACCTGGGCTGGCAGGAATCGCTGGAAAAACTCATTAAACTGGTAGAACCTGAAATACCGGATGCTTGATTAGCTCCCAAACTGTTTCTGCGTCACTTTTGGTGAAAATTGATAATCGTGAAATGTAATTGATAGGAAAAACTCCTAAAAATCACTTTTATTGATCTGAGTTTTGAATCATCACCAAAAGTGACGAAGAACTATTTAATGAGACGATTTTTTCACTTTTACTGTCACATTCTATATTTATAAACGTCTTATAATTAAACCTTTACTAATATGTGTTCCATTGATTTTTCCAATATTATAATTACAATTACATAGTTTTTTGACGTTAGTATAGCCTAACAGAACCTTATTCCTATGAAATATTCTGCTTTATTTTTCCTGTTCTTTATTTGCCTCAACCAAACGTACAGTCAGGAAAACAGCGCCCTTGTTCAAGCCCGATTGGACAGCGTTTATGTTAAAGTTTTGAATATTTACGAACTGCCGGGCTTTGCTGTTGGCATTATCAAAGGCGGCAAAGTGATCTATGCCCAGGGATTTGGAGCTAAGGAATTGGGTAAACCCGGTGCTATTGATGCCAGTTCCTCATTTCACATGGCCTCTGTTTCCAAGCCATTTACGGCCACGGCCATCATGCAGCTTGCCAGCAAGGGCAAAATAAAGCTTGATTCGCCTTTAACCACGTACATCCGTTATTTTAAAATGAAAGACCCCCGTTATAAAAAAGTAACGATCAGGCAAATGCTCACCCATACGAGCGGTTTTCCTGATGTTAAGGATTATGGCTGGAATAAACCTCAGTATGACGACAAAGCATTAGAAAGGTACATTAAAGATAGTGTAGCCATCAATGTGCTTTTATTCGAGCCCGGCTCGGATTTCTCCTATAGTAATATGGCTTATGATGTACTGGCAGAAGTAATCAATCAGGTATCGGGTATGCCTTTTGAAACCTATATGGACAAATATATTTTCAAGCCGTGTAAAATGTACAACAGTACTTTCCTGGTTAAAGCGGTACGGCCTGACATCGCAACAGCCCCTCACGTATTTGGTGCAAACTGCAAATTCCAGGTGAGCGGCATCTATCCTTATAACCGTTGTCATGCAGCCAGTTCCACCTTGCATTCTACAATAAATGATATGCTTATTTGGGCAAGCCTGATCCTGAATAACGGAAAACTTTATGGGAAACAGATCATCAGTTCCGAAAGCCTGAAAATGATGCTTTCAACCCAATACAAATTTGATTAGGAAAGCTCAATGGGCCTGGGATGGTTTCTGGATACCCGGAATGGCAAACAAGTGATTGGTCATGGTGGCAGCGACGTAGGGTATGCATCCAACATCAGCATTATCCCGCAAGATTCGGTTGCTGTTGTTGTAATGGGTAATTTATTCAGTTTTGTTCCTGATGGCGGGATAAAAGAGCTTGCCTTCAATGCAGTTTATAACCTGGTTGATTGGAAATTAAAAAAGCCGGTTAACCTGGTGATTGCACCGTTAATGTGTAAAGAAAGTTTTGCTAAAGCAAAAGAGAAATATTTCGAGCTAAAGAATAACAATTCCGACGACTATGATTTCACCGAAGAATGGCTGGATAAGTTGGGCTATGCCTTTGTTGATGAGGGAAAACTGCAGGATGCTATAAGTGTGCTGCAATTAAATGCAGAAGCCTACCCAAAATCCGTCAACTGCTACGATAGTCTGGGTGAAATTTATGTAATGAACGGACAAAAAGAAAGGGCAAAAGAAGCTTTCAAAACAGCATTAAAACTTGACCCAAACTGCGAGCGTTGTTTGAGAAAACTTAAAAAGATTGGCAATGATTAGAAGTGCTAATAAGCATATAGTCTCACTAAAAGAGAAAAACAGTCTCATTAAAATTCTGAATAAATTTAGAAAGAGCGATAAATATAAATGATGGCAAGCAACAATACGCCGTACTTTTTTAGTTCGCCGCGAATGGTTTTAAGGGCACGGGTCAAATTAGCCTCTACACCTTTTTCGGTAATTTGCATCTCGGCAGCTATCTCCGAGTTCTTCATACCATTTTCACGGCTGTAGCGAAATACCAGACGGCATTTTTCAGGAAGCTCTTCTACTATATCATCGATATACTGCTGCAGAAAACGGGCATCCAGCTTATCTTCTTCATAAGAAATGATTTCATATTCAAAATTCTTCAGGGCAAGTTGGCTGCGACGCTGTTCTTTTTGATAATAATGGTACATACTTAATTTGACGGAGACGGCCAAAAAACCCGGCAGATTTTGAATATTGACCAAATCTCGTCTTTCCCACAAGGAAATAAACACATCATGTACAATGTCTTTAGAAACAGCCCGGTCCTTGCTATGATTCCATGCAATGGCCAGCATTGTATCCCAATACCTGTTATAAATTTCGGTAAAGGCACCCTGTTCACCTTTCTTTAAAAAAAGGGTTAGCCGTTCGTCCGTGTATGTGCTGTAATCAGGCATGGTGTTTACCTTAATATATTAACAGAACTTATTTCGGAACATCTAACTAATTGTCCACCCGGGCAGCGCATGGTACAGGTGAATTCAAAAAAAACAACACTTCTCTTTTGGGGTAAATATTTCTCCATATTTTAACTTTAATTGTTTGCAACTACCATACAGTTCCTGATAATAGAAAATATTAGTATGTCAATAAACCATTAATAATCGGGCCATCCCATAGCGCAGAATTTATATTTTCAAATAAATTCGGGCTGCCTGAACCAGACAAAATTAAGTTGACTTATTAGTATACAATTGGTTATATAAATGTACAATATACATTTAAAAGCTAAAAATAGATAAAAGCCTTTAAAAAAAGCAATCTTATCTATATGATCTGCAAAGATCTCAGTAAATGTCATTTATTTTTTAGAACAATTACATTAATGTTGCAAATTTATTTTATTCCTGTCCTAAACAAACGGCATCTCAAGTAAATAGGGTTAAATAAACGACGCGAGCATACTTACTTTAAACAAAAAATACGCAAAGCCCCGGGCTTCCTTATTCCCGACGGTTTACGTATTTAGTTGTAAAAAAGATGTCAGTTTAATTGGTATGGAAAACTTCTTCCATATTTTGCCATATCTTTTTCTGGCTTGCGGCTTCGGGCAATGGATTTTGTGCCGGATTTGTTTCTTTCCACCAGCGCTGTGTAGTGCTATCTGCAGCCATTTTGGCCATATCCCCGTTAAAATCAGTTCCGGTATATTCAAAATAGCTGAATAAGAAATATTTGCCGTCAATTTTTTGAAGATAAATAGAGTAATTATGTATGTTACAATCCTTTATCTTTTTTAACACACCGGGCCAAACTGCAGCATGGAGTTTTTTATAATAAGCCGTTTTTTCGGGCTTTAAACCGGTTACCATTCCAAAACGCTGCACTTTCACCGTGTCTGTTATAACAGTCTTTGATGTTTTATCTTGCTGATTATTACATGCAGCAAAAGCCAGGCATCCAACAATGGCTAAAGTTTGAATTAAACGTAATTTATACATAGGTCAAATTATCTGAATATGTAAAAGAGTATAACCATAATAAACACCAATAGCAGGGAGAGTACTTTATAATTTCCTAAACCGCTCCAAGCAGGGCCGCGTAAGGGCTCCCACGGCGATTTCCAATACAGTGTCGCGCTTTCTTCGGTATGCTTTACAGGATACAGGTAGGATAGCGTTACCTGTATAACAACACAAATAACAAATAAATAGAAAGCCATCATCATAAATGGCACCTGCCCTATAGCCGTAGTTGGGAACAATTTATTCATTGTAAATACTACAACACCAATAGCCGAACCGATCCATAAGGTATATTTGGCCGATACTGCCGATGCCTTTTCCCAAAACACACCTAATAAAAACACGCAGGTTATTGGCGGGGCTATGTGGGCAATAATGTCATTAAGGCCGTCAAAAATACTTCCGTAATGATTAAGCAGTGGCAATAATGCCAGCGACAGAAGTAATGACACACCCGCAGCTATCTTTCCAACTTTTACCAGTCGTGCATCTTTAGTTTCCGGATTATACCGCTTATAAATATCATAACTTACAATGGTCGAAATTGAGTTTAACGCTCCCGAGATCTGGCTCATTAAGCCCGACAGTAATGCGGCAACCAATACTCCTATCAAACCCTGCGGTATTAATTGGGTTATCATTAAGGTATAAATCCCCTTGCTGTCAACCACTTCTTTACCCGCCACTACGGTTTTTAAAGCCGAAATATCCAGATGCCCGCTTTGGGCCAGCGTGTAGGCAAACAGGCCGGGCATCACAAAAATAAAAACCGGTAATATTTTTATAAACCCGCAAAACAGCGGACCTACCCGGGCATGATTCACATCCTTAGCCCCTAACACACGCTGCACAATGGTTTGATCGGCACACCAGTACCAAATTCCAAGTACCGGATATCCTAAAAACACCGCGTACCAGGGCATTCCACTCGGGTCACCATGTGGCCGTAACATCGAGAGCTTATTTAGCTCGCCGGTATGTTTTAAAACATCAACCATTGGCTCCCATCCACCCATTTTATTATAAGCGGCAACACTCATAATGATGGCCCCGCCCAATAGTACAATGGTTTGGATAGATTCTGTTACCACTACGGCCGTTAAACCGCCAACAATGGTATAAATGGTAGTTATGATGGATATTACAATTACGCTGGTGTACATATCAACACCAAACAGCGTATGTAAAACCACCCCGCCTGCCAATAAGGAGAATGCGATATGAATAAGTACAGCTGATACTACCGATATAATGGCAAGCCAGTCGCGGCTGGCCCGGTCATATCGTTTCTCCAAAAAATCGGGCAAGGTTGCCACCCCAGATTTGATATAGAAAGGAGCAAAAAACAGTGCCAATAATATCAGTGTAAATGCGGCCATCCATTCAAAGTCGCCGTTGAGCAATCCTTTGTCAAAGCCACTTTGTGCAAGGCTTACCAGATGAACACATGATATATTGGTTGCAAATAATGCCAAACCAATCATTGGCCAATGCAGCTTTTTACCCGCCAAAAAATATTCGCCTGCTTCATTATTATTATTACGGGTTTTACGCTGATGGCGGATGCCAGACCACATTCCTATAATAAAAATAAATGCAATATATAAGGCGCTGATAATAAGATCGGGGGTATGAATCATTGGTGCTAAACTCTAATTTCTAAACTCTAAATAGTAATTTCTAAACTCTACATTGCCAGGCATTTTTTCACTACTCACTACTCACTACTCACTACTCACTACTCACTACTCACTACTCACTACTCACTACTCACTCAAAACTATCAGATCGCAGCTGCTTCCAGGCTCCTGAGGCGTTGTATATACCCCGTTATTAATTTTAACCGGATAGGTAAAATGCTGCTGCAAATGCGGGATATGCTCTAAAAACAAAGCCTGGTGCCCTACCGAAATGTGATTAAATAATACCAGGTGCTGGTGTAGTTGCCCCATATCACCAACATGCGGTACTACGGGTACGCCATATTTTTTACATAGTAAACTAACGGTTATAAATTCGCTTACCCCGCCTACCCTTACCGCATCAACCTGTATAAAAGACGCGCATCCGGTTTGCAGATAGTTTTTAAAGATGATTTTATTGGGCACATGTTCGCCCAAAGCCAGCTTCACCGGAGCCACAGCATCAGCCAAAGTTTTATGGGCAAGCACATCATCGGGATGGGTGGGCTCTTCAACCCAGTAAGGGTTCATACTTTTAAATTTATTGCAGATGGATATGGCCTGCGGTAGGTTCCATTGCTGATTTGCATCAAGCATTACTTTTATGCTATCGCCGGCAACTTCCCTTACAATATGCGCCCGGCGTATGTCCCTTTCAGGATCAACAGAACCAACTTTTAGCTTCATGGCGGTAAATCCTTCGGCTAAAGCTTTTTTGCAGTTTTCACGCACCTTTTCGTCAGAGTAATTGAACCAGCCGATAGAGGTATCGTAACCGGGATAGCCTTTCTCTAAAATACCCTGACGCTCCATGCTGGTTGATTTTTGAGCTTGCAGCATTTGAATAGCCTGCTGATGGGTAAGCTCATCTTCCAGGTACGACAGATCTAAGGTAGCCACAATTTCTTCGGGCGACAGATCTGTCAATAGTTTCCATAGCGGCACGCCCCTTTTTTTTGCCCAAAGATCATAACAAGCGTTGGTAACCGAAGCAAGTGCCAAATGCACAACACCCTTATGCGGTCCAAGCCACCTGAATTGCTGATCGTTTGAAAGCTGGTTAAACAATTGGCCAAAACCAGCCATCATTTCTTCAATATCCTTACCAACAAGTTTACTGGCGTAGTAGTGAGCAGCTTTGCAAACCAGGTCATTCCCTTCGCCCAGGGTAAAAGCAAAACCGGTACCTGTTAAACCACTGTCGTCAAACAACCGTGTTACCGCGTATGAATATACAGGATCAGTGTGTATAGCGTCACTCCCTGCACTGCCATCAAGTGCATAGCGCACATCATCAACCTTTATATTTTTTATCATTTTTTTAGATCTGATTTAGTTGGATAGATTGATTTATAACTCGTCTGTAACCTAACTCGGCCCCGCCCGTTACCGGCAAAATACAACCGGTAATAAAACGTGCCTGTTCTGATATCAGGAACAAACAGGCATCGGCCACAACATCCCCCTCGGGGCAATAACCCAGCGGATGTATTTGGTCGAGATAATTTTCAATGGTCAGTGAATCGGGCTGCTCTTTACTCCAGGCACGAAGCATTGGTGTCCATACGCCGGCCGGGGCAACCGCGTTAACCCTGATGCCGTAAGCGGCATAATCAAGTGCCATTGATTTTGTTAACGCGTTTACAGCGCCTTTGGTAGCGCTATAGGCCGCATGTATTTCCTGGCCAATGTCGCCTACCAAACTACCGGTATTCAGGATATTGCCGCGTGTTTTTTTTAATTCCTCAATACCAAATTTGGTGGTGTTATAAATGCCTTTCACATTTACATCGAACAGGTTGCTCCATTCTTCTTCTGTGGTATCATGAACGGCTTTTGACGGATTAGAGATACCGGCATTATTATGGATCACATCAATCCCTCCAAAATTATTGACAGTTTCGGCAATTGCCTTTTCCATATCGCCCGTTACCGATACATCTGCCTTTATGAAATGTATATTATCTGCCGGGAGTTTTCTGCGTGCCTGGCTAATGCTTATTGCTGAGTTTGAAATTATACTGAGCCGGGCCCCTGCCGCGTGATATACCCTGGCACATTCAAAGCCAATACCTTCGGTGCCGCCGGTTAAAAAGATCACTTTGTTTTTTAGTAACATATGATGTTGTAGTTGAAATTAAGGCATTGCATTTAATGCATTAATATTTTTTATAGTGTTAAACCCACCAATGGAATTCCCTGAAATTTGTTAATATACCCGGTTAAATTGGTCATTACTGAACAATCAAAAGTAACTGCACGTATTGTACATTATAATAGGTAAAACATTTTTTTTGATGGATTATGCTACTAAAAAATACCTGTAAGATGTGTTATATTGGCAAAATGTTATGAATGGTTTACAATATGCTCTGAATGATTGTTTTTGCAATTTGTTTTATCTATAATAGCATATTACATTACTGGCAAAATGCTTTTATAATGTAATATTCCATTGCAAAACCAATTATTACTTTAATGAGTAGCAGCTTAAAAAGACGAGATGGCTTTATAGGAGAAAAGCTCTTTGCGATCCCTCAAAAAATATTGAAAGAGGCCAAAGAACGCGATCCTGAACTTTTCCCTATTTATATTACCAATATAGGTTATTTCCCTAAGGCAAGCTTTCATTATCGCGAACGAAGGAAGGGTTGCGAGGATAATATACTTATTTACTGCCTGCAGGGAAAGGGACATTATATATTAGATAATAAACGATACGAAGTAAGTTCAAACCAATTTGTAATTATACCCGCTACCGACAAATACATGCGATACTGGGCCGATAAGGACGACCCCTGGACTATTTATTGGGTTCACTTTACCGGCGATAATATGGAGGCTTTTAATAGATCACTTAATTTGAGCATAACAAGGGGTCCTGTTCAAATACCTTTTAGTGAAAAAGCCATTGAAATATGGCAAAACATTTATCAAACCCTTGAAATGGGTTACAGTGCTGAAAACCTGTGCAGTGCCAGTTTTTGCCTGTATCATTTGATAGCTATCTTTTTATTTCCGCAACGACATATTCAAAATGACAAGGACAATGAAGGCGACATCATTACCAAAACCATTAACAATATGCGCAACAACCTGAATAAAAAACTTACTGTTGAGGATATGGCCGTTAAACACAGTTTATCGGTATCGCACTTTTCAAATATTTTCAGAAAAGCTACCGGGATGCCCCCTATTGATTACTTTATTCATCTGAAAATGCAAAAGGCATGTCAGTTACTATATGCTAATGGCGACAAGATAAAAACAGTAGCTGTTGATCTGGGTTATGAAGACCCCTACTACTTTTCGCGCATATTTAAGAAATACATCGGCACCTCACCTGAGCAGTACAGGGTTACCGCAAAAAATACGGGTTGATGCTAAGCCACGAGTCGACTCACCCCGACATCGCTGCGCTCGTCATCCCTCTCTTCGCCTTCGGCGGAAAGAGGGAGCCAAAATGAAAGATTGAATTATATTTTTTCTCAGCAGATAAGCTTCGGACGAAATTAGGCAGAACAATGGTGGCCCGTGCGGCTGCAGGGGCATTAGCAATTTTGCCAGAAGCAGTGGAATTGAGCGTGCGTAGCAGGGCAAAATTTAGCAGCCCGTGGTTCTGACCGATTTGCAGGGCAAAGGCCCGTGCGCAAAGAAGCATTTCTGCTGAAAGCCCTTTGGTTACTTTGTGGCTACAAAGTAACTGGCCCTCCAGCGGCCAAAAGCGGGTTTACGATATGCTTATTATTACTTCCCCCAAACTTTATTAGGCTTATTACCCATCACCAGCTCCAGTGTAGCACCAGATGCTATAGCCGCGTAATCAAGATAGCATTTGTGATAGGGTCTGCCGTTAAGCGTGGCGCTTTGGATATATACATTAGCCGGAGAGTTATTTTTTGCCACAATAGTAAATGCTTTCCCTTTGGCGTATTTAGGGTCAAGGTTGATCTTTACTTTACTGAAAACCGGACTGGTGATCTCATAACGCATATCGCCGGGGCAAACCTGTGCTATACCACTTGCCGCCAGCACATACCAGGCCGACATCTGCCCAACATCTTCATTACCTACCAGCCCCTCTACTTTATTATGATAAGCTCGCTGGCAAATGATCCTTGTCCACTTTTGTGTTAGCCACGGAGCGCCGAAGCGGTTAAACAAAAACGGCACATGGTGTACCGGCTCATTAGCATGATTATAATAATCGTTCCAGAGCAAATTGGCGGGGGCCTTTTCAAAAAAATTGGTTAGGTCGGTTATTGCTTTCTCATTGCCTCCAAGCAATTTGGCTAAACCGGGCACATCCTGCGGAACAAACCACCCCTGTTGATAAGGGTTACTCTCCACCGTACCATAACCTTGCTGTAACCTGCCGGTCGCGGGCCACTCCTCCCACTCACCGTTATCTTTTTTAGGGCGAAACCATCCTTTATCCTTGTCAAAAACGTTTTGGTAGGCCAGCGCTCTTTCTGAATACTTTTCGGCATCATCCTTTTTGCCGGTGGCCTTAGCTATCTGGGCCACGCACCAATCAAAATAAGCATATTCTAATGTGCCCGAAATACTGTTGCCCCCGGTGCTAAAACCACGGTCGCCATTGCCATATTTGGCAGCCGTATTTAAACTATACTGGTAAGCTTTATCAATATCATAGCCTTTAATGCCTTTCTTATAGGCATCGGCAATAACTGATATAGATGGATTACCGATCATACAGCCACTATAGGCATTCAGCAGTTCCCAACGGTCAAAATATTGGCGACCGTTCTCAGTGGCCAGGGTGATCTGCGAATTGATGAGATCATTTACCAAACCCGGATTAATCAGTGTTTGCAGCGGCATCTGGCTCCTGAATACATCCCAGCCGCTAAAGATGGTTCTTTTAACAAAATGATCTGCAACATGAGCTTTCAGGTCGCCGCCGGGATATTTGCCATCCACATCCTCAAAAGTGCGCGGATCTATCATGGTATGGTACAGGGCGGTGTAAAAAGAGTACTTCTCTTCGGTTGAACCACCCGTTACCTGTATTTTTGATAGGGCTTTGTTCCACAAGCCGCGGGCTTGCTGATGAACTTTGTCGAAATCATAATCCTTGATCTCGGCATCTAAATTAGCTTTAGCACCTTCAATAGTATTGTAGGAAATCCCGGCTTTTAATATCACCTGTTCGTTGGCTTTGGTATCAAAATCGGTATAAAAGCCCAAATGTTTTCCTAATTTCTCTTTAACACCCGGTAATATAGCAGCATGAGCTATGATGTTTTGGTACTTTGCACTTTCAATATCCTGTAGTTTGCGGCCCTGACCATCGGGAATGTACGCACTCCATACACCGTATTCTTTTAGTGGCTTATTAAACTGAGCATAAAAATAAACAGTATAAAAAGCCTCACCATCGCCATTACCCCAGCCACCACCTGCAGGTGTACATTTTATCCATCCCTGTATGGTGTGGTCATCAACCACCTTAATATATTGGTTAACCGCGGTACCGCCAACACGCCGGGCAAGGTCTATCTGGATCCGGGAACCAGTGTTTTTAGGGAACGTGAACCGCATGATACCGCAATGAGGCGTAGCGGTAAGTTCGGCTTTAATTTGATGATCAGTAAGCGTAACCGCATAATAACCCGCCGAGGCTTTTTCGCTTTTCTTATCGTAATAAGAACGGTAGCCTTCATGCCGTCCTTCCTTACCTGCACTGGTTTGTAATGTGCCCATGGTAGGCATCACCAAAAAATTTCCAAGGTCGCCGTACCAGCCCACACCGCTCATTTGGGTTAGGGCAAAGCCTTCAATAGTTTTATGCTCATAACTATATCCCGAACCATTGTCGCCACCGGTTATAGTATTTGGACTAACCTGCACCATGCCAAACGGCACAGTAGCGCCTGGGAAAGTTTTACCAAGACCAGCCGGATTACCTGCCGATTGCATATTGGTACTGGCCCCAATAAAAGGATTTACATAATCGGCCAATTGCTTTTGCTGTGCGAACACACTGATGTTGGCGGATACAGACAGGCTTATGCAGATACAAATACCCTTAAGTATATTATTATTTCTGAGCATGATTTATTTACTAAGGTTTTCTTTGGTGATCGATCAAAAACGAATTTTGGGTTTAAAAATTAATTGGCAGGTAAAAATATACCGGAACCAAACTGATAAACATAGATTAAATTACGATGTTGATGGACTATAAATGAGCAATAGCAAATTTATAACTTAGATTTACTTTATGAGGCTATGCCCCATTATATGCACTAAATTTTTACAATAGCAGATGAATTAGTTGGCCTGCTTAACCGCCGTACCCCAGGTATATATCCTTTTAATGCCGGGGTTCTTTTTCAAATTAACTACAGTTAGGTCGGTAATTTTGGTCTCGTTTAAGTTAACAGCTTCCAGGTGTTTTAAGGCAATAAGATCATTGCTCACCCCATCGGTCACCGGATTTTTCTCAATCCGCAGTTTCTCCAGGTTGGTAAATGACCGCAGTATAGCAAGGTCATTATCTGTAAAGTTATTGCCGGATAAATTAAGCCAGATGATGTTTTTAGCCAGCGGCATTAGGTTGCCTTTAATGTCGGCTATTTTTATTCCTGAATTGGCTGGTAGCGTAATATCAAGCATAAGTGGTTTTTTCAGCATCATCCTTACCATTAATCCTTTTGCGCGTAAATGGGTAATCAGCATGGTATCAGCCTGAACCGGGATATCCGGGTTAATGGCCAGTATAAAGCCCTTTTCGTCACCCTCGCCTTCATCTGCGGCATCTTTATTAAAGCCTAAATATGCCCCGATTTTAGGTTTAATAGCATCTGTATTTTTAAGCTGTGCTATGGTTTTGCCCTCAACAGCGTTGGCCTGCCCTATCCACCATTTGATGATCTGGACTTCGGTTTTGGTTAGCGGCGGCTTACCGTCGGCAGGCATAAAATCTTTATGCTCCGGGTCAAGAGTGATCCGTTTGTACAATTCACTTTCATTAAGCTTGCCGGGTACTATGGCGGGCCCTGTTTTGCCACCCTTTAACAAAGTCTGCAGGCTTTCGACCGAAAAACGCCCTTTTTGCTTTCCGCCCTGATGACATTGTGAACACTTTTTCTGAAGAATAGGCCCTACCACATCCTCATAGATCATGGCACTTTGAACACTTGCGGGCTTGTCGCGCACTTCCTGCATCAGCGTGCGCATGGTGAGATAATCGCTCCCATGGGTAAGGCTTGCACCTTGATGCCCGCTGTAACTCATCAGTACAATTAAGCCTACAAGCAATACAGAAAATAATTTACCGGGGATCCGCACCTCCCTGTTTACCTTATCTGTGGAGATAAAATACAAGAAACCAGAAATAGCGGCAAGTACGATCCCCGAAAATTTGTGATGGCTTAAAGTAACCGGATCATAATCGCCGGATAAGGAAAGGATATAACCAAAAATGCAGGCCAAAACCGCCGATATAAAGCCTATCAAAAGGGTTATAGATACGGCGGGCTTTAAATTTTCATACTTTTTTAAATAAGATAAAATATTAAAAACAGCAGCCAGCAAAATAAACCCTATTGGTAAATGGACAATAAGCGGGTGCAGGTGGCCCGAAAATTCAGTTATATTCCCTAATATCATACACGCGTTAACTTTACCGGGGCCGTATGGTAAGCATTCCACTGGCATACGTACACATTTTTATCCTCATCAACACAAACATCATGACCGTGTTGAAAAACTGGGTTAACAGCCTGTAATGTTTGTTGTAAAACACCATTTTTATAAACAGGTGCGGCACCACCCGGATTTGACACTACCTTGTTATTGGCATCAAGCACGGTTACAAAACCCGAATAATCAAAGCGTTTCCCGGCCGCATCCTTTGACCAGCATACACCTGCGTAAATGTTTTGTTCGTTAATTACCGCACGGCATACGTACATGCCCGGCATATCAATACGCTTAATAAATTTACCATCCAGCGTAAATACCTTGAAGCAATTTTCCTCGCGCGAAGTACAGATCAGCGTAGGGTTATTTTTATCGCGGGTGTCAACGGTTACGCCATGCGCGTTAACCAAATTATGATCTTTATTGGTATTATGGTGCCCGCCAAAATGACGAATATATTGCCCTTTGCTATCGTATTGGATAATATAATCAGAGCCATAACCATCAGCCACATAAATATCTCCGTTAGGGGCTACCGCGGTTTCGGTTGGTTTAAATGGTTCATCATCCTTGTAAACACCAATAGTGCGCGGGTGACCGATGGCAAATATCAATTTGCCATCCAACGTAGTTTTTAATACCTGGCCCGACTGGCCAAAGCTATTACCCGTTCTGTCCAGAGCCCAGCCGCAATCGGTAAGCAGTAAAAAGTCTTCGCCCCCCTCTTTGCTAATGCTTAAACCGTGCCCACCCGGTAAAGCTGTACCCCAGTAATCGAGCAACTTGCCCGATTTATCAAAGATCAGGACGTTATTGTGCGTATGGTCGCCCAGCATAATGAGGCGGCCTTTACTGTCCTGTACCATTTCGTGGCAGTTGGCCAACGGTGTGTTATTTACGCTGATTTTTGCCCAGCTCTTGTCGGCTTTGTAGGTAAAGCTGCCGTGGCCTATAGTTTGATCATCTGGCTTCATATCCTTATGTAATATTGCAAAACTGTTTACAGGTGTGGTAGCCACTAAGGCTGATGCGATTGCAGAGTTTTTTAAAAAATTTCTTCTCGAATTCTCCATGGTTTTTAATTGTTCAATTGTTTGTACATAAAGAAAAAGAATCAGGAGTTAAGAATCAAGAGATAAGAAAAATAAATATATTTTAATTGCATGGCGTCTTGATTCCTGACTCTCATAGCTTGCCTCTCCTACCTAAGTTAATATATTTCTTACGACTTTTCCCTCCACATCGGTGAGTCTGAAGCGTCTGCCCTGAAATTTATAGGTAAGCCTTTCATGGTCAATCCCCATCAGGTGCATCAGCGTGGCCTGAAAATCATGCACATGTACCGGGTCTTTGGTAATGTTATAACTAAAATCGTCGGTTTCGCCATATGATATGCCGGGCTTTACTCCCGCACCCGCCATCCACATGGTAAAACAGCGGGGATGATGATCGCGCCCGTAATCATTCGCGGTAAGTTTTCCCTGCGAATACACGGTACGGCCAAACTCGCCGCCCCAAATAACCAATGTATCTTCCAGCAGTCCCCTCCTTTTCAAATCTTTAATAAGAGCAGCCGTAGCCTGGTCAGTAGCTTTGCATTGGGTGGCAATGGCCGATGGTAAATTAGTATGCTGATCCCAGCCCTGATGATATAGCTGTACAAACTTCACGTCTTTTTCAAGCAGTTTACGGGCCAGTAAGCAATTGGCAGCATAAGTGCCTGAATCGCGACTATCAGGCCCGTACATTTCAAACACCTCGTTAGGTTCATCGGCAGTACTCATTACTTCGGGTACCGATGTTTGCATCCTGTAGGCCATTTCATACTGCGAGATCCTTGCTTCTACTTCAGGATCGCCATAGGCTTGGTTCTGCAGCTGGTTTAATTTCGACAAGTATTCCAGCATCTCTTTCCTGTCCTTACCATCATAACCATCGGGGTTATTCAAATACAGCACAGGATCTTTACCGGCCCTGAACTGTACCCCCTGATGTTTGGATGGCAGGAAGCCGTTACCCCATAACCTGGCATACAGCGGTTGGTCTTTTTGCCCGTTTTTTGAAACCAGTACAATAAAGGTGGGCAGGTTATTATTGTCAGATCCTAAACCGTAGCTGATCCACGAACCTATGGATGGCCTGCCGGGAAGCTGGTTACCCGTCTGGAAAAATGTAATAGCCGGGTCATGGTTAATAGCCTCTGAATGCATGGATTTGATGATACAAAGATCATCAACCACCTGCGCGGTATGCGGCATTAGTTCGCTCATCCAGGTTTGGCTTTCGCCATGCTGGTTAAATTTATAGTAAGACGGCACCATGGGCAACACGCTTTGGTTGGCGCTCATCCCGGTAAGCCTTTGCCCCTTGCGCACCGAATCGGGCAGGTTTTGGCCCAGCATAGAGGTTAGCTTGGGTTTATAATCAAACAGCTCAAACTGTGATGGCCCGCCGCTTTGAAACAGGTACACAACCCTTTTGGCTTTTGGGGCAAAGTGCGGTAAAGCCCTAAGAATATCAGCCTCCAGGTCGCCTTGTGCCGCACTCGCGGCAGCTTTTGGCGAACTACCGAAAAGATTATTACCAAACAGTGACCCTACGGCCAATGCACCCAGACCAAGCGAGGTTTTGGTTAAAAAATCGCGCCGGTCAAGCTTTTTATTGAGTGCGCTAAATTCAGGTGTATGCAACCTGAACTCTTCATCATGATGAAAATTCGACATGCCGTTCTATCTTTTTGTTAATGATGCATCAGAATTTAATATAGTGCTGGCAATAACCGTATTGGCGGCTATCAGGGCGCTATCCATTTTTTTATCCACTTTATATTGACCGGTGTTGAGCCAGCCGTTTTCTTTTTCAGGATGTTGTTTGAATTTTTTAAGTTCTATTTGTTGCAGTGTAAGCAACAGGTCGACCTCTTTGGGTAATGGCGTACGACCGGTGAGTTTACGGTAGGTATTCTTTATAGCCATACGGCTATCATTTGATCGACTTATCTGCTCGCCCATTACTTTGGATGCCTCCACAAATGTGGGGTCATTAAGTGTTACCAATGCCTGCAATGGCGTATTAGTTGGCTGCCTGCGCATAATGCAATAACTTCGAGAAGGTGCATCAAATGTTGACAGCGTTGGGTTAGGCACCGATCTTTTGATCACCACATATAAACTGCGGCGATAAACCGCCTTGCCTGTATCAGGTGTGTAAGTAGTATTGTTTATTTCCCAAAGCCCTTCCGGCTGATAGGGTTTAACACTTTTTCCGCCTATCTGAGTATTTAACAGCCCACTGGCAAATAAGGCATTATCCCGTATCATTTCGGCCGTCATACGATATGAGGGACCGTGTGAAAGAAAACGATTTTCTGCATCTTTTTCAAAGGCCTCTTTACTGGCGCGGGAATCCTGACGATAGGTTGCCGACATCACGATCAGTTTATTCAATGCCTTAACATCCCAGCCCGATTCCAGGAATTTTACTGCCAGCCAATCCAACAATTCCGGGTGACTTGGCATTTCGCCCTGGTTACCAAAGTCCTCGGCGGTTTTCACTAATCCTACTCCAAAAAAGTTTTGCCAAAAGCGGTTCACAGCTACTCTTGCTGCCAGTGGGTTGTTGGGGTTGGTTACCCATTGCGCCAGTCCATATCTGTTTTTAGGCAGATTTTTAGGATATTGCAATATGGCTTCGGGCGTGTTGGGGAAAACCTGCTCGCCGGGCATATCGTAATTGCCTCTTTTAAGCAGAAATGATTTTTTAGGCTTAGGCATTTCCTGCATCACCATCAACTCATCAATATTTTCGGTTGAATCAGATAATGTGGTGCGCAGGGCCTTTAATTTTTGTTCTTCTGCCTTCATATCCGGGTCAACGGCGGCTAAGTAATAGCCTTTTAACGTATTAACTTCCTCAACAGATAAGGCAGCTTTGTCTTTACCGGCAATGGCTGCCCAGTTTGCTTTTTGTGCCAGGGTTTTAACTTCAAAAGGTGTTAAGGCTCGGTTGTAAACGGCAATATCATCAGCTTTGCCATCCTTAAAACCACGCCCGCGCCACCAGCCGCCAATTTGCAGACCGGGCTGTGCGCCACCGCCAATGAATAGGATATCTTTAGTGAGCTGATCCATGGTGGTTTCCATCTTCATTTCGGCCCCATTCATATACAATTTGAAACCCGTCGCTTTTGATGACCCATCATAAGTTGCTGTAAGCTGGATCCATTTATCCCGCGGAACATCATCAATACTAACTTTGGTAATAGCGTTTGACGGCCCGGTGTGGGCCATGTTCAATTCGAGCTTGTTATTTTTAAGATACAGGTGATAGCCCCTGAAATTATACAAACGCTCGGCGCTGCTTTTATGAAAAATAACACCTTCGGTAAGTTGTTTGGGGATGTTTACCCAAATACCAACGCTAAAAGGCTCCGATTTACGGAATATGCCTACTCTGTTCAGATCGATCCAGGCATCGCCATTGAGTACTATGGCTTTACCACTGCCCCTATTTTCAAATACCGGTCCGTCGCCCGGTAATCCGGTTTCGCGCTTCATGGCACCAACATCTTTACCACTTACGTTACTGGCCAAACTGCCCTTATCAAAAGTGTAATAGGCCTGTAAGCCATTAGCAGGTATTTTATCGGCAGCCAGTTTTTTGTAGCCCCCGGCATTTAACCAGTTTTCAAAACCTGCCACAGCCTTACTTTGGGTAAGGGCGATGTTGTGCTGCTCCTGTGTTATATTGTTGTTTATAAACTGCAGTATTTTTTCCTTTTGCTTGGTGGGCAGCATCAGTGTAGGTGTCGGCAGGGCATCATCCCATGATATTTGACCTGCCTCCTTTACATTATTAAAAAAGCTGAATAGCTGGTAGTAGTTCTTTTGTGAAATAGGGTCAAACTTATGATCGTGGCATTTGGCACAACCAACTGACATGCCCAGTACAGCTGTACCAAAAGTATTGGTGCGGTCAATCACATATTCGGTCTGAAACTCTTCTTCCACTATACCACCTTCCATATTTTGCTGATGGTTGCGGTTAAAAGCAGTAGCGATGATCATATCGCGGGTTGGGTGCGGCATCAGATCGCCGGCCAGTTGCCATTGGATAAATTTATCGTAAGAAAAATTGGTATTAAACGCCTTGATCACCCAATCGCGGTATGGCGACATGTCCCTCAACCTGTCAACCGTATAGCCGTGCGAATCGGCATAGCGGGCCACGTCCAGCCAGTCAACAGCCATTTTTTCGCCATAATGAGCTGAATTAAGCAGGCGGTCAACCTGTTTCTCATAGGCGTTGGGCGAATTATCCTTTAAAAAATCATCAATTTCTTTTAGTGTTGGCGGCAAACCAGTTAAATCTAACGAAACCCGGCGCAGCAATAATTCCTTATCGGCCTGTTTAGATGGCTGCAGCTTTTTTTGCTCCAGCTTGGCGAGTACAAAATTGTCTATCGGATTATTGGCAGTCCAGTCTTTATTATCCACCTCGGGCACATCTGGTTTTACAGGTTTCACAAAAGCCCAGTGCGGCTTATATTTTGCACCATCCTTGATCCATTTGATCAGAATAGCTTTTTCTGTAGCAGTTAGGGTATGATGTGATTCGGGCGAAGGCATCATATATTTAGGATCAGAAGAAAGGATCCGGTGAAAAAACTCACTTCCTTCCAGGTTTCCGGGATCAATGGCTACTTTGCCTTTATCTTCGGGCAGGTCGGCATAAGCAAATTTGGCTATATCCAATCGTAAACCGGCCTTTTGCTTTGCTTTATCGGGACCATGACATGCAAAGCATTTATCCGAAAGAATAGGCTTTACATCTATATTATAATCCAGCGAATTGGGCAAAGCATTATATGCCTCCTTTACATCGGGTGGCAGATCAACAGATGATGAATAAAAATATATACCAGTTATGAGCACCACCAGGGCGCCAAGCAGTATAAAAAGAAGCCTTCGCATGAAGTAAAATTTATCCGGTTTATAATTTATAAATCTACGGGGAGCATGTGAGTAAAAATTTCACAAACACAACTTAAGTTTTCACAAACCCGACTTTCTATCAAAATATATCCCTATTTTATCTAAATTGCAAATGCCATATTATTATGAACAGGAGTATTTTAAGATCTACATTCGGCTTACTGAACACCGATCATGTTAAATTGAACAAAAACTGGAACTACAAGAACGTAACCAGTACTTTTTATCGCATTTATTTTATTGATGGCGGCGAGGGGAAGTTATATAACACTACAGAAGTATTCAGACTGGAAGAGGGTTATTTATACTTAGTACCCAGTTTTACAACCTGTAATTATTATTGCGATAGTTATTTAAGCCAGTATTACATATCCTTTTCAGAAGAGTCGGCAGATGGTTCCTCCCTTTTTTCATCGAACCGGAAAATATTTAAAATAAAAGCTACTGAGGATGATATTGCCTGCTTTAAGCGGATATTACATTTAAACCCAAACAGGGGCCTGCAAATTTCATATAACCCCAACGTATATGAAAAACGACCGATACTAAAAAACTTTGGCGAATTGAACCAATTTATGCACGTTTCTGCCTATGTAGAAACAAACGGGATATTATTGCAACTACTCTCGAGGTTTTTGATTCCCGAACTTTTTTTAATGAAGGATAACAGCATTATACACTCCAAAGTATCTGATGCCATAAATTATATACAAACCAATTTACAGACAACGATTACCGTAGCCGATTTGGCGAAGCGGGCAAATCACAATCCTGATTATTTTTCGAGGCTATTTTATGAAAACACCGGCGAACGCCCGTTAACCTACGTACAATCAAAAAGGATTGAACGTGCCCAATTATTATTAACTACTACCGATATGCCCTTTTATGAAATAGCTGCCGAAACAGGTTTTGAGAACCTGTCGTACTTTTCGCGGATATTTAAAAATATAACCGGGCAAACGCCCAGTGCTTACAAAAAACATAGCCTGGTGATATAATGAGGTATTTAATAAAATGAAATTATTACAATTAAAATATTAGTTTTAAATTGTTAACTTTTAACTTGAACACCCATAACCTGGTGTTAATTACTTTTTATGACTTTAGAACCTTTTATCGCGTTTTTTTTGGTTACCCAATACCGCAGAACCTTAAAAACACAGGATATAAATAATAGTCAATGGAACCAGTATGTACAATATGCATTTTGGGCATCCATAGCTTTTTTGTGCCTGATGTTTGTATCCAAGGACAATTTGCTGTTTGCCCTACTCAGCCATCTTTTTACATTCCTTTTATTAGCCGTACCCTTTACTTTTGACGAATTTAAAACCAACCGCCCGCTGGTAACATCGGTACTCCCATACGTTGCTATATCGCTTGTGTCCGTCTTAATTGAAAAACTTTTCCTTAATTTTTATAACGATTATAACGAGTTTTTTGAAAGTGCCAAAGCGTTTGGTATTTTGTGGTTTTGCGCTATGTGGTTTATTAATCGCAGGCAAAGCAAAGCCCTTGAATTGGAACGTAAAAAGCGGCGCGATGAAGAAGAGCAAAACCGCATGATGGCTGCCATGAAGGTTAACCTGGAGAGCGAAGTTAGACAACGCACTGCCGAACTTACCCACCAGAAAGAAGAACTGCAGCAGGCCCTGGCCGAACTCAAAAGCACACAAGCCCAGTTGGTACAACAGGAAAAAATGGCCTCGCTGGGTGAGCTTACCGCGGGCATAGCGCACGAAATTCAAAATCCGTTAAACTTTGTAAACAACTTTAGCGAGGTAAGTATTGAATTGTTGGATGAACTAAAACATGGCGTATTCAAAGATCTGCCTGATGACAGCAAGGAAGAGGCCGATGAGATAATGAATGATATTACCCAGAACCTGGCTAAAATAAACCAGCATGGTAAACGTGCCGATGCCATTGTAAAAGGGATGTTGCAGCACTCCAGGGCTACCACCAGTAAAAAAGAGCCTACAGATGTTAATGCCCTTGCCGATGAATATTTACGTTTAAGTTACCACGGATTGCGGGCCAAAGACAAATCATTTAATGCGGGCATGAAAACCAGCTTTGATGCAAACATTGGTGATATTGATGCGATGGCGCAAGACCTGGGCAGGGTATTGCTGAATTTATATAATAACTCATTTTACTCTGTTGCCGAAAAGAAAAAACTACTTGGCGACAGTTATGAGCCAACAGTAAGCGTAACTACCAAACTGGTAAAGCTTGCATCGGGCAGCAATGCTGTTGAAATTACAGTAAGCGACAACGGAATGGGCATTCCGCAAAAGGTACTTGACAAAATTTACCAGCCATTTTTTACCACCAAGCCTACCGGGCAGGGAACTGGTTTAGGTTTATCCATGAGCTATGATATTATTACCAAAGCTCATAATGGTGAGTTGAAAGTAGAAACCGCCGAGGGCGAATATGCAAGGTTTATTATTACCATCCCTACTACCGGTAATTAATAGAAAAACGAATACAAAACTTAACTTTGAAGTTATATTAAAAATATGAAACCATGATGAGTTATAAAATGAATACAAACTCATAATAGCTTCATCACCTTAAAAAAACAAATTATATTAAATGAAAATACTTGTTGTTGACGATGAGGAAGATGTACAGCCTTTGTTTACACAACGCTTCAGAAAAGAGATAAAAAACGGTGAAATGGCATTTACCTTTGCATTATCGGGCGAAGAAGCGATGACGTACCTGGAAAAAAACCATTCGGAAGTGATACTTATTTTATCGGATATAAATATGCCCGGCATGAGCGGACTGGAGCTGCTTAAAAACATCAGGAGCACTTATGAAAAACCACCACCGGTTGTAATGATGATTACCGCTTATGGCGACGCTGAAAATTATAAGCAATCAATGGAACTGGGCGCAAATGATTTTTTAACCAAGCCGCTTGATTTTCATAATTTAAAAGAAAAACTAAAACATATAGAACAATAATGGCCAAGATACTGGTGGTTGATGATGAATCGGATCTGGAATTGCTGATTAAACAAAAGTTCAGGAAAAAGATACGTGAAAAAGTATTTGATTTTGTATTTGCCCAAAATGGTTTTGAAGCATTAAAAAAGCTTGCCGAGGAGCCTGATATTGATGTGGTTTTAAGTGACATCAACATGCCCGAAATGGATGGGCTTACCCTGCTTACCAAACTACCCGAAGCTAACCCGATATTAAAGGCAGTCATGGTATCGGCCTATGGCGATATGGATAACATTCGCATGGCCATGAACCGGGGCGCATTTGATTTTGTATGCAAGCCTGTTAATTTCGATGACCTTGACCTTACTATCGAAAAAACGCTTTTACACGTTATAGAGCTTAAGAAAACTTTACAGGCCATCAAGGAGAACAACATATTGCGCATGTATGTTGATGAAAACGTTTTAAACTTTATGACCCATCAGGAGTTTGAAACCAGCCTGCTCTCTAACGAAACTATTGACGCTACTGTGCTGTTTGTTGACATATGCGGCTTTACAGCTATATCAGAGCATATCCCGGCCAATACTGTTGTTGGTTTAATCAATAGGCTTTTTGATATGATGGTGCAGGAGATCATAGCCCAAAACGGACATATTGATAAATTTATGGGCGATGCCGTGATGGCGGTTTTCAGGGGAGAGTATCACCTTGACCGCGCTATTGACGCGGCGCTGGCGGTAAAAGAAAAAATGCACGCTGCCGAAGCGATAGTTTATGGCGAAAAAACATTTAAACCGGAGGTGTCTATAGGTATCAACTCCGGCGAAATGATCTCGGGCAATATCGGTTCGGCCACTTTAAGACGTTTGGATTATACCGTAATAGGTGATGCGGTTAATCTGGCGCAGCGCCTGCAATCAGTTGCGCAAGCCAGTCAGATCATTGTTACCCAGGAGGTTTATGAAAAAGCAAAGGAATCATTTGCCTTTAATAAAATTGGCGAAGTAAGCCTAAAGAACAAAGCCAAACCGGTGGAGATATATGAGGTGGTTTCTTAGAGAGAGAGAGTATCAAGTAGTTAGTATCAGGTATCAAGACTTATTTCGGGGCGCAAGTAACACTTTTAGAAGCTGTCTTGATACGTGATACTAACTACTTGATACTAAAAATAAAACTCAATGCTCCCTTACCCGTTTTTTAAGCACACCGCCTGCCGCTTCTTTTATGCTGTTGGTAAATACAAATGCTTTGGGGTCGATATTATGGACAAGATTTTTTAGCCTGCGCACTTCAAGGCGGGTTATCACCGTAAATATAATATCAACGGGTTGACTTACATCAAAGCTTTCTTTCAGAAAACCACGCTCGCCTTTGTACACAGTAATCCCGCGGCCAAGCTCCATCACCAGTTTTTCCTTGATGATCTCGCTTTTACCTGATATTATGTTTACAGCGGTATACTCCTCCAAACCATCAATTACAAAGCTGATGGTGCGTGAGGCGGTATAATAAGTTAAAATAGAGTACAGCGCTGTAGGCAGCCCAAGTTCAAAGGCCGCTATTAAGAAAATGATGATATTGATACCTAAAATGATCTCGCTGATGGTAAAACTACTGCGTTTTAAGGTATAAAGCGCCAGGATCTCGATACCATCAAGCGCGCATCCGCCACGGATGGAAAGCCCAACTCCCAGCCCCATAAACACCCCGCCGAATATAGAAACCAATAATTTGTCGGATGTGATAATCGGGTATGGCACATACAGCAGGCAAATGCCGAGTGCTATAACACACACAAAGGTTTTTAAGGCAAACACGCGGTTAACCTGGTAAGCGCCTAAAATTACAAAGGGAATATTGGCTGCGATGATAACAAAAGCAATATTAATATGGTACAGCTCATGGATGAGCAGGGAGATACCGGTAACACCACCATCAAAAAACTTGTTAGGCACCAAGAAACCCCTGAGTGCAAAACCGCAAAATAATATCCCGGCTATTACAGTTACTACATCCTTTATTATTTCGGGTAAACTGTGCTCCGCTTTTGTCATGAATTATACTTTTAAAATGTTTTTTTTATGATCTCTTTTAAATGTTGCTGTTTTGCAGTTCCGCGCAATTCAATGGCTGTTTTGGTAAAGTAATGATGATTTTCAAAGAAAGCGATCTGCTGTTCATCCCACTCCTGTTCTGTTTTTAAACCATTGGTTATTACAAGTTCCGAAAATAGCTTTTTACTGAGTACAAAAAAATCATTCCGTCCCAAATAATCCAAATCAGCATCACAAATAATTTCGCCTAAGTGATCATGCGGACTTTGCGGCAATTTAGTAGCCATAATAATATCACATATCTGCTCAATATCTGCCGATGAATATCCAAAGTCAGGCAAATATAAGCGGGCAATTTCACATGATCGTAATTCATGATCTATTTTTCCACCATATAAAAAGCCCGAATCATGAAACAGGGCCGCTGTAAGTAGTAGTTGTGTTTCATGCCCATTTATCCCTTCGCTTTCTGCAATTAGCCTTGCCGTAGTATATACATCTATGGCATGGTTGGCGTTGTGATAGTAAAAGTGTTCAGGAAGTTCCTTGTTTAATTTATCCAGTATAAATTCCCTGGCTTGTTGAATCTGCATCTGCTATTATAATTGACCGCTAATATATCAAATTGTTCTGCAAGGTATAATAATCGCGGGAATCCAGATTTAAGAAATAAAAAAAGCCTGCTAACCGCCCGCGTATATATAACACGGGAAGTTAGCAGGCCAATTGCTTATTGGGGGCTTAAAACTTCAGATTTAAACTCAATGTGCAGCGTGTTGGATTTTGCGGAGCTAAACGGAACGACCAGTACTTTTCATTGGTCAGGTTGTCCAATTTTACACCTATACGGTATGATGGCTGGTCATAAAAGGCAGTGGCATCAATCACGGTATATGATGGTATCACAAATTTAAAAGTGGTTGTATTGGTTTGGTAAGACGCGCTTCCGTAATTTCCGCCCACGCCAAATCCTAACCCTTGAACTTTACCTTCAGGAATCCGGTAGCTTACCCACAGGTTGGCCAGCTTATCTGGTCCGGCGGCAGCCGGGCGCAAACCCTGCACAGAGGCATCGGCTTTGGTATATTTACTATTATTATAAGCATAACCCGCTATAATGTTAAAGCCTGTAAAAGGGTTAGCTATTACTTCTGCTTCAACGCCTTTACTTAATTGAGTACCATCCTGAATATTAAATGCCGGATGATCAGGATCCTGCCGGGTTGTGTTAGTTACAGAGATGTCATAATAACTAACGGTTGAACTGATCTTATGATCCCACAGGTCAAACTTCACCCCTGTTTCCCATTGATTAGCATATTGTGGTTTAAAGGTATTGTTATTAAAATCTGTGCCTGATACATTACTAAAACCATTCATATAATTACCAAACAGCGATACCTGATTTTCTACAACCTGGTAAACCAATCCAAATTTTGGTGCAAGCGCTGTTTGCTTATAGTTACCTGTTCTGGTATTGGTGCTGGGGGTATACGAGCCCTTATTATCAAACCTGTCGGCACGTAAACTTAGCATAGCGCTCAGCTGATCAGTAAAATTAATCACATCCGAAGCATATACCGCGTATGAGCTTAAGTTGGTTTGTGTATAAGTATAAGGTGAGCTTGCAGCTAAAGCCGATACCTTATCGGCGTTAAAATTATCATAGGCAGCACCCGGTTTGGTGTAATTAAGCACAGGCATATTTACAGTGGTAAAATCGCGGTTACTTTTTTGGTTGTAATACTCCAAACCAACAACCAGGCGGTTACGTATGCTGCCCAATTTAAAATCGCCAATAAAGTTTTGCTGAATGTTGGTTCCATAATATGGAAAATCCTGCTTTTGAAGTGATTGCCTTATACCGGTATCGCTTACAATGGTTAATTGCGTAACCATACCTTTGGTGTTTGAATATGTTCTGGCAAATGCGGTTTGTGATTTCCAATGGTCTGATATTTTATAATTAACTTGTCCAAAAACATCAAACTGCTTACTGGTATAGTCAACGCTGTTACCTGCAAATGACCTGTTATAGTCAATAGCCAGATCTTTTATATTGAATACCTTGCCTTTGGCATAAGGTGCCAGGCGGTAAGCTGATGTAGCATTGTAGGTACTTATTTCAGCATCTAACTGAACAGATAACCTGTCATTTACCTGGTAGGTAAAGCTGGGAGCTACAAAAATACTGCGGGTAAAACCTTCATCCTGAAAGCTGTGTTCGCTATGCAGGGCTGTATTGATGCGAAACAAAGCCGTTTTATCTTTATTTAACGGGGTATTAACATCGGCAGTGATACGGTTAAGATCAAACCCGCCACTCTGATAACCAATTTCGGTTTTAGCGGTATCAAGCGGCTTTTTTGTTACCCGGTTAAACACTCCGCCAAAAGACACCATACTGCTGTTAAAGAGTGTTCCCGATGGGCCTTTTATAGCCTCTACCTTTTCGATATTTGCAGGATCAACGCTGTTATAGTCAAACCCCGAAATTCCATTTCTAACTAAATTCTCGGTTGTAAACCCTCTTGATAATAAAGATGTACGGCCGTTGTTATAAATAAGCGGAACACCGGCACCTGGTATATTTTTAAAGGCATCTACATAATTGGTTACTACCTGTTCCTTCATTAATTCGTTGGTTACCACACTGTATACCTGCGGATTCTCCAGGTTTTTAAGCGGAAGTTTGGCAATATCATCTGTTTCTTTCCGTAAAAACTTATTTGATTTGCGCCCATTTATATGGATCTCATTCAGCCTTTGTTTATTTTCTGTGAGCGTAAAATCGGCAACTGTTATGTTATCTTCGGTAACTGTTACTTGCTGACTTTGTGTATTAAGGCCAACAAAGCTTGCCAGCATAGTATAATTTCCGGGTTTTACATTTCTTAGGGTAAAGTTGCCGTTTTTATTAGTGATGGCAACCTGGTTAGTTTCTTTAATAAGTACGTTCACATATTCGGCGGCTACGCCATCAGATGTTCTTATAGTTCCTTTAACCGTACCTGAAGCTGATTTTTGCGCCAACGCGGTATCAACATTTAAAACCAGCGCTAAAAAATAAACTATGAACAGCGCATTCGGCAGTTTTGATAAAAAGAGTTTTGCATTAATGTTTTTAAAAAGAACGGTGGGTAATTTTATTTGTATAAAACGCGTCATTGTGTTGGGGATTGAGTTGAATTAGGATCAATGTTATCTGCTACGTATGTTTAAACCTGTACTGGTCTAAACGGCGCAAAGTTATTTTTATTTAGATTAATTACAAATAAAATATCCATTTATTGAGTAAGGTCGGTTAACGCCTTAAAACACTGGCTTAAGTAATTACATTTTGCCATCGTAAATCCGTTAGTATAACTTAAATGTGGCTATAAGCTGAAGAAAATTTGCCGTATAAACAGCTATATTAGCCACATGAATAGCTGGTTTAAAAACTATAAGGGCATTATATTGCTCATGATGGGTATTATAGCAGGCAGTATAGCCGGACTGTTTTTAGGTGATAAGGTAGCACTGATAAAACCCATAGGCGATATTTTCCTGAACCTGTTATTCACTGCCGTGGTTCCTTTAGTTTTCTTTGCCATATCATCAGCCATTGCCGGGCTCGACAGTTCTAAAAGACTGGGCCGTTTGTTAGGTGTTACTTCTATCGTATTTTTATCAACAGTACTTATTGCCGCCATTTTAACTATAATAGCCGCATGGATATTTCCTATACACCAGCACCTGGTTGCCAGCCCCATAACTGAGGCAATTGTTAAAAAACCATTTGGCGACCAGCTTACCCAGCTATTTACTACCGGCGAGTTTTACGAACTGCTTTCGAGAAAAAGCATGCTTGCCGCCATCATTTTTTCGATATTAATAGGTTTTGCCACCTTACGATCAGGGGAAAAAGGCGCTCCCTTCGCCCGTTTTTTACATAGCGGGAACGAAGTATTTAAAAATATATTCATCCTCATCATGAAGCTGGGGCCAATTGGTTTGGGGGCTTATTTTGCTTACCAGGTAGGTGTGTTCGGTCCGCAATTGTTTGGGGGATATGCCCGTTCTATGGCGTTATATTATGGGTTGGGCGCATTTTATTTTGTGGTAATATTTAGCTTATATGCTTTTATAGCCGGCGGCGTAACCGGTATAAAAAGATACTGGAAAAACAATATCATACCATCGGCAACTGCTGTGGGTACATGCAGCAGTATTGCCACCATACCTGCAAACCTTGATGCCGCAAAAAAAATGGGCATCCCGGATATGATTGCCAATGTTACTATCCCGCTTGGGGGTACGCTGCACAAGGATGGCTCCAGTATCTCGTCTATTGTAAAAATGGTGGTAGTGTTTGCCCTGTTTGGCAAAAGCTTTAACAGCGCCGATACCATTGCCATTGCCCTGGCCATGACCGTTTTGGTGAGCCTGGTTGAAGGCGGCATACCCAATGGCGGTTATATAGGCGAACTGCTGTTCATCTCGGCCTATGGTTTCCCGCCCGAAGCCCTGCCCCCGGCCATGATCATAGGTACCCTGGTTGACCCCATGGCTACCCTTTTAAACGCCACAGGCGATACCGTTGCGGCCATGCTGGTGACACGCTTTTACGAGGGCAAAAACTGGATCAAGGCGTCTGAATGAGCTTTCCGTGTCTTAACTATAATTGGAGTATTTAAACCATTCAAATAATTATATTTGTTAAACAGGCATATCAATACCTGCTTTTCAAATTATTATGCTGCATATTTTATATATCATAGCCATTATTGCCGAAGCCATGACAGCCGCCTTATCAGCTGGCAGGCGGGATATGGACTGGGTGGGAGTTTGTATTATTGCCTGGGTTACCGCTTTGGGTGGTGGTACGGTGCGTAATATTTTGTTTAACCATTACCCCATGAGCTGGGTTGAACACCCTGAGTATTTGCTGATCACCGCGGGGGCTGCTATACTGGCTGCTTTCATAGCATCTGTAATGACCAAACTAAAAAAGCTGTTTTTATACCTCGATGCTTTGGGGTTGGTTGTATTTACCATTATTGGCTGCCAGATAGCGCAACAGATAAACCTGCCAACCACTATAGTTTTATTAAGCGGCATGATAACGGGTTGTGCCGGTGGCGTATTGCGCGATGTGTTGTGTAATGATATCCCGCTGCTGTTTCATAAAGAGATATATGCCAGCGCCTCTATAGTTACCGGGGCGGCTTACCTGGGTTTTGAATATATAGGCATTAGCCCGGGTATTGCTATTGTTTTGGCCTGTGCTATTGGTCTTGCCCTGCGTTTGCTGTCTATCCGCTACAAATGGCAAATGCCCAAATTTGTTTACCATGAGGAATGGCATTAAAACAAAAAGGCCAGCTGATGCAGCTGGTCTTTTTGTTTACACTATTATTTATTTACCAACCTGCATTTTGGGTTAGTTTACTATTTGTAGCTATTTCGCGTTGCGGAACAGGCCATAGATAATATTGCTCCTTCATGGTAACTCCCTGCTCGTTAGCAGTTGAAGTTGCCGGACCAAATGTATTATTTTTTACATCATAGATCTGGTGAGTACGCTGGATATCAAAATATGATTTATCCTCAAAAGCAAGTTCATGATAACGTTCTTTCCAGATAGCTATGCGGAACTGATCTTTAGTAAGGCCGCTTAGTGGTTTCAGATTGGCGCGCGTCCTGATCTGATTTACAGCAGCATAAGCATCCGCTGTAGGGCCGCTTACCTCGTTTGAAGCCTCGGCATAGGTTAACATAGCCTCAGGCAAACGTAAAAAGGTCCAGTTTTCATCGCATTTGCCGCTATTTGATGTACCAGATACCGAACTTTCCACATGGAAATACTTATACAGGCAATGCTCGCCAAAGTTGATAATATTGGCAGGATTGTCTGAAGCCGGGTATTTAGAGAAATAAAATTGCTTCTCCTCGGTACGCTTATCGCCAGCCTCGTAGCTATTGAAAAACGCATCGGTCGGGATCATTGCACCCAGGTGATCGCCATAAGCACCTACAGGCAGGTTAAACGGAACAGTTAACTGTGTTATAGAGTTAGTTGCAATCTTCACGTCATACTGAGCCTGGAATATCAATTCGCCCTGATTTTTGTGCGCATTATCATGCAGATAGGCATAATCAGTAAACAGGGTGTATAGCGGTAAAACCTGTTTAGCCTCATCCGCGGCTTTTTGATAATTTTCTGTTTTTTGCAGCGGATAACCAGCCATAGTTAAATACACACTTGACAATAATGTATGTACAGCACCCATTGATGCCAACATACCGTTAGTAGCCGGAAGGCCTGATTGTTCAGCTGCAAGCAGATCATTTACTACCTGAGTATAAACCTGGTCTTTAGGTGTACGTGTAGGATACAAAAGCGGACTGCTTAAATCTACCGGTGTGGTAATCAAAGGAACATCTCCGTATAACCTAACCAAATGATAGTAAAAGAATGCCCTTAAAAAGTACACCTCGCCCAATAATGATTTTTTTGTGGCATCGGGCATGTTAATGGCAGGTATCCGGGTTAGTGCAATATTACACTCTGCAATAGCTGTGTAGCAGCCTTTCCACATGGTTTCAAAACCAGGATTGGTTGGGTCGGTACGTTGAAATATAACGTTATTGTTGTTAACACTTTGCCCTAATGAAGTAGCATGACCGGCAAAAAGTTCCAGTGTTATAAACGGGGCTTCGCCGTAGGCATCGCCATTCATAAAAAGGTAATCACCATAATTTTGGTTATTAAGGTAATTGCCATAAATACCATTTACAAATGAACGTGCCTGACTTGCGGTTGTAAAATAATTTTCCTGGGTAAAATTACTCTTGTTGGGTTCATCAAGATATTTTTTGCAGCTTGTTATGCTTGCTATAACGATCAGGGCCAATAATCCGGTCCTGTATTTTTTTAAATTAAATTTCATAATATACTTATTTAGGTATTTAATTAAAAACTTGCATTTACACCAAGCAAAAAGGTTCTTGGTTTTGGATAATCATAAAATTGAATACCCTGAGTAAAGTTGCTATTGGTTTGTACCCCATTGCTCATACCTGCATTATAGGTTGATGTTTCAGGATCATAACCAGTATATTTGGTTATCAGGAACAAGTTTTGTGCTTGCGCGTAAATCCTTAAACGACTCAATTTAATTTTATTTGTTACCGAAGTTGGGAAGGTATAACCTAAGGTTACGTTACGGCCACGAATAAAGCTACCGCTCTCAACCTTAGTGGAGTAAATTTCTGTTTGGTAATAAACATAAGCGGGCCTGTCTTCGGCTATACTGGTATTCTGGTTAGTAGGTGTCCACGCGTTTAACACAGTAGCGTAGCTATTAGCCTGTCCTGTACGGTCCTGACCGGAGTGCCTGGTTAAGTTCATGATCTGGTTACCGTAGTTAAACTGCAGCTCAATACCCAAATCAATGTTTTTGTAACGGAAGGTATTGGTAAATGTTCCGTAACCTGATGGTGTTGATTTACCCAATATCTGTTTATCAGCAACAGTAACCTTACCATCGCCATTGGTATCCTGGATTTTTAAGTCTCCAGGTAATTTACCATATTTAGCGGCTTCGGCAGCTTCGGCTGTACCCCAGGTGCCTAACACTTTATAACCATAAAACACACTGGCAGGCTCACCCACGCGCAATAAATTGAATTGTGACAGGAAGGTTGGCGCTAAGAAAATATCATCATTAGCTTCACCTAAACGCAGGATTTTATTTTTAAGGAACGATATGTTAAAGGTGGTATTCCAGCTAAAATTATCAGTTTTTACGTTAACCGTGTTTAAGGTTAACTCAATACCTTTATTTTCAAGGCTACCAATATTTTCATATACACTGTTATAACCGCTGGTTTCAGGTAATGGTGCGTTCAGCAAAAGAGCCTTTGTTTTTTTGTAATAGGCATCCGCGTCAACAGTTAACCTGTTGTTGAATAAACCAAATGAAACACCAAAGTTATACTCAGTATTTTTTTCCCACTGCAAATTGTTATTTCCGGGGCTGCCGGTATTAATTACTGTACCTGTGCCGCCTACTACGGTACTTCCGGATATCAGACTGGCCTGTGATCTGTACTGGCCAATTTCTGAGTTACCTGTTAAACCATAGCTAAACCTCAACTTCAGATCGGAAATGGATTGATTATCCTTCAGGAAATCTTCCTGCGATACACGCCATGCCAAAGCAGCTGATGGAAAGAAACCATATTTTGAACCGGTACCAAAACGTGACGAACCATCCTCACGACCTGTTAATGTTAACAGATACTTGTCTTTAAAGCCATAATTGATACGACCAAAGAAAGATTGTATCTGCCAGGCATAATAATTTGATGTCGGGATTCCGGGCACAGCGCCAGTAGCGAGGTTATTATATTGAAAATAATCATCAGATAAACCCGAGGTTGAAGCGCCAACGCTCAGCTCATTAAAATTCTGACGTTCGGTACCTAAAACCACGTTTAATGAGTGGATCTTGTTAAATACTTTGTTATAGGTAAAGTGATTTTCCCACTGCCAGAAAGTATCATTATATTCATTTATTGATGCCGAACTGTTACTTTGATCAACAGTAGCGCCGCCAACTAACCCGGTTTGATAGTGAGGATTGTAATTGGCCGATGTAGTAACACCCAGTGTACTGCGGAACTCCAGCCCCGGGGCCAGGTTAAGGTTAAGGTAACCATTACCACTGAATACACGTGTACGATACAGGTTGTGTATTTCATTAGCCTGTGCAACAGGGTTATCGCCACCTTCTAAGTTTGGATAATCGGTCCTTTTTCCGTAACTGCCATCAGGGTACCTGATAGGTATAAATGGCACCATTTCAATTAACATACGCGGAATGTTGTTACCTCCGGTACCATCATCGGCAGTACGCTGTTCTGAGTTATTGTAATTGATGGTAGCGCCTACTTTTAACCATGGTTTTACCTGGTGATCAATAGTTAAACGTACATTATACCGTTTTTGGTAGCTGTTTAATATAATACCTTCGTCATCGGCATAGTTTAAAAATAAGCCGTAGTTAAGGTTATCGGTACCACCGGTAAATGTAACGTTATGATTTTGGCTCACAGCCGAGCGAGTGGTTGCTTTTTGCCAGTCAACATCATATAATGGTTTCAGATTAGAGTCAAACAGTTTACCAATTAACGCGGTGCGTATCTTTACCGGGTTATCATCAGTATACTTGCCTGCGGCCCATCCGGTAGGGTCATATTTCTTGATGTTGTTATAAGAAATATCCTCTACATTTAAATATTGTTCTGAGTTTAACACGGGTAGTTCTTTAGCCATGTTACTTACGCTTACATAAGCATCATAACTTACACTACCACCTTTTTTACCACGCTTGGTGGTTACCAAAATTACACCGTTTGCACCACGTGTACCGTAAATGGCTGTTGATGACGCATCCTTCAACACGTCGATGGTTTCGATATCATTTGGGTTAAGGGCTGCGCCACCGGCTGTCCATACCACACCGTCAACTACATACAACGGATCTGTTGCCGCGTTGATTGAGCTGTAACCACGAATACGGATCTTGGTTTCGCCGCCCGGTGCACCTGAGTTTGTTGATACGTTAACACCCGCAATTTTACCAGCAAGCTCCTGCTCCACATTAATAGCCGGCCTGTCCTGTAATTGTTTTGCATTAACGCTACCTACCGAGCCGGTTAAGTCTACACGTTTTTGTGTACCGTAACCAACCACAACAACCTCACTTAATGCTTTAGACGATTCGGCCAACAAAACATCAAGCTGAGCTTTGTTTGCAATAGGCACTTCCTGTGTTGTATATCCAACAAAACTAAAAACCAGGGTTCCATTACCATCGGGTGCATTCAGCGTGTACTTGCCATTTACATCGGTAACTGTACCAATTCCTGATCCTTTAACTTTCACACTTACACCGGGCAGTGGTCCTTTAACATCGTTTACGGTACCCTGTACCTTAAATGCTTCTATTGGAGTAGTAAGTGCACCCTCGTCTTTCTTTTTAACCACTATTGTTTCCTGAAAGATCTTGTACGTTAAAGGCTGGTCTTTAAAACATTGGTTAAGGGCTTCCTCAAGGGATACACCCGCCACTTCAATATTTATTCCGCCTGCCTTTGATACATCCTGTTTATCATATAAGAAATGATAGCCGGTTTGTTTTTCAATTGATCTTAGTACTTTTTCAACTGTGGTATTCTTTTGATGTAGGGTCACTATTTGACTATAACTTTTTGCACTTACATTAGTAAGGGCAGCAATTATAATAATAGCTGTTAGCTTCATAGCCAGTATTATTTTTGATAATTGGGGCCATACCAAAGGCGTGGCCTTAGAATTAAAATTCATAAGTTTGTAGAGTTTGGGTTAAACATTAACTTTCAATTCGTCGATTGTATTTTTTTGGGACCCAGATCATTAGCCGGGAAAGTGCAGCGAACACTTCCCGGTTTTTTTATACCCGGCATTTTACTGCTTGCATGTATAAATCACATGATAAAAAGACAGTAAGATCAAGGCAAGTGGGTCCCGCCGGGTTAACTTATTTTTGGTATTTCTTCCATCATAGCTTTGTTTAAAGTGAACAATTGATTGTGGTTAATTTATTATTGTTAGTATTGGTAATTTCCTGACATTTAAAGCCATTATTGCATTATCGTTATATGCTTGTCTTCTATTTTATAATTAACACCTGCGTACTTAAGCATTCCCAGTAATTCCGATGCCTTTACATTTCGCGATATACGACCTGTAAATTCCCGCTCCGGTACTTTGCCTTCGTAGCTCACCTCCACATCATACCAGCGGGCCACCTGGCGCATTATCGCTTCAATATCGGCGTCTCTAAACTGAAACAAACCGTCTTTCCATGCTATCGCATCGTCTGCATCGGCATCATCAATCACGTTAATTTGCCCGTTTTGATGAAGCGACGCCCGTTGGCCGGGTTTTAAAATACTGGTATTTTGCATGTTGCTTATTTTTACCGCTCCTTCAAGCAAAGTAGTTTTCATTACTGTTTCATCATTATAAGCCATGATGTTAAAATGGGTGCCTAAAACTTCAACAACGGTATGGTTAGCTTTTACCCTGAAAGGTTTAGCGGCATTTTTAGCTACTTCAAAATAGGCTTCGCCGGTAATTTCAACCTCCCTTGTTTTACCTGTAAATACCGCAGGAAAACTAAGTGATGATGCTGAGTTGAGCCAAACCTTACTGCCGTCATCAAGCACCAGCTGGTATTGCCCGCCCCGGGGGGTTGTTACGGTATTCATGGCAGCAGCACCGTTATTTGAACCATTGCCCCCGTCCTCATATACCAGCTGACCATCACGTGTTTTATTTATTTGGGTGCTACCCTCCTTTGCTAAAACGCCGTTTTGAGCATTGTCAAGATAAATCGTTTTACCATTTGCAAGGGTCAATAATGCTCTGTTACCCCCAGGTAAAACATCATGTGCCGGCTTAATTTTGGCTATATCTTTTGCATTAGATTGTTTTTTTTGATTTAAAAAAACATAAGCACCAAACCCCACAAAAACCATCAAAGCGGCAGCTACGCCCAACTTTATCCATAGCTTATTGCTGTCGGGAGGTCGTATTTTATATTCGTCGTCCTGCTGTGCTTTATTTTGCAAAATACTATTGAGCATATCCATGCTTTTTGTGGGATCAAAAAGCGGTTCATTGATTTCGAGGTTATTCCAGGCCTGGTGAATAAGTGCAGTTAGCTCAGCATCATTGGCAGACGCGTGAATAAACTGAAATAATTCATCACGCTCCTGATGCGTAGCCGTTTGATTATAATAGCCGTTGAAAAGGTAGGTCAACCTTGCATTCAATGCACTCATATTTTGTAATTGTTAGTCATAAAGTAAATAATTGGTAAATGCGGTTCCGGGTGACCTTATTTACATGACAACTACAAGTACAAAAAAGGGGGTATTACTTTTTAAAAAAAATTAAAAAACTTTTTAGCATTGCTAAAAGTAGGGCAGTAACTTCCAGATGCTCATGCACATACTCTGTTATAGAGGTAGTGGCTATTTGCAGATATTTTTTTACGGTTTCGCGCGATAACTCCAATTGATCGGCTATTTCGGCATATTTAAGGCGGCCATGCCTGCTCAGCAGGTAAACCTTTTGCTGTTGTGGTGGTAACTGGTCAATAGCCTCATCCAGTAAATTATAGTACATATCGGTATCTGTATCTATAGTTTCGGGCACAAGGGCTTCAAAACCGTTATTTTCCATTGTTTTAATCAGCAAACGTTCTTTTGCCAATTTTTTCAAGCAATTTAAAGCATGGTTTTTGGATATCACAAAAAGATAGGCCTTAAAATTATCAACCCCCACCAATGTTTCGCGGGTAAGCCATATTTTCAAAAATACATCCTGTACTATCTCCTCGGCCAATTCAACAGAGTTTGTTATACGTAACATATGTACACCTAATAGTTGGTGATGTACCATAAACAATTTACGAAAGGCATATTCATTGCCCGAGGCTACCTGTATCAGTAGTTCTCTCTCATTTAATTGGGCAATCTCAAACATAGATTAAGTGTATAATAATGCAATAATGAAAACTTTACAAAATGTGCAACGAGTTTTTTACAGGATTAAAACAAGTGCAATAACAGTATTATTGTGATAAAGTTTACTCTTTTTTGCAACAGGCTCTTTTTGAGGCAACAATTTTAATTGTAAATCAGCTATGTTAAATCAACAGCTATTCATTGTTTTCAGGGGTATCATGCTTTAATTTATTTTCAATTCTTTTATCGGGAATAAACCAAACAGCAGCCACAACTACATACAAAACAAAACTCGCGATAGAATTTATCCACGCAACACCAATGGCAACCGCGTAAACAGCTACCGAAATTTTAGCTTTCAAATCATTACCCAATGCTGCTGCTATAAGCGAATTTTCGCCATGATGCCGTATCAGTGCCTTCCCCAGAATAGTATAGGCAGCGCCATTCATGGCAAGCACAAACCCATAACACGCCACGGGCCATTTGGTAAAATGGTTTTCGCCCATCCAGCCGGTTACAAAAGGTATGAGCGACAACCAAAAAAGCAGGTGAAGGTTGGCCCATAAAATAATTCCGTTTACCGACTTCACCACCTGCATCATATGGTGGTGGTTATTCCAATATATACCTACGTAAATAAAGCTTAAAACATAACTCATAAAAACAGGGATGAGCGGTTTTAGCGATTCAATACTATCACCATGAGGCACTTTCATTTCCAAAACCATAATGGTAATGATAATGGCAATAACCCCATCACTAAAAGCCTCTATCCTACCTTTGCCAAAAGCCATATTTTAAAATTGAGGTTTATACTTGTTTTTATTTTTTAGTTCCAAATGCCTGGTATCTTTTCATTGCTTCAATAAAATAATAGTCGGCATAAGTTAAGGGCACATCAATTTCTGTACCTGCAGGAAAGTGCCCTACGCTATGCTCCAAAATAAAGCCGCCATTTGTTCCGGCTGTTGCTTTATAAGCCGGCGACGACAGTGTTTTAAGGATGGTTTGCGCCGTATTAAAATACTCCTGACCGCTATTATTATCAGCATACCTGCAAAGCTCCAACAATGCCGAAGCCATAATAGCCGCTGCCGAGGCATCCTTTAAGGCATTAGGGATATTTGTAGCGTTATAATCCCAGTATGGTATTTTATCGGCTGGCAGGTTTGGATTTGTCAGTATAAAATGAGCTATGTTTTGTGCCTGGTCAAGATACTTTTTATCCCTTGTTTCACGATACATCACGGTATAGCCATACAATCCCCAGGCCTGCCCGCGTGCCCAGGCGGATTCGTTGGCGAAACCCTGCGCTGTTTTCTTTTCCTTTACCGCTCCTGTTTGTACGTCATAATTGATCACGTGGTAAGAGCTGTAATCGGACCGGTAATGGTTTTTCATGGTGGTATTGGCATGGGTAACGGCTATTTTATAATAGCTGGAATCACCGGTTTCTTTTGTGGCCCAAAACAATAGTTCCAGGTTCATCATGTTATCAATGATCACCAGGTAATCTGATGGATTTTTTGAATCCCATGATTTAATACAACCCACTGTCGGGTTAAACCTTGTCGATAGTGATTTGGCGCTGTTGATTAATATTTGTTTATACTCTGGCTTTGGTTCAACAATATTGGCATTGCCAAAGCTGCAATACATCATAAAACCCAGATCATGCGTGTGGGTATTAAACTGCTCTTTTGCCAAAACGCCCATAATGCGGTTAGCTTCGGTCAATAATTGCTGGTCATGGTTTTGCTCGTACAAATACAATAAGCTACCCGGGTAAAAGCCGCTGCACCACCAGCCCGAATTGCTGTTTTCCTGCTTACTGGTATTGGGGTGATATGTTTTAGGAAACTCCTCGGGCCCTATTTGCTTAGCCAGCAATTTATACTGGGCATCGGCATCTTTAAAGTTTTTTTTGATGGTGGATAAAAGTCCTTTTTCCGGTTTAAAATTAGCCTGGGCAAATGAACTTAAAGTAAACAAGGTTAAACAAATAGCGAAAGCAATAAGAGGTAGAATTTTGAATTTCATAAAAGGTATTTATAACGGATTTTGGCAGCCATAAAAATGCATATTTTGATTGGAAATTCAAGCAAATTAAAAACATTAGGCTATAGTAATACCAAATTGTAAGCCTGAGATAATATAAGGTATACTATCAAGCTTAATATTGTGGTAAAACGTATATTTTTTTCAATTAATAATATAAAATTTTGGTAACTTAACCATTGTATTACAACCAGTTACAAATGGGAAGCAGTATAATAAACGGATTGAAAAAGCTCCTCAGTTTTATTCCTTTTTTAAGGGATGATATGCAACAGGACACCGGAACCGAAACTGCACCTGCTCAGGAGATATCGCGCATTGAGGCATTAAAAACAGTTAATGAAGAATCTAACAGGATCATTAGCTGGGCTTTATTAATTATTGGCGGTTCCATTTTAGCCATATTACAAAAGGATTATTTAAAGTTAAATGAATATAAATGGCTGTATTTTGTTTATATTTTAGGGTGGATAGCTTTATGTATTTCCATTTATTGGGGTCAGCGTGTAACCCGGAGCTATCTGGCGAGCATGTTTGTTATTCCAAGCCTGGTAGAAGGCATCAGCGAAGAAACCAACAAACGGTTTAAACGACAACTTACCTGGTTTATGGGCGGCGTGGCAATATTTGCTGTGTGGATGATCACTTTTTTAACCATCTGGATTTTTAATGGTAAAATTATAACTTAATCAATATGTCTGATTGTAACTGTGCCGATTTCCCCTTTAGCCCACATAAGCCTTGCTATGATGTGTGTACCGGCAGGATATTAAATTATGCCAGCCCCGATGAACTGCGGAGTATTTTTCATATTCCCGAAGATATTATGGATAAGATCATCGGCTTAAAACTCGAAAACAGAGTGGAAACATTGGAAGAGTACACCAATGAACTTGATCCTGGTCAATCCTTAACGTTGAGGAGTATTTTCTCCAGCTTAAACAACAATGCCGAAGCTTTAAAATGGTTAAAGGAAAACATGAAAACCCGGGCAGATGCATTTGCATAATGGCTTCATAAGACAAGTAGCTGTAAAAAACTCCATGCTGCGTTGCATACGAGTTAATTTCAAAGAAATCAAGTGGCGCGGTGATAACACAGCAGGTGTTCGCGAGGTTATAATTCCCTCCCCACGGGAGGGGTGCGGTGGATTGTGTAGTAGCAGGGAGGGGTTTATACGTGCAGTATAAACTTGCTATGTTCTATAAACCCCTACCTCCCCTTCCCAAGGGAAGGAATCGCATGTGTCCACCCTTTTCTTTTTATTCTTCCGCTCAAGAAAACCGCTCCTTCATAATATCGTTTATCTGTTTTAAAGTAAAATCGCCTGCCGGATTTGCGGCCTGATGTAACTGCACGTGTGGCCAATCCTTAAAAGAAGTCCAAAACCCACCAGCTGTTAAGCCTAATTCTTTGGCCATACCCGCATAAACATGATAGCCGTTTTGCCCGTTTACCAGTTTGGTTACTGACCATTCTTCCTCACCATTAACTATCCAAACACAATCTACCGACTCCCCCCACTGGTGCCATGATAATCCGGGTATAGAATTGGTTACATGATCACCATTCTGAGGGCCTGCATCTATAATGCACTGCGCTAAAAATCCCGCTTCGCGATCCTGAAGATCAGCTATCTTTTGTTGAATTACTGATCTTGTTCTTGACTGCCTCCACAACTGTGCTTGTCTTACAGGGGTTCTTATTGTTTCTGTAGGTATCATTTTAAACCCTGCATCATTACAGCTTTCCAATAATTGAATTACTTTTTCTTTAAATGCGGGTACTAACAGGTTTAAATCGGCTGCCATGGCGATAAGTTTTAAATAGTGTTTATGTTAAGATGCTAAGTCACTTAAAGCTAAAACAACTATTCGTATCCATCAACCGTAGAAATACGCAATTTTGCAATTGTATAATTATTACAAACTATATATCAGCGCCTTACAAAATACGCTCGAGCCCATCTATATATCCAAGTTTCAAAAGCCGCTGTCTAATTTCTTTGTCTATTTTAGCTTTCGCAGTATAAAAGGCGAGTATGTTGAGGGATTTTGGAAGGGGTTGCTTTATAAACTCTTCAAAGTTTATATCTGTCTTGTAAATTCCCAGTTGGTTAAGTCTATTTAATCTTTCAAGTCCTGTCAACGATTTAAAAGTCTTACAGTTTATCAACTTGAAATCATTTAGAGGCGGTGTGTTTTTGTCAAAATTTAATTCTGTTAATTGAATTTGGTCTTCAATTAAAAGGCTTTTTAGCTTTTTAAAATTTGAAATATTCTTAAAATTACGAAATGCTCGAACTCTTATTATTTTTAGTGTTTCGATTTCATTTTCTTCAATCTCATCTAAATTTTCTCGTCCGCCCAAAAGAAAGTGCAATGACTTAAGTTTTTTGAGTTGGTTCACAAAGTCCAGTGGAACTTTTGAAATTGAATTTAAACCTAAATAATCCAAATCCGTCAATTTGCCTATAACCTCAATATTTTTAGTATGTCCACAAATAGTTAAATAATTTAAATCTCCGTAGTTTTCTAAATATTTAAGGTTAAGAGCTTTCGTTCTTGATTCGCCAATAATTAATTCCCTAAGGTTTTGAAAATTATTAGCTTGAAATATTTCTGTTTCTTTTAGTTCAAAAACACCCAAACTTAAACGCCTTAAATTTTTCAATTCGGTCAAGACCTCCAAATTGTCGACTTTCAATAAGCAGTCAAGCCAAAGAGCTTTTATGTTTGATAACTTTAAAAGCGTCTTGCAATCAAAAGAACTTTGATAAAATCCATAAAAGCGAATACCGAAATTATCGTCATATTCTAAACAAAGCTCGTTTAAGTCGGCAAGTATCTTGTCTGAATATAATTTGTCAGAGAATTGAACGATAACGCGGTTTCCATCTTTTAAATTTTTTTGAATTAAGTGCCGATCAATTTTTTCCGGATTACTTATTCTTTTATGTGGTCTCATACAATGAAGCTTAACTCGTAAATAATAGGTAACAATCGGTATCGAAAAATCTCATACGGTCTGCTATGACCGCTCCGTGTACAGTGTTTTGTTTTAGGGCTTCAAATACAAGTATTTGATTATCAATAGTTAATCAATACTCATAGTGTTCACGGGTGTACATATGAACAGTATAAGGTTTTCCGTTCAGCCCGTAGTCGGTGTTATCACCGCCCCCTCATTACTCCCCTAACCCAAAACAGACATACTGATCACCCGATTTACTGCCGATCTTGCCGCCACCACAGGCAATTACCACATATTGTTTACCATCTATGGCATAAGTTGCCGGTGTGGCATAACCCGCTGCGGGTAGTTTAGCTTCCCATAGCACTTTGCCTGTTTTTTTATCAAAGGCACGGATCTTTTCATCCTTGGTAGCAGCTATAAATATCAGCCCGCCTTTGGTTACCAGCGGCCCGCCATAGTTTTCTGTACCGGTAATGGGGATGCCTTTTTTGGTTAGCTCGGGGTATTCGCCCAGCGGTACTTTCCATAGCAATTTGCCTGTGGTAAGATCAATAGCACTTAGCGTTCCCCAGGGTGGTTTTATGCCGGGGTAGCCGTCCTTATCTAAAAAGCGATTATAGCCAGTCATGGTATAAGGAACTTCATCTACCATCTTTTTTTCCAGTTTGGTGCTCGGGATCTTCTCTGTTTTGGGTTCTTTGGCTATTACTTTGGCCGCTTTAGCATCAGGCAGTTTCAGCAGAAATGCCAGCAACGCCTTTTTATCAACCGGGGGTATTTGCTTAAATGATGGCATCATATTACGCCCGTTAGCAATGATCTGGCTTACCTGATCCTCTTTGTACTTATTGCCTATATTAACCAGTGACGGATACGATGTGCCGTTCCCTTTTAACTCGGGACCATGACAGCTAATGCAATTTTTATTATAGATCACCTGCCCCATGCCTTTTAACGACTGATCATTGGTTGCCTTAGGTACATCAATCATCACCTGCGCCCAGGGCAGCTCAGAGCTGTTTACATACATGATCTTTGATTCCGGGTCAATCGCCGCCCCGCCCCATTCGCCGCCGCCATCAAAACCAGGGAAGATCCAGCCACCCTGTTTACTGGGCGGGGTAAACATTAACCGGTTTTTAACCTGATTGTATTTCTGCAGCATATCCTGATGTGTTTCGGGCGAGATGTCTGTTACATCCTCCGGATTAAACATTTGTCTTGCAAAGGGTTGCGGCAACGTTGGTATGGGCTGTGTTGGCCAGGGCTCCTCGCCCGGCAAAGCCTGGGTTGGTACCGGTTTTTCAATTATCGGGAAAATGGGCTTGCCATTGGTACGGTCGAACATAAAAATATAGCCATGTTTGGTGGTTTGTGCTATGGCATCTATTTGTTTACCATCGTGGTTTATAGTCACAAGATTTGGATTAGCGGCCAGGTCACGGTCCCACAGATCATGGTGTACTACCTGAAAATGCCATTTGTACTTACCTGTAGCGGCATCCAGTGCCAGTAAAGAATTGGCAAACAGATTTTTCCCTTTGCGGAAACCTCCATAAAAATCGCCGCCTACAGATCCTAAAGGGATATAAACGATGCCGCGTTTCTCGTCCAAAGCCATGCCCGCCCAACTATTGGCACCGCCAAATTTTTTCCAGGCGGCAGTATCCTTCCAGGTTTCGTAGCCTCTTTCGCCGGGATGCGGTATGGTATGAAAGATCCACCTCATTTTACCAGTATGTGCATCATAAGCCCGGATATGCCCCGGCGCGGCGTCTGCCGATTCGGCAACGCGTGTTCCTACAATAAACAAGTGTTTATACACTACACCGGGTGTGGTACCGGCTACAAACGATTTTGTATCGCGGCCAAGATCCTTCGTGAGGTCAATATATCCGTTTTTACCAAAACTCCTTACCGGCAAACCGGTTTCTGCATCAATGGCGAAGGTTTTAGCGCCCACACTATAAAAAATACGTTTCTCGCCGCCATCATTATTTTGCCAGTAAATTACGCCCCGGCTTACTTTATAGTAGGCCATAGGGTCGCCGTTGTTGGTGGTATCCCCTTTTGCCGGGTCGAATAACCATTTTTGCGCGCCGGTAGCGGCATCCAAAGCAAACAACTTGAGCTTGGGGCTGGTACCATACAGCACACCATCAACCATAATAGGGTTACACTGGTTTTGGCTGAGGTTGCCCGTATCCCTATCATGAGTACTGTAGGTCCAGGCTACTTTTAGCTTACTTACATTACTTAGGTTGATCTCCTCATTTGATGAATAACGGTTACCTTCTTTAGTGCCCGCATAGGTTCGCCAACCGCTATAATCTGCAGTATTTGTGGCCGACTTATTTTTACACGAACAGTAAACAACTGACAGAACGCTCAATAAAGAAAGCAGCTTAATTTTCATGATGAAGAATTTAGGTTATTATTGGTTTTTATTTATTGATCAGACTGGCTGGTGCTACTTCATTGCTCAGCAACTTTCCAAATAGTTCCCAGCGTTTTTCGGGCGTTTTGGCAGTGCCACCGTTTCTTTCTATATAGTTCTTTACCAGATCCTGCCCGTAGTTGTAATTGATCACATAGCTACGATATTTTTTTATAAAGCTGATGGATTTGCTGGCGGTTTCATCATTCATGAGGCAATATTTCATCAGGTAGCTCTGCGCCTTATCCCGCGACATGGTATTGTTGATCAAACCCCTTGCCGCCTCATTGCGGGCGTAGTTTAAATTACCCTTTATAGCCAAAGCTTTAAAATACAGATCGATACCGGCTGTATCCAACCCAGCGAGGGGCAGCAATACGTTTTTGGCGAATTTCACTTTTTCATCGCCCGGAAAAGCTACCTCTATACCGTAATTGGCACTCCCTTCGGCAATTAACGATTGCGGGCTAAACAGCGGGTACATCGAGATCTCTACCCATCCTTTATCATGGTACAAGTTTTTTTCGAGCAGCATATTGTATACATGATGACCCGGGTAACTTTCATGACTACCCACATCAATGGCCCGGTCAATAAATATTTTCAGGTCGGTATTTATTTGTACGGTACTTTTATAATTGCCTTTATACCAGTTATAGCCACTCCACGGTTTATTGGTTACATACTCCAAAGTAAATGCCTCGCCGGCAGGTAATTTATAATGGGCAAGGGTACGTTTACGGGCCTCGGCTATGGCCGCCTTTATTACCGGATCAAGTTTATCTTTGGGGATGATGAATTTATTGGCCAGTTTCTGAAAACGATCATTCACACGGCCCTTACCCGGCAGAATGCTATCCAGCAGATTGATCTGCGTTTTAAAATAATCGTCGGTATAAATGGGTGCTGCAACGCCAAAAAGTTCTCTTGATTCTTCATCAAATGGACGCTCCTCGCCCGAGAAGATCCTGATGCGGCGGCTAAATGCTACCAACTGATCGGCCATCCAGCTGGCCCGCATTTTATTGGTATCAACGGTTGATGAGGTCGAAATTATTTTCAATTCGTTCATTAAACTATTGGCATTTGCCAGCAGGCTATCCTTCGGAAATTCCTTGGCGGCCTGCTGTTTGGGCTTTAATGAATCCGGACCATAATAGGCGTCTACAAAGTCAGCATCATACTGACCGATGGTTAGGCCCAGCCTTACATATTCAATAGCCAGGCTGTTCAGTTTTTTATTTTCCTGTTGCTGTGCGGGATTTTGCCCGCATGACAACATAAAAAGTATGGGTAAAAAAAGCAGTAGTTTCTTCATGGTTAATTTATCCTGATCAAGTAAATGTTGAACAAGATAATGATTCCATTGTTTATAAAACAAAATATGGATATCGCATCACAATTTACAATTATGTCATTGCGAGCTTAGCGTGGCAATCTCACCATATAGGTTGCACATGCAAAAGTTCGTTAATGTCCTATGCGATTGCCGCGCTACGCTCGCAATGACACCTTATTCTTGAAAGACTTACGAAGTTTTAAAAACTTCGTAAGTCTGAAATTCAGGACCCCGACTCAGATAGTTTATCCCCAGTTAAAATCAACCACCCTGTTATTCAGTTTCCATTTAGTGGGCTGCATATTGGTCATCCAGTCTAAAGGTTCGGCTATGGGTTGTACTTTGGCGGCGTTGGCGAAAGCCTGTTTTACAGCTGCCCGTTGTTCAGTTCCCAAAGCTTCGGGCTGGGCCGATATGAAGAGCGGCGCGGCGCTTTCGGCCAGTAATTGCAGCCATTGTTTATTTTTATCCCAGGGCACATCCTTGGTTAAACCTACACAATCGCCATCGGCTGCATAAAAGGTGTCATGCTGCGGCAAGCGGAAAGCCAGTGTATTAACGCCCATTTTACGGGTGCGGGCCCACTCCTTGCCACTGGTATCATCGCCAATACGACAAAGTTCAAACACCCCGGCCGACAGATGGCTCATGGTATTGCAGCCAATAATGTACATATCATTTCCAGCGGCCTGCCTGATAGCGCTATACAGATCACCGATTATCTCGGCAGTGGTTTTACTGCGGTCGTTAAAGTTCCAGCCGGGAGCGGTTATACTGTTCTTCATATCAAAACCCCAGCGGCCGGTAATATCATAAGTGCTAAAATCATGTTTCACCATATCATAACCCCACTGTTTATAAACATCGAAGTTGTGTTTAATGCGTTCGATGTTTTCGGGGATGGTTGGGTCAAGTACCGGATTGCGGGGATCATCCCTGCCGGGGATCTTAGGGGCCAGCAAACTGGCTTTTTCATCATGGCGGGCACAAAGCGGACGCATCCACAAACCGGGACGCATACCTAAGTTTTTGATCTCATTGGCCAGCAGGTGCATGTCCTTAAATTTATCATTGGGCTTCGAAAAATCGTCGTTCCAGCCGCCATCACCAGGTAGTAATGGCGAGTACTGCGCCCAACCCGCATCAATTACCGAAAACGGGCGATTATGCGTGTCAGTAACCAATTCGGCCATCATAGCGGTGGTTTTCTTGATCAGGTCGAAAGAATTATTACCATAGGCGAAATACCAATCGTTTATACCATATACAGGCTGTTTTGGCAGGCGTGGCTTAGGGCACATCATACCGCAAAACCTGCGGGTAGTATGAAATGGGGATTCACCGGGTTTACCATTAGCGGTAATGATATCGGCAGCATGAAGCTCACGAGCGCCCAGCAGCACACCGTTGCCGCCCGAATGGGTATCTAAAGTAAGTTCCAAACTATCACTACTTAATCCCCACCAGCAAATACTTTTAGCCCCGGTTTTAACTCCGAAACAGGCGGTTTGCTTGTCGTCATGTATGATTACATACCAGGGATTTTTAACGTTAGTGGATTTAGTTTTCCATTCCAGATCGCCGTAGGAGCGCTCCCAGTGGTCGCCCAAAAATTTGGTGTTTGGCAACAGGTTATGCTTCCACTTTAAGCGCACAGCGTTTAACTGCAGTGTGGGCGAAGCAACAAATACACCCTTTGCATTACTACTGTTTTTTAAAGTGACGATAATATCTTTATAGGTAAATAACGATCCGTTAGTTCCCGTAAGTTTAAACCATTCATCGCCGGTTTGCGCCCAAACTTCGTCTGGAGCATTAATCGCGGTTATTTGGGTTGATGTTGCATACGTGAGCCTGCTGAAAAGCACGGCAGCAGCAGTAGTAGCTGAAAGTTTTATAAAATGTCGCCTTTGCATAGTTAGATATTGGTTATACAACATTACTAAAAGGTTTCAGCTATTGGAAATGATTTTTAAAATTGGAAGGATGGGGTGAAATTGTTTTTTGTCTGAACCACGATTTTTAGGATTGAACGATTACCGCGATTTGTTGAAAACTGAAGTAAACCCTTAAATCTAATGCATCCGTTTAATCGAGGTTCAGACAAATTTCCCCGCCAATTCAAGCGTCAACGCTTGAATTTACATGAGGGTAAGCGTCCACGCTTACAACAGTTAAGTGAGCGTGGACACTCTTTTAAAATATTATTTAAGCGTGGACGCTTAAAGAGGCGGTTGGGTTAAAGCCACTCTTGTTCATTTTTACCCGTTGGCTAAAGCCAACGGCAATGATAAACACTACAATAATTACAAAAATTCATTGCCGTTCCATTTATGGGATGGTTTAAGAAATTGATAACTGGCTTTAGCCTAACAAACCCGTGCAGTTTCCCCCTTGAAAGAGATGTTATGCTGCTTGAATAACACACCCCTGCCAACTCACAATCCCCCCCCTCTCAAGAGGGGAACCTAAATGAAATAATTTAATTATAATGTATTGTAAACTCTGTTTGCCCTTCGGCAACAGTTTTAAGACTGAATTCAAAGCCATGATTTAACAATATTTCCCGCACCAGGGTGAGGCCTATCCCCTGCCCGTCCTTTTTTGTACTAAAAAATGGCGAAAACAAATTGGCATGTTGTTCGGCATTTAAACCCTTGCCGCTATCTGTGATCACCAGTTTCCGCTCGGCAGGCATAGCTGTGAATTTCATTACGCCGGTGCCCTCAATAGCCTCAATGGCATTTTTTACAATGTTTATCAACGCCTGCTCCAGTTGTTGCTCATCGGCCATTATATTTATAGCATCATTAGGCAGGTTAAATTCAAATGCCACGCCATTTTCCTGTGCCTTAACAGCCATTAATTTAGCTACCGAATTTATCAGCTTTTGCAGTATTATGGGTTGTTTATTGGCTTTGGGCAGTTTAACCAGATCGGCAAAATTGCGCATAAACAGGTTAAGGTTTTGGTTACGGTCCATAGCCACCTGCAAGGCATCCTTTAACGAATCAAAATCATGGCTTTCCCAAAGCTGGTCTGTTTTCATGGCCGATTGCATGATGGAGTTAACCGGACCAATGGTATTATTTACCTCATGCGCCATCATCCGGATCACCTTGCCATAAACCTTTTTCTCGGCAGCCAGGATCTCGGCCGTCAGGTCCTCGATCATCACAAAATGGCGGGAGAAACCTCTGTCAACAAAATGCGATTTTTGCAGCTTAAATGAATTTACCCCATCCAGCTTTACCACTGCGGTTTCGCCCGATTTTAACTCCCCGATCTGCTTAAACAAAGGATGCTCCAATTCGTGAATGGAGTAACCATGCACTTGTTCTTCGGTAATGTTTAGTAGCTGAAGGGCTTTGGGGTTTACTTGTTGTACACGATCGTCAAAATCAAGAATGATAATGCCAGTTGGCGAAGTATGGATCAGCTTCTCCAGAAAAAAATGCTGCTGCTCCTGCCGGGTGCGTTCTGTTCTTAATTCATCCATCATCTGGTTATAAACATTAATCAGCTCATCAATTTCATGTTTGCCGGTTGATAAAAACTTAACGTTAAAATCCTTATCCTTAATGGCATCAACACCTTGCATCAGTAGTTTTAAAGGCTGTATCAGCTGGCGGTAAAGCTGCCATGCTATTACGATGGAAATGATAATAAACACCTCCGAAACGATGAAGAACACCTTGTTTTGCTCGAAAATAAAGTAAGTAAGTACCAGCGTTATCAGGTGCAGTATAACAACGAACAAGATGTATTTAGTCCTCAGTTTCATCGTACGGTATCTGGTATTTATCTAAGCGGCGGTACAGAGCGCTACGGGTAAGCCCCAGTGACGCCGCGGCCCTGCTTATTTTATTTTTATGATGATCCATGGCGCGTTTTATCATCTCCACCTCTACTTCTTCCAGTGTTAAAGTACCAACGCCGGGCAATTGCATATTCCCTTTTTTAACCGGCGATAGTTCCAGTTGCGACCTGAAATCATCAATACTCAGTTCGTCATTTTTACTCACCAGTATGGACCGCTCCACCAAATTTTTCAGCTGCCTGATATTACCGGGCAGTGGCAATTGCTGCAGCCATTTTATGGCACTCCCGGCTACTGATAATTTGGGACGATTATATATTTCCTTTAAATTATCAATAAAAAAATTAACCAGCAAGGGAATATCCTTTGGCCGCTCGCGCAGGGCTGGCAGGTAAACCGTGATCAGGTTGATGCGGTAAAGCAGATCTTCCCTGAAGGTACCTTTGTTCACCATATCGTTCAGGTTTTTGTTGGTGGCGCAAACCACCCGCACATCAACCGTTTTGGTACGGCTGCTGCCCAGCACCTCGTAGGTACGGTCCTGCAATACACGCAGCAGTTTTACCTGGCTGCTGGCATCCAGATCGCCTATTTCATCTAAAAAAATAGTTCCCTTGTTTGACATTTCAAAGCGACCAATCCTGTCAAACCGGGCATCGGTAAACGCGCCGCGGATATGGCCAAACATCTCACTTTCAAATAATGATGTGGATATACCACCCAGGTTCACCTTTGTAAACGGCTTGTTGCGCCTTAAACTATTCTGGTGAATGGCCTCGGCTATCAATTCTTTACCCGTGCCGCTTTCGCCCATGATCAGGATGGATGCATCAGTTGGGGCCACCCGGCCTATGGTTTCCAGGATGTTCAGCATTTTAGGGTCTTCGCCTATAATGTGCTGAAAATTGTAGGTTTTATCCAGTTGTTTACGGGTACGGTGCTCGGTTTTCTTGTCCTGCAGGTCAAGCAGGGTTTTAACCGACTGGATCAGGTACTCATTGCTCCAGGGCTTATTGATAAAATCATTGGCCCCCATCTTCATCCCTTTTACGGCCAGTTCAATGCTGCCCCAGCCGGTTATTAATATGACCGGGATAGCAACGGTGTGCTGTTTTATTTTTTCGAGCAGATCCATACCCTCCCGCCCTGAGGTATCTATGGAGAAGTTAAGATCAAGAATAATAAGTTCCGGTGTATTTTTCCTGACTATCTTTAAAGCATCGCCGGGGTTTTCTGTACACAGCACCTCATAACCCTCACCCTTTAGCAACAGCATCAGCGAGGTTCTTACAGCCAGATCGTCATCAATAACCAATATCATAATAGCAGGTTAATATCGTAATTATTCTTCATGTAACGCCACCGCCGGATAAATTGCCGCCGCCTGCTTGCCCGGATATAATGAGCACAAGAATACGAGCAGGTAAATAAACAGGATAGCCAACAGCATAGCGGTAATATAAATACCTGCCTGTAAATTAAATACGTTAAGTAAGGGGAACTGTACGGCAAAAAATATCCCTATAATCAACGACAAGGTGGCCAATATAAGTGACTCTGCGATGAGCTGTGATGAAACCGAATTGCCGGTAGCTCCTACCGCCCTGCGCAGCCCAATTTCACCACGCCTTTTATTGATGTTATACCAAAGCACTCCAAATAAGCCAAGCGCAACATTAATAACCAGGAAACAGCCCACTATTGACATGATGATCATAGGCACCAGGTTAAAATAATTAATCTCTGTGCGTTTGTTAGTAAAATGCTCAATGGATATATTTGAATCTTTCATGTAGTTGGCCAGAGTTTTATATAAACGGGCCTCAGAAGCGGCATTGGCTGTAGGTATAACCTTTATAATTATATTGCCTAACCAACGAAAAGATCCGGTATCAACACGAAAGTATAACGCGTTACCAGATGGTGAATAATCACCTTTAACCTTTAAATCCTGTATAACGCCAATTATCTTCATTTTTGATTTGCCATCACCGTCAGTAATGACCTTACCAACAGCAGTACCATTGCCAAAAAGTTGTTCCTTTAAACTACCATTGATAACTACCGAAGGATATTTGCCAATGGCGTCATTTTTATTTAACCAGCTGCCCTCAAGCAAACTGACGTTTAAAGCATTCTTGTAATTATCATCAACCGTGTATCTATTAGTACCTGTTGTTAATTTACCGTACATAACATCTCCGCCATTGGTATAGGACGAGAGCGGTACGTTATCGCTGCAGAAACTCACCTCTTTAACTACGGGCATAGCTTTCATCATTTTTTGCAGGGTTTGGTAGTACAGGTTCAGTGAGTCGGTATTTTGTGTTTTATAGGTATTGTTGTACGATACCAGCCACGCGTTTTTATAATCAAAGCCCATTGGCTTTTTATAATTGGTGTAATAATACACCAGCATAGAAAAAACAGCGAACAATACCAGAAATGAGAATAGCATTTCTATCATCAATAAAAAGTTTTGTTTCTTTTTATTCCAGATCAGCTTAAATAAATGCTTGAACATAATATTTTGATTAAATGATTTTTAAATTACCTACTGAGCTTTTAAAGCAGTTACCACATTGAGTTTTGACATACGCCATGCCGGGTAAACTCCTGATAATAAACCGAATAAAAAACAAATAAGTAAACCAATAAACAGTACGGTGAAATTAATTGATAAAACCAGGTTGGGTATCAGGTGCGCACTGTTAAGAGCTCCTATAGCTATAAAAGATAATACCACGCCTATAGCGCCACCCAGTAATGTTAGTATAATATTTTCGACAATAAACTGATAAATCAATGTGTTTGAAGATGCACCGAATGCCTTGCGTACACCAATTTCTGATGAGCGCTCCATAATACGGGTAATGTTGATATTAACCAAATTAAGTGTGGGCAAAAGCATTACCAGCAATACAAATATGCTAATAGCGGTAAGCACCATTACCACCCCTGATTTGTTATCGTTGCCGGTATCAACGTAGCTCGCAATATAAGAACGGGCATGACACACTATTTTGATAAATTCTTTTCTCTCCATGGGCAGCCTTTGTATCATACTTTGAAATTCAGCTTGCATGCGGGGTACGTCTGACCTGGAGTTTGCCAGCAATATGCCATAAAACCGACCGTGGTAGCTTTTATCTTTTGCAAAATCTGTTTTGGCTACGGTATAAGGCAGGTATATATCGCTAAAAGTCATGTAGCTGGTTACCGGTACATTTTTCACTACGCCAATTACCCGGTATTTCACATTATCTGCTTCAAAATACTTGCCCACTACCGATGGTGCATCGCCAAAATATTGTTTCTTTATATCTTCAGATATGACCGTCACCATGTCGCCTTTATCAATTTGCTGTTTTGTGAAGGCCTTACCCTCCACAAAATCATATTCCATAATATCCCAGTAATCGGCATTGGTGTATTTGTAGCTTAAGCTTATCTTTTTATTATTTACATAAGTATTAGTGCTACTGGCGCCGTTGGTTATACCAATTTTAACAGGGGTTTTTAGACTGCGCGCATAATGATCAAAAAAGTAAAAAGATAATGGCCCCGAATTCATACCATTGTTTTTATACCACTCAGACATGCGCGAAACGTATAAAGAACGGTCACGTTTATGGTCGGGGTAGCTATCTCCGGCTATCTTATCCAAAAAAGAAGTTAACACCAGCAAAATTGTAAGTGTAAAGCTGATACCAAACAAGCTGATGAACGTAAAGAACTTGCGCCTGCGCAGCACCGCTATGGCTATTTTAAAATAATTTTTGAGCATGATCTTAATGTTAAACTGTTAATTACAAAACCTGCGAGCCGTCAAATAAGCGCATCAACCTATGTGTTTTGTGGGCCATGTTTTCATCGTGCGTTACCATTACAATGGTAGTGCCTTCGTTACGGTTAAGGTTAATCAGGATCTCCATGATCTCGTTGCCCATAGCGCTATCCAGGTTACCGGTAGGCTCGTCGGCCAGGATAATTTCCGGGTGGCCCACAATAGCCCGGGCTATGGCTACACGCTGCCGTTGTCCGCCTGATAGTTGGGTAGGGAAGTGTTTTACCCGGTTTGAAAGCCCTACCTTTTCCAGAGCCTCGCTGGCCAGCATTTTGCGTTCTTTGGCGGTGGTATTGCGGTATAGCAGTGGCAGCTCCACATTATCAAGCACCTGCAGGTCATTTATCAGGTGGTAGCTTTGAAAAATAAAGCCCAGCTTTTTATTCCTGAACTGTGCCAGTTGCTTATCAGATAAATGATCGGTTTTTTGATCGCTTATTTTGATCTCGCCTTTTGACGGTGCATCGAGCAGGCCGATAATGTTAAGCAAGGTGCTTTTACCACAGCCCGAAGGGCCCATGATGGATAAAAATTCGCCTTTGGCTACGTCAAGGTTGATGCTGTTGAGTGCCAATGTTTCAATAGTGTCTGTGCGGTACACTTTTTCGATGTTTTGTAAACGGATCATATCTTTAATTAGTGAATTATTGAGTTATTGAATTTGTGATTTATTGATAGGTAATTTTATGGTTATTTTCAAAGTCATATAACGACAAGTAGCGTAACTGGTAATATGCTCCCCAGAAATCGCGGAGCGATGTTATGTAATCGCGCTTGGCCTGGTCATTTTCGCGAAAGGCGATGCCCAGGTCGGTAATACTCAGGTCGCCCAGTACATAGCGTTCGCGGGCTATCTGGTATTTTTCTGAAGCGATGCTATCAGCTTCGGCAGTATACACCAGTTGCTCCTTCATTACATTAAACAGCGATACCTGCGTTACTATCTGCTGCTGAAAATTTTGCTTATCCTGCTCTACAGTGTATTCAGTAAGCTGCTGATTGGCCATTGCTGTTTTGGTGCGCGATTTTGACCTGCCCCAATCCAGTATGGGTACTGATAATTGCACCTGCAACACTTGCTGGTTCTGCGGATTTTTATACACTCCCGGAATATTGGTGGCCGTATTTGAAAAACCCAGATTGGCATTAAGTGTGGCAGTTAAACCTGTTTCGCCCTTAGCTTTGGCTACATCGCGTTTGGCCTCGGCCATGCGCCTCAGGAAACCAATAGCAGCCGAACGGTTAGCAAAGGCCTCGGCCAAAACCTTATCCGGGGTAACGCTCATTTGGCTGATATTTTCGGGTACCATCAGTACAATTTTACTATCACTCTCCTGCCCTATATAACTGCGTAGGGTAAGGGTGGCAATTTCTATATCGCGTTTTGCGGTACCCACTGCCTTTTTAGCGTTAATAAGCTCTAATCTTAATTGCAATATGTCGTTTTTTGATACTTTTCCTAACTCAAATTTTGTGTTGGCTATGCCCATTATTTTTTCGGTATTGGTTAAGTTGGTTTCGGCAATGTGCAAGTTAACCTGTGCCAGCAACAGATCAAAAAAATAACCCTCAACCGTTACCGCAATGTTTTCCAGGTCTTCAATATAAGTCTGTTTGCTCTCATTATATTTCAAGGGCTCAATCTTTTTATCCCATTTTAACTTATTAAACTGAAACAGCGGCTGTGCGTACGCAATACCATACGGAATACCGTTGTATAATACGTTATGCCTGTCAAAATCATTAAAACGCTGCAACTGGGTTGTACCAAATATAGTACCGCCAGTTGCGGTAATGCTTTGACTAAAATCAAGCTGAAGTGACGAGTTATCGTTATGAATAGGTTGAAACAATATGGTGCCATCCGGCTGAAATACCTGCGAAAAAGTTTTTTGATAATTAGGTAAAAACCCGCTTACAGCCAGTTGAGGCTGATAGTTTGATTTGTAAGTACGGTACTCCCAGTATTTTGTTTCGCGCACGGTAGCGGCCTGTTTAGCCGCTATGGAGTTTGCCTTGGCAAGCTCAACCACCTGTTGCAGGGTAAGGCGCAGGGTATCGTTAGCGCCATGGCAAAATGCCACCGAACTCATGGTTAATAACAATATAATGTATAAAAATTTCATTTCTTTTAATTATATATTTTCTGATACCCACTCAAACCCTCCCACCAACCGGCAGGAGGATTAATGTTATGAAGAACTCCCTTCCCACGGGGAGCTGAGTGGCTTATGTCAGTTAATAGTTATTTCTGTTGAGTTTTTATATTCGCTCATATCCGAGGTGATCACCACATCGCCGGGTTTTACGCCGTCCTGTATCTCTACATAATCAAAATTGGTTAGGCCTACGTGAACCGTCCGGCGTTCGGCCTTACCTTTATTTACCACAAAAATGTCCTGTAAATTTGAGCCTTTGAATGCCGGGCCGTTGGCAACCCGCATCACTTTATTATGCGTTGCGGTCACCAGGAAAACATCAACTTTCATATTGGGCCGAAGCAACTTGCTGGACCGGTCATCAAGCTGTATATCAAAAGAGATGATACTATTTTGGATAGATGGCGATACATTAGTCACATGACCACGCAACTGGTTATCATTAATGCGGACAATAACGGGGATACCGGTATGCAGTTCGTCAAGTGAATTATCAGATATACTACCCTGCACTTTAAAACTCCCGAGGTCGGCAATGCGGGCCAGCGTTTCGCCCTCATGTATATTAGCGCCTATGTTTTTGTTTACATAAGTAATTACGCCTTTGCGGGTGGCAATCACGTTGGCCAGCTGCAGTTTGCGCTGCAGCTCGTTAAGATCATTTTCCTGTATGGCCGCGGCAATTTCGGCTTCTTTGATCTCTATCTGCATCGTTTGCTGCTTGTTCTTTATTTCGTTTTCCAGTTGTTTTTTCTCCAACTGGGCCACTTTTAAGTTAAGCTCTGCCTGCTCAATATTTTCGCGGGTGCCGCCACCTGCTTTAAACAGACGTTTGGCATTTTCAACTGCATCGGCCAGGTTGCTGATGTGCAGCTGTTTGATATCATTGTTCGATTGGATATCATAAAAGCTTTTGCCCAGATCAAGCCTTAATTTGCTGATCTCGTTACGTTTTGATTCGAGCTGAAATTTTAGCTTTTCATATTCGGTTTGAGAGGCCGATTTATCAAGGGTGATAATGGATTGCCCGGCGTTCACTTTATTACCGGCATCCATCAGCGCGTTTTTTATAGATGCATTGATGGGGCTGGTAATGATCTCCTCAAACTCAGGCAATACTTCGCCGGTGGCGTTGATGGTATTTTCTATATTACCCGTTTCAACAATAGCAGTAGTGATCTCTGATTTTTTTAATGACGACTTGATATACCCCCGCAATACCCATATAGCCAGCACTAAACCAGCTATGCTGATCAGGGCAACCAATGCCGTTTTTCTTCTTTTTTGCGATATAACTTCAAGCGTTATTTCCTTATCCATTGTTGTACTTTTTGGATATGGTTTTGCAAGAGTTATACCAATACCAAGTAGCTTACTATCAATTATTTATGAATTTTTTATTTTTAAAAAGTGATCGATTTCGGACACTTTTTATGATAATGAACAGGTGGGAATGGTATGGGCGTGAGGGTTGGCTGTAGGGGTTGACTCACCCGATCTGCGCTTCGCTGGATCACCCTCTCTTCGCCTGCGGCGGAAAGAGGAAAAAAAATAAACTTGTCATGCTGAACGCAGTGAAGCATCTAATTACCGACATGCAAAGCTTGCTAATAGGTCCTTCGTTCCTCAGGATGACAAAAAGTATAAAGATATTTGCAACGCCCTCTTTCCGCCGCAGGCGAAGAGAAGGATGGCGAGCGAAGCAAAGCCAGGGTGAGTCTATGAGAGGATAGTCACTAACTAATTATCCTTCAAGAGCTTTCTTATCTTACCTAACAGGTCGTCAATTTCAAAAGGCTTTGCTAAAAAATCATCAGCTCCGGCTTCATAGGCCGATCGTTCGATATCCCGACTGGCTGATATCATAATGATGGGAATGCCCCTGGTGTTTTTCCTCTGTTTTAATTCACGACAAATATCCCGCCCGTCAAAGCCCGACATCCAGATATCTAATAATAACAGATCGGGAAATTCTGTTTGCATATCTAAAAGCGTCGCCCCATTTACAGTCGACGACACCTCGTAACCTTCAAAATCAAGCATGATCTCTACCGCATCTACAATCCCCGGATCATCGTCCGCAATCATGATCTTTTTCATTTCTTCGTGCTCAAACACCACAAAAATCAAGCCTTTAATAGGCTAATTAACAGTTTGTGCAATTATTGGCATTCGCGAAGCTTAGCGTAAGAGCAGTTAAAAATGGCACATGAAACCTTCCGTATCTATATATAAAGCTATAAATGAGCGTGTATCAAAAATCAGAATAAGCAGCCGGATACAGGAAAATGATGTCCACATGCGAGACATTATTTTGGTATTCGGCTTTTGTCGATAAGGTTTTCCAGTAGGCATCTTTACCAAAAGCATCCCAATGCGCATCCCTGTCCTGTTTATTATTAAAAGTGGTCATGTACATCAAATTAGGCATGTGCGCGCCGGCTATTACTTCTGAATAAAATACGGCGTTAAAACCCAATCGTTTAAACAGGCCTACTTCATCGCCATCATTAAACATGCGCACCTTGTTAAAGTTATATTTTTCGGTAGCGCTCTCATAGCTGCGCAACTCATATACCCTATCGGCTTTATTACCGGTTAAATTGGGCACAGCCGGGGCTGGCATACCCGGAAATGCCTGCAATATCAGTGTTTCAATACGGGTATAAGGAGCATCCTTAAAATCAGCATTGATATAATCCTCACCATCGGTTAAATATTTAGTATCGGCCTGTAATTTTTTGTCGATATCTGTTAGTTTATTCAGCGACGTGAATGGGGTAAAAACGTAGATGCGCATATCGGCAGTATCCTGTTTTATGGGCTTAAAAACACCAACCTTTTTAATACCTGCCCTATGTAATGCCTGCACATATGCCTGCTCCAGGTAACGCTCTATACGGCCTTCCTGTGCCTGGGTTTTGTAATGGTATATTTTAATTTGATAATAATATCTTTTGGCTGCACTGGCCGGCGAAGCCAACGTGCACCCAATAATTAATATAACGAAAGAAAAAAGGTTAAGAATGGTTTTGTAATGTGATTTCATAAATAGGTTTAAGTGTGTAAATATAATTTCAAATGTGCTAATTTCAGCTGGTTTATTAAATGTCTTTGTCACATTTTTGTAGCACAGTATCCTAATTTATGGGTTATGCCGCAATCAACAAAAAAGCCTGTAAGCTATAGCTTACAGGCTTTTAAATATTAGGAATAAATGGATTACAACTCGCGTACCCAAATATTACGGAAACTAAGCGGTTCGCTTTTATCGCCGTGTGCCTGTAGTTTTATAGGTGTGGCGCCGTGTTTTTTGCCTTCGTATGATGGCTTACCAACGTATTGAGTTGGACCAAGCAGTTCAAAGTTATTTTCAACCAGCACGCCGTTAAAGAACACGGTAGCTCTTGCTGCTGATTTTAACGTACCATCCTCGTTAAATACTGGTGCTGTCCAAACAACATCATAAACATTCCACTCGCCTGGTTTGCGGCAAGGGTTTGCCAATGGGATAGCTTGTTTATAAATACTGCCGGCCATACCATTAACGTAAGTTTTATTGTTATATGCATCTAAAACCTGTAGCTCATAACCCGGATCACCTTTACCTAATGATGCTAAAAACACACCGCTGTTACCGCGTGCCTGGCCTTCGCCGGTAATGTTTGCAGGAACACGCCACTCAATATGCAGCTGGTAATTAGTAAATGATTTTTTAGTTTCAATACCGCCGGTATGTTTATCAACAGTAAGTATATTGCCTTTAAACGGCCATTTTGCCGGGCTTTTATCTTCGTTTGATACCCATTCGTCCAGGTTTTTACCATCAAATAAAACTATGGCATCTGAAGGAGCATCGCCTAATACTTTAGCCGGAACAACCACCTTTGGAACAGGCTCGTATATTTCTGTGTCTTCGTGCTTAGCACCTTCCTGTGCATTAGCCATCAAAAAGCTTCCGGCTAAAAGCGCTGTTAGTATAACTGGATATTTCATATTGGTATTATAATTGGTTTAAACGTGAAGTGTATTTTTCAGGTAAGATGCACTTTTGGTGATACTTACATAAGGATCAATATTGGTATAGTTTTCCTGTTCAACAATAAAATGTTTAACACCGCCAAGCTTGGCTTTACCCAATATGGTTTTAAAATCAATATCGCCGTTACCAATTTCGGTGTTCAGTTCGGCATTGGTTTTGTCTCTGTCTTTAACATGTACAAAAGTGAAACGGCCTGGATGTTTTTCAAAAATTGCAACTGGATCCTGTCCAGCGCGTACAACCCAGTAAATATCCATTTCCATGTTCACCAGCTTAGGATCAGTGTTGTTAAGTACCACATCATAAAAAGTAGTGTCGCCAACAGGTTTCCACTCAAAGTTATGGTTGTGGTAGCCCAATTTTAAGCCCGATGCTTTGCAGATCTCGGCTATCTTGTTCATCTTTTCGGCTACTGCTTTGCAATCATCAACCGTTTTTATAAAATTATGGTTTAATGAAGGTATAATGATATAGGTTTGTCCGATGGTGTTAGCCACTTCAATATAAGCTTTCAGGTCATCAGTTTTACCTTCACCAAAATACTGGTCAAGCCCATAGTGACCGCTCGGCGTGGTAAGACCATTATCCTTTAATAACTGACTAAAATCTTTACCCGGCAAACCCCAATATCCTGTTTGTTTATTAAAACCAAAGGTTTCCACCTCTTTATAACCGGCTTTTGCTACCTGAGCAATTACACCTTTTACATCCTTTGGTAACTGATCGCGCAAGCTATATAATTGCAGCCCTACAACGTTATTGCCCTTGGCCGATAGAAAATTAGGTTTCATCATTACACCTGCTGTAATTAGTCCGGCCTGTGCTAAAAATGTTCTTCTGGTTGTCATGTGTTTATTTGGTTAATGTTTTTGTTAGAGCAGATCTTTTGAATAAGGTTTAAACGTCACAAATATGTACCGCCTTACGCAACGAAGCTATTTTATCGGGCTGCTTGGGTATAAACTCCTGCGCCACATAGCCTTTATGACCTACTCCTACAATAGCTTTCATAATAGCCGGATAGTATAATTCCTGCGTATCATCAATTTCATTACGACCCGGTACACCACCGGTGTGGTAATGCGCTATGTATTGGTGAAACTCACGGATATTACGGATCACATCACCCTCATCTATCTGCATGTGATAAATATCATACAGCAGCTTAAAGTTTTCAGATCCCAATCTTTTACACAGCTCGGCACCCCATGATACCCTATCGCACTGATAATCTTTATGGTCAATTTTACTGTTCAGCAGTTCCATAACCAGTACTACGTTATGCTTTTCGGCAAGGGCAACCATTGGTTTCAGGCCTTCTACACAGTTGTTCCAGCCGGTTTCATTATCCTTACCCCGGCGACTACCGCTAAAGCAGATCAGGTTCTTATAACCTGCCGCCGCTACTTTGGGGATCATTTCGGCATAGTTTTTTTGCAGCTGGGCATGAAATTGCTTATCACCGAAACCATCGGTCAGGTTTATTTCGGCGCCATTGCACATAGACGAAAACAGACCGTATTTTTGAAGCGTTGGCCAGTCGGCCGGGCCAACCAGATCAATACCTTTTATGCCGATATCTTTTGCCGCAGCGCAAAGCTGCTCAACCGACATACCATTATAACACCAGCGGCATACCGCGTGGTTAATATTGCCTTTGAGGGTATCAGCTACCATTTCTTTATCTTGTTCGGGTTGTGTAAATGAGGTTAACACGCCTGATGCCGTTATAGCGGCGGTGCCGGCAAGCATATTTTTGATAGCCGACCTACGGTTTTGATTTGATGCCATGTTTTATATTTCCGTTTGTGCAGAAGGTTCCTGTATATCCAAACCTGGCTTGGTAGCCATGCTGGTTTTGTCCTTAAATAGTAGCAGAAAAAATATCAATACCACAGCCGCTATTCCTGCTGGTATAAGCCAGATGGTTTGCCAGTTATGCGTTGTGGCTGAAGTTTTCCAATGATCCACTATCGGACCTGAAATATATGAACCGATAAGCATCCCAACACCATAAGTGGCCAAAGTAATAAAACCCTGTGCAGCACTTTTAAAACGCTCTCCCGCTAAATTATCGGTGTAAATTTGTCCTGTTACAAAGAAGAAATCATAACATATACCATGCATCACAATACCGGCTATAAGCATCCAGTAATTGCCGCCTACATCGCCATAAGCAAAGAATATATAGCGCAATACCCAGGCTAACATCCCTACTGCAAGCATTTTTTTAACACCAAGCCTTACAAAAAACAAAGGCATAGCGGCCATGAATAACAGCTCAGACATTTGCCCCATGGATTGTTTACCCGCGGCGGCTGTCATACCTACCTCATTTAAAAAAGGGTTGGTAAAATTATAATAAAACGCAAGCGGGATGCATATAGCTACTGATGCCAGAAAAAAAGTTAAATACGATCTGTTTTTAAGTAAACCAATGGAATCAAGGCCTATAATATCTCCGAATGAAGTTTTTTGACCTTTTTTAACAGGTGGGGTATCAGGTAATGTAAAACTTAATAATCCTAATATCAATGAAGCTCCGGCTGCCATTTTAAAGGTAAGCACTAATGAGCCCGATTTTTCCCATCCAAGCCAACCGATAATTAAACCGGCAACTATCCATCCTGCTGTGCCAAATACCCTGATAGGCGGAAACTCCTTACTCGGATCTTTCATTTGTTTAAATGATACCGAGTTTACCAATGCCAGGGTTGGCATATAAATGATCATGTAGAACAATATATTCGGATAAAACTTATCAAAATCGGCAATTGTGGTAGCATAAAAAAGCGATGCGGCTCCCAGTAAGTGCAGAACACCTAATATTTTTTGCGCCGAAAAGTATTTATCAGCAATAAGTCCTATTACAAAAGGTGCAATAATTGCCCCTAATGATTGTGTTGCATAAGCGCCTGCATTTTGTGTACCTGTTGCCTTTAACGTTACCGTTAAATAAGTACCCATTGTAACAAACCATGCTCCCCAGATAAAAAACTCCAGGAACATCATTGTAGAAAGTTTTACCCTGATTCCAGTGGTCATAATTATTTTATAAGGTAGATAAACTCAGGTTATTTTTTTAACGATAAAATATACTTCACGATCTCTTTTGCGTCATTCACAGCAAGCGCCGGATGTGCTGCCATCGGAATATCACCCCAGTTACCTTTACCACCTTTTATTATTTTATTGGCCAGTGTATCAATATTTGCCTCAGTAGGCGGGTATTTAGCAGCAATATCCTGAAATGCAGGGCCAATTACCTTAGTATCAACCTTATGACAAGTATTGCAATCAGAAGCTGCCATTAAACTTGCGCCGGTTGATGATCCTGCTTCTCCGCCGGCAGCTTCAGTACCGGTTTTTGTAGCATTGGTATCAGCATCAGAGCTTGTTGCTTTCGCGGTTTGATTTGATGCCTTAGTGCTATCAGCGCCCCCTGAGTTTGAACTGCCGCCGCAAGCAGTAATCGCTACACTGATACAAAGAATAAAAAATGCCTTTTTCATACGTGATTTGTTTTTTTTAATAATAACCTGCCAGCATCATAACTGTTTTACTTTATTAATCCTGGCGGTTTATACCTTGATTTTAAATTGTGTGATTAATGAGGGCGAAAAATACAATTTTTTATAATAAGTAGGTGTACTTTTTACACGGTAGCTGTTTTTAATGATGTTGTTTTTTTTCTTCCCCTCATGTAAAATACCAAACCGGCAAAAGCAACTATCAATGCCACCGGAATGATAAGGGTAGTATTTAGTACCTCGGGGCCGGCTGCTGATCTGGCCGCGTCAAAAGCTTTGGCCATATCTGTCCCCGCGCCTGCTGATCGGTAAGCATCGAGATTAGCCCCTGCCGGAAGTTTTTGAATCATGATAGCATCATAATGCCCGCCCATGAATATCATGTAAATTGACACGCCAAACATACCCGCTCCGCCCATGAGGTTCAACCCAACAGCTCCGGTGCGTGGCAGGTTCTCTGCTACAAAGCCTATCATACAAGGCCAGAAAAAAGCAACTCCTAATCCAAAAATAACAGCTGCAAAATAAATGGCGTCGCCATGCAGGTGGATCATGAGGTAAATACCCAATGCCGACAAAATTGCCGAAATAAGCAGTACGCCCTGCGGAGCCAAACGGTGTACAATAGGACTGGCAAACGCCCTGCCCAACACTTGTACAGACGCCACGAAAGTAAGGATCAGGATAGCGTTGTTAGTAACGGTTTTGAACAATACATCCGTCCACTGATTGGTAAATAATTCTGTAATAGCTGTACCGAACATACATACGATCATGAACAGAAACAAAGGATTACCAAGCGCCTTATACATATCGCTTGTGCTGACACCAGCCGATACCCTTTCGGTAACCGGGAACTTTAATTTAGAGAACAGGAACCCATAAATGAGTGTAGGGATAAGCATAATGGCTACTTCCAGTTGAGAGATCCAGTAGGGTTTAGGAGATACGCCATGTGCAAGCGCGGTATCCAATCCGAACACGATCAGGGTACCGATAACAATACCCGCCGGGAACCATAAGTGAAAATGGTTTAGTTTGGTGGTTTTATTATCCGTGTACAGGGAAGCTACCAAAGGGTTACAGGATGCTTCAACAGTACCGTTGGCAATCCCGATCATTAAGGTAGACAGGAACAAAGTCCAATATCCGTTTGCAAAAATTGTGAGCAGGATACCTATTAAATGGAAAACAAAGGCTGATACCAGCAATTTTTTCATGCCGATAATATCAACAATAAACCCTCCTACTATAATAGCCAATGGAAAGCCCCAGAAAGCAGTTGCAGCAATTGTGCCCAGTTCTGAGCCATTCAGGTGAAATCTGACACCCTGATCGTTCAATATACCGGCACGGATGCCAAATGACAATGATGTTACTAACAGGGATAAACAACTGGCCCTGAAAAGCTGCGTACGGTTAATGGTTTGCATTTAAAGATATTTAGGTTAAATTAATTGGTTAATTGGCTATATCAAATGTAATGCTTTTATTAATCTGTAGAGGTTGTCATGCTGAACTTGTTTCAGCATCCCACATGCAGAGTTACCTATTGCATATTGTTCACCCTGCATGTGGGATCCCGAAATAAATTCGGGATGACTTACTTTTTGCGGATTATATCCCCAGTGTTTTGCGGTTAAACGCTTCATCAGAGCCTGATGCAGCAAAATCGTCAAACGCGCGTTCGGTAACCCTGATGATATGATCCTTAATAAAGGTGGCGCCTTCTCTTGCACCATCTTCGGGATGTTTAAGCGCGCATTCCCATTCTAATACGGCCCATCCTTTATAATCATATTGGGTTAATTTACTAAATATACCTTTAAAATCAACCTGTCCATCGCCCAATGAGCGGAAACGGCCGGCGCGATCAATCCAGTTCTGGTATCCGCCGTAAACACCCTGCCTGCCGGTAGGGTTAAATTCAGCATCCTTTACATGGAACATTTTAATGCGCTCATGATACAGGTCGATATATTCTAAATAATCCAGGCATTGCAGTATAAAGTGCGATGGATCATACAGCAGGTTTGCCCGTTTGTGGCCTTTTACCTTATCAAGGAACATTTCATAAGTGATACCATCATGCAGGTCTTCGCCCGGATGGATCTCATAACAAAGGTCGATTCCGTTTTCTTCGTATACATCCAATATCGGTGTCCAGCGTTTAGCCAGTTCGTCAAAGGCGGTATCAACAATACCGGCAGGGCGCTGTGGCCAAGGGTACATCATAGGCCAAAGTAAAGCACCGCTGAAGGTAACCGAGGCGTTAAGCCCTAAATTCTTTGAAGCCTGTGCCGCGTATTTTACCTGCTGCACGGCCCATTTTTGTCTTTCGGCAGGGTTATTACGATAAGCCTCGGGCGCAAACGCGTCAAAAAGCGAATCATACACCGGGTTTACGGCTACCAGCTGCCCTTGCAGGTGAGTGGATAGCTCCGTAATTTCCAGGCCTGCTGCATTTACGATGCCTTTTATCTCGTCGGCATAGGTTTTGCTTTCGGCTGCTTTTTGCAGGTCGATAAAACGTGCGTCATTGGTTGGCAGCTGAACGCCTTTGTAACCCAAGCCAGCGGCCCACTTACAAATGGATTCCAAACTGTTAAACGGTGCTGTATCGCCTATAAACTGCGCTATAAATATGGCTGGTCCTTTGATGGTTGTCATAATTTTTTAAATAGAAAATTCGGTCCACTTTTTATCTGATTTGCCCGATGCGATCACATTTTCAATAAATGCCATGCCGCGGACACCTTCTTTTATTCCGGGATAATCCAACTCCTCTGGGGTAGCGGTTTTACCTTCAATACCTGCCTTTACCGTTAAGGCAAAATTGCGGTACAGGTTGGCAAATGCTTCCAGATAGCCTTCAGGATGCCCCGGAGGGGTTCGGGTATTATGCTGCGCGAATGAGCTGGTGTAACCACCACCTGTGCGCCATACTTCCATTGGTTTATCGGTATACATGAGGGTTAAGGAGTTAGCATCGCTCTGGTGCCATTCCAAACCGCCCTTTTCGCCATAAACACGTATTTTAACATTATTCTCTTCGCCGGCGGCAATTTGTGTAGCGGTTAGTACGCCACTTGCCCCGTTATTGAATTTAAGCAGCGCGGCGCCATCGTCATCAAGTTTACGGCCTTCTACCACTACATAAATATCGGCACAGATCTGGGTTACTTCCAAACCGGTCACATACTCGGCCAGATTAAAAGCGTGTGTACCAATATCGCCCATAGCGCCCGCGATGCCGCTTTTACCCGGATCGGTACGCCATGAAGCTTGTTTGTTATCGCCTCCTTCTAAAAAGCTGCTGAGCCATCCCTGCGGATACTCTACATACACTTTGCGGATAACGCCAAGCTTGCCTGATTTTATGAGTTGTTTAGCCTCTTTTACCATAGGGTAGCCGGTGTAGGTATGGGTAAGGCAAAATAGTTTGCCCGTTGCTTTTACTACTTTATCCAGCTCCTTAGCTTCGGCTAATGAGAAAGTCATGGGTTTATCTAAAACAACATGGAAGCCGTTCTCCAGCGCCATTTTTGCCGGATCAAAGTGTACATGGTTTGGTGTAACGATACTGATCACCTGAACACGCTCGTTCTCGGGCAGTTGTTTTTCTTTTTCAATGAGCTCGGTATATGAGTTATATACACGATTAGCAGGGATATCCAACAATAAACCGCTGGCTTGTGATTTTTCGGCATTACTACTGAATGCACCGCAAACCAGTTCATATTCGCCATCTATACGGGCGGCGATACGATGTACAGCGCCAATAAACGCGCCCTGACCGCCGCCGATCATTCCTAATCTTAGTTTCATTTTAGTTTATAAAAGTATCAAGTAATTAGTATCAAGTAGCAAGATCTTGAGTTTAGTATCAAATATCAAGCCTTGTTCTCATCTTGATACTAATTACTTGATACTTGATACTAAAACCTAATTCTTTAGGTTGCCCAGGCTTTGTCGCCTTTTTTGTAAGGTACGTTGCCGTCATAACGGCCAGGTACAGCTATATAGCGCAGGGCTTTAGTTGCACCAACTTCTGATGTAAAGAAGCCTAACAGGGTTAGTTCCTTCATCATCCTGAAATAATGGTTAGGATCTTCCGGTTTCTTGGTTTTGGTATAAGCCTTTTGCTCTTTATCCAGCTCGCTAAGCAATTCGGTGCGTTGCGTAGCATCGGCCTCCATAAACTTTTTACCAAATTTTTTCTTGCTGGCATCGTCAAGGTCAGAAATACCTTTTACAAATATTTTCTGATCTGAAGGTTTATAGCAATCCTGAACCATCAGAGCCATAAAACTGCCAACATCCGCCGCTTTAGCACCAGGTGTTGAAGTAGCAGGCAAAATGGTTTCGCCAACTTCGTTAAATAAAGCAACGTTATCCTGATCAAACAGTTCGTTTACTTTTTTTGAAGTTGATTTACATCCGGAGATAAAAAACTCGGCTCCTATTACGGTACCTCCAAGTATTAAACCAACCCGGCCAATAGCTTCTCTTCTATTCATGATTTAGTTATTGAGTTATTTAATTATCGAGTTAATGAATTATCGAATTATTGATTTAACAACTATTGAGTCATTACATGCTGATCTTTTAAAAATCAACAATTCAATAACTCAATAATTCAACCCTATTTAACGCTTACGCTTTTAGTTTAAATCCATCAGGATAATCCCTTTGGATGTATTGGTTAACCGCATCAAAGTTGGTAACCTTCATTGCTTTGTTATCCCATAACAGTTTCACATCGCCGCCTTTAAGGTCATGACCGCGTACAGCAAGGTTTGCCATTAACAATGCTTCGGTAAGCGGACCAGCCTTATCAAATGACGAGCTTAGTTCGGTTTTACCGTATCCGGCTATACAGCCTTCAACCCATTGCGCATAGTGGCCATTTGCACCACCCGGTACCCTTTTCCATTTCTCAGGTGCTTTAGCACTTTGAGTAAGTGATTTAGGCAACAGCGTTGCAGCATCAGAATAAGTACTGGCATACATTTTACCTTTCGTACCAATAAAAAGCGTACCATTACCTTCTTCGCCGCCAAATTTTTCACTTGCCAGCAATTCATTTGGTCTTTCAGGTTCAATACCGCCATCCATCCAGTGCATGGTTACATCACCTTTGGTTTTATCAGTTTTTGGGAAAGTTAAAGTGATGTGGCTTGATGGAGGACAGCTTTCAGGGAAGCTGCCTTTTTTAAACTCGTCAACATAAACACTGCCTACGCTGGCCTGTACATCTTTAACATATTGTAAACCCAGTACACGGAAAGGAGCTTCAACAAGGTGGCAGCCCATATCGCCCAGGGCGCCGGTTCCGTAATCCCACCATCCGCGCCAGTTAAACGGCACCAGTTTATCTACATAATCTTTTTTAGGAGCAGTACCTAACCACAGATTCCAATCCAGTTCTTTTGGAATTTCCTGGGCAGGAGCCGGCCATGCAATACCTTGAGGCCATACCGGGCGGTTAGTCCAGCAGTAAACGGTATGTACATCACCAATCAGATCGGCATCATACCATTCAGACATCAGGCGGGTACCATCATTTGATGAACCCTGGTTACCCATTTGCGTAACTACTTTATATTTTTTAGCCGCTTCGGTTAATAAACGGGCTTCCCAAATATCATGCGTCATTGGCTTTTGCACGTAAACGTGCTTATTCAATTGCATGGCACTGTAAGTGATAATGGCGTGGTTATGATCTGGAGTTGAAATGGATACGGCATCAAAGTTTTTATGTTCCTTATCAAACATTTCGCGCCAGTCTTTATAGTACTTGGCTTTAGGGAAAGCAGCACGTGATTTGGCAGATCTTCTGTCGTCCACGTCGCATAGGAAGGCAATCTCTGCCTTACCGCTTTTGTAAAAGTTGGCAATGTCGCTCTGGCCTTTACCGCCCGCGCCAACACTGGCAATAAGTAACTTATCGCTTGGCGCAATGAAGCCTTTACCGCCCAGCACAAAACGCGGAACGATCATAAAGCTGGCCGCAGCTATTGTACCTTTTTTTAGAAATTCCCGCCTTGACGGATTGGGTGTACTTTTGTCCTGTTCTTCAGTCATTGGTTTTGGTATTTGGATATCTGATTAATTAGATCTCGTTCTTTTTTAATGCTTCAACAGCATAGTTTGCTGCCCTTGCGGTCATAGCCATATAAGTAAGTGACGGGTTTTGGCATGCAGCTGATGTCATGAAGGAGCCATCGGTAACAAATACGTTTTTGGCATCCCAAACCTGGTTCCACTTATTAAGAACAGATGTTTTTGGATCATGACCCATACGCGCGGTTCCCATTTCGTGAATTCCACGGCCAAGAAAAGGGTTACTGCTATGCGTTTGTACATCCTTAACACCAGCGGCCTCCAGCATTGCTTTTCCTTCGCTTTCCATGGCAATTCGCATCTTTATTTCGTTGTCTTTCAGTTCGGCATCAATGGCAACAACAGGAAGACCCCATTTATCCTTCTTGGTTTTATCAATGGTAACTTTATTATCATGATAAGGCAGTGTTTCGCCAAAGCCGCCCATCCCAACAGACCATAAACCCGGCTCGGTAAGCGCGTCTTTATAGGCGCTACCAATACTCAATTCAGCAATATCCCTACTCCACCCTTCGCGGCTTGCAGCACCCTGATAGCCAAAACCACGTATAAAATCGCGTTTATCGCCGCCAAGGTTAGCAAAACGGGGAATGTAAAACCCGTTTGCACGGCGTCCGAAGTAGTATTTATCTTCATAGCCTTCGAATCTGCCCGATGCACCAACACCCAAATGGTGATCCATCAGGTTGTGGCCAAGCTCGCCACTGCTGCTACCTAAGCCACCATCCCAAACATCAGTAGCCGAGTTCATCAGGATCCAAGCTGAATTAATGGTAGAGGCGTTAACAAATACAATTTTTGCAAAGTACTCATAGGTTTGGTTGGTTTCGGCATCCAAAACCTCAACACCTTTGGCTTTTTTGGTATCCTTATCGTACAATATCTTGGTTACTATTGACCATGGGCGAACGGTTAAGTTACCTGTAGCCATAGCAGCCGGCAAAGTAGCCGATTGCGTGCTGAAATAAGCACCAAACGGGCAGCCCAGCCAGCATTTATTACGATATTGACAGTTGGTACGGTTATTATGCGGTAAGGTAATATTGGCTGTACGGCCAATGATCATATCCCTTGCCTCTTTATAATGATCTTTTAATCTTTTGGCTACATCTTTTTCAACCACGTTTAACTCCATTGGCGGCATAAAATCACCATCAGGCAAAATGGCCAAACCATCTTTGTTACCTGATATCCCGGCAAATTTTTCGGCATAGCTATACCAGGGAGCTATATCTTTATAGCGGATAGGCCAGTCAACCGCGATACCATCTTTTAAGTTGGCTTCAAAATCAACATCGGCCCAACGGTATGATTGCCTGCCCCACATTAATGAGCGGCCGCCAACATGATAGCCTCTGAACCAGTCAAATCTTTTTACTTCGGTATACGGGCTATCCTTATCGCTTGCCCAATAATCAAGGTTAACTTCGTTCAGTGGGTAATCCCGCTTTAATACCGGATAGTCCTCGATCATTTTCTGGGTACGGCCGCCTCTGTGCGGAAACTCCCAGGGTCCTTTATTAGCGTTCACATAATCTTTAATGTGTTCGATATTACGACCACGCTCCAGCATAATGGTTTTTAAACCCTTTTCTGTAAGTTCTTTGGCAGCCCACCCGCCTGAAATTCCTGAGCCAATGACTATAGCGTCATAAGTGTTTGCAGACATATTTATTCGGTTAAATGAATTTGTTTAGTACTTGGTTATTCCGTTAAATGTATGAATAAAAATTATTTTACAAATATTTTCATTGTGTTTTTTTTACACCAAGGTTTTTAAGCCCTAAAGGGGGAACCCATCCCTCCTACTCCCCTTTAGGGGGCTGGGGGCTTATATATTCCTTTTATTCATTTCATTAACTGCATGGTCAACCGCGCGTGCTGTTAAAGCCATATAGGTTAACGATGGGTTTTGGCATGAGGTTGATGTCATGCAGGCCCCGTCAGTTACGTACACATTATTAACCGCATGAAGCTGGTTCCATTTATTAAGTATTGATGTTTTAGGATCATTACCCATACGTGCGCCTCCCATTTCATGAATATCCAAACCGGGCGCCCTTTGATCAGTGCTTGCTTTTATGTTAGTAAAACCCGCGCTGGTAAACATTTCGGTTAACTGATCTACATAATCCTTTTTCATCTTCGCGTCGTTATCATCATAATCCATCGAGATTTTTAACAAAGGCACACCCCAGTCATCTTTTTGCCGGGCATCAAGCGCTACATAGCTGGCTTCTTTAGGTATGGTTTCGCCCATCATGTGCGACCCTACAGACCATGGCCCCAGTTCATCACTAACCAGGTTCTCTTTAAGGCTGCTGCCTACGCCATCCCAATTACGTTCCCTGCGCCTGTGCGCACTAAAGCCAGACGCGTAACCACGTAAAAAATCGGTTTCCTGTTTACGCACATTTCTGAACCGGGGGATATATCCCCCGCCTGCCGGGTTACGCCCGTCAGTCGTCCACTCCTTAAAGCCATCATACTCCGCGCTGATGTGCGCCGAATAATTGTGGAAGGCCACATATTTACCTAATACGCCGCTATCGTTCCCCAATCCGTTAGGGAAACGGTGCGATGTAGAATTTAACAATACCAGGTTGGTATTTAACGCTGCCGCGTTTACAAAAATTACACGTGCAAAATAGTCAATGGTTTCTTTGGTATTGGTATCAACAATGCGCACACCGGTAGCCTTGCCCAGGTTTTCATCATATATAATGGACTGTACTACCGAAAATGGCCTTAATGTTAAATTGCCTGATCTTAACGCCCAGGGTATGGTTGATGAATTAGCGCTAAAATACCCGCCAAAAGGGCAACCTCGCTGGCAAAGGATACGCTCCTGGCATTGTGCCCTGCCCTGATCTAAATGGATCTGGTTGGGTTTTGACAAATGCGCGCACCGCGCGCTGATCACATGGCGGTTACTATATTTACTTTTAACGTGTTTGCTAAAATAATCTTCCACACTGTTTAATGGGAAGGCCGGTAAAAACTCTCCGTCGGGCAGTTCGGCCAGACCGTCTTTATTACCTGATATGCCTGCAAATTTTTCAACATAACTGTACCAGGGTGCAATATCTTTATAGCGGATAGGCCAATCAACAGCAAAACCATCGCGGGCAGGACCTTCAAAATCAAAATCGCTCCAGCGTTGTGTTTGCCTGGCCCATAATAATGATTTACCCCCTACCTGGTAGCCGCGGATCCAGTCAAACGGTTTATCCTGTACATAAGGGTGTTCTTTATCTTTTACAAAAAAATGAGCGGCATCTTCATGAAAAGCATAACAGCGGTTTACAATGGGGTTGGCTTCCTGAACAGCCATAGGCAATTCGCCCCGGTGCTCAAATTCCCAGGGGTACATGTTGGTTGTAGGATAATCCTTAATGTGTTTTACATCGCGCCCACGTTCCAGCATCAGGGTTTTAAGCCCTTTTCCTGTAAATTCTTTAGCAGCCCAGCCACCACTCATTCCCGAACCAATTACGATAGCATCAAAGGTGCGATCCTTAATGCTATCAATATTTAAATTAGCCATACTATTTATACTGCTTGCTTTTTCTTAACCGGATAAAATGCATTGTACCTGCCTGGTACCAACTCATAAACCACCTGTTTGGTCATAAAATATTTGGAGGTAGTGTAACCGTTTACCGTTTGGCCTTTAACTATGCCATAAAAGGTTTTTAATTCCGCCGGATAGGTTGTGCTTTTAGGATCCTTATCCTGTTCAATACTTAAAAGCGCCTGCTCACGCTGCTTTACATCACACTGGCCAAATGAAGTGCTATAATGTTTTTGAATAAGCTCCGTAAACTGACCCATGCCGGTCATAAAATCCTGCTGATCTTTTTTGGTGTAACAATCGTCAACCATTTTTAAAACAAACAAATGCAGTTGCAGATCCCTGGCGCCGGGTGTATTTGTTTTGGGGATAATGGTTTCGGCCATATCACCAATCAGCTTTTCCTGGTCGGCATTAATATCAACATTTTTAAGTTTGACGGTTGCTTTACCACTATCATGCGTACAGGATGGCAATAAAGCAGCACCTCCAATAATTAAAGCCAGATTTCTTATAGCAATGCGCCTGTGCATATATGGTAAATGGTTTTAGCAATCCCTTTATTAAATAACCTGTACTGTAAAAACGCGTACAGGTTTATTATTTATAAGTATGCTTTGGTTTATAAAACGATTTTCAAACTTAGTAATTTTAACTATTACTAAAAGAGCTAACAGAAATTAATTGTATATCGAAAGTTACGGGAATAATATTAATAACCCCATTTTTTCATGATTTGTAAATCAATTTTTACACAATCAATCGGGTCTTTACCCTGATAGGCTTCCTGCTCAATAATAAATAGCACTGTACCGCCTTTTCTGCTGGCTGCACGCACGATCTCTTTTACCGGCAATACCCCTGCGCCCAATATGGTACTTTCGGTATCGTCGCCATCGCTTTTCATAGCCACCTTAATTTCGTCCTTTACGTGTAATGACTCAAAGCGGCCCGGATATTTATTGATAAAATCAAGCGCTACGCCGCCCGTGCTAAACATATTGCCGATATCCATTTGCTGGGTAACCAATTTAGGATCAGTGTTCTGGATAATAAAATCATATAGCGTAATATCCCCTACCTTGGTACTGATCTCGAAGTTGTGGTTATGATACCCAAATTTCATGGCTGATTTTTGACATAGCTCACCACATTTATTAAACTGCTCCATAAAACGCTTTAATCCTTCGGTATCTTTTCTAAGGCTTTCATCTAACCAGGGGCTTATTACATATTTTTGGCCAACCGTAGCTGCATCCTCAATAGTGTATTTCCAGGCATCGGTAAAATCGTTTTTGGCTGTATCCCAATGTTGGGCAGTCATTACAGTATGGCCGCTTGGCATTTTCAGTTCAAGATCAATCAGTACCTTTTTAAATTCCCTGGCGGTATATCCATAAAATTTACGGTCGATGTAATTGGCATGTTCTACATGGTTGTAACCTGCGTCAGCTAATTTTTTAAGCGTTCCCTTCGGATCGGCCTTCATGGCGTCGCGTACACTGTAAAGCTGTACACCAACACGTTGCAGGCGCTTTTCTCCGGCTAATAAGTTATCAGGCAACAAAGCAGCGCCTGCTATAGCCAGGGCACCGGTTTTTAAAAATGATCTGCGTGAGGTTTGCATGGTATTTTGTTTTAAGGTTATATAATTTAGCGTAAGGAGATAAGAATCAGGAGTCAAGATAAAAGTAATTAGTATTAAAACGAATTATCTTGCTATAATTTTATATCATCTGTCTGTATTTATCATCCTGTTTTAATTCTTGTCTCCTGATCCTAAGTTCTTGATTCTCTCTACTTGCTCATTGGAAATACAGGAAACAATAATTTTGAATTACTAATAAAAGCAATGTGCTTACTATCAGGCGACCATGATGGCGTGTTGATAGTACCCTGCCCGCCGTATAAGTAGGCAACCACTTTTGAAGGGCCACCACCGATTGGCATCACCCTCAGAAATACATGTTTATAAAACGGATGATCGCCGGGTTCAACTTCGTTTTTAAGGAAGGTAATATACTCGATCCATTTACCATCGGGCGATATATGCGGGAACCAGTTATTGTAATCGTCATTAGTGATCTGGGTTTGTTCGCTGCCATCGGCTTTCATGCGCCAAACCTGCATTAATCCGCTGCGTACCGAGTTAAAATAGATGTATTTACCATCGGGTGTATACTCCGGGCCATCATCAAGACCGGGACTGGTGGTTAGCCTTTCTTCGGGACCGCCGCCTGATGGAATTCGGTACACATCAAACTCCTTATTACGTTCGCCGCAAAATACAATATACTTACCATCGGGCGACCAGCCATGCATATAACTTGCGCCATGACCTGTTTGTGTGATCCGCTTGGCTTCGCCACCTGCCGATGATACGGTATAGCCTATTGATGGTCCGCCATCACCACTGCTAATAGCCAGCATTTTACCATCAAAGGATAGTACGTGATCATTATTGTTGTTTTTTGCCGGGCCTGTATTTAATACAGTTGGCTCATTGGTTTTAAGGTTGAATTTATACAGCGAACCTTCGCTGTTATAAATAAGTGATTTGCCATCATTCATCCAGTTGGGTGCCTGTAATGATTTTGGCGACTGGTAAACAACCGTACTGTTTTGTGTAGCCAGGTCCAATAACTCGATACTGCTCCCCAGGTACTCCCTGTACGGAACCAGTGTCGCAGGCGCGGGTACAACAATGCGTACATTATTAAAGGTGGCTTTTTCAGTTACATCGGCATTGTGCGAGCATATGAATATACCTACATAAACTTCATCGCCCAGGTCAAGGTCGCTCACTTCCTCGTTTACAAAAAGATCGCCTTTGCGGGCTACCGACATGGTGTAAGTATTTCCTTTTCTTTCCAACTGTATAACACCGGCCCCGGTAATGCTTGATTTTTTCTCTTCGGTGATGCCGCTTACTGTTTTGCGATATTGTAATGATGTTAAACCATCACCATGTACAACCGCGTTAATGTGTTTTGAATTTGAATCGAGCGAGGTACGTACCATCAACCCTATTTTACGATGATCCTCAACCCCTTTGCCTATAAAAGCGGCATTGGTGCGCAATATAAAATCGCCTTTCATGCGTTTCCATACAAAATGAAAAGCATCGCTCGTAGCCCAAATATTAGTGCCGGATCCTTCTAATTGGTATTGTTGAAGTTTAGCGTCGTACCGGGCGCTGCCCTTATGTTTTACTATGCCTACATCGGTTTGATCATCAAATATACCCAGCCCTGCAGTTTGTGCTTTTGCTTTTTGGTTAAGGAGAATTACGCATGGGAGGCAAAAAAACAAACAAAATATTTTAATACGCATTAGTTTTGGTGTTTATGTTACACTATAATTGGCCTTACTAAGTTATAAATTCCATTGGTAAATAAAGTAGTACTATTTTAACCATAACACATATTTTACACAGCCCAATTTACCCCACGATATTGGTTTAACAAAAAAGGAGTGATACGTTAAACGATCACTCCTTTTTTAATTTTATAGGAACTAATTCTTATTCAACTACAAGCAATGTTTTAGCTTTGGTTGGATATTCTGCAACGGGTGCTACTGCTACTGGTTTTACAGTGCAATACTCCAGCAGAAATTGTTTTTTAGAGTCGCGGTATGAGCTTACTGCACCTATCATGCTCATGAATTTAATATAGCACCAGGCCAGGTCAAGCTGGTGAGCTTTAAAACCTGAGCGGGCGCTTTTAGGGAACAGGTGATGGTTATTATGCCATTCGCCGGCAACGTAACCAGGCCATAGCTGATTAATTGACATATCCTCGCGGTTATGGTCGATGCCATCACGACGTTTATCCTGACCTTTGCCATGACCTTCATAATTAAAGGTACGCACGCCAACAGCCCATATACCAGCCGAGCCAAAAACAGCACAAGCCAGGCCCATGCCACCTAATAAATAAAATGCGGCGAACCAAAAGCCCCAGTTAAGTATAATACCGGCAATGGTGCGGTAAGGGTTAGCAATGGTTCCCCATTTTTGATATTGGACATAAGTATTAGGCATTACGCCAACATGCTTCATTAAATTAATACAGCGTTTATAATCAGCCTCGCTCAAATTACGGGCAACCGGCTGGTGGTTCACATCGGCCAAAAAGCAATACATAAAACCACCCTGGGCATTGTATGGATCGCCGGGCTGATCAGATAGCGCATGGTGCACGTGGTGCGATATGGCATAGATCTCTTCAGGAATAATTTTAAGGGTAAGATTCTGAGTAAAAAATCTCCAGAATTTGTTACTGAAGGTGTAAGCGCCATGGGTGCAATACCTGTGGTGCCATATAGTGCCATGCGTACCCATAATGATCATGCTGTACACAAAGGCAACTATTAAACCTGTAATGGTGAAATATTTAAATATAAAGAGTGCTAAAAACGGTACCAATGCCAATACTAAAAACCAGCTTAAAAACGACAACCAATTTTTTTTATCCTTAAATACGTTCAGTCTTGAAAAAAATTCTTTTACAATTTTACCATTGGTTGGTTTTGCAAGGTTACCATTTTCATCCGTCCAGCCGTACGAAGGTGGTTCCAGCACTGAGTTTAAAAAAGCCATTAAGTTTTGGGATATTAGTTTAAAAAGGGAATAGTTAATTGGTCACAATTTAGTGATAAATATCACTTAATTGTCATTTTGTAAATATAAATATGATTGTGGCTAATCCCTACTAAAACTTAAACCCTTTTAGGAATAGTCCTTTTGAGTTGTAAGTGGGTATTAGTTAAGTGGTGAGAGTGCAGTTGATCAAAAATTATCAGATCCCTTTAATTATTTGCGGATTGTGATTAAGGCTGAAAGCTCAATACTTATTATAATAAACTCCAAAACATCAAGTTTATTTCAATTTTGTTTTTATTTCGTCAGAATATTGTCAGAAACCGCTGTTTATTATTTTAAATCAGGTGTTTATTGTTTGAACCGGTTTTTTTTGTCTGAACCTCTTTTGTCTGAACCAGGATTTTTCAGATTAAATGATTACCACGATTTCGTCAGCTTAACATAATGTCTTTCGGCTTTCGGCTTTCGGCTTTCGGCTTTCGGCTTTCGGCTTTCGGCTTTCGGCTTTCGGCTTTCGGCTTTCGGCTTTCGGCTTTCGGCTTTCGGTTCTACTCCCCTGCTACTAAACAGCGTTCGCCCATAAGCAGGGCAATGCAATGTTCATAGTTATCGGGCATCTGTATTTGCTCCACTTCTTTCATATAGCTTTGTTTAATTTCCTTGCGACGGCGGGCCTCAATAAACCGCCTTACCTGTTCGCGGTTCTCGAGTATAAGGCCGGGTACCTTTGCCGGTTTGTTATTATCATCCTTGGCTACCATGGTAAAGTAACTCGTATTGGTGTGCATTACCGAGTTATTCTTGATGTTTTCTGATATCACCCTGATACCTACTACCAATGATGTTTTACCCACATAATTAACCGATGCCATCAGCGATACCAGCTCGCCCACTTCTACAGGGTGCAAAAAATCAACCGTATCAATGGAAGCGGTTACACAGTAATAACCGGCATGTTTGGCAGCGCATACATAGGCTACTTTATCCATAAGTGATAATAAAATACCCCCATGTATCTTCCCCCCGAAATTGGAGTACGAAGGTATCATCAGTTCGGTAATGGTGGTTTCAGAAAAACTTACCGTTTTGTAATCGGCTTGATCAGTTAAGGCTGTCATGTGCTATATGTTATGGTTACAAGTTTAAGCATCAAAAGGCAATTATTGCAACAATTGTATTACATACAATTAATCCATTAAACTTAATTAAACCTTTGCGGTCAATAGCCTAAATTAAACCTGAACTATGACCAGACCATTACTACTTACTTTTATTTTCTCCTTTTTTATAACGCAGGCCTTTGCACAGCAATCCCGCCAGGTTAGTGGCTCGGTCATAGATACTGTAGGTACAGTACCTGGTGCTACTGTAAAATTAACTTCTGATAAGGATAGCATCTCCGTTGCTACAAGCACCAACGGCACTTTCAATTTCCCCGCTGTTACATCAAAAAACTTTAAAATAACAATAAGTGGTATTGGCTATCAGGAACTGGTACGCCGTTTTGTAATGGATAATGATACCAAACCTATAATGCTTGGCCCAATTAAGATAAAAGTACAAACCAACTTTTTAAAGACTGTTAAAATAGTTGCGGAAGCAAACCCCATCAACATCAAAGAAGATACGGTAGAATACAAGGCAAGCGCCTATAAAGTACGGGAAGGATCGCCGGTGGAGGACCTGCTTAAAAAACTGCCCGGTGTAAGCGTTGATAAGGATGGTAATGTTACGGCTCATGGTAAGGCGGTAACCAAAGTACGGGTTAACGGCAAGGATTACTTTACTGGCGATGTACAAACCGCTACCCAAAACCTGCCGGCCGATATTGTGGAGAATATACAAGTAATTGATGATTATGGCGATCAGGCTAATTTAACCGGCATAAAAACCGGCGACCCGGATAAAATACTCAACATCACCATACAAAAAGGCAAAAGCCGTGGCAATTTTGGCCAGGGAAGCGTTGGCGCTGGTAATGACGACCGTTATCAGGCGCGATTATCGGCAAATACGTTTATGGATGCCCGGCAGATAGCCCTCATCGGTACTTTAAATAACACCAATACCAACTCATTTAACCTGGGAGGCAGTGGCGGCGGGGGCGGCAGAGCCGGTCGTGGTGGTGGCGGAGGAGGTGGCGGAAGCTCGCAGATCAGCACAGCCAATGGTATTACCACCAACCGTTCCATCGGTACTAATTACCGCGACGACTGGAGTAAAAAGATGACCGTTTATGGCAGCTACAGCTTTGCCGATAAAGACAAGGACCAAAACAGCACCACGGTAGAGCAAAATCTTTTTCAATCGGGCACCTTAATCAACACCGATAATAGCGACGATAAAAATCACGGCATCAATCACCGGTTTGATTTTAATATGGAGTACAAGATTGATACTTCTAATTACCTGAAAATAAACCCCAATTTTTCGTACGGCATATCAAATGATGTAAGCACCGATATTTTTAGCAACACCCGTAAAAACACCTTGGTTACCGGTAATGAGCTGGCTATAACTGATGCTACATCAAAAAGCGGCGGCTTCACGGTATTGTATAACCATAAGTTTCATAAAAGGGGTCGCAATTTTAGTGTGAACGCTGGCCTCAATTTTTCACAAAGCGACCAGGGTCTTCATGATGAATACACCACTAAGCAAGATACCGTTGTAACCCCGCTTTTTCAGCAGGTAAACTCCGATAATAGTTCGCAAAAGGCAAACGTCCGGTTATCCTATATCGAGCCTATTGGCAAAACAACCTACCTCGAAACAAACTATGGTTATAATTATTCCAATACCGATAACAACCGCTACAATTACCGCATTGACCCGGCTACAGGTAATCAAACTTACGTTGATTCATTGAGCACTATTTATAATAACCAGTTTATCACCAACCGCTTTGGAGTTAATTTGAGAGGTATAGCGGCAAAATACAATTACACGCTGGGTATGGCCGTACTGCAATCCACACTTAATGGCGAGTCGCACAGCCAGCGTTTTCATACCAACACCTTTAATTATATACCCACAGCAAGGTTTATCTACAACTTTTCACGTAATCATTCTTTCACGGTTAATTATAGCGGTTCAAACAGCCAGCCGTCATTTACACAACTGCAGGTACAGCCCGATTACTCCAACCCACAAAACAGGATTTATGGTAACCCTGATCTTAAGCCCTCGTTCACCAATAATTTGAACCTGCGTTATAATCAGTTTGATATTGCCACCGGCAATTCGTTGTTTACCAACCTGTCATTCTCAGAAACCCAGGATGCCATAGTAACCAATGCCAGTCCGGTTTATATAGCTTCAACCGGCAGCAGTAGCAGCCAACGCGATAGTACCATACAGGAAACCCATTACCTGAACACCAACGGTCTTTACAACATCAACGGTAATTATTCTTTTTCAAAACCTTTTGCCAACCGTAAATTCACTGTAACATTAAACGGTGGTGCAGGTTACAGCAATAATGTATCATATATTGAAGATCAGCGCAATACGGGCAAAAACTGGGTATTAAACCAGGGCCTTAAGCTAAGGGTTGATATTGACAGTATTATGGACAGCGAATTAAGCGCCAATTATAGCGTTAATACCACAAAGTACAGCCTGCCATCGTCATTAAACACCGATGCCAGCACCTGGACCCTGGGATTAGACGGACGCAATTATTTTTTTTACAGCTGGGTACTGGGCTATAATTTAACACAAACTATAAACCACGGCTTTAGCAGCACAGTAAAGGCCAACCCCACCCTGTTAAGCACTTACCTGGAATATCAGTTCCTGAAAAAGCATATCGCCTCGTTTCGTTTCCAGGCGTTTGATTTGTTTGATGAAAACAAAGGTGTAACCCGTACCGCGGTAGGCAACCAGATCATTGATACCCGCACCAACCGACTGGGCAGGTACTTTATGCTTACATTTACCTTACGATTGCAAAAATTTGCAGGCAGTCGCCCTTCAGGTGGCGGCGGCGGAAGAAGGAATGGCGGCGGAGGCGGCGGTGGAAGAAGAGGCGGCGGAAGAGGCTAATTTTAAAATGCACTGTTATTGCTATTCAATAAATCCTGTTTTATATTTACCCAAATTGAATTGCGTTGAAAAGTATTACCTTATTATTTGTCGCCCTTTTTTATATAAACACAGGCTTTGCGCAGGAAACCATAATACGCAAACACCGGCTAACAGATTCGGTAATGGAAAAGATCTCGGTATTAAAGAGCGATAAAAGCACACGGCAGGGTTTATACCAGGCTGTATCTTCAAAAAACATAGCTGTAGCCAGCGGACAGTTTAATAATGATAAAAAAACAGGCATCTGGCATTTTTTTGATCTGCAGGGCCGTCAGCTTCAAAACTATGACTATACCAATAAAAAGTTGCTGTTTGAGGCTGTTGAGGATACCACCTCAAACCTGCGGTATTTTGTAGATAAGGTTTTAACTGATTCCGACCGTACCACCAAGCCGGTTAAAGCAGGCGGCCGGTATTTTGGGTACATCCCCTATTTGAAACTGTTTAAGCTTCCCGCCTACCTGATGGACATTAACCGCTATTTATCTGTAGCTGTTGTTGAACTGCTGGTAAGCCCCGGCGGTAGACTGGCCGATTTTAAAGTACATATATACAGTGGCGCCAATTACGAAAAGGTATTTAATATGAGCACCGATATGCCCAATGATGAAGACAAGGTATTTATTCCTGCCACCGTTAACGGCGAACCAATCGGTTGCCGCATCATGATCAAGTGCCAGATAAATAATGACGGCGGGATAAACTTTTTTTAGGGGGATAAACCCGATTGCGGCACGAAGCAACCTCCAATATATACATCGCGCACGCAAAGTTACATAATAGCTGATGCACTGATAAAATTCCAAATTCATGGTATTTTGAATTTTATCTTTAGTAAATTTGTTTATGACCACGCTTACAGTAAATATACAAAACGAAAAGGATCTGCCTGTTCTACAGGAGATACTTAACAGATTTGGCTTAACTTACAGTATTGATACAGATAAAGAATATGCGTTTTCCGAAACTGAAATAAAGAACCTGCTACAAACCAGGCAGGATTTTTTAGATGGAAAAACAACAGCCCGCAATTGGACGGATATAGAAGATGATTTGAACCGTGCCTACAATTAAACTTTTAAAACGGGCCGAACTCGAACTTATTGATGCTTGTGATGGGTACGAAAAACAACAAAAAGGGCTTTCGACTAATTTAAGAAAAGAGGTTAAAAGCACCTTACAATCAATAGAACTCGATCCCAGGCTCTTTTCAAAAAGGTACGATACCTAACTACGCTTTGTATCTATAAGGAAATTCCCCTACGTTATTGTTTATTGGTATGATGAGCATTTAAACACCGCATTTATTGCCTCTATTTTTCACACCAAAAGAGATCCTGAAGGCTTAAAATCTAAATAAAAAAGGCTGTCATGTGCTAACAGAGTACTTTTCTACCACATAACGATTAACAAACGCGTCATTACGAGAAGCCCCCTCTAAGTCTCCCCCTTTGGGGGAGATTTTAAAAAGCATTTTAAAGCCCTCTCCCTTGTAGAGGGTTGAGTGAGGCCTTCTCGTAATGACGCGTTTTTTTGATATTTCGCTACTACTCAGGATAACAAAAAATCCCGTCATTTTCATGACGGGATTTCCATATTATATAGCCAACACTATGCTTAGTGAGCGTGGTGACCATCTGCACCATGTGCATGGCCGTGTGATAATTCTTCGGGGGTAGCTGGGCGTACATTAAGGATGCTGCCTTTAAAATGCAGTTCCTGACCGGCCATCGGGTGGTTAAGGTCAACAATTACAGCATCTTCTGCAACTGATACTACCTGTGCCTGAAAACGGTTGCCATTGTTATCCTGTAAAGGCAAAATGCTGCCAATTTCAGGAATTTCGGTACCCTGGAACATTTCCTTAGGGAGGTTGGCTACGGCTTCTTCATCATATTCGCCATAAGCATCACCTGCTGAAAGACGAAATTCATAAGTATCGCCGGTTGATAGCGAGCTCAGGTTTTCTTCAAATTTGGGCAGCATTTGTCCGGCTCCAAATAAAAAGGTTAAGGGTTGTTCTTGTGTGGCACTTTCTGTTAAAGTTTCGGTACCATCCTGGTCAACATACAAATCGTAAGTTAATGACACTACGTGCTGTGGTTCAATTTTCATTGTAAAGTATTTTTAAATAAGCAATCAGGCTTCTGCCACTTGTTTTAAAGCTTCGGCCGTGTTATTAGCAGGTAATCCGCAGGTTTTATCTTTACAAACAAAAATTTGTGTTGATTTACCAAACTTATCCTGCAACAAAGGTAAACTTCCTTTTTTACCACCCAATATTATTTTATTGGGGATGTAATTATTTTCAATTTCCTTTCGCATGGTTTCGGCATCGTTACCTGCTATGGCAATTTCATAAGTTCCAAACACCTCCTCCAGCAATAACATGGTCCAGTTTGAATAGGCTGTACCATATTTAGCCAGCTGCGGCATAATGTTACGTAACAGCTGCGCCGAAACCGCTGCATAATTTTCATTATCAAAAAGCAAGCCTAACTTTTTAAGGTTACGTGCCATGACCGAATTACTGGCCGGTGTTACCCCATCCATAATTTCAGATTTGCGGGCTATCAGTTGCTCATCATCATCGGCGGTGTAAAAAAATATGCCGCTTGTTTCATCATAATAATGTGTGATAGCGGTATCGGTAAGTTTTTTAGCCTGCTGCAGCCATGCTTCATCAAAGGTCACCTCATACAAGGCTATCAGCGCATCAATAACATTGGCGTAATCATCCAAAAAAGCCACCGGCACATCACTGCCTGACTTATTGCTATTATAAACCCTTGATAGCCTGCCATTTTGACCTAACAGATTATCTAAAATAAAGCCGGCATTTTTAAGTGCCAGTTCAAGATACTCCGGTTTATTGAAGGCGCGATAAGCATCGCACAGCCCTTTCAACATCAAACCGTTCCATGATGCCAGGATCTTATTATCCAGGCCGGGCCTTATGCGGTGCCTGCGGGCTTCAAATACTTTTTTACGCGATGCCTTTATTTGCGTTAATAGGTCATCAACTCCCAAGCCCAACTTTTTGGCCAGTTGCTCATCCGTTTCCCGGCGGAATAAAACATTGGAATGCTCCTCTTCCCAGTTGCCATCCTCAGTAATATGGTAGTAAATACTGAACAGATCTGCAGCATCATCTCCTAATATTTCTTCGATCTCTGCTTTGGTAAAAATATAGAACTTACCCTCCACCCCTTCGCTATCGGCATCAAGCGCCGAGTAAAAGCCAAGTCCGGGCGAGGCCAGTTCTCTTGTAGAAAATTTAATAATTTCATCAACCACTTGCTCATAAAGCGCGTCGGGCTGCCAGGTATTGGCCTCTGCATACAAACTGATAAGCTGGGCATTATCATACAGCATCTTTTCAAAATGCGGCACATGCCAGCGACCATCAACTGAATAACGGGCAAAACCACTGCCCACATGATCATAAATACCGCCATAAGCCATTTTATGAAGCGTTAGTTTTACCTGTTTGGCAACATCATCATCCTGCATTAAATGGGCATAGCGCATTAACAACTGCCAGTTATTGGGCTGCGGGAATTTTGGCGCGCTGCCGGTACCGCCTTCGTATTTATCAAAATATCGCTTCCAGTTATCAGCTATCAACTGCAGATCATCTTTGGTATATTCAGGCTGTTCGCTAATAAACTCTACCGATTCATATTTCTGGATACCCTCGGTAAGGCGTACGGCATAATCTTCGGCCTCTTCAGGTTTTTGTTTGTAAAAATCGGCCAGGTTAAACAACAGGGAGGTCCAGTCGTTTTTGCGGAAATAGGTACCACCATATATAGGCCGCTGATCGGGCAGGCAAATACAGTTAAGCGGCCAGCCACCACGGCCACTCATGAGCTGTATAGCGCTCATGTAGATCTGGTCAACATCCGGGCGTTCTTCCCTGTCTACCTTAATACAAACAAAATATTCGTTCATCACGGCGGCCACACTTTCGTCCTCAAAACTTTCGTGTTCCATTACATGGCACCAATGGCAGGCCGAGTAACCGATGCTCACCAATATCAGTTTATTTTCGGTTTTGGCTTTGTCCAGCGCCTCTTTACCCCAGGGGTACCAGTTAACCGGGTTGTTTGCGTGTTGTAATAAATAAGGTGATGTTGAATTGGCCAAACGGTTCATAGTATATGCTGTTTGATTGCAAAGGTGCAGATATAATTACACCTATAAAGTATACCGCTTTAAGTTTGAAAAGTTTTTACCGGGGAGTGTTATTTTGCAGGGCAAAGAATAGACTCACCCCCAACGTCGCTGCGCTCGTTGACCCTCTCTTCGCCTTCGGCGGAAAGAAGGTGGTAAAAAATAAGTTTGTCATGCTGAACATAGTGAAACATCTATTGTTCGACATGCATCTTATTGAATAGATCCTTCGTTCCTCAGGACGACAGTTAAAATGAAAAGTTTTTTAATCCCCTCTTTCCGCCGAAGGCGAAGAGAAGGATGTCGGGCGCAGTGATGACAGAGTGGTCTAATCGTAACATTACCATTACTCACCACATAAAATTCGCTTATACGCAATCGGTTAAGCATTCAAATTACCAAACTCACAAATTATTTCCTTTTCTTTGCGCCTTTATTATCAAAAATTTAAATGCGCTATTTTAAACTGATCGATTTTTTGTGCGCACTGGGCTTCACAGCCTGTGCAATACCTGCGGCAGCTCAAACTGCCGATACACTGAAGTATAATCACCAGGATGTATTTGGCCCAATCACCTGGCCTGTTACCGGCGAAAATACCCGCTCGGCTGGCGGACAGCCATCCCCTAATTACTGGCAAAACCGTGCCGACTACCAGATAAAAGCTACCCTGAATGAAGGCCGCGATACTACTATAAATGGTGAAGTTACCATTACCTATACTAATAACAGTCCTGATAAATTAGATTATTTGTGGCTGCAACTTGATCAGAACCTCTTTAAGCCCGACTCACGCGGCGCCGCTACAACCCCAGTATCGGGCGACCGTTTTGATGTGCGTGGATTTAGTCGCGGTGGTTACCATATTGGTTCGGTAACGGTTACTTATAAAGGCGAAACCTATACCACAATCCCGGTAATAACTGATGCCCGTATGCAGCTGCGTTTAAAAGCGCCGCTTGATGGCAAAGGCGAAAAGATACAGGTAAAGATCAATTATGATTTTGCCATCCCCTTTTACGGCGCCGACCGTATGGGCCGTAAAAAGTTTAAACAAGGTTACGTTTATGAAATAGCCCAGTGGTACCCCCGGATGTGTGTGTACGATGATGTTGAGGGCTGGAACACTCTGCCTTACATGGGCCTGGGCGAGTTTTATTGCGAATACGGCGATTTTGATTATTACATAACCGCCCCTGCAAATATGATCGTAGTAGGTTCCGGCGATCTGCAAAACCCTGAGGAGGTGCTTAGCCCCACACAGATCAGCAGGCTGGCTCAAGCTAAAGCCAGCGATAAAACCGAAATGATCATTAAAGCCAATGAGGTTGGCAAAGCATCTACCCGTCCGTTTAAAGGCACCTTAACCTGGCATTTTAAAATGGAAAACAGCCGTGATATTGCCTGGGGTGCGTCGAACGCGTTTATATGGGATGCCGCGCAAGTTAATTTCCCATCGGGGCGTAAAGGTATTGCCATGTCGGCCTACCCGGTTGAAAGTGCGGGTAATGATGCCTGGGGCCGCTCAACCGAATACCTGAAAAACAGCATGGAGATCTACTCCAAAGCGTATTTTGAATACCCATGGAACTCGGCCGTTAACGTATCGGGCGTGGCTTTGGGTATGGAATATCCCGGCACCATATTTTGCCTGAGCAACTTAAAAAAAGGACAACTTTGGGGCGATGTTACCCATGAAATTGGCCACAATTGGTTCCCGATGATCGTAGGATCAAACGAACGCAAGTACATGTGGATGGATGAAGGTTTTAACACCTTTATTAATGAATATGCCACCCAGCAATTTAATAACGGTGAATATAACGACACCACCAAACAGGCTCAAAACATTTTATACAGTTTCAGGAACAGCAAAGACCCATTGATGACCGCCCCCGAAGCCATTGGTTTAAATGACTATGGCCAGTACTATAATAAAACCGCTTTAGGTTTGGATATGCTGCGCAACGTGGTACTTGGCCCTGATCGTTTTGATTACGCTTTCCGTGAGTACATCAAACACTGGGCATTTAAACACCCGCTGCCTTATGATCTTTTCAGGGCGATGAACGACGCCGCGGGCGAAGACCTGAACTGGTTCTGGAAACCATGGTTCTTTACCACCTGGAAAATTGACCAGGCCATAACTTCTGTTAATTATATTGGTGATAATAAGGCCAATGGTGTCATGATCACCCTAACCAATAACGAAAAAATAGCCATGCCTGTCGACCTGAAAATCACACAGGCTAACGGCAAAACAGAAACCCTGCACCTGCCGGTAAACATCTGGCAGCGCGGTGGTGTGTGGACATTTAAGTACCCATCCACATCAGCCATTAAAACCATGACAATTGATCCGGGACATGAACTACCTGATATTAACCTAAAAAACAATGTTTACAGGGGCGAATAGTTATTAGTTCGTTTGTGAAAATTAAAAAATAGCGATGAGGCATTTTGCCTCATCGCTATTTTTTTTAACGCTTTAAGCCCATTCAGCATCCTCCACTTGAATGTTAAGCAAAGTGAGCCTCCACGCTCACTTTCACCTAAGTTATGTAATGTCGTAAGCGTGGACGCTTACTTTAATATAAGTTCAAGCGAAGGACGCGTGAACTGGCGAAAGGGGACGCGTGAACTGGCATTTTATTCAGAAATAGGTGTCTATTAATATATCACCTTTAAAGGACTTTCAGGATTAGCACTACTATACCAAAATTCATGAGCCGAACCTACAAAACCAGCCCTGACCGGATTTTCATGAATATAATCTATCTTTTGTTGGATAACGTTGGCTGAGTAAAGCAATACCGGGTAATTACCATTTTGCCAAAACTGATGATTAACATTTAACGGATTTTGCTTACCCGACTTTTCAAAAAGCTTTAACATCCATTCTCTTTTGCTTTCCGACACATTGTTGCTTATCATTTTCACCAATTCTTTTGAAGTGTAGGTTTTAAAATCACGCAATACATCGCCAAGAGAACCCTCATCAACATTAGCAATAAGATGAATATGGTTTGTCATAATCACATAAGCGTAGATATTTAGCTTTTTGTGCCGTTGACAATAGGCAAGGTTTTCAATAATAAAATCATTATACAATCGCCTTGTAAATATGTCAACCCAATCCGTTACAGTAAGGGTAATAAAATATAATTCGTCAGTTGAGGCATTTCGCGACATGAACTAAATATGCGGATTATTTATTAACCGGCAAAGTAAGCGTGGACGCTTGAATAGGCATATGTGATGAGAATTTATAAAAAAACCGCCCATTCAAGCGTCCTCCGCTTGAATGCCAGATTAGGTGAGCGTCCACGCTCACTTTAGCCTAAATAATACAATATCGTAAGCGTGGACGCTTACCTTAATACGAGTTCAAGCGAAGGACGCTTGAACTGGCAATCTTTTTATATCACTGAGCATTTTGCCACCGCCCATTCAAGCGTCCTCCGCTTGAATGCAAAATTAAGTGAGCGTCCACGCTCACTTTAATCTAAATTATACAATATAGTAAGCGTGGACGCTTACCTTAATACGAGTTCAAGCGAAGGACGCTTGAACTTGCGAATTTTTTAAATAGCTATCTGCATTTTGCCTCATCGCTATTTTTTTATACTTTTCTTCTCTTTATGAAGAAGTACCTTTTGTTCCTTTTAGTGCCTGCTCTTTTATTAACGGGGGGCATCAGTGCCATCGCACAAACCCGGCAAAAATCATATCCCCTATCCGCCAACCGCCATCGCTCGCCGGGCAAAACGGTGTATTATATAAACCCGCAAACAGGGAATGATTTAAATACCGGCACCAATAAAAAACCCTGGAAAACATTTAAACCGGTTAACGCACTGATCCTTTCAGCAGGTGATAAAGTAGAAATAGTTGCGCCGGGTGATTTTAATGAATCGTTAATGCTCATAGCAAAGGGCAGCAGCGCAGCACACATAAGTATCCATTTTGCTCCGGGCACCTACAATTTTTACCCGGAGAACGCTTTCAAAAAGCAATTCCATATCTCCAATACCAACGATACGCCTTATGCGCCAAAGGCCATTGCCTTGTATTTAAACAACTGCAAATTTGTTGATGTAAAAGCACCTGGCGCTAAAATAATGCTGCGCGGCAAAATGATCGAAACCTGTGTTGACCACAGCGAAAACATCAGCATAAGTGGTATAAGTTATGACTATTACCGCCCTACCGTATCCGAATTACAAGTTATCAGCACGGGCACAAACTTCGCCGATCTGAAGATCAATCCCGATTCAAAATACAGCATTAAAGATAGCCTGCTTACCTGGGAGGGCGAAAGCTGGCGCTACCAGTCTATTGCCCTGTGGCAGGTGCTTGATCCACAAACCGGCGATCTACAACGGACCGATATCGCTGTGGAAAGTACTAAATACGCGAAGACCGGCAACAATATGGTGCGGGCTTATTTTGCAAAAAATCCGGGCTTTAAAACCGGATTGATCTATCAAAACCGTGATGTAACACGCGATTGCGCCGGGATCTTTACGCAGCGGAGCAAAAACATCAGCCTTAAAAACATCTATATTTATTTTATGCATGGTATGGGCGTGGTGAGTCAGTTTTGTCAGAACATCAGCATGGACCATATCAGCGTTAAACCCGATCCGCAATCAGGGCGAACCTGCGCCGCCTGGGCCGATATCCTGCACTTTTCGGGTTGCCGGGGAAAAATTGAAATCAGCAATTCCTATTTATCGGGTGCTAACGACGATGCGGTTAATGTTCATGGTACTTATTTAAGGATCATCGAATCGCCTAAACCAAACCAGGTCATGGTACGGTTCATGCACAATCAAACCTACGGCTTTGACGCTTTTACACCCGGCGATAGTATAGCGTTTATTCATTCAGAAAGCCTGCTCCAATACGGCAGTAATGTGGTATTAAGCACCCAAAAGTTAAATGATAAAGATTTTCTGTTAACACTTAAACAACCACTGCCCGCACATATAGATGCTCATGATGTGATAGAAAACACCACCTGGACACCCGAGGTCTGGATCCACCATGACACCATTGCCAAAATTCCTACCCGCGGAGTACTGGTAACTACCCGCCGCAAGGTGGTCATCGAAAATAATACTTTTCTGCGTCCGCACATGAGCGCCATATCTGTTGCTGATGACGCGGCAAGCTGGTATGAATCGGGCATAGTGAAAAACCTTACCATCCGCAATAACCATTTCATACAATGCGGCGATCCGGCTATTATTTTCTGTCCGGAGAATACAGCGTCAAAGGGACCTGTCCATCAAAATATAGCTATAACCGGTAATGAGTTTATATTGCGGGGCCAGCATGTGCTTTCGGCAAAAAGCACTTCAAACATCAAATTTCAGAACAATACCATTAAAGGAGCGATAACTGCTGACATTAAGGACATGATGGAGTTGAAGGATTGCACCGGGATTGAGGTAACGGGTAATAAAGTAAGTCAGTAGTTCTTAGTCAAAAGCCTGTAGTCGCCCGGCTCCAAGCCATAGGTGTTCGGAAGAAATAAAAAGAAAGTTCGGGCTTAGTGCGATTCCTTCCTTGGGGAAGGGGAAGGTAGGGGTTTATTGAACATTACAGGTTTAATCATACGTAGAAACCCCTCCCTGCCACTGCACAATCCGCCACACCCCTCCCGTGGGGAGGGAATAAATGAGAAAACCCTCATCGTTATTTTTTGCGTTAAGCATAGTTAATGCTTAATATTATAACAAACTTTAAACTAAATCTTTATGACATCATTAAGGCAATTTATTTCGGTTATAATGCTTGCGCTAATATTACCCGTAACTGCATCATCACAGGTAAATCATAAATTACGGGTGCTGATATTAACTGATATTGAGGCCGACCCTGATGATTCGCAATCTATGATCAGGTTTTTGACCTATAGTAATCAATGGGATATTGAAGGCCTGATTGCCACCACCTCCATCCATCAAAAAACCAGGGTAGCGCCCGAAACCATCCACGAAATTTTAAACATTTATAAAAAAGTTCAGCCTAATTTATTAAAGCACGAGCCAGGCTATCCATCTTATGAATATTTAAACCAAAAGGTAAAAAAGGGCCTGCCGGTTTACGGCATGGAGGGCGTTGGTAAAAATCATGATTCGGAAGGATCAGAATGGATCATTAAAACTTTAGAAAAAAACGATCAGCGCCCGGTTTGGATCTGCGCCTGGGGTGGCACCAATTGTTTGGCACAAGCGCTCTGGAAAATTAAACAAACAAAAACTGCCGGTGAGGCCCGGGCCTTGTATAAAAAGATACGGGTTTATACCATATCTGACCAGGACGACTCGGGTCCCTGGACCCGTAAAACCTTTCCCGATCTGTTTTTTATTTGTAGTCCCGGTTATACTTATGGCCAGGCTACCTGGTTGGGCATGTCTTTTTCATCTCCTGGTTCAGATACGCAGGTAGTAAGTAATGAATGGCTGGCAAAAAATATACAGCAGGGACATGGCCCGCTGGGCGCCGCCTACCCGGATGTTGCTTATGGTATGGAAGGCGATACCCCCTCCTTTTTAGGGTTGATTTCGAACGGATTGAATGATCCTGAGCATCCAAACTATGGCGGCTGGGGTGGCCGGTATGAATTTTATACGCCGCCATTGTCAAAAGCGCCCGATCCTTTCGCGCGACCAAACTGGCCGGTTACCGAACAGGAAACTCGTCCGCTTTGGGCAAATGCCGAAGATTCAGTTTATTCGGCCACCGATAAAAAAGGTTATAAAAGTATACAGGCTACTGTTTGGCGCTGGCGGCAGGAATTTCAAAATGATTTCGCGGCACGCATAGCCTGGACAACCAAAAGCTACGCGGCTACTAATCATCCCCCGGTACCGGCATTGGCACATGCCGATCATTTTACCGTAAAATCGGGCCAGCTATTTCATTTAAATGCTAAAGGTACTTATGACCCTGATGGCGATTCGTTAAGTTACTTATGGTTTCAATACCCCGAGGCGGGCACTTATAAAGGTCTGGTAAGTTTTAAGCCTTATTCATCAAACCTGTATGATTTGCCTGTTACAGCGCCCTTAGTAACCGCGACGCAAACCATCCATTTTATTTTAAAGGTTACTGATAAAGGCACGCCTGCGTTAACCCGGTACAAACGTGTTATAGTAACCGTATTGCCCTAATGATTTACCACGCAAAACTTTTTGAACCATTTTCAGAAAAGAATTCTTATATATGCCCATTGTTTAAATCTATTACCCTTTTATGATCATCGAACCTAAAATACGCGGCTTTATTTGTTTAACAACACATCCTAAAGGCTGCGAGCAAAATGTAATAAACCAAATCAATTACGTTAAATCAAAAAATAATCCCAGCGGCACCAAAAAAGCCCTGATCATTGGGGCTTCAACCGGTTTCGGGCTGGCTTCCAGGATCACCAGCGCATTTGGATCTGGTGCCGCAACTGTTGGTGTTTACTTTGAAAAACCACCGGCTCCGGGCAAACCCGCATCTGCCGGATGGTATAATACCGCGGCATTTGAAAAACAGGCACACTCAGCCGGCCTATATGCCAAAAGCATTAATGGCGATGCATTTTCTGACGAAGTCAAACAAAAAACTATCGACCTGATCAAGGCCGACCTTGGCCAGGTTGACCTGGTGATCTATAGCCTGGCCTCGCCACGCAGAACAAACCCTAAAACTGGCATAACCCACAACTCGGTACTTAAACCTATCGGCGAAGTGTTTACCAATAAAACGGTTGATTTTCATACCGGCGTGGTATCTGAAATTTCCATTAACCCCGCCAATGAGGAAGAAATAGCCAATACCGTAGCTGTAATGGGCGGCGAAGACTGGCAATTTTGGATAGACGACCTGAAGGCAGCCGGTGTGCTTGCCGACGGTGCGGTAACTGTTGCTTACTCTTACATCGGTCCGGCGGTTACCGAAAAGGTTTACCGTAAAGGCACTATAGGCAGGGCAAAGGATCATTTGGAAGCGACTGCAAAACTGATTAACGACCGCTTAAAAGATATTAACGGCAAAGCGCTGGTTTCGGTAAATAAAGCGTTGGTAACCCAGGCAAGTTCGGCCATACCGGTTATCCCGCTGTATATTTCCCTGCTTTATAAGATCATGAAGGCCGAAGGCATACATGAAGGTTGTATTGAACAAATACAGCGTTTATTTGAGCAACGCCTGTATACCGGCGGCACTATCCCTACCGACGCGGCAGGCCGTGTACGTGTTGACGACCTGGAGATGCGCGAAGATGTACAAGCCAAAGTAGCCGACCTGTGGCTAAAAGCAACCACCGAAACCCTCCCCGCACTCGGCGACCTGAAAGGTTACCGAGCCGATTTCATGAACCTGTTTGGTTTTGAAGTTGCCGGAGTAAATTATCAGGATGATGTTGATGAAATGGTAGCTATACCGGGATTGGTAAGCTGATAATACCTTAAAGGAAACAGTCATCCTGAACTTGTTTCAGGATCTCACGGAACGGCTAACCACCATACTAACCATCTTGTGGGGTGCCGAAACAAGTTCGGCATGACCTGATAGAATAAAAGAAACTCACGAAGTTTTTAAAAACTTCGTGAGTTTCTTTTTTATAGGTAACAATATATTAAAAAGGCACGCCGAAGTAAAAATTAAATTTACTCCACAAACTCCAGAATATCACCGGGCTGACAGTTCAATATGCGGCATATAGCTTCAAGGGTTTCCAGTCTTACAGCTTTGGCTTTGCCGGTTTTAAGTATCGACAAATTAGCCATAGTGATGCCTACTTTTTCACTAAGCTCTGTTAATGACATTTTGCGCTTTGCCATCATCACATCCAGGTTTACAATTATAGGCATGGTTTATACGGTTAAATCCTGTTCGTCTTTCAATATTTTGCCCTGTCTGAAAGCTTTAAACAGCAGCAAAAATACAATTCCTATACCCATCATTTTCCAATCGTTGCTCAAGCTCTGGATATTGAATACCACATCCTCCGTAAAATAACTATGGAATATAACAGGCATCAGCATATTCAATAAAAACGCCAGTATCGGAAAACCGAGTAAACTCAGTGCTATAAGCCGCAACCGGTGTATATTTTTTTTGGTAAACGAGAGTCCTTTCGACACATCAATAATAAAATTCAAAAACGCGGCTATCAGATAAAAATAGTATAATGTAATTAGTATCCCAATAACCAGCATAACCGGATTTAGAATATCTCTTACCGTTTTACTTATGGGTATCATGATACAGTTTTCTTGGCTGTCATATCTGAATTTAACAGGGACATCGGCCTCATGCACCAGGTAATCTTTAGTACCGTTCTTTTTGAACGATACCTTATCAACAATGGCCTTCCGTACGTATGACTGTTTATGCTCCACATAAAATTTTACAGAATCTGAGCTATACTGTACAAACGTTGATCTTTTCAGTTTCCAGCCGGTCAGTTTAATATAATATTGCTTTATACCGGGAATATCCAGCTTAGTACAGGTATCGCAAAGCATGTCATGATTTATAGTACAGGTATCGCAAAGCCTGCCTCCACCCATACAGATCAACCCATCCATCTGCAATCCTACCAGATCATAAAACTCGCCGTTTCGTAACTGGCGTGTGCGGTTAATCTTTTCTTTTAATTTGAGATACTTAAAATAGGGCAGAGAGTCTGGAACCTCCGGATCAATCGCTGGTAAATGATTGCTCCAGGTATAGGTATCACCGGGCACATCGTTGGTATGGAATATGGTATTACTGCTGGTGAAGTAAATGCTTGCTATTATTATAGCGCTATAAAAAATCACAACGCCAATAATTAAGCCATTAACCAACATATTGGTACTGATCCTGATTTTCATTTAATTATCGATTTTATAACACAATAATATAAAATTTTATTGAAATACAAATATATTTTATTGATTTACGATAAATAATTATTGTTAGCTTGTATTGTGAATAAATGTATCCCAACTTGGTTTTTAAACTATTCCCTCCGTAGAACAAAACTTTAGCATAAAGCTCCTCCAATGTTATTTATCCACCTTTCCCACCCATTGTTAATATTTTTATCCATTCCATTGCCAATCTTACTTTCCCCTTTCGGCTCAAAACCTTAATTTCGCTGTTTCAAGAAAAGAGGAAAACATTTTGGATTATTTACAGGGTTTAAACCCCGAACAAAGGGCAGCGGTAGAACAAACCGAAGGACCGGTAATGATCATTGCCGGTGCCGGATCGGGCAAAACAAGGGTTATAACTTACAGGGTGGCACATTTGATACGTAAAGGGGTCGACTCCTTTAACATACTGGTGTTAACCTTTACCAATAAGGCCGCCCGCGAAATGCGTGAGCGTATAACCCATGTGGTTGGCAGCGAAGCCAAGAATATATGGATGGGTACCTTCCACTCGGTTTTTGCCAAGCTGCTACGTGTGGAGGCCGATAAAATAGGCTACCCCAACAACTTTACCATTTACGATACCGATGATAGCAAAAGCGTATTAAGGGCCATTTTAAAAGAAATGAACCTTGACGATAAGCTGTACAATGTAAATTTTGTGCTCAACCGCATATCGGCATCCAAAAACAACCTGATATCGTGGCAGGAATATAATAAAAATGAACAGATCCAGGCCGATGATATGTCGAGCGGACGGGGCCAGCTGGGTAAGATCTATGAAATGTACGCCACCCGTTGTTACCGGGCCGGCGCTATGGATTTTGACGATTTGCTGTATAAAACTAATGAGCTGCTGAAACTGCATCCCGAGGTACTGAATAAATACCAGCACAAGTTTAAATACCTGATGGTTGATGAGTACCAGGATACCAACTTTTCGCAATACCTTATTGTAAAAAAACTGGCTGCCGTTAACGAAAACCTGTGTGTGGTGGGTGACGACGCGCAAAGTATATACGCCTTTCGCGGGGCCAATATCCAGAACATCCTCAACTTTGAAAAGGATTACCCGGATCTGAAAGTGTTTAAGCTGGAGCAAAACTACCGCTCCACCCAAAACATTGTAAACGTTGCCAACAGCATCATCAGCAATAATAAAGAGCAGCTTAAAAAGAATGTTTTTAGCGAAAAGGAAACCGGCGATAAAATAAAAGTAATGCGTGCCTTCAGCGATAACGAAGAAGGCAAAATGGTAGCCGAAGCTATTATGCAGGACAGAAGCCTTAAAGGCCGTAAATGGCATGATTTTGCCATCCTGTACCGCACCAACGCGCAGTCGCGCTCTATGGAGGAGGCCCTGCGTAAATTGGGTATCCCTTATAAAATATATGGCGGCCTGTCCTTCTATCAGCGTAAGGAAATTAAAGACCTGATAGCTTATTTCAGGCTCACTTTTAACCCTAATGACGAGGAAGCGCTGAAACGTGTTATCAATTACCCAAAAAGGGGCATTGGCGATACCTCGGTTGATAAGATCATTGTAAGTGCCGACCAAAACGGGATAACCCCGTGGGAGGTGATCGTTGAGCCGGCCAAATATTTAGAAGGAAAGATCTCGGGCGCGGTAAGCACCTTTGCTACCATGATCCAAAGTTTCCAGGTGCTTTCCAAAACAAAATCGGCCTATGAGTCGGCATTATATATTGCCCAGCACTCAGGCTTGCTGAAGGATCTTTATGAAGATAAATCTGTAGAGGGTTTGAACCGCTACGAAAACATACAGGAGCTCCTGAACGGTATCAAAGAATTTTCGGAAAGGGAAGATATTGAAGAAAAGGGGCTGGACATTTTTATGCAGGACGTCGCCCTGCTTACCAATGATGATAAGGATAAGGACAAAGATGCCGATACCGTATCATTAATGACCATACACTCTTCCAAAGGACTTGAATTTCCGCAGGTGCATGTAGTGGGTCTGGAAGAGAACCTGTTCCCTTCGCAAATGTCGCTCAACTCCCGCAGCGACCTGGAAGAAGAACGCCGTTTATTTTATGTAGCCGTTACCCGTGCCGAAACTAAGCTCACCATAAGCTATGCCACTTCGCGGTTTAAATTCGGTACGCTCATTAGCTGCGAGCCAAGTCGTTTTTTAGATGAGATAGATGCCAAGTACCTGGAGCTTGATTACAGCGCCAAAACATCAACCAGCAACAATCCATTTTTTGATGATGACCGCAAAGCCTGGAGCGGTAAACAGGCCGATACATTTTCAAAACCCAAACCGGCCACATCTGCTCCTGTAAAAACAACATCCATACTGGCTAAGGCACACGTGCCATCGCCAAATTTTAAACCATCAGATACATCCAACCTGCAGGTTGGAATGGAAGTTGAACATGAGCGGTTTGGTTTTGGCAAAGTTTTAACCCTTGAAGGTAACAAGCCCGATATTAAAGCTACCATATTTTTTAAGGAGATAGGCCAAAAACAACTCCTGTTAAAATTCGCGAAACTGTTTATCATCAACAATATCAACTAAGGGTTAATCCACACTTTCGTCTCAATTTCGTGTAAATATTTCCCCACTTTTTTAAATATCCCGCTAAAAAGCGCCTCATTATGGTGCTTTTTAACAGGAATTAAATGATGGCATACCGTTTGGATATGTTTCATGACTTAATTATGAGGAAATATTAACATGAGCGATACTAAAAAGAAAACCAACAAATCTGTTGGAAAGAATATCAGAACTTTACGTCACCAACACGGATGGAGCCAGGAAGATGTAGCAAACCGTTTGGGCATTTCGATTCCTGCTTTCTCGAAAATTGAAACAGGTGTAACCGATATAAATTTATCACGTCTGGAACAAATTGCTAATATTTTTGAAATAAACGTAGCGCAAATACTGTCTATCGATGCTGAAGACATTGACATTACACCCTCAAACTTAAGCATTGCTCAAAAGAAACTGGTTGACCGTGAATCAGAAATTGCAAATTTACAACGCAAGGTGATACTACTTTACGAAGAACTGCGTAATAAAAGCCTGTTAGCATTATAGTTTTTAAATAAAATGTGTGCTGTAAACCTTACAGTTCACATTTTATAATACAATTATTGCTACACAATACTGATTAATCCATTTCTCCAGGTTAAATATTGGTTAATTATATTTAACTACAGTAAATTTTTATACACAATATAAGATAAGCATACCCATTTGTATTTTTTATCCCCTATAATTTAAAATTTGGAGTAAAAATTGTGGCATACGCATTTTATAATAAAATGTATATGTCAAATTATCTTATATCAATTTCAAAAAACCAGGCTTTGAAAGATGGTACCATCCATGACCCTAAGAGCAAGCTTAAGGTTAAGGCATTTGACCTTTTACAATCAAGGTTTAAACCCAGGCAGGGCGAAGTAAGATTTTTTGTTACTGCCGGCAAAGAAACCCTCGCCTTTGAAACGGAGGGTTATAATAAGCACCGCCAACTGCTCATTTTGCAAATGATATCCTGGTATTGTATTTACCTGGGGCTTATAGAGGCACAGATCCATTCTACATGGCCCGTAGCGTTTAACCTCAACTAATATTTATAAAGAAATAAGTCAGGAATTGCTGCCCCGTGATGGGTTGTGCAGCATATCGCTCATTTCAATTATTTTTTCGTCAATCTCTGAAACGCATTTATCCATCATATCAATACATTCCTGCTGATCAACCAAACCTTCTTTTTCAAGATTTATTAAACCACGCAGCGTGGCAATAGGCCCCCTGATCTGGTGCGACAGGTATGATGAATGTTCTGAGAGCTTTTTATTTTTGATCTGGAGGTCTTTTGTACGTTCATCTATTATTTCTTCCAGGTGATGGTTAATGCGGTCAAGGTTATCCTTTTGCCTTAAAACCTCTCCATTTAGCATGGTAAGCTGGGCATTGGTTTTTGCCTTACGCTTTACATTGCCCACCAATAAGCCAATAACAACAAGCAACAAGCCCGCTACGGTACATACAGCCCAAAACCGGGAGCGGTCATAAGCCTGCCGCTCAGCAATACGCTCATTCTCTTTAAGCTGCTCCTCCTGGTTACGTTTAGCTTCTACCAGGTTCATCTGTACAGATACGTTAGTTTTGTACGTGGCGCTGTCAAGCTTATATATTTCTCTTAAAGATGCAAGGGCGCTTTCAAAGTTCTTCCTGTTTAGTTCAAGTTCATACGTAGTGTATTTGTAATCATATTCAAGCTTGGGATCTTTAACAAGCTGGGTGTAAGCAGTGCCCTCTTGTACCATTTTTTCGGCATCATCAAAGTTACGCTTAGCCATGTACAACGAAGCCAGTGTAAGATCGATACTGGCTACCGATTCATTCAGATCCCTTGATTTTGCTCCTTTATTAGCTTCAAGCAATAAACCCAGCGCTTTATCATAATCCTTTAATTTATAATATATAACGCCCCTGTTTAACAAGCATTGAATAAGATTAACAGAATCCTGCAACTTGCTAAATAGCTTATAGCTTTTATCATAATAATTAAGGGCCTGAAACAGGTTGTTTTTGCGATTATAAGTATTACCGATGTTCAGGTATGAAGCAGCTATCAGTTTATTATCACCAATTTTTTTTGCTATAACCAGTGATTTGTTTAAATAAACCAGTGAGCGGTCATAATCATGGTCCCTAAATAAAACCCCAATGTTGTTATAAACTTTAGCTTCGCCTTTTAGATTACTGGTTTTAGTAAAATAAGCAAGGGAGTTAAGGTAATTATCAATAGCTTTTTCGGGCTGGTCAAGGTAATATTTTCCAATGCCTATAATACGATAAGATTCTGCAATACCATCTAAATAACTGAGTTTGGTAGCCAATGCCAATGCCTTGGTCGCGTCCTCAACTGTTTGTTTAGGATCGGTCAACCTATTTGAATAAGCCTGGCTATTTAAATTTATTACCTCGTTTGTATCCTTCGCCGCCACCTCATTAATATCCTTTGCATATACGGTAAGAGTTACAAGAAAGAACAATAAAAATGTATAGGTTTTTCTCATTAGAGCACTTTTACGGTCAATTATCGTGAAAGTTATAAATTATACTGAAATATATCTAATAATAGCGATAAAAAGGTTGTTTAAAACTATTTTATTTTTTTTATTAGAAATAATAAAAAAAATATTTATATTTGTGTCATTAATTAATTGATATACAGTGGTTTGATTGGATATTATTTTGAAAAAAATAATACTTAAAAGACATAAAAATAGCCCTTTATACTACGATTTAGTAGCATAAAATACTTATTTGAACCATATGTAAACTATTATACTATCAAATAATTAAAACTTAGTTGATTTTTTATATTAACGAACATGAATATTGGGTTTAAAAGTACTGATTATCCGGAGATAATGTCATCATAAATCCGAACAATTTAGTATACACTTTTGGCACACATAAATTAACTTTTGTACAGAAAAGTGTAAAAATCAGGTTCAGTGGTATTAAAAATTGGCAATTAAAAACTAATTGAATATTAGTTACAATATTATTGAACAATAGTTAATCGAATATAATAATAATATAAATATTAATCATCATGAAAAGAACCATTTTATTGACGTTGCTTGTAGTAAGTACAGGAGTTTTATCATCGTCATCAAAAAAGAGTACAGCAGAACCTCAACAGTTGAGCTTTAATAAAATAGCCACTGGGTTTAAAAGAGATTTAGGCAGCGCCGATTGATCTTTTTAAATTTTGCTCAAAACATTTAATAAAATCTGAACAGGCATTAAAAATATAAAATCATGAAAAAATTGATCATCATCACCTTAGCTATCCTTTTCACCGGCATCGTTTCATCATGTAAAAAAGCAAACGTACGCGCTGAATTTGCCGATGTACATTCATTCGTAAACGGATTTAAAAGAGATCTGGGCAGTGCCGACTGATCTTAAATCATGATTTAAAAAACGCTTAAACCAAAAAGGGAACATGAAAAAAATTATCATCATAGCAATTGCCGGTCTGAGTACTGGATTTGTATCCTGCAAAAAAGAAAATGTAAAACCAGAAATGGCCACCATTTATCCGATGACATTTGGTCCCAAAAGAGATTTAGGCAGCGCCGACTAAACCGGCAAACAAACAGAAACATTCATAAACAAATAAAAATATTCATTCCCCCCACAAAAACTTTAAATTATCATGAAAAGATCAACAATCATTGCAGCTTTAGCTTTAAGCACCTTCTTAACTTCAGTAGTTAACATTTCAAATGCAACAACTCCAGAAGGTGGTAAAACAACAGTTAATTCTGGTCCAAAAAGAGACTTAGGTTCTGCTGATGCTGTGTCTGGCCCAAAAAGAGATTTAGGCTCTGCTGATTTTGCTTCTGGCCCTAAAAGAGACTTAGGTTCTGCTGATTTTGCTTCTGGTCCTAAAAGAGATTTAGGTTCTGCTGACTTCGCGTCTGGTCCCAAAAGAGATTTAGGTTCTGCTGATTTCGCGTCTGGTCCAAAAAGAGATTTAGGTTCTGCTGATTTTGCTTCTGGTCTTAAAAGAGACTTAGGTTCTGCTGATTTTGCTTCTGGTCCAAAAAGAGATTTAGGTTCTGCTGACTTTGCTTCTGGTCCAAAAAGAGACTTAGGTTCTGCTGATTTTGCTTCTGGTCCTAAAAGAGATTTAGGTTCTGCTGATTTCGCGTCTGGTCCTAAAAGAGACTTAGGTTCTGCTGACTTTGCTTCTGGTCCAAAAAGAGATTTAGGTTCTGCTGATTTTGCTTCTGGTCCAAAAAGAGATTTAGGTTCTGCTGACTTTGCATCTGGCCCAAAAAGAGATTTAGGTTCTGCTGACTTTGCTTCTGGTCCAAAAAGAGATTTAGGTTCTGCTGATTTTGCTTCTGGCCCAAAAAGAGATTTAGGTTCTGCTGATTTCGCGTCTGGTCCAAAAAGAGATTTAGGTTCTGCCGATTTTGCTTCTGGTCCTAAAAGAGACTTAGGTTCTGCTGACTTTGCTTCTGGTCCAAAAAGAGATTTAGGTTCTGCTGATTTTGCTTCTGGTCCTAAAAGAGATTTAGGTTCTGCTGATTTTGCTTCTGGCCCAAAAAGAGATTTAGGTTCTGCTGATTTTGCTTCTGGCCCAAAAAGAGACTTAGGTTC
>NZ_JBNPWP010000002.1:0-1116808 GCF_050433765.1 Mucilaginibacter lappiensis | reverse complement strand
ATTTAGGTTCTGCTGATTTTGCTTCTGGCCCAAAAAGAGATTTAGGTTCTGCTGATTTTGCTTCTGGCCCAAAAAGAGACTTAGGTTCTGCTGATGCTGTATCTGGTCCTAAAAGAGATTTAGGTTCTGCTGATTTCGCTGCATAATTATCTGCAACGCAAATCAATAGTCAATAGAAACTTAAAATAAACAACATCATGAAAAAGTTGATCATAGCAATAGCTCTTTTATTAACTACAGGCATCGCCGCCTTTTCATTAAGCAGGAAAGAAAACAGTGATGATACCAAATTGAAAACAGAAAGTACAAATATTTCATCCAAACCGATGCATGACATGCCAAAATCTGATCTGGGTTCGGCTGATTAATTTGCAGCCTATTATAAGGTCATAAAACAGGTTGATGATTTTCAACCTTTATGCAGTATAGCTTGTAATAATTAGTAAGCCCGGCCAGGATAACAGGGTCAGGATGTTCCGGATTATCATACTATATATATAGGTACAATTTTACCCTGATGTTTTATTTTAAAGATCAGCTTAAAATGATACCCTATTAAAAACTTTAGCTTTATGTGGATCATGCTATTAACAGTATGATCTCCTGCTGTCTAAAATCAATAAACATCAATATATTTGCTGCAAATTGATAACTATGCAGCATATAAAACAGTATGTAAACGAAAACAAACAGCGTTTACTTGATGAATTGTTTGAACTTTTGCGTTTCCCTTCGGTTAGCGCCGATCCTAAATACAAACCGGATGTATTAAAAACCGCCGACTACGTAGCACAAAAACTACGCGATGCCGGCGCCGATAATGTTGAAGTTTGCCCAACCGCCGGCTATCCTATTGTTTACGGCGAAAAAATAATTGATGCATCAAAACCAACCGTACTGGTGTATGGCCATTATGATGTACAACCAGCAGATCCGCTGGAGCTCTGGAAAACCCCTCCTTTTGAACCAACCATACGCGATGGTAAAATATATGCCCGTGGCGCCTGTGATGATAAGGGCCAGTTTTATATGCATGTAAAAGCATTTGAGCTGATGATGCAAACCAATACCCTACCCTGCAACATTAAATTTATGATTGAGGGCGAAGAAGAAGTAGGCTCATCAAACCTGGGCATATTTGTAAAACAAAATAAGAACAAACTTAAGGCTGATGTGGTGCTGATATCAGACACCTCGATGATCAGCATGGAGCACCCATCATTGGAAACCGGTTTGCGCGGGTTATCATACCTGGAGGTTGAAGTAACCGGCCCCAACCGCGATCTGCACTCAGGTGTATATGGCGGCGCAGTAGCCAACCCCGCTACTATCCTGGCCAAAATGATAGCCTCCCTGCATGACGAAAATAACCACATCGCTATTCCTGGTTTTTATGACGATGTTATTGAACTCACAGCTGCAGAACGTACCGCGCTTAATAACGCACCTTATAACGAGGAGGAGTACAAAAAAGACCTTGAAGTTGACGAGCTATGGGGCGAAAAGGGTTATACCACCTTTGAGCGTACCGGCACCCGCCCCACCCTTGAAGTAAATGGCATTTGGGGCGGCTACATTGGCGAAGGTGCAAAAACAGTATTGCCTTCCAAAGCACACGCTAAAATATCCATGCGCCTGGTACCCAATCAAACATCTGATAAAATAACCGAACTGTTCACCAAACACTTTTTAAGCATAGCACCGGCTAATGTTAAGATAAAGGTAACTCCGCACCACGGCGGCGAACCGGCTGTAACACCAACCGACAGCATAGCTTACCGCGCGGCACAAAAAGCTATTGCCGAATCTTTCGGCAAAGAGCCAATACCTACCCGCGGTGGCGGCAGTATCCCCATTGTGGCCCTTTTTGAAGCCGAGCTTGGCCTTAAAACCGTATTGATGGGTTTTGGGTTAGACAGCGATGCCCTGCATTCACCAAATGAAAAGTACGACATATTCAACTACTATAAGGGCATTGAAACCATCCCACTGTTCCATAAGCACTTCGCTGCGTTAAGCGAGTGAACGTTTTCAGATTCATGCTAAATAACAAGGCCCTCAGCAGAGGGCCTTTTTTTATGCAAATCTGCCTGCAATAAACCCTAAAAATTACAATAATGTTAATCAAAATGCTATAATATTTTATTTCAAAAATGTTATAATAATATCACCTCGTTGTTTTATATTTACCTATAAATAAGGCAATTAGTTTTTAAATATTACCAAATATGTAAAAGATACACTAAGGTAACTCAACAAAAATAGGACGGCGAATTATTAAAAATCATAGTGAGATAAAATCATCTCCGTAATAAAAAAGTATGATTATCACATAATACTAAGCCACAAGAGTATGAGTACCTATATCATAAAATTAATATTTGGGCGAGCATTCATATATACGAGGGGGGCCCAATTGGTTTCTGATATTTATATGACAATTTTTCTCTTTCCAATTAAAACAAACAAATCGGATTGAAAGTATTATAATATATATTTAAAACAGACTATTATGGAAACCAAGGAAAAAGTAAAAAACGAAACATCTAAAGATGTTCGTGAAGTAAAAGCAACCAAACAAGTAAAAAGTTCAGATGCCAAAGCTCCAAGCCGGTTTAAAAGAAAACCGCTCTTATAGATACACGATACTAAAGCAGGCTGATGAAAAAGACACACCGGCCTGCTTTTTTATACCTTATAATATTCACAATTGGCTAAGAAAGCTTCACTGGCATCAGCACCTATGCCTGGCTCATCGCTGATGTTTAGTTTGTAGCCATCATATGTTACGCCGCCCAGGCATGGGTCCTGCAAATGGCCCAGCATACAGGTGTCCATATCATAAAATTTAATGTTTGGGCTGGCGTATACAAAATGCAGCTTGGCGCTTAAGGCTATACGGCTCTCCAGCATACCGCCCATCATACAGGCAATTCCTTTTGCAGCAGCCTCATCATGTATTTTTTTGGCTTCCAATATTCCGCCCGATTTGGACATTTTTATATTGATATAGTGGCAGGAACCGCTGTTGATCTGTTTACGTGCGTCATGGTGGTTAAAAACGCTTTCATCGGCCATTATTTTTACCGGCGATAGCTGCATAAGCTGTGGCAAGCGATCATCAAACCAGGTACGCATAGGCTGCTCACAAAATTCAATATCATAAGGCCCCAATGCCTGCAGGGCAAAAACGGCTTCGTCAAAATTCCAGCCCTGGTTGGCGTCAATACGGATCTTTAAGTCTTTGCCCACCGCTTCGCGCATTTGTTTAATGCGTGCTACATCTTCAACAGCGTTCTTGCCCAATTTTACTTTCAGGATATTGGCTCCAGACGCTTTAAAATCAAGCGCTTTTAACGCCATGCTATGCGGCCCTGCAATACCAATGGTAATGTCTGATTCTACCTCCCGTTTTTCGCCGCCTAAAAACTGGTATAAAGGCAAGCCTGCATTTTTAGCGGCAATATCAAACAAGGCAATATCAAAAGCGCTTTTTATGGTAGTGTTACCGGCAGTAAAATCATGCAGCTGCTGCATACGGGCAGGGATGTCAAGCGCGTCGTGTCCTTTCCACAACCGGGCAAACTCGCGGGCCATAATTAAACAGGTGTCCTGTGTTTCACCAACTATCATCGGGAAGGCAGAGCATTCGCCAACGCCATAAAAACCGGCATCAGTATGTACCCTTATAAAAACATTCTGGGCATTGTCCATAGTCCCCGTAGCAATGGTAAACGGTTCCATAGGGATACTAAAGCGGTATATATCAATATGAGTAATGATCGCTGATTTGTTTTTCAAGATATGATTTTTTATAGTAACGTTTTATTTGACCTGTTTGTGTTAGTCTAATCCGGAGTTAACTCCGCCAACATCGCTTAACTTTTCTGCCTTCTCTTCGCCTTTGGCGAAACCTCAACACTCGCCGCGCTTGCCCAAGGCCTTTAAATGTAACATTTTGTCTTAATAATTTGCACATCAATACTAATACATTATATTTGCGTTACTACAATACAATAATAATTCAATTTTAGCCGCCTAAGCCCTAACTTTTACAGGGAAAAGTCGCCTGGCTAACTTAAAACTTTCTTAATAATACTAATAACATGGCTCCACAAAACACGCCTGAATTTGATTATAATTCAACCAGGAATAAACTTATCCTGTCAGAATATGGCCGCAACGTACAAAATATGGTAAAATATATTGTCGCGTTGCCTACTAAAGAAGAACGTAACCGCTACGCGCAAGTGGTGATTGACCTGATGGGCTTTTTAAACCCCCACCTGCGCGACGTTGCCGATTTTAAACACAAACTTTGGGATCACCTGCACATCATATCTGATTATAAGATAGATGTTGATTCACCTTATCCCAAACCAACGCCCGAGTCAATACATCTTAAACCCGCGCCGTTAAGATACCCGCACCAGCGTATTAAATACAAGCACTATGGTAAAACCATTGAGCTGATGATCGAGAAAGCAAAAAGCATTGAAGATCCTGACCGCAAGCGCCACATGGTACAAGCGGTAGCCAACTTCATGAAAATGGCCTACGTGCAATGGAACAAAGATTCGGTTACTGACGAAAGCATACTTTCTGATCTTTTTGCCTTATCAGGCGGTACATTAAAACTCGAAGAGAATATCAACCTTAACCGTGTTGAGTTCCGTCCGAATAACTTCCCGAGCCAGAACAACAATAACAATAACCGCGGCCGTACCAATAACCAAAACAATCGTGGCGGTGGCGGCGGTGGTCGTACCAACAACAACCCACGCAACAACAATCAAAACAACCGCAACCGCAATAGCGGCGGTGCCAAGAAATACTAATTCATTGGCATCACCAATTCATTGGTGATTTTATATAAGGAATAGCCCGGTTACCAAGATGGATAACCGGGCTATTTGGTTAAAATAACTGCCCAAAACATCTAAAATTAAAATTTCAAAACACCTCATTGGTCATCAATATTTTAAAACTTTTTAAAGCTAAAAAAGTAGTTAATTCATAAGCATTTCGGTGTAGTTTCAGTCAATTTTGGCATTTTATCATCAATTTTAGTGCATTTAATACGCGTTTTTGATAGCAGTTTTTGCAAAAAACTGAACTTTAAAAAGTTTTATCTGTCAATGCCCAAACGAGACAATCACTTGTTGAGCTAATGACCAATCAGCATTAAAGAATGTGCATTTATTTTATAATCTTTGCCGGTAATTAGCATACATTAAACCATGTTTACTGTATATATCAATTGAATCATGATCAATCAATTATAAACTCCTATGAATAACGCATTTGTGATAAACGGCGGGAAACCGCTAAAGGGCGAGATAACTCCGCAGGGAGCAAAAAATGAGGCATTACAGGTAATTTCGGCGGTATTATTAACCGATCAGAAAGTTACCATCAGCAATATACCTGATATAAAGGATGTAAATAAATTGATAGAGCTACTGGGCGATATGGGCGTTATTGTGGAGAAAACCGCGGACGATACCTATACCTTTATAGCTAAAGATATCGATCAGAATTTTTTCCAGTCTGAAACTTTTAAATCAAAAGGCGGCGGCCTGCGCGGATCGATCATGATCGTGGGCCCGCTGCTGGCCCGCTTCGGCAAAGCATCGATACCTAAACCAGGTGGCGATAAAATTGGCCGCAGGCGTTTGGATACCCATTTCCTGGGTTTCGAAAAACTGGGCGCCCAGTTTAACTACAACCCCGCCGATGGCTTTTTTAATGTCGACGCATCGAACCTGCAAGGTACCTATATCCTGCTTGATGAGGCATCGGTAACCGGTACGGCCAATATTGTGATGACGGCCGTGCTATCAAAAGGCACAACCACTATTTACAATGCCGCCTGCGAGCCTTATTTGCAGCAGCTGTGTAAAATGCTTAACCGTATGGGCGCAAAAATAAGCGGTATAGGTTCAAATCTGTTAACTATTGAAGGGGTAACAACACTTGGTGGGACCGAGCACCGTTTACTGCCAGATATGATCGAGATCGGCTCGTTCATTGGCCTCGCTGCCATGACTGGGTCCGAGATCACTATTAAGGATGTAAAATACCCTGAACTGGGCATGATACCCGATGTATTTAAACGCCTGGGCATAAAACTGGAACTACGTGGCGATGATATTTATATACCCGCGCAAGACCATTACGAAATAGAAACTTTTATTGATGGCTCTATCATGACCATTGCCGATGCTCCCTGGCCTGGTTTTACCCCCGATTTGCTGAGCATTGTACTGGTAGTGGCCATACAGGCAAAAGGATCGGTGCTTATCCATCAAAAAATGTTCGAGAGCCGTTTGTTCTTTGTGGATAAACTGTTGGATATGGGTGCCCAGATCATTCTTTGCGATCCGCACCGTGCTACCGTTATCGGGCTTGATAAACAGGTGCAGCTGCGCGGTATCTCCATGACATCGCCTGATATCCGCGCCGGGGTATCTTTATTGATTGCTGCATTATCGGCACAAGGTCAATCAACCATTTATAATATCGAACAAATTGAGCGTGGCTATCAGCATATTGACACCCGCCTTAAAGCGCTTGGCGCCGATATTACAAGAATTTAATTTGAGGTGAAAGGCAAAGGGCGAAAGGCAGCTACAACAGTGTATCAAAATAAAACCTTTTGCTTTTTGCCTTTAACCTTTCGCCCTTTGCGCTTTCTCAATATTTTTTTTAGCTTTAGGCTTTCTGCATTTAGCTTTTAGCTTAATTATAAAACCTATTTCTAAACAATGCCATACAAAAACCGAAGGTCTACCTATGCTTACTTCATCCTGATTTTTGTATTTTTAAAAGTTGTCCTTAATTTATTCGCCATAAGCCATTTCGGTTTTCACCGGGATGAGTTCCTGCACCTGGTTCTGGCCGATCATCTTGACTTGGGATACAAAGAAGTACCTCCATTTATCGCGTTGCTGGCTAAAATATCCATTACGCTATTCGGCGATTCGGTTTTTGCGGCACGTATTTTCCCAACCATCTTTAGCGGATTGATCATCTGGTTTACAGGGTTAATAGTCATTGAGTTTGGTGGTCGTAAATTTGCCATAACACTGGCCTGCCTGGCGCTTATATTTTCGCCGGCATTCGCGGCAAGCGGTTACCTTTTTCAACCTGTAGTGTTCGACCAGTTTTGGTGGGTTATAACTGTTTGGCTGCTCATTAAATACCTCAATACAACCGATGTTAAGTACTTGTACTGGCTTGGCCTGGCGGTTGGTTTGGGGATGCTTACCAAATACACTATGGCATTTTTTACGTTTGCAATGATAATTGGCATACTCATCAGCAAACAACGTAAACTACTGTTTAACAAGCATATTTTAGGGGCAGCGGTTGTAGCTTTTTTGATATGTTTACCCAACCTGATCTGGCAAATTCAACACCATTGGCCGTTAATAAGCCATATGAAAGCCCTGCGCCAGGAGCAACTGAATTATATTACTACTTCTGAGTTTATAGAACAACAGCTCCTGGTACATGGCGTGGCCTTATTTGTATGGTTCACTGGTTTCCTGTTCCTGATTTTTTCGTTCAGGCTGCGTAATTTTCAGTTCCTGGCTATTGCTTATGTGTTGATATTCATTTTTTTGCTGAAGATGGATGGCAAAAACTATTATCTCTTCGGGGCCTACCCTATGCTGTTTGCCGCAGGTGGTTTTGGCTTTGAGCGGTTGCTAAAAGCAAAGGGATACACCTTGCGTACACTTGCCATTTTACTGTTTGTGCTGCCTAACCTCATTTTATTCCCGATGGTGTTACCCGTTTTATCATTGGAGCAAACGCTGGGGTTTTTCCGTTTTACTAATAAAAATGTCCCCGTATTAAAATTCATAACCACCTGGGAAGATCAAAAGCAACATTCCCTGACACAGGATTACGCAGACATGTTTGGTTGGGACGAACTGGCCAAAAAAGTAGGCGAAGCTTATAATAAGCTTACGCCAGAACAGCAAAAGCAAACCATCATTTATGCCGATAATTATGGCGAAGCCGGTGCCCTGCACCATTACCGTAAAAAGTTTAATTATCCTGATGTGGCATCGCTTAATAGCAGTTTTGCTTTGTGGGCGCCAGATAGTCTTAATTGCAAATACATGATATATGTAGATGACAATGGCGGCCAGAACATTAGAGAGTTTGTAGCCGGAAAAATGATAGGCTCCTTTAAAAAGTTAGGCGAAGTGGAATACCACCTTGCCCGTGAAAAAGGCACAGGCATATACCTCATTACCGACATTAAGGCCCCGCTACAGGAAAGGTATACGAAGGAACTGGCGAGGAAGAGACTGGAGTGATTTTTGGAGGTAAAAGGATAAAGGTTAAGGGCGAAAAGGTATTACCTTGTGTTTCTCATTTCATTGCCGTCCCCGCCTATTCAAGCGTCTTTCGCTTGAATACTGCCCTTAATTAAGCGTCCACGCTTAATTAAAAGATCTTTGACGTAAGCGTGGACGCTTACTTTTATATAAATTCAAGCGGAGGACGCTTGAATTGGCGGGTTTTATTCCTCCTATTAATTTATAATCAAAACGGATTAATGCCCCTTTGAAGATAGCTAATTCTGGCGTTTACAAATGACGACAAGCTGGCTTCTAAATTTGTCAACCTTGAATAACTGGGGTCAAGGTTAATATCTAAATCAGCCTGGTATACCATAGGGTCACTTACCCCTTCATCCAAATACACGAATAAAAAAGCCTCACTCCTATGTACATCTATTACAAAAAATGGACATGTAATACTGAAATTATAACGAACTAACCGATCTCTTGTATCGTCCTGCATTTCTTCCTGAGTGTCATTCAGACCATAATCCAAAACATAGCAATCCTGGCCTGCCAGGAACAAAAGCTCCCTCAAAGAAGCAGGGAATTGATTGCCGTTGTTATAAGTAACTTCTAAATTAACAATCTCGTCAATCGTTAGGGGTTTAAGAACAAAAGAATAATTACCTGCCATCTCACCTATTGTTGGCTTAATTACAGGGTAATTATTTAGTACAGTTTGATATTTTATTTCCATAAATCATTTATGTTTAGTAATTCTTTAACATTTCCCCGCCTATTCAAGCGTCCTCAGTTTGAACTGGCGATAAACAAAAAGGTGCCATGCACAAGCACAGCACCTTTTACCTTTATCCTTTCGCCTTTAACCTAAAAGATTAAGCTGATATAGCGTTTATAATATCATACTGGGTAATAATCTCAATTTTACCCTCATCCTCAACCAGCACGGCTATATTTTCCTTGTTGATCAGGCTCGAAATTCTGTCGATTGAGGTATTGAGGTCAACAAACGGGAACGGCGCGGTGGTTATATTTTTAATAGGCTGCGATTTGATGGATGGGTTCTCTAACAGCGAATTAAGGATATCACTCTCGGTGATCTTGCCTATCACCATACCTTTTTGGGTAACCGGCAATTGTGATATATTGAGCGATTTAATGGTATTGATAGCTTCCAGCACACTTTTTTCGCAATCAATGGTGATGATTTCCTGGTAATCTTTTTTGCTGATGATATCACCGGCGGTAAGTTTGCCATCTTTTAAAAATCCACGGTCGCGCAGCCAGTCGTCATTATACATTTTACCCAGGTAGCGTGTACCATGATCAGGAAATATGATCACCACCACATCGCCTTCTTTAAAGCGGTCCTTCATTTGCAAAGTACCCGCAACGGCCGACCCTGTAGAGTTACCTGCAAAGATGCCTTCTTTACGGGCAATTTCGCGGGTCATTAAAGCGGCATCCTTATCAGTTACTTTTTCAAAGTGGTTAATCAGGCTAAAATCAACGTTTTGCGGTAAAAAGTCTTCGCCGATACCTTCAGTAATATATGGATAGATCTCATTTTTATCCATAATACCAGTTTCCTTGTATTTTTTAAACACCGAACCATAAGTATCAATACCCAATACCTGTATGGCGGGGTTCTTTTCTTTGAGGTAACGTGCCGTGCCGGATATGGTACCGCCCGTGCCTACCCCTACTACCAGGTGGGTGATCTTACCTTCGGTTTGCTCCCAAATTTCGGGACCGGTTTGCTCATAGTGCGCCTCTGAGTTTGATAAATTATCGTACTGGTTAGGTTTCCATGAGTTAGGCACTTCGCGTTCCAAACGCGAAGAAACAGAGTAGTATGAACGCGGATCTTCGGGCTCTACATTGGTAGGGCACACGATCACCTCGGCGCCAAAGGCACGCAGGGCATCAAATTTTTCTTTCGATTGTTTATCGGTACTGGTAAAAATACATTTGTAACCCTTAATAACAGCTGCAATAGCCAGGCCCATACCTGTATTACCCGATGTTCCTTCAATAATAGTACCTCCGGGTTTTAGTTTACCACTTTTTTCGGCATCCTCAATCATTTTAAGGGCCATACGGTCTTTGATGGAGTTACCAGGATTGGTGGTTTCTATCTTAGCCAAGACCGTAGCAGGAATGTCTTTTGTAACCTTGTTCAATTTAACCAGCGGCGTATTGCCAATGGTTTCTAATATATTATTATACCACATAATTTAAATATCTACTAACCCGGTATACATAGCCGAATAACACCTCAAAATTAACTTTCTTAAGTGATATATTATCAAAATAAGTTGGATTGGGTTAATTAAGTTGGATCTGGTTCATTGGTTTGATTTATTCATGGGCCTGAATTATTTTTTGTCTGAACCGGGATTAAGCAGATTTATTAGATTTATCAGATTTTTGGATTTTGATTTGCATAAAAATCGTGGTTAATCCATTAATCTGCTTAATCCCGGTTCAGACCAATGACCCAATTAAAACTTAAGGTGTTTAACCGTTAAGCCATTATTGATCAGTTGTTTTAATGATTCGATACCGATATGCAGGTGTGTTTCTACATACTGCTCGGTTACAGTAGAATCACTTTCGGCGGTTTTAACACCTTCGGGGATCATTGGCTGATCAGATACTAACAGCAGCGCGCCGGTAGGTATTTTATTGGCAAACCCGGTTGTAAAAATGGTGGCAGTCTCCATATCTACGGCCATGGCACGCAAATCTTTAAGGTATTTTTTAAATGCTTTATCGTGCTCCCAAACGCGGCGGTTGGTGGTATAACAGGTCCCTGTCCAGTAATCGCGCGAGTAATCACGTATGGTGGTTGATATGGCCTTTTGTAAAGCAAATGAAGGCAATGCGGGCACTTCGGGCGGTAAATAATCATTTGATGTACCTTCGCCCCTTATAGCGGCTATAGGTAGTATCAGGTCGCCTACATTATTCTTCTTTTTAAGACCGCCGCATTTACCCAAAAAAATCACCGCTTTGGGGTGTATGGCGGTAAGCAGATCCATCACGGTAGCCGCTACCGAACTACCCATACCAAAGTTTATAATAGTGATACCATTGGCCGTTACGCTCTGCATTGGCTTTTCGATACCCATAATTGGAGCGTCATCATTCCATTGCGAAAACAGTTGTATATATTTCGAAAAGTTGGTAAGTATAATATATTCGCCAAAGGCTTCAAGCGGTCGGCCGGTGTAACGCGGCAACCAGTTGGCCACAATGGCCTCCTTGGTTTTAAGTCCCGATTTTACCGGCGAATAAACTTCTTTTACTACCTGGGCATTGGTAGGATCTTTTTTAACATTCAGTTCTTCGTTCATATTTTTTTTTACTTTAGTGGTTTTTAGTATCGAATATTTAGTATCAAGTAGTTAGTATCAAGTATCAAGACTTTATACCTTCGAATATCAAAACGATATTCTATCTTGATACTTGATACTAACTACTTGATACCGGCTACCTGATACTTAATAAAAACCTGTTTATACAACAAACCCCGGTGTTGCACCAGGGTCTGCATTTATTATAATAAAGATAGCTGTTTAACTATATCAAATTGTTACGCTACTTTTAATTTTTTCAGATCCGATTTTTCAAATTTCTCATGGGCATAATCTAATGTAACCTGCAGGCGTTTCACATCTTTTTTAGATGGGAACTCAAACATGGCATCTATCATTATAGCCTCACATATGGAGCGTAAACCCCTTGCGCCCAGTTTAAATTCCATTGCTTTATCCACAATAAACTCCAGCACTTCATCATCAAACTCCAGCTTTACACCTTCGTACTCAAACAGTTTTTTATACTGCTTTAATAAGGAGTTTTTAGGCTCGGTTAAAATGTTGCGTAAAGCCTCCCTGTCAAGCGGGTTCAAATACGTAAGTACCGGTAAGCGACCAATCAATTCAGGTATCAGCCCAAATGATTTCAGATCCTGCGGGGTAATGTATTTGTACAGGTTTTTCATGTCCACCTCACCATCATCACGCTTCATTTTATAACCAACAGTTTGTGTACGCAGGCGGTTGGCTATTTTACGGTCGATACCGTCAAAAGCACCACCACATATAAACAATATATTGCTGGTATTTACGGTGATCATTTTTTGATCAGGGTGCTTGCGGCCTCCCTGTGGTGGTACGTTAACCATGGTACCTTCCAGTATTTTTAATAAAGCCTGCTGTACACCTTCGCCCGATACATCACGGGTGATGGACGCATTATCACTTTTGCGGGCAATTTTATCAACTTCATCAATATAAACAATGCCTTTTTCGGCCAGTGTTACATCATAATCGGCCGATTGCAGCAAGCGGGTAAGTATGCTTTCTACATCCTCCCCTACATAACCTGCTTCGGTTAGTACAGTAGCATCACAAATACAGAAAGGAACATTCAGTATTTTGGCCATGGTTTTTGCAAGTAAGGTTTTACCTGTACCTGTTTCGCCTACCATAATAATGTTTGATTTCTCAATCTCTACCTCATCCTTATCAATACGCTGGTTTAAGCGTTTATAATGATTGTATACCGCTACAGAAAGTATTTTCTTGGCATCATCCTGACCTATAACATACTGATCCAGGTGACCTTTAATTTCGGCCGGTTTAAGCAAAGCCGGCGCCGAAGGCGAGGCTTTTACTTTACGCACCTTTAACTCCTCAGCCAATATCTCATTAGCCTGGTTAACGCATTTGTCACAAATGTGAGCGTCAAGCCCAGCAATCAACATCAGGGAATCCTGTTTGCCGGCGCCACAAAATGAACACCTGATTTCCTTACTGCTTTTATTCATCTGATTTGTTTGTAACTCAAAATTAACTAATTGGTAGCATAAAAAAAAGTTCTAAGTTATAAGTAGTGCGTATTGAGCTTAAAGTTGGCAAATAACGCCCTACCAGACTTGTTTCAGCACCTTATTTGCAAGGCAAACGTGTTGAGCAACTCCGATATTGCATGTGGGATCCCGAAATAAATTGGGGATAGCCACTTTTTTATTCTTAAGAGCTCAACGTCTTTCGATTCAGAACTCAAAACTCACTACTTATAACTTATTACTTCCTATTGTTTATTTCTTTCCTTTACTGCCTTTTAAAATCTCGTCAACCATACCAAATTCTTTGGCTTCGTCGGCAATCATCCAGTAGTCACGGTCTGATGCGTCCCAAACTTTTTCAAATGAAGCACCGCTATGATCAGCAATGATCTGGTATAATTCTTTTTTCAGTTTAGTGATCTCATGGTAAGAGATCTCAATGTCTGACTGCTGGCCCTGTGCACCGCCCGATGGCTGATGGATCATTACCCTTGCATGTGGTAATATAGCTCTTTTACCTTCGGTACCGGCACATAATAATACAGCTGCCATTGAGGCCGCCATACCAGTACAAATGGTAGCTACATCATTTGATATAAATTGCATGGTATCATAAATACCTAAACCCGCGTAAACAGATCCGCCTGGTGAATTGATATAGATCTGAATATCGCGTTTACTATCAGCCGACTGCAAGAACAGCAATTGAGCCTGGATAATGTTTGCAATGTTTTCATAAATGGCATCGCCCAGGAAAATGATACGGTCCATCATCAGGCGCGAAAACACGTCCATCTGGGCCACGTTCAACTGACGTTCCTCGATAATATAAGGCGTCATGCCGGTTGGGTTGTATATACCTGTTGGCATACGGCTGCTGTCAACACTGGCTATAAATTTATCTACGTGAAGGCTGTTAATACGGTGATGCTTAACAGCGTAATTTCTGAATTCGTTCTTATCGATGTTACTACTCATGGTTTTTGTTATATTATTTTTTAGGATGCAAGATTTACTTGCGATAAATATAGTTTTTAGTTGAATACAATTTTAAACAGATAGTGTGTATAAAGTAAAAATTATTTTGAGAGCCTCACCCAACCCTCTCCAAAGGAGAGGGCTTTGAAAAACTCTACTGGTGAATTTGCTGTGCAGCAATATTTTCAAGTCTCCTCCTTTGGAGGAGACTTAGAGGAGGCTTTTATACAACAAAAGCAACCTTGTGAGTTGCTTTTGGTAAAATTATGTAGTACTTCTCAAAGTCTCCCCTATTGGGGGAGATTTAGAGGGGGCTATTTTCCGAAACCAATTTATTAAAATCAGTAAACAGGATATCTTTTTTATCAAGGGTTATTACACCTTTAATAAAATCAAACACCCTTAATGCTTTTACTTCTTCAAATATCTTGTTAGCATTCTCTTTATTTTGCAGGTATTGTACGGTGTATTGACCTAATTGCTCATCAGGAATAGGCTGTGGGCTATACATCCTGAATTGCTGATCTAAACGAACCTTAGCTAATTCAAAAACTTCCTCGTATTTAATTTCGATGCTGTTTTCACGGATAATTTTGTTTTCGATCAAAGTCCATTTAAGGTTTTGAGCAAAATCATTATAGCCGCCTTCCAGCTCTTCTTCGGTAAGTTTTTCGTTAGTGGCTTTTAACCAGCGTTTTAAAAACTCATCAGGTAAATTAAATTCAACTTTGGCAATGCTTAGTTTATAAATGTCATCCTGCAATTTGCGGTCTGCATCCTGAACCATCATGGCTTCCAGCTCTTCGGTAATTTTAGCTGTGAATTCTGCTTCGGTAGTTACTGTACCTTCACCAAATAATTTGTCAAAGAACTCCTGGTTTAAATCACTTTCTTCTAAACGGTTAACGTTTTTAACAGTTAACTGAAAGTTTGATTTTAAATCAGCTGCTTCATCTTCTTCAATTTTTAATAAGCCTGCAACCTTAGCCGCGTCGTTATCAAAAGCTTTTTGAATATCAAGCGTTAATACATCACCTTTTTTTAAACCGATCAATGAAGTTTTGATGGCTTCATCCTTGATCTGATCTAACCTAACCGATGCGGTATTGGTAATGCCATCCTCAAAAACAGAACCATCAGGAGAAAGTTGAACTAATTCTGCGTAAAGTACGTCATCATCTGCCGATACGTCAGGATTTGTCATTTTGCCATAGCTACGGCGAATATTTTTGATACGTGAAGCAAGGGTTTCTTCGTCAACCTTGATCACATACTGGGTTACTTCATCTTTTGATGAAAAATCAATGCTGAACTCAGGCGCTAAACCCAGCTCATAGTTGAATTCAAAATTGTCGTTAAAATCCCAGTTGTATTGTTTTTCGTCGTCAATTTTTGGTAAAGGCTGACCCAATACTTCCAGCTTTTGCTCGTCGATGTATTTATTTAAAGTATCTGATAACAAGTTATTGATCTCATCAACCAAAATACTTTTACCGTACATTCTTTTTATATGCGATGCCGGCACCATTCCGGGACGAAAACCTGGCAGTTTAGCTTTTTTAGCGTTTTCTTTTATGGCTTTGTCAACACGTGGCTGGTAATCTTCAGGGTCAATGTTGATCTTAACAACTGCATTCAGGGCGTCTACTTTTTCCTGTGTAATATTCATCTTTTTACCGGGTAATTTAATTTAATCCTTTGAAAAGTAGCCATAAAGTTAATTTAGGCTATACAAATTTCGAGGCGCAAAAGTATGAATTTATTTTGAATTTAATCACGTGTTTCGGCAGGAGTAAATTTAACAACCTGATTTTTTACAGGCTTTATTGTTTTAATATAAGCGTAAATGGCTTCCAGGTCACCGGTCTTCATTTCACCATATCTGTACCAGGGCATTATAGACTGATATTGACCAGGGCCAACATCAACCGGCTTTTTAGTGCTATCAGCATACCGTTTAAATTCTGATACAAATTGTTCTTTAGTCCAGTTACCTAAACCTGTTGCCTTATCGGCGGTTATATTGGCCGACCGTACAACTCCTGCACCCGGCACTTTAAAATCACGACCACCAGCATATTCCAAACCCGCAATTATTTTACCCTGATTAACCTGGCTATGGCAATCTTTGCAAGCTGCAATAGTTACCAGGTATTCACCATATTTTAGGGTATCTTTTTCGTCGGGCACGGTCCCAAGAGTTGCTTTTTGCGGCATGGTATGCACCAGGATGTTTAACGGAAAATCAAGCTTACGCTCAGGATAATTCGATTCAATGGGTTTAACCGTACGTAAATAAGCTATGACCGAGTAAACATCTTCACGGCTCATTTTTGAATAGGACTCCCAGGGCATTAACGGAAATATAGCCGAACCATCTTTTTTAACCCCAGCGGTAATAGCTCTGAAGAGTTCGCCATCTGTCCAGTTTTTTAAATGATAGGGCGTAATATTAGGTACATCCACATCACCGGGGAAACCTACGTTAGCATCAAATTTTTCGCCTCCCGCCCCTAATGAGCCAGCTTTCATGGGGCCGGCAAACTTGCTCCAGTCGCGGGTGGAGTGGCAATCCATACATAAGGTTATATTATTGGCCAGGTATTTACCGCGCTCAATGCGCTGCGGGGTAGCCTCTACTTTAATATCTTCGGCTTTACCTACATTAGGCAAAGCCAGCGTGATATATGATATGCCGGCTAATACAATTAAAACCACAACTATAACAGTATAGGCTGTATACTTTAAAAACTTTTTCATAATAAGGAGGGCAGGTTAATCAACTTTTTGAATTTTTGATGCACCCGCTTTATCACTGTTCACGGTTGAGGGCGAGCCTTTGTATTGAATTTCGGCTGCACCATGTGAACGTACATTTAAGGTTTTTAAAACATTGATTTTGCAGTTGCTTACGCCCGATGTATTAACCGTATAATCGCCAACAACAAAATCAAAAGCATTTACTTTGGCTACACCGCTTGATTCAATCCTGTGCGATGCCGCCTGCCCTTTTAAATTCAATTCGCTTACCCCACTGCCTTTTGTAACCACATTGGCTGCGTTTAAATCAAGGTTAACCCTGGTGGCACCAGACAGATGAATATTCAGATCGCCGGTAACTATTTTACCTGTCGACGAAACTTCTACCGCTCCTGACGATTTAATTTCACTCAGGTTATGTACCCCTATATTTATTACAACGCTATCCACATCGCACATGTTTTTTTTCGATTTTATAAACAGTCTGTCGCCTTCAACTGATGTAGAAACATATTTGAGCAGGTTATCATCGCCGGTTATACTAATTGATAAGGAACTGTCCTGTTTTAAGTGAATTTTAAACGCGCCCGATATGTCAATCTTTTTAAAATCATTTGCTTTACGTTGTTCTGTTGCTAATTTTCCTGATCCATGTACGCAGGCAAAATTGCATGATGAGAGTATACTTAGCGATGCACATGCGATTACTACCGCTATGGCTAAACTGGCTTTTTTCATAGTATTTTTTATTTGAGATAGTGTTTGTTAGTTTGATTTACATCAAAAATAAAAAAAGCTACCACAATGTATGATAGCTCTTAGAATATATGATGAACTTTTGCAAAAGTTGAAGAAATTAAAGGCCGGCTAACTCGTTAGTGATCACTTTTTTTGGAGCTGTACCATTGTTAAGTGTATCAGTATAGGTAGTGGCAGTAAAGTTGTTATTGTTTACACTTGTTGCAACTGTGTGGTTTAAGTTATACAAAGTTGTAGAACCTGTTAAATCAATTTTAGCACGATCATTTACGTTAACATTAGCGTTATAGGTATCTAAATTTAAATTAGCAGTCGCGGTGTTATGCAGGTTAACTTCCAGATCAATGGCAGAAAGTTTGCCGAATGATTTTACCTGGGCGTTATCATATGCGCTTATAGCACGCAGATCATTAGCTGTTACCCAAACCACTAATTTTTCGGCTTTGTATGATGAAATGCGCAATACGCCGTTTTGACTTTGAACCAATGCGCTTTCGGCATAGTAACGGTTGTAAACTTTCACCTGGTCGGCTGTGCCGGCAGACACATACAGTTCCACATTGCCGCGGATCTCGATCTTGCTGATCTTGCTAACGTCAGTTAAAACTGTTGCTGCATTGTTATTGTTATTTGTTGATGCATAAGTTGAGCTTGCTATTCCACCTACTAAAACTAACATAGTGATGATGGTAAATAATTTTGTTTTCATGTTTATTAATATTTTGATTGTCAATTAATTGTATTCCCTATTTTTTAAATACACAGATATGACGCCCCCATTTTTAAAACGTTACAGCCATTTTGGGTAAATTAGATGTACGGCACTATTTTATCGGCGAACGGGGTGTTTGCATCGGTGAAAGGCGCAGATATTTTTTTGTATTTTTAGAAAGACTGATGATTTTTAAGTTCAAAACAGGTTTCTTCTATAACTTTGACTTGCTTTTAATCTACTTTAATATTATATGAAGATCCATATCATGGGTGCCTCCTGCGCCGGCTCAACCACTTTAGGCACTGCATTAGCCAAACAACTTGGATATCCTTTATTTGATAGCGATGAATATTTCTGGGAAAAATCTGCTACTCCATTTACCGTTAGGCGTAATCCCGAATTAAGGAATGAAATGTTAACGCGTGACACTACCGGTCATGATCATTGGATACTGAGTGGGTCGATGGTGAGCTGGGGGCAGGTATGGCTGGAGATGTTTGACCTGGTGGTATTTTTATATGTGCCGCACCACATCAGGATGCAGCGACTGCAAAACCGTGAACTGCAACGCTACGGCGACCAAATTTTTAATGATCCTGAACGAGCTGAAATGTACCGGACCTTCAGGCAATGGGCATCGGGCTATGATGATAATACCACCAACGGCCGCACCCTGCAGGTTCACGAAACCTGGTTAAACCAACTAAGTTGTCCCGTTTTGGAGATTAAAGGTGATACAACCGTGGAAGAACGGACGGGGATGGTTTTAGAGAGAATGAAGGTGTTGGGTTGAAATGGGATTTGACCAAAAAAGGGGTGTCATGCTGAGCTTGTCGAAGCATGGTGTATAGGGCCTCTGCGCACGAGTCTTCGACAAGCTGACTGACAGGCTTATTTTTATTTTAAAGCCCCTCTCCTTTGGAGAGTAATAGCCCATCATATGACAGAAGGGTAGCCCACTACGGGGCACACCAAATTTTTACAATTATTTTCTACAAATATGTAGTCCCTACGGGACATGAAATACAGCCACATTTGCAGCTTAAATTGTTGCTCTATGTCCCGTAGGGACTACATATTTGTAGAAATAAAGCCAAAAGGTTTTTTGCCCCGTTAGGGGCTACACCTTTTGAATTAGTATAGATGCTGTCTTTTCATAGGCTATTGGTTAGGGTGAGACCACTACCACTTATCCAAACCCAGCAACTTCCTGCCCAATGGCGACAACTCTGCTACCTGGTTTTTCTTTTCCCTTTCCAGCGGGTCACCCGGGAAGGCGTAACCCTGCATGGCTTCCCTGCTTTGCCAGCTGTTAATGCGCCAGTTTCTCAGTTCTTCATTATCCTCCTGAGCAGGCATCATGGATATATATTGGGCAATACGCACCTTGTTGCCGCTTGTGTTTGGGCGGATACCATGCGGTTGCGTACTATTAAATATCAGTAAGTCGCCTGCCTCCAGTTTTACTTTTACAATTTCGAATCCTGTTGTATCAGGTTTATAATGGTCACGGTCGGCGGGTTGGGTAAGCTTCCAGGTATCGTAGGTACGGTAAAGTTCGGGTATACATTGAAAACCGCCCATGTTTTCGTCAGTCTGATCGGCCAGTGCCAATACGCCCTGCACGTTTTGCGGTTTAGTTTCAGGATCATAGTCCCAGTGTATAAAACCCTTGTATTCAAAGCCGGGCCGCAAAGGGAAGTTAAGGTTTGCACGGTCGATGTTGGCCCACAACTTTTCAGTACCCCAAATATCGGCGAATGCCTGATGTACTTTTGGATATTGCCGGTTATCCCACAAATACTGGTGATTATAAATTTCGACCATGCCTGTATTGTTCAGCTCCTTCATTTGCATTTGGGCATTGGGCTTTTTGTACCAGCTTTCTATATCGTTGGGGTTTTTATCCTCATATTGCCATAGGTAATCGGCAGTCTTTTGTGCCATTTCTTTAGGCACTGCGTTTTTTACAATCACATAGCCATTGGTGATCCAAAAGGCCCAGTCCTCTTCGCTCAAAACGCGCAAGGGTTCGCCATTACTGCGATCGTTAAGCTTAACCTGGCTTGATTTTGCAGCCGATGGATTTCCGGGAATATCTTTATGTGCCTCGTTTGGGCTCATGCCCGGGGCCATACCGGCCATTGTTTTAACTTCTGCTTCCATGATCTGTATTGGTTTAATAATTCAAAAGTACAGGGAAACAGAAACTGCCTTATCCATCACAATGACCAATATTTGCTCTACATTGACTTATTTATTAAGTTAATAGTGATTATATTTACAATACAGATGAATAAGATACAACTGGAGCGGGTTGATTTTGAACCGGGCAAATCATTTAAACTGTTTTCGCCCCGGTTACGGAACACTTTCCTGTGGCATTACCATCCTGAATATGAACTGGTATATGTGGAAGCCGATGCTGGTATCCGCCATGTAGGCACCCATATTTCGGGCTATACCCATAGCGACCTGGTATTTATTGGCAGTAACCTCCCCCACCTAAATTTTGATTACAGGTTAAGAAGCGACTACCACCAGATAGTAATACAGCTGCGTACAGATTTTTTAGGGGCTGCCATAAACCTGGCCCCGGAGCTTTCCCTTATCCATACCTTATTTAAAAGCGCCGCTTATGGCATTGCCTTTCACGGAGATACCAGGGCTTTGGTAGCGCAAAAATTAAAGCAGTTAAATAATCTTAACTCTTTTGACCAGCTACTGGAGCTTATCCATATTTTTCAGTTGTTAGCAGGTTCCAATGAATACACCATTTTGAATAAGGACGAAACCAGCAAGGACTTTATTTTGAAGGATAAGATAAGAATGGGTGCTATTTATGAATATATTGATGCACACTATGCCCAAAAACCCGATGTTAATATAGTAGCCGGAAAAGTAAACTTAACAACTCCGGCTTTTTGCAGGTACTTTAAAAGGCAAACCAACATCACCTTTACCGAATTTGTGAACCAATACCGTATTGAGCGCGCCAAAAACCTGCTGATGCAGGATAAAAATATTACAGAGACCTGTTATGCCGTGGGGTTTGAAAGCCTGAGCTATTTTAACAAGCTGTTCAACAAAATTGTGGGCGAAAACCCGTCTGATTTTAAAAAGAAATGGGTGGCACGGGCAAGTAATTTGTAACTTACCTAAGCTTAATTAATTATCACGATGAATAAATTAGATTTTGAAGATATCTTTTTTGATTCTTTTGATACGTTTAAAGTGTTTGACGATTTAAAATTGGATCAGGTTAATCAGACCATTTTAAACACACCCAAAACAGTATGGCAAATTTTAAATCATTTAATTATTTGGCAGCAAGATCAATTGAATATGCTCAATGGAAAAATTGATCTGTCGCACATTAATGAAACGGAAACGTGGGATATTGCCCATCCTGAAGAACAAAGAATAGTTGATAATGCAGTTTTAACTTTTAAAGATCAAATTAAAAGCATTAAAGAGATCATTGCTTCTTTATCCACCGACATGCCTGATATACAGGTAAAATTAAAGACTATTCAGGAGATCACAAATCACTTATCATTCCATGTTGGCGAAATAATACTGATCAGGCGGCAAATGAAAAACTTTCCCCTACCTGGCGAAATGAAAAAGTTTTTAACTGAATAGTTTTCTTCCCCGTTAGCAGATAAGCTTCGGGCGAAATCAGGCAGAACATGATGGCTTGTGTGATTGCAGGGGCATAGCAAATTTTTGCTGAAGTGAGGGGATTGAGCGAACGAAGTGGGGCAAAAATATTGCAGCCTGTGGTTCTGATTGATTTGAGGGCAGAGGCTTGTGCGGCAAAGAAGCCTCTCTGCTGACTTGATTTTTGGTTACTTTGTATCAAGACAAAGTAACAGCCTTAGCGGCAATTGAGCGCTCTACGACATGCACTATTCGCCCTGTATAGCATAGAGATTGCTTCGTCCCTCGCAATGACGCTTGAAGAGGTAAGGTTCAATCAGGTAAAATTATAATCTCACCTTCATTAACCGGTTCTTGAAATCCGGTATAGTATTGATCCAATATTTCTTCAGTGATAGGAAATGCAGCATTGGCATCAAACCTTGAGCTTCTGTTTTTTAGCCTGCTTTTGAGGGTTTTATAATCAACCTTTAAAAAAAGAATTATACACTCCACACCATAGCTTTCAATAAGCGCTTTATATTTTTCACGATTTGAATGTTTCCAGAAACTGTAATCAATTACCAAAGATTGTTGCTGCTTTAAATAAGTTATTAGCTCCTGCTCTAATTGATGCTCAGCTTCTTTTTGTAATTCCGGATATTGAGCAGGCTGGTAATCAATACCATACTTTCCGAATTGCGCCCAAATGCATTCATCAATCGAAAGTCTTATAAAACCTTTCTCAACCAGCTTATTAGCCAACGTTGTTTTTCCCGCTCCCGCTATGCCACACATTAAATAAACACGTGGTTTACTATTAAGATCTATTGCATTTAAAAACTGCCGGGCATTCATCATTATTTATTTTCGATTCTAATATAGGGATAGAATTTGTATCCAATAATATGCGGCAACATTACTTCACAACAAAAAAGCCACCCGGCTTCCAGGTGGCTTTGCATATATGATGGATTACTACGGTTATAAAAATGCATATTCAGAAATTTTAGCTTTTACTCCGTTTAATACTTCGGTTGAGTGATCGGCAACTAAGTCTGTTCTGTTTACACTTGATGCTACGCTGCGGTTTATGCTGTATTCGTTAACAGTACCGCTTAGGTTAGCACGGGTTTTATCGTTCATGGTAACACGGGCGCTGTAAGCATCCAGTTTTAAATTGGCAGAAGCATTGTTGTACAATTTCACATCAAGCTGAATGGTTGAAAGGTTACCGAATGAGCTTATTTCAGCGTTATCATAAGCAGTTATAGCATTAAGCTCTTTTGCTGTTACCCAAACTTCCAATTTTTCGGCCTTGTATGATGAAATACGTAACACACCGTTTTGTGATTGAACCAGCGCGCTTTCAGAATAGTATTGGTTGTAAACCTTTACCTGATCGGCCGGGCCGTTTGATACGTATAGTTTAACATTTCCATAAATTTCAATTTTGTTGATCCTGGTAATGTCAGTTAAAACGATGCCTTTATTGTTATTATTATTAACAGCGGCTTGTGTTTGATTTCCGATTCCAAATACTATAGATGCTACAGTAAAAATGGTGATTGCTAAAGTTTTCATGATATTAATATTTTGATTGTCAGTTGATTAATTGTTGTTATTTTAAATACACAGATATGACGATCTCAATTAAAAAACGTTACAGCAAAGTGCCCTGTAATAGTTGTACGCAGGGTTTTTGTCGGTAAGTGAGGGAATGTTGTCGGTGAATTTGGGGGCTTTTTTGTGTTGCGGGGCTCGAGGTTCGGGTTGCGTGGAGATGGGTTCGAACGGTACGGTGAAATAAAACTTACAACACGAACCTGATAACAGGAACCAGGCAACCCGAACCTCGCCCCCCGAAACACACTCCCCGAACCCTAATCAGGCCAGGTAATACTTCTCACCGTCGGTTTTAATTTTGCCGGCATCAAGCAACAGGCGGATAGTTTCCATCTTTTCTTTTTCGGCGCCAATGTTGATAGTGTTTATTAATGTGCCGATATCGGGGGTTGATATACTGAGCAGCTGAACTATCTCGTGGGTAATATTATCAAATATCTCGTCGGCGTTTTTTTGGCGTTTTTCTTCTATACAAACATCGCAAACGCCGCATTTACGGGCATTAGGTTCATCAAAATAAGCGAGCAACATTTGGCTGCGGCATTTTTTGTGGATGGCATAGGCAAAAACCGCTTCCATTTTTTTGCGGTAAGTTTCCTTACGCTCTTCCATGTAACGCTTGTTTATAAACAGCCGGTCGGCTTGCTGGCGCGATTTCAGGTAGGTAACCTGAGGCTGATCAGTTTGCTGCAGATAACTGATCAGGCCAAAACCTTGTAACTGCATCAGGCCATCAATCACCTGCTGAACGTTCAGATGAGTGCGTTTGGCCAGGTCATACTCCTTTAAGCGTACATAATTCTCGAACGAGCCACCATACGAGCGCAACAATGTTTTAATAAAAGGATCCCAGCCTGCATTTTGTATCTGGAAGTTATACAACACTTCGTTTACTACCTCAAACCTAAAACGCGATGGCAAAAACACACTCTCGTTGAACGACAGGTATTCGTCCTTTTCCAAAAACTTAAGGGCATTTAGTGTTTTTATGGCATCCAGCTTAAAGCGGCTGCAAAAATCGCCCAGGTCAAGGTTAAAGCTCAGGCCGTCTCCGGCGCCATAGGCCAACTGGTAGTAATTGGCTAAACAATGGTAAACATGCTTTATCTCATCAACCGACGGAAAATTGAGCAAAAACATTTTTTCCTGTTTAAGCCTGTCGGCATGGGTATACAATAAAATGGCGTATGCCTTTTGCTCATCGCGGCCTCCCCTGCCCCCCTCCTGGTAATAAGCTTCCAGGCTTTCGGGCATTTCCTTATGTATCACAAACCGCACATCGGGCTTATCAATCCCCATTCCAAAGGCATTAGTGGCCACCATGATCCGGGTGCGGTTATTTTTCCAGCTTTCCTGCTTCTCTGACCGTTGATCCATTGACAGGCCCGCGTGGTAATAATCGGCCTTGATCCCGTTATCATTATAATATTTTGCAATTTCGGCAGCATCCTTACGGCTGCGTACATACACAATACCGCTACCTTTAACACCATGGGCAATATCCAGCATCTTGCGGAACTTGTTTTCGGCATCCTGCACCACATAACTGATGTTACGTCGCTCAAAACTCTGCTGATAGATAACCTGGTCCTTAAACAGTAATTTTTGCTGAATATCCTCTTTAACCTCGGCTGTGGCTGTGGCCGTAAGAGCCAGCACAGGCACCTCAGGGTGTAGTTCGCGCAGATCCGCAATATGCAGGTATGGCGGCCTGAAATCATATCCCCATTGCGATATACAGTGCGCCTCGTCAACAGCTATCAGGTTTACCTTCATGTATTTGATACGCTCGCGCACCAGCTCAGACAGTAAACGCTCGGGCGACAGGTATAAAAATTTGACTGAGCCATAGATACAGTTATCAAGCGCCAGGTCAATCTCCCGCAATCCCATACCCGATACGATGGCTACCGCGTTGATACCCTTTGCCTTTAAATTTTCAACCTGATCCTTCATCAGGGCAATAAGCGGCGATATCACCACGCATAACCCCTCTTTAGCCAAAGCGGGTACCTGGAAACATACAGATTTGCCGCCACCGGTAGGCAGCAGCGCCAGCGTATCATGACCCAATAAAACAGACTTAATGATCTCGGCCTGCATGGGCCGAAAGCTATCGTGCTTCCAATACTGTTTTAATATTTCCTCTATGGTCATGTACGTGCTGCAGGCTCAAATATAAACGATAAAGGCGAAAGCTTAAATAACGAACACCGAATGTTGAATTTTGAATAATGAAGTAAGTTAAAGGATAAAAAAAATAGCGGTGATTTTTCACCGCTATTTTTTTTATTTTCTGACTATGGACTATTGACCAAAGACTATGGACTTAAAACAACTATCTGTTTTTTATATCAACGTATTCCTTATCGGTAGCGCCGGTATATATCTGGCGTGGACGGCCTATAGGTTCTTTATTCTCTTTCATTTCTTTCCACTGTGCTATCCAGCCCGGTAAACGGCCCAGGGCAAACAGTACAGTGAACATATCAGTTGGGAAACCCAAAGCGCGGTAAATAATACCTGAGTAAAAATCAACGTTAGGGTACAGCTTGCGCTCTACAAAGTAAGGATCTTTTAAAGCCACTTCTTCCAACTTTTTGGCTATCTCCAGTACTTCATCATTAATGCCTAACTTCTCTAATATATCGTCGCAGGCTTTTTTAATGATCTTGGCCCTTGGGTCAAAGTTTTTATATACACGGTGGCCAAATCCCATTAAGCGGAAAGGGTCGTTTTTATCTTTTGCCTTGGCTATCCATTTGTCGGTATCGCCGCCGTCGTTCTTAATCTTCTCCAGCATTTCAATCACTGCCTGGTTTGCACCGCCGTGCAGCGGGCCCCACAATGCCGAAATACCAGCTGATACCGAAGCATAGATATTTGATTCGGACGAGCCAACGATACGCACGGTTGAAGTAGAGCAGTTTTGCTCATGGTCTGCATGTAATATCAGCAGCTTGTTCATGGCGCTCACCACAACCGGGTCGATCACGATATCTTCGGTACGCTGACCAAAAGTCATATGCATAAAGTTGGTAACGTAATCGTATTTATTTTTTGGATAGATAACCGGATGGCCCAATGATTTTTTATAGATCCATGATACCACGGTAGCCATTTTTGCCAGCATTTTAATAATGCTCAGGTTAAGCTCGTCGGTAGTTTGGTTGGGTTTTAATGATTCGGGGTAAAATGCAGATAAGGCCGATACCAATGATGATAACTGACCCATAGGATGCGATTTTGACGGAAAGCCATCAAAAAACTTCTTCATATCCTCATGTACCAGCGTATGGCGGCTTAACTCATACTGAAACGAAGTCAACTGATCGGTAGTTGGCAATTCGCCGTAGATCAGCAGGTAAGCAACCTCAATAAAGCTCGAGTTTTCGGCCAGTTGCTCAATCGGATAACCGCGATACTTCAGTATTCCTTTTTCGCCATCTAAAAAAGTAATAGCGCTTTTTGTAGCTCCTGTATTTTTATAACCTACATCCAGCGTTACATAACCGCTCAGGTCCCGGAGTTTTGAAATATCAATAGCCTTTTCACCTTCTGTGCCCTCTATTACCGGGAGGTCAAATGTTTTATCACCAATTTTTAGTTGTGCTGTTTCCGACATAGACATATTTGTATCTGCAACAAATGTAATTAAATCTGCGTAGTAATAACCGCTAAGATCATTTACTGTTTGTAAAAATTTACGTGCAAATCTATTAAATTAACCCAGTTTTGTTAAGTACCGGGCATCATTTATTATAAAAAAATATTAGTGATAAACATAGCAAACTGCAAGTGCAGACAAGAGGTATGGCCCTATCAGTTTATCTGTTCTTTAACCTGACCGCACTCCTTCATATGTTCAGGAAAGTAGGGATTTTTAATAGCTTTATTTACTGATAACCAATAACCGCCCTTACCATTATCGGCCATGGGGCAGTAATCAACATAAATAGTGGCGGCTTTAAATTTGGCACCTTTTACAAGGCCGATGATATCCTTACTCAATATTAAAAAGGTATTGCGCTGAGCGTCAATATCATTTGATATTGTTATTTGATGCGCGAGGGTGGCGGTTTCGGTACAACCTTTAATGCCGGCCAGCTTATTCTCTAACAAAGCAGCCGTACTTTTAATACCCGTAACGTTCGATTTTAAAAACTCGTTCTTTAAATTTATATAAGTATTAAACACATCGGCAGTGTTGGCGGTATCCACCACGCGGGCTACAATGGTCTTACCGCTATCGGTTTTTGTTTCTGCGTCTTGTGCCGGTTTCGCAGCTTGTTTACATGCGGTTACGGCAATGATCAGGCTAAAAAGAACTACATTGTTGATGATTTTCATATAGACATTAATTTGTACGTATAGCCTCAACCGGATCAAGCCGTGAAGCAAAATACGCCGGAATAATGCCCGAAATTACACCTATTGTAAGAGAAGTACCAATACCGAGTATAATATTTTTTAAATCAAGTACTACCTGCACATCAAAAACAGCTTTAACACCAAAGGTTAAAAAGTAAACCAGCAAAAGGCCTATTAACCCGCCCAATAAACAAAGCACAATAGATTCAATTAAAAATTGTAACAATATAAAATAGTTTTTAGCGCCCAATGATTTTTGGATACCTATAATATTGGTACGTTCCTTTACCGATACAAACATGATGTTGGCAATACCAAACCCACCTACCAGGATAGAGAAACCGCCAATAATGGCACCGGCAATATTAATTACACCAAACAAGCTATCCAGCGCATTGGTAAGCATAGTGGTTCTGTTCAGCGAAAAATTATCTTCCTGTCCGGGTCTTAAACTCCTGATGGAGCGCATCAATCCCTGCAATTCACTTTCCACATCATCAACCGGGATACCCGCTTTTCCCCTTACAATTATTGATGGCCTGTATTTTTCATTTTGCACATCAATCAGGTTATGGGCAAAGTTAAGCGGTAATAAAACTTCCTTATCGGTTGATATGCCCAGCATATCCTTACCTTGTTTTGAAAAAACACCAACTACAGTAACATAACGACCCATTACTTTAATCTGCTTACCAATGGCATCACCACCCGGAAACAGGTTTTCTGCAATATCATAACCTATATTAGTTACAGGCGCTCCTGTTTTTGATTCCATTTCGGTAAAGTATCTGCCGCTTGCAAAATCAAAGTTCCAGGTTTTATCATGATCTTTTGATGATGCATCTATCTGTGCCCCATCAACCGTGTTGCTTTTATATTTAATAGTGCGGTTATCAATTGATATTTCGTACGAAAGCGCTTCGGCCGTTTGGCTGCGGCGCGTAAGCTCATTAAAGTCCCTCAGCTTTGATACTGGCCTTTGCAGGTATTTCCACCACGGAAAATCGTTGCTACCCACCCAGGGCCATTTTTCAATATATACGCTGTTATTTCCCAGTTTATTTACGCTGTTCTGTAAGTTGTTTCGGAGTGTATCAACAGCCGAAAAAACAGCTATGATAGTGAATATGCCAATAGTTACCCCAAGCAATGAAAGCATGGTTCGCAATTTGTTTTGCCTTAATGCATCATAAGCAAACAGAAAGCTTTCTCTGAAAAGTTTTAAAAATAGCATACAACTTATTTTGATCTCAATGGTTAATCATTCTATTGCACAGATTTACAGCCTATAGCAACAATGATCATTTATTAAATTGAACCGGTATTGAATATTATATTTTTTAGACGATATTACAGGTGTTAAGTTACATTATTTTTTGATTTAACTTAACAATACCATAAATGAATCATTGCATAAAAAAATCCGTGAAAATAACAAAAAAAATCAATACATTTGCGCCCTGAAAATTCATATATACAAGCATGAAATTATCTCAATTCAAATTCAATTTACCAGAGTCATTAGTAGCACACAATCCATCAGCAAGCCGCGACGAAGCACGCTTAATGGTTTTACATAAGGACTCAGGCAAAATTGAGCATAAAATATTTAAAGATGTGCTGGATTATTTTGACGATCAAGATGTTATGATCCTGAACAATACCAAAGTATTCCCAGCGCGTTTATATGGAAATAAAGAGAAAACAGGCGCCACCATCGAGGTGTTTTTATTGCGCGAGTTAAATAAAGAACTTCGTTTATGGGATGTACTGGTTGATCCGGCCCGTAAAATACGTGTAGGTAACAAATTATACTTTGGCGATGACGACCTTTTAATTGCCGAAGTGGTTGATAACACTACCTCACGCGGTCGTACCATACGTTTTTTGTTTGATGGTACCGAAGAAGAGTTCCGCAGAAATGTGGAGATCCTGGGCGAAACACCACTGCCTAAATACATTAAACGCAAGGCTACTGCCGAAGACAAAGAACGTTACCAAACTATTTTTGCCAAGCACGAAGGCGCGGTTGCCGCACCTACTGCCGGCTTACACTTTAGCCGCGAACTAATGAAACGCCTTGAACTTAAGGGTGTTGAGTTTGCCGAAGTTACGCTGCACGTTGGTTTAGGAACTTTCCGCCCGGTTGAGGTTGAAGACCTGACCAAGCATAAAATGGATTCTGAGCAATTTATCATTGAGCAAAAACAAGCTGATATTGTAAACAGGGGCATTGAACGTAAAAAACGTATTTGCGCTGTTGGTACCACTTCTATGCGTGCCATTGAATCGGCTGTATCAGCAGGTAAAACGCTTAAAGCAGCTAACGACTGGACCAGCAAATTCATTTTCCCTCCGTATGATTTTAGCATCGCTAACACCATGATCACCAATTTCCACACACCAGAATCAACGCTGTTGATGATGGTATGCGCCTTTGGGGGTTACGAAAATGTAATGAATGCTTACGAAGTTGCAGTAAAAGAAAAATACCGTTTTTACAGTTATGGCGATGCCATGCTGATCATATAATTTGGATATGAGATATTAGATTTGAGATATGAGACTTTTCTTGTATCTCATTTTTTTTGCTTTAGATTTGGTATTTGAATAAAATATTTGTCATCCTGAACTTGGTTCAGGATCTCTCAGGACGGTTAACCAGTTTATATAGAACTTTGTCCGTGGGATGCCGAAACAAGTTCGGCATGACCTGTTAAATCGAATCAAACTATGACTCATCACTCAAAACCCAAAACTTATAACTCGTGAAATACTACGCCATTATAGTAGCGGGCGGCTCAGGCACCAGGATGCAGACAACTGTTCCCAAACAGTTTTTGCTGCTTAATGGTCTGCCGGTTTTAATGCATACCATCCGGGCTTTTGAGCAATCATGTGTAACGCCCGATATTATATTGGTATTGCCAACCGGCTATCATGCTTACTGGCAGCAGCTTTGCAATGTGCATCAATTTACCACCCCTCACCTTTTGGTAGCTGGCGGCGAAACTCGCTTTCACTCGGTAAAAAACGGGCTTGATCAAATAATTAATGATGATGTCCTGATCGCTGTTCATGATGCGGTGCGTCCGCTCACCAGCAGGCATATCATCGAAACTTCATACCGACATGCCGAAAAATATGGAAATGCCGTTACAGCCGTTAAAAGCCGCGATTCGATAAGGCAGCTGACGAACGGCAGATCAGTAAGTTTGTTAAGGGATGAGATCTACCTGATACAAACCCCCCAAACCTTTAGGGCCAATATGCTCAGGAAAGCTTATGAGCAGCCATACAGCGAAAAGTTTACGGATGATGCCAGTGTGGTTGAACAATACGGTGTTGAAATACAGCTTACCGAGGGCGACCATCAAAACATCAAGATAACTTTTCCCGAAGATATAGCCATTGCCGAACTGCTTTTAAGCAAAAAGCCATCGGTCTAAGACCAATGGCTTTAAATTTCCAATTCCTGGATCAGGGGTATTATGCCCTTCGGATAACACCTAAAAGTATAGCTATAATAGCTATGACTAATAAAACGTGAATAAGACTTCCGGCATGATTAAAGAAAAAGCCAAAGATCCATCCTATTACCAGGATAACCGCGATAATGTACAATAAACCTCTCATAATTTAGTGTGTTTAAGTTTAAATAGTCAAGATCAGTTAGGCTCTTCGGATTACTCCTAAAAGTACAGCTATAATAGCTATAACTAATAGTATGTGAATTAAGCCGCCACCAAAAGGGTGAATAAACGCTCCAAATAACCATCCTATAACCAGGATCACCGCGATAATGTACAATAAGCCTCTCATTTTGATATAATTTAAGTGATAAATGTTTTAAGCTTAATACTAAAATCATTCCAAAATGCAATGCCAATAAAAAAACCCTTCGTAAAAAGGGTTTTTAAATGTTGCTAATATTCGTCTTCGTTAAAAAAGAAATCGTCTTTAGTCGGGTAATCCGGCCATATTTCCTCAATATTTTCATAAGGTTCACCATCGTCTTCCAGTGCCTGCAGGTTTTCTATAACCTCAACAGGGGCTCCTGAACGAATAGCATAGTCAATTAATTCATCTTTTGTTGCGGGCCAGGGCGCATCTTCAAGGTGAGATGCCAGTTCAAGTGTCCAATACATGTTTCTCTATTTATATTATTTTCAGTAAATTAACTTTTTCGCAAAAGTATAATATTTTCAATTGGAATATCAATATTTTTTTTCACATTTTCAAATACGTGGTATCCATTGATTTTCAGGTATTTTATGCTCGTTTCCAATTTTACGTGCTAAAGTGAACAGGTAATCGCTCAACCTGTTCAGATAAATATTCACTTTTTCGTCAACCGTGCTTTCTTCTGCAAGGTGAACGGTTATTCTTTCGGCTCTGCGGCAAATACATCTTGCAATATGGCAAAACGAAATGGTATTATTTCCGCCCGGCAAAATAAAATGACGTAATTCAGGCAATTTTTCATTCATCGCATCCATTTCCTGCTCCAGCAGTTCCACATCGGCCATGTGCAGGTCTGGTATCACCATTTTTGATCTTTCCGGATCAGATGCCAATGAGGAGCCAATAGTAAACAACCTGTCCTGTATCTGCTTCAATATTTCCTTATCGTGCCCGGCAATGTCCTGATCACGGATCAGGCCAATATAGGAATTAAGCTCATCAACAGTACCATAGCTTTCAATGCGTAAATGATGTTTGGCAACACGGGTACCTCCTATTAATGATGTAAACCCCTTATCTCCTGTTTTAGTATATATTTTCATGCTTAATTTAATAATAAACCCGAACAATTTGATGACTTAAACATAGCAGTATTGATTATCAGTCAATTAAAATCACATTTCAACGTTTCATTTGTTCCAATGTTCGGTATGTTCCAAATCTATCAGGTTAAATTTTGATTTACGGCCTCTTTTAGTATAATTTTTGCTAATGAAGTGTAATTTTAAAATGTTAGCTTAAACTTGCATTTATAATATTGTGAAACTTGTTATTAATAAAATCATGAAATCCATCATATTATCATCTAAGTTAATCATTGTACTTTTTTCGGCGCTTGCAATTTCGGCCATTAGCTGCGGCAACAGCAACAGTTCAAAACAAGCGGCTAAAGAAGTAGCTGCACCACCAAAGGTCGTTTCTATATCAAGCCTGTTAAGCGAGCAACAATTTAATGATCTTTTTCCGCAACGCGATAAATTTTATACTTATGCCGCTTTTATAAAAGCAGCTGATGAATTGGGCCAGGTAAAAATTAAGGTAACCAGGCGCGGCCTGTCGGTTTACCAGTATATCCGCACTGATAAAAAAACGGGCAAATCGGCAACGGTACGTCAGGACGTTGACTGGAACGAAGAATGGGCCAAAAAGAAACCAGATAGTACTTTTACGGTTGATTATGGCAACTTTTGCACCCAGTTTGATCCTACCCTTAATAAAAAGGAATTAGCCGCTTTTTTTGCGCATATAGCCCACGAAACCCGTCATGGCGTAAATGCTACGTATACCGATGGCCTGATGCTCATACATGAAAGTAATACTTCCCTGAGCTATATTGCCGAAAGCGACGAATACCCTCCCGTTGCCGGTAAAAAATATTACGGCCGCGGCCCTATGCAGTTAAGCTATAACGGGAACTATGGCCTGGCCTCCAACTGTATCTTCGGCGATCCTAAAATACTCCTGAATAACCCCGACCTGGTTGAAACCGACCCAGTTGTAGCCTTTAAAGCTGCCATATATTTTTGGATGACCCCCGAAACGCACAAACCATCGGCACATGATGTAATGACCGGTAAATGGCAACCCAACACTGTTGATAACACCAAAGGCCGCACACCAGGCTTCGGCATGACCATAAATATTATAAACGGCGAGGTGGAATGTAATAAAGGCGATAACATGTACAGCATGAATGACCGTATTGGCTTTTACCAGTTCTTTTTAAAGAAATTGGGTATTACCGATGCCAACTGCGCCTGCTCATGCGGTAAAATGGAACCTTATAAGTATTAAGCGTATATTTATACATGCGCTATTTTCTTTTAATAACCCTCTTGTTAGGTTTTAGCCTTACCTCGTGGGCATACTATGCGCCCGATACTGTAAAAAAAGACAAGCGTATCCCCAGTCGACCGGCTTCTATAGGTATTATTGGTGATACGGCCAATGTTAACACCCCGGTTAAGGCCGGTATGGCGTTGATTGGTGGCGGCAGGGATGTTGATACAGCCTTTAGATGGCTGATAGATCGAAGCGGCGGAGGCGATGTGGTGATCATCCGTGCATCGGGCAAAGATGGTTACAATGCCTATATTAACCAGTTGGGCAAGGTAAACTCCGTAGAAACGCTCAAAATTGATTCGAGGGAACTGGCTGATAACGATACGGTAGCCTACATTATCCGTAATGCCGAATTGCTTTTTATTGCCGGCGGCGACCAATCAAACTACATGAAATTTTGGCGGGGCACCAAAACTATGGACGCTATTAACTACCTCCTTAACGTTAAACATGCCCCGATTGGCGGCACAAGCGCCGGTTGCGCCATCATGAGCGGCTTTTATTACAGCGGCGAAGATGCCAGTGTTACCAGCGAACAAGCCCTGACCAATCCTTACAACAGTTTGGTTAAGGTTTATAATAATGATTTTTTACATGCCCCTTTCCTTAAACACGTTATTACCGACCAGCATTATATAACCCGCGACAGGCAGGGCCGCCATGTAGCATTTTTAAGCCGTATTATTAAAGACTGGAACATATTTGCCCGTGGCATTGCGGCCGATGAGCATACCGCCGTTTGTGTTGACGAAACTGGCCATGCCACAGTTATGGGCAACAGCAGAGCCTACTTTTTAATAACCGACAGCACAAAAAACCCTGAAGTATGCGAGCCCGGCAAACCATTAGTATGGGATAAAAACCACCAGGCTATTAAAGTTTATGAAATACATGGATCTGCCACCGGAAACGGCAGTTTTGATGTAGCCGGCTTTAACCAAAGCCAGGCATCGGGTGGTAAATGGTTTTGGTGGTGGGTTGACGCGGGTAAGTTGAAGCGGCAGGAGATAAAGTAGTGGTTTGCCCTAATATGATGGTTTACTCTAATATGATGTCATTGCGTAGCGTGGCAATATCTTTCATCACCTTCTCATCCTGAGGAACGAAGGACCTATTCGGCGATTAAATTTTTCGCTATGCTCAAGAGATAGTTCTTCGCTATGCTACTCATGACGTGTTTGTTCCAATAAACAGGACACCCCATCGGGGTATCGTGTTTATAGTGTAACAATATCAAAATATTAGCTCCATGGGAGCTTCCTGCTCAAGTGTCAATAACCTTATAGGAAGCTCCTATGGAGCTGGTAAATTTACTTCAATAACTACTATAAACACGATGCCCCGATGGGGCGTGGATAACCATGTCATTCTTCCCTTCAGAGTCCCCGGATTTTATCCTCAGAATGAAAAGTTTGTTAATTATTGATTTAACACAGCCGGTAAAATATACTGCTCCATCATTTTATCAACCTGCGAATGCGCGTATGGGGTGTTGTAAGCGGTAGCTGTAACAATGATCACCAACGGCTGATCGGTAAAAACAAAGATCTTGTTACCACCATTACCCGAACAATAATAGGTTTCGTAAGGTTTATTATTTACCGTGTAGGTTTTATTCCAGAACAGGTAGCCGTAAAAGCCCTCGCCTACAACATCCCTGGGCAAGGTAAGGTGTTTGGTAAAAGATTGTTTAACCCAGCTTTCGGGGATGAGCTGCTTGCCGTTCCATGAGCCGCCGTTTTTGTATAATTGGCCAAAGCGGGCATAATCCAATGATCGCATTTGCAATCCACCTGCAGTGTTTGCAACATGCTGTGGCGTATATTGCCATTGATATTTTGTGATACCCAAAGGTTTAAACAGCTTTGCATCAGCATACTTTTCCAATCCGTTCGGCACCGACTTATCAAGTATATCACCCAAAAGCATGGCGCCGGCTGTAAAATAGTTCCACTGCTTACCAGCCGTTTTAGTGCTGTCGACCCGAAGATCAAGCGCAAACTTTACCCAGTTATCAGTAGGGTACATATTTTCTTCATTACCCGGCGAACTGCTGTCATTATCATCACCATCAAATATGGAGCTCATGGTGAGCAGGCTTTTCAGCGTGACAGTCTCTTTTTTCGGCGAGTAATTATTGAACTTTTTAAGATCATAAAAGTCCTTTAAAGTTTGGTTCTCGTTTTTAATATACCCATCATGAATGGCAATACCCATCATGGCCGATGCAAAGGTTTTCCCTACCGAACGCGGGTTATGCAGCGAATCGCGCCCGTTGCCGTTAAAGTATTCTTCAATGAGCAGTTTGCCATTCTTGATCACTATAACACTGGTAATATTCTTTAACCTGTTCTGGGCTATTAACCCGTTCATCTCCATGATCTTCTTTTTGTCGAATGGATCGCTGGAAACCGGCCAGCCGCTGTTTGGTTTTATGGCCTGCAATGCTACCGCTTTGGCATCAACCGGTGGAATAATAAATTTAAGTTCTCCCTGGGCTATCAGGTCACCAACTTTTAAAACAGGGATATCTATATAAGGCCGCGCTTCAATTTTTAACAAATGCGCGCCTGTTGTTAATGCATTCTCCCCACCCCTGCCCATAAAGCGGTTCCAAAGCGATCGTCCCCAGGAATCCTCATTCCGGTTACTGATCAGCGGAACGCCTATGGTAGTTTTAATATTTTTAGTGGCAGGCAAATTAGCTCCTTTATTCAAATTTTCCTGATATACCTGCTTCCCGTCCACATAAAAAGTAAACTGAAAGTTACCTTTGTTCAAGTCTGCAATGCTTAATGCAGGGTTTAATGGGTGCTGGTAATTACTTAAGGAGTTTCCCATTAATATCCTCATGTAAAGGTTATTTTGGGGTTTGGCCTCGAAGCCGTTTAAAAAGTCGGTTTCTTTAAGCTGGTTTAAGGAAATAGTATCGGCCAAAAAAACAACCTTGCCTATGTTTGCTTTATGAACAGGCGAGCTTATAGATTCTGGTTCGGTAATATTAGCAGTTTGGGCAAACAGCGGACCTGATGCAATAACCGTAAGAATAAAAAGAATACAGCGTTTCATTTTTTCAGGTATCAGGTTTAATAAGTTTTAGCCTTAAAAGTTTCCTGTTTGTAAATGTTTCACGGAGTTAGTTTTGATTCCTGAATCTCATGCCTATTCAAGCGTCCACACTTACTTTTTTAATACCATTTGGTAAGCGTGGACGCTCACCGCTGTGTAAGTTCAAGCGAAGGACGCTTGAACCGGCAGTTGTTTGAACCGGCGGTGTGATTTGTTCTTATCTTGATTCCTGACTCTAATAGCCTTGAATCTGTCTTTGAATTTCCTTACACCTCTTCAACGCGTCTGCTTACTACTTGAACTTCGGTATTGAGGTAATCATTCTCAATCAGGCCATCGCGCATACGCACTATGCGGTGGGCGTGCTTGGCTATATCTTCTTCGTGTGTTACTAAAATAATGGTATTGCCTTTGGCGTGAATATCCTCAATCAACCCCATTATTTCAATGGATGTTTTGGTATCCAGGTTACCGGTAGGCTCATCGGCCAAAATAATTGATGGATCATTGATGAGTGCACGGGCTACGGCTACACGCTGTCTTTGTCCGCCTGATAGTTCATTAGGTTTATGATCAATACGGTTACCCAGACCCACGTTTTTAAGGGCATTGGTTGCCCGTTCCATACGTTTTTCTTTATTGATGCCCGCGTAAATTAAGGGCAGGGCAACATTATCAAGCGCGGTATTACGCGGCAACAGGTTAAATGTTTGAAACACGAAACCGATCTCGGAGTTACGCACCTCGGCAAGTTCGTTATCGCTCATGTGGCTTACGTTGATGCCGTTCAATATATATTCGCCCTTGGTTGGCGTATCCAGACAACCCAAAATATTCATAAGGGTTGATTTACCCGAGCCCGATGGACCCATTAGTGCTACAAACTCGCCCTTATTGATGGTTAGCGAAACCGATTTAAGTGCATGAATTACTTCAGAACCTATCACGTACTTACGCCCGATATCTTTAATAGTTATTAATGGTTTAGCTGTATTTAATGGCTCCATATATATTTTTCGTTTGGACTAAGGTAAGTATCTAATTGTTACAGGACTTAAAGTTTTTAGTGTTGAGTAGTGAGTTCTGAGTCAGAAAAATTCTTTAATTCATTATTAAGAGTCAAACTCAACACTTATAACTCATTACTCTCCGAACTTACTTTTCAATCACTTTAGCAACCAGGAAATAGTCTTCATCATGTTTAGGGGCATTTTGCAATGCCTCCTCGTGCGTTATTTGTTGTTTAACTACATCTTCACGTAAAACATTTACGTCGTCGGTCATGTAAACTAACGGTTCAATACCTGATGTATCTAATTCATTTAGCTTGGCCATAAAATCAAGTATTTTGCTCATATCCTTGATCATTTCCTCTTTTTCCGTTTCGTTAAGCTCCAAACGGGCCAAATGGGCAACTTTTTCAACTGTATCTTTATCTATGGTCATGCCTGTTGCAGTTTTTGTTTAATAATAGCGTGCACCTCATCGCGCAATGTATCGGCATCGTTTAAAGTTAAATGAGCCGTTTCAATGGGTTTATGTACAAATATATCACAAATTCCGGGTCTACTGCCAAATTCCTTTCCGGTATCCCAAAGCACTTTCCAGGTATCAAGCGATGTTACCGGAATTATAGGCACTTTCATTTCAATGGCCAGCCTGAAAGGGCCGTTTTTAAATGAATGCAAAATAGGTGGATACGCCTCGGGAATAGTGGCCTCCGGAAATATAACAACACTCACTCCGCTCTTTAACCTTTCGGCAGCTACCTTAAATGCCCGGAAGGACGACATTTTGCTTTCACGATTAACCGTAATGTCAATCGTTCTGAAAAAAAAGCCCAGTACAAAGTTATCCTTCAGGTCTTCCTTACCTATAAAACAATGGTTATTATGCAGATTAGTACTTATGGCTGATACATCAAGATTGGAGGTGTGATTTGGACATATTACATAAGTTTTGCTCCAATCAATTGGCTGCTCATACCGGGCACGGTAAAATATACCCGAAACACTGGAGCTTAAATATATAATCAGTTTCCTGAACCTGTTAATGTACTTATATAATGCCGGCTTTTTACTAAGGGGGTATAATATGGGCCAGCAAAGTATAAAAAAGAATGCGACACTATACCTGTAAAAATAAGTGTGTATCCTTTTTAATGTCAATTTCATGGCGACCAAAATTAGAAAAAATACTCACGTAAGCACAAGCTAAACTATAGCCAACTGTCAGGGTGTTTCGAATTTCTGTTTCATGATGCCATAAACCTTGTCGCGCAGCGCATCAGCATCATCGGGGGTTAAGTTTGTCGTATCAATTGGTTTATGCACAAAATACTCACTGATACCCGGTTTGCTGCCGTGTTTGGTTCCGTTATCCCAAAATAGTTTCCAGATGTTGGATGACGTTACCGGGAGAATGGGTACTTTCATTTCGATGGCCAGTCTAAAGGGGCCATTTTTAAATTCCTGCAGACGGGGAGGATAATCATTGGCTATACCACCTTCGGGGAATATGATCATGGGGATACCGCTCTGCAGTTTTTCGGCTGCCTTTTTAAATGCCCGGAATGATGACATTTTACTATCCCGGTTAACCGGGATATCCACCGAACGGAAGAACAAGCTGGTTACTAATTCATCTTCCAGTTCCTGCTTGCCCATAAAGCTGCAGTTGGTGTTCACCAATATGCACATGGCAGTTATATCAAGATTTGAGGTATGGTTAGGGCAAACAATATAGATTTTGCTCCAGTCAACAGGCTCTTCAAATTTAAAACGATAAAAAAAGCCTGCAAAGGCCGAACTGAGAAAAGCCCATACCCTGCGAAATTGGTTCATACGTTTAAAGCGCCCGGGCTTTAATGAACAGTAATAAAAAAAAGGCCAGAATATAAAATAGAAAAAGGCTACACAAAACACGTAAAAATACCTGTGCGCTTTTCTCAATATCATTTTCATCGTCATCAAAAATAGAAAAAATCCTTACTTTCGCAGCCTATGGAAACTGTTGTTAGTGGCATCCGTTCAACCGGGAACCTGCATTTAGGAAATTACTATGGAGCGTTGCAAAACTTTATAAAAATGCAGCATGAATATAAGTGCTTCTTTTTTATTGCCGATCTGCACTCGTTAACCACCCACCCTACCCCTGCCGATCTGCATGGTAATGTGCGACAGGTTTTGGTGGAATATTTAGCCGCCGGGATTGATCCGGAAAAAGCTACTATTTATGTACAAAGCGATGTACCTGAGGTAACCGAGTTATACCTGTACCTGAATATGAATGCGTATATGGGCGAGTTGGAACGCAGCACTTCGTTTAAAGACAAGGTACGCGCCCAGCCCGATAACGTAAACGCTGGCTTGCTTACCTATCCCGTTTTAATGGCTGCCGACATTCTTATTCACCGCGCTACGAAGGTGCCTGTTGGTAAAGATCAGGAACAGCACCTGGAAATGTCGCGCAATTTTGGCAACCGTTTTAACAGGCTTTATAACCATGATTACTTTCCTGAGCCTTATGCCTTTAACTTTAGTGAGAACCTGGTAAAAATACCAGGACTTGACGGTAAAGGTAAAATGGGTAAATCAGAAGGTGAAGGCAATGCTATTTTCCTGAGTGATACGCCCGAAGCCATCCGCAAAAAAGTAATGCGTGCGGTAACCGACAGCGGACCAACAGTCCAAAACCAATCAAAACCATCAGAGATCCAAAACCTGTTCGACCTGATGAAGGTTGTTTCACCGGCTGATACTTTGGCGCATTTTAATAATCTATATAATACCTGTAGCATCCGTTATGGCGATCTGAAAAAGCAACTGGCCGAAGACATGATCATTGCTACAGCCCCTATTCGCGACCGTATTAACGAAATTACTAACGATGCTGATTACTTGCGCAAAGTAGCCGCAATGGGTGCCGATAAAGCCAGGGAAAGCGCATCAAAAACAATTAAGGAAGTAAGAGAAATTATAGGGTTCAGAAATTTTTAATTGATTGTTTGTTGATAGTTTATTGTGCAAAATGTATTTTTAGAAATTGCACATAGGTATTGGTTAAACTTTAATGGCCATTTTGCGTTAAAGCTATCAACCACTTATCATTGAACTAACAACAACTAACAAACGCATGCATATAGCTATTGTAGGAAACATAGGAGCCGGCAAAACTACCCTCACCGAAATGCTGGCCCGTAATTATGGATGGGACCCATTGTTTGAAGCTGTTGATAATAACCCTTATCTGGAAGATTTTTACAGCGACATGAAACGCTGGAGCTTTAATCTGCAAATCTACTTTCTGAACAGCCGTTACCGCCAAATTATTGATATCCAGAAAAGCGGGCGCAATATTTTGCAGGACAGGACCATTTACGAGGATGCCTACATTTTTGCCGAGAACCTGCATGATATGGGCCTCATGACCACCCGCGATTTCGAAAACTATCAATCTATATTTGATAATATCACTGAGTTTATAAAACCGCCCGATCTGTTGGTTTACCTCAAGGCATCAGTACCTACCCTGGTTAACAATATACAACGCCGCGGCCGCGAATATGAAATTGGCATCCGTTTGGATTACCTGTCGAAACTGAACGATAAGTATGACAAATGGATAAGGAACTACAAACTCGGTAAATTACTGATCCTGGATAAAGATAATCTTGACTTTGCCAACAATACCGAAGATATGGCCACCATTGTTCAGCTCATTGAGCGGGAAATTAACGGGCTGTTTTAATTGAAGGTGCGGGTTGCGCGTTTCGTGTAATCTATTTTATTTTATATCAAATTAATAATTTATCCCCGGGCTTAAAATACGCAACTTAAAAACCCGCAACTGACAACACGCAACGCGAAACTCAAAATGAAAATCCTCGGTATCATTCCCGCCCGTTATGCATCTTCCCGTTTTCCGGGTAAGCCTTTGGTTGATATTGCAGGCAAGAGCATGATACAGCGGGTATATGAACAAGCTAAAAAATGCACCAGTCTTAGCGAGGTTATTGTAGCGACTGATGACAGGCGCATATTTGACCATACACAAGCATTTGGCGGTGTAGCAGTAATGACCGCCGATACCCACCAAAGCGGTACCGACCGTTGTGCCGAAGTTGCCCGGCTGCACCCCGAATATGCTGTGATCATTAATATACAGGGCGATGAACCTTTTATCGACCCCGAGCAGATCACCAAGCTAACGGCTTGTTTCAACGACTCAAATACGCAATTAGCCACCCTCATAAAACGCATTAAAACCGAGGAAGAACTGTTTAATAACAACTCGCCCAAAGTAGTGATCAATAAACTTTCAGAAGCCGTTTACTTTTCGCGCTCAACCCTGCCGCATATCCGCGGACAGGAACCGGAGAACTGGCTAGAGTTTTATACTTTTTTTAAACACATCGGCATATACGGCTACCGCGCCGATGTATTGCAGCAAATTACCAAACTACCCGTATCGTCACTGGAAAAAGCCGAAAGTCTGGAACAACTGCGCTGGATTGAGAACGGCTACCGCATAAAAGTTGCCGAAACCGAACTGGAAACCTACGCGGTTGATGTGCCGGAAGACCTGAAGAAGCTGAATACGATGTTTTAAGGCTGCTCATAAAAAGGGGCTGTCATCCTGAGCCTTTCGAAGGATCGTGCGGGGAGGTGCCCACCGCGCTTCAGTACAACAATTAACAAATATGTCATTGCGTAGTGTGACAACCCCTTTCACCACCTTGTCATCCTGAGGAACGAAGGATCTATTCGGCGATTAGATTCTTCGCTATGCTCAGAATGACAAATTTGTTATTTGCTTCATACCTCGCAATGACATCCTATTATTTATAGGCATCCCTACTGCCTGCTCTGCAATACCGCAAACTTATTCCCATAATCATCAAGCTGTGCCTGAAATTGGTTGTGCAGGGCCGTTTCCTGGTAATTTTTTGTGGTATCCACAAGCCCGTTCAATACATATAACTGAAACTGTACCTGGTTAACATCCAGCGCTTCTGGTTTATTTTGCAGCAGGCTATAATTATAAGCCAGCTGATCGGTAAGATAATTGCCTATACCTTTTACATAACGATTGGCCAGCTCCTTATCGTTCAATTTATACGCCACCTGTGCCAACTGCAATTTACGGTGCGCCGAATCAATATTAGGATTAATGTCTGGCATTTCCTGATCAAATTTGTGCAGGGCGTTTAAGGCCAGGTCATTCCGGCCCTCTTTTATTAAGCCCTGGGCAAGGTCATGAAAGGTAGTTTCCATAAATGGATAAAATTCACTTTTTGAAACTTCATCCAGATACCTGGCGTGTTTAAAATTACCATATTTAAACTTGTTCATCACATTATTGTACATTACCAGGCTGTTTACCTTGCCCAGTTGGTTTTGTATAGATGTATCGGCCTTAAAAGGTATCAGGTGATAAACAAAGCCTTCTTTGTACATATATGGTTGTAAGCCACCCATATTATCCTGCCCAAAACCAATACTAAAGCAAATAGGCCTTTTCCAGTTATTATGTGCCAGCACATCCATAATAGCCAAATTATCTTTAAACATATAATTGGTGTTGTACGTCCATTCCATATTACTTGTCAGCTGATCTTTTTGTCGCGGAGTAACCACACCATTTTTCACCAGCTGTTGCGGGTCAACAGCCAGTTTAAAGTTTTTAGTAGGCAAATAATTCATGGTTTCACCGCTTTGGTATTGCACTTTGGTGCGGCTATCATCAGAGGTTATAAAATCAAACACTTCTTTTACATCTACATGTCCGGGTATCTTAGCATCGCTGTAGGCAATTACATCGCGCACACCCTGTTTGTATTTGTCAAATGGCATAGTAATGGGCAACGGGGCCGATTGGTTCATGGGGCGGCCCATTTGGCGTATATACCAATCCATGCCCAACAAGCTATTACATACTATCCGTACATCGGGCCTTACACCTTCCACTTCCTGATCATACCAAAGCGAATAAGTGTCATTATCTCCATAGGTAAACAAAATAGCATCCTTAGGGCACGATATCAGGAAATTATAGGCCATGTCATGAGCCGTAGTTTTAGAAGAGCGATCATGGTTGCCCCACTCTTGCCGGGCCAGCAATACCGGGGCCACCAGCAAACAAACTACAACCGAAGCCAGCGCGGCACCCCTCGCGTTTATTTTACGCCTAACCAGGTCATTAATGGCCAGTACACCCAACCCTATCCATATAGCAAAAGCGTAAAAAGAGCCAACGTATGAGTAATCGCGCTCGCGGGGTTGCAAATTGGTCTGGTTAACATATAACACAATAGCCAAACCTGTAAAAAACCAAAGCAGCGCTATTACTGTTGCATCGTTCTTTTTATGCCTGAAATGAAAAACCATTCCCAACAAACCAATAATAAGCGGCAAAGCATATAAAGGCGTGTAGGTATTTGAACCGGTAACGGATTTTGGTAAATGCCTGCCGCCATCAAATAAGCCCGATGTCCAGTTGCCGTCGATAGATACGGTGCTCGTTTGCCCGTCAACATCATTATAACGGCCAACAAAATTCCATAAAAAGTAGCGCAAGTACATCTGGCCCATTTGCCAGCTCAGCATCCACCTCATATTATCTATAAAAGTTGGCTTTTGCCCATCGGCCAGTTGCAGCCATTGCTTATAGAATTGCACATTCTGTGCGTAATCGGCATCGCCCTCAGTGCTGTGCATCCGGGGGATCAGGGTATTATGATCAAAAACATAATTGGGCCTTTTGCCAGCTACTTCATAACGGTTCCTGCCTTTACGGTACAAAGCACTGCCCTCGCTCTGATCAATAACTTTGGCGTCAAAGTAAGGACCGTAAAGTAATGGCGTATCGCCATATTGTATCCGGTTAAGGTAACCATTCAGGGTAAAAGCATTATCAGGATGTGAATTATTCAAATTGGTATTGGCCGTAGCGCGAATTGGGATATAAGCAAATGAACCATAACCAAAATAGATGAACGCCAAACATACCAGCGCCAGGTTTAAGGCGCGCTTTTTATGCCTGATGCTGTAAATGATACCGCCCACTATTGCAGATACAATCAGCAGAAAAAAGAAGATAGCACCACTACCAAAACCAAATCCCAGGCTGTTAACAAAAAACAGATCAAACCAGGCAGCTCCCTTAATGGTATATTCCCTGATGCCATACTGCACCAAACCCAGTATCACAATACTGATTATAAACGCCACAATGCCGCTTTTTACCGTTGGATTTTTATACCGCCGCAAATAATAAACCATGGTTACGGCGGGTATGGATAACAGGTTTAACAGGTGTATGCCTATTGATAAACCCATAATGTAGGCAATAAGTACTATCCATTTATCGGCACCGGGTTCATTAGCATGGGCATCCCATTTTAAAATGGCCCAAAACACTATGGCCATACATAATGACGCCAACGCGAATACAATGGTTTCAACAGCCGAAAACCAAAAGGTATCGGTATAAGCAAAAGCCAATGCGCCAACCAGTCCTGCACCCATGATCGCTATCAGTTGCGACTGGGTAACAGCTTCGCCATTTTTGATCAGTAATTTTTTGGCCAGCGCGGTGATAGTCCAGAACAAAAACATCACCGTTGCGCCGCTGGCCAGGGCCGAGCCCAAATTCGTATAGTAAGGTACTTTAGTATTATTGCCCAGGGATAGCAGGGAAAAAACTTTACCCAGCATGGCAAACATGGGGTAACCCGGCTGATGCGATACCTGCAGCCTGTAAGCGCAGGATATAAACTCGCCGCAATCCCAAAAACTAACAGATGGCTCTAAGGTTAAAACATAGGTAGCAAAAGCTATTAACAGGCACAACCAGCCTAACAGGTTATTGATCTTATTGTACTGCATAAATAATAAGGTGTAAAGTTTTCATCATAAGTTAAAGGCCACAATTTCGGGGGAAATTGTCAAAACGCCATGTACATTAACATACCTTAACAACTTTTAACAGAATTTAACTTATTGATTTAAAGCATTTAACATTTCATAACAAGCTGATGGCCGGTGTTATCATCTAATGCTTTATTGGAAACAAATACAGTACTATGTGAACTTAATTTCCGGAAGAGGTAATTATCCTTTTGATCTCTTTTTTGTGTATAAATAACCCCTGTTCATATTTAAAATAGCCAGAATATATACAAGCTTCGTTCCTGTATTTATATGCTAACAGGTTAGTTTTGGGATTGAATTTTAATACAAGGTTATCATTTGAATCTGTCATCAATTGAAATAAACTTATACTACCGTCTTCTTTACTTTCATTGCTATTTGTTCGATCTATGGGATTTTTATAATTAAAAGGGTGATAAATTATCTTACCATTTTTAATAGATATTATGGTAGCTTGCTCATAATCATATTGTACATTTCCACCACATGAACTTGATTTTTGAATGATAAGGTATTTATCATCATTCAATTTAAATATAACATCAACCGGTAAAAAGTTGTCAGTAAGTGCCTGTTTCGTCTTGGGCTCTTTAATATGTATATAAGCCCTATAAATACAATTGCAATGAGCGCCGCAATCTTCGCCTTTAATGACAAATACTTTAAACTTGTTATCGGGTGCATAAATAACATATCCTTCATTGTATTTAGATCTGCTTACTTCTATTAAGCTGTCAATGACGTCCTGTTTGTTTTTATCCTTATAATTAATATCGTTATAAACTATCTCCCTGTTAAGCTTATTAATATAATTGCTAATAATATCATGATCAGCCTTATGGTCTTTAAAAGTTATTTTAGGCTGTGCATGAATATTGGCGCAATCTAGGATAAATATTAAAACGATTATAAAGACCCTGACCATATTATTTTTCTGTAAATGTCCAATTTATGATTTGGTTATTATTATAGGTAAGCTCAAAAACCCCGTTAATATAATCGTATACGCGCTTACCTTCAAACTTTTCGATGAGTAATTGGGTTCTTTTAATATGCCCCTCTTTCCATATAACGTTTATGCTCCCATCTGTATTAAACCTTTCATATCTGACCAAACTATCGTTTATATAAAACTCATTACTCAAAAGTTGCTTATTGCCGTCATAAATTATTCGAAGCTTAATTTTTCCTTTATAAAAAAAACTTTTCCGGTTTAAATCACCATTAGAAAAATAGCTTTTTAAAACACCCCTGATCGTATCATTTTTATAAAATAATTCATCGTATTCTCCCGATGAATAATAGTTGTGTGCAGGGCCGTTTTTCTTATGCCCTTTAAAGGTAGTTTCCCTATCCAATCTGTCGTTAATATATACCAAATATTTTCCATCTGGTATATTCTTTTTAAACTCATAGTAAGCATAATTAATTATACCCATATCACCATAAAAAACAAACTTCACATAATCGCTATCTGATGGGTTTACCAATCGTATCCTATCCTCTGAAGTCCTATTGGCTGGTATCCAAGTTTGTATGTATATATTTTTCGTTTTATTGATTTCATTAACAGTATCTCTTCTCAATAGAGTATCTCCATTATATACAGTTTGCTCACCCATACTAAATATGGATTTGCTAAACAAAAACAGCAGAAGTGTAACGTTATAAATAATCATCTCACGATCAGACAAATAGGCAGGCACAAGGTTTAGTCAGGCAAACTAAATCTACAACTATTCTTTATAAATAATTATGATGGAGTTTTTATTGCCTTATCGGTTAACAGAGGATAAGATACCTTTTAATACCCCAATCCTTTTCAACAATTGTAATTTCGTCGGCTAAAAATGCATTTACACTTTGAAGCTACGATCGGCACGAGCTAAAAGCTCGCGGTAGCGAACGCACTTATAAACACAGCTGTGTAAAACAACTCACGCCTTCCATTTTTCTGAAAAAACTGGTCGCAAAGCCTAAATTTTTTCTTACTTTTGTATCCCGTACACAAACATTTGGTTTCGGCATAAAACCGGGGCCATTTTCAAAAAAAATCATGACTAAATATATTTTTGTTACGGGCGGCGTTACCTCGTCGTTAGGAAAAGGTATTATCTCAGCTTCCTTAGCTAAACTTCTTCAATCGCGCGGTTACCGTGTCACTATTCAAAAGTTTGATCCCTATATCAATATTGATCCGGGAACGTTGAACCCTTATGAACACGGAGAATGCTATGTTACCGAAGATGGTGCCGAAACAGATCTTGACCTTGGCCATTATGAACGTTTTTTAAATACCCCTACATCAAAAGCAAACAACATTACTACTGGTCGTATTTACCAAAATGTGATCAATAAAGAACGTGAAGGCGCGTTTTTGGGTAAAACCGTACAGGTAGTACCGCACATTACCGACGAGATAAAAAGAAATTTCCGCATCCTGGGCGAAAGCGGCGAATATGATATTGTGATTACTGAGCTGGGTGGTACCGTGGGCGATATTGAATCATTACCTTACATTGAAGCTGTACGCCAGTTCAGGTGGGAAATTGGGTCAGGTAACTCCCTGGTAATTCATCTTACACTGGTGCCTTTTCTGGCAGCAGCTGGCGAATTAAAGACCAAGCCTACGCAGCACTCTGTAAAAATGCTGTTGGAATATGGTATACAGCCCGATATTTTGGTTTGCCGTACCGAACATCACCTTACCAATGATATCCGCAAAAAAATAGCCCTTTTCTGTAATGTTAACATCAACGCCGTAATTGAATCTATTGATGCATCAACCATTTACGATGTGCCTTTGCTGATGCTGAAAGAGCAGCTGGATAAAACCGTACTTACCAAACTAAAATTATCGCACAAGCTTGAGCCCGATCTGGAGAATTGGAAAGATTTTCTTGGTCGCTTAAAAAACCCAACTGCCGATGTTCGCATAGCGCTTGTTGGTAAATATGTAGAACTGCCGGATGCTTACAAATCCATTTCTGAAGCCTTTATACATGCCGGCGCTAAGATGGAGTGCAAGGTAAGAGTGGAGTACATCCCATCAGAAACCTTAACCCCAGAAAACGCGATTGAACGCCTGAAAGGCTTACATGGCGTACTGGTTGCCCCGGGCTTTGGCGAGCGTGGTTTTGAAGGCAAAATACAGGCCATACGTTATGTACGCGAAAACAATATCCCTTTCTTTGGGATTTGTTTAGGTATGCAATGTGCCGTTGTAGAATTTGGCCGCAATGTATTAGGCTTAAACAACGCCAACAGTACCGAAATGAACCCTGAAACTCCATACCCGGTAATAGGTATGATGGAAGATCAGAAAACCATTACAAACAAAGGCGGCACCATGCGATTAGGCGCTTACCCCTGCGATTTGAAAAAAGGAAGCAAGGCGGCAGCCATATATGCCAAAAATCGTATTTCAGAACGTCACAGGCATCGTTATGAGTTTAATAACGATTATCTGAAACAATACGAAACAGCCGGATTGATACCATCAGGCATTAATCCCGAGAACAATTTAGTAGAAATAGTAGAGCTAAAAAATCACCCATTTTTTGTGGGCGCGCAATTTCATCCCGAATTAAAATCAACAGTTGCAAATCCGCATCCACTTTTTATTAACTTTGTCGCCGCTTCGTTGGCCTACGCCCGCAAGAAATAAGTGCGAATAAAGAGTTTAGCTAAGAAGGATGAAAGATTTTGACTGGACCTCGTTTACTAAACGGATTGCCGTTAAAGCAGATCTGGCAGATATTTACGATGCCTGGACCCGCTCTGGCGACGTGGAAAGGTGGTTTTTAGAAAAAGCTGAATTTTATACTAACAAAAACAAACTTCTGGCATCTAACGATCAGGTTAATAAAGGTTGTTCCTATAAATGGTACTGGTATTTATTCCCTGATCCTATGCCCGGAATTATTAAAGAGGCAAACGGGAAGAATTTTATACAATTTACTTTTGAAGGTGAAAGCCTGGTTGATATTAATTTAACAGAACAGAACGGATATACGATAATTGAATTAAAACACCACAATATTCCTACTGATGATAACTCCAAAAAGTATGTAAGGTTAGGTTGCTCAAATGGATGGGCGTTTTACCTTACCAATTTAAAATCGGTTTACGAAGGCGGAATAGATCTGAGAAATAAAGACGAAAATTTAACAGTGATGATCAATAATTGATAAAACTGATCATTCGACACAATAAGTAATGGATAGAAATACATTTACAGGATTATTCCTGATCATGGCTATTATAGCTGGCTCGATTTATTTTTTAAAGCCATCTGATGCCGAACTTAAAAAAGAACGCCTGGTACAGCAGCAGGACTCTTTAAAAAAGGCCGGTCTGGCTAAAGCAAATACGCCTGCTGCGGCAAAGTCTGATACCGGCAAAACGGCTAAAACAACCGTAACTGATTCGGCTACTTTAAAAAGTCCGTTTGGCGCAGCATCTGTAGGCAGCGAAAAGCTGATAATCCTGGAGAATAAGGACCTGCTTGTAAAATTAAGCACACGCGGTGGTAAAGTTGCTTCTGTTGAGTTAAAAAACTATAAAACCTTTGATAAAAAACCACTTATTCTTTTTAGTGGTACTCAAAATCATTTTGGTTTAAACTTTTCAACCGGAGAGAAAAATATCAATACCGACGAGTATTATTTTACTACAAACACTCCTGAACTAAAAGTTGCCGAAAATGATTCGGCTTCGGTTACCTTACGTTTAAGCTACAGCCCTACCCAGTATATCGATTATATATACTCGTTAAAAGGTACCGGCTTTAAATTGGGTTTAACCATTAAGCCTACCGGGCTTGATGGCGTGATCAATAACAGTGGCAACATCAACCTTAACTGGGCCGCCAGCCTGCACAAACAGGAAAAAGACGTTAAACAGGAGCGCCAATATTCAACCGTGTATTACTTTAACACTGAAGGCCACGATGATTACCTGAGCGAGACCAAAGATGATCAGAAAGATATCAGCGATAAAAAAATGGCCTGGATTGCCTTTAAGCAACACTTCTTTTCAAATGTACTGATCGTTAAAAATGGCATCAGCAAATCAAGCCTGTCGGTATCAACCGATGTGGTAGATACTACCGATGTTAAGCAAATGAAAGCCAGTTTAACCATCGCACGTTCTGCCGACGGCAGTGTGCCAATGGAGTTTTATTTTGGCCCTAACCGCTATTCAACATTAAAAGCACAGGGAAATGATCTGCAAAAGTTGGTTAACCTGGGCTGGGGACCATTAAAATATATTAACCAGTTTGCTGTATTACCAGTATTTAACTTCCTGAAACAGTTTAACTGGAACTATGGGCTCATCATTTTAGCCTTAACCATTGTACTTAAGCTGGTTTTATCACCGCTTACCTACAAATCATATCTTTCCATGGCCAAAATGCGGGTATTGAAACCTGAGATGGATGAGATCAAGGCTAAAGTGGGCGAAGATAACCCTACCCTGTTACAGCAGGAATATTTGAAGCTTTACAAAAAGGCGGGCGTAAACCCATTGGGCGGTTGTTTACCATTGCTCATACAAATGCCCATCGTGATCGCGTTCTTCCGCTTTTTCCCAAGCTTATTTGAGCTTAGGGGCGAAAGTTTTTTATGGATGCATGATCTGTCGACATATGACGCGGTGGTTACTTTCCCTAACATCCCGCTTATTGGCGATCACATTAGCTTAATGTGTTTGCTGATGACCATATCAACCCTGATCTATACTTATTTCAATAACCAGATCTCAGGTGCAACCGGTCAGATGAAATACATAGGTTACATTACACCGATCATATTCCTGGCTACCCTGAACAGCTATCCTGCGGGATTGAACTATTATTACTTCCTGGCCAACATGCTTACCTTTTTACAACAATACCTGATCAAATTCATGGTTGATGACAAAAAGATACATGCCCAGATACAAGAAAACAAAAAGAAACCGGATGATCCCAAAAAGAAAAAATCAGGTTTTGGAGCCCGCATGGAAGAAATGATGCGCCAGCAACAAGTACAACCTAAGAAAAAATAGTTTTTTTGGACTAAAGACTTTGGGACTATATGACTACGAGACTTTAGGACAAAAGACAATGAACTAAGAAAATAAGAAAGCCCAGGAATTAATTCCTGGGCTTTCTTATTTTCCAATCATCAAGGCGTCGCAATTGACGAATGACAAATCTAATAGTCCCATAGTCATACAGTCCCAAAATCTTAAATTCAAAAAAAACTAAAACAATTAGCAAACTTGTATTACATTTGAATTATGTATGCAATTGTTGATATTGAGACTACCGGGGGGCACGCCAGCGCTAATGGCATAACAGAAATTGCCATATGCATACATGATGGTAAAAAGGTAGTTAAACGCTTTGAAACCCTGGTAAACCCTTATAAAGAGATCCCCATCTATATCAGCGCGTTAACTGGTATCACTAACGAGATGGTACAAAGCGCCCCTCCTTTTGAGGATGTTGCAGCCGATGTTTACCACCTGATTCACGGAAAAATATTTGTAGCCCATAACGTAAACTTCGACTATTCATTTGTACGTTATCATTTGGCAGCGGCAGGTTATGATCTGCAATGCAATAAACTGTGTACCGTACGCCTGGGCCGTAAAATATTGCCGGGTCTGCCATCCTATAGCCTCGGCCGTTTATGCCGGCATTTGGGCATTGATAATGAAAGCCGCCACCGCGCCGCAGGCGATGCGGAAGCAACGGCCGAGCTGTTTACACTGCTGCTTAACAGCGATAGTAATGGTCACATTAAAAGCGCCTTAAAACAAAATTCTAAAGAGCAGTTATTGCCTCCTAATTTGCCCAAAACGGATATAGACCAATTGCCATACGGACCGGGTGTATATTATTTTCATGATCAAAAAGGCAAAGTGATATATGTGGGTAAAGCTAAAAATATCAAAAAACGGGTAAGCAGTCATTTTACGGGCAATAACCCGGGCCTGCAGCGGCAGGAGTTTTTACGCAACATTTGTCAGGTTACGCACCAGGTTTGCGGAACCGAGCTGATTGCTTTTGTGTTGGAGGCTATCGAGATCAAACGCCTGTGGCCAAAGTATAACCGCTCACTAAAACGCTTCGAAAACGCTTATTGCCTTTATGCTTTTGAGGACCAGCGCGGCTATTTACGTTTGGCAGTTGATAAACGCCGTAAATACAGCGATCCCATTTATACCTGTAACTCCCTGTTAGAAGGTTACAACTTATTAAACAAGCTGATTGAAGCCTTTAGCCTTTGTCCTAAGCTGTGTTTTATACAAAAAAACAATGATCCCTGTTTGGGTGCCAACGGCAGCTCCTGTGCCTGCGAGGGCGTAGAACCGGTTGATGAGTATAACCTGAAAGTAAATAACGCCATTAACGAGCTTAAACAGGCCCTGCCAACCTATGCCATCCGCGATGAAGGTCGTACCGGTGATGAACACAGCTGTATATTGGTGGAGAAAGGCCAGTTTTATGGCATGGGTTATATCTCCCATTATTTTGATGCCGATAATATCCAGCAGCTAAAAAATTACCTTACCCCTTATCCGGGTAATGACTATATCAAAAATATAGTTTCATCATACGCCATGCGCTATCCGGATAGAATGGTGGTGTTCGCGCCCTGATCCAGATTTCTCGTATTTAATAATTAATTATCCTAAAAGTTAATTATAGCCACACAATAAGTGTTTTGATGGGTTGTCAATATAACAATCACCTATTAAAACATTCTAAAAATGGATAGTATTAACCAACAACAACCAGAGGATAATTACAAAGATCTGGGCGGCCCGGAGGCGATAGCCAAGATCAAAGAATTGGTTGACAGCGCAAAAAGCTGCTTTTTTCTGAGTAACATCAAAACAGGTATTCCTGTTTCCATGCGGCCAATGGCTGTACAAAAAATTGACGATGACGGGAATCTGTGGTTCCTGAGCTCGAAGGACAGCCATAAGAACCACGATCTTTCCAAAGACCCCATGGTTCACCTGCTATTCCAGGGATCGGCACATTCCGACTTTCTGAATATTTACGGCATAGCCACAGTTAACGATGATAAGGAAAAGATCAAAGAGCTTTGGGAACCGATACTAAAAGTATGGTTTACCGAAGGTGAAGATGACCCGCGTATATCCGTAATTAAAGTTGAACCAACTGAGGGCTATTATTGGGACAATAAACACGGTAACGCTATTGCCTTCGCAAAGCAATTGGTTGGTGCAGCAATGGGCAAAACTTTGGATGATTCTATTGAAGGGAAATTGAGCGTAGACTAAAACGAAAAATGGTTGAGCGTTTCTCGCTCAACCATTTTTCGTTTTATCATTTTCACATCTGAATCCGCACATCCGCACATCTACATATCCGCACATCCATCAGCTTTTTATCACCCGCTGTATCTCATCCAGCTTCATCAGGGCCTCAACCGGGGTTAGGGTATTAACGTCGAGATTATTTAATGTATCGCGGATCTTGACCAGTACAGGATCATCAATGGAAAACATTTGCATCTGTACGGCCTGCTTTTGCACCTTGCGGATGCTTTCCTTAATATGTTCACCACCGGTCCGTTCGTTCTCCAGTTTCTTTAATATTTCGTTGGCACGGTTCAATACTTTTAGAGGCATGCCGGCAAGCTTGGCTACGTGGATCCCAAAGCTGTGCTCGCTGCCGCCAGGAACCAGCTTACGTAAAAATATGATCTGGTGACCAACCTCTTTTACCGATACGTTAAAGTTTTTGATGCGGTTAAAGGTATTGCTCAGTTCATTAAGCTCATGGTAATGCGTGGCAAAAAGCGTTTTGGCTTTTGCAGTTGGATGGTTATGCAGGTACTCGGCAATGGACCATGCGATGGAAATACCATCGTAGGTGGACGTACCGCGGCCTATCTCGTCCAGCAGGATCAGGCTCCTGTCCGACAGGTTATTCAAAATACTGGCCGTTTCGTTCATCTCCACCATAAAGGTCGATTCGCCCGATGATAAGTTGTCCGACGCCCCTACCCGGGTAAAGATCTTATCAACCACCCCTATCGAGGCCGATTTGGCCGGTACAAAGCAACCCATTTGCGCCATGAGCACAATTAAACCGGTTTGCCTTAACAGCGCCGATTTACCCGCCATATTGGGACCGGTAATGATGATGATCTGCTGTGTTTCCGAATCGAGGTACACATCATTGGTGATATATTCTTCGCCCAGCGGCAGGTTTTTCTCTATCACCGGGTGGCGGCCACCTTTAATATCAAGCACACGGCTCTCATTTATATCCGGCTTTACGTAATAGTTTTTGATGGATATGGCAGCAAAATTAAGCAGCACATCCAAACGGGCTATCAGCTGGGCGTTGAGCTGTATAGGCTTAATATATTCGGTAAGCGAATACAGCAGATCATTATATAAGCGGGTTTCCAGCGCCAGGATCTTCTCTTCGGCACCTAATATCTGCTCTTCGTATTCTTTTAGTTCAGGGGTAATATAGCGCTCGGCATTTACCAGCGTTTGCTTGCGGATCCACTCAGAAGGCACCTTATCCCTATGACTATGGGTAACCTCCAGGTAATAGCCAAACACGTTATTGAACGATACTTTAAGCGATGGGATCCCGGTTGATTCTGCCTCACGTTTCTGGATCTCGAGCAGGTAACCTTTGCCGCCAAAAGCTATCTTGCGCAACCTGTCCAGTTCCTCATTAATGCCTTCGCGCATTACCGATCCTTTTACGATCATGACCGGCGGCTCGGGATTTAGTTCCCGTTCTATCTTTTCGCAGATGAGCGTACAGGGGTTAAGCTGTTCGCCTATGGCCCGTAGTGGCTGGCTCTCTGATGTTTCGGCTATTTTTTTAATCGAGCCAATGGCTATCAATGCCTTTTTAAGCTGACAAACCTCGCGCGGATTAGCCTTTTGCAAACCTATTTTAGAGATGAGTCTTTCCAAATCGCCTATCTGGCGGATGTATTGCTGCAGATTTTCGCGCAGCTCTTCCTGGGCTATCAGGTACTCCACCACGCCCAGGCGGTCGTTAATAGGTTTTATTTCCTTTAGCGGCATTACTATCCAGCGGCGCAGTAAACGGGCACCCATGGGCGAACAGGTATGGTCAAGCACATCAACCAGGGTAAGGGCGTTCTCGTTGGCCGAGCCCACCAGTTCCAGGTTACGGATGCTGAACCTGTCTATCCACAAATACCTGTCTTCTTCAATACGGCCTATGGATGATATGTGCTGCAGGTTGCGATGCTCGGTCTCGTTCAGGTAATGGATGGCCACGCCCGCGGCAATAATGCCCAGGTTAAGCTTATCAATACCAAAACCTTTTAATGATTTTACCCCGAAGTGCTTGAGCAGGGTTTCGTTGGCATAATCGCCGCTGTAAGGCCATTCGTCAAGGGCGTAGGTATAAAAGCGGTCGCCGTAAGTATCCTTAAACTCACGCGAGCGGCTCTTGGGGTATATCACCTCACTGGGCGAAAAGCTTTGCAGCAATTTGTCGATATAATCACTGTTACCCTGCGCGGTCAGGAACTCACCTGTCGAAATATCAATAAGCGCAATACCTATAGTGTTTTTTTCAAAATGCAGCGAGGCCAGGTAATTATTACTTTTTTGATTCAGTATATTATCATTGGTGGCCACGCCGGGAGTAACCAGTTCGGTAACACCGCGCTTAACAATGGTTTTGGTGGTTTTAGGATCTTCCAGCTGATCGCAGATGGCTACGCGCTGTCCGGCCCTCACCAGTTTGGGCAAATAAGTATCGAGCGAATGATGCGGGAAACCGGCCAGTTCAATATGGGTGCCCACGCCATTGCCACGGCGGGTAAGTACAATGCCCAATATGCCTGCGGCCTTCACTGCATCCTCGCCAAAGGTTTCGTAAAAATCGCCCACGCGAAACAGCAGCAAAGCACCGGGGTACTTAGCCTTTATGGCATTATATTGCTGCATTAAGGGGGTTTCTTTGGTAGTATCTTTAGCCAAGCGGTTATTCCTTTTGTTAATCGGGTAAAGTTAATGCATTGGCTGCGGTTTTAAGGGATTGTGGAAAAGTTGAGGGTTTGTGGAATATGGTGTGTTACGGGTGGGCGGTGGCGAGGTGCGGGTTGAAGCCTGAAAATGTTTATTCCCTCCCCACGGGAGGGGTGCGGCGGGTTCCGTAATGGCAGGGAGGGGTTTCTACGATCTGTTGATATACTTTTATAGCATATAAACCATAACGCATAACCCCTGCCCCCCTTCCTGGGAAGGAATCGCACAACTTCCGCTTTCTCATCACAGACGACCACAACTAAGTCTTCAGGCTCCAATAAACTCATCATTTTTACGGCTATCACCTTCACGAATATTGTGTTAATAGTATACAGTTAACTTCACAATCGCCTAAAAATCAAATAATTATTATCAATAAATATTGTTTATTGATTTTTTAATTCTAAATTGTATCAGTATTGTTACATTTTAATAATGTAGTATGAAAGCCCTGCTCTTTACTTCCTTGCTCTTTATAGCGGCGTTTGGAACAAATGCACAAACTATCTCGCGCGATTCGGCTATGTTTGAAATTGCCAACACCGATGCAAAGAGGTTTAAACTTGATCATAATACCATGGGGCAATTCAGGGCGCACCATTTTCCCAATACTTCTGACCACTTTAAACCTACCGCTTCAATGGTAAGTGACACCTCGCTGCTAAAAGATTCAGCTTATATTAAAGCATTTAAAATGGCGGCCTATCAAAAAACATTACACCGTCGTACTACAGGGCATCATGTGTTAATTATAGGGTCAATAGCTGTAGCAGTTGTTGTCATTGTTGGCGTTATAGCTTTGGGTTCATGGAACTTTGGCAATCGCTAATAACCCTAAACCTTATCACACTTTAATACTTAAGTAGTTAACGAAAGCTCCTTGCTTTTCACTTTAAAATACCGTTTAACAATATCGTTGTATATGTCCCAGTCATTACCCTCAACCAAATCGGTAGGTATACAGATGCAGCTATTACGGATCCCTTCGCCTTTTACAGTAAAAAAAATAGACAAACCCTGGCCACGCGCTTTCCCGCAACTGATATCCGTGATATCTTTCCAATAGATCACCTTATGTTCAATATAATAGATCAGCTTTTCATTATCAAGCAGCAGGGCCGCTTTATCTTTTAAATCATAGGTAAAGCACTGCTTGCAATAATAAACAGCAACAGCTGTAAGAATGGCAATTACAGGTAATATGCCAGGCCAGTTATGATCATTAAGATCAGCAACACAAATAAATGCTATAGCAAAGGGTATAATGATGCCAATAAGCCATAACGCTTTACTGCATTTATAAGTAATTGTGCTCATTTTTAGGTTTGGGGGACACGGCTAAAATATACAATTATTACAAAAAAATAAAATATCTGACTATCAATTTTCAGGTCCTTTTATCGGTTTTAAAACAGCTAAAGCGCTGTGTTTTACTGTTTAATATTAATACGGAAATTTTGGAGGAATGGTTTGTTGCAGGGTACATTTTTATGGGATATAAAACCTTAAACCTTTTGAGAATATTTTGGTATACAGTTTATTCATAACACTCTACAAAATGGATACAATCTATTTAGCCAACAACAACTTAATCTGATTAGTATTTACTTTATGGCCGCTTATATAACAATCAGGAGGATAAAGTAAACCATGAAAACAAAGTCATCACTTTAACCATAATGGCTTTGATCTTGTTAACGGTTCCCCATTTAGAATATCAATTACCAGTGAGCCCGGATAAAATATGACCGTAAACCTGTTTCATTCTCTGTTCCGCTTGCAAATTTCATTATTTATCATTTACTTTGAAAAACAAAGTACTTTTAACAAATGGTAAAATTCTATCAATATTTCACTCCGGCCCTCTTGCTTTTACTGGCAGAAGGATTCATTGAGCGTTACGTACATGATAATGTTATACGCCCCTATGCAGGTGATTTTCTGGTGGTAGTGTTGATCTATTGCCTTATTAAAAGTTTTATAAATACACCTGTACTTAAAACCGCCGTCGGCGTATTGTTATTTGCCTATGCGACCGAGATATCACAGTATTTTAACTTAGTAGGGCTGCTGGGCCTGCAAAACTCAAGACCGGCTTTGTTATTGTTGGGGCATTCTTTTTCATGGCTGGATGTGCTGTGCTATACTTTGGGCATAACATTGGTAATAATTATTGAAAAACTAAGGGCTGTACCTGATGCCGGCACACATAGGCCCACTAAAATAAAAGTTAAATAACCATGGAATATTTTGTAGACAAGGATTCGATAGTGCGGAAAATATGGGGTAAGGCTGATACTATCCTGTTTATTTTTGCGGGTGCTGCTGCCGAATTTGCACTAAACAAGGCGGTAGACTGGCTGTATTTTACCGGCAGGCTCCCTGCCGATCCTTTGGGGCGGCTGTTTTCAACCGTGGCTTATTCCCGGCAGATCCTTTTTTCGGAGCAGGATGCAGCATTACGGGCTATTGATAAAATTACGGCCATTCACAAAGGTGTTGAGGCCAGCCGCGGCGAACAAATACCCGACTGGGCCTACCGCGATGTGCTGTTCCTGCTTATTGATCTTTCTATCCGCTCCTATGAGTTATTGGAGCGCCCGCTTACCAATATTGAAAAAGCCCAAACTTTTGCTGTATTTAAACGCGTTGGCGCACGGATGCAGCTTACCGGTTTACCAGGCAGCTATTCTGCATACCTGCATATGCGCCAAGAACACCTGCAACAAAACCTGGTAGTGGGCGAACTAACTATCGATCTGTACCGCCAGTATAAAAAGCATCTCGGCCCAATACGTTACCAGGTATTAAAACAGGCCCAACTGCTGGTGGTATCGCCAGAGATACGCAACCATTTGCCCTTAGATAAAGTGGCCTGGCTGCTGCCCGTTTTGAAGATATACAAATTATTCAGGCTCATAAAGCTGAATAATTTTTTACGCGATGCCCTGCTTCCGTCAACTTATAAATCGCAGGTAAAAAATCTTGATAATTTATATATACAATCTTAAAGCATTGAAAACCGGTATCCGCCACTTCTTCACATTTGTTAGGCAGCAAGCTTTGGCTTGCCTGTTTCCGGCACTGGTTTTTACCATGCTGGCCGTTTCGCATTTGTTTAAAGGCGTTATGCCCCGGTATGATTTTATGCTGATGGCCTGTGTATTGATACAAGCGGCCATGTATTACACCAAAATTGAAACCGGCGACGAGGTACTGGTAATCTGCATTTTTCACCTTTTGGGCCTCATGATGGAGCTTTTTAAAGTACATTATGGTTCATGGACTTATCCTGAATTTGCCTATACCAAGCTTTTTGGTGTGCCTTTATACAGTGGTTTTATGTATGCCAGCGTGGCCAGTTACCTATGCCAGGCCTGGCGACGGCTTGATCTTGAAATACTGCATTGGCCACACCACTATACTGCCCGGGTTATAGGCGTCTTTATTTATCTTAACTTTTTCACCAATCATTTTATATATGACGTACGATACCTGATAGGTTTACTGATCCTTTATTTTTTCAGACGATCAATAGTGGTATTTTACCTGGGTGGCAAGGCTTACCGTATGCCTACTATACTATCATTCCTGCTCATTGGTTTTTTTATATGGCTGGCAGAAAATGTGGCTACCCTGCTTGGTGCCTGGAAATATGCTTACCAGCACAATGGCTGGGCTATGGTGAACTATCAAAAAATAAGCTCCTGGGGCTTTTTGGTGATCGTAAGCTTTATTATAGTGGCCGAATTGAAGATGCTGAAACAAGGTGTTAAACAAGCTAAACGGATAGCTCCTGCTGATGAAGCCATAACCATTTAGCCTATAAATTATAGTTCTCTGATCACCTTACAAGGGTTGCCAGCCGCCACCACGTTGGCCGGGATATTTTTGGTAACAACACTGCCTGCACCTATGGTGGTATTATCGCCAATGGTTACGCCGGGGCATATAATTACACCGCCACCCAGCCATACATTGTTGCCAATGGTAATGGGCGCAGCATATTCGGGGCCTTTGATCCGTTCGGCTGCTATTACCGGGTGATAAGCGGTATATATCTGCACATTGGGTGCTAAAAATACATTGTCGCCAAAAGTTACGCGGGCGCAATCCAATATAATGCAGTTAAAATTCAGGAACAGGTTATCGCCCGCGAAAATATTAGAGCCATAATCGCAATAAAACGGCGATTGTATATCTATGCTATTTTGAAAACCACCCAGCAAGTCCCTTAAAATGGCTTTTTTACCATCCTTATCATCATAGCTTAAGGCGTTATACTCGGTAAACAGTTTACGGGCTTTTGAACGGCCTGCTACCAGTTCCGCATCGCTGGCATCATACAGTTCGCCATCGAGCATTTTTTGCAGTTCTGTTTTTATCATGGGTAATGGGTTTATTAGCGATGCAGTATAGTGATATTTTTTGAAGATAAATAGAGTTTTTTATCCCTCCCAGGCTAAATATAAGTCTGCACATTTGGATCAATCTTATCCGTATAAATATCGGGCTGAATGATCACAAAGTGGATCAGGTTGTACTCGTCCTTTACGCGGTTGCGGATGCGCGAAATGGCTTCGTTTATCTGTCCGGTATCCAGGTTTGGTTTAAATGCCACAATGAGCATAAGCAGGATCTCGCTTGGCGACTGATAGGTTGACAGGATATGCATCAGTTTTAATACATCGGCATCATGCTCCACAATCTGGGTTATTCGCGCTTTAGTTTCTTTCCTTATCCCCTCGCCCATTAATAAGCTGCGGCTTTCGCGTGCCAGTATGATAGATACGCCAATGAGTAGCAAACCCACCAGTAAGGAGGCTACCCCATCCAGGTAATTTAAATGATACCTATGCCCTACAAATAAGCAGATCATTACGATGAATAAGCCGATCACTGCCGCGCCATCCTCAAACAATACCAGGAAAGTTGATGGATCTTTACTATTAGTGATAGCCTGCCACCAGGTTTGGTCGCCACGTAATTTGTTAAACTCCTTTGCCGATATAATGAATGATGTACCCTCAAACACAACAGATGAGCATAATACCACGTAGCTCCAGGTAGGATTGCCGGGCATATCGGGATGTATAATGTGGGTAATACCCTGATAAATGGAAACCCCGCCCCCCAAACCAAAGATAAGTATAGATACGATGAACGAATAAAAATACAATTCCTTGCCATAACCAAAGGGGTGCCTGGCGTCGGGCTTTTTCTTACTTTGATGTAAACCAAGCAATAGCAACAACTGGTTTGCGGTATCAACCAGCGAATGAACACCCTCGGCAATCATGGCGGCGCTGTTGCTGATTATGCCTGCAATAAATTTGGTAACCGCTATAAGCAGATTTGCCGCCAGTGCACTATAAATTGATTTATTTGATGATGCCATACCTAAAACCAAAGTGATTTTTGGGCATATTTGTTTGGAAGAAAAAAAATCCAAATAAACCATTCATTATCAGTATTTTAAATCTTGCTAATGTTAATTAATCAAAACATTCTGCATTTCACCACGTTATCATATTAGTTAATTTTTAAAATATCTAAAGAAAAACGTTATGAAAAATTTAAGATTAGCAGCTGCAGCTATTGCACTGACATTTACCTGCTCGGTAGTTTTTGCAGGTAATCATAAAGCTGATGATCAGCAAAAAGCAAACGGTTTAAATGTTAAAAAAACAGTGATGGTTACGGATACTATTCCTGATAAAAAGAAAAAGAAGAAAACGCCTAAAAGCACAACACCGGCGCCTGTCCCAACGCCTACACCTAAAGATACAACACCGAGTCCGACTCCAACACCAGTGCCAAGCCCGACTCCGACACCAACACCGACTCCAACGCCTACACCCGATCCTAATCCGGCACCAACACCACCTTCACCAATGCCAAGTCCAACACCATCACCTACACCTACACCAAGCCCTACGCCAACACCACCTTCACCAACCACACCTACACGTCCAGGTAATTAAACCGGCTATAGGTTAACATAAATGAAAAAGCCTCCTAATAGTATCAGGAGGCTTTTATATTTTAAAACAAGGTACACCCTTATTCTACCGGCCTTGCCATGAGGCTTCGCCTAAAAAAGTATTTATTTTAATTCAACTATATATATGCAGGCTTTGAAAAACTGCCGTTTAGTTACTTACAAAAGTATAAGGCAAATTGGTGAACGTACCCAATAAAACCTGCTGTATCTCAATAGATATAATATTACCATCGCTATCATAATTTACTTTTTTGGCAGTAAAAGAATAGGTACCGGTTATTAGTTTTTTGGTTGTATCAATAGCGGTGATGATCACCGAGCCTGAGCTGGGTTCAACAACACCAACCTGGGTATAATCATACCCGCCGCCAGGCTGCAGTTGGTAAGTAAAATATTTTAATACTACGTTGGTGGTAGCATCAACTTTATAAGTAGCTAAAGTAAAATCATTGGTATTGGTGCTGTTTGGTATAGCTACACTGATACTCACCCTTTGCTGAGTGGCAGTGCCAACTACATTAAAAGTTTTGGTTTTAGCAGCATCGTTATATGTAATTGCGGCACTTACGGTATCGGGATTCCATGCAGTACCATTAATATTTGCAGACAGTATTTTATCAGAAATTGTAGAAGCAGTGGTAGTTTCGTCCTTTTTACAGCTTTGGATACATATAGCTGATAAAAGCAACAGCATAAGTAGTTGAGTTTTCTTCATATATAAATTTTATGCAAATAACGCTCTTTACGAAGTAATAATTACAACCAAAGTTACTTTTTTCACATATTTTAACATTATGCTTTTTCAGCCTACGCAATATGTATAGGGTATTTATTAAACAATTGATTTTATTTAAGCATATTAGGCCTTAAAATTATCAAGCATGATTAACGTAAACGAATATTTTGAAGGCGCTGTTAAATCCCTGGGCTATACTACCGCTCAAGGGCGCTCAACCATTGGTGTTATTGAAAAAGGTGAATATGAATTTGGCACTTCGAGCCACGAAACCATGACCATTATTGAGGGACAAATGGAAGCGTTATTGCCCGGCGAACAGGATTGGCAAACATTTACCGGCGGGCAATCATTTGAGGTTGAAGCCAATACTTCATTTAAGGTAAAAACCACTGTGCAAAGCTCATACCTTTGTAAATACAGGTAATGTTTGCCTGAAACATAAAACTTGAAAGTCATGCCGAACTTGTTTCGGCACCTCACATTCAGGGCTACATCGTGCCGGATAATTGTCCTGTGGGATCCTGAAACAAGTTCAGGATGACAACCTGCTTTAAAATAAAAAAAGCCTCATTTGTAATTATAGAATCAATGAGGTATCTAATTATAAAATACATCAATACCAATAATTAAAAACAAATGGATACTTCACTTATTACAACCAGCACCGCTTTAGAGGGTTATCATGTAGTTAAACATTTAGGCGTGGTACGCGGTATTACTGTACGCAGCCGTAGCGCCCTCGGTAACATCGCGGGTGGCTTTCAATCGCTTTTTGGCGGCAGGCTTTCTATTTATGTTGAGCTTTGCGAAAATGCCCGTGAAGAGGCTTACCAGCTTTTGATACAACACGCGCAGGCATTAGGTGCCAATGGTATTATCAACATGCGTTATGATGCCAATGAAGTTATGCAGGGCATAACCGAAGTACTGGCCTACGGCACCGCCGTGGTGGTTGAAAAAGCTTAACACCGCTGTAAAGCTATAACGCTAATCAAGTCATAAAAAATGCCCGGCTAAACAGCCGGGCATTTTATCACTTCATGCTAAAAAGTATTTTTATTAGTTAAAGTACGATAAAGGGATGGTTTTCCACATGCCATTTGCCAAATGACCTATTAATATTTCATACACCAGGTAAACAGGCCAAAACAGGTAATGAAAAAGCAATAAGATTATCGAATGATTATAATACCAGCTAATCATTAGGGTGTATAGCCCCAATACAAGGTACAGTATACTGGTCTCTCTTTTCTTCATATTAAATTATCAGTGGTTTATATTTTAACTAATGTAATACTTTGGCCTAATTACTGCAATTTTTCATGCTGTAAATTACGCTGTAATCGGCTTGGATATTGGTTTGCTGCCGGCCGGTTTTAGCATCATACTGATAAGGTTTTTGCGCAAGCGCGTTACCCCTTAACTGAAACTCCACACCCAGGGTATCTTTTGTACCCTCCTGCATAAATGTCCATACGGCTTTAATAGCATTGCCTTTAAGCGTACCGGTTATGGTTCCTTTACGCGCATCCTTTTCTTTGGGCAGCCAGCTCATTTTACCGGTTACCTTATCACCGTTTATCAGCATGTTAACTGAGGTAGTATCCTGGGCTTGTGTACCATCGGTATGGTAAAAACAATATTGCATGTTTACCGGCGGCGCATCCGCTGCATTGGCCAACGCGGTATCTTTATGATTGCCGCTTGTGGTTAAAGTATCTGTGTTATTAGAATGAGTGCCCGAGCACGAGGTACCCAGCCCCACCGCCAACAGCAGGCATAGTTTTATCTTCATGATTGTTTTATAAATATCGATATTGGATATGACAATTTAAATAGCAAAAGGTTCAATTACCTGACATGATATTTAATAAGGTGGATTATCGGGGGTTCTTAACCTTTTTGCGCTGCCGATTGCCTGATCTTCAGCAATTTAATTACCCCCACAAATAAGACACTTATGCTCAAGCCCATAAAAAAACCATACCAGGTATCGTTTATGCCCCGGAAAAAGAAACCAATAAATATACTTGCCGATAATAATATCAAGCCTGTTACTAAAATATAAATCGGTTTCATGTGGGTGAATTTTGTTGCAGTAAAGTTATTCAATCGGAATTATTAATTCAAGCGAATATCTGCAGACAAATTCGGTTTTGGGGAAATTCTAACTATAGAATTACAATTTGTTATGTAGTGTAAGCATTTATTTGTTACACTACATAAATTGTAAAAGGAAAGTTTATACTTTCTTTTCGGGCGGAGTTGATACTATTTCTCCAAATTCATTAACGTAAGCCATCATACTTTCCAGATCGCTGCCGCCACCATTTTGCTGGCGCTCCAATTTGCGCTGTTCTTTATCTTCTTTCTTTTTTTGCCTATTTTTTTCGAGTTGTTTTTTCATGAAGGTCGCTTGCGATTTAGCCATATTTATTAAAAATTTAGTTAAACAATGTGCCTTTCCCCGGTTTAAACCTATAAAACTCCAATCAACGGAACCAACGTCCAATTTTAACATACATGAAGAGGATCATCAATTAATTTCCGGGCAGCAACGGTATCAGCGGGGATAAAAATGAACCCTGATCAACAAGAATTGATTAGCAGGTGGCTATAAGGGAAATAGCAATAAATTTTCCGTTTGTGATACAAATATACGACTTTTTTTGGAATAACCTCGCCTAAAACCACCCCGGCATTGCGGCATTGCCACGCCTCTCTTTACCTGCGGCATACATCACGCTAAAACTCGCTACTCACAACTTTTTATTTATATTGCTTCCTCAAATCCAATTGCCTATGAAACGCAGAAACTTTGTGCAAAGCTCGGTGCTTGCAGGTGCATCATTACTTACAACAGGTGCTTTAAAAGCAGCAGTTAGCAGCAACACTCTTACTAATACCGACAAACCCTTCCATTTAAACTATGGCATACACGATGGCATGTTTAAAAACCATGCCGGTGCCGACTTTGTTGACCAGATAAAATTTGCTTACGATAAGGGGTTCCGTGCTATTGAAGATAATGGCATGGCAAAGCGCCCGGCAGATCAACAGAAAAAAATTGGCGATACGCTGGCCAAACTTGGTATGGGTATGGGTGTTTTTGTACAACCCGGTTTAGGCAATGATACCAACATGCTGGCATCGGGCCAGGCCGACTATCTCGACAAGTTTATTGCCAGTTGTAAGGAGGCGGTAGAAGTAGCCAAACGTATTAACAGTAAACTGGTTACCGTTGTCCCCGGCGATTTTGTGCGCAACCTGCCTATTGGCATACAAACAGCCAACGTTATTGAAGCCATGAAAAAAGGTACCGCCATTGTAGAGCCGCATGGCCTGGTGATTGTAATGGAACCCCTGAGCGATAACCCTAACCTGTTTTTACGCACGCCAGATCAGGCTTATGCCATTTGCAAGGCGGTAGGTAGTCCGTCATGTAAAATTTTGTATGATATGTACCATGTGCAACGTAACCAGGGCAACATTATCCAAACACTTGATTGGGTTTATGACGAGATAGGTTATTATCAGATAGGCGATAATCCTGGTCGTAAAGAACCCGGCACCGGCGAAATGAATTATAAAAACATATTTAAACACATATACGATAAAGGGTATAGAGGCGTAATAGGTATGGAGCATGGCACTGCCGGCGAAGGAAAAGAAGGCGAACTGGCACTGATCAAAGCCTATCGCGAGGCTGATAGTTTTATGTAGCCGTTTTATTTACCCTAAAAATGAAATTTAAACTTGCGCTTTTATTATTACTAACCACCAACTGCTTACGGGCACAGGATAGCCTGTTTGCCCGTAAAACGGTTGATACCCTTACCTCACCTTACTTTTGGGGTCGTGGTTATACGAATGATGGTGTGCATAAAGCAGCCGTTTTTTTAACGGCGCAGTTTAAAGCTTATGGCGTAAAGCCCATGGATGGTAAAAGCTATCTGCAGGAATTCAGCTACCCGGTTAACACGTTTCCGGGCAAAATGAAGGTTTTGATCAATGGTATGGAGCTTAGGCCTGGTAAAGATTATATTGTAAGCCCCGATAGTAAAGGTGTAACCGGAACAGGCAAACTGGACCAGATAGACGGCACACATTTTGTTGATAAGCAAAACCGCATCGTTTTATCGCTTGAAGATAAGCTCACCTGGTCTGTTGAAGCCAAAGCCCTTGATTATACCTTGATACAAATGGATAAAAAAGCGGTAAAACAATTACCGGCAACCATTAATGCTGATATTGAAAATGTGGTGATCCCCGATTTTAAAACCGCCAACATTTGTGGTGTAGTAAAAGGCACTTCAAAACCCGATTCGGTATTGGTTATGACCGCGCATTATGATCATTTGGGTGGCATGGGCATCAATACCTATTTTCCGGGGGCTAATGACAATGCCAGCGGCGTTAGTGAATTATTGGGTTTGGCTAAGTATTACGCGGCGCATCCGCAGCCTTATACCATGGCGTTCATCTGCTTTTCGGGCGAAGAAGCCGGGCTGTTAGGCTCTAAATACTTTACCGAAAACCCATTGATCCCGCTTAAAAGCATCCGTTTTCTGATCAATTTAGACCTTAACGGCACCGGAATTGAGGGTATCACCGTAGTAAACGCTACTATTTATCCACAGGAATTTGCCGCTTTGAAACAAATCAACAGCGTTGGTAATTACCTGGTAAAGGTAAACCCACGGGGCAAAGCTGCCAACAGCGATCATTATTTTTTTACCGAAAAGGGTGTGCCCGCTTTTTTCATTTACACACTGGGTGGTATAAAAGCCTATCATGATGTTTATGATATCAGCGCTACCCTACCCCTTACTAAGTATACTGATCTCTTTAAACTCATTGTGAAGTTTAACAACAGCCTGATGAAAAAAACACAGGTAACTTTATCATCTGCCAACTAATGCTTGATTTAAATTTTACCCCCTTCCCTGTTTTAACTACCCCGCGTTTGGTATTACGACAGTTTACTTATGCCGATGCTCCCGATCTTTTTGAGCTGCGGAGTAATCCCGATATCATGCAATATATAGCACGTCCGCTTACAAAAACCTTAAATGATGCTATAAACCTGATAAAAGTTATTAACGATTTACTGAGCGGCAACAGCGGCATTACCTGGTGCATAGCACTCAAAAACGAGTCGCAATTTATTGGCAGTATTGGTTTTTGGCGTATAGAAAAAGAGAACTACCGGGCCGAGATAGGTTACCTGCTAAACCCCGCCTTTCAGGGTGCTGGCCTTATGCAGGAGGCCCTAGAAGCCGTTATAAGTTATGGTTTCGGGGTTATGAACCTGCACACTATACAGGCTAATGTTGATCCGCGCAACACGGCATCAATAAAATTGCTCGAAAAAAATAATTTTGTGCGTGAAGCCTATTTTAAGGAGGATCATTTTTATAATGAGGCCTTTGCAGACACAGCTGTTTATACGTTATTAACAAAAAAATAGATGTGTTAACAAAATATTTACCACAGGTATTTTGAATTAAAAAATTTTAATGCATGTTTACACGATAATACCAATTATAGCTAATGCCGAAACAATTCGGCTTATATGGGGTTAACATTAAAAAACAAAAGAACTTATCATGGCAACAGAAAAAGGAAGCGGTATCACCGCGTATTCAGTAAAAACAAAAACTAAAAATGTACCAATGATCGATCCGGTAATAGACATTAAATCGGGCAGGTACATTGCAACCGGTAAAGATAGCGCTGGCAATAAAATGGCCGCCATTATGGGTAAGGCAACTGCCGAAGAACATATTAAAAACGGTAATGCCAAAAAAGGCACTGGCTGGTCTTAATATTTGTAAATATCCTGGTTTAGGTTCTTGCCTTAAACCAGGATATTTATTTTTTTCCCTCTCCCCTTTAATTTATAGCCGATCCTCCTCCAATCTTTTTTTAATTTTTCGGGCTTAAAATTACTTGCCTCCGGGGTTTATTCCGGTTATATTCATAATGCCAATCAGGTAGTTTTACGCAAAACCAAATGGGTGAAAACACCTATTTTACTGCTTTGTCATTTGTTTTAATTTTATAGTACCTATTAATTAAAGCAAAAGAACAAATGGCAGTGCGTATATTATGTATAAAAACAGATGCCGGGTTACATGAAAACCCCTATATAGCAATAGATTCGCTGGAGTGGGTGAATGAGCGCATCAACGTAAAAGGAATGACAGAACGTGCGAAACTTTACGACTGGATAAAGAACAGCGAAGGCGAGGCTTATATTATTGACGAATATGGCAACAAAACAACGCTGATCCCCGCGGTTTGTCCCAAAGGCAATAAGTATGTTAAAACGGTTAAAGATGAGTCTGAACAGGACCAGCTATTTGCCTTACCCGAAAGTGCATAGGCAGCAAAAATTTCCTATACCTGCCACCTGTTGAACGGATTTATCGACAGGCTGGAATTATAGTACCTATTATCGTCAGTTACCTCGGTTGCGATCCATGGAGGCAACTTAAACGTTTCAGCTTCATGCTCCAATTCAATTTCGGCCATCAGCAGGCCCTGATTATCGCCCAAAAATTCATCAACCTCCCAAATTTTACCGTCAAAACTGATACGATAACGGATCTTTGTAAGCTCTGATACCGCAAAATTATCAAGCAGTTCAGCCCCTTCGTTCACCGGGATAATATATTCATACTCCTTACGACTAATACCTTTTGTAATTCCCTTAATGGTGATATAGCCATGTTCGTCTGTAATACGTACACGAATGGTTTTGGTATCATCGCTTAAAATATAACCCTGGCGGTAGTGCTTGCCTTCCGGCTTAGCCAATTGTTGCCATTTTTCATGATCTATCAAAAATTTACGTTCAATTTCAACTCCCATTACCTTGTTATTTTATAGTTATACCTGAGGGATGGCCTTTTGGTTTTATAAGTTGTAAATATAAGGGTGCATTAACGTCAGTTTAAAGGAATAATAATCTTTTCAATTTACCCTATACCTGTATACCAGTCGGCCCAGGTTACCATTTTCATCAATCCCTTCAATAACCAAACGATAGGTGCCTTGCCCATCGGCATTGTAATAGTTAAATGACGCGTTGCCATCCTGATCTGTTACCAGTTCCGGGTTCCAGTAAATGGTAGTGCGCAGATCGGGTTGATTGCTTAAAGCAGCATTATCATATTTAGGCGAATAAAATTCACGAGCTTTATAAAAACCCTGGGGCGTTATCGGTAAAATACCTTTTGATGGCATGTCCTTCGCCGCTCTTTCGCCCCCCTGGCGGGTCGTTATTAGCAAAGCACCTTGTGCTGCCCGTGGTCCATAAATAGCTGCATTTGCCCCCAATAACAGTTCTATGGTTTCCACATCCTGTTGGTTAATATCATCAATGTTTTTTATCTCAACACCGTCAATAAGCGTCAACAAAGGGCTATTCCCCATTTGGCCCACTATTTGTCCACCGGATGATCTAAGTCCTCTTTTTAATCTTCCCGCCAGCATTTCTGAAAGCCGGATGCCGCCTATTTTATCAAGATCATCCCTGCCAAAAACCTGGTCGGCATGCCCGGGCCCGCTTAAGGATGATGAACGATAATCATCATATCTTTTTAAAGCCTTATCCTTAATTTTAACCTCCTTTAACATGATGCCTTTGGGTTTGCCAAGCTGATAGGGTGTTATCAGATCGGCAATTGTAGTAGCATCAGTATCATTATGCTTATCTACCCATGCTGCCACTGCTGGCCCCGGAGCATCCTGATCAAGGTTCAATTGCGTGTTATTTTGGCCTTTTACATTTATTGCCTGCAGTATAAATTTTGTGCTATCATCAAACACAAGGTTACTAAAACGGAACCTGCCCTCATTATCTGTTACCTGGCTCAAATAAGAACCTTCCTTTTTTGATATCAATGATACCGTAGCATTTGGCAGCGGTTTCCCGAACAAGCTTTTCGTAGTGCCATTTATTTCCAGCGCCTTTTCAGGTTGATAAGTAATGGGCGGATAACTATTGTACAAAAGTGGTTTCCACTCAAATCTGCGGAAGCCATGGGTAAGCATCACCAGATCCAGCCCAGCCGCGGTTTGCTCATCAATATTTGTAAAATAATAGCTTGGTTGTTCTACATAGCCTTTTAGATCGCTGGTTAGCAAAAGATCGGTAAGTATGGTATGCTCCGTATTTTCATTAACCGGTACTTTATTTTCATCGATAACCGATACCGAAAAATGCCCTGCCGAAGGTTCATCTGCCCGTGTTTTTGCCTGCAATTTGATATTTACCTTTTCCCGTTTGGCATAACTGGTTTTATTGCCGCTTAAGGCAAGGCCTAACTGATCATAGTTTTGAACGAACAACAAACGCTCGCATAATGGGTCACCGGCCGGCGAAAACAGGGTAACCGTAGCCACACCGGTATGCAGGCGCCTTTTTAAAATATCAAGAGATATCACCGGACTGTCCAGTCGGCAGGTAGCCGTGTTAGCTATTCCACCAGAATAGATGAGCAGCATATAATCCTTGTTTTTATTTTCCTGGTAGCAGGCTTTATCCGCCATTATCCTCACCGTTGCTTTGGGTAATGAATCATTATTAACCGACAAAACGATCCCTTTTACCTCGGGCTTTGGCAGATTAACCATATTTTGTGAGCCATTAGCAAACACAACCTTTGCAGTATAGGTCTTCCCTTCCTGTGGCGTTAGGTAAAAATACCCCATACCCAAATGGGTCGACCCGAAAGTGGCGACCTCCTTATTATCATTATCGGCTATTACACCCTTTACGTTAATGCCCAATCCGCCTGCTCCAATTGCCTTAAACGCTATTTTCGACCGGATGCCCGCCACCAGCGTTCCCCCTTCGGGGAAGAACTGAATATCTGGTTTAGCCTTTGCCATAACGGTCGCAGTACTGCCCACAGGCACTTTAATATTTTTTGGCGACACAATTGAGATGGACTGATCAAAATAATTGCCATCGCCCTCATTCCGCATCCATTGCGTATAAGCCCTTACCCGGTAGCAGCCTTTGGGCAATGAATCGGGCAGGGTAAAATCGCCCCGGGCCATACCATCCTTTAGCTGCAGTTTAATGGTCTGGTCTATTTTATTAGTGGTATTGATCAGATCGACATGCAATACCCCGCTAAGATCAGAAAGCCGGCGAGCCGCACCAAGCGTTACATACGCTTTAAAGTAAATAGTATCGCCGGCGGTATAATAAGGCTTGTCAAAATGCAGGTAAGCTTTTTCAGCAACATGCTTTTCATTAAAATCCTGCACTTGCGAAACTATATTTTTTGATACAGGGGCCTCATCATTCCCGCCGCCGAGCGGTGCGGATTCATAATCAGATGGCAGCAGCTCGGCTGTACGGCTTTTGCCCCATGCCCCCTCAAATGCTACACTATTGGGGTTTGCTACAGCACCATTACTGTCAAAAAAGGTAAAAAACTGATTAAAACTCAATACTGTTACTTCCCTGTTGGAAGGATTATTTAAATTATTAAGCTGTCCGTTTTTGGGGAAATGATGACTTTTATTGTAAGTGATATGCAGCGCATCACTATCGCAGCCAAGTGCGAAGATGTTTAGCTGTGCAGTTGAGCTTATAAATTCTTCGGGCTTTAATGACCAGTGCATTAACGTTCGGTATGTTTTGGGCAGTTTGGCTTTTTTGGCCCATACATACACAGAATCATTATAATTCTTATTCCCGGTTGCTAATTTTCTGTACAGGGCCATCTTCTCATTTATTACATTAGCGGGCGGCCGCTTCGGGTTTATTGCATTAGCATACTGGAGTACCCTGAAACCTTCCGCATCCAGCCGGTTACCAATTGCCGAGCGCAAAAAATGCATCATGGAACCTTCATATACCTGCAGCCTCAATTTTTGCCAGCGCTGTTGTTGCTGGGGCGTGCCCTTCATTTCTTCAAACAAAACGGAGCCATCAAAATGTACCTTTTGCGCGTCTTTATTCCGGCTATCCTTTATGAAATTGTTTAACAGGTATTTTATCCGGTATCCCAAGGCCTGGTTTTCAATCTCCAAAAAGTCATAAGACGAAGCAGTAAGCGTGTTGTTAGCTTCGTCATATGCCAAATCAAGCACCTCGGGGTTCAGTATCTTACACTCTGTGGCTAACGGTGATTGCCCTAAAAACGCGTCTTTAAACCATTCATAATTTCTTTGGCGGTTAGGCTCACTTTTAAATTTTATTTTAACCTCCTGCAGTGCTATGGTTTTGGGCGATATATAAATATCTGGCAGGCTGATATTATTATTACTGATAATGATGGTTTGGCTGTATTTTTCGAACCCTATGATAGATATCACCAGATCATACTTACCGGGCCTGGCATGTGATAATATAAAAGTGCCTTCATTAGTTGTTTTAGTACCAACCGAGGCATTACTCAAAAATATACTTGCATTGGCTATTGGTTTTTTATCTGCCTGGCTTAAAACCCGGCCCGTAATAGTTGATTGTGCCAGACCGCAAAGAGGCCATAATAATATGATATACAGTATTACTTTTTTAATCACGACCTTATTTGGAGTAGGTAATTGGTATAAACTAATATAGTATTAAAATAGAAAACCGATATGCAGGTATAATAATATATTTTAATAGCCTGCAAGGTTCCCGATTCCTTAATTTAAGTATGTTTGTTCCCGGCGTTTAATCTTGTAACTGCGATGGCAATAATAAAATCACTACTCATCTTTATACTGGCCGGACTTTTTGAAATTGGCGGTGGCTATCTGGTATGGCAATGGCTTAAAGAAGGCAAACCTTTATGGTATGGTTTATTGGGTGGCGTAATACTTGCCTTATATGGTGTTGTAGCTACCTGGCAAACGGCCAATTTCGGCAGGGTGTATGCCACCTATGGGGGTATATTTATTGTGCTTGCTTTGCTATGGGCCTGGAAAGTAGACGGCTTTAAACCCGACCGCTATGATATTATTGGTGCTGGTATAGCTTTAATTGGTGCCTGTATTATTATTTACATGCCCAGGAATGTATAAACCCGGCAACAGAAACCTTTTACACCGCCCTTTTCACGGCGATCACAATACCGGTTGCCCAGCATTGTTTGGTGAGCACCAGGTCGGTTCGTTGTTCTAATACCTCTACCAGTTTAATGGCTTTTTTGTGGTGGCCTTCGGGCCAGTTGGGCTGGGGCAGCATATCATCAATAATGTACAGGCCACCGGGGTTAAGCATGGCTATGGCTTCGTCCAACAGTAAATATTTACCATGCCAGGTATCAGCAAAAATATAGTCGAACTTTAGGTGTTTGTTTTGCTCAAACCAATCGGCGCCATCTATACAAACCAATTCCAGGCGTTTATCATTCCCTAAAAATTGTTGGGCAATAACTAAAAACCTGTCATCATTATCAATGGAGATCAGGGTTGATGCCGTGTCCATCCCCTCCAGGATCCAGGAAGTAGACAGACCGGTTCCGGTACCCAGTTCTAAAAACTTACCCGCAGGTTTTGTTACAGCCAGCGTTTTGAGTAAAGAACAGGTTAAAGCATCTGATGCCATTGTAAAACCCGATTCGATAGTAGCTTTATCAATATCCCAATAAGCTTTGGGATATGCCTGATTTATTTCCTGATTCATTTATACTGTGATTTGAGCTTGGTTTATTTTGAGAATAACATTTTAAACTTCACAAGTATAATTAAATAAAACACAATATAAAACAAACCAGGCAATATTTTATACCAAATACTAAATTGGTATTTAGAATTAATATCTACATAAAATGAACTTTACTTTTAACTGTTATTCATCTAACCATACCACTTTTTGCTCGCTCTGGTGGGGCTTGCCAATAATATCGCCATACAGTTCTGGTTTCCGGGCCTTGATGTAGCGGTATCCACCGGCCTGCTTCAATTTATCCTCGCTTACTTCGGCAACGGCTATTTCATTCTCAAGCGATGTGCATTCGGCTATAACATCGCCATAAGGATCAATCACCATGGAGCAGCCATTTTTCAGCTGATCATCGTCCATGCCTATAGGGTTTGCAAAAACAGCGTAGATGGCGTTATCATAAGCACGGGCGGGCAACCACTTCATAAGCCAGCTTCGCCCTTTAAGGCCGTCAAATTCTGCACGTAGCAGTTGCCGGTTGTTTTCCTTATCAAACCATAGTTGCGGATCAACAAAACCTGCTCCTGGGCGCGTTGATGGGGTACACATGGTTACATGTGGCATAAAAACAATATCGGCGCCCAGTAACTTTGTTGCCCTCACGTTTTCAATAATGTTATTATCATAACAGATCAGGATGCCGCATTTCCACCCCAACAAATCAAATACCGTATAACTATTACCAGGCGTTAAATGCGGATTTATAAATGGATGGAGTTTACGGTGTTTGGCAACCAGTCCGTTTTTATCAACACAGATATAGGCTTTAAAAAGATTTCCCTGCTCATCCTTTTCAAATAACCCGGCCAATATGGCTACGTTAAATTCACGGGCGTACGCGGTCAATTCTATCACGCTTGGCCCATCGGGTATAAGCTCGGCAATATCCAGCATTTGCTGCTTGTTAAGGTGCCTTGCAAAGGTGTAGCCGGTAACGGAGCATTCATGAAAAGCAATAACATCAGCGCCTTGCTGTGCCGCTTTTTGGGCTAAATTTTTAATGACCGACAAGTTATAAGCTTTGTCGCCGCTTTTATTTTCGAACTGGGCTGTCGCGATTTTGAGGTTTTTCATGTGCTTAAAGATTGTGATAGTAAAGCTATTATTTTTAATGCAGAAATGACGTGTTAAGGTATAATCGCCCCGAATCTATGATTGACTATTAAAATAGTTAAATACCGTTTATTGAGTATATTTAAACGGGTATTGTATCAGCATAAAGAAATAATCAAAACAATACCTTTAAATAATATGACGCGAATTTACGCCCTGATCTGCTTATTAATAACTGGCCTTGGTGCTAAGGCTCAAATGCAAAACAACCGGGTTTCATTAGCCGATGCCTCGTTTAATAAGTATTTTTTCCAAAATCACACACCGCATGTACATGGCAAAATAATCAATGCTACAAAAGATGAACTTGCTGGTCTAAATATCACTTATACGCTGGTTACTCCGTTTTCTAATCTTCAGTCTTCACGTGTGGCTGCTATAAATAGTGATGGCAGTTTTGATTTATCGCTCGACTACCCTTTTCCTTACCAGCAGATTTGGTTTGACCTTAAAGATTATTTTTATGCCGGCTTATATGCCAATAAGGATTTGAACCTTGAGCTCGACTTTGCCAAACTAAAGCAAGGGCGGGTGGATTTTGTTGGAAACGGAGTAACCTACAGCGGAACTGACGGCGCTATGAACCTGTGGATGAATAAACAAATTTGCTTCAAAACACCAGTTCGGATTGATATAGATCGCAGGGTACATCTTTTGAACCCTCATGATGCAGATTATTTTAAACAACTAAGCGCCCTGTTTGCAGAACAAAAAGCACTAAATGATGAATTTATACATTTAAACCCTTCTTCATATGCCTGGATGCCTGAAAACGAGCGTTTATCTGAATATTATGGCGATGTACTTTCGGCCGCTATATCATTAAAAAAAGAACCTGCGGACTGGGAAAATATCAAATTGCATAAAAGCTACCTCGTATCCAATTCGGGCAGTATTTTTAATACCCATTTGTATGAATATTTCAGATATGTAAAATCAAACATAAATTTCCGGAATTACCATGTACAGGATGAAACACACAAACTGGATAGTGTGTTTGGACAACCATACGCAGATGTACTTAAACTAAAAATGCACGACGAAAATATACAAGTATATAATCAAATGCTTGCTGAGCTGCTTCCAACTATAAAAACACCATGGTGCAAAACAGTGTTGGAAAAAGAGTACAAAGTAACAACGGAACGATTAAGGCAGGTGAATCACATCCTCAGGGAAAGTAAACCACTTGATACCGATTCAGTTTTGGGAGAGCCCATGGGTCAACTTTCTTTTGGCGCTAAATTATCCACAGTAAGCAATATGGAACCCGAAGAGTTTCTGCATAAGCTGAAGAATAAATTTAACGGCAAGGCCATTATCCTTGATTTTTGGGCTACCTGGTGTGTTCCTTGTTTAATTGAAATGCCTTATAGCCACAAACTGCATGACCAGGCTACAGACCTTCCTGTGGAATTTGTTTACATCTGTACCAGCCAAGGCTCTAATATTGATGTTTGGAAAACCAAAATTGCAGAGCTTAAACAACCCGGGATCCATTTATTTATAGATGAAATACTGGTGAAAAAAATAATGACCATGTTTGATAAAAGTGGTTTCCCAAGTTATGTATGTTTAGACCAGTCCGGGCAGGTTCAAACCGGGGTGATAAGTCGTATGTCGATAGCTCGTTTAGATGATATAAAAAAGCTGACCGGTAACAAGTAAAATTACGCTTAACCATTTATACTATTTTATTGACTTAGGGTGTGGTCGTTTCACTCCTCTCTCCTCCAAAAAGTAACAATCGTGTTATTATCCCTGCAATTTGTCATATTGCTTATAACTTTCCGTTGATATAGCAAAAAGCAATATTTTTGTTTACCAGTAGCATAGTATCTGTACGGCTTTAGCATTGCTCAAATTTATCCGGTTTGTAAAAAAATGTTAAAACGTATATGGGTGCCATATGCAACAACCCTAAATGTTTATATTAGCCCCGTTAGCTGCTTTATATTAATGATATCAAGAAAACTTTTACTCGTAATTTCCCTGTTGCTTTCTTTTAGTTTTGCCGCTTTGGCGCAGCAGGATAGCATCCCTTTAAATACACTTATTCAAAAAACTGCCAAGTTTCAAAGCAGTTATCCTATTGAAAAAGTTTACCTGCATTTAGATAAGCCTTATTATGCCCTGGGCGATACCATATGGTTTAAAGCTTATGTAACTGTCGAAAAGCACCAGCCATCGGGATTAAGCGGGGTAGTTTATGTTGATGTTATTAACAATCAGGATTCTATAATGGAAAGCTTGCGGCTGCCGGTTAAAAATGGCTTTTCCAATGGTAACATCATCCTCGCGGGCGATACCTATAAACAAGGCAGCTACCGCATCAGGGCCTATACCAACTGGATGCGCAATTTTGATTCTGATTATTTTTATGACCGTACCATTAACGTAGGTAATGCTATTGATAACCAGGTTAACACGTTTATAACTTATAAAAGTTCCAATAAAAAAGGCACCGTAAAAGTTGATGCTGATATTCTTTATAAGGATCCGGCTAATAACCCTTATGCCAATAAAAGGGTAAGCTGGCAGCTAATGCGTAATGGCGATGCTTTAAGTAAAGGCAGCGGCCGTACCGATGATAAAGGACATGTAATTGTTGATATACCAGAAAATGACGCCGCCACCATAACGTCGGGTTCATTGGTAACCGGGCTTGACATGGGCGAACGTAAAACAGTTACCAACTCGTTTTCGTTAAGAGCAGCGATAACTGCCTATGATGTTCAGTTTTTTCCCGAAAGCGGGCAGCTAACCAATGGCATCCGTTCAAAAATTGCTTTTAAAGCCATCGATTCCAAAGGTTTGGGTGTTGATGTTAAAGGCTCTATAGTTGACGATCAGGGCACCGTTATGGCCAGTTTAACCACATCGCACTTAGGGATGGGCGTATTTGCCTTAACACCCGAAACCGGCAAGGCATATACTGCCAATGTTACTTTCCCTAATGGTTCACAGGCAACCTATAAACTACCGCGGGTACAGGCCATGGGTATAAACCTGGCGGTATTTAGCCCCGATACTGCAAACCTGACCGTTAAAATATCGGCCAATGAGTTGTTTCTTCAACGAAAACAAAACAAAAGTTTTTACCTGGTGGCGCAAAGCGGCGGCGTTGTGTATTATGCCGCTCAAACGGTGTTACAAAACCTGGTTTATACAGCAAATATCCCCAAAAACAAATTTCCAACGGGCATTGTACAGCTTACCTTGTTTTCGTCGGGTGGTTATGCCCTTTGCGAACGTGTAATATTTGTGCAGCATAATGATGCGTTAAACCTTACCTTAAAAACTGACAAGCCTTCCTATACAACCAGACAAGGCGTTAAAATATCTGTTTCGGCAAAAAACAATACAGCTCCTGTTGTGGGCAGTTTTTCTGTAGCGGTATTGGATGATACCAGTGTTCCTATTGATGAAAATGCCGAATCGACCATTTTAAGTAACCTGCTGCTTACCTCAGACCTGAAAGGGTATATTGAAAAACCAAACTACTATTTTAACAAACCCGACCAGGAAAAGCTCGACAACCTGGATATCCTGATGCTTACCCAGGGTTACCGCCGTTTCTCGTACGAGGATATATTGGCCGATAAAAATCCCCCCATTTACATTGCGCCTGAGCAAGGCATTGAAGTATCGGGGATATTAAGAACCAATACCGGACTACCGGTAGGCAAAGCCAGCATCCGCCTGCTCATCCCGGACAGGAATTATTCGGCCGAAGCAATAACCGATCTTTCAGGAAACTTTAAGTTTAGTAATGTGGTGGTGATGGATACCTCAAAAATAACCCTGAGCGCCCGCAATAATGTGAATAGTAAAAATCTGGTGATAAACGTTAATGGCGAGCTGTACCAGAAAATAACCAAAAATCCTAATCAGCCCGATGAAATTGTAAACATTGACAGCGCTATGCGCCCATATCTTGACAATAGCCGCAAGCAATATCAAAATTCGCGCGTGCTTAAGGAGGTGGTTATCAAATCAACCAAGTTTGAAAAGAAGCCAAGTCATAATGATTTTGGAACATTTGCAGGTTTACCCGGTCAGGCCGATCATGAAATATCCGGCGACCAACTTAAGGACTGCCCATTGTTAATAAACTGTTTAAGTACCATGGCCTTTGGCTTAACTTACGTTGATAATAACTTTTACATCACCCGTGATTATAATGCCGGCAAAAAAATACCTGTGCAGGTATATGTAGGCAGTATGCCGGTTGACGTTAACTTTTTATCAACCATTACTGGTCCCGAAGTAGCATCTGTAGAGATATTTTTGAAGGATGGTGTAAGCGGTATTAACCGAATGAACCAAACAAATGGTGTACTGATCATTAATAAAAAGGTAATTAAAAAAGAAAGAATAACCAGGGCCCAGTTAGAAGCCCTTATTCCGAAGCAAAACGTGGTAACCTTTCCTATACAGGGTTACAATAAGGCCAAAGAGTTTTACTCGCCTAAATATGATATTAACAAAAACAGTGCTATCGGGGCCGATTTGCGCAATACCATTTACTGGAACCCTAAAATAATAACCGATAAGAACGGCGTAGCGTCATTTAGCTTTTTTAACAGCGATGCCCGCGGCTCGTACCGTGCAATAATTGAGGGCCTTGATGCCGAAGGTAACCTGGGCAGGCAGGTGATGCACTTTGTTGTAAAGTAATGTTGTGCAATAAAAAAAGGAATTATTTTCTTATTTTTATTAAACACATAAACTTATCATCATGAACCCTTCCCTGATTAATTGGGCTGCTGTTGTGGTAGCCGCGCTTTCTTCTTTTTTAGTTGGTGGTATCTGGTATTCGCCTGCGCTGTTTGCCAATGCCTGGGTTGCCGACAATAAATTGAATGTTGATGATCTTAAAGCCTCGAGTAAATTACGCTCTTTTGGGATGACGGGCCTATTCTCTCTTATTATGGCAGCAAACCTGGCCGCCTTTTTAGCCGAGCCCAAAACCGACCTGGCCTGGGGCGCAACTGCAGGTTTCCTTGCAGGCATCTGGACGTTTAGCGCCATAGCTATAATGAGCTTATTTGAACTTAAAAGCTGGCGTTTGATATTTATAAATGGTGGCTACAGTGTAGTTTCGCTAACCCTCATGGGGGCTATTCTTGGTTTGTGGAGGTAAGCAATGTCAAGTCATCCTGAACTTGTTTCAGGATCTCTCAGAATGAGTAAACCGCTATACCGTATAGCTTTGCATATGGGATCCCGAAATAAATTCGGGATGACAAGCTGAATTTGTTAAAATATTAATAATATCCCTTACACCCGGTGATGATCGGCCCGCCAGTTTTTAATAGCTTTTTTAATTTCGTCAGACGATAGGTTTTCGGCCAGGGTACGTGTAGTAAGTGGTATCAGCTCATCGTCGGGAGCAAAACGCAGGGCCGTTATCTGTGCTATAGTAAGCTTGCTATCCAAAGGCTGGCGGGTAAGTATAAAATATCGTAACCCTTCTTCGGCGCGAATAGCCCTGTCCTGTGCTTTTAACGGGAAGCTGCGCATATACCAGAATATCTGGAAACCACAAATAAAAAGCAGCAATATTAAAAATGCTCCCATAAAATTGGCTGTTTGCCACTGCTTTATAACATTTACTATAGATGCTGCAAAACCAGCTAAAAGAAGCAAGCTTAATAAAAAATGATAGCCCGATGCATACCGCTTGTGATTGGTGAAATTTTGCCCTGTCATGGTTAGGTTTTTCAGGCAATATAACACTAAAATGTTACTCAAACGACATGTCAATATTACAATCGGGTTATATTATTTGTAAACAATGCGGGCATATTTGAGTTGAAATTTATAACAACAACTACTATTATGGCTAATACATTTGAAAAAACTTTTAACCTGGGCGGCGACTATACCATAAACCGGCTGGGCTACGGCGCTATGCGCATTACAGGCAAGGGCATTTGGGGTCCGCCAAAAGACAAGGACGAGTGCATCCGCGTGTTAAAACGAGCGGTTGAACTGGGCGTTAACTTTATTGATACGGCCGATAGCTACGGCCCCAATGTATCTGAAGAGTTAATTGCCGAGGCCCTTGCCCCCTATCCTGCCGACCTGGTAATTGGAACAAAGGGCGGTTTGCTACGTACCGGGCCGGATGTGTGGCCTGTTGATTCATCGCCCGGTCATTTGAAAGAGGCGCTGGAGGGTAGCTTAAAACGCTTAAAACTGGACCGTATTGATCTGTACCAACTGCACCGCATTGACCCTAAGGTGCCTGCCGAAAAATCATTTGAATTTTTACAAAAAGCACAACAGGAAGGCAAGATCAAACACATTGGCTTATCAGAAGTAAGCGTTGCTGATATTAAAAAAGCCCAGGAGTTTTTCGAAGTGGTATCGGTACAAAACATGTACAGCGTTGATAACCGCAAATGGGAGGCCGAACTGGAATATACCCGCGAACACAACATTGCCTTTATACCATGGTACCCCTTAGGTGGTGGTAATGTACAGGGCGAGCAAATATTGCAAGGTGTGGCCGATAAATACAATGCTACTATACATCAGATAGCTTTAAGCTGGCTGCTGCACCATTCGTCAAATATTTTGTTGATCCCGGGGACATCAAGTGTTGATCACCTGGAAGAAAACATGAAAACCGCTGATATAGCATTAACAGAAAATGATATGCAGGAACTGGAAGCCCTAAACCTGGCGTAAATTATCAGATCTATTATGTAAAAATAAAAGGATGTCATTATGTTTATGGCATCCTTTTATTTTGGATGCAATGAGCGCCTATAAACAGGTAAGAAACATGAAAAGCAAAGAAGAGATCCTGAATAGTTACTATACTACGGGCAGGGATGGCATGCCCGAAATATCTGCCGAAGACCTTTTAAACGCGATGGAAGCTTACAAGGACCAAATTGCCGAAGATACCTTTAATGCCGCCCGCAAGCTAAATGATAATGGTTATGAGTTTGCCACCTATGCCGATTATGTAAATCATACTGCCCTGATTGCCCAAAAAGAGCAGGAAAACCATAACGAACTCGACGAATCTATAACGCTGGTGGCTGATAGCATTTTACCCAACTTTTTACCCGGCGACAATTCAGTAAAAGAGCTATCCTTTGATTTTACCATGCAGGGTAAAGGCTATACGGCTTTTTATATTAAAGACAGCACAGGGTACTGGCAGTTGAACAGTTGGCAGTAAACATTTTTCAACGTCATTGCCGTCGCTCGGCTCCAGCCGAGTGACGGCAGGGGCATCTTCTTTTTAAATTCCCTCCCCACGGGAGGGGTGCGGATGAAGCGTGCTGTGGCAGGGAGGGGTTTATACAAGCGATACAAACTTGCAATGCTTACTAAACCCCTACCTCCCCTTCCCCAAGGAAGGAATCGCACTGCCCTCATCTTTCTTTGTAATTCTTTCAGACACCTGTAGTCAGGAGCCGAGTGACGGCGGGAGAAGTAAATTACTTCCTACTTCAAATCGCTTGCTGCAAACTAAACATCCGCCACTTTAAACGGCTTTACATCAACCGATTCCCATATCTTTTGTATGATATAAGGTTCGCTTTTTTCCCAGGCCTCCAGTCCCTCTTCAGTTTCAAACTGAAGTACCATTACAGAGCCTATCATATTGCCCTGATCGTTCAGTAGAGCTCCGCCTAATACATAGTTCCCGCTTTGTTTCAGGGCCTTCGCGCCATCTAAATGGTGCGGGCGCACGTTCATGCGGCGTTGTAGTGCTTCAGCGTCTGTATAATCGTATCCGGTAACAAGATATTGTTTCATTTTATAAAATTTAAATAGCTATTTAACCAACAGGTGATTGGTTTTTCTGTTTGAGTTGGAATCTTATAAAGCTATAAATTTTTAATGTTTGTAAAAATATTAATGCAAACCATCTAAAAAGTAATATTTTTTCAATTAAAAATTAATTTTATAACTGTAAACTTGACAATTTTTACAATATTTGCTTCCCAAATAAATATAACCTGTAATAATGAAGCATAATTTACACCAGGAATTTAACAAGCTTTACAACAAAGAGGCCGACAACGCTTATTTTTCACCCGGGCGCGTAAACCTTATTGGCGAACATATTGACTATAACGGCGGGCTGGTTATGCCCTGCGCCATTACTTTTGGCACTTATCTTTTAACATCTCCTAATGAGGATGGTGTGTTTCGTTTCAGCAGTTTGAATTTTACTGAAAAACATGAGATACCATTGCAGCAGCATTATGAAAAAGAAGGCAATGGCTGGTTTAATTTTCCTCTTGGTGTAATTGCTCATTTTTTAAAAGATGGGCACCAGCTTAAAGGTTTGGATATGCTTTATTATGGCGATATACCTATCAGCTCGGGCTTGTCATCATCAGCCTCTATCGAGGTGGTTACAGCATATGCACTGAACGATATTTTTAATGGTGGTTATAGCAAGCTTGATTTGGTGAAGCTGTCAAAATCTGTAGAAAATAACTTTATAGGTGTAAATTCAGGCATAATGGACCAGTTTGCCGTTACCTTCGGCGAAAAGAACAAGGCCCTAATGCTCAACTGTGATACACTGGACTATCAGGCGGTTGACAGTAACCTTGGCGACTACATACTGGCTATCATCAACACCAACAAACCCCGCAAACTGGCCGAATCAAAATATAATGAACGTGTACAGGAGTGTAAGGAAGCGTTGACAGCATTACAAAAAGAGCTGAATATCAATCACCTGTGCGATATTGACGCCGATACCTTTAAAAAATATGAACACCTGATAACTAACCCCGTAGTATTAAAACGGGCCAAACACGTGATTGAAGAAAACGACCGTGTAAAACTGGCTGCGGCGGCACTGGCAAATAATGATCTGGCTGAATTTGGCAAATTAATGTACGCCTCCCATGATTCGCTGCGCGACTTATACGAAGTAAGCGGCATTGAGCTGGATGCCGTTGCCGAATACAGCAAAACCAACCCTAACGTTGCCGGCGCCCGCATGACCGGAGCTGGTTTTGGCGGTTGTGCCATAGCTTTGGTTAAAGGCGATGCCTTTGATGATTACAGCAAGGGTGTAACCGAATATTATACCAATAAGATAGGTTATGCCCCATCGGTTTACAGCTCATTAATTGGCAATGGTGTAGGTTTATTAAACGTAGCAGTAAATTAAGCGATTAATCAATACTTTTGCGCAATAAAGTCCATGGTTTATTGCCCATGGACCATGAACTATAAAGATGCGCAAATTAAAGTTAGATGAGCTGAACCGGGCTTCGGTTGATGAATTTAAGGCACAGGATAAATTGCCGGTTGTGGTAGTACTTGATAATGTGCGCAGTATGCATAATATTGGTGCTATTTTTCGTACTTCGGATGGTTTTGCAGTTGAGCAGATATGCCTTTGCGGTATAACAGCCCAGCCCCCGCACCGCGAAATAGAGAAGACCGCTCTCGGCGCTACCCAATCTGTTAACTGGAGCTATTTTGAAACCCCCTTACAAGCTGTTGAACAATTGCGTAAAGATGGCTACCGCATCATAGCGGTTGAACAGGCCGAAAACAGCACCATGCTCAACGAGTTTACCCCCATCGAAAACGAAAAATATGCCCTGATATTTGGCAACGAGGTAAACGGTGTAAGCGACGAAGTAATGCAAAATATTGATGCCTGCATCGAGATCCCCCAGTTTGGCACCAAACACTCTTTTAACATTGTAGTATCGGCAGGGATAGTTCTTTGGGACTTTTTTGCAAAGCTGGCTATGTAAGGCGGGTAACTTGCTATTCACGGCTGCCTTAGATTTACGAAGTTTAACTCAAAGATATTTGTTTTTATGGGTTCGTTGAGGGCTTCGCCGTTTAAAAACTTCATAAATCTTCACACTACAATTTCAGGAATTGGTACTCAAATTTTTATTATTAAATTAGCTATACCATTTCCTATAAACCTCTATGAACGCCCTCGCTAAAAAACTGCAAATAAAACCCAATTCGCGCTGGTTGCTTTATAACGCGCCTGCAAATTATCCGGATAGTTTAACTCCCCTGCCTGACGGTGTCGAAGTGGTGTTTAATACCAGTGGCGATTTTAATGGCATTCAATTATTTGTTACCAACAGTATCCAACTGATATCAGATCTTAAGATCATCGTTCCGTTATTGAAGGAGGATACTGTTTTTTGGATCATCTACCCTAAAAAAAATTCAGGCATTGATACTGATCTTGAAATGATGAGTAGTTGGGATAGCCCTACGCAACATGGCCTCCGTCCGGTGTCTTCGGCTGCTGTTAACGAGATCTGGACAGCCCTGCGGTTTCGCCCTATTGGGCAAAGCAAACTTTCTGATGGCCGTAAAGACGCAGTTAGAAACAATGAATACGGCGAATATATTGATGTGGACAATAAAATAATAACGCTGCCTGATTATGTGAAAACGGTCCTTGAGCAGCAACCCGCTGCTTTGGCATGGTTTCAGCAACTGGCCTACAGTAATAAAAAGGAGTACCTGTTATGGATACTCACTGCCAAACAGGATAAAACCCGCCAGGATCGCTTAACCAAAATGGTTGCCATGCTGCTGGATAGAAAGAAAAATCCTTCGGATAAGTAAAACAACAAGTACAGTTTGTCATGCTGAACGCAGTGAAGCATCTATTCGCCAACTTGCATAGTTCGTTAATAGATCCTTCGCTGTCGCTCAGGATGACAAAATGAAAAAGCTTTTACGCCAGATTCCTGCCGGCGTTAACAATACCGTAAACGGTTCTGATCACCAGCTTATCATAGATCTCAGTTAATTCGCTGTCATTGCTGTTATTTAAGCGTTGTAAGGCATAATGCTGAATAATTACCAATGGTAATACTATCTTTTCGCGGATGGCTATAGAGCGGCGCTCAACCGGGTATTCTTCCATCAGTACACCGCTTCCGGTTAGGTCAAGCAGCATCTCGCGGGTAAGCTCAAATTCGTCTTTAAGCATTTTCCAGAACTCACCAAATTTTTTATCCTTTTCCAGGTAAGCGGTAACTCTGAAATCTGATTTAGACATAGACATCATACAGTTATCCAGCATCGTTTTAAAGAAACCTGATGTTCTGTATAGTTCTTTTATTTCCAGCCAGTTGCCGTCGTCCTTCATTTTTTTCAAGGCAGTACCCACACCGTAAAAACCGGGGATACTTTGTTTAAGCTGGCTCCAGGAAGTTACAAAGCTAATGGCCCGCAGGTCCTCCAGTTTAAGCGGCGCGCCGGCGTTACGCTTAGTTGGCCGGCTGCTGATATTGATACGCGACAATAATTTAAGTGGACTGAATTTTTCCAGATATTCCACAAATAAAGGATGCGCGCGCAGTGCCATGAATATTTTATAGCTTTCATCGGCCATTTCTGATATCAGGGCTTTATGCCTGTTGTCCAGCAAATCGTTATGGTTAGGGTGCAGGGCAGATATGATGCCCGCGTTGATCAGTTGCTCCATATTAAACCGGGCTGTTTCAACCGAGCCATATTGCGAGCTTACGGTTTGCCCTTGTATGGTAAGCTGAATATGATCATTAGCTATCTCGTTACCCATTGAAGCATAAAAACGGTGTGTTTTACCACCGCCGCGTGCCGGGGGGCCTCCCCTGCCATCAAAAAATGCCAGGCTCACACCATATTTTCGCGCCATGGAAGTTAACTCAACCTTAGCTTTATATATAGACCAGTTGGCCATCAGGTAACCACCATCTTTAGTACTGTCAGAAAAACCTAACATGATAGTTTGCCTGTTGCCGCGCTTTTTTAAATGCTCTGCATAGTATGGATGGGTATATAACTGCTCCATGATCTCGTCGGCACGCGACAGATCGTTCACGGTTTCAAATAGCGGCATAAAGTCAACACTCAGGTTGTCTTTTTTCCATCCGCTCCATAAAAACAGGTCGATAAGCTGCAATATATCAGATGCCTGCTGGCAGTTGCTGATGATAAAACGCTGGCAGGCTTTTTCACCATTACTTTGCTGAATTTCCCGCATCAGTCTGATGGTATCCAGTGTATCACGGGTCATATCATCAGCATCTTCGGGACAATGAAAATCGGCCTCTGTAAAAGTGATGCTCTTTAGTTTATCCTCTTCGGACAAAGCCGCATAGCCTTTAACTATACCCGTTTTAATATTTTTTACGCTGAAATCAAATACGCTGCGCAACACACGGCTATCCTGCCTGATATCCAGCGTGGCAAAATAGCAGCCAAACAAACGCACCTTTTGTATCAGGTCTTCTACAATATCAACAAACAAGCTGTCATGATCAGTCACAATGGTTTGTTTGATAGATTGCAGCAGGCTCAATAATTCGCCCTGTAGGTTTTTAGGATCGTGCTGTTCGTTGGCATTTTTGTATATCAGCTTCTCCAGCTTGGCCATAGCCTTTTCAACCCCCCTGAAAGTTATGCGGCGTTTAAGCACCCTGAAATCGCGGTAATAACACCTGAACAGGCGTTGCCTTAAAAAGCTGGCAACATCTTTAGTGGTCTGCGTGTTTACATTAGGATTGCCATCCCTGTCGCCTCCCGGCCAAAATCCAAGTTCAAGTACCTGATTAGATGCATCAATATCAAACTCTTCCACGAGTTTTGATTGTATGCCAGATACTGCATGGTAAAATATATTCTCCAGAAACCATGATAAGCTGATAGCTTCATCAACCGGTGTTGGTGATGTTTTATTGAAGAAAGGCGTTTTACCTAATTGCTGCAGCAATACATCAATATTGTTAATATCGTTAACCTTTACCGCCTCAATCAGATCAGTCATAATGCCCAGCACTGTACCGGGATAAAACTGGGTTGGGTGCGCGGTAAGCACCAGCCTTAACGAAAAATCCTTTAATTTTTCGCTGATCTTGTTACGGGTTTCATCGCTTATGGTAGCTTGCTGCAACAGGCTTTGCAGTGTACCTGAATCATCAAACTTACCTATTTTATTAAAAGAGGAATCTTCAATAGCATCAAATAAAACCACCTGCCTTTCGATATACTGTATAAACCTGAACATCCGGTTTATCTGTTCGCGGTGATCAATATCCGGTACGTACTTTTTAAAGAAGGTTTCTATAATATCAGTAGGCGACGCCTGTTTAATGGCTCCTTTTTCGCAATGTGAACTAAAAAATGGCAGTAAAATACCAGTATCCTTTACCTGGTAAAAGGGTAGTGTTTGAAATAAACTGTTATATAACTCAAACCGGGTCACAACTTCGTTATTGAAAGTTGTTTCTCTTTGACTGAGTTTTTGGGTTAATGACATAGTTTAAATAATTGAGGTAAAATTGATGGGTACAGGCTATTGCACAATACCGGGGGTGAATTTAATTATCTAAAATTAAATTTCGGCAAAAAATGATTAATTAATAAGATTATTATGTTATTAATGCCATAATTATTAAAATAAGGCTTAAAGATTTAATTTTTGTAAATTTGCAACTCAATTTCGGCTCAAAAAAAACATATAATGAAACCACCGGGAGCATAGCTAAAAAAAAGAATTTTATAACTTGCTCATGATTGCTTCACAGCCGATAAAAACGAATAATTACTTTGATGAATATTAATACCAGGGAGATAAAAAGCTTTTTTTACAGCCAGTATTTTTCTGACGGTTTGCGTATATCAGCAGGTATACTACTGCCATCATTGGTATTGTTGGAGTTTAACCTGTTTGATCTGGGGCTTACCCTGTCATTAGGTGCGCTTTGTATATGCGTAATTGATAACCCCGGTCCTGTAACTCACAAACGCAACTCCATGGGGGTGGGTAATTTATGCCTTTTTGTAGTGGCTGCCATTACCGGTTTTGCCCGGCTTAATATTTTTACCCTGGGCCTGGAGATCACGGCATTTTCGTTTCTTTTTTCCATGTTCACGGTATATGGCAACCGGGCGGCATCGGTAGGCACATCATCGTTGCTCATCATGATATTTATGATGGATAAGGCCTTGCCAGCCAGTGGTGTGCTTGCTTACAGCGCTACCATTTTAGCAGGTGGTGTATGGTACATGATTTTCAGTCTGGTGTTTTTTGGGATAAGACCTTACCGGGCGGCGCAACAAACGCTTGGCGAGAGCGTAAGCGACATTGCCAAATTTTTAAGGATCAAAGCCGACTTTTATATACCCGAAAAAGACATTGACGAAAATTATCGCAAGCTGGTATCACAACAGATACAGGTAAGTCAGCACCAGGATGCCGTACGCGAAATGGTGTTTAAAAGCAGGCTATTGGTCAGGGAATCAACCGGGGCCAGCCGTTTATTGGTGCTTACCTTTGTTGACCTTGTTGATATGTACGAACAGATTATGGCCACACACTATGATTACAGCCATATACGCGAAAAATATGAGGGCACAGGAATCCTGAATGAAATTGCCCGCATACTGCACCATATGGCCGATGAGCTGGATGATATAGCTTATATCGTGTTATCAAACACACGGCACAGGCACATGAAAGATTTTAACGTTGAGCTGGAAAAGCTGAAGTTAAAAATTGATGACATTGATAAAAACAACCTGGAAACCAGCCATCTGGTACTAAAAAAAATACTCATTAACCTGCGCACACTAAGCGAAAGCATTAACAATATATATAACTATTACAATTCCAAAGCGGCTCTCAAATCAACCGAGGTACGTGGTGATGTGGAATACTCGCAGTTTGTGACCCATCAGGATTATGCACCGCATATTTTTTTTGATAACTTAACTTTAGGTTCAAGCGCCTTTAAGCATGCTTTAAGAGTATCGCTGGTTTGCTTAATAGGTTTTATCACCGCCAAAACAGTGGCACAGGGGCACCATAGCTATTGGGTACTGCTAACTATTATTGTAATATTGAAGCCCGGTTTCAGCCTTTCGAAACAACGCAATTACCAAAGGCTTATTGGCACTATTGGCGGCGGGGCCATTGGTATAATGATATTAAGCTTTATACCAAATACAACTGCCCAGTTTATTTTTTTAATGGTATTCATGATAGGCGCCTATAGTTTTCAGCGGTTAAACTATGTGGTAAGCGTAATTTTCATGACACCATACGTGCTCATCCTGTTCAAATTTTTGGGTGTCGGCTTGTTAAATGTGGCTCAGGAACGCATACTGGATACCCTTATAGGTTCATCAATAGCACTTATAGCCAGTTATATTATATTCCCAACCTGGGAGTTTGAGCAAATTCAGGAAACCCTGCGCGATGTTATTGTTGCCAACATCAATTACCTGGTAACCATTGCCGAAAGCTTATCGGGCAAAACAACCGACACTACCCGGTACAAACTGGCCCGGAAAGAGGTGTACGTAAAATCGGCTAACTTATCGGCTACATTTGAACGAATGACATCTGAACCCAAAAGCAAGCAGCGCAAAATAAAAGAAGTGCACAAGTTTGTGGTGCTTAATCATATCCTGTCGTCGTATATAGCTAATATAGCTTCAGGATTGATTAAAAAAGAAACGCAGCAACTCCATCCTGAAGCGTTAAAGCTGGTTAAGAAAAGTATCTCAGTATTAAATGAAATCAACAAAAAACTTCATGGAGAGAATATTGAATTTAACATAGGCAAATCCATTATCAATATTGATACAGAAAAAGCTGAACCATCGGCAGAGGATAATTTGCTGAAAGAACAGCTGGGATTTATTAATAAGATCAGTTACGATATAGCAAAAGTTACCGATAATATTTTACAGTGATCTGCTATAAAAATGTAAGTCAGTTAACTATGGGCACTAACTGTACGTTTGCTGATATGTGTACTGCCGGTTTTTGCTTTTTTAGCATTATTACAGTTCTTTTTAATGCTGTGCCCTGCATCGTTTTTTAAACACACCTTTGTACTTTTTACATCTTTTGTACTTTTTACATCTTTGCTATTTAAGCAAAGGGAGGTAAAAAATAGCCCGCCGGTAACCGCTAATAAAGTAAATGTTTTCATGTTGAGTGATATGTAGTACTAAGACTGTATGAAACTGCAAAACGTTACAGGTGAATACAAAAAAGTTATTTTCGCATATTTTTCAAGCAGCTATCCGGGCCTTTACCTCATTAATTTCCACAAAAAAAGTCAGTGACCTCGCGTTACTGACTTTTTTAATTAACTATTAACTGACCAAATATCCTTAACAAAAAACTATCTGGTTCTTACAAACATAGTATGTAAATTAAAAACATGATATGTGAAAATCACCCATAATTACCCATAATATGATGTATTTATATTAGTCTAATTGTTAAAAACCTGCATAATAAAAATATCACATAAAAAACCCGGAGCATTTTACATGCTCCGGGCTATACATTATGATTATTAATTATTAATGATCATCCGAATCAAAGCGGGTTCTGGCATATCCACTATAGGTAAATGTTACACCTGGAGAGTCGCTATACTGGGCTTTAAAATATATTGAATCGGTTTTCAATTTACTTCCAGGCGCGGTGGCCGCACCTTTTATGATTTTTCCATCAGTTATTGTAACCTTTACTCCAAAATATAACTCGTCAGCGTTAGCTACCGAAAAAGTTTTATTGGCTACATCAGCATGAATTTTAGCCTTTAAACCATAATAACTTTGACTATCATCTATCCAGGCACTATCAGGCTTGTTAGAGGCTACGTTATAAATTGATATTTTGGAATAATCGGCAGTTTTACCGGTTCCATCATCAACCTGCACCCAAAACTCTCCGGAAATATCCTGAACAGCCGTTCCTCCTATTTTTTCATCCTTTTGGCAGGACGTGAATGATACTGCTACCAAAAATGCAAGTAGCGTATATACTATTATATTTATTTTTTTCATTTCTGGTAAATTTATTGTTTAACAAAGTTTCTTACAGACGTTCCGTATCCAGGATTCACAATCTTCATAGAATACCCGCTTAACGTACCACCAGGCCCTGGTGTAGATGCTTCTGATGCAGAACTTGTTGGGCTTCCATCGCTGGCATCTTGTTCTGGAATAAATATTTTATTCCCTGTGTTGTTAAATACAATTACGGTAAGATCTGTACCAGGAGCGCCGCCCGGATTAAACACGGAATACACACCAGCAACCAATTTTGTCCATACTGCAAGTGAGCCATTTATATCTCTGGCATAACTTCCGGAGAAATCATTAGCTTGTGCACTGGCTTCAGTTGAATAAACAATAACATGCCTGATTGCGCTTGCCGAAAATCCATCAACATTAGTTGCAGTGTAAGTGATAGTATACACACCTGCCGCTGCTGTACTAATTGTATTTGAGACTACCTTTACATCTGCCGTACCTGCTTTTGCTGTAGCACCGGGATCAGTAAAAGATCCTCCTTTTGCAACAATCATATAATCTTCGCCCTTAACCGTAATTTCTGGATAAGTAGTAATTTTAGAACTACCTACATATCCATCTTTATATTTAAAGTTGTCCTTACTACAGGCCGTTAACAATAAGCTTGATACTGTTAACATCACCAAATAATTTATATATTTTTTCATTTTCTATCTGCTTAAGGTTATTTATTTATTTGGTTGTCCCCACCATACTGGTGTAGTAATTGGCACCTCTGGTGGCGTATTAGAATTCCTGCTGCGTTCAGAATCAGGGAAAACTAAGCGTTTTGGGAACCGGCCTCCAGTTACACCGTTTTTTGGATACACCCATTGACCTGGATATTTTGTCGTATAATCGGGGTCAGTAGAATAAACAGGGCTTAATTCCGGATAACCGGTACGCTGCTGATCAAAGAACCCTTCTAAAGCATGAGAGTTGGGGAATGAAGCCCATTTTTGATAAATAATGGCTCTCAAATTAGCTTGCAGACTTGGGCTGTTAGGATACTTGTACGTTAAAGTATTAGGTGCGGTTAAGCTATACTGAGCAAAAGCAGCTGTAACACCAGCATCAAACTCAGTTGCTGCATTACCAACTCCATAACGGAGGGCGGCTTCTGCCTGCAAAAAGTGCGACTCTGCTTTAGTTATAAAATAAACAGGATCTGCTGATTTTAAATTCGGAGCAGTCGAAGTATAATAACTTGGATGTTCAGCCTGTGTTGCTGAGCCAAAACCCTGATCCATAGGTGTTGGGTTTGCTGTACCGAAATAAATAGCTGTACGAGGGTCATTGTTGGCAACCAACCAGCTTACAAATGTATTGCTGGCCCGTAAGTCATTACCACCCAAATTAAATACGGTGTAAGCGTAAAGCGGGTTTCTTTGATCTGTACCATCCTTAAAAATCTTTAAACCAGCATCAACATCAAGAAAATCTGCATTAGCCGTATATAGCGCCCTTACACCAGCCTGGGCCTCAGCAGCGTGTGTATTAACCATACGTAAATACATTTTTAGTTTTAATGTATTAGCAAACTGACGCCATTTATCCATTTGATCATCAGGTACGCTTACGCCATCACCACCAAACAGGAAATCAACTTTTGAATCAGGAGCAGTTAACGGAGCGCTATAATCTGCTGCTAAAGCTGCGTCAATTTCAGCTATTAAACCTTTGTAAATGGTAAATCCGTCATCAAACTTCGGGTTCAGGTTTGCAGATCCCTGAAAAGCTTCGGTATAAGGAACCTTATCATATAAATCAACCAAAACTTCATAGCTGTAAGCTTTCATGACTGTACACATTAATACAAAGTTAAATTGCTTAGCAGCCTTTGCTTTAGTAATCGCCAATTGATAATCGGCTAAAGCTCCTGAAAATAATTCGTTGTAGCCCCTATTAAAATCCTGCCTTTGAAGGTTGTAGGCATCAATGGTTTTAAACTGATTGGCAATTGGAGATTGGGTCCAGTATTGTGACCATATACCACCAATGATGTCAAGTTCGCCACCAACACTACCGGCTGTTGACACAACACCCGATGGAAATAAAACCTGCACAGTACCCTTTTCAACAGCCGGGTCATTAGGGCTAATGTTTATATCGGTGATTTTTTTGCAACCAAATGATAAACAAGTAGCTGCAAGTATGAATATTGTTTTAACTCTTATGTTTTTATTTTTCATGATGCAAATAATTAAAATGTAACTTTTAGTGAAGCACCATAGTACCTTAATGGTGGAGCAGTCCTGAACTCCCCGTATTCACTCGCCAGGTCAGTTCCATAATTTGAAACTTCTGGATCCACAACGCGGTTACCGGCAGGTAGCCATGTAATTAAGTTTCTGCCATAAATTCCAACAGACGCTTTTGAAGCACCTATTTTACTGATAAATGATTTTGGCAAATTGTAATTTAAAGTAACCTCTCTTAATTTCATGAAGCTTCTGTCTAATATATCCCTTGACCAGGCCAGCGCTTTGTTCGAAGTGGTATAGTAGTAATCATCATTATTAGCCTCACTTATAGGAGTGTTGTTTTCGGTATAACCTATAACAGCACCGCTTGCATCGATAACCCGTTGAACCGAATTTGGAACAACAAAAGGATTACGGTCATTGTAAAGCGTTTTAGGATCGGCACCCACAAAATTAAACAAATCAGCAGTTCCTGAATAAAATTTACCGCCTTTATCCCACTCTAAGGTAAAGCCTAACGTAAAGTCCTTTACACGCACGCTATTGGTAAAACCCATTACAAAATCATGCTGAAAATTGCCATAGGTACCATTTGCTGCAGCAGCAACCGGATATCCCCCGCCATCAACTATGATGTGGCCCTGAGGGTCATATGCCGGAACTGGTGCCTGCAATAAGCCAAGCGGTTGTCCTGCCACGGCAACAAACTGGCCACCGTAACCATCCTGTCCAAGTATAACTTTTTCTAATCCCGGAGGCAATGATACTACGGTACTCCTGTTACGAGAGAATGTATAAGTAAAGTCCCATTTCACTAACGAGCTTTTTACCGGGGTAGCATTAAATGCAACCTCAATCCCTGTTTCTTTAACCTTTCCAAAATTTATTAGTTGGCTTGCATAACCAGTAGATGGAGCAATTGGTACATTCAAGATCTGATCCTGACGAACTTTATGGTAAAAGGTAAGGTCTAAACCGATGCGATCATCCAGGAACCTAAACTCACCACCAACTTCATATTCCTTAACACGTTCTGGCTTTAAACCTGAAGTATAAAGCGTATTTGCTACACTAAAGCCCGGAACACCCTGAAAAGGAAATGTCAGATTACCAAAACCAAGAGGTACACTGGTAGCGTTTAACACATTAAGCGTGCTATACGGATCGGTATCACTACCTGTTTCACCATAGCTACCTCTTAATTTAATGTAAGTTACTTTACTACTATTAATTCCCAGTGCCTGTGATAATACGTATGACAAGTTTGCAGCAGGATAAAAATAACTGTTGTTACCTGTTGCTAAAGTTGATGTAATATCATTACGACCGGTTACTGTTAAATACAGATAATCTTTATAACCAATTGTAGCCTGACCATAAAAAGCTAACAAACGACGATGTATTTCCTCTTCGGAAGCAAAAGGTTGATTTGAACTATTTGACAAGTTAAAAAAGTCTGGAATAGCTAAGCCTTCAATTCTGCTTATATGTGAACGTGAACCACGATCATTGTAGTTTGCACCTAATAAACCATTGATCTCAAAATTAGAGAACTTTTTATTAAACAGCGCCTGTAATTTACTATCATACTCAAAGTTCTGGAAATTATCTTCTTCAACACTACCTACGTCAGGTTTTCTCACAGCACTTTCTGTATTGGCACCACCTACCCAGCTACCAGGAGTTGGGTAGTTTGAGTTAAACCATATTTTGTTTCCCATGTTGGAAACATCTGCACCCTGTTGAAAGTTAAGTGTTAACCAGTCTGTAACTTTATAGTTCATGTTAACGTTGCCATAAAAACGATCGTTTTTGCTATGGCTGCCATTTTCATTTAAGCTGTAGAATGGGTTTACGGCAAAAGGAGTATAATAATTGTCTATGTTAAAGTATTGGTTTTTATAATCCCTTAAATCCTTAATAGGCACAGAGCCCGGAATTTGCAGGATGTTTTCATAAAATGTAGAAGCTATACCTGTTGGCCCCTGACCGGTTGCTACGAAATTTCCATTTTTACCAACATAGTTAAGAGAGGCATCGATAGAAAAGTTTTTATATGTGGTTGATCCTTTTAAAGTGAAGTTATTCCTTTTAAATTTATCTGCCGGACCAGGCAGGATACCATTCGAATAGATATTATTGTATGAAAACAAATAGGTAGTAGCATCTGTACCACCGCTTATTGAAATATTATTATTTAAATCAATGCCACGATCAAATGCGTCTCTTACGTTATTTTGTATAAAAGAAAAAGGTCTTAATAGTTGAGTATTATCAACTACTGCACCCCAAGGCTGAGTTAAGCCTGTATATTTAGGGCCCCAGTTTCCATTTTCACCTAATACGAAGTGTCCATCCCACCCTTGACCAAACACATCCTGTGGTTTGTAAACGAAGGCAAGATCAGTCATGGTTGCCGCACTTGAAAATTCAACAACCGGTTTACCTGATTTCCCTTTTTTGGTAGTAATAACAATAACACCGTTTGAACCGCGGGAACCGTAAATAGCGGTTGCAGCCGAGCCCTTAAGAATTGATATGTTATCAATCTGGTTTGGATCAATATCATTTGCGTTGTTACCAAAGTCAAAGTTGTCATCTGATCCTCTGCGTGAGTTATCCAACGGCACACCGTCTATAATAAATAAAGGTTGGTTGGTACCTGTTAATGAAGTATAACCACGTAAGATTATTTTAGTTGAACCACCGGCACTACCACCTACGTTTGATATGTTTACACCTGCTACTTTACCTTGTAAAGCTCCAAAAGGGTTATTAGGTGCAGATCTGTTTATATCCTCATTTTTAACTGTAGTTTGTGCATAACCTAAAGTTTTTTTGGCTTTGCTTATACCCAAACCAGTTACCACAATTTCGCCTAATTGTTTACTGCTTAAGATTAGTACGACATTCATGATGTTTTTGGTAACAACAACTTCCTGAGTTGCATACCCGATAAATGAAAAGACCAGCGTTGTGCCATTTGCCACATTCACGGTGTATTTACCATCGGTACCGGTTTGTGTCCCCTGACTGGACCCTTTGATTTTTACCGTTACTCCAGGGATAGGTAAACCCTCATCCTGCGAAGTAACTGTACCGGTTACGGTTTGATTTTGTGCAAAGGCCATTGAAGCCGCGCAGCAGAAAAAACAAACCATGAAAATTTTAAGTAATTTGTGCTTCATGCTTTTTTTATTTGTTATTAGATATAATTTTTAGATTTTTTCACGTTTTAACTTTGAATAAAAGTTTATTAACCGAAAAAAGTTAAGTATCCGGTTCTATTTGTCCATTTTTCATATTTATTATTTTTTTGATTTATAGATAGTTGAAGAATTTAAGGCCCCTATATAAAAGTTCCTTTCACTCTGAAAAAATATTTCTTTAACTATAACTTAAAGAACAAGCGGGGTAACTTGATATCTTAAATGAATACTTTTTTAGGCGTGTTGAACTAACGAGTTAAAGAAGATTTAATAAGGTTTATGATGAGTGCCAATTGATAGGATACAATTGAAAAATACCACGTTGTGGGGTATTTACGTAGCATCAGGCACAATAATACAATGAATATTAAATTTACGCAGGTGCTATTATCATAGAATAAGTGTTTAATAGTTAATTATATAATAAGTATAGTGACAGACTATATGACTAATACAAACACAATAGTAGCAAATGAATTTATTGCAGGATGTGCGAGAATCACCATTTTGATAGTTTTCGCACATTAATGAGGCGGGATTTATAGGCAAGCTTATTATAATAATTATATTATTATTTTATCTATAAAGCAAATAGCCGCTCAGGCTATTTGCCGGTATTTTAAAGGCGTAATTTTATAATGGGTTTTAAACAGCCTGATAAAAGAACTGGGGCATTCAAAACCAATAAGATTCACTACCTCGTTAATTGGATATGTGGTACTTTTTAACAATAGCTGGGCTCTTTTTAAACGCAATTGTATTAAAAACTGGTGTGGCGTTAAATTAAATGCCTGTTTAAATGTGCGCAAAAGGTGATTAACCGAAAGGCATGAATATTCTGCCAGGTCTTCGAGGCTTATATTTTGGTTATAATTACTGTACAGATATTCTTTAGCCAGGTTAAGCCTGCGCAAAATTTCAATTTTTGTACTTGGGTTTAAAAAATGAAGTTTTTCTGCCTTATTCAGTATTTCCTCGTTATAAATAGTGAAATAGTTAATGAGGCAGTGGGTTAAATACTCGTTTATCAGGAGCTCATCATGCATGCCATTATCCAGGTATTGTTTAAGGTGATATACGTTGTACATGATATCGCCACTAAACGGATAAATAGTTTCATCAAATTCCTGTTGCTGCTTTGTTTTATACCCGTTTCTGTTTACCAGCCGGTTATCCGTAAAAGCCCAGTATTCCTTAAAGTCCTCCAAAAATTGCTGATCAAAGTTGATGCTGAATGATTGTACCGGCACACTTGAATCTGTATCGGTTGAGTATTGTGTACCCCTGTTCAATATCAAAAAAGAATCGGGATATATTGATAAATGCCGCCTGCCAATGTCATAACGTTCATTCCCGGTAAAAACAAACCTCAAACTAAAATCAGAACTATATTGCTGATTTTGCCTTTGGCTGCTGGTACGGCTGTATATCTTATTATTGTTCCGTAATGTTTTTGAATAATCCATCATATAAAAATTTATATTTCTGTATAATTTCTTTCCTCCAATAAAATAAACCGGTTACCTCCCGGATCTAAAAACTCGGCTGCCAGGCCTGTAGGCAGGTACCGCGGGGCTGCATAAAAAAACACACCAGCAGTTTTATATAAATGATAATCTTTCAGGCAGTCCTCGGTATTTAATATGATACAGCTTTTAAAAGTGTTGTTACTGTTGCCACCGGCAACAACCAGTGCAACATCCAAATTATCAGCTTGTAGTACAGTGCACCCCTCTCCCTCTATAAAACAAATATTGCTGATGGCGTTAAAGCCCAGTTTTTGTGTATAAAAATCTATTTGCGCGTCAGCGTCCTCTGCAAAAACAGGGATATATTTCAATTTCATGTTATAAATAAGTCTTACAAAGATTTTTTAGGAAATCAGCCCAATATCATAGCGTGATTATCAGGGTGATATTTAGTGTGGGATGCAATAGCCGGTCAGTAAAAACTATTGCACGTATCAAAGATAGCTTAGCTAATCAGGCAGTGTATCCCCCAAATAGGGGGATTTATTTATTATTGCCTGTTATATCATAAACAATAGTTTACAATTGGTTTTACAAAGCTACATAGTTATAAGCATAAAGTTGCATCAGCGGGAATACATCCGATACTATGCCACAAGATTAGCTTCGGCGCCAAATGCCTGATCTATAACAATTTTCCAGGTACCGTCGGCTTGTTGTTTCATTACTTCAATACCTTTGGCGCTTATCTTAACTTCATTACCATCTGTAATATTCCATTCCGACCGTCCCACGGCAATGTTTCCTGTTTGAAGACAATAAACGGTTTTAATTTCCATTTTTCCTTTAATGGATAAAATGGCTTTTATCGCTTCTTCAAATTGTTCTTTGCCTGATACTGGTTTTCCGGGTTCTGGTACAATAATGCCTGTAACATCATACATGTTCATTACTGTGGCTACATCACCGGTGTTATAGGCGGCTGCAAGTGTTGCATGAGCATCTTCGGCTCTTTTGGGTAGGTTCATTTTTTTGAGTTTTTATTTGTGAATAATTTTATTTGATATTTAAAAATCAGGAAAGGATAGCCGAGAAGTTTTTCTGGTCATTAATTGCCTTGGCAAGTTTCCCGGCGTTATCATAAACCTTGTTAAAAAGAAACGGCCCCATACTAATCCTTTTTACACCCAGCGATCCCAGCTCGTCAAAATTTGGCAGGTTAGGCATACACATTACGTTAATAGGAAGGCTGGCGGCTTTAACTACAGCTTTAATGTCATTCCCGTTGGTGATACAAGGAACAAAAATCCCGTTGGCGCCTGCGTTTTCGTAGCTTTTAATGCGGGTAAGTGTTTCATCAAGCGCCGTTGGCATACCCAAAAGGAATCCGTCGGTCCTGACATTTAAAAATAGTTGCAAATTATTTCGGCTGATGTGTGCTGCAACTGCCGAAAGGATTTTTTGAAATTCAGCGACAGGTTGTAACTGGCGCGTAGCACCTGCAATGGTATCTTCCAGGTTTATTCCAACCACGCCGGCATCATGCAGTTTGTTTATATTTTCAATAATGCCGTTAATGCTGCGGCTATACCCTCCTTCCATATCAACAGAAAAAGGTATCCGCACTACATCAACTACCCTTTTAGCTAATTGAAGCAGGATTTCAAACGGGAGGTTTTCCCCATCCTCATAACCCAATGAATTTGATAGTGCCTGGCTGGATACGCCGATTGCTTTATAGCCATTGGCTTCAAATATCTTTGCGCTGTGCACATCCCAGATATTTCCTAACACAAAAGGAGTTGAATTTTGATGTAGCTGTGAAAATGTTTCAAAAGTGCTCATACAATAAAAGTTTACTTTGTTTGATAATTATTTTTATCAAAGGTATTGTAGCAGTAAACCTTAAAATTGTATAAACCGGAACAGTTTTGAAATTATTGAAATAAGAGCTGGTTAACAGGGGATATGTTTTCCAGATATGCAGAAGGAGTAACGCCGGTAAATGATTTAAAATCCCTTATAAAATGTGATTGGTCAAAATAACCGCAGTCATACGCGATAGAAGTGAAAGGCTGATCATTTTTAGCAATAAGCTTAAGGCTAAACTGAAACCGGTTTATTTTATTGAATGATGTTGGCGAGAGGCCGGTATGCTGATAAATTAATTTGTGCAGGTAACGGGGGGTAATGCCATGCCGTGATGCAATATTACCAAGGTTATTTTCGGCCGGGTTCTTTTTTATACTCGTTAAAATATGGGCAACCTTATCAATCCTGAAAGATTTTTTTTGATTGCCTATTAATCTTTTTAGTAAGAAAGTTTCTATAAGCTCTATTCTTTTATCCTGGTCTTTTGTTTCCAAAAGCTGCGCATGCAAAACCTTTGCCGGGCTACCTATTATATCATACAGGTCGGAGATATGATCGTTAAACAGCCCTATTTCATCATTAAAAAAATATGCCAGCGAGTGTGTAAAAAATTTAATGCCAAGCATGGTATGCCTGCCCTTCGATCTTATGGCCAACGGTTTTGTGATCTGGCCCCATAATTCTATTTGAGGAGTCTTGAAGAATTTATTTTCAACTGACGATTCCCATATACCCTCACCAAGATTAAAGATCACTTCCATATTGCCACTTGGAAATACGGTATCCTCGAATCCGGCGTCTGAATCAGATTCAAAGATATAGTAGTGCTTTATGTAAGGCTTTAAGATGTCAGATGGTGAAAAATACTTAAATTCCATAATGTAAAATTACGATCTTAATATTTTTATTAATAAACACATAAACAAAGCTACTGTATATCAATTAACTAAACAACCCCACTAATCAGATCAGCTTATTTTGCTTGGCCATTTTAATAGCATCGGCACGGGAGTTAACATCAAGTTTAATATATATATTTTTGATATGGCTGCGCACGGTTTCCAGATCAATAAATAATTCTTTGGCAATTTGACTGCGGCTTTTGCCATCGCCAATAAGCTCAAGTATCTGGGTTTCGCGTTTGGATAATGGCGACTCCTGATTTTTTTGGAACGAACGTATAACCAGCTTGGCAATATTAATGCTCATGGGACCACCGCCCTCTTTTACTTCCTTAATTGACTCAATTATTTTGGTTGAGGGGGTATTTTTGGTAAGATAGCCCGATGCGCCGTTGGCCAGCGCATTGAATATTAACTTTTCTGATTCATAAACCGTTAAGATCAATACAAAGCATTGCGGCAGCAGCTTTTTTAATTTGGGGATGGCATCCACCCCATTAGTACCCGGCAGTTCAATATCCAGCAGTATAACATCGGGATGATCTGATACTATTTTTTTAACAGCTTCATCATACGAGCAATAAGTGCTTACCACCTCATACCCTTCTGTTGCACCAATTAAGTAGGCATAACCATTTCTTATAGTTTCATCATCCTCAATAATGGTTATTTTAATATTACGGTTCATATAGGTTTATAATTAAGCAGCAACGTTTTTCCTGAACTTCAATTCAACTGATGTTCCCCTGCCCTCTTCCGAAACAATAAGCAGTTCGGCATTAATACGTTTGGCCCTGGCTTTTATGTTATGCATGCCATGACCTTTTGTAATGTTTTCGCATTTAAAGCCCTTACCATCATCAATAAGGCGCAGCCTCACTTCATTTTTATCAATATACATCCACTGTAATATAACATGATTGGCTTCGGCATGTTTAAGTACATTATTCAACGATTCCTTAAATATCATGGTAATATTACGGCTATATTCCATGGGCAATTTAATTTGATGTAAACTTTCATCTATGCCTTCAAACTTAAAATCTGCCGGCACATCCTGAAAAAGCTCAATACCAATTTCTTTAATATGTACTAAAGTTTCATATAAATTATCGCTTTTGGGGTCAAGCGCCCACAAAATATCCTTGGTTCCGTTGTACAGGGCGGCGGCGTTTTGTTTAATTTGATCAACAAGGCCGCGCTGATCTATTTTATTAGGGTCAATTTTAGCGTTCAATATCTCTGAGAGTATGGCTATCCGGGTAAGCTTATTGCCCAGGTCGTCATGAAAATCTTCGGCCGTTTGCTGCCTTATTTTTATTTTCTCTTCGCGTTTCATGGCCTCAATTACCTGCTGACGCTGTATTTTACCATGGTGCCAGATATTTTGCAATCCAAATCCTATCAAAACAAAAAACACTACTGCCGATATCCGGAAAGTAAGGGTTCTGTAAAACGGTGGTACAATTTCAAAGCTAAAATTAGCCGTACCTGCCGATACCTTACCATCAGGGCTAATAGACTTAACCTTAAAGGTATATTTGCCAGGCGGTAATGATGGATATTCAACAATATTGTTTTTTACCGGCGAACAAAATGTACTATCAAGACCAACCAGCTTATAGCGGTACGATACCCCATCGGGATTTTTTAAATAAATACCTAAAAAAGAAATGGCCAGGTGGTTTTGATTATAATTTAACCGGGCTCCATCACTTAAATATACATAATTAGTATCCCTGTTACTGCCTATCTTTGGCATTAGCTTTACACTCTCAATAAGAATGTGCGGCGGCGGCGATGGTTTCATTTTTACCCGGGTGTTGTAAACCATAACCGCTTTAGTGGTGCCTACCCATATTTGATGGTCTTTGTAAAGTATAGCGTTTTGGTTGGTTTCAAATATGGGTTCTTTTGAGCCTGTATTATCAATCACCATAAACCGCTTTGAATCGGCGTTAAACTGCATACGGTTAACCCCTCTGCCTGTCCCTATCCAAATTTTACCAAACTCATCAGCTATTAAACTATATATAGCATTGGCCTTAAGGCCGTCATTTACCGTATAGTTTTTTAAATGTCCGCTTTTCATGTCCCAGGCGAACAGGCCCCGGTCATCAGTACCAATCAGCATGATATCATGATATTTGATCATGGAAAGAATGGCACAGTTTTTAAGCAAATTTTGATTAAAGGTGTTCACTACCTTTTTATTTAATGACAATACAATCCCATTTTGTGTACCGATAAATAACGAATCGCGCCCGGTTACTACCAGCGATGATGAAAATGAAGATACGCCCTCCAGTTGTTTCAGCAAACCATTCTCGTAATAATAGCAACCCATTGAAGTAGCCAGCCAAATAATTCCGCTGCTATCGGCTGTTATACAATTATAGCTTATTTCATCGCTTCCTTTTACCTGCCTGAAACCTTTTTCATCATACTGCCATAATCCCGATTGGGAAGTACCTATCCAGGTAATTTTATTTTTATCAGTATATAAGCATTGTATCCCCTTTAAAGCTTTAGGCGCTTTAGGTGTAGGTATATTGGTTAATTTTTTACCATCATACCTTATTAACCCGCCGCCATCAGCACCCAGCAAAATATGGTTGTCCCAGTCCAGGGTAAGGGCCATTACTATTTTTGAATCGGGCAATCCCTGCGAACCGTCAAAAGTTACATACTTGTTACCCTCACAACGATACACTCCATTACCCAGGCTACCCAACCATAAATTATTATCAGCATCGTTATAAATATCAGCTATAGAGTTATCGGTAAGCCCGTTTGATGAGTTGTAATGAATTATATCATCGTCAACAATACAATAGGCGCCATTATCTGTACCTATCCATAAATCACCAAAAGCATCTTGCGCAATGCTAAGTAATTGCTCTTTTACGGTTGCCATTTGTTTAACGGCATAAGGCATAATCTGATTATTGCTGATATAATACAAACCGTTCCAGGTTAAGATGTATATTTTTTGTTTATCAAACCTGTCAAACAAAATTTCCTTTACCTGTACAGATCCATACTTTGCATTAAACGGGGTTGAGTAAACCCATTTATTACCACTTAAATTATATATCCCTTTTTGATAAACCGCCGCATAAAGTTTACCTGAGCTATCTACAGCAACAGCGGTTACTTTATCGCTATCACTTAATATGGCAGGTTGCATTTTATCGCCGGTAATTTTAAACAACCTGTAACCCATTATAACCCAAACTGTGCCGGCGCCATCCTGGGTTATACTGGTAACTACATTGCGTTTTAGGGATATTGCAGGCTTATAGTTTTTAATTTTGCCATTATAAAGCATGGCCAGCCCATCAAGTGTTCCAAACCAGGTATGGCCGGTTTTATCAGAAAAAACGGTGCCCACAAAATTATTAGGCAAGCCATCTTGTCTTGAATAACCCAAAAAATCCTTCCCATCAAAACGACAGGCACCTCCAAACGTAGCTATCCAAAGGCGATGGTCGCTATCCATTGAAAACTTGTTCACCTGCGATTGTATCAGCCCGTCTTCAATATCAAAATGCGAAAACGTATATTTTTGCGCAAAAACCGGGTGTGTTTGTATTAAACAAAACCAAACCACACACACCAACATGATCACCCGATATAAGAAATTCTTGTTCAATTACACTCAGTTTAAATAGTTTGCAGTATTACTGCAATTTAACCTCAAAATAAGGTTAAATAAAATAAAAAAAATCACCCTTTTGGGGTGATTAAATATCATAGTGCCAATTGGATAAATTGGCTCCTATGAATCTGTATAATATAATAAGATCAGTTACTAATCTCAGTTTTTAGCTGTTACCGGCTCTTTATTATCGGGTATTTCAATATCATCAAACATTTTGCAAACCTGTGTAATTTTCCATTCCTGGTTATCATTTTTTTCAACTATCAGGTAATTATGCTGTATATTATCATGATAGGTAAAATCAACCCTGGCAATTACCAATGCATCGCTATTGGCAAGTACTTCATAATTTGACTGGCAGTTTTGTTGCGTACCAGCAGTGTTCTTCATTGCCTCAACCAAACTTGATTTGTCCTGATGGATCACCTTTTCGCCACGGGGTATTTTAAAACTGGAGTTTTCATCCAATACCTTATTTAACTTTTTATAATTTGAGCTCATGTGGCTGTCAATAAAATCGCGGATAACGGCAGTACAACCGGCCTCAACTTTTGGACCAGTATAGGCAAACAGCGTGGTGGCAGATAATAAGCTTATTACACAAGCCACTAAAAATTTATTTTTCATTGTGATATTATTTTTATCAAATGTCACTATGGTTTTAAAACAAAAATGTGTGTATAGCACCTTAAAAATATGCGTATAACACCAATTGGTCATTGATTTGTCAGTACTGCTCTTGCCTTATTTTTTTCTTGTGAAATTGAAACAACCTTTAAACCCCCTATTGCTGATTATTTTAATTTGCCGACAAACAATTAGTACTTATAGCAACTTCTAATTAATAACTTAGGATTCTTTAATTAAGCACTATGGAAAAACGTGAATTGGGTAATTCCGGCCTAAAAACCGCGCCATTGATTTTTGGCGGCAATGTGTTTGGGTGGACAGTTAAGGGTAACGATAACGCCATTTTACTGGATGCATTTTTAGATGCCGGTTTTAATGCCGTTGATACCGCCGATGTTTACTCGGCCTGGAGACCGGGCAATAAAGGTGGAGAATCAGAAACAGAAATTGGCAAGTGGCTTAAGCAAAGCGGTAAGCGCGACAAGGTGATCATAGCTACCAAAGTAGGCGCGGAATTCAGGGAAGGTAAAAAAGGGCTAAAAAAGGAATATATTATTAAATCTGCCGAGGATTCATTGAAGCGCCTGCAAACTGATTATATTGACTTGTACCAGTCGCACTATGATGATGCCTCAACCCCGGTTGAAGAAACACTGCGGGCTTATGAGCATTTGATCAGGGAGGGTAAAGTAAGAGCTATTGGCGCTTCTAATTTTTCTGTCGAACGGTTCCATGAATCGCTTAAAGTAAGTCGCGAAAAAGGACTGGCCGCTTACCAAACCATACAACCCGAATACAATTTGTTTGACAGGCAAAATTACGAAACCACGTTTGAACCATTTATAAAAGAGCAAAACATTGGTGTTATCAGCTATTTTTCATTAGCAAGTGGCTTTTTAAGCGGCAAATACCGGTCGGCAGCCGATCTGGAAGGTAGTAACAGGACCAATTCAGTCAAAAAATATTTAACCGAACGGGGTTTCCTTATATTAAAAGCGTTGGATGAAGTTGCTGCGCAATACAACAGCAATCCTGCAGCTGTTGCTTTAGCCTGGCTAATTGCCCGGCCCGGCATAACCGCGCCAATAGCAAGCGCCACCAGTATACCCCAGCTTAATCAACTTACACAGGCGGCAACGCTGCAGTTAAGCAATGAAGCTATTGAAGTGCTGACCATAGCAAGCGCTTATTAAAGGCTAATCAGGATTGAACCCGTTCCGGCTTGTGGTATTATTCAATTATCGTTGAATAGTACCATTAAAAATAAAAATAGTACCATTACAAGTGGTAATTTGGTGTGTAAATTTGTTCCATGTTACAAAACGTACCACTATATGACATTTGTTCCTTATCTGATATTGATCAGGACGACATTATTATAAGTCGTTTTGAGCCATACCTGCAAACGCATAAAAATTTGTTTGCCACTCACCGGCATTCATTTTACCATTTGGTACTTTTTACAAATGGAGGCGGTACCCACACCATTGATTTTGAGAATTTTGAGGTTAAGCCCGGTCAAATTTATTTTATGATACCCGGCCAGGTGCACTCCTGGAGTTTTGAAGGTTTTACCGATGGTTATATCATTAATTTTTCGGCATCATTTATACAGTCATTCATATTACAACACGGCTACCTGGATAATTTTTCGTTTTTTAGCGGCAACCTGGCCGATGCTGTGATCAATTTACCAGATGAAACCTATGCAGCCGTAAAACCACTGTTTGAAACCATACTGGCCGAAGCTGCTTCACCCGCCACAGCATCTGCTGATATGATCAGGCTGCTGATGCTGCAAATATTTATCCTGGTTAACAGGCTTAGTGCAAATCCGGTTTTAGGCGGTAACTCATCATACAACCAAATCCTGCTCAAAAGCTTTAAAAATTTAATTGAGCACCATTATACTGATATCAAACTGCCTAAAGATTATGCAGCGATGTTGTATATAACCCCTAACCACTTAAACGCGGTTTGTAAGGATCTAATGGGCGTATCAGCCGGCGAGCTGATCCGCAACAGGGTGCTGCTGGAAGCTAAGCGTATGCTTACTAATCCGCAATTAAGCATTAGTGAAATTTCACTAAAATTAAACTTTAGCGATAACTCCTACTTTACCAAGTTTTTTAAAAAACTGGAAGATATTACCCCCGAAGAGTTCAGAAAAAAAATAATATACGATCATGGAAAATAATGAATATAAATTATGGCCTGCCGTTTTACATGCCAAATGTCCCCGTTGCAGGCGCGGCGATATGTTTGCCAACAGTATGTATGGCTTTCATGGACAGGTTATGCATCAAACTTGCTCACATTGCGGTTTGGTATATGAAAGGGAACCTGGCTATTTTTATGTGGCCATGTTTGTTAGTTACGCGCTTAACGTTGCCCAAATGGTTACCGCCGCGGTTGCTATAAGTATTTTAACCGGAAGCAACAATCCGTGGTTATATGTAACAATTATACTAAGCATAGCCGTAATATTATCTCCTTTTAATTTCAGGTATTCCAGGGTGGTGTTATTATACTGGCTTACTCCAGGATTGCATTACCATCCCGAAATGAGCCACGATAAAGCATAATGACATTTTAAGTTTTTTTTAATGATGATGAGGGTGTCCATAGCTTAAAAACCTATGGGCATTTTTTATGGACATAGGTTTTAAACCTTATTATTTGCTTTAGGTCAAATTCATATATCACATATAATATTTTGAACTATGAAAGCGAAATTGAACATCATAAAAAAAGACTTATATAACGTATTTGTAGTAGGCAATGCCAACGACAGACAACTGGCAAGGGTTTATATATTATTGGCCATCCCTGTTTTTACATTATTTTTAGTACTCGGCCATTTTCCTAAATATTAATCATCACAATCCCTTTTTGGCCCAAAAAACAAAACAGCCATTACATTGCTGTAATGACTGTTTGCCAACTGTTCCCTAACTAAATTAAACTAAAACTAAACTCACTTTATTAATGCTATCTATGCTGGCCAAAATGACTAATGACCAGCTGTATATTTTTTATATAGAAATTATTTTTATAATCGCATTGGTTATCTATCCACCTTTTCCCTTTTAAAATATTTTTATAATTAAAACCCGCAAGTATATAAGGACCGTTTTTGGAGCCGACTTTTGCCGAAACATCAGGCTCATTACCCTTTCGTTTTAACACCGAGGGCTCACTGTTCAATGCTTTTACTTTATGATCTGTTGTAAATATATTAGCGCAGGCAATTAGCAGGAGCGATACAAAAACAAAGACCAAAAAGTGATAAAAAAGTTTCATAGTAGCGGCTTTGTAAAACGTTTGACCTGCTGATCACCAACATTAATTCAAAGTTAACCTTTACTATAATAAAAATAATAGGGGTTTACACCGATTTACATACGTAGTTTTACGCATTTTTGTGATAATTTAACGAATTTGTTGATCGTGTTTAATAATTCATAATTATCAATTGCCAGCTATTAACTAATGATTAATAACAACATAGCCTTTTTACTATAGGGGAATCAAATAAATTCCTACTTATAACCCTTGATTAATCAGGCATACTTTGAATTAACTCAAACTTACCGGTACCCGGCTGCCTGCAAATCAAAAAGCTCGGCATAGCGGCCACCTTTAAGCAGCAGTTCCTCATGGCTGCCTATCTCAATCAGTTCGCCTTTTTCCAATACCAGTATCCTGTCGGCCATGCGTACAGTACTAAAACGGTGCGAAATCAGCACTGCCGATCTGCCTTTTGTTAATTCGGCAAAACGTTCAAAAACATTAAACTCGGCACGGGCATCAAGTGCCGATGTTGGTTCGTCCAGTATTAGCAACTGTGCATCGCGCATGTAAGCCCGCGCCAGGGCAACCTTTTGCCATTCGCCACCTGATAGTTCAACCCCATCGGCAAAGCGTTTACCCAGTTGCTGGTCATAGGCTCCGGGGAGCCTGGCTGCCAGCACATCGGCCAGGCTCTGCCTTGCCGAATGCTCTATGAGCGGGCGGTTATCCTGTTCACTAATTTTACCTACGGCAATATTTTGCGCAAAGCTCATCTGATAGCGTAAGTAATCCTGGAAAATAATACCTACGTTAAGCCGCAGATCGGTTAGGTCGTACTGTTTCAAATCAACGCCATCAAGCAGTATCCTACCCTCGATTGGGTCATACAAACGGGCCAGTAACTTCACCAGTGTGGTTTTACCAGCGCCGTTCTCGCCTACCAGGGCCAGTTTTTCGCCGGGATAAAGCGTAAAGTTCAAATGCCGGTTGGCCCATCTGTCTGAATTGATATAGCGAAAACCAACATTCTCAAAGGTAAACCCCTGTTGTATGGTTTCAGGGAAAGGCAGCGCGTTTGCCGCCATTTTAATTTTAGGAATGATCTCAAAAAACTCAAAAAAATCGCGCAGGTAAATGGCCCCTTGTGATACTGCTGTAAAACGGGTTAAGATCCCCTCCAGTAAAGCACGCAGCTGCCTGAATGATCCGGCAAGGAAGGCCAGTTCGCCAATAGTTACACTGCCGTTTACCGCCCTGACTATGATAACCACATAAGCCGCATAATAACCCAAACTGCCCAGCATCGCAAAAAAAGTACCCCATAAAGAGCGTTTGATAGCCAGGTGCTTGTTATCTCCATAAAACTTATTTGACAGGTGTTTGAAACGGTCAATAATAAAGCCTGAAAGATCAAAGATCTTTACCTCTTTGGCTGTTTCGTCACTGGCACCCAGGTAACGTATATAATCAAGCTCACGGCGCTCGGGGGTCTGGCCGCGGGTTAGGGCATAGCTTTGATCATTAAAGTACGATTCGCCTAAAAAAGCGGGGATAATGGCGATAAGCAGCAGCACAATTAACCAGGGATTAAAGGTCATTAAACCAACCGCCAGGAATCCCATGGAGATGAGGTCCTGCACCTGGTTCATTACCTGCGACAGGAGTATAGTACGACCTATAGTTTGCTGCCGGGCGCGTTCCAGCTTGTCATAAAATACCGAATCCTCAAACTGGTCAAGATCAAGCGTGGCGGCATGCTCCATTATTTTTACCGAAGTATGATTACTGAACAGATCGCCAAGCAAGCTGTCCATCAGGGTAATGGCCCTGCTAAGGGCATCAGTTAATATAGCAAGCCCAAATTCAAGGCCCACAAGTTGCCACAGATAGGTCATGTCTTTAGTTGGGGCATGGCTTATGGTAACCACCTGATCAATGATCAGTTTACCTACATACAGCAATCCCAGCGGCATGGCCGAGCGGACTATGCGTAATATGGCGTTAACAATCGTCATCCAGCGACTGGTTTGCCAAACCAGTTTAAAAAAGGCCGGTAAATTACGCAGCGCGTCAAAGCGCTCTTTTAATGTTACTTTATTACTAATGGTATTTTTTGGTGGACGGGAAGTATTCAATATTGATCTCTTTCTTGTTTGATTATAAACAAATTTAATCAATTAGGCCCCTACCCTCTTAAAGGCGAGATTATTTTACATTGGCTTGTCATTGCAGGCCAGACTTACGAAGTTTTTGAAACTCTTAAGCCCTTCTCACTGAACCGATTAGGACAAAATAAGCTGAACATTAAATAGCTTGATATTTGATAATAGCCTTTTTTATTTTAGATGCTGTTATTTTTAATTCTAACCATATTAATAATATAAAAAATGCCGGAAATATAGCAAAACTTATAAAATCCTGAAATTGGATACGTCCCATTACAAGGGAAATGAAACTGAATAATAATCCAAAAGAAAACAAGGCGATAAAAATAAAAGGAAAAAGACTTAAACGAAATTTATAAAGAAAATCTGTTTCGCTTTTTGGTAGGCTAAAGATAACCTTAGGTAAAAGCCACTCAACAGAACTTCTTATGCGGGTAAAATACAATGCATTTTTACCATCATAACCAAAAAAATATTTATCTGTCCCAATATCGGATGTTGATGATTTTAAATCCAAACCTCCCGTACGTTTAACTGATAACTTGCGTAAAGCAGCTTCAATAGGTGCCTTATCCTCATAATTAAAATACACCTTTTTAAAGTAAATCATAGCAGGGTAATTCTTCTTTAAAAATATAAATTACTTTTCAATGCTATGGCTGCTTCAAAAAATAAACTCTTATTTTTGCCCGCGCTATGGATACTTCACTACATAATAAATTCGACAGTATAATTTTTGATCTGGATGGCACCCTTTGGGATAGTACGGCAAACGTTGCGCTGGCCTGGCAGGCAGCTGTTGCGAAGGTTGATTATATTGATGAAGAAATGACCGTAGAGCGTGTTAGGTCAATCACCGGGATGACTTATGATGCTATTTTTGATAAGCTGTTCCCTGATCTTGATACCCATCAGCGTAAAGAAGTACAAACCCTTTGCGGTATAAGCGAACTGGAGATATTACATACCAAAGGCGGCGAATTATATCCACAGTTAGAAGAAACTTTAAAATACCTGGGCACAAAATATAAATTATACATAGTAAGCAATTGCCAGAGCGGTTATATCGAGGTGTTTTTGGATCTGAACAACATGCACCCGCACTTTTTGGCCCACCAATGCTTTGGCACAAAAGGCAACCCCAAAGCTGATAACATTAAAGATATTGTTAACGATCATCAACTAAAAGCGCCAGTTTATGTAGGTGATACCATGGGCGATTATACCGCCGCGACACAAGCCGGCGTACCTTTCATTTTTGCAAGTTATGGTTTTGGCGCAGTACCCGATGGCATGGTAGCCACCGTAAACAGCTTTAGCGAACTAACCGAATTGCTGTAAACACTTTTATCGCAGGCTGTTCCGGTTTTTTACCCAGTTACTTATCTCTGTTGTTTGAACCGATGCTACCACGGCTTTCTTTTGACTGAGCAATTGTTCCATAATGATAGCTGCAATGATAGCTTCGTCATTATGATTTGTGTCTAATACCTCGGGAGTAAAATATTTTTTAACAAAGTGGGTATCAAAATTACCTGATGTAAAAGCTTCATGCTGCATTACAAACCTGCCGAAACCCAGCGTTGTGGTTATCCCGGTTATCTGATACTCGTCAATAGCTCGCAGCATCCGTTCAATAGCTTCCGTGCGGTCTTTACCATAGGTTATCAGCTTGGCAATCATCGGATCGTAATAAATGGGGATCTCCATACCCTGTTCAAAGCCATCGTCAACCCTTACACCTGCGCCTTTTGGAGTAACATAGGTTTGCAGGGTGCCAATATCAGGCAAAAAGTTATTCGCAGGATCTTCGGCATATACCCTTAGCTCAATAGCATGCCCGCGCATTTGCAGGTCCTCCTGTTTAAAGCTGATGGCTTCGCCCCGGGCTATGCGGATCTGTTCCTTCACCAGGTCAATGCCTGTTATCAGTTCTGTAACCGGATGCTCTACCTGCAGGCGGGTATTCATCTCCAGGAAATAAAAATTAAGCGCGTCGTCCATAATAAACTCCACCGTACCCGCGCCAGTGTAGTTTACAGACCGGGCCACATCAACCGCGCATTTGCCCATCTGCTCCCTGATCTGCGGGGTGAGCACCATAGAAGGGGCTTCTTCAATTACTTTTTGGTGACGGCGCTGTACTGAGCAATCGCGCTCAAAAAGATGCACTATATTGCCATGGGTATCGCCCAAAACCTGGATCTCGATATGCCGGGGAGATGACACATAACGCTCAATAAAAACTGATCCATCACCAAAAGCCGAAGTAGCTTCAGACACGGCCATTTCCATCTGTTCTTCAAAATCAGCCTCACCATCAACTATACGCATACCCTTGCCCCCGCCGCCTGCGGCGGCTTTGATCAGTATGGGAAAGCCTACCTCAACCGCACGTTTTTTAGCCTCGGCAATATCGGTAATTGCCTCTTCGGTTCCGGGTACCATGGGGATGTTATATTTTAAAGCAGCAGCTTTGGCCGATAGCTTATTACCCATTACCTCCATAGCCTCTGGCGATGGACCAATAAGCACCAAACCCGCTTTCCGTACCAGCCTTGCAAAGGCAGCATTTTCACTCAAAAAACCATAACCTGGATGAATACCTGTTGCCCCAGTTTTAAGGCAGGCGGCTATAATTTTTTCGCCATCAAGATATGATTGACTGGAGGGAGCGGCACCGATATGAACCGCTTCATCAGCATAACGCACATGTAGTGCATTACGATCAGCGTCAGAATATACGGCAACGGTTTTAATACCCATTTCGCGCGCAGAGCGCATTACTCTTAAAGCTATTTCGCCCCGGTTGGCAATCAGTATCTTTTGCATTTAACAAATGTAAAAGATTTGCGCTTTGTACGGTTTAATTTTTATTAGCCCAAAAGATTACAGAAAGACTTTGTTTAAAGCTTAGGATTAGTGCTTGCTACCCCACCTGTATGTTTTGCGATGACAGCGATAACAAACGTATTTTTTTAGGGGGAGCCAAAATAAAAACAACTTCACAAATCGTCCTCTGGGTATGCGGTTTATGTTTTCGTTACCACACCCCCGGCAATGCGGAGAAGGATGAGCAGTTACCTGCTTACGAACAGATGCATTATCTTGAATGCCAACGGTCATGTTAAATTAAATTAGGGGGATATTTATTAAAACACTGATTAAATAAAATAACAATGGAGAAATTAAATTTACCAATTTACTCCTGCCTGTCTGATATTCAAACGAATTTGATTAAAGATAGTTTTGAATTATGAAGTATTTATGAATTTTTTAGCCGGGAATAATCACGTATAATATTTAATAATTAATTAAATATTTGCGTTAATCTTGCCCATCAAGCAATAATTCCATAAAAAGCAGATCGAGCCAGCGCCCAAATTTAAACCCTACTTCTTTAAAGTGGGCAACCTGCTTAAAACCGAGTGATTGGTGCAAATGATAACTTACCTGGTTTTCGCCGTCAATACCGGCTATGACGGCATGAATCCCGTTTTGCCGTGCAATATTTATAAGCGGCCTGAGTAAAAGCTTACTGATACCCTGCCCCCTGAACAAGGGATCAACGTACACAGAATGTTCAATGGTAAAACGGTAGCACGGCCAGGCGCGAAAATGCCCATAAGTACAAAAGCCCACAACTTTGCTCCCGGTTTCGGCCACCAATACCGGGAAACCACTGTTCACGCGTTCATGATACCATGCCTGGCGCATTTCAATAGTATGTGGCTGCTCGCTGTAAACAGCAGTGGTGTTCAATATGGCATCATTATAAATGTGCAGTATGGCCAAAAGGTCGTCCTCATGTGCATTCCTGATGTTTATTATCCCTGCCATAAATCATAAATTAAAAACACCTCTAACTATGGGTTAGAGGTGTTTTGGATATTTAAAAAATCATCCTTTTTTTTCAGGAGCGGTACCACCGGCACCGGGTTGTCCAACCGGAGCGGGCTGACCACCCGGAGGCACTGGACCAGGACCTTTTCCTTCTGGTATTACAACTTCGGGATGAGCAGTACCACGGTGACAGGTATTGCAATTAACACCCGCCTGCATGATCATTCCTAATGAATCTTTTTTAGCATGAAAATATTTCTGATTGATCTTATTCATCATCTTATACATATCACGAGCCATTTCCTTTTCAGGTTTAGCTTCATTTGCCCAATCCATCTTTTTTGTTTCCTCATTACGTACATGGCAAAAATTGCAATGCACTCCTAATGAATGCTCCCACTCCTCCATTACTTTGTGAAGATCATCGTTCGAGATATTTTTAGGCAGTACTTTCAGGTTTTTAAAACCCTCGTCCTGAGGTTTTTTGGGGGTCATAGATGTCATAGCACCCAATACCACAATTGATAACAAACCGAGTGTAACTATTATTTTTTTATTAAAAGGCATAATTGTCATGTTTAAGTCATCTAAAATAACTATTAACTTTTAATGTTACAACTTTAACCTTGCCAGAAGAGTAAATTTTAAGATACAAAGAAACTGCTTATCTACAAGCAAGTCTAAAACATTAGTTTGCCATCCTGAGGAACGAAGGATCTGTTCACAAACTGTGTATGTAATAGAATAGATGCTTCAAACGTTCAGCATGACAAATCGTTAGGAATAAATTATTTATTTAACAGCCGGCCAAACCAAATAACGTGAAAGTAGTTTTTCGCTGATGGCCCAAAGCTTATTGCGCGATGCCGTATCCGTTGCTATGGCAGATGTTCTTGCTTTCTTTTTCTTTTTAAAATAAGCGCCGTTGTATTTATCTAAACGTGGAGCAGTTGCCAGGAATATGGTAGTTTCGGCCCCTTGTTCGGGTGTTATCATAAACGGACGGGCCAGCTTTATCAATATTTTACCAAACCCTTTGAGTCCCGCACCGAAACTTGTTTTTACTGTACCCGGATGCAGCGAAAAAGCAAGTATGCCTTTGTCAGCATACTTTTCGGCAAGTGACTGGGCAAAATATATATTGAACAGTTTACTCATGCCATAAGCCTTAAAAGGGCTGTAGGATTGCTCCCATTGCAAGTCATCAAACTGCGGTTTGCCCCATTTATGTGCCTCTGAACTTACGTTAATGATACGCGCCTGCCCTTTCTGCAATAAAGGCATCAGGCTGTAGGTTAGTAAAAAATGACCCAGATGGTTGGTAACAAAGGTCATTTCAAAACCATTCTTATTTAACTGGCGTTCTTCAAAAACACCGCCTGCATTATTAATAAGCGTGTTTATAGCAAATAACTTTTGCGTTAACTCTTCGGCCGCTTCGCGAACACTTTGCAGATCAGCCAGGTCGCATCGTACTACAAAAACTTCCTTATTACCCGTTTTATCAGCTATTTCCTGTTTAAGCCGTTCGCCTTTAGGTGTATTGCGTACCAGTAAGTAAAGTGCATGGCCCTGCCTTGCTAAAGAAATCGCCGTTTCCTGTCCTATTCCGGATGTTGCACCGGTGATGATCGTTGTTTTTAATGCCATGTCCCCTACCCCCTAAAGGGGGAACTTTTTATTTGCGTGTAAGTTAGTGGTTTTCCTGATACGACTTTACATCCTAAGAGATATTTTAAAGCCCTCCTAAAGGGGAGGGTTGGGTGGGGCTTTTACTTTTGCATTACCATTACGCCGTTCATCAGCAGGGTACTGCCGCCATCGGCTACTATATTGTAAACTTTTTGTACGCCGCCGCCATGCTCTGTTTTCTGCAGTACGGTAAAGGTTTCATACTTACCGGTTTGTTCATTAAGGCATAGCACTTCCTGGCCTTCGGCAATCTGCCCTATTTTCAGGTTCCCCTGTTTAGTAAGCATGGGATGATTTGGTGTAGCTTGTAATACTTTGGAGTTTAAATTTATCTGCTGCCCTGTGTTGGTATTTTTTACAATTGCCGATACCAGCACCAATTGGGTTAATGCGTAGTTTTTGGCGCCATGTACGGTTAGTTCCTTCACTTTAACTGCCGAGCTTTTTTTTGTGGCAGGATCAATGGTGATCACTTCGTCGCCGGATTTTACGGTTTTCAGCATTTTTTTTTCGCCGTTGGCCATAGTTACCAGTTCATCACCCGGGAAACAAATATCATTGCCATAAGTGGCTGCTTCTTCCTTCAGGTCTTTACCGCCATTTAAAACTTTGTATTGCTGAAAGCTCACTTCCTTTGATAATATGTAAGATAGTTTGAGGATGAAATTCTTTTCTTCCTTATTGATGTTATCAATATCCTGGAAATACTTTTCCCAAACCTTTCCATCGGCAGTAAAATCGGGCACGAGGGCTTTATACAGTTTTCCTTTTTCGTTGGTATAAAATACCATGAGGCCTATCTCCTGCAAACCCTCTTTGGCTATCAGTTTATACAGGTCAACGCGTTTCTTTAACCCATCGGCCCCGGTAATAAAATATGGTTTGCGGTTCTCATACCTGTCAAGCACATAAGTGTTTTCGAACTTTACATAGGTATCCTTATCCAGATCAGCAATAGTAAAGGTTTGCGCTTTATTATACTCATCCATAGTAAGCGGCCGCGGATTTACCGTTTGCGCCCGGCTTAAAAAAATTGATCCTGTTAAAAGCAGTGTTAATGTTAGTTTACGCATATTTTTTGGATGAAGGATTTTTGGACAAAAGATAAAGGACTTGAAGATAAAGCAATCAAAATTTATACACGCCTTGTTTCCTTGCTCTTTGTTCTTTGCTCTAAAAATCCAGGTTCTAATTAAGATAGTTGTTTAAAAGCATCAGCAAAGGCTTCCATTTCGTCCATACGGCCAATACTTACACGGCACCAGTCCTTGTTGTTAAATTTCCAGTTACGTACGCCAACACCCCGTTTCATCATTTCACCTACGAATTTTTTGCCTTCCATTTTAAGCGGGAACATCACAAAATTGGCCGATGAGGGGATATACTCGTACCCTTCTTTCTTTAGCACCGAATACAGGTACTCTTTTGAAGCAAGCGTTTTCTTTAAAGTATCCTGTAAAAAAGCCTCTTCGCGGTAACCTGCAAGGGCGGCAGCAAGCGTTGTTGCCGTAACGCTCCATGATTGTGTGGTATACTTATCAAAAGTTTTAACCGTTTCGGGTTGGGTAATGATGTAGCCTAAACGCAAACCTGCAAAACCATATAGTTTGGAGAACGTGCGTGCCACGATCACATTGTTGCCCGCTTTTACCTGACTTATCATGGTAGAGGCCTGCGGATCGGGCAGGTAATCGATATAGGCTTCATCAACAAATACGGTTGTTTTTTTGGATACCCGTTCGCAAAATGCCTTGAGTTTTTCAGTATCTACAATGGTAGCTGTGGGGTTGTTGGGGTTACAGATATAAACCAACCCGGTGTTACTATCCACTTTGGCTTCCATAGCATCCAGATCAAGCTTATAGTCGGCAGTAAGTGGCACTTTTATCCACTTGCCTTCCAATGCCTCTGCACGGCTGGGCAGGTCATCATATGATGGGTCGCCGGTGATCACGTTTTTACCGCCTTTGGTATAGTACATGGCTGCCGCAAGCAATAACGGCGTTGAACCGGCATCCATCAATATATTTTGTGGCTTTACACCTTCGTACGTGGCTATTTTATCATAAAGTTGCGGCAACAGCATGAAGGGATATTGATAGCATTTGTCGATAGCGTCTTGTATGGCTTTTTTAACAGTTGCCGATGGACCAAATGGATTTTCATTGGCCAGCAACCTTGCTTTTAATTCAAAACCTGCGTTGGTTATTACTTCCTTATCGTTTAAACTACGTGCTGATGGTTTAAATGCGCGGGCTGGCATAGCCGCCAGTTTACTAATGGTACCTGAAAAGAAGGCCAGTCCCCCGGCCATAAATGCGCTGGACTTGATCCAGTTTCTGCGGTTAAGTGAATTTGCCATGGTGGTTTGGTTATTTAATATTTTAAGTTAGTAATAGTATCAAGTAGTTAGTATCAAGTATAAAGACAGCTGCATCTTTTTCGTAAACTCTTCAAAAATCATGATACTTGATACTAACTACTTGATACTAATTATCCGATACTAATTATTTTTTATATTGTACACGCTGTTCGCTTACCCTTGCATGAAGGGCGGCAACCGTGCTCCTGGCCGATTCAAATGCCCCGGCCATCCAGGCATTTAAATAGGTTAAATGTTCGCCGGCAAAGTAAACCTGTTTATCAGGTTTTAAAAGTACGGGATACTGGGTTTTGCGTGTTTCGGTGTTATAAACGGCCCATCCGCCTAAGTTATATTTTGTTTTATGCCAGCTTACCGAAAATGAGCCCTCGAACTCTTTATCATACTGCGGATGAATGAGCCTGCCTTTTTCCAGCGCGAATTTTTCGCGGTCGGCATAACCTAATGCGCCAATTTTTTGAGCCTTTTCGTTAAAATTATAATATCCTATTAAGATACCCTTTTTTCCAAGATAATCATAGGATGGATAAAATATTTGTGTTAAATCATTGTTAGTGTGGGTGATGCCTCCATAAATATGCTCATCCTCTTCCCAAAACCTGCGCTTAAACTGTAACCCAATTTTCCCGGTTGATATATAGCCCACATAATCAATAGCCCGGCTTACATCACCCGAAAAATTATTACTGATATTACTTAAAACCGGTAACGGTAAAGTGCAAATACACATATCGCCGGTAAGCTCGTGGACGCCCTGCGCATCTTTGTAGGTAATTTTAACGCCTTCGGGCAAATTGGTGATGGCAGTAACCTCGGCACTCATTTTTATAGATGGCGCTACCTTTTTTTCCAAAGCTTTTGCTATCTGATCCATACCACCTACAGCCTGGAACATGGTCATCTGTAGCTCGTAGGTATATTCAGCTACATTATAAAAGTCTGGGTCCATCAGGCCTGAGCGAATGATATCGGCCAGTTTATGAGGATCGGCAATTTTACCGGGCTTGTCGCCCGCCCCCGGCGATTCGGTATAGCCGCGCCTGGCCGATGCTTTGTATAGTTTATCAATATCCAGGCCGCCCTCGGCTCTTAGGTATTCGATGATCTTTTCGCCATCCTCTTTGGTTAAATTACTATCGAGACTGCCGTGGTCAATGCTTTTGGCCAGCATTTCGGTCATGTAGCCGCGAATGTCATTATGCACTTCCCGTGCCCTTACCTTTTTGTTTGACAGCGGCCCTTTGCCTTCAGCAAAGTAATAGGCGCCCTCGTTCACATTATTGTAAACCTGTATGGGCACACCCAATTCCTTGCAATAATGCAGCGTAAGTTCATGGTTATGCGGTATGCGTGACGGACCAGCATTAAAATACAGGCCATCATCAAAGCGCGCGGTTACAGTGGGCTTATCTGCCTCCTGGTGGGTACTGCCATTACGGATGCTCCAGCAGCGGCCACCGGCCCGCTGGCGTGCCTCCAGTATGGTGCATTGGTAACCCAATTTGTTCAGTTCGTAGGCACAGGTCATCCCGGCCAGGCCTGCACCTAATATAATGATGTGTTTGCCCTTGCCATCGCCCTGCAAATTAAAGGCATGGGCAGGTGCCGGGCGTAATAAACCTAAGGCCATCATGGCGGGGTATGCACCACCGGCAAGCATAGCTCCTTTACCTAAAAAGTCTCTGCGGGTAATAGTTTTCAATAAGCGTTTTTTATGTTTTAAATAACCTGAATGCTAAAGATAATTTTTTTTCTGTTTTATTAAAAGACTTGCCATTATTTTTTAAATATGATAATATCTACAGGGTTTGTATGGATTATTGTTAAAACTGCCTAAATCAAAATTTATAGAATTAACAAAATTCTGTTCGGGTTAATGCCTGTTGGCCGCTTTAATTACTTTATTAAGTTCAACATCCCAAATACAATAACATAACTCCTTTAGATAGTATCTAAAGGAGTTATTAAAAAACATCTGCAAAAGTGTTACTTTGCGATACATGAAAAGCCTAAACGAACTTGATAAAGGAAGAAATAATAATTTTGATTTACTTAGGCTATTTGCCGCAACTTTAGTCATTCTTTCACACTCTTATCTTATAACCGGTAATTTCCAATCAGAACCTTTTATTAGACTATTTGGCTTCATACACTTGGGTGCTGTAGGTGTTGGTATATTTTTTACAATTAGCGGTTATCTTATTTTAAAAAGTTTATATAGGCATAAAACCATCGGGCAATTTGTTTGGGCGCGATCGTTAAGAATTTTCCCGGGACTTTTTATTGCTTCTTTGTTTTGTGCATTTATTATTGGCCCAATATCTACTAATCTTCCGTTATTGGAGTACTTTAAGAAAGGAGAAACATTTGAGTTTATATGGAGACTTTCGCTTTTGCACAATTTTAAGGATATGCTACCAGGCGTTTTTATAAATAATCCATTCCCTTCGCGGGTAAATGGTCCTATATGGACGCTACCGGCAGAGATATTGTTATATTCAGAGGTGGTTATATTGGGTGTCGTAATAGTCTTCTTTAAAAAACAATTTAAATTATTATTGAGATTACTGCCTTTAATTATCTTGTTGATTTTGTTTTTCTTTAAAAAGAGCTACCCTTATTGGTATATGCAATATATCATTAAAGATTGGGGCTTAATGTTCAATTGTGGTATGATGTTTTATTGGTTGAGAAATAAAATAAAAATAAGTTTATACATATTGGCAGGTATGCTTATTTTATTAATAGTGATGATTTTTCTAAAGTTCACCTTTATCATATATGTTTTTTATGGAACACTCATTTATGGCGTATTTACATTCGCATATCACCCCAAATTATACTTAGAAAAGTATAAAAATTGGGGTGATTTTTCCTACGGTTTATATATATATGCCTTTCCCATTCAACAAGTTCTTACATCCAACCTTAAAATATTAAATCCTATAATTCATTTTTTAATGGCTTTTACCATAACACTGCCTTTAGCAGCGCTATCCTGGTATTATATAGAAAAACCAATGTTATCTTTAAAGGGCTTCAACTTTAGAAAAGCGGAAATAACCCCCGTCAATACCCTGGAAGAGAAGTGAAAAATCATAAACCCTGCTTAAAGCGGTTTGAAATGCTTGCACAGCTGCATAATGTGCATGCTGCCACGAGATTAGCGTAGCGTATCTCGTGGTATTGCATGGTGTAAGCCTTCGGCTTAAGCTGCAGCTAAAAGCTGCAACCATATTAACCACGGGCTGAAAGCCCGCGGTAACGTTCTATAAATTCCCGTTCAGACATCATTTAAAAAAAACTAAAAATAAATTTGCATTACTACGAAACTTTCGTAGATTTACGAAATAATCGTAATAGTAATGGAAAAATTGTCAAAACAAGAAGAAGAAGCCATGCAGGCAGTGTGGCAATGTGGCTCGGGCTTTATTAAGGATTTCCTTGATCAACTGGAAGAACCCAAACCACCATACACTACCCTGGCATCAACCATCAAGAACCTGGAACGTAAGGAGTTTTTAAAAAGCGAAAAAATGGGCAACTCCCTGCGCTATATCCCCACCATACAGGAAGAAGAATATAAAAAGCGCTTTATGAGCGGCTTTGTGAGCGATTATTTTCAAAACTCTTACAAGGATCTGGTTACCTTTTTTGCTAACGAGAAAAAGATAAGTGCCAGCGAGCTGCAGGAGATCATTAAACTGATTGAGAAACAATAAACCTTAAAGTTATGCCAGTATTGTTTGTTTTTTTGCTTAAAGTAAATATTGCCCTGTTGTTATTTTGCGCGGGTTATTACCTGGTACTGAGGCATCTTACTTTTTATACCTTAAACCGCGTTTACCTGCTTGCAGCTATATTGTTTGCCAGCATTTATCCCGAAATAAACCTGTCGGCCTTTGTGCAGGGTCATGAGGCATTGGCCAGGCCTGTGCAGCAGGTTGTCATAAATTGGCAGGGACCGGTGCAAAACCTTATAAAACCACTTAGCCAGCCTAATTACTGGCACTGGGCCGAAGTTATTTTTTGGCTTGGAGCGTACATATTTGCGCTCAGGCTGGCGGTTCAGCTATTCTCCTTATATAAATTGTATAAAAGCTCCAAACCTGCTATGATCAATAATCACCAGGTACGGATCATGGATAAGGATGCCGCTCCCTTTTCTTTTTGGCAAAGCATTTTTGTTAACCCATCTAAACATGAACCAGCCGACCTGAAGGCCATATTGCTGCATGAGCAGGTGCACGTGAACGAATGGCATACCGCTGATATATTGCTTGCCGAACTGAGCAGCATTTTTTACTGGTTTAACCCAGGTATATGGCTCATAAAAAAAGCGATCCGCGAAAATATTGAGTTTATAACCGACCGCAAGATCCTGAATAATGGAATCGACAGTAAATCTTATCAGTATAGCTTGATCTCGGTAAGCTTTAATAACCAGCAGCCCAGCATAGTGAACCATTTTAATATTTCAACCATAAAAAAACGCATCATCATGATGAACGCTAAACGATCTTCGAAATTAAACCTTACCAGGTATGCTTTCCTGGTACCCGCTGTAATTACCCTGTTATTGGTATTCAGCATATCAAAGGCCGATTTTGCCAAACCTATCCGGGTAAAATTGGTTAACGCGGCCGCTCCGCTTGCAAAAATTATAATAAGTAGTAATGTTAATGAAAAGCTACCTGTAAAACCGGTAGCTGCAGCCAAACCTAAAAAGGTAAGCCGTAAAGCTGCCAAGCTATTGCCGGTTGTAAAACCAGATACGATCAAAAAAGCACTCATCATTAACAGTAATAACGATAAGGACTCCATAGCTTACTACATTAATGGAGTAAAAGGCAGTCTTAAAAGTGTTGATCCCGATAACATAGCGGAAATGAAAGTGATAAAAGGTAACCAGCTGCCTGCTTACATTAATACTGCTTTTATTAATAAAAACGATATTAAAAATGCAGGCGTTGTGCTTATTGTAACCAAAGACTCGCCCGAGGGAAAGCTAAAATCGGCACCATCAAATGATGTTATCGTTACCGGCTATAGAGTAAGTCCCAGTGTGAGTGTAACCGGCACTACTGTGAAAACTTATCCCACAAGCTCTGTTACCGCCAATACCAATGTAAGTGTTGCCCATTCTGCAACTAATGTCGATAGTGTTATAAAGGTAAATGTAAAAAGCAGTACGAAGGCTAATGTTATACGGGTAATATCGGCTTCAAACGTTTCAGTTGATGGTAAAAGTACCTCGTCTCATAACATTTCGATAGATAATGATAAAGGCATACATCTTTCTTTCGATAAAAATAAAAACCCACTGATCCTGGTAGATGGAAAGGAAATACCCGCGGCTGATATAAAAAAATTAAACCCTAACACGATTGCAAGCATGACTGTTCTTAATGACGAAACCTCCGCAAAAAAATACGGGGATAAGGCAAAGAATGGAGTAGTGGTTATCACCACCAATAAGAAGTAGGTTTGATTCAACCGCTTATCCCAATATAATAACTTAACTGGCCTCGGCCAGTTTTTCTGTTTCAAGCAGATTTAACAAGGCCTTTTCGGCTATGTTCAGTTCAGCGGCTTTTATATCACTCTCTTCATCAATTTTGCTGATGTATTTGAATATGGTGCCATCTTCATAACTTTTTATTACTGATGGATGCACATAATACTTTTTACAAACCGAACGGGTATTGCCCAGGCTAACCGCCACTTCATCAATTACGTTCACAATTTTTTTATGGCATTCAGTTACGCTGGTAAATTCGCCTGCCGCTTTAAAGGCATACAAGGCACTTACACTACCACTCCATGTTCTGAAATCTTTGGCAGTAAATTCTTCGCCGGTTATAGCCTTCAGGTAATCATTAATATCACCAGAGCCTATGCTGCAGCGTTCACCGTTTTCATTATAGTATTGAAAAAGCTCTTTCCCGGGGATATCCCTGCACTGCTTTACCAGCCGGACCAGTTTTTTACTTTGCAACGCTATTTTATGCACTACTCCCTTTTTGCCTTTAAATTCAAACTTAAGTATTGAGCCTTCAATTTTAATATGCCTGTTTTGCAAGGTGGTTAAACCAAATGAACCATAAAGTTTTTTATATGATTCATTCCCCACCCTGATGCCGGTGAGCTCCATCAGCCTTACTGCCAGGGCAACCACTTTTTCATGGTCGAGGTTTCGGCGGGCCAGGTCCTTATCTACCTGCTCGCGTATAGCGGGTAAATAAGATGCAAAAGTTTGCAGGCGGTGATACTTAGATTGATTACGGATCTGGTTCCACCCGGCATGGTAGCGGTATTGCTTGCGGCCGGCGGCATCGGTACCCGTAAATTGCAGGTGGCCGTTTTCATACGGCGATATCCACACATTGGTATAGGCCGGCGGGATCACCAGCTTATTAAAGCGGGTTATCAGTTCCTTATCCTTTACCAGCTTGCCCTCGGCATCATAAAAACTCCAGCCCATGCCTGATTTTTTACGGGTGTACCCTGACGATGTATCAGAAACATACCGCAAGCCAACGGCTTTCGCGGTGACCTTTGGGTCGCGCCCTATTTTTTCGAGCTTTTGCAGCAGACGGTTCATGGTGAAACAACAAGTCTGCTGGTTTTAAGTTTGACCGTAAACAAACCATGTCATTGCGAGGTACGAAGCAATCTCATAGGACAAGTGACGAACTTGCATAAGGAGATTGCCGCGCTATCGCTCGCAATGACATAATTTGTTTACTCACTGTTTATTCAAAACTCCCCAGCACCTTCACCACATGCTCAATGTGCTCTGGATGAATATCCAGATGGGTTACAAAACGGATGCGGTGTTTGGCGGTATCGCTGGCTTTTATACCATGAATGGCAAGCTTGGCCAAAACAGCGCTCGCGGGCTCAATCGTATCAAAAAGAACAATGTTGGTTTCTACAGGGATCACATTGCTAACCCAGGGCAGGTTACTTAGTTCCTCACCCAAAATGCGGGCATGCGCATGATCAATTTTTAAACGTTCTACATGGTGGTCAAGTGCATAAATACCTGCCGCAGCCAAAAAACCGGCCTGGCGCATCCCTCCGCCCAAAACCTTGCGGATACGGCGTGCATATTTTATAGTCTCCGCATCGGCCAGTAAAACAGAGCCTACCGGTGCGCCCAACCCTTTTGATAAACAAACGGATATGCCGTTAAAGTATTGGCCATAATCTGCCGCGTTATCGCCGGTATGTGCCAGCGCGTTAAATATGCGTGCGCCATCTAAATGAAGTTTTAATCCTTTGGCCTTGCATAGTTCGGCAATGGGTTTAATATCCTGTAAGGTATAACAGCTGCCGCCGCCTTTGTTTACTGTATTCTCCAGCACCACCAGGCTGGTATGCGGGTAATGGATGTTTTCAGCGTTGATCTCTGGCTCTATCATTTCGGCAGTGATAATGCCCCTGTAACCATTCAGTAAACGGGTTGATACACCCGAATTAAAGGCTATCCCCCCACCCTCGTAACGGTAAACATGCGCGGTTTGATCGGCTATCAGCTCATCCAGCGGCTGCGTAAAGCATTTGATTGCTATTTGGTTAGTCATAGTACCTGATGGGCAAAACAGGCCTGCTTCCATCCCAAAAATGGCCGCGGCTTTTTGCTCAAGCGTGTTAATGGTTTCGTCCTCACCAAAAACATCATCCCCTACTTTTGCGCTCCACATGGCCTCCAGCATTCCGGGAGTTGGTTTGGTTACGGTATCGCTGCGTAAATCAACAGTTAATTGCATGGTAATTATAAATTCCTATTTTAGTTGTCCAAATATCTAAATCTTATGCGTGCAATTTTACTATTATTATGTATTTTATGTGTTACCAGTGTTACCAAGATAAACGGCGATGCTTTTTTGAGTAAAGCAACTGTTACATATTAAATATTCAAAAATTGCGTTCTTAAATTTTAAACGTTATGCGCTCAATTCCCATCATTTTATTTTTAATGTTCTGCTTTACAGCGGCAAAATCGCAAAAATGGCAGCCCGGTAATTTTACCGATGTAAAAGGCAACCGTGAAACGGGTTTTATAAGGGTTAACCCGGGTGGCAAGGGGCCAATAAAAGACGAAGGCTTTATTGAGTTTAAAGAAACCGAAAAAAATAATCCATATAAATTAAGCGCCAGCGATTTGCGGTCATTTGTGGCCGGTAAGGACAGTTTTGTGGTTGCTCACGCCCCAAAAAATGAATCATGGAGCAAAGAAGAAACCGATTTTGTAAAGGTGGTATTAGATGAACCAACAAAGCTTTATGTAGCCCAGGGCGGCAAAGGTGGTGGTGGCAGGGGCATAGGTTTTTCGCCGGGTGTTGGCGTTGGAGTTGGCAGCGGTGGCTATGGAGGTGGCCTGGGTGGGGGTTTAGGCATATCGCTTGGTGGCGGTGGTGGCCGCAATGGCGGTGGAAAAACCATCTATTATTACGGTGCTAATACCGCCGAAATGGCACGCCTAACCGACGAGAATTTTGAAGATATCATGACCGATATTATGGGTGATGAACCCGAAGTGGTTGAAAAAATAAAGGCGCACCAATATGGCCTGAAAAATATTGAAAAACTGGTGGCTTACTTTAACGAGTTAGTAGCTAAACGCCCTCCAGCACAATAAAGGGGGAGCTTTTGATTAGCATAGCTCACGTTATGTTCCCCATTTAGGGGGTTAGGGGACCTAATCTATCTTGATTCCTTTATAATACTCTGCAGCTTTATAATCTTTCCGGAGCGGGAAACCTTCCCAGTCATCAGGCAGTAGAATACGGCGCAGATCGGGATGACCTTCAAAAAATATCCCCAGCAGGTCGTAAGCTTCACGTTCGTGCCAGTCGGCAGTGCGGTAAACGCTGGTTATACTTTTAAATTCGGGCAGTTCTGCACTTTCACGGTCCTGAGGTTTACTCACTTTTAAAGTAAGCTGGGTTTTATAAGGTATAGATGCCAGGTGATAAACTACACCATAGCGGTTACTTTCGTCATTATAATGCACCCCGCTCAGGCTCGACAGAAAATCGAAATAAGTTTGTGGATTATTGCGCAATTCAAGGCATACCGCTACAATATCATCAGGGTTTATGAGCAAGGCGGGCTGTAGCCCACCTGTTTCTTCGCCTGAAATTACTGTTTCACCAAATTTTTGAGTGAGTAATAATTTGATATCGTTAAACATCATGGTGCTAAACGTACTTTCTTCCAGGTTTTTTTATCAGTTTTTTTAAATAAAATGCGGTCATGCAAGCGACTTGGGCGGCCTTGCCAAAACTCAATCAGTTGCGGGTTTAAAATATAACCGCCCCAAAATGATGGCTTAGGCACATCCTTACCTTCATATTCGGCCTCCAGTTGGTTCCATTTTTTCTCTAAAGCATCACGGCCTTCTATTTCCTGGCTTTGCGGCGATACTACCGCCCCTATCTGGCTGCCTTTGGGGCGCGAATGGAAATATCTTTCAGAATCTTCCTTACTCAATTTTTCAATGGTGCCCTCAATGCGTACCTGGCGTTCCAGCTCGCCCCAGTAACAAGTTAAAGCCCCTTGCGGGTTTTTGGTTATCTCTTTACCCTTGCGGCTTAAATAATTGGTATAGAACATAAATCCGTTCTGATTAAAGCCTTTTAACAGAACAATACGCGCCGATGGTTTTCCGTTTGATGTAGCTGTAGCCAGCGTCATGGCATTGGGTTCATGCAATTTTGCAGCTAAAGCTTCGTTAAACCATTGTTCGAACTGGTTTATCGGGTCGGCTTTGGTATCTTTTTCGGATAATGTGGCGGCAGAATAATCCTGCCTTAAATTTTGTAACTCCTGCTGATTCATTTCATGCAAACTTACAAATTTATTATACCGTAAATATTGTTTATATTTCAATTAATAATTGAACATATTTTTGTTATGCTTGTTAAGTAATTTAAATACTGAACCTTTATGCTAAGTCCTATTTCGGCGGCCACGGGGCGTTTACTAATTTCGGAACCTTTTATGATGGATCCGAACTTTAAAAGATCGGTTATCATACTAACAGAATATTCTGCTGACGGCGCTATGGGCTTTATTTTAAACCATCAGGGCGAATTCTTATTAGGTGATGTATTACCCGATGTTTCATACGCCGAAATGCCCGTTTACGATGGCGGACCAGTAGCTAAAAATACCCTGCACTTTATACACCGCTGCCCCGAAAAAATAGAAGGCGGTATTGAAATTGCCGAAGGCGTGTTTTGGGGAGGCGATTTTGAACAGGCAAAGCAACTGGTATCAAACTACCAGTTAACCGAAAACGAGATAAAGTTTTTTGCCGGATATTCCGGATGGACACCTCAGCAACTTGACGAAGAAATACAACAGGATAGCTGGATTGTGGCCGAAAATTTCAAGGCTGAAACATTATTCAGCAATGATGAACAAAATCTGTGGAAAGAGGTAGTAATAGGCTTAGGCCAGCGCTACGCCCACATCGCCAATTTCCCTGAAAACCCGGCGTTGAATTAAGTTCTAAGTCTGGAGTTCTAAGTCCTGAGTTCTAAGTCTTAAGTCTTAAGTTTTAATGCAAGTCACTTAGTACTTAGAACTTCAGACTTAAGACTTACAACCTACCCTTCCATTTCCCTTGCAGAGTCTTCTACTTTCTTTTTAAGATCTTCTTTAAAGTCGATGAGGTTTTTTACCAGGTATTCATCTGCTGTAGATAATATCTGCGCTGCCAGTATTCCGGCATTTTTTGCGGCATTAAGTGCTACGGTTGCAACAGGGATGCCATTGGGCATTTGTAATATGGAAAGGATAGAATCCCAGCCATCAATTGAATTACTTGATTTTACAGGTACACCAATAACCGGCAAATGGGTTAATGATGCCACCATACCCGGCAAATGCGCGGCACCGCCTGCACCGGCAATAATTACCTTGATACCACGATCAGCAGCGGCACGGGCGTAACTAAACATCCTGTCGGGTGTGCGATGTGCCGATACCACGGTGATCTCGTAATCAACACCTAATTCTTTTAAAACATCGGCAGCATCCTGCATAATATGCAGATCTGACTTGCTGCCCATAATGATGGCTACTTTTGGTTGGCTCATTTTGTTGTTTATTTAAAACCCTTTACTATAAACCGTCATTGCGAGGTACGAAGCAATCCCCGATTTGCAGAGTCACTCTGTATAGCTTAGAGATTGCTTCGTTCCTCGCAATGACGCGTGGGTTATTCGATTATGTTATAAAAAGTTGTCATGCTGAACATAGTGAAGCATCTATTCTACAACGTGCAAATCCACAATAGATCCTTCATTCCTCAGGATGACAAGTGTAGTTCCTATGAACTAACTAATTACCTTTAACGTCTTCTGCACAAACCGCGCCTTCTCTATCGCTTTCTCTCTGTCGGCATCTACAATAGTTACATGCCCCATTTTCCTGAAAGGTTTGGTTAGGGCTTTGCCATATAAATGCACGTATACACCAGAAAGTTTTAATACTTTTTCAATACCCTGGTAAACGGCGGGGCCCTCATATCCGGTTTCTCCTAAAACGTTCACCATAATGGCGTTGTTCAAACAGGCGGTATCGCCCAGGGGTTGGTTAAATATCGCCCTTAAATGCTGCTCAAATTGCGAAACCACGTTGCCTTCAATAGTTTGGTGGCCGCTGTTATGCGGTCGCGGGGCAAGCTCGTTAACCAGTATTTTACCATGTTTATCCAAAAACATTTCAACTGCCAGCAAGCCCACTATTTTGAGGCTTTCCGCAATCTTTTTAGCTATTTGCTCGGCCCGCTCATGTATTTCAAATGGCAGGGTTGATGGTGATATTAAAAACTCAACCAGGTTGGCTTCAGGGTTAAACTCCATCTCCACCAGCGGAAAAGTACGGATCTCGCCGTTTTCATTACGGGCAACTATAACACCTATCTCCTTTTCAAAATCAATCCATTTTTCAATCAGGCTGGGTTCTTTAAAAGCACCGGGCAGGTAGCTTTCATTGGCTACTTTATAAACGCCTTTGCCATCGTAACCATCTTTGCGCAGTTTTTGAATGTAAGGGAACGGGATATAGCTTTGCTGTAATTGCTGAGGGGATGATATGATCTGGAAATCGGCAGTGGGAATATCGTTTTCTTTAAAAAATTGTTTTTGCAGGCCCTTGTCTTGTATCAGCCTGATAATGCGCGATTGCGGATAAACCAGCACCCCCTCCTTTTCCAGTTGTTCCAGCGCATCAACATTTACCTTCTCAATTTCGATGGTCAGGAGGTCAACATTCTTACCAAAGTTGTATACAGTTTCATAATCGCCCAGTGAACCTATTGTAAATTCATCACATAGTTTGCGGCATGGTGCTTCACGATCCGGGTCAAGAATCTTTACCGTAACGTTATAATTTATAGCCTGTTGTATCAGCATACGACCTAATTGACCGCCGCCCAGGATACCTAATCTTAAATCTCCGTAAAATGCTTTCATGTTGATGTTGCAAGTTTAGCCTAAATCTTTCAAAAAGCCATAAAATGCTTAAACATCAATAGCTCATGCCCGCTTTTTTACGGTTAAATAATAAAAAACGGAGTGAACAATCAGAAAAACAACACCTGTAATCAGATAAACTACTTTGTATGATGGTTGTAATTTAAGACATACGGTAGTAATAATAAAAATTACCGGTCCCGAGAAATATAACAGCAAACGCACCGGTAAATTACGCCAATAAAGTGGATTGACCAGGAACAATGATGGTAACGACATGATGAACACAATAATGTTCAGGAAAAATACACCTTCCATAATTGGCGATATAACATGGCTGTAATCAATATCTTTTTGCGTAGCGGCAAAGTATATACAGCTTGCAGCTACCGAGATGATAAGTGAAAACAGAAAGCCTTTAAAAAGTTGTTTTGTACGTTCCTTCATGGTGTGTTGCTAAATAAAAAACAGACCGACTTTTTGGCCGGGTTGTTCTTGGTACAAAGAAACAGATCAAACCTCAAAAAGCCTTAATCCTAATGTCACAAATTGAGTGACATTAGCTCTCAGACCTGCAAAATACCCCTAAAACAGCTACCTTTGCACCGTTTTTTACATAAATACTCTTTTTAATGAAAACCAAAATAGCAGTTGCCAACGGTGATGGGATCGGTCCCGAAATAATGCAGGCCGTACTTAAAGTTTTTGAAGCTAACAATGTACAACTTGAGTATGAATTTGTAGAAATGGGCAAATCATATTTTGATGCAGGGCACTCTACCGGTATGACGGCGCAAGCTAAGGAAACCATTGAAAAATTAGGTCTGCTTTTTAAAGGCCCCATGGAAACCCCAAAAGGCAAAGGTGTTAAAAGTATAAATGTAACAGCCCGTAAAGTTTGGAACACTTATGCCAACCAGCGTGACTTTAGGACATTGAACGGTGTTGATACTGTTTTCTCCAAAGCAGGTATACCTATTAACCTTACTATTATACGCGAAAACATTGAAGATACTTACGGCGGCATTGAGCACTTGCTTACTTATGATGTTGCCGTTGGTCGCAGGATCATTACCCGGCCGGGTTCGGCACAGGTGATCCGTTACGCGTTTGAAATGGCGCGCCGCAAAGGCCTTAAAAAATTGGCTTGCGGTCATAAAGCCAACATTATGAAACTTACCGATGGCTTGTTCCTGGAAACTTTTCAGGAAATAGCCAAGGAATATCCGGATATTGAAGCATCAGACATTATTGTTGATGACCTGTGCATGAAGCTGGTAACCCGGCCGCAAACATTTGAGGCTATTGTTTTAACTAACCTGCAGGGCGATATTGTATCTGACCTGTGTGCAGGTTTAGTTGGCGGGCTTGGTTTTGCGCCATCAGCCAACATTGGCGATAACATATCCATATTTGAGGCTGTACACGGGACCGCTCCTGATATTGCAGGCAAAGGTATTGCCAACCCTACCGCGTTATTGCTTTCGGGTATTTCGATGTTGCGTTTCCTGGGCTTCTCAAAAAATGCCGCTGATATTGAAAATGCACTGTTGTATACTTTAGAGCAAGGCGTTCACACCGGCGATTTTGGTGATAAATCTATCCCCGCATCAAATACCGATGCCTTTACCGATGCCATTATTGCCAATTTGGACGAGGTGCCGGCCAACGGCGGCGTTTTTTCAAACCCTGATTTTGAAACCAGGGTTAACCACCTGCAGCCGCTAAAAAACAAGCTCACCGTTACCAAAAACATCAAAGAAGAAATGATTGGTGTTGATGTTTTTGTGGAAGCCAGGGTTCAGCCTGATGAGCTTGCTGCAATGGCAAAAAAAGTACTTACCGATAATTTTGAACTGGTAATGATATCAAACCGGGGTACCCAGGTTTGGCCTACCGGCTCCATTTATACCGAACTGGTTAATGAGTACCGTGTACGTTTTGAGAAAAAAGCCGGCAAAGAGATCACTCAAAAAGAACTGCTGCATATTGCTGCAGATTTTTCTGAACTGGCAAAAGTTTGTTCGGTTGAATTCCTGATGAATTTTGACGGCAAAATTGGTTATACACTGGCCCAGGGGCAATAAGCCATAAGCCTTATAAATATTAAAAGCCCGTGGTAACTCACGGGCTTTTTTGTTGGATAAAATTGCGTTATTCTTCTTATATCAAATGTAATTATAAGAAAAGATGCGACTTTGATAAATAGCTCATTATTATTAACTTAGTGTAATATTATTGACCTATAAACCAATAATTATGAAATCGCGCAGGGTTCTTAAAATAGCGGGGTTAATTGCTGTCTTCCTTCCTGGTTTATTTTTCAATTGTTTTGCCCAACAGCATGGTGATTCTGTTTCGGCAGCCGTGGTAACAACGGGCAACAGTGATTCAACAGTGCTTACTTTTATGCACATCAAACTCCAATCAGACAAGATCTATACACCCAAATCATTTAAACTATCTTATAAAACAGATCAAATTAATTGGACATCGGATAAACTAACCCCCATTACTACAGATTCATTGGGTTATTTGGTAAAAGTGCGGATCCCCTTAAATATTTACAACTTAAACCAAATGTTTACTTGCCAGGCTATTGTTGGTTCCGTAAAGTGGAAACCTACCAGGCAGGATACAGTAAGCTACGGCGGAGTAACCGCACACGGAATACAATTGGAATTGAAATCAACCCCCAATAAAGCCGAGGTTTTCCTGATACCGCGTCGATTGTGGCTTAATCAGATCAAAAGCTCCAAATGGCAGCAGGATAACACCATAATTGAAAGCTTTATGGTTGACAGCGACAAAACCGACACCAGTGTAAGCATTGACGAAACCGTATATATGGTAATTTTTAAATTGGGCAATAAGTATCTGGTACGTACGCATTACACCAAAGCCAAAGAAATTGAACCCGTACAAAAAGTGAGTGTTGACTTTTAAAAATGGAAAAATTAAAAACATCATTAAAAGCAGCCTCGGGTGTATTCGCCATTATTCCGGGATTAGCGGTTCTGGCAACCAATATTGGTGTTCCGCCTAACTGTTCAAAAGTGATGTTTTTTGCCACTATTGAATCCTTTGGAATTTTCACGCTCCTGTTGTTACGTTTAAATCATGACAGTTTTAAGTTATTCAGTATAAAAACAATTAATTGCTTAGCCATTGGCGCTATAGCTGTATTTGCATTTGCGCTTTTCCTTTACCTTTACCTTTTTAGCGAGTACGTTGTTGAATTTAGTGGCACAAGTCCATTGTTTTTTCCTATATGGCCACAAGGTGAGCTAAAACAAGGATTGGCTACCATGGGGAGTAAAATTAACTTAGTTAAGGAATGGGGAAGGGATGATGTGTTTCATGTTATCAGGTCATCCTCATCGTTAATGTTAACCTACACTACCTTGTTTTTCTTATTCGTATATCAACTCGTATTCGTTAGTCTCACTTTTGCATTTGGCATCCTTGCATTAAGGGTTGGCGAAACTGATAATAATTAACAATTCATAGTTAATTAAAGCCGGTTTACGCTGTACACACACTTCCTTTTCCAACATTTGTAGCCCCCTACCAGGCTGAATGTTAGTAATTTAAACACCTATTTTAATTAATTAAAAACTATTTAATGTAATTATAGGTTATAACAAGGCGTTAAATAACCAAATAAATAATTTTAAAAGAAATATTATCGAAAAACTGCTACCCATTACATTTTTATTTAACACAAACTCAAAACGAAAGATGAACATGAAAAAATCAGTTTTAATTGCCATTGCATCATTAACTATCGGATTTTTATCGAACAATGCAATTGCCCAAACACAACAACAAGACACTACTAAAAAAGATACAAGCAAAACTGCTGCTCCTGCTTCAGCTGCTGCTCCTGCCGCAGCTTCAAGTGATGTGGTAGGCGTGCTCGCAACCACTACAGATTATGCACCACTGGCACTGGCTATAAAAAGCGCCGACCTGGAAACTACCTTAAAAGGTCCGGGGCCATTCACTATATTTGCACCAAACGATGTGGCCTTTAGCAAAGTACCAAAACCTACCATGGACGATTTGACTAAAGATCATGCAAAGCTTGCCAAAGTTTTAAAGGGCCACGTGGTGGCGGGTAAATATACCAAGACCGATATTATCAAAGCACTGACTGCCGGCAAAGGTAAAGCCGTGTTAAAAACTATCGACGGCGAATCGCTAACACTATCTGTTAATGATAAAAGCAATTTACAGATCACGGATGCCAAAGGAAATGTTGCCCTGGTGGTAGCATTTGACTTGTTGGGCACCAACGGTGTTGTACATGGCCTTAATGGCTTGTTGATACCTCAACAGTAATCGTATGTCTGTTTAATTTTAAATCCATAAAGAGTCCCGGTATGCAAATTACCGGGCTCTTTTTTTATGCAGACTAACCATTATACATATTTGCCTTTTCATAAATCACTTTCAAAAAAAATGTACGGGCATTACTTTTGGTTTGGAATATTAAATTTCCCGGCTTTGTAATGCCTGTCTGCAATGAGGGCAATGGGCAGGCCTATACAAATAATTAAAACAAGTATTCCCGTTAAAATAGTTTCTGCCTTAATGGGATGGAATCCTATTTTGCTTACCGGTACAACCAGCAGGTTCATGATAAGCCAGGCAGTACATCCATAAGCAACAGCTGTAAGATATACGTTTTGCCACATTTTTTTAAAAAACGGATAAAGCAGGTAAAATGCATTGGTAAATAAAAGCGCTATCAGATAGTGGAACACGATGCCGGCTACAACCATTTCATTTCCACCTTGAAAGGCAGCCTTCCCAAATACACCGCTTGCTATAAATTTAAAAACAATAGCAGGGCCTACTTTATAATTCAGGATCAGGGCGGCAAGGCCATCAAGTGTGCCTGCTAACAAACCGATCCAAAGAATATTTAGCAGGATGTTACTTTTATAAGGTGTGTTTTTTTGCATCTGGAAGAATTGAATGATATAAAGTTATGATTTGTACTTTATTTTTTGATGATAAATAAACTATTGATACAGAACTCACCCTACTTTACATACTCATCCAAATATTGAAACACTTTTTCTCTGATGTTTTCCGCATCAAACATAACACCGAAGTGCGGGGCATTAGGAACGATGATTAGCTCGTTTTTTACATCGGCAAGTTTCAGGTGTAAACTCAGCGAAACGGATTGCATATACTCCACAGCCTCATCCTTTTCGCCCTGTACTATTAGAAATGGCGGATCAGTTTTATCGATATAGGTTACCGGGCTTGCTATCTTACCCAGATCGGGGCGATCAACTATCGGCGCACCCAACAACTGTGTGATAGGATTAGGACTAACGTTTACAGTTGACTCCTTTAACGACAACAGATCTGATGGGCCATAAAAATCAAGCACCAGTTTTATTCTAAAGCCTGGCTTTTTACCATCATGGTAAAACTCTTTGATATTGCTGTTATTCGATAAACCCATTAAAGAAGCAAGATGGCCGCCAGCCGAAAAGCCGATCACAGCAATCCTTTCGCGATCAAGCTTATATTTAGCAGCATTCTGATATAAAAACTCCACAGCCTGATTACAATCTTGTATCTGTCCCGGAAACGGAACATCTGTACTGTACCGGTAATTTATAGAAGCTACAGCATACCCTTTATCCATAAAACCCTTCAGCGTTTGGGTCATATAGCTCATATCGGAGTATTTGTCGTTCATTTTCCAGCCACCACCGTGTATCCAAACAACAAGTGGATAAATGCTTTTGGTAACAGGCGGCAGGTAAATATCCAGCAGGTGTTTTTTCAGCGTATCGCCAGCGTAGGATATGTTGTTAATGAATGTAGTCCCTTTCGGGAAGATATCTTGTTTGGGGTTGCTGGTTTGCGCCTGGCTGTAAGTGGTAAGGCAGAGCAAAACGATAAATAGGCTTAGGTTTAGTTTTATCATAGTTGGTTAGTTAGCTTAAAGATAGAAGATAATCTCCGCCTATTCAAGCGGTGAACGCTTGAATAATGTTCTGAGATAAGCGTCCACGCTTACTTTAATTACGTGCATAAGCGTGAACGCTTACATACATTTAAGTTCAAGCGGAGGACGCTTGAACTGGCGGGATACATCGCAGGCCGGAGGCCTGCGGATAATCGTCACTCGGCTGGAGCCGAGCGACTGTGGAGAGTAGCTTCTTTAATATTCATTTATCTCAACATCTACGATGGTAAAAAAGTAAACACCTGAATTATCTTTAAGCTTTTCATCTTCAAAAACTAAACACTTTAAATAAATAGTTTGGCCAGCTTTCAAATTATTCATATCAACCATATCTTTCATATGCAGAGCAATATCTTTTGTTTTTCTAACAAAAGTTTTGTCATAAATCCTTCTGCTAAGTGTCCCCTCATATAATCCATTACAATATTCTGGAGTAAAGCTTACAGAACTGGCACCGATTTGACTATCAACATAGTCATTTAAAAAAAGCTTCTCTTTTTTGTTTAAAATCTTTAAAATTGGCTCGTCACTGCTTATGTGAAAATCATAATATGAAGCTTTAATTTTGATAGTATCTACTCCGCTTTTAAATTTTAAGCTTCTAAGAAAAGTACATGAAGCATCTTGGGTCGCACGTACTTGAGCCATCGCATTAAGCGCAAAGGGGATAATAAACAGTACAAATACAATTTTTCTCATTATGATAAGGTGAGTCTACGCCGTTGTTGGTGTTGTCACCAACAACATTTAAATTGTTACCCCCTCACCAAATGTTCCTGCTCAATCTTCTTTTGCAGTTCCAATATGGAGCCTATTAAAGCTTCAGGGCGGGGGGGGCAGCCTTGTACGTACACATCAACGGGAATAACCCGGTCAACACCTTTTACCACGTGGTAGCCGTGCTGCCAGTAAGGACCGCCGCAGTTGGAGCATGACCCCATAGATATCACATATTTTGGTTCGGGCATTTGCTCGTACAGGCGTTTAATACGTTCGGCCATTTTAAAGGTAACTGTTCCGGCAATGATGATCACATCTGCCTGGCGAGCTGATGGACGTGGGAAAACGCCAAAGCGGTCAAGATCGTATGTTGATGCCATGCTGCCCATCATTTCAATAGCGCAGCAGGCTATCCCAAAGCTTAAAGGCCATAGGGATGATAAACGCGCCCAGTTGAGCAGGTCATCCAGTTTGGTGACAACTATACCACCGCTTTCACTCGTTACATCACTACTCATTTGAAGGCTTTTTAAAGGTGGGTTTAAACATGGGTTTTCTTATCGGCGGCGCGGCACCGGCAGTTTCAGCAACGGCTTCTATTTCCGGTTCATCGTTCGTTAAATTAAATGCTTTAACTGTGTATTTGCTTTGCTCCAGGTTCAGTTTTTCATAAAACGATGAAGGGATGCTTACATCAGTAGTGGGTATCACAGGTTTGGCTTTTATCCATTCCAGGTCGCCTTTGCACCAAACGTAAACCAGGCCAATGATCAGGATACCTAAAAAAATAAACATCTCGGCTAAAGAGAACCAGCCCCAGCGTGCATCCTGCGCTATAATTTCGTGGCTGCCAAATACGGTTGCCCACGGAAAAATGAACACCATCTCTACATCAAATAACAAAAAGGTGAGCGCTATTACGTAAAAACGCGAATTGAAGGGCAACCAGGCATTACCTGTTGGTTCTTCGCCGCATTCGTACGAGGTTAATTTCTCATAATTGGGATTATTTGGGGCAAGCAACCTGTTAATAAAAAATATAACGCATACCATTATAATTCCAGTAATAAGAAAGATAAGTATCTTTCCAAATTCTGATATTTGCGAAACATCGGTCATGACTACAAATTTAACAAAACAAACCCATTTTGATGCAATAATAATTGGTGGCGGGGCCTGTGGGCTTATGTGCGCCGTGCAGGCAGGCTTTTTGGGCAAGCGTACCCTCGTTCTCGAAAAAAACGACCGTGTGGGTGCCAAGATCCTCATCAGTGGTGGTGGCAGGTGCAATTACACCAATCTTTATGCAACAGATCAGCAGTTTATATCGCAAAACCCGCACTTCAGTAAATCAGCCTTTTCGCAGTGGACGGTGGATGATACTGTCAGCTTTTTTGAAACTTATGGCATCGTAGGTAAAGAAAAAACGCTGGGCCAGCTTTTCCCGGTAAGTGATAAAGCTAAGGATGTGGTAGAGGTATTTACCAACCTGTGCGCAGATATGGACCAGGAGATCTGGTGTGATGCCGACGTTAAAATGGTTGAAAAAACTGATGATGGCTTTACCGTTCGGGTTGAAGTTAATGGCCGGCAGGAGTATATAAGCGCCCCCAGTGTGGTTATCGCTTCGGGCGGACTGCCTATCCCCAAAATGGGTGCTACTGATTTCGGATTGCGAACGGCGCGCAAATTCGAACTTAAAATTACCGAAACCGCCCCTGCCCTGGTACCGCTCACCATTACCGGTAAAGATCAGCCCTGGTACGAGCAACTATCGGGCAACAGCATTTTTTGCCGGGTTTGGAACGACAGGATAAGCTTTGAAGAAAACATATTGTTTACCCATTGGGGCCTGAGCGGTCCGGCTATACTACAGATCTCCTCTTACTGGAAACCAGGCGAATATATTAACATAGACCTGCTCCCCAATCAAAATATTGCCGAACTAATACAGCAGGAAAAAGAAATTAACGGCAAAAAGATGCTGCTGGCTTATCTGGCGGGCTTATACACCCGTAAATTTGCCGAAGCTCTGAGCGATAAACTACCGGTTGAGAAAAACCTGGCATCGCTTACCAAAACCGATATCGAAAATATCAGCAGCCTGATCCACGAGTTTAAGGTAAAACCTGCCGGCGATAAAGGTTATGATAAAGCCGAAGTAATGCGCGGTGGTTTATCAACCGACGAACTATCATCCAAAACCCTGGAAAGCAAAAAGGTCCCAGGCTTGTTTTTTGGTGGTGAGTGCGTGGATGTTACCGGTTGGCTGGGCGGTTATAATTTTCAATGGGCCTGGGCCAGCGGCTTTGTTATTGCGCAGAATCTTTGATCAGAATTTTCAGAATTTAAGAATTAGCAGAATAATTTGTATAGCCAAAGCAAATCCCCTCACTTTATCTTCTCTTGTCATTTCGAGCGATAGCGAGAAATCTTGTACAGTTGGCTTATCCTACGTACAAGATCTCTCCTCGTACCTCGTTCGAGATGACAGAAGCGGGTTTCCTTGCGCTCGGGTGACATGACATGAACGTCATTTAACGTGATAAAGTAAGTATGGTAAGCCCAAACCACGACCCCATATAAATTACAAAGATAACGAAGTCAGTGAAGGTTACCTTCTTGTTTTCAAACAGGTCAGGGCCACCACCTTTTGCTGGTGCAACAAATTCCCGATGTTGAATCTTTCGGCTTATATATCTTAGCAATTGAAATAATAACAGTAATACAAAGGTATTAACTAATCCCGTCGAAGGATTTCCTTTTTTCATTTGTAATTCAGGATTATCTTTAAAAATCAAATAAAGAACTACATGGATTAAACCAAAACCACACCAAATTAAATATGACCTGAAATTTCTTAATGATGTATATAGGAAAAAATACAATAATAATTGTGTCAAAACTATATACATAATAATCGTTAGCTGTTTTGCTTCAGAATTGGCTAAAATATACGTTAGTGAAACACCAATTGTAACTATAGCATAGGTCTTCGTAATAAATAAATGGTTTCTGATTTTTGATTTTTCTCATTTAGCGATAGGTCCGGTTGGCAAAATTATTAATTCAGATTGATACTCCTGTCATCTCGAACAAGGAGAAATCTTGTACAGTTGATCTGTTTCGCGTACAAGATCTCTCCTTGTTCGAGATGACGCGTACTGTTATTTTATCAATCCAAATTGTTTAAAATGATGCGCAAAATGTTTTCCGTGCCATATAAGCCATTCTTTATAATTCATGGGGCCAAATCCACCATGAATAGCTGTGGTACCGGGTTCTTTAAAATATTGGTCAAAGGCGTCGAGTTCTTTCATCAGCTGATCGATAGCTGTTTCTATATCAGCATATTTATAACTCTCGGGAAGGTTTTCTAAAAACACATTCTTTGAGATCTCAGCATCGGTGTAAATCATTACCTGTTTGCTTCGATAGGCCTCATCGGCAGGCCGGTCACAGGTAGGTATTTTTTTACCATTGGTCCATTCAACCTGATCAACCAAATGTTCAACCATTTGCTGTGGTTTCATTTTTCCCCAAAGCGGTACGGTTTGGGGATCAAGCAACAGCAGTAATTTGCGTAGCTCTTCCCGGTTAGTAATATCAACTGATTGCTTCATCTTAAGGGGTATTACCGTTCTACGATCTCATAATTCTTGTATTCTCCAATTCGCCAGCCGCTAATATCTTCTACTTTTTGGAGGAATTTACGACGAAAGGTCATGCTTTTGCGGAGCTGCTTGGTGCTAAAATCAATGTTCCAATTAGTGGCGGCAATGCGTTTTTGCATGGGTGCCGGATGGGTGCCGGTAAAGCGGATCAGTCTATCGGCATTGCTGTAATCAAACTCGTAAGTTTCAGGTATGTTTTGAGCAACCCATTCATCATCATGATAAAATTTATTAAAGTTGCGCACCTTATTGCTCAACCCCTGGGGTGGCTTGGCCCAGCCATAATGGTATATGTATGCGTCAATAAGTTTTACCTTTATCTTGCGGTTATCTAACCTGAAACCCTGTGCATCGCGATAGGCTTTTATGCCTTTAATGTTTTTAAGCAAACGGATCTCGCGCCTGTACCACCGTCTCGAATCGCCGTAATAATCATACGAACCATAAAAATGCAGGTATTTAAACAGCAGGCCTTCAATATTTGGTTTGCCCAATGCATATTCCATTTCTTTTTTAATAAGGGGATGATACTTTTCATGCACCGCTTCATCGCCCTGGATATAAAATGCCCAGTCACTATCAGGTGCAATTGCCGCGAAGGCTTTATCCGTTTCCACCGCGAAAACACTACCACCATCCCGTAATGAATTATCCCAAACAGAATCAATGATTTTTATTTTAGGCGAATCGATAGCTTCAATAAGCCCACGTGTACCATCGTCTGAATTACCGGCCACCACTATAAATTCGTCACAAAGTGGTAAAATGGAGGTTATAGCTTCAACAATAGGATAGTCGTTTTTAACCGCGTTTCTGATAAATGTAAATCCGGATACTTTCATTAAGTCAAAGGTATTTAAACATGGGGTAAATTTTGATACGGGTTACCTGATATTTTAGATCTTTCTCTGTTCTTCATGGAGATGATACTTAGTTTTCCTAAAAACGAAAAAAATGTTGATTTTTGATACCTACAAAACAACACAACATTGGTGATCACAAATCCAAAATACGAAGAAGCACTCCTTAACTATAATAAAAAAATAGCTGATGCCAGTGTGGAAGATATGGTGCTTAATATGGGCCCACAGCATCCTTCAACACATGGGGTTTTGCGTTTGGAGCTGATAACCGATGGCGAAATTGTAAAGGAAGTTATTCCGCATATTGGTTACCTGCACCGTTGTTTTGAAAAACACGCCGAATCATTAACCTACCAGCAAACTATCCCTTTTACCGACAGGATGGACTACCTGGCATCCATGAACAACAGCCACGCTTTTGTAATGGGCGTTGAGCGCATGATGGGTATTGACAAAGATATCCCCAAACGCATCGAATACATCCGCGTACTGGTTTGTGAGCTTAACCGTATTGCCTCACACCTGATAGCTATTGGTACATATGGCATTGATATTGGCGCCTTTACGCCATTTTTATGGTGTTTTAGAGATCGGGAACATATTATGGGCATGTTGGAGTGGGCCTCGGGCTCGCGCATGTTGTATAATTATATATGGGTTGGTGGTTTGTTTTATGACCTGCCGGTTGGTTTTGAGGAACGCTGCTGCGATTTTGTGGAGTACTTTAAACCCAAAATGGTTGAACTTAACCAACTGCTTACCGATAACCAGGTATTTATATCGCGCACAGCCAATGTAGGTATATTGCCACTTGATGTAGCTATTAATTACGGCTGCTCGGGCCCAATGCTGCGGGCATCCGGCCTTAAATGGGATTTGCGACGTATTGATAATTACTCAGCCTATCCTGAGCTTGATTTTGAGATTCCTGTTGGCCAGGGCCTCATGGGCGCTGTGGGCGACTGCTGGGACCGCTATAAGGTACGTGTTGATGAAATAGAACAATCATTAAGAATAGTTGACCAATGCCTTGACCGCCTGCAAAACGAGCTGAAACGCACCCCTGATTTTGACCCGCGTGCCAAAATGCCACGTAAAACCATACCTAAGGCACAGGATTATTATGTAAGATGCGAAGGTGCCAAAGGCGAGCTGGGTTTTTATTTTGTGGCCGATGGTAAATCAGAGATCCCGGTACGTGTAAAAGCACGCGGACCAAGCTTTAATAATTTGTCTGTATTACCTGAGATTTCAAAAGGCGTACTGATAGCTGACTTGATAGCTATTGTAGGGTCTATTGATTTTGTTTTGGGTGAGGTGGATAGGTAGAGGGCCTAATTTTAACCCATTACCTAAAACCGTCATTGCGAGGTACGAAGCAATCTCTATGCTATACAGAGCAAAATTGCTAAGTAATGAACTTGCATAACCGACCTGCCTGTGTAGAGATTGCTTCGTACCTCGCAATGACGCGTGAAAACTATTAAAACAAAAAAGGAGACACCGTTACGGCACCTCCTTTTAATTATTAATTTTTATTGGTTGGGCAAATTATTGATTATAAACTTTAACCATGAAAATATAGTTTTTAAGTTTCTTTAATTGTTGCGGACGGCTTAAGCCTGCCAGCGTATTCCTGTTATTTAAGATTAACGACTTGCTTAACGAATCTGATGGAATATTTTGTATAGCCTTTAATAAATAGGCAGACTTTACTGCAAATGCTGCACCTGCAACGCGGGTTTGCTTACCATTAATTATCCCAATAATATTCCCCTTGTCATCAAGCAAAGGACCACCGCTGTTGCCCGGATTAACTGGTATTGATACCTGGTATTCTGTAGTATCTCCCTGGTAACCGGTGGCTGATGTTAATGAACCAGGCCCAAAAACCACTTCCCCTCCCGGATAGCCGAAGGTGAAAACATTTTCGCCAAGATCTGTAGATGACTTTTTGAAGTTATAAGGTACCGTTCCTAAGTTTTTAAAACCCGGGTCATTAATTTCCAGTATAGCTATATCATTCTGCGGTTCGGTATATATTACCTTACTATGAAATGATTCTCCTGCAGCGTTTTGTACATATATGGAGTCGGCACCGTTCACTACATGATAATTGGTAACAATATAACCGTTTGATGAAAGGGCAAAACCTGTTCCCCTGAAATTACCCGGATTAACTGGCTTTGGCTTGGTAGTTTTAGCGCCATTTATCAGCCTTGTATTAACAGTTTGTTTAAGCTGATCATTTGAAATTTTAAGCCTGCTCACTTCATCCCGTAACTCAACAAAGCGCGAATCATGATTATTAAGCTTACCTGTAAAAAACAGGGTGCTTAAAATAGCGAATATGGCAATAGAAGCTGCAACCGATATTTTTGAATGGTGATGGCGCCACATACGCACAACCCATACCGGATGGATAGTTACCTCTTCCTTTAAAGCATGAACATCAATTTCGTCATGTATGGCATCCAAACGTTTCTGCAATTCCAATCGCTCGCCATATTGCTTCAGCAAACCCATGAACTGTTTGTGCTCGGTTACCCGGCTTTCAACAGTCGCGTCATTTTTGCGGAGCAATTCAAATTGGGTACGCTCCTCTGCGGTCATGCTGCCATCAAGGTACCGTTCAATTAATTCTGTAAGTTGGTTATCACTCATCTCGTTTCACTCCTTATTTCTGCTGAAAAAACAACTTCTTCAGCCTTTGCAGGCATTTATATTTTTGTGTTTTGGCATTATCAGCATTGGTATAACCAAAACGTTCACAGATGTCCTGCATTGATCTGTTATGTATATAAAAATCTTCCATAATGGTTTTACAGGGTTCGCCTAATAGCTGGAGTGCATTTTCCATTTTATTAAACTGTGTATCCCGTTCATTATGATTATCAACTTCATCATCAACAGGCAGATATTCTTCAAAATCCCTGATATCGCCTCCGTACCTGTTCATTTGGCTAAGCCTTTTGAGCCAAAGCCTCCGGCAAACCGAATAAATGTAAGTTTTGAGTTTACTGCTTAATTCAAATTCGCCCGATTTGATCTTATTATAAAGAACTATGATGGCTTCCTGGTATATATCCTTGGCATCATCCTCATTCCCATTGTTATTGATAATTAACTGTAATATCATCGGAAAATAGGTAGTGTATAACCTTTTTAATACTATTTCCGAGTTATTAAGTATACCAAGAACTATCTCGCTATCTGTTGGTGCCGAAGCTTTTAACTCTTTATTCACTCTTAATACTGTTTATGCGAAATTGTAACCCATTATTTAAAAAAATATTTTATCGAAAACAAATTATTAGCATCAGCCTGCCGGTTGGTTGCCATAACAATTATACATCATAATTATCAATTCGTTTTTTAATACTGCAAATTGAACAAGGTAAGCACATGTTTTGAGCAGGGTGCAAATCTGCAACAAAAAAAGGGGCCGCAAAAATATCTCTGTTAGTTATAAAAACTACAAACCCCATAGAAATTACTTTTTTTTTAAAATTTCTTGGGTTACCTTTTTGGATTAGGTGTATTAAGATGTGAAAACGATCACAAAACATTTAAAATTAAAAAAATTCACAACATGAAAAATTCATTCAAAACTGGTTTATTAGCATTAGCTATCGCTGTTTCTTTCGCAGCTTGTAAAGGTTCTGGTTCATCTTCAGCTGCTGATTCAACTAAAGCTGATTCAGCTAAAGTTGATTCTGCTAAAACTGATTCAGCTGCTACAGTTGATTCTGCTGCTAAAACTGGCGCTGCTGCTGTTGATTCAGTTGCAAAAGATACAACTAAGAAATAATTACTCATTATCATAAAAAGGCGGTAGGGATATAAATTTCAATCACTTTTTATTGATTTTTTAGTTATTCATTAATTTATAAAAGGTAATCTGTAATTTTTTTTTAAAAGTTATGGGTTACCTTTTATTGTTTATGGTATTAATATGAAAACTATTAAATCACTTATTAAAAATTAAACATGAAAAATTCATTCAAACTTGGCTTATTAGCCTTAGCTATCGCTACTTCATTTGCAGCTTGTAAAGGTTCTTCTTCATCTTCAGCTGCTGATTCAGCTAAGATGGACTCTGCTAAAATGGATTCAGCTAAAATGGATACTGCTTCTAAAATGGGCGCAGCGGTAGATTCAGCTAAAGTTGACTCTGCAGCAAAAGACACTACTAAAAAATAATCTTACTTTTTAGTAAAAAAAACGTCCTGGTTTTCCGGGACGTTTTTTTTTGCCATTATTTTACCAGCCAAACAATTTGAGGTTTGTATTGCTTAATGTGATAAGCAATACGATATGAGATATTCTGAATGGAAGATGTTAAGCAATACCGAGCGCAAAGAAATAGGCTGGCGTCGCCATCCGCGCATCAAAACAGTTACGCTTTTTACTATTGCGTTAGCGGTTACCTTTATCATTGTAGTTTTGGGTATCAATAAGAATAGCATTGTACATCTTAACCGCAAACCTACAGCACAGGAGGCTTTTAACATAGCCAGAGAGTTTGTAAAAGATCACTTAAAACAACCTGCCACAGCGGCGTTTCCTAATAACAGTTTTAAACCAGTTATTGATACCGCTACAAACAGCTACCAGATACGATCATCGGTAAAGGCCATAAATGCAAGCGGTAAAATGATAAGATCAGACTGGGTTATTGGTATGCGATACACCGGAGGCGACTGGTCTGAAAAAAATAGCTGGCAGGTTGAATCAATAAACATATCCCCAGAAAATTAAATTATAAAATCGCCATCAATAAAAAAAGGGACAACCGCATGGCTGTCCCTTTTTTTACTGAAATCTTTAATTTAATGTACTCCATCGCGCAATGCTTTTATTTCGTCATGCGCATCAAGCAGTTCGCTTTGCTGTCTGGTGATCAACTGGCGTAAATAAGCAGGCACATATTCTTCTTCCAGGGCCTCTTTATAAGCTTTTAATATAGCATCTTCGCCAAACTCGCATTCTTCAAGTATATCATGCGTATCATGGGCAGTAAAAGCCGCTTTAACATCAAGCCAGGCACGATGTATTTTACCACTGGTTGTTGTTCCGGTTTCCATGTCCTTTCCTAAAACTTCAATTTCGGTTCCCAGTTCTAATTTATACCTGTGACTATCGCCAATCAATGTAGTAAAAAGCGATTTAAGATCCGTCTCTCCATCTTTTAGGTCTTTTGTGGCGCGTTCATACCCTTCAATGCGGTCGTTGTTGATCTTTATAAGATCATTTAATACTTCGGTGGTTGCTTGTGTGTTTTCCATAATTATAAGATTTTTATATATCATAAACAGACAATAAGTTAAAATGTTTAATTAAAAATATAATAATTATCTTATTTATCAATTAAAATTACACAAACGTATTACTTACCCCTAAACAAGGAGAACAGCCAAAGTACAACCAGTATAACAACAATAACTGCAATAACACCTACCACAGCGCCCGCTTTAAATATCCCCTCAATTACAGAACAACCGCTTATGACCATCATAGCCATTACAATCAATAATAAATGTGCATTTTTCATAGTGATGTTTAAAATTGGTAACTAATGTTTTGATACTGAAGCTCAAATACAATAATCAGACCTCTTTTTAAAAAACACTATCAAGGCTCTGTTACAACTATTTCAAAAAAACCGCTACCGCAGCTTTATTATAAATTAATCGGAATGATTAATGCTGGTAAATAATTCAGGTAATGCAAAATTGTGGGTTGGATATCTGGAATGGGCATCAGTTTAATTAACCTAATAACAGATGTCATAGCCGAATCATCAGGTGACTAAAAAACAGGACAATTGATGCGATAAATATTTAAAAAAGCTTGTTCTAATAAGTAGCGATTTTTTCTGCAGGGACACAAAAACAATTGTTACTATTAAATGTTAGCATCCATAAATTAAAACAATTACAACGATCTAAATACATTAAAATATAAAATTAGTACATACTTATAATGCATGTTTTTACTAAATTTTCATTTCTAACGAAATTAATTGTCTAAATTTGCGTTATCTACTTTTTAATACATTACACCTTAAAATATGATTTTAGAAATACAACCAAACATTTATTGTGAAAAATGCATTAAATGTGGCGCGCGGCCACATATTGAGCAACAAAGAAAATATTGGATTGTTACCTGTCCTAACAAAGGCTGTAAAAACTTTGTGAAGGAGGAGATTGTTAACATTGACGCCTGGAACAGGTTAAATAAAAACAACGCTAATTTAAATCATAACCAAACATTTAAAAAGACCGCTTAAGTTCTGAGCCCGTCATTAAGTCAACAAAATATTATTTAAAAGTATAGGCTTTTTCTGGGAGATAAGTATTTTTACCGGCTACTGATAGGCTATGTTTAATATACTTTTTTCTATAAATAATGCAACTGTAAGGTTTTTGACTAATACCTTGTTCAAAGATCTTACGTTCAAAATAAATAAAGGCGAGAACTGGGCATTAATAGGTCAAAGCGGATCTGGCAAAAGCGCCTTGCTGCAAACCATTGCAGGGCGATTTAATATAACAGGTGGCACGGTCTCCTACCATTTGGGAGATGAGCTTTCAAATGCTCAGTTGAACAAGAGCATTAACCTTAATAACAAGTTGATTGCTCTTGTTGAACCCAGGCACCATTTCAGGAATCTTTCAAACACTACCGATTTTTATTACCAGCAACGCTATAACTCCTCAGATTCTGAGGATGCTTTAACCGTTAATGATTATTTACTATCAATTAAAAGTGTGCCGCGCCCAGGCACCTATTGGACATTTGATAAAACCCTGTCGCTATTAAACCTGCTTGGTTTACGTGATAAACAATTGATAAAACTATCAAATGGCGAAACCAAGCGTTTGATGCTGGCTGCTGCCCTGCTTAAAAACCCAATATTACTGTTATTAGATAACCCATTGACCGGCCTTGATGTAAAAACCAGGCAGGAATTTAATGGTATAATTGAACAGATCACAGCATCAGGTATCAGCCTGATCATGGCAACTCCGGTACATGAAATACCTGATGCCATTACCCATGTAGCTGTTTTAGAAAACGGCGCAGTTGTTCATCAAATAGCCAAAGCTGAGTTTAACGCCGGGCAGTTTGAACCTGATACTACCGACAGTATTGATACTGAAGAGCTGAGCAACTTATTAAACATTGGCAAAAACCCTGTTGCTTACAACTGGATAGTAAAAATGGATAAGGTACATATTCAATATGGTGATAAAGTTATACTTGACGATGTAAACTGGGAGCTAAAAACAGGCGACAGATGGGCGTTACTTGGCCCTAATGGCGCGGGTAAATCAACCTTATTAAGTTTAATTAATGGCGATAACCCGCAGGCCTATGCCAACAATATTATTTTGTTTGACAAAAAACGCGGCACTGGCGAAAGCATATGGGATATAAAAAAGAAAATAGGCTTTGTATCGCCCGAGCTGCACCAATACTTCCCCACCGATAACAGTTGCTTGCAGGTAATTGAATCAGGTTATTACGATACGCTGGGGCTGTTCAGGCTCAGCAATAAAGAGCGGGCCGGGGTTGCCTTGCGCTGGATGAAAGCACTTGAAATTGACCAGTATGCACGCACCCTGCTTAAAAACATACCAGCCAGCGCCCAACGCTTATGCCTGCTGGCCAGGGCGCTTATAAAAAACCCTTCTTTGCTTATTTTTGACGAACCCTGCCAGGGCATGGACGATCATCAGCAACTCCATTTTAAAAACCTGATTGATACCATTTGCAGCCTAAGCAATGTTACCCTTATTTATGTAACCCACTACCAGCACGAAATACCAAATAGTGTTGACAAGGTGTTACGCCTGGATAAAGGAAAAGTAGTCAATTAACCGAGATGGTACGGGAAATATTTGCACGACAACCCCGTGATCAAGCCTCCAATATTTCCTTATAATTAATTTGTAATTTATAAAATAGGATAAGATTTTTCGTCTGAATACGGCTTATTCGTTCATTTTGTTCATTGCTTTAAACCCTATTACCCTTATACAAAAACACACGTAATAAGCTGTAAATTACTTATCAAGTTTAATAGCTCGTAAGAATTTCTGCGGTATTTACCCTGTGTTTTATGAAAATCTTATTACGTTATTCGATATTATTCCTGGTGTTACTTTGTTTGCAGGTGCAGGAGGCTGGCGCGGCAACAAAGGCCTGGGTTGGTAGCCTTGCTGTCTCTGGAACAGATTGGAACACCGGTGCAAATTGGTTACCAACCGGTGTACCTGTAACCGGTGATGATATAACAATTGGATTAACACAAACCCTTATTAGTTCTCCTACTTTTCCATCAGGCAGCACTATATCGTTGTCATCAATTACTTTCGGAGCTTTATTGCCTGCATTATTTGGTCCAATTACGTTAACAGTAAATGGCAATATGACAGTAACCGGGAATATTCTTCAATCTCCAACAATACTTGTAAGTTATACTACAATAATAGCCGGCTCAGGAGCACTAACCTGCAATTCAGTACAAGTAGGTGCCAATAGCCCACTTGTTGCTTTAACCAACATTTTAACAAACACTACCTTAAAACTGATATCAACAATTAAAAACCTACACGTTATAACCAATGTAAACGTTTTTACCACCAGCATTACCATTACGATTATCGTAACCATAACTTTAGGGAAAATTGATGCAGCTTTTTCATTACAGGGGGGCACTACCTTAATTGATGGTTACATATTAACTAAAACTAATCCTGCAGGGGCAGGGTCGCCTACTTTCATTGTTGAGCCCCCATCAGGTTCGAATGCTAAATTACAGCTCTCAGGCATTACCCCAATTAATTCGTCAAGTCTTGCCGGCTCTGTTGATTTTTACAATAGCACAGGAACCGGGGAAGCTACTATAGAGTATAATAACACCTCTGGTACAGTTGGCACCCCGCAAAATGTTTATAGCACTGTTAATTCACCTGCATATTTAGATGCCTCTCCTGCACTTTACCAAAATTTAACGTTTTCAGGATCCGGTATTAAAAAAGCAAAGTCAGGCCTGATCACGGTAGCTGATACCATTAATAATTCAGCCGGCTCGCCGATTGATTTCGTTACCAATACAAATACCGTTCAATTAACGGGCACTAACCAGTCTGTTATTGGCGGGGCTTATGTTAACGCATCCTTACCGGCCTCTCCGGTTGGTACAGTATTTTATAACCTTACTTCATCAGCATCAACTGTTACCTTAAGCGGCCGAAATGATATTGCTGCTTTAGGCACCTTAGCCTTTTTAAAAACCAGTACAGCTACCATGTCTGTAGATGCCGGTGCAGCCAACAGCCTTACCCTATTGTCAAACTCCACCGGGGACGCCAGTATAGCAAGTTTAAGTACAGATGCCAGCAGCAATGCCATTACAGCAACCATTACCGGCAGCATTAATGTGCAGCGTTATGTTATAGGCGGTGGTGGCTCAATCGGGCCGCGCCGTTACATGTTAATTTCATCGCCTGTTGCCAATGCATCGGCTAATACATATAATTTGCTCCCGTTATTTGCCACTACTTATATTACTGGCCCGGGTGGTTCAGGCAATGGGTTTGATACTTCGCCCCTTAACACACCATCGTTTTTTGTGTATGACGAAAACTCTCCGCTTACAGCAAATGTAAACGTAGTTGTAGGCAATGAGTTTAAAGGCTTTAATACCATCAATGAAACCGTACCCATGGCAAACGGAGTAGAGTTTTATTTTAGAGGGAGCCGGACAGGGGTATCAAGCGCTGCTGCATTTATTAGCCCGTTTCCAGCCCCTGATAATGCTACACTAAATTTTTCAGGGTCGGTTTATAAAGGCGCGGGCACCAACGGTTCTTTTACGGCAAACATTATTAATTTTTTAGGTACTCCACCCACTTATTACAGTTCGTCGGCGGTTAGCGTTTCAACAAGTTTATCCCGTAGCAGTTTAGCGCCAACCAAATTAGGTTTTAACCTGCTGGGTAATCCTTATCCATCAGTTATAGATTTACATACTGTTTATACAGCTAACAGCAACAATTACAAGTTCTTTTACATGCTGGTTAAAAATATCAGTACGGGTCCCCAAAGTTATTCTACAAAGTACGCAACTTATGATGCCAGCAATGCGGGCACCCCACCGGCAGGAGCAAGTCGGTACGCGGTGTCGGGACAGGGTTTTTTTGTTGTAGCACCTACGGCAAGCTCGTCCATTGTATTTAATGAGACCATGAAAGTACCTTATTCATCTTACAAAAGTCCCGCCTCAACCAACCCGGTATTTAATGTTATACATGATCCGCCATTAGCATTTAAAACTTTAGCAACTGGCCCTAACAAAAACAATTTGCAACAGGTGTTTGCTACATCCTCGCAGGTACCTGCCGACCCTATGCCGAGGTTGCGTTTGGAGCTCATGCGGGATACAGCCATATTGAATACAGCCGACATCAGCTTTGACAAGAACGCGAAAGCAAGCTTTGTACCCGGCGAAGATGCCCCGTATATCGCGGCATCTGGTCAGGGAGATCTCCTTTATTCTTTAACTGCCGATTCCATTGGCTGCTTTGTGAACTATACTTCCGATCTTGAAAAATTGAAACGCATAAATCTTACGGTTACCTTCTCAAACTATGGTTTATATAAAATTACATCGCCCATTAAAACAAACATTGATGAGCGCTACACCATCTTTTTAAAGGATAAATACACCAATGATTCTTTGGATGTTGTGCACAATTCCGAATATTCTTTTAATGTAGATAAGACCGCGGCCAGCTATGCGCATGACCGTTTTTATTTAAGCATTGGGGTTGCCCCCGGTCACAATTATAAATTATTGGGTTTTAACGGCACTAAGATCACTGAAGGCATACAACTCAACTGGAAAACGGATAACGAAAGCACCTTTACCAAATTCGCCATTGAAAAAAGCACCAATGGTGGTAAATCATTTATGGTTATTGACAGCCTGCAGTCAACCGGCGCCGGGAACTATACTTTTATTGATCCTGCGCCAGGAATCGGTCAAATTACTTACCGCCTGGCACAAACCCTGGTTACGGGCGATACACAACTTTCAAAAAACCTGGTCTTTGATTACTCGGATATTACCACGCTTTTAACGTTTATGGTATATCCAAGCAACGCCACTCAGGATATCCATATCAGGCTGGGGAAAACATACAGCAACAATATTAAAATAAATATAGTAAGCTCAAACGGCAGTGTGATAAAAACCATAACCGCCAGCAATACTGATACTGTACAGCAAAATGTTGGAAGCCTTATCAAAGGGCTTTACATTGTAGAAGCCATAGACGAAGCCACTGGCAAACGGATTGGAAGTGCTAGATTTTTAAAGCAATAAGGTAACTTCAGTCTATGATTTTGCTTCATTAGCTCTACTACAAATTTACATCCGATAGCTTTCCCGATATAGGAAATAGTTCTCTATTTGGATCATTTGAAGAGCATCCTTTTTTTAATACAAATCACTTAAAACATGACACTTATCATCCATTTACGTTAAAATCAGCTATAAAATTTGTTCGTATTCATTTTGTTCACTCAGTATCATGTCTTTATGGTAAAAAAAAGAAACTTTCAAGAAACTTTTACGTAAAAAGGTCATCTCACAAAACACTAATTAATAAAACCTTGCTACACCTTAATTTGCAAACACGGTTATTAAAAATTTTCGTGTTGGTTGTATGTATTTTATCTATGCAGCAAAGGCTATCTGCTGCTACATTTGATTGGACGGGAACGGGAACATGTACAGGAACTTTTTGTTCTGGTGGTTATACAAATTTTAATTCATGGATCAATCCTGATAATTGGACTGTTAATGGATTACCAACCTCAGCATATCCAGGTCAAGGGGGGAACACTGACATTGTTCGGATTGGTGTAAACGTAAGTTATACAGTTGCTTCCAGATTTCCCATCATAGCTGTTGGTACCACAATAACATGTGCGAGCGTCACTTTCGGACCTAAAAACACTACTACCGCCACGGGAACTACTATTAGATCAAACATGCTTACCGTTAATGGCATATTAACAGCAACAACTATTAAATTAAGCCCGAACACAAACACCAGTAACATAGCCGGAAACAATTACATCGAAGGCACTGGCACTATTAATTGTACCAACATGGTGGTAGGAGATAATTCTACCACGACAGGTGGTAACAATTATCTTTTTTCGCACGTCAGCACTATGAATGTTAGTGGCGATGTTACTGTTGTAATAAGTACCAGCGTAGTAAATGGCAGCGGTTTCAGGTTAGAAACCGGCACTATGAATTTAAATGGGAAAATTTTTATTACAAACCCTAATAACGTTACTGCCAGCACAAACCTTGGATATTTTACTGTAAATGCAAAATACAGCACCAATGTCCCTGCAACAAGCAGCACCAATCCGGTTTTGAATCTTTCCGCAGCCGACCCTGTTGGTTCAATTTCTTCTCCACGGGGCTCCATTAATTTTTATGGCGATCACGGTGGAAATGCCGAGGTACATTATCTTGCTAATAATCCTAAGATTTATACATCGTCCACTCCTGGTTTTGGAGGAGGTGGTGGTGTAGGCTCCTACTTAACCAACGATACAACCTCTGCAACTTATGATGATTTATATATCAACGGCAGTAGCGCCAGTGCCAGCACTGCTACAATCGGAACCACCACAAAAGGTCCGCTGAAAATAGACGGTAATATATCTATTACCAACACAACGGCAAATTACGGCACTGGTGGTACTATTACAACAGTTGCAGGTAACTGGACCAATACCGCATCAACCGTAAATTTAGGTTTCGGAGCTGTTGTAGTAGGTGTTGATTTTACGAATGACGCCACAAGTTCATTTAACCAGGCTAACGGCCGCATTACTATAAATGGTAATGTGTCAAACAGCGGCGCACTTATTTTAGGATCGGGCTTAACAGATTTAAATGGCAATGTAACAACCGGCGGCACCTTACAGATGAGTAGTGGTGCTTTAAATATCGCTAAAAATTACACCAATACGGGAACATTTACAGCAAGTACCGGCCTTATCACTTTTGATGGAGCGGTAGCGCAAACTTTAATTGATAACACCGCAGCAGGTACAAAATTCAACAATGTAACCTTTTCAAATGGATCATCCACCATTACTAAACGGATGAAATCAGGTAGCAATTTTTTCGTTAATCCTACGTATACGCTAAATGCTATTAACTCAGGTACACTTACAGTCGAAAATACGCCCTCAACCTATACCTCTGCCCTAACCCTGCTTTCCACCGCAGCAGGCGATGCCAGTATCGGCAATCTTACAGCAGGAAATATTGCCGGCAAAATTGAGGTACAACGTTATATCAAGGGCGGAGCCCGTAGGTATATGCTGCTTTCATCTCCGGTTGCGGATACAACCAGCACGGCTATCAATATCAGTGCGTCATCACCTAACGGTTATAGTTTAAAACCAATCATATTACCCGGTGCAGCCGGCAATAAGTTAAGTACTATTGTTACCGGTCCCGGAGGCTCCACCAATGGCTTTGACAGCGCGCCAGCTACTGGCAATAGCCCTTCTGTTTTTGTTTACAATGAAAATGCACCGTCAACTGCAGATCCCAACCAGGTTGCAGGCAACGAGTATAAAGCTTTCACCAACACCAGTGCGGCTATACCTATGGGTAACGGTATATTGCTTTATTTTAGAGGGAGCCGTGATCTGTTAAATTCTACTCCCGGGGCACCCTTTGTAAGGCCTTTCCCCGCTGCGGATGATGCCACATTAACATTTTTCGGGTCGGTTATTAAGGGTACCGCTGCTACAAACTCCCCAATGACACCCCTGATTATCAATTTGCCGGCTACTACTTCAACAGATGCATCTACATACCCCATAGGCGGCACAACATATCCAACTTTTTTATCTTATCGGAGCCCAGCTACTTCAAAAAAAGGATTTAACTTGCTCGGCAATCCGTATGCATCTGTTATTGACCTGTCAAAAGTTTATACCGCTAACAATACTATAAGTTTTTATTATTTACTGATTAAGAATGCAGTTACAGGCCCCAATAGCTCTTCTACAAGATTTGTACTTTATAACGGGTTAACCAATACAGCTGGCACCGGTGGCAGTAAATTTGTCTTATCGGGCCAGGGCTTTTTTGTTGTTGCTCCATCTGTTACACCTCTATCTTTCACCTTTAACGAAGACATGAAAGCGTTGTATTCGGCCTACACAAATACTACACCACCCATTTTTAATGTTAAAAATGGCGGCCCTGCTGTTTTAAGTACTATGGCGGTTACTTCAAACGGAAGCAGCCTCATTAAGCAGGCAGCTGCTTCATCAGCTGTGGCAGCTACTAAAAACAATACTAATACAATGCCATGGCTACGGATGGATATGATGCAGGACACCAGCACTTTTAGTACTACCGACATCTATTTTGATAAAAACTCCAAAAGTAAATTTGTGCCTGGCGAGGATGCCCCCTATTTGGCATCATCAGGCCAGGGAAATTTCTTTTTCTCTCAAACAACCGATTCTATAGGTTGTTTTGCAAACTATACCTCAAACCTGGAGAAACTAAAACGAGTAAACCTTTTTATAGCCTTTAGCACCTTTGGTACCTATAAACTTACTTCGCCTGTTAAAGAAAATATTGATGAGCGTTACACCATTTTTTTAAAGGACCAATACACCAATGACTCCTTAGATGTGGTGCATAATTCGGAGTATACTTTTAATGTGGATCAAAATCCTGCCAGTTACGCACGTAACCGCTTTTACTTAAGCATTGGCATAGCTCCGGGACATGAGTACAAATTATTAGATTTTAACGGAGCTAAGATTACAGCAGGCATCCAACTCACCTGGAAAACCGACAATGAAAGCAATTTCACCAAATTCGCGGTTGAAAAAAGTACCAATGGCGGCAAATCATTTATGGCTATTGACAGCCTGCTATCAACTGGTGAGGGGGTTTATACCTTTACAGACAAGGCGCCTGGCGCCGGGCAGCTTACTTACCGCCTGGTACAAACCCTGGTTACGGGGGATACACAATTTTCAAAAAAACTGAACTTTGATTACCTCAATTCCGTAAACCCATTAAAGTTTATTGTTTACCCAACCAGCACTACACAAAATATTAATATTAACTTTGGCAAAACATATAGTAACCGTGTTAAAATTAATATTGTGAGCTCAACAGGCAGTATGATTAAAACCATAACCGCCAGCAATACTGATACGATACAACAGGATGTTGGCAACCTGCTTAAAGGGGTTTACATTGTAGATGCTATTGACGAAGCCACAGGGAAGCGAATTGGAAGTGCGAAATTTTTTAAACAATAACCAAATGATAGTAATAACCTTTGTAAAAAATAAGTATAAATTTTTACTGGGTGTATGTTTTTATTTACTGATCACCGCTAATTGTTTTGCTCAGACTGATCCCGGTGGTGGTCTTTGTGATGGTAATGACGGGGGGCCCGACGGTTGCCCCCTTGATACCTGGGTAATTGTATTAGTGATCATTGCGGTAATTTTTACAGCCCTCCATTTACAGCGCAAACAAAAATCCCTTCGGGCTTAGGGCTCAAAGGGATCTCTGAATTGTTTTTATCGGTATTAAATATCTTACGCTTTTTTGATCTGCATTTGATTTATCTGGTTTAATTGCAGCTGTTTCAGCACGCCGTCAACCACTTTTGGTAACTCTTCGAGTGTTCTTTTTGGATTACGCAATTCGCCTACCCCAAATCCTCGCCATACTAAACGGCGGGTATTGCGGTCAATAATATCAATAATGAGGGTACCTTCTTTATACGGAACGCGGGCATAACCGCCGCCAAATCCGCCGTAGGGATATCCCCAGCCACCCCAGCCACCATAGTAGCCGTAAAACGGACGGTATCCCCAGCCTCCACCCCAACCCCAGCCCCAGCCACCCCAGCCGCCCCAACCGAAGCCGCCATAATAAGCCGGATAAAATTCAGTTTTCATGCCTCTGCCAGTTACGGTGGAATAACTCACCAGCAGATCGGGGTTATTTTCCTGCAATCGCAGGCCCTTGGTTTGTAATGCGGTAATAGCAGCTTCCTTTACTTTTTCGTCGGCAATCTCTTTTTTTACAACACCACCAGCCTTGTTACTTGTTTCGGGCGGTAACCAGGCAAATGTACGGTAAGATGAAAGATCGGTTTTGTTACGGGCTGCGGTATAATAATTATAGCTGCTGCAAGCAGATAGGGCGGAGACCAGCAATATTACCAGCCCTATATAAATAGTTCTATTCATGATAAATTAACTCCCTTATATTTAAATGTTAGACTATTAAATAAACAAAGGTTTAATTTAAATAATTATTTATTCAAATTAGTTAATTGAGCATATAACTTTTCTGTAGGGAGCCCCACAACATTAGTATAAGAACCGCTTATGCGCTCAATGCCTATCAATCCAATACGCTCCTGAATGCCATAAGAACCAGCCTTATCAAGTGGATTGTATTCGGCCACATAACTCCTGATCTCCTGATCACTCAACTTACGGAAAAACACCTCGGATACATCAAAAAAGTTATTGTACCGGTGTTTATATAACAGGCATACCCCGGTAATAACCTGGTGTACCTTGCCTGATAGCGTTTGCAGCATTTCGATAGCATGCTCAGGCGTTTCTGGTTTACCCAATATCCGGCCATCAACACAAACAATGGTATCGGCAGTAAGCACTACTTCATCCCCTATAGTTTGGTCAAATGCTTCGGCTTTTTTACGGGCAATATATACGGCAACTTCCTGCGGCGTTAACCCATCAGGGTATGATTCATCAACCTCTTTTAAAACAACCTCAAACTCCAGGTCCATCAGTCTGAGCAGTTCCTGACGGCGGGGTGATTTTGATGCAAGGATAATTTTGGGTACTGAATGCATATTATTTGACGAAAGATAATTGACAAAAGATAAATATTTCTTTTAAGCCCTCCCCTTCGGGAGAGGGTTGGGTGGGGTTACCAGCTATAGGCCTGTTCGCTCATCCACTTATCCTGAACTTTTAGCACCTTTTCAATAATATCGCGGGCGCAGCCTTTACCGCCGCCATAAGGCGAAACATAGGCACTTACCGCTTTAATTTCCTCAACCGCATCGGCCGGACAAACAGGCAAGCCTGCCAGTTTCATAGTTTCCAGGTCGGGGATATCATCGCCCATGTATAAAACGTTGGTAGCTATAATAGCTTTTTCTTCGAGATATACCTTAAACCGCTGCGATTTGGTATGCGTACCCATATAAACGTCCTGAATGCCCAGGCTATTTAAACGGTAAATAGCACTTTTTGACCTACTGCCTGATATGGCGCATACATTGTAACCGCATTTAACAGCCAGTTGCAGGGCATAACCATCCTTGATATTAAAGGCCCTGCTTTGTTCACCTGTATCCGTCACAAAAACAGAACCATCAGTCAGTACGCCGTCCACATCAAAAATAAACGTGGTTATATCTTTTAATTTATGTAAAAATGATTCCATATTTTGGATTACACAGATTAACTCTATTGATTATCGCGCCACTCATAAACCCAGGCCGACTGGATTTGCTCCAGGTGCCCTTCATTTGATTCGGCTCTGGTACCCTCAAAGTTTGGCAATGTTAATACCCATTCCAGCAGTTCGGTAAAACGGATACGGTATATTTTTGATTCGTCAAAATCATCACCAAACTTTTCATAAAGTTCAATTGCAATATCTTCGTAATCATTCCAATGAATCGGTAAGGCAAATTTATTATCTGTCATCTTTTGTATGTTGTACGTGATACGTTTACGTAATACGTTCTTTATTCGGTTATATATCCCAATTATTTTTCTCAATTATTCACGTATAACTTACTATGTTAAACGTAAACCATATTAGTGGCCCAAAAACTGTGACTGATCGGGTAGTGTTACCTCAATATCGCCATCAATAATTAAACACTGGCAACCCAGGCGCGAGTTTATACGGGGATCTACAGCCCTGTCAATAAAGTCTTCTTCTTTATCAGATATTTCCTGAACGTTGTCCATCCCTTTATTTACATAAACATGGCAGGTGCTGCATCCGCATACACCGCCGCAATTGTGCTGTAGTTCAATGCCATTTTCCAGGCATACATCTAATACAGATTCTCCTTCGGCTATAGGTAATTCAACAGTTTCGTACCCTTTTTCCTCGAAATTTATCCTTACTTTAAAAATGTTCATTTAGGCAAAAGTAACAAAATTACTTGTCCCCATGCCCTTCATTATTGTTTTTGATAATACCCTGACTTAACAGGAGATATATCTCCTGTAATTGAGGCTGATGGTTAAGCAATTGCAGGTGCTTATCCATGGTAACCTTATCGTTACGTACGGCCGGGCCTGTTTGTACAGAGGCGGGCGGTTGTTCCTGTACTTTTTGGGCTGTTTCCAATATCAGCGGTTTAAGCATATCAAACTCCATTTGATGAGCGGCCAGCAACTGCTGGGCTATGATATATAGATAATTGGGGAAATTGCAGGCAAACACCGCAGCCAGGTGCAGTATTTTACGGTCGGCCGAGTTAACACTATAAATATTTTTGCTAATGGTGGCTGCAAGTTGCTCTAAATCTGCTTTTATGTCAACGTCAGATCCTTCAATACATAACGGTACGGTGGCAAAATCAACCTCCCGGTTTTTGCTAAAAGTTTGCAGCGGATACAAAACACCTGCCTTACCGGTAAAAGCAAGCAGATCATTCAAATTAGTTGAGCCTGATGTATGTACTATTAATTTTTGATGTTGGGTCAGTGCTTTAACCATTTCAATGATGGCATCGTCTTTAACCGAAATAATGAATATATCCGTGTCGGATAAAATGGCATTAAGGTTGTTAATTGCCTGGGCCCCTATATGATAAGCCAGCATAGAGGCATTTTGCAAATTGGGGCTGTAAACCTGCAGGATACGATGGCCCGCGTTTTTAAATGCTGCCGCCATATGTGTGGCTACATTACCCGAACCAATTATTGTTATTCGCATATAATTTTTATAATTAAAGTATCTATTAAACAATCGTGTTTAATTATTTATGTATTTTAGTGAACATCATCTATTACTATGAAAATACTTAAAGTAAGCATAATAATTATAATATTTTTGGTGGGGGCATCTGCTTTAATATTATACAGTTTTTATGAATATAATAATAAAGAGGAAAAAACTTTAACAACTGTCAACCGTAAAAATATTGAAGGAAGTTTCATAAAATTAAGTAATGGTGTAACCCACTACCAGCTTGAAGGACCAGCAAATGGCGAGGTGGTGATACTTGTTCATGGCTTTAGCGTTCCGTATTATATTTGGGATGGCACCTATGAATTCCTGGTTAAAAATGGCTACAAAGTGCTGCGCTATGATATGTATGGCCGCGGCTACTCTGACAGGCCCGATGTTGCGTATGACAAAGAACTATATAATACCCAATTACTGGATCTTATAAGTGGCCTAAAGCTGCAGGGACATGTTAATTTAGCCGGTATTTCATTTGGCGGCCAAATGATAACCAACTTTACTTGCCAGCACCCCGGGCTTATAAACAAAGTTATACTTATTGATCCGGCTTACGAAAACGAAAAACCGGTTGCGCCTAAATATTTTACCCTATTTAACGAGGCCGTTAACTCAGACCAGCGTGCCTGGGGACAACTTGACGATTTCCTTTATCCCCGCAAACATCCGGAATGGGTAAAACGTTACTTACCGCAAATGCGCTATAAAGGATTCAGAAATGCCCTTGTATCAACCATGTATGATTATGACCAAAACGGGCGTCAAAGTAATACCTGCCTTAACAGCACTAACAAACCAGTATTATTGATCTGGGGCAAAAAAGACAAAACTGTCCCCTTCCGTTTCAGCGATTCGATCCGCAGTGTGCTAAAGGTTGATTTTTTTCCGGTTGATGATGCCGCCCACCTCCCGTCAATCGAAAAGCCCGATACCGTGAATAATAAAATACTATCGTTTTTAAAGCAAGGGTAAATCACCTGTTTCAAAATTATAAAACTATGTCATTGCAATGACGTGAGAGAGAACTTTTTATATCAACTCCCGCTCTGCCCAATCAATTCCATCCGGCAATTCAGTCCTACTAAATTCAATATGAACTACCCTCCTCTTTTTATTATTAGTGGTTCGGTTTGATGCATGGAGCAGCAACGGGCGCATGACCATTATATCGCCGGCTTTAACCGTGCAAATAGTTTCAGTTTCTACTTCCCAGTTGATGGTCTCTGGGCGACAGATCCCTTTCAGGTGCGAACCGGGAATCACCTTAAGCGCTCCGTTATTTCCATCTGCGTCGTCGAGGTGAATGCGGATGGTGAAGTTATCCTGTAATATATTAAGCGGTGGTTGTACGCCAAACTGGTTCTGCTTAACCGTCCACGGACCATAACCTGGTATATCAGCTTTGTTATTAACTACAATAGTAAGATCCTGATGCCAGGCTACAAACCAGTTTGAGAGTTCAGGTTTATCAAAGTAAATGGATTTTACAGTAAAATAGCCGTCGCCGAACAGGTTATTAATAAGTGCTTTTAAATTGCTGTTAAAAATTAAAGGAAGCACCTGCGGTACTTCCTTTAAAAATTGCCTTATGGCAAACAGATCGTCAGTTTTGCGAAAAGTAGAGTTAGATGGATCAGCCTGTTCAATGGCGGTTATAATGCTTTTAACTTCATCCCCGGTAAAAATATCATCAACAATGGAAAACCCATCATTAAAAATATTGTCCTGATGCCTGGCTATACTATCCATGCAAACAACTAAGCTGTCTTCAGCTCCTTTTTCCTGCGCCTGATGGATAGGAAAAACCCGATCACCATAATGATAGTCCCCGCCCAAAAGAAATTGATGTATGGAAACTGAATGGCCTTCATTACAATAAATTTCTTTTTGCTTTCGGGTTGCTGGTAAACTATGATCTCTACTTTTTTGGTCTCTGGTATCACCTTGCTGAAACGCAGTTTTAAACCGGCATCATCAACCTTGCGGGCAAAATCAAAAACGTTGCCGCTTTTAATCATGTAAATAGGCTTGGCCTCGTATTTATTACCATGCGATACCACTTCCAGATTAGCACCAATAGCCACATCACTATCAGCAAGTGGAATGTTCTGTATTTTAGTTTCTTTGCTCAGGCTCTTTAGTAAAATATAACCATCGCGATATTTAATGGTATCGCCCGGGGCAACTTCGTGGCTCACGGGGGCATCATAATTTTTATCGTCATTCCCCTCGTCATGACCCTCTGCACCATCTGCACCGCCAGTTAAAGCTGTAGGGGCCGGATAAAACATGGTAATATGCGTATACATATCATGCAGCAGATAATGCTTGGTATCAGGCGAAGCCGACATCTGTCCCTTATTGATCAACGCTTTAGGCTTTAGCACAAATTCGTTCTCAACTTTTCCGCCAGCACCTATCTTTTTATAATCAACCTTAAAAAATATGTTGGGTGTAGAGATGGAGTCGCCGGTATAGGTTACTAAAAAGTCGCCCATTTTTACCGGTTGATTTTGATACACCAAAATATTTTCGCGCGGGTTTTGTTCTTTGGCAAATTCAGGCGAAAACGCCTCGCCGGTATTGTTGATGGAAATGACCTTGCTGGTTCCGGCCGAAATAAGGGCACCTATCATCAAAAAACCAAAACCGATGTGTGCCACCGCCGAACCTGCCAGTTTAAATTTGCCTTTAAATGCATCGGCCAGTACTTTGCCATTGGCAATAACAGAATATACAGCTCCCCACATCACCAGTGTAAATACCAAACTCAGTTTGTAAACACCGGTTCCGTATACTATCAGGGCGGTTACTAATGCAGCAAAAAGCAGGTAAATGCCCGTGGTGATAAAAAACCGGGTAACATCGGTCTTTTTATATTTTAAAAACTGGGTAAAACCGGTTAGTATTGTTACTACAAAGGCAAATGACGATTGTATAACATTGTAATGCTTGATACTATCAGACGGAGGCGCTATTTTGGTTTTCAATATATCATTCCATACCGGTACCGATGTTACTACCAACAGATGGAAACAAGATAAGCCTAAAAATACCGCACCTACAAACATCCAGAACTCGCGGGAGTAAGTTTCTTCGTCCTTTTTGGTAATCGGGAGTTGTTTCCATCTGGCTACCAGTAACCCTACAGAGAGTGCCAGGAACACCAGAACCCCAATAACCAATTGCCAAAACATCCCATTATCAGTAAAAGAGTGTACCGAGGTTTCGCCCAAAATACCACTGCGTGACAGGAATGACGAGTACCATACCAAAACAAAAGTAATGAGTACTAAAAAGGTAGCTGTAAAATAGGAATGGCCTGTGTTTTTATATACAACCAATACGTGTACAGCAGCTACCATCGTGATCCACGGGAAGATAGAGGCATTCTCTACCGGATCCCAGGCCCAGAAACCGCCAAAGTTGAGCGACTCGTATGCCCAGAACGAACCCATGATAACACCAGTACCCAGTATCATACAGGAAAATAACGCGTACGGTATAGCAGGTGCTACCCACTCTTTATATTTTTTTTGCCAAAGTCCCGCTACCGCATAAGCAAATGGCACTACCATTGATGCAAAGCCCAGAAACAGGGTTGGCGGGTGAATGATCATCCAATAATTTTGCAGGGATGGGTTCATACCCTGTCCGTCTTTTATAAATGACAGATAATCGGGATTGGAGAAGATAGGGCCTTCCAGTGCATTCCTTAATAGCAGGAATGGCGAACTACCTATCCGTGTGCCCAATATTTCTACACCCAATACCATGGTACCCAGTACCACTTGTGAAAAAGCCACAACAGTCATTACAGAGCGCTCCCATGATTTGGCCCGCCATATTAATATGTTACCCAAAACTGCCTGCCAGAAGGTCCACAGCAAAAAGCCCCCCTCCTGTCCGTTCCAAAAACCAGATACAATATAATAAACAGGTAATGAGCGCGAAGTATAGGCCCAGGCATAATGATACTCGAAATAATGATTGTATATTACGTAGAACAGGCATGTACCCATGCCTAAAATAGATACAAAATTAATAAAGAAGCTTATACGACCGAGGCGTTGCCAGCTGCTGTTTAGCTTACCGGCATCCTCTGTTGTAGCAAAATAATAGCTAATAAATGAAACGAGAGCCGAGCCGAATGCAAGAATGATAAAAAATTGTCCTAACTGCCCTGGTAAAAGGTGCTCACCCTTAAAAACTGTATCCATCAAAATGATTTATATGGTGGCCTGTTTGGCCTTAACTTCTGTAACTTCTAATTTATCCTGGGTGTATTTCGACGGGCATTTCATCAGGATCTTGGAGGCATGAAACTCGCTGCCTACCATTTGACCAGTAAGTACCAATTGTTCAGAGCGCTCAAAATCCTCGGGTTTGGTACCTGTAAATACAACTTTACGTTCATCACCTTTACTATCCTTCATGTAGAAAGAAAAGTAGTTAGCATCCTTAGTGGCATCAAAAAACAATTCTTTTGATTTGTTTAAATGACCTACAATATGCAATTCGCTTTTTGTTTTTTGGGCTTCACCAAAAGTACCGTATGTGCTGGTGTTAGAGTAAACACTAATGATAACCGCTATAGCTATAGCTATAACAACAAGACCAAAAATTGCACTTTTTTTCATTTCGCGGCTTATATATTATAAAATAGAATGCAAAAATACAAAACGTTGAGCGAATAATGTTTATTACAAGGGATATGTGTTATTTAGAATTATTCTTAGTAAGAAATAAGAAGTGAGAATCAAGATATAAGATAAGACCAGGATGAAAGATAAAGGATAAAAGGAAAAAGAACATGTACTAATTCCGCTTCCTAATCTTCCTTCTCCACGCGATCTTCATCCTCTACGCGTCATTGCGAGGCACGAAGCAATCTCTAAGCTGTACAGGGCGGAAAGAAATGTTATTTGCGCCCCTTTGCCAACTTCTCATTTCTTTTATAGATACACTTTATACGCGTACTACCATACGATGGTGCAGTTTCAACCACTGGCTTGGCAGTTGATTTATCTTTTACAACAACCTCCTTATACGCGGCAGGGATCCATTCAAGCCTAATTTTACATTCGTTACTCATGATCTGAACAGTTTTATTGAATATATGAATAATTATTCTTTTTCATTTGCCCTGTACAGCTTAGAGATTACTTCGTTCCTCGCAATGACGCGTGGAGATTATTTGCAAGCGGAGGAACATAAAACAAGCGGAAGTTGTAAAACAAACAGAGGCGGGTTCTATGAACCCGCCTCTGTTAAAAACTTTTGTCATTGCGAGCGATAGCGTGGCAATCTCACCGTACAAGGCGAACCTGCACTATTCGCGATTGCTTCGTTCCTCGCAATGACGTACTTTTCTTTTTTATTTACGGCCAGATACCTAAGTTTTGGTAAGATACGGCAATTTTATTGATGGCTCCTACCATGGCTGCGCTGCGCAGGGTATCTATCTTAGGGTTGTTTTTATATGTCTCCCTGATCTCGTGGTATGAGCGGATCATGGTATCCTCCAATCCGGAATTTACCAGCTCCAGCTCTGACGCGCCTTTGATAATGGTTGAACGCTGCATTGATGTTAGCGACGTCCCGGTTATCCCTTCTACCATGTTTACCAGGTTAAGGTTGGAGTTTTCTTCAAAACGCCTGTTCATACGGCCAAATGCCACATGGCTCAGGTTTTTAAGCCACTCAAAGTAGGATACGGTTACACCACCGGCATTGGCATACATATCAGGGATGATGAGGCCGCCGTTTGCATAAAATATAGCTTCGGCCTCTGGCGAGGTTGGACCATTCGCACCTTCGGCAATGATCCTGGCTTGAATATTACGGATATTATCCTCGGTGATCTGGTTTTCTAAAGCTGCCGGAACCAGGATATCACATGGCTGCTCCAGACCTTCCATGGTGTTCTTAAATTCACGCAGGGCACCAGCGTAACCCAAAATAGATCCGGTTGCTTTACGGTGCTGAAAAACAGCTTCAACATCCAGTCCGTCTTCGTTATATATAGCGCCTTCAAATTCACAAAGGCCAACAATTACAGCACCAAACTCCGCTAAAAACTTAGCCGAATAGTAGCCTACATTACCCAATCCCTGTACAATTACTTTTTTGCCTGATATGCCGGGCAATAAGCCAATTTTCTGCATATCCTCACCCACGCTTACACACTCACGAATGGCAATGGCCACACCGCGACCAGTAGCTTCACGACGACCGGCTATACCATGCAGGGCAATAGGTTTACCTGTTACCGCGCCCATAGCGTCCAGCTGACCGGGGTTCATGGTAGCATAGGTATCAGCTATCCAGCTCATTTCGCGCTCGCCCGATCCATAATCAGGGGCAGGCACGTCAATGCTGGGGCCAATAAAGTTTTTCTTGATCAGTTCAACGGTATAGCGGCGGGTAATGTTCTCCAGCTCGCTTACATTGTAACTTTTAGGGTTAATTTTAATACCGCCTTTGGCACCACCAAAAGGCACATTAACAATGGCACATTTGTAGGTCATTAAAGCGGCCAACGCCATCACTTCATCCTCGTTCACCATTTCGCTGTAGCGTATACCGCCTTTTGTTGGCGATTGGTGGTGCGAGTGCTCTACACGCCATGCATCAATTACCTCAAAACCATCGCCCCGGCGAATTGGGAAACGGAAACGGTAAACACTGTTACATGATTTGATCTGGTCTAACAAACCGGCGTCATGTTTTGTAAATTGTGCAGCGTAATCAAAGTTTTTACATACGTCGCCAAAGAAGTGTGTATCCTGTTCAGCAACTAAAATATTCGTATTCATAATTGTTATATAAATATTAAACTCTTAAAAAAGTACGCAAATTTGATGCTATTTTTATCAATATTGCAAATAATTTATAGTTAGTGTATCAGATACACCTGGCAACAACCGTACGAAAACCATGTTTAAACAACATAGGTAAATTTTTTAGACTACTTTTCCTTTTCGATTTTTTTTAATCTTTTATCGATAGAGAATAAGTAAAATGCCAATCCGGCAAAAATTATCACTATAGTAACCACAACAACATATATTTTGCCCGAACTGCGCAATACATCGGCCATTTCAACAGGCTGGCTTTGTTGTGCAAAAGCGGTAGCAAAACTTAATATCAACAATAATAAAACCGTAAACTTCTTCATTAAATTTCGTTCTTTTTATATTCAATTAAACGGATGCGGTAACGTACCGAAGCTATCCAGATAGCCATAAAGCTCCAGGCTATAAATGCGGGATACAATACCATGCGCATACGGTTATCAAGGTCAAGCTTACCAAAGGCGGGGTTACCACCATTGCCGGGGTGTAATGAATCCGTCATTCGGGGCAATACCATGATCAGCACAATCATTACCGGGAAAGCAAAAATGTTATAGATGGCTGATATTTTGGCCCGCTTTTGCTCCTCATCAATAGAGTTGCGCAATACCGAGTAAGCACAATACAGCAAAAATGCTATAGCGGCACTGTTCTGTTTAGGATCATTGCTCCAAAATTCGCCCCAGGTATATTTGGCCCAAAGCATTCCGGTTATTAATCCTAATACGAAGAAAAACAGGCCCGTGTTGGCACATTCAACCGCAATAAGGTCATATTCCTCTTTACCCGTATTTAAATATTTAATGCTGTAAATAACCGATATGGTAAAAACCGTGAACATCGCTATCCACATAGGTACGTGGAAGTATGTATTTCTAATTGTTTCGTGAACTATGGGCAGGTGTGGCACATCCAGCAACATGCCCGCAATCAGCGTGTAAAAAATCACAATTACCGCTAATACCTTCCACCAGGTTTGATAAATAAACTTCATATTGTTGATGCGCAAAGGTAGTGAATTTGATTATCATTTGCTTCGCAGTCATTGAGTCATTTATTGTCATTAATAAAATAACCACGAAGCAAAAATGAATCCAATGGAGTAAAAAAACTAATGACTCAATGACTGCACAGTAAATGATCAAATGACCCAATCAGTCCCCCGGCTCATAGTCAACCGGCAGCATATCTGCAAGTTTGGCCTTGGACCAGGTACCTTCATAAAGTGGACTTGGGTTTGAAATAACTATACCATTCATATCAAATAAAATATAGTTATTATACAGGGTAATAATACTGGTTTCAAAGTTCCCCATATCAAGCGGACGATAAACATCCTTAAATTCTGTTGTTTCTTCTTTTTTGGTATATACTACATATAAAAAGTGTGGAAAAACAACCGCATATATCCCCTGCTGGGGCGTTTTGCGCAATATTTCGAACGATTGGTAAGGTATGCGTACCAGGTTTTCGCGGTTCCATTTGGTGAGGTTTGATAGCTTGTACCAGTTCATCAGCGAGTCGCGGTTGGGGGTGATATCCCTGAACCTTTTAATTTTCTGCGCCAGCAGTGCTTCATCCGGGCGTTCATGGTTCAGGAAACGCGTAAAATCATGCGCCTCAAACCCTTCCTCCTTTAACTTATCTTTATACAACGATCTATAAAAATGCTGGGCCGAGCCGTAATATGCTTGTTCCCGTTTCAGTTTCCATATCTTTTTTTGTTCCACCGAACCGGGCAATTCCTCAAAAAGTGCCTTACCAGCGTATTGAATGGTATGCTCAATAGCATCGCTCACAAAGTTTTTAAGCAAAAATTTGGTACGATATCCCAGTGCCCTGTTCTCCACAACCAAAAACTCATCGCCCGATGCTTCCAGTTGTTGTTTGTTGCGGTGGTATATCAGGTTCAGGATATGCGGGTTCAATACCTTACATAGCTTTGAATTTTCGGTAATCCCAATAAAATCGCGCCTAAACTGTTCGTAGTTCTTTTTCCAGTCGGCAGCACTGCTGATCACTACTTCACGCAGCATCAATACTTTTTGAGTTAGCTCGATGTTCAGCTTCAGCGGGGCGCCCCCTACCTGTATGGTTTGCGAATAATCTTCATAGCCAACAGTAGTAACCACCAGCTCGTACTGGCCCGGTTTAACACCACCAAGTGTAAATGAACCATCATCTGCGGTTACCGAGCCATAGGTAGCGTTGCTTAAAAATACGCTGGCCCTGGTTACCGGGTTCTTACCGTTGGCATTTACTACCTTACCGGTAATAGTTGTATTTTGAGCCAGTGCAATAAACGGGCATAAAATAAAAGCAAGGATAATCCAGTATGACCGCATCAATTAAAAATACTACAATATTTTTTCAAGGTACTAAAAAACACATTTTTTATGAACGCTTGATGAAATTGTGAATCTATTTATTTATTGGGATGATATTTTTACAAGGTTAGTTGCTGGTTGGATTACTTATGCACAATGGTCATGAGGTGTTTCGCCTGTCTAAATGCAGTTTAATCGCGCCACAAATAAGGGAAAAGCAAAAGTGAAGTGGCAATTACAATGGCATTTATGGCAAACAAAACGCCAATATTGCCCAGGCTCAGGCTCCTGTCAATCCCATCCATAGCGTTTTTGCTCAGGCGGATGAGTACCAATATAACCGGTATAATAACCGGAAAACTTAATATAGCCATCAGCGTACCATTGTTGCCCGCTTTTGATGCTATGGCCGATATCATGGTAAACACAGTTGAAAAACTTAAACTGCCTAACATTACGGTTAAAAAGTAAAACAGCGGATCAACAAGTGTATTGGTGAAAAATATCATATATACCCCCAAAGCCAGCACACTCAGTAATGACATTAACAGGATGTTATAAATAGTTTTTGAAAGGATAATGGCCTGCGGACTTGCTATAGAATAATAGTAAAGCAAACGGCTCTTGCTCTCCTGCATAAAGCTTTTGGCAATGGCATTAACTGATGCAAACAGCATAATGATCCAGAACAAAACATTCCATACCACCGCGTAACCACTGCTGCCGCTAAAGCCCGGGGTTAGGTTAAATGAAATATAACAAACAAATACCGTTGATACTACATACAACAAAACACCATTGAAAGCATATTTTGATCGCCACTCCAGCAAAATTTCCTTTTTAAACAGATGCCAGGTTTCATTAACGAGCTTCATACCGCCAAAGGTAATAATTAGTTAATTGGTTCAATGTTCCGCAGGTCATTTGTTTGATTGGAGCTATTACATTAATTTTGAATTGGAATTATAAAGCTGCCGGCAGCTTATCATCAACCTGCAAAAATTAAAAACCAATGCCTATTGTTTATCATCGCACGCCAGTGGGCATAGCCCGCATTACCGAAGATGAGGGTTTTATCTCCTCTATTTCGGCTTTGGACGAAGAACACGAGGTAACATCCCCGTCTACCCCGCTTTTACAAGCCGCTATAACACAGCTGGATGAATACTTTGCGGGCTCAAGGAAAATATTTGATATGCCTATTAAGCAGCAGGGTACGCCTTTTCAGCAACAGGTGTGGGAGCAATTGCTGCAGATAAAGTATGGGAGCACTATCAGTTATGCTCAGCAATCAAATCAAATGAATAGCCCCCTGGCCATAAGGGCCATAGCAGCCGCAAATGGCAAAAATAGTTTATGGATAGTAGTGCCTTGCCACCGGGTTATTGGTTCTGATGGTAGCTTAACCGGTTATGCAGGCGGCCTTTGGCGCAAACAGTGGCTGCTGGAGCATGAAGCCCGTACACTCGGCATTGGGCAAACAAAGCTCGACTTTTAATTTAAGCTTCTACCTTTAGCAAACGGCTCATTTTTTCGTGCAGCTGATAAGGCTGAAATGGTTTTGCAAGCACATCATTCATCCCCGCTGCCAGGGCTTGTTCCTGCTCATGGCCAAATGACGATGCCGAAAGCGATATGATAGGTATACTTCTTTTGGGCTCTTCAAAATCAACACGTATGGTTTTGGCAGCTTCATAACCGTTCATTTCGGGCATGTGTGTATCCATTAAAATGAGGTCATAGTTTTTAGCGGTTAACTTATCAATTGCTTTGCGACCGTTGTCAACTATTTCAGCATCAATGTTCCAGTTCTTTAACATTTTCGACAGCATAAATTGGTTTACCATATTATCTTCAGCAACCAAAACGCTGATATTATTAAAAGGGCTAAGCACTTTATCAGACTTATCGCTCATTTTTCCTGTTGGTTTAGCAGCAATGGTGTGCCAGTTTATAAAGTTAAATATACTTCCCCTGCCCAACTGGCTGGTCACCACCAATTCGCCCCCTTTAAGTTCGGCCAGTTTTTTAACAATGGTTAAACCAAGTCCGGTGCCACCGTATTTGTTTCCGGTATCTTCTTCGGCCTGTTCAAATGAATCAAAAATTTTGTTTAGCCTGTCTGCAGGCACGCCAATGCCCGAATCCTCAACGCTATATTTGAGCCTAACCCTATCGTTATGTTTTTGCATTACCGATACCTTAAGCTTTACATAACCTCTTGGAGTAAATTTGATAGCATTACTCAGCAGGTTCATCAGGATCTGGTTAAGCCTAAGTGAATCAACCATCAGGTTTTGAGGTACGTTATTATCTATTTCAAGTAAAAACTCAATATTGCTTTCATCGGCCCTGAATTTAAGCAGGTCAAAAACAGATTTAATTAAATCATATATATTATTTGGTGTGCGTACAATATTAAACTTACCGGCTTCTATTTTTGAAATATCAAGCACATCATTTATAACGCCAAGTAATGATCTGGATGATGTTTCAAGCAGATCAAGCATATTCTTTTGCTGCTCATTTACATCGGTTGTAAGCAGCAGGCTGGTTATACCTATAATACCATTTACCGGTGTACGCAACTCGTGGCTCATATTGGCCAAAAAGTTTTCTTTTACTTTTTTACCATACTCTGCATCTTCCTTTGATTTAATCAATTGCTCCTGATAACTTTTTTGAGGAGAAATATCACTGATGTTGAGGAAAATAGTTTTATTGTGATAGGATGCACGACATTCCACCCATATGATACGTTTATCAAAAGTTTCAAACTGCAGTTCAAAAACGGCAAAATTGAGGTTGTCTTTAATAATCTCGCCCAGTTTTTTACGAAACAATTGCTGTTGGGCATCAACCGATAGGTCAACAATACTTTTACCCAGCAGTTCGGCTGCTTTAAAACCCATGATGTTTTCAACCGCGGGATTAATGTTATTGATGCGAAGTGTTTGCGCATCAATAGCACATATGATATCGGCCGAGTTTTTTACAACAATAGCAAAGCGCTGCAGCTCTTCATTTTTTAATTTGATTTCGGCCTGGCTGCGCGCAAGGTGCACAAATGAATCAACCTTGGCCGATGTGATGTACGGATCAAGTGGTTTATAAAGATAATCAACCGCACCAGTACCGAGCCCTTTAACCGCATACTTGGTTTCTTTTGATATGGCAGTTACAAAGATCACCATGATATCCCGGGTGCGGGGGTTTGATTTAAGCATTTCAACAAGCTCAAAACCATCCATTTCGGGCATTTGAACATCAACCAGGGCAATGGCAATATGCGTTTCCCAGGCTATTTTAAGTGCCTCATTTGGCGATGTAGTAGAAAAAATGCGAATATCATCACGCTTTAGTAATGCCTCAAGCGCAATTATATTTTCTTCCCGGTCATCAACAATAAGAATGTTAACTGGGGTCATTTAATATTGATTAATGTAGGGTAAATTACTGTGTGCATAAAAGTTTAAATATCTCATCTGTTCTTAAAATATATGCTGCAGCACCAATATTAATAGCGGCTGCCGGCATTTCATCCATTTCTGCATCTTCTGGGTGCTGCGCTATGGTAACAGCCCCACTGTTTTTTAATTTAAGCATCCCATCGGCACCATCCTGGTTTGCACCTGATAATAAAATTGCCATGCAGCGTTCTTTATAAATTTCCGCCGCGCTTTCAAAAGTAACATCAATTGATGGTTTTGAATACCAAACCGCCTCTGAAACATCAAGGCTAAAATAGCCTTCCCTTTCAATCAAAGTATGATAGTTTGCCGGGGCAATGTATATCGTATTCTTTTCAATAATATCCTTGTCCTGTATTTCCCGCAATAACATACGACTGTTTTCGGCAAAAAGTTTCTCTATTTCGCTAAAAAAATTTCTTTTCCGGTGCATAATTATGATCACTGTTTTACCCAAATCGGCGGGCAGCAACTTAACCATCTGGAATAAAAGTTTAAATGAACCTGCCGAACCACCCAGCAATAAAACTTCGGTAGTGCGCCATCGTTCGAGTAAATTTTTATCAGGACCCAATTTTTTGATAAATATTTTCTTTTTGATTGATCACCTTGAACTTTTTCTTAAAAACATCAGATCGTATAGTTTCTTTACTGCCCAGGCACAAATAACCAAGCGGGCATAAACTTTTATAAAACAAGTCTAATATCCGTTCCTGCAGCTCAGTTTCAAAATAAATGAACACGTTACGACAACTGATCAACTGAAACTCATTAAAAACATCATCTGACACTAAATTATGTACCGAGAACAGCGTATTCTGTTTTAACTCATTATGTATAGATGCTGCATCATACAAAACAGTAAAATTATCGGTTATTGAACCTTTTAGGCCTGTAAACTGGTAATTTTCGGCATAGCTTTTTATGTTGCGAAGGCTGTATATACCCTTACGTGCCTCCTTTAGTACCTCGGTATTAATGTCGGTAGCGTAAATAAATGATTTTTTGCTTAGCCCTGCATCGCGCAGTAAAATAGCCAGTGAATAAACCTCCTCACCTGTTGAACAACCTGCACACCATACCTTGGCATGTTGATACGTTGATAAATAAGGGATTACCTGCAAATCTAAAGCTTTATAGAATGATGGATCTCGAAACATCTCTGTAACATTCACCGTAATTTCCTCTAAAAAATCCTGAAAAAAGTGTTGATCATTAACTAAAATATGTTTCAGATCATAAAATCCCAGTTTTTTAAGTTGCATTATCCTAATAACCCGCCTTTTTAACGAGGCCTTTGTATACCCCGAAAAATCAAACCCGTGCACCCGCTTTACCAGGTCAATAAGTTCAGTTATCTGGGTGGTTGTTATTATAATCGCTGTATCACTCATATTAACTTTCCAGCCACAATTGCATCAATGAAATAAGCCTGTCCATATCAACCGGTTTGGTAATATAATCATTGGCGCCGGCCGCAATACATTTTTCCCGGTCATCTTTCATTGCCTTAGCCGTTAAAGCTATCACTGGCAATTTGGCCCATTTGCTTTGCTTACGTATGTACCTTGTGGCATCATAGCCATCCATTTTCGGCATCATGATATCCATCAATACAATATCAATGTCATGAACCTCTTCCAGTTTAGCTATGGCTTCTTCGCCGTCATTGGCAATTTCAACAATAAGGTCATAGCTTTGCAGGGCGCTGCTGAGCGCAAAAATATTACGCATATCATCATCAACAATAAGCACTTTTTTGCCTTTAATGGCTTCCTTGCCTTTTGTTGGCATTTTTGCTTTAGTAAATGATGGCGAAGCGTCATGTTTATTACTGCCGGTCGATTCGCTGATCTTGTTCAGGAACAAGTTTACTTCATCAATCAACCTATCGGCAGATTTATTGGTTTTTACCACCATGGCATTAGCGTATTGCATCAGTCTGTTAACCGATGTTTTATCAAGCTCCATAGCGGTGTTTACAATTACGGGCAGCGCGCCAAAACGGTCAACTTCTTTTATCTTATCAAGCAGGTCCAGACCAGATATATCAGGCAAATTAAGATCAAGTATCACACATTGGTACTCGTTTTCGTGCAGCATCCTGAAAGCCGACTCACCATCAAATGCCTGGTCAACCGTAATACCCTGACCCTGCATCATATCTTTTAAAGCCTGGCTTTGAGCTTTATGGTCCTCAACCAATAGTATCTGTTTAAACTTGGTGCCGTTTTGCAACATGATATCAGCAAAAAGCTTATCAAGCGTTTCGGTATTTATTGGTTTTTTAAGGAAACTGATGGCCCCTTCGCGGCGCACACGATTGGCAGCAGCTTCGCCTGCCGACATCAGGTGTACCGGAATATGCATGGTTTCCTCACCGTTCTTTAATTCTTTTAATATTTGCCAGCCGTCCTTACCGGGTAACATGATATCCAATATCACGGCATCAGGCATATTTTCTTTTATGGTTTCAACAGCGTGTGTGCCCTCATATACCACAACAGATTTATAGCCATGTTCACGGGCATAATCCTGTAATATGTTGGCAAAGTTCTTATCATCCTCAACAATTACAACCAGTGGTTCGCGATTATCTTCACGGGTATGTTTTTTAGCCGGCGCTAAAAAGGAGGCCCCGGCATTAAATGTTTGAGCCGTTGGTAATACTTCGTCATGAAGTACAGCCACTGATTTAGCTTCAAAAGGAATGGTTAATACAAACTCGCTGCCTATGCCGTGTTCGCTGGTAAGACTTATGCTGCCGCCAAGCAGGAAAGCCAGTTCACGACTTATAGACAGGCCCAGGCCGGTACCACCATATTTGCGGCTGGTTGAACCATCTGCCTGCTGAAATGCCTCAAATATGATCCGCTGCTTTTCGGCAGGTATACCAATACCCGAATCTTTTATAGCAAAGCTTATAGTATTTTCTTTTTGCCCCAGTGTTGTATTAATGGCTATTGACCCATTCTCGGAGGTAAACTTAAACGCGTTGGAGAGCAGGTTTTTAATAACCTGTTCAACCCTTACCTTATCGGTAAATATAGTTTTGGGAATATTTTTGGCAATGCTGGTGGTATAGCTTATCTTTTTATTGCTGGCCACTTCGGCAAAAAGCATTTCCATATCACCCAAAATCTCAGATACCTTAACATCCTCATTTTGCATATCCAACTTGCCCGATTCAATTTTGGAGAGGTCAAGGATATCATTAATGAGCGTAAGCAGATCGTTACCGGCGTTAAAGATCACGCTCGCATATTTTATCTGATCTTCAGAAAGGTTTGCCGGCTTATTATCTTTTAGTATGCGGGCCAGCACCAAAATACTATTTAACGGGGTACGCAGCTCATGGCTCATGTTGGCCAAAAACTCTGATTTATATTTGCCCGTGGTTTCCAGCTCATCAACTTTAAGGTTAATGGCCTGGCGGGCTTGTTCAATAGCCTGGTTCTTTTCTTCAAGCAAACTTGCCTTTTCTTCCAGCTCGGCGTTAATGGTACGCAGTTCTTCCTGTTGAACGCGCAGTTCCTCTTCTGATGCCTGCAACATTTCTGTTTTGTTCATCAGCTCTTCGTTGGTAACACGCATTTCTTCCTGCTGTGCTTCCAGTTCTTCGGCTTGCTGCTGGGTTTCTTCAAACAGGTCATGCATAATGGTGCGCGCCTGAGCGGTGTTAACAGCAATGCCTATATCATTGGCCACGGCCAGTATATAGTCGCTGTAATGGGATGTCAGCTCATTTATATAAGCTACTTCCATTACCCCTTTCATTTTTTTATCAAAAAAGAAAGGAACTATAAAACTTTCGGTTAACGTTTCCTTAACTACTGACGATTCCAGGTCGAGCTTATCATTCAGTTTACCCTTAACAACGGCGGCTTTTTGATCATGGGCTACCTGTCCCAGCCACCCCTCAGACAACTGAATTGTTTTTTTAATAAAATCGGGATTGTGAAACGCGTACGATGCATATAACTCAAGGCGCTGGTGCGTTTCGTTAAACAAATAGAATGTACCCGCCGCCGCTTTTGTATAAGTACAAACTTCAGATAATACATTTCCCGACAGTTCCTTTTCGCTCTGTTGCCCCTGCATTTTTTCATTGAGCTGGCTGGTGCCGGTAAGCAGCCAGTTCTTGGCCTCGTTTTCGGTAAGTACTTTACCCAGTTCAATGTTGGCCACTTTAATTTCCTCTTCGATCTTTTTCTGCTGATCAAAAGTTGCCTGTATGTAAAAGAACAGAACCAGGATAATGATCAGAAAAACAATAGAACCTCCGATAATAATAATGATGGCCACGTCAGACGCCTTTTGAGAGCTATCTTTACGCGTTGCAAGCACCGTGTTTTCAGTATCAATAATATGGGTAATATGCGTCCTGATCTGATCCATATTCTGCTTACCGTTCAGGAACATCCTGTTCTGAACCATATATTCAAGCCCCTTGCTTTCGCGGGTATCAATATTCAGTTTCAGAATATTACGCTGATCGGCGACTATAGATGTTAATGAATCTATCCTTTTTTGCTGTAACAGATTATCTTTTGTTAGGTCTCTGAGCGATTGCAGATCAACACTGATACGGGGTAAAGCTTCGTTATAAGGCTCAAGAAATGCCTTATTATTGGTAGCGCCATAACCGCGCATACCTGTTTCTGCATCAGTAAGATGTTGCAATAAATTATTTGACGACTTAATTACCTTTTGGGTATGATCAACCCAATCGGTATCATCTTCTAATTGCCTGATGCTGGTGTAGGCTAATACACCAACTACGAAAACAAGTATAATAGATACAACAAAGCCTGCTAATACCTGCCGGCGAAAAGAAAATTTCAACATGTAGACGCGTTATTTATCAGGTACAAATATGTTTAAAAAAAACCTTTTTACTTAGTAAAAAGGTTAATAAACATTTAAGGAATAGTTTATTAGCTGTTTGTTTCGGGCGCCTTAACTGTAATTTTTCTGATACTGAAAGCACCGGCAAGTGCAAGCGCAGCGCCTGTAAACAATACATACCATCCCCATTTAAATTTAATTTGCCTTGCCAAAAAGGCTTCGAACTTATGAAAGGGAATAAAACTAAAGGCAAAGTGAATTTTTAACAGCGCAGCAATAAGCAGCATAACTACCAAAACCATACTTGCCCATGCGGCCGCGCGGATAATTTTTGGCTGGTTTAAAAATGAAGCAGCTATACCTATTATGGCCACTAATAACATGACCAGGCCATAGGGTTGGTTAAGCTGGTAAACATTCCAGTTCATGATATGAAAAGGGCGCAGCAAAGGGCAATAGGTACCGACAAAAAGTAAAACAAAGCCTACAAATGATAAAATTGAACTAATACGCATAAGGTAAGGGGATATTTTTCAGTATCAAGTAGTCAGTATCAAGTAGTCAGTATCAAGTATCAAGATTTATTTTTAGGCTATCTACGCTTTGCGAAGCTATCTTGATACTGGCTACTTGATACCCTATATTACTAAAGTTAAGTTTTATTGTTTTATTTCCATTTTATCGGCAAAGTGGGCACAGTAGTCCCGCAGGTCTTCAACAATGTTTTTTTCGCCGGTGGCGCGTAAAAAGCTATCGCCCATGGTTTGCAGGGTTTCATAAAAAAACCGTTTCATTTCATCAACCGGCATATCCTTTGTCCAAAGGTCAATACGCAGGGTATTTTTATAGTTTTGATCCCAAAGGGCCAGCATAAACGACTTTACAGGCAATGCTTCTTTACTGGCAGAATCGGTTGATTCCCACATAATGGTTTCAGGAACATTGTTATCGTCAAGGTTTACAGTCAGCTTTATCTCAGCAGTTTTCATTGTTAATGCGTTTAATTAGTGATCAAATTATCAAGCCGCAAGTATCCTATTTTTTAACCTACGAGCATATAATACTTTTGTAATTTTTAATGCGCTTAATCCTCTTTATAAAGCAATCAATAAGGCATTATTTAACAAGTAAAAATATAATAACAACCAGGACTATGAAGCATGACTCTATGATCCATAGTTTTTTGAGTTCGGCAAAAAAGTTACGAAATATCAGGTCGAGGAAAAACACCACGGCAGCAAACAGTAAAAATATCCAGCCTATGGTAGTACTCCAGGTTTCAAGTGGCCTGCCCGCAATATGGGCGCCATATATCCAAATATAAGCTGCCATCACAATAAAAAAAGTAGTGGCAAAATTTAAAGGGGTAATGCGGAGTTTCATCCAAAAATAGTTATTGAATTAGTGATTTATTGAATTATTGACTTTTTCTTAGTAAGCGAAAATTCTTTTACTGCTTCATCTGCACATCTGAGATCTGCATATCTGCACATTTATTCTCTTGTTAATGCTTTTTTCTGAATGATTTATTTTTTGGACCACCTTTGCCTGCTTTTGAACCAAATTTTGCTTTGCCTTTAGCAGCATCGAATTTTTTACGCTGATTAAGGGTTTTCTTTTCGTGAAAGGCACCTTTAAAGTCAGGGTCGTCCTTACGCTTTTGCATGTCGATCTCTTTGTTCTGTTCCTGTCTTTCGTCGTAACCGGTTTCTTCAATAAACACATCATCCGGAATAGTTGAAACAGGGATGGTTTGCTTGATCAGTTTTTCTATCTTTTTAAGATAGTACTCCTCGGCCGGACCACAAAAGGTTATGGCCTCGCCCGACTGCAGGGCCCTGCCGGTACGCCCAATGCGGTGCACATAATCCTCAATTACCACGGGCACATCAAAATTGATCACATGGCTCACATCGCTCACATCAATGCCGCGCGATGCCACATCAGTTGCTACCAGGATCTTCACCTCATCGTTCTTAAAAGCATTGATGGAGTTGATCCTTGTATTTTGCCCTTTGTTGGCATGCAACACCTTTACCTCTTTTTCGCCGAACTTACGCAGCAAAAATTTGTACACATCTTCGGCAGCCACACGGGTTTTACAAAATATGATAAGCTTGGTGATATCACCTTCCTGATCGAGCAGTTTTTTGAGCAGGTTTATCTTAGTTTTATTGTTGGGCACATGGTACAAGTGCTGGTTTACCGTTTGTGCCGGGGTAGCCTGTGGAGTAACCTCAATAACCGTTGGATACTCCAGGAAATTATTGGATAGCTCGTGGATCTTATCGCTCATGGTGGCCGAAAAAAGCAGGTTTTGCCTTTTAACGGGTACAACTTCCAATATCCGGTTTATCTGGGGCATAAAGCCCATATCCATCATTTTATCGGCTTCGTCTAAAACAAGCACCTGCAGGGTTTTTGTTACTATATGGCCTGCCAGGTAAATATCCATAAACCTGCCGGGGGTAGCTACAATAATATCAACCCCTTTATTAATCTGTTCAATTTGTGTTTTAGGGCCCAGGCCACCATAAAGTACCACCACCCGCAGATCGGTATTGGCGGCGAAGGTTTTTACATTCTCTTCTATCTGCATGGCCAGCTCGCGGGTTGGCGAAATGATGAGCGCGCGCGGGTTATCGCCCTGCGCATATTTTAGCCTCATGATAATGGGCAACACATAGGCCGCCGTTTTGCCGGTGCCGGTTTGCGCTATACCCATTACATCCTGCCCGTTTAAAATTGGCGGAATGGCTTTTTGTTGTATAGGCGTAGCTTCGGTATAACCGGCATCGGCTATCGCGTTTAAAATTTGCCGGTTAAAATTAAATTCTTCAAAAGTTACACCCATGCCGCAAAGATAGGCTTTTTGTTGAAGTAGGGCGAAAAGAGGGACAAGGGGTTTAAGGATTGCGTTTTTGTCTGAACCTGGATTAAACAGATTAAAGGATTACCACGATACTATCAAAGAGACTGATAAAATCCTGTAATCCAATAAATCTGTTTAATCCTGGTTCAGACTACTAATCCCGGTTCAGACAATCCCCTTATTAATTTCATGAATAAAACATGAATTTATAAGCTTCCGGATCAACAATCCAAGCTAAAAAACTCACTTTGGCGTTTATTCTTAAATTTGCTGCAATTAATCAAATCCGAAATCGAATATCCGAAATCTAAAATGGCTAAAATCCTCATCAAATCAGCAACCGTAGTTAACGAAGGCCGGCAATATGTTACTGACGTCCTGGTAAAAGATGGCTTTATTGAGCGTATAGATAAAAACATTGATACTGCTGCCGATGAGGTGATCAACGCCGAAGGCCTGCACCTACTGCCCGGCTGTATTGACGATCAGGTACATTTTCGCGAGCCAGGTTTAATACATAAGGCCAATATCCGTTCAGAAGCGCGCGCGGCAGTAGCCGGGGGCATCACTTCTTTTATGGAAATGCCCAATACCGTACCCAATACCTTAACACAAAAACTACTTGAAGATAAATACGAGATAGCCTCGCGCAGTTCACTGGCCAACTACTCGTTTTTTATGGGGGCCTCAAATGATAACCTTGACGAAGTACTGCGTACAGACACGGCCAATGTTTGCGGTATTAAAGTGTTCATGGGCTCGTCGACCGGGAACATGCTGGTTGATAATCCGCGTACTTTGGATAATCTTTTCGCGCAATCGCCCATGCTTGTCGCCGTGCATTGTGAGGACGAGGCCACCATTCAAAGCAACCTGAACCATTACAAACAACTGATGGGCCAAAATATACCGGTTAGGCTGCACCCCAAGATCAGGAGCGAGGAGGCTTGTTACCTGTCATCGTCATTAGCGGTTGAACTGGCAAAAAAGCATAACACCCGCCTGCATATCCTACACATATCAACCGCTAAGGAAACCCAGCTATTTGACAACAAAACCCCGCTAAAAGATAAACGCATTACCGCCGAAGCCTGTGTGCATCACCTGTGGTTTTCTGATGCGGATTACGAAACCAAGGGCAACTTTATAAAATGGAATCCGGCGATAAAAACCAGTGATGATCGTGATGCCATTTTACAGGCTGTGCTGAACGGCCACATAGATGTAATTGCTACCGATCATGCCCCGCATACTCTGGACGAAAAAGAGCTGCCCTATTTGCAGGCCCCATCGGGCGGTCCATTGGTACAACACGCCCTGCCCGCCATGCTGGAATTGTATCATCACAACAAAATAAGCCTGGAACAAATAGCCGAAAAAATGGCCCACAACGTGGCCACCTGCTTCCAGATTGATAAGCGCGGTTTCATCCGTGAAGGTTACTGGGCCGACCTGGTACTGGTGAATTTGAACAAACCCTGGAACGTAAACAAGGGTAATATTTTATACCATTGCGGCTGGAGCCCGTTTGAAGGGACCACTTTCCGTTCGCAAATTGCGTATACTTTGGTATCGGGAAATATCGCTTTCGCTAACGGAAGTATAATTGAAGGTAAAGCTGGTAAGCGTTTGAATTTTAATCGTTAATAAATTTAAAAAATAGAAAATACAGAATTTTCTGTATGAGAAAAATACCTCATTTCGAGGTATGAAGCTCCCCCGACAGACTAAGCCGTGTTATGGCGGGGACTTCAAATTTGTCATCCTGAGGCACGAAGGATCTATTCACGAACTATGCAAATAGGTGAATAGATCCTTCGCTATCGCTCAGGATGACAAATCAAAAGAGAGCTCTCCCGCGGCAGTAATTCCATATCAACTTCGCAGGCCGGAGGCCTGGCAATAATGGTCACTCGGCTGGGAAATTAATAAGTCATGCTGAATTTATTTCGGCATCCCACGGGATAAGCTCATCAATACGTAGATCGCTTTGCATATGGGATGCTGAAACAAGTTCAGCATGACTTTTGGGTTTTGCCTACTTCACCCCTACATAAACTTCCACCTCTGCATCTTCGGGGTTTTGGGCCTTGGTGCTGTAAAGATCAAAGTCGGCGGTGTACCTCCTGTTCAGACTGCTGTTCCATATATGCTGCCAGGTTTCGGCTACACAATCAGGTAAGCGACCTTTTGCGGTATACTTTAAATAGGTGCCAGGGGCTACAATCAGACTGATCAATCCTACAGGTATGTTATCAGGCGAGTTTACCCGGCAACCCAGTACGGTAGTATAAAAACCGTTTTGGTCGCTTTCGTAATCTGTGTAAACACAGTAAACATCATCGTTTATCCTGTTCATAATCTTCAGCAAAATACCCTCATCCATAAACCGCTCCCAAAGCTCACCAATGTCTTTTGCCGATTGTCCGTTAGCATTTGTGGTGCGTACCGAAATGCCAACAAAAAAGAAGCCTTTTATATCAATTGTATCCATAATTTCAGGTTATCACTATTTGTTATATCGCTATATAAATAATTTTGCATCAATTTATTATAAAGATTATATAAATAGTTAATTTAAGTTAATTATTACTCAATCATTTTTCGCAATCCTTCAAAAACACCCTTCCAGTTTTGTTCCGAATGTTCTTTTGCTTCCTGATTTTTAATATTGTCCTGGGTAATATGCAGGGTTGTTTCGCCATTATTTTCAGACAGTTCATAGGAGATATTGGCGTAGTTTTCGGGCTTATCATCGGTACCTGCCATACTGCTCCAGTAACTATATTTTACAAATTTACCTGGATCAATTTCCAGGATCTTTCCGTGGTCTTCGTATTTCTTCCCATCCCATTCACCGCTAAAAGTAATGGGCTCCCCTACCTTCCAGCTGGAGTCTAATTGGGTGCCAAAAAAGTATGCTTTTACCATTTCAGGATCGGTAAGGCCCTGCCATACTTTGGCGGCGGGTGCCTTAAATTTCAATTCGGTGTTTAATGTTAGCTTTTCCATAATGCAGTTTTATTTGTTTAAAATGGTTAGTTTTCCTGTTATCATTTGTGCTTTTATCCGGGCAAAATCCTGCTCTGGTATCTCCAAAAAACCAAAGCGAAAAGGATACCCCCACAACTTTTTATTGGGTATAAAATCAAGTTCATCAACCAGGGGGACAATGGGAGTTTCGGTGCTTTTGTAAAACTTTACGTTACGGCGCCAGGGTATAAAGTCTTCACTCGTTTTGTACTGATAGATCTCTTCGTCTGCAGCCTGCCCAATAGCTGTAAATGCCTGACAAGGTTCGGTTCCGTTCATGATTTGTTTGGGCGAATAAAAAAGAACCCAGTCGCCGGCATGTACCCGTTTCAGGGCAGCTTGTTTGCCATGATTGGCCTGCATATAGCCCCCGGCAACACCGCGGGCTATATGATCTTTTGAAGCTACGGTTATCCAGTATTTCATTTCTGTTAATTGTTAAACCACGCAACACTATCATAACAACATGTTGTATGCATTGTTCAACAAATTAAACGCGGGGTAATGACAACCCTATGTCAACAGGAAAAAATGAGGGTCAATTATTCTTTTGAGCGATAGCATTAGCTATGACGCTTATCTTCTCTTTTAAATGATCGGGGCTTATGATCTCGGCATGGTCGCCAAACATCATGAACCAGCGGGCAAAACCCTCTATTGATGTGGTTAAAAAGGTCATTTCAATTTTGTTACCAATGGTTTTTTCAGATATAAAACCGCTGTAATATTTTTGATGCTCCAGGTAATGTGCTATCTCTTTGTCTACTTTGATTATTACAGTTTCCAACTGCTTTTCCTTAGCGGTTTGGGCAATATAGGCTTTCAGGGTAGGGTGTCTGCTATTATTGTATATCGTGTCGGTAATGATCAGTTTGCTTATCCTGTCAATCCTGAAATCGCGGTAATCATTCCGTAAACGGCAATACGCTATTAAATGCCAAAAGCTATCGAGGTAAAAAATGCCAACAGGCTCTACATCCCTTTTGGTAAACTCCTGGCTATGGCCGGCAAAATAATCGATAGATAAAAGCTTTTTTTGTACAATACCGTCCAGTATGGTCTGGATATGGTCGGTATTGCCGGTGGCCCGTTTCTGACTATGGCTTTTTAAAACTTCAATACTACCATCCAGATCTTCCAGTGCATCCTTTTCGGCGGTTTTTAATATGGCCCGCACCTTATACATGGCCGACTGGTGGTGCTTCATGGTTGTTGAATCGGTTAGCTTTTCAACAAACTTTTCGGCGGTTAAAAAAGCGGTGGCCTCTTCACGGGTAAACATTACGGGGGGCAAACGGTAACCATCCATAATTGAATAACCTACACCGGCCTCACCTATAAGGGGGATGCCCGCTTCTTCCAGTGTCCTCACATCGCGGTATACCGTACGTAAACTTATGTTAAAACGCTCGGCAATGTCAGAGGCTTTTACTACCCTGCGCGATTGTAGCTGTATTAAAATAGCCGAAATACGGTCGATGCGGTTCATGACATCAAATTAAGCAAAAAACAAGTTACCTTTGATTAAATATTTCACTTACCGCTATGGCTCACGAAACTGACGAAAAGATCATAACGCTGGAAACCTATTATGATGTTATGCTGGCACACATTATCCGCACCAAGCTGGAGGATAACGGTATACCCTGTTTTATCGCTGATGAAAACACCATAGGCGCCAATCCGTTATACAACCAGGCGGTAGGCGGCGTTAAGCTGAAAATATTTGAGCGCGACCTTGAAAAATGCCGTGAGATACTGGCCACCGAAGGCGATCTGCATGACCAGGACCATGTAGAAATAGACGAAGAATCAAACAATGTGATCATTTGCCCCTACTGCGCATCTACCAACATTGGCCCGGCCGATCCGGGTAAGTTTTCATCCTTTTTATCGGCTGTTTTTCCGTTTTATAATACCAAAGCCTGGCACTGTTTTAACTGCCTGCAGGATTTTGAGTAAAAACGCAGCTAAAACAGTTTATTGAGGCATTTTTTCCACGTTTTTTTTATCTTAGCGGTATGTATAACCGCCGTAAATTCATCCAAATATCTGCTGCCGGTGCCTCGCTGGCTGCGCTATCAAATTCAGCGATAGCAAAATCAATATCATCAATCACTGATACCAGTTTACCCATCGTAATATCAACCTGGGATTTTGGCATTATAGCCAATAAAGGGGCATGGAAGGTACTTTCTACCGGCGGTCGCGCGCTTGATGCTATAGAAGCCGGTGCCCGGATCCCGGAAGCTGAGGATATTACCAATCATACGGTTGGCCGCACCGGTCTTCCTGATCGTGACGGGCATGTAACTTTGGATTCATGTATTATGGATGAGTTTGGTAATTGCGGCTCGGTTGCGGCCATGGAAGATATCGCTCACCCCATATCGGTAGCCCGTTTGGTGATGGAAAAAACCCCGCATGTAATGCTGGTTGGCGAGGGTGCTACCCAGTTTGCCGTTGAACAGGGCATGAAAAAAGAAAAACTGCTAACTCCCGAATCAGAAAAAATATGGAAAGAATGGCTTAAAACAGCCAAATACAGCCCGGTAATGAACATTGAGAACGGTCAAAAACCCGGCGACAAATACAACCATGATACCATTGGCATGCTGGCTATTGATGCCAAAGGCAATATATCAGGCGGATGTACCACCAGTGGTATGGCATTTAAACTGCATGGCCGTGTTGGTGATAGCCCCATTATTGGTGCTGGTCTTTATATAGATAATGAAGTTGGCGGCGCCACGTCAACTGGTGTAGGCGAAGAGGTGATACGTAATGTGGGCAGCTTTTTGGTGGTTGAACTGATGCGCCAGGGCCTATCGCCAGAGGATGCTTGTAAAGAGGCAGTAAACCGCATCATTAAAAAGAAACCCGAGATAGCCAAAAAGATACAGGTAGGCTTTTTAGCCATCAACAAAAAAGGCGAATATGGCGCTTTTGCTATACAAAGTGGTTTTTCATTCGCGGTTTGTAATGCACAGCAACAGGATCTTTTGATCAAGGGAAAAAGTTATTATTCTTAGTACAGGTGTGGTGATCAGGGTGCGGGTTGCCTGATTGCCGGTAGAGATTTTATATATAACAACTCGCAAAATACCCCTAATTAAACAAAACAATGAGTGAGCCCACAAAACATAAACATCAAACCAGGAGTCACGCTACTGGCGTTTCTCTTGAGGTTTGCGCTAACTCTGTTACCTCGGCACTGGCTGCCCAGGAGGGCGGGGCAGTACGGGTTGAGCTGTGCGAAAATTTAAAAGAAGGTGGCACTACCCCATCGCCTGGTCAAATATTGCAAGCCCGCAGTTTACTGCACATCAAATTGTACGTTTTAATACGCCCGCGTGGCGGCGACTTTTTATACACCGACCTGGAATATAAAATTATGCTTGCCGATATCAGGTATTGCATTGAGGCAGGCTGCGACGGTATTGTAATAGGCATGTTGAATGCCGATGGCAGCATTGATAAAGAACGCTGCCTTGAAATGGTGCGCCTGGCCAAACAATGGGGATTAGGTGTTACCTTTCACCGGGCATTTGATATGTGTGCCGATCAGTTACAGGCCCTTGATGACATTATTGAGATAGGTTGCGAGCGCATATTAACTTCGGGCGGAAAAACCACCGCTATTGAAGGCGCAACCGCCATCAATAAGCTGGTTGAAAAAGCCGCCGGTCGCCTTAGCATCATGCCGGGCAGCGGTGTAAGCGAAGCAAACGTAGCCGATATTGTTCATTTTACCGGGGTGAGCGAAGTGCATTCATCAGCCCGTACCCAGATACAAAGCAAAATGCAGTACCAAAACCATATTTTAATGGGTAATGCATCCGGTGATGAATATAGCATTGATATTACCGATGTGGGCAGGGTGCGTGAGTTGGTTAGATTGGCAAATAGTTGATTTTGAGAAATAAGAGATTAGAATCAAGAAATAAGACGGCATTTTACCAAATCATCATACACGCGTCACTGCACGAAGCAATTTCTATGCATTACAGGGCGAATAGGCATTATCGTAGAGCGCTCAATTGCCGCTGAGGCTGTTACTTTTGTCTTGATACAAAAGTAACCAAAAGATCAAGTCAGCAGAAATGCTTCTTTGCGCACGAGGCATTTACCCTGCAAATCAGATAGAACCACGGGCTGCTGAATTTTACGCTGCTGCGCACCCTCAATCCACTGCTTCTGCAAAATTCGCTAATGCCCCTCCGTCGCACAAGCCATCATGTTCTGACTGATTTCGCCCGAAGCTTATCTGCTGACGGGGGGAGGGTTGATTGGTTAAAAATAAAATCGAGATAATCCCTTAATCCCATAAATCGTGGTTCAGACAATTAGCTGCACAGTCCATCAAGTAAAACCCTTTTCCTAAAAAAACGTAACCGGTAATACCAACTCTATCCTGTTACGCCCGGTGCCTCCAAAAAAGTCATCATCTAACAAACGACTGTATCTAATGCCGAAGGAAATACTGTTCTGGTTAAAGAATTTGGTGTCAAAAAACACTGCTGCTCCGGTCGACCGGAAGTTTTGTTTAAAGCTGCTGCCATTTGTAAAAAAGTTATCAGCGGTGGCACGGGTATAGTCAAAAAACAGGGCTCCCCTTAAGCGCAGCAAGTAAACAATGTTACCAAAACCTGCATCGGGATAGGCAAAGGGGAAATGATAGTTAATACCAACCTTGTTCATATCGTCCAAACTTTCGGCGGTATAACCTTTACTGAACGGGAAATTATTGGAGAAACTTATTACATTATTTTTGCCCTTTTGCTGATGGGCCACATTGATCACCAGGCTGTGGTTAGTAACCAGTCCCGGGAAATAAAAAGTGCCCGAAGCCAGTAACTGCGTAGACCCCGCCCCTGATATGGCCGATTTATAATTTATGCTGATGCTTTGTGCCAATTGTGGGTAGATGTTTTGTTTGGCCGCCTGCATTTGATTACTGAACGAAAGATAGTTGTTGAGATAAGTATAACTTCTGTCGGCAAATTGTTGGGCATTACCCTGCTGAAAGCTGGTGCGGTTAAAGTACAGATCGCTGCCAAAGGCAAGGTTGGTTATATGTTTGCCTGCGCTAAAGTTAAGCGGCACTTCGAGGCCGCCATGCAATGATGTTTCGTTCCAGTAAATGTAACTGCCCTTGTAAAACTGACGACGGTCCAAAGTATAATCAACCCCGCCTGATATATATGGGAATAAGGCCCCGTAAGTAGCTCCAAAGCCAAATTGTTTATACCCTTCATTTCGGTTATAATTAAATGACAGCTCCGACTGGAAAGTATTCAAAACATTTTCGCCGGTAATGGCAAAGGAATAATTGGGATCACTGATGTTAGGGATGATGCTGTGAAAATTGAACAGCCCATGAGCTTTGGAATAACCTGTAACGGGCAGCGGCTTATCAACTACTGCACCCAGCATATTAGCCGACGAATCGCGTTTTAGCGCGGTTATGCCCATATCCGGCAAATGATGTGCATACTCAGTACCGGCATCTATCCATTTGGGGTCTTTTTTATTTACTTCATTTATTTGATAACCAGAGGCGGTAAAACCAACCCAGGCCAGTTTATCATCAGCTACAGCGGGTTGATAGTAGCCAATGCCTGCGTCGTTACCTGTGGGTAGTAATTCATAACATTTATTACTGCCTAACATCAGCACAAAAAGCCTGTCGTTAATGCCATCCGTTTGGCTAAAATAAACCGTATCCTTTTTTATGGTAGTAAAACCAATTGGCCTAAAATCAAAAGGCATCAAATATTTTGCCGCGCCGGTTGCAATATCTATCAGTGCCAGGGTCATTTCACCTTCCGGGTTCCTAACGGCGGCAATTAGCTTATCATCACCATAAAACTGCGGGTAGGTGTAAAACAGCTTTTGCGGATTAGGCAACGCCTTTATCAGCTTACCATCGGTATTTAATATATGCAGCTCACTTGCTCCTGATGTGGCTACCTGCGCCACTACAATACTTTTACCATCGGCGCTAAAGGCCGGCGAAAAATATTTTGTTTTTTGTGTGATGCGATGCTCCTTACCGGTTTTTACATCCAGCACCATCAGTTCACTGTAGTTACGGTAGCCCCAGCGCGCATCCGGGCGGTAACTGGCGTAAATCACTTTACCATCATGATAGTTGAAATAATTATCGAGCGAGTTGGAACGGGTACTGATGCGGCTTTCTTTATTACCTGTTTTTATGACGAAGGCCGGTATATGATCATACGTACTTTTCATGTAGATAAGCATACTATCATTAATATAGGCAGGATATTCCCTGTCGGCGTAAAAATGTTTGGACGTATTTGGCGCTGGTTTAACGTTTGCATCGGCACCGCTAAATTGTTCTTTAAAATGATCCAGTCCCTCGTTGCTGAATGTTTTAAAATCGGTAGTCGCGTATTTTTTAACCGCTCGCTGAAAAGGATAAAACCCACCTTTAAAAGCCGCGGCATCATGTGTTACGTTTTTCCAGAAATTATCGCCATACTTTTGGCGCCCGTAGGCAACCAGCATATAACCCAGCGGATAATGATCAGGAGTGAAGTCAAGGTACGATCCGTTACGCAGCTTCATATAGCTGTAATTTTTGCCGGCAGCCCATAATGCCCGGTACCCGTTAAAAAAATAAGGCAACCTGCCCCTGCCCTGCTCACTTACGTGGGTTTCGTTAAATACGGCATCGCCCTCAAAAAACCAGTTAGGTACCGATAGGTCGTTACCCAATGCCTGCCCGCCTTCGCCAAACAAAATGCGCAAAGCCCGCGACAGACCTACATTGAAATTATTGTATTGTTGCACATGCCTAAACTCATGAATGGCCAGTTGCTGCGGCAAGGGCAAACTACCAATATCGAAGCTATTTTGTTCGGGTGTTAAAAAAAACTCACTCCTGAAAGGCGCCAAACCCACGTAACCATTGGCAACCGTGGTTTGATTTTGCAAAACTATGCTTACCTGTTTTTGCTTAAGCCCAATGGTTGGCTTTATAAGCCCGTTCATTTGCTGCACTATATTTGCTACCCTGATGCCTGCAGAATCCATACCTGCCGGGAAAATTATCCTTGCTGGCGGTGTATTTACCTGTTTCCATTTTAATGATGGTGGGTTACCCCCAAACTCCTGGGCCCTGGTTACAGTTGCGGCTAATAACAGCGCGGGCAGCAGCAGTTTTTGTATAATTTTATTAATGGCAAGGGGATTATTCATTCGGGGCTCAAAGTAAGTACAATTTGTAATTTAAACAATCGGTTTAACATATTGACGAAGACTCACCCCGTCTGCGCTTCGCTGGACGAATCTCCCTTCGCCTTCGGCGGAGGGAGGGTTGAGAAATCATATATTCATTGTCATTCTGAGCATAGCGAAGAATCTAATGGCCGCCCTGCACAGTTTATGAATAGATGCTTCACTCCGTTCAGCATGACAAACTTGTTTAATGACAAAGCTTTTTCAGTCCTTTCTCCTTCATCTTTCCATCCTTTATCTTTTCTTTAAAATAATTTAAAATGTTTTTAAACCCCAATCGTCTATATCTTTAAAGAAGCAAAAAATTGATAACCGCACTAATGCCCGAAGATAAGAACAGTCATATCATACATACTATAAAAGCGTATGGTAAAAGCCTGTTGGGTTTTATTAGGCGGAGGGTAAAAAGCGATGCTGATGCTGAGGACATTCTGCAGGATGTTTGGTACCAGTTTAGCTCGGTGATCAACACAGAGCCTATTGAACAAACCAGTGCCTGGCTTTACAGGGTAGCCCGCAATAAAATAACTGACAAGCATAAAAAAAGGACCGAAACTTTGCTTGATGATATGCTTGCCGGCGAGGATGATGAGGATGAAGCAACCGATTTTAAGGCCTTATTATTCGCTGAAACCAATACTCCTGAAACTGAATATTTACGCAACCTGTTTTGGGAGCAATTATTTATTGCGCTGGATGAATTACCCGTTGAACAAAAGGATGTATTTATATGGCATGAACTGGATGATATGTCGTTCCAGGAGATTGCTGAGCTTACAGACGAAAAAGTTCAAACCCTGGTATCGCGCAAAAGATACGCGGTACTGCACCTGCGTAAGCGTTTACAACAATTGTATAAAGAAATAACAGAATATTAATGATTGCCTGAGTAAAAAAGCAGGCTATTCAAAATTAAAAAATTAAAAAATGAGACAAGTATTGTATAGAGGGCGTTTTGTATTTATTCCGCTGGCAGTTGCCGCCTTCCTGTCGCTCATCAGTTTTGTGGTGATGCAGTTATGGAACAATTTATTACCTGATATTTTACATGTAGGTGTAATTACCTTTTGGCAGGCTATGGGCTTATTTGTGCTTTGCAAAATATTGTTTGGCTTTGGCAAAGGCGGGCGCCCCGGCTGGGGGGGCGGTGGCGGCAAATATATGCGGGCCCGTATGAGCGAACGCTTTAAAAATATGAGCCCCGAAGATCAGGAGCGTTTTAAAGCAAGAATGAAAGATCATTGCAATTGGGAAAGAGGAAGACACGGTTTTGGCCGTGGCCGCGGCTGGGACGATTTTACTCCTGAAGAAGAAAAACAAGATAAATAATAATATTAACCCAACTGATGATGGAAGTGCTGGTATTTTCAACAAGCGTTAAAGAACCGCGACAGGTGAGCAAGGTTACTACCCTGCTCACCAAAGTTCCGGCTATTGCACAGTGGAACTTTGACCTGGAAGATTGCGATAATATACTGCGTATAGTGGCCAAAGGCCTTTCTCCGCGATATATTGAAACACTATTACAAAAAGCCGGCATCCATTGCCAGGAATTGAAGTATTAGAATGCGGTTAACCTTGCAATATTACTTTTTTGCAGGACTGTTAATCTCTATCCAATATCCGTCAGGATCCTGAAAGTAGAGCTGAAGCACGCCGTCCTGCCTTAAGGTAGGTTCCTTGCTGTCACCCTTCCAGTTACCATAAGGAATATTTAGTTCATCAAGCTTTTTAGCAAATTCCTTAACCGAACTTACGGTAAAGCAAAGATGTTCGGCTTTATCATGTTTGCCTGTACAATCGCCTTGTATAGCATGAAGTTTTACATGGTTGCCCAGGCTGTACCATTGGTGCACAGTATCAGCAAACGGATTAGGTACCTTTTGCAGGTGCATTACATCAGTATAAAAAGCTACACTTTTTTTAAGATCACGTACGCAAATGGCTATATGATCAACCACGGGGGTTGCGTTACTTCCGGTTTGTGCCTGGCAAAATGCTGGTAAAATAAAAGTCAGGAGCAATAATCCCAATTTTAGCTTACCCGCTTTATTGGCATTTGAATTAAAAGAAAAGATCATTTGAGTTTGGTTTAAAAGCTTAAAGATATAGGTTTAAGCGGGGCATCAGAAAAAGTCACAAAATAATTACTCAGCAGGATACCTGTGGGTTTATATCACGCCCTGGAATAAAGTGTATCGTATTGTTTCTGTTCCAATCTTCAATATCTATTAATCCCGACCGGGTGTGGTAATGACTATTATCATTTGGACATTTAACTACATAAAACCCCGCAATATCGGCCTCAATAACAGGGCGCGCCCCGCAAATTTTGCAAATTTTGCAATAAATTGTTTTGGGTATAGTTAAACAATCATTCATAGTGATTTTTACGAGTAAAGTCCAGATGTGGTTACCTGTATGCTGTAATTATATTATTATAAATGCAGATTAAGGAAAGCATTTTATTCATTTAGTAAGTGTTATTCTTACTTTTATTAAAAGCTATTACCCATGCAGCAAACACCAGTACAAAATCATAACAGAAACAATACATCAAGTTTCACTTTAGTTTTAGCGTTTATTTTAATTTGGTTTACCCTGGTGGCTCAATTTTATATTTCCATACCCGCTTATATGAGCGGCGGGCGTAGCTTTCCGGGTACTTTGGTACAGTTATTTAGTTATTTTACTATACAAGTAAATTTGCTGGCTGGCCTGGGTCTGGGAGCATTGTTATTAAAACCATCAACAGCGTTTAGTAAGTATTTTTCGCAAGGATATGTACTTACGGGTGTAGCACTATATATTACCATCGTTGGTCTTGTTTATAATATCATACTGCGCAGTTTATGGCACCCAATAGGATTACTCAAGATTACAGACGAATTACTGCACCTCATTAACCCTATACTATTTGTTGTTTACTGGCTAATTTTTGTACCGAAAGAAAGATTGAAATGGACCCAATCATTAAACTGGTTATGGTTTCCGTTCTTATACCTGGTATATATACTTATCCGCGGGGCTATAACCCAAATCTACCCCTATCCTTTTATTGATGCCGGTAAGCTGGGTTACTATACTATAATAATCAATTCGTTATTACTACTTGTTGTTTTTTTATTACTTGGGCTATTGCTCATCTTACTGACGCGCACCCTCAGCCCAAAATCATCAACAGATACTCATATCACATCAGATCCATAAAAAGAGAAAGCCCTGCTGTTGAGCAGGGCTTTCTCTTTTTATGGTGTATTAACAGTTAGAGTTTTATTATTTGCTTAATCGTTCCACAGATAGCTTTTATCCACAGATCTTGCCAGCTTATTCGTTATAAAAAAATCTTCTTTTTGCAGACATTCATTGGTGTGTATATCTTCGTCTGCGTTAACTTTTATTACACTGCCTGCTACCTGTTCAACTATATTTGATAAGGTAATTACTTCGCTATCGGGTATTTGAATTGTTAATATTGCCATAGTTGTAGATGTTTAAAATTGATAATTCAAAAATATGGATTAACGGTTATTGCAATGTTTCAAAAAAGTAAAATTTAGCTTACCCGTTAATTATATTTCTGCCTTTTAGATTATTTTAAACTTAAAACGTTACAACATCGGCAGGTATTATTGTTATAGCATCCATATTACAAAGCTTTAACAAACTTTAACAATTGTTACTCCTTGCCCCTTGTAACTAACACCCAATCAACAAATACTTTGGCCTGACCTGCTTTTATTTTGTTCACCGTGTTTGCTGACATACCGAAATAGGGTTTGGTAACTTTATTATATCCGGCCGGATAGCCACCACCCAGGGCAAAGTTAAGGATGATGAATTTTTTGTTATCGTAAGCCCAGCGGCCATATTTTTCGACCATAGGTTTAGTTACCGTATAAGTTACCTTACCATCTATTTTAAAAGTCAGGCTGGTGGGGGTCCAGTCAACCGAATAAATATGCCATTGAGTTACATCAGTGCCTGCCGGGAAATGAGCTCTATAAGCAAGCGGCGTATTTCCAAAATAATTTGGACCATGCAGGGCATGGCTGGTCCAGCTCGAATCGCCCACGGTTTCCATCATGTCTATCTCACCGCAATCGGGCCATTTACCATTGCCTAAAGCCCAAAATGCAGGCCATAAGCCAGCGCCGGCGGTCATTTTCATACGTGCCGAAGCAGTGCCATAGGTAAATTCCATTTTAGCCTGGGTATTTATCCTGCCCGATATAAAATCATACTTTTTTTGCTGCTTACTGGTAAACCCGGGCCGATATAATGCTTTTAATACCAACGCGCCCTTTACCGCGCCTTCGGCATCACTACCTTTTACCAAATATATAGTAGCGGCCGAATCAACATATGCCTGCTGCTCGTCGTTCACCGTATGCCCGGTAACTTCTACATTCCACTTACTTCGATCAAGGGACTGTTCATTAAAATCTTCAAAAAATACGGTATCGGTTTTGGATTGCTGCTGTGCATTTGCCTGCGAAACCATTAAAAGGCTTATTGATAATAAAAGGTAATACGATTTCATTGCGGTATTAATTGACGACTAAAATAGGGAATTATGTTTGATGAACTTTTAAAACCAGGCAGTAATGAAATTATTACACAAGTTTTCACAAAACATGAAAACTTATTTCGCCTTTAAATTTTACCATTTAATTAACTTTCCTTTTATAAATTGCAGATCAATACATAATTACATGCACAGTGGTAGTTTTTTCAGAGTATTTTTAATCATATCGGCAATTAGTTTACTATTCGACTGGTATATTTTTTCAGGACTGAAAACTTTAAGTGCCGATTGGCAATCGTCCCTATGGCGTAACGTGCTATTATTTGGATATTTATTTATTTCTGTTGGTGTAATCGCCCTGTTTCTTCTGGGATTTGGCAGCTTTAGTACAGCCAACGGTATGCGCCCTTTCCATGAATGGATACTGAGCCTTTTCTTAACCTTTTTTATTACCAAACTATTTTTTGTTATCGTTTTATCACTTGGTGACCTGGGAAGGTTCTTGGTTGGGCTCTTCCATTTAGCCAGCCGTTCCGGAAATGAACCTATTTTTCCTGCCCGTCGTAAATTCATCAGCGAAATAGCTGTACTGGTAGCAGCCGTTCCGTTTACCTCTATGTTTTATGCCATGTTCAAAGGTAAATATGACTACAAACTGCACCGCACCACACTTTATTTTGACGACTTGCCCGATGCTTTTGACGGTTTTACCATCACCCAACTATCAGATATTCACTCAGGCAGTTTTGATAATACCGAAGCTGTACAACGTGGTATTGACATGGCAAAAGCACAAAAAAGTGACCTGTTTGTTTTTACCGGCGACCTGGTAAACAACGCGGCGTCAGAAATTGAGCCTTATATAGATAGGTTCGGTCAGATTAAAGCCCCGTACGGCCAATTCTCCATACTGGGTAACCATGATTATGGCGATTATATACAATGGAATAGTGAACAGGAAAAAGCCGCCAATCTTGAAAAATTAAAGCAACACCATGCAGCATTGGACTATCGGTTGCTGCTTGATGAAAATGTAACCATTGAAAAGGATGGACAAAAAATATCGCTCATTGGTGTACAAAACTGGGGGCGCGGCTTTAAACAAGTTGGCGATTTGAATAAAGCCTTGCAAGGCGTGCCTAAAGACGCCTTTAAGATCCTGCTATCACATGATCCTACCCATTGGGAAGAGCAGGTGCGCTATAATACCACCAACATAAATCTTACACTTTCGGGGCATACACATGGCGCGCAGTTTGGTATTGAAATTCCAGGCTTTAGATGGAGCCCGGTAAAGTACCGCTATTTTGATTGGGCCGGACTGGCTAACGAAAAAAAACGTTACCTATATGTAAACCGGGGATTTGGCTTCCTGGCATTTTCGGGGCGTTTGGGTATATGGCCCGAGATTACAGTGATTGAATTAAGGAAGAAAGCTTAAAAGGGTCATTTAGGAAACTGTATTTTTCAACTCCGTTATAATGATCTCGTTGCCATACAGATCATAACAATGAAAAAAACTGTATGTATCGGCATAAACCGGCTTAAGTTTTATTTTAACTCCATTTTTTAAAAGTTTTTGATATAAGGCATCCAGCGTGTTAGTGTACATTACAAAAGTTGGTTCCCCTGCGGTTTGGTTACCGATCCTTTCACCATCACCTTTCAAAAACCATATTCCTATGGCATCAGCAGTATCAAAGCCAATATGCAAAAATCGCTGGCCTTCTGTTGTGGTATAATCAACCAGTACTTTGGCGCTAAAGTTTTTTTCATAAAAGTTTAACGCCTCATCAAAATCGTTAACAAGAATAATAAGCCGGCCTATATGGTTCTTTATTTCCATTTACTCATTTATTTAGGGAAAATTAAATGTACAGTAATTCAGATAGAATACGCAATATATGATTGTGGCAGGGTTTTTATGTATATAAACTCTAAACAACTACGTTATGGCATCGCGCGAAATAAAAAGGACAGGAAAACAAGATCCGGAAGTGCAACCTTCACATGGTAATGCCTGGGAGGTAATGAAACCATTTATACATTTTGGGATAAAGGCTACAGGCTTTATAGCCAGTACCCTAATAACCATTATAAAGCACATCCCCAAACCGGATAATCAAAAAGCAACCGAACGCAAAAAGGACAAGATCATCAAGATATAGCGGCTTGGTTTAGTCACCTGTCATATTATTTCAAAAACAATTAGCCAAACCATCAATCCGTGAAAACACCGTGTTTAAACTCACTAAAATACCGTGTTTTCACGGATTGACCCGATGGTATATAATTCAGAGTTTTAAAACATTTAAACTCTGATACTATTAGCCATGCCCATACAAATAACTGGAGTAAACAGAACAAATGGTGATCATGATAATCCCTACCTGACTATCAACTCATTAGTATGGATTGATGACCATACCCAGAACCGCGGAATTACTACAAGAGATGTACTTTTTGATTGGATAAATGATAACGGTACAGCTTACATTTTAGACGAAGAAGGAAATAAAGCTAAATTACTTACCGCTACAACCCAAAATGGGTACAAGTATGTTAAAACTGCTTTTGATGAAACCAAATCAGATAAACTGCTAAACTTGCTGGCCAAAAAGTAATTTAAGAAACCTATACCTTATCTGCTTGCACCTGCCACGTTTGTGGCGGGTGTTTGTTTTTTAAAACTTTTTGTTTATTCTATTTTACTATCCCATGAAACAAAGGACCTGATCTGCGAATAGGTCCTTTGTTCTTTTTTTTCTTGCTAACGGGCTCGTATTTCTCGATATGTCCAAACCGCCTTTAATATCTGTTCAAACACAAATAGTGTAGTTTTGTCGAATTAAATTCATTTTTTATAACATATTTTGAATTTTATTCTTTAATTATCTAATATTACAGAATGAATAGCGAAACAGAAATAGTACTTGATAAAACAGACCTCCACATTTTACGTCTGATGCAGGAAAATGCCCGTATATCAAATGCCGACCTTGCCCGTGAACTGAGCATGGCTCCCTCGGGCGTGTTGGAGCGCGTAAAAAAGCTGGAGCAAAAAAACGTGATCCAACAATACACCACCCGCATAAACCCGCTGGCGTTACAGCAAAAATTACTGGCTTTTATATTTATGAAAGCATCTGACGGGCCGGGGTACAGTAAAGCCACACTCGAACTGGCTAAAATACCAGAGGTACAGGAAGTACATCACGTTGCCGGCGACGATTGTTACCTGGTAAAAGTGCGCACCTATGATTCAGCTTCGCTTATGCGCATTATGCGCGAACGCTTTAGTAAAATACCCAACATTATAAGCACCCGTACCACCATAGTGCTTGAAACTGTTAAAGAACAACAACAATTGGTTATACCCGAAAAATAAATATCGTCATGGCCTTAACACCTCAAAAATCCGCATCCCCCTTATTAGTTATTATAGCTTTTGCTACCGTTTACCTGGTTTGGGGTTCTACTTACTTTTTTATAAAAATAGCGATTGATGGTTTCCCACCCATGTTATTGGGCGCCCTTCGCTTTTTAATAGCCGGCATTTTACTACTCATTTGGTGTGTAATTAAAGGAGAGCAAATTTTTGTTAAGCGCAATATTATTCATGCAGCCGTGAGTGGCTTTTTGCTGCTGGTAATAGGTAATGGCGCCGTGATTTGGGCCGAACAAACCCTGCCGAGTGCTATGGTAGCCATCATGGTATCATCGCCGCCAATATGGTTTGTGCTGCTCGACAAACCAAACTGGGGTGTAAATTTTAAAAGCAAAACCACCATCATTGGCCTTGCAATTGGCTTTGCTGGTGTAGTTTTACTGTTTAGTGAGCAAATAGGCGGATTGTTTGAAGCATCGGCTGGTGGTTCAAAACTACCGGGGATGCTGTTACTGCTTGCAGGTACTTTAGCCTGGGCATCAGGATCATTATACTCAAAACATTATAACACACAGGGATCGGCCCCGGTAAATACTGCCTGGCAAATGTTGTCTGCAGGTTTGGTGTTTTTACCATCAAGCTTTTTTCACCACGAAGTACAGGGTTTGCAATGGCAAAATATCCCGGCGCATAGCTGGTATGCCTTGCTTTATTTAATAATTTTTGGATCGATAGCTGCTTTTAGCGCTTATGTATGGCTTTTGCAGGTACGCCCGGCAACACAGGTAAGTACGTATGCTTACGTAAACCCTGTTATAGCGGTTATATTAGGTGTGCTGTTTGCTCACGAAAGCATTTCACTTTTACAAATAGGCGGCCTGGTTATTATATTAGGCAGTGTGTTACTGATTAACCTGAGTAAATACAAAAAAGAAAAACAGGCAAAATTGGAGCTGGTGAATGTAGCGGAATAGCCTCACCTAAATTCTCTCCAATGAAAATACATTAACTCTGCACGCATCATTGCGAGCGATAGCGTGGCAATTTTTTACATATTGCCATTCTGAGCGATAGCGAAGAATCTGATTTTCGATTATGTATGTCTCCGAATAGATTCTTCGCTATCGCTCAGAATGACAAAGTTTTATATTTCGTTCCCTCTAACTCCCTCGTTCTGTATAAAAGTTTACTTCCTAAAAAAGCAGTCGTCATGATATTTTACCTGCCCCGGCAAACAAATTAATGTAATAGGTATTCTTATATATATCATACTTTAAACCACCGGTCATGAACAAAACTATAGGGATAGTGCTCATTGTAGTAGGGGCGATAATGCTTATCTGGACAGGTTTTACTTACACCAAAAAAGAAAAAATCATTGATGCGGGCCCTATACAAGTATCGGCCGACAGGCAAAAAACGGTAAACTGGCCACCCTACCTGGGTGGTATAATTCTTATTGGAGGTATTGTAATTGTGGCTACATCTAAAAAATAGGCAACCTCAAAAAGGCTATTTGTCTGAGGTCTTAAGCACGCTGATATCTTTGGTGGCCAATAGTTGCTGATAATTAATTAACTGAAACTTTTTGCCGATCATACTTTTAAATTCTGGTGATAATAACGCATTAAGCTCTGTTTGGCGATGTAAACTTGTAAGTGGTTTACCATCTTTAGAGTTCATCATATTGCTGTTCATATCAACTAAAACATCCATCTCCGGGCTTGGCGTAGCGGTATGTAATACCATTAGGTTTGGGCGGGTTGAGTCAAGCTTGTTGCTTACATAATCCAAAAATTCCGACTTTTTAGTGGCGATGGGCTCGCCCCACATTTCCTTATAGGTTTCGCCAAAGTAATTAACCTTGCTCAGTATCGATATACCCAGTTTATATTTATGCGCCAGTTTTTCGGTAAGCGCCCTTAATTCGGGAGTTGATAATGCGATACCCATGTGCGGGTCTATATAACTTATTTTTAGACCCGAAGCCAGGGCACGTTCAATTTGTGCTGATAATTCCTTTTCAACCTCATCAAGCTTGTAACCGCTTTTGGCAAATGCCCTTGTTGACTGCGGAAAGTAACCATCCTTATCAACTAAACTGGGTACCGCCGTACGGCCCAATACCGGTCCCCAGCGGTAGTTTTTCCACTCGGATGTAAGCGTTAAATGTACGCCCACACTTACCTGTGGGTATTTCTTTAGTATTTCAACAGCTTCCTGGTACCAGGGGCAAGCAAATTGTAAGGATACAGAAACAGGCATCCCGGTTTTAGCCACCTTTTCGGCCGCCATATTTACGGAGTGGTTCATCCCGATATCATCAAGCCTGAGCAACAGTTGTGGAAGTTTGTTTGGAGATTGTGCCTGAGCTGGCTTTGTGCCCATAGCTATCAAAACCAAACATAAATAAAGGAAACCTATCTTTTTCATATGGTAAAAACAAAGTATATAAGTATATTTTAAATGCTTTGAAGCTCTGGCGACAGCAGAGCTTCAGGAGGTTAAGATAGTAAATTTTAATAGTACAAAAGGCCAGCCATGTGCTGGCCGGCCTTTGCATATTGATTATAACTTAATTTTTACAATTATTCCAACAGCAGAGCGTCTTCATCATCGGTTAAGCTAAGTTGTATAGAATCACTACCTGCAATTCCTTCAACGCTTCCTTTAATGTGGGCGGCGTTCAATAATACTTTATCCAGTTGCTTCTCGCGCGATTTCCACATTTTTTCCATTGCATCACGCTCCTTTTGTATGGACAGGCGCATGCTCATATATCCCTCACGAATAGCTTTCCACTGTTCAGAAAACTCACTGCTGGTTAAATAATCATACAACAAGTGCATTTTATCGCCCTTATTATCCTGCGAGCGTGCCTGGTTTGAAAGTTTGATCACCCCATCGCGCAGGATGTAGGAAACCGCCTTTACCTCATCAAAACTACAGATCCAAATGCCATCTTTTTCGCCAAAACAATCCATACCTTTCGGGTAGCATTGGGTAACAATCACAGCCACATCAACACCAACACTACGCATATCTTTTTTAAGCTTCTCTATCCAGTCGGTACCAAAAGTTGCTGTGCGCTTGCTTTCATATATAATACGGCCACACTCCTGCCCAAACTGGTTACGCACAGTTTGCACGCAGTCGGCACCACGCACCCCCTTCCCTACCTCGCTTATCACATCAAAAGGGAAATAATTACGCAGCAGTTCTTCCAGTATCAGTTCTTGCGCTTCGCCCTGCAACTGCATGGAACCCTGCTCAGCTTTACGCTTCATCTCTTCGGCCAGCTTTTTCTGATCATCAAGCTGTTTCTCCAACTCTTTGACTTTTAGCTGGTATTCGGTATCCTTTATGCTATGGCGTTCATTTTCCTGCTTCCTGATCTGTTCGCTCAGTTCATTACGCTGTTCTTGCAATTTACGCTGCAGAGCAAGCTCCATTTCTTCTTCTTTTTGTTGCAAAAGCTTTTCACGCTGTAAAAATTCAAGCTCTTTTTGGCGTGAGAGTTTCAGCTTTTCTTCGCTCTCCTGCGCCGAAGTTTTGAGCATGAGCAATTGATTCTCAAAATCCTGACTTATGGATTTGCGTAAGTTTTGCTCCATTGCCAGTTGTAATTGCTTTTTCTCTTCAATTAGCCGTTGTTCAAAAGCATCTTTTTGCTGACGCTCTTTTTGTAAAAACTCTTCGTCCTTTTTACGGTACTCGTCTTCTTTTTGGCGGGTATAGTCTTGCATTTTAAGCCGGAGTTCCTTTTTATACTCCTCGGCCATCACCTCCTCTATCGGGAAACCAAAACCACAATTGGGGCACTTAACTTCTGTAGCCATATGATAAATATTACGAAAAAATAGTTTCGCATATCAAAGATAGGGATTTTACTTAGCGCATAAGTTAACACAAAATTACCCGGTTGCAGTTACCAATTAAAATGCTGATATTTAAGCAATGCAAATTTTACAGATAGGCAAGGCCATGTGGAGCTATGATTATGAAATTGCAGCATGCACATTAATTGATGAAGGCGGAACACTTTTTTCGCTTACGCCACCCCCGCACCATCGGGAGGGTGAAATTATAATGACCGCCGACAGCCTGGTGATTGATGGTTATAATTATCTTAATATCCCTCTTAATAAACTGGAGCAGATATACCTGGGATTTGACGAGGTGTATAAACGCTCACTTGTTAAAAATAATGGTATGTTTTGGCAACCCTTAAGATTAGTTTACAAAACCGGCGACGGTTATAATACCATATACCTTATTATTGACCATGGCTTTTTTGGTACCAAAAACCAGTTATGGTTTGATACCATTAAACAACTCCTGTCTGACGATTAAGCACCTTCCTTAAAAAAACAAACGGCGTACCCATTTGCATGAGCACGCCGCAGCGTTATTATATATCAGTCAATTAATTATTTTGCTTTAGCAAATTCGCCGTTAGCTTTGATAGTTACTTCGTCGCTCAACATAGCTGAACCAAATTTACTACCAAAATTAAAATCAGAACGTTTGATAGTACCGGTTAATTGGAAACCAGCATCATCAGCTTTGCTCATTGGGTTGGTTATGGTACCACGGTACCATAAATCAAATGTAGCCGGTTTAGTAACACCTGCTAAAGTAAGATTACCAGTTACCGCATAATGTTTATCAGATGTTTTAGAGATACCAGTGCTGGTAAACGTAAGTGCTGGTTTATTGGCAACATCAAAAAAATCAGCAGATTTTAAGTGAGTATCGCGGTTATCATTTTCTGTACTTACAGAAGCTGTTTGTACAGTAAATGCAACTTTAGCATCGCTGAAATCAGGTTTTGCTGAAATGATAGTAGCATCATAAGTTTTAAAAGTGCCGTCAACGTCATTTACCAACAAGTGGGTAACAGTGAATTTAACATTTGAGTGTGCTTTGTCAACAGTCCAGGTAGTTTGTGCCGATGCTGCCGTGTACAAAAATACTGATGTTAGCAGGATAAAAATCTTTTTCATTGCGCTTAATTTTTTTTTAAATTTCTTTTATTTATGGCCCAAAAGTATATAAATGATTTTGATCTTTTTTAAAATAAGTGTTTAAACATCTTTTTATTAAAATTTGATGACAAATCTCTACCATTTTAGTGGGCATTAATAAAAAAAGGAGGATTGTAAAAGCAGCGAGCTATAGCAATCAGTTATAAATTATTACTATTCAGCCACATGGTTATCAATAGCATCGCCAATTTCAGTTATTGGGATAATTGCAGACAGTGGCTCATGTTTTATATAAACCCAATTACCAGCATCGGTTTTACCTATAGTATAATTAACATCTTTATTAAAAACATCAAATAGCCTTGGAAATGCTGAATGAAGGCTTACCTGGTAATTCACTCCATCAATGGTTACTGTAAAAGGTTCCACGATAATTAAATTTATAACTAAGCTAAACAAATACCTGTAACTGTTAACCATAGTTAATGGTAATCTTTTGCAAAGCACGTTATTTTAAGTAACAGGGCTAAGCACCTGATGGTTCATATAATTGTTTATTTGCCGCCAATAAACCGTTTTAAGTAAACATCAATTTTATTTTTTAAGCGATGTGTTACAGCTATTTTTTATGAAATTTCCAAAAAAGTTAACTTTTAATAAAACTCTTTGTACCCAATGTTGTTTAATTTTCGTTATTAATAAAAACATACAATTTGTAACTTAAATTTTTACTATGGACATCAAAAACTATTATACTAAGGCAGCGATGCTGGTTGTTTCTTTAGGTTTTATTACAGCATTGCAATCCTGCACAAAAGACAAAAACATACTTCCAGGATCAACTGAAGATAAAAACCTGATTGGCGCCTGGAAAAGGACTATACATCGGGTGGCCCAGGGTGATAGTGTACAAACACTTACTTTTTATGAAGGCACTTTAACTTCAACATTACTTGTTGATGTTTATGCAACCCCTGCTTCCACAGCAAACAGCACGCTTTATAAAGGTGTGTTTGATACCAATGGCACAGCCCTTTATGTTAAACTAAATCAGAAACAAAACTCAGCAACTGACGTAAATGGCAGCGGCACACCCATCAGTGAGGTTTTATTTGATACTACCCCGTATAAGATAGACACGACTACACTTAGTATTACCACCAGTAGTACCGTTGTCAAATTTACAAAAGTGGAGTAATCAAACTCAAAGCAAAAAAGAAAAGCCGGACATTCATGCCCGACTTTTCTTTTTTTGTGGCAATCTTATTTATTCCGGTTACCCGGGTCAAGGCAGCTATAAACTATTCAACTAAGCTCAACTACCGTCCTTCCAAATTATTACGATACTGTTTTAATGCACGTAATATTGACCGGGCAATTTCACTTTGTCCATTACTTGAATTAAGGTATTCCTCATCGGACGGGTTATTGATAAAACCGGTTTCGACCAGTACGGCAGGCATCCCGCTTTGTGCCAGCACCAGTACACCCTGCTCCTTTACACCAAGACTGTGGCGACCGTCAGTTTTTTTAAATTCTTGGTTCACCATGTCACCAAACTGGATACTTTGTTTGCGATACTTTTGCTGAAAAGCATTGAGCACAATAGTGTTTACAACAGCATCATCACCGTAACCATTGTATTTGTCCTTATAATCTTTTTCAATATAGATAGCGGCGTTTTCACGAAGCGCCTCACGTTGTTCCTGGCTGCGGTGAAAACCGTATACCAGTAGTAAAGTTCCCCTTTCGGTGCCCCTGCGCTGTGGCGAAGAATTGCAATGGATGGATATGAACAGGTTACCATTATTGCTGTTGGCTATATCGGTACGTTTATGCAACTCAATAAAAACATCAGTACTGCGGGTCATAACAACTTTAATACCTGTGGTTTCATCTAAGATGAGGTCACGCAGCTTTTTGGCAATACTTAGTGCCACATTTTTTTCTTTGGAGTAGGCCCCGTGCGCACCCGGATCTTTACCCCCATGACCGGCATCAATAATTACAGTTTTAAATTTAAAACGACTGGCATTTGCAACATCCTGTTGCCCAAAAGAAAGTGTGGCGCTAAACAGGCCCGCAATAAAAAAAAGAAATGTGGTTATATAATTACTTTTTAGGCAAATAGCTGACATGAAAATAGGTTGGTACTGGTATCAAAAACATTATATCTAAAATATACTTATTAAGATATTGTTTTACGCATATGGTTTAAAAGTTTTCAAATTAATATTGCAAAGGTAATATTAGTTAGCATGTTAACATAGATTTTGCAAATACGCCTGCTTAAAATTGTTCATGACTTAAAGTGCTATGCCGGATGCACCTTAAATTATATATTTAGCTTTAATTATATAAATAACTATTAACCCTTATGCAAATTCAAAAATCGCTGCTGCTATTATTTGTATGTATGACGTTCGTGCAAATTGGGTGCAGCCAGGAAGCAAAACCATCCTATGGCAATAATGCCGCTGCCGGCAGGTATTATAGTGTTCGTGGTATAAAGTTATATACCGAGGTTTATGGTACAGGTAAACCCCTGCTGCTTATACATGGTAACGGAGGCAGCATAAATGCATTTGCCAGTAACATACCATACTTTGCTAAAAAATATAAGGTTATAGCGGTAGATAGCCGCGCGCATGGTAAATCGCGCGATGACCGCGATTCGTTAAGCTTTGAAATGATGGCCGATGATTTTGCTGCCCTGATGGATGTTATGCATATTGATTCGGCCTATGTTATAGGCTGGAGCGATGGTGGTATTAACGCCATTGAACTGGCTATGCGCCATCCGGATAAAGTGATCAAACTGGCTTCAACCGGCGCCAATTTATGGCCCGATTCTACAGGTATTATCCCATCATATTGGAAACAGGAACAGATAGATTATAATGCCAAAAAGAACACTGTATTTACAACAGCAAGGGAAAAAAACGATTGGAAAGTTTTCCTGCTCGATTGGTTTCAGCCCAACATCAAGCTTTCGGCCTTAAAGACGATCAAATGTCCTTCGCTCATTATTGCCGGCGACCATGACCTGATCCCTACTGAACATACCGTACTTATTTCCCAAAACATCCCAAAAGCTTATTTGTGGATAGTTCCAAACTCAGGCCACCCCACCTTAATTGAGCATAGTGACGAGTTTAACAAAAAAGTAGATGAGTTTTTTGTTAAACCATTTAATAAAAGATGATCATTATGATCCAGAACAAGCCCTCGCTTGTAAAATACTTATTGCCCGCTTTTAAAACTTAAAAGTTATGGCTGCCTGTGCTGCCACGGATGTGTAAAATGTACCGGAGCTACCATAGTCTGACTTTCCTATTGGCGCAAAAAAGTTATATTTCGACTCCAGGCTTAAACCTATATTATTGGTAAGGGCAAAAATGAACCCCAGACGCGGGGCTAAATAAATATCCCGCTCCCGCAAGTCAACTATAAATTCACCAACGTTATCGGTTGAACTAAATGCGTAATGGGTAAAATAGAGCCCGATGTTTCCACCGCCATAAAGTCGCACATCATCGGCCAGGTTAAGGTTATAAACTGCTCCTGCGTAAGCCGAATATACCCTATAATCACTAAAGATGGTACTTGTATTTTCAATATCACCAGAGGTAACAAGGTCATCCTTAGGCTTGTAGGCATGGTAGCCCAGGGTAAGGCTTACCGTAAAATCATTCATGAAACGGGATACACCTAAACTATAATTAGCGGCAGGTTTATAAACATTTTTGAGATTGCCGAGCGGCGCATCATAGCCAACGCCAAATACAACCCCATAACCCGAATCAAAATTACTCCCATTATTACCACCACCATAGGTTAGCGCCGCATGTGACCGGCGCTGCGCCATTACAGTACCTAAAAAGCACACAAGAACCAAAATAAATACGGGTTTTAAATAAAATACTACTCTGGACGACCGAGAATTAAATGACAAAACGTCGGGGTTGTGAGGGTTAAACTGATCAAGGCTCATTAACAGTAAAAATAAAAAAAAACCTCAATTCAATGCATGCATCAGGATATTATAATATTTTGATGTTTTTAACTTTACTTAACCCAGCAATACTTTAAAAAGTAAGAGTAAATTAAAGCCCGGTTTAAATAAACCAGGCATAGAGGTATTAAATAAATATAGATTTATAATTGGTTTATAAAGTGAGTGCATTCAATTATATAAAGAGCCGTTAACTTCCGGCAGTTACCTGCACATTACCTCTTCTTTGCTTTTGGTTATACCAAATACCTGCCGTACAAATAATTACACTTAACAGTAAAAAACCCTCCACATATATATGGGCTAAAGGAATCCCTCTCGCAGGGTATATAAAAAATGACGAAAGATCTGGCAACAACAGGCCAAATAGTGGAAAACTCGAAAATATCCTAAAAATTGCTAACTCTTCCATATCTAACAATTTGATGAGCTAAATCTACACCTTTTAGGAATGTATTACAAATTATTTTGCTTAAAAAGTAAAATATTATTTCAATTAAGTTAATTTTAATACTAAACGTGCAGTATTGCTTCTGAAATCATAATAATAACTACACATTTAGAAACATTGTGCTTAAAAAGTAAAGCAATATTTCAACTGAGTTAATTTTCATAAAATATGCGCGCTGTTGCCTAAAGACACGATAATTAGTGCCTGGAAGAGCGTTTGTGCTCAGTAAAGAATTAAAAAGGCATTGCCCTAACTAATTCAAGCACATTATAACGTATAGCCGGATCATTATCAATAATTTGTTCTAATTCTGTATCTGATGATACATATACAATTATAAAATTACGGGCCTGATTCCAGAAGTTACCGCTCATTAGTACTTTACCAGCGTTTTTAAGATTTTCATAATAGTTAACACGTTCTTTAATACACTGCTGATGCTTATTAGTAATTTCTTTTTCTTCGAAAAACAGCATTACATGGTGGGGTTCTTTATAGGCTGATGCTTGTATCATAAGAGAAAATGGTTTATAATTTGATTTTATATTTTATAAATTGTTACATATTACAGGCAACTTCGGTAAGTATGTTACCCGGGGCATTAAAGTAAAACCCATAGCTACCCCTTATATTACCCGGAGGGTGCTCTGTAGCAAAACCCGCGGCAACAAGGCGGTTATATAAATCGGTTACCTCATTTCTGGAGTCAAGGAAAAATCCGATGTGAAAAGCATCCGGATAGCTGGTAATCCCCTTACGGTTAAGGCTGCTTGCCATTAATACCAGGATAAAACCATCGCTTCCCCGCAAAACAGCCAATAAATTATCGCCCTTTATTTCAAGGCATTTAAAATTAAAGTATTGTTCAAAAAAACTGATACTGGTAGTTACATCAGTTACAAGCAGATTAATATGGTTAAGTTTCATTTGGTTTTGTGCGATAGTAAATGAATGTTCGTTTATTTAAATGGTCAAATTTTTTTATGGTTTCAGGGCCTTTAAAACTAACCCAAATGTTTGCTCTATTAATTCTTCATTAAGCTCAAAGCTGCTGTTTACATAGCTTTTTCCCTGGTAATGATATTTTATTAATTGATATAAAGGCGCAAAGGCTATGGACCAATACACTTCGAATGGAAGTGGTATTAGCTGTTTCTTTTGGATGGAATTTTCCATAAATGGCCCCAGGATCAATCCAAAAGTAGTAGTAAGTCTTTTGCTTACTTCTTCATAAAAATGGGTATACCTCATAATTTCAATAAATTCCATTTCTGTAGGATAGCTTATAAAATACTCCATCCGGTTTTGCCATTGTATTTTTAAACCAACAGCAAAGTCCATCCCAGGCGAAAAATCTTTAAAACTATAATCCATCATTTTACCAGCCACATCAACACAAAGTTTAGTGATCAGATCATCCTTATCTTTGTAATAAATGTAGATTGTAGCGGGCGATACGCCAGCTGCCTTAGCCAGTTTATTAACACTAAACCCACCCAGTCCATTTTCCACCACCATTTCAATAGCTTTTTGGCGTATCAATAGTTCCTTATTTTCGTCGCGTGGTCGCATAATTATAATACAAATATAAATGAGCGTTCATTCATTAAAGAATTTATTTTGAAATAAAATTAACTATTCGGTTTACTGCCTCAAATGGAGATAATATTAAATAAAGAAAACAAATGCAAACAATTTCCGTATACGTTTGTAGCTATGGTAGATTGAATATTTTATTTAAATAGTAATAAAATTATGTGTAACTTAGCATTATCATACTAAATGTTAATAATTATGGAAAAATTAATAATATTAAGAATGTTCTTTTGCTTCCCCTTATTCGGAATGCTTTTACCTGACGCCGGCATATTGCTTTCAAAAAATCCGGCACGTGTTCCTTTAACCCATGTAGTTATTGAGGTTTCGATGCTTTTTTGCATACTCATTTGTACTGCTGCTATTTTTTACGGCAAAAAACGTATTCAAAATCATGCGAATAAAGCTAATGAAGCATCTTATTTCTAAATTTTAGCACTCTGTTATAGATCAATAATTTTTACCTGCCTGTTACCTTATCTTAAAACAGATAATTGTGGGTTTTTTATATCCCAAATCTGTCCCTTAGTTTACAAAAACGGCTGTTTCGATTAAAACTGGCACACTTTATTTTAGGTATACCTTTGCTATATCCCGCTTAGTTTTGTAGCTGATACTTGTCAACCGTTATTCATAAATGGAAACGTTCTTATCCCAGTATTGTAAATAAGATTTGTAATGCAAGCTATTATAATTATAAAGGCCAGCTTAATTAAATAAGCTGGCCTTTTTTGAATTTTAGCTTTAATACTACCCTGCCTTTTTATCCAGGTGTAACTGGTTGCGCAGTTCTTTAATTTCTATTTCATAGGCTCGCATACGGGCATGTAAAATATCAACCTCTGTACGCATCATCTGAATTTCAGTGATCAATTTGGCCGATTCAGGCTTATCGATCTTTTTTTCGCCGGTGCCCAGAATGAGCCACTCAGGTGAGTATTTGAGCTGAAAACAAAGCTTACGGATAAGATAATAGCTGATATCCTGCTTTTGATTGATCACCTTACTGATGAAACCCTGGTCAACGCCAATGGCTCCTGCAAGGCCCAGCTGACCGCCGTATTCCTTCACAATTACCTTTAACCGTTTTATTATTGCTTCGTCAGACATATATGACTGCAATAATAAACAATTTGTTCATTTGGCAAATATTTATTTGTTTCTAGGGATTATCCTGAGCTATTTATCATTAAATCTGCAGATAAATTCAAGTTCAAATTTCAACATCCCAATACCAAACCGACTACTTATATTTCATCGTATTTTAAATTTTCATGAGATGATTTTTAAATTCCGGTTTTAAAACCGGTACTTTGCAAAGTATAGCGGCTGTTTTATAAACATCAACTGCTTTAGTCTTTATAGTATTTAGTTAGTATTTAGTATTATGAAACCAGGAGACAAGGTAATTTGCATAAATGACAGGATTGACCCTGAAAAAAGCGAAGAAATAAGAAGGGATTTTGAGATCTGGATAACTAAAGATAAAGAATATACCATTCGCGAGATCTTAGACAATAACGGTATAGTACCTGGTGTACTACTGGATGAGGTGCACAATTTCCCAAAGTTTTTTAAGTTGATAAACCGTTTCCAGGAACCAGCGTTTGCACAATGGCGCTTCCGTAAGCTCAATTACGCCAGCCAACCCGCCGAGGCCGTTAGCGAGGTGGAGGAATTGGTAGAATTGGAACAGGAAGAAAAGCAGCAAGTAAAAGTTAAATAGCCCCAGATAGTCCTTTTAAAAACCCTGTCATCCCAAGGATCGGAGAAATTCGTTAATAGATTCCTTCGCTATCGCTTAGAATGACAGATTTATTAATAGTTACCATGCCGTAATAAGGAATATTTACTTTAGCAATAAATGCTAATTATGCCAATTGGCATAATTAAAAATAAAAAAATGCTGGCTTTACTCATAAATACCTGCAGCTTCGGTTTCAACAAGTTGGGTTAGCATCGTTTTTAAAACCGCTTCCCGGGCCCATTGCTGCTCAATAATCGCAGCATCATCCTGATACCATTTTAACGGCGCATTTATTTCTATACGGGCTTTATACACAAAGTTTTTTGTTGGGTGCATTTTACTGCCTACATAATTGTTCAGGTTCTCCCCTTTTATGATCTTAGCAAACTCACGCGCTTTAATATCAACCTGCAGGCATTCGTCAAGCGAGTTCTTAAAATCATGTTTATCTTCCAGCCAAAGGGTGAGCGTTTCATCATTAAGGTCATGGTCGGCAATGGCAATACGGCTATAATCATAATCTACAGATATGATGAGCCACCATAATTGGTCTTTTAGTTTTTGTGCGATCTTTATCATTTTATTTGGTTTTAATTTATTTGTATTTACTCCTACTGCGTGTTTCTGCTACCTGAAAGCGGGTATCCAGCCCGGTATATATTTTTGTATTTCAGCAATTTCTTTATTGTATTTATTACAGACCTCCTGGTAAGCCTGGAAGCGCAACAGCGGTTCATGATCGGGTTGGGGCATTTCATTGTATTGATTGTCGGTGGTTGATTGTTGTAAGGCAGAGTAAGCTATGTGCATTGGTTTATTTTTTGATTTTCTGTAATTAGTATTCTTTATATTCTGTATTAACAAAATTTGTTTTTGTTGTAATTTATATTACTTTAGCAGAATTAATGAAACAAATATACAGAAATATCTTTATTATTTTCAAGAAAAATCTTTAATTAAATTCAATATTATGGATGATGTATCAAAGCCTAATAAAATTAAAACCATACGCCCTGAAACACTTGAGTTTATAATATTATACAATCAACTTAAGGGAAAAGCATTTACAGGCAATGCACAATTGGCAGAAACCCTTGGTTTTAACTCACCAAGCTCCATTACCGAGATTGTAAAGAGTCGACAGAACATCGATCCTGAAAAACTCAGAGTCTTTAAAGAAAAATACAGAAGTTTTATTCTTGAAAATAAATTCCCTGAAAATACAGAAAACTCTGCAACAAATAAACAAGCTGAGGGTATTCCTATGTATGAAATTTCGGCTACAGCATCGGGTGTGGAGGTATATAATGACATTAATGATTCAACGTCTGTTGGCCGAATGAACTTTCCTGGTATTGAGGATTGCGACTTTGCTTTGCCAGTTTGGGGGCACTCCATGTACCCCTATCTTGAAAACGGCTGCTGGGTAGCCTTAAAAGTAATACATGATAAAAAAATATTACCCGGCGAAGTATACTACATTGAATGGGGCGAATACCGCATGTACAAACGGTTATTAGCCGGCGATAACCCCGATGAGGTAATTGCCCACTCAGATAACACTACGGAAATGGTTGGCAGCCGGCTTAAATACGCCCCTTTTATTATTAAAGTTACAGATATAAAAAAACTATGCCTTGTAAAAGACATTCATAAAAAACACAATCATTAATTGGCAATTATCAAATGACAAGCTATAGGTTCTGTAAAATATTCAGGTAATTGGATGATCTTTCTGCTCGATGCGGAAGATCATACAATCTATGTCGGTTTTTATGCTCTCAACTATTTCCTCAATTTCGGTCTTAGTTAAGTCGCTCCTGAAATCATCGCGCATAGTGTTACTAATATATTGCAGATAGGGCGTAATCATGAGGTCATGTTTTTTATTCAGGCGGTCACCATCATAGGCAATCATTTTAAACAAGTGATCTAAATAAGTATAATAGGTACGCTTATTTAATCCTTCGATGTCATTTGAATCCCTTTTTAGCCGCTTCAAAAACTCATCAAGGGTCATAATCAATTATATTAAAATTCGTAATTATCAGATAGAAAGTAAATATATGAACAATGAGATAAATACTAATCCTCAACTTACAATTTATTATAGCTACCGGTTAATCGCAGCCCCTTACTATACAATAATGGTAATTGATTTTAACATACCTGTGCAATTCAGAAGAATTTCATGCACACAATCTTAGTGCAATGTTTACGTTTATCATTTCAATTATATTATTACTGATAAAATAGTGTAAATTTATTTAAAAAACATCCAACTATACAGGCAATTAAGCTATAATACACATTTGTAATTGTATTTGATACTACGTGACTTTTTTATACAGGTAAACCCATAATAAATTTCACTTTTTCATATTATAAAAATAAAAAGCTATAAAACAATCTATAAGCATTATTGTTAACCTCAGCACACTATAACAGACAATGTCAGCTAACACTATCAATTTGATTACTAACCAATTTAGTGTTGGGAATAAACTTCAAAACCTTGCATTTTATACTATGCTGATTTTGATGCTATGGATAATAGTAATACAGATAAAAGCTAAACAAAATAAAGCAGCTAAACATAAAACAGTTAAAACATCCAAATAAAACGCGAATTAGGTTATTTATATTTAATAATATCTATCTGCTTATCAATAAATACTTAGTCGCGACTTAAAGTCAGTACAAACCCATTTTATTGAAATTCTAACGCTTTAAACCTGGCTTTTTTTATTTTCGGATTTTCGTTATATATGCTTATCCGACCCGCCACATTAACCGATATTCCGCAGATTATGCAACTGGTAGCTGAAGTTGTACCAGCTATGATAGCTTCAGGCAATTTACAATGGGACAGTAACTATCCCAATGCTTCGGTTTTCACCAACGATATAAACCATGATCAACTTTGGGTAGCCGAAGTAAATGGACAAATTGCTGGTATAACTGCTATTACAACAGACCAAGAGGCAGAATACACCCAGGTTGGCTGGGACATTAACGAAACCGCTATTGTTACCCACCGCCTTGCTGTAAGCCCCCATTATCGCGGCCTTGGCATTGCCGCTGCCTTACTGCAGCAAGCCGAGCATGAAGCTGTACGCCGAAAAATAAAAACACTGCGCGTTGATACCAATACAAACAACCAGGCAACTCAAAAACTATTTCCCAAACTAGGTTATGTTTATGCAGGCGAAATTGGCCTGGGTTTCAGACCAGGGTTAAGGTTTTATTGCTACGAAAAAAGGCTACAGACCAAATAATTAGTTTTATTGATCAGATCAAAGTCCTCTTAGCTGAGCAACCAAAAACTACAAATTAAAGCGCTTCAGTTTAAACCAACTGTTAAGTATTAAATACTTATCAACATTTGTGCGATTTATCAACACTTCGGTAAAAAATAAGATATAATATTCATATATTTAGTTTTAATAAACCGCCTAAGGTCTGCCCCACAGACTACGGCCCCCTAAATTATAAGAACTGAGAAGATGGAACCTATTATGATGCTTGTGATTACAGCTATTATTGCTGCTATAATTTTAGTTGTATTTAATAAACAACAGGAAAGTAAAATGAGCAATCATCTGTACACCAATGATGTACAACAGCTTTACCTGCTTACAGCAGCTGAGTACAAAATTAACGCTTTAGAGAATCAGCAACAATTTAATGAAACCAGCGATGATACAGGAGCAGGTATGCCTAATATCGCTCAGGAACTAAATCAGCTTACTGCAGCATTTGAAAGTGGCGAGCTACCACTTAATGAACTAAATTCAAGACTTGATTATTTATTGAATGTTCTTAATAAAAAGAATAGCAACATGGTTCAGGCCTATTAGTTATTAACGCAATTAATTACTTAAATATATCAGTCAATATGCCCCCCCCGCCCATAAACTATCCTTTAATGGAAAAGATAGTTTATGGGCTGTGTTTTTTATAAATCTTAAGCGATTATCTTAAAATAACTACATACCCAGATATTTTGCGCAATCCATTTTTAGGATCAACAATATAATAATAAGTTCCGGCAGGTAACGGGCTGTTTTTATATGTACCATCCCAGGCCACTGCATAACCAATAGATTTAAATAACTGGGTGCCATAACGGTTAAATACATTTACCGTACAGCCTGGATAACCAACCAATGATGGGATACTCCATATATCATTAACACCATCGCCATTAGGTGTAAAAGTACTGGGTATAATAACGGGGTTTATAACATTAATAGTTACAGAAGCAGTAGCCGTACAACCGCTTGCTGATGTTACCAATAAAGTATACGTTGTTATCTCTGTCTGCAACGTACAAATTTCCGGCCGCATCTAATCCAACTCTGGTTGGATCATTAAAACTTGCTGCCGTGCCTGTACCATCCATATTACCCGGTACTCCATTACCGGCAAATGTAGTAACCTGCCCATAAATAGTAGCAGGCACCGCACCACCAGAATTAGTGGGTCTTAAAGTCGGTATAGGTACGTTAATTTGATAAGTATTGGGGTAGTATAACTAATATGGGGCGGAGTTACAGAAGCCGCTATATTAATAGCTTCTTTTTTGAATATCAATAAGGTTTGATTCCCTGATGCAGAAACATCCAGGTTGTTAACCCTATCCGGAAGAAGGCTTGCATTACAAAAAGCTGTAAATGTTCCGGCCCATAGCCAAAACAAAACTACTATTCCTTTAAAATATCTGTACACGATTACTTTAAATATTATAACACTTTAAAATAATCAGGTACAAACAACAAGATAACAGTATTACATATGGGTATAATTTCCTGAGATAAAGGGATAGGTTTAGTCATTCTGTTAATATTTACCAATAGCTTTAGCAGTCACCAAAATATGCTTTTTTTAGTAATTAATAATAATTGCTTGCGCATATTAATAACCTGCTTTGCTAAAACAAAAAAAGCCGGACAAAGCCGGCTTATACTTAAAAAAGAATAATTTTTTTATTAGCTGTTAGTTACGTCTGAAACCGCCTTTACCGCCGCCATTGCTGCCGCCGTTAAAGCCCGGGCCTTTGTCTTCGGCAACGTTAACTGTAATTCTGCGACCATAATAACTTGCTCCATTCATGCACCTTATCGCCTCTTTCGCTTCGTTATCGTTAACCATTTCCACAAACCCAAAACCCTTACTCTCTTTTGTTTCGCGATCCTTAATAATCCTGAGCGATTTAACCGGCCCAAAATCACCAAAAACAGCTGTTAATTCGGCCTCATCTACTTCTAAAGGAAGCCCTGCAATAAATACTTTCATCAATGTCTTTAAAATTTGCATAAAGGTACAAAAAATTGAGCGCATTACGGCAGCAAATAAGGTAAATGGTAAATATCAAAGGCTTTTTTTACCTTTAAATTACGCAGGGTAAGCGGCTGTCAGCTTATTGAAAAATCAATTCCTATTTTATAAGAAACTATTTAAGCTGAAGTTCAAAACTACCTTCAACACGGTAAAAAGGAGAGTTAACCTTATCATCTTTAGCTAAAAAGGTAAAGAAGGTACCTTTGGCTATAAGGTTTTCATTATTATATTTTTCAAGACTTATTTTGCCCGAATCGTCCTGACCTGCATATTGGGTTAAGGTATATTGAAGTACAGGTTTTTTATCATCAACCCTAAAAAGCAGTTGGCTTCCAGCTACTTTACTGTTAATATTGGCTGATGCGAAACCTATTGAGCTAATACCAAAGCTCATTGTATGCTCCTTGTTTATGGCTGTAATACCAAAATATTTACTATCTCCATTATGTACATTAATAAATGCTACAGAATCTGTGGCCGCATCAAATGTATAGGTAGAATCTTGAATGGTGATTTTCAATGTGCCCTTACCGGCTAAAAAATTGCCGGGAGTATTAATAATACCTAAGGTTGACACGCTATCGGTAACTGCTGTTTGTTTAACAGTGTCCATATCCTTTACGCTCTCATCTTTCTGGCATGATGATACCATCACCGAAAGGAGTAGAATAAAGGAAAAAAGCCATTTTGTAAACCTGATGCTATTCATGGGCAATTGGATAGCTAAATCTAACAATAAATAATTTAAAAATTTATCAACACACTAAATTAAACAAATATTTAACACTTTTTTACAACCAATAAACATTACAAGAATATCAATTGTGTCTTTAAATAGAAAAGCCGAAATAGTACTTTTACAACAGAAAGTTGATAGGTATGAGATAAAATAATCGTTAAAAAACTTCCCCAACGTTTATAAATAACCCTCTGGAGCCTTCGCGGCCAAAGCCATAATCAATGGCTATATTGGTTTTTGACACCTTATTAAGTTTAATGCGCAATCCTGGACCAAAACCCGGCTGTATGCTTTGCAAACGTGTACCCGGTGCAGCCGAAAAAGATTGTCCGTTTATAAAAGCTACTCCACCCAACAATCCGTTGCGGGTTATCTTAAAACGATACTCACTCTCTAAATATACCATTTGCGCTCCCCTGAACCTGCCCTGTATATACCCCCTTCCAGTTGTGTTACCAGGATCGTGCCCTGTTGCCGGCAGTTCCAGGTAAGCAGGCCTGCCATTAAGTATCAGCCAGTTGTATGACCAAAAAGCTAAAACATTATCTGAGTTCGCGGGGAATTTATAATACTTGCGTATATCAACAATTAATGAACGCCATGCCGTTGTGCTGCCCAAAAAAGTATAATTATCTCTATACTGCAATGAAGTATAAAACCCTCGCGAGGCATTTATAGAATTATCACGGCTATCAAACAGTGCGTTAAATGTAATACCTGTAGAAATGGCGCGCGCAGCCGAACCATATCTTTCAAAATCTGAAACGCCTCCGTTGGCCTGCCCTTTTTCTGACATATCCCAACGGTCGTCAAAAATATATCCCAGGCCTGCATAAAAATTACCTGCTACATGCCTCAATACCGTTTCATAAAAACGAAAAAAGGTATAATCCAATGGGTTTTCATTAGCCAAATCAGAGTTGCTGCCCAAGCCAAAGCTACTTTGCGGGTATTTATAAAACCTGAAATCTCCAATAAAATCATACTGATTATCTTTTGTCCAGATGTTGGATTGAAGTGGTATGATTACCTGTTTTTTTTGCGTGTATGCCGGATTAGCCGTAATTGTTGATATGCGGGTATTTGGAGCCGTACGGAAAACCACATTCCCGGAAAGAGTACCCGCCAAATTGGTTTGAAGGGTATATCCTATTGCCGGCACAATGGATATTACCGGCTTTGTAGTTACAGAATCAGCTTTACTTTCTTTATAGTTTTTATCAAACAGCGATTTTATTACATCAAACAGATCCTTTTCAAAAGTGGTATCCGGGTGCGCAACTAATAATGTATCCTTATATTTTGTATGACCTAAAGGAATATACCTTGTATCCTGCGCATATAATTTTGCATTACTGAACAATAAAGTTGTAAAAGCAAAACTCAGAACAAATATTTTTTTTATGCGCATTATGATATTACTAAAACAGAAACAAGGTCATAATTTGCAATTATAAAATAATTATTTAAATAATAACCTGACTGTTTGGTTTAATAAACCTGGCTTAACGGGCTTTTAACCTGGGATCGAAAGTAAATTTACTTACGCTGCTAATCTTTATCTTTTCAAAATCGGGATGGGCCGGGTTAAGAAGATAATTATACTCCATATCAATTATGGCCGATGGCACCTTTAAAACAGCGGTCTCCATTTTTCGCAGCCAGGTGTCGCCCAGGAACTGGGTAACAGGATAATTGATCACCTTATGCCAGTTGGTATTAAGTTTGGTGAGCCTGGCCACAGTAATTTCAAAAATCGGCAGTGCATCAGGTATGTGCAATATAGAAACCGAAAAATCGCCGCTATATAATGATGTACCTGGGGTGTGAACCAGTTTTTCAAGGCATGAAAGCGCCAGGGAACCTCCTGTATAAATTATATACTGCCCCAGCGAATTCCACCGCCCGTCAATTCCCGAACCTTTACGGTCAAGGGCGTACTTAGTTTGGCTTATGCGATATACGTTCAAAACAATTAGTGAATTAATGAATTTAAAAAGTACAGAATTAGTGGTTTAGCGAATCTTTTTTTCAGAGGATCACTAATTTATTAATTCATCAGATCACTACTTAAGCCAATACCCCGTAATCAATACGGATAAGTTGATTCAATACTATACTTATGCCGGTAAGGGTATCCAGCAGTTCAAAGGGTATAGCATCAATGCCGGGATTATAGTGTTTAAGCCAGCTTTTAAATTCATCAAGCGAACCAAAAGTATCAAGCCCCTTATCAAAAAGTTCAAAAAGCTGTATGATATGCTCACTAAGACCACGGTTTAATTCACGCGAGCCCTGTATATGCTTGCGCAGTGTGGGCTCGGTAATATCAAGCCACTTAGCAATATCAATTTGTGTGGCGCCGGTAACTTGTAACAAATCGGTAATGGCATCAGCGCGTAAACCTTGCTTTATTGCCCCCAGCTTAGCCAGTGGCGATTTAAAATAAGCCTCATAAGGCACTAAAAGATCATTTACCATTAGCGATGGATCAGTTTCGGGCATTACATAAGGGCGGGGCACTGCACGTTTAGCCTCAACCCCTGCTCCATGACTTTTAATTGCTTTGTTCATACACAAATGTAAATATTTTCTATTTAAAACGAAAATATTTTGTTTTTTTTATTTTAACAATAATCAGTCGCCTTAAGCACGGTACCGCTTATTACCCCAAATAATAACCCCACCCTATTAAGTGCAAATCCATCAAATAAATTATACCAAAAAAATTAGCAAATATTAAATATATTTCTTACATTTGATCTTGTAATATTCCAATTGGCATTTAATTCATAATGAAACCTAAAACATCCTATTTTAAAACAGCGGCAACACTGACCCAACGGATCAACGAATATTTTAAACATATTGAAGGGAAATATCACCTGTCACGCAGATCGGCTAAAATAACCCAAACCATAGCTAATCGTAAAGTATGGGAGCGTGAGCCCGAGCCTGCCACCATTTCAGGCATGGCATTATTCCTGGGTTTTAGCAGCAAACGTGAATTTGAAGCGTACGAAGAAACCGGTAGATACGCCACGATACTTAAACAGGGGCGTTTGCGTGTAGAAGCCGCTTATGAGGCCCGATTGTATCAAACTCCCACAGGCGTAATATTCGCGCTTAAAACCATGGGCTGGACCGATAAGCCAGAAGCACGAAAACCTATCAGCGAAACTGATAACACACTAAAAGTTGAAATTATAAATACTGGCCCCCTACCCGCAGGCAATGAAAAGGAGGTAATACTTTAACACCATTTAAATAAAATTCATCCAAATCATTTTGAAATGGCTAATATTCTTAGTATATTTGAATTCATTTATGCCAAATGGCATTTTAATCATAACCTTTGATTAAATGATGACTGCAAAACAATTTCAGTTGTTTACACAGGCTAATAACCAACAATAAATTATCTACAGATATGATCGATATCAATGCTCCGCCTTTTAATGGCCTCGGAGGATCAGTCCTTTTCAGGCAAAATTATTTTTCAAATGCTCATGTGATCATTAACCAGGGTGGCACCAGTTCGGGCAAAACATACGCTATTGAGCAAGTATTGTTTTGTTTAGCTTGCCAGGCTCCAAAACAAGTAATTACAGTGGTAGCCCAGGATATTCCCAACCTCAAAGCTGGTGCCCTGCGCGATGCGCTAAGTATCTATCATGATTCGGCTGCATTACAAGCCATGGTAAAAAGCTATAATAAAACCGACCGCATATTTGAATTTAACAATGGTACCATCATGGAGTTCAAGAGCTATGATAACGCCCAGGATGCAAAATCAGGTAAACGCGATTATTTATTTATCAATGAAGCCAACGGCATATCGTGGGGCGTTTATACCGAACTGGCTCTGCGCACTAAGCAACGTATCTTTATTGATTATAACCCTAATACAGGCTTTTGGGTGCACGAGAAGTTGATAGGTAGGCCCAACGTGCAACTTATTATATCAGACCACAGACATAACCCGTTTCTTGAGCAAAATGTAAGGGATAAAATTGAATCATTAAAAGAAGCTGATATTGAATTGTGGAAGGTGTATGCCCGGGGGCTTACAGGTAAAGTTACCGGTTTAATATTTAATAACTGGTACGTTTGCGGCCAGATACCAGCCAGTGCCCGCCTTATTGCAACCGGGCTTGATTTTGGTTTCACCAATGACCAAACAGGCTGCCTGCAGGTGTACCAACAAAACGGCGAGCTTTGGGTTAACGAGCTATTTTATGAAACCGGTTTAACTAATACCGATATCGCCAACAGGCTTAAAGCATACGAAGTAAGCACGAAAACGGAAATCATAGCAGATAGTGCCGAACCAAAATCAATAGAAGAACTAAAGCGCATGGGCTGGTATATTACCGGTGCCAAAAAAGGAGCAGATAGTATAAAAAACTCCATTGATATACTTAAACGTTATAAAATAAATGTAACCCGCAACAGTATTAATTTGCGCAATGAACTTAGCCGCTATAAATGGCGGGTTGACCGTTGGGGCAAAACCATTAACGAGCCTGTTGATGCCTGCAATCACTTGATCGATCCGCTGCGTTATGTAGCCTTAAATAAATTGAAGGTTAGTTACGATGCAAAGCTAAAATCGCGTATGCCATTTGCCCAAAAATCACCATCAGCCGGTGGTGGGATTTTTGATGAGCTCATTAGCTCTTATGGGCTTGCGTAACCTGGTCAGAAAATAATTAAACAATCCAACTCCTGTTGGCAATAAATTAACATGCCCCATCTGCCGGGGGCACCAAAATTATGATCGAAAAAACACTAAAAACTACCGAAGGTAAATTACGGGTAAAAATCCCCACGCAGCTGCATGATGTTACCCTGGGGCAAATGATAGCCATACAGGAAAACCCGCAGCTAAACGACATTGAGGCGATCAGCATTCTTTCGGGCATCCCAACCAATGACCTGTATAACGTAAAAAACATGGAGGATTTCCAGCTCTTTGGTGATGCGGTGCTCTCTTTATCGTACCAGATCAAATACCTTTATAACAGCGAGGACATTCCAAAAGAAGTCACTTTCATGGTAGGTGAAGCCAGTGAAAAATCCACTCAAAAAAAGGTAAAAGTAATACAAAACCTTTCGGTTGAACCAGTTGGAGCATTTATGGCGGCAAGGGATATTATTGCCGAAGAAGTAAATGCACACATTAAACAATATGGCGATGAGAATTGGAAGGAAAATTTTAATCCATCATTAAACGCCTGCTGCCAGGTGTTGGCCCATTACTTTTTTTGCCGTGCAACCGGTAAAAAATACAATGAATACCAGGTCGAAGAATTTTGTAACGAAATAAAAAAAATGCGGGTAACGGAGGCACTGCCCATTTCGAAGCATTTTTTTACCTGTTATCCCAGCTTGCAGAAACCGAAAACCAGCTTTTGGCATCGGCTGTTACAACAGTGGAAAAACGTGCTGGTATTCAATCGTTCGAAAAGTTTAAGTACATCAATACCATAAATTCATTAGCTGGCGGCGACATCACCAAATGGAATACTATAATGAACATGCCCTATGAGCGTGTGCTCACTAAGTTGCTGCTCAATAAAACTGAGGCCGAATACCAGAAAAGATATAGTGAGCTGATTAGCTCCTAATCCTTTTGAGCTCTACGAACAGATATTAAACAAAGTCCATCCCTGTTAGACAATTAAACATTAAAATACTCCCCCTTCAGGGGGTTGGGGGGCTAAATTTTATGCGTAATCAAATAGAAGCTATAGTGCAAACACTTATCGGCAGTCCGTCATTCGCTTACGGTACCCAAACAGAGCTCAACACCATTGGCGATGATGCGGCCTTCCCCTGTGTATTTATGTACCCTTTGCAGCCCATTGAGGTATCACCACAGGTTAATGGCTCGGTAGATAATACCTTTACGATCTACCTTGAATTTTTATACAAAACTGATTTCGGCCAATATACTGCCGATAATGAAACCTATGTGACACAGGCATTGCAGTTAGCCAATGAATTTATTGTAAAAGCATCCAGATACCGTGAAGGCGAAGGTCGTTATTTTCGAATCAGAGCCGGTAGCAAAGCCCGGTGCCTGCCTGTCTACAATAAGTTTGATGTCAATACAAGCGGTATAGGTTTAACTATCACTCTGTCAACCATGTACTTTGATGTGTTTCAATAATAACGCCTTACTAACCATTAAAACTCAAATCGATGAGCATTATAGCTAAAATAGAAGAAGTTAACTGGGTAAGCTCCTACCCCGACCAAAATGGAGGTGAAATAGACAGTGCCGACGTGTTGATATCAATAATTGATACCGATACCGGCCAATACACCAATGGGAACAACTGTATAGTGACCTATCAATTAAATGAAAATGGTGTAATAAATACCAATACGGTAATAGTTCCGGGTCAATCCGTAAAAATTGACAGTGGTGTATTAAGAGAAAGCCATTATAATGAACATGGCGAGCAAACATTCAGCAGTTATAAAATATACTCCATACTGTCTTTAAAGGCAGGCAGCGGTCCGCCGCCTAATAATCCGGGGGTATGTGATCTGAAGATAAATTTTGTACATATCGATAAGCCGGAATCGGCCATAGGCGCTGCCGACGCGCAGATCACCGTTAATGCCACGTCAAGTTATGGCCCTATTCAGTACAGTAATGATTTTGGCGCCACCTGGCAGCTATCGCCAATATTTACCGGCCTAAGCGGTGGCCTGGTGCAGCCATTGGTTAAGGATAGCAATCCCTTAGGCTGTACGGACCAAACTTCGATTAATGTACCTGTAATTTCAAATCTGCTCGTTGCCGATCCCTCGGTAACATTCACCGGTGGCAATGTGTCCCGCTGGAACGCGGCTTTCAATCCTATTGTGTTCACTTACCAGCGCAAGGATTTTGGCGTCATCAGTATAAAAGTGGATAACGAAAAAGGATATGCCAAAGTAGTTGTCAACACCTCGCTTATTGATCCGGGCACTGCCAAATACCTCGTTAAACAGGGCGATAAAGTATACCTAAATGCAGCGCCCTATCAGGGCATTTATGAAGTTGATAAAGCAGGCAATAACAACGAAATAACTATAAAAGCCTCTTTTATCAGCGCTGCCAGCGGATACATCAACATGAATAGCTTACGCCCATATTATAATGTAATTACGCGTATAACCTATTTTGATAAGCTTACGGGACTTCAAAACACCATTCAATCAGTCAACCGGCCTAATAACGAGGGAATAATAAAGGCCGACCTCTCCAACTTTTTGCAAAGTTTATTGCGCCCCAATGATAACAGTGATTACACCCTGGCTAATTTCAGGGATGATAACCTGAGTGCCAGCTATCAGATAGCATATGCCGAGCACTATGATAATAACACAGCAGATGGTTATACATCTGCCTTTACAACCCTTCCTAACCCCTACTATGTAGTTTATGCCGCCAAACAATTAGGTGAACGTTATGGGGGCAACCTGGCCGCTTATGTTCCTTTCAGGCAGGTGTCTGACACTACCCAGCTTGCCCGCTGGGTTACTGACTTTGCCGAACCCGCCTACTCTATAGATTATCCTTTTGACATTGGCTTTATTTACAGCGATGACCTGCTCGGCGTTCAGTTATATTGCGACCTTATTCTGCTTGATATTAACCGGAACCCGCTTGCCGGCGGCCCACAAACCAGCTACCTGCTTAACGAGGATAGCTCATGGCTGCTGAACCAGGATGGGGGTAAATTTATTATTGCTAACCAAACCCAGGCAATCACGCCTTTACCGGCGCAGTTGGGCTTAAATCGTTTGCGTATAAATGGCAGCTTTCCGCGCGAGGCTTTTTACCTGAATATCGTCCTCAAATATGATGATGGAGATACTGCGCATGCCGTAACGCAAACTCAAACCATCAGGATCGATGATGCAATTGACGACAATTCCATATACCTGCGCTGGATAGGCTTGAGTGGTTCTTGGAACTACTACCGTTTTGTTTTTAACCAGGAGGTTAGCCTTGATGTACAAAATGCCGTGATCATTAAAAATTTTGTAAGCGACTGGGAGAACCAGGAAGGTATTGAGCAAGTGATCAGCAAAACGGCAGGGCAAAAAATGAAGGTAATGGCCGAGGATCTTTCAGTCAATGATATCAAAGGACTGCAATCCATTAAATACTCGCCAAAAGTGCAAATGCTGGTGAATAAAAACCCGGTAAAATGGCAAACCATCGTGATCAATACTGCCACCTACAGCGAGTACGAAACCCGCAATGGCCAGGCCCCATTTAGTGTAACGTTCAATATGCCATCCATCAATATACAAACACAGTAAAATAAGTCTTTAGTCGTAAGTCATGAGCTCTAAGACTTGATTTTATGATAACGACTTCGTACTTAATACTCACGACTTTATACTTAATATGAACCAAATACAACTATACCTCAACAACCAGCTGGTTGACCTTAGCGATGATAGCCCTATTGCCCTCACCTTTCAGATTAATAACCTGGCCGAGGTACAAAACCAACAGGGCAATACCAGCAATCAGTTTAAACTACCATTAACCCAGCGTAACCGGCAAATACTTGGTTTTCCTGACGATATAGCCTTTACTACGCTGTCGCCCTATGATAACTATGAGGCTAAAATTATACAGAATGGCCTGGAGATCATCCCCAATGGCATAGCCCAGCTTAACCTCATTGAGCAGGATACTGCCAGTATAACCGTATTAAGCGGTAATGTTGATTTTTTTGACGCCATTGATGGCAATATTTATGACATGGGCGATAAAGACTCTGTTTACGGTGCTAACAGGCCTTTTGAAGTTTATGAACACGATTGGTCGCTAAGCAACGTAGCAACATCTCAAATCCGTACAGATGGGTGGATATGGCCGGTAATTGACTACGGAAACCTTATTTATGATAATGCAGGACAAAATGAAATTAATGTACGTAACATGCGCCCGGGCTTTTTCATTAAAACCGCTATAAACCTTATGCTTAGTTCCAACGGCTATAAGGCAACCGGCTCGCTGCTAAAAAACCCCTTGTATCCCCTGCTCATTGCCCAGTTCAGCAACAGCGATTTTGAGCATGGCGCTAATTATCAAAACCAGGTTGACTTAAATGGGTGCAAAGTAGCAAACGGAAAAGATCAGTTTGAATACAGAAAACGCGATTCAGGACTACAACCAGGCGGCGAATTATATTTTTCAGTTATCAGTGCAAACCCTAACAATCATTTTGCAAACAACAGGTATACTTCAAGCGAAGCTGTAACCGTTGATGTCGTACTTACTATGCCTGTAATTGATTTTTACGGCAAGGTTACGGGAAAGCATCCCAGTAGTGTTGATATCAGCATTGTGTTGGATATGCCCGGCCAATCACGGCAGTATTTAACAAAAACAACTTTTGATTTTACAGGCGGGTACGACCGCAGGGAAGAAGGTACATCGGGCAGCAACCTGTTTGCATATAAAACATTCCGTAATAAAGTACTTACCGCATCGCAGGTAGAACTTGTTGCAGGACAGCAATTATTGTGCATTTATGATTTTCATGGCGATGCGCAATATAGCCTTACTGTATATAAAGGGGCTACATTTGAGGTGTCGGCGCAAAATCAAAAAGTGCTATATAGCCAAAAGGTTCAATGCGAGCGCATATTTCCAGACATCAGTCAAAAAGATCTTCTTAAAGATACTTTGCAGCGTTTCGGTATCATTTGCCAAACTGATAATACTACGCGCACTATAAATTTCGCATCGTTCAGAGATATTCTAAACAACGTACCTGTAGCTAAAAACTGGACCAAACAATGCCTTGACCAGGGTAAAACCATAGCCTTTCAATTAGGTGGCTACGCGCAGATAAATTATATGAAATACAAAGAGGACGACGGTGTATTGCCAAAAGGCCTGGCCAATTCCCAGATAAATGTGGCCGATAAAACACTGCCTGCCACTGCCGATTTGTTTGAGAGCCAGTTTGCACCTACCCTAAACCGCCCGTACATTGGTGGCTCCATTGCTCAAATAAAAATGATTGACATTAATAGTGATAGCAGCGATTTTGACATTGGCGTATCGCCACGTATACTGATTGATCAAAAACTTGCACTAAATGGCAAGGTTGTAAAGTTTACTGATGGCAACAATAGCATTATGGTTAACGATACCCTATCTGTTCCCTATTTTTATAAACCCGATGGTGATTACAATCTTTGTTTTGGCGATATGCCAGGCGCGGGAGTCAATACTACACTTTCCGGTTTAAAAAGCACCTATTACCCCGAGCTCGGGAAAATACTACAGCAAACCAAAAAGGTAGTACGCTATTTTCTGTTAACCCCGCGCGATATCCTGGATCTCGATTTGCTCATACCCGTTTACCTGGAACAGGATAGTGCCTATTACTACATCAATAAAATTGACAGCTGGCGAAGCGGGCAGCCTACTAAGGTAGAGTTGGTAAAGCTGGGCTAAGAGAACAAACCGTGTGTTATTTCCTCCACTGCGTCATCTGCGTAAAACAAAATAGTGAACGAGCCCGGGATCTGGGTAATAACCAATATATCTTCGCGCTTGATATGGTTCTCGTTTATAAACCGTGTAAGGCGTTCGTGAGTGCTAAAGTAATCGGATTTTAAAACGATCATATGGATAGATTTTTTTGAATAAGATTATAAGCCAGATATTTTGTTACAGGTTTTGATGATAGTTATTTAGTTTGGCCAATATTATCATTATCCTGAAATTATTTATACATGACCCTAAATATTATTTGGAATTGATCAATCTATTATTTATTTTTACTAAAATAATTAGCAAAACCTAACTTTATGCCCCATTTGCAAAACGCCGATCAGTAAAACAATCTAATAATACCATCTTAACCAAAAATAAACGCCGGATATTAATTATAGGCATAACCCTGACAAAATGCCTGACAATTATATAATTGCAGATACTAATATTTACATATTTACCTTCGGGATATCTGCCAGCGATCCATCATTATTTTAATTGAATAACATATACGGGTTAAAAAATACATCTAATTTATGCCATTGGGCATTATAAACATTTAGTTTTATGGTAAATCAAAACAACAACGGTATAACAATAACCGACGATGACATTAAAAAAGCAAAAGACTATAAAGATGCTATGGATGCTTTAAAAAACTCCATCAATGGAGTTAATAGTAAACTACCAGAATTTTCTGAGGGCTTACAAGCCCTTGCTCAAATCAATAGGTGAAAAATCGATATAAATAATTGGTAGTTATTTACAATACTTATCAATTTCATCTTTGGAAAATATTTTTTCACCTAAATCAAGTGCCTTGTGAAAATCTAAACATGCACCGTTCTTATCGTTCATTTTTATTTTCAGCTCACCCCTTCTATAATAATAATAGCCCTTAGGCTTTGAAAGCTTTATACCTTGATTATAATCGTCTAAAGCACCCTGATAGTCTTTAATTTGTTCTTTAACATCGGCCCTGGCTAAATAACCACCTTTTAAATTAGATTTATCATCAATACACTTGGTATACGCTTTTATAGCACCATCATAATCTTTCAGGTTATCTTTCGCAACGCCTATTCCATAATTTACTTCTTTAATTGTTGGGTCAAGCTCATGTGCTTTGTTAAAATCAATTAGTGCCCCGGAATAATCTTGTAACCCCAATTTAGCGTGCCCGCGATTAACATAGGCTGCGGCATAATCAGGCTTCAGAGTTATAGCTTTAGAATAAAGCTCGGCGGTTATCTTGTAATTGTTGCCTATATACAAGCTATCGTTAGCTTCTTTAAAATAGGACTCGGCAGAGCGACTGCAGGAAAAAAGGGAAAATAATGAAATAATAAGCAGTGATAATTTTAGATTTTTCAATTTAATATAGATAAGGTTATTGCTAACAAATATAGTAATTACACAAAAACAGCCAAATTATTTTGTAATTCAATTTTCATTCCATACAAATATTTAATACATGCAAAATCAAAACAATAGCGCCGGTATAACCGACGACGACATTAAAAAAGCAAAAGACTACAAAGATGCCCTGGATGCTTTAAAAACATCTATAAGCGGGGTTAACAGCAAACTGCCCGAGTTTGCCGAAGGCTTACAAGCCGGGCTCAAAGCTATAGGCGAGAAACTTCCTGAAGTGGTGGATGCCATGGTAAAACTCAACGCCCAGAATAAAGAACTTGCAGCATCGGGGCAAAAACCCAAAAGTGTTTTTGCTGAACTGGCCTCATCTATGTTTTCCTGGAACTCCATCATATCGGTAGGTATTACTTTGCTTACAACGTATAGTGGTGTAATTATAAGCTGGGTGGCTGATATGCTAAAAGGACAAACCACATTATCAGCTTTAGGAAAGGCCATGAAAGATAATAAGATCATCATGGATGCGCTGATTCAATCCAGATCAAATGGTGACAAAAATGCACAGCAAGAATTGGTACAATTAAAACTACTATACAGCGCAACTCAAAATCATACGCTTTCATTAAAAGAGCGTCAAAAGGCTGCAAATGAAATACGGGATCAATACCCTGGTTATTTTAAAAATATATCTAACGACATAATCTTAACAGGTAATGCCACAAAACAATATAATGATCTATCCGCTGCAATTATCGCATCTTCAAGAGCCCGGGCAGCAGAAGAGATAATGGTTAAAAATCAAATCAGGCAATTTGGCAATAACGATACGATAAAAAAGCTCACCCCTCAACTTGAAAGCCTCGAAAAACAACTAAATTCAATCCAAAAACAACATGACAAATTAGAAAATATGCCAGTTAACGGTGGAAGCACTTTTGGAATGGGAACCGATTCAAAAGACGCAGCAGGGCCAGCCACCATATCCAGACTTACCCAGGAACGCGATGTAATTAGAAAATTAATTACTGACCATGTTGCTGATTCAAAACTTTTAAATGGACAGAATGAGGTTTTAGTAAAATCAATCAATGATTATATACAAAAATCCGGGGTGCAGGTAATTACTGGTTTAAAGAAGGGTAGTGACCAGCAAAATCAAATTATAACCACACAAAAGATTAATCAAACAAAATCGCTTACTGATAATGAGGAAGCCTACACAGATTACCTTACTAAACAACTCCTGCAAACTACAAATGCCTTTAATAAAAAGTTAGAACAAGATCATAATAACTACACTACAGAGCAGGCTGCTTTAAAAAATTTGCTCGATAACAAACTCATAACCCAGGAACAATACCACCAGGAAAGCCAGCAACTGGAAGAAAAATATCACGTAAGCATTGGTGAGATCATTAAGCGGATGGATGCTGAGCAGCTGGCAAAAGTACAGCAACAGCAAAAAGACCTGGTTGAGGCCCAACAGCAAAAAGAGCTGTTAGCTAAATATCAGCAAAATGTAAACAGGGTTATACTACCCGGCAGTAAACTCGAAGCCGAAAAACAGCTGATTACTGATAAATATAATTTCGAGATTCAAAAGGCCGCTGAAGCAGGTAAAGACACCGCCGAGATCAGGAAACAGTATGAACAGGAAATTACCGATGCTATCCAAAAAAGTGAGCAGCAACGCAAGGATTTTGCCCTGCAAACTGCCCAACAGATCTCAGATAAGGCTTTTTCCATCATCGGTAACAACATCAAATCGCAAAGCGATGCCAAAATAAAAGGACTTGAAAAAGATAAAGCTGCCGAGCTAAGCAATAAAAACTTAACAAGCACCCAAAGGCAGGCCATTGAGGCTAAATACCAAAAACAGGAAAATGCCGAAAAGATAAAAGCCTTCAAGGCAGAACAAAAGGCATCTATATTACAAGCCGTTATCAATGGCGCGTTGGCGATTACCAAAGTCACTTCGCAAGCCGGTATGTTGGCTCCCTTTGTTATTCCCGGCATTATTGCTTCCACAGCCATACAGGTAGCCACTATTGTGGCGCAAAAGCCACCACAATATGCCAAAGGAGGTTTACATTACCAGTCGGACGGGCGTGGGGCCTTGCTGCCAGGTTACAGCCGCACCGATAACACCAATGCTTTCCTGCGTTCGGGCGAAGCTGTGGTAGTGTCTGAGGCTATGCGCAATCCCTGGGCACGTAATCTGGTTAGCGCCATTAACGTTGCCCATGGCGGCAGGGATTTTTCGGCACCCGATACCGGGAGCGGCTATGCCATAGGGGGGATATTTACTGATGGCGGCAATGCCAACCGGTACTACAATCAGCCGGTTAATGATGTAAAAGATCTGGCCAACACCCTGGCCTACCAAATGATCAACAACTTCCCCCCTATTTATGTGGATGTGAAGGACGTAAACAACCAGCAAAACATACTGGCCCAAACGGTTAACAGGGTAAATCTGTAAGCCCCTCGGCCCCTGAAGGGGGGGGGGTAAAATCAAGGTCAATAAATAATTTCAAACCAAACCATTAAAAGCATCCCCTTTAGGGGACGGGAGGGGCTACTCATGAATATCCAACTTGCAAACACACTCTTTGATGAAGGGGTATTTTCGGCCATGTATAAGGCTGGTTTCATCACCACTAAAATATTTACTTATCGCGAAATTTATCTCTGGATACACGCTCAGATGCAGATCCGCGGCATCAGCAAAAACCAGGCGGTACTGGAGGCCGAAGTAAAGTTTGGTAAAGACGAACGCACTGTATGGCGGGCCTTGAATTGTTTTACACAATAGATTGTCTGAACCGGGATTTTTAGGATTAAAGGATTCTCAGGATTTAAACAATGCAAATAAAAATCCTAAAATCCGATAAATCTGCTTTATCCCGGTTCAGACAAAAATGGCCACTGACAAACTACTGTCATCATTGCATTAAACAATTGTCCCGATATTTGAATATCAATTCGTCTGAACCAGGATTTATGGGATTAACAGATTACCAGGATTAAAACAATACAGATCAAAATCCAAAAATCCGATAAATCTGCTTAATCCCGGTTCAGACAAAATACAACTACTGACAAACTACTGTCACCATTGTATTAAACAATTGTTCCGATATTTGAATATCAATTAATCTGAACCACGATTTACGGGATTAACAGATTACCTGGATTAAAACAGCGCAGATCAAAATCCTAAAATCCAAAAAATCTGCTTAATCCCTGTTCAGACAAAATACAGCCACTGACAAACTACTGTCACCATCAAGGTAAAAACAAATTCTGATCTTTGAATTATGCCAATCAGCATATTAAACACACAGGCAACTCTGCTCGTTATTAACAAGCCAGGCATACTTCAAAACAACTGTCTGAATCAGAATTTTCAGAATTAATGAATTCACAGAATTATTGTCACCTGTTCTGTTAATTCTGATTCTAACAAACTCAAAACTCATTACACACAATCCAACACTCAAAAAAATGAGCTACAAAATTTATTTATACGATACCGAAACCGATTGTATAGGTTTGGGCAGCCTGTCATCTGCTTACATACAACAACAACTGGCAGCGGCAGCCGGCGATGATGTGGATGTACACATCAGCTCAGTAGGTGGCAGCGCCTTTGATGCCATAGCCATTTATGATCTCCTTAAAAAATATCCCGGCAGGGTAACTACATATATTGATGCGCTGGCCGCCTCGGCAGCTTCGGTTGTGGCAATGGGCGGCCAGCAGGTGGTGATGAGTAAATACGCCTTGCTCATGATCCACAAGCCGATGGTAGGCTCTGGCGGTAATGCCGATGAGCTTTTAAAAGATGTGCAGATGTTAAATGTAGTGCAATCGCGCCTGGCGCAGATCTACATGGACAAATCCGGGTTGGACGGAGTTACTATAAACAGCCTCATCAACTCCGTCACCTGGATGACTGCCGACCAGGCACTTGATCTGGGTTTTATTGACCAGGTAGATGATTATAGCACAACCATTATCAACAGTGCCCTCATCCAAAAATACACCAACACCGCGCCAGCAGTTTACCAGCGATGCATAAACAAAATCTTAAACAATAAAAACAACATGAACATCGAAAACAAAGAACTTATCGAGAAAACCACGTCGGTTTTAGACAAGATCATGAACTTCTTCAAAAAAGTGGTGAACAAACAAACCATTACTGACAAAGGCACCCTACACCACACAGGCGACATGGACACAGGCACCGAAGTGTACCAGGACGAGGACATGACCACCCCTGTCCCTGCCGATACTTACACCACTGCCGACGGTAAAAAGATTGCCGTGGAAAAGGGACAGGTTCAACAAGTAACCTCTGCCGAAACCGATCCTAATGCCGATGATGAAGACGACGACCTTCCCGACAACAAGCTAAAATCATCTAAAAACCCTATAGAAATTCAAAACCGCGTTCAACAACTTAAAGCCCGGCTACATGCACAAAACGCCTTATTAAGCGAAGCCAGGGTAGCTCTGGAAGATGCAAACAATCGCCTGCAAAAAACCCATATCGAAGTAAAAAACGAAATAAAATCAAACTTCACTCCCGAAGGTTCCAAACGCAGCAACAAAGCAAAAACCGAAGCCGCGCCCTTCTTCGCCCCTCAAAGCGAAATAGCTAAAAACGCGGTAAAAAGAGCGGTAGCCCCCCTAATCCCCTAAAGGGGGAACCTTAAAAAACAACATTAAATAATATAACCTCTTTCCCTAAAAGCAAACATTTAAATCAAAAGCTCCCCCTTTAGGGGGCTGGGGGGCAAAACCTTTTTATGGCTCAATTTACATTCACTAACAACACCTATGCCGGCGAAGCGCTGGCCGGATTCATGGCAAGCACGCTGCTGGAAGCCGATTCCGTAAAACGTGGTCTGCTAACCGTAATTAACGACGTAAAATCGCGCAAGGTTATACTTGATGTTGATGACGACGTTGTACTGCAAAACCCATCCGGTTTGTTTACCGATCAGGGCACAACCGCTCAACAAACTGAAAGCTACCTTGACCCGGTAGTGTACGAATTTATGAAGCAGGAACAATGGGACAAGCTTGCCCAATCATGGGAAGCACAAGCCCTTAAACCCGGGGCTTTTATGGACTATGAAGGCATCGTTGACCTATCGGACTTTATGGTGCAACGTTACTTAACCAAAATACAAATAGCCAACGAGCGGTTATACTGGTTAGGCAAAGGCGCTACTAAAGAGGCTGCATTTACAGCCGCATTCCCTGGGCTGTTACCAACTATCGCTGCAGCATCAGGCGTTTACAAGGTTGACTTGAGCAAACCGGCAACCTCTATGGCTGCCACAGCTATTGACGCCAGCGGTGTAGTTACCGTTGCAGATACAGCTACCCTATCTGATGGCGACGTGGTGACTATCACCGCGGTAACCGGTACCAGCAAGGATACTACAAATGGTGCTTCAGGCGCGCCAAATGTACAGGGGCAATCGTACTTTATTAAAGTAGCCAGCTCAACCACTTTTAAACTGGTGCGCAACTACAATGAGGTAAATACCCGCAAACCAGCAACCTTTAGCGGTACGGCAACGGCAGCTACGGTAAGCTACATCAATGCAAGTAATGTACTGGGTGTTTTAACAAGCATTTATGCCCAGCTTGATCCTGCAGATCGTAGTCAGCCCGATTTTAACCTGCAGATACCTTTACACGTTGGCTATGCTTACGCACAGGCCCAGGCCGACAAGGCGGTTAATGTACTTAACGCCTTTACTGATCCTAAAAAAATGGATTACCTGGGCTTACCATTACAGCTCATGAACCACTGGCAGGCTAATACCATCTTGGGTGCACGTTCATCAAACTTATTCCTGGGTGTCGATCTGCTTGGCGATGCTTCTGAGCTATCAACGGTTTACATGAAGCCTTACACTAATGATAACGTTGTGCGCATGAAAGCCCGTATGAAGGCCGCTGTAAACTACAAATTTGCCAACGAACTGTTTTATCTGAGCGCGTAAGTCAAATTACTGAGTTATCGAATTATTGAATTGAAGCTCTTCAGCAATATTTCAATAATTCAAAGCTCAGTCAATTCAATTAATTCAATCAATCAATAATTCAACAATTAAGATACATGTCAATTTATAATAAAATAAACGCAGGGTTCAAGCTGGGTACAGATGAGCCAATTACTTCGGGTATTGAAGATGTTATTTACATCTTTAACCAGGACGATATCACCTTAACCTACGACATTGCAAACCCACTTATCGTTACAGGTTTAACCGCCATAAGTACCGCTAAAGTTTACAAATTTGAAGGTACCAACAATAGTTTCGGCACCACTTCTAAGCTGGCTAAAACACAGGTAGGGCCACGTTATACTGAGGAGATTGACTTCAACATTGCCGGTCTTTCGGTTGATATTAAAACGCAGTTAATGGCTATGGGTTACGGTCGCGTATGTGCCATAGCGGTAAACAACTACAAATCGAGTGATTCGGCCGTTGAACTTTTCGGAGCAGTTAACGGGTTGATCCTGACCGATGCCGAGCGCAATGCCGCCGATGAAACATTGGATGGAGGTTACAAATTAAAGCTGACCAACCCTGATAAGCTTAAAGAACCTTATCCTCCGCGCGCTATATCTATTGCTCCAACAAGTGGCAGTGCCACATACGCAAGTACCATAGCAGCAATTGAAGCGTTGGTAGCCGCATAATATCATTGCGTCATTCGGTCATTAGTCATTTCAGAATGGCTAATGACTATAATACTCACCAATAAAAACTAATGACCTGATGACTAATGAGATTATGACAAAAAAATACATTCTAAAGCCCGGCAAGCATCAGTTCGCCCCGGGCTCTGCGGCAGTGCACAGCAATGATAACCTGAATGATGAAGAGGCCAAGTGGTATATAGAAAAATATCCGCATATAGCCGATTTGTTTATGCAGATCCCCAAAGATCAAAAGTCGGCGACATCTTCTCGCCCAAAAACCAAAATTCAGGAAAAATTCAATAACTCAATAATCACAAACTTATGAAGACCTATTTGCCACAAATTGAGCGAAGAATATTAGTAAGGCCGAATCAAACCTATGGCATACTCAACTATGACCTGGATAATGCCTACCCGCAACGCATGCTGGAACTGGTAGCTGCTTCGCCTACAGCAAAAGATTGCTGGAACAAAAGAGCCAAATTTATAGCTGGCAATGGCTTTGAGGAAAAAGATCTCGGCAAACAGATTATTAACTCCAAAGGCCTTACGTTGGCTAAATTGTTAAAAGCTTTAGCGAATGATAAAGCTTTGTTTACCGGCTTTGGCATTCATATAAATTACAACGCCAATTTTAAAATAGCATCGGTAAACTATGTAAAGTTTGAAGACATACGCATGGGCGATACGGATTGCGTGGATACAGCGGAGAAGTATGCGCTTTATTCAGACTGGGGTCGCAAAACCTGGAAAAACATTATGCGCAGTAAGATCACCTTCCTGGATAAATATAATCCTGATCCCGCTGTAATCGAACAACAAGTTACTGATGCTGGTGGATGGGAGCATTATAAGGGACAGCTATTTTATTTTAACCCTGAAGTTGATGATTACCCACTGATAGAGGCTGATTCTGTTTGGGAAGATTTTGAAACCGAAGCAGGCATTAAAATTTTTAATAACCGGGAAGTTACAACAGGCTTCTTGCCATCAACCATGTTGTTTATGCAAGCCCGTAGAGAAGAAGCAGACAACAGCAGGCCAGATGCTGATGAATACGCTGGGGTAAATATTCCATCGCAATTAGAAAAAGATCTTGGTGCTTTCCAGGGAGCAAAAAGTGCTCAAAAAATAATTGTTATTGAGTACGAAGATGAAAACTCAAAGCCTGAATTTAAGGCCTACCCTATTCAGAATAATGACAGGCTGTTTGAAACCACTGAAAGATCAGTTGAAGCACGTATCATCAAAGGTTTTTCGATACCAAAAGAACTCATCAATTCTGAAAAATCATCAGGATTAAGTAATGGCAGCGAAAAAAAGGAAGCCATCATTGAGTTTAATGACAACACGGCTCCTGACAGGCTTGAGCTATCAGAAACTTTTGCCGAAGTGTTCAACCATTTTTACATTGATGTTAATCCGGGCGGCAACTGGAATATTATACCTGTACCAGCCATAGCTGTCGATGATAACGCGGGAATTAAAGCCGGCAATAGTATAAATCAGTTACTATTATCAACCATTCCTGCAAAAAGTAAAATAGCCGCGCTGGTACACGCGTATGGTTTTAAACAAGCCGAAGCCGAAGCAATGTGCCCCTAACCTTCTGAAAGGGGGAGTAATTACACTTTAACAAATATTAATTATGAAAAAACACTTTAACATACCCCCTTCAGGGGGTTGGGAGGCCATGCTATGATCTATCTTATCAATCAAACCACTTTTCAGCATTACGAGGATATTACTGTAAACATAAAACCTGAACGCCTGAAAATATTTATCAAAAAAGCACAGGATCTCGACCTGAAACCATTTTTAGGTCATGCTTTATATTATGACTTTTTAACCTGCTTTAATGAAGATGGAACGCTAAAAGACGATACCCCTCAGCATTATAAAGACCTGCTTAATGGCAGCGAATATCTGGACCAGTATGGTCACATTGTTTTGTATGAAGGCTTGGCACCTACACTTGTATACTTCACTTTTGCCCGGTTTATTGAGAACGATGCCGTGCACTACACAGCCACCGGGCCTGTAATTAAACATCATGATAACGGCGATCCGCTTTCGGCACCTGCAATAGTAAAATTGGTTCAGCAACAACGTAGTACAGCAAATGCTCACGCTAATGAGGTGGAGAAATTTTTATGGGATAATAAAGAAGACTTTCCGCTTTGGCATTATAATGATAAAAATAAAAGCAGTAGACAGCCGGGGCCCCGAATAAGGGGCATTGACAAAACAGATTTCAATTATCCCGGCAGTTATAACAATTATAATTTACCAATAACCGAATTTTTAAACTGATGGCAACCGATAAAAAAATAAGTGAATTACCTGTAGCATCAGCAATTAGTTCTAATGACACTTCGGTTTTAGTAAAGAATGGTGTAGACTATCAGTTCGCTTTTAATACGTTGCTTCAATTTATTAGCTCAGAATTATCTGTTGGAGCCACTATCACATTTGGGACCTCAATACCTTCTAATAGCGTTGGTAAAAATGGTGATGTGTTTGTGAATACGAACAGTGGCTCTTTTGCTCAAAAGATAACCGGTATTTGGGCAGTAGCTTACACTTTGCCTTCGGGCAATACTCCAGACGGAACTGTTTTATATGGAAACAACAATCCAGGCTCAGCTATAGGTAAAAACAATGATACCTATGTAAACACCGTTAGCGGTATTTTCTATAAGAAATCAGCAGATGTCTGGAATCAGGTATTTTCAATGCAAACGGGGCCGCCAGGTTCGGCTGGCACACCTGGAGCAAATGGAACGAGCGGCACAAATGGAAATACGGTATTAAATGGAAATCATACTCCATCGAACCTCACCGATGGAGTTAATGGAGACTTTTATATCAATACCATCACCTATGATATTTTCGGCCCAAAGACTGACGGCATATGGGGGCCTGCTACATCGCTCATACCTGACGGAGTGCAAGCACCATCACTAATCACATACGAATCTGGCGAACTATTGCCTATCACCATAGACTACTCTGAATTTTCACAACATGGAAGTTATCCTGACATCATGGTTAAACTGGCAACAGGTAAAATAATAACAAGTCAAGCCGAAATTGATACAGGAACTGTATACCCACCGATTAGTATAGTAATAAATGCCAATGATGATGGAAGCGGAAATCTTGCCAGCGACATAATTATAATAATTAAAGACTAACAACATGAAATTAAAGAAATATTTACTTTTATTATTACTGACCATTTCCTCCTTATGGGGAATAAGATCGCAGGCTCAAACGGTTACCCCCCAATGGAAAGCAGGAACAGGATATATTTTAAACTTTTATCCAGGAAAATCACCTATTGGTTATGATACTTTAGGTTATGTAGGTTATTTACGGAATCTTTTTAAACTTAAATCAGATAGTGTTAATGATAATGGGTATATAACCCATGGGTATTTTGATGCCCATTCCCCTATTTATACAGGCTCAAATGGTATAACAGAAGTTGGTAATGATTTTACATTAGGGGGCACATTAACCGATTTTACCTATATTAATTTTAATGGAGGGTTAGCATTAAATATTGGAGATTTTGAGATGGGAGAAAGTTCAAGATATAACTTCGGCTCATATAATTTTGCTTTAACAGCTACTACAGATTTTCAGGTTAATTATAGCAGAGTATATGCAGATCAAGTCAGTGCTCAATTAAATAGCCACACACCAACTAAAGACATTACTTTTTATTCCGATGCCACGAATGGCGCACGATTAGATGATTCTGAAAGGCGGGGAATAAAATATTTATGGAATGATGATAGTAATTTGGGAGATAGTTCTTTAGTTCCAAAACGATATATAACATCTGCCAGATTATCAGACAGCACAACAGTAGCAAATACATACGCTCATTTAAATGGAAGTAACGTTTTTACTGGTAATCAATTTTATTCTGGCGACGCTACATTTAGTGGCCCAAATCCTGTTGTCTTTACACAAGGGATAAATATATTTGAGCCAACTAAACTTCGATTCTTTGATAACGTGAATGTGAATAGCCATTCTCTTTTTCAGCCGGGGATAGGTCATCAATTATGGTTAACAGATGAAATAAGTGGCGATATTACAGTATTTGCAAACGGTACAATAAAAGATTATAACACAAATAAGTTTTATTTGAAAGCAGGGGATGTGCCAGATAGCGCAACGATATCAAACACCTATGCTCATTTAACCGGAAATAATAATTTTAATGGCAACCAAATTATAAATGGGAATATAACCGCAAGTAATGTAACCGCTACATCAGATGTTATTACTCCTGAATTACTTTTAGCAAGCCCTGGCAAGCCGGGATTCTCCTTAAGTTCCAATAGCACCTATACAGCTTTAAGAGCATATGATGCTATTGGAAGTGATAACGGATATCAGTTGAGAATGAATGCTAATGGTCAATTAGTATATGAGAATTGGAATACACCATCTGGAACCACATCATTGAAAGTTAACGGAGTTATTACTGCTACGGGCGCTCCTGTTGCTCCAACTGATGTTGTAAGGTTGCAAGAGCTATCGGCACAGACTGCTATACTTGATAGTAAAGTTGATACAACAGTTCATGATGTTGTTATCACTATGGGACAGTCAAATGCCCAGGCAGCGCATGGAGATAGCACTCAATCAACTAAAACTGTACCTGGAACAGCAATTCAGTATTACAATGGCAAAATAAAAGTCGCTAATGATCCTGTTGGAAATGCTATAACTGGCAGTCCTTGGCCAGCATTCGCAGCACGATATTATAAACTGACCGGCCGCAAGATATTATTTGTGCCACGTGCTAAAGGAGGCTCCGCAATGTGTCCGGAAGCTGATATTGGGCAAGGCAACTGGAGTTCATCAGGTACGTTAAGGTATCAGGCGAGGGATACAGTAGCAGCCGCAATAGCCGCTGCAAAGGCGGCCGGGTATAAAATTGGCAAAATATTTATATTATGGCACCAAGGTGAGCAAGACGCATTCCCAATATTTATGGGTACAGAAACGGCTAAAATGTATAGGGATACCCTTACTGACTTCATATCATTTTGGCGGGGCTATTATCCTAAAATACCATTCTATATTTTAAGGATAAGTAAAACTAATTCTGGCACTGATTATTTTAAGGCTGTAAGAGACGCCGATGAAACAGTAGCACTGGCTGACACCTGGACACAGGTAGTATCACGTAGTTCTTACGGCTTTAAAGCAAAAGGCTGGATGTATTCCGACGGATTACATTATCTGCAACCGGGGCTAAATTACATGGGGGATGAAGCTGCTCAGAATGTTGTACAGGTTGAAAAGAGTAGAACTACTTATAATATTTTTGATAAGACGGGTTTTGGAGTAAATACACCTTTGGCCTTTAGTCATATAGCGGGTGGTAATGATACTACATCATCTGTTATAGTAAATAAAGGTAAAACATTGTTAACGCCTATTGAGGGCGCGTATTACCGGGATGGCTTACATGAATTTATAACCGATAGTACTTTAACAGTAAGACAAAAATTAACAGCAGCAACGTCCGCTGGGATACCACGGAATAATATTACATTCGCTGATTTAAATGGATTTTTAACTTCAGACACGACCTTCCAGTATAACGGCACATCGTTAGGCATAGGCGTTAAACCGGGTACATACAGTGCGTCATCAAGGGTGTATATTAAGGGCTTAACTACCGGTACGGAATCTGCATTAAATATATATGATAGTGGTAACACGCCCCGTTACAGATTCTTAAACAATGGTCAGTTTATAATTCAGGCAGGAGGTGCATTTAATGTAGGTGGTGGTTCTGGAGGTATTGCTACTACATTATTACAGGGCTTAACTACATCAAACACGGATTTTTCATTAGTAGTTACAAATTCAAGCACACCACTTTCGAGTACAGCGGCAATAGCTGTAAGGAACGATAAACTTGTGGATTTTAATGGCGGTCAAATGGTGCGTATCCCCAATATAGCAGGTGACCCGGGCTTTGTAAGCGACAGAGGTATTTGGTACAATAGTTCAATAGCTCAATTCAGAGGCAGAAGAAACGGAGCTACTATTAGTTTTGCTTCAAACCCAAATACCACTTTGGGTGATTTATCCTATGCTGGAGTATCAGGTGTGGAGACAAGGTTACCTGGTAATACCACTACAACTACAAAATTTTTAACTTCAACAGGTAATGGTACAGTAAGTGCGGCCCCTGCTTATTTTGACTTATTTGGTAGCGCAAACACCTGGGGAGGTAATAATACGTTTTCAGTATCTCCTATTGTACCGAATGCTACTATAGCTTCACAGGCTGTTGCCTTTGGGCAATTAGGTAACTATATAGATAATAGCACAAATCAAACAGGTATAGCAGGAAATAAAACATGGACGGGGGCTGCAACATTTACAAGTAATATCCTTTTAACTGGTGCAGGCAATATAGGTGTACATAACGGCACTATATATAGCGCACAAGAGGCTAGTGGTTTTGGTGTATTTTCTGATTTAACCGGAACGAAATTTACAGCGTATAGAAGAGATCAAATATCCTATATATCACCAAGCTCCTCGCCATTGTATATAGCATATCCATCTGCACAATCTGTAACTGCTACTATAAACTGGCCTACAGATAAAAGTGGAACTGTTGCTTTAACCAGTGATATATCAACCCTTGATAATGTTTTATCAAAAACCGCTAATTACACGATCGTTTCTGGTGATTTTGTAACTGGTAAAAATTCAACGCTTGATTTATATGTTGATGCAACAAATGGAAATGTAACCATCACAATGCCTTCGGCCGTAACTTTTGCAGGATATACAATATATATTACCAAAACAGATACAAGTGCTAATACAGTAACCATAAACACTGTCTTGGGCGGTAATACACTCCTCTCTCAATATCAAGATAGACAATATAGGTCTAATTCGACATCCTGGTATAATCATTAAAGCAACTGTATTTAAATAAATATGAAAAAGATATTAATAATAATGGTGGTTGCATCCTTTATGGGGTGTGCGGCTAGGAAACAGTGCATGAATGGAAAAGCAGCCATTGACAGTGTGGCCAAGCTTGAAGCACTAAGCGCTAAACTATTCAGGATTTATACAATTAAAAAATAAGATCATGCAAAAAATCACCTCAAGCTTTTTAAGCTTAAACACGCAGGATATTTTAAAAGGGGCAATAGTGGCCGCGGCCAGTACTGTATTTGCCATGGTTGCTGAGTCGGTTGAGAAAGGGCAATTTATTTTTGATTTTACCTCAATATGGCATACAGGTGTAGCAGCAGGTGTGGCGTATTTAGGTAAACAATTATTTACTCCGGCAAGTATAATATCAGCAAAACTATAATGAAAATAAGTAAAAACGGAATCGCATTGATAAAGAACTTTGAAGGCTTGGTTTTACATGCCTATAAAGATAAAGCCGGAGTATGGACCATTGGATACGGTTCAACAAGATATGCAAACGGTAAAGCTGTAATACCGGGCGATAAGTTGGACAATGAAGAGTTAGCTGATTCACTTTTACTTGATACCCTGGGTCAATTTGAGGATGCAGTGAATAGCTATGTACTTGTTCCCCTTTCACAAAACCAATATGATGCATTGGTATCCTTCACTTATAATTTAGGAACTCATGCTTTATTACAATCAACGTTACTACAAAAATTGAATATGAAAGATTATGCTACTGCTGCCAACTGGTTTGTTCCATGGAATAAAATAACAGATCCGCATACAGGTAGAAAGGTAGTGTGCGATGCATTAACAAAAAGAAGAGTCCTGGAGAGTATTTTATTTAAAAAATTATGACAACTATTGAACATCGTGAAATTAAAGGCATTACCATTAAAAATATTATGGTAACCATCATAAGTACCGTAAGTATTGTAATATCTGTTATGACTTCATACTTTCAGCTTAAGTGGGAGATATCTAATGTTAGGGCTACACAGGAAACAACAACTCGTGTAAATGAGGTCCGTTTGAAAGTCCTTGAGAGCCAGGTAAGCCTACTGCAACAAGAAGTAAATAAACTTAAAGACAATAAAAAACTATGAGCTTAAAAACTTTTTTAAAAAAAATATGGGACAAGATCAAAAATGTTTTCAACAGTCTCCCGAACGAGCTCAAAACAGCTATACAAATAGGTGTAATAATAACTGAGAATATTAAAACTTTTGTTGATTCACCAACGGGCGATATTATAACTACGCTTATTCCAGGTAATATTGATAATGTTATAAGAGATAAACTCAGACAGTCACTCCCGATTTTTTTAATGGAATTAAAGTTAGTTGAAAGTTCATTAAATTTAACCCAACCTGAAGCCATAGTAAAAGCAGCTTTAGAGGTCATGAAAACGGTCGACGAAAATATTAAGCCGGGTATTCTACACCATTTATCTGTTCTTATAGCACAAATAGCAGCCGATGGCAAGTTGAGTTGGAGTGATGGTGTTTACTTATCTCAATGGTACTATGAGCAGAAATTTAAACAATCTGCCAATAATTCTCTTTAATAAGCATAATAGTGTTTTTGACGTGCCCAGAACGAGATTCGAACTCGTACATCCTTACGAATGCCACCCCCTCAAGATGGTGCGTCTACCAATTTCGCCACCTGGGCTTTTTTTAGAAGTCGACAGTCTTAGGCCAATTGTTACATAACTATTGGCCTAAGACTGCTTCCCCTACATTAGGCGTGCCCGAAGAGAGACTCGAACTCTCAAGAGACAATTCTCAACGGCTTCTGAGACCGCAACGTTTACCAATTTCGCCATCCGGGCTTATTCCTTGAATGCTTCAATTTTAATCAGGGATAAACACTATTAGTAAACCCTGGCATTCAATATCAACATTATTTTATTAATAAGCGTGCAAATATAATCGTTTCCTTCAAATTGCAATCTAAATAATACAAAAATTGACCACTTGTTGTTACTTGTGTTATTAAAATTTAATTTCGGATAAACATTAATCTTCATACGTCAATAAATGAAAATCAATTACCAACTCATTTTCAGCATTTTATTTCATTTTATATTCTTCTCTTTTATTGCAAAGGCCCAAAATATAATGCTTTTACAACGTGACAAACCCACAAGTATCCGAGGCTTATCAGTTGTAAATGATAAAACAGCTTGGATAAGTGGCAGCAATGGATATATAGCCATAACCAACAGTGGCGGAAAAAAATGGGACTGGCAGCAGATAAAAGGTTATGAAAATTCCGAATTTAGAGATATAGAAGCCTTTTCAGACAAGGAAGCTTTGATCATGAGTTCTGGCACCCCGTCAATAGTATTAAAAACTATTGATGGCGGAAAAAGTTGGCAGGAGAAATATCGTAAAACCGATAGCCTTTACTTTTTTGATGCTATGGATTTTGCCGATGCCAAACATGGGTATATTTTGGGCGACCCGATTAACAACAAATTCCTGCTTATGGAAACCAAAGATGGTGGAGAAACGTGGACTGAAATGAAAAACGCACCAAATGCTTTGCCCGGAGAAGCAGCTTTTGCCGCAAGCGGAACTTGTTTGAGGGTAAGTAAAAACGGGGTGGTGAGCATTGTTTCTGGTGGTAAAGTGGCACGAATGATCACTTTACCTGCCGGTAATAATAAGTGGAGTTACACAGAATTATCGCTTACTCATGGCAAAAGTAGCCAGGGGGCATTTTCAATGTCGATAGGGAAAGATCAGGCTATTATCTTAGGCGGAGATTATGCAAAGGATAAAAAAACAGATTCGGTAGCAACTATTTATAATATAACTTCGTTTAGTTCACCAAACAAAGGTCCGGCAGGCTTTCAGTCATGTGTGGAGTATATAAATGATGGCGTTTTTCTGTCGACGGGCACCCCTGGTAGTAATATAACTACCGATGGAGGCAAAACATGGAAGCAAATTGATGCCACCAGTTTTAATGTTTGCCGTAAAGCAAAACGCGGAAAACTGGTGTTATTGGCTGGAAATGGCGGTAAAATAGCCATATTAAAAATGTAGTTTATTGGCAATTAATGCCTTAGGAAATACTTTTAAATTATTTGAAAAAAGCACTTGCGGACTATATTAAATACTCCTATATTTGCACCACTTAAAACGGAAACGATTACAGTATCGAAGAAGTTGAAAGGATGATTCCGTAGCTCAGCTGGTAGAGCATAACACTTTTAATGTTGGGGTCCTGGGTTCGAATCCCAGCGGGATCACAAAGACCTCCCAACAGGTCGACATTTTAAACAGAAAAGGCGCATGAAAATGCGCCTTTTCTGTTTAAAATGTTTTTTTTCTACTCTGTCAAAAAATAAACAAATCATTTCAAATCAATCCAACTGGTACCCGATTCGACTTGGGATCAGGGATTAATGGAGAAAGTTTGTGGGAGAAGAAAAGCTATTTTCTTTGCGCAACTCATCCCAAAAGTCAAAAATACCAAACTCAATTTTCAGGATTCTACCAATTTCTAAAGCATACAGAAATAGCCTTAAGTTGATATTTCACACTTGGTATACAAAGAAGTAACATTTGCCTGGTTGCTAAAAATTAGCTTGTTACGTACGCTAACTTTGATAAAAACTATACCATGAAAAAGTATAATTCCTTATCAATGCTAACCTTAAGTGTTTTTTTCGCGTTTTCATCCTGTAAAAAAACCGATGATCAATTACCAGTTAAGGCCAACAACGTGAAGTCAACTCACGTATTGAATGCGGATGGTTCACACCTCCCTTTTACTGTTGTAACTATTGCCGGAGACCCTATCCAAACTGGCCTGGCAGATGGAGCAGGCAAACAGGCCAGGTTTTATTATCCATTTGGAATTGATGTTACCGATGATGGCACAATTTACGTGGCCGATTTTGATAATCACAAAATCCGAAAAATTACACCTCCTAATATTGTTTCAACTATAAATATACCGCCAAGCAGCGATGGGCAAAGTTTTTTATTCCCCGAATATGTTCGTTTATCAAATGACGGCACTATCAATGTTTTAATACAAAGCGGCACCCGACGTGTATGGATACTAAAGCCAGACGGAACATTATCCACCCCTTTGCCACCAAGTCCGTATGGGAGTACCTGGGCATTTTATACCGGACTTCAAAAAGACCCTTCCGGTAGTTTTTTATGGTTCTCGCAACAATATTATCGTGCCAGCAGTACAGTAGCTGTTCCAACTTCACTAAAAAAATTCTATACAGACGTAAATGGCCGAATTGGCACTAACGCTTTTTTACCACCAAGAGATTCACTTTCACTTCCTGAAAAAAATGGTGATTATAGTATCAGCAATTATTACATCGGTTACAATGGAGTAAAATACATTGTGATAAACAATAATCATATATATAAATTAACCCCGGCAGGGGTCTTTACCCAGATATATAAAGATTTAAAGTTTACACATATATTTAGTCTTACAGGCTCAAAGGATAGCCGTGTATTGTATGTTGCAGATAATGGCGCCATTAAGAGCATTGTGAATGGCAAGCTTCAGTTTCTTGTTGGCCCTCAAAAGTATGATGTAACCGCTGTTGATGGCGTTGGGTCAAGCGCCAATGTTTTTGCTCTTTATTTAGTATTGTCAAAAGACGAAAACACACTTTATTTTAGCGATCATTCAACTATCAGAAAACTGTTATTGAAATAAAGCATCGCGCATTTAAAATGAAAAATATTTATCTTACTTCACCAAACATATACATGATGATCACAATTAATAATACAATCAGCCAGAATACTAAAGTAACGCTCATTTCTCTTTTAAGGAAAAAAGAAATCTCCAGCCATACTTTTTTATTTTGCCTTTTATCAGTTTTCATTATCTAATAGCCATTAGATTGTTAATCATCATGTGGACAATCAAGCATCCAGACTTAAAGACAAACCTGGGCCAGCAAATACCAGCAAAGAAACCGGAGTAATTATTCCGACATATAAAATAAGGGTACGGCTAAAAAAAACGGAAGTATGGGCTATAACAATTAGTTGTAAAATTAAATAATATCAGCTATGTTTTTGCATAATTATAAAAGCATCCGTCATTTTAGACACTCTTTTTCAAAATATTTTAGCTTTTTTAAAACACAATGCCTACAGTTTGGTTACAACTTGTAGCTATACTCCTGTTGCACCAATTGTAAATCCTATGCAGGGGTGATTTTCCGTTTTTCCAATACATTTTCTTACGTGCCGGTTTATTCTGTTAATAGTTGTCAATCGATAATATCTGATCATTTAGATAAGAATTAAGATGGAAATAGTTCAGGAAAATATATTAAATCTTATCCGAGACCATTGTTCCGCTTATTGGGAACTCAACGTGTTTAAGGATCACATTATCATTAATTTGCCGGAAACTAACGAGGATTACCGTTTAGCATACACTAAAGCCAAACAGGAGATCACGGCCTGTGTAAAGCTGCATTTTCCGGAAAGAGATACAGAGTTGTTATTTGAGGTGAGGAATGGTTCGTGGAACTGTAGTTTTAAGTTAATGAACACCACCAGTCCTCGCATTGCTCATTAATCCAATACGCTTATCTGATCAATAATTTTAATAACCTATCTCAATCGTTGCTTGGTAAGTCGCCTCGTTGCTGATGTTATTAATAATAAAGTGACCAACATCTGCTCGTGAAATGCTCAAACAATTTTTCAGGAAGCTATTGATGGCAAAACGGTAATTACCGGTCACAGGCTTGTCGGTAAGCTGCGGCGGGCGCATAATGGTCCAGGTACTATCACTTTCCTTTACCAATTTTTCCATTTTTCGCAGATCGTCATACATGTTCCGCAACAAATTTTGAACAATATATTTGGCCACCAACCTTATAAAAAAAGGCAGTATCGGGCTTATTTCAATAGCAGATGCGGAAATAAAGAAAACACGGCTTACCCCCATCTTACTCATGGCTGCTAAAAGATTAACGTTACCCTGGGAATATAGCGTTGTGGGCTTGTCGCTCAGTAAACCTCCCTTTACCCCTATTGCTGATATTACAGCATCCTTGTTAGGCAGGTATTTTTCAAATGTTTCGGGCTGCATGATATCTCCCTGCACAACTTCCAGGTTATGATGTGCAAGGGTTAGGTTGGCCGGATTACGTAATACAGCGGTAACCTTGTGCCCGGCTTTTAGGGCTATTTCAATGCATTGCCTACCTATACCCCCATTTGCTCCTATTACTAATAACCTATATACTTGTGATTTTTGTTGAAATTCCATTTGATGATCTTACTTTAAAATACTTTGATTCTTTTTTTGAAAGCTTTATTAATAAACACATGACAGATAGGTGAACCCCCACCGGCATTTTCAGAAAAATGCGTACTTCAAGCAATATCCTGATGATGCCTTTCATGATTGGCTAATTAAATTTGAAAACGCTTAAAAAGATCACTACGAAAAAGATGATCAGCTGACTAAGATAAAACCAGTTTAAACTGGCCCTCAAACTATCAACTTGCCCGGTAGTATCTGAGCCGCTTGTAGTCATAATTTTTCTGAGCTTTAATCCCTGTCTTCTCCCCACAAGTAAACTGTTCAGAATTAAAATAATGACCAGGCCAAACTTTATCCTGAACCATAATTGCTCGCCAAAAACGCCATGTGTTAATGCCATCATCCCAATGCCTGTGAGTATGAGCAAGGCAGCGCCAATACCCGCCAGCCTGGAAAATTTTGATGTAGCCTCTAACAACCCCGTCGACCGCTCCTGTCCCTTGTCAATTAACTCCCAAAAAGTTTTAAATGCTGAGTAATCAACAATGGTGGTACCTGCCATCAAAATAAGCCCTGTAACATGCAGCGTTAACAGACCTTGAAGAAAAGTTAGTGTGTTCATGTTTAGTAATTTTATTTATAACAATTTGAATGATAACGATGTACAAAAAATAAAATACATCATTAATTATAAACTATACCTTTTGGTTGTATTTATATACAAAAATATACCTTTTGGTAGTAAATAACAAATATTCTTGTTATTTATTTAGATTTGCTACCAAAAGGGAGCAAATAAATTGAACAAAACAGTAGAATTGGTTAAGCTATGGGGAGATTATGAAGATCAGCACCCAAATGGTACAATAGAAGATTTCTGTCGTCACCACCTGTCATTACCTGTAAAAGACGAAAAGCGGATTGCTCAGGAATGGCAATTGCTTCCCGATATAAACGGGAGGCTCATGATACTGCTTAGAAGGATAGGGAAATATCACATGGTTTATTCCAATAAAGCACTGGAAGGTACCGGGCTTGATCAGATTGAAGAATTTGGTATACTGGTAACCATTTTTAACCAGATCAATCCCATAAAGTCAGAAGCGATCTATAACAACATCATAGAATTATCAAGCGGTACCAATATGCTCATCAGGTTAAAAAAAAGAGGATTGATCAATGAATATCCAGATAAAGAGGATAAGCGCGTTAAAAGACTAAAGCTGACCGTAAAAGGCGAAGAAACTATTAAAGTAGCAAAGGACAGGGTTCTTAAAGTTGCCGCGATGATGATGCATGGCCTCACTGATGAGGATAAACAATTATGCATCCAGCTACTTACCCCCATTAATGAACGCTTTGATGGCATGTTCCAAAAGCAAAAGAATAAAACTTTTGAAGAAATATTCCAAGAAATGATGTAGCCGCATCCAGGTGTATCTGTCTGATTAGGCTTCATTTTTCCTGGTAGATGAGATCTGTCCTTTTGGTTATTCAATAAAAAGCACTATATTTTATCTAAATTTATAGCACGTCTATTTACCTAAACCATTAAAAAATGCCAGCCACCACTATTAACCAGGTTATTGATTCCCTGCAAACTATAATTACAGAAAGCATTGCCACCAATAATCGCATGGGGTATTTTGCTGCTTTATACTATAAGGTAACTGCAAGCGTACGCGATGGTATTGCCAAAGGGCAGTTTGAAAATGGGCCGCGCATGGAAAAATTCGACGTAGTATTCGCCAATCGCTACCTCGACGCTTATGCCGCCTGGAAAAGCAAGCAACCCCTCAGTGCATCATGGCGCATAGCTTTTGAAATGACCGAAAGTTCATCAACCCTGGTTTTACAGCACCTGCTGCTGGGCATGAACGCGCACATTAACCTTGATCTGGGTATAGCCGCTGTTGAGGTATCCAGTGGCGGCAATATGGATGGTGTTCAGAAAGATTTTGATTCCATTAACACTATTATTTCGGCGTTAACTTACGAGGTAATAAATGAGATCACCCGGGTATCGCCCCTGTTATCGTTACTGGGCCTGCATTCTTCCAATTACTCCATACTTATCCAGTTCAGTATAAGCAATGCCCGCGATGGTGCCTGGTGTTTTGCCGAAGATCTGCTAAAAAAACAGAACGCCGCCTATACCGATTGCATAACGGCCCGCGACAAAACCATTACGCAGCTTGCGCAGGGTCTTGCACATGCCACTGGTATTATGCGCGTTACACTCTGGCTCATCCATGTTTTTGAGTGGAAAAGCCCATCAAAAATTATAAAAGCCCTGCATGATTATCAAAAGGAAAAGATAGTTGTGAACCCGGTTACAGCTACACCCAGCCCTATTTAACCATAAATTTACATTTAAATAGTTTTTTGGTCGTAACAATCTGATCCGATGATATATCCAAATAGTACACAAAGCATATAAAAGTTTTAATTTGTCGCAAAGTGCCCCGTTAAATGTCGGATACGCCCATTTAACAAATGGGCAGGCGACAGTAACTTTGGATATAAAATTTACAGTTATGAAAAACACAAATAACACGCTGGTTCAAATACCACTAATCATAATGGCAATGATGACAGCTAATAATATACAGGCACAAACCAAAGAGCTGGGCCAATATGCCAATATAAATGGCATTAAAATGTATTACGAAGTTCATGGTTCCGGAAAACCACTGGTACTTATACATGGAGGCGGCTCCACTATTAATACCACCTTTGGTAAAATATTGCCTATGCTGGCCAAAACCCACCAGGTTATCGCTGTCGAGCTGCAGGCCCACGGCCATACGGGCGACAGGGACGCGCCAGAAACTTTTGAGCAGGATGCTGATGACGTGGCTGAGTTGCTAAAACAACTGAACATACCCAAAGCTGATATTTTGGGTTTTAGCAACGGCGGCAGCACAGCTTTGCAGATAGGCATAAGGCACCCCGACTGCGTAAACAATCTGATCGCCATTTCGGCTATATATAAAAGGGATGGGATGTATCCATGGTTCTGGGATTTTATGGCAAAGGCCACTTTCAAAGATATGCCGCAGGTATACAAGGATACTTTTTTAAGTATTACCAATGACCCGGCCAAACTGCAAAACATGCATGATAAAGATCTTAGCAGAATGCAGAACTTTAAAGACTGGAAAGCAGAAGATATCCAATCTATTAAAGCGCCTACGCTGATTGTAGCGAGCGATCAGGATGTTGTACGCCCGGAACACGCGGTAGAAATGAGTCGTTTATTACCTCATGGCAGGCTGGCCATATTGCCGGGCGGTCATGGTGAATTTTTTGGCGAGATAAACTTTAAGGATACCGGCAGTAAGGTTCCCGAGTTGTTTACAGCCATGGTAGATGAGTTCCTTACAGGTGCTAAAAAGCAAAACAATATGCCTTTCTAAAATCAAATAATAACTATCTAAAATATATCGACATGTCATTCCAGGGATATCTTACCACCATCAAATCAAAAACAGGCAAAGGTCCACAAGACTTCAGAAAACTGGCCGAAGAAAAGGGCTTTACCCAAAACGGCGAACTCAAATCAAGCACCAAAGCCGGCGATATAGTAAAATGGCTTAAGGACGATTTTGACCTTGGGCACGGGCACGCCATGGCTATTTTTGCCTTACTAAAGGGCATAAAAAATGAAGATAGCGAGTAGAGGACTATGGAACGGTAGGACTATAGGGCTATGAGACGATAAGACTATGGACTATAAGACGAGCAGAGTATGGGACGATGGGACGATAAGACATAAGACATTTTTTACTCTTTTCCTTTCATCTTTATTCTTCCTGTTTTTGCTCCATTTGTCCCATAGTCTTACAGTCATATCGTCCCATAGTCCTTCTATCCCAAAAATCCATTTTTCAACAATCATTGCAGCGTCCACTTGGTTTATCTACCTTTCGCCCCTTATATTTTTTTTGAAGAACGCTGTACATGAAAGTTATTATTGCCGAAAAACCATCCGTTGCAAGGGAGATAGCCAAAGTATTTGGCGCTACTACCAAAAAAGACGGGTACATTGAAGGCAAGGGATATACTTTTACCTGGGCGTTTGGTCACCTTTTGCAACTTGCCGCACCACAGGAATATGGCTTTTATGGCTGGAACATTCAAAACCTGCCCATGCTGCCGCCCAAATTCAAGCTCAGCATCCGCAAGGTTAAAACCAAAGATGGTATTGTAGAGGATCCTTCTGTAAGGAAACAGCTTGACACTATTAAGGCCTTATTTGATGAAGCCACCGAGATCATTGTTGCTACCGATGCCGGGCGCGAAGGCGAGCTCATCTTTCGCTATATATATTATTATCTTAAATGTAAAAAGCCCTTTAAACGGCTTTGGATCTCATCCCAAACAGACGAGGCCATTAAGGAAGGTTTCCGAAACCTGAAACCAGGCAGTGATTATGATACCTTGTTCAATTCGGCGCACTGCCGCTCGCAATCCGACTGGCTCGTTGGGATGAACGCCACACAGGCACTCAGCATTTCGTCAGGAACCCGGTCGGTACTTTCCTTAGGCAGGGTGCAAACCCCAACGCTGGCCATGATCTGCTCCCGTTACCTCGAAAATAAGAACTTTGTGCCCCAGCTATTTTACCAGGTGAGCATTCAGGTTGATAAGGATGGGCAGGTTTTTAGGGCGATATCTGCTGATAGTTTTAAGACCAAAGAGGAAGCACAAAATATTGTTGATAAAGTAGAAGATGTACCTACCGGGTTTCCCAATGGCGGGCATATTGTTAGTGTGGAGGCCAAACCCCGTAAAGAACCACCACCCCTGCTGCATGACCTGAGCAGCCTGCAACAGGAAGCCAATAAACGCAAAGGATTTACTGCCGACCAAACACTTACCCTGCTGCAAACCCTTTACGAAAATAAACTGGTAACCTACCCGCGTACCGGCAGCCGCTATATTGGCGATGACGTATTTGCTGGAGTGCCTGCACTGATTGATAAGTTTAAAGATCACCCTGAATTTGGCAAACAGGCTACCTTTCTTACTACTGTAACGCTGAACAAACGCAGCGTAAACGCAAAAAAGGTGACCGATCACCATGCCATACTCCCAACCGGCGAAACACCGGGCCAGCTATCAAAAGATCTGCAAGCGGTTTATGACCTGGTTGCCGCGGGCATGCTGGAAGCTTTTCACCAGGAATGTATCAAGGAGATCACCAAAATTACGGTACAATCGGGTGCTATATTTACGGCCAGCGGCACGGTGATCAGTTCGGCTGGCTGGCGGGCTGTATTGAATGAGCCCGATGAAGAAAAGAAGGACGAGGAAAATGCAAGTTTGCCTAAAGTGCAAAAAGATGAGCGTTTACCCATAGTTGAAAAAAACCTGCTCGAAAAACAAACCAAACCCAAACCGCTTTACAACGAGGCCTCTTTACTAAAAGCACTTGAAACAGCCGGTAAGGAGATAGAGGACGAAGAGTTACGCTATGCCATGAAAGACAGTGGACTTGGAACACCCGCTACCCGGGCATCTATTATTGAAACATTGATAAAAAGGGATTACATCATCAGGGAGAAAAAGAACCTGATACCTACCGAAACCGGCCTCAATGTATACCATGTGGTAAAAGATCAGAAAATAGCGCAGGCTGAGCTTACCGGTAACTGGGAAAAACGCCTGGAAGAGATCCGCTCCGGCGCCTCGGTAAATGATTTTCAACAGGAGATCAAAACCTATACCCGAAACATTACCCAGGAACTATTACTGGCAGGCAAGGGATTGATGACTAAACGAAAAGAGGCTGCGAGTACTCAGCAATAAGTGGGTAAAATGACTCATAATGTGTATAAAACTGTCATTTTTAGCACAATTTACGGGAAAAGATTATTCTGACCTATTTACCTATAAAAATTTTTTTTATACTTGCCTTATCTATAAGGGCAAACTCTCTGTTTGCCTATTGTGATAAGGTTTAGGTTGAAAGTCCCCGGCGGCGAGCGCTTAGGGGACTTTCGTATTTTATAGCCCCATAAAGTTAGCCTTTGCTCTTGTCCATAATATTACCTTATTATTAAATTTTCAATTACTTTATATTTCAAGACAGCTCCATATGCAAATCATAGTAAACAAAACTACCTTTAGATAGAATAATTGCGCATATTTATTATACAAACGGGTAATAAACTAAATCTGCAGTACCTATGAAACCAATCCGGAAAATATACCTCTTTTACCTGCTATCGTTCATGGGTTTGTCATTCGTCTCAAGCTCATTCGCGCAATCGGGACTACAGAAGCTGGATGACCATATCATGATCGATCTTCAGGAACATCGTACTCCCGAGCAAACGGGTGTATTTATGTTTTTAAGCCAGACACATCTTTACGGCGATATTGGCATCCCGGCAGGCTTACTGGTTGGAGGTATAATAAGCAACGATAAGCAGATGCGTCAAAATTCATTATATATAGCCAGCAGTACCGCGCTCTCTTTCGGGCTCACCTTTTTGATCAAGCATATAGTGAAGCGACCGCGGCCGTTTGTTCAAAATATTAATATCGTGCCGGTTTACCGAGCAGGTAGTACCTCATTCCCTTCTGGCCACACCTCAAGCAGTTTTGCTACGGCAACGGCATTATCAAGGGCCTACCCTAAATGGTATGTTATAGCGCCGGCATTTTTATGGGCCAGCTCTGTTAGTTACTCACGCATGTACCTTGGTGTGCATTACCCTACTGATGTTGCCGCCGGGGCGGTTATTGGAACAGGTTCAGCATTTGTTTTACAATCGCTCAAAAAATAATCATTGTAATAGTATTTATTCGGCCCGCAAACTTTTAACAGGATTGGCCATGGCCGTTTTAACTGCCTCGTAACTTAGTGTTGCTATAGCTATAAACAGCGATATTAAACCCGCGAGTGCAAATATCCACCATGAAAGGTCAATACGGTAAGCAAAGCCTTGCAGCCATTTTACCATAGCATACCAGCCCAATGGGGCGGCAATTAAAAAAGCAATACCTATCAGTTGCAGAAAATCGCTGGCAAACAGCGTAGTTAACTGCGGTAATGACGCGCCCAGTACTTTACGAACCCCAAACTCTTTTACACGCTGCTCTGCCGAAAACATGACAAGCCCCAGCAAACCCAGGCAAGAGATCATAATAGCTACCACAGCAAATACCATAGAGAGCTGGGTAATAATCAGTTCGCTGCTGTATAGCTTCTTATATTCCTGGTCAACAAATTGATAAGCAAACGGATAATTGGGGTTTAGATCCTTATAAATTTTAGTCAGACTTGCCAGCGCTTCCTTTGTTTTACCTGCTTCGGTACGGATCAGGATCACACCAAAATACTCACCTTCTTTTACATCTATTATCACCGGCTTTATGGGCTCATGCAACGATTGGGTATGATAATCTTTAAGCACCGCGATGATGTGCCCTTTTTTTTGCCATGCCGATACCCATTTTCCTATCGGGTTTTTCATGCCCATTTGTTTCACCGCTTCTTCATTAACCATAAAAGCATCTGTTGAATCAGTAACAACAGCTGGCGAAAAATCACGTCCATACGCGATCTTCAGCTTCATTATTCTAAGAAAATCAAACCCAACAGAAGCGGGTTTAAAACCTACCGAAGCATTCTTTTCTTTTCCCTGCCATTTAATATCGTCGGCCACAACAAAATTCATGGCATGCGGGGCTTCAGTGCTGCGGTCGACCATGGCTATGCCGGGCATTTTTAAAGCCTGCTCTTTGAAAAGTAAATAGTTATTTTTTGTCATCAATGAACCTTCAATACGCATATAAATGAGATTTTCCCGGTCATAACCTAAATGGGTATTTTGCACATAATTGGTTTGGCGCGATATAACCAGCGTAGCGATAAGTAGTATGATAGAAAGCACAAATTGAAAAACGGTTAGTCCTTTCCTAAACCAAATAGCCCCCTGCGTAAAGCGGAGCACCCCCTTTAAAATGCGGACAGGCTGCAGTGATGACAGATAAAGCGCGGGATAAATACCGGCAATGAAACCGGTGGCCAATGTAAGACCAAGTAAAGAAAACCAAAACGAAGCCTGTAAAAACGGCGAATCAAACTGTTTACCGGTAAAATGTGCAAATGCAGGTAACAACACGATCAATAAAATAACAGACACGATCATTGCCATGAACGAAAAAAGCAGCGATTCGCCAAAAAACTGAGCGATCAGGCTGCCCCGTCCCGACCCCACAACCTTGCGTACCCCCACCTCTTTTGCCCGCTTTACCGACCGGGCCGTTGCCAGGTTCATGAAATTGATACAAGCAATAATCAGGATAAAAATGGCGGCCTCGCTAAAAATGCGTACATATTCAATTCTCCCACCTTCAGGTTTTCCGTTTACAAAATTGCTGTGCAGATATTGTTCGCCAAAGCGCTGCAGGCCTATTTGCGTTTGTACCCCAGGATTTTTATCAAGCCTGGTTTGCAGGTATTGGTTTATTTTGGCTGCTGTTTTTTCAGGGTCGGCAGTTGGTGATAGTTGTAAATAGGTTTGAAAACTATTGGTGGCCCAATCCAGCAGTTTTTTCTGCGCATCCCAGTTAAACAGAAAATCAAATTTCAGAGAGCTTTGCGCCGGAACATCCTCAAATACAGCTGATACTACAAAGTTAAACTTGTTTTCATACCTTATGCTTTTACCAATGGCCTGTTCCGGGCTTTTAAAAAATATAGCTGCCATTTTGCGTGAAATGGCAATACCACTCATATCACGCAATGCCGTTTCGGTATTACCGGCAATAATGGGATAGTTAAATAGCTTAAAGAAATCCTTACCCGCCCGTGAACCTTCCAGTTTCATGGTTTTTTCGCCTACCTGAAATGTTTCGGCATGGCCCCAGGGCAATTCATAACCAGTGGCATAAAAGGCTTCCCGTTTCACTTCAGGGATAGCATCTTTTATATCCTCCATTAAAAAAACAGGTTTGTTATTGGTATATTTTAATGGCGATGAATAAACGCTGTTAACCTGCCCGTTGGTAGTAAAAGTTTGGTAAACGGTATACAGGTTTTTCCCGTTGAGATGAAAATTATCAATGTGCTCTTCGTCCTGCACCCATAAAAAAATAAACAGGCAGCAGGTTATTCCCAATGCAAGTCCGCTTACATTGATCATAGTGTGCACCTTATGGCGCATCATGTTACGCCAGGCGGTCTTTAAAAAGTTTCTTAACATGCTATAGCGGTTTATAAGGTTTTCACTACTAAATTTTTATAAGCACCGGATGCACTGTTCCCCAGCCAAAAGCCTACCGAGCCGGTTTTAAGGTCGGGGTCAAGGGCGTTATACACCATTACCGGTTTGGGGTTATTATCGACAAAAACGGTAAGCGTACGCCCTTTCACTACAGCCTTTACATGAAACCACACGGTAAGCGGCAGGGTAGCTTTTGCCTGGTATTTTTCGGATTCATAGTCCCACCAGTTAAATTCTAATTTCTTTTCGGGCATGTACTGCACCGCGTTGATGGTACCGGATGAGCCAGGCCTGAAATAAAGGGTTTCGTAATGGTGCGCGTCCCTGATGCGGAAGGCCAAACCCACATACCCGGCCTTCCCGGTAGGCGCGGCAATATCCAGCTCAATGATGCCATCCTTAAAATTCAGTTTTTTAGGATAAGCGATACTGGCCGATTTGTAGTTGGCAAATTTCCGCTTTAACAACAAAGCCGGTTTGCCCGCATGGTTGCCCAAAGCATAATCAAGCGTATCTGTTTTAGGGATAACCCATAGTGCAGGCTTTATTGATGAGTAATCAAAATACTGGTTTTGTGCTGCACTGTGCAGGGCCATAAATAATACCGGAATAAAAAGCAGAGTTTTCATAAATCCTATTTTATTGCTGTAATGTTCAAATTTTTCCAGTTCCCGGCAGAGCCATTCCCTACCCAGTAACCTATCATTTGGCCCCCAGAATCAACCAGGCGTTCAATAGCAAGTGCAGGTAAAGTGTTGCCGTTAACAAATACGCTTATCTTCCTGCCCTTTATTTCCAGCCTCACATGGAACCATTTGTTAGGGTCAGGAATTGGTATTACGGGCTTTTCATATTGATTCGGAAAATCGGCCCGGAGCTTTGGCCAATCAAATTGCGGATTGGCTATATATTGTACCGCATGTAGTTTTCTTACAGGATCGGTTGTTTTAAAATTGAACGGACGAAAGTAAACAGCTTCATAAGTAGTATCATTTATACCATGAAAGGCCAAGCCCACAAAACTTTGCTGAAGCAGGTCCCTCCCTTTAATATCAAATTCAATAACGCCATCCTTAGATTGCTCCCCTTTAATCCATGCGATACCCGGCCCTTCGGCTTCGTTTAACTTTACCACCGCTGAACCCTCTTCGTTTACTATGCTTACCGTTCTGTTAAAGGTTTTAAACATTTCTGGTGTACGCTGTTGTCCAAAAGCCGTGGCTGAGCTAAAAAGTATAACTATAAATAATATTTTCATGGTTTTGTATTGATAGTTAGGTTAGCAAAATCTTCGGCAAGCCCATCGGCATAAATACCAAACAGCCCATCTGTTCTGTCATTGATCAGCGTAACCTCTAAAGAAGGTGTGGATGAATGATTGACAAAAACGCTTAACTTTCTGTTTTTCAGCACAAGCGTGGCATGAAACCACTCATCAGGCTGTGGCACAGGGGTTACAGCATTTTCATATACCAGCGGGTGTTCCTTACGTAATTTGGCATAGTTGTTATCCGGCAGGCTCATGTAAGCAACAGACCATTTCCGTCTCAGCGTATCTGCATGCCTGAAGTTGAAGGGGCGAAAATACAGGATATCACAGGTTGTTGTATCTATCCCGTGAAAGGCAATCCCCAGAAAACTTTTCAGGAATACATTCTTTCCGCGCAGATCTATATCAATTTGGCCTTCCTTAAAATTCACTCCTTTTAGCCAAACAATTCCTTTACAGCTGACGCCCTGTTTATCCCCATCTTTTAAAACGCTTACCTCATTAGCCGGCCCGGCAACTAACTTATTTTCAGTCAGCATACGGCCCAGGTCAAAAACTTCCTTTTGCTGGCCATAGGTGCGCCAGATATTAACTATCAGCAAAAGCGGCAGTATAAAAATTATCTTTTTCATAGTGATTTTTATTACTGATTGTTTAAATTTTCTTTTTTCAATTTCGCCAGCAGGTTATCGAACCTTACCCAATAAATATGGCAATCTTTGGGGCTGGTACCCATTGAATAAAACAGGTATTTACCATCGGGCGTAACATATTCGCCCCAGCGGTGGGCTATACCATTGTTGATCAGTGGTCCCAAACTAACAGGAGTTGTCCAGGTTTTATCGGGCTTATGAAAAGTGATGTACAATTCGCATTCAAAATCTTTGGTTTCCTTAGCGCTTACCACAATGTATGATTCATCAGGAGCAACATAAAAGTCGCCGTCAAAACCGGGAGTATTTATGGGCGCCCCAAGACTGTTAATGGTAGTGTCCTGTCCAGACATTCGCAGTTCACAAATATCATAAGTGCTAAAATCCCTAAGGTTGCCCTGATGAGCATTGCTGCCTACATAACTAACCCCACTTTGGGTGGGCATAAAATCATAAAGCCCATAAGTTTTTTGAAGATATATGGATGGCTTGGTCCAGCCACCGCCATTCCTATGCGACTGCCATACCAGCGCATGTAAAGTATCGCGCTTACTGCCACCCAAAAAATACAGGGTGTTACCATCTATGGAAAAGGTGGGTGCGTAATAAAGTTGGTTTAAAACAAAGGGGCCATTCCATTTTTTACCATCATGTTTAAAGTATCGTATTTTTGAATTTTTACTATCAAACCACGTCGTATTGCTGGGGTAATAAAATTCTTTCCCATCTGGCGAAAAGGCAACCCGGTCATAGGCGAAGGTATCGGCCTTTGTCAGTAAACTTTGTGCGAATACTTTGGGTGTGTCTGTTGGAGGTTTTTGGCCCAGATATGCATCGGGACTGTTCCAGAGGTTTGTTTGCGCGCTGAGGCTTGAGCTTAAGCCCAGCATTGGCATCAGGAATAGATAAAATAGCTTTTTCATCCTTTACTTGATATGATAATTGGTTTACTTTTGGGTTGATAAGAGATCAGTCGACAGCAAACTTATATTTGTTTATAAACCGAAGCAATTCATTTGCTATTCAAGTTTTTTCAAGTTGTATCATTCTGAAAAAACAGATAATTATAACACTTTACAAAATTTCACTTTCGCTGTCACGAAAATTGATCTGGCGCGTCTTGCTGTATAGCTGAATCTTCAAAAAAATTGCCCCTTACAACATGGATCTCTCTGCTATTAAACAATTGTTAAAAATTATTGAGCAGCAACTTGACTGGGGTGATGCGGCGGCCTGGCAAAGCAAGGATTTTGAAAACTTGAACCTGCTTATTTTAGCCAAAACAAAGGTTTCATTAAGTGCCAGTACCTTGCGAAGGATCTGGGGGCGGGTTGAATACAATCATTTACCCAGTACTACCACACTGGATACCCTAACCCAATTTGCCGGGTTCGAAAACTGGCGAACATTTACACGGCAGCATAAGCCTGCAGAAATACCAGTAAAAGATAGTCCAAACATTCCTGCACCATCAAAAGAAAAAACCGGTTGGAGATTAAAAGCCGCATTGATCATTATTGCTATTATTGCCACTACGCTTATAGCCATGTACATCAAAAAAGAGCCTGCTCCGGTTGCACCAGGTTCTTATACATTTAGCTACAAACCCGTTACACGTGACATCCCCAATTCAGTCATCTTCAGTTATAACGCCAAAGCCGCTCCTACTGATTCAATTTTTATACAGCAAAGCTGGGATCCGCAAACCCGTACCCTGATTGATAAGAACCTGCACCAGCATACCTCGGTTTACTACAGGCCTGGCTCATACCATGCCAAGTTAGTGGTGAATAAACAGATAGTAAAGGAGTTGCCGCTATTGATCGCTACCAATGGCTGGCTGGGTTTAATAGCCCATAAGCCTATGCCTGTTTACCTTAGTAAGAGCGAATATATTAACCAGGATGTTATGGGGCTTCCGGTATCAACCATCCTGAAAAAGAACATTGAGCTTGAGCCTCAGCCGCCTATGGTTGAGTTTTATAATGTAGGCAATTTTGAACCCGTGCCGCTCAATGATTTTTCTTTTAGCGTTGAGCTTAAAAACGGCTATTACGAGGGTGCCGCTACCTGCCGGTTTATGAATATTTCACTTATTACAGATCAGGTCCCGATAATTATCCCCTTATCTGCAAAGGGTTGTGTATCTGACCTGAATTTATTGGACGGACAAAACATGGTATCGGGCAAAAAAACCGATTTCTCGGGCTTTGGCACCGACCAGTCGGAATGGGTTAAGGTTACCTGCCGTAGCACCTCTTCAAAAATTCAGTACTATGTTGATGATAAACTGGCCTATGAATCGCCCATGCCTGCTAAAAAGATGAAGATTGTTGGTATGGGGTATTATTTCCAGGGAACCGGTTCTGTAAAAAAGATAGAACTACGTTCAGCAAATAAGGTAGTATTCCAGGCATTTTAAACCAAAAGGCTCCCGGATATTCGGGAGCCTTTTGGTTCATTATAAAATTCCCAAACAAATACTATTGTACGGTAATTGTTCTACGGGTTATGGTATAGGCACTGAAATAGCCCAGGCCATCGCCAGAAATATTACTCATCGGGTTTGACGGGGCAGCGTTATTGCCATCGCCAGAAGCGCCCGTAGTAAGGCTAAAAAAGTATTTATAAACCGCGGCGTCAATGCACTGCATTTCAACCATCAATTGTTTACCGGTCCTTATTTCGCGGGCAGGGTCGTCATTATCATTGTTATAGTTGAGCCGGCTGTTCACCGTTTGCCCGTTGGTAAACTCATCCTCATCAACAAAAACGGTTTTCTCCTTTTTATTATCGATGTATTGTACAAACCTGTAATAATTCTCTTCTGCCGCCGGGTCTTTATATTTTACGGTGGCTAAGCGCATCTTGCTGCCATCTTTATTGGTCGCAAATTCATCACTCACCACATAAATACTGTCGAGACTTACCGGCTGGGGCATGGTGCTTGCCGATGTATAAGTTTTATCGCCTACTTTAACAGTTAAATGGTAAGTGTGACCGGGGATACCTGTCAGTGTACTGTTTTGATATACACCGGTATCGGTAGGTTCGAAAGAATAAACCGTGCCATCACTCTCCACACTAACCTGGGCGCCGCTTATGCCGATAAAAGTATTGTCATCGGTGAATTTTTTAGACTGGCTCAATAACACTTTGGCTCCTCCGGCCTCGTTCGTAACAACGCCTTCTATCACGTATTTTGGGTCGCTGTTTTCCAGATTCAGGTCTATCGCCTTCTCGCAGGAGCTGAAGAGGGCCAGCAGTATGAATAAGGCAGAAAAACGTATAGTATACATGGTAATTAAAATTTAAAGTTATAAGTAATAGAGGGTACGTAAGTAAATAAAGTAGTTTTTACAGCCTCTGTTCTGTTCGGATCATCCTTGTTATCCCTGAAAAATATGCGGTAGGCATTCCGGTTGCCATAGGCATTATATAAGCTGAAATTTAGCTCGGAGCTATATTTTTTGGTTTTCTTTAGCTGTTTGGTAGCACCAAGGTCGAGCCGGTGATAGGCGGGCATCCTTGAGCCATTACGGTTGGTATAATAATAGTAGTTGGCACCGTCGATCTGATATTTACCGCTGGGATAAGTAACCGCATCGCCGGTGTAAAAAACAAAATTGGCAGATAGTGTCCACTTCTCGTTTAGTTTGTATATGCCTACTACGGCCAGGTCATGCGTCCTGTCTTGTCGGGCGTTGTACCATTGGTTTTGGTTGATACCATCAATCAGGCGCTCTGATTTGGAAAGTGTATAGCTTATCCAGCCGGTTAAACGGCCTGCTTTTTTCTTGATGAGCAATTCGGCGCCATAGGCCCTGCCTTTACCATAAAGCAATTGGGTTTCTATGGGTTGATTGGTAAATATATTGGCACCATTACGATAGTCGACCTGGTTTTGCAGTTTTTTATAATAGGTTTCAACGGTTAACTCGTATTTGTGTTCGTACAAATCCCGGTAATAACCTACCGAAAACTGGTCGGCCAGTTCGGGCTTAATAAGGTTGGTACTGGCCACCCACTTATCTGTAGGCGATCCTGGGGTTGAATTACTGATAAGGTGCAGGTTTTGCGCGTTACGGGCATAAGATGCCTTAACCGAGCTTATATCATTAAGCTGGAAAGCCGCGGCCACACGCGGCTCGGGGTTTACGTAAGTTTTAACCACCTGGCCTGAGCCGTAATATTTTGAATCGGTTATTTTACCGTCGGCATCTACATTGTAATAGGTACCTGGCCCCATAATGCTAAAGGCAGATACTCGTACCCCGTAGGTGAGGCTAAAACGGTCGGTAGCTTTCCAGGTATCGCTTAAATAGGCCGCGTTTTCCCAGGAGTACCGGGTTTCCAACTCCTGCGATACGATACCTGAATTACCGGTGGCCGATATTTCGCCCGGTTTAATGGTATGATGAACGCTGTTGATACCGAAACTTAAAGTATGGTCGCCGCCGATGTCATATTGCATATCCTCCTTCAGGTTCCAGTCCTGGATACGCGAGGTGATATTGTAATTGTTCACATCCTGCTTGAGCTTGATCTCGTAATCATAATTACTGTAAATGAGCGAGGTGTTGGAGAAAAAACGGTTGTTAAAAATATGATTCCAGCGTAGTGTACCGGTAGTATTGCCCCAATTGATGCCGTTCACATTATCAACCGATAACACGTCTTTCCCAAAGTAACCTGAAATATACAAACGGTCCTTATCCCCCAGCACATAATTTGCCTTGGCATTCAGGTCATAGAAATATAACTGGCTACGGTTAATGTTGGTATCCTTCGCGAATTTCAGGAATACATCTGCATAAGTACGTCGTGCCGAAATCAGGAACGATGATTTACCCTTCTGGATAGGCCCCTCCACATTCAGCCTGGCGGCGATCACACCTACCCCACCGCTCACACCAAACTTCTGATTGTTACCATCGTTCATTTTAACATCTATTACCGACGATAGCCTGCCTCCATATTGTGCCGGCATATCGCCTTTATAAACACTTACATTCTTGATAGCATCTGAATTAAAGGTGGAGAAAAAGCCAAGCAGGTGCGATGCGTTATAAACCGTGGCCTCATCCAACATGAGCAAATTTTGATCCGCAGCCCCGCCACGTACGTAAAAGCCGCCGCTACCTTCCCCGGCAGATTTGATACCCGGCAATAACTGTATGGTTTTTATCACATCATGCTCGCCCAGTAATACCGGAACATCATTGATCTCCTTGATGCTTAATTTTTCGACCCCCATTTGAGGGCTTTTTAAATCGCGGGCACCTTTTTGTGTGGCGGTTATAGTTACGGTTTGTAGTTCATGCGCATTATCCTCCAGCGCTATATTCAGCTTTTTATCTTCGTTAAGCATTATGGGTATGGTAGCGGTTGTTTGCCCTACCGCGCTGATCACCAATTCCTGATCACCTGCCGGCAAGGTTAGCGAGTAAAAACCATAACTATTGGTTGAAGTTCCCTGCGTACCAGATGATACACGGATACTCGCGCCTATGATGGTTTCACCAGACTGTTTTGATGTAATAGTTCCGCTTATGGTGTGCTTTCCTACTGCCGGTTTTGCCGCCGGGCCGGCGCCGGGCTTTTTTAGCTTTGCCGCGTCATAACGGATCAGGATATCCTGATCAAGTTCAGCATAACTATAAGGATATGCGGCCAGGGCCGCGTCAAGTACCAGCCTCAGGCTTTGTGCCTTTGCATTAACAGTTAATTTGACACTGCTGGCAGCAACTGCTTCATTATAAGTAAAACGTACGCCACTGGCCTCGGTAAGCTTATCAAGCGCCTGCCTGAGTGGTACATTATTAAAACTGATAGTAACCGTTTTATCCAACGGCGATTGAGCGAAGGCAGACAGGTGACCTACTAAGGTCAGGGCTGTGATACAGAAAAATATTCTTAAAAACTGGTGTAACTTCATTAAGGAGTAAATCAGATTAGGGAGCCTTATCGGTCCGTTTTTTTTCATAACTTTAAGGGGTTTAATAATAACCGGCCATAGTTTTCGAAGGCATTGGCAGGCTAAAACGTTAAATACATGCCCGGTTCGGTTTCCCTGAACCGGGCTTTTTCATAGGTGTGTGCAGGGGGCAGAATTAAAATTTCATAGTTATTTATTGTCAGTTGTTTTGGGGTAAGTAATTCATGTTTATTTTAGGGATGCAAGAGGTAAGTTCCACCTTGTTTTTCCCAATGGGTTTCCATAACGGCACATAGCTTATCGAGCGTGCGGTTAAGCGGGGCAGAGGTTTGTAAGCGGCCATAAAAGGCTTTTCCTGCTAATTCGGGAGCCAGGCTTATCTGGATGCCGTATTGAGTCTCCAGTTCACGGGTTACTTCTTGCAGGGATGCGCCTTTAAAATCAAAAATGCCTTTACGCTGATTCAGGAATTTGGCAGCATTTGGGTAGCTTTCCTTAAAAAGAGTGGTTGTAGCTTTCTGGTATACCGTTCTTTGGTTGGCGGTAACCATCTCTGGTTGCTTACCTGTATTTGCCGATACCCCTACTTTTCCGCTCACTACGGTTACTTCAATAGCAGCAGCCCGCGGGTAAGCCTGTATATCAAAACTGGTTCCCAATACTACAGTTTTTACAGCGCCCGATTGAATAACAAAAGGATGGTTGGTATCATGTACCACTTCAAAATAGGCCCCTCCTTCAATACTAACATTACGCAGCTCACCCCTGAACTTTTCAGGATAACTGATGGTAGTTGATGGGCTGAGCCATACGTGCGTACCATCGGCCAGGTAGATCTGCCGGTATTGTCCCGGGTTGGTTGATAATTGTACTTGCTTAACAGGGTCAATCATGTTTAACAGCGGGACCCGGTAAAATGCAGCAAGACCTATGGCAAGTACAATGGCCGCGGCAGCGGCTATATTGCGCCATAAAGGATATATTTTTTTTATTTTAGGAACCTGTTGCTCTTCTATCTGCGCGGTAATCTGGTCTAAGATGATTGTCCTGATCTCCTCTGCTGATGTATATTTACTATCAGCAAGCAATAGCTCTTCATCATTAAAATCAGCATACCATTGCTCAAACCGTAACTCTTCTTCGGGTGTAAGTGATCCTTTAAGCCATTTATGCGCCAGTTCTTCAGGATTAAAGCCGTTATTGTCCATTTAACTTTTGGTGTCTTTACGGATATAGTCAGCTATTGTACGGTTTACCCTTAGTGGTAAATGAAAAAAATATTAATTAATTTAATGCGGACATAATAGCATTAATTACCCTGTATTCAACTTGTAAAGAAACAGGATATAGCTTAATATTGATAAAAAAAGACGAAATGCCAGCTGTACCATCAGATAAATTAAAGGACGGCGCTCAATGCAAAGTTATTGGCGGCACGCATGCTGGAAAATCTGGCGTGGTAAGAGATATAAAAACCGGGAAGACAGGGCATGTATCGATCACAGTAGTGCAGGCAAACGGCGTAAGGTTTAAAACACTTGCAAAAAATGTGGAGATTTAAGGTAAAATGAGCATCATTGCGCAATTAGCCTCCTCGCTGGGCCGCCGGGACGAGGTACCCAATCAGGAATTGGCAAAGAAAGTAGCTGAAAATAACGATGAGGGCGCCGTTCAGGAACTTATCGAAAGCTTGCAACATAAAAGCACGGCTATCCAAAACGATTGCATTAAGGTTTTATATGAGGTTGGCGAACAGAAACCTGTATTGATTGCCGGTTATGCGCCAACATTTGTGGAACTGCTTAATCATAAAAATAACCGGCTGCAATGGGGTGCGATGACTGCGCTTTATGCGATTGTAAAGGAATATCCTAAAACCATACAGGAGAATCTGGTCAAGATCGTAGCGGCAGCAGACAGCGGCTCTGTGATCACTAAAGATTATGCGGTCAAGATCTTGATAAGTCTTTGCGCATTTAAGGTCTATGCAGACGATGCTTTCGCCTTATTAAATGAACAATTGTTAAGCAGCCCGACTAACCAGTTACCCATGGACGCAGAACTCGCGATACCGGTGATCAATGACGATAACAAAGGTATTTTTGTTAAAACCCTAATGTCCCGCCTGGATGATATTGAAAAGGATACGAAACGCAAACGGGTGGAAAAGGTAATAGCGAAATTCAGTAAATGACCTTGGTAAATTTTTGATTTGTTATGCCACATATAAAAAGGCGGTTGAATTAAATCCCGATGATGCGGAAAGCAAAGATGCTTTGAAGAGATTAATAGATGGTTGATTACGACAGGTGTTGGGATTAAGGCGTTGGTAATAGTGTACCATCATCTTAACATATTTACAAATTATTTATGGAGCAGATAAATCAGCACCGGTACAGACAGTTTTAGGGTTTGACGAAGCGTGCTTAAGGCTTTGGTCATGTGCGCTTCTACGGTTTTCTCTGCAATGTTCAATTCGGCTGCAATTTGGGCATTGGTTTTTTGCTCATCACGACTTAACAGGAAAACTATCCGGCATTTTTCGGGCAGGTTACTGATTCCCCGCTCCAGTTGCATCCTGAGCTCTTTTTCTGATAACCAGTGGTTGGTACTATCCTCTCCCTGTGGTGAGCTGATGGTTAGATGATTTATATGCCGTTTTTTGCGATACTGCATGTCAAGGTGATTAATGATCCTGTATTTAACCGCAACCGACAGATAGGTATTCATGGTATGAGTAAGCTGTATGGATAAGCGGCGTTGCCAAAGGCTCAAAAACACTTCCTGAACCACCTCTTCTGCTTCGTGCTCATCATCCAGACGGTGCATGGCCACGGTAAACAGCTTATCCCAGTAACGGTTATACAATTCGGTAAACGCCGCCCGGTTATCCTTGCGCATCAATTCTAATAACTGATGATCTGTAGTTGTTCCGGGTAAGTGGTGCTGCATATTGAGAATATGACGATCAATTGCTGCATTCGTTACACAGCAGATATGCAAGTTTACAAGAAATCGTTCAATCCTGGGATATTATAGCAAACTTATTGGCTATTTTGGGTATCTATTTTTAAAATGATCAGTAAGATAATCAATTATATAAAGGTTATTTACCTTTCAATTGAACCATTACCCTGATGGTTTTTAAAATTATCCCCATATCACTATTGAAGTTGATATTATTGAGATAGATAAGATCATAACGGAGGCGGCTATGCATTTGATCAATATTTTCGGCATAACCATATGAAACCTGACCGATTGAGGTAAGACCTGGTTTAATACGCAGCAGTTTTTTATAACTTGGAGATTTTTCTATAAGCTGTTCAATAAAATATTGTCTCTCGGGCCGGGGGCCAACTACAGACATTTCTCCTTTTAAAACATTCCAAAACTGGGGTAACTCATCCATCCTTGATCTTCTCAAAATTTTGCCCCAGGCTGTAATACGCGGATCTGTTTCACTTGATAGCTGCGGACCAGCTGCTTCTGCATTTACGTACATACTTCTGAACTTATATATAGTAAATGGCCTGTGATTTTTCCCGATTCTTACCTGCTTATAAAAAGCCGGTCCTTTTGATGTAAATTTAGTGAGCAACATCAATAAAATAAATATCGGGGAGCCAACGATCATTACACTTAAAGAAAATAAAATATCAAAACTTCGTTTAAAAAATATCACTTTAAGGCTAAGGCCAGGATTTGAAGAAAGGTGAATTACAGGCAAGTTTTCATAGTTAACGATGCTTGCATAATTGTTATTTAATACCAGATCAGACACTAATTTGATCTTAATGGCATTTTGATCGCCAAAATCAACTAACTTCTGTAATAATGAGGGTTGTAAGTATTTATAACATACAAATATTTCATCGGGGTTCTTACTTATCAGTTTTTCCATTAGCACCTGTTCAGGAAAATCCTTTATCATGCCCTCCGAAATAAAATCTGTAAAATAATACCCATATTCAGGATGTTTAGAAAAAGATTTGATCAATCTATTGGCAATATTCTGATCGCCTATAACAAGCACATGCCTTCTGTTGTACCCTTTTTTCCTGATGTAATCAAGTATAAAAAAGATAACAGACCGCTGTATAATGATCAAAAAGAAGAATAAACTATAAGTAAAAAACATCTCCCACCGACTAACCTCATAAAGCCTGAAAAAATAAATAATACCAAGTACAACAAGTAAATGGTAAAGCAGGGAAGACAAAAATCTGTTAAGGTTATCTCTTAGTACTAACGGTCGATAAATAATATAGTTTTTTGTTACTGTAGATATTGAAATCCAAACCAAATTAACTAATAGTATAAAATTGGCAGATTCTATCTGAGAAGAGTAGTATTTAAATACCAGTGAATGAGCACATTGTAAAGCAATATTTAATAATATTAAATCACTTATAAAAGTAGCAAGTGGAAGAAATTTCGAGTAACGTATTGCCATAGTAATATGTTTTGCAAATATAAATTTTTATTATTTATAATACGATTCAAAAAAAAATTTATACTTTATTGCTAATTACGATCATAAGTTACAAAACGCTACAATAACATTTACTTTTTTTACATATATTCTTATATGTTAAAATATGTATAAAATGTTAATTTTTACTCACTTTACAGTGAACAAATTGTTAAAGTTTTCTTTTTAAAATGATCGGTTTGAAAAGGACTTATACTACATTTATTTGCAGTTATATTTAAGCCTAAACGCTCAAAAATAACTGCAAAGTTAATACCCCACCATTCGCCCTTATTTGCCAGGCCTATATACTTAACTTACGCTGATATAGTTATTCTCCTTAAACCATTCAATTGACTTTTCAAGTCCTTGTTTAATAGATACTTTGGGTTCAAATCCAATTTCCCTTTTTATTTTTGATATATCACCATTGAGTATCTTTATATCGCCGGGCCAGCTTTTACCGGTATAAGTAATAACAGGATCAATTTTTAATATTTCTGAAATTATTACTATTAGTTGCTTTAAATTAATTGGATTTCCTCCTGATATATTATAAACTTCTCCGTTTTTTTCAGAAAGCATTACATCGTAAAACGCCTTAACTGTATCAGAAACATAGGCATAATCACGCACTTGTTCGCCATCGCCAAATACCTCCAACTGCGTTTTATTGGCATTAAGTTTTTTAATAAAATCATATAATACGTAGCGTGGCTGACGTGGGCCATAAGTATTAAAAATCCTGATAACATTACAATTAAGCCCATAAGTATGATAATAAGCTATTGCCAATTTTTCTCCATATAGTTTTGTAAGTCCGTAGTTTGAGACTGGGTTTAACGGATTGTTTTCTGATACAGGAGTACTCTCAGGCACTCCATAAACTGCTGCAGTACTGGCAAATACAACTTTTTTGATCTTATATTTAAGTGATAAATTAAATATATTGAAAGTACCGGCTGCATTACTATTAAAATCAACCGTAGGGAAATCATTACTATATGGTACATTTCCGTTGGCGCCAATATGAAAGATATAACTGATTTGATTATCAGAGAAAAATTTATCTAAAAATGCCAAATTACCCAAATCACCATAAACATATTTACATTGTGGATTTACGTTTAAATTATTCCCATAATTTGAACCTGATAAATTATCTAACGAAATTACACTGGTATATCCATTGTTAATTAAAAAGTCAATTATATGTGATCCTATAAATCCATTTCCACCTGTTACTAAAATTTGATCTGTTTTATTCATTGTAATATATTAAGGTATTTTATGCTATTTAAATGCAAATCAAATTCAGATTTAATTTGCATACATTGATCAGAATAGTTTTCGTAATCTGTTTCAATTTGGTGTATTTTTTCTGCCAGGGCGTCAATATTGGGTTCGGCTACTTCACCAATTCCCTCTTCTTTTACAAAATATTGCGTACCATTACCTGCATAATTGGTTGTTAATGTAGGAATTCCATACGCCATAGCTTCAATTACCACTTTTGGCAACCCTTCCCTTTCAGATGGCAATATCAAAAGCCTTGCCTCCTGAAACACCTTATTTTTTTCTTCGTCATTTACAAGACCATGAAAAACGATATATTCATTTGATCCATATTTTTGAGCCAGATCATTATATAAACTACCTGAACCCATAATGTGCAATACCCTTATCGTATTATATAAGCGGTTATAATGTAATACAGCCTCAATGGCATGTTCAGGATGTTTATGCTCTTCCAGGCGACCTAAAAATGTATAATATTCCTTTTTTAAAGATTGGGCCAGCGTGGTATCTACCAAACTTGGTATCACATGCAGATGATTTTTGCGGTATTGCTTAACACATGACCTCACATGATTACTAATACAAACAACATCATCGGTAGCATTTAAAATTTGGCTATTTATAAAGCGCCATAGTTTTGAATCGCGATGCTCCACAAAATCTACAACGGTTCTGCTCCTTTTTTTATACAACCATTTGTAAAACAAAGAGGGCAACATGGGGAACTGATTAAAAATTATGGCGTCCCAATTGCCTTTAAAATAAGGGTGTAATTTAAAAGAGAACTTTATAATAGAGCTTACATCGCGCCCAAACCTACCGCTTTTGTAATAATTTGGATTACTTACTATACGATTATATTTAACTCCATTTATATATTCATCTAACGGCAAATTCCCTATATGATCAATAGCGACTATTTGGACCTCATTACCTAATTTTACCCATTCTTCGGCTAATTCTTTAAATCGAACCTGCTGCCCTCCTAATTGAGGATAACAAAGTTCATCTACAATCAAAATTTTCATATAGTGGTAATGCTTTTTTGCTGGTTACTTATGCCCGTAAGTTTTTTTCCGATGCTGATACTGGGTTTTTCAATTAAGTAGTAGCATAAAGAAGATGCTATTAAAGAGAATGTCCAGAAAAAAACAACAAACAACAATTTATGTGTTTCGTAATATGCCGGAGTAAATATCTTAAAAGGCAATTCCATTCCAAATATTGGGTGTAACAGATACATTGAATAACTGATGGTGCCTAAATAAACTAAAAATTTACCTGAAAACTTATAATAAGAGAATGCCTTAAAAAGTAAAAGCGCCATTAAATACGATACAAAATATTTATACCAGGTTTCGTTATTTCCATAGTTTTTTGAGTAAGCCAGTAATGTTATAGGGACCAATGCCACTACTAAAGTGATTATTAGCAGTCTGAAAATTTTGCCGGTTACGTAGATGCTTTTTTCCAAAGAATTTTTACGCCACAACATGCCCAAAAACATTACCGCTAAGCCAAGTATTAAAGCTACTGGTAATTTTAACTCCAATTTATACCTGAACCAAGCCATAATAAGCGTTAATGAAAGTAAACTGTAAAACAGCTTTACTAAAAACTTGTCGTTATTTAAAAGTTTAAGCCAATGCAATACCAAACAAACAAAGTAAAACACCAACTCGATCTGCAGTGTCCAGAAAACACCTACCAGGTCTTCGGCTCCAACAAACTTTTGAAGCATGGTAATATTTATAAGTGTATTTTTAATATCAGCAACTCCCATTATTAAACAAAAGCAAATTATAGCTACCCAGTAAGCCGGATATAATCTAAAGAACCTGCTTATTAAAAAATCTTTACTACTGGCTTTGTACAGGCTGTAAGGAATAACATAACCGCTTATCAAGAAGAAAACTACTACTCCTATTTTACCGAGGTCAAAAAAATCTGAAATAAAAAACGACACAATTCGTGAAACCGATTCATTTGATTTAGCAATATTACCCCGCATTAATAACCATAAATGCAATATAGCAACCATTATAGCAGCTATACCACGTAAACTATCAATCCATTGTAATCTTGGTTTTTGCTTTAACATTATATAAATTTATTTACCAATAAATTAAGCTTATTAACCGATTGTTCCCAGGAAAATTTAGCTGCCTGGAGCCTACCCGGTTCAATCATCGATTTTCTTATACTGTGGTTAGCTAACAGGTAACTTATTTTTTCGTGCATATCATTGATATCCTCCGGATCGCAATACAGGGCCGCTTTGCCACAAACTTCTGGCAAGCTCGTTTTTTCTGATACAATTACAGGACAACCGAACGACATAGCCTCTATTGGGGGCAGTCCAAATCCTTCATATAATGCAGGATAGATGAAAAAAAGCGCGTTTTCATAATAATATTTAAGCTCGGCATCAGTTTTATAGCCCAATAAAGTTATATTCTTATTATTTTCCAATAACTCATAAAGCTCCTTATCCTCGGTAAAGATTTGATTGTTTGCTCCAATTAATAACAGTGAAATATCTGGGTTATTTAATTTACAAAAAGCTTTTATTAGTCGCTTTAAATTTTTTCGTGGATCAATTGACCCTACTGAAAGGATATATGGTTTCTCTGGTAATAAAGGCTCGGTTAGGTTAGTTGGTTCTGATACTTTAAAAGGGGCATTATAGATCACCGTGATTTTTTCTTCGGGAATACGAAAATGCTTTATGAGTTCTGATTTTGAAAATTCACTTACCGTAAGTACATGTTTTGATTTGTTTGCCAGTATTGGTAAAAATGTTTTATATGAATTTCTGAAAGCAAAACTATGCCAGTTGCTATTTAAAAAAGCAAGATCATGAATTGTTACAATTTGATTTTTATAAAATAATGGTCCGGTACTGCATAATCCTAAAAGCAAAGGGTTTCCTTTCTTTTTTAAAAAAAGGGGTAAATCATATTGCTCCCATGGATGTCCGGTACCTTTGCCTACATTAATAAGTGGATAATTTTGAGGGATTGAATAGTTTGCTCTGATTGAGGGTATATTTACCAATCCTTGCACATCATCTCTTTTAACTGCGAGTTGTTTTGATATTTCAAAGCCAAATCTTTGTACGCCAGTTAAATTTTGCGTCAAAAACCTAGAGTTTATGTATAACATTAATATTCTTTAAGTTGTAATTTTTAAAAACATAACCGCTCGCCAAAATAACCCAAAAACTACAGTACGCAAATTCAGGAACAGAAATCATCATAACGAAAAACATCATAATTACGGCCGCATGATAATTTTCTTTCAAATACTTATCTTTAATAGGGATTAATAAGTGGCTAAAAATAAATAAAGTAAAAGCTATAAGCCCTAACAAGCCAACATTAAATAATAATGTACTAAAAAAGTCTGTCGATCTGGCAAACCCAAAGCCATATCCAAATAAAATATGCAGTATATCTGACGTGCGCCAGAAATTAAATGTTGCCAGGAAAAACGAAGATCTTTCATCTCCGGAAACTGTTTGTCCGGAAAACTTGTCAATAAATACCGCGTTTATTAATCCGTTAAAAATATCGTTTGTTGCATAAAGAAATACAAATACTCCTACTAAGCTTGCCGCAATTAGTAGTAATGTATATCTTACTTTTTTATTCGAAGAAAAAAACATTTGATAAAGAACATAAACAAATAACCCCAAAAAAGCTGTTGTAGAAAAGGTTAATATCAAACAACCTAAACAAACAATGGCTTCCCATTTCTTTCTCATACCTATCAATAAAGAAAAGTATGGTAACGTTACAAATGAAAACATAGATGGCTCCCCGGTATATCCCTTTATTCTTAACAAATTCATAGCACCTATCGGTTGAAGCTGGAATGACCCACCAATTACACCATCCTGTTGGTTACTATAAATTCGGTTACTTATAAAATCTCCCGAAGAGTTAAATATCAAATAAAATACAAACTCATATATACCATACAAAATAAGTAGCCTGAATGCCCAGTTGATCGCTTTAACTAAATTCTCATCAGAATAATTCTTTATAATCAGGTATAAAAAAACATTAATAATCAAATATGCCGATTGTGTAATTAAGCTGCCTCTTAAAATTAATGTAGAATAATCACTGGCATCAATTAATACTATGCTTTTAGGAACAGTGACCGGGTATAACCAATTACTTACTTGAGTAATGAAGCTGAAAGTAATAAATATGGCAACGAATAAAAAGAACTCCCAAAAAGTTTGCTTGTACTTAGGAGTGTTTAAAGGAAAAAGGAAAAAAACACCAATTAAGATTATTATTAATAGATATGAAGGTACAGTAGCAGGAACCGTTGGAATAATTGCAAATGCAGTTAAGGTCGAAACCAATATGATAATTGATATAAGATTTCTGTATTCAAACTTAACCCGACTGAAGATCATTCCATTCATTTTCAACTACAACTATCTATATGTCAAAAAATAAATCCTTTGAACTATAAAATACAATAAAATTATAATTTGAACCCCTCACGAACACCTCTGATAATTTGAGCTCTTTGTTCTGAATCAAATTGACTAAATCTTAAAAGACGACTGCAAATTGTAAAGCCTAATGAGCAAAAATACTCCAAACCTTTTAAGTTTTTGCGAATAAAGTATATCCTGTTCCTTGTTCCATAAAATATAGTGAACGGTGAAGTTTTACCGCCTGTTGATGTACTAACCTTATGATAAACATGTAACAGGGGTAATAGCTTAACTTTATATCCACATTGATAAACGCGATACATAAAATCGGTATCATCATAATAAACAAAATATTTTTCGTCCATAAGGCCTGCTTTTTTGAAAACCTGATTATCAATCAGCATAAAACATGTTGGCGCATAATCAAAATATTTTTCCTCATTATAAATTGGTCCATCATCATCACCCTCACCTATGTGTGTAGTTAAGCCCTTGTACATGGCAAATGCTCCGCCTGCCATCCAGATCTTTTTATTATCATAAAAATATATCTTAGGGACGATAATTGATTCAGCGCGCGTTTCGGCATGCAGCACCATATCAGTTAAAAGCTCCGGCTGCAAAAACTCAATGTCGTTATTTAATAACAGCGTATAAGTAGAACCCTCATTTATTGATAGCTCAATACCCTGATTATTGCCACGGGCCACACCGGCATTTGCCGTATTTTTAACATGTGTATAATTGGTAATACTGTATTTACTTGTTAAGTCCTTTAACAGTTTATTTGTATTATCATTAGTCGCGTTATCAATTAAGTATAAATGGTAGTCGGTGAATGTTTGTACCGATAAGCTTTTTAAAAACCCATCTAAAACATTATCACTACCATACAATACGGTAACTAAACCTACCTTTGCCATTATTATTTAAATAACCCCTTTTGTTTCATCTCGGCAAGTGAATCTTCATATTTGCCTGCACTAATTTCCTGTCCATTTACCCATTCTGCAAATTTGCCTATCCCATATCCAAAATTAACTTTTGGCTTAAATTCAAGTATTTTACCAATTTTATCAATGTCGGCATAGTTGTGTCTTATATCGCCCAGCCTGTAATTTCCGGTAACATTCAGGGGTACGGTTATATTATATTTTTCAACTAAGGTTTTTGCCACAGTAAGTACATCAATGGCTACGCCAGTACCTACATTAAAAATTTCATTATTTGCCTCTTCCTTTATTATACCCAAATAGGTTGCGTTCACAACATCATCTATAAATACAAAATCCCTGCTCTCCAACCCATCTTCAAAAATATTTATGGCTTTGCCATTTTTTATCAGAGTAGAGAATATGGAAAGGATTCCTGTATATGGATTGGTTAATGATTGTCCGGGGCCATATACGTTTTGATATCTGAAGGCAACCGGGGCTATTCCTATTGTTGGACAAACAGTCATGATCATTTGCTCCTGATTTTGCTTGGTGATACCGTAAACCGAGGAAGGATGAATTTTCGAATCTTCATTTGTTGCTACCAGTTTTAAAGGTTGGTAACATCCCGGGTATTTTACCTCAAAATCCCCCTTGTCCATTAAAGCAGAGGATCTGTGCTTGGGATATACATAACCAAGCTCTTCAGAATAATATCTCCCCTCCCCGTAAATTGACCTTGACGAAGCAATTACTATCTTTTTTACATGATGTTTGGTATTAGCCAAAATATCCAGCATCAGGGCCGTTCCCTGGATATTAACATCTGTATACTTTGCAATTTCATACATGGACTGCCCTGTTCCTGTTTCTGCAGCAAAATGTACAATAACTTCATTATCCTGAATACTTTTCTCCCAATCGGTTTTTGAGGTAACTGTACCTTTAATAAAGTTTACTTTGTTTTTTATAGATTTATATAATGGGGATGTATTATCGGGATCATCACCATGAATTTGAACAGACAGATTATCTAATACTGTTATTTCATGATTTTCTGATAATAAGCGTAAAGCCAAATTACTGCCAATAAACCCGGCTCCCCCGGTTATAAGTATCTTCATAATTTATAATTAATAAAGTTTCCTTTTGGATCAACTTTTTCCCAATTTTCTGTTTCAGGGTTATATCGTTTCACAATTTTTGCTGGCGCCCCGGCTATAATGCAATAATCAGGAAATATGCCGCCCACAACTGAATTAGCTCCTACTACATTATGCTTCCCTAAAAATGTACCGGGCAGTATAACAGCATTATTATAAATTTTACAATCGGCACCAATACTAACCTCGCCAACCTGCAAGGGTTGTTTTTCGGGTGGCAGGCTAATGTTGGTGTAAGGGTGATTAATGTCTGTTATCGTAACATTTGCAGCGATAGCTGTATTACTTCCAATTACAATTTTATTGGCACAGGTTAAATGCAGGTTTTGTTCTATCGATACATTGTCACCAATTTGAATAACCGGATTAAATTTAACTTTTTCGTCCTGAACCACCCCTTCTACTCTTGCATTGTTCCTGATAAAAACATTTTCACCAACAATGATATATCGTGAAGTAAAAACAATGGGGTTTATAACCAGGAATTTACCATGTGCTTTTTTTATAAATGGCCTATAAAACAACATTGTTTTAATGTAGTGATATCTCCAAAATATTTTCCTGAAAATAATTTCAACTCCCATTTATAGTCAAATAAAAACTGGTCAAAAAACTGAATAAGCTATATTTTACTTTTTCGAACAAATGATTTCAATTGCATCACCCTTTTTAAATAGATTCAACAACTTGGCAATTTGATGGGCAACGGCTCTGAAGAATGCATTTTTAATAAAAAAACCTTCTTCAGACATTTTTCCATTATTCCTGTTCAAGTATATTTGAAGACTGCCAAGAACCCCGGCATAATCTCCATTATATGATACTTTTTCTACCACAAAACCATGTTTTTCTACCATTTTACATAAAGTAGAAACCGAATAATTAAAGGGGTGTACAGGAGCGCCCAGGTACCACCAATATTTTTTGAAAAGGCGCCCGTTGAAGCTTTCGATATTAGGTACCCCAATTAAAAGTTTACCATCCTTTTTTAAAATACGATGAACCTCATCCAAAACCGGCTCAGGGGTTGTTATATGTTCAAAGGAGTGATTCGATCTTATGTAGTCAAAAAAGTCCGAATCGAATTTTGAACTTAACAGGTCACCAGGATGTATATTTAATTGTTCAACTTCATTACCAACCTCGGCCGCGTTTTCATTTACCTCAACTCCGTATACCTGCCAGCCCTTTTTTTTCATACCGTACAGAAATTTCCCACTTCCACATCCTATATCTAAAATTTTTCCCGGCTGACTAAAAACAGGATCTAACGTACCAATATTTATGATGTATTTTTTAAATATCCTTCTGATAACTGACTGATCCTTCTCATAAAAATCCTGGTATGAATAATATGTTTTGGGATACAAACTTGTTAGATGCTTATCAGATGGCATAGGATTTAAAAAAACCAGACCGCAGTTTCCACATTTATCAATGGTGAATTCGCCTTTTATTCCATAATGCCTGTCGTGCGTTTTATAAATATTCTGTAGTTGTTCCTTTTCGCACAAAACACAGCTTTTCAAAATTGTAAAATCCATAATATGATTGATACTTTATTTAGGTTTCAAGTAAAAGTTAGTTTACCAGCTTAACATAGTCATTAATATCCCACAATGCTGATGCATTTTTCTCTAACCAGTTAAAATCTTTTTCCCACCACTTATTATTTAACAGGTATTCTATCTGATTTTGTTCAAATCTATACTTTATATGTTTAGCAGGCACCCCCCCTACAATTGAATAGGGTTCAACGTTTTTACTTACTACAGAATTTGCCGCAATAACAGCCCCGTCACCAATAGTAACCCCATCAGAAATTATAACATTGGCACATATCCACACATCGTTTCCTATTGTAACTTTACGATATGGGTCATGCTTATCTGTAGAAGAAAAGTTTTTAAGGAAAAAGGATGAATTTGAGTAAATAGCCGGATGCGTACTTACAATTATACTGGTAGGGTGCTTTCCCGGAGCTATTTTGACATTAGGGCCAATTGAACAAAATTTCCCTATTTCGGCCTCAAGAATTACTGACCCATTTGAAACATATGTAAAATCTCCTAAAACAGAATTCGTCACTATAACATCATCTGATATACGGTTATATTTACCGAAACCCGAATTTGAAATTTTACTTTTATAGCCTATTCTTAAATGGCTCCCCCAATACTTAATTTGATAATAAGTTTTCTTGGTTAACCACTTAAAATACTCCCCTAACGGATTAATGAAAAAGCTATAATCAATATATTTTTTAAACATATATTTGATATTAAAAAACCCCACCCTTTTACCTAAAAATCACTTTAATTAAGTTTCCGTTACAAACGTATCTCATCAATTTTATATTTTATAAAGAAATACACGGTAACCGGTATAATAATTAGCAAAGCAATCGGATCCGCAATTTTTAAATTCTCTTTAAATAAAAAAAGGTTTAGTAAAACAATGCTCATAAGAAATATAAAGTAATAAGCATCAATTGATTTTATAAGTGTTTTAAAACCTATATCATGATTTTTGTTAAAATTGATCAGTAAATAAAATGAGCCAATAATTACGGCAATAAACCAGCCGCTAACAACACCATATCCCCCAAAAAAGTATCCCATTACACTTCCTAATAACAAATTTGAGAAACTTAGGATCAAGTGGGTTTTGATCAGTATATTTAATTTGGCCTTAGCAATATAATAAAAGTATGATGGTGTTATTAGCAAATTAATAAATGTACTAAATGCTAATAACATTAACGTATAATAAAACACAGGCTGATATTGTCCAATCCAAAAAAAAGATATCAGCCTGCCTGCTGCGGCTATCAGGCAAACAACCGTTAAAGAAAAGAATATGATATTAGAGAAAACTCTTTTATAAAATATTGGGAGCTCATCTTTAGAAACATTAACCAGCACCGGAACTAAACTTTGAGTTGCGCTAACAATTACTCCCCTCGCCTGCGATAACAATCTGTTGGCCATTTCATAATATCCTGCAAATGCCATCCCCCCAAATTTACCCAACAAAATTTTTACCAGTGGCTCATTAATCATAGAAGCTAATGAAATGAATTGAAACTTCATGCCATAGCTAAATATCTGTTTAAATATATCTTTACTCCAGTTCCATTTTAAAGGGTTATATTTTAACTTGAAAACAATTACAGTTAAACAAGCTAATAAAGTAAATATTGATTGTGCTATTTGAGCAACCGCAACTCCAACTAAATGATATTTAGGCGCTAATAAATAAGCCCCGACAAGCAGTAATATTGATGATGAACTAAAAATTGCATTTCGGATATAATTTTTTTGCATGCCATCAAGTACTGACGCATAAACACCATTAACTGCATTTACTATTAAACAAATTAATGAATAAGGTAAAATAGCAATGCCATCACTAATAAATTTATCAGGAAGCACTCCTTTTAATATAAGCCTTGCGAATGGGAATATAATTGCCGCAATTAAAACAAATAATAAACCCAAAAATATAGTGGCTGTAAATATTAGCTTCTTAATTTTTAACTCATCACCCTCAGCTAAATACAGTGCCACAAACCTGATCACTGAATCGGCCACTCCAAAATTTGCAAGATTTGCAAGTGATGAGGCTGATAACACTACTGACCATACCCCCAACAGCTCAACTCCCAGCCTTGATAAAAGATATCTATATAACAGAAAGTAAACTAACCCTATAAAAACTACCTGTCCACCCGATGTAATAACATTTAAAAGAACGAGTCTTTTTTTTACTTCCATTTAAACCTTAGTTAATACCTTCCTGAATAGTAAATAGCCGACACTTAAAAATGCCCCTAAAATTAATCCGGTTATTACTCCTGTAACTTCTTTTACTTTATTAACCGTTAATGGTAATACGGGCTTGTCAATCACCTGTATGAGGGGCATCTCCTGCCTTAAAGAAATTTTTGAAATCTCTAAATTTTTCACAATCTCACCATAAACCGCGGTACTCGCCTGCACATCAATCTGTTTTTTCTGAGATGGCACTTTAAGCGTTAACATTAATGGATTGGCATTAGGCGCCGCATCAATTGCTGATGCAACACCGCTAATAGATTTGTTTAATATTTGTTTTACACTATCAGCCTGGCGTTGTAAAACCTGCACATTCAGATAACTTTTTTTGGTTTTGGTTAACACATAAAAATTATTAACATTTTCAACAAGCTTATTTGTAAATTCTTTCGCAAATAATTCATCTGGTGAAAGAAACTGGACTCCAATAATATCCAGTTTTTTATCGGGCTTGCCAACACTTAAAAACTTCTTATTAAATAATTCAACAATATCTGTAATTAAACTATCCTGTTTACGATTAAACTTTTCAGGATCCCCTTTAAATGAAATAGCATCAATATTGTCTCTTTCTTTCCACTTAGTCAGCAAATTATTATTGCTCACATACCTATCAATTAACAATTGTTTCCTGCCATTAAAATCAGCTTCACTTAGTAAAGCTTTTTCTATCATCAGGCGAGATTTGTACAGTTCTAAAATATTATCACCCTGAAATATTCCACCGCCGTTACCACCGCCAAGATCAATCCCGGCAAGTGAAGCCAAGCCCGCATATTGACCAAGAGCGCCACTTTTGCCAGAGTCTTCCAGAACAAAAGTGCAAACCGCTGTATAAGTAGGTTTTTTAAAAATAGAGTATCCCAGCCCAATTAAAGCTCCAAGTATAGAAGTTGCTAAAATAACCAACCATTTACTTTTGATATATCCTATCCCGGATTTAATCTTGACAGCCAAATCCATTACAGATATTTCATCTGAATTATTTACAGCCTTTCCCTGATCACCCTTATTCATAAACTTAATTTAGTATAAAGTAATTGATGTTGTTTGCTATACTTATTTACGCAAACTCAAAACCCCCAAAATGATAGCCCCCAGAGACGCTAACCCTGTGGTTAACCCTATAATTGTTTGGGCACTATTACCCTTGCTTGCAGGTTTTTTAGGAACATATACTTCACTTCCGGGTTTAACACCAGGGTGGATATTAAAAAATAAAAATTTACGGGTTCCCTTTACCGTTCCGTTAGGATATACAACATACGCCCCTCTTCTTAGTGCCTCCGGACCATACCCGCCAGCATTAGAAACAAAATCATTAAATGATTTTGATTTTTCATAAACCACTGCGCTTGGGTAAAGCACCTGACCGTTTACACGAACAATTTGTTGCTGTTTAGGCACTCTTAAAACGTCGCCATCTTCAAGTAAAAGGTCATTTTTAGATCCTGGTGCTTTTAAAATTTGCGGAAGATCAATACCTACAAAATTATTACGCATCACTGTATCAACATCGTTTTTAGTGGAGTCTTTATAACTTCTCTTTAAACGGGACATGCGGTCTACTCTTTCACGTGCAATTTCTAAAGTATCAGCTTTGCGTCTGTCAATACCCAAAATTGCAATATTGTCCCTTCTTAATGAACCTCCCTCAACATCTGCCGAAGCGGTTAGGCCACCGGCACGGGCAACAAGATCTGATATCTTTTCATTTTTACTTTTTATGGTATATGAGCCTGGGTAAATTACTTCGCCCTCAACTTTTACAGTTTTTTGTTTTTCAAAACCAGGTAATGTATAAATTGATACTATATCAAATGGGTTTAATACAAAATTAGCTTCTGCCGGTTTTAACTGCCCATCAATATTAACACTAAAAACCTGAGCTACAGAACTATTCCGGGATGTTGGATCAGCGTCATTTACCCGCCTTGCCACTTCAATACGCTTTGTGCTGGCTCCTTCCGCAAATCCCCCGGCCTTTAAAATCAGGTCTTCTACCTTCATATTTTCTGAAAAGGCAAACTTTCCAGGTTTTCTAACACTGCCATTAATAGTCACGATGTACTTATCACGCAGATCAAATATGGATGAGATATTAACAATATCTTCACGTTGCAAGGGAATAGTTACAGTTTTGCTTATAACATCTTTTACATTAAACCCTATTATTTCGGTACTATTATCGGGTTTTAAACGAGTAATAGTTCCTCGCTCCATAAAAGCGTCTTCTTTTAAACCTGCGGCTTTTTCAATTAACTGGGTCAATGTTAAACCATTCTGCAATTCAAAATCACCTGGTTTAAAAACGGCCCCCTTAATTACAACCCGGTTCTGAAACCTGTTAATAATTGATTCTATAGTATATTTATCGCCCCTTAAAGGAATATAATTTTTATAATCAGCTTCTAAAACATCTGTTATTTTTCGCTGCTGATCACTAACCTGCGACACTTTGATACGTGCCGTATAAGCGCTATCCGTAAAGCCACCTGCATAGTTTAAAATATTATCCAGGCTCTCTCCCGGTACAACTTCAAATAATGCAGGAATTTTTACTTCGCCCACTAATTGCACCCTTGTGCGGTAAGTAGGTACGCGTACAATGTCCTGATCCTGTAAAGAAACATTATCTTTTTGATCGCCCTTAACCAAAAAATCGTAAACATCCAGGTGCCTTATGATACGATTGTTCCTGATCACCTCTATTTGTCTTAAACTTCCATTATCGGTAGGTCCGCCTGAAGCATAAAGTGCATTAAAAACAGTGGATAGTGAAGATAATGTATAAGTACCCGGCTTTTGAACCTGTCCAACTATAATTACTTTAATACTGCGTATATTGCCCAGTGATACCTGCACGTTAGTACCACGCCCAATGGCGTAATTATTAGCCGCCAGTTTACTCTTTATATTTGATGTAGCCTGCTCAATAGTTTTCCCCCCAACGTTTAAAACACCAATACCCGGAATATTAATATTACCCTCGGGCGAAACTTCTAATTTCCAGTTTACCGAAGAATTACCATAAACATTGATATTAAGCTGATCATCCGGACCAATAATGTAGTTTACAGGTGTGGCCAGTTTCAAATTAGGTTCAAAAGAGCTGTTTTTGTTTTTAAAAATGTCTGCTCCAAATATTTTAGGTTTTAAACTTTCAAAAAAGTCCTTTTTAATAAAAGTGGTATCAAGGCTGTCAGGTTTATAATTTAACTTGCGCCCTGTTTTGTTGTCATCGTTAGTGGTATCTACCGGGTTACTCTTCCCTGTGGCTTTATTGCGAATTTCCTGGATCCTAACCTGCAATTTTTGAATTTGACCACTGGTCATACCTCTTGTTTGGGCCTGCTGAATTAACTCAGTGTCACTTAAACCTGCATTTTGTGCTTGTTGCAAGAGTTGTGTTATTTGCTGATCAGAAAGATCATCTACATTAATAGAAGAGAGATTTTGAAGGTTGGTTTGGGCCGAGGTTTGTTTAATAACCCCGAAACAAATAATGATAACAACCAAAAATATACGAAAGTTAATTTTGTTCATGGTTAAAGGCCATTAGAGTATAATATGACATAATACCCCAATAAAAAGTATTTATTTTTCGCAAATGTAAATCAATTTATTATTAATGAACTGTACAAAAGTTTTAATTTTACCTAAAAGGCATGTTGATCATTACAGTTATCATTTATAATAGTTATTGCCAGTAACTTATCTGCTAAACTCATTTACATTAATTTACCTATTAAACCACCAATTGAATAGTGGTTCACAATTTTACTTACATTATTATATATATCAATAAGTACTGCTATGTGTATTATGGCGCATCATCTGCAACAATATTGGGTTCATGGTATTTGATTTACTAAAATTACAATTCTTCCGGCTTCTGTGTTACTCATGCACACTATACGAATCATATTGGTCTTATATAACACCAGCCTGAAAAAATAAAAAGAGTTGGTTATAAAATTTTGATCAAATGCCCAATGATTATTCAAAATAATAGGTCAGATTGATCCTTGCATGTAAATTAAAGCTATTGCCGTGATTGTATTGGTAGTTTAAAGAGTAAACAGGAGTAAGCTCGGTCGAAATAAGGTATTTTTTTAGTTTTATGTTGGTATAAAAAGTATTGGCAATATCTACCCAGTGCGAATTAAAATTACCTGTTCCGCTAAAGGCACTATAATACAGGTCGTTATTATGAACCTGCCTTTCAAGCATTATTCCGTATGAATTTAATCCCTTTAGGTAACTAATATCCAACACAAAACTATTACCTCCGGGTCCAATTCCGGCGCCTATGTATCTGCCATCATTAGTATAACCGTCTCTCGGGCTCGAAAGATGCGTATACCAGGTGGGTTCATCTCTTAATAAAAAAGTTACGGATCTTTGTAACTGGGTTATTTCGGCTTTTAATTGCAAGTAATTATCCTTTGCCAATTCAAACAGCTTTCTACCCCCAAAAGTGTATGCTGCCGAATGTGCAGGTTCCTGTAAAAAATCGTTAAAACTTCCTGTTCTGTCGTTCCTTCCCCATTCAAAGTAAAGTTCTGCATTATACAAGGGCAACAACTGCCGAATATTGATTGCAAATGAAAAATCCTGACCATCCCCCCTGGTCGCGTTTCCAATATCATTAGCCTTAAGAGATGAACCAGTAATTACCGGGAACAGCCTGCGAAAAATATTCTTTTTATTATATATAGAATCCTTATCCAAATAATCATATCCTGTAATTCCCAAATACAAACCCTTTAACCATTTTGGCTGCCAGCTAACCGTATAGGCTGATATGTACCGGGTAACCTCGGGCTTGGGGATAAATAAGCCTTTACCATATACCAATTTATTGGTATCAAGCGGCAAATATCCCGACTGCTTTAAATTACCACCTATTATTTGCCACTCAAATGATCCTATAGCGGTTTTTATGGGTTTTACCGAATTAAATGTCCAGTGTAAAAAACCAGGGGCCGAATTACTCATCATTATAGAATTCCTTACTCCCGGGCCCCACCAAATATTTTCTGTTGAAACTCCGGCCTCCATATTTTTAAAATTGACCGTTACTTTTGATTGCCCCGGATACAAATGCTGTAAAGATTTGTTGCCAAACCGTTCAGGTGCATCAATGCCATTTATGGTATTATAGTAGGCTGCCAGTAAAGTGGCCGAGTTATTATTGGCCTGCACATCGGCAAACGTATCAAATCTTTTATTTTGAGCATATACAAATTCGGGTTTTACCTGTATCCTGAATATCCCTGCAGTTAATAAAAATCCGCCGCTCAGCATAGTCTGATAACCGGCATTTGGATATAATGATGAATTATTATATCCATAAGGCCGCTTTGTATTATATTCATTAAGCCAGTTAAACGGTAGTAGTTGTATGCCCGAAGGTTGCCCCATCAATTTAAATTTCGCAAACATTTTGCTTGCCACAAGCTTTTGCAGTGATGAATCAGCCCCACTCCACTGGCTGTTTACCGGCCGGATACTAAAAGAAGAAAGGTTATCGCTTTTACCCATTATCTGATCTCTTCTGGCAATATCTTCGGCATAACTTCCTATCGGTATAGTTTGTGAAGAAGCCTTTGTAATACATAAAATCAACAAGCAAATTGATGCCAGCACTTTTTTCACTATCCTGAAAGATAACATTGGGGAACTGCTAAGAATTTTAAACGAGTGCATTATATTTTTTTGAATAAGAAAGCTTCAATACAATTTCAAAAACTTCTTTTAAACGCGTAACGTAAGGGTTGACCCACTAAACTACTTATCAATAAATCACCGTTTAATACAACTAATTTACATTTTAATAATGCAAAATATGCAATAACCGAAATGATATTACAAGATTTTTAAAAATTTCTGAATAAAGATATAATTAAACCCCTTAACCGTTTATCAAAACTATTTACAGGACGCATTTTTAATACCGTATGCAATAACAGGAATACCGTTTCACATCCAGGGTATTGTTTAAACAGAAGTGCTCATTGTTAACCAAATAGCAAAATTGCAACGCTTAAAATGCAAGAATAAATGTCGTTAAAAAACGGTCAATCGGGTAGGTAGACAACCGCAATCAGAAACTAAATTTTACAGTAAGATTATATTATTTTTTATTGATATTATTTTTTATGGCGGGCAACCAAATACTCGTTTCAAAACGTATTGGAATTATACTAACCTATTATTAACCAATAGTTCAATAAAAATGAAACTTAAGAAAAACCTACCCTTCGTAATTGCTGGTATTGCCGTAATGTTTGCCAGCTGGTCATGTAAAAAAGACCACAAAATTAACCCCGACCAAACTCAAGGCAATGCTGTTAAATTAGCTACAAATTCAAAGTTTGGTAATATTATGACCGATGCAAAAGGAAAAACACTTTACTTTTTTGCAATTGATGCCAACGGAAACTCGGGATGCAACGGTGGCTGCTCTGTAGTATGGCCTACCTTTTACCAGGCAAACTTAACTTTAGACAATGGCCTTGATACTAAAGATTTCGGGACCATTACCCGTGCCGATGGTTCAAAACAAACTACTTACAAGGGCTGGCCATTGTATTATTACCAGAGTGATGCAAAAGCCGGCGACACCAATGGCGACGGTGTGGGCAGTACATGGTTTGTAGCCAAACCCGATTATACGGTAATGGTAGCTAACAGCCAGCTTATTGGCAATGATAGTGTGAGGTATGACAGCCAGCTTAAACCTGGCCTGCAAATAACCCAATACATTACCGACGACCGTGGCCAAACCTTATATTCTTTTAGCCATGACAAATTTAAAACCAACAACTTTACTACTGCTAATTTTAGCAATAACGCGGCTTGGCCAATTGATACGGTGAAAACTGTTCAGAATGTACCATCCATACTTGATAAAACCCAATTTGAAATAATTACTGTATTTGGCAAAACACAGCTGGTTTACAAGGGCTGGCCGCTATATTACTTTGGCAAGGATAATGGTCAGCGTGGTAATAACAGAGGTATATCTTTCCCCTCACCAGGTATTTGGCCTTATACCAATAAATCAACTACGGTTGCACCAATGTAAATAACCGTTGTTTGTAATAACACAAAATGGGCAAAGGGAATTATCCTTTGCCCATTTTTGTTTAAAGTTATTTTCACCTGCAAAATTGCTAAACGGGCGATAACCTGATTGCGATATGGACATGTCCGGGTGTTCGCTTTTTTGTGTGCATGAAAAACCCGAACAGTCAATAAATAAAAATACCGTGTTTTCACGGATTGACAACGTTGATTTAGCCTCTTACATTTGCCGTAATGCGCAAGAATAAGAGAAAGCCTGTTAAGAACAGTAAAAAGCCCCTAATGATGCTGGAGCTACCTATTAAAACTTCCATTTTTTTTCTTATACTTTTTGTTTTAGTTTTCCAACAGGAAGCCCGGGGGCTATCAAGTACTATAATTAATCCTTTCCACCCCGAGTTAAAACTCATCTCCGATTTTAAATCATTCATTACATTATTTAACAGTATCGTGTCTTACTTTAAAGGGGTTTATTAATAAATAATAAACTAACACCTGCCCGCTTTACTGGCACACAAAAAAAATTAAGTATATGTGAGTGATATGCTTAGTACATGGTCTGACTGACCTTTATACAGCATTACCCCTAAACAGGTAATGCTTTTTTATTGCAGTTAAATACGGCTAAAATCAGCATAAGTTTTTACCATTAAGGCAACCTCTTTCTCGTAGCCCACGTAATTCATATAAACACCTCTTAACCAAACATGAGGTCACAACTATGAAACACTTAAAGCATATCAGTATGAAAAAAATCATGTTTCCGGTAATAACGCTGCTTATTATCAGCACTTCGGCTTTTGCCTGGGCATTAACCACCTGGAAAGTAAAACCTAATCAATACGAAGTAAAATTTTCCGGAGGAAAGATCCATGGGATATTTGAAACACTAAAGGCAAACATCCAATTTGATAAAGAAAACCCTGAACAATCAAAAATTTCTGCATCTATTGATGCTAACAGCCTCGCTACCGGTTTTTTTATAAAAAACATGCATGCCAAATCTGCTATAGATGCAGACGACTATCCAACCATTTCATTTGTAGCAACATCCGTTAGTAAAAGTACCAATGCTTACCAGGCTGTTGGTAAACTTACGCTGAAGGGTGTTACCAAACAGGTTACTATTCATTTTACTTTTGAAGATAAAGGCAACGAAGGGGTTTTTAAAGGCGAGTTCAAATTTTTGCCCAAAGATTTTAACGTCACCCGTAGCGGCACACCAGACGAGGTTACTATTGACCTGAATGTTCCCGTTACCAAATAATAGTTAAAAGCCATATTGGTAAGCTTATCAACTCACGCAACTAAATCTCAGAGTCATATATTCATAAAAAAGGCAAATGATAAAATTATCATTTGCCTTTTTTATTTCCTCTGTATAATCCCATAAGTATTTAGAAGGATAAAAAGAAAGCCGGCGCAAGCCGATCCTTCATTGAAAGTGCAGTAAAGGTTAATAAACCTTGCAAACTTATATTACTCATGTAAATCACCTCCCTATTGCTGTATAATCCGGGCCACTTATTATGTGTGGTCACCGGATACACGAAAGCTCAACATATGCCATTAGTACCTATCCTAAATTACAGATACATAACTTTTTATGCTTGAGCGGATACCTCAGCAGCATAGTATGTATTAGTACCAACAAAAAAAGGCAAATGATCAAATGACCATTTGCCTTTTTTTGTTTTTTCAGATTATCTGGTTTTATAATCCAAATCCGTAGGCTATGCGTAAGCCCACCATACCAAAATGATCTTCGCTCCTTGAAAAGTTTTCATAACGAACGCCAACGTCCCATTTTTCATTAGCATATCCTATGCCTGGCGACAAATCCAGCCTGTGCGGTCCCCAGCCTTGTTCCAACTTCTCAAAAGCAACACCGGCTTCTCCGGCAAAATATATGTTTGGCACAAAAAACTCTTTAATACCAACTTTGATCGGGATTTCGCCGTAGCTCTGATATCTTCTGTCTTGTCCAGGGATCATTTTAGGAAAAAAGTGATACCCCCCGGCAGCAAGTGTAACTGCAAAACTGTTGCTAATACCATATTGCAAACGGGCTGTACCACCTAATGTAAAATTGGTTCCGAGACGTGCAACACCTGTTGGAATACCTGTTTCAATACCTAAACCTAAGCGAAAAGCATTGGCAGGAGTGGTTTGGGCCTTTACATTTGTTGTAAAAAAGACAGCTGCGCCGATGAACGCTGTAGCTATTAGTTTTGATAGTGTTTTCATTTAATAGTGATTTTAGTAAACAATGAATACTAATATTACTACCAAACTCGCCAATAGGTTGCCTCGCCTATAATGTTTTCTTTTATTATGTTATTTACAAGCGTATCAAAACCAAAAACATCTGTTAACCCAACACATTTAAACCTAAAATTTTAATTTAAAAATAGCACTAAGGATTTATTAATTTGATAGAACCATCGGCATTATGGTGCAATTCGGTTACCTTGATATTCCGTAAATGGGTTTTGCCTGACAGCTCAGTGTCATGATAAAATATGTACCACTTGCCTTTGATCTCCACTATAGAATGATGAGTGGTCCAGCCCTGAACCGGCGTCATAAATATGCCTTTATAGGTAAAAGGCCCCAACGGACTGCTGCCTGTGGCATAGCAAAGAAAATGTGTATCGCCGGTTGAATAGGTGAAGTAATATTTGCCATCATACTTATGCATCCATGAACCTTCAAAAAACCGGCGGTTATGGTCTTTTGTTAATAAAGGTTTACCAACACTGTCAACAATAACCACATCTTTTACCTTACCGTCAAAATTTTTCATATCGGGGTTAAGCAAGACTACCTTACAATTAATGGCCGGTGCGTCTTCCTGCTTAGAGTCGGTCTTTGAGCCTGTGGCATCATATTTCCCGGTGATCCAGCGCTGAAGCTGTCCACCCCAAATACCGCCAAAATACATATAGGTTTTGCCATCAGTATCAGTAAACACCGCGGGATCAATACTATAACTCCCTGCTATTGGTTCAGGCTCTGCCTTGAAAGGGCCCTCCGGGTGGCTTGAAGTAGCAACCCCTATCCTGAATACATCTTTTTTATCCTTCACCGGGAAATACAGGTAATAGGTGCCATTTTTGTACGCGGCGTCAGGCGCCCACAATTGCCGGCCAGCCCAGGGAATATCTTTTATATCAAAACCCACACCATGATCTGTAACCTTGCCGCCAATGCTATCCATCGATAGGATATGATAATCTTTCATCGCGAAATGATCGCCGTTATCGTTTTCAGGTATACCGGCATCAATGTCATGAGATGGATAGATGTATATTTTACCGGCAAACACATGTGCCGATGGATCGGCTGTATAAATAGAGCTTATAAGCGGCTCCGAAAGATATTTCACCTTACTGGTTTCCTCTTTTTTACTGCTATCCGCATTACCAGGTTTTTTACCGGTTGAGGTACACGCATTTAAAATACAAACCGGTACAAGGAGAGTTAAAAGTAGTTTGCCTGTTTTTGATTGATTGCTCATTGACATTTGATTTATAGTGATGATTAATTGGTCATATAATTATTGCCGCCTATCCCCGGTACATAATAAAATTTCATATCCTTATAATACGATAGCGGGTGATCTGGCTTTGGATAAATACTTTCTATCGGCATTTTTGAAAAAGTTTGAAAATACAAAACGCAGGCATCCCGCCATCTTAATGCTTCAGATAGTTGAATACCCATGAGTTGATTTACTTCGGCAAAACGTTCAGGATCAACCTTGCCCGACATTTTATCCCAGGTGAGCTGCATTTGTTTTACCGACTCGGCACCGCTATAATAATGGTGCACCAACTCGTTCCATAACGAATTTCCTGAGCGCATTTTATAGGTCCATTTTACATGATGAAACCATAGCAGATATTCGTCAGGACAGGTAGCTAAATTTTCCCAATGCCCTTTTACCTGCGGCATGTATTGTGCCAGCGCGTCGCTTCCGCTGCTTGTTCTGTCAAAACCAATTCCAGCCGAATCAGCCTTGTGATAATAAGTAGCGTTCCAGTCAGGTCTGCCTGCATTATCAACCCAGGGGCCCGGTCCGTAATGTGTTGATACGCCCATAATATGATGAAGACCTAATGGCGTCATATAATTAACCGTATTTTCCCGCGATTGCAGCATGATCTTTTTCACAGGGCTTACAAAACCATTATCATTGGTAAATGTCATCCTGAGCCAATCATCGGCAATAGTGGCTGGTGAAAGATCAGGGTTCCAAGCAAAGCGACCAAAAGCGTACCAGTTTGCCTGTGCAAAAGGATGCCCGCACCAATTAACATCCGTACCTATATTGGCAACCCCGGCCATACCCGTAATAAGCTTTTTATTAAAACCGCCTGTTATAACCCGTGATACTGTTGAACCTTTTCCTTGTGTATACGTATCAGACTGAAGGCATTCGGTAAACAGAGGCGCTTCATAAACCAAATGTGTTGAAAAGCCCAGGTATTCCTGTGTCAACTGAAACTCCATCATTAACGGCGTGTTGGGCATGGCTCCAAACAAAGGATGAAATGGTTCCCGCGGCTGAAAATCAATCGGGCCATTCTTAACCTGGATGATCACGTTATTTCTGAACTTACCATCAAAAGGTTTAAATTCGTTGAAAGCCTGTTTCGACCGGTCATCCGGCACCTTATTATCATACACAAAAGCGCGCCACATCACTATTCCCTGATGCGGGGCTAAAGCATCGGCCAGCATATTGGCGCCATCAACATGACTGCGACCATAGGTTTGTGGCCCCGGCTGTCCCTCGGAATTTGCTTTCACCAAAAAACCGCCAAAGTCTGGTATATAACTGTAAATTTCGTTTACCTTATCTGCCCACCACTTTTTTACAGCAGGATCAAGCGGGTCTGCGGTTTTTAGTCCGCCCAACTCAACAGGGCTGCTAAATTTTACGGAAACGTATATTTTGATACCATAAAGCCTGAAAACATTGGCAAGCGCCTGTATCTTCAACAGGTATGCTGGCGATAATATTAATGCATCGGCATTTACATTATTGATCACTGATCCATTGATGCCAACCGAAGCATTCGCTCGTGCATAGTCAATATATCGCTGATCAATAAAGCCGGGCAGCTTATGCCAGTTCCAGATGGATGAACCGGCATACCCCCGTTCAACACTCCGGTTAAGATTATCCCAATGATCAAGTATGCGGTAAGTGATACGCGGATGATCTGAAATATTTAAGTCATTTACAGATTGCCGGGTTTGCAACAATTTTAAAAAATTAAAAACACCGTACATAACGCCGATATCTGTTTTTGCAGTTATCAGTATACAGCTCCTTTTATTGACCAGCGTTGTTTTTATGAGATATCCTTCATCACCAATACTGTCCGGAACAGTGATGGCCAATGATTTTAATGATTGCGGCGTACCAATTACAAGCGTTTGACTATTAATTATCTCGACACTTTTTTCAGGCTTTAGCGACAGCATGTCATTGAGGCCGGTCTGCAGTTCTGCCTGCGCTGCTTTGAGCGTAGCCGATGTTGCAGGAAATATCAAATAACGAAGTTTTTGCTGATAAAATACCACCTCCTTTTGATTGGTCAGCTTGCTATATTCCAGCCATAGTTTGTACCCGTTATCTGCGCGGACATTGGATATCGTTACCAATAAAAGTAAAGCGAGGGCACTTGTATTTTTTAGGAGTTTTCTTTTCATTAGTTACCTGTTATTAAACTTCATTAATTGGTTAAACCACCGTGCTGATTATGTTTAATGTATGCTGCCACCTCAACCATGGGCGCTACCCAAATAGCATTCTCGTTCTTTTTAAGATAATGCAAAAGCTCGCTATGTGCTTCCAGGCTAACGTTTATGTTATGCCCCCCGCCCACACCGTGAAATAAAAAAACCAGCAGTGTGTGTGATTGCTTCGCCCTTTCAACCAATTCAATCATATATTCGGCCGATTGACCATTGATCATGAAACAATCAACATTATCAAGATTAACCTGGCTTGCAGTTTGCAGCCCTGCATTTACCCCTCGTGCGCCTGCAAACTCATTCTTTAAACCGGTATAAAAATATTCGCCGCCAATTTTAAGATCACCGCAGGGATAGGCAAAGGTCCTGGTGTTTTTGCCATCAATAGCCTTAAGCAGCGTATTATTGGTCTTAATTTCTTTAACAGCACGTGCAACAGTATATTTACTTAGGTCAGTTTCGGGCGTAACAAAACCACGACCGGCCAAACTACCATCACATGGATGGTATAGTGAGTGATTGCCAAGCTCATGACCATGAGCGGCCGCTTTGCGCCACTCCTCCATTCTTCTGATCACCACCGGCGAAGAACCTATTATATAAAAGGTGCCTTTCAGCTTCAGGGAATCCAAAGCTGGTAGCACATTGTCAAGGTCGGCATCAATGGCATCATCGTAGGTCAATACAACGGCGCACTCCTTGTGGTTCCACAATGCGGCTTCCTGAGCGTTTACCACAACTATGTTCATTAAAAAAGTAATGAACATCCAGAATTTAACAGTACCCATATTATCTTTTGTTTATATATAATTATTTACCCGCGGCAGCTCGGTCTTTATCATAATGCATCATCTTATTTGCCCAGGCTATAAAGTATTTAACATTGGGCGCATCAGTATGCCCGCCGTCATGCTGACGCCAGGCCAGTTTACCATTAAGCATATCTGTATTTACCGGGGGCATTTTTTCAGTTTTATAATTGTTTGAAACACCAAGATCACCAGCTCCCAATAATTTAAACACAGTACCCGCTGCTACGGTAGCCATATAACTCCCCTGCTGATCCAGCCACCTGGCATCGCCTTGCTCAGGTATGCCATAACTTATAAAAGTAAGGCGGGGAGCGCATAAGGCTATCAATTCATGCGCATCTACCGGAAGATCATTAGCTGTTTTAGGGCCGAAGGTTGCGTCAGAAGCGCCATATTTCATAAAATTACCGGCCATCCAGTAGTATTCGCCGCCGGTAAGGCTTTCTACCGCTTCGCCAAAATTGCGTCGATGCAGCTTAGCTCCGCCCTCGCCCGACGAACCAATTAATCCCATAGCAAAACGCTGTTCAAATGCCAGCGTTACCAATGCCGCTTTACCATAACGGGATACACCCTCAATACCAACGTGTTTAGCATCCACCGCCGGTTCGGTTTCAAGGTAGTCCAGCGCCCTTGCAGCGCCCCATGACCATGCACGCAAAGCGCCCCAGTCTTCGGGCTTGCGGGGCTGGCCTTTATTCACCAATCCTATTATACCTTTTGTCAAACCCTCTGCATTATCTGCCTGAATAGATGAGGGATCAATAAGCACATAACCCCAACCGCTGGATATGAGTTGAGAGGCTGTTGGCGGATCGCCTTTCACCATCGGAAAACCACCCGGCCCAAAAGGCGATTGCTCCGGGATAGGCTTATAGGCAGGATACTGCTCAAATATATTTTTCAACTCCGGATGCTCCTTAACAAGCAGCTCCTTTATAGCGCTGTTTATTTTCTCCAGATCGGCCGGTGCGGGTTGGGCAGGCGCGGGCAACGCGCTCCGGCCAAACATCATCAGCACCGGCACAGGGCCTTTGGTATTAGCCGGCAATACCAATGTCATTTCAATATTTACATTAATAAGCGGATAGGCGGTATTGTCAACATGGCCTATGATCTGTTTGGCAATTACCGGCACAAATCCCACGCGCTCCTTGTCCGTAACTTTTACCGTCCAGGTTACTTTGGGCATGTTTGACGGAATCCGGCCATAAACCTCGCGCTCCATGTCCTCCACAATTTCCGGGCGCCGCTGCTTCCACCAGCTATCCGGGGTAGTTACCTTCCTGCCATTTTTAAGGGTAAGCGCATCAGGCAGCCCGGGATAAGGATTGGCCAACGCTTCATCATAATTAGCGTGGTTTGGAGCTGTGGCATCACCGCTTGGCCCAGGTCTCAACGCTTTGATCCCTAATTGTTTCATCATTTGCTGATGATCCTGGTCGGCGGTGAAATTAACCGGTGCTGCGTTTTGAGCGCTGGCCGCTACCGGAAGCGTAAGTAAACTCAGGAAAATGGCGATCTTCATTTTTATCGGGTTAAATATCAGTTACGGATTTGATTATGGATTATCAGTACGGAAAGGCGATGCCGGTAACCCTTCTTTATTATAAAGATTGGCTCCCTCCGGATTATCGGCCCAGGCATACCTTACATAAAGTGGGTTTATCACCTTCTCGTTCCACACAATTACTTTATCACCCTCAATTATAGCTGTTGCCCACACAAACTTTTTATCGGCACCAGCTATCGCGAACTGTTCCAGCTCAGTGCCATCGTGAATGACAAGGCCGCTGCCTGTATTTTTAAAGCTGACCGCTATCCGGCTGCCTTTAACAACAGCGGATTGATAAATTGGGCCTGAAGCAACGATGTTTTTTTCACCGTAAGCCACATTTTCTGCCGCAATTGCTAAACGCTCGCCTACGTCTTTTTTATTAAGGGGATGAATATCATTCCACTCTCCGGCATCAATAGTAACAGCCATGCCAGTATTGGGTACCGAAAGCGCTTTCAGCTGACCTTCTCTTAGCCGGGCCCAATCACTTTGGGCAGGTGAATATTCCACTTCATTAAAATTAGGCAGCTGTGCATAAATAAATGGCACATCACCCTGGTTCCAGCGGCTGCGCCAATCGGCAATAAGGGCTTCCAGTAACCGCCCGTATTCAGCGGCCTTGTCCGCGTTACTTTCCCCCTGATACCAAAGCAGGCCCTTTATAGTGTAATTAATAACCGGTGCAACCATCGTATTATAAAGCCCGGTCGGTTCGTTTTGGGCGGTAAAGACCGGCGGCGTATAGGTATCCGCTGGCGAAAAGACCTGGCCTACCTGGTATAACCATTCGCCCCTTAAATCAATAACCTCATTACCGATATTTAAATGATATGGCTTATCAGGCACAAAACCTCCCTTTCCTGATGTATTTAATACCCTTACGACGATGACGTTTTTACCCGGTTTTAGCAAACCAGCAGGCACATTGTATCTGCGTGGCGGATATTTATAAGTGATATTGCCCACAGACTTTCCATTCACATAGGTTTGGTCGGCATCAACAATTCTGCCTAAAAACAGTTTAGCAGGTTGTCCCTGAACCGATGTCGGCAATATGATCTCCTTACGAAACCATACTACGCCATTTAAGTTTTTTACGCCCTGATCGTCCCAGTAGCCGGGAAGCCAGAAATGGTGCCAATTGCGCGGAACGTAAGCAGTATCATACCATGTTTTTGCACCGTTTAAACCTTTATCATTTTTAACCGGAGATGAGTTATGCTGATTGTTAGCAAGCGCGTTCACTTTAGTAACACTATCCATAAAGCTTGTGTTATGAAATTGGGATAACCGGCTATTATATGGAGCAATTTCTTTTAAACTACCCTCACTTATCCATGCCTGTACGGGAGTACCTCCCACGCTGGAGTTGATGATACCAATAGGTATGTGGTATTTTTGGTAAAGCTTTTTGGCAAAGAACCAGGATGCAGCACCAAAGCTGAGTATGTTTTCAGGATCGGCTTTTATCCATTTACCGGGTAACAGATCGTCATGTAACCGGGTAACATCTGATTCCGTTTTTACAAAGAAGTTCCTGATCTCGGGATAATTGGCTGACGCAATTTCTTCAGGGTACCTTTCTTTGACCCGCTCCATGGGCAAAACCATATTTGACTGTCCCGAACAAAACCAAACATCCCCAATTAAAATATCATTCAATATAATATGATTGCTTGCCCTAATATCCATTATATAAGGGCCTCCGGGTTTCATGGCAGGTAAAACAATTTTCCACCCGCCATTTTTATCAGCCACTGTATGATAATTACCGCGAAAGGAGATACTGACTTTTTCGCCGGCAGCTGCCCATCCCCATATGTTGACCCTGGCATCGCGCTGAAGCACCATACCGTTTCCAACTAATTGAGGTAAACGCACAGCTCCATACAATGGAAAGCACGAGAGAACACAGCAAATAACAGGGAACAGCCGTTTAAGTAATTTCATAAATATCATTTAAATGATGTCGGTTTATATTTACTAAATAACAAAATAAATGACATTTATGCAATCGATTGCATAAATATATTTGTAACAATATAGTTTTAAAATATCAGGCAAGAAATTAATCAGGCATAATATCAACAGCTTGTAAGTATCACCCGGATAAAAACCCTTAAATCACTGTGCAATTGGTAATTTAAGCCTTTATCATGCTGTCAGTGTTCTTTTTATCCCAAGTTCCAGGCCCCGTAGTTCTGCCAATCCTTTTAAACGGCCAATTACTGAATATCCGGGATAGGTATTATAATTAAAGTCATCCAATATTTTATGTCCATGATCGGGCCGCATCGGTATAGCTATATCCGTTCGTCCGGCTTTTTCCCTTTTCAACTGCTCATTAATGACGCTTTTCATTACAGCATACATATCGGTGCTGCCTGTTAAGTGCTCAGCTTCATAAAAACTACCATCAGCTTCACGGTTTACGTTACGCAGATGCAGGAAATGTATATGGCTTCCTAAACGCGATATGATACCGGGGATATCATTTGCCCCGTTGGCGCCCAGTGAACCCGTGCAAAGTGTTAATCCGTTAGCCGGCGACTTGTACATATTTACAATATCATTCAAGTCTTCTTCATTTTTGGCAACCCTTGGCAAACCTAAAATTGGAATCGGCGGATCATCGGGATGGATACACATTTTTACACCCAGCTTTTCTGCGTAGGGAATAATGGCACTTAAAAAATAACTCAGGTTTTCTTTTAGCTTTAGCTCATCAACCGCACTATACTTTTCCAGGTATACTTTAAATTCTTCAACCGTAAATACCTCATCTGTACCGGGAAGCCCGGCTAAAACAGTATTAGTAAGCAGTTTCTTTTCATCGGCGTTTAAACTATCGAGGTAGATCTTGGCTGCCAGTTGCTGCGCGGCATTAAACTCCAAAAAAGCGCCCTCGCGCTGCAGGATATAAAGATCAAATGCCGCTAATGCAGGTGCATGATACCTTAATGCAGAGGCGTTATTGGGTAACCTGTAATCAAGATGTGTACGTGTCCAGTCTAATACCGGCATAAAATTATAACATACCAGATTGATACCGGCCTGGGCAAGGTTCTTTAATGTTTCCACATAATTGGAGATGTAATGGTCGCGCTCACCGGTGCCAATTTTTATGCTTTCATGAATGTTTACACTCTCGACCACCGACCACCGGAAACCAGAAGCGTTAATGGCAGCTTTACGCTTCCGGATCTCCTCTAAACTCCATATCTCCCCGCATGGGACATGATGTAACGCGGTTACAATGCCGGTTGCGCCGGTTTGCTTTATTGCTTGAAGTATGACAGGATCTGCAGGCCCGAACCACCTGAAAGTTTGTTCTAAATTTGGAATCATAAAAAAGGTACTTAACTGTTTATAAGGCATTTAAAATAAAACCCATGATAGGAAATGTCAATGAAAAAACAAATATAAAAAATGTGCAATCGATTGCTCAAATAATCCCCGATTATTTTTATATTTATCACTTCATATATTCAATACATCCTATGGCTGATGGCAAAAAAGAAATAACAATTTATGATATAGCGGCCCGGCTCAAGGTTTCCGCGGCTACGGTGAGCCGGGGCCTGAAAGACCATCCCAGAGTTAGCAAGGCAACAAAAAAACTTATCCTTAAAGCCGCCGAAGAAATGGGCTATCGTTCCAATTCTTTTGCCAGTAATTTACGAAAGAAACAAAGTAATGTCATCGGTGTTATTGTTCCCCGGCTCAACAGTAGTTTCATGTCTGATGTGCTTGCAGGTATTGAGAAGGTGGTTAATGAAAATAATTACACCCTTTTCATCAGCCAGTCTTTAGAAACGATGAAAAAAGAAGTCAGCAACGCGAAAGCTATGTTAAATAACCGTGTGGATGGTTTACTGGTTTCATTGGCGTATGACACTACAAATCTCGATCATTTTGAACCTTTTATAACACGTAAAATCCCGGTTATATTTTTTGACAGGGTATTGGATCACGAATCCTGCCCGCAGATCTATATTGATAATTATAAAGCAGGTCAGGATATAACCAATCATCTGATAACCCAGGGATGCAAGCGTATTGTACATATAACCGGCAATCAGCTGCGTAATGTTTACAGCGACCGCTTTCATGGTTACAAGAGGGCGCTCGAAGATAATAACCTGGAATTTGACAGGGAACTGGTGATTGTAACCGACCTTAGCGCGCAGGCAGGAACCGCTGCCGCTCATCAGATCCTGAAGATGTCGCCGCTGCCGGATGGTGTGTTTGTCGCGAATGATATATGCGCGATAAGCTGTATGCAGGCACTAAAAAAAGAAGGCATAAAAATACCTGTTGATATGGCCATTGCCGGATTTAACAATGATCCCACCTCCTGTGTGATAGAACCAAACCTGACAACCGTAAACTATAAAGGCTATGAAATGGGCGAAGTTGCCGCCAGGCTGATGATCAATCATCTGCTTGATAAACCTGGCATTCAGGATTCGCATAGCCTGATATTAAGATCTGAATTAATTATCCGTGAATCATCGCTGCGAAAGGGCTAATTCATTTTAAACACAACCTGTAATACATTTTAAATGACTTCTAAAACAAAGCTTGCAATCATTACCGGTGGCGCATCCGGCCTGGGTTTGGCAACAACAAAAAAATTTATTGAAAACAATATCCAAACCATTATCATTGGCCGCGACGAAAGCAAGCTACAAAAAGCTGCTAACGCATTTGGAGAACTTTGCCATTATAAGGCATTCGACTTGAGTAATATTAAGGGAATACCTGTCCTCATTGATGATATCATCCAGGAATACGGAACGCCTGATATCCTGGTTAATAACGCGGGAATCAATCAAAAAAAGTCTTTTACTGAAGTTACCGATGAGGATTTTCAGCAAATTATACAAACCAATTTGACCGCTGTATTTGTGATAAGCAGGGAAGTGGTAAAACGTATGATCACCGCTGGCAGGGGCAGCATTGTTAATATCAGTTCCATGGCTTCCCAATATGGTATCCCCTATGTGATATCGTATACGGCTACCAAAGCTGCTATTGAGGGGATGACCAGAGCCATGGCAACCGAGCTTTCGCCATTGGGTATAAGGGTTAACTGTATAGCTCCTGGATTTATCGCGACAGACATGTCGGCAAAAGCGCTTAATAATGATGCGAAAAGGAAACAAAAAGTAATGTCAAGAACACCTATGGGCAAGTTAGGTGAACCCGAAGATATAGCAGACGCGGTATTTTATTTATCATCAGATGCCGCCAAATATGTTACCGGTGTGATATTACCTGTTGACGGTGGTAACTCTATTGGTTTTTAAAATACTTCTCAATATAAAAGGGGGCGGTGGATTAATCCACCGCCCCCTTTTTATTTCCTCCATAGCTATTACTCCGGCGGCCCTAAGTAACTGGGTTTTAACCCGCCGGTGTTAACTACAATTTTCTGTAAAACAACTCCAGGATCTACCATCCAATATTTTATGGTGTGAATACCACTTTGTCTGATATGATGCCTAGTGATCAGTTTTCTGATGTTATCACTTACAGCCTCACCCCAGGCTTTACTATCTGCCGCGGTGCTGATGTTAACCTGTTGCGGCTCCTCATTATCTATAGAAATTGCATAAAACAAACCTTGCTGATTCTTGAAATCAAGCGTTGGTGACACATAAGTTTCCAGCGCTACTGAACCGGTATCTGACAGGTTGATACGATATTCCAAATGCGGACTGTTCCCTTTGGGTTGCAGTTTATTAGCAGTGACGGGCCAGGGTGTAACACCGGACAATGTTCTGCCATATCCGGGAATCACCGTCCATGTTATCTGAGCGCTGTTTATTACCTTGTGATAATGCTGGGCCTCCATCGCGACGTAGCCATTGGTTTCATGGAACGCGCCATCTTTTACATTAGTTTTATTGTTGATAATAAGCTCAACAGTTACTTTGTGACCAGGACCGGAAATGGTTAGGGGTACACGGACTGTTTTATGTGGCGCTTTAGCCCAATCGATACTAACCCATATCCGCTCCTGTTCATTGACTTTACCACTTGCGGGTTTAATGATCACATAAGGTCCGGGCGATTGAACCGAATAATTAAACGCTGCCTTACCTTTATTAAAAACTTCGATATAATGCCTATTCTTTTCCCATGGATAAAACCCTGGCAGGTTGGCAGTATCTGATCCATCCGTCAGGGCATGGTCAGCACCCTCCACATACACACCCATTTGCGCTGCTTCCGGTATGGTAATTTCCTTTACAGCCGGCATTGCATCAACCCGTGGTTGTTGCCAGTACGTATAGCCAATATGTGTTTGATCCATCATATGGTTCCATTTGCCCTGAGCAAGTATGGTATTATAATAGTGGGATATCTCTTTATCCTTCTCAAAAAGTTGTTTCACTTTTAAAGCGGATGTATTGGTAGCTGCCCCCCCCTGTTCTGCATACCATTTATTTTTTGCAGCCTCAAAATACATTTCGTTTAAATTGGCACAAGCCTGCACCGGATGCAAAACAAGCTGGTAATAAGCATCTTTGTATGGAGGTGATAGTTTAGCATAAAGCTTCTCCGCGTCGGTCCTCAACTGATCATAATCTGCAACAACAGTTTCGAATTCGCGGTAATTTGTCAAACTATAAGTATTCTGATCTAATAATTCAGGTTTGCGCCTGCCATTGAACTTGGTATAGGCGGACAATATGCGGCCTATTTCTTTGGAATAAAGCGGCCCAAACTGTTGCTTTGCCCATAGATCAGTATATTCCTGTAAACTATTGGCTGGCCATTTATCAGGGTTCCAGGCATAATCAAGGAAAAAGCTGATCGGAAACTCCATGGGTTTCAGGTCACCCACATTTACTATCCATACCTGCCTGGCATGATATTCATAGGCAAGGTGCATCTGCTCCCATGTTTTAGAAATAGGATTAGTATTTAACCATTTATAGTTACGCGGGCCACCAACATAATCAAAGTGATAATAAATGCCATAGCCGCCTTTACGTGGTTTCTCAGCAAGGTTGGGTAGCTTACGTATATTGCCCCAATTGTCGTCACATAACAACAGGGTAACATCATCAGGTACGCGCATACCTTTATCATAATAATCCTGCACTTCTTTATATAAAGCCCACATCTGCGGGGTTTCGGCGGCATCTTTATGGGTAACCTGGCTAATAATGCCGCGCTGATCTTTTACTATATTTTCCAGCAAAGCTATATTACTCCCCTCGGTCATGGGTTTATCGCCATCACCACGCATACCAACAGTTACAATGGTTTCTTTAGATCCCATATTTTCGATACCTTTTTTCCAGAAATCTTGTAATACAGTCTTGTTGCTATCATAATTCCACTGGCCGCTCCCATAACGTTTCCACTCTTGTTGGGCCCTGTCCATAGGCTCATGATGCGATGTACCCATCACTATGCCGTATTCATCTGCCAATACTGAGTTAAGTTTATCATCGTCATTAAAGGCATTACCCCACATGGCCGGCCATAAGTAATTACCCTTGAGGCGTAAGATCAGCTCAAATACCTTTTCGTACATCTGGTGATTAACCCCACCAAATTTCTCTTTTGTCCAGCCCGAAAATGCCGGCGCTTCATCATTAATAAAAATCCCTCTGTACTTTACAGCCGGCTCACCATCTGTATAGCTGCCAGGCAAAACGTACAGATTTTTTTTGTGCTTTACCGGTACATCCGCCCACCAATACCAGGGCGAAACTCCAATCTGTGCCGACAGGTCATACACGCCAAATATGGTTCCCCGTTTATCGCTGCCGGTAATAACCAGCGCGCTTTCAACTCCTGGAAATGGCTTTAGTACAACCTGGATCAGATAAGTTTCCCATTTACCGGCAATGGAAGTCACGTTCAGCTTTTTCTGTTGAATCAACTGATCTATCTTGTCATTTTTCCCTATTGTGCCAATAATTATAAGTTGTTTAGCATTCCCAATGTCCTTTGCTAATAAAACCGGCGATGAATTGGTGACCGATTGAATATCATTTAAAAGGTTTTTTACAGCTCTTTTCACACCCGGGTATTCCTCATCACCTGTATATACAGGCGCCGATTTTCCCATAACCGAGAGCGGAAAAGAACCGGTGCTGCTCTTAGTAGCAATGTAGCTTCTTTGACCGGGCGCCTGCGCATAATCCTTTACGGTGGCAATACATAACAGTATCAAGGAAAATATTAATGCATTTAAAAACCTTTTCATATATGCCGATTTATTGATTATTATTTAAAATTAACTACGCTCCGGTAAGCCTTTTTAGGTTCCAGATTTTGGTTAAATAATAACGGATAATTTTTTCTGCCCCGTACCGGATAGGTATCCAGCCAGGTATGCTTGTCAGATATATTCCAAAAGGTAACTCCTGAAATAACACTTTTATACTTCCTGAAAACCTTAAAAACCATAGCATACTGATCTGCTTGCTTTTGTTCCATTTCGGGCGTAAACGTGCTCAATTCACCATCGCGCAAGGCCCGGGCTTGTTTTTCCCATGGGTATACCGACATATCCAGTTCTGTTATCTGCACTTTTATTCTCAGTGAAGCAAACTTTTCAATAGTAGCGATCAGCTCCCGTTCCTGAGGTTCATAAATTGACCAGTGAGCCTGTAAGCCAACAGCATTGACGGGGATTTTAGCATCAAGCAGTTTTTTTAATAATTTGTACACCCGTTCCCTCTTTTCGGGGCGCTCGGTATTATATTCGTTATAGAACAGAATGGCTTTGGGGTCGGCCGCATGTGCATATTCAAACGCTTTAAAAATAAAGTCTTCGCCGCAGATCTTGTACCATGAAGAGTTTCGCAAAAACCGGGTGCTATCATCATCAATGGCTTCATTCACTACATCCCAGGCATATATTTTACCCTTATACCTGCCAACCACATGATCTATATGGTCTTTTAATCTTTTAAGTAATACGTCTTTGGTAACAAGCTTACCCTCTTTATCATAAAACAGCCACTTTGGGATTTGCTCATGCCAGCAAAGATTATGACCGCGAACTTTTAAACCATGTGCCTGCGCAAAAGCTACAATACTATCTGCATCTTTCCAGTAATAACGGTCCTCTTCGGGATGTATGGGTCCCATTTTCATAGCATTCTCCGGCGTCAGGCTATTAAACTGTCTCAGGATCAATGCTTCCTGTTTCGGGTCTTTTAGTGATTGCGGCGATACAGCTACGCCCATAGGAAAATACCGGGCATAATAATCCTTTAATCCCTTAGCTACCGGCGAATTAGGTTGAGCAACGGCAATACTATTTATTTTCAAAAACAATAGGATACCTACAAATAGTTTTGAAGATTTTAGTTGTGGATACATCGTATTAAATTTTAATAACCTCGTAATCACTTATTCGTTATTTCATCTTGATAAAAACTATAACCCATTTACTTACAGCTAACAAAAAAGGGCTACACTTATGCATAGCCCTTTTTGTCAGGCGGTTAATGATAGCTATCAGAAACCGGAGTTTTGAGGAAATGGTGGTCCTTGCGTAACCAGGTTGATCTGTGTTTGAGGTATCGGCCTCAAGGTCATAAAATCCTGGATATTTGGTCCGGCTTCTGTGTTATATTGTTTTACACGACGTATCAGTGATTGGGTACGGGTTAAATCCCACCATCTTAATGATTCCCCGTATAATTCACGGGTACGCTCATCCAGTATAAAATCAAGTGTAACCTGTCCTGGCGAAATCTGCATTTTGGCAACAGCATCAGCAGGCATATTGGTAGTTCTGAAGGCCGCGCGGGTTCGTAAAACGTTAAGCATATTAGCTGCGGTAGTAAGATCGTTCAGCTTAAAGGCAGCCTCGGCAGCAATCAGGTATATTTCTGAAAAGCGGAACAAAACAACAGGACGGGATGATGGATCATTTACACTTGGCCTGTTAGGATCATCAAACTTTTTAACCGAAGGGAAGAACGTATTGTTACTTGCATTAGCATTGCTTCCGGTAGCGCCGGCAGCAACACTTGGCGGCAAAAAGACAACGCCCTTAAAAGAGGCTCTTTTTGCTTCACCCGGATCAGCAGGCGGCATCCATATTGCAGTATCTGCGCCTACGGTAAGCGCTCCTCTTGGCGTAGTAACATTTGCGGTATTAGCTATCCAGGTTGTCTGGAACGTATTCCAGTAGCGGTAATCATTGGTCCTATCAGCAAAGGCCACATTATTTACATAATCATAATTAGGGCGAACACGGAAGAAAGGACGGCCGTTGGTTAAATCACGGGTCATTACGCTGGCACCTGTACTTGCCGGATAGTTAGCCGTAACCGTAGGATAATTAGGCCTGAAAAAGTAGGCCCAGCCATTAATTTTACCGCCGGATGCTCCAGGGGTAAAGTCGCCGTATTTGGTATCGGTGCTGTGTTCAATGGCAAACAGATCCTCTTTGTTGGTAACATCATTAGCCGGAGTGTAGGCATCCGCATAATTTTGATACAGATCAACCCCATAGGCTCCTTTAGTGTTGATCAATGTTTGAGCCGTTGTTAAAGCATTTTGAAAATCGGTTGGCTGAGCCGCGGTTGACCAGCCTCTGGTTAAATAAGCTTTTGATAACAAGTATAATGCAGTTGCTTTAGTAGCAGCATGGCCGGCAAAAGGCGATCCGTTATCGCCTGGTTTATTTTGCAGTTCTGCTGATGCCTCGGTCAGATCCTTAATAATCTGCGCATAAATAGCTGCAATGGGGGCGCGTGAATCTGACAAGGTTGCCGTATTAATAAACGTAGTGTGCAAAGGTACCGCGCCAAAAGTTTGTACCAGGTGAAAATAATAGAAGGCCCTTAAAAACTTAGCCTGTGCCAAATATGCCGTGCGGGTAGGCACATCGGCAAAAGCAGCCGGCCCGTATTGCAATACCCCATTCAGGGTGTTAATATCCTGATAGGCAATATTAAAAACACCACCGAGTGCATTATATACATCAGCAACGTTGTTGGTATAATTTTTATAAGTGGCAAAAGCAACTCCACCGTTGGATGCACCGCCACCTGCCAGTGTTTCGTCTACACCCAAATTTGTATAGTAAAGGAATCCTTCGGTTCCCCACAGGTTACGCAAATCGGAGTACACACCGGTAATACCGCCTATTACACCTCCCGCAGATGCAAGCACATCTGGCGTAACATTTGATTTAGGAGTTTGATCAAGCACTTTTTTACAGCCAGACATCCCTATTACACTCAGCGCTGTAAGCAGAACAGCAATTTTTTTATATGATTTCATATCTCTATCGAACTTATATATGTGTGACTAAAATTTTGCATTTACACCCAGTTGAAAAGTGCGGATCATTGGGTTGTTTAACCCTACGGTAACCGCGCGGCCCAAAGCATCTGCTGAAAAGCTGGAAGCACCGGGGATCTGGTTACCATAACCATTTCCTTCCGGGTCAACCGCTAAACCGCTTTTAACGAGTGGCGAGTAAACGATAAATGGATTGGTACAGGTAGCATAAATATGCAGTGACCGAAAACCGGCTTTTTTCATAGATTCACCTGTAAAAGTATATCCTAAATTGATGCTGCGCATTTTAATAAATGAGCCATCCCTGTATTGTAAAGTAGAGGCATAAGTAGCACCACTTAAGTTAGCATCAGGGCGTGGAAAATCATTGGTTGGGTTAGTAGGTGTCCAGTAGTTTACGTTTATTTGGTTCACCCGGCCCTGGTTAAAGAACGGATATCCCTGTGCACCGGAGTCAGAACCAAGATAGGTAACCGCTACTTTTTGACCCATGCGGGCAAATGTCACAAACGACAGGTCAAAGCCCTTAAAAGTAAACCTGTTTGTTAAACCAGCTGTATAGTTAGGCTGGTAACTACCTAAAATTTGCAGATCACTTGCGTTGATCTTTCCATCATTGTTTATATCCTGAACTTTTATTTGACCCGGCCTTTGACCATAGGTAGCAGCCTGGGCCGCTTCACTGGTTTGCCAGATGCCTATTTTTTTGTAATCATAAATTACATTAAAAGGTTGTCCTACAAACCAACCGTTGGTTACATCGGCCTGTAGGTTGTCATGTAATGATACAATAGAGTTTCGGGCAAAAGCAATATTGAAATCAGTGCTCCAATTGAGGCCTCCCGCACTTCTGATGTTGATACTGCTTAATGAAATTTCTAAACCTTTACCTTTGGAATTACCGGCATTAACTGTGGTAGAACCGGCACCGTTGCTGGGTGGCAAAGATTGTACCTGCAAAATATCATACGTTTTTTGCTGGTATACATCAATAGCACCGGTAAGCCGGTCATTAAATAAACCAAAATCAATACCGAGGTTATAGTTATTGGTATGTTCAAATTTTAGTGTACTTGACAGGTTGGTTACCAGGTAACCATTTTGTCCGTTTGTACCAAAATTGTACGCATTGCTGCTTAAATTACCCAGTATTTGATAGGGGCTCACATTTTGGTCAGCAGTTACCCCATAACCCGCTCTCAATTTCAGCGAGTTCACAAAGCTTACATTCTTCATAAAATCTTCCCGGTCAATGTTCCACCCTAAGGCAAATGCGGGATAGGTATAATAGCGGTGTTTTGGATCCAATACGGATGAACCATCGGTTCTTACAGTAGCGGTTAACAGGTATTTCTCATTAAAGGCATAGTTTACCCGTGCCATATAAGATATTAACCCCCTGTCGGCAAAATTGGGTTGATTGGTTGATGAAAAGTTTACCTGATTGGCCAGGAACAGGTTATAACTTTGCAGATAATCTGCCGGCATACCTACACCATATACCTGTAAGCCCTGACTGTGGTCTTTTTCTGTACTGTATAAACCGGTAAAAGTTAAGTGATGCTTTTGGCCAAAGGTTTTATCGTATGTTAATATGTTTTCGAGCAGCCAGGTATAATTCTCATTATTATTAACACTTTCATTTGTTTGTGATGGTGAGGTGGCTGTGTTATAAGTTGTATTTACAGGCGAATAGTTATTACCCTGATTTTGGCCATAAGTTAAAGCAGCGTTAAACCGGTATTTTAAACCATCAATGATCTTAACTTCTCCATATAACGTATTAAAAGAATATAATTTACGATTAAGATTCTGGATACTTGGATTTCTGATAGTCAATGGATTTACCCGGTTAGGCTGATCAACCGAGCCGGTCATGGGCAGTAAATTAATAGAACCATCTGCATTATATGGGGCAGTTAAGGGGCTTATGGTTGAAGTATTATATAATGGAAACAAATTTGCGCCATTGGTGTGGGTTAACGTTTGAAAGGTAGTTAAACCAACTTTGATACGGCTACTAACGGTATGATCAATAGCTGCACGTAATGAACCACGGTCAAAGTCCTGGCCATATTGTACACCCTTTTCCTTATGATAACCCGTACTGATAGAAAATTGGGTACTTTCGTTCCCGCCAGAGATGTTTAGTTGATGGTCTGTAGCAAACCCTGTCCTGAAAATAAATTTCTGCCAGTCTGTGCTGGTGCCATTATCAATACCTGCCAGCTCGACCTGGGTAAACGGATAAGCAGTAGAATTAGGAGATGAAGCACTGGAGTTCCCGGCAATTGACTCGCGCTTAAAAGCTGCAAACTGAGTGCCATTCATTAAAGGATACTCGTCTGTAATGCGGCTAATTCCGTAATAACCATCATAACTTATTACCGCCTTACCTGCTCTGCCTCTTTTGGTAGTAATGATAATTACACCACCAGATGCCCTGGAACCATAAATAGCTGCTGCCGACGCGTCCTTTAATATATCAACACTGGTTATATCATTCTGGTTAATATCATTAAGGCTACCTCCAATTAACGGAATACCGTCAACTACGAACAACGGGCCGTTCTGGTTATTGGCATTGGTATTTGAAGTAGCAAACGAACGCTCACCACGTAAACGGATCTGCCCTACAGCACCCGGCGTTGTACTGGTGCTGGTAATATCCAGCCCGGCAACACGGCCCTTAAGCTGATCAACAACGTTTGGGGCCGGTACTTCCTGAAGGCTTGCGGCACTAATGGAAGCAACAGATCCTGTTACATCCTTTTTCCGCTGCGTACCATAACCTACTACAATAACATCGTTCAGACTGCGTGCATTAGCTGATAACTTTATGGTTATATTATCGCTTAACGCGTTGATGAACACTTCCTGATCTACATAGCCCAGGTAAGTTACTATGATCGCCGTTTCGTTAGCGGGCACGTTAAATGAAAACTTACCATTGGCGTCAGTTGATGTTGCTAAACGAGCAGATTTTAATTTTACAGTTGCACCAATAAGGGCCAGGCCTTTATCATCGGTAACCGTACCTGTTAGCTTTCTGGTTTGTGCATAAAGCGACATGGAAAATGCACTCATGCATAGGAGTAGTGCCAGCATTTTCCAGTTCATAAGGAGTCGTTGTTTTTTCATATTGATTTAAGAATTGGTTTTAGTTTTAAATTTTTGATCACTTTATGCAGGGGTAATAAATTGCATACAACTGGTATATCCTGCAGGTGAGTTTCTTCATAATCTGTAACCTTGGTTCCATAATTTATATAAGCCTTTAATTAAAAAAGATCGCTGCTTAATTATTAGAAAATCAAAGCGCTAACTGGTTAAGGTAAAATTATAATAAAATACAATCGATTGCACAAAATTTGAAGATTTAAAAAGAATTAAATATTTTAATCAGTTTATTTTCAATAATTCAACCATTAGCTTAATAAGCTGCAACTATTTAAAAAAATGAACCTTTTTATTTTTATGAATGATAAAAATGGAAATCATTTTAGCAGTAAAATTTCCTCTAAACACATGATGAGTGGCTATTTATTAACACAATTGCACAATCGATTGCATATAATTCATAAACTTAAACCAGCCGTCGAAGGGACGTCCAATTAAAATGGTAAAGACAGTTCAGGAATGAAGAAAACGTTTTGTGGTTGTTTGGAAATTTTATTTTGGATGGGTCTGGGGCTTGGGGAATCAACTGCCATAGTATAAACCGGCCGGAACAGGTGGTGATCTTGCCAAATGGCAAGAAATGATCCCGGGCATGTGCTTATCTCAAAAAGCGTGACAAATGTCAACGTCAAATTGTGTCATATAGCTTCGTTTCCGCTGGCCTTCCGCGCTCACTTTTGTTCAGGCACTTGATAGTATAAGTGCAGATATTTTAATCGTAAAAACAAAGAATATGAAAAATCAATTGAACAGTAAAACAGACCCCATCTATTACCAGGAGGCAACTACACTTGCCAAACTGATCCGTACTAAAGAGATATCTTCGGTTGAGGTTGTACAGGCCCACCTTGACCGTATTGCCGAAATAAATCCTAAAATAAACGGAATTGTTACCCTAATGGGCGAACAGGCGCTTCAAGCAGCAGCCATTGCAGACAAGGCGGTAAGCAACGGAGATAAATTAGGTGCGCTGCACGGTGTACCATTTTCTATCAAGGATGCGATTGATACAGCCGGTATACCTACAAAGCGCGGCTCTAAAATCTTTGAAAATTTTATTCCCGAAAAAGATGCAACCGTGGTTACCCGCATGAAAAACGCAGGGGCCATCCCATTGATGAAAACTAATCTTCCTGAGTTTTCGGCCCATTGGGAATCGGATAACCTGGTTACTGGCCGCTCCAACAATCCGTGGAACCCGGATCGCACCCCTGGCGGCTCAAGCGGCGGTGAATCAGCAGTAATTGCTGCCGGCCTTTCTCCGATTGGTCTGGGCAGCGATGTGGCCATATCCGTTCGCGGTCCGGCGGCATTCACAGGTATTGCCGCTTTAAAAGCCACTCATGGTCGTGTACCTTATACCGGCCACTTCCCGCAGGCTTTAAGCAGATTCTGGCATATTGGGGCAATGGCCCGTACTGTTCGCGACGTTGCATTGGGGTACTCGATAATTAACGGAGCGGATGGATTTGACGGCTATAGCATCTTTGCCAAAGACGCGGCGCCGGCCACTTTCAGGATACCAGGTCAAAAGATCCGTGTAGGCTGGGTATCAGATACCGCCTTCGGACCAGTAGATCCCGAGATTACAGCCGCTATTGCTGCAACTGCCAAACTACTTCATGAAACCGGTTATGATGTGGAGGAGGTACGCCTGCCTTTCATGGAAAACACCGACTGGCTGACGCCATACTTCAATGTGCTTTATGGAGAACTGGTTCCTTATATGCAGCAGTTCACCAAAGGACGCGAATCGGAGCTGCATTTTATTGGGAAGGCTACGATGGATTACCCGTTGCTTGCAGCAAATGATTATGTGAAAGCCGAAGCGAAGATAGAAGAGCTTAGAAGTCATTTTGCGGGTTACTTTTTAAAATACGATGTATTATTGTGCCCTGTTAACCCGATGACCGCGACGGGGCATAACCTGCAGGAATATATGGTTAACGGAATAGCCGTTTCTCCATACCATGTGATGGCCGCCACAGCTCCTTTTAATATGACCGGTTTGCCTGCTCTTTCTGTGCCAGTTCGCATCAGTTCTGAGCGATTGCCGATCAACGTGCAACTTGTTTCGAGGTGGTTTGATGAAGCAACGATACTTGCACTTGGCGAGCAGATACAGACCGGTAGCGAAGCTTATGGTATGCATCCTATCGATTAAATCAAAAGTCCTGATTAAATAATACAGCCTCCCGGAATTGCTCCGAGAGGCTGTATAATTTAATGATGCTTTGTGAAATCTTTCCTTATCCGGCTCAATGTTTCCCGCGATATACCCAGGTAGGAAGCTACCATATGCAAAGGGACTTTGTTAAAAACGCTTGGATAGGTTTTCTGAAAATCCAGGTACTTCTCTTCCGCAGAGTAACTGATCAGGGAAAAGATCCTTCGCTGGCTGGTTTCATACCCCCTGGCCAACAGCTGTTCATTAAACAGCTTCAGTGCGGGGATCGTTTTCATCAATTCTTCCCATTTATCCTTCGTCCAGATGAGTACCGTACTTGCGGCTAATGCTTCAATATTATATTCAGAAGGTTTTTCGTGATTATAGCTTTCCTGGTCACTGATCCACCAGTTTTCTACTCCAAATCGCAGCGTATGGTCAGTACCATCCTCTCCAAACCGGTACAGCCTGAAACAGCCACTCGCAATAAAACAAGTGATACGCCACACCTCCCCTTCATGCAGTATTGACTGCCATTTGCGCAATTTCCTTTCCACACTTACTGCACGGATCAACTCCAGCTCTTCATCTGAAATTGTTACTTTTTGACGCAAATACGCTTCGAATACCTTAAACATATATAAATAAAGCTAAAGAAATGCAACAGATATAGTTAACGGCTCTAACACCTAATATGAATAGTCTATCAATCTGGCAGGTAAGCAAAACAACATAGTTCCTTACTTGCCCGGGATCCCCGGTCCGTCATACGGATGCTCCAGCGCATTGATGATCTGCAATAACCGGTGCCTTGCCCCGGTATTCTTAGGATTGCTCAGTATCAGTTCGATATTTCTGGGAACATATTCCTTAACATCATGCTGTGTACTCGCCCTGTCTAACCGAAGTGTATCTGGTAATATTGCGGTCTTAAAATACTCGACAATCTCCTCATCTGTCATGCCGCAAAGATAGAAAAGCCTGCCACAAAATATTCCCGATTTACAAAATACCTCCCACACAAATTGGAACAACGGCAGGAGTTCCGGTTTGTTAATAGGCGTTCCGCTGTGGGTCAATTGCCAGTACAGGTTTATTACTTTTCATTAATTGCCTTATTGCAGTTAGATGCGCAAACAATACAATAGGAACCACATAACCGGGAAGCCATATAAAAGGAAAATAGAGCAATGCGAAATCTGACTGATTAAAAGCAAACTTTTGAAAGGCAAAAGGGCCTGATAACACGGCCGTAACCACAATATTTGCCAACAGTAATAAACAGATGACATTCCACGCTATCAATATTTTGGGGCTCAGTATATTTTTTATGTAGCCAAAGTAATAAACAAACGGAGCGCTTAATCCACAAAGTATATCAAAGTTCCTTCCCTCAAATGTCATTACTTCGGGTATCACTTTGTGAAGGTATAAGCCAAATAAGGTGAGTTCCACCGGTATTCTAACAATATGGAGCAGCGTTAAGGTTTTAGCATCGAAACTATCTATTGCAACCCTTCCCCTTTTTATTAAAAAAACCAATACGATAAAAATAGTTGGCGGCATTAACAACAGCATAAATCTTGGTGGCACTCCGGTAGTTACAGTATAAAACCCCGTTAAACTGATTGCAGCCTGTGCGGTCAGCCATAATAAACTGATGACAATCACAATTTTTGAATAATGGGCGGCTCTGTATAGCAGCCAAAAGGTAATAATCGTAGTGATAATAAATACGATGCCTATATAATGTGGTAAATGTTCCATTGCTTATTTATTTATAAAGCAAAGGAAATCAGAAAAAGGTGACCAACTCTTGCCAAATGACAAGAAATAAGCAGCTTATTATTTTTTAGAGAACTCCTTACGTATCCTGCTAAGTGATGTATCTGTGATCCCGAGGTAAGAAGCAATAGTTTTTAAAGGCGCATGCTGAAAGATCTCCGGGTTCGACAGCAACAAATGTGCATAGCGCTCTTCTGCTGTTTCCGTGATTGTGGCCAGCATCCGGCTTTTCAGTTCCGTAAACCCTCTGACCAGCATGGCCCTGCCAAACTCCCTGAATTCAGGCAAAGCATGAAAAAGTTCATTTAACTGCGCATAAGTGATCAGCAAGCCATCACAATCTGTCAGCGCCTCTATATTTTCCTTTGACCGGACACGGCTGAAAAACGAAGAGACCTCGAACACTACCCGTCCCGGATAATAAAACCCTGTTGTCACCTCATTGCCTTCTGTATCGTGTGCGAACGCTCGCATATAACCCTTTTCCAGGAAAAAGTATTCATCCGCGATCCTTCCCTCTGAAAGCAAAAACTGTTTTTTAGTAATCGTCTTAGCGGTAAACTGTTCAGCTATCTCCCTGGCAATGGATAAAGATACCAGGTTGGTACTATGAAAAAAATGGATAAGCGTTTCTTTACTCATCAAATAACCGGCTTTGTTCCTGTCTCCGGGAAACAAGATAGGTATTCTAAAATCATTCTTCTTCCGGTTATCTGAAGCAGTATCTTTTTTGGGATTCGACATCATCACCCTTTCAACCGTATCCGATGCATTGCTCCTTAATAAAGTCACATAAACGATCATTACAGGGCGGCAGAAATCAAATGATTCGGCCGCCCTGCAATGTTAATAATTGTTACGGATGATGCTTTTATTTGACAACCACCGTTTTATTGACAAATATATTGTCTGCCGAATTTCCGATTTGAACCTCAAATTCCCCAGGCTCTACCACATATTGCATGTGTTCATCGTAAAGACCAAGTTCTGATACAGGAACCCTTAGCGTGATTTTCGCATGATCATTCGCCTTGATCAACACCTTTCTGAATGCTTTGAGTTGTTGCACAGGTGTTGCCACCGAACTTACTTTATCTTTAATGTAAAGTTGAATTACCTCTTTTCCATCCCGGTTTCCGGTATTTGCTATATTGACATCAACAGCAATCGTGTCCTTTGCAGAAAGAACGCTGTCAGCTATATGGCAGCTGATATATTTAAAAGTAGAATAACTTAATCCAAACCCAAAATCCCATAATGGATCGGGTTTGTCAAAAATATAATGCCCGCCCGGTTCCTCCGGAGTGCCTGGCCGGTCGAACGGCTCATTTCTATCTGTAGCATAGTGATTATAATAAGATGGACTGTTCCCGGTGCTTCTTGGAAAAGACACATTTAATTTTCCGGATGGATTGACAACTCCTGTTAAAATGTCTGCAATGGTCCTCCCCTGCATTTCCCCGCCATACCATTGTACAAGTACTGCATCTGCATTTTTTTTAACCCAGGGCATGGCGAGTGGCTTACCCGATATAAATACTACGATCATCGGTTTTCCTGTTGCCTTAATCTCTTTGAGGAGATCTTCCTGAACACCAGGCAATTCCAGAGAGGACAGATCAAACCCTTCGCCGGCGGTGGAGTTTTTGGGGCCGCGACCAAGATACGTACTACGTGTTCCGATAGCTACAATGACTATATCACTTGATTCCGCCACCTTTACTGCTGCTGCTATGCCAGATCGGTCCTGGCTCCACCAGTCACAGCCTTGTGCATAGTTTACCTGCAGCTTATCACCAACTACCGATTTTAATCCCTGTAAAAGCGTTACGCCTTCTTTACTATCCCTTTGTGTCCATGAATAATCGCCGAAGACCGTTTGGTCGCTGTTTGGACCTACTAAAGCGATTGATTTATATTTGGACAAATTCAGGGGCAGGATATGATTATCATTCTTCAAAAGCACCGCGCTTTCATCCGCTACCTCTTTTGAAATGCTTATATTTTTTGCGCTCCGTACTACCTTTTGCACTTTCGCAGGACTTCCAAACGGATTGTCAAATAAACCCAGCCTGAACTTAACAGATAAAACCCTGCGAACTGCCTGATCAATGTATTTCAGATCCAATTTGCCGTTATTAACCATACCTTCTAACGTTTCATATGCGCCATATACATCCAGATCTACTCCGGCGATCAAAGACTTTTTAGCGGCATCTTCCTGGCTACCAACTTCATGATGAAAGGTTTCCAGGCGTTCAACCGATCCCCAGTCTGAATAAACATATCCTTTAAAACCCAACTCCCCCCTTAACATATCGGTCATATAATAGCTTGAACCACTGACTGCTACACCATCGTATGAACTGTAGCACGACATTAAAGACAATGGGTTTGTTTCAGCTATTACCCGTTTGAAAGGGTACATATACAGGCTTCTCAATTCCCTTTCGCCGCCACTGACACTTGCACAATTCAATCCACCCGAAGGTGAACCATGAGCCAGGAAATGCTTGGGGGTACAGGCGATGTGATATTGCTGATAACCGTTGATAAATGCTGTTCCCATTTCTGCGATCAGGTATGGATCTTCGCCATAGGTTTCCTCTACCCTTCCCCAGCGAAGTTCCCTTGCTATATCCAGGTCTGGCGAAAGGATCTGGTGTATACCGATAACGTCCGCTTCGGATCCCGCAGCAGCCGTCATTTTACGGATCAACGCCGGATTAAAAGTACTTCCTTGTGCCAAAGCCTGGGGAAAAATTGTGCAATTATTCTGCAATATACCTTCTATGCCCTCCGCTGCAGTTAGAACAGGTATGCCCAAACGGGTTTTGGTCAACATGTATGTTTGCAATTTCTGGTACATATCGGCGCAGTCGGCGGCACTCATACTCATTTCATGGGTGCAACCATAGCTTTCACCTTTAAAGACCTTTTCAATTTCGTCGGCTTTTCCTGCCGGCTTGTTCTGCAGTTGCTGAATTTTTTCTTTTAAGGTCATGCGTGCCAACAAATCGTCAACCCGCTTTTCAACCGGTTGCTTTTTATCTTTGTACAATAGCGTATCAGGTTTCTTTTGTATTACCGCGTTTATCGCCGAACTACTTAAAAGGAGCAAGATTATTAATATCAGTTTTTGTTTTTTCATCACACTCAATTATTATCTTTTTTGTTTTTTGTTAAAGCGATTGATCAATTATTCAGGATCATTAGGGCCATCATGAACATAGTGGAACCAATCAAACAAAGCTGTGCCGGAGTTACCTGTTATATTGTAAGAAAAGAGTGCGGGTCGTGCGCCTTTCCAGTAATTGTTACCTGATAATTCGCATTCAAGTCCCAGCTTATAAAATTTATTATTATCGAAACTGTATTCCAAAAAATTATGATTGGTCGGCAGATCCAGTCTTAATCTCAGGAATACCTGGTTACCGTTTACTTTTTCCCCGGTAACCTGCTCACCATTATTATCGGCATACAGGTATAAGCCGCTATCTGTCTTCATCACCCCAACCTCGTGGATATTTTCTCCGAAAAGGCATAATCCGGCCCTTTGTCCAACATTCATTTGACTCGTGTTGAGCATCGTTGTAACCGTTCCGGAATTTCCCATTAGTTTTTGGGTAAGCGTATTCCTCGCTTCTTTGTTTTTCAGCGCATGCATTGCTTTCAAAGAAAGATACCCGGCGTTTCGGGTCAACGACCAGTTGCTATCCACAGGGTTATGGTTCCACTGCCATTGCAAGCCAAGATCTTTCTTATTGAATTCATCAGATGCCTGGATATGTGCGATTGGCCCCGATGTTTTAATTTTGGGTTTCTGTGATATGCTAACCGGCTCTCCTATTCCATTTTTATCGATATCTATCCCCATCAATGGCCAGTCATCAATCCATGACACCAGCTCCAGATGGCAGACCCGGCCCAAAGCCCCAACGCCCTGGAAATGCATGAACCATGACTCTCCCGACGGTAATTCTACAAAACCGCCCTGATGTGGCCCGTTCACGGAGGTAGTACCTTGTTCAAGGACAATTTTTCGTTCATACGGCCCGTATATATTTTTTGAGCGAAGGGCAGTTTCATACCCGGTACCAACTCCACCCTCAGGTATAATGATATAATAGAACCCTTTTCGCTTATAGATCTTTGTTCCTTCGGATGTGGGGCCTTCATATACAACTTTACCAGAATCCAGGAGATGTTTACCATCTTTACTCATTTTATGAATAATGATCGGGCCTGCCCCTAACCGGCTGTGACCCAGGTAGGCTTGTCCATTATCATCCCAGAAAGGACACGGGTCTTCCCAGCCACCTACCCTTTTGATTTCAGTAAGCGCAGACCATTTGCCCGAGGGGTCTGCCGTGGTGCTCATGTAAAGCCCTTCATCCGGCGTGCAGAAATAAACAAAGAACCTGCCGTCATGAAAACGGATAGATGGCGCCCAGCTGCCTCCGCCATACCGTTCCATGGTATTATATTTACTGTTGATATCAAGACGGTTATAGATCTTTCCAATGATCGTCCAGTTTACCAGGTCTTTCGATTTCAATACCGGCATACCCATGTAATGAAAATCAGAACAAACCATATAAAAACTGTCACCAACTTTAATTACATCGGGATCAGAGTAATCAGCATTGATAACAGGGTTTTTAAATGTCCCATTCCCCTGATCTCCCCACGCTGGCGGCGAATTTGTTTGCGCGATACCGGCACACGGGCAGCTTAATAAAATACACATAAGTAAAAACGCCGGCCTTAAATGATACCAGATATTGTAAAGACAATTGGTTTCGGCCTTTAATATTCCAGCCACTGTAATTGATTTCATAGGCGTATTAATATATCGTTCCTGTTTCCCTATTAAGGGTGTGTGTTGCTATTGAAGGCTTCTGCCGACAACCTGATGTTGCCCTGATTTATCAAGCCGGCATCAAATTCAAGCCTTACGGTCCTTGTTTCCCCTTTTAGCAGACTGAAATAGTTTTCATTAATAATTGCAGGGAGGATCTGTTCGCCACTTAGTGCATTGATAGCCTGCACCCTTATGCCGAATGCCACCGCTGCCGATGATGATGGATTGGTGATTTGCGCGGTCACAAAATACTTGCCATTGCTTTTAACCGTTTTGTAACTTACTTTCAGATCAACCTTTGGCAAAGTGCCCAGGGCCGAATAATCTTTGCGCTTGTTGCCTCTCCAGTAAAAGTTATCGGATACCAGCTTCCCTGCTTTATCGGTTAGTTTAAGCTTGATAAAATGCACATCTGACAGGCCTTCGCTGGCTACATCGCCCTGATAAACTTCAAAGTTCCATAAGGAATACCCCCAATAAGTTCCACGTTCCACCCCCTGCACCCTCACGTAGCGTGCGGTATTTTCAACAAAACCGATTTGCTGTTCGCCGGGGCGGCCTTCGTTAGTTACATACACATCACGCCATTTTTTGGCATCATTTGACACCTGTACCTTGAAGGTTTTAGGATAAGCATCTTCCCAGTTAAGGCCCACGCCGTTCACCACCTCCTCTTTACCCAGGTCAACATAGATCCACTCATCATCGTTTGATCTGCTGGCCCAGCGCGTGCCATTGTTGCCATCATTAACTGCGCCCGGGTCGCCATTGGTTGATGACGAGGCGTACACCGGTTTATTGAGCGCCAGGTTGGCTTTAGATTCGCTTAACTTCAATTTAAAACATTCCGTTGCGCTGTTTGATGGCGCATCTATTGTTTTCGAATCGCTGTAATGGCTTATCAGCTTTCCGTCCATATTATAAATTTCGGCGATGGCGGTTAAGCCTTCAGCATCGGCGCGGGTGGTGTTGATAACCTTGATGGCGTTATCAACCGGGTTCCATTGTATATGTAATGGTTCACAGGCTTTTTTTGCACCGAAGTAAGCACCTGTTAAATCGTAGTAATAATCATACGTTTGCCATACCATTGAAGGGTAAGCAGACTGACTCATCCAGGTCATGAGGCCCGAGGCATCTTCGCCAATATGGTCTTGCCATCCCTCAAACATCGCCTTATTTGATTCCAGGTTTACAAACTGGGCTTTTCTGCAATAATCTTCTATACCCTTCGGCGCACCATAACCTATCGCGATACTTTGATCATAACTGTCCGGGCCGGCATTAAAGGCAAGTGGGCCAAAGAAATGCTGGTTCCACATGTCGTTACGGGGCCACCAGTTTTCTTTTGGCATAAACTTTTTGAAACTCTCAAAATTCACGAACACCGCAGTACCCAGTTCCGTACGTAGACCCCAACCTTTATTGCCACCAGAACCGCTTGGATACGCGGTAAAATAATACCGGGGGTCTTTCGCGTCCCAGGGGCCACTGCCGCTGAGGTTCTCGGCATGAGAATTAGGCTGGTAATACCGGTCGCCGCCATCGAAAGTGTCCAGATCTTCCTTGAGCCAGGCACTTAACGGACGTTCGGGCCAGCCCTCATTGTCTGCGCACCACACCGCTATTGACGGGTGGTTTCTGAACCGTTTAATCTTTTCTATCGCATTGGCATTAAATACATTGATATCTGCCGGCAGGTTAGGGTTCGCGTTCAGCCAGAAATCATCCCATACCATGATACCATATTTATCGCAGGCATCGTAAAACTCCTCATCCGTAGTAGAGCCTATCCAGTTCCGGATCATGTTAAAATTCATTTCCTTATGTAACCTCACTTTGGTATCGTATTCTTTTCCACGGCACCGCAGCATGTATTCAGACATACCCCAGTCGCCCCCTTTAATAAATACCGGCGTGCCGTTGATGGCCAGGTGCAGCACCCGGCCCAGTGTATCATAACTATATCTTTTAATACCGAAACTTATATTCCTGACATCAGATGTCTCATTGCCCACACGCACACTTAATTTACAGTTGTACAGGTTAGGCTCGCCATAGCCATTGGGCCACCAGAGTTTGGGGCTGTTGATCATGAGCTGCTTAAATTCCGCTTTAGTAAGTTTAACCGCTGCGGTTCCTTTAGCATCGATATTGATCTTTTTAATAAACTCAATATTACCCGGTGTAATTACGCCTACTACCATGGCTGTTTGCGGGGTTGAGGCGTTGTTTTTAACGTCAAGTGCAATAGATATATCCGCCCGGGCATTGGTGGGCAGGCTGGCCCTGATCCATGGGTCTTTAATGGTTACTGCCCCTGTATTGCTTAGGTAAACATTGTCTGTGATCCCAGAGTTTAACCCTGGCACATAAGGCATCCAGTCCCATCCTGCGCTCGACACATAGTTTGGACTTCCCACATTGGCTAACGGCTGCAACGGAATTGAGACAAGCACCGTTAATATGTTTTTAGTGGTCCGGCTGGCAATCTCTGTAATATCAAACCGCCCCTGCTGCATAAAGCCATCCAAACTGCCCAGCAGTGTTCCGTTCAGGTAAATGTCCGCCTTGCGGTTCACCCCCCTAAAATTCAACCAAATGTATTTTTGGGTATAGGATGAGGGGATCACAAACGCTGTCCGGTACCAGAAATTTCGATCGTACTTCGCCTTATCTACTTTGTAAATATTATCCCCAAAATTGGGGTCTTTCTCCACCCCTGCCGCCACGTAAGATGCGAATACCGTACCCGGCACTATGGCTTGCACCCACTTTTCCGCTTTGCAATCGATTGTATGTATATTGTCAGCTTTATTTACTTCGGCCTCTGCGCGTAACCGCCATATTTGTTCCCCGGAACTATTTAGCGAAACTTCATTCGACTGCGCAAATGAGCTGGAAATAAACATGGCATTGACAGCAATAACAATAATTAGCCGGATCTTTCTTTTGTAGTGATTAAACATTTTAAAATTTAAAGTATGAGAACCTGAGGATTAATATGGTAGTAAATGCTGCCCTGTTTCTTTCCAGGGCAGCATGTATTATTATAAACTTTTAAGAACAACTTGTTTAAACTGAAGATAAGTTGTTGACTGTGTGCTGACCACCCAACCAAAAGTAATGGTGGTTTTCTGTGTAAGCGTGAATGAAAGTGTATGGGTTCCGTCGATATGATCCTGATCGGCATGATATAAGGCCAGCGTATTGCCGCTGTTCAAATTATCAATATCCGGAAGGCTTGTTCCAGCAGCTACAACTTCATTGGCATTCAGCGTACCGCCGTGTCCCTGGGTTATAATATCAAGGGCGTATGTACCGGCTGATAAAGTGATGGTTTGATAAACTTTCCCGTTTGTAACACCATCACCGCTCCAGTCTTTTGATTCGAAATGGATTACGCCACCCCAATCGGTTGACCAGCCTCCTCCTTTACCCCCATCCTGGTTCAACACATTGGTGTTATATTGCCAGTCTTTAGGCAATCCCCACTTGCCGGTGCCGCTGTCGCTCCTGTAAAATGGATTTCCGGCATTTTTAATGAAAAAGCTGGTAATGTCGCCTACCCGGCTGATATGCGGAAATGCACTTACACTGGCTACCGTAAACGTATCAATTGCTCCTCTAAGCGGAATATAACTAGACTGATAAGTCACCTCCGTATCAAACTTATAATTAATCAGTGTGATGGTGTTGCTATCGGGTCTTAGAATTGCGGTATTAGTTTTACCGGCATTATCAATATACCGGACGACAGTTTTAAGGTTAATAGAATCAGGGGCATTGAATTTTAACTGTACATTACCCGTGGCGAAATTAACAACGAAAGGTGTATCGGCATTATAGCCCCGGTTAAATAGTCCGCTCAGGTATACAGGACCATACACCCTTACGCTATTAATGGTTGTCATAATAGACCGGTTGCCGTCGGTATCAATAGAATAAATGTTAAAGTTATACGTCCCTTCCTTTAGTCCAGGCACTAAAACCTTTACAGTATCCAGGGGATCATGACTTACTGCGGCCAGGGACAGAGAGTCCTGCTTGTTATTCCAGTAAATCACATATTTGGCTATTTTAGGATCGGGACCAGGATTAAACTTCACCATTGTACGCAAATTTCCTGCGAGATAGCCAGGGTTGCTGATCACACCCGGGTAATGGATTTCACCACCTTTTATAAGTGCTTTATAATTATCATTCTTTTTTGAACAACCCGCCATACCTGCCAATAAGAACAGCCATAGCATATTTTTTATAATGATTTTCATTTCCTTCACGTTTATTTATTGTGGAACCCCATAAAGTGTCAATTCTTCCAAATAGGTGTAATGGAGCCCAAACCAGGTTTCATCTACCACAATCCTTACATATTTTACATTAGGGCTACTAAATGGCACATCAAAACTCACTCCCTTATTGATAAAGGCCTGATCGGCGTTATTCGTTGATCCCTGGGCGAGGCCAGAAGGCGGATCCGGGAAGCGGTAAACACCCAGTACTGTCCAGTCTCCGATTACTGCACCAGGCTTATTGCCGGCAACTGTTTCGGCATCCTGTGGCTTATCTTTGTTGGAACCCCAGATGGTAAATACTTTTGGATTGGCATAGCCGTAGCCCCTGCAATACATTACAAAATGGCTCAATTTATAGCTGCGGCCCAGTCCGAATGTCCCCTGCGCCCTCCTGTAAGTATTACCGACGGTAGTTTGCCACGGTGATCCCGGTGGCTCCAGGGTTTCACCATCCCATAAATAGTTCATTACCCCACCATAACCAATAAAGCCATCGCTGGGCTGAGCATAAACAAAAAATGCTTTTTTGTCCAGTACCTGTTCAAACAAGGGAGTTAGCGTAACTATAGAAGTATCAGAAACATTACCGAACTGATCAGTTACATATACGCCGAATTTGGTCGGATTAGTTGCAAACCCCCTTACCGCATAGTCAATTGTATCTATATTCGTATAATGCTGGTCATTGATAACAAATTTATTATCCACCGGATCGATGGTTAACAAATTGATACCAACGGATTTCTTATCCTTATTTAATGTTGAAATGTTGATACCACCAAAATCTGCCGCAAGTTTCAATGACTTCCGGATTGACTGGTAATAAGGCGTATCCGGGTGAACGGTCACCGTTACGGGGTCTGATTGGATGTTCGATCTGGTTACAGCGTGAAGCGTAACGGTATAATCCTTACTAAACTGAAAACCTTCAACGGTAATCGTATCCAGGAAGAAACTGGATTTTGTTTGCCGGGCAGTTTTGCCGTTGATCTTATAATCTGCTACCACGTATAACAGATTTTCATCTGCAGGTAATGCATATGTTAAAACCGCACCACCTTTAAAATTCCTGACCTTGACATTTGAAACCGGTCCTGGTTTGGTCTTGTCGTTTGATTCGGGTTCCCTGTATCCATCGTTCTTTTTACACGATGGCATACAAGCTACCAGGAGCGCAAGCATAAAACCTACCAGGAAGATATGCTTTAATATATATTTACTCATCATATTTTATTTAAGATTTATTTTGAAATCATTAGCAATCAATTCTACCAGTAAGGGTTTTGGACCAGGTTGTCGTTTACTACAATTGCAGTATTTGATAATGGCCATAAATAGTCCCTCGTATTGAAAACCGGGATTTCAACGTTTCTGGCGCGATAATAATTTACGGCCTGACCCTCATTGATACTCCATCCCCTCAAAGGCGTACTCAGCACATCCTGCAGTTCCTTCCAGCGCCTCAGATCCCAGCCACTTTGACCTTCGAAGCATAATTCTATGCGGCGTTCTCTGTGAATGATTGCTCTCAGGCCTTCTTTTGAAGCGGGCTTCGATGGGTTTTTGGAATAATTTAACCAGGAACTTACCACACCGTCGAGGCCTGCCCTTGCCCTTACGCGGTCGATATAGGAAATTGCTTCGGCGGTAGGGCCGTTCACTTCATTAATCGCTTCGGCATACAGCAGGTAAAGGTTACCCATACGCATTACCGGCATGGTATAGGTTACCCAGTTAAAACCATCATCATATACGGTAAGGTAATTAGCCAGTTTTTTAGGCCAATAGCCGGTAATATTGCTTTTCTGCGGATTTTTTGGACCAGCGACCGCGGTAACTCCTCTGGCGGCTACGAAGTGTGCGTTATTGCCATCTAAAATTCCGTCGCCAAACCAAATACCCCCATCAAATCCTATGCTGCCATAAAATCTGGGCTCCCGGTCAAAATGTGCTTTGATTGTCTGATACCCTTGTTCGATGTAGTAGAAATTTGCTTTATCTCCTGTTCTCAACTGGTTCCTATCGGCATAATCCCATGTTTTATCCTCATCAATAGGAACTCCTTTATTGGTATAGAAAAGCTCAGTGGTCGAAATTGGCACCGCAAAATAAGCCGGGTTCTGCCCGTCGTTCTGGTTGGCTTTTTCTGTTAGTCTCGGAATACAATACTCCTGACCATGCCAGTCATTATTAAGCCCATAGATCAGCTCCGGGTTGGTATCCCACTTTTCAGTTATCGCGTTTTGAAAGGTTAAGACCTGTTTAAGGGAATCAGAAAGGTTGGTTACGCCTGGAGCCGGCACAAAATTCGTGTTTAAGTGAAGTCCGGCCGATTCACATGTTTCCACCGCGGCTTTACATGCATCAAGCGCTTTTTGCCATTTGTTCGGGTCGTAAGCTGGAGGAAAAAGAGCTTTCCCTGTTTTGTCTTTAAAGTTTGTGTAATCACTGTTTCCATTAAATAGCGGGCTTGCTGCAGTCATTAAAAATTCTGCTTTGATAGACATTGCCGCGGGCTTCGTTAATCTTCCGAGTTCCTTTGCCGGATTTTCGATAGTTAACGGAAGATCCGGTATGGCCTGATCCATCAAGCCGGTAATATAACTAACTACCTCATCTACAGATGCCCGTTTAACCTTAACATCGGCAGTTGAGGCTTCAACCGGCAGGTTCTTGTCAATTATTGGAATCGGACCGTACATCCGGAACAGGTAATAATTATAGTAGGCCTTCAGGAACTTGGTTTCAGCGATCCAACGTTTTTTTTCCGGAGCGGTGAGATCGAGCGGCTTGTCTATATTTTCCAACATGGTATTACATTTCCTGATCGCCTGAAACAACGCGATCCCATTTCCTGTGCCATCCCAAAAATCCAGACCCGGATTTCCGGTATTTTGTGTACCGGTGATCAGGCTATAGCCTGTAATATCGATAGGATTGCTCTGCAGGTTGAGCGGAAAAATAAGTTCTGAGGATGTGGTGTTACCCGGGCTTCTATTCAGGTCGGTTAGTTGTTGCTGGAGCACAGAGTAGCAGGTGAACAGGTAATTTTCTGCTTCGTTCCTGCTTCTGAATGCATAATCTATTGTTCCTACGTTGGGAGGTACCACGTCCAGGTATTTTTTACAGGAGCTGCCGACAAACATTACCGCCAGCAGGCATAAAATTCTATATTTAAATTTCATAGTAATTCAGTTTAAAAATTAGCGTTCAGACCAATGTTGTATACTTTTTGAATTGGATAATTGAACCCATTTCCGCCAAGCTCGGGGTCCCAAAGCTTAAATGAGCTCCAGGTGATCAGATTTAAACCATTTAAGTAGAGCCGGATACTTTTTACACCTATTTTTTTTGATACCGAAGAGGGTAATGTGAAACCTAATTCGGCTGACTTTAATCGCATAAAAGAACCGTCACGAAGCCACCAGGTACTTGGCTGCAGGTTATTCTCGATATCACTCGCGGTTGTTCCTAAACGAGGATAAAGCGCATAAAGGTTTTGGTTCCCTACAGACCAATGATCATCGGCAAATTGCTTAAGCACCTGGGTATTGCCGTAAACATAAGCTTCTGTGCTGGGGACAAACGGGCTGACCTGGGTAGGATCGATAAAAAAAGATACCCTGGCCTGGCCTTGAAAGAATGCGGACAAATCAAAATTTTTGTATTGCATGGATACACCATAACCATAAACGATCTCTGGTACCTGCGGATAGCCGATAAACGTTTCGTCGCGGGAATCTATGATGCCATCCCCGTTAAGGTCATGGTATTTGATATCACCGCCCTTAGGGACTTTACCGCCTGTAGAAAATACCTGTGCAGGAGAACTCGCTGCCTCCGCATCATCAACAAACAGGCGGTCTGCAATATACCCGTATCCGGCACGTATAGGCTGGCCGATGTTTCTTCGCCATGGTTCAGGATAGTTTGGTTCTTCGTAATAAGTATATTTATCGGTAGCAAGTGTGAAATTTCCACGTCCTGTAATGGAGAAAGATTTATTGATGACCGTCTTGTAATCAAAGGAAAGATCCATACCCCTTGAATTGGCCTTGCCCAGATTAGCATAAATAGGAGCTTCAAGACCCGAGGTTGTGGGAATGTAAGATCGCTGTTGCAAAATATTATACCGGTTATAATTATAGAATTCCGCGGTAATATTAAGAGCCTTGAACATGGTGAGTTCCAATGCCACGTTGGCTTGCCTTGATGTTTCCCAGGTAACATTGGGGTCAGCATAATTCTGAATACTCACTCCACCATGGGAATATGCTGCATTCGCGCCAAAAACGGCATAACCACCTGCATCCAGGTTAACGCTTGAAGCGTAGAAGAAGCGACGGTCACTTATAGCGTCATTACCTACCAGGCCATAGCTTCCACGTAATTTCACCCGATCGAAAATATTGGCCAATGGCTCAAAGAACTTCTCGGCAGAAACCAGCCATCCGGCTCCAATAGTTGGAAAGAATCCATAGCGGTGCTCGGCAGAAAATCTTTCGGAACCATTGTACCCAAAATTAAACTCCAGAAAATATCTGCTGCCATAGTTATAACCAGCTCTTCCCGCAAGACCGAGGTTACGATGAGGAAGACCGTCAATAAGCGTGCTTACATTAGAATAAACCGTTTGTTGCCGGGTTCCGACCAACGTGGCTGATATATTGTGTTTCCCAAGTTGCTTCGTATAATCAAGATTACCTTGTAAATAAACCTGGCTGCTCAGCACAGGTGTTCCACCATAGTATAAAAGGTATTCACGGGCATCGCCAGGATTTGGATTCAGCCAGTTCAGCGTATAGGTATTTGATGCTTTGTCATATGTCCCGATGTTGTAGTAAAATGGGTTATAAACAAAACTGGCATCGAAGTAAGAATACCGGTTGGTGCTGAAGATACCGTGAAAGTTCAGACCTTCTGTAATAAAGGACAGATTCTGATTCAATTCGATCTGTGCCAATACCCGTGACTCCGATGAAGTTTTGTGCCCTCTTAACAATTCAGCGTAAGGGTTCGTAGCGGGAACGCCGGGATTATCGGGTTTTCCGAACAGGATATGCTGCGTGCCTAAATTAGCTGAGTCGGGCGCAAAATAGGCAGGAAACGCAACCGGACTGGCGTGCAGTGCCAATTTATATTCATCAGTACTGAACGCCCCGCTTGTTGTCTGCGGTCCGGAATAATCGCTGAAATTTCCGGAAAATCTAAGTATGGCCTCCGTTGTCTTGGTTAGGTTGAGATTGACATTGGAACGTAACTGGTAATTCTGAAATTTGATATTAGTCTCATTATTGTTGGCAATATCATCCTTTAAATTCCCGTGGTCAAGATTGTAGGATCCCCCAACGTAATACCTGGCAAAAGGTGTTCCGCCACTCACACTCAGGTTGCCTCTTTGCGTATGTGCAGTAGGTCTTATCAATAGTTTCAACCAGTCTACCGCCGGATATACATATTGGTTGTAGCCAGGGCCTTTGTTTATGGTATTGATCGTGTTATTGATTTTATCGGGGTTGAAGGGAGTTGGTAACAATGGATTCCTGTCGAGCGTGGCCTCGTTATAAAGATTCATGTAGGAAATAGGGTCGGCAATTTCAATCGACTGGGTGTTTTTCGATATCGAATTTTCAGCGCGAAAGCTGATTACCGGCGCGCCAATTTTACCTTGCTTGGTACTTACCAAAATTACCCCATTCGCGCCGCGGGCACCATATAACGCAGTTGCACTGGCATCTTTAAGAATGGAAAAGCTGGCGATATCATCAACCTGCAACCTGGCCAGATCATTAGTAGTGAGCTCGATGTTATCGATCAGGATCAGTGGGTCAACTTTATAGCCAAAAGTTGTTACCCCTCTGATAAAAAACTGTGCATTATCCTGACCTGGCTGTCCCGATCCCTGGAAGGCAATAATACCTGCGGCCTGCCCGGCAAGTGCATTGGTTAAATTACTGGCCGGGATTTTCAGTTCCCCGGGTTTGATGGTCGTCACCGAACCAACTATTGCTTCTTTTCTTTCCTTCTTTCCATAAGCAGTTACTACAACTTCCTCGGCCTGCTTGATGTCTTCTGTAAGAACGACATCGAAAACTTTATGATCAGGAGTAACCGTAAATGTCTGCGAAATGAACCCAACAAAAGAAATTTTGATGACTGTTCCGCTGGGTACATCAAGGACAAATTTTCCGTTATTATCAGTCACCGTCCCTATTTTCAGATTCGCCGGAACAGTAACGCTTACACCTGGCAGGGTCACTCCTTTTACGTCTCTTACCGTACCTGTAATGGTTATAACCGCCGGAATGGATACCACTTTGTCTGTGGCCTTTAATGCCGACCTGCTTTTAATAATAACAGAGTTACCTTCGATAACAAAAGTAAGTTGTGTGTCCTTAAGACAGGTTTGGAGTACATCTTCCAGTGATGTATTCTGGAAGTTAACATTTAACTTATTTTCATTTTTGATACTTTTCGGAGACCAGAAGATATTGTATCCGGTCTGTTTATTTATTTCCGTAAACACCTGCTTCAGGGAGACATCATTGTCTTTATAGGTGATCTTTTGAGAAAAAACCGTAGCACTTGCCTGCATCAAAGTGAGGAAAAGTACAAACGTGGTTAGTTTCATAATGCGCAGAAATTTCTTGGCGTAGCCCGAAGGCATACAAATGTTTGCTGTAAAAATTTTATACATTTGTTAAGGCTGTTTTAAATTAAAATTGTGTTGAAACCGCATCGAGATTTAATCAAAGCCGACTAATCAGGGGCATCGCAAGTGCTCCTGATTTACTTCATAAATCCCGGTATTTGAATTTCGCTTAGGTGGGTTTAGCTTTCTCTTTCATAATTGTTTCTTGGTTTTATTGGTATGGTATAATCAGTTAGTTCTTCTTTTTGCTTATCGTAATCGTTGCGCCATCAATCTTAAAATTGGCATTTCCAGTTTGCTCCATCAGTTTTAAAAGCGGTGAAATATTGGCAAACCGGGTAACCACCGCGCCGAAGGTTTCTTTTTTCAGGCTCTCGTCCTGGTATATCACCCGGATATTGTACCAGCGCGCGATCGTTTTCATGATATCCTCAAGGTTATCATCGTAAAATTTAAAATAACCGCTTTTCCAGGCTATAACTTCTTCGATGTTAGCTGCAGACACCTTCATATCGGTGCCACTAAAGCCTGCCTGCTGGCCAGGCTTCAAAAAAGCTTCATGATTACCGGCCGTCACTTTAACCGCTCCTTTAATAAGTGTTGTTTGGGCTACGGCATCGTCCGGATAAGCATTAATATTGAATTCGGTTCCAATATCCTCTATAGTTTGCCCGCCGGTAATAACTTTAAATGGAGAAGCCTCATTATGCTGAACCACAAAAAAAGCCTCACCTCTCAGTTCTACCCGGCGTTCCTTCGCTTTGGCAAAGCTCACCGGAAATTTGATGGCAGAAAGCGCGTTCAGCCAAACCCTGGAGCCATCAGGTAGCAAAACCTGAAACTGACCACCTACGGGTGTTTCTATAGTATTATATGTAATGACGCCAGGATCTTTATCCTGCTGCATAGACGCGTCTGGCTCATTCGGTGTTGTTACCGTATATATCAGCTGGCCCTGGGCCGTTTTACTGATCTGAATACCCCCCTGGCTGGCAACTTTTCCATCGCCTGCATCTGTAAGTGATATCTTAGAACCGTTGGCTAAAGTCAGGATGGCTTTATTTCCACCAGGCATAATATCATTTTTATGGGCTGCAATACTATCCTTAGGAGCAGTTTCATTATTCCGGATAAATAAATAAACACTTATCCCCAAAATCACAGTCACCGAAGCCGCCAGTGTCCAAAACCGGTAACCGTACCTTCTTTTTGGTGGTATAATGACATCATTAATGCGGTCAAGTATGGAATGATAGGTTGCCTCATCATCATCAGGAAAAGTAGCGTCCCGATAGGCTTTCTCCCGGTACCACTCACTTAATTGTTTCTTTTCAGCTTCCGTGGCAGTACCGTCCGTGTACTTCCGCGTTAATTCATTTATTTTCTGCAGGTCCATAGGTTTATTGGATTGTACCTATATGTACCCTGAGAACCGGTTACCCCCACACGGGAAATGAAAAAAAAATAAAAAAAAACGAGTTTTGGTAAAAAGGATTACTTTTTCAAGGAGAAGAAGGCGTGCAGGATGAATACCAGAGATATCCCATGGTTTTTCATTTCACCGCGAATAATTTTCAGGGCGCGGGTAAGCGTATTTTCAACGCCCTTTTCAGTGATGTTGATTTTATCTGCGATCTCAATGTTCCTGAGTCCTTCTGTACGGCTGTACTTAAATATCAAGCGGCATTTTTCGGGCATTTCTTCAACAATGCCATCAATAAAGTCCTGTAGGAACTTGGCATCCAGTTTTTCTTCATCCAGTACGAGATCTTCAAATTTATAATGTTGTTTGGCCAGTTCCTGGCGTCGCTGCTCCAACCGGTAATACTTGAAAACCTTAAATTTGACCGCGGTGGCCAGGAATGCAGGAAGGTTTTTAATATCCAGGCTCTGGTATTTTTCCCACAGGTTGAGAAATACCTCCTGTACGATATCTTTGGCCACAACTTTATCATCACAGTGATTCCATGCAATGAGGAGCATCTTCTGCCAATATCGGTTATAAATCTCATTAAAAGCGCCATGATCGTTCTGGTTTAACAAAACCGTCAGTTCATGGTCGGTGTAATGAGTATAAATAGCCATGCGTTGATCGTTATTAATAAATGGAGAGCTGTTTAGCTGCTAAAATAACGGCGACCGAACTCCGCATTCTAAAACTTTTTTCATTACGTGTACCGGTACGTAATAAATATTGCAAAACCATTTCCATTCTTTGTTTAGTAATTGGCAAAAGGAAAACCTGAACAGTTATTCCATCAGGCCACAAGAATACAAAATTACAATCAAACTATTTATACCCTATAAACAATTATTGTACAAGCACTAACTTTTACACGCCTTTTAAAGCTGCATTGATGGCAGCCGGAAGGTTTGTGCCGATATCTGGCCCACCGGTTTGAACAAAGGAGACAATTCCCCTGGCATCGATCACGATAGATACGGGATAGGCATTTAAATGGTATTTTTTATGCACAGCCACCACACCCGGAAGCTGAATATAATTAAATTGGTGTTGTTGTAAAAAAGTATTGACAGCATTTTTACTATCCAATGATAGCGCAAGGAAAATAACTTTTGCGGGATCATATTTATTTTTAATGCTGTTTAATACAGGCATTTCGTTAACACAGGGCTTACAAGCGATAAACCAAAAATTCAGTACCACTATTTTCCCCCTTAAATCCTTTAGGGAATAAAACTGACCATTCAATCCCCACAGTTCAAATGCTGGCGCCGGCTTATTTAACAGCCCGCTGTCGTTTTGATCCGCATAGGTTTCGCGAAAACCAGGATATTCCGGCTGTGATTTTACTTTATTAAAGGACGGGACAGCTGCCCCTGCGGATAAATATCCGGCTGTGTTTGCCATAATACTGATCAGGGAAATAAGGAAATACTTTTTCATTTGTCTACATATTGATGAGGCCACAAAGTTATTTCGGCCGCGCTGCCGTAGTGTTAACACCCTGATGTTTAGTGTTAACTAATGTTAACGAAAGCACAGGCACCTGATCATCCCTGATCATATTTAATGATTAACATTAGTTAACACTATTTAATGCTCCTTTAACAAAGTGAAGGTTGTTACGAAATAGCTTTGCCTGATGAAAAGCGTACAAAAATTTAAAAAAAATCAGATGAAGACCTACTTATTTATCGCAGCCTTAAGCATCTGCACTATGGGTGTCAAAGCCCAAACCAAGCCCGGTTCAGCGCCCGTGCCTACTTACATGATGCCTGAGGGCACCCCTATCTCCAAAGACAAGATCGACAGTGTAAGGAAAGTCACTTTCGCTACCAGTATCAGTCCGGATATTAAGCATGACCTGTCCACAGCCATCAATGCAGATCTGTAAGCGTTAACAAATAACTTATCTTTGAGCAACATGATATCACGTCACCGGTATGAAAAAAAGACTGACCTTTTTATTTCTTATCGCCGCCCTTACAGCCGGTGGCATTATCCTGTTCCAATGCTATTGGGTATATAATACGTATAAAACCGGCGAACAAAATCTCAACAAACAACTATCAGATGCACTTCAAAAAAGCATTGATAACTATCATGTGCAAAAAAGCGAGCTTCCGCTTTCCTTAAAATCGCCATCGCCTTTTTTATCGGTATTAAAAGTGATTGAAAAGGACACATCAGCACATTTGAAAGTATTTACTAAGGATGCTAAACATGACCCTTATACAGCTAAAATTGAAGAAGTTCCGGTAAACCCGGCTAATTTATATCGTTTAAAAGTAATGCTGGCTGAAACCCAGTTCATGTCGGCGACATTGATGAATGCCATTAAGCTTGATACATTGAAAGCCCTGTTTAAAGACGAATTAAAAAGGAACAATATCGATTTACCGTTCAACCTTTTATTGTTAAAAAACCGGCAAAACCTTCCATCCGGTAAAATAACCGCTTATATTAATTATTCGAAAAGCAGTCCTATCGTAGAAGCAGTTTTTAGTAACACAGGCCGGCTTCTTCTTGCTCAGAATATCATCCCCGCCATCATTTCACTCGTTTTGATCATGCTTTCTGCGGGTAGCCTTTGGTATATGTCGATCATCATCAGGCGGCAGATGCAACTGGATCATATTAAAAATGATTTTATAAGCAATATCACGCATGAACTTCGGACCCCGATCTCCATTTTAAAATCAACACACGAAGCCTTATTCAGGTATGGTGGTATCGCAGAACCTGAAAAAGCCGAACGCTACCTGAAAATCAACATGGAGATCCTGGACAGACTGGATCATAATGTAGACCGTATCCTGGATATTACGAGGTATGAAAGTGGTGATAAACTGGCCAAACCAGACCAGGTGGATATTGAAGAATTAATTAATATGGTGTTGAAAAGGTTTACCCCGGATGCGGGTTATCATATTGAACTTTTGAATCCTTCAGGCTTACAGGAAGTTTTTACCGACAGCTATATTGTAGATACTATCATTTCTAATGTGGTGGAAAACGCTATTAAATACGGAGGTGAAGATGTAAAAGTTACCATAAAGATTAACCCTTTTGAAAAAGGCTGGCAGTTGATCATCCAGGATGACGGCACTGGTATTGACCATCTGCATTTACCATTTATATTTGACAAATTTTATAGAGTGCCGCAAGGCGATTTGCACGAAGTTAAAGGTTACGGACTTGGTTTGAGTTATGTTAAACAACTGGTTACCAGTTTAAACGGCATCATTTCCGTTAAAAGTAAATTAAATTCTGGCACTACTTTTACCATTCAATTCCCACAAAAATGAATAAGATCAAAGTGCTGTTAGTGGAAGACGAAGCTGTTTTAGCCGCGATAGTTAAAGAAACTTTAGACGCCAGAGGTTTTGAACTGATTATTGCTGCAAATGGCGTGGAAGGCTGGAGTTTTTTTAATAAAAGCAAACCTGATGTATGCGTCATAGATGTGATGATGCCACGCAAGGATGGATTTTCACTGGTAGCGGACATTCGCAAAGTGGATCAGTTAGTTCCTATTATTTTTCTGACTGCCAAAACACAAATTGCGGATGTCATCAAGGGCTTCGAAACAGGTGCAGATGACTATATGAAAAAACCCTTCAGCATGGAGGAATTAATATTAAGGCTGAAAAGTCTTCATCGCAGAAAGGGTTTTCAGGCACCTGCTGATAGTTCTTCTATGCCGGTTATGGTGAATATGGTAGGCAATTTTCAGTTTGATCATCACCGACTGGAACTGGTGGACAACGAAAAGGCCGTTAGTCTCTCACAGCGGGAGGCCGACCTGCTTCAATTACTAATTGACCATAAAAACAAGTTGCTTGACCGTAAAACGGCATTACTGAAAATCTGGGGAGATGATAACCCGTTTAATGCCCGCAGCATGGATGTTTATATTACTAGGCTCCGCAAGTATTTGCTCACGGATACCTCCGTTCAGATCCTCAATATTCGTGGTTTTGGCTACAAATTGATTGATTAGCTAATGACTTTTGAACAAAAAAATCCTTTGTCAATGCTGCAGATCATAACGTCTTTCGGTTAAGCCTCTAACCATTTGCCCAAACTGCCTATAACCTGGATTTCGACTGCTCACAATGAATAGTTTACTGCCGCAGGTTTCAAAAGGCTTGACCTAAAGGATTAATCCTGGGGAAAAACATTTAAAAAAAGAAAATATCTATTGCATTCAGCTATTTTTTTATACCTTCGCCGCCCTTGAAATTTTTACTGTTTTATCTCCCCCTGATATGAAGAAGCTTTTATACGGAATTGATTTTGGGACAACCAACTCAGCCTTGGCAATTTACGACGAGGAAACGAAAGAAATACAGAACACGATTATCATTCCTTCGCTTATTTATTTCTATCATCAGCCTAATGCGGCAATGGGCCCAAATTATGTTGTAGGGGAAGATGCAATTACAGCCTACCTTAACGATAATATGAAAGGGCGTTTTATTAAGTCTATTAAACAAGTATTATCAAGGAGCAGTTTCACGGAAACCCGTATTCATAATAAGAAATATAATGCATCTGATCTTGTAGCAATCATTTTAAAGGATCTGAAAGATCGTGCAGATCAATTAATTGGGCAAGATTGCCGAAAAGCAGTAATAGGGAGGCCTGTTTTTTTTGATGACGATGATGTAAAGAAAGATACGTTAGCACAGACACGACTAAATAAAGCGGCAGAAATTGCCGGTTTTGTAGACGTCAGGTTTCAATTTGAACCCATCGGAGCGGCCTTTGCCTATGAAAGAAGCCTCTTAAAAAAGGAAAATGTATTGGTGGCTGACCTTGGCGGAGGTACTACAGATTTTACCTATTTGATGCTTGATCCTGAAAAGGTTGGGAACAAAGACAGGAAGAATGATATGATGGCCAGTGGAGGGATTTACGTGGGAGGAGATAGCTTCGATTCAGCCTTTATGTGGGAGAAAGGCACGCCGTACTTCGGCAAAAACACCCAATACGAAGCTACTCCGGGTAAAGTATTAAGCATGCCAAAATCGCTTTTTGCAAACATTTGCTCATGGGAACAAATGAATTTCTTTAATGGGCTTCGCATTAAAAAAGATATTGAAGACTACTACTATTTTTCGGGCAAAGATCCACAGTTTAAAAATTTGATCACGCTTATTGAAAATAACCTGGGCTATTCAGTATTTCAATCCATCGAAAAAACAAAGATCACGCTTTCAAAGGCGGATACTGCTTTGTTTCGCTATCAAAAAATGAATATCAAAATTAACGAGAAAATACCCCTGCCTGATTATGAACAGATTATTGCGAAAGACGTGGACCGGATTGCAAACTACCTGGATGAGTTTATGGTGCAAAACGGTATCAAGCCCCAAGATATCGACAGCCTCTTTTTAACAGGCGGTACTTCTATGGTTAATAGCATTCAAAAACTCTTCAAAAAAAGATTTCCTCATGTTAGCCTAAATTCGGGAGATAACTTTAAAAGCGTGGCCAGGGGTTTGGCTTACAGTGGTTACCTATTTGAGGGATGATCTCTGCGATGTGCAAGATCACAGGATCGATTAATGAGCCAGGGAGTGGCAATACGGTCAATTTTTAGCCGTTCAGGAGTGATCTATTTCACAATTGTGTTACTGTTTTATTTGAACAACTATACCTTCTTTCAATTCTTCGTTAGCCTGCGCTACCAACTGGTCGCCGGGTTTCAGGTCGCCCGCGATCTCGGTCTTTTCCTTGCCGGTAAACCCTGTTTTAACATCTACCCATTTCGTCTTTCCGTTTTCTACCTTGATCACAAACTTGCGTTCCTGCGTGGTCACTACGGCTTTGAAAGGCACAAGAAAACCCTCTTTCGGGCGGCTGACAGGTAAAACGATCTGCGCGAACATACCGGGTTTCAACAAGCCGTTCGCATTCGGAAAAGTAAGCTCCCAGGTTTCGCTCCGGGTTTGCGGATCAATGGCATCTGATTTTCGGGCCAGTTTAGCTTTGAAAACCTGTCCGGGATTGGCGGATACGGTAAAGGTTGCTTCGTTATCTTTTAAGGAAGTTGAATTAAAGGCTTCGGGTACGGCTACATCAACTCTTAAAGACGAGTTATCTTCTACACGGAATAACAGTGTTTTGCCGGTATTATCTACAAAATCGCCTTTAAATATATTTCTTGCGGTCACCACGCCATTAAAAGGCGAACGGATCAGCAGGTAGTCCTCTATTGCTTTGTTGGCTTGTGTAGCTGAACGGGAGGCCTGGTAAACCGAGCTGTCCGTCAGCATCTGGTTGCGTGCAATTTCCAGTTCGTTATCTGCCACGGCTCCGGGCGTTTGTGCCGCCTTCAACAACCTTAAATAAGTCGACTTGCTGGATTCATATTTAGACTTAGCACCCATGCTGTTACTTTGACTTTGGGCTTGTGCCGCCTTTAATTCAGGAGCATCCAGGATACATAGCACCTGCCCTTTCGTAACTTTAGAACCTATATCTACTTTCACTTCTTTTACATAGCCTGGTGTACGGGCATAAATGTTAGCACGGTCAAAGGGAATAATTTCTCCCGTTAAATTCAGTTTATTGGAAACCGGTTCCAGTTGCAGCGTGATCAGTTTAACCGCGGGTTTTTCTGGCAGACCCTGCGGGGTGGCTTTTTCAGTCTGATTGCCGCCACAAGCTGCCAACAAGTAAACAGGAACTAAGAGTATATAATATATAGTTTTCATGATTGATTTTCGGTTAAAAGGTGATACTTGCTTGCAGGATCATCAGGGTCTAAGGAGATAACAGGTACAGGACGGTTCCCGATGGACGACTGGTAAATTAAAGGCAATATGATCAGGCTGGAGAACATGGAAAAGATCAGGCCACCGATCACTGCTGTGCCTAATGGCGATGTCTGGTCGCCACCCTCGCCAAAGCCCAAAGCCATCGGGATCATCCCGGCGATCATCGCCAAACTGGTCATTAAGATAGGTCTGATCCGGTCTTTGATCCCCTGTAAATAGGGTTCACTTAGTTTTTCGCTTCTATGCTTTTCTGCCTGGGTGACAAACAGGATGGCATTGGCTACCGCCACACCAACCGCCATTATGCAACCCATATATGATTGTATATTCAACGTTTTGCCACAAATCCAGAGCAGCAGCAGGCTACCCGCTAAAATGCCAGGAATAACTGAGATGATCACCAACGACAACCGGAACGACTGGAAGTTTACCGCCAGCAATAGAAAGATGACCACAATAGCGAGCAGGATACCGTTTTGTAATTCCTGAAAAGTTTGTAAAAACACTTCTGCTTGTCCCGGCTGCTGAATCTTCATACCTTCCGGAAGTTTGCCTGTTTCACCAATAATCTTATCGATATCATGGATGGCTGTGCCCAGCGCTTTACCTTGCAGGTTGGCTGTAATAGTGATAAAACGCTTTTGGTTTAAACGGTCAAACTCGCCCTCCGTATTGCCCATTTTCCAGGTCGCTACATCCCGCATATATACCTGTTTACCATTGTTGGAACTCAACAGGATATTATCCACCTGTCCCGGATCGTTCATAATCAGTTCCGGTACCTGCACCTGTACCTGGTAAGCGGTTCCCGCTGCTTTATCTACCCAATAGTTAGGTTGCGTAAAACGACTGGAAGAAGTAGCAGCAGCCAGTGACTTTCCGGCATCTTCTACGGTTAATCCTAACTGACCCAGTTTCACCCGGTCAAATTCAATTTTCATGGCTGGGTAACCCTGTGGCGCGCTATAGGCAACATCCCGCAGGTATGGTAATGTTTTCAGCCGTTCAACGATCTTCTTTCCAAAGTCCCGGTCCTGTGCCAGGCTTTTACCCAATACCTGTACCTGCACCGGTGTTCCTGTTCCCTGGCTCATGACCTGCTCCACGAGGTCAGCCGGTTCAAAAGAAATATGTGATCCGGGCATTTGTTTATTGACGGCCTGACGTACGCGTTCCTTAAAATCATCCAGATGAATGCCGGCACCTGAAATGAATTTAACTTTTAACAAAGCTTCTTCCGGCCCGCTGGTCCATAGATGGATCACGCTTACCGGATAGCTTGATGCCACCAGGCCAACATAGGCAGAGGAAATGGCGATCTTGTTGCCGCCGGAGAGGCTGTCGATCAGATGCAGTAATTGTTTGGTGCTTTGTTCTGTCCGCTCGATCCGCGTGCCTTCCTTTAACCTTAATCTTACCTGAAACTGTCCTGCATCCACTTTGGGAAACAACTCTTTACCGACCGTAAAGAATAGCAATCCGGCTAAGGCAATGGAAAGTATGATATAAACAGGCATCAAAATATTTCTGCCCGGTGAAAGGCGATGAATCAGCCGTTCATGTCTTTCTTTAAAACGTGTCATGCGTTTGCCTTCTCCCACGTTTTCGGTCGGTTTATCTTTAAACAGCCAGTTGGCAATCACCGGCACAAAGGATTGCGATAACAAGAAGGAAGCGATCATCGCAAAACCAACCGAAAGGGAAAGCGGCAGGAACATCGCCTTAGGGATGCCCGACATAAAGAAGGCCGGAAAAAACACAGCCAGGATACACAACAGGATCAATAGTTTTGGTAAAGCGATCTCCTTACAGGCATCCAGGATCGCCCGGCCTTTCTGCTCCCCTTTTTCCTGGTGGTGATGGATATTTTCGATAGTAACCGTCGCCTCATCCACTAATATGCCGATAGCCAAAGCCAGGCCACCCAGCGTCATGATATTGATGCTTTGACCAAACAGCTTCAGGCAGATCACTGCGGAAAGCAAGGCGAGCGGAATGGTTAAAACTACAATGAGCGAACCGCGCCAATCGCGCAGGAACAGCAGCACCATTAAACCAGTTAATAATGCCCCTAAAATACCTTCTGTCATCAGGCTTTTTATGGAATTGATCACATAACCCGATTGGTCAAACTCATAACTGACTTTAATATCCGCCGGTATGGCAGCCTGCATATCCGGTATAGCGGCTTTTACTTTCTGTACCACATCCCAGGTAGAAGCATCGGCCCTTTTAGTTACCGGGATATAAACCGAACGCTTGCCATTGATCAAGGCATAACCTGCGGTAATATCAGCACCATTATCCACCTGCGCCAGGTCATGCACGTAAATGGCAGGGCCACTGCCTGTTTTTACAGGAATATTGCCCAGGTCCTGAATATTATCCACGACCGTATTTTGAGGCGCGATGAGCATCTGGTCGCCCACCCGCAGGTTACCCGCCGGGAGGATGGTATTTCCTTTGGCGATAGCAGTAACCAGTTCCTCGGGACTGATACCATAACTGCGTAATTTATTGGGATCCGCTTTAATCAGCACAGAGCGCTGGTTACCGCCGAATGGCGGCGGCGCGGAAACGCCTGGCAGCGTGGAGAACATAGGCCTAACCTTAAACAGGGCCAGATCCGACACTTCGGCTAATGACCGAGTTGGACTGCTGAAAACCAGTTGGCCAACAGCCACGCTGCCGCCATCAAAACGGGTGACAAAGGGCGACACGGTTCCAGGAGGCATAAAGGCCCTTGCCCGGTTCACCATAGATACCACCTCACCGGTGGCTTGCCCCATATCGGTGCCCTCGTAAAAGTTGAGCTTTAATAAAGTAACACCCTGGATGGTTTTGCTTTCTACGGATTTAATACCAGTTACGTACAAGAAGTGGTATTCATAGTAAGAAGTCACGAAACCTTCGATCTGTTCGGCTGATAAACCACCATAAGTTTGGGCAACGTAAATGGTCGGTGTCCCCAGCTTCGGAAAAATGTCTACCGGCATCGTTTTGATGGAAACAACCGAAAAGAAAATCAGGGCAATGACGGCCACGATGATCGTGACCGGCTTTCTCAGTGAGGCGTATAAAAATTGAATAATATTCATTTGCCGTATGGATTTAAAAACAGGTTGAGGCTGCCACTATAGGCCGCCTCATTGAGCAGGGCCCGCCAGGCACCATAATAAGCGATCTTCACCGTAGCCGCAGACTGAAATAAGAGCTGTTGCGCCTGGATCACATCGTAATAATTGATCAGGCCTGATTTATACCTCGATTGGATGGCTTTGTAGGAATATTCGGTTGACTGGAATTGCTGCGGTGCCAGCCTGGCTGTTTGTAAGGCCTTTTGAAAGTTGGATGCTGCGATCTCCTTTTGTGTGTTCAGGTGCAGTTCGGTTTGCGCCAGCTGTTCACGGCTGGATGCGGTAATGAGTTCCTGTTGTTTCCACAGTGGCTTTTGTCTGAAAACTTCCAGTATCGGGAAAGCGATCTGGGCGCCCACGCCGTAGTTATACCGTTGGAAACGCCAGCCATCATTGGAATTGACCGAACCATCAGCACCGATACCCGAACCCCGGCCGTATCCAGTGCTCCAAAGGGTTAAGCGGGGCAGGATGCTTTTCTTTAATGATTTTAAGGTCAGCTCATTCGCGCTGACATTCGCCTTTCCTAATTGTACCTCCGGGTGGTCGGCTGTTGAAGTATCAGCCAAAGCAATGGCCGGAAGATGGCTGAAGAGCGAAGAATCAACTGGCAAACCATCCGGTAATTTACCGCCGACCAGTTCTTTAAGCGCAATTAGTGTAGAATCTCTTTGCCTTTCAAAAGCGATCAGCTGCATTTGGGCCCTGGTGTATTCGGAATGAAAGGAGGAAGAGTCTGTTCCGGGCCTTAAGCCACTGACCACTAAGGTTTGAGCCTGTTTTAAGTTGAAGGCCGATTTAGCGATATTGGACTGATAAACCTTGATCAGGTCATTGACCAGTAAATAATTTAGCCAGGCACTGATCACGTAGACCTGGTGCTGAAATAAGGTTAAATTCTCATCCGCCTGGCCATATTGCAGCCTACCTTTAGCGAGATCAATTTCGGCACCACGCTGACCAAAAGTGATGGGTTCCCATTGCAGGTTAAGTGCTGCGGCGCTGCCGGGCACGCCACTGTAATCATTTCCCTTGCTGGGTGGGCCGCTGATCGGTGTGATATACTGTGGGTAGATCATCCCCGTAATATTATTGGCGGTGGCATAATCAACCTGGTAAGAGGCATTCAGCGAAGGGATCAAACCATTTTGCTTATACTTCACCGCATATTGTAAGGCTTGTGTTTGCAGTTTCTTGGCTTTGATCAGGGGATAATTGGCCGCTGCGGTCCGGAGCAGGGAATCAAGGTATGGCTTACCTTGCTGTGCAGCGGCTCGTTCAGGCAGTAAAAAACAAAGGAGTATACCTGCAAGCAGGCTGATCTTTGAATAAATGGGTAAAACGGGATATTTCATATCTGGAAATCCAGTACTGGTATTTGTAGGCACAATGCTATGATAATTTCCGGCCTCAAAATAGAACGGATTTTACCTAAATAGAATCCGCTTTACTTTTTGAGCAGATTTTTTTTGTATTCGGAGGCTTTCATATCCATTTGTTTCTTAAAGATCCGGTTAAAATGGCTCTGGTCAGAAAATCCGGTCAGGTAAGCAATCTCGGTTAAGGAATAATCGGTAGTCTCCATCAGGTGTATTGATTTTTCTATCCGCATCTTACGTATATAATCGCCAAAAGACAGATCCTCAAAATACTTGGAAAACTCCCGTGACAGGTAGGCCGGATTGATCTTCAGTTCTTCCGACACTTGCTGCAGGCTCAGAGACATATTAGTATCTATCTGGTCCTGGATCATTTCTTTGATCTCCCGGGCCCATACCGGCGCTTTTTTGGACCCCTGTTGTTTCAGGTATTTATTAAAAACCTCCAGTAAAAGATATTCCACCGGCTCCTGGATATGTTTTTGCTCATACAGGTATTTGGCCCAGGTGTACAAGCCGTCATAAACTTTCATGCCCAGTTCCAGCAATTCATGATCATCCGGGATAGTTTTGGATAACCCTAAAAAGATGGCCGACAATCCAGATGCCTGCGGGGCTAAATCATGCCGATCGGTATCCGCACCACGAACAATGGCCGCCATGCGGTCAAGCGCTACATCTTTGAGCTGATGTTTCTTGATAAAATAATCAAAGCTGCACTGATTGTCGTAATGGGTGTATTCCACGCCCGGAAGATCAAATGGAACAGCATTTAAAACTGCAGCCTGCGCAATTACCTGGTCAACGGGTACATAAATGATTTCTGCCTCCGGATCAATGAAGCGTTTGATTAGCCAGGGACAGGCGATACGGTCAATCTTGGGATGTTCTCGGGTGATCCATTTCATAATGATCAAAGTTAAAAATCTAACCCTTTTAATTGCAAGGCATGTTACCCGGCGATTATACCCTATAAATCTGTAGCAAATTTGTATTACGGTATTGTTTATTGAATTTTTTTTAAACAACCAATACCACCACCTATAAGTCAATCGCCCATAATTAAAACCCGAAGTGGTGTACAGACATCGTTATGGGTTCCTGAATTAATCATCCCGCCGACCTTATTTATGCAGAAACAGGCGTTTAGAGATACCTTATTTACGAAGAGGTTCTTTACTCCATTTTTTCAAAACCGATATTAGGGCATTCAGGTTGATCGGTTTGCTCAGGTAATCGTCCATTCCGGCCTTAAGGCATATGGCCCGGTCTCCCGGCATTGCATTTGCCGTCATGGCAATAATAACCGGCTGGAATACGCTTTCCTTTCTAATTCTTCTGGTTGCTTCATAACCATCCATTTCCGGCATCTGAACATCCATCAGTATGAGGCTGTAATCCTTCTTCTGTAACAAACACAAAACCTCGGCACCGTTTAAAGCAACATCAGGTTCATAACCCATCTTTTTTAACAAGTGAACAGCCAGTTTTTGATTGATCAGATTATCCTCGGCGATCAGGATGTCAATCGGATACTTTTGAGCAAATTCAACGGAAAAAATCACTTTTTGATCAAGATCAGGTTCTGCTTCAGGCAAAGCAAAGCCCATAAATTGATTCCCAATAACCTTATACAAGGCATCGTATTTTATGGGCTTGTTTAAAACAGCATCAATAAAGTGGTAATTAGCTCCCTGATGTTCATTACCCACTAAACTAAGCAAAATAATGCGCAGCGAAGGGTTAGTCGCCCGGGCCATTTTCGCCAGGTCAAGTCCACTCATTCCGGGCATATTTAAGTCCGTTATCAGCAATTCCACCTCAGGATTCTCCGATAACAATTTTATTGCCTGTTTACCCGATTCTGCAACCAAGGTTATCAATCCATATTTCTCCAGTCGCATTTGTATCATGCCACGACTGATCGCATTATCGTCTACAATCAAAGTCCGTTTATCCTTCCAAACCGGCGAATGGGTAGCCTGATCACCGGATATTGCCCCCCCTTGTTTCAAAGGGATACTAAAGCAAAAGGTTGTTCCAGAACCAGGCGTGCTCATTACGTCAATCTCTCCCCCCATTAATTCAATCAGTCTTTTACTAATTGCAAGTCCAAGACCGCTTCCGCCGTACTTTCTTGTCGTAGTGGAATCACCTTGCGAAAATGCCTTGAACAACCGGCCTAATTTGTCTGGAGCAATCCCAATACCGGTATCCTGTACACGGAATAACAATTTAGTTTTGTTTATATCGGGATCACCTGTTTTAATTTCCAGTAATATATCACCCGTGTCTGTAAACTTTACTGCATTACCAATTAAATTGATGAGTATTTGCCTCAACCGCAATTCATCACCGCATATAACGTCCGGCACTTCTTCGCTTATACAATAAACTAAATCGAGGTTTTTTCGGGATATGCTATCTGCAAAAACATCCATTACACCTTCAACACAATTCTGTAAATTAAAATCCTGTTCATCGAGATCCATGTGTCCCGCTTCAATTTTGGAAAAATCCAAAATATCATTAATCACACTTAATAATGCGTCACCGCAATTCTTGATAGTTTCTGTATATTCCTGCTGCTCTGTGGTAAGCGATGTACCAGACAACAGGGTGGCCATGCCTAACACGCCGTTCATCGGTGTACGTATCTCATGACTCATGGTAGCCAAAAAAAGGCTTTTAGCTACGTTGGCCTGTTCTGCTTCCTCCCGGGCCTGTTCTGCCTGTTCCCGGGCGCGGTGCTCATCGATGGTTTTTCGGCCCAACAGTTCCGTACGCTCTCTTACCTGCCGCTCCAGCACCTGTTGCCGCAATTTGTTGACACGCATCCGGTATCTATTGCTACTAAACAGCGCTACGGCTATACCGAGCAATACTAATAATTTAAACCACCATGTGAGCCAAAATGGTGGCACAATGGTAATCTGCAGCGCCGTCTTTACCGGCGACCAAAGCCCCGAATTGTTCCGGTATTTGATTTTGAACAGATATTTTCCAGCAGGTATATTGGTATAAAATGCGGTATTACGGGCTCCAACATAGTTCCAGTCCTTATCAAATCCATCCAGTTTAAAAGCATATTGCTTTTTATCAGCAGCACCATAATCTAACGCGGCGTATTCAAGCGAGAAGAAAGATTGCTTATAGGTCAGGGCTATTGTTTTGGTGTCGGCAATATCTTGTTTTAAAGGAGAAGGATCTTTTTTATCCCTTGCAGGAGCAAGCGGCCTGTTAAAAACCTGTATGGAAGTAACCGTTAAAGGCAAAAAGCCTGCCGGTTTTAATATTCGGGACGGATAAAAAGCGTTAAAGCCATTCGTGCCGCCAAAAAACAATTGGCCATCGCTACTTTTCAATGCGGCATGTGGTTTAAACTCATCACCCTGCAAACCATCTTCAGTTGTATAGTTGGTAAAAGTTTTTTGTGCACGGTCGTATTTTGATATACCACTGTTCGTGCTTATCCACAGATTGCCGCTGTCATCTTCTTTGATAGCGTATATCACATCACTTGGCAAGCCATTTTTGGTAGTAAAGACTGTAAAATGACGACTTGCCACATCTAATAAATTTAATCCGCCAATGGTACACAGCCATAAACCTCCCTTGCTATCTTCAAAAATATCGGTTACGGTATTATTGCTTAAGCTGTTATTATTATCATTGTGTTTAAAATGGCTGAATTTACCGGTTTTACGATCTAACAGGTCCAGGCCGGCATCATTTGTTCCTATCCATAAGTTACCAAAATGATCCTCACATAAATCGTAAATCCGGTCGCTGCTTAAACTATGTGGATCAAGCGCATTGTACCTGAAATGTTTAAACTGCCTGGTCGTGGGATTATAACAGTCCAGGCCATCGTTAAAAGTTCCCAACCAGGTATTCTTATCCTTGGTTTGAAGAATGCTATAAACATTGTTTCCACCGATACTGTGCGGATTAGCCGGATCTTTTTTTAAGTTTTCGAATAAATGGGTGGAGGGATCATATATGCTCAGCCCGTCGCCCCATGTCCCTATCCATAAGCGGCCGTCAGCAGCCTGCCTGGTAACTAAAATATAATTACCCGCTATGCCATTTTTACCCGCAGGCTGTTGCTGATGATGAATAAAAGACCCGTTCCGGCGATCAAATTGATCAAGTCCTCCACCATCCGTCCCAATCCAGATTTGCCTGTCCCTGTCCTCAAAGATATCCAGTACAAAATTACTGGATAAACTCCCGGCAGATGAATTATGCCGGTACATTGGAAAACTGGCCGTTGCTTTTTTATACAGATTAATTCCTCCGCCAAAAGCGCCCACCCACATATTGCCTGCTTTATCTTTACAAAGCGCGTTAATATTGGTACCCCTGATGCTGTTATCATCTATTTCGTCGTGCTGATACTTATAAAACTCACCGTTGGTTCTATTCAACACGGTTATCCCTCCATGCTCCATACCAACCCACAAATTACCCGAATCATCTTTGTTTAAACTGTTAATGGTATTTACAGAGGCTCCCCTACGGGGGGGTAGTATGTTTTTAAAATGACTGAATGATTTATTATCCATGTCAAAACGAAAAATACCTTCAGATTCTGTACCCAAAAACAAAAAACGCGTTTTGTCTTCATACATGCAGGTAATACTATGTCCGGTACCAGTTTGGGTTACCGAAGATGTAGTTCCAAATTTTAAAAAGGTATTATCAGCGGGATGATAAAGCTCTAACCCTCCTGATGCGGTCCCAACCCATAAACGATGTCGCGAATCTTCCAGTACTGCGTGAACATTATTATTACTCAGGCTAAGCGGGTCGGCATCATTGTGAACATGATGCTGAAATATGCCTTTTGCACTGTCAAAATAATCCAGGCCGCTACTTTGAGTAGCAATCCATACATTATCCCTGAAATCCAGTACTATCTTATTAATGGTGTTAGCTGATAAACTATGAGCAGAATTTTCATCATGCAGGTATCGTGTGAACCGTCCCGATCTTATTTCCAGCTTGTTTAAGCCGCTCTTGGTGGCTATCCATATATTGCCAGCGTGATCAATCGCTATGTCACTGATCACGTTATTACTCAGTGAATTGTTATCTTCAGGGTCATGACGATAGTTAATAAATTTGTATCCGTCATACCGGTTTAACCCATTTCCAGTCCCAATCCACATAAATCCCCGGCTATCCTGGACTATACAGCTTACATCAATTTGTGACAATCCCTCTCTCGTACCCAGATGTTCGAACTTGAGACTTTGGTGCTGAGCAAAGCTACTAACCGGTATAACGAACCAAGTAAAAAGTACAACAAACTTAAACAGGTGAACGAGCGCCCGGGTCTTAATCATCAACAAACAAATATTAAATATGAGCCTTACCGGCAACAGATAAATAACGGATCGGTGATGTTGTATACGAATACGGAATCAACAAGTTGCATGTTAAAATATAAAAAGCCAGCCTCGTGCTATCGTATAGAAAGAGATTTATTTTTTAATCAATAATCATTAAAAGTAAACAGTTTAAAGTAAACGATAAGGTTTCATTGACCATGAGGCAAAGGATGTTAAAGTTAATGCGCCCTGCCTTGTTCGCTGTCGGCACCACCGGTATCGCGCTTGGCTGGCACATTCGTCAATTTACCCAATATATCCATATACAAAGGTTTCACTAAAACAGATGGTATCACCTACCCTGCCACTACAGAATCTTCTGACGGCAAAACCAGGATTACCACAACCACCACTTCTATCGAGTTCAATCCTGTTTTGACAGACAATGACTGGAAAACACCATAAAAATGAAAAATCTGCAGGTTATGAAAAGTCACTGCCTGTGCAGCGCCCCGGTACCAATTATTCCATCCCTACCGGGCGTCAAAAATTATTTGCAATTGCGTTATTTTTTTAAAACCAGGAGCGGTTTCCCTTTTTCAACAATATAGGTTGCGAGTTCTGCACCATTCACTTTACCTACATTTTTGGCCGAATGGTTTTTACCGGCCGGCACAAAAAACACATCCCCTGCCTTAAGCGTTACCGGGCGCTCGCCTTCAATCTCATATTCCAATGTTCCTTCCAGTACATAGATAATTTCTTCGCCCGGATGGGCATGCATTCCAAAAGCAGTACCGGGTTTAAAGTCTACGCGCACCTGAATAGCCTCGTGTCCGGCAACACTGATATCATGCCGCTGAAGATCTGTGCGCACGATTCCCGGCTGCTGTGCTATCGCCTGGTCTGGAATAAAGAGTAACGTTAAACTAAAAATGGTAAACAGGCTTAAAAGGAGTTTTTTATATGGTTTCATTTCTTTTATTTTAATAATTCACAACTTGTTGATCAGTTAGTATACTTGTCTCATTATTTGCTGAACTGTCGCCAGCGGTACTCCCTGAGACTGATCAGTAACGGTTTCTTTTTCCGGCCACCTTGTTTCTAAGCAGTAAACTGCAAAGCCAATATTCCCTGGAATAATGTTCTGGTTAAAATATTAAGCGTTTTCATTTTTGACGATTTTAATGTCTGATAGGAATTGTTCATTTTCAGCGGTTGGCTGACCATATGTTTTTCGTTCCTGAACGTGAGTTGCCGGCGTGCGGTCGATAAGCAAACTAACTAATTCAGGTCGGCTGTAGTGGCCGTTTGCATCCATTAATCGCTTACGCGCATCTATTTGAGCAAAATCTATATCAGCAATTACTTCACCTTCACCCGATTTTAATGGTTCACCGATTATTTGCCCATCAGGGGCTATAATGGCAGTGAAACAACCTCCTGAAATTGGGTCAATAGGGCCACCTGTATCCTTTGCAATCTGAGCCTGTTGGTCGGCATCAAGCCAACCGGTCGCACAAACTACAAAACAGGCTGATTCAAGGGCATGCTGGCGGACATTAATTTCTGTCTGCTCACTGTGCAATGGGCCCAAAAAAGATCCTGGATACATTGCAGAGTGGATCTGCTCACCGTCAGCTATCATAGCGTATCGGAATAGCGGATTGTAGTGCTCCCAACAAGCCAACTGACCTATACGCCCGACTGCACTGTCAACCGCACGTAATCCGGAAGCATCTCCCTGTCCCCAAACCATGCGCTCATGGTAGGTGGGTGTAAGTTTGCGTCTCCGCTGGATCAAGGTTCCGTCTGCATCAAACAATAGCTGCGTATTATATATGGAGCCACCATCTCGTTCATTAACACCGATCGATACGACCATGTTGGCCAATTTAGCGGCTTGCCCAATAGCCTCTGTATCAGCAGATGGAACTACGATCGCCTCATCCATCAGGAGTTGGTGTTGTTTTCCCATGATGTAGGGAGCCTGGATGAAAGAGAAATACGGGTAATAGGGAATAATAGTCTCTGGAAAGGTTGCAAACTGTACACCTTTTTCTCCCAGCTCACCAATTTTATTGATAATTTTTTTAACTGTCCCTTCACGACTGTATAACACCGGGCTGATTTGTACAGCTGCAACTTTTACAACTCTACTTCCTTTTGTTTTTTTGATATTTTCCATTTTTTTATGATGACGAGATCGCTTCCTTGTTTTCAAAGTGTACATACAAAATCCCTTTAGCAAGCTTTGTGGCTTCAGGTATGTCGTTCAAAGAAGTACCTGCTATACCCTTTGTATTAAAGAGCGTCGCTGTACATTGCTTTTCAACTATTTTGTAGAAAACTGTTTAATTTTCGGTTCAAAGGTATTGCGGTAATAGGTCAGGGGCAATCACAAACTGGGTGAGTCAGACAAAATAATCGGTGAGCCGGGCTTTCTGATGCCTGGGACAGGATGAAATTTTATATTTATTTGGCGGTTACGACCCACAACCCTTTATACAGGAGTGCTTGTTCAGGGCGTATAAAAAAATTGGGCAAGCGATGAAAATTCATGCTTGCCCAATCTGTTTTCCTGCATGGGCTCGAACCACGATCGTCTGAACCAGAATCAGAAGTGTTACCATTACACCACAGGAAAATAATACGCAGCGAGATGAACATCATGCTGCAAAGCAAATATACTACCTACTGCCTCACTAAGCAAAAATATATGTCAGATATCAGTTATATTATTATCTGTTCACCAAACGCTACCGTTAATCTGCTGATATTTACTTACCTGGTACCTGCTGCAGTAACCACTGTACCACATCGCTTGCAGCTTTATCGTTCTCGTAACCGGCCGGGAGCCTGCCGTTGGTGTATTCATTGTATAACCAGGGATCGCCTATGGCAATCACGGTGCCTTTACCATATTTAGCGCTGGCTATGATAGTAGCACCACTATTGTTTTTCAGGACTGACGTTGCAGGGCCGCTTAAGCTTATGGAACACACATCCTTCATGTATATTTTGTTGGCTGTTTTAAATACCGGGTTACCTGTAGTTTTTATGGCACCATCCTCAAAGTGCGCATCATCAATTACATGGTTTTGCAGATCATTATTAAAATGCATCCCGAATTTGGCAGCCAGGGTATTAAAATGAGGCAGTTCCACATTGGCGCTGTCGTTAGCCATTAGTAACAGTACACCGCCTTTTTTAACCCATTTGGCAATTTGTTCCACATCTTTTGGTTCCATATAATTGGGCGCAGGACTTTCCTTCTTGCTATCAGGATCAACAATAATATAGATGGATACATCTTTTAAATTATCAGTGGTTGGTGCCTGGTCAAGGGAATCTAACTTGGCGCCTGCTGTTGTAAAAGCTTCACCAAAAATGGAGAACCCTGTATTTTGTTTCTCACCCCACAAGTAATGAAAACGTACCTGTTGCCCCGCGGCATCTTTATGTACTTCGTGGTTAAAATAATAATCGAGCGTAACAGTTTGGGCACTGGCCGCTAAACCGGTGCTCATCAACAAGGCTATTATAGCTAACTTCAGGTTCATAAAGGTGCGTTTAAGCAAATATAATGTTTTTAAGCTTGTGTTTTGTCCCCTTCTTGAGTGGGAAGCGCAGGCTTTGTATAATGGCAGGGGTGTGTTATGCTACTTACAGATTAACACACCCCTGCTACATCACAATCTTACCCGCCCCCTCTCAAGAGGGGAACAAAAAATTTATTTCTTATACTCCACCAAATATGGAGAAACCGCCGTCAACACATATCATTGATCCGGTTACAAATGCCGAGGCATCACTTAGTAACCAGGTAAGCGCTCCTTTTAATTCGTCGGCATGGCCAAAACGCTTAAAGGGGGTTTGTTTGATCACCAGCTCGCCCCTTTGGGTGTAACCACCTTCGGGTTTGGTTAATAAATTACGATTTTGCTCGGTCAGGAAAAAGCCCGGCGCCAGCGCGTTCATCCTGATCTTATCGCCATAACGATTGGCCAGCTCCACCGCAAACCATTGGTTATAGCAATCAACCGCGGCCTTGCCAATATTATAACCCAGCACTTTGGTTATGGCACGTTTGGAGTTCATGGATGATATATTTACAATACTGCCTGCACCAGCAGTTTTAGCGATAGCCTCGCCAAATATCTGTGTAGGGATAATAGTACCCCAGGTGTTGAGGTCCATTACCTTTTTCATGCCCGCAATATTCATTTTAAAAATATCCTCCTCGGGTGCCAAAATACCTTCGGGCATGTTACCTCCTGCACCATTCACCAGTCCGTCAACACGACCAAATGCATCCACTATTTTATTTTTAGCAGCTACAAGTTCTTCTTCGTTCAGCACGTCGGCCACCAAAGCAATGGCTTTACCACCATTTTTGTTGATAGCATCCGCCCTTTCTTCGGCTACCTCTTTTTTTCGGCCCAGTATGCCTACCGCGCCCCCTGCTTCAACTATCGCGTTTACAAATGCGTCGCCCAGTATGCCGGTACCACCGGTCACTACGATCACTTTACCGGCTAATGAAAATGAATTTTCCAATGTTTGTTATATTTTTTAAATGATATATTGATTATCTGATGTCAGGTATAGCAATGGGGTCCATATCGGTGTAGTCCAGGTTTTCGCCTGCCATGCCCCAAATAAAACTGTAGCTGGCCGTACCGCTGCCCGAGTGGATGCTCCATGGCGGCGATACCACCGCGTCATAATTATCCATCAGGATATGGCGTGTTTCCTGGCCTTCGCCCATGTAGTGGAATATTTTCTGCCCGGCGGGTACATCAAAATAAAAATAAGCTTCCATACGGCGGTCATGAACGTGAGCAGGCATGGTGTTCCAAACACTGCCTTCGTGCAGTATGGTAAGGCCCATTACCAGCTGACAGCTTTTTATGCCTTCCAGGTGTATGTATTTATTGATGGTGCGTTTATTGGCAGTTTCGTTTGAGCCCGTATGAACTTTTGCAGCATCGGCATTGGTCATTAATGTAGTAGGATAAACCGCATGTGCCGGGGCCGAAAGAATATAGAATACGGCAGGCTGCGCACTGTTCTTGCTGGCAAACGTTACGCTTTTTGTTCCTTTACCAATGTAAAGGCAATCCAGCTTATTTACCTGGAATGTTTTGCCATCGGCAGTAACCTCGCCATCGCCGGCTACGTTGATGATACCGATCTCCCGGCGCTCTAAAAAATAGTCGGCACGCAGGTTAGGGTAATTTTCAAGTTCGATCGATTTAGCTACCGGATGTGCCGCACCTACGATCATGCGATCATAATGAGTATAAGTGCAGTTCAGCTTATCGGTTTGCACCAACTGATCAATTAAAAACCGCTCCCTTATTTGTGCCGTTTGATAACTTTTAAAATCTTCGGGGTGTACGCTATGTATTACTTTCAAGGCTTTATTTTTTTTGGTTCAACAATTCTACAACGTATCTTCTTTAAATCAAAAGTATTCGGCTGTTTATTCTACTCAAACGATTGCGCTGCCTGTTAATGCGGGTAAAATGGCATAAAAAAGCCCCCCGATGTAGTCGGGAGGCTTCATAATTATTTAGATGCAATTAGTCTTCGTTAACAAACGAACGCAGCATCCAGGTATTTTTTTCGTTAAACTGCATAAAGCGGTTTACCATATCATTAGTACCATCATCGCCGGCTTCGGCAGTAATATCCAGTATTTCCCTTTCCTTTGCAATTAAAGCAGCGATATCATCAATAATGGCTTTAACCATTTTGGTATCCTTTAAACCAATGGTTTGTATTTCCTTAATTTCTGATGTTTCAATATAATCTTTAAAAGTGCTGTAAGGAGGTTTACCCAAAGTAAGGATCCTTTCGGCAAGTTCATCAATGGTAACCAATGCAGCAGTATATAATTCTTCAAACTTTAAATGCAGCGTAAAAAAGTTTTGACCTTTAATGTTCCAGTGGCATCCGCGAAGTTTTTGATAGTGAATATGGTAATTGGCCAACAGGTCGTTCAAATGGTCAACAACAGGTTTTACTTTACTTTCTTCCAGACTTATTTCTTTAGCATTCATATATAAATAGTGATTTTAATGTTTAACAACGGCTTAGTTGCAATGTTTTGTAAATATAAACAGATTTGATTTTAATGAGCATATTTGCACACTTTATGACAAAGCAGCTACCTTATATTAACGAACAATTTAACTGGCCCATATGGCGTATGGAAATTGACGAAATAAGCGCCACTTTGTTTGTTGAATTACGGAACAGCGAAGAAAAAAAAGTAGCTTTTGGCGCTGTGAACCTGCTTAACGGCCACGTTAATTTTAAAGATGTTACCACTCCCGAACGCTGGCTCACCGGCATTGAGGCCGCATATAATGAAGTATTGCTGGTGCATAACTACCAATCAACAACAGGGCCGGTACATAAAGGTCTTATAGCCATTAACGGCATTACCGGCGAAACCCGCTGGAGCAATTATACCCTGGCTTTTGACCATTTATCGGCCAATGGTCCGGTTGTATATAATGCTCAGATACAGCCTAAAAAATTATTTTTGGTCGATACTAAAACCGGCGAAACTTTAAGGGCTTACGATCCTTTGATAGATACTGTATTACATAACAACATTAACAGCCCGCAACTGCTGCCCGCTGCTTTTTTAAAAGGGCTGACTTTGCCTGCCGAACCTTATGGAAATACGGTGCATTATATGGAGCACAATAGTTATAGAATTGTATCTTTGCACACGTTTTTTCAAGAAAAAATCAAACAGCACTTGTATATTACTAATGATAAAGGCGCAATTGTTTACCAGGATTTGTTGAACAGCGATATACAAAAATTGCAGCCCGAGGCGTTTGTAGTACATAAGAATAACCTGATCTATTTAAAAGAAAGATCAACACTGATAGTTTTACACTTATAAGTTACTGTATTATAATTTATTATGAAATTAAAATTTTTTTTATTGTTCGCTCCCCTACTCACACTTTCTATATCCGTTTTTGCAAATCCTGTTGTAGACTCCGTTGGAGTTGAAAACCTGAACGGCAAAAAAGTGGTCCTGCACAAGCTTGACCCTAAAGATAATTACTATTCTATTGGCCGCCGCTATAATGTAAGCCCTAAAAATATTATACAGTTTAATAACAACGCGCCGCTTAAAATTGGTGGTATTATAAAAGTGCCTACCGAACAGTCATTTACACAAACTGCCGCAACAACACAGCCCGCGGTTACGCAAACCAAACCACGGGTGCAGCCACCTGTTTCGCAGCAACCAGGCAAACCGCAACCACAACAAGCGGTTACACAACAAGCGGTTACACAACAACAAAGCAAACCACAACCACAACAAGCAGTTACGCAGCAAGCTCAGGTAACAATGCAACAGCCAACTGCTACTGCAACACAATCGGCTGATACTACACCGGCGAAACCGATTAATTTAGACAATGTACAGCAGTACAAGGTATCGGCAGGCGAAACACTTTTTTCAATAGCCAAACGCTTTGGTACGTCTGTTGAGGATATCACTAAACTTAACGGTTTAACATCAAACAGCCTTACTCCCAACCAGATCATCAAGGTACGCTCAGGCCTGCCGCCCGAAGAAAGATCAATAGTAAAACAGGATGTGGTAAAACAACAGGATTCAACCGTGGCTGCTATTGACAGTGCTGGTGATAAACTCAGGGCCAATAAATTTGGCTTGTATGAAAAGAACGAAACCGGCGTAGCTACCTGGATTGATGATACCAGCCTTGACCCTAAAAAGGAACTGGTATTACACCGCACCGCCCCTATTGGTACGGTTATAAAAATTACCAACCCTATGAACAACCATACCACCTATGCTAAAGTTGTAGGCAGATTTACCGACAGCGAGGCTACCAAGGACGTACTTATTGTAATGACCAAAAACACAGCCGACGCATTAGGTGCTTTAGATAAACGCATTCACGTAAACATCAGCTACGGCAGTCCAACCCCGAATGAATAAACCTTATATTATTGGAATTGCCGGTGGTAGTGGATCTGGCAAAACCTTTTTCTTGAAAAGTTTCCTGGAGCATTTTACTGCCGACGAGGTGTGCCTGGTATCGCAGGATGACTATTATTTTCGTGTGGCTCATAAGATGACGCCCGAAGAAAACAAGGAGTATAATTTCGACCTGCCGGCTACTATTGATCACGAGCATTTCCAGCAGGATATCAGCAAGCTTTTTAATAATGAAACCATTATTAGGCCCGAGTATACTTTTAACAATCCCAACATAGTACCCAAAATGCTGGAAATAAAACCAGCACCTATTTTAATTGTGGAGGGTTTGTTTATCCTGCATTTCAGGGATATTGCCGATATGCTGGACATGAAAATTTTTATTGAAGCCGACGAAGAAGTTGCCATGGATCGTCGCCTGAAGCGCGACCTGATAGAGCGCGGCTATTCGCACGATGATGCCATGTACAAATGGATTAATCACGTTGTACCGGCCTATAAAGAATATTTGCTGCCTTACAAAGATGAATGCGACAGGATCATCACCAACAACAGCCACGTTGCCAAGGATATTATTGTTGTAACAGAAGAAATATCTGCCGGACTTAGGAAGAAATTATTTTGATTTAAAGATGTATTGATTTGAAAATGATTACTAAAACCAGACATTTTCAAATATTCAAATTCTCAAATTAGCAATATAAATTGCTGATTGTTATGATTGCAGATGAAATTAAAATAAAGTACATAGGCGGCCCAACCGCTTTATTTGAAGCAGGTGGGTTAAAGCTATTAACTGACCCTACTTTTGACCCAAAGGGATCGGCCTATCCAACTAACATTTATACTTTACATAAATTGGCCGATCCAGCGGTTAAGGCCGATAAACTGCCACATGTTGACCTGGTATTATTGAGCCACGATCATCATTTTGATAATCTTGATATTGCCGGCCGCGGCTTTTTAAGTGACGCCGGGCAGGTTATTACCACCCCGGCAGGTGCAGAGCGACTTGGCAGCAATTCCATTGGACTTAATAACTGGCAAACTATTGACATACCGACCAAAGACAATCGTATATTAAGCATTACCGGTACACCATGCAGGCACGGCCCTGTTGGTGGCGACCGCGGTCCGGTTACCGGCTTTGTATTGAATTATAAAGGCGATACAACCGGCGGCGTTTACGTAACCGGCGATACCGTATGGTACGAAGGTGTTGAAGAAGTATCCAAACGTTTTGACATACAAATTGTGGTTGCATTTTTAGGCGCCGCGGTTGTAAAAGCAGTTGGCCCGGCCCACCTTACTATGACCGCCGCCGAAGCGGTTGAAATGGCCAGGCATTTTAAGAACGCGACCATCATCCCGCTCCATTTTGAAGGTTGGGAGCACTTTACCGAATCGCGCGCCGAAATTGAAGCTGAATTTAGAAAAGCCGGACTGCTCAACAGGTTACGATGGGCACATTAATTTAATTTGAAGATTAATTGATTTGAAGATTTGAAAATACCTGTTTAAGTCAAATCGAGTATTTTCAAATTAAAGAATTATCTCCGGTATCTCTCCTTCTACTATCAGTTTACCGGCAGTGGCGTTTTTAATCTCCTCAACGCTTACGCCCGGTGCCCGTTCCAGTAGTTTAAAGCCGCCTTCGGGCAGTACATCAAACACGCCTAATTCGGTCACTATTTTTTTTACGCAGTGAACACCGGTTAAGGGTAGCGAGCATTGGGGTAACAATTTTGATTCGCCGGCCTTATTTACGTGTTGCATGGCTACTATAATGTTTTCGGCCGATGCCACCAGATCCATAGCGCCGCCCATGCCTTTCACCATTTTACCGGGGATCTTCCAGTTGGCTATATCGCCGTTTTCTGATACCTCCATAGCACCAAGTATGGTCAGGTTAACCTTTTTGGCCCGGATCATCCCAAAGCTCATAGCCGAATCAAATATGGCCGAACCGGGCAGCATGGTAATGGTTTGCTTACCCGCGTTAATTACATCCGGATCCTCTTCGCCCGCAAAAGGGAACGGCCCCATACCAAGCAAGCCATTCTCTGACTGTAGCACCACATCCATTGTCTCAGGTATATAATTGGCCACCAGTGTTGGGATCCCTATACCCAGGTTAACATAGTAACCGTCTTTTATTTCTTTAGCTATTCGCTTTGCTATTCCTTGTTTATCAAGCATGTGTTTAATTTGAATTTTTTTTCATCTTCCCCACGCGTCATTGCGAGGTAAGAAGCAACTCTTTAGGACAAGTGCGGACTTTGCATTTACGATCTGCTTATCGGGGATTGCCTCGTGCCTCGCAATGACGCACGATTTTAGTCCTTAATCCTCGTCCTCGTGCCTTTACTCTTTGCTCCATACTCCTTCTATCCCTATTCCTTCGTCCTCACCGTTCTCTGCTCTATCCGCTTCTCATAATCCTTACCCTGAAAAATCCGGTGTACATAAATACCGGGAGTGTGAATATGGTCGGGATCAAGTTCGCCGGGTTGTACCAGTTCCTCTACCTCGGCTATGGTTACTTTGCCGGCCATGGCCATTACCGGGTTAAAATTACGCGCGGTTGAGCGGAAAACCAGGTTACCCATAGTATCGCCTTTCCAGGCCTTTACTATGGCAAAATCGGCATCAAAAGCCATTTCCATCAGGTAATCCTTACCATTAAAATTGCGTACTTCCTTGCCTTCTGCAACTTCGGTGCCTACACCTGCCGGAGTAAAAATAGCAGGCATACCATACCCTGCCGCCATGCAGCGGGTGGCCAGCGTACCCTGTGGCAACAATTCCACTTCCAGTTCGCCGCTGAGTAACTGACGTTCAAATTCAGCGTTTTCGCCAACGTAGGAAGATATCATTTTTTTTACCTGCCGCTGTTTCAGCATCAGGCCTATGCCAAAATCATCAACCCCGGCATTGTTTGATATACAGGTAAGTTGTTTTGTTCCCTTTTTAACCAGGGCGGTTATGCAATTTTCGGGCAAACCACATAATCCAAAACCACCTACCATTAAGGTCATACCGTCCTCAACATCGCGGATGGCCTCATCGGCACCACTAACTACTTTATTCATATTCAATAATTGGTTGTTTCAAATTTAGATATAAGAATTAAGAGTCAAGAATCAAGACGTAAGAAATACCATAGATAAAACCCGACTAACCGTTTTCCCTTCTTAATTCTAATTTCCTGACGCTATTGGGTATATCTCACCACTTCACCTGCTTATCAATAAAGCCGATCAGATCATCGGCCATAACTTGTTGTTCCTTAGCGCTGGGATGGCCATTGGTGTTTTTATAAGGAAAAAAATGGGTATAAATGCTTTTATCGTTTAAATCGGCAACCGCTTTTTCAATGTAACCGGGCCATGGCGAACCTTCTTTGGTAGCATCCATACTGCCCAATGCGCAAATGATCTGTGCTTTAGGGTATTTTTTGCGGATGTTTTTTACAAGGTCACGATACGCTTTGATGATCTGCTCTGGCTCCGGCGCTTTGGTGCCAAACCTTTCCTTAAACTGCTGCTCTTCGGGTTTCTTAACTATCCATGAATCGTTTTGGAACAGGTTGATGACCACCAGATCGGGCGTATATTTTGAAAAATTCCATAAGCTGGTGGGGTCAGTAGGATCAAGCCTGTTATACATTTCGGGCATAATGAGCGGGAACCAGCTCACCAAAACACCAATACCACTTTTAGAGGTGCATACATAGTCGGCATCAAAATGGCGGGCGGTAATAGCCGCATAGCTGATATAGCCGTTTTCATATGGAGCAGTGCCCCTGTCTTTTCCCGTAGTATCCTCTACCGCATATCCGCAGGTAATAGAGTTACCAAAAAATTCTATTTTCCGTTTTTTAGCAACAGGCACAGGTAAAATATCGGCCTCTTTGGCTAAAATAAACTGGTAAAAAACGGTTTTGCCCATTTCCCACTCCGTACGTTTAAATAGTTCCAGGCTATGTTGCCCGGCTGGCAAACCTTCGGCAAGTGTGTAAACCCTTTTGGTATTATCCAGGTGAATGGTATTGATCACCTTATTATCTACTATTATGGTAAAATAATTATCACCGCGTTCATCCTGCAGCATGGCCGAGGCACCGGTACCGCTAAAGTTAATTTTAATTGATGAACCCGTCCAGTAAAGTTCTGCCGCTTCATCGGTCATGTTGATACGCCCGGTATAACGAATATGCTGGTCCTTGCTTTTAATTACAACACTTTGGGCAGTACAGTTGCTTATTCCTGCAGTAAAAAAAAGGAACAGAATGATAAAGTAGGTTTTGCGCATGTTGATCAGTTGAAATTGGAACTAAAATACATTATTGCAAGGTATGAAGCAAGTGCCTCACCCAACCCTCTCCTTTGGAGAGGGCTTTAAAATGCTTTTTAAAGTCTCCCCCTTTGGGGGAGACTTAGAGGGGGCTTTCTGCTTCGCAAATGACTCTTGATGTAAGCCTCCCGCTTTTTACTTCAAATACGCGTAAGTTATCCCATCCCCGCCCCTGTCGGCATGTTCATCTTCCAGGCGGTCAACCTGATCATACTTTTTAAGGTATTGCCGTATCATTTTACGCAAAATACCATCGCCCTTGCCATGAATTATTTTCAGGTTGTTAAAGCCCATCATCAGGGCACGGTCAAACAGCTTTTCAATGGCATGCAGGGCATCCTCAGTACGCATACCACGCACATCAATCTCCGGACTAAAACTTGCAAAATCTCCGGTATGCGAGTTGAAACTTTTCCTAATCTCTTTTGGCACCGATGATCTGGAAACTTTGATCACCCGTTTCTTTTTAGCCACCGTACGCAAATCGCCAATGGCTATCACCACGTTATCTTTTATCAGCTCAATCACCTGCCCGGTAGTTTCTGAGTCGGTTAGTTTTACCCAATCGCCGGGTTTTAGTTCCTCATCAGCAACCGGGTTTGGTTTTACCGGTTCGGCCTTAACCGTGTTCTTTTTAAGCTCTATATTAAGGTTTTCGCGCAGGTTACGGGTTGTTTCCTTATCGGCATTACTGCTTTTTATTTCAGATATAGTATTCTCCACCAGTTTATTGGCATTCAGGATGATGTTTTTGGCTTCATCCTTAGCTTCTCTGATCAGTACCTTTCTATTCTCTTCCAGGTAGCTTTTCAGCTTTTCGTTCTCTGCCTGCAGTTCGTTAACCCGGCGTTGCTGCTTATCCAGCTTTTGTTTGGTTTCAAATATCTCCCGTTTCTCGCGCTCCAGGTCAACCAATAGCGTATCTACCTTTTTTTGGCCTTCGCTTACTTTGTTTTTGGCCAGGTTGAGCACATTTTGTGGCAAACCTATTTTTTGGGCTATTTCAAAAGCATAGGAGCTGCCGGGTTTACCAATTTCCAGCTGATAAAGCGGTTTCATCTCTACGTTATTAAACAGCATCGATGCATTCTCTATCCCTTCGGTATTGCTGGCAAATATTTTAAGGTTGGAATAGTGGGTAGTTACCATCCCCTTTACCTTTTTGTGGTTAAGCGATTCCAGCACGGCCTCGGCAATAGGCCCGCCAAACTGCGGATCGGTACCGGTACCAAACTCATCAATCAGCACCAGCGTTTTGCCGTTGGCATCTTCCACAAATGTTTTCATTTTAGATAAATGCGCGCTATAGGTACTCAGATCGCTCTCAATCGACTGGTCATCACCAATATCAACAAAAAGCTGCTTAAACACCCCTACCACACTGGCTTCGGCGGCGGGTATCAGCAAACCAGCCTGCACCATCATTTGCAGCAGGCCCACAGTTTTCATACAAACCGATTTCCCCCCGGCATTAGGCCCTGATACCACAATAATGCGGGTGCCCTCATCAATATGTACATTAAGGGGTACCACTGTTTTTTGCTCGGTTTTAAAGTTCAGGAACAGCAGCGGGTGCCGGGCATTAAACAGTTTTAGTTTAGCCTCGTTAACCACCTGCGGCATTTCGGCCTCAACGTCAATGGCAAACAGGGCTTTGGCGCGTACAAAATCAAGCTTGGTTAACAGACTATGGTACGATAACAAAAGCGGCGTATAAGGCCGTAATTCGTTTGTAAGGGCTGTTAATATTTTAACTATCTCGCGGCGGCGTTCAAATTCAAGGTCACGCACCCGGTTATTGAGCGTAAACACCTCCTCAGGCTCCATATACACCGTTTGGCCCGATGCCGATTCGTCATGAATAAAACCTTTAAGTTTACGTTTGTTTTCGGCTAATAATGGGATACACAAGCGCCCGTCGCGCACGGTCAGGGAACCATCGGCTGTCCATCCGTTTCCTGATGCTGCTTTAAATATCTGGTCTATCTTTTTACGGGCTTCCTGCTCAGCTTTGGCTATGCCTGAGGTAATTTCCAGCAGTTCGCGCGATGCATTGGGCCTTATTTTTCCTTTGGCATCAATAACCTGGTCAATTTTTTTCAGGATAGCTTTTTCAATAGGAAGGTGCTCAAATAAAGCTTCGAGGTTAGGATATAACCCTTCGCGCTCGCTGAAATAGGCAATTACGGCAAACACGGTTTGCAGGGAGGCCTGCACCTGGTAAAATTCTTCCTCAGATAAAAACACGCCCTCAATACGGGCCTTATTAGCCAGGGATTTGATATCGAAAAAATGATGAATGGGTAACGCGGCATCGTTAACCAGTATATTTTTAAACTCGTTGGCCTGGTTTAAAAACTTATATATCTGATCGTAATTGCTCATTACCTGTATCTTGTCAACCATCTGCTGACCCATTTCACTCAGGCAATGCGCTTTTATTAATTCTTTTACCTCGGTAAACCCCAGCTTATCAACACTATTTTTTGGGTAAAGCATCAGGATGTTTTTTGTTTTAACTTTTTAAGAGAATCGGCAATTTGAATGGTTTTTCTTTTTTGCCGTATTGCTTTTCTAATTGAATCGGCCTTTTGAGCTGGCTTAGTCATTTTTTGCATTGATTTTTTCAATGAATCGGCCTTTTGAGCTTTAGCCATTTTTCGCATCGCTTTTTTCAATGAATCGGCGGTATGAGCGGCTTTTAATTTTAGCTGCGTTATCTTTTTCAATGAATCGGCTTTTAGTTCCGACTTCGACATTTTTTTCTGCGCTTTTTTCACTGAATCAGCCTTTAATGAGTCGGCCTTCATTGCGGCCTGGCGTATTTTTGTTTGCACCAGGTTAATTGAATCTAACAGGGTCTTAATTCTGGCATCAACCTGATCATATATGGCCGAAAACTTTTCAGGATCAGTTGAATAATAATCCATACTTTTTTTAAACGCGGCCGAGTCGGTATGAAACCTTTCAAACGCGGCAAGATAATTACCCATGCCATATTTATATAAAGTATCAGGGCTTTGCAAACCCTTATATAAACTGCCGTCAATGAGGTGAATTTCGGTAAGTAAACCGGTCATGACATTCGGTTTAATGATCCCTTTAGGGACGCCGTCACTTTTACAGGCACACAAAAAAAGCGTAACTGAAAAAAACAAGATTAAATATTTATGCATTCTGTAATTTAGCGGCTAATTAATTAAGCAAATTTACGGATAAATGAGCATTGCAGATAATATCAAAAGCTTAAAAGTAGAAACGGGACCTGGTGTAACTTTATTGGCGGTATCAAAAACAAAACCTGCAGCTGACCTGCAGGAGGCCTACGACGCCGGTCAGCGCCTGTTTGGCGAGAACACCGTTCAGGAACTGGTTGAAAAATACGAACAACTCCCAAAAGATATTGAATGGCACCTGATAGGCCATTTACAAACCAACAAGGTAAAATATATTGCTCCGTTTGTGAGCATGATACAATCTGTTGATAGCCTGAAACTGTTGCACGAGATAAATAAACATGCCGAAAAAGCCGGCCGGGTGATTGATTGCCTGCTACAAATTTATATTGCCGATGAGGAAACCAAATTTGGGCTGGGCTTTGACGAAGCTATTGAACTGCTTCGCTCCGAAGAGTTTTGTATATTCAAAAACATCCGCATCCGCGGCTTGATGGGCATTGCTACCAATACCGATAAAGAAAAGCAGATCAAAGATGAATACTACGAACTGAAAACGTTTTTTGATGGCATAAAGCAAAGCTATTTCAGGAAAATTGATAGTTTCGATACGCTATCTATGGGCATGTCATCAGACTATAAGCTGGCCATTGAACAGGGCAGTAACATGATCCGCGTAGGAAGTACTATTTTTGGCAACCGGGTTATTAAACACTGGAAAAACAATTAGATTAGGGTGCGAGTTGCGGGTTGCCGGAACCGGAGTTTTCAGAATTAAAAAATAACAAAATAAGTTTTGCTGGTTTGAATAACCAAATGTCGAATCTAAAAATGGATAATACAACCAATCATATCAATCAAAAACTCCCCCTTCAGGGGGTCGGGGGGCTTAATATTCGTGTTGCACAGCGGGACGATTGTCCACGTTTAATGGAACTGGTAAATGAGCTTGCTCTTTATGAAAAAGCGCCGGAAGAGGTTACCGTTACCCTGCAGGAATTTGAAGATGCCGGCTTTGGCGCCAAACCTGTATGGAAGGCTTTTGTTGCCGAGGCTGATGGACTTATAGTGGGCTTTGCGGTTTATTACATTCGCTATTCTACCTGGAAAGGCTGTCGTTTATATTTGGAAGACCTGATTGTTACCGAGGACTATCGCGGCAAAGGCGTTGGTAAATTATTGTTCGACCGGTTAATTACCGAAGTCAAAGAGCTTGGCTATAGCGGTATGGTGTGGCAGGTACTCGACTGGAACCAGCCGGCATTAAACTTCTACAAAAAATATGAGGCCAGTATTGAAGCCGGGTGGCTTAACGGATCTTTATCCAAAGAACAGCTTTTAAATTATTAAAGTATGAAAACCAGACACCTGCTTTGTTCTGTTGCTATTGGCTTAACGTTTGCATCATGCCAATGGGGTGTGCCTAAACAACAAAAAGAGGCCGTGGTGACCGATACGCTTGTTTATACTTATAAAACCATACATGAGCGCGCGGCAGATTGCGGAGATAAACCCGACAGCTCCTGCACGGTGGTACAGGTGAAATATCCGGTTTTTACCGGTCAAAAAACGCTGAATGATTCGGTTGCGGGCAAGCTGACCAGCATGTTTGCTATGGATGGCAAGCCGGATAGCAGTGTGGCGCTCATGAGCAAAAAGTTTTTGCAGGCGTACATGGACTTTAAAAAAGGCGACCCCAGATCAGAAATGTATTTTGAGCTGAACAGCTATGCCAAAGTGCTGGTACAGGATTCGAGCCTTACAACACTTGAGGTTGGCGGATATAGCTATCAGGGCGGGGCACACGGTGCATCGGCTACGTTTTTTATTAACTGGGATACCAAAGCCAATAAAGATATCGCCCTCGATGATCTTTTTAAAACCGGCTACCAGGATAAATTAAAGGGCATTGCCGAAACAATTTTCAGAAAAGATGAAAAACTCAGCGATACCGCAACTTTAGCAAACGATTACTTTTTCAAGGACAATAAATTCGCCCTGAACGATAATTTTTCCATTACGCCAACGGGCCTCAAATTTGTATATAACGAGTACGAAATTAAGCCTTATGCAGCGGGTATCACAACGCTGGTTATCCCCTATTCACAAATCAAATCATTACTGCGACCAAATACGGTTGTGACCAAATACGCTAAATAAATGCTTGTTTTTAAATTCGGAGGGGCATCAGTTAAGGATGCCGGTGGTATCATTAATTTGGCCAATGTTGTTAAAAAATATACCGGAAATCAATTGCTCATCGTGGTATCGGCCATGGGTAAAACCACCAACGCGCTCGAAAACCTGACCCGTGCGTATGTGGATCAAACCGAAAATATGCACCTTATTTATGATGGTATAAAACAATATCACTTTGATATATTGCAGCAACTGTTTGAACCTAAACACCCCGTGTTTGATGAAATAGCCAATACCTTTGTAGAAATTGACTGGATGATTGAGGACGAACCGCATGACGACTATGATTTCATCTACGACCAAATTGTATCCATCGGCGAACTGATATCAACCCGCATCATCAGCGCTTATTTGAATAAAGATGGCGTAAAAAATCAATGGCTTGATGTACGCGGCTATATCCATACCGATAATACCTATCGCGAAGGTGTTGTGCAATGGGATAAAACAAGAGAGAGCATCTGCAAGGATATTCCTGCATTGCTTGATAAAGGCGCGGTAGTAACGCAGGGATTTTTAGGCGGCACTTCTGAGAACTTTACCACTACTTTAGGCAGGGAAGGGTCTGATTATACGGCATCTATATTTGCAGCCTGCCTGGGAGCTGAATCGGTTACTACCTGGAAAGATGTGCCGGGTATATTAAACGCCGATCCTAAATTTTTTACAGATACCGTAAAATTTGATGAACTATCCTACACCGAGGCTATCGAAATGACCTATTATGGAGCAAGCGTTATCCACCCAAAAACCATAAAACCATTACAGAACGCCAAAATACCACTGTTGGTTAAACCATTCACTGATCCCGGCGCAACCGGAACAATAATCAAGGAAGATGGCATAAACCAGTTTGTAAAACCGGTTATCATCCTGAAACAAAATCAGGTATTGCTGTCGGTATCCACCAAAGATTATTCTTTTGTCACTGAGGATCACCTGAGCGATATCTTCCGCCTGTTTGCGCAAAGCCAGGTAAAAGTAAACGTGATGCAAACATCGGCCCTGAGTTTTTCGGTTTGTTTTGATTTTTATGAAGAACGTTTTGAAAAACTGCTTGACAACTTTAAACAGGATTTTAAAGTAAAATACAACAGCGGGCTTACGCTCATCACCATAAGGCATCATACCGAAAGCGCACTAAAGGAATTAACCGAAGGCAAAACTATTTTATTGGAGCAGATCAGCAGGAATACGGCGCAGGTGGTGGTGAAGTGATATTCAGAACAATAAGATTCTGCAGTCGCTTGGCTGGAATAAAAGAAAGCCCAGGGCCGTGCGATTCCTTCCCTGGGGAAGGGGAGGTAGGGGTTTAGTAAGCATTACAAGCTTTATCGCATGTATAAACCCCTCCCTGCCAATACACAACCCACCCCTCCCAAGGGAGGGAATATATACTGGGACACAATATTACGAACACCTGCTGACAAGAGCCGGGCGACTGCGAGGGGTCATAATTAATAGCAATATTCCGTAGAGACACATTACATGTATCTCCTTTTATATCTGGTTTATCCATTTCTAACAAACAAGCAGCCTCATTTTAGCCTTAATCTGCTATATTTGGGGATGAACGCTATTAAGACAATAAAAGATGCAATAACGATCGGAATTGGAATATTATCTGCCGGATTTGGTTTAAAAGGCTTTTTATTGTCGAGTCATTTTATTGATGGTGGGGCTACGGGTGTATCCATGTTGATATCAGATATTACGGCCGCCCCTATTTCTATCCTGATCTTTCTTATTAATGTACCGTTCCTGTGGCTCGGCTACAAAAAACTGGGCCTTCAATTTGCCATTAAAAGCACGCTGGCTATTGGCTTATTATCCGTTAGCCTGGCGGTTATTAGTTTCCCCGATGTTACGCACGACAAGCTGCTCACCGCTATTTTCGGCGGAGTGTTTATAGGTACGGGCAGCGGTTTGGCCATGCGGGGCGGGGCTGTACTTGATGGCACCGAAATTGCCGCCGTTTTAGTAAGCAAAAAAACGCAACTGCTTAAAGTGAGCGATTTTATTTTATTGCTCAATGTAGTGATATTTACCCTTGCAGCCTTCTTTCTGGGTGTTGAACCGGCTATGTACTCCATACTTACTTATATGGCTGCCGCCAAAATGATCGATTTTATTTTGAATGGTATTGAGCAATACTCAGGCATTACGGTTATCTCTACCCATAGCGAAGCTATACGTAAGGCCATTACCGAAACCCTGGGCCGCGGCGTTACCATCTACCAGGGCAAAAGTGGTTACGGCAAAGATGGCTATATCAACGACCCGCGGGATATTGTTTTTACCGTGGCCACCCGCCTTGAGATCCCCTCGCTCAAACAAACCATTCTGGACATTGACCCTAAAGCATTTATTGTACAACAAAGTATTGATGATACTACGGGTGGTTTACTAAAACGCAAGGGACTTCATTAATGCAGAAAACTTTTGTTTAACAAGTAAGTATTTTCATTTGCTTTTCATTTATGACTTTTAGCTTTAGGCCCTACGCTATTTTCTTTGCGACTTGAACCAAATCATATATGAAAAAAATCCTTATCACAATTATTATTCTTGGCGTTTATACCGTAACATTTGCACAGCAAAAAAAGGGCGATGTTGAACTGGGCTTTAATACAGGATTTAATGTTTCTACAGTAACCAATAATAGTTATACCAACTCCTCAAACATACCCGGAGTTCAATCATACAGAACTGGTTTTAATTTCGGAGCCTCTGCCGACTTTTACTTTTCGAACAGATGGAGCCTGAAAACCAAATTGATTTTTGACCAAAAGGGCTGGGGTAATGGTTTTTTTAGCGATGCAAACAACAAAACTTTTTCTACCAGCTATAACCTGAACTATATTACGCTGCCCGTTATGGCCAACTGGCATTTTGGTAAAAAACGTAATTGGTATTTAAATTTTGGTCCTTATGCCGGTTATTTGGCCGGTGCCAAGGCAACCGATGTTAGTGTTGACGTAAAAGACTACTTTCAAAATATAGATGTTGGATTAACACTTGGAATTGGCACCAAAATAAAGTTAGCTGATAACCTTAAACTATTGCTTGAGTATGATAACCAGGGAGGCATAACAGACATATTTAAAATGAATGACTATTCTGCTGTGCGTAATTCCCGTGCAAGCCTGAATATTGGGCTTGCCTTTATGTTAAAATAGACTAAAGACTAAAGGAAGAAAAGCGGGGCATGCCTCACTTTTCTTCCTTTAGTATCACAAACTATTAACTGGCTTTATGCTTTCAGCCTTTAGCTTTAAGCTCTTCTACAATACGCTTACTTTCTGCTTATGCTCATCAATAGCTACAAAGGTGAATGTGCCGGTGATGGCCTTTTCGCGTTCAAAGGAATACATTTCTTCAATATAGATCTCTACCTGTACTTTTAGGCTGGTATTACCAATATGAGATATTTTGCCTATCAGTTCAATGATGGTACCGGCAGGAATAGGCCGTGTAAAATCTATCCTGTCTGACGATACGGTTACCATCCTTTTACGGGTGAAACGGGTAGCGGTAATAAAAGCAACTTCGTCCATCAGGTGCATGGCGGTACCGCCAAAAAGGGTATCGTAATGATTAGTAGTATTAGGGAACACGGCTTTAAATATCCGTGTTTCGGATGTTTTGATTCTTTCTTCTGTTGTCATTTTTGATGTTTTTTGAAAACCCCAAACAAGGGACAGGCTGTCATGCTGAGCTTGTCGAAGCATGGTGGGTAGGCCCCTGTGCGCGATCCTTCGACAAGCTCAGGATGACAGGTCCGTTAAATTTATCCTTAAGCGCAGTAGACTTACGAAGTTTTAAAAACTTCGTAAGTCTTTGATATAATGACGATTTGGTGAGAACTTAAGCCGTTCTCAGCTTTCCCCATTTTAAATAGGTGGCACCCCATGAAAAACCAGCTCCAAAGGCGGTTAGTATGATGTTGTCGTTATATTTAAAATCGTCCTTAAAATCCCAAAGACATAATGGTATGGTTGCAGCAGTAGTATTTCCGTATCTGTCAATGTTCACCTTTACCCGCTCGGCAGGTAAGCCTAAATGATCGCCAACGGCATGTATGATCCGGTAATTGGCCTGGTGTGGTATTAACCAGTCAATATCCAAAATATCCAGATCGTTACGCTTTAATATAGCTGTACAGGTATCGGTCATACCATTAATGGCAGCCTTAAAAACTATACGGCCATCCTGTTGTATAAAATGCTTGCGATCGGCAACGCTTTCGGGTGTAGCCGGGCATTTAGAACCACCGGCAGGTACATACAGGTGTTCCCTGCCCTTACCATCGGTTTTAAAAACGCTGTCAATTAAACCCACATCATCAGTTGTTGGTTCAATTAATACTGCTCCGGCACCATCTCCAAAAAGGATACAGGTGTTCCTGTCTTTATAGTTTATGATAGCGCTGTTTTGATCGGCCCCAACAACAATAACTTTTTTATAACGACCGCCTTCAACCAAACTGGCGCCCATAGTAAAAGCATAAAGAAAACCACTGCAAGCAGCATTAACATCAGTTGCCCAGGCATGGGTTAAATCAGCCTTATCGCAAACAATACTGGCAGTTGATAACAGCAGGTGATCAGGAGTTGATGTAGCAATGATGACACAGTCAATTTCGTCGGGAGAAACTTTAGTATTATTAAGTAAATCTTTTATGGCCCAGGTGGCCATATCAGAGGTAGCGAGCGATTTATCGGTTAAAATTCTTCTTTCTCTTATCCCGGTTCTTGAAACTATCCATTCACTATTAGTCTCAACCATTTTTTCTAAATCACTGTTACTCAAAATGTTATCTGGAACATAACCACCTACACCCGTTATAACCGCGCTACTCTTTAATCTCATAAATACTAAAATTCAACAAAAAACAGGCAATTATACGGAAATTGCCTGTTTTACCTGTCAGGAAACTGTTGTTTCTACAACTAACTTACGAAGTTGTTTTGCAGCCTCCACCATATTTACCAACGCGGTTTGCGTTTCGGGCCATCTGCGGGTCTTTAAACCACAGTCGGGGTTAACCCATAAATTACCGGCCGGCAGTAATGCCGATGCTTTCTCGAGCATGCTCACCATCTCATCAACCGTAGGTACGCGGGGCGAATGGATATCATAAACACCCGGACCAATTTCATTTGGATATTTAAAATCGGCAAAGGCGGCAAGCAGTTCCATTTGCGAGCGTGAGGTTTCTATCGTGATCACATCGGCATCCATATCGGCAATGTTACCTATAATGTCATTAAACTCGCTGTAGCACATGTGGGTATGGATCTGCGTTTCGTCCCTCACCCCACTGGCCGAGATCCGAAACGCCCGTACAGCCCAATGCAGGTAAGCCGCCCAATCCTTTTTGCGCAATGGCAAACCCTCTCTTATAGCAGGTTCATCAATTTGGATCACTTTAATGCCCGCCTGCTCCAGGGCAACCACTTCATCACGGATGGCCAGGGCTATCTGGTAGGTAGTTTCGGAACGGGGTTGGTCATCCCGCACAAATGACCATTGCAGTATGGTTACCGGTCCGGTAAGCATCCCTTTCATCAGCCTATTGGTATTGGCCTGGGCAAAGCTGCTCCAGCGCACGGTCATATCCGCCGGGCGACTTACATCGCCATAAATTACCGGTGGTTTAACACAGCGGCTGCCATAGCTTTGCACCCACCCGTTTTTGGTGAATAAAAAGCCATCCAAACGTTCGCCAAAGTATTCAACCATGTCGTTACGTTCAAATTCGCCATGAACCAAAACATCAAGACCTATTTCTTCCTGCCAGCGGATGGCATCAATGGTGGCTTTTTCTATCTGTTCGTCATACTGGGCGGTGGTTAGCTCGCCTTTTTTTAGTCGTGCCCTAAGCGAGCGGATATCATCTGTTTGCGGGAATGAGCCTATGGTAGTTGTAGGGTACAGGGGTAATTTAAAGCGCTGCTGTTGTATTTTTTGACGTGTGCCGAATGTACTATCACGCTGGGCATCGGCATCGGTGATAGCGGTTGTACGTTGTTTAATTTCCTGCTTGTGGATCAGTTTTGACAGGTTACGGCTTGATATGGCCTGCAAATTGGTTTGCAACAAGCCATTATCGCCATTAATAATTTCAGCAAGTTCATTAATCTCATTTAGTTTTTGTTTGGCAAAGGCCATCCAGTTTTTTATTTCGGGGTTGATGGCTGTTTCCAGATCAAGATCAAACGGGGTATGCAGCAGGGAGCAGCTTGGCGCTATCATCACCCTGTCTTCACCAATAACTGCTATTGCTTTTTTGATGTGTGATAATGACCTGATGTAATCGTTTTTCCAGATGTTGCGGCCGTCAATAACCCCTAACGAGAGGCTAAGCTTTTCGGGCAGCAGGGTAAGCACCTCATCCAATTGCTGTGGCGCACGTACCAGGTCGATATGCAGGGCGCTTACCGGCAGGTTTACGGCCAGTTGGGTATTTCCCTGCAAGCTTTCAAAATAGGTGGTGAGCAGTACTTTTATACCGGGACAGCTTTTGCTGATCTCGTTATAGGCATATACAAAAGCCTCTTTTTCTTTTTGGGTAAGATCAAGCGCCAGGAAAGGCTCATCTAACTGTACCCAAACCGCGCCATAGCTTTTCAGTCTTTTTAATACTTCAATGTAAACAGGTACCAGCTTTTTGATCAGGTCGATCTTATCAAATCCAGCCTGCTTTTCTTTACCCAGCAACAGGTACGATACCGGGCCGATCAGTACCGGCTTAGGTGTAGTGCCGGTGTGTTGTTTAGCCAGGGTAAATTCGTCAAATACCTTTTCACTAAATAGCCTGAACTGTTGGTTTTGTACAAACTCCGGCACAATGTAATGGTAATTGGTATCAAACCATTTGGTCATTTCCATAGCGGTAACATCCAGGCCATCTTTCTGGTAGCCGCGGGCCATGGCAAAATAAAGGTCGATCTCAGTATTGGCTCTGTTTTGTGTTAACACAGGGGTGTAGCGCTCAGGAATTACGCCCAGCATGAGCGATGTGTCCAACACCTGATCATAAAAGCTAAAATCGTTACAGGGAATGAGATCGATACCGGCTTTGGCCTGAGTTTTCCAGTTGCTAATACGGAGCTGACGGGCAACGGCAAATAGTTCGTCGCGACTGGATAGGCCGGCCCAGTACTGTTCACTGGCCTTTTTGAGTTCACGGAGGGCACCTACACGAGGATACCCGAGATTGTTTTTGAGCATACGCATAAAACTTTTTTGGTTAAACATTAAATTGAATTAATGCTCCTTACGGTTTTCGGTATGCTTTCGGGAAATGGTAATAAAAGGCAAAAGCTTAACATACAAGCATGTGAAAGCCTGCAGGTTATTCTTTTTCTTCGACTACTGCTTCAAAACGCGAAAGCATTGTCTTTATACATTGGGGCAAGTATCCTGGCTTGTAACATTGTTGCCGTCCTTCTCATCTGCCTTAAAGCGGACAATGGACCTGGTAAAGGCAACAATTTTTGTGTTACTTACAGTTGCGCGACAGCCCGTGATTTACACACGGTTCCTTTTTAATCCCTGCCTAAATATAGCAGGAAACCTCATGCAGAAAAAAAGTAAAGAACTTTATTGAGGGCAAATATAGGGAATAGATTGATACGGATGTGCAGATTTCAGATATGCAAATGTGCAGATTGGAGATGTGCACATTTGCATTTTCTTTTAACTCTTTCTAAAATACCTGTTTTTAACGAAAGATTTGATCAGGATACCGGCCACACAACAGGCAACCAATAGATAAACAATTAGGATGTGTTTCTGCATTTGGTTTATAATTTTCCTAAATGTAACGGATGTGATACAAACAATGCAAGCGATTTGAAAAATAATCTTTTAACCGATTTGGATAAAAAGTCAGAGAAGTGTAATTTTTGAGCGCTATTTGAAGGTAAATGAAGTCTTCTCAAGCCAGACAAGTGTAAATTTAAAATCATATTTTACCGTAGCTGCAGTGACTCCCACAGGTCCTCGCGAGACACCCTGAGGGGACGAAAAATGTAACTTTTCACATTCCCGGCTTTTTTGCCGAACCAATTAAATTTACATCTACAACCTCTAAAAAGCTAACCATGTGCTGAACGGTTTCTTTGTACTTTTTAAAATGCGGGGCTTGTATATGAGCTTTGTATGCTGTTGAATCGGCGTACACTTCAAAGATAGTAATGTGAGAGGGTTGTTTTTTGTCTGCAACTGCATAATAACTAAGCACTCCCGGTTCAACACGAATAGCAGTAGTCATTTGCTCCTTTAAAGCAATATTATACTTATCCAGTTGTGCCGGGTCGACTTGAATTTTAGCTATTCTATACATATGGATATTTTCCTGAGCCATACCTTTTGTATTTATAATAAATGCCAGTAACACACTGCCTATGACATAAAGTATCTCCTTTTTCATTGAGTTGTTGTTTACCCTAAGATACGAAAGCCCATTAAATAAAAAGGCCTTATTTCTACCCCTCTGGATCTCCTGAAGATATACCTGAGGTTCTTAGAAAGTGTAAATTTCGAATATACCGGTCCTCCAACCAACCACCTCGCTTTTTCTTTGAAATGTTTAACTTTGAACATGCAAGCGTTAAACACACCCCAAAACGGTTCTTATAATTTTGAAAGCAATAAAGGCGACTCTACACAGTTCAGGGTTGCTACTATATACGAGGGTTACTGCAACCTCGCCTCTTACAACCGCCGCGACTTTTACAAGATCACCTTAAAACTCAGTGGCAACAGCCAGTTACTTTATGCCAACCGGGGTATCGAGATCAATAAACCTGCCCTGGTATTCACCAATCCTTTAGTTCCCTACTCCTGGGAGGGTGATCATGAAGGAGCTGCAGGCTATTTTTGTGTTTTCACGAATGAATTTCTGCAAAGCGGTAACCGCATGGAAAGTCTGGAGGAGTCGTCCTTATTTAAAGCCGGCGGCGACCCTGTTTATTTCTTGAATGACACGCAAGCCGATTATATCCACAGCATTTTTAGCCGGATGCAACAGGAGCTTGACACCGAATACATATATAAATATGAGCTTATCCGGAACCACCTGAACCTGATTATTCATGAGGCTATTAAGATGCAGCCTGCCGTGGCTTATTTTACACCTCAAAACGCGGCATCGCGTATAGCTAAACTGTTTTTGACCCTGTTGGAGAAACAATTTCCTGTTGAATCGCCACAGTATTCGCTGGCGCTAAAAAAGGCCGGGGATTATGCTGACAAGCTGGCGGTACACGTAAACCATTTAAACGCTGCCGTGCGTGAAATTACCGGCAGATCAACCACCACCCATATTAATGACAGGGTACTTGCTGAAGCAAAATCATTATTAAGCCATACAGATTGGAGCGTTGCGGAAATAGCCGCCAGCCTGGGCTTTGATTATGCTTCTTATTTTAATAACTTTTTTAAAAAGCATACGGGCTTTACTCCTATGGCTTTAAGAAAAACCCTTTGAAAAGTATAATTATTACTTTGAAATGTTTAGCTGCCAAACAGGCTAATCATTATAAATTTGTTTAACATAAAACATAAAACCTATGATACAAGCCAAAGGATATGCAGCTCAAACCGCTGAAACAGATTTAGCCCCCTGGGATTTTGAACGCAGGGAGGTTGGACCACATGATGTTCAACTGGAAATATTATTCTGTGGTGTTTGCCACTCAGACCTTCACCAAATAAAAAACGACTGGTTCCCGGGGATCTTCCCGATGGTGCCCGGCCACGAAATTGTAGGTAAAGTAATTCAGGTAGGCGATCATGTAAAGAAATTTAAAGCAGATGACCTTGCAGGCGTTGGTTGCCTGGTAGATTCATGCAGAACCTGTGATAACTGCAAAGATGGATTGGAGCAATACTGTTTAAATGGTAATGTACAAACCTACAATGGCAAGGGTAAAGATGGTGTGCCAACTTACGGGGGCTATTCAAACACTATTGTGGTTCATGAGGATTTTGTATTGCACATTTCTGATAAGCTACCACTTGCTGCTACAGCGCCATTGCTTTGCGCGGGCATTACCACTTACTCACCGCTGCGCTACTGGAAAGTAGGTAAAGGGCATAAGCTGGCCGTGTTAGGCCTGGGTGGCCTGGGCCACATGGGCGTAAAATTTGGCGTGGCCTTTGGGGCCGATGTTACTGTTTTAAGTACATCACCATCAAAAGAAGAAGCAGCCAAAGCTTTAGGGGCACATCACTTTGTGGTAACATCAGATCCTGCACAGTTAGAAGCTGTTAAAGGTTCGTTTGATTTTATTCTGGATACGGTTTCTGCCGAGCACGATATGAATCTTTACCTGTCGTTATTAAAAACAAATGGCACTCACATTTGCGTTGGTGTACCTTCAGAGGCTTATGCCATTCATCCATTTTCCCTTTTAGCAGGTCGTAAAAGTGTTTCAGGATCAGGAATTGGCGGTCTGCCCGAAACTCAGGAAATGCTTGATTATTGCGCAGAACACAATATCGTTTCTGATATCGAGATGATTGACATGAAAGATATTACCGCGGCTTATGATCGTATGCTCAAAGGCGACGTTCGTTACCGTTTTGTTATTGATATGGCAACGCTGTAACTTAAAAAGTCACCTTGTAAAAAGAGCGCCTGCTTGTAAGCAGGCGCTCTTTTTTGTTTCGTCTGTTTAAAGGTATTACTTATCCAACCCACCACTACGTGTTGCCTTAACCTGAACGGGCCATTTTATCCCTTCGGTTTTAGTGTTCACCGTTTTTGCTGGGTCTTCACTGGCCATGTACGCCATAATAGCCGCCAGCATGGCGTTATTGCGCAAGTCGTCAAAAATAACTTTATCATACGTGTCGCGGTTGGTATGCCAGGTGTATGCTCCGTATGACCAGTTAAGCGAGCTTAATGAAAATCCGGGAGCGCCAACTGCTACAAACGAGGCAAAGTCAGACCCGCCACCACCTGGCTGACCCGGAAAATTGGTCTTTATCCGGTTCTTAATCGTATCTGGTACTGCTGCCAGCCACCTGCTCAGGTAATCCTTCGCTTCGGCAAAGCCTTGTCCCGACAGGTTAACCACCCGTCCGGTACCGTTATCCTGGTTAAACAGGGCTTGTAAGTTTTGAACTATTTCGGGGTGATCTTCCACAAAAGCGCGCGAACCATTCAAACCCTCCTCTTCACTACCCCAATGACCTACCAGTATGGTACGTTTAGGGTGGGGATAGAATTTTTTTAGCAATCGCATAGCCTCCATCATGGTCAGGGTGCCCGTACCATTATCGGTAGCGCCGGTGCCGCCATCCCAGGAGTCGAAATGTGCGGAAAGCATTACATATTCTTCCGGTTTCTCGGTACCTTTTATTTCGGCAATGGTATTAAAGGTTGGCACCACACCCAATTCTTTTGATTCGGTGTGCATACTGATCTTCGGTTTCCCGCCTGATTCACTTAGGCGGTAAAGCATCCCGTAATCTTCCAAAGCAATATCAACCGTAGGCACTATTTTGGTATTAGCGCCAAATATTTTATCAACCCCAAAACCCGCCGACCAGTTATTAGTCAGGATGCCTGCTGCACCGGCTTTTTCAAGCGCTACAGGAAGTGTTTTAGTGGTATAGCCGGTTTTGCTGATACGTTTGCGCCAGGCATCGGTCATGGCGGTACGTTCGGTCTTCATTTTGTCAAATGATTCTTTGGTGGCAAACTCCTGCCAGTTATAGTCGGGCCTGCCCGTGGGCTGGCACATGGAGATCATCACAAATTTGCCTTTAACATTTGGCAGCCATTGCTGAAAAGCAACCGAGTCGGCAAGGTCAGGCAGTATGATCACTTCGGCGGTAACCGTTTTTTTACCCATACCCGGGCTCCAGGCCAGTTGTGTACCTTCCAGTGATTTTACACGGGGAGAAACCATATCAATGTGCGATATCCCCCGTTCCCAGCCACGCCATTCGCCCCATTTTTCGTTATGGGCGGGTATATCCCAGCTTTTGTATTTAGCCACGGCCCAATCATTGGCCTGTTTCATTTGCGGCGTGCCTACTAAACGCGGTCCAACGCCATCAAAAAGTTCATGCGCCAGTTTTTCCAGTTGCGAATTGGCGGCTTCCTCTTTCATGATGGCGTCAATAACAGGGTTGCTGGACTGCGCGGCGGCAATGCTGCTGCAAAGTACCATACCCAAAGCAAGCGGCTTTACTTTATGCCAGATATTATGGTAAATATTTTTCATAAACCTAATTTATAAAAAACAAGCAAACTCCATAACACTTATGATTTGGGTAACAGGTTTAATACATTCTTTAAAGAATGCCCTGCGTATCGTGGGGCATTTCTCATGAGCATGTAGGCGGAATATTTTATTTCAAGTCCCAGTGGGGTCTCCTGAAAGTTCCCCTACGGAATTATGAATGATTTGCAAGCTGGCTCAGGGTCCCTTTTAGGAGACCCTGAGCGAACGTAATTTATTCCATCTTGATAAATGAAACATAATTTAAAAATTCCGTGACCTCAAGATCTCACGAAAAGTTACTTTTTTATTTTCCCAAGAATAGCCTGACGTATAACTTCAGATTTATCATTATTTTCTTTCAATAAAGAGATTATATAATTCAAATAAGCATTGTTTTTATTACTCAAATCACACAAAGTTGCTACATTTGAATTTGGGATTAATCCTTTATTATTGAATATTCGGAGTATTTCCTCGTAATTTTCTGTATTAGCAAGTTGTGTAAACTCTGCAAGCAAATCATCAAATATTTTTTTGAAATTTTGGTTATCCCAAAAATCAGTTAAAGCCTTATCCAGCCCTGTAAAATCATTAATTCCTTTATGAGATGTAGCATTTTTAAAAATTCTTTCAATTCTTGAAATTGTATGAGCAATAGCTTGTTGAATAATCTCTGACCTGAAGAAACGAATAACATCTGATTTTACCTGATTAAAAACGTCTTCTGGGTTTTTCCTCATACAAGCTGCGACTGTTTTAACTATATTTTCTAACAGTAAAAAATTTTCTATCTCTGCTACCTCGGCAACCCAAATATTAGGATCTTTTATGCGGCTAATTTCGTTGTCTGTACGTCTATCTCTATCAATTAAACCAAATGATTGAATATGATGAAATGCATTTTGATCATTGAATGATTTTGTAGTATCTATCACTTTAGAACATGCTCCAAGAGGTTTAATGTTCATATCAGGAAATACTGCTGGTAATAGTTTATAATCAATACTACTCAATTCACCTTCAATAAAAAGTACGGGTTGCCTACTTCCTAATATATCAAGATATAATTGTTCAGGAAGAGGTGTATTGTCTGGTAGAATTTCATAATCCCAAACATTGTTATTGTAACTCTTCATCCATATTTTGTCCGAGTTTTGGCGTGATGAAGCAAAATCAATATCATGCGTAAGATAAATGAAAGTACAATCTGGTCTTTCCAATTCAATTTCATCCCATAGATGTTTAGTTACTGCTTTATGAATATGCATTTCAGGCTCGTCTATAATCACTAAAGCATTTTGTGGGACCGAGACTACTTCACCAATTAAATAAAATATTACTCTTTCACCATCACTCATTTCAGAGGCATTGTAGCTTTGATTGGGAGAACCTGTAGGATATGTTTCAATTTTCCCAGCTCTTTTAATAAGCTTTCTATGAGGTAATATTAATTCCCAAATTCTTTTTATCCTATCAAGTTTTGTTAAAGGATTAGTAATACTTTGCCCTGGGTGATATTGCTCCTTAAACTTAATGGAGTCCTCATATTCCTCCGTATGTAATAAAACCATAAGTTTTTCATAGTCATTTAATAAATGACTATTGGGTTTACTATTCCAACGATAAATATTCTTATTTTTTTTATTTTTTTTATCTCCATAAAAAAAATCTGATGTTGCATTTTCAAGAGAAGTTGTACCTACTTGCTCAGGCATTGTTAAAGATTTCTGTGCTGATATTCTATGTGTACTATCAAGAAATCTTAGTTCTATATCTGACCCAAACCGTGATTTTCCTGACCCGTTTGCTCCTATTACTACTAAACTTTTAGTATCTATAATTATCGATTGTGTAGCATTTAATTTAGATGGTAATTGAATATTCATATTATTGTGTAAGGTTAGGTAATAATACAATTTGTAATCATATATCCATAATTATAAGATTTTTATAAAAAAATGCCCTACAGTATAGCAGGGCATTTTTTTTATAAGTACATAGGGAAAATACTATTCCCCCAACTTTTCAATGATCTTATCAGTTGTACCCACCTCACCCAAACGCGGAAAAATGAATTTTAAACTATGGGCATGCGCTTCAGGGAACAGATCGGTCATGGCATCGCTGGCAAAGGCAATGTTATAACCATACTCATTAGCCGACCGCGCCGTGCCTTCCACACCAATACTGGTTGAAACACCTGCCAGTATAATACCGGTAATACCCTTATGCTGCAATTCGGTATGCAGCTTGGTATTGTAAAAAGCGTTCCAGGTTTCCTTAGTGATTAGGATATCCTCTTCTGCTGCTTTTATTTCAGGAATAATATTCAACGCGTTATCCGGCAAAGGGCCATTGACTGATCTGTTGGTGTCTTTGCGCGTTTTTGATGCGGCAGAACCTACCGGGTTAACATTAACGATTACCACGGGTAATTTAGCTTTACGAAATGCGGCCAATAATTTGGCCGAGTTTCTAATTACAGGATCGATCAATTGCTCCGCAGCCATTTTTACAACCATATTTTGCAGATCAATTAATACAAGGGCGGTATTTTTATCTAACGAAGTTATCATGATTTTTAATTTTTATTAAGCGAGTGTATTGATGGGCTGTTGTTCTAAAGTTTGCACGGTGGCCTTTTTTAATTTGCTTTTCTGCAGGAAACGGAAATGTAGTATGCCTATTAACAGCGCTACCATCCCTTCGGCCATCACGGTATCTGGTGTTCCTATCCATTGCGAAACCGATCCTACCAGCAAACCGCCAAGTGGCTGCATCCCGAAGAAAGCCATCGCGTAAAAGCTGATCACCCTACCGCGCATGGCGGGTGCAACAGTGGTTTGGATCAGGGTGTTACTGATGGTGATCTGCGCCATCATACCGAAACCAGTTATAGCGGCAAATAATAGGGCCAAAGGATAGTTATTCATGTGCGAAAAAATGACCAACCCACCCCCAAAGATCAGGGTACTGATGGCCAGGATCTTTTTCAGGTTATGGCCAGGTTTTAATGAGGCCAGGAAAATGGCACCCGAAAACGCGCCCAACCCTATCACACTATCAATAACCCCAAAGGTTGATGCCGTACCTTTAAAAATATCCTTGGCATACACGGGTATCAGCGTACTGAAGGGTAAAACCATGAGACTGATCCCAGCCAGCATGACCAGTACAAATTTGATAGATGGGGTATTTTTGATATAGTCGAACCCCTCCTTTAGTTCAAAGAAGATATTCTTATCATGTTTTGCAGATGCTAATTTTGGCAACCTCATCATCAGTAATGAACCTATTACCGCTATAAAACTTAGGGCATTCATACCAAAGCATACCGTATCGCCAAATTTTTCCAATACTAAACCGGCAACACCCGGCCCTATCAACCGCGATAAATTTACCATGGACGAATTAAGCGCGAGGGCATTGGGCAGATCGGCCTTGTTCACCATTTCGTACACCAGTGATTGCCGGGCAGGCACATCAAACGCGTTGATGACACCCAGAACCACACTAAGCGCTATAATTTCCCAAACCACATAATGCCCCCAAAATACCAGCGCGGTAAGCAATAAGGCCTGTATCATAGAGGCGGCTTGTGTGGCCAGCAGCAAACGGAAGCGATTATACCTGTCAGATACTACCCCGCCCAAAAACGACAATAAGAACGATGGGAACAAGCTGGCAAAAAGTGTAACCCCCAGCATAAACTGCGAGTGTGTTAGCGAGTAAACCACCCAGCTTACAGCGGTTTTCTGCATCCAGGTACCCACTAATGATATGGATTGCCCGGTAAAATAAAGCCGGTAATTGCGGCTTTTAAAAGCATTAAATGTATTTATATTCATTACTCATCTTCCCCTCCTTTTTTGGGGATCAATCAAAATCAACTAATTTGGTTAAAGGCCCCATTGCCTTTTTAAGCAGTGCCTTTTCCTCTACTGTGCAGGTGGCTTCCAGTGCCTTGTTAAGCCATTCATCGCGCTCATTACGTACCTGGTACAACATGGTGCGCCCCAGATCAGACAGGGTGATGATGGCCTTGCGCTTATCTGTTTCAGATATGCGCCGTTTGATAAGCCCCATCTCCTGTAGCTTGCTCAATATCTGCGACATGCTCTGAGTCGTGATCTTTTCCATAGCAGCCAGTTCATTAGGCAACAATTCGCCGTGCTGATCCAAAAGGGCGATGGTTGACCGCTCGGTAAGCGACAATTGCGCGGCCGTAGACGACTGTTTGCGCAGTTTTTTAATTAGGCGCGTTACTACGGTACGTAGTTCAGATGCCAGCAGGGTATCTTTTTGCTCTGTCATAATTAATTAAGCAAACTTGTAAGTTTACCTTACAAATATAGGCATAGTATTATCCGTTTAAAGTCATAAAGAAAAAGATGCGGGGTATGGATTAATGGTACCCGCCAGTGTATATTTAGGTTAAACAAATAATTTGACCGGGGAAATGCAACCTTTTTTATTTTCAGTGCGTCTTCCTCACAGCTAACCTTTTTCAACATGCACCAACCCCACAAAATCCTCATCCTGATTACCTTACTGCTTGCTTTTTATGTACATGGTTTTGCACAAAGCGGTTTTTCTAATTCGCCAGACAGCGCCCGGTTTGTAACCAGCGACATCGATAAATTTTGGAAAGCTTATGATGATTTTAAAAAAGACACCACCGTAAACACCTTTGGCCCCGAATATATTGCTATTGGAAGCGAGGGAGTGGCCGGTTTTACGCCCAACCGCATACAAAGCGCAGAGCACCTGTACCAGGTGGTAAAAAAGCGACAAGGTGATTATGCGAAAGTGCGGGCCAGCACCCAGCGGATAAAAGAAAAGGAAAAACAATCCCGGAGCACGTTTTACGCCTTAAAATACCTGTACCCGGCAGCGAAGTTTCCGCCTGTTTATTTTGTTATCGGTGCCTATAACTCAGGCGGAACATCTGGTAAACAAGGCCTATTTATTGGCGCCGAAATGCAAACTAACATTGATGGCATACCGGGTATTGTAGCTCATGAGCTGATACATTTTCAGCAAACCTGGCCCAGCGACGACCCAACCCTGCTGCAACAAAGCATACTGGAGGGCAGCGCCGATTTTATAGGCGAAATGATATCCGGAGCCCACGGTAACGAAGCCCCCAACAACTATGGCAACACGCACACCGACAAGCTTTGCCAGGAGTTTGTTTCAAAAATGAACGGCACCGATTATAACGACTGGCTTTACGGGACCTCTAAAAAAGACGACCGCCCCAATGACCTGGGTTATTGGATAGGTTATCAGATCATCGCTCACTATTACGCCAAAGCGACTGATAAAAAACAGGCTATACATGATATCCTGAACATTAAGGATTATACGGATTTTTTGAAAAAAAGTGGCTACCTGAATAAATATCTGAAATAGCCGGTTCGCACGGAAATAGCTTTTAATGGCCAACCACAGGAAAGTTTTGGCCAAAGCTTTTTTAAATTTAACCGTTGACTAAAGTCAAACGGCAATGAATAAAAACCCAGCCCGAAATAGTATCAAAATTCATTGCCGTCCCATTTATGGGGCGGTAATTACAAAATTGAAAAGTGGCTTTAGCCCAATAAACTTTAAAAGCGATTGACACAGTCTCTGCCGCCACCAGTTCTAAAGAATCAAAAGAAAGCTTAGGGCCAGTGCGATTCCTTCCCTTGGGAAGGGGGAGGAAGGGGTTTGGTGTCCATGCAAGTTTGTATCGCCTGTAGAAACCCCTCCCTGCCACCGCGCTATCCACCTCACCCTCCCAAGGGAGGGAATATATGCCGGGATTACCTTGGTCATCAAAAATTACTTCGACATTAAATAACTATCGACCCAAAACCTCACCTTTGTAAGGAGTGAACATGGAACCCAAACACGACATATTAACGCTGGATGATATCAAGATACTGGTAGATACTTTTTATACCAGGGTAGCTGACGATGCCCTGCTGGCTCCTGTTTTTATGGAACGCCTGGGCGACCACTGGACAGCCCACCTTGAAAAAATGTATACCTTTTGGCAAACCGTTTTGCTGGAAGAGTATACTTATAACGGCGCTCCTTTTCCGCCCCATGCCAGGCTCCCGGTTGATGCCGCGCACTTTGACACCTGGCTCAGCTTATTCAATGCCACCATTGACAGCCTGTTTACCGGTGAAAAAGCTGATGAAGCCAAATGGCGCGCGGGTAAAATGGCTCAGCTGTTTCAACTGAAGATAGCACACTTTAAAAATAATCCGCACAATATATTGTAATGCTAATGCCTGGGCATAAAGGCAATTTTGTAAGTTTGCACCGTGCCACCCCCAGTTAAAAAAACTCCTGTTAAAGCCCAAGCGCCTGCAAAAACAAAAGCGCCCGTGAAAAGAAAACCTACTCCTAAAAAGAAAAAGAAAGAGGCTGGATCCGTTTATTGGAAAATAGCCATTGCGGGCCTGCTCCTTATATTACTTTCCCCTTTTTACTATGGTTACGTTTTACGGAGCTTTAGCGCTACCTGGCGATGGATAATGGATATTGGCCAGGATCAAAACTACCGTACCTATAAAAGCTTTAACGTGCGCATCCCCTCGGGTTATACCGTTCATGGTATTGATGTATCATCGTACCAGGGCAAAATAAACTGGCAAAAGGTTAAAGCCATGAACGATGATGGCGTGCATATCTCCTTCGCTTTTATAAAAGCTACTGAGGGTGTTTTAAGTATGGATCCCTATTTTCAACGTAACTGGCGCGAGGCTCCCAAGGCCGGCATTATTTGCGGGGCATATCATTTTTTTCTGCCTCAAAAAAGTGGTTTATGGCAGGCCCGGTTCTTTTTGCAAACCGTAAAAGTTGAAAAAGGCGACCTGCCCATGGTGGTGGATGTGGAACAGCTGTATAAAACATCGCCTGCAAAAATGCGCGAGCAGCTACTGTCTTTTGTTAATCATATAGAAAACAAGACGGGTGTAAAACCTATTATTTATACCAACATCAGCTTTTATCAGGATTACTTGCAGGGATATTTTGATGACTATACTTTGTGGATAGCCCACTATTATCAGCCAGTATTAAACGTAAGCAGTAAAACCAACTGGCAGTTTTGGCAACACTCAGATAAGGCCCGTATAAACGGCATTAACCAAAAGGTTGATTTTAATATTTTTAAAGGTGATAGTACCGCTTTTCGGAAATTGCTGATACCGTAATTTTCAATAAACTATCTTACTGAACGGGATACCCACGGTTAAACCTACGGCAGTTTTATTACCCGGGAGCTGGGTTTTATTGATAGAATTGCTCATGTCTGAAAACAATAGCTGGCATTCAAAATTGATAACAGGCCCCCCTTTCTTATCAATTAAAACAATGGGTACCCCCAATATGGAGTTAAGCGCGTGGTAGCTGCCAAAGTTTTTCTCGATCCGAAAGCTTACCCCTACATGCGAATTACCGGGGATGTATACTAATTTACCCGACACTACCGGGGTAAAAAAGTTCTTGTAATTGCCTATAAAACGATTGCCCTGATTCAAAGCAATTGTACCAATTCCATCGTTGGCTGCCTGCCCGTTTACATCGGCATAATAAAGGGCTCCGCTTTGTACCGAATTATTAATAAAGCCTTTGGCGTTTAAAGTAAAAAAAACTCTTCCAAACCCGGGTTTTTCATAAAACCGGGTATGGGTTAAAAAAACCTCGAACGGATAGTTATGCCGTTTAGTAACATCTGCATTAAGATCGGTACTTATTTGAAACCTTTGAGGTATTACCGGTACATAAACGCCAAATGTAGTCCAGTTGTCGGTTATTAGTTTAAAATCATTGCTTTGTACCAGCAGGTCTGATTGTGCTTCCGAAAACTTTTGCAGGTAGTCCAGCCTTAAAGCAGCATAAAAATCGTGTCGTAGTGTATTCTTTGCCGTAGCCAAGTCCTGCCCGGGAATCTCCGTTTGTTTAATGGAATCTAATGCCCGCTCATAATCGGCAGCCTTCCTTTCTATTTCTGTCTCAAGGCTATGCAAAAGCACGGCCCTTTGTGCATCCATTGATAATTTTTGGCCGCCACATCCATCAAACCTGGTTACCGGCTTTCCCATCCAGGTTTTTTGAAGCGTAAACCCTAACTGGTTATCAAAGTATTTGTTTGAAAACCGGGCGGCGTAGGTATTGGCTACATTAACCCTTGCCCCTATAACTATAAACCCCCGTACGTAGTCGTCAGAATCAACCGGTTGGTGAAAATTATGATTGATAGAAAGCCGGCCTTCGGCCGCGTTCAGGTTCACGTAATTTTTATACAGCGAAAGATCGGTACCATCAGAAAGATAGGAGCTTACCTTGTTGGATAGGAAAATGTTCATCGCCTTATTGGATATGAGCATACCCTGCCCGGTATTACAGGGCGTAGCGGTAACTTTATTATTCACCTCCTTTAATTGCGTGATGATTTGCGCGGGAGTTTGCGCTTGCGTTAATAAGGTAATAAAATTAAACACTATGAGGGTGAATAATTTTGCTCCCTTACCGGTCCGCTTAGTTTTTAAACAATCACTTTGTCTAACCCCCATTGTTGTATAATTGGATTGGTAAAAATCCTCATGCTATCCGCGTCGAGCAGTTTGTTACGGGCCGCTATCCATGAGTCAACAGCGGGACCATACATATTTGATAATCTTTCTGGCGATAGTTCATTCACCTTTCCCCAATGAAAGGTAAAAGGGATCTGTTCATCCTCCAGTTTTTTCCAAACCTTGGTATAATAACTATAGGTACGGTCAGAGAAAGCGCCGTCGAGCTCCATTACACAGGTATGTTCAAAACGGGTAAAGCCCAGCGTGGCCTTGGTTTGCTTCACAAACCTGAAAGAAAACAGGCCGGTAAAAGGCCCTATGGTTTCATTAATTTCCAGCATCAGATCGGCTACCCGGGTAACCTCAGCAAGCGGAATGCCTATTGCAGCGCTTAACAGCTTGCCGTGTAAGGTGGTGTTGCTGAAAATTTCGCCTAAAGTGCCAAACTGTTTATCATAGGGTGTAATACTTGCACCAAGTACTTTATTAACCATCAGCGGCACCAATGCGGGTATGGCCTCGGTTACCGCTCCAATAAAGGTAGGGGCGTCATCACCGGGACCAATCCCGTTTACGTTTTCGACAGGAGGCTGGTATCCGTCAACATAAGGGCGTTTATACATGGTGGTAACATACGCGCCGCCATCCATATCATAGGGGTTAAGATATACCGAAAGGTGGAACGGGCGCTCGTTACCGCAAGGTAAGTTGGCGTTGCTAAAATCAAGCGTGTTCATGATGGCTTTAAGAGAGTCGTCATAAGGCAACCGTTGCATATAGGTTTCCAGTAAAAACAGGTCTTCTGCCTCAATCATTACGCCGTGAATAATACCAAAGCTTCCAAAACCAATCAGCGCCGCGTTAAAGAGATCATCGTCCTGAATAAGTTCAGTTTGTAAACGATCAATAAAAGCCAGTGATACTACCGGTGCAGATTTTCTTTCGAGCCATACATGCCTGTTGGCCCCTACTATGAGATGAATACCCACAATAAAATCCTGTGTGGCGCCAAAATCAAAAGCGGCGCCATGGGTGCCCGTACTAAAAGCCCCTGCTATAGTTTGCCCGTTGCTGGCACCCGAAGTTTTTAGTGAAAGCCCCTTTTGCCTTAAGTGTTTGTTGAGCTCCCATACACCGTTGCCGCTCTGTGCAAAAACCAGGTGAGCCGGGTTACCCGCATAATCGGGCGAAACACTGTTAGCCGTAATATCAAATATGGTATTTAGCGGTTTGGTATCCAGCATTATACCCTTATTTACGGTCGCTATTTTCATCCATGACCACCCCGCACCCAATGCGCGCAATGGGGTATTGGTAGCTATTGCATTAGCTATAAGTCCCTGAATACCTTTTGTACTATCATTATATCCATCCAGGGCATCCAGATTATCCTCATTAGCTAATTCATACAGGTCATTAATATCTTCAACAAATACTTCATGCCGGTTTTCCCAGGTTTTATCTCCCGTTTTAATAACTTTCATCTGCTGCTGATTTTATAGTTTTCCTACTTTTTGACATGGTTTACCGCATTTCCACTCTACCCGGGTTGGGCTCCAGATGCCCAGGGTAACAACGGTAATAAGCGAATAGCCAAAATTATTTTTCACGGTTACCTCGGCCAGCCCATTAACACCCAGCGAGTCGCAAATTGGGGTATTTACCCTTTTAGGATTTTGAATTAGTCCCCAAAAAAAGGAATTAACGGTTTTGCCAGAAACCTCAGTACCGGCTTGCGCCTGCGTGGCCACGCGGGTGGTGTAGCAGCTGTTTAAAGTAAGTGTGATGGTCAGCGCCAGCAGAAATTTACGGCAATGGCCTTTAAGGGTTAGTTGTGGTGATATCATAGGGCTTATAATTAATAGAGTTATTAACCTGTGCTATGTAAATAAAGATACATAAATAACTGATTCTCAGTTTAGTAAAATCACTTTATTTTTATACGTAGTTTTACGCATTTTACACAGCGCGTTAAACCAGTGTTGATTTTTTGTATTGAATAGGTAGCTACAACTTATTGTGTTGGCAATTATTTGATTTGCTGTAACGGTTAGCACCAGCCAAACGTCTTTAAGATAAAAAAATGAGAACCTCTATATCGCGTTTCCTGATAGTACCTGTTGTTTTACTTCTTGCCGGGGTTTTACCTCAACATGCTCAGGCACAAACAACCCAAAAACATTTTGACCAGCAGTTGTACAACACTATTTTACACATGGACAGTGTTTGTTTTGACGCCTTTAACGCCCGCGATATGCAAAGGCTAAAAGCCGTATTTGCCGATAATGTAGAGTTTTACCATGACCTTGGGGGCCTTACCTACTATGATGAAACCATGAAGAACTTTGAAAAAATGTTTGTTCAAAATAAGGCTACCGGTTTAAAAAGAGCGCTTGTAAAGGGCAGCCTGGAAATTTACCAGATCAAAGATTTTGGTGCTATTGAAGTTGGCGTACATAAATTTACCCATGTTGAAAATGGTAAGGAAGTAGTTGGCCTTTTAAAATTTTTGCACGTATGGCAATACAAAAATAATGAGTGGAAAATTACGAGGGTGATTAGTTATGATCATTGATAAATAACATATAAAAGCCAGATAATTAACTCTTAAATCACAGATCAATTAATCGTTATTTTAAACCGCTCAATGCCAATGAAACTATCTTTTATTATCCTGTTTTTGCTTCTCATCGTTAATAAAAATGCTTATTGTCAAACATATAAGCCATTAATAGAACCTTATCCGAATATGGTTAAAGCTGATTCACGGCTGATCCTTAAAACGGGTTTTCTGGTTGTACCTGAGAATCGCGCGCAACCTAATGGGCGTAAAATAAAAATCCCTTTTTTCTTTGTGCGCAGACCAGATCAGGACCCTAAAAAAAACATTTCGCTGTACACTACAGGTGGGCCTGGTTACAGCACTACTGCCAATATTGATAGCATCAGTTATAACTCCGGCTTTTTAAGATACGGCGGTTTTATTGCTTTTGACCAACGGGGAACCAAAAGGGCGCAGCCCTGCCTGGATTGTATGGAAGTAAATGCAGCTATCAGAAAAAGCTATAAGGATAGAAAAAATAAAGACAGCCTGGTACTTGCAGCCGTAAGGCAATGCCACGATAAATTCACCAAACAGGGAATTGATCTATCGGCTTATAATACAATAGAAAGTACCGAGGATATTAATGATTTGAGGCTGGCTCTGCACGTTGATTCACTTAACCTGGTTGGAATATCATATAGTGGCGGGCTTATGCTGACTATGGCGCGAAACCATCCGGAGGGTGTTCGCAGGTTGATTTTGAATTCGCCTCTTCCTGGTTATGTAAATTATGAAGAACATGGTTTGTTAAATATCAATGAAGCCCTGGAGCAAGTATTTGATAATTGTAATGCAGACTCTGTAAACAAAATTATTTACGGAAATTTAAGATCAGGTTTTCATAAATACTTTACAGAATTTACTGGAAAAAAGTTTTTCATAAGATATCTTGAAAAAGGCAGCAAGGACAGCCTTAATATCGTTTATACTAAAAACGAACTACTTGATGCGATTATTAACCGATTAAATACCAGCCAGGTAAGCACAGTTCCTTTGGTGATCAGCAACATAATAAAAGGCAATCACCATAAATATGTAACCGAGGTGTTGGATGGGTATTTTTCTGGAGACAATAGTGTTTCACTCGGCATGAGATACTCCGTTTATTGCACCGAACAAATACAATATTCAGACCCTAAGCTGGAAAAGCAGCAGGATATTGTGTTGCCCTGGTTATCAGCATACCCATTTAATAATGTAAATCATTCCATATGCGCTTGTTGGCAAGTAAATCCGGAATCCAAAATAGCCAAGAACCCGGTGTATTCAACCGTTCCGGCGCTAATTACCTCGGGTGATATTGACCCCTGGTGCAGACCATTTTATAATAGACTTATTAAGCGTTATATGCCCAACAGCCAATTGTTAATTATTCATAACCGGGGGCACGCGCCTGGGTTTTCAGTAGATGGCATTGATTATGTAGATCTGTTTTTAAATAACCCGTTAAAAAAAATAGTTTCACAATCAAAAAACCTTATTGTAGAGTAACATTTGATTACACCATCAGTAAACATTTATACTGCCTATTTATAATTCCCGACATACATTTCAATCCTACAATTTGAGGAGGAGGTTGCGACAGTGGGGTATCAAAATCATTTACCCCAGTTAAAATTCCTACAAACAAAAAAAGCCTTCAAAGTTTGAAGGCTTTTTTTATAGGAAAATATGGTTTTAGTCGACCTTATTAACGCGGCCAGAGCCGGTATATCTTGTTTCGCCAATTGTGGCATTGCCTGCGTATGATACGCTTCCCGAACCTGTTATACGTGCAGATACTGTTTTATTTGCTCTGATATTAACACCGCCCGATCCGCTTATGGATGCTATTACTGTTTCGGCGGTCAGCCCTTTTCCATCTATCTCTCCGGAGCCTGATATCCTGACCTCAGCATCACCCGTACTTCCTTTCAGGTTTATACCTCCCGATCCGCTGATCCTCGTTTCCAATGAGCTTGATTTAAGAGCTGCCCTCACATTGCCCGATCCGCTTAGTATTACCTTAACATTATCGCCGGTTAAAACCCCATCCAGGTCCATATTGCCTGATCCGCTGTTTGCAAGGGCGTTAAGCGATTTCGCGGTGATATAAATATCGGCCCTTTTAATATTGCGGTGAAACGAAAAATGGTTTTTAAACCCTACCCGCAAGGAACCGTTCACTACCTCGGTTTTAACGTCGTTAACAACATCGTCATCAATATCAAGCCTTATGCTTTCTGTTCCGCTAATTTTAATATGAACATTAAATGGCCCGCCTGATTCAATACTGTTAAAGCCCGAAACTGTCCTGCTTTGTCCACCCTGGGCAAAGGTGTTGAAGGTCATCATCATTATAGCTGATGCCAGCAAAAAAAAGACTTTTCTTTTCATAATATGGTTGTTTTTTTAAAAGACGCTTTGTACGGACTAATAGTTGCAAACTGTTTTATATATTCTCATCGCTTAGTCTTAAATTAAAATTAAATCTAATAAATATATCTTTTAACAACCGTACAGATCATTCATTTTTAAGCAATTAAGCTGGCAACTAACCCAAGCTAAAAACATACAGCTACTGTTTGTTTGGAATCAGGCACGCCCATATAACCAAAACTATGGTTAAAAATGAAGCCACCGTACGGATATTATTAAGGCTGTTCCAGGGTCCTTCAAACTTTTGCCTTTGTTCGGCAATTTGCTGAAGGGTTAATGATTTTAGGTCAACCTTATCAAGCAAATTATTCATAGGTACATTGCCAAACATGGTTACACCAAAAACCCCGATGGCATACATTAAGGTAGCGGCCAGCAGCAAGTAAAAACGCGGGGACAATGAGCTATCAAAATTCATATAGGTGCATACAGGTAACCATAACATCGTCCCTAAAAAACTGGCAAAAAATACCGGGTTTAAAATAGCCCTGTTAATGGATTGCATAGCCGAAAGATAGGCGGCATCGGCTAAACGGCCTAAGCCAAGTGTAACAGAACAGGCGTAGGCGTAAAACAGCCCGCCGATTAAAGAGGTTGATACCGCGGTAATGAGTAATACAATGGTTTTGTTTGTCATGACTTTTTTGTTTTGTTATAGCAAAAATCGGTGGTCTGTAAATAGGAAGATAGAACAAAACCGACAGCATTATTCTAAAAAAAATGGGACAAGCGCTTTATAAAGCGCTTGTCCCATTAAACGAAAAGATGAAGAAGTTTCTCTGCTCAGGGAGTTTATTCGCTCCGCAAACTTTTTACCGGGTTTGACAAAGCCGCTCTGATAGATTGAAAGCTGATGGTGATAAATGCGATCAGGATGGCAACGCAACCGGCACTTCCCAATATCCACCATTGTATATTTGTACGGTAGGCAAAATCCTGCAGCCATTTATTCATAACCAGCCAGGCCAGTGGCGATGCGATCAAAATAGAGATCAATACCAGTTTGATAAAATCCATAGAAAGCATACTTACTATCGCGGTAACACTGGCTCCCAATACTTTGCGTATGCCTATTTCTTTATTACGCTGTTCAGCAGCATAAGCAGCCAGGCCAAATAGTCCTAAACAGGCAATTACAATGGCCAGCGTGCTGAATGATATAAATATTTGCCCTACACGCTGTTCTGACCGGTAGGTGGCATCAAAATCCTCATCCATAAAGGAGTAGGCAAAGTGCTGGTTAGGCGAAAAGCTTTTCCATTTATTTTCAATTTGCGACATTAGGGCTGTTATATCGGCTGTATGCACGCGTACACTAATGGCACCATTATCAGGTGCATACGATAAAACAACCGGCGCTATTTTATCACGCAGTGAAGAAAAATTAAAATCCTTCATCACCCCTATAATACGGAATGGCTGTATGCCGTAGCTATCGCGATAAACGGTTTTACTCAGCGGATCCTTAGCGCCTAACCTTTGAACAAAAGCTTCGTTAACAATTATCGCTGCCGTATCAGTTTTCATTTCCTTTGAAAAATTGCGGCCGGCCACCAGTTTTATACCTACAGTGCTGATATAATCTTCATCAACCGGCCAAAATTCGCTAAGCATATCTTTTTTAATATCGATGGTGCGGTCGGGGAATAAACCTGTAATATTCCTATCGTCCCCGGTTGGCAGGTATGATGTCATGGTTGCATTTACCACGCCTGGCAATTGCTTCAACTCCTGTTTCAAAACTTCGGCCTGATTGCCTAACGAGGTGGTATTTTTAATAACCAATACCTGGTTACGGTCAAACCCCAGGCTTTTATTTTGAATATAATTTAGCTGATTATAAATAACCAGCGTACCGATGATGAGGAAAATAGATATGGAAAACTGGAAAACTACCAGGAAACTGCGAAGAAAGCTACCTTTAAAACCTGTTGACAGTTTCCCCTTTAACACCTCAATAGGCTGAAATCCTGACAAATAAAACGCCGGGTATGATCCTGCAAGGAAACCAACTACCAAAATGATAACTAACAATGAAGGTAACAGCCAGGTAATGGATTGTGATGTAAAAACCAACTCTTTGCCTGCCATTTGATTAAACAAAGGCATAAATATCCAGGCCAGCAACACAGCTATAATGGTTGAAACCAATGTTACCAGTGTCGACTCTACCAAAAACTGGGCCACCAGTTCTTTACGGCCCGAACCCAATACTTTACGCACACCAACTTCGCGGGCACGGTTTGATGAGCGGGCGGTAGACAGGTTCATGAAATTAACACAGGCTATCAGCAATATAAACAAGGCAATAACCGAAAATATATATACATACTGGATGCTGCCGTTTTTACTCAGCTCGTATTGGCTGTTGGACCGCAGATGAATATCGAGCAATGGTTTTAAAACAATTCTTAAATAATTATCGCCCGAGCTCCAGGCAGAGGGAGAATAGGAATTTTTAATTTCTACTTTTCGGATCTGGGCTTCCAGGTTTTTTACGTTTGCTCCGGGTTTAAGCAATAAATAATTACGCATGCCGCCATAACCCCAACTATTAATATGGCTTTCGGGCAACGTTGAGAAGGATAAAAAGAAATCATAATTAAAATGCGACTGCGAAGGAACGTCTTTTATTACCCCCGTAATTTTATAGGTGCTGGTGTCATTAAAAGTTAAGGTTTGCCCTACCACATTTACATTATTAAAATATTTTTTGGCTGCACTTTCGGTAACCACTACGGAATGTGGCTCATTTAAGGAGGTGGATGGATTGCCATCAATCATTGGCAGTGTGAAAATATCAAACAGACCTGATTCAGCAAAAACGATTTTCTTTTCCTGGATGTTTTCGTTTCCCTTTTTAACGTGATACTTTTGAGCCGAAATAAAAAGAGATGACGTAGGCATTAATCTTGCAGATCTTTCAATTTCAGGAAAATCCTTTAAGGCGTTAAGCAACGGGGCCTCTGAACTGGCGTATGAATTTTCATGCCCGTTTAACTTTACTTCCTCCGTTATCCGGTATATCCTGTCGGCTTTGGTATTATAACGGTCATAGCTTAACTCATCAACCACATAAAATACAATGAGCAAACAAGTGGCCAGGCCAACAGAAAGGCCCAAAACATTTAATACCGTAAACCCTTTGTTTTTTAAAAGGGTACGGATGGCGGTTTTAAAGTAGTTCCTGATCATAAGGGTAATAATTTAAATACGGAGAGTCAGATTTAAATATCATGCCCTATTTATAACAAATTGATTATTAAACAATTAATAGACTATTATTATTTATAACCTGTATCAAAAGCGGACAACAATCGTTCGTTTTTGGTATAACCGGTTTTATGTAAAAAATCCTTCTTGTTTTACATAAACAGGCCAATAAAATCGTTTATACTACATTTGTTAAAAAAACAAAATCACTGCTGCTATGTTCCATATAGCACATAGTATAAGCTATGGTTTACAGTTCAATACCAAAAAAATTATGCTGCAAGACCTACCCATCCGCCCACCGGGAAACCAGGGCGATAAAAACGGGATAGACAGATCACAACCAAAAGTGGCTGATCAAAAATTTAAAGAATTGGTATGGACTTCGCCTGTCGCTATCTATACGTGTGACCAGGATGGCTTTATTACCTTTTTCAATCCTGCCGCCGTTACTTTATGGGGCCGCGAACCAGAAATTGGAAAAGACCTGTGGTGCGGCTCGTGGAAGATATATTATCCCGATGGCAGCCCAATGCCGCTGGATGGCTGCCCAATGGCCCTTACCTTGAAAGAAGGGAAATCATACGAAGGTGCAGAGATCGTAATTGAAAGACCTGATCATACCTTCCGGAGTTTGCTGGTGTTTCCGCGGCCAATTTTTAATGAACTTAATATCATTATAGGTGCACATAATACGCTGGTGGATATTACCGACCAGAAACAGGGGGAAGAAAAACAATCGATCCTATCGGCAATCGTAGAATCTTCGGATGATGCTATTATAAGCAAAAACCTGGATGGCATTATTCAGAGTTGGAATGCGGGAGCGCAAAAAATATTTGGCTATACCGAACAGGAAGTGATTGGCAAACATATCAGCATACTGATACCGTCATTCCTGCAAGCCGAGGAAGACGTTATTATCAGTAACATCAAAGCGGGTAAAAAGATTGATCATTTTCAAACTATAAGGTTGAATAAATCAGGCAGGGAGATCCCTATTTCCCTAACCGTTTCGCCGGTGAAAGATAGTCACGGCCGCATTATAGGCGCTTCCAAGATCGCCCGTGATATTTCAGAACGTTTGCAAACGGAACACACCATTAGGCAAAACGTACAGAATCTCAGAATATTGAACACCATCGGAAAAGTGATTTCCGAAAAACTGGATGTGCAGGCTATCTTAGACCAGGTAACCGATGCTACTACCAAAATTACGGATGCGGAGTTTGGCGCTTTCTTTTACAATACAATTGATGAGCGTGGGGAAGCTCATAGACTTTTTGCCTTATCTGGCGCTCCGCGCGAAGCCTTTGAAAAATTTGGCATGCCGGGCGATGCCGCCATTTTTGATTCAACCTTTAGCGGTGACCAGTTGGTAAGGGTTGACGATATCCGGAAAGATCCGCGTTATGGCCACAATGCACTTCATTATGGGATGCTCAAAGGGTATCTGCCGGTGGTTAGCTATCTGGCTGTTCCGGTTATCTCTTCTACCGGCACCGTCATCGGTGGTTTATTTTTCGGGCACCAGGAGCCCGGTGTTTTTACAATTGATCATGAAGTCCTGGTATCCAGTATCGCTTCGCAGGCAGCGGTTGCTTTAGATAACTCTAAGCTATTTGAGGAGGTTAAGGCCCTGAGTGCTAAAAAGGATGAATTTATTGCCCTGGCCAGTCATGAACTCAAAACGCCGTTAACCACTATCAAGGGTTATTTACAGGTGCTTGACCGGGCAGAAAGAGATCAAACGAGTAAATCATTTATCGGCAAAATGCTCAAACAGGTAGATAAACTGAATGCTTTGATTTCAGATCTGCTTGATGTATCCAAAGTAGAAGCAGGGAAATTAAAACTGGATTTGGAACTATTTGACTTGCGGGCACTGGTAGAGGAAGTGACCGAAACATTAAATTATACAAATAAAACACACCAGATCATTTTTCAGGGTGAAGGCGAAGCTGTGTGGATCAAAGCTGATAAGCAGCGAATGGAACAGGTAATGGTAAACTTGCTGACCAATGCCATTAAATATTCGCCCGATGCTAACCAGGTGCAGATAAGCCTTGAACAAGCTGCCGGCGAGGTGACCGTTACAGTCAAAGATCAGGGTATGGGGCTAACTACAGATCAGCAAAAACAAATTTTTACCCGCTTTTACCGTGCGGAAGGAAATGCCAATATCCCCGGCCTTGGCCTCGGACTTTACTTAACCAAAGAGATCATTGATCGCCATCACGGCAAAATTGGTGTTTACAGTGTGCCTGAAAAAGGATCAGAGTTTTATTTTTCTTTGCCTTTAAACTTAAATCATCCGGTTAATGAATAATTCTTGCTGTCACTTTAAATGGAATGGGTTATGAAAAAAATTATTTACCTGGTTGAAGATGATAACGATATCAATGATTTAATTAAATACCTGCTTTCTGACGTAGGGTATGCGGTATTGGCTTGTACTACAATGACGGCATTTAAGCAGGCCCTTGAAATAGCCCTTCCTGATCTGATCATCCTTGACATTATGCTGCCTGATGGCGATGGCGTGGAGATTTGCAGAGAACTTAAATCGATTGAAAATATGCAGAAGATACCGATATTCCTGATGTCGGCTCATGTCAATGGCAGCAGGATGGCTATAGAAGCATGTGCCGACGATTTCATCAGCAAGCCATTTGATATTAACGATTTTACAACAAGAGTTCAGCAAAAAATAGCTTCCTGAAACTATCGAAAAAACCTGGATTGCCCCTTGCCACACATATCATACAAAAAACGATGATAGATGAAAGCAACCAATAAATTAGAAAAAATAGCAATTTCGGGCATTACCGGAACCAGCTTTATGACCCTGTTCAGTTACCTGGTATCGTTAGCTGAAAAGGAAAATTTTAGTGAGCCCGAACATTTGGGCACCTTGATTCACCGGCTGCTGCCGGGCACAAAAAAACTGAACCAGGTACAAGGCTGGATGGCACATTATGCAGTGGGGATATTATTTGCCACGGTATATGTAGAACTTTGGCAACAGCGTAAAGTTAAACCAGGCCTGAAAGAGGCGCTGATACTGGGCGGAATGAGTGGTGCATTAGCAGTCATGGTTTGGAAACTAACTTTTAAAATGCACCCGGCACCACCCTGGATCAGGTATTCCAAATATTATATACAATTAGTGCCGGCCCACGTGGTGTTTGCCATATTTGCCACCCTAACCTACAGGCTGCTGCAAAACCAGCCAACAAAGTATAAGCACCTAAAAGTTTTATTATAATATATTCCGGGGCATAGGCTATAGTAAGTTTAAAGCATTGATTTACTTCAATTAATTGTAAATTAAAAAAATAAACCTAACTTTATTATACACAGCCAATTACCCCCAAATGGCAACCGAATCTAAAAAAAACATCACATCGTTAACCTGGGTTATTATTTCCGGTGCGGGTTTCGTGCTTTTTGTGATAGCGGCAGTGGTACTGATGATCTTCAGCAGCAGGTCCAGTAATCTAAGTCCGCAGGTTTACTTTTTTCTGTTGGTATTTGTAGCCCTGATCGCCGCGGGCTTTTTGTTCGGATCGTTGAAATCACATGCAAAATATAGCGGGCAGCTATACCATGGTACACTGGAACTTGGGGGACCAACCGTAATTTTTTGCTTAATTATCTATTTTGGTTTAAAGCTTTCCCCAACAGCTGATTCCATTGGTTTAAAATTCATTGTTTTTGGCGATGAAAGTAAAAATGAGCTGGTAAGCGGCGGATTACTCAAAGTTTTATTCAACAAACCCGACTCCGCAAGGATTGAAAATGGAGTGGCTACCTTTACCGACCTATCAAGTACTTTATCGGGCAAAAAAGTTTCTGTCATCCCGGCGGTAAGTGGTTATTACAGGCAATCGCAGGAGATAACTGTTCCTGCTGATGGGCGTACGCCTGTTGAATTGCACCTTAAAAAACTGGCAGATTCTTTAACCATCAGCGGTTTAGTAATAGATATACATGGGCAGCCCATTTCAAACGTACAAATTGTAATTGCCGATGGTTTGTATAAAACCAAAGCCGACGAGTTAGGCAATTTCCGCATTACCCTGCCCGTAAAAGATGGCGCGGAATTACCGGTAAGAATTTATAATAAAAACAAACTGCGCTATAATAATACCCAGGTTTTCTCTTCAAAAATACCCCTTACCTTTCAATTGCATTAGTTATGAAAGCAATCATCGGCATCATAAATTTTTGCATGGTTTGGCTATATGGCTATGGCCAAACTGTTCCTTTTAAAGGTCAGCTTATAAACAATAACGTAGTGGTTAAAAACTACACGGTAATTATTAACGGCAAACCCGCTACAACAGACGACTCCGGGGTATTTACAACCGCTATAGGCAATAGTATTACACAGGTTACTATTCAGCCATCAGATAAAAGCTACATTATCGCCTACCCCATAGCTGGCAGGGTGTTGGTACCCAAAGATCCGGCCTTATTAACCCAGATCATATTTGAAGGTTTTCAATCAAACGATAAAATTAAAAGTTACCTCACCACATTAAGCCAGTTAAAAGACGCGTCAAAAAAGGGACAGTCTGAAACAAAGACTTTGCAGGTGAAAATAGATTCGATAGCTGCCAATCTCAAAAAATTAGGTTATACCAATGATGATCTGCGAATAGCCCGTGAAAAACAAGACGGGATTGATCTGTTTTACCCCGAGATAAGCAGTACGTTACAAAACTATATTTTGCAGGCGTACAATGTAAAAAATGCTATTATATATATTTCAGACTATGCCTTTAGCAATGCAAATGCCGTTATTCAATTGGCACAGGTCACCAATGCCTATAATTTGGCATTTGAAAAATTAAATACAAATTACCCAACCTACTCCAAAAAAATAGCTGATTATTGGGCCGACCCATCTCTTCGTACCGAATTTGATGGCATTGCTGATACTTTAATTAACATTATCCACGCCAGGGATATTTTGCCGTTGAATGATCTGAAAACCCGGATCAATCAGTATTTTCTTTTAAAACCTTCAAAAAAGGACAAAGAAGCTATTCAAAAAGAAATTCAATCCAAAATCGCTGCGCTGGCCCCCTCTCTTACTGATGAACTAAACAACATGGAACTATGCATACAAAAATTTCAGAATCGTTTAAAAAATTAATATTTAACCTTAAAGATCATGAAAAAATTAAATCCGCTCCTGTGTATTATTCTACTAATAATTACAGCCCTTAGCTTCACAAATTGTGGTACTTCCGATGACCCTTCACTAACAGACATTTATTTACCTGATTTTTCTAAGAACTGGGTAAACAATGCTAATGCGGAAGATAAATTTTTCTTTTTGAACGCGCCCGTCGGCCAACCTACAGGTGACTTTACAGGCAATGAAGTTATCAGTGACGCACAGGTTGCAACTTTAGCTGGCACATTTGACCATTCAAAAGTAACCTTTGTATTAACATTTTTAGACAATAGCCCTTCCAAAACCTACACCGGGACTATGACCGGAACGACAAATCGGGTATTAACATTATCCTCCTCGGGCCAAAATCTTGTTTTAAAACAGCAATAGCTCCTTAATTATTGAGTCAAAGTTAAACAGTTATTGCACAACAGTTTACACATTTGCGTACAATTATAATTATGCGTTATACATTTCATTGCAAGCTATTGTTTCTTTCACAGTAGTTAAATACCTTCATTACCGAATTACACTTCTACTAACACCAGTTCTACATCTTTTTTACTTGATTTTACATATTTTCTTAAGCCATTCATAAACATTGGGATGGAGTTTGAGCGCACCGGGTTTAGCATATAATTAAATTTTAAAGATTTATTATGAGCCTACAGGAAATTAACACTATTCTTTTAAAACTGCTGGGCCCCCTAAAGCAACAGGAACAGCCGGATGGTAACCTTAATAAACTGGAAGAATTATTAAAAACATGTCTCACGCAGGATAAGTGTTATGTAGAGTGGCAGTTCTCCCTGTTCCCCGATCCGCCAGATCCTGATCAGCAAGTTATCCAGGAGATCAGTGACCTTGCCGCTTTAATATTCGCCGACATACCAGCCAGGGCGGCAAACGAAAAAGCATACTGGATAAGGCAAAGGAATTTCCCTTTTTATAATGGCCCGGAAGGTAACCTGGGTAATTTAATGGAGCCCGCCTTTTCCTTCGGCCCTTTTACAATTAATACTTATAGCGAATTGTACTATGATTTTTTTCTGATCGATAAACAGATTGTGTTTTATACACCCGGTAGGGAAGCTCCAATTGCGGTTGTGTTCCCCCATCAGGAGGTGAAAATCCCGGTAGCTGACGTGCAAATATTATTAGGAGACTGTTCAATCTGGATTGATTCCCGGGTATTAAGTAACAACACTGCTCCAGACAGATCATTTATCGGTATCCGTGCTAAAAACTGTATGGCCACTTTTTCTCAGCCTGTTATAATTCTTGATCAGCTGCGTATTAACATTCCGCCACCTATGGCATTGGCCTTTGATTTTGAACCGGATGTTTTATCAGTAAATAATAATGAGGCAACAAATGATGCTCAAAATGTAACTGCCAGTTTACCTGATAAGGTTAACATCACTATAAACAACAATAATGCTATGATTGTACAGGCCGGGCCTGCAAAAATATCATTGTATGGAACAACGTCGTCTTTTAATGAGGGTAGTGACATTAAGCCGGAGTTTAATACAAAACTGAATGTAGTACGTATCCCGTTAACATGTAATGAAACAGACTGGGGTGTTAAAGATTGCCAGTCAGATATGATGGTGGTATCGGGCAAGGCCGGGCTGCTAAATTCCGGATGGTACCATGTTCTTGCCAAACCAAACGATGAGATTGGTTTGGCCCAATTAGGCAAGTGCAATACAGCAGGTCAGCTGGGTTTAGAGCTTGGTAAAGGCATACAGTTCAAGTGGGAAGGACTTGAAAATGGTGCGTTATCAGCAGATACTTTTTTCCTGAGTGGAACCCAGGGCCGGTTAAGCTTTAATTATACGCACCAGCTCAGCAAATTATTAGTACAGCATATTAACCTGTGGCCCGGCAAAAGTGATGCAGGCCATTTCTCAACCCTTCAATGCAAACCTTTAACCTTATTACCAGGTTTTTTCGCAGCAGATGCCATAGGGTACCAGTACCATCGTCAGTATACCGAAGTTAAAACAAAAACCGACAGGCCGATAGCGAGCAACGGCAGGAGATTTGATTTTGAGTTCCCGGGCATTACGGAATTGACCAGGGCTGGTGGTTTTAGCTGGTTTCTGGCCATTGCGGCAAAAGACACTCCTGATAATCCGGATGAAACGCTGGAAGATAAACTAAACAAAACAACCAGTATAGCGCTTGAAAACGCCCTGATAACGGTTCAGGCGCCTATTTTTTTGGCCATAATGGGTAAGGGGTCAAATATTGGTACACTTACCCAGGGTACCGTGCTCAACTATCTGCCAATATTCCGCATCGTACATACCCTGCCCGATCCTTATATCAGTAATCAAAAAGATCAGGAGGATATATTTGATGAGGCCAACCAGTTTAATACATTTCCGCTCAGATCGGCATTTTTAATAGCTACCATACTTTGGGACAATACGGAGGTTAAGCTCGATATGCAGCTTGCCGAAGCCATCAGAAACGCTTTCAAACAGCGAATCACTATACCAGACCAGGAACTGCAAAATTTCTTCTTTAACAATTTCATGCACCCCTGCCAAATGGCCTATAATAACAGGCTTGATACCCCGCTACAAAATCACCCTATTACACAGGCATTTATAGGCAACCGGGAAAGTCACGACTATGACCCTGTAAATTTGGTGGGCGCATTTGGTTTTTTGCAGTGGATCCCCGGTAATTTATGCCTTGTAGATGTATCAGGAAGAGCATCCAGAATGGGTGTCGCGTTCTCATCAGCATGGTCTGCTGGTGTAAATGAGCGTAACCAGATACTCATTAATAATACAGGATATACCAGCCAGTTCACCTACCAGATCAAAAACCTGGAACTGGTGAGTTCGGGCCGGCTTGTTCGTGCATTCACGCTCCCGCATATTCAGTGGGAGCCGGTAACCAACATCCCTAATCCTAATCTTACGGAAGCCGAGATCCCTTTCCCTTTATATTTCAATTCAAACGGAGCCCCAACACGTATTGCCAGCAGCAATAATGAAAACATTGCTTTGTCGCCCAAAAAAGTAATACAGTTTATTTATGACTCCTATACGCAGGATGGAAAACATGCCGCTGCGGCTCATTTTAGCCTGCCGTTTGGTATGTGCGCCCTGGCTTATTTTAACCCCGAAAAAGAAAATAAAACAGATCTGCCGCTTGCCTCTTTAAACCTCAACCAACCCAACTTCAACACCAAAAAGCAAGGCAAGTTAAATGGTGCCATACAACTTAGTGCCGCCGCCTACTATCAAAACAAGGATGTCCATATTTCGCCCGATCCTTATTTCCACGGCTCGGCATTGCAAGTGGCCATTACCAGCCGGCAAACGGTTCATGTAAAAATACCCGTTTTCTTTTTCGATATAGAATATGATATGGAAGTTGAAAATTCCATTCTGGGTATTCCTATAACCCGCCAGTTTAATGCCGAATTTTTTGGTGCTTATAAAAATAACGAGAAAACCATATCTGAGTATTCCGTTAATGCCAAAGTACCCTTAAAACGTATTGATTTCTCGGGCTACGGAGCCAGCATTTTCAGCAACTGGTTTAATAACCGGGCTAACTTTGGGCGGGTAAGCCAGGTAAAATTTACAGTGATGATGGGCCGCACCGCGCATGAAGTGGTGCAGATTAAAAGCTTCATCGTTGGTTTTTGTATCCCCGTGGTACGGTCTATCATTATGTATCGGCAAAATCATGGCCTGGTTACACGTTATGATACCGGCTGGGTGGCTACCGGACCGGGTAAATTCAACTACATACTTAACCCGGTTAACGGCGCTCAAAATAACACTTATGAGTTTCACCCAGGTGTGGTTAGGGAAATTGACAATGTAAGGTCAATCCGTGATACCAGCATAACCCTTATGCATGGCAGCAACCAGTTGGCCGGGGTATATTTTGATGGTGATATTTTGCTGGAAAACATTGAGAAGGGCTTTATCTCCGGTAAACAAAGCGGTAACGAAAGTTATGTGGCATCCAAAGGCCAGTTTGGTTACGTTTTGCTTTGTGATGCATCCAAAGTTACCGATTCCACAAAACTGGAAGATATATTTCCTGCTACCGATTTCCAGGCATTTCTTAACCGCCCTGATGTAGGTTCAATAGGTGGCCCGGTTGATTGTGTAATGAATGTAGCCGGCTCAGACCAGCGTATGCATGTTACCCGTATTGATATATCAGCAAGTAATAGCGCCGCGCTGTTCCCGGTTGCGGCACAAGGCACTTTGGAGCTACCTAAAGAAGGCTCCTGGTCGGTAGTAAAATGCTTATCCAATAGTAAAGTGGTACAATTAGGTACCGGAGAAACTGTTTCGCTGATCAGGCATGGAAAACTCTCCTTTAACAACTCAGATACGGGTATAGTACCGGTTGTGGATTACCAGGGATCGCGCTATATTATCGGTAATCCCGATGAGATAGCCAAATACGCGGTGGCCGAACCTGTAAACCTCGACTTGCAGTACGGCTTATTGCAAACAACGCCCACTCAGAAAATACTTTTCAACCGCCCTATGTTTGCTCCCGGCACCGGGCCTGTAGTAAATGGTGTAACCGAAGGGACCCCACAGCTATTTACCGATACACCCCGGCTTGCTGATGCATTTAAGCTATTAAGTACCAATAGCATCTTCCCTGCCATAGGCGATGCTTTTTCGTTGCCCGGCGGTATAAAAGCATTGGATGTTGTTAACCTAACCGGCGGATATAATTTTCCGGATGCTGTGGTAGGTCAGTTAACAAATTTCGCATCGCCTAATTTCGATGCGTTGAAAAAGCTTTTCATTGTAAACGAGGAAGCTTTTAAGATATATATTGTCTATGATGGTGGTTCGGCAGCAAGCCCCTTTTCACTCGATCTGAGTTCAGACACACCGGGAAGAAAGAATTGGGAAATGATCAACGCCAAAGTTTCTATAGTGGTGGAGGTTGGCACATTGGCCCCGTTACTTACCGTACAAGGAAATTTCCATGCAGAATACGGTAAGGAGCCCCTGATTGAAGGCGCTAAAATTTTATGGGGCAGCGATGGGGCTTTGCAAAATATGGTCGAGATCCTGGAAGTACTCTCTAAACTGAACAGCTTAGGTGGCGACAAGCCCGATGCTTTTGAAGAAGGCCTAAAATTTGTACCATCGAATGCACCCGACAGCTGGAATTATAAATGCAGTATAGAAAAATCCATACCCGTTATTCAGTTCCCAAGTACACAAATGATCACGCTTTCCGGTCCGCCGCCGGTGATCATTGAAGCTTCTTTAACTATTGGTGTATTTTTTATCCTCTCACTCAATCCCGACCCCAAGGCCCTTGTTAAGGCAGGCGCCGGGGTAACTTTTGGCTTTGAGGGTATGATGCAGGTTATGCTGATCACCCTTGAATTTGCTACAGTTTATGGGGCAGGCAGCGCGAAGGTCCGGATCTTTATTGATATCCAAAACCCGGTTCCTGAGTTTGATTATACCTGCGGATTTGGAGCCTCAATAGCTGTGCAGTTACCTGTTGTAGGGGTAGTATCTGTTACACGCTCTGTAAGCCTTACAGGCAGCATTACTGAGAAACACCTGCTGTTAATGGCGGGAACTATGTTGCGGGGGGTACTTTCCCTGGCTGGTGGCTTGCTCATGACCTCTATTCAGATAGAAGGCGCAGCCGGAGTTATCAGGGAGGGCGGTGATGAAATAAAAGCCCGTATTGAGCTAACCTTCTCTTTAAATGTAAGCCTTGCTTTTGTTATCAGTTATGATTTTACCGAAAAGTTTACTGATGATATTCCTTTTAACAAAATAATACCATGATGTTATGATGCCTCAATCAAAACTATTCGTATTGCCTTTCCCCCAGTTTTTAACTGTAGGGGCCAATTCCGTACTCACTATTAATGCCCTCATAACACCTGGTTTTAACCCGATTGACCCATTGGCTGTTGTGGGTGGTGTATCCTTTGATCCTTTTGCAACCACGGGACTGCAACTGAATGCCTGGTTGGTAAAAGGAAATACTGATGAAGTACCCAACCTGGACAGGACTAATGGCGAGTTCATCAAGAGCGATAACATCATAACCCTAAATACCGACCGATCAGCGATTTTCAATCAGGTTGGAGGTTTTTTCACCATTAATGATGCGAAAAACAGGGTGATGTCCATTACCCAGGTTAATAAATATTTACCACAGGCATACCGCGATTCATTTAATTTCAACAACCCCAGAACAGGTAATGCCAAAACAGACGACAGCTATTTTTGCGCTTTAAAAGCAACAACATTAGCATCGGCCGCCATTACACCAGATCATACAGTTAACTGGGCCCAGGTTTTTGGTTTTTGCCTGCAGCAACCCTTGCTGGCCGAGCAGTTGGGGTTACTACATCGCAAGATCAATATCAATTTGCCTGAAGCAGATTTTTTTAAGGACGGCGGATGGATCTACCTTGAATTTGCGGCAACCGATAGCGCCAGCGCTTATGATAAACTTCCTAATGATCAGGTTCAGTTTTATGCCGCCCGTATTCCGCCTTCTCCTATTACCACACATCTTTTTGCTCCGGTATTGTTCCCCGTTGTAGAAGAATTAGCGCCTACTCAACCCTTTGATGAGGTTTTTGCAGATCTTATTCACTATGATGATGGGTATGCCAAAATAGTACATGCCAGCCAGGCAGTAAGTATCAATCACATGGCCGAAACGCCTGATGGCCGCCCACCTGTTACGGATCAGGGTATCCGGTTGGGCTGGGATGATGAACAGCTACTGGTTTGGTTTAATAACAGCATTAAATTCATTAATGATCCGGCTGTGCTGCCTGCCAGTATTTTAAGTGTAAGCCGCTACCGTATTGATGTGGCAACTGTGCCAAACGGTAGCGATATAAAAGACCTGCAAGAAGACCTGCTAAGCTGGGAATCGCAGGTAATTGTTTTTGCAGATGACCTGCAAACAGCAGGCATACCCCTTGGTGAATTTCATGAAGAATTGGGTATCGAAGTTTCGCCCGTAAAACACAAAGGCCATCCTGATTTTTGGCTGCCGGTGTTTTTCATTAACTGGGCCGGTAATTCACTATGCCTGCCCGACCCGATTAAGGAAGAGATCTTTTTACTGAAAGCCCAGGGCGATAAGGAAGCCGCCCGCTGGGCAGCCATTACCGGCCAGGCGCCGCCTAAGGCAGACCTTGCAGGTGTTTATCGCCAAAAAGAAACAGATTATACCGTTGAACTGCACTACGGCAATACCTATGCCTTCAGGGTGAGGCTTACTGATCTGAGTGGCGGCGGCCCTGCTTCCGATACCCTCTCCATCCATCCCGGTGAACATAAGATCGCCTTGTGCCCTTTTAAAAGGCATGTTGCGCCACAAGTACCGCAAACCAAACAAATTGATGTAACCCAACTGACCATCACCCGTCCGCGCTTAAATTATCCGGCTATATTGTATACCGCGTTAGATCAGGATACTGTTATTGCAGAACTTAAAGCCGACCGCCTGCGCCTTACCGACCTGTATACCAATGCAATATCCCAGGCTAACCCGGGCGATCCTGTTACAGTAACAGATCCGGCAGCTTTAAAAGAAGCATCAAGAGAAGTAAGCCTGCCTGATCCTGATGCGGATATGGTTTCAATTATTGTTGAAATAAAAACGCTGGATATGGACCGCGAAGACTCTTATCATGCCATACATGGCATTGACAGCAAGGAGCCTTATATCTTTCTATATGAAACCACCCGGCTATTCCCGGCTTACCAGTTGAATCATAATCCCGTAGCCGACCAGATCGACCTTCAATTTGATTTTCAGGACATTCCCGTGATTAATTTTGGCGCGGATTTGAATGAATTGGGTTTTGCAGGTGACCTTACCCTGCAAGAAGGTGCCCTGATATTACCTACAGCAAGAGACATCAGGCTTACGCTGCGCACTTTTTGTAAGGGAGCCGACGAAAACTATTTTGCAGCCGGCGATTTCCGTTACAGCCTCCCCGTTACCATAAATCTCCGTAAAGATCCGGCAGAATTAGAAGAGCTTCCGCTTTTGTCGGCACCTGCAGATGGCCGTGACGATTTGGTCAGCATCTATTTCAGGCCTCAGCAAATTGCAACTCCTATGGTACGAAAAGCAAGCAGCGCCGCAGGTAAAGAAAACCAAACCGATACGGATATTATAGAGCGCCTTGCTAACGAAACCAAACTGGTATCAAAAAGCCTTTCCTTAAGCGGGGTTGATAACATAAGAACTTTGTTTGGATGTAGCCGGGTTATTGGGCATTCCCTGTCGCCCGATTACTCCTCCATAACTTTTGCCAGTCGGGACGATTTGGCCTATAAATGGATAAATGTATTGCAGCTTGACCTTAACCGCGACTGGACATGGGATATGCTGCTGCCCGTTGCGTTTAAAGTTAAACGTACCTGGCGTTTTGAAACAGAGCCCGACCTGCACGAATTGGAAGTTGGCGAAATTGACATATCCAGAGGGCTCAACTGGCAGCAGATGGATGAACCCGACAGGTCAAAAACCCGGTTGGTGTTTATTGACGCGCTTGATCCCAAACCTGCTATGGGGCAATTACCAGAGCCCATAGAGGTACATTACCAGCTCATTCCTCAATTTAAAAATATACCGGGGGCAAATGGGATGCCCGATTTTGAGTGGAACGAAGAGGATACAGAGATCATTGCAGATAATTATCTCCCTATTGCTACCGCTCCTACTCAGGTACCTGAAATTGTTTCGGTAGGTATTGCCCTAACACCCGAAGATGAAGAAGCCAACCTGTTTGATAACCAGTATTCCGAAACATCCTACAGGCGCAGTTACCTTTGGGTTGAATTTGCAAGCCCTGTTGAAGATTATAAGGACACTTATTTTGTACGTGAACTGGCATACTCGGCTGATCCTATGCTGGCCGTGATGCCCTTAAACCCTAACCCTGAAATTGGAAAACCGGAACCCGATATTAACCTGGAACCTGAGTTTATACGGGTGATCAGAAACCTGCAGCCTATCGATTTTTCGGGCCTTGAAGCTATGCAACAAATGATACCCACTGTTGATGGCAGAGAAAAATCAAGGCATTTTATATTACCGCTGCCCAAGGGACTAAATCCTGAATCAAAAGAACTGTTTGGGTTTTATACCTATGAATTCAGGGTGGGTCATTTGCTGAAATGGTCAAAAGCCCAGGATAGGTACGGCCGGTCTATTCCTGTTACGGGGATGCAACATCCAGCACCTTCTATGGCGGTCAGTATACGGCGGGAAAATGACGCTATATTGGTCACTTCTGTTCATGCGCAATCATATGCAGATGGAAAAGACTGTACCCCCAAACCACCGCGTACCGATATTTATGCATTGCTTTACGCGCAGGTTATCCAGGCCGATGGCGTACAATATCGCAACGTATTAATTGATGAACTGCATTTGCTGAAACCACAATATGAAGCAGATCCGCAAAGGCGGGAAGAATTGATCCGGCTTCAGCAGCAGGCCTATCGTACTATAAATGCTCCTCCTTTACCATACGTATTAGCACCCGAAGACCCGCCTATGGGTTTCTCCTTCTGGAGAATGAACAGGATAAGAAATAAGCTAAGACATATCGGGATTGACCAGAATGCTCCTTTAAGCATTTTAACCCTTGAGCTGTTGCCGCCAAACGACCATCCCGATTTTGCTAATCTTAACCGGGCAAGGGCACATTTTGTAGGCGAACAAACCATAGCACTTGATAAAATAAGGATTTTACGGACATCCAGGTTGTGCAAGGTCATGGATACCTGCGCCGTACTCTGAATTAACACCTAAAACTTATACTGCAAAGAGGCCGTATCATAAATCATGATCGGCCTCTTTTTTTTACACGCCGCCCTAAAGCAGCCTTTAAATATTATAAGGTATTACATGCCATCGGCGCCGGAGTATTGCAACATGAGGTCAATTTTTCCATCCTTATTAAATTTCCATACCTCGTGTGTGCGCTGTTTAACTTGTTTCCCATCTTTATCAGTAAATTCTTCAGTGCCCCAAACGCAAACCACATTTTCATTCTTGTCTGAGCTTTTTACACTTATCCAGGCATCTAAAATAACTTTATAGTTCTTTATTGAATTTCTGAACTCCTTTACGCTGGCTAAATTTTGTGCCTTTCCTTTTATCATAGGTCCGGTTGCAAACATTATACTTACCGTGTCCGCAAACATATCCAGATGTTTATCCAAGGTGTTATTTTCAAAATCTTTCCAAAGCATCAGGATTTTGTCCGAATAACTTGGATCAGCAATGGCGAAATTTGATGAATAGCTCGCAGTATAACCACTGTGCGCCTGGCTCATTGCCGCAAATGGCATAGCCAGTAAAACGAAAACAAAAAGCTTTTTCATGGTTTGGAGGGTTTAATTGTTTGTAACTGGTTTGTTACATTAAATATATAACTTAAATAGCTAATAATCAAAAAATTACAACCTGTTATTGTGAATAATTAAACACATTTTCAATAAAAGAGATAAAGATCATCGGAGCTATAAACACAAGTTTCATCCAGTAGGTTGTAGTTAATCTAATTATTGTATAAATTACACCAGTAATATGCTCTGGTTAATCTGTCAAAAGCACTATCCGTGCCCCAAACTGTTTCTTCAGTTATGACAGGTTCAGGTAAACAACCGGTATGAAGCCCCTGCTACCGGAAAAGGTAAAAAACTACGAAGCATCTTCATGCTAAGCAAATTGCTTGGTGCGAATTGTAAAATAATATTTCAAATTGTATTAGTTTTTATGAAACATCTGTCAGCATTACTTATCCTTGCAATTTTCACACTACCCTTATCGGCACAACAAACACAAAAGCCCATGTTATATGGAAGCAGCTGGATGGCCGTTACCGGCAAGCCTATGGCAGCAACTGCGGGCGCTATGATTTTTCAGCAGGGCGGCAATGCTGTTGACGCCGCCTGTGCCATGCTTGCCGCTACCTGCACCATGTGGGATACATTAAGCTGGGGAGGCGAAACCCAGGCGCTGATCTATGATCCTAAAACCCGCAAAGTAATTGCCATTAATGCAATGGGGGTTGCCCCTACCGGTGCAACAGTCGCTTTTTTTAAAAGTAAAGGATATAATTTCCCTCCCGAATATGGACCATTAGCAGCAACCACTCCCGGCACACCAGGCGGGCTCATTTATATGCTTATTCATTACGGTACTATGAGCCTTGGGCAAGTGCTGGCGCCTGCAATGCATATGGCGGCCGGTTATGCCATAGAAGCACAGGCTGCTAACACCATTGAAAAAGATAAAACCATGCTGAAACAATGGCCTTACAGCAAAAAAGTATTCCTTACCCATCCGGGCGAACAGCGTGAGGCTCCTGAGGCCGGCGAAATTTTTGTACAAAAAGATCTATTGGCAACACTTACCAAAATGGTAGCTGCTGAAAAGGCAGCACTAAAAAAAGGTAAAAGCCGTAAAGAAGCCCTGATGGCCGCTTATGATCGTTTTTACAAAGGCGATATTGCACAAGAGTTTGTACGCGGCAGCAAGGAACAAGGCGGCCTGATCACCATGCAGGATCTGGCAAAATGGAAACCTGTTGAAGAAGAACCACTGATGGTAAACTACAAGGGCATCGATGTATATAAGTTACAACAGTGGACACAGGGGCCAGTGATGCTGCAGGCGCTGAATATTCTGGAAAACTTTGATCTTAAAAGTATGGGATATAATAGTTCAAAATACATCCATACGCTTTATCAGGCTATGAATCTTTCATTTGCCGACCGTGATTTTTATTACGGTGATCCTAATGCCAAACCCAGTGAACCTATTAAAGGCTTATTAAGCAAGGAATACGCCAGGCAACGGGCAGCACTTATTCAATATGATAAGAATGATCCGCATATTGGTCCGGGTAATCCATATCCTTTTGAGGGAAAGCAAAATCCTTATATAAATCTTTTGAAAACCAGGGGATTTGAAATGGATACCACGAAACGAAATTTTGCTCCTACACATGACCTGGGCAATAACTCGCCGAAGGAAGAGTACCAGGACAGGTTATGGAGGGGTACTACTTCTATAGAAGCAGCTGATAAAGAAGGTTGGGTAGTTTCTGTTACCCCAAGTGGCGGCTGGCTGCCCGCCTGCATCGCGGGCAACACCGGTATAGGTATGAGCCAGCGCATGCAAAGCTTTGTGCTCGATTCTGCTTTAAATCCGTTTAATGTGGTAGCACCTGGTAAACGGCCAAGGGTAACTTTATCGCCTTCCATGTTTTTAAAAGATGGGAAACCTTTTTTATCTGCAGCCGTGCAAGGGGGCGATACCCAAGATCAAAATCTGCTACAGTTTTTTTTAAATGTAGCAGAATTTGGCATGACGGTGCAGAAAGCTACTGAAGCGGCTAACTTCAATACCAACCAGCTATGGCTTTCGTTAGGAGGAACCAAAACCACCGACCGTGAGCCTAAACCGGGTCAGATATTATTAAATACCAACACACCAGAATCTGTACGTAATGAACTGAAAAAAATGGGATACGTACTTAGTTTTGCCGACCGTACCAGCGGCCCTGTCAATGCCGTTTATTTCGACTGGAAGCATGGGAGCCTTTGGGGTGGTTCCAGCAATCACGGTGAAGATTATGGGATAGGTTGGTAATTATCCGGTGTTCCCGGTGTTCCTGCAAATCCCTCCATAAAATTTATTTCACAAAGATACTAAAATACTAATATTTTTAGCATTATCTTTGCAGATAATAATTGATGGAAGAATTTTATATCGATGTGGAGTTGAACCAGGGTATTACCCGGATACAGGTGGACGAGGTGCCGCCCGAACAATGGGATATGCCCTTTACGCCACAATTCATCATTGAATTTCATAACAGTAATGGGTTTATTACCCTGACCCTGCAACTGGAACAGGGCAACTGGTATGACCGCAATACACGGGTTTCAGATGATGATGCTTACCTCCGCTATACTGAACCTGACCCCGATGCCCGGAACCCTGATTATCAAAGCCCGCTAAGCGAATCAGCCATCCGGAAGATCGGCCAGGCCATTGGTCGTCATATGGTGGTGCACCTTACGGCCTATATGGGATTATTTATACCTGTTTTTCGCGAACCAACCTTCAACTGATGAACCGGATGCCTGATACAAAAAAAAGAAATCATCGGCCAGCTGCAAAGAACATGATCAGAATTTTATGTTAAAATTGCAAGCGAAAAGATGAACACGATGAACCCTGTAATGGCCCTGGCGTTTGATTATGTGGAATCAACCAATACGGTTGTTTTCCTGACAGGTAAGGCTGGCACAGGCAAAACCACCTTCCTGCAGGATGTAAGGCAGCATTCTAAAAAGAAGTTGGCTGTGGTTGCGCCTACCGGTGTGGCGGCTATCAATGCCGGCGGCATGACCATTCACTCTTTATTTCAGATCCCTTTCGGGCCCATCATCCCATCGGGAACGGCCAGACCAGAGGTGCATTGCAGTCCCGAGAAAAAAGAATTATTATCTACCCTTGAACTGCTGATCATCGACGAAGTGAGCATGGTGCGGCCGGATGTGTTGGACCAAATTGACCTGGTGCTGCGGAATGTAAAAGAATCCGATCATCCTTTTGGTGGCGTGCAACTCCTGCTCATCGGAGACCTCTCCCAGCTAAGCCCGATCATTCGGGACGAGGAGTGGATGTTGCTGAGCCGTTACTATACTACCCCCTATTTCTTCAGCAGCCAGGTGATGCAAAAGGCACCCTATGTACGGATAGAACTTGACCATGTATTCAGGCAAAAGGAACAGGTTTTCGTTGACATTTTGAATGAGGTGCGCAACCAAACCATCAGCCCGGTGAACCTGGAGCTCCTGAATGCCCGGCACCAGCCTGATTTCCGCCCAACCGCCGAAGAACCTTATATTACCCTGACCACCCATAACGGGATTGCCCGGCAACTTAATAACGAGTTTGTAGAAGCACTACCGGGACCGGAATTTGAATTTAAAGCCTCCATCAGGGGAGAGTTTCCTAAGGATGCTTACCCGACCGAAACCAGCCTGAAATTAAAGACCGGCGCCCAGGTCATGTTCGTCAAAAACGATAACTCCGCCGAAAAACTTTTTTATAATGGAAAAATTGGCATCATCACCCGGATAGAAACAGACACGGTATTTGTTCAATGTGGCGAGGAAAGCCGGGAGATCGCGGTTCAGGCGCTGGAATGGACCAACATCAAATATCAGCTGGAAGAGCAACAGATTAATGAAACCAATGCGGGCAGTTTCACGCAGATGCCCTTAAAGCTGGCCTGGTCTATCACCATTCACAAAAGTCAGGGCCTGAGTTTTGACAAAGCCATTATCGATATCAGTGAAGCTTTTGCCCATGGCCAGGCCTATGTGGCGTTGAGCCGCTGCCGGACCCTGTCGGGCATGGTGCTCCGTAACCCGATAGCCCCGCATAACATCATCGGCGACCCAGCTGTTGCTCATTTTAACGAACAAGCAAAATCCCTTAAACCCGGTACAGAACAACTGGAACGTGACCGGGAACTGTACCGGCAATTTCTCCTCGCGGAACTATTTAATTTCAGCGGCCTCAAAAGCAGGACCAGCGGTTTCGACGACTTGGTGCCCGATTTTCAAAAGGATATCTTTGACGTAGCGGAGAAATTTGTAAGGCAACTAAGTTCTCATAATACCGAACGTACCCAAAAGGCGGCTGCCTATTTTCTGACAAAAATGACTGAAGCCACAGAAAGTCTGCATACCCAGCTGCCAGCCCTGATCAACCAATCGGGTGCCGTTAAAGAAAAGGCGGCGAAGGCTGACAAACTGATACAATGGCTCATGGCCCGGATCAGCCTGATGGCTCATTTTTCCAAACAGGAATTTGATGTTACGGCCTACCTCGAAGTTAAAAAGAACGCTATGGCCAACTCAACCGCCGATCAGTCCCGGTCATACGTTAAAGCCCTGAATGCCAAACCCAACGAAAAACTTTTTAACCAATTGCTCATCTGGCGGGATGCCGAAGCTGAAAAAAGCGGCATCATGCCCAATATGGTCCTGTCTGAAAAAACAATAGCCGCTATAGCCGAAAAAATGCCACCAACCCTCAAAGCCCTCGGCGCTATTAAAGGAGTTGGACAACATAAAGCCGTACAATACGGTCAGGAGCTCATTGCGATGATCCGCTCCTACCAACAGGAGTTACAGGGACCGGAAACCGAGCAGCGGAGTTTATTTTAGATACACTTGTCCGTATCATCAAACAGTGTCTCCTACTGTAACAATTTAACTTTTCCTTAAAAATTTCAAGCTGGTATGAGAACAATACACATGAATTTGCTATCTTGACCACACATCAAATTATCTTATGAAGAAAAGCCTTACCTTAAGTCTACTTTTATTATCATCAGTATCATTTGCACAGCAAAAAACGCTTAACGGCTATACCGTTTCATCATCAGCCAACCAATTAAGTGCAGAACAAACCTTTGATGCTTCATTAAGTGCACAGCACATAGGTGAAACCATCAAGGAGCTATCAGCCTTCCCGCATAATATCGGTTCGCCCGGTAGTAAAGCTGTAGCCGAAAAAATACTGGCAAAATATAAAAGCTATGGGTTTGATGCCCGTTTGGAAACCTACAATGTACTTTTCCCTACACCTAAAACACGTTTACTTGAATTAACAGGTCCGTCAAAATATACCGCACTGTTAAAAGAACCGGCATTAACAGAAGATGCCACATCCGGTCAGGCCAACCAATTACCTACCTACAATGCCTGGAGTGCCGATGGCGATGTAACCGGCGAACTGGTATTCGTTAATTATGGACTGCCCGACGACTATGAAAAACTGGCATCATTGGGGATTGATGTTAAAGGAAAAATAGTTATTGCCAAATATGGCCACTCCTGGCGCGGTATTAAACCCAAAGTAGCTTATGAACATGGTGCTATAGGCTGTATCATTTATTCGGACCCTGCTGATGATGGTTACACAGCTGGTGACGTATATCCTACAGGGGCATTTAAGAGTGAATTTGGTGTGCAGCGTGGTTCTGTGATGGACATGGTGATCTATCCGGGCGATCCGCTAACCCCTGGCATAGGCGCTACAAAAAATGCAAAACGGCTGGACAGAAAAGATGCTGCTACTATATTAAAAATGCCGGTGCTACCTATTAGTTATCACGATGCCCAACCCCTGTTAGCGGCCCTGAGCGGCCCTGTTGTTCCAAAAGGTTGGGCTGGTTCATTGCCTATTACCTATCATGTTGGTCCGGGTAAGGCCATGGTACACTTAAAACTGGAATTTAACTGGGATATGGTGCAGGCTTATGATGTAATAGCAAAAATAAAGGGCTCTGCTTACCCAGATGAATGGGTAATGCGCGGCAACCACCACGATGCCTGGGTAAATGGCGCCGGCGACCCTATAAGCGGTCAGGCTGCCATGCTGGAGGAAGCAAAGGCATTAGGCGAACTACTTAAAACCGGTTGGAAACCAAAACGTTCCATTGTTTACTGCTCATGGGATGGCGAGGAACCAGGCTTATTAGGATCAACAGAATTTGCCGAAGACCACGGAAAAGAGCTACAGCAAAAAGCGGTAGTTTATATCAATTCAGACGGTAATGGTCGTGGCTTTTTAGGCGCCGGAGGTTCGCAGGCCTTAGAAGGCTTTATTGATGAGATAACCCAGCAAGTAGTTGACCCGGAAACCAGTGTAAGTGTTTTTGACCGTAAAAAGGCTTCGCAGTTGATAAATGCAAAAACAACAAAAGATAAAAAGGAAATATTGGAGCGCAAGGGACAGCGGCTGGATGCGCTGGGTTCGGGATCTGACTTTTCATCATTCCTGCAGCATTTGGGTATAGCTACCCTTGATTTTGGTTTTGGTGGTGAGGATGAAGGCGGAGAATACCATTCTATTTATGATTCTTTTGATAATTATAAACGGTTTAAAGACCCTGATTTTAAATATGGTGTGGCCTTATCACAAACTGCCGGGCATGCTGCCCTGCGTATGGCCGATGCTGAAATACTTCCTTTTGATTTCCGGAGCTTACAGGCAACCATCAGCAGGTATGCTACCGAGCTCACCGAACTGGTAAATAATACGCGGGAAAGCACGGTAGTGGAAAATCAGTTAATAAAGGCCAAAGATTACACTATAGCCTCCGATCCAACAAAAATCTTTAAAGCCCCGGATGTCAAAACCGATGTGCCCGAGATTAATTTTAAACCACTAACCGGCGCGCTTGATTCATTAAAGAAAAGTGCTGATAAATTAGCCACCAATTGGGCGGCTGCTATGCTTAAAAATGAAGATCATGATAAGTTAAATAAATTGCTTTACCGCGCCGAGCAGCAATTGCTGTCGGCAGATGGATTGCCACGCCGCAGTTGGTACAGGCATACCATTTATGCTCCGGGCTTTTATACCGGCTATGGTGTAAAAACCCTTCCGGGCATCCGCGAAGCTATTGAACAGCGTAACTGGACCGAAGCACAGGCACAAATTACTGTGGTAGCCGAAAGGATAAACGCTTTGGCAGTTTATTTGAATGCTCCATCCAATTAGGTAAGGCAGTTTTATAAAAGCTATAATAATTATCCTAAGAAATTACGAAGGGCTACATTTTCGCGCTCTTTTGAACGCAGTCCGAATGTAATGATCCAGTTGGAAACTAACGAAATCATAAAGATTAATCCGATAAGCAAAGAGTTGCCTAAATCACTAAATATAAACATCATAGCAATTAACAATATGTTAATGGCCGATAAGCAAAGCGTAGTTTGAACATGCGTAAGTCCCAATCTTAATATGCGGTGATGCATGTGGTTACGATCGGCCTCAAAAGGTGATTTCTTGTTAAGTATCCTTAAGGTAAAAACCCTTAAGGTATCAAAAACCGGCCCTATGAGTATAGCAGCTGTAAGCGCGGGCGCACAGGTAATAACCGGGATGTTAGTCCCTGAAATGTTACTTAGCTCAATAAATTTAACAGCCATCACCGCTGATATAAGGCCAATTAACAAAGCGCCGGTATCGCCCATAAATATTTTGGCGGGCGTAATATTAAAACGTAAAAAACCTGCAGTGGCCCCTACTATGGCCAAACAAATTGCGGCCAGCTCATATTGCCTTATATATATAAACAGGAAGGCAAATGTGCCGTTAACAATGATACCCGTTGTGGCGGCCAATCCATCAATTCCGTCTATTAAATTAAAGGAATTAACAATAAGCATGATCAGCAATATGGAGAGTATAACACTTGGTATATACGGGAGGTTAAAAATATCAAATATACCATACATGCTGGTTATGCGTATATCACCCAGTAATACCAGTATAGCGGCTACAATAAACTGTATCAGGAACTTGGTACTTGAATTTACACCAGACAGATCGTCCTTTAAACCCATTGCAAATAAAATTATACACGAAATAAGCAGGTAACTGATGGGTAATTCCTTATCAATCAGGCTAAATAAAAGCGTTGTGATCATGAAACTAATAAATATGGCCACACCACCTAAACGCGGTATGCCATGATCATGTTGTTTTCTGAAATGCCCCACATCATCATACAGGTGCCTTGCCCTGGCCACATGTAAAATGGAGGGGATGGCTAATAATGTTATCAGCGCGGATATTACAACTATTAAAACATTATAAATAAAGTGATAAGTGTGTATAAGTTCTACCATATGACGTTCTGTTGTTCTGTTAGCGGGGGGCTGCTACCTTAAAACAGTTTTTGTTCATTTATAGGTTCTTATACGTATAAAAAACAGATAGGTTAAACTTGAAGTTAAATAAATTGAATTATTTTTCGAAGTGGTTTTAGCATCAGGGCCAACAAGGGGAACATGAGCTTGTTTTTACGCATGGCTTTTAAATCAAAAGCCCAGGCCTTTGTCCGGTTCTTTAAATTTTTACTGCTTATACCGCCAGCACGCATTTTAACCATTACTTTTTTTAAATAAAAACCCCTGATCTTATCCAGGTGTATAAACCGTAGCATCAATTCATAATCAGCCGCCGAACCATATTCAAGGCTGTAAAAACCAAATTGTTCAAACAAGTTTCGCCTACAATAAAACGTTGGATGGGGAGGCATAAATCCCAGGTTAAATGAACCGCTTTTACATTGGCCGGAGCGCCATTTACGAACAATCTGATGGTGCTGGTTTATGATATCAAGATCACCATACACCGCTTCAATATCCTGTTGTTCAAATGCTTTAGCTATTGATAGCAAAACCTCATGATCGGCAAAATAATCGTCGGCATTTAACGTGCCCACAATTTGCCCCGTGGCCAGTTTGATGCCTTTATTCATCGCATCGTAAATGCCTTTATCTGGTTCAGAAATTAAAATACTGATGTGGGAACGGTATTGATTAATGATTTGAAGCGTGTTGTCGGTTGAGCCGCCATCAATAATAATATACTCCAGGTTATAATAATTTTGACAGATAACTGATTCGATACATTGCCCAATAGTATCCTGCGCATTATAAACTACTGTAACCAGGGAGAGCTTCAAACCGTACAAGTTGGAAAAGAATACAAATGTATATGCCGCAAATTATGTATTTTTAAAACCAATGCCTAATAATTTATTTAGCCTCCCACTCTTTATATGCGCTTTTTAACCTTTACTATTTCGTTTTTGGGAATACTTTTTGTTTTAACTTCATGCTCCAACAAACAATATCAATCACTTTTTGAACAAAAGAACAGCGCTAAGGATAGTTTGGCACAACAACCGCTTTTAAGCAGTTTTACTTATCGCATAAAACCTCAGGACATATTACAGATCAGGAATCTGCAAAACGTTAAATACATCGTCGATGAAGCGCCATCAAACGGAGGTAATACATCGGGCGGAAATTCTGCAACCGGACAAACTTTTCAGGTTGATGATGATGGTACGGTAGCCTTACCGGTTATTGGGCATGTAGGCGTAGCAGGCCTTACACGTACCGAAGCAGCAAAACTTATTGAAGGTCTTTACCGTAAAAGTCTTTTAAAAGACCCTATAATTGAATTAAAAATTGTAAATCTGAAGGTAACATTACTTGGTGAAATTAAGGGCCAGGGAAATTACACTTTAACAAAAGACAGGACTACTTTAGTTGAAATGATTGGTGAAGCAGGCGGCCTTACAAACAAAGCAAATGAAACAAATGTGGAAATTATACGCGGCGATCAGGCAAACCCGCAGGTAACGGTAATTAATCTCAGGAATATCCAATCCATAAATGATCCTCGTGCTGTTCTTCAAAACGGGGATGTTATTTATATAGCTCAAAATAAACGTGCTGTACGTAATGATAACTTACAAAACCTGTCGGTTATTACCCAGCCTGTGTTGCTTTTATTGAATACAGCCTTAATTATTTTCACGCTTTCTCATCGCTAATGGAAGAAACAGAAAAAATTCAGCGCAAACTACCCAACCAGGAAATCGATTATTTCAAGATCTGCAAAATATTACTAAGCCGCTGGTATTGGATCGCGACAGCTGTTAGTTTAACCTTCCTTATATCGTATTCCTACCTATGGTATACACCAAAAACCTATGCTACATCAGGAACTATAAAAATTGAAGAAAAAAAATCAGAAATACCTGATTTGATTGCGGTGATGACCGTTCCAGACCGCGGGCCATCAAAAATACAAAGCATTACATCAGTTTTGCAAAGCCGTAACCTCATACTCAGTGCCATAAAAGACCTTGATTACCGGGTAAGTTTTTACCTTATGGGAAGGGTGCGCACCTCCGAGATCTACCCCTCAAAACCGTTGAATATTGAACTGATTAGGTTTGATAGTTTAAATTTTTATCATGACCAGGTAGGTTTTAAGTCGATTGACAGGCATTCTTTTAAGCTATCCTACACAATTGCGGGTAAAGAGGTTCAAAACACTTTTAATTATGATACCCCTGTAAATATTGGGCCCACAAGTTTTAGCATAAAATATCCCGGGGCATTGGATAAAAACACCGTTTACTTATTTAAGTTTAATATCCCCGAAGATTTTGTAGACCGTGTTAGGGGTGGTTTACAAACCGGCGAAACCGCAAAAAACTCTAACATTATTGCCCTGCAGGAAACGGACTCAAACCCGCAGTTTGCTGCTGATATATTGAACAGCATCATGAATGAGTATGTGATTTTTGACCGCAATCAAAAAGCACAATCGGCCTCACAAATGATCGATTTTATTGACAGTCAGTTGTCATTCCTGTCTACCCAAGTTAAAGGCTCTGAAAATTCTATTGAAAAATATAAACAAAAATCAAAGATCCTTGATGTAAGCACAGCATCAACCGCCTCGGTTGGCAAGGCCGCAGAGATCGAATCAAGTAAATCATTATTAAAAATACAGCTGATCGCTATTGACCAGCTCAGGGATCAGGTTGCTAAAGAAAAGGATAATGTTAATTTAAATTTCACCACCGGCGGCACAGCTAACCCTGATCCCTCGTTAGAAATACTGGTTGGAAAGCTGGATAACCTGATACAGGAAAAAAGCGCATTATTAAAAACGTACAATAATGATTCGCAACCTATTCGGGATGTTAACCAGCAGATATTACAAATTAAATTAACCGCTTTAAATAATATTAAAATTTTACGCGTCGGCATTGAAAAGAACATGGCCTACCTTGATAACCAACTTGCGCAGATTAATCAAACAATTATGGCACTGCCCGCAGCACAACGCGATATGGTGAGCCTGCAGCGTGATTTTGAGATCAATGATAAGGTATATTCATTTTTATCAGAAAAAAAATTAGAAGCGCAAATAAGCAGGGCTGGTATATTACCCGGGGCAACGGTTATTGAACTTGCACAACCCAACTTAAATGCCGTATCGCCCAATGAACATGATATACATCGTACAGCAATTATTTTGGGTTTGGCCATAGGCATGGGCCTCATTATTATTGTACGTGTGCTAAATCCCTATATTTATGATAAGGAGACCATTGAAAGCCTTACATCAATACCTATACTTGGAGTTATACGGAAATTCCCTGAGCCTATTGACGAAAATAACAAGCAAATTTTGGCGCTTATCAAACCAAAATCCATATTTGCAGAATCGGTACGATCTGTACGTACCAACTTAAGCTTTCTTTCGTCCGAAAAACAAAGCAAAGTTATATGTATCACATCCGAGGTGGCCGGCGAAGGCAAATCATTTGTGGCTGTTAACTTATCAAGTACACTTTCGCTTATCGATAAAAAAGTGATCCTTATTGGTGCAGACCTGAGGCGCTCCAGGCTTCACAAAACATTTCATGTTCCTAATGATGTGGGGTTAAGCAACTACCTGGCGCATCAAAACGAGATGGACGAGATTATTTTGCATGCTGAATATGAAAATCTTGACTTTATAATTTCAGGGCCGGTTCCCCCCAACCCATCCGAACTGCTGCACAGCGAACGGATGAATACTTTAATTGCCAATTTAAAATTAAGATATGATATTGTGATGATTGATACCGCCCCAATTGGCCTGGTATCAGATGCTATTCCGCTTATCAGAATGAGCGATATCAATGTTTTTGTAATACGGTCAGGAAAATCAAAATTTTATGCGGCTACTGTACCCCAGCGTATTGCTCAGGAATATCACCTGGATAATACGGTGATTGTGCTGAACGCCTACGAAGAAGAACTATTACACTCCAGGTATTATACAACTAAGTTTACCGGCGAAAGCGCTGGTGCACGTTACTATTATTATTCTGATTATAGTGGTTATGAGGGCTCTGGTTATTATTTAGATGATAATAAAACCAAATGGTGGGATGTAAGAAGATGGTTTAAATAAAAGTACTTTTTGTTAAATATGGATCTAAGGACAAGTGCGGCAACACATAAATGGTACCCGGTTTACACGAGTGCGCGAGCCGAAAAAAAAGCATACGAAGCGCTAACAAATAAGGGAATTTTAGCATATCTTCCGCTGCACCGGCAACTTAAGCAATGGAGTGATCGTAAAAAATGGGTGGAAGAACCTTTTATTAAATCATACGTATTCGTGAACGTTGCCGAACATGAACAAACGGAAGTATTAATGACAAAAGGAATATCCCGTTTCTTATATTTTTCGGGTAAACCAGCCTCCATGCCCGACCGCCAGATAAATGAATTGAAACTATTAATGGCAAGTTCGTTTGAGTTAGAAATTACAGAAGAGGATCTGCAGCAAGGGGAAAAAATTATTATAAAAGCAGGCCCGTTAAAAGGGATGACCGGTGAGGTAGTATCATTACGGTCGCAAAAACAATTGATATTAAGGCTTGAAAGTATTGGCTGCTCCATTATAGTGCACGTTGCCGCATCATACATTGAAAGATTTTAAGTTGGGTCATACTTTAAACCAACAAAAATGATGGCTTATTTATAGGCTAAAAATACAAAAACACACTTATAGATTATTTTATAAGTACCTGTTAAATAATAAGTTACATGAAAAAAATGTGACTTACGAGGCGAAGCTGTGAAAATATATGAACTATGTGCCGGATAGCAGGCATTATTAATAACCGGCTACAACCCGAAGAAATCCGCGAAAAAGTAAAAGCTATGTGCAGGGTGCTGCAACATGGAGGGCCTGATGATGAAGGTGTGTTTTTTGATGAGAAAGCCCATCTGGGATTTGGGCATCGCAGGCTTGCTATCATTGATCTGAGCAGCAATGGACATCAGCCCATGAGCGATACTGACCAAAAAGCCTGGATAACCTTTAACGGCGAAATTTATAATTATCCGGAATTAAGGGATGAACTATTGAAATTGGGAGCGCAATTCAAATCAGTTACCGATACCGAGGTGATTTTATTAGCCTATTTATACTGGGGCACTACTGCATTCTCCAAATTAAGGGGCATGTTTGCCTTTGCATTATATGATAAGGCCCAAAAATGCACCTACCTGGTACGTGATACTGCCGGTATAAAACCAATATACTATTTTGCTCAAAACGGAACTTTAAGCTTCGCATCAGAAATAAGGGCTTTTACCGCCGCGGGTATAGCTACAGAGAAAGACACGGGCTGGCCTATCAGGTTTTTGGCTTTCGGTCATATCCCGGAGCCATACACTACTTTAAAAAATGTTTTCAGCTTACCCAAGGGTCATTTTTTATGCTGGAACAATGCATCATCAACTTATACCATAAGAACATATAAGGAAACATCAGTGATAGATTCAATTACTGATATTAACGAAGCCCGGCAATGTGTAAAAGATGCTTTAATAAAAGCAGTGAACCGGCAAATGATAGCCGATGCTTCGATAGGTGTATTTTTAAGTGGTGGTATTGATTCAAGTGTGATCACCTTATTGGCTGACCGGCAAAAAAAGCAGCAGCTTAAAACCATATCCATTTATTTTAACGAAAAAAGCTATAATGAGCAGACTTATCAGCGTATAGTTTTGGATAAAATTAATGGCGAAAGTTTTTCGCACCTGGTACAACAGCAGGATTTTGAAACGTTTTTCCCACAAATTACCCATGCTATGGATATGCCAACTACTGATGGCATCAATAGCTGGTTCATTAGCAAATATGCGCATGAAAATGGGTTAAAAGCAGTATTATCAGGTATTGGTGCAGATGAACTTTTTGGAGGATACCCTTCATTTAACCGGATAAAATATTTAAAGTATCTTAAAAAAATATATCCTTCTGTATTTTCGGCCCTTACCGGTCTGGTGCCTGATCATTATAAAAAGCTTACATTTTTAGCTAATGATCATCCTTTAGCTGATTATCTTTTATTAAGAGGGTTGTTTTCGCCAGGTGATATTGCCTCATTGCTGGATACAGACAATAAACATGTTGAGGATACGCTTTTTGATACCAACACTGCACTTAATCTGCATTCATATGACGAAGCACACGCCTCCTGGTTTGAAACTAATTTGTATATGCAAAATCAATTACTGAGGGATACCGATGTAATGAGTATGAGCCATGGCCTGGAGGTAAGGGTACCCTTTTTAGATGAAGATTTCACCAGTACGATTGCAAGTATTGATCAGGCAATAAGATTTGATAAGCGTCAACCCAAGAAATTATTGATCGATAGCTTTAATGAACTATTACCATCTGCTATATGGAACCGGCCCAAAATGGGCTTTACCTTTCCGCTGCAACAATGGATGATGGCGCATGATGAGGTAAGTAACAGCCAATTTTATAAGGGTAAACCAGCACAAAACATCATCAGGAAATTCAAAAACAAGGGAATGCACTGGTCAAAAGCTTTTGCACTTTATCAGATACAGCCTCATGTCTAAAAAAGTGATACTATTTACTTTGCAAACATTTAGTACTACAGGTGGTATTCAAAAAATGACCCGTACTTTAGGCCACTCCTTACACCAGATAGCCAAAGCAAATAACTGGGATTTTGAACTATGGTCGGCCTATGACAAGCCCGGTGACGTGATGACACAGTACTTACCTGCAAAAAACTTTAAGGGCTTTAACATAAACAAACTGAGCTTTGTTTTAAAAGCCATAAGCAGGCCAGCGAGGTCCAACGTTATTATACTCAGCCATATTAATCTTGCCATTGTAGGTTTGGCTATTAAATTAATTAACCCCAAATGCCAGATATGGCTTATAGCGCATGGCATTGAGGTTTGGCGGCCATTTTCGTTCATTAAAAAACGTTTCCTGAAACAGTGCGATAAAGTAATTTGTGTAAGCAACTTTACCAAACAACAAATGGTAACCAGGCATGATATACATCATGACATTTGCATAGTGCTGAATAATGCGGTTGATCCCTTCATTCAGCTGCCAGCAAGCTTTGTAAAACCACAATACCTGATCGACCGTTATCAGCTGAGTAACAACCATCCAATCATATTTACGTTAACCCGTATGGCCTCTACCGAAAAATATAAAGGTTATGAGCAGGTAATACAAGCTATTAGTATGTTAAAGGATCAATTTCCTAAGATAAAATACATCCTGTCGGGAAAATACGATTCGTTGGAGGAGGTTCGGATTAATAAATTGATAGCCGATTATCAGATAAAGGATCACATAACACTAACCGGCTTTATAGAGGAGACCGAACTTACAGACCATTTTTTATTGGCCGACCTGTTTGTGTTACCAAGCAAAAAGGAAGGTTTCGGCATTGTATTTATTGAGGCTTTAGCTTGTGGCTTACCGGTTATATGCGGAAATGCCGACGGCAGCATTGATGCGATACGTAATGGTGAATTAGGCAGAGCCATTGATGCCGATGATCCTATTGAATTGCATAATTGCATCATTGAATATTTGGCAACCCCATTAACAGCAGCTAAACGGAAACAGTTGCAGGAGCAATGCTTACTGCATTTTAACGAAAACAACTACATGAATAAACTACAACTATTACTAAATAAATGAGCGCATTGGCAGACGAAGATTGGGATATTGAAATAAGCGCGAAAAACAATCTTCTCGACTTAAAGCTTAAGGACGTATGGCATTACCGCGACCTGCTTTTGTTATTGGTAAGACGTGATTTTGTTTCATTTTACAAGCAGACCATTTTAGGACCCATTTGGTTTTTTGTACAACCTATTATCACTATATTATTTTACACACTGGTATTTGGCAATCTGGCAGGTATACCTGTTGATGGACTGCCCAAGCCCTTATTTTACCTTGCAGGTACCATTATATGGAACTATTTTGCAGAGTGCCTTACAAAAACGTCAACCGTATTTAGGGATAATTCGGGGTTACTCGGCAAGGTTTACTTTCCAAGGTTAATCATGCCATTAAGTATAGTATTATCAAATTTGATAAAGTTTGGTGTACAGTTTTTACTTTTCATCATCCTGTATATCATTTATTTATTTAAGGATGCTGGGATAACACCTAACGCTTTCGTATTGCTGCTGCCTTTACTTATTGTTATGATAGCAGCGTTAGGTTTAGGCTTGGGGATGATTATATCGGCAGTAACTACCAAGTACCGCGACCTTGCGTTTATTGTATCTTTCGGCGTACCATTATTAATGTATACCACAACCGTAATATTTCCGCTATCAGTAGCCGAAGCAAAATATCCGGCCTATAGCTGGCTCGTAAAATTCAATCCCATCACTGCAATCATTGAAACTTTCAGATATAGCCTTTTAGGTAAGGGAAGTTTTAGCTGGGACCTGATGGGTTATAGTTTAATAATCACGGTTATCATTTTAATAACCGGTACCATTATATTTAATAAAGTAGAGAAAACCTTTGTTGATACCGTATAAATGGCCAAAGTAATTAAGGTAGAAAACCTGTCAAAAGCTTATCAACTGGGTGATTTTGGTACAGGTACCATATCACGCGACCTGGAACGATACTGGGCAAGACTAAAAGGAAAAGAAGACCCATTTTTGAAAATTGGCGAAACCAACGACCGGACAACAAAGGGAGAAAGTGATGTGGTTTGGAGCTTAAAAGATTTAAACTTTGATATTGAGCAAGGCGATGCAGTTGGTATAATTGGCAGGAATGGTGCCGGTAAGAGCACTTTGCTTAAAATTTTAAGCCGCGTTACCTCTCCTACCACGGGTTCCATAAAAGTAAAGGGGCGCATAGCCAGTTTACTGGAAGTAGGAACCGGTTTTCACCCCGAACTAAGTGGCAGGGAAAATATTTTTCTTAATGGCGCCATCCTGGGGATGCGCAAAGCCGAGATCAAAAGAAAATTTGATGAGATCGTAGATTTCTCAGGAGTTGAAAGATATATCGATACACCTGTAAAAAGGTATTCATCTGGTATGTATGTACGCCTCGCCTTCGCAGTAGCGGCCCACCTGGAATCGGAAATATTAATAGTAGATGAGGTATTGGCTGTGGGCGATGCTGAATTTCAAAAAAAATGCCTTGGCAAAATGGGCGAGGTAAGTAAAGGCGAAGGAAGGACGGTTTTGTTTGTAAGCCATAATATGGGGGCGGTACAAAAACTTTGTAATAAAGGTATTTTACTTAATAACGGCAAAGTTAATGCTATCGGTGATAGTAATTATATCATCAGTACATACTTAAACCATGCATCGCTCCATGAATCTGTTTTTGAAATCGTTCCTTCTGAGTATACTGATGAGTTACCGGGCTATGCTTATAGGATACAGATAGAGGATGCAGACTCAAACCTTATCAATGAAATAGCAGCCGGACAAGCATGGCAGGTAAGGGTGTTTTTCAAAATAAATAAACCAATTAGGCACTTTATTATTGCCTTAGGGCTTACGAACTCTATGGATATTAATTTAAGAACAACCTGGAGCAAAGAAATTGATATTGACAAAGGATACTACGAGTCTGTTTTTAAAGAGGACACCTTACTGTTTTCGTCCGGGACATATAATCTTATTCTCGGTTTGTCTTCATATGAACGGTCATTTCAATATCTTGAAAATGCGGCTTCCTTCACTATCTCTCAAATTGCTCATCAATCGTTAAATAAAGCTATAATAAGATTAAGTGATGCTGGCATTATTTTAAATCCGATGAGCATTGATATTTCAAACACATCAGGTTCCTGAGAATGTATAACCGCCTGAAGATATTAAGCACGGACTTACCTATTAAAAAGGAGCTTTTAGGCCTTTTTAAGCAAAAGGAAAGGTTATTGGTATTTGATATTGGTAGCTGTGAGGGGGAAGATTCCATCCGATATGCAAAGCTGTTCCCCAATGCTTCTATTTTTAGTTTTGAGCCTTTACCCAAAAACCAAGATTTAATAGTTCAAAATATAATTCGTTATAATGCGGCGAATGTAAGGTTATTTAAAATGGCGCTTTCTAATTATGAGGGTTGGCAAAACCTGCACGTCTCATCAGGACATCCTAATAATGAAGCAGATAACATTAATTGGGATTTTGGCAATAAATCGAGTTCCTTACTGGAACCGGATAATGTTTTGGATACTATCAAATGGCTCAAATTTGAAACCATAATTCCTGTTTATACCACCACTTTAAGGAATATTGTAATTGAAAACAAAATAGATGTGATTGATTTTATTCATATGGATGTACAGGGAGCTGAACTTCTTGTATTAACCGGCGCTGGCAATCATATTGAAAACATAAAAGCCATATGGCTCGAAATAGCTGAAATCCCCCTTTACAACACGCAGCCGTTGCGAAGAGATGTAGAACAATTTATGATGAATAATAAATTTAAGCTCATTAAAACGGAGATTGAAAATGGAGTGGGCGATCAGTTATATATTAACACCAGGTTTTATAGAACGTCTCGCTTTTTCGGTATTCAAAGATTCAAACGCGTGAAACCTGTTACCGGATAGATAAATTTAAAACATAATAAAGTGCCTTTTTTCAAAGCCCCCAGAGGAAAGAAATGGACCAAAATATCTTATTCCCAATCAGGAGAAGACCTGATTATAAGGTTTATTTTTGATCAGTTGCAAATAAAAAACCCTACCTACATTGATATTGGGGCACATCACCCTTTTTATTTAAGTAATACAGCTTTATTTTATGAATCTGGTAGCAGGGGGATAAACATTGAGCCCGATCCCTTGCTTTTTACGCTTTTTCTTAAATACCGTAAAAAGGATATTAATTTAAACATTGGCATTGGTGAGCGCCAAGGCGAGGCTGATTTTTATATTATTTCAACGCCTACGCTGAATACTTTTTCTAAAAAGGAGGCAGAAAACTATAATAACGAAGGGGATTACAGCATCACCCAAGTTATTAAAACACCCGTTAATTCCGTTGAAAATATTATCAGCGAAAACAACAATGGCCTTTTTCCTCAATTATTAAATCTTGACGCAGAAGGCATCGATGAGCTGATAGTAAGATCTATTGATTATACACAAAACTTCCCGCTCGTGATGTGTATTGAAACCATTTCCTTCTCTACATCGGGCAATGGTATTCAAAATACGTCATTAATAGATTTTGTGATCAGTAAGGGCTACATTCATTATGCCAATACTTATATAAATTCCATTTTTGTCAGAAAAGATATTTGGCGACAAAGACAGTTATGATCATAACTAAGCTTCAGGGAGGGTTAGGCAATCAGATGTTTCAGTACGCTGCCGCCAGGAGCATATCACCAGATAAACCTGTGTATTTTGACGTTTCTTTTTTAAAAACAAACAATCAATCAACCGATAAATTTACTGCCAGGGCATTTGAGCTAAGCATTTTTAAAAATCTGCAAGGGAAATCTTTAAATAAGGTTTCACAATATCTGATCTCAACGCCGACGATATTTAATCATTTTTTAAAAAAAATACTGCAGCCAAGCTTTCAAACCATTTATGAAAATGATCTTAAAACTGGCGTGCCTGTTAATGAATTTAAAAGGACTGCTATTTACCTTGACGGATATTTTCAGGATAAAGATTATGTTAAAAGCATAAGGCCGCAGCTTCTAAAAGAATTTACTTTTCCGGATTTGAAAAATGACGCCAAACTTTGGTTTAATAAAATATCGGAATCGGTAAACCCGGTAAGCGTTCATGTGCGCAGGGGAGATTATTTAAAAACAGCCATATTACAATATCATGGCATTTTACCCATTTCATACTACGAAAAAGCGATAAACATCATGAGTGAGCAATTCAAGGATGCTCACTATTTTATTTTCTCTGACGATATTGCATGGTGCCAAAACAACTTTGATTTTTTAGGTAACAAAACGACTATAGTAGACAGTACCCCTCTTGAAAACTGGACCGATATGGTCCTTATGAGCCACTGTAAGCATCATATCATTGCTAACAGTTCTTTCGGTTGGTGGGCAGCCTGGCTAAACGTATCACCCAATAAAATGGTAATTGCACCGCAGAACTGGTTTGCGAGTGAAAAGTCTGCAGGTAACACCAGTAACATAGTCCCACAAGATTGGATAACAATTTAACAAATACTGCAATTTTGATAAGCGTGATCATGCCAGCATATAATGCTGATGCATTTATTGAGCAATCTATTATTTCGGTGCTGGCACAATCATATACCAACTGGCAACTTATTGTTATTGATGACGGCTCAACAGATGGTACGGCTGCAATTGTGAAGCAATACCAAAAAAAAGACAACCGGATCACGTATCATTTTCAAAATAACCAGGGACTTGGGGCTGCTCGTAACACAGGCTTTAAACTGGTAAAGGGTCAATGGATAGCATTCCTGGACGCCGATGATCTCTGGCTGGAAAACAAACTGCAGGTTCAAATGGCTACTGCAATCAATAGTAATGCCGATGTTGTTTTTACGAGTGGGTATTATCTTGATAAGGCCAATGTAAAGCCGTACGAAAGTCTGACCGGAAATTACAACGGTCATGCCCTGTATAAAATACTTTTAAACCATAACCATATAGCCATTCTATCAGTATGTATAAAAAAGGCTTTAGCCGATAATTTGGGTGCCATGGATACCAACCTGTTAGTTTTTGGGAATGAGGACTGGGATTACTGGCTACGTGCCTGTAAGTTTAATGCCGTTTTTATCGGGCTTAAGGATAAATTGTTTAAATATCGTGTGCATGATAAAGGTATATCTGCTAATACGCAAAGGATGCTTATGGGTAGCTATTATTTGATTTGCAAAAATTACGATAGCTCATTATTAAACAACCAGGAACAGCGTTACCAACAATTTAAACTTTTAACGGCGATACCCTTTATCCTAAAAAGCATGTTTAAATGGTCTGGAAATAAACCAAAAAATGATTTTGCTGCCCTGGTATTTAAAATACTTGCTGCTTCATTTCCCGTCTTACCTGCTTTTTCATATAATTTATTCAAAAGCAGATTCAACAAGACAGCTATCCTTAACAACTGCTTAACTGATGTTGGCCCATAAAAATAATTATATTTCATATAGCCTGTGGGGCGATAAGCCCATTTACAATACAGGTATAATCAGAAACATTGAACAGGCAAAAAACATTTATCCTGGCTGGCAGGTTATTGTTTATCACGACAATACTGTTCCTGAGCCTATCATTAATAGCATGAAAAAGGCCGGGGCTTTAACCACTGACATGACTGGAGGAGTTTATGGTATGTTCTGGAGGTTTCTGGCGGCTGATTTACCTGACTGCAATCATGTAATATTCAGGGATGGCGACTCGCGGTTATCGATCAGAGAAAAACTGGCTGTTGATGAATGGACGAGCAGCGGTAATGCTATTCATATCATGCGTGATCATCCCTATCACCAGGATCCTGTTGACGGCATAAGACATTATATATTGGGTGGCATGTGGGGCATAAAAGGACAATTGTTTGATATGAAAGCCCTTGTTGATGACTATTGTAGTGAAAAAAAACTTGACTACGGGAGTGATCAGATTTTTTTAAACCAGGTATATTACCGGTTCAAAAATTCGGCCACTATACATGATGAATTTTTCTCTGACCTTTCATTCCCTGTTAAAAGAGATGGCTACAGGTTTATTGGCGAACGCATTGATGAACATGAAAAGCCTGCCGATAACGATTGGAAAGCTATAAAAAAATTCTATGCATCCAAAAAGCCTCAAAACATAGTGTTAAATCAAATAAAAAAGGCTATTCGCAGTATATTACGTTAAAAAGCAGTACGACATTGGAATACCCTAAAATATCAGTAGTTACACCGTCATTTAACCAAGGTGAGTTTATTGAGCAAACCATCCTCTCGGTTATAGGACAGCAGTACCCTGAACTGGAATACATCATTATTGATGGCGGAAGCACCGATCAAACTGAAAGTATCATCAGGAAATACGAAAAACATATAGTCTATTGGGTCAGCGAAAAAGATAAGGGTCAAAGCCACGCCATAAATAAGGGATTGGAATATGCTACCGGTGATATTTTATGCTGGTTAAATTCTGACGATTATTACCTGCCCGGTACCCTGCTTGAAATAGGACAGATACTATCAATAGATAAACCCGAATTATTGCATGGCAATTGTATTCATTTAAATGAGGATAATAATTTTACGCATGGCAGCTATTTTGACTCTTTTAAAAGCTGGGATATAAGCAAAGGGACACACATCGTACAGCCCAGCAGTTTCTGGACGAGGAAGGCCTATGAACTTGCCGGACCGCTGAGGGATGACCTGCATTTTGGGTTTGATTGGGAATGGTTTGCCCGGGCACAAGCCCGGGGGGTAATTTTCACTTCGTCTCCAAAGTATTTTTCGGTTTACAGGATACACAACGGGCAAAAATCTGATGATAAAAACAATGCCCGTTTTGTTGAATTAATACAGATTGAGAAACAGTTGAATGATGCAAAGTTTGATTATATTGATACCTATCTAAAAAAGTATTCAGGCAATATTCGACTTATTTATGACATTACATCAAACAGGTTCTTAAATTTTTTGGAATACCGGCTGTTAAAAACCTTCCATCCTGAATTAATAAAACTGATGGACAGGGTTAGTTTAAAAAAGTATATCCGGTATTGTTACCAGCCGCAAAAAGGTTTATAATTTATAGTAAATGTTACTTCCCAACTTACGTGCATATAGATCAGGATTTGAAGAGAAAGGAACAAAGTATCCCCTGCCGTCAGTTCCTGCTCCAAAACGAGGTTTACTTAGTGTTTTGCCCCAGGTTAAGGACGGTAAACAGGGCTGGCCATGGACACAGGAAACCTCGCCATCAATCTATGATGAAAGACAGCTTTGGCCCAGACTGACTATTGTTACACCATCTTTTAACCAAGCTGCTTTTTTGGAAGAAACCATCAGATCAGTGCTTCTGCAAAATTATCCCAATCTGGAGTATATTATAATGGATGGCGGCAGTGCAGACGGCAGCCTGGAGATGATTGAAAAATACTCGCCATGGATAAGCTATTGGCAAAGTAATAAAGATAGAGGGCAGTCAAATGCTATAAACTTGGGCTTTAGCCTTGCGAGTGGCGATTATTATGCATGGCTTAATAGCGACGATTTCTATTTAAAAGATGTTTTTAATTTAGTGATCAATACATTTATCAAACACAAAACTGATTTTATTTACGGCTATGCTTATTCATTGAACAAGGGGCAGCAGCAGTTAATGACCGTACCGCCATTGCTTGATTATTTTATAAAGATACCTTCACTTGCGCAGCCGTCCTGTTTTTGGAAAGCTACGATTAATCAGCCTGTTTGGGAAGAAATGCATTGCGCGCTCGATTATGAATTATGGATAAGAATTGTAAAAGGGAATAAACGTAAACGTATCAGACAGCCACTATCTGTTGCTCACGTGCACTATGGGGCCAAGACCCATAACCCGGACTTAAAAATAAAATGGCACAAAGACCATGTAAAAATGTGGTCAGAAGAAGGGCATGGCCCAGTGCCAGAATGGAAGAGAATTGTTTTTTTAAATCGTATAAGGTTGAAACTTTACAGGCTGCTCAACCTGATATAACCCAAAACTAAATAACTAAAATATGAGAAAGGAAAATATAGGGCGATTAAACACCACTCATATTGCATTAGATGACCAATATTACCTGCATTATAAATATTACCATCAGGATTTATTTAATGCATTTAGTAAATATGGCAGTGGTAAACTGCTTGATATAGGCTGCGGTAATAAACCCTATGGAGAAATTTTAAAACCCTATATCACTGAATATATTGGCTGCGACATCATACAATCAAGTGAAAACCGGGCGGATATTATATGCCCTGCAAATAATATTCCTCTATCAATCGGCTCTTTTGATACGGTAATTTCTACCCAAACAATAGAGCATGTTGAAGACCCCCAGGGCTTGGTGAACGAAGCCTACCGGCTTTTAAAAAAAGATGGTCACTTTATAGTAAGCGGCCCTATGTATTGGCCCTTGCACGAAGAGCCGTATGATTTTTTCAGGTTTACCAAGCACGGGTTTAAATATATTATGGAAAAAGCCGGATTCAGTGTTATTACCATTAATTCAAACGGGGGCAAATGGTCTGTCGTTGGCCAGGCTTTTATACATGCATTATTTCCGCTTATTTATCAGATTCAAGGGATCAAAGGGAAATTTGCAAGGTTTTTTTTTAAACTTACTGGGGGTGTTAAAACCATTAACAAGATATTTTCTTACCTGGATAATAGGTTTAAAGACCACACCAACACTATGAACTACGTTGTAGTTGCTAAAAAAAAATAAAGTTATCTTATAATGGTTTCCGTAATTATACCTTGTTATAACGATGGTCATTTTTTACATGATGCGGTTAACAGCGTTTTAGATTCATCCTATAATAATATTGAAATCATTATTATTAATGATGGGTCGACGGATTTAAACACCCTAAAAGTACTGGAACAGCTTGAGCAGAAGGGTATAAAAATATTACACCAATCAAATAAGGGGTTAGGATTTTCAAGGAACAGGGGGATACAGGAGGCAAAAGGAAAATACATACTGCCTTTAGATGCGGATAATAAAGTAACAGCCGATTATATAAAAAAGGCTGTAAAATGGCTCGAAACATTGGATTATGATATTGTATATGCCAAACCTTTTTTCTTTGGTGAGGATTTGCCTGAAAGAAAATTCATCACTTATGCGTTTAACGGTAGTGATTTATTATCCAGAAATTATATCGATGCATGTGCAGCATTCCAGAAAACGGTTTGGGAACAGGTTGCCAATTATGATGAGCATATGCCCTTTGCCGGCCATGAAGATTGGGAATTTTGGGTACACAGTTTTTTAAAAGGATTCCGCTTTAAATTTATAGATGAAGAACTATTTGGTTATCGGATCAGTAAAAAATCGATGATTGGTAATATGACGGACGATCGATTCGAAGCTAATCAAAATTATATCCTTTTGAAACATAAGGTTGCTGTTTTAGATCAGGTTCGGAAAGGGATACACTATCAGAAATTTTATGAAAATGATCAGAAAAATTATTTCAGAACAACCTTAAAATACTTTGTAAAGGCTGTAAAGAAGCTGATAAAGTTAAAATGAGCATCCATATTTCAGTAATTATCCCCAATTATAATCATGCCAGGTTTTTACAACAGCGTATTGAAACCGTTTTATGCCAGTCATACCAGAATTTTGAGCTTATTATATTAGATGATGCCTCAACCGATAACAGTAAGGATATTATTGAAACATACCGGTATCACCCCAAAGTGAGTCATATCATATATAATTCCGTTAATAGCTGCAGCACATTTAAACAATGGAACAAAGGTATTGAATTAGCCTCGGGAAAATATATCTGGATAGCCGAAAGTGATGATTATGCTGATTGCGAATTTATAAATACCTGTATGACTAAGATGCTTGCTGATGATACCATTGGCTTAGTTTATACCGACTCCACAGAGATAAATGAAAACAATGCCCCCTTAGGCAGATGGAGCAGATGGATGGAATATCTGGATATAAATTTATGGCAGGCAGATTTTGAATTAGACGGCCGGGAGATTAATTCAAAATACAACCATATAATTTGTGCCATTCCCAATGCCAGCTGCTCTGTATTTAAAAAATCAGCATACTTGAACACCCCATTTGTTAAGCTAATTGAAAACCTGAGGTTCACGGGCGATTGGTGGACATGGTTTTCTTTGATGCAGGAATCCCGTGTATACTACTGCCACCTGCCCCTAAACTACTTTAGGTATCATGCACATACCACGCGTTCCAATGTCAACGCGCGCCTGGTCAAGGTAAAAGAACTGTATCGAGCTATCCTGAAGTTTAAAAAAATGGTTGACGCACATCCTGACAAAAACATTCGGCAGAAAAGACTTTCAGAAATATACGCGATATGGAATCCGTCTTTAAGGCACTTTTTTATAAAAGAAAACATGGAAGTGTTAAAACTTGCATTGTCATGTGATGCAAAAGTCCCCTACAAACTTTTTAGAACAGTATTAAAAAGATTAAATGCTGTTTAACTCACTCCTGTTCCTGTTTTTCTTTTTAATAGTTACCAGTGCATATTATCTGCTTTCGCCAAAACTGCGATGGATATGGCTGCTCATATCCAGCTGTTACTTTTACATGTATTTTAAACCTGAGTATATTTTAATTATACTCTTTACTATCATTGTCGACTACGTAGCGGGTATATTAATTGAAAAAGCACAAAGCAAAACCAAAAAACTGTTCCTGCTAATAAGTTTGGCAGCCAATATTGGCGTGCTGGCTTTTTACAAATACTTTAATTTTTTTACCGGAAACATTAATTATATCACTCAAACATTTAACGGTCCGCAGATACCGCTTATAAATATATTATTACCCATTGGCCTGTCATTCCATACGTTTCAAGCCATGAGTTATACCATTGAGGTTTACAGAGGCAACCAGAAGGCCGAAAGACACCTGGGCCTGTATGCTTTATATGTACTTTTTTACCCGCAAATGGTAGCCGGTCCCATTGAAAGGCCCCAACATATTTTACCACAATTGCACCATCCGCGCAGGTTTAATAAAAAAACCTTTATAAAGGGGCTGTTCCTAATAACAATAGGCTTGTTTAAAAAAATGGTGATCGCTGATCGATTAGGTTTATACGTTGATCCTGTATTTAACAACCCGCACGGTCATCCTGGCATTGATCTACTTGTGGCAATTTATTTTTTTGCATTTCAGATATACTGTGATTTCAGCGGCTACTCAGATATTGCTATTGGCACCGCACTAACACTGGGCATTGAACTGATCCGCAATTTTAATATGCCCTATCTTTCCAAAAATATTTCAGAGTTTTGGCAGCGCTGGCATATATCGCTTTCAACCTGGTATCGGGATTACATATACATTCCGCTTGGCGGCAGCAGGAAAAAATTTTCAATAACCTGCGCCAATATCCTCGTCGTTTTCATCATTAGTGGCTTATGGCATGGTGCAAACTGGAAATATATTATGTGGGGCTTGATACATGGATTGCTGCTAATTGGCTACCAGCTACTCAAAAAATTCCGGGTCGAAATAAAAGGCCCCTATTTTTTTAAGTGGTTGCTCACTTTTAATCTGGTTTGCCTAAGCTGGACATTTTTTAGGGCTAATACTATTACCGACGGTTTTTACATTCTGAATAAAATTTTCTCTATGAATGGTTTTACCTATACAGCTGCAAATATCATGCAGTTAAAAGAAATTTTTTATTGCATATTTATTATTATTGGTTTATTGGCGGGCGAGTGGTATTTACAGCGTAAGGTCCAACTTTCAAACCGCAAAATGCTATTAACATCTTTAATATTTTTTATAGCTTGTTATTTTCTTGGCGTATTTAATGAGGCTCAGTTTATATATTTTCAGTTCTGATGAAAAAAACAGCAGATATATTGATACTGACAATTAGCTCGATAATCTTGCTGACCGCAATGAATCGCTCGTTTATTAATCGTATAAAACAGGATAGGTATTTTGATCACCTGAACACACAGGATACAGCAAGATCTTTATACCAGCGCATCTTCATCAGGTCAGATCGTTGGGGATACGGAGATCTTTATGGTTTATCTTACCTGACTCAATACCGAGATAAGCTTGAGCCTTTTAAAACGTACCCGTCAAACAACTTAAAGTTATTAACAAATCGCATACTATATATTATCGGCGATAGCTTTTTGGCTGACAAAACCCTTACAAGTGCATTTGATGGTTTTGATAATATAATTTTTTTAGATAGGCGCTTTCCCTTTGGGCCAATCAAATTGGATAGTACCAAACAAAATTACTTGATATTGGAGTTTGCGGAGCGCAACCTTAACGGATATAATCCCAATCAAACCGGCGAAATAAAATGGACAAAAGCTGATATTAAAGTCCAGCATAACTATGGCCTGTCTTACCCTGTACCAGGAAACAATAATGATCGGCCGGCTTCAATTTTTAAGCGTATTAGCAATGTTATCTTTAATAAAGACTTGAGCAGAAATTTAGACCTGCTAATGTTTGATGATACATTATTTACGCCGATAAAAGAGTTGAAGGCCGACTTAAACTATAATTTATTTGGCAGGGTAGCTAAAGAAATAGCAGTGAGTACCGATAAGAAGCGATTGTTGCTGAACATAACAGTTGATACCGCCGATGTTCATTCTGCCTTCAATTACAAATCAGCAAAACAGATTGACAGTACAGTATTCAATCTGCAAACGGCAAAAAATTACTATACATCGATAGGCTTTAAAAAAACATGGCTTACCATTATCCCAAACCCGGTATCCCTCTATGATGATAAACGCATGCCTTATAATCATTTACTGGAAAGAATTGAACAACAAACCACCCTGCCATTGATCAGTGTTTATAAAATTTACAGATCAAACAGCCAAAATCTGTATTACCTGAGCGACGCGCATTGGAACCCTAAAGGATTTGGACTTTGGGTGAATGAAACCAACAGAACTTTGAAAAAAATTAATTGATGCCGGCAATATCAGTAGTAATGCCTGTTTATAATGGTTCCGCTTATTTAAGAGAAGCTATTGACAGCATACTGAACCAGACATTCACCGATTTCGAATTTATTATCCTCAATGATGGCTCAACGGACGAATCAAAAGAGATCATTTTATCGTATCATGACCCAAGAATCCGATTCCATCACAGCGAACTGAATATTGGGTTGCCTAAAACTCAAAATTTGGGATTGCAGCTTGCAAAAGGCAAATATATAGCCCGTATGGATAGTGATGACTTATCATTACCAGACCGGCTTGAAAGGCAATTTGCATATATGGAAACACATAAAGATATTGCTTTATGCGGTGGTTTTTTTGATTTTATTGGCCAGCAGGATACCATACGCAATTTTAACTGGGTTTCCTATACAGATCCTGAGCTTATAAAAATCAATCTGCTATTTGATTGTGCTATTTGCCAACCCACCGTAATGCTAAGAAATAGTACAATACAAGAAAACAACCTGTTTTATAACGAAGATTTTGAGGTGAGTGAAGATTATGAACTATGGGTTAGCATATCAAAAAAGTTTCAGGTTGCCAATATTAACCATAAGGTACTCCATTACAGAATAAGTAACAATCAAATTTCAAGCAGGAAAAACCGCTTGCAAAGGGAGTATAAATTTAAAATTATAAAAGATCAGTTAAGCGTGCTTGGAATTGAACCAAACAATAGCGAGCTGAGGATACATGACTACATGTTTTATACCGCGATTATTATATCCTATGATTATTTGCCCAAGGTAAATGCCTGGATAAATAAACTAATTAAGGCAAATAATATTCATCATATTTATGATGAAACTAAATTCAAATCATTTTTAAATGATTTGTTACACTTAAACACGATAGCATTCAATGAGGGATTAATGACAGTGAGCACTAAGCAAAAACTCCTGTATTTGATTAAAAAATCATTGAAATGGGCTTCGATAAGATAAGCCACATAAAATAATCAAATGATCGTCGGTCTGCTTACACCCTACTATCCGGATGAACAAACTATGAGCAGTGGTATAGCGAACCATTTTTTTACTCTTGCAAATGCCTTGATAGATGAAGGTCATTATGTGGTTGTCATTCATATAAGGCCATCTTATGGTGAAAATGATCCTATTCGAAAAAAACAGCATCATCCGCAAATAACCCAGCTTACTTTTCCGGTACGTTTGTCAAAAAAAACCAATAAGTTTTTGGGTCATAAATGGGCAGTACGCAGTTTTTTGCTCCAATTAAAATGTATGCTGATAACATTTAAAAGACTGGATAAAATTATTAAAGAGTATAAGATTGACGTTATTGAAACAACTAACTATTACTCGTTATGTTATTTAAATCTTTTTTTAAAAAAACCAAAAATCCCTGTTTCAATACGGGTAAGTACCACTTTTTTGCAAATAGCGGATGAGTTTTACCCCTTTAAATCCCGGCTTTTGAACAAACTGGGTAAAATAGAAATCGCCATGATCAGGAAGAGTCGTTACCTTATTACCCATGCCCAACACCATGCACTGGAAATGGAACGGACCTATAGTATTAAAGCCGACCGTTTTACCGTCATTCCGCACGGGCTCCCTTTGCCTTTATTACCTTCCCATCAACCCAATAATTCTAACACTACAACAATATTATTTGTTGGTCGGTTTGAATATCGAAAAGGTATTGACTTGCTGTTAAATGCTATTCCCATTGTCTTAAAGCAATATACCAACATAATTTTTAAGCTAATAGGATCTGATAATGAGCTCTTTTACGAGAAATCCTTTCAGGTTCAGCATCAGACGGATATCATTGAAAAGGTAATATTTTATGGTTCTTTAAGCCAGACAGAAACCAGGGCAGCATATGCCACATGTGATATTTTTGTTGCCCCATCCCGCTACGAATCATTTGGGTTGATATACATAGAGGCAATGAGTTACGGCAAACCCGTTATTGGTTTCAGAGTTGGTGGCGTTACAGATGTAATTGAAGATGGTTACAATGGTCTGTTTGCAGATACAGGTGATGTAGTAAGCCTGGCCAACAAGCTCATGGTATTAATAGCAAACGTGCATGCCAGAAAAACCATGGGTTTAAACGCCAGAAAAACAGTTGAAGCTAAATTCACAGCTAAACAGTTAGCCATTAGTTCTGCCATCTATTATCAGGAAATCATTAATAGCTATAATTGATGCTCATTTCTTTAATTATACCTACCTACAATCCCGATTTAAATAAGTTTAGTAGCGTATTAAATGCGCTTAGGCATCAATCACTGCATATTTCATTATGGGAAATAATAATCATTGATAATAATTCCACAAACAGCTTTCAACACCAACTTGATCTAAGCGGTTTTCCAAATTTAAAAATCGTAAAAGAATATCATCAGGGGCTAACGTATGCGCGGATAAAAGGCTTTAATGAAGCTAAGGGAGATATTATTATAATGGTCGATGATGATAATATTTTGGAGGCTAATTATCTCCAAATTGCTTTAAATACCTTTACGGCGCATCCACAATTAGGTTGTGCAGGCGGTAAATCCTTGCCCGAATTTGAGTGCACGCCACCCCATTGGTTAAAAGAGTTTTACATAAATCTCGCATTAAGGGATTTGGGAGATAAAGAAGTCATTAACCGATGGGCAAAAAATTATCCTACAGCGGCGCCGATAGGCGCTGGTATGGTTATTAGAAAGGTGGCTTTGCAATCATACGTCAACAGCATCACTTCAGGACAAAATATTATAGCAGACCGTACCGCGACCTCATTAATGTCGGGGGGAGATAACGAGATTGTAGTGGAAATCTTAAAATCAGGCTGGCAAGCAGGCTATTTTCCGGAGTTAGTGCTTTGGCATATCATCCCGGAAGAAAGAATGAAGGTAGATTATCTTTCAAAGTTAATTCGCAACACCAATAAGTCTTGGGTTCAATTGCTTGAAAAACATAACATCAATCCATGGGATAACATCAGTAAGCGGACCTTAGCATTTAGAAAACTAAAGGCGTACTTCAGCTATAAACCATGGAAAAACGAGGTAAACTTAATCAAATGGCATGGTGCATGCGGCATGTTTGAGGGGATGGTTAAATAGTGTTTCAACAGGTAATAAATACATTTTACAGATACCCAAAATCCAAGCTAAACAGCTACAAACGCTTCGGCGGGTATTTTAGCTATCAGGCAATGATGAGGGGACGCAGGCAAATGGCTAAGATGTCGCAAAATTTAACACCAGTTCAAAATTATGACGATGGCTTACCTGTTCATTTTTTAACAGGTAAAAATTATCTTTATCAAACTTTGTTCTGTATCCATTCGCTTACAAAAGTTGCTTCCGAAAAATTTAAATTTATTCTGGTTGATGACGGTAGTTTTGACAAGGCTATGATTGCACAGATTGAAAAACAACTACCTGGCTCTAAAATAGTTACAAAAAAAGACATTGCTAATAACCTGGATAAATATTTACCAGAAAGTACCTATCCCTGTTTGCGACAAAAAAGGAAAATATACCCTCATCTGAAAAAGTTAACAGATATCCATACGATTCCCGGCGATAATTGGAAACTGGTCATGGACTCGGATATGTTATTCTGGAAAAAACCCATGGAAGTTATAAGCTGGCATAAAAACCCGACACAACCTGTATATATGTTAGACTGTACGGAGAGTTATGGATATTCAAAACAACTTATGCAGGAACTTAGCGGCAACCCTATACCTGATCTACTAAATGTTGGGATTATCGGTCAAAAAAGTGCAGATATTGACTGGATAAAACTTGAAAACTGGATAAAAACACTTGAAGAAAAAGAAGGAGCCTCTTATTACCTGGAGCAGGCGCTGACAGCCATGCTTATCGGAAATAAAAATTCAATTATTTTAAACGCAGATCTATACAAGGTAAATCCGGTAACTATTAACGATAGCACACCTGTTCTGCATCATTACGTTGATCTTTCAAAAAAAATCTACTACACAAAGGCATGGAAGAAAGTGTTAAGTTGAGCACTTATAAAAGGAACGTATTTAAAACATCTATTATGTTAAATCGTCATTGTTTATCACCAATTTATGAGAATAGGCCCACTAATTTATAAGCTTATTTTTGAACCTACCCTACCTATCAGGTACAATCTAAAGCATTTTGGGCTGTTAGGTTGGCATAAAATTTATCAGGGGGAAAAACGAATGGAAAAAGCTGCCACAAACCTTACACCTGTTAAATTAACGGCTGATTTTATATTGGAGGTAAGTTACCTCACCGGTGCTAAATATTGGCACCAGACTTTGTTTTGTGCTTATTCTCTTGCCAATATTTTACTGGGACGTGTTAGAATAAACATCTATTCCGATGGAACACTTGATAACGGACATAAAGCATCGATAGAAAAAATCATTCAAGGTGTTATATTTATTTCTGATAACCAGGTAAGTGCACATCTCAACCATTTTCTTCCTAAAGAAAAATATCCTACATTAAGATACCTCCAGGGATGGCATCCATTTTTTAAGCGCTTAATTAATATTCATTCACGGCCGTCCTGGTCTGTTCACTTAGATAGTGACATGATCTTTTTTAACTATCCTGCACAACTTATAGATGCTTATACACATAAAAAATCTATCTATATGAAAGAGCAATTGGATAACTCATATTTTGTTGATAATGAAGATACATTAAAAGATAAATATCATATCCCATGCATAAGCTTTGTAAATGGTGGTATTATTGCTTACGACAGTGATAAGGTAGACTATGCCGATTTAGAGGATAAAGCGAAATTATTGTTAAACGAGTATCCCAATGCCGGACCTGCGCAGGTGGAACAAACCTTAATGAGCTATTTGTTATTCAAACAAGATGCCGAAGCACTTGACAAAAAGCTATATGCCATAATTTATGAAAATAAGTCTGATTTAACGGTTACGCAAATTGTCAGACATTACATTTTCAAAGCAAAGAAATCCTATTTTACTTCCGAATGGAAAAAGGTTATCCATTAGTATCTATTTGCATGCCCGCTTATAATGCTGGGAAATACATCACCGAAGCTTTAAACTCCATAATTAATCAGTCGTATCAAAACTGGGAGGTTATTGTTATTAATGATGGCTCAACGGACAACACGGCCCTTGAGCTTGAAAAAATATCCGATATTAGAGTAAAAAAACATCATCAGGAAAATAAAGGCCAGTGCGCCGCGGCTAATAAAGCATTCAGGTTGTCACAGGGAGACCTGATTAAATTTATGGATGCTGACGATATAATCTCACCCGATTTTATTAAAGAGCAGGTATCAAAAATCAATGGAGAAAAAAAAATCATCGCTCATGCATCATGGGGAAGATTTTATAAGGATGACCTGGCAACTTTTACTATAGCCGAGGATGTTATATTAAGGGACATGAAGCCGGCAGATTGGCTCATTGCATCAATGACTGATAAACAGGTCATGCTTCAATGTGCTTTATGGCTTATTCCCCGGGAAATACTTGACCGTTCAGGATTGTGGAATGAAAAACTTTCCCTTATTAATGATTTTGAATTTATTATAAGAGTATTGCTTTGCGCAGATGAACTTAAATTAGCAGAAAGAGCTACCCTGTATTATAGGAGCGGTTTAGCATCTTCTTTATCAGCCACCGCATCAAAAACAGGAGCGGAGTCTGCTTACAATGCAATTGACCTGGGAACTCAATATCTTTTAAGATACGAAAATAGCAATCTTGTCAAAAAAATCGCTGCAGACTGTTTTCAACGTCTTGTATATACTTTTTATCCTACACACAGAAGCATAATCAATAAGGCGAAATCTAAAGTAAAAGAGTTGGGCGGCTCCGGTATTCCTTTTCCAGCAGGTGGGTATACGAAATTGTTAGTGCGGATAATTGGGTGGAAAGCAACCCAACAACTTAAATATTCATTTAAGCATATAACTTAATTGGCTCGCTGTAGAATTTACGTCCTCACCTACAAAAGAAACCATTTGCTGTCCAGAGCTATTCAAAGCCTGCTTGACCAGAGTTTCCCTGATTGGGTATGCGAGATTCATAATGACAGCCCCGATGATCACTTCCCTGAAAGCTATATCAGATCATTAAATGATCCCAGGTTTATTGTTAAAAATCACGACCTAAACATTGGTGCTGTTGCCAGCTTCAATCTTACTTTTGCAGTTTGTGAAGAACAATATGCAAGTATTCTTGAAGATGATAACTGGTGGCAGCCTGATTTTTTGCTGGAAATGGTCTATTTGATGGATAATAACCCTGCTGTTAATATTGCTTGGAGCAACATGAATTTATGGGAGGAAATGCCTGGTAATGAATGGAAAAACACCGGAAAAACTATCTGGCCGCAAAACAAGGGTGTTTATGCCTTTAAATGGCCAGAAAACAAACAGGCAATGAGCGCATTACATTCAAACGGCGCAATGATGTTCAGAAGTAAGACAGCCTGTAACTATGTAGTTCCCGAGAAAGTGTTCTTTAATGCCATTGAACTGGTTCGTGAGCGTTCCTTTGAACATCCAATACTTTTAAATAATAAACCGCTTGCCAATTTTGCTATCACCATCAATACAAATCGCACCAATGATCCCTACATCTGGATCGCAACTCAGGCAATGCTGCTTGCCAGTTTCGTTCAGGCTTCCTATGACCCACAAAAAACATTTATAGATAGTCTGGATTATTATCGAACGCAAGAGCCAAACCCGTTGGCAAATTTTTTCCTTGCTAATTTTTTAATAATCAAAAACAGATCGCTTTATAAATATTTTAAGATTAACGACTGGTTTGCAATTACCAAATGGCTGGTCAAACATGGTTACAGGTTGAACTACATTAAAAATTATCTGAAAACACAAAACGAAACCTATAGTTTTTTACTTAAAAAAACCCGTTTAAGGTATCAGGAATCTAATAAAGGCCAGGCTTGAAGATCGCTATGATAGTAAATCCGTTGATACCTGTTCCGCCGGAGCAATATGGGGGCATAGAGCGGATTGTTTACATGTTGGTACAGGAGCTCAGCAAGAAAGGACATGAAATTACACTATATGCCAATAAAAATTCTAAACCCGGCTGTAAACTTATTGGCTACCGCGAGTCTGAAAATTATGGCTTAATGGATATGATAAAGATCAATCTGTTAACATCTGCCATTGCTTTTGGCAATTATGATATTGTGCATACTTTTGGCCGTATGAGTAATATAGGTTTGCTGATGCTGGGCAAGCTGCCTAAAATAGTTTCCTACCAGCTTCCCCCTACCGTATCACAGGTAAAAAAGGCAGTTAAAATTTCCGGCAAAAATTCACTTCAGTTTACGGCATGCAGTAATTATATCGCCAGGCAAATTAACACGATAAGTAAGGTTACCACCATTTATAATGGCATTGATATAAATGATTACCTGTTTAATAACGATATTTCCGCAGATGCTCCACTGGTATTTTTAGGAAGAATACAGCGTGAAAAAGGTACTGCCATTGCCATACAAACAGCAATCAAAACCAACCAGAAGCTAATTATTGCAGGTAATATACCTGCCGAAAATATCCACCAGCAATATTTTAATGAAGAAGTAAAACCACTTATTGACCAAGACCAAATAAGGTATATTGGGCCCGTAAATAATATCCAAAAAAACGAATTATTAAGAAACGCCATTGCTTTACTGATGCCCGTTACCTGGGATGAACCATTTGGTATAGTTATGGCCGAAGCCTTTGCCTGCGGTACTCCTGTAATTGGTTTTAACAGGGGCGCCGTTCCCGAAGTTGTAACCAACGGAACCACTGGTTTTATATGCAATACCGTTGACGAAATGGCAGCAGCTGTTCGTAATATTGATATCATTGACAGGAATAACTGCCGTAAGGTTGCAGAGGAGAAATTCAACTCCGTGTTACTGGCGGCCCAGTATGAACAGCTTTATATGAATGCATTAAACAAATATTGAAGAATATTACTTTTATAACAACCGGGCAGCCCACTACCAATCCGAGGCTGGTTAAAGAAGCCGAAACTTTAATAGGGCTTGGCTACAGGGTAAAAGTAATATGCTGTTTCTACCAGTCCTGGGCGCAAAAATTTGACCAGGAGATCATCAGCAGAAACAAAAATGTCTATATTTATTGCGGAGGCGATCCGGAGGTACATAGGGCAGCCTATTTTAAAACCCGTATTCGCCAAAAAATATGCTCACTGCTTTTTGGATTTACGAAAGCCTTGGGGGTACCTGAAAATGCTATTAGCCGTACACACGCCGAAGCATTGCACTTAGCCAAAAAAATAAAAACAGACCTGTATATAGCCCACAATCTTGGTGCCCTGCCGGCAGCGGTAATAGCTGCAAGGTACAATAATGCCAAAGTAGGTTATGATGCGGAGGATATGCATTCTGGTCAGTTTGTTTCCAATAAGGATGGAATGTACCTGCTTAATAAATACATTGAGGAAAAGTATTTTGCGCAAACTGATTATTTTACAGCAGCAAGTCCGCTTATTGCCAAAAACTACCAAAACATGTACTCCTGTTTAAATCCGGTAGTTATTAATAATGTTTTTCCAAAAACAAAGCTAACGCTGAACCTCAATTATAAAACGGACCGACCCTTGAAACTTTTTTGGTTCTCACAAACTGTTGGCGGTGACAGAGGACTTGAAATAATAATAGCGGCCATGTCACTTATCAGCAAACCAACAGAATTACACCTGTTAGGTAGTTGTTTACCGGCAGATAAACAGCATATACTGAAATCAGCAAAAGACAACGGTATTCATGAAAATCAAATATATTTTCATAGACCAATTGCGGCCGGTGACGTTATTAAACTGGCTGCCCGGTTTGATATCGGCATGGCTACTGAAACAGCATCAAGCCTTAACCGGGATATTTGCCTTACCAACAAAATTTTTACATATGTACAGGCTGGTCTGGCCGTCATTGCAAGTGATACTCAAGCGCAGGAGCTCTTCCTGGAACAGTACCCTGATTCAGGGAATTTATACCATAAAAATGAAGTTCAATCAATGGCAAACTGCATTAACCAATATGCAGAAAACCCTGAAAGTTTGTATCGAATCCGTGAACTTAATTATGGTCTTGGGCAAACTACATTAAACTGGGAAACCGAAAGCAAAATATTTCGGAATATAGTTGAGCAAACCTTAAATAATGTTCAATAAGCGTATCCTCATCATATCCCCCTACTTCCCCCCTGTTAATGCTGCAGATATACAGCGCATAAGAATGAGTTTGCCCTACTTTGCAGATCATGGCTGGAATGCTGAAGCGGTGATGGTTGATGAACGTTATACAGATATGAACAAGGATGCACTATTACTGCAAAGCGTTCCTTCAAATATTAAGATACATAAAGTTAAGGCTCTTGGTAAAAACTGGACTTCAAAATTAGGGCTTGGCAGCATTGCGCTACGCTCCCTGTGGTTTTACAAACAAAAGGTAAACAGACTTTTAAAGGCTAAAAAATACGATCTCATTTATTTTTCAACTACCCAGTTCCCGGTTTGTATTTTAGGCGCTTATTGGAAAAAAAAATTCGGTATACCCTACATCATTGACATGCAGGACCCCTGGCATTCTGATTATTATATGGATAAACCAAAGGCGCAACGCCCACCAAAATACTGGTTCGCCTATCGTTTAAATAAATACCTGGAACCAGTAGCTATCAAAAATGCCGATGGTTTGATAAGTGTTTCTGTTGATTATATTGATGACCTTAAAAACAGATATCCTGTCATAAAAAATATCCCTGCTGCTACGATCACCTTTGGTGCATTTGAGCCCGACATGCAAATTGCTGAGGAAAACCATGCAAGTTTCACTAACCTGCTGGATACCCAATTGATCAACATAGTTTATATAGGCCGGGGCGGCGCTGATATGCACCAGGCAATAACACCTGTGTTTGAAGCGCTTAAAAAAGGGTTAATTGATAATAAACGGGTATTTGAGCGGCTAAAATTATATTTTATCGGTACCAGCTATGCGCCTGCCGGTCAGGGAAAACCAGGCATATTACCCCTTGCCAAACAATATGGCGTAGAAGAACACGTGATTGAAATTACTGATCGGATAAGTTATTATCACACCCTGTTCACTTTACAACAGGCAGATGCACTCTTTATTCCGGGTTCAGATGATCCTAAATATACCGCATCAAAGATCTACCCTTACATGTTAACTAAAAAACCGTTACTGGCTATTTTTAATGCAGCAAGTTCTGCTATAAAAATCCTCAACGAGTATGGAGTAAAACATGTTTATGATTATGACCATATAAAACAAGCCGATCTTAATGATTTTTTTACCGGTTTATCCTCGGGTGATAATAATACGCAACAATATAATCAGGAAGCAATAAATAAATATTCGGCCTCACAAATGACTATAAACCAATGTCATTTCTTTGATAAGGTAGTTAAATGATATATCTATATTAATGCGTTTAGCCATTATCACTACTCATCCCATCCAGTATTATGCCCCGGTTTTTAAATTGTTGAATGAAGCACAACAGATCAACATCATAGTATTTTATACCTGGGGTCAAAAAGCAACAGAAAAATTTGATCCTGGTTTCGGAAAAAATATTGATTGGGATATCCCGTTGCTGCAAGGCTATGACTATGAGTGGGTAAAAAACACTTCGACTGATCCCGGATCGCATCACTTCAAAGGAATTATTAACCCCGAATTGATTGCCCGGGTCAATACCTGGCAGCCTGATGCTTTATTGGTTTTTGGATGGGCCTACCACAGCCATTTGAAGGCTATCCGCTATTTTAAAACCCGGATACCTGTTTATTTCAGGGGCGACTCAACCCTGCTCGATGTTCAAAATGGATTTAAAGCGCTATTAAGATCTGTTTTTTTGAAATGGGTTTACCGCCATATTGACCACGCTCTTTACGTAGGTACCAATAATAAAGCTTACTTTAAAAAGTATGGCCTAAAAGATGAGCAATTAAGTTTTGCACCCCATGCGGTTGACAATGACAGATTTATTGCCGACAGAACCGATGAGGCCTTGAAACTACGCCAAAACATTGGCATTCCGGCTGGCGATGTACTCATATTGTTCGCCGGTAAACTGGAGCAAAAAAAATCACCTCTGTTACTATTAGATGCTTTTTTAGCTTTGGGCAAGCCCAATATTCATTTATTATTTGTGGGTAACGGTATTATGGAGGCACCAATACAAACCAAAAGCAGCAATCATAAAAATATCCATTTTATTAATTTCCAAAACCAATCCTTAATGCCTGTAGTATACCAGGCTTGTGACCTTTTTTGCCTGCCTTCCAAAGGGCCAGCTGAAACATGGGGACTTGCCGTAAATGAAGCTATGGCTGCTGGTAAACCTGTATTGGTATCTGATAAAGTTGGTTGTGCTATTGACCTGGTGATACCTGGTTTTACAGGCGATATTTTTGAATCGGAAAATTTATCGGATATTACTGAAAAACTCAGACTTCTTACAAATGATAAATCTCAATTGAAAATCTTAGGAACTAATGCAAAAAATAAAATAGCCGAATGGAGTTTTAGCAAACAAGTGGCCGCTATCTTAAATAAAATAAAGGATAACCATGCAAGCCAATAAGCCCCCGTTAGAGCGGTTCATTGTATTATTCCTGCCCTGGGCACTTTCACTTTTGTTAATGAATGATGCTGTATTATCATACTTTATTGCCTGGCTTGGATCATTCCTTATATTCTATCTTTCTTTAAGCGGCTGGATAAAACCCATACCTACCGACAGGAGCATGGGCGGGCAATTAATGCGGCCTATCTTTTTAGTGCAGATAATTTTTGCCGGATATATGGCCTGCACATCCATATTTTATTTTATGGATGTAATGGGGTACGAAAACTTTAAACACACAAGTTTTGTTTTGGTTGATCATGAAAAGTTATTACTCACCGCACAATGCCAGCGTTACTATTGTTTAGGACATGCCGCTCTTGTTTTTGGGATCCTGATCTTTATGGATTATCCGGTTAAAAAGCAGTATCACATCGAAACACAAAAACTGGCCAACCTGTTAATGTTATTTGCTATAGTCAGCTTCCCGGTTTCAATTTTCTTTTTAAAAATTCCGGGTTTATCGCAATTTTATTATCAATTAAACTCTCTTAGCTTTATCGCAGGCACATTGGCACTGGCATTTGCTATTCCGCTTAAGAAAATTGGAAATACCTTGATATGCCTTGGTTTTTACTGCTTTAATTTTTACCAGTCGCTCCTTTCCGGGTTTAAAGAACCTATTATTATCAGCGTACTTGTGCTGGGCATTTTTCTATATCCAAGCTATAAAAAAGTAGTGGCATTTACTTTTATTCCCTTGTTATTGTTACTATTTATGCTTTTACCTACTTATAACCGCGTTTTTCGGCAAAATGCATGGTCAGGTGATAGTGATGCGAGTGAAGCCGGACAAATAGCGTTAGACGCAACATTAAACAGGGATTCGGACGAAGACGACTCAAACTGGGGCTTTTTAATTAACCGGTTAAGTGAAATTGATATGTTTATCAAGTTTGTTCAGTCTACCCCAAAACAAGTAGATTATTATGGTTTTACCTTGCTCAAGCAGTCCGGAATAGCGATAGTTCCACGGATATTCTGGCCATCCAAGCCCAGTACCGAAGAGCTGATCATGGAGCGTGTTTATGACGCCGGGGTTGTTAACAGGTTATCAAAAGTATCTGCCAAACCCGCATTTGTGGTTGATGCTTATCTTTCGGGAGGAGCATTAGGCATATTTCTATGTCTGTTTGCTTATGGCGCAATAGCACAGCTAATCGCACTTAAGGCTGAAAGGCTTTTTGGTGGATATATTTTAGGAACTGCGCTTATTTTTAGCGGATTGTTTCAAATTATGTGGCGGGGCATCAGTTTTGAGTTTATCATCAATACGGTATTCTGGAGCTATATCACTATGCTAATCATCCATAAAATACTTACCGCGACAAACATTTTGCAAAAGATTTGAAAATTTTACAGATCTCGGCTTCTTATAAACCAGCCTTTATTTATGGAGGGCCAATCATGTCGGTATCTATGTTATGTGAGCACCTGGTAAAGGCCGGTTGTGAAATTAGTATGTACACCACAACGGCTAATGGACTGGATGAACTTGATGTAAATCCTAACCATACCGTAAATATTGATAACGTAACCGTCACTTATTTTAAACGCATCACTAAAGATCACACTCACTTTTCGCCTGCCTTGTTAAAAACAGTTTGGAAAACCGCTAAAGAATATGATGTCATCCATATCCATGCGTGGTGGAATTTGGTTTCTGTGCTATCCTGCCTGATAGCTGTATGGCGCCATGTTCCTGTAATGGTTTCGGCCAGGGGTACTTTAAGTCCTTATTCATTTCAAAATAAAAACAGAAAAATCAAATTACTCATACATGAGTTATTAAACAAGTCCTTATTAAAACGATGCCACTTTCATGTAACATCAAACAGAGAAAATGAAGCGGTCAATAATGTACTTAACCCCAAAAGCATTACCAATATACCTAATTTTGTAAAACTTTCTGTCTGCCAGCCTTCTGTTGATCACAGCACATCTTCCCTATTAAAATTAATTTTCTTTTCTCGTATTGAAGAAAAAAAAGGCCTCGATATTTTGCTCAATGCCCTTAGCACTGTAAAAATTCCTTTTCATCTTACTATTGCCGGTACCGGCACCGATGATTATATTAATGATTTAAGATCATTGGCCGTCAAAATTGGTATTGGTGATAAAATTACCTGGACAGGCTTTGTTAACGAAACCAAATTTGACCTCCTGCAACAGCATGATCTTTTCATACTGCCATCATACGATGAAAATTTTGGCAACGCAGTTATTGAAAGCTTAAGTGTAGGTACAGCAGTACTCATAAGTGAGGGGGTTGGCTTAGCCGGTTATGTGCAAAAAAATAATTTAGGCTGGATATGCCAAAGCAACCCGCTGTCAATTAGCGGGGCTATAAATACCATAGCAAATCAGCGGCCCGATCTGCTCCGCATCAGAAATACAGCTCCCACAACCATACGAAGTAATTTTGATGAGAGCCGGTTAACAAAACAATACCTGAACATGTATCAGCAAATTATATCAATATGACAGTATACCAGGAATATGGATACCCTAATGACAATCCTTGCCATGCATTTGATTATATGCAGCAACCACTTCTTTCGCTGCTTAACAAAACTAACAACCGTTGTATACTTGATTTAGGCTGTGGTAATGGTTATTTTGTAAACTACCTGATCTCTCAAGGGTTTAATGCTTATGGAATTGATGCTTCAGAACAAGGCATTGCAATAGCCAATAAAACAAATGCCGGCCGTTTTTTTATACAGGACCTGGCAAGTGGCGGCTTACCCCAGCAAATAAGCAATTTACCTTTTGATACCATCATTTCAACAGAAGTGATAGAACATCTATATAATCCATACTCGTTCATCGGCCTTTGTAAAACGGTATTGAGCGAAACCAACGGCCAGCTTATTTTATCAACGCCTTATCATGGCTATTTAAAAAACCTGTTTATCAGTTTATTTAATAAATGGGATACGCACATGAGCCCGTTATGGCAGGGAGGGCATATTAAACTTTGGTCGGTTAAAACGTTATCGGCAATATTGAATGAACATGGCTTTAAGGTAAGTGATTTTAAAGGTTGCGGTCGTATACCCTACTTCTGGAAATCGATGATCATCAAATCAAATTTGTAATGTCCGAAAGCCTTGAGGTAGTAATTTTAACTTTTAACGAAGAAAAGAATATTGAGGCCTGCCTGCAAAGCCTGTCGGCGTTAAACGCGAAAATATTTATTGTCGATTCGGGCTCTACTGATAACACTTTAACTATATGTCAAAACTTTACAGCCCATATTTACAATCATCCATTTGAAAATTATGCAGCCCAAAGAAACTGGGCTCTCAAAAATTTACCTCTCGAAGCAGCATGGATACTTAACCTGGATGCCGACCATCGTATTACTGAAGGGCTGGCTAATGAGCTGAATGTGTTATTTAGCAATGATATACCTGCTGAATTAAATGGCTTTTTAATAAGCCGCCGAACTTTGTTTATGAATAAATGGATCAGGCATGGGGGCCACTATCCAACTTATCATGCTAACCTGTTCAGGAGGGGATGTGGCATTTGCGAAGAAAAATTATATGATCAGCATTTTATGGTCACAGGTAAAACACAGGTACTCAAAAACGATATCATAGATATTATTACCGATTCCATCAATACATTTATTATACGTCATAATCATTGGGCCACACTTGAGGCGCAATATTTGTTTACTCAAAAAAAGCTTGCAAACAATGATACCAGCCAATTGGTTAAACCCAGGCTGCTTGGCAACCCGATGGAACGGAGACGGTATATGAAAAAGAGATACGAATCATTCCCACTGTTTGTAAGGCCGGTACTGTATTTTATGATCAGGTATTTTCTGAAATTTGGTTTTTTAGATGGAAAAACAGGTTTTATATTTCATTTTCTGCAGGGATTTTGGTTCAGGTTCCTGATTGATGCCAAACTATATGAATTGCAGCGCCAGCATAAAAATTAAAGCATGGTATCATTAATTTATTGAATGTGAAAAATCCGGTAATAAAATTTATAGCCACCTTCATCATATTGTTTGCCGTATTTTATTATTTCAACATTTTATTTTTTGGTATTACCAGTCCCGGAAATCATTATAGCCCATTTTTGGCTGAACATTTAAATTATATACAGACTTTACGCTCGCTATTATTAATCTGCAGTAAGCAAGTGCTTAGCTGGCTGGGTTATGCTGTGATCACCAATCAATACGATCTGTTGGTTGCCGGACGAGGTGCCATTCGCCTGGTTTATTCGTGCCTGGGACTTGGGCTTATTAGTTTTCTTTCGGCATTTGTGATAGCTTACCCCAAGCCATTAAAGGCTAAGATTATTTTTTTAATAACCGGCATTATTACCATCGAATTTTTAAATGTACTCCGGTTTGTATTGCTTGCCTTATTTTGGAATAAAAAAGATAATCAAATAATTGATCACCATACCATTTTTAATATCACCCTTTATATATTGATTATGATAAGCCTGTATTTTTGGGTTAAACATAACGACAAGGTTATTAAAGCTCATGCATAAAACCGATCTATCCACTTATAATAATCATCCTTTTCATCCGGGCGGTAATGCTTTAAAACGATTTTTATGGTATTATTTAAATGCTGTTTTTTTTAAAACCAGCCTTGTCCCTTCAAGCGGTTTTAAGGTATTTTTACTCCGGATGTTTGGTGCAAAAATTGGTAAAAATGTAACTATAAAACCTTGTGTCAACATAAAATATCCCTGGTTCCTGTGCATCGGCGATCAAACCTGGGTTGGCGAAAACGTGTGGATCGATAGCCTGGTCATGATCAAAATCGGTGCCCACGTATGCCTGTCGCAGGGAGCCGTACTGCTTACCGGCAGTCATGATTATAAAAAGACAACCTTTAACCTGATAACCAAAGGCCTAATTTTGGAAGACGGGGTATGGGTAGGTGCCGGTGCTATAGTAAACCTTGGCATTACCCTGGCAAGTCACTCCGTACTTACAAGTGGTTCTGTAGCAACAAAAAGCCTTGAACCTTACAGTATTTACCAGGGTAACCCGGCTGTAAAGATCCGTGAGCGCAATATGGGCGCTTAGCTTAACTAAATTTTAATTAATATTGTGCCAATGCAAAAAACTTACATCCATCAGATTATACTCGCTGCTTTAGGTATAATGGTAATTATAATGGGTGTAATGATTTTCCTATATCCTACATCTATTTTTCCAGATTCATGCTGGGGTTTCCAGGTATTGCGGAAAATGCAAATGGGCGGCGGTTTCAACATCGCTATTAAACCAGATCCATCTGATGTTTCAAAAGACTATGCTGAGTTTTTAACCTGGTGGTCGCCCGGGCAATACCTGGTTCCTTATTTTTTCCAGTCACTTTTTGGTATTAATATAGGTCAGGCATCGGCTGTTACTTCTACTTTTTTTACCCTGCTGGGACTGGCCGGTTTTTATTCATTTTTTAGGAAGGTGGGTTTTACCCCTATCATCGCTTCCGTTAGCGTAGCGGTTATTGCATGCCAGCAAGCCTTTGTTATACCATATGTTTTTTACAATGGCGGCGAGGTTTTAATTTTTGGCTTTGCCGGATGGTTCCTGTACGGTTGTGCTACTATTGACAAAACCGGGTGGAAACTTGCTGTATTTTTGTTGCTTTCAGGATGCCTGGGCTTTTTCTGTAAATCATCTTTTTTGTGGATGTACGGAGCAGGTTGTATTTATCTATGGCTAAAACTATCATCTGGCGAGCTCAATATCTGGGGATGGATAAAAAAAGGGATCTGGATAGCTATACCGGCTATAGCATCGTTGGCGGTGATCTATATTTTTTACTTATCTAAAGGTCAAAACCCGGCATCGGGGGGAATGGGGATCAAATTAACCTGGGAAACTTTTAGTTTCCCCCTGGCCTCGCCTATATTGGCAGGGCTCTCGGTAGATGATATTTTACATGGTTTAATATATCATGATGACGTCAGTATACTTAATCCATTCTGGTCACTAATTACGTTGCTGTTATCAGCTGTTTTGAGCGTTTTACTGATCATCAAAATTGTTCGCTATTTCCCGAATAAGAAATACACCTTGCTGCTTGTAGTTTTTTATTCGGTTTCGGTAGTTTTTTTTGGATATAACTTTTTAAGGCAGGCCAATATATCATACGAAGCAAGACATTTCCGCATTATCGGGCTGTTAATAACGCCGGGCGTTGTTTATTTAATAAGCAAATGGGGGCCTTTCTATAGGGTTGCATTTGGCTTAATTTGCTTTGGCATTGCATTTTTAAGCTTCAAATATTTTGCAGCAGGTTACAAACAAAATAAAACAGAAAATGCAAGGGGAACATCGGGTCTGTCACAGATGTTTATTGATCAACCTTCATTAAATTACATCATGGATCTGGACAGGAAAAACACCAATGCCCTTTTTGTATTCATCAGCCCAGATCTGGCCCTGGAGATAAATCATAACCGTTTCATAACCTTAGACCCCATCGACTCCGACATTGCAATTGATTATGACAGTTATGTGCATCAGGGACATGCCGGACCAATATTTATTTTGCTGCCGGCAAGTTACATGGGACCCAAATCAAACATTATACGTAAGTGCTTCCCAGGCTATAAAGGGTTCAGGATGGAAATGCTGAGCAATGATTACGTACTGTACTCGGCTAAATAATTCTTATAAGCAAAAAGCTGAAAGCTCAAAGCCCTCGATTTTATTGAAATCTTATAAGTTACCCTAATCAGCCATTTTCCGATATATCTCATCAGATCCTGAAGTTAAGCGATATATAAGGGTACCAGCCCTCAGTCGAATGTCCGGCTAATACCTGTATAATAGTCAGGCTTGCAGGCGAGAAGTATAAACCACCACCTACCCCCTGGTGCCATTGATCAGAATGCTCATCTTTTATCCACACCCTGCCCGCATCATAAAAGCCGGATAAACCCAATTCGCCCGGCAATATATAACTGGCTATCTTGGCTAACTTTATCCTGCCCTGCAGGTTATTAAACACCATGTGCTGCCCCGCGAAACGGTTTTGAAGATAACCCAGCAGGTTACCCTGGCCGCCCAGGAACATTGACTGATAAAAAGCCGGGTTACCGATACTTACCCCACCGCCAATACGGTCTGAAAGAACGATAGTGCCCGATGAGTTAAGTTTTTGGTAATACGTAAACTCCGGTCTGATCTGCGCATACGATTTTGAATACGTGTTAAGGCCGCTATACCCCTGTATTACTACATTAAAATAAAATCCTTTTTTAGGTAAAATGTTATTATCACGCTGGTTGCTGATATAGTTAACAAGCAAGCCAACATGGGCTTTATCCTTGTTTAAGGTAAGACTATCATAGGAGTTGATGAGTGATGTTTGGTTAATGAACCTGCCTGCATTATCGGCTAAATCCATATGGTAAAACTGTAGTGAAGGACCGACACTCAGCGTACTCCCCTTGCCGGTATGCCACCGCAATGCAGGGTCAAACTGGTAGGTATCAAAACGGGTGCGGTAATACCTGCGGTAGCCATCAAATCTAAGAAGTTGTGTTGCATTACCCCTGCCAAAAAAGTTCATGGTATTGTCTGGGGCCTGTATAAAAGCCTGCATCGTAAAATCGGCCTTGCCTATGGCCTGTATCCACTCACCGTTATATTTTATCCGGAAAGCATCAGTAGCAAAAGCATGCGTGATCAATACCTGCTGTACGTTGGAGTATGGCAGTTTTCTAAAACCATCTTTACCAGTATATTTAAAGCCCAGCCCTAATAAAAAACCGTCGTCTTTATTCAATGCGGCTGTTGCCAATGGCATCCATACATTATACAAGTTTGTAGGTACAAAACGATTATTCAGTGTATCGTTTGACAAATGCTTGCTCAAGCGGTCTGCATCGCCTGTAAAACTGGTATTATCCTTAGGCCCGTAAACATGTACTTTACCATTGGATTGTTTAACATCATAAGTTTTGTTACCCGTACTGTCAACAATCCGTAATTTAATGGGCGATGTACTATTATTAATAATGACATGATCATTACCGGCTGCTGTGTATAATCTTATTTCCTGTGTAATATCAGGCTGATAGGTCATATCCATCAGTGTGCCTTTGGGCTCCCCATCTTTATTCAGTTTCTCAACAGCAATTCGCATAGCCTTATCAGGGGCATCGCTAATAGTGATCTGCTCGTTTTTATCAGTAGTATGAATATCAACTATCCGATTGATAAAATAATAATATTGCGACATGGCAGCCGGGATATTATCACGGCGTTTTTTTAATATGTCAAGCAGTGCTGTATGGCGCATATCATATGTTGCTTTGGGCAAACGTTTAAGGCCGGCCTCCAGTACTTCATCAGTCTCGGCTTTTACAAAATCATGAGCAATCTTCATCCACTGGTCATAGCTTATTTGAGCATCCGGATATTGTTTCATAAATCTTGTTTTAAACAAGGAGTATTTTACGCCCCGGAGATCACCTTTAAAGTTTCCCAATAACGGGTCTATCCAGGGTAATGCGGCAATAGATGGAAATAAACCCTGGTTAACATGAAACACCTGGTCGCGATCGCGGGGAACGGCCTGGTAGTTTTTAGCTTTACCATCCTTGTCAATCGCCCATCGCCATTGGTCTTCGTGCCTGTCCCAGTCACCTATCAGCAGGTCAAGCATGCGGGCGCGTAAAAAGCCAGCGCCATCAAACCGGTTATCGTAGTCTTCTATCAACTCACCTTTGGCTTTAAGTGTATTATCAGATTTCCCTGTAGGTTCGCGCTCTTCCAGCAGGCATATCATACCGGTAAATAGCTTGTTATACTGACCCAGTGCCGGGTCGGCTGCCACAACACCTATAACCGGGTTGGCATGTGGTACACCGGCGGCTTCGGCCAACGGCGGAACGATCAGTGCCGAGTAAGGGTGCTGGCCGCTAAATTCATCATCTACCCAATCAACTGCAAACGTACCCTGCAAACCTTCGGGCAATAATTTATCAGGTATTTTCTCCACGCTACGCAGCACCCATTCCCTGCCGGTTTTATCTTCCAGCCGTAATGATTTGGATTGCAGGCCCCCGCCCTCTTTTATAGGTAACAGGCCACCATTAACCTGCGATATTTTAATAACCGGTAATTTTACAGGCGCCGCCCATTCTTTACGGAAGTTTTCGCCAAAAAACCAGCGGTGTACGCCGCTTACATCATTATAAGAGGGATGCACTTTAACAATAGTACTATCCGAAAATTTTTGCCATGACGATGGCTTTATTTCCTGAGCATAACTATACGCCGCTCCAAACAAAAGCAGCAATAATATTGGTAACTTTTTTTTCATAGCTATTAAGTTTTAAATACCATTCCGGTCAACTACCCTGTTATAAGTTACAGGCAGATGGTGGTTAGTATACCATTATTTTATTTTCCAACTTCTGATATATATAACTGATCATCAGTACAATCCCTGCTAAAATGATATTTGCAGACAATTCCTTTGATGTGGTAAGGGTAGTCTGCGGTGTAAATCTCGGTAAAAATCTGAAGCATTACCATTTGTATTTACAAGATAATTATTTATATTGATCTACCAACCAGATAGTTAAATGTTTTATTGCTTGATCGCGAAAAAAACAGGTATTCATGCTTCGGCAGAATGAGATCTATGAAAGAACACGAAAGCGATTATATATTAGCGGTGCTGGAAAATGCAACCGGAAGATATCCAGCCCAAAAAGGACGGCCGAAGTATTGAACTATTTTTAACTTAAACCCATAAAATTGTCCCGGTCACTTAAGATTCTTCATAAGCATATATCAACCCTTATGTAATGGGCAATGTAAACCAAAATGTACTGCCCTTACCTAATACACTGTCCACTCCTATCTGTCCGTGATGTTGTTTAATGATTTCCGTACAAATGTACAGACCAAGCCCTAAACCGCCATATCTGCTGCCACTGTTATCTACACGGTAATAACGGTCAAAAAGGTAACGTAATTTTTCGGGTGGAATACCCGGGCCTTTATCAATAACCGATACTTTAACCATATTATTTATCGTTTCAATGCTGATCCGGATCTCATTTGATTCCGGCGCATATTTTATCGCGTTGTTAACAAAATTGATCACCACCTGATCAATACGAGTGGCATCAGCGTAAACTTCAACATTCATGTCGCCTTTTGTAGTGATTTTATAAATCCCCTCTGTACGTACATGCTGGCAACATTCATCAATTATTTTAGATAGCACGAACAGCTTTGGGCTTATGTGCAGCTGGCCTTCATTGGCCTTACTTGCATTTAACAAGTCTTCAATGAGGGTATTAACTTTATCTAAACTCTTATTTGCCTGTACAATAAGTTTAGGCAGCATAGCAGCCGTAGGATTATCCTTTATTCTATCCAGAAGTTGCAGTGAGGCTTTTAAACTGGTAAGCGGGGTCTTTAGTTCATGGCTGGCTATGCTGATAAAATCATCTTTTTGCTGTTGTAACAAGCGCAGTTCCTGAATATCTGTAGCAGTACCTACCCAAAGCTGCATTTGCCCGTCCTCATTCTTAATGGGCATTAAACGGATCAGGTGCCAGCGGTAAAGTCCGTCTGCACGTTTCCCGCGGAGTTGAAATTCGCCCCCATCCCGGGTTTTCCTGATCAATCTGAACCAATTTAAACTATCTTTCAGATCATCGGGGTGAATTACCGTATTAAATCCCCATAATTCACTTTTTTTGCGATTTAGCCCGGTATAATCATACCATCTTTGGTTGTAAAAAATAACCTCACCATCAATCGTATTTGTCCAGGCAATTTGAGGGATGGTTTCCATCATGTTGCGAAACCGGCTTTCGCTTTCGGCCAAAGCGTTGGTGCGCCTCGTCACCCGTTCTTCCAGCTCCTGGTTCAATTGTAAAAGCTCGTGGTTAATTAGTTTAACCTTTTCCTCCTGCTTAATAAGCAAGACATTCGCTACACTTAATTCCTCCTGCCTGACCTTTAAATTTCCGGATAAAATGACCAGGTCTGCCGCGCGGTTTTCTTTCTCTTTGTTTTGAAAAACAAGTTCTTTATTAGCAATAATAAGCTCTGCAGCCTGTGTTTTTAACTGGTCATCAATAATGATTTTTTCTTTCCTTACAATGCTGTCATTTAACGCCCGGCTAATTTTTGCGGATAGGGTGACCAGCGTATTTTTTGAAGCGTAGTCGGTAACACCACTTTTAATCAGCTCAACAACATTTTCTTCTCCTATAATTCCAGAAACTATAATAAAAGGAATGTGAGGATATTTACTTTGCTTGATACGAAAAGCGGTAATGGCATCGAACGAAGGAAGCGAATAATCAGATAATATAATATCCGGATTGAAATTTTTTAGCGCATGTTCAAACGCTAAGCGGGTTTGAACAATTTCTGAAGTAAAACGTAATCCTGATTTTTTCAATTCGCGAAGCAGCAGGTCAGCATCGCTCTGATTATCTTCCAGGATAAGTATTTTGGGATCGGCTTTCATGATTTGTACTATTTGATTTCCCTACTATATATTTTTACTATCGTAAGGCGATTATAACGTACTATCGTTTATTAAAAAAAAGTGGTATCGGCTATTCATTTTAACATAAATCGGGATGCGGATATGCTAAATCAATGGGGTGGCTGGCTCAATATCATCCAGTATAATCCAATCTCTTTTATCGCATTAAAAAAATTATCGCTGTCAACTGGTTTTACGATATAACTGTTTGCGCCAAGTGCAAAGCATTCTTCTATATCAGGGCCTTCTTTTGATGAAGTAAGCATAACCACGGGTATCGACTTAGTGCCTGGATCTGACTTTATTTTTTCCAACACCTGCGTTCCTGATACCTTTGGCATTTTAAGATCCAATAAAATGACTTTAGGAAATTCTTTAGCATTCCGTAAAGTATAGTTTCCCTTACAATAAATAAAATCAAGTGCTTCCGCGCCATCTACAACATGATGCAGTTTGTTTGTAAAGCCGCTTTTTGTAAGCGCGCGAATAGTTAGGATAGCATCATCCTCACTATCTTCCACAAATAAGATCTCAACGTTATCGTAGTCCATGTTTTTTAATTTAATGTTTGATTTTATGTAAACTGAAATAGAAACAAGTTCCTTCGTTTAAAACCGATTCTGCCCAAACCGTTCCATTATGCCGCTGCACTATTTTTTGTACAATGGCCAAACCTATGCCTGTACCTTCAAATTCTTCCTGTGAATGCAAGCGCTGAAAAACCCCGAAAAGCTTATCATAATATTGCATATCAAATCCTGCTCCTTCATCTTTTACGTAATAAATAATCAGATTATCCTTCTCATAGGCATTAATCTCTATACGGGTTGTAGGTTTATACCTGGAGTATTTAATTGCATTGGAAATTAAGTTGATCCATACCTGTTTGATCAGTGATTTATCTCCCTTAGCGGGAGGCAGTATTTTTACATTAAACTCCGGTATGTTCTCGCCTTCTTCAAATAATAATTCCTCTTGTACCAATCTAACAAGCGCATTCATGTCAATATCCGAAAATGCAACCTGTTTTCTTCCCAATTTTGAAAACGCAAGCAGATCATCAATAAGCTCACCCATTTTTTTAGAATTGTGAATGATGGCACGAAGGATTTTTGTTCCGTCGGTATCAAATTTTTCAGCATAATCTTCTACCAAAATTTTTGAATACCCATTGATGGCCCTGATTGGGGCACGCAAATCATGTGATACGGAATAGGAAAACGACTCAAGCTCTTTGTTAACAGATTCCAGCTGAGCTGTGCGTTCTATTACTTTTTGTTCTAATTCGTCATTCAATTTACGGATATCGTCCTCCGCGTTTTTTAGTTCCCTGTTCGCAATGATCAGCTCTTCGGCCCTTTTTTCCTTTTCCTTGTTTTGAAAAGCCAGTTCTTTATTGGCAATGATCAGTTCCGCTGCACGGTTCTCTTTTTCTTCGTTTTGAAAAGCCAGTTCTTTATTGGCAATGATCAGTTCTGCTGCACGGTTCTCTTTTTCTTCGTTTTGAAAAGCCAGTTCTTTATTGGCTATGATCAGTTCCGCTGCCCGGTTTTCTTTTTCTTCATTTTGAAAGGCCAGTTCTTTATTGGCTATGATCAGTTCTGCTGCACGGTTCCCTTTCTCTTTATTTTGAAAAAGCAATTCTTTATTGGCAATGATCAGTTCCGCTGCACGGTTCTCTTTCTCTTCATTTTGATAGTCGAGTTCTTTATTAGCGATTATTAATTCTGCTGTGAGGTTTTCCTTTTCTCCAATTTGAAAGCCAGATTCCTTGTTGCCATCTTCACCCGGATCTTTTTTTGTCATATATCCTTAACTTGCAAAACGGTGTTTAAAAATTGAGATTAAGTAAGGGAAAGTTTTTGCAGAGATTGGATTTACTTATCTGCGGAAGTTCATAAAGCTAATACAATATTGTGAACTCACATAAACTTATATTTAGATCGTATCTGCCTTGTCTATAAATCATTCTATTATAACCGGCCAAAGGAGGTAAAAGCACGGCACGGACGATCTGGTTACTGACACCGTTGTAATAAAAATAGCTCAACCCGGAGGCTGAGCGCAGGATTAATGTGTTAATTCGATCCAAACAGGACAATGATCGCTGGTTTTTTCCCAGCCACGCACATGACGGTCAACACTGGCTGCTTTCAACCGGCTGTTGAGCTCCGGGCTGAGCAGGAAATGATCGATGCGCAAACCGGCATCACGGCCGTAGGCATTGCGGAAATAATCATAAAAGGTATAGATCTTTTCGGTTGGATATAACTTGCGGATGGCATCTGTCCAGCCTTGCGCCAACAAATTATGAAAAGCCGCACGGGTTTCGGGCCGGAACAGGGCATCGTCGAGCCAGCGTTCGGGTTTATAAACATCCTGCTCGGTGGGCATCACGTTATAGTCTCCGCATAGCACTACAGGAATCTTGCGGTTCAGCAGGTCTTGTGCATGGGCAGTCAAACGGTCAAACCATTGCAGCTTATAATCAAATTTGGGTCCCGGTGCCGGGTTGCCGTTAGGCAGGTAAAGACACCCTATCACCACATCGTTTATGATGGCCTCAATGTAGCGGCTGTGCAGATCTTCGGGATCACCGGGCAATCCGCGCCTTGATTCCTGAATATTGCCGTCGCGGGATAAGATCGCCACACCGTTCCAACTCTTTTGTCCATGCCAGATGGCCCGGTAACCCGCATCATTAATGGCCTGTTCGGGGAATTTTTCCTGCGGGGCTTTGAGTTCCTGCAGACAAACCACATCCGGCTCGGTTTCTTGCAGCCAGCGGAGTAATACCGGTAAGCGTCCATTAACGCCATTAACATTGTACGTAGCTATTTTCATTTCACTTGATTCAACAGAAAACTAAGTTAAAAAATCAATTGCTATTCTCCATTAAAGTTCAATCAAATCTGCTGAAGTGCCGTAAATGTGTATATCATTTACTGTATAAGGCCACTTATTCGCGACGCTGTGATGAAATATAGTTTTGTAAAACGATTGAACTAATTATCAGGAGTAATATTCCGACACAGATAACTACGTGAAAAAATGGAATTTTGAAAGTTGGTTCTTTTAAAATGACAGTTATATCCGGTATTAATATTCCGAATAATGGAAACAATACAAATATTCGAAATAAGGCGAGTATTTTCATTTTTCAGAAATTTTGGATTTAACCTAAAGATTTGCAAAGATCACTATAGCGTCTTTAAAAAAACTGACAATTCACCTCATAAAACTGCCACAACTTTAAAACTATAGTTTGTTGCGATGATGATGATTTCATATTTTTACTTTCCCTGATTATAAATATCTTAATACTATGACCGAGACTGATCTGTTGGCTTCAAATTATATGTTTGACTTTGAATCTTTTATCAATCTGTCTCCTGATTTAATTTGTGTAGCAGGTTATGATGGCTATTTTAAAAAAATAAATCCCGCTGTTTCAGAAACACTTGGCTATAGTAACGACGAGCTTTTCTCCATGCCGATAAGTCATTTTATTCATGCAGATGATAAATTAATTACGGGCAGGAAAAGAGAAAAAATCCTAAAAGGCGTTCCACTTTTAAATTTCGAGAACAGATATATAACAAAATCGGGCGATACGGTATGGCTTGCCTGGACATCAATACCTATAAAAACAGAACAGGTTGTTTTCGCAATTGCAAAAAACATCACCTATAAAAAAATTGAAGAATCCGAACAATTGTCATTTCGCGGTATTCAAACCGGCAACAAACCTTTAACAGGTTCAGGCGTTGCAATATCCGCATCAGATCAAGCCTGGCTTTTTGAATTAGAGCAGTTAGTTAGAAAATATATCGGTAAGATTGATATCAATATTGGCATTTTAAGCGATGAACTTTCTATCAGTGAAAGGCAATTGTACAGGCGGTTCAAATCAATACTGGGTATAACTCCTAATCAATACATCCGAAGCATACGTTTACAGGTTGCGAAAGAAGCTATAGAAAGCGGTAAATACCGCACCGTTTCGGAAATATCGTATGCAGCAGGTTTTGACAGTCCGGCGTATTTCAGCAAATTGTTTAAAAATGTATACGGAACCGCTGTATATGACTACCTGTAAAGCAATTTGGATTTCCTTGCAAACCAACAAGAGCAAATACATGATCTTAACCCTTTACGCATAGCGGCTAACCGCAAGACAGTTTCGGAAAAGGGTTCGATTACCAAAGATCCGAAAAACAAATTATTGTAACATTTATATTAATTATGCGAGATTAGACATAGAATGATTTTATTCTTTAAATTGGCCTCACCGTTATAAGTGATCTTATTTTGCCATTAATGACTTAATAAATTAAGTTAATATGCTTTTGATTTTAAATATAGTTTTCCTGATTTCGTTCCTGGCTTTTGCCTATTTAAATTTTAATGATGTTGATTGGTACCTATGGGTACCCATATATTTAAGTGCTGCCGTATGTTGTGGGCTGGCTGCTTTTGGTAAGTTTTACCCCCTTATTTACATTTTACTTACAGCCTTTTATCTTGTTTATGCAGCAATACTCTTTTTTCAAAAAGATGGCGTACGTGATTGGATAACTAAATATAATAAACCAAGCTTGGTTGAAAGTATGCAGGCAACCAAGCCTTATATTGAAAAAACAAGAGAGTTTTTTGGTTTACTTATTATAGCCGGGGCATTACTAATTAATTATTTTGCGCTTTAACAATAGGTTATGATCACCTACAATAAAGAGGAATTAAACGCGGTGATCGCGGACATAATCCAGGATAATATCGACCCGGTTTCCTGGGCCTGGCTCAGTGCAGACAATAATATAATTAATAACACTGCTTTTAATACAGCTTTCGTCATGATACCGCGTAAAACTGGTAAAGCGATCATTACTGTAACGCAAAGGCAACAAGAGCTATTAGCATCTATCAGACCAGGTTTTGCAATCGATTACTGGACCGCTGACAGGCTGAGCAGGGTTTGGTTGTTAATTAAGTACAACAGTGTCGATAAAGACAAGTATTTTCAGATCATCGAAAACCTTTTTTCGGTTGCTGAAATGAATGAACAGGTTGCTTTATATTCAGCCCTTCCATTGTTATCTCACCCTAAATTATGGGTAAAACGCTGCGCAGAGGGCATCAGGAGTAATATTGGAATAGTATTAGAAGCCATTATGTACAATAACCCTTATCCAGCCGAAAACCTGGACGAAGCGGCATGGAACCAAATGGTTTTGAAAGCTTTCTTTACCGAAAAGCAGGTGGATAAATTATATGGATTAGATACCAGGGCCAACAAAGAACTTGCACGCATATTGATTGATTATGCTAAGGAACGCTATGCTGCCGGCAGGGAAGTGAATAGCATGCTTTGGTACCTGGTTGAAAAGTTTGTTACTCAGGAACAATTGAACAATATGAAACAAGGTCATTTTTACGGCAATGAATTGTTAACATAAAAAATATTAAAATGTGTTGTAGCCATAATACAGAAGAAAGAAGTGTGCCGTTGGAGCAATCAACAGAGAAATTTGACATGGATTTAATAAAGGGTATGAAATTTTTCGACCCCCATGTACACATGACATCGCGCACTACCGATGATTACCAGGCCATGGCCGATGCAGGCATAGTTGCACTTATAGAACCCTCTTTTTGGTTAGGTCAACCGCGTACGGGTGTAGATAGCTTCAAAGATTATTACAGCAGTCTTGTAGGTTGGGAAAGATTCCGCTCATCGCAGTTTGGGATAAAGCATTACTGCACCATTGGCCTCAACTCAAGAGAAGCAAATAATGATGCGCTGGCCGAGCAGGTTATGGAAATGCTGCCCCTGTTTATATATAAAGATGGCGTTGTGGGCATCGGCGAAATAGGATTTGACGACCAAACCGCCGCCGAGGAAAAATATTATCGTTTGCAGCTTGACCTGGCAAAAGAATCCGGTTTGCCGGTGCAGATCCATACCCCCCACCGTGATAAAAAACGTGGAACCCAACGCAGTATGGATATAGCCATTGAACATGGGCTCGATCCGCACATGGTAATTGTTGACCACAACAACGAGGAAACTGTAAAAGAAGTACTTGACAGGGGCTTTTGGGCGGCCTTTACCATTTATCCGTTTACCAAGATGGGCAACCAGCGCATGGTGGAAATTACCAAGCAATATGACCCTAAGCGTATCATGGTCAATTCTGCGGCAGACTGGGGTATCAGTGACCCGATGGCGGTACCCAAAACTGCCGCTTTAATGAAACTTAACGGGATAAGCCTTGCCGATATCGAGCTGGTTACCTATCGCAACGCCATTACTGCCTTTGCCCAAAGCGGCCAGATTGACGAAGCTGATTTTATTACCGCCATAGACCAAAGCGCCAAGTTTGAGGGAAACAGTATTTTACGCGGCGGTCAGCAGCCCCGTATCAATAAATCTTCCATTATTATTAGTTAAGCATTTTGGAAAAAATATTGGTTTACCTGCGTATGATGAGGCCTGCAAACGTTGTAACCTCGGTTGCCGATGTGTTGGCGGGTGCAGCTATAGCGGGTATTTTTTCAGGAGAGATTTTCCAGGATCATTTGCAAGCCATTATAATGCTTTGCTTTTCAACCGCTTGTCTGTATGGTGGCGGCATTGTATTTAACGATGTTTTTGATGCCGATCTGGATAAGATAGAACGCCCGGAACGCGCTATCCCAAGCGGACGCGTCAGCCTGCAGCAGGCCTCTGTATTTGGCAGTATCCTTTTACTCGCAGGTATTATAGCTGCGGGTTTAGTTAGCACGGAATCTGCTTCGTTGGCTACGGGAATAAGTCTTTTTGCCTTATTATATAATAAAATCAGCAAACATCACCCCTTTTGGGGACCGCTTAACATGGGTTTTTGCAGGGGCTTAAACTTACTTTTGGGCATGAGCATTTTAATGGAAGCTTTAACTCAATGGTATTTTCTGGCTATTGTACCTATTGTTTATATTTTTTCAATCACCATGATCAGCCGTGGCGAAGTGCATGGTGGCGGCAGGAAAAATTTATATATCGCGGCCATATTATATAGCATAGTAACAGGTTTTATCCTCTATTTTTCCTACCTTAATGAGAAGCTGCTTTTGTCTGCCATTATCCTGATCCCATTTTTGTGGATGATATTTAAACCCCTGATCAAGGCAATTCAAAACCCGATAGGTAAAAATATAGGAGGCGCGGTTAAAGCAGGAGTTATTTCACTTATACTGATGGATGCGGCCTGGGCTGCAACATTCAGTACTATTTATGCGGCATTGATCATTGCCTGTTTACTGCCTTTATCTATTTGGCTGGCAAAGATTTTTGCAGTTACTTAATTAATAAATTTAGAACGTTCTTTATTCTGTACATGAAGCATTTATCTCAATCATTTTCTGTTAAGTTTGAATACCAGGTTTACTTTACAGCTGGCATTTTCAACAAGACTAATACACTTTTTAATGATTTTTTGCTCAGCTCCGCTACATCCCATTCATTGCGCAAAATACTGTTCGTTGCCGATAAGGGTGTTATTGACGCGAATCCGAAGCTGATAGCAGAAATACAAGCATATTTTTCTTTTTATAACTCCGTTCAGCTCATTCAGGATGTTTTAATTGTACCGGGTGGCGAGGATGTTAAAAATGATATAGTTTATTTTAACCAGGTTGTTGAGGCTGTTAATACGTATGGTATTGACAGGCACTCCTATATTGTGGCAATTGGCGGTGGCTCGGTGCTTGATATGGTGGGTTACGCCGCCGCGGTATCTCATCGTGGTATTAAACATATACGCATACCTACCACCGTATTATCACAAAATGATTCGGGCATTGGAGTAAAAAACGGTATCAACTTTTTTTCAAAGAAAAACTTTTTAGGAACATTTGCGCCGCCAACGGTTGTTTTTAATGATGAACAGTTTTTAGAAACCCTTACCGACCGTGATTGGCGCTCTGGAATTTCTGAAGCGGTAAAGGTTGCTTTATTAAATGACGCGGAGTTTTTTAACTGGATAGAAAAAAATGTAGCAGCTTTGGTTCAACGGGATATGGCTACAATGAATTACCTGATCTGGAAGTGCGCGCAACTCCATATGGATCATATAGCCGGTGCAGACCCGTTTGAAAGCGGCTCGTCGCGACCGCTTGATTTTGGGCACTGGAGCGCCCACAAACTGGAGTACTTAAGCAATTTTGAAGTACGCCACGGCGAAGCAGTAGCCATGGGCATTGCGCTCGATACGGTTTATTCTGATCTTTCCGGCCGTATATCATCTCAGGAAAGTAACCGGATAATCCAAACATTGCAAAACCTGGGCTTTGAAGTTTCACATAGCCTGTTACAGGTTGATAAAGAGAACAGCCCGATATTGGCCGGTCTGGAAGAGTTTCGTGAACATTTGGGCGGGCAGTTAACCATTATGCTTTTGAATGGCATTGGTAAAGGCGAGGAAGTGCACGAGATCGACACGGAAATATTAAAACAAGCCAGTAAAAAACTGGGTGAAATGCAAGGACTTAAATTGCAATAATTAATATAATTATGAAGCTTACAGCAGGACATTTAACCTATTGTACCAATATACATGCAGGCGAAAACTGGGCCGATCATTTCAATGCTTTAAAACTTAGCTTTCCCGAGATAAAGAAGCAATTATCACCGGATGCACCGATGGGCATTGGGTTACGTTTGTCGAATATTGCAAGTATCGAGATCCTGCAGGGCGATAATCTGCTGCAGTTTAAACAGTGGCTGCAACTTAATGAAGGTTATGTATTTACCATGAATGGTTTCCCTTATGGCGGGTTTCATAACGTTATAGTCAAGGATCAGGTACACGCGCCCGATTGGACAACAACCGACCGTTTGGACTATACCATAAGACTTTTCAAGATCCTGGCTTATTTATTACCTGAAGGCATGGAAGGTGGCATATCAACATCACCCTTAAGTTATAAACATTGGTTTAGCAATGAGCAGGCACTGGAAGCAGCCAAACTTGAGGCTACCAGGAACATACTACGGGTAGCTGCTGAACTTCATATAATAAAACAACAAACCGGGATTACATTACATTTGGATATAGAACCGGAACCCGATGGCGTGCTGGAAACAGGGAGAGAGTTCATACAATGGTTCGAGGAAATTTTGCTGCCGCAGGGCGTTACCCTTTTTCAGGAAGAATTTAAAATACCGGCTACCGAAGCTCAAGACATCATTAAAGAACATGTGAATTTATGTTATGATGTTTGTCATTTTGCTATAGGCTATGAACCACATGAAATCATCATTAATGAACTGGCTCAAAAGGGGATAAAAGTAGGCAAGATCCAGATCAGCGCTGCACTCAAAGCGGCATTTGATACATCATCCGAAAACCGGCAGTTAATCCTATCAGAGTTTAAGAAATTTAATGAGCCAACCTATCTTCACCAGGTTATTGCCCGGCTTGCGGATGGGAAATTATTACGATATCCTGATCTGCCCGAAGCTTTAAAGGCTACGGATGATGCTAAGGAATGGAGAGCGCATTTCCACGTTCCTGTATTTTTAGAAAGTTTTGGTCTGCTTCAATCCACACAAGCCGATATTATAAAAGTATTAAGTATACAGGCACAAAACCCTTTCACCAACCATCTTGAAGTAGAAACCTATACCTGGGGCGTATTGCCCGATGCATTAAAGATCCCGCTTACTCAATCTATCATAAGAGAATTGGAGTGGGTTAAGCATGAATTAACAAACTGATTGCTATGATGAATAAAACGGTTGTTATTGATATTGTAGGATTATCTACCGCTGTGATTGGTGAGCATACGCCTTTTTTAAAAAAGTATATCGCACAAAAAAAACTGACTACTATTGAGCCGCTTTTGCCAGCTGTGACTACCGCTGTGCAATCAGCTTATCTCACCGGGAAATATCCATCTGAAAATGGTATAGTAGGCAACGGATGGTATGACCGTATTGACAGCGAAGTTAAATTCTGGAAACAATCGAACAAGCTGGTGGCTGGAGACAAGATATGGGATAAAGCCAAAAAAGAAGACCCATCTTTTACCTCATCGATGATGTTTTGGTGGTATAATATGTATTCTACTGCCGATTATTCGGTAACACCAAGACCAAATTACCTGGCTGATGGCAGAAAAATGCCCGATTGCTATTCGCACCCTGCGGAATTGCGTGATGTACTTCAAGAAAAACTCGGGCAGTTTCCGCTGTTTCAATTCTGGGGTCCGGGAGCAAATATCAAATCGAGCAAATGGATAGCAGACGCGTCCATGTATACTGATGACCTGCATAACCCTACCCTTACCTTAATTTATCTGCCGCATCTGGATTACTGCCTTCAAAAATTCGGACCAGATGAATCAAAAATAGCTAAAGAGCTTGGGGAAATAGATGCTTTGGTTGAAGAGCTGGTTACTTTTTATGAAAAGAAAAAAGCGCGTATAGTTCTATTGTCCGAATATGGTATCGCACCGGTAAACAACCCCATACATTTAAACCGTTTATTTCGTGAACATAATCTACTACAGATACGTGTGGAGCGGGGCTTAGAACTGCTTGATCCCGGCGCTTCCAAAGCGTTTGTTGTTGCCGACCACCAGATAGCCCATGTATATATCAATGATCCATCGGTAACCGAGCAGGTAAAAGCTTTACTAAAAACAGTGCCGGGTATTGAGCTTGTGCTTGATCGGGCTGAGCAGGCCGCCTATCACATCAACCATGAGCGCGCCGGGGAGCTGGTATTAATGGCTGCTGAAAACAGCTGGTTTACCTATTATTTTTGGCTTGACGATGCTAAAGCACCTGATTATGCCCGCGTAGTTGATATTCACAAGAAACCGGGTTACGACCCTGTGGAAATGTTTATGACCTCAAAAGCCCGTGCAGGCTATAAATTGCTGCGTAAAAAAGCTGGGTTCCGGTATGTAATGGATGTTATTCCGTTAGATGCCACGTTGATTAAAGGGTCGCATGGGCGGATTGGTATTCCTGAAAAGTATAAACCTGTATTAATAACCGAAAGTCATGTTTCGCAGGATAAGATTGCTCCCGTTGATGTTTTTGATATTATCTGGCAGCATTTAAACGATAAAGCAAAAATTTGAATTAGGGTATAAAAATGGGGCAAAAATCTGCTTTAAAGACCTTGCCCCATAAAGGGTGGCTAACGATACTAAATTCGACAGCTTCTTTAAATGATTATTTTACCACTGTAGCCTCCAGTTCAACCTTTAATGTTTCAAAAAGGCTTTTCACTTCTAACAAAGTAAGCGCTTGTTTAACGTCATGCTTAGCTATCCAATCCTGAAAAATTTGAAAGTGAGGCCAAAGCTCTGCTGTCGAAGTGGTATAAATATTTAACCTAACAATACCTTTGCATTCGTACCCGGCCTCGCTGATAACCTGTTCCAGATTCTGCAGGGCCTGAATTAATTGGGATTTCATGTCTTCGTTACTTGATATTCCATCAGCGTTTATAGCCGTCTGCCCCGAAACATATAGTGTGCTTTCCACATGTTTTACCTCAACGGCTTGCACATAACTGCGTTTATCCTGCCATTGCCAGGGATTAATGATTCTTTTTTCCATGTTATTGGGGTTTTTAGTTTGTGCCAATACAGGCACCGTAGTGATTAATATTAATGCTAAAAGTTTTGCTATTTTTTTCATGATTGCAGTTTAAAATATACACTGCAAAGTTGTGAATAGCACCTGGAATTAAACGTTGACAAACCTCACGATTATAAAGTGAGGTATGTCACACTAAGGGGTTAATCTGCTTAGGGTTTCGCGGGAAACACCCAGATAGGCGGCAAGGAGGCTTTTGGGTAAGCGCTGTATAAGTGAGGGGTATTGTTTAAGGAGCTGTTCATAACGCTCTTTGGCGTTAGACGTTAGCCAGGATATGATGCGCCGCTGTGATCCAATAAAGCCAAAATTTGCTTTTTCAAGGAAGAAACGTTCCATCTTTTGGAGACCATCGCATAGCTTCTTGTAGTTTTCGAGCGAAAGGCAGAAGACCTCGGTATCTTCAACGCACTCTAACGACATTGTAGCTTCAGTCTGCGTGTAATAGGCATAAAAATCGCTTTCCCACCAGTCTTCCATGGCAAAAGAAACAATGTGCTGCTTTCCCGTATCATCGGTATATACAAGCTTCAAAAGTCCGGAAACTACAAAGTAGTGGTACTTTACAGCTTCACCCTGTTGAATAAGGAACTGGTGTTTCTTAAACTTTTTAACGGTAAAATGAGTACACACGAATGCAAACTCATCATCACTAAGTGGTACTATCTTCTCTATATGTTCCCTTAGTTTGTCCTGCATGGAGTAAGCGGATAAAGATACGCCCGAAGTTAATGCATTCAAGGCAATTTTAAATTGAGTTGATCATCTATTCTGATTTAAAAAACTCCTTATATTCTCTAAGCTTTTTAATTAGCTATTTTGCTGATAATTAAGTATTTCCTATATTAGATAACCAATTAATCCTGTCATGCCCTACCCCTCTTTTAGTGATTTAAATGCAAATCTAATTTTAATGTATGCCCGGTTTGGTTTTGGTATCATCAATACAAACAATCAACTATAAACTAAAATGGAAAAAATCTCAACCGAAGTTTATGAAAAAATAGACAACGATCTTTACAATGCAAATGGTGATATCTGGTGGAGACCCGACACCGTACTGCATCTTTTAAAAACCAGCGTTAACCCTTGTCGCGTTGGCTATTTAAAGAAAGTACTTACCAGGCTAAATATAAACCCGGTGGGGATGACAGCATTGGAAGTTGGCTCGGGCGGGGGAATACTTACAGAAGAAATATGCAAATTAGGTTTTGAAACAACAGGCATTGAACCCTCTGAAAACTCGAGGGATACAGCCATAAATCATTCTAAACAAAGTGGCTTGAACATAAAGTACGACCAGGGTTTTGCAGAAAATTTGCCTTACCCCGATCAATCTTTCGATTGCGTGGTGTGTTGTGATGTACTGGAGCATGTTATGGATTTGCCTAAAGTAATTTCCGAAATATCGAGGGTACTAAAACCTAACGGATTATTCTTTTATGACACCCTAAACCGAACTTTTGTTAGCAAACTGGTAGCCATTAAAATTTGGCAGGAATGGAAACGCTGGGCCTTTATGCCTCCAAACCTGCACAACTGGGATATGTTTATTAAGCCCGAAGAGTTAAAAACCTTATTAGCCAAAAACAATTTAAACTGGAAAGAACACAGAGGTTCATCTCCAAGTGTTTCAATCCCTACAATGTTAGGCTATTTGCGAAAAAGAGTAAAAGGAATATGGACCTTTGCTGAACTTGGAAAGAATTTCCTTTTGGTAGAAAGCAACGATATGAATATTTTGTATATGGGTTATGCCGTGAAGAAATAGCTATAAGCTGCAGTGTTCATATCCACGCACATGAACACCCCTGAACACTTATTTATAATTGATTATCAATAGTTTACATTTTGTATACTACTGACAAAATAGTGTCACCAAGATTGTAAACCAGGGTATTATTACCCATATGTCCCGCTTGCGGTAGCGGGGGGAGGGCTTATTTTCTAATTGTATCCTTATAATATTTTTTAAATGTCTGCTCCCCAATACGCCAAATCTCCCATGCACGTTTGTTTGTCGGGTTCCATTTATCAATGTTCACAAGCTCTTCGTCTGTTGGATTGTAAAATTCAAGAAAAGCGTTGTTAGAGATTGTTTCCTTTACACCAAAATATTGAAGTCTATGCGATAAACTGTTCCCATTATAATCGAATGGATTTACTAATGTCTTATCTATATCATTAATTTTAATGGTAATAAATCTGGCTGTATCATTGAATTCAACATTTATAGAAGCTGTATTCCTTAAGGTTGTATCTTCAATCAATTTTATAAAGTACCATCCACTATTCTTAGGGTTAAGTTTGATATTCACAGTTGTCTTATCTGTAAAAAACGTACAACAACTAAAAAAAAGCATTGCAGATAACAGTAGTTTTTTCATTTATTCTTTTATGTCCCTTCAGTTCTCCTTGAAAAGGGACCTTGAAGCAGCTTGCAAAGTATAAAAAATATGCATAACTCCTCAGGGTACTCTGCGAGAGACCCTGAGGGAACAAAAACATATTTATATCGGTTGATTAATTATATTTACGAGACCGCCATGAATTTGCAGACCGAGAATGAAAATAAACTTAAAATCAATATTCGGAATAAAATCACCCGAAATAGATAATTCACCCCTTAATAAAGAAGAGCCTGAATATGATAAATATGTGAATTTTTATTATTCCAATCTGATCAATTCAATTATTCTTTTCGCGTTGACATCGAACGAATTGGAAAAATTGGCGACACCTACATTTAATCCAATATCCGAACTGGAAACGGAAATAGATTACGCCTTTACACCAGTTTGTTTTGAAACAATTTTTCGCAATCAGTTGGTAGATGAATCTTTTAAAACCGAATTATTGGCATTTAAAAAAGGCACAGATGATATTCCATCAGAGATTTGGGATTGGGATCATATTGATATACACCCCACATGGATACTTATCAGGCAAAAAGCCAATGAACTACTGGAAAAATTGGGAATTGAGAGCAGGACTTATAACGACGATTATACGACGGTGTACGATAGTAAAGGAAATATACTGAAGAAAGGAAAAAGCACTACCCTTAAATAAAAAAATCTCGACCCTCTTACAAACCCAAAAAGCCTCCCATTTTCATGAGAGGCTTTTGGGTAAATGATGGGGCTCGAACCCCTGGCACCTTATCTATAAAATCTTATTATTTTACAAATATTAAAGCCGGGTTTCTGTAACCATCTGTTAGGTTACTATACCAATCTGTGTACGTTACCCCGCCAGAGTTTGCCCAATCCGCAAAGTGCAGATAAGCCTTGGTTATATCTACTCCTTCAATGGGATAGCTAAAATTTGCGGGGACTGTTATTGCATAGGGTAAGCCTGTTGCAGTTAAATAGAATCTTCCGGCGGCCACTGCCGTGTCGTCATCTCCTGTTCCGAACACGGCTTTATCCGCAAGTGTAGTCGGTGGCTTACCTACCAAATGCACTTCACGCCTCGATGTACCTACGGTATTCATTATAAAAGGATTATAATCCGTTCCAAATACGCCCAACTTAGGGCCATTAACTATATTGAAACTTATGGTATAAGTTTTGGGTGCAATTACAGGCACATCGGGCAGGGTATTCCATACATTGGTTTCGCTGCGCATGTCTGAGAATAACATTACAACGGCATAAGTTTGCCCCTCTTCAAGCGTGCCGCCCGTTAAACCGGTTACACTGCCTCTTGGTATCGGAAATTCAACACCAAATGCGCTGCCAAATGTACCGCCTGTGGCTGTTAAAGTATAATACCCTATAACTTGTACAACCACATTTTGGGCATTGGTAACCACATTATATTTTTGAATCATTACCAGATCGTTCATGTCAAAATCACCTTTCTTTGGCCATTGGTCTTCAAAAGCTACGGTTGCGGCTGTTTCAGCATTATTGTTAAAAGCTTTTGAAGCATCTTTTGGATAATCGTCAAAAATGTCAGCAACGCCGTCTGAGTCTTCATCTACTATTTGCGGTATCGCTGCAACATTATTGCTATCCATTGTTGTTGCGCCGTTTAAAGCAAATAAACGTCCGGTTGTGGTAGCGCCGGTTGTCATGGTAATACTTGCCATCGCAATAATATTTCCAACAAAAGTGGTGTATGTACCAATGGTTGCTGATGAACCAATCTGCCAGAAAACATTAGTTCCTTTACCGCCGCTGCTCATTACTACTTTTGAGTAGCTGGCAGTGGTAAGTGTAGAACCTATCTTGAAAATAAAAACTGCGTTAGGATCGCCTCCATCATCTAATATAAGCTTAGCGTTTAATTGTGCTGATGAACTAAAAGTGTACACACCCGGCTTTAAGATAACAGCGCCGGTAGTTTGCCCCAGTACCAAACCCGTTAAATCGTTACCGGCAGGCGCTGTTTGCAGCGTTATGGCATTAAAAGCTGCTAACGCGCTGGCTTCGGCAGGACCGGCAAGCGATGTTACACCAGAATATATTGAACCACCCACGATGGTTGCAGGCGGAAAACCTGTTACCGCGGAACCGGGACTTACCCCAACGTTGCCGTAAACTACAGTTGGCCCGGTAGATGTTATTGTCGCGCTGCCTAAAACGGCAAAGCTTTGAGCTGCTCCCCACGATGGCGCCTCATGTGCATTAGCGTGATGAATTGAACCTGCGTAAAAAAGTACAGCGGTGAATACTATGTTTAAAAATTTCATAAAAAATGTCGGCAATGTGAAACGTTAAGAGTGCATGCAAACTTGCAGCAACTGTATTTGGTAATGGAATTACAACTTCGCCTCGCTAAATACAGCTTTGGAATTTGAAGGAGTTTAGATACTAACTCAATTAGTGTTAGTGCTTAATGCAATAGTAGAATTTTAATCAGCGCCTATAGATGCTGTGATATCGGCCATACCAACTTGCGTTTTTTGGGTAACCTTGGAGCCATCCGGGGCGGTTTTAACAATATATACCTGATTTACCTGTTTTGAAAGATAAATTTTTGACGAAAAAGCAGACAATGTTGTTGCCGAGCCCTTAGATAGTAATTTGCCGCCTGCAATAGGATCTCCATCATAAATAGCAACTAAATACATCGAGCTTTGAAAGCGACTATCGGTAATATTAACTGTAAAGATGATATTTCTTGAATTTTCCCATTTAAAGCCAGTTGGAGCCTTTATACTATTTGTGGCTACGGGAACAGGCAAATTGTGCTTTTTGTCCTTTTTGCAGGCAACCACCAAAAAAGCGGCAAACAAAGCAATTGTAAGTAGTTTTTTTTTCATTTTAAAGAACGTTAAATTAATTGGTAAGTAGTATTACGCAAGCATATTTTTAAAAGTTGTACCTAATACCTAAAGCGCTAATAAACAAGTAATTAAAATTATTAACTTCTAACATAATTCTTAACTGCGGGGGATAAAAATCTCAACTTGAGGAGAAGTACCTTTGCTGCTTCGGTCGCAGCAATTTGTATCAACTGGTACTGAACATCGAAAAGAAATAGGCGCTGCTCATTAGCCTTTGGTCTGTGCTATCACAGAACCATCCTAAACCAAAAAAGCCTCTCATTTTCATGAGAGGCTTTTGGGTAAATGATGGGGCTCGAACCCACGACCCTCGGTACCACAAACCGATGCTCTAACCAACTGAGCTACATCTACCGTTTGGAGAGTGCAAAAATAGAAATCTTACGCCGATTTGCAAACTCTTTTTAAAATTACATTCGGCTTACCTGTTTAATTTAGAACGATTTTAATTAATCACTAAATTTGTAACTATGGCTGAGCAATTAATTGAACTGAATGTGACAGGGATGCATTGTAATAATTGCGCCTTATCTATACATAAGTTACTCGAAAAAAAAGGCTTACATAATATACTGGTTGATTTTGCCAGCGAAGAGGTAAAATTTTCAACCAGCGACAACACCAAACTCCCCGAAATAAAAAAAGGCATAGAAAATTTAGGATTTAGGGTTATTGATGATATTGCGCATCACCAGCCGGCATTTTATGAAAAGGTAGAGAACAAATTTATCTTCTGCGCCTTATTTACCGCCCCGCTCCTGCTGCATATGATACTACCCTGGCACTTTTTACACCAGCCCGTGGTACAGTTGTTATTGTGCCTGCCGGTGTTTATAGTGGGTTGTTTGCATTTTGGCAAAAGTGCATGGAGTTCGGTCAGGGGTGGCGTACCCAATATGGATGTGCTGATATTTATTGGCTCAACATCGGCATTTATATATAGCCTGGTGGGTACCATTCAAAACTTAGGCGCACAATATCAGTTTTATGAAACCTGTGCCACCATTATTACCCTGGTGCTGTTAGGCAATGTGTTCGAAAAACGTTCCGTTACCCAAACCACCTCGGCGGTAAAAGATCTGATCAAGTTTCAGCAGGTAAATGCCAACCGTGTTATCAATGGTGGTGTTGAAGTGATCAGCGCCAAAGAGGTACGTCCCGGCGATACTTTACTGGTTAACCAGGGCGACAAGATCCCGGTGGACGGTGAAATACTCTCGGGCAATGCCTCGGTTGACGAAGCCATGCTTACCGGCGAAAGTTTGCCGGTAGAAAAAGAGAAATATGATAAGGTAATCGGCGGTACTATACTGCTTAACGGTAATATTCACATGCTGGCCACCAAGGTTGGCTCCAACACTATCCTGTCGCAGATCATTGATCTGATGAAAAAAGCGCAGGCTGCCAAACCACCCATACAAAAACTGGGCGACAGGGTTGCATCCATATTTGTGCCTGCTGTGATAGGTATTGCACTACTTACTTTTGTGCTTACCTATTTTGTGGGTCATGCAGGCCTGCAACACGCGCTCATGAACGCTATCGCGGTACTGGTGATATCATGTCCCTGTGCCATGGGTTTAGCTACCCCTACGGCAGTAATGGTTGGCCTGGGTCGTGCTGCAAAAAGTGGTATCCTGATTAAAGGCGGCGATACTATTGAAGCCGTGGCCAATACCAAATATGTGGTGTTTGATAAAACGGGCACTTTAACTACCGGTAAATTTCGCATTAATGAGATAAAGGCCGAGCCTGGGGTTGATATAGAACAAGTAAGGGGCATCATCATAGCCATTGAAGAAAGATCAAACCACCCGATAGCCAAATCATTAGTATCCGGCTTAAAAAAACTACCTAAACAAAAGGTGATACTAAAAGTAGCCAGGGAAGAAAAAGGGTTAGGTATGCGTGCCGAAGATGTGGAGGGCAATAATTATTTCCTGGGAACCGCCAAGCTCAATAAGAATGATCATTTTAACTTATCGCTGTATAAAAACCAAAAATTGTTGGCCCAAATAGCTATTGACGATGAGATAAAACCCGAAACCGCCTCCCTGATTGCTGAGCTTAAAAAAATGGGGATAGTACCTGTGCTTTTAAGCGGTGATAAAAAAGACCGCTGTTTAAATGTTGCCGGCCAGATAGGGATTAAAGAAGTACATGCCGAAAAACTACCCGACGAAAAGCTAAAGGTTATTGATATTTACAAACAAAAAGGTAAAACCATAATGATAGGCGATGGCATAAACGATGCCCCTGCCCTAACCAAAGCCGATGTTGGCGTTTCCATGAATGATGCCAGCCAGGTAGCCATACAATCGGCCAGTGTGGTGTTGCTGAATACCGATCTGCATTCGGTTATCAAATTTTTGCAGATCAGCAAACACACGCTACTTACCATCAAACAAAATCTTTTCTGGGCATTTGCCTACAATATCATAGCTATACCTGTTGCAGCATTAGGCTTTTTAAACCCAATGATAGGCGCTTTTACCATGGCTTTTTCCGATGTGGTGGTTATTGGCAATTCGTTGAGACTAAAGGTTAAGAGAATAAGCCCCCCCGCCCCCTAAAGGGGGAGTTTTCGATTAGCATATTAAATTCGTGCTCCCCCTTTAGGGGGTTGGGGGGCTTTACTATATTTGCATAATGATCGAGATTTTTACAGACGGTGCATCAAGCGGAAATCCGGGACCGGGTGGCTACGGGGTTATATTGCGTTCGGGCAAGCATTATAAGGAACTATCTGAAGGTTTCCGCAAAACTACCAACAACCGTATGGAGCTACTGGCTGTGATTAAGGGACTGGAAGCCATAAAAACCCCCAACCAGCAGGTCATGATATTTTCCGATTCCAAATATGTGATTGATGCCATTGAAAAAAGATGGGTTAATGGCTGGCTGCAAAAGGGTTTTGCCGGTAAAAAGAACAAGGATCTTTGGCTGCGTTACCTCGACATCAGCAAACAACACCAGATCAAATTTACCTGGGTACGCGGTCATAACGGTCACCCCGAAAATGAGCGTTGCGATGAGCTGGCTGTAGCGGCAGGTAAACAAAAACCATTACTGATAGATTCTGTTTTTGAGGTAGAGAACGCTAAGGCTGGGTTATTGTAATAATTATCAATCTATAAAAAGCAAAAGATTTAGTAGAGGGGCCATACTTTGACGACGCAACAGATAGCTATTCTTACCATCGTTCTTCCCGTTAGCAGATAAGCTTCGGCCGAAAGCGGGCAGAACATGATGGACTGTGTGATAGCAGGGGCATTAGCAAACCTTGCCGAAGCCGAGGATTGAGCGAACGAAGTAGCGGCAAGGTTTAGCAGCCCGTGGTTCTGGCTGGTTTGCAGGGCAAAGGCCTTGTGCGCAAAGAAGCATTTCTGCTGACTTGATCTTTGGTTACTTTGTATCAAGACAAAGTAACAGCCACAGCGGCAATTGAGCGCTCTACAATAGGCACAATTCGCTCTGTACAGCTTAGAGATTGCTTCGTGCCTCGCAATGACGTAGGGTGTATTTTGGAGCAAAACCCTTCGTTCAAAATTAAATTACCATCTACCGGCTAATTCAATAACCTGCAGGTCCTGAATTTTATCACCATCAATATTAAAACGCATCAGGGTACGCACCTTATGCCATCCCTGCTGCCCCGCGGCACCCGGATTAAGATGCAGACAGCCAATAGTTTTATCGGGCATTACTTTGAGTATATGCGAATGCCCGCAAATGAATAGCTTAGGCGAATTTAAATAGATCTCCTTCTTTACCGCCGGGCTATATTTACCCGGATAACCGCCGATATGGGTCATCCAAACATCAACCCCTTCACAATTAAAACGCAAGTGCTCGGGGTAAACCTGCCTGATATCTTTACCGTCGATATTTCCATACACGCCTTTTAATGGTTTAAAGGCCGCCAGCTTATCGGCCAGTTCAAGAGTACCGAAATCTCCGGCGTGCCAGATCTCATCACAATTATCAAAATGCTTAAAAACGGCGTCGTCAAGGTAGCTGTGGGTGTCGGATATAAGGCCTATGCGGGTCATGGGAGCAAATATAGACACAAGAGGTAAGAGTCGAGAATCAAGAGAATAGAAAAATTGTCATGCTGAACATAGTGAAGCATCTATTATACGATAAGCAAGAGGGCGAATAGATCCTTCGTTCCCTGCCAATGACGTACTTGTTTTTAGTTCCCCTCTTGAGAGGGGTGCGTAGGAATCGCTATACGTGCGATAAAAAGGACACACCCCTCCCCCTCTCAAGAGGGGAATCGCACAACCTTCCGCTTCTTATGTCATTTAACCATTTAGACACCGCTGGTTTGATACCTCAGGATGATAAGTGAAGTTAGATAAATTAAAAAATCGTCAAAAACCCTTTCAATATTTCCTGGTATTGCTTGCTGTAAACCTTTGGCGCATCATAGATCACAAATCGCTCTTCTTCAGCTTGCTGAGCATCAAAACCAAAAGCCAATATTTCTCGATGCGGTGCATCCGCTTTAAAAGAATGTAGTGTAATAATTTTTTGTGAATAGAGCCTATACTGCAAGGCCAGCTGCTTTACTGGTACAGCAGTTTCTGGAGGCAGTATCAGCCAGCAAACGCCGTTATTGGTAAGATGAGCAGATACATTCTGAATTAGCTTATCAAAAAAGCGCTCGTCGGTATGTTTGGCTAAAGTTTTCTTTGCCCCGGGCGATTGCAAAGAATTGATATAAAATGGAGGATTGGAAACAACAAGGTCAAATTTCCTATCGGGATAAGTATCAAAAAAACCTTCAAAACCCGATGGATATAAAGTAAGTCTTTCGGCAAAGGGAGAGTTTTTAAAATTGCTGTCGGCTGTTATGGCCGCGGTTTGATCAATCTCTACCGCATCTATTCGGGCATCAGGAAAGCGTTGGGCAAGCATCAGGGCAATTACGCCTGTTCCTGTACCTATATCTAAAATGCTTAAAGGGTCTTTAACATTCGTCAATGCACCGAGCAAAACGCCATCAGTATTGATCTTCATGGCGCAGCCGGTTTGGTCAACGCTGAATTGTTTAAAGCGAAACATCGAAGCTAAATTATAATTAAATATTTACTTTTAGCTTTATTAACCGCCGTTGTTGGTGTTCCCGCCGTTGTTGGTGTTGTCACCATAGGTTCGGAAGAAATAAAAAGAAAGCTTGGGCCTAGTGCGATTCCTTCCTTGGGGAAGGGGGAGGTAGGGGTTTATTGAACATTACAGGTTTAATCGCACGTATAAACCCCTCCCTGCCATTTCACAATCCACGGCACCCCTCCCAAGGGAGGGAATATATACTGCAATTACAATCTTCCGAACACCTATGGTGTTGTCACCAACAACTCTTAAAATTACTTTTCGTAAAGTTCCAGCGGCAATCCATCCGGATCGGCAAAAAAGGTAAAGCGTTTGCCGGTTAGTTCATCAATGCGGATAGGTTCAATAATTATCCCGTCCTCCTTAATGTGAGATACCGCTTCATCAATATCATCAACCTCAAAAGCCAAATGACGCAGCCCTGCAGCTTCGGGGTGCGATGGCCGCACAGGCGGCTCAGGAAATGAAAAAAGCTCGATCTGGTATTGGTCGCCCACTTCCAGATCAAGCTTGTATGATTGTCGTTCTTCGCGATAAACTTCCTGTACTATTTTTAAACCCAATACCTCACTATAAAAATGTTTCGACTTTTCATAGTCCGAACAAATGATAGCTACATGGTGTATCCGGTTTAGTTTCAGCATTATTCGCCTAAAATAGTATGTAATACATTGCTGTGAACCATTTTCAGATCGGTAACATGACCAAATGGCTCTTCGTCAATGTTAAGGAAACCATTGTTAACGGTACCAAGTAAACTAAATTCAGTTTCGCTGGTAGCCATAAATTCAATAAAGCGTTCCTGCTCTTCGGGAGCTACGGTTACCACTACCCTGCCCTGTGCTTCACCAAAAAGGAAAGCATCCTTGCGAATAGCGCCATCTGTTTCAATATCAAAACCCAGTCCGTTTGGCATGGCCGACTCTAACAGGTTGATATATAAACCACCGTCGGCCACGTCATGTGCAGATTCTATCACCCGGTGTTTGATCAATTCTTTTACCGTTTGCTGCATATCATACTCCTTATTCATGTCAAAATAAGGTGCAGGTGCTTTTAAAATTTTATGCCATGAAGCCAGGTATTGCGATGATGCGATGTCATTTATCGATTCGCCTATCAGGTATATCAGGTCGCCGGGCTGTTTAAAGTCGGCGGTCATGATGTTGCCTGTATCTTCCATAATGCCCAGCATGCCAATAGTTGGCGTAGGGAAAACAGATCCACCATCTGCCGACTGGTTATAGAAGCTCACGTTACCACCGGTTACCGGGGTTTCAAACTTACGGCAGGCATTACCCATACCTTTTATAGCGCTCACAAACTGCCAGTAAACCTCAGGATTGTAAGGATTACCAAAGTTTAGGCAGTTGGTTATGGCAACAGGCTCGCCACCGGCACAGGTAATATTACGTGCAGCCTCAGCCACCGCGATCTCCGTACCTTTTAGCGGATCGGCATATACATAGCGCGAGTTACAATCGGTAGTTAACACAATAGCCTTATCGGTATCTTTAACGGCAACAACAGCGGCATCACAGGCCAGGTTAGCAGTCATGGTTTGTACACCAACCATACTGTCGTACTGATCGGTTACCCAACGTTTCGACGCGATGTTTGGGTGCGATGCCAAATGTTCGGCAACTTCAACCAGGTTAGCCGGTTCAGGCACATCATCAATGTTAAATTTCTGATTTTCGGCATAATAAGCAGGCTCGCGGTATTCGCGTTCGTAAACCGGGGCACCGCCGCCTAATACAAGGTCGTCTGCGGGTACATCTGCTACTTTTTCGCCATGCATATAATATTCTAAACGCTGGGTATCAGTCACTTCGCCTATAATGGCACAGTTCAGATCCCATTTATCAAAAACAGCCTCCACTTCTTTTTCACGACCTTTGTGTACCACAATAAGCATACGCTCCTGTGATTCTGACAACAGGATCTCGTATGGTTTCATGTTAGCCTGGCGGGTTGGCACCAAATCCAGGTCAATACGCATACCATGCTCACCTTTGGCGCTCATTTCGGAATTGGAGCAAATGATACCGGCAGCGCCCATATCCTGCATACCTACCACGGCGCCGGTTTTTATAACTTCTAATGTAGCCTCTAACAGCAGTTTTTCCTGGAATGGATCACCTACCTGTACGGCCGGTAAATCGTTAACAGAATCGGCAGTGATATCTTTTGATGCGAAAGCCGCGCCATGGATACCATCCTTACCGGTTGCCGAACCTACTATGTAAACAGGGTTGCCCACGCCGTATGATGTTGCCGAAACGGTTTCGCCCGCTTTTACAATACCTGCCGACATGGCGTTAACCAACGGGTTCACATTATAGCAATCGTCAAAAAACAACTCGCCGCCTACAGTTGGGATACCAAAGGCATTACCGTAATGGCTTATACCTTTAACTACACCCTTAACCAGCCACTGGGTTTTCTCTAGTTTAAGATCGCCAAAGCGCAGGGAGTTTAGCTGGGCAATGGGCCTTGCACCCATGGTAAATATATCGCGGTTAATACCGCCCACACCAGTGGCAGCACCCTGGTAAGGCTCTAATGCCGATGGGTGGTTATGTGATTCGATCTTAAAAGCACAGCCAATGCCATCGCCAAGGTCAACAAGACCGGCATTTTCTTCACCAGCTTTAGCCAGCATCCGCGGACTATCTTTTGGTAAAGTTTTTAGCCATGTAATGGAATTTTTGTAGGAACAGTGCTCGCTCCACATTACCGCGAAAATAGAAAGCTCGGTAAAATTGGGCACTCGCCCTAATATCTCTTTAATACGTTCAAATTCTTCGGGTAATAAGCCTAAATCTTTGGCGGTTTCAACGGTGGTTAATTCCTGGTGCTCCAATGTACTATTGTTTTATTTGAAAGGATGCGCAAAATTAAGAAAAAAGGGCGAAAGGAGAAAGGTAAAAGGCGAAAGGTTTTGGGAGGGGTGCGACTGGATGCGAGATGGCAGGGAAGGGTTTATACTGGTGATGAAATAAACAACTTATCGCATTTACATAACTAAGCGGTGCAATTTTTAACTTTTTAATTTTTATTTAACATTGGGCGTTGCCTGCGGCCGGGCTCTATGCTCATACTGCACAGGCATTAACCACCAGGCCGGTATCCGCGACGATCACTAACGCAAAAAACGGATGTGTGTTTCCTAATCTGAATCCCCAAAACCTTTTAGAAATTAGCATTTAGAGTTTTTTAAATTTTAGCATTTGTTTCCACAAGGTATTATAATAAAAAGGGCAAACGAAAATTATTCGCCTGCCCAAGTGGCCGCTTAACGATGCATACTTTCCCCCTATCGTTTTGCGGACCAACCTTTTTATCTCCTATTGTTCAGATAATTGAAAATTAATAGGAATAGTATATTTAACCCGTACCGGCTGACCATTTTGAATACCTGGTTTCCAGGCTTTAGCCAGTTTCAGCACCCGCAATGCTTCTTCATCAAATCCATATCCAGCCCCCTTCTCCACTAATATATTTGATAAATGACCGTCCTTTTCAATAACAAAGCTTAAGAAAACCTTGCCCGAAACACCCTGATCCTGGGCAATTCCCGGAAACCTCAAATTTTTCTGTAAAAATTTGGCCCATGCAGCGGCACCGCCAACCGGCTCGGGCATTACATCTAATGTACCAGGAGAATGAACGGTTTCATCAGGCGCAGTACCAGTACCAGCCCCACCTCCACCATCGGGTTTACTATCTAAAACATTGCCGGCACCAGGAGCTCCGGGACTATCTACAGGACCTATTGTACTATTTTGTAATTCAGTAATAGTGGGCGGGTCAACGGGAGGATCTGTTGAAACTACCACCGGAATTTTAAACGCGGTTGTATGTACCGGTGCCGCAGGTTTAACAGGAGCGGCTGGTTTTACCGGATCGGGCTTTTTAAGCTCGGCCTTTACCGGAGGCTGTAAAAGCTTCGGGTTTAGCTCTATGGTGATCATTCTTTCTGCCGGTTTAGGCTTGGGCTTAAATATAATACTGGTTGCCACTAAAATGGCGACACCGGTAAAGGCCATAGCCATGGCTTTCGTCATGTTGCGGCCATAGTGTTGCCTCAGGTCATAAGCACCATATTCTTTGTTACGATGATCGAATACAAGGTCGAGCCACTCGGCGTTGTACAAATTTAATTTGGCAAAATTCATAGTTAATAAAATTTAGTTTCATTAATAACGATTTTACATATGTAATATTTTATAAATGGTGAAATTATTTGTAAATAAATTTCACCAGATTTTCATCATTTACACACAATTCATCCAAATTCACTTTTAATAAAAAAAATAGCTCAAAACATAAAATTTCAATTACTTTAAAGCAATAAAAGCAATTTTAAATGTAGTTAAACTAAATATTTATCATACAAACACACAAAAAGTTAAAATATTTATAAAAAACATGCATTTATTTTAATTTTTTAGTACTTTTAGACATGGTTAACAGGCTTTACCAATTTACTGCCTTAATTTTTCTTCTTTTTACGGGCTTTTCAGCATCCGCAAGAGGAGGATTGTACCATATTGAGCAAAAAGACGGCAAAAAAACCTCTTTAAAAACCGCTAATCCAAATTCACATCCTTATAATTACGAGTATAGCATTAATAGTGTACCCTTTCCCGTAATTAATGTACAACAACACCGGGGAGCACACTCTTTGCAAGGTTTTTTTTATAGCCCCTGCTTTTATTCCATCGGAATTAAATATGTGACCTTCATTTGCGGTCGTGGCACAAGTCAGTTGTCGCGCTTCCGCAAACTCATCCTTTTTCCGTTTCACGCTTTTTGGTAGTAGAAAAACAATTTCATCCGGATGCTCTGATTAAGCAACTGGATTTTATTGTTTTTTAAAAAATTTAGTTTTAATACTGGCCTGGCATTTTGATTGGGTGCCCGGCTAACTATTAATTTTTAATACTGCCTGGCATTTTGATTGGGTACCAGGCAGTATTAATAAACTTTATTAACTATTCCCTAAAACCCGAAACATGAAAAAATTCATACCCTTTGGCGTACTTATAATTGTAATTGTACTTGCCCTTATCTTCCCCTCGGTTGAACTTACAACCGTTAAAGACAGTAAAATTGATAGCGGTGATACTGCCTGGCTATTAGTAAGTACTGCACTTGTACTGATCATGACCCCAGGACTTGCCTTTTTTTATGGCGGTATGGTTAGTAAAAAAAATGTACTCTCTACCATGCTGCAAAGCTTTGTATGTATGGGCGTTATTACCGTAATATGGGTTATTTTTGGATTTAGCCTTGCCTTTGGCGATACCATTGGTGGTTTTATTGGCGATCCACGTACTTTCTTTATGATGAAAGGAACACTGGGCAACGCCACCTGGAAACTTGCGCCAACCATACCATTGGTATTATTTGCCATGTTCCAGTTAAAGTTTGCCGTAATTACTCCGGCACTTATCACAGGCGCATTTGCAGAACGTATCCGTTTTAACTCATACGTTATATTCCTTTGCCTGTTCATGATATGTATATACGCCCCTCTTGCGCACTCAACCTGGCACCCTGATGGTTTCCTTTTCCAAAAAGGCGTACTTGATTTTGCCGGCGGTACCGTTGTGCACATGTCTGCAGGCTGGGCAGCACTTGCTTCGGCATTATATTTAAAACAACGTAATGATAAAACGCACACCCCTGCCCGTCTTAGCTATGTACTATTAGGTACAGGTTTATTATGGTTTGGCTGGTTCGGCTTTAATGCTGGTTCGGCTTTAGGTTCAGGCACATTGGCTGCTACCGCTTTGGCTACCACTACTACCGCTTCGGCAGCTGCTGCAATGGCCTGGATGTTCTTTGATATATTACGTGGCAAAAAACCAAGTGTTATGGGTGCCTGTATAGGCGCTGTTGTTGGCCTTGTAGCCATTACACCGGCAGCTGGCTTTGTAACTGTGCCACACTCCTTAATAATTGGTATTGTTGCAGCTGTAGTAAGCAACCTGGTTGTAATCTGGAGAACAACAACCACCATTGATGATACACTTGATGTATTCCCTTGCCATGGTGTAGGTGGTATGGTTGGTATGTTATTAACCGGCGTATTTGCCCATCAAAATGTAAACGGAGGCAACACTACCGGTAACGGTTTATACTATGGCGAAACTCATTTGTTTTTTCTGCACCTGATAACCTTAGTAGGCGTTTCAGCCTTCGCATTTTTTGGCTCATTGTTATTGTTAAAGATCACTGATATGATTAGCACACTACGTGTAACACCTGAACAAGAACTTGCCGGACTTGACTCAAGCCAGCACGATGAAGGACTTTAATTATTGCTCAATAAATCAAACCAAATAACTAAAAAAAACTAAAGCTGCATTTTTAAAAAATGCAGCTTTTTTTACCGTTGATTTTAGTGATTGGTATGATTTCGTAGGTTTTTGTCCGAACCTTGATTTTGTCTGAACCATGATTCATTGGATTAAAGGATTATCATGATTCCTGACCGTTGATTAGGATGATTTGTTTGATTGCGCTGATTTTGTCTGAACCTTGATTTATGGGATTAAGGGATTATCATGATTCTTGACTAAATTGTTTGTCCTCTTTCACGCAACACCCAACACGACTCATAACTCCAGACTTATGACTCACGACTTATGACTCACGACTCAACTACCACTCCTTGGTTGATATTTTATTGATTTTCTTTTCCTCCTTTGGTAAGGCAGATGTTTTAAGCATATATGCTTTTAAAACACCTCCGGCCTGCCTGCTGTTAAGCAATATTCTGCCGAGGTATTCATCAAAATCAGTTTTATCTACCTTCCCTTGTGCACGCTCCATTGGTATGCTGATACCCGGAACAGGCTCATAAACATTGTACCGGTTACGCTGGTATGGGATATATACAAAATCGGTAAACCAGTAACGGTATTTTGAATCCTTAACCTCTATCCTCATGGTATAATTTATGGCACCGTCTTCGTGGGTGGCAATAAATCCTTTTTTTGATACCAGGAAACTCCCCTTGCCTGTTAATACCCCCTGTGCCTTATCGGTAGTTAACGCGGTTAGCTTACCCTTTGGATAGGCTGTTTTTATAAAGTACAAACCTCTTTTGTACAAGGTATCAGCACTTACACCTGGCTGACTAACTGTTTGATAATAAATATATTTATCGTTTTCATCAAACGACAAGGAATCCTTTTGTGCAGCCGCAGTTTGGGCCAACAGGATACAAACAAAGGCGATAAGTATATTTTTCATCAGCATGTATTGTTATATTAGTTACGAAGCCGGCCTTAAATCATTTCGGTGTTATCAAGCCACTCCCGGGATATTTTCCCGCTATAAAGATAAAAGCCGCTCCGGTTAATCGGAGCGGCTTTTATAAAAAGATATTATTTTATTTTTTTAGAACGCATATACCGCGGCTAAAACAAACTGTGAAGCGTTTTTAGACGGATCACCTGAGTGATTGGTAAATGCCTCTGCCGATCCATTATCAAACCTAACCTCTGGGATCAGTGACAGCGGACCTGCTTTGATATTAGCCGTAAACGTTACTGCGGTTACATGCTCGCCTGCTGCAGGGCCGGCCAAAACAAAATCACCGGTTTTGGTTTTAAAATATTCACCCCTTAATCCCAGGGTTACATCTTTGGATACCGCTATCTGTGGGTATAAGGCCACGCCTGTAAAACCGCCGGTTACGCCATTGGTGGCTTTGTAATCAGCCGCGTTTAAACCCAGTTTAAAGGCATCGGTGATCTGGTAGGCGGTGGTCAGGTCAAACTCGGTACCTGCTGTACCACCGGTGATCACGTTCAGGTAAGCGGTCCAGCCTTTTACCGGTACCACCATCAGTTGTGCACCAAAGTTGTTTACACTGTTGGCTGATTTATAGGCATTCCACTGGTCATTAAATATCCCGGCCATTAAGCTCACCTTGTCCGAGAAAGCATAAGTGGCTTTAAAGCCTGCATTCTGGAACGGACCATTGGTGAACATGTACGAGGTGGAATAGTTAAAGTTACCTACCGGGCTGATCACTTCATAACCGATAAAGGTTGACATGTAACCACCGGTCAGTACAAGCTTATCGGTCACATCGTATGACATGTATAAGTTCTGGATGTGGAACGAATCGCCATTGTCGCCTGCATTGGGGATAGACTGCCCCTGTCCTCTCGGACCAAAAGACAGTTCGCCTACAAATGCTGCTTTACCTACTTTTTTCTTTAGTCCCAGGTCTATCATACCTATGGATATAGAGTTATGGTCTGAGGCAAAGCTGGTGGGGATATTGCCTTTCTTGTTGGCAAAATCATATTTATAATACGCATCTACCGAACCGGTGATCACCAGTGGCGGATCAGGTGCTGCTGTTTTTGTAGTGTCCTGAGCCTTAACTGTAAAGGCCGCAATAGAAAATAAACATAAGAGTAAACTTACTTTTTTCATGATAACGATTTAATTGTTAAAATTTAGTTTGTTAATTGTTTTGGTTCTTACTTATAAGATACTGTAACACAGACACATGAATACATGTCCGATCTTTTATTGTCGGCATAAAAAATCCCTGTGCAGCTGGCTATGCCATTGCAAAAAAGCCACTAACCAGCTACACAAGGTATTACAGATCCTTTTTTTTCAAGATCTTGGTTCTTATATATTCCTAAGCCTCAGAAGGTGATTTTACACCTTTATCGAAAAGACCACTTAAGCTGATCTCTTCTTCCTGAGCCGGATAAACTTCAATACCATGGTCAAATACATCAATACCACCTAAGCCGGCTTCTCCATGTTCTTCAATTCTCAGTCTCCAAGGATTAGGTAATTTATTGATGATGTACATCATAGCAAAGCTTACTATAAATACAGCAGCCGTAATAGCAAAGCTACCTATAGCCTGTGCCTTAAGTACACCAAAACCACCACCATAAAATAAGCCGGTAACCGGAGCTGAATTGTCGGCACCTGTTGGACCAGTGGCCCCAAATTGACCAGATGCAAATAAACCTAATGATAAAGTACCCCAGATACCGTTTAAACCGTGAACAGAAACTGCACCAACCGGATCGTCGATACGGAACCACTCAATGATATAAACACCGGCAAATATGATGATACCGGCAACTCCACCTAACAGGATTGAACCCAGCGGACTTACCCAGTAACATGGGCAGGTAATTGCAACCAACCCGGCAAGAAAGCCGTTTATAGTAAAGGCCAAATCGAATTTACCTTTTGTTGGGCCCCACCAAAGCGCAGCAAGCATAGCAGCAAAACCACCGGCACAAGCAGCAAGTGTAGTATTAGCGGCAACACGGCCAATACCCTGCATATCCATTGCGGATAAGGTACTGCCCGGGTTAAAACCATACCAGCCAAACCATAATATAAAACCACCCACGGCAGCTACTAATAAGTTATGACCAGCAGGCAATCCGCCTTTTTCTTTATCATCACGGGCAAATATGCGCCCCAAACGTGGGCCTAACACCATTGCCCCAGCCAGTGAAGCAACACCACCAATGGTATGCACCACAGTTGAACCGGCAAAATCACGGAAAGGCTGCGCGCTTATTGATTGGAAGATCCCTGAAGTTCCCATGGTAGCCAGGAAACCATCCGGCCCCCAGGCCCAGTGACCAATTATTGGGTAGATAAAACCTGTAATACCTATACTGTATAAAATATCGCCACGGAAACTGGTACGACCTATCATTGCACCAGAAACAATGGTTGAGCAGGTATCAGCAAATGCGTACTGGAATATCCAGTGAGCCAAAAGCGGAATACCTGTTGCGCCATAAGTAGCAGGGGTGTTTTGTAAAAAGAACCAGTTAGTGATGGTTTTTCCATCGGCTCCAAGTCCGCCCCAGCCAATAAAGCCATTGCCATTACCAAACATAAAGGCATAACCTATGGCATAAAATAATAACCCGCAAAGGCATGTATCAAAAATACATTCCATTAAAACGTTTACAGTTTCTCTTTTGCGGGCAAAGCCAGCTTCAAGCATAACAAAACCTGCCTGCATACCAAATACCAAAAAGGCAGCTACCAGGGTCCACACCGTGTTTACGGTATTGATCAGTGCCGTTTCATGAGCGGTATAAGTGTCGGCAGCATGGGCAGAAGTACCCAAAATACCGGGTAAACTTATCATAGCCCCAAGTACCAGCAATAAACCAATCATCTTTCCTGTTAAAATGGTAGCTCCCAGCGCCCATTTTTCACGTGACAGTTGTCGGACTGCACTCAGGAGGTTGTGTTTTGTAGAACTTACTTTCATTTGTTTTTTAATTTAGTTTGATTGTTTTTTAAAAGTTTAATTTAGTTTGATTGTTGTATATATAAATTTAGTTTGATTGCAACGCAAAAAATCAACAAAAACCTCCGCAAAACCACAAATACTTAATTTAAGATTACAATTTTTATGTTTTTTGTAAAAAATATAATATTTGCGGCGTTTCTGTAAATTATTTTCTGAAATTATGTAGTTATTTTAACAATAACAAATTTTTAACAAAAAAATAACAACAAAAAGTACACTATTTACGAAAATCGTAAATCAAAAGTCAAAAACGTATCCAATTTTGATGATTTTAAAATTCGTATTACACATAAATTGAAATAAAAACTGATTATTATGAAAAATTTAGATTTTTTTCTAAAAAATGACACATTTTATTCATTTTTAACCAAAAAAATAAGCCAAAAGCAACATAAATTAAGTTTTTATCAATTATCCCGCCCAAAATAGTTTTACATTGCAATCTTGAATATTAGGGGTAAAAGTTATTTAACATTATATTTCCTTCAATTTTTATGTATATTTTAAATGATAGTTCTATTTTTGAAAGTTGACCTTTATTTAAACCGCATATTTTATGTCTAACATCCGATTTAAAGCACTGCAGGACGTTCTGAGCAGAACCATCCCTGAAGTGAAAACACCATTTTCAAAAATTTCAGATTACTTTGGCGCCAATGTTTTCGATAAAAAGAAAATGAAGGAATACCTTTCCTCTGAGGCTTACCAGGGAATCATCAATTCAATTGAAAAGGGCGAACCAATTCCTCGTGACCTGGCCGAGCAAATTGCCTCAGCCATGAAATCGTGGGCCTTGGGTAAAGGGGCAACGCATTATACACACTGGTTTCAGCCGCTTACCGGCACAACGGCCGAAAAACATGATGCCTTTTTTGAACCTACTGCAGATGGAGGCGCGATTGAGCGTTTTTCGGGCGATGCCTTATCACAACAGGAGCCTGATGCTTCAAGCTTCCCAAGCGGGGGCATACGTAATACTTTTGAGGCTCGTGGCTATACCGCGTGGGATCCTTCCTCGCCTGCATTTTTAATGGCACGTACCTTATGTATCCCAACCGTGTTTGTTTCGTACACCGGCGAGGCGCTTGATTATAAGGTACCACTATTAAAAGCCCTTAACGTGTTGGACAAGGCCGCGGTTGATGTTTGTCATTATTTTGATAAAGGCATTGAAAAAGTAAACGCGTCATTAGGTATTGAGCAGGAGTATTTTTTGGTTGATATTGCCTTGTTTAACGCACGTCCCGACCTGTACTTAACCGGGCGTACGCTTTTTGGCCATATATCTGCCAAAAACCAGCAATTGGAAGATCATTATTTTGGATCGATACCTGAACGTGTGTACGCGTACATGCAGGATATGGAAACGGAAGCTTTATTATTAGGTATCCCACTAAAAACACGCCATAATGAGGTTGCACCATCGCAATTTGAGTGTGCTCCTATTTATGAAGAAATAAATCTGGCTATTGACCATAACCAATTGTTAATGGACCTGATGGACAGGGTTGCCCGCAGACATAATTTTAAAGTATTACTACACGAAAAACCTTATGCAGGCATCAATGGCTCAGGCAAGCATAATAACTGGTCGCTAATTACCAATACAGGCAAAAACCTGTTATCGCCTGGCAAAACGCCTAAGAACAACCTCATGTTCCTTACCTTTTTTGTTAACACCATTAAAGCGGTTTACGAGCATGCCGACCTGTTAAGGGCATCTATTGCTTCTGTGAACAATGATCATCGCTTAGGAGCCAACGAGGCGCCTCCTGCCATCATCTCTATCTTTTTGGGCAGCCAGCTAAATGATGTACTTGATGAGATCGAAACTTCCAGGATCAGCAAAAAAATTAAGGAAGATAACCTGTTATGGCAGGGTATCCCTAAGATACCGCAAATTTTACCTGATAATACAGATCGTAACCGTACATCGCCTTTTGCGTTTACCGGTAACAAATTTGAATTGCGGGCAGTGGGCTCATCGGCAAATTCAGCAAGCCCTATGACCATATTGAACATGATTGTAGCTGACCAGCTTAAAAAATTCAAATATGATGTTGATAAACTGATCAAGAAGGGCGAAAAAAAGGACCTTGCTTTATTAATAGTTATTAAAAAATACATCAAGGAATCAAAAAACATCCGTTTTGAAGGTAATGGTTATAGTGAGGAGTGGGAAAAAGAAGCCGCAGAAAGAGGTTTGCCTAATATTAAAACAACCCCAAAAGCGCTTGATGCCTTACTATCAGAAAAATCAGATATCCTTTTTGCAGAAACCGGTGTATTTAGTCCGCGTGAGGCCCATGCCCGTCATGAAATTTTATTGGATAGCTTTTATAAAAAGCTACAGATAGAAGCTCGCGTTATTGGCGAACTGGTAATGAACGTGATCATTCCGGCAGCTATAGGCTATCAAACCAAACTAATTGAAAACGTTAAGGGCTTAAAAGATATCGGTCTGGACAATACTACCTATGCTGCACAGCTCGACATTATTAATAAATTAGCCGAGCACATTAACTTCATCAAATCAAACGTTGAGCAAATGGTTGATGAGCGCAAAAAGGCCAATGCTATTGATGATATACGCCAGCGTGCTATTGATTATGACGAAAAAGTGAAATCATTCTTCCAACCTATCCGTTACCATGTTGACAAGCTGGAACAATTGGTTGATGATACTTTATGGCCACTGCCAAAATTCAGAGAGCTGCTGTTCATAAAATAATCTTTCACAAATAGCACTAATTGCTGCGAATTTCACGAACCCATCAAGGGGAGCCGGTTAATACCGGCTCCCCTTATTTTTTGTTTGATCTGAATAAATGCGCCGACACTGATACTCAGCACAGACATTCGTGTAATTCGCCTAAATTCGTGTAATTAGTGTTAAAATAGTTAGTTTTGCCCCATGGTTTCTTCACAACGTTATGATCAACGTGGCGTATCTGCATCAAAAGATGATGTACATAATGCAATAAAAAACATAGATAAAGGCATTTTTCCGAAGGCTTTTTGCAAAATAGTGCCTGATATTTTAACAGGAGATGCATCATACTGTAATATTATGCACGCCGATGGAGCTGGTACGAAATCGTCATTGGCATATACTTACTGGAAAGAAACCGGCGACATTTCAGTATGGCGCGGCATAGCCCAGGATGCCATTATCATGAATCTTGACGACCTGCTTTGTGTAGGCGCAATCGATAATATCCTGCTGTCATCAACCATTGGCCGTAACAAAAACCTGATACCCGGCGAAGTTATTGCCGCGATTATAAATGGTACGGAAGAAATACTAAGCGAACTGCGCGACGCAGGTATCGGCATCTACTCTACCGGTGGTGAAACTGCTGATGTTGGCGACCTGGTACGCACCATTATAGTCGACTCCACCGTTACCTGCCGTATGAAACGCGATGATGTAATATCTAATCACCGTATTCAGCCCGGCGATGTAATAGTTGGTTTAGCATCATACGGGCAAGCCAATTACGAAACCGAATACAATGGTGGTATGGGCTCAAACGGCTTAACATCCGCCCGTCATGATGTGTTTAATAAAACCATAGCCAATAAATATCCTGAAAGCTATGACGCGGCCATCCCTTATGAATTGATATTCAGCGGCAGTAAAAATCTTACCGACCTGATTGATATTGGCAACGGACAAACCGTAACAGCCGGCAAGCTGGTATTAAGTGCCACCCGTACCTACGCCCCTATCATTAAAACCATATTGGATGGCTATCGCAACCAGGTACATGGCATGGTGCATTGCAGTGGCGGCGCGCAAACCAAGGTGCTGCATTTTATTGACGGGCTGCATATTATTAAGGATAACCTTTTTCCGGTTCCTCCCCTGTTTAAACTGATACAGCAGGAATCAAAAACCAGCTGGCAGGAAATGTATAAGGTATTTAATATGGGGCACCGTATGGAACTTTATGTACCCGAAACTATTGCTGCCGACCTGATATCAATATCAAAAAGCTTTGGTGTTGATGCGCAGATCATTGGCCGTGTTGAAAAAGCCGAAACTAAGAAGGTAACCGTGAAGTCGGAATTTGGGGTATTTGAATATTGATAAATTACCTTTTTCCTTTTATAAAACAAAAAAGACCCGGCCAAATTGGCCGGGTCTTTTTTGTTTGCTTTTTGTTTGTATTGTTTCAGGAGAGATATTAGTTAAATATGTATCTAACACCAATCTGAGCCTGGAAACGTGAAAACTGACTGATATCTGTTTTGAATGAACTGGTAACAGGCACCAGGTTATTTGCATCAAGATACGGGAAAGAATATTGAGCTTTACCTGTAACAGCATCTTTACCAATGTATTTTAACACAGTAGTAGCACCGTTGTTAAATCCACTGTATGAAACCTGATATGTACCCCAGTTACGGTTTAACAGGTTGGTAAAGTTAATTACATCAAAAGTAACCTCAATTGTGTTTTTAGTTTTGCCAACTTTTACAAAAAAGTCTTGAGCAAAGTGCAGGTCAAGGCGTTTGTAGGTAGGTAATATAGTACCGTTTCTTTGAGCAAACTGACCTCTGTGTTGGCTAAGGTATGAATCCTGGTTAATAAAGTTATTTAACTGAGTCCATAACTGATCTGGTGTGCGCAAATCCTTAGCATCATTTGGAACCAGTGTAATGTCGCCTTTATTTTTAGGGATATACATCAAATCATTAGTAGCGCCATCATTATTTGGGTCGCCGCTGGTGATGTATGATATGGCACCGTTATTAGAAGCTTCAAATACTAAACCTACAGTAGTTGCCAGGTTTTTAGCATACTGTTTACGGTATGATACTGTTGCAATTATACGGTTAGGCTGCACATATGAGCTGTTCGACAGGTTATCACCGTTCGGGTTCCCAGCAACATAACGGGTATTCCAAATTGTTGCAGCGGTTGAACCACCATCATTAACATCTTTTGATTTGGTATAAGTATAAGCTAAACTTGCGGCAAATCCATTAGTAAAGCTTTTCTGTAACTGACCGGTAAGGAAATAAGAGAACCCTTTGCTGGTGTTTCTCATGTAATACAAACCAGTAATAGAAGGGTTTTGAGCAGTAGCTGCTGCTGCTGCAGGAGTTGTATTTTTAGAGGCATACTGTATTTGCCCCTCAACACCCGGAAGTGTTGTATAAGCATCAGAAAGCACTAAGTTTTGATGATATATAGCACGGATATCCTTGGTATAAGCACCTTCGATAGTACCTATGATACCACCAGGTAATTTTTGGTCAATAGCAAGGTTTGTTCTCCAAATTTTTGGATATTTCAGATTTGGGTCGGCAACGTCAAGCTCGTATGATGTGTTAGCTGCCGCATTTTTAGGGCGGTTAGCATCAACGTTTGGATTAAACTTCAACTGATCGTTTTGAGCCTGGGTATTTCCCGGAGCCCCTTTTACAATAGTATATGAACCAAACAGCAAACCGTTGTTTGAAGCCTGATTAGATATCCATACAAAAGGCACAGTACCAGTAAATAATCCCGAACCACCACGTACCTGAGTTGACTGATCGCCATTAACATCCCAGTTAAAGCCTACACGAGGTGAAAGCTGTACCCTGTTTTTTGGTAATTTTGAAACATCAACATGCGTACCACCCTGAAAAGTTAAAGCAGCTGCGTTGGCGTTTGGAGCCAATGAAGTAGGAAATACATCATAATCGGCCCTTAAACCATAGGTTAACCTGAAATTATCAGTAACATGGTATTTATCCTGCACATAAACACTGTAAATAGAAGCCTTGATTTTCGCTAATGGCAAACCGCTGCCTACTGCTGAGTAACGTAAGGTATAAGCCGCTGCTTGCTGACTGTTAATAAAATCAGAAGCTGAATTATAAGTGTATAAACCATTGTAATCTGGAGCAAAGCCGTTAACATAGCTCTGGATTTGGTTACTTGTACCAATGGTAAACTCGTGCTTACCTGAGTATATGGTAAAGTCATCAGCAAATTGCCAAATGTTGGTATTTAATAAGTTACCGGCTGTATAAAGTTCCGAGCCAAAGCTGGTTGCCGTTGCTGAGGCCGCCGTAACAACATTACCATTAGCATCAGAGGTACCATTGCCAATATCCACCATGGGTAACGCACTATTACCTAAGAATGAACGAAAATCTCTCAGAGCCGAATAACCAACAGTAAGTTTATTTGACATAGAGTTGCTGATACGGGTGTTTAATTCAACAATACCGATATTAAAGTTATTGTTAATAGTGTAACCAGAACCAAAGAATGGCAAGGTATTAGGACCCGGTGCACGGGTTGTACCAAAACCAACGCCTGCATTGGTAATACCCGAGTTACTTGCAGGTTGGTCTTTAGACGACTTTAGATAGAAATACTTAGCACTTAAAGTATTGTTCTTGTCAATATTCCAGTCAAGCTTTACGGTTATCTTATCACTTGAGGTATTATAAACATAGTTCTCATAGTCTCCCGGATTATAGCTACCAAATGCGGGAGTTTGAAGTATGGTCTTTATAGCATCTAAAGTACTTGCCTGTACGCCAGAAACGTTAGAACCACTTAAACCAGTACGGCCGGCAATATAAGCAGTTGCAGGTGGCTGGCTTATTCTTTCCTGCTCCCCAGATACAAATAAGAACAATTTATTCTTAATGATAGGGCCACCTACGGCAACACCGTTTGTATGATAATCAAAAGGAGTAATTTGAATATTGGTTGTACCTGCATGGTAACCGGTTAACCTTGTACCACGACCATAATAGTAAGCAGTACCTTTAACTTCGTTGGTACCTGATTTTACTACGGTGTTAATACCAGCGCCAGTAAAGTTACCCTGACGTACGTCATAAGGAGCAATATCAACCTGGATCTGATCAATCGCATCCAACGAAATTGGCTGTGAGCTTGCCTGGCCACCTAAGGTACTTGATAAACCAAATGAGTTATTAAATAATGCACCATCAACAGTTACGTTATTGTAAGCTCCGCTACGGCCACCGAAACTATTAAAAGTACCGGTTGAGTTTGCAGATGGAGTTAATTTGGTAAAATCCTGTAAAGACCTGCTCACAGTTGGCAGGTTTTCAATTTGCTGACGGTTAATGGTTTCACGGGCGCCGGTACGTGATGAGTTTATCACCCTACCCTGAGAACCGGTTACTACCACTTCACTTAATGAAGTTGTATTATCCTCAAGCTTGGCATTGATCTTTTGGTCCTGACCAATTGATAAAACAATACCTTCCTGAACAAAATTTTTGTAACCAATAAAGCTCACTTTAAAGGTGTACGGACCACCAACCCTTAAGTTAGGGATGTTATAGCGGCCATCGGCACGGCTCACGGTTGAGTACACTGTACCTGTAGGTAAGTGTGTAATGGCTACCGTTGCACCCGGGATAGCACCCTTGGCATCAGCAACGATACCATTTACGCTGGCGGTTGTAACACCCTGCGCTAAGGCACTCCTGTTAATCAGGAACATAAAACCGGTTAATAGTAATAAAAGAAGTAAAGGCTTCCTCATAAATTGCTTTTTTAATTATACTTTGAGTTAATTAGCCGCAAAGATAACTAATAGGCTGATTGTCAATATTAAATTAATGTTAACAATTATTATATATTTTTCAACATTTCATAATAATAACAACTTACAATGGAAGTAAACAGGTAGATTTAATATGATATTTATAATTTCTTCAGAGCTTCATTTAAATGAATGGCATATTATTGTAAATAATATATTATGTGGTGCTTATGCAACATGTTCCATTTTCTCATTTCGCCCCTTTTACTTAGCTTTGGGCCATTAAAATTAACCCATGTGTTTGTACAACACATGGTAGCTTTAATCCGTACAAAACAAAATTTTTAAATTTTAAAAGTATATCATTAAGAATATGGACTACGATTTAATTGTTATAGGATCAGGCCCGGGTGGTTATGTAGCAGCTATCCGCGCTTCCCAGCTCGGTTTAAAAACTGCCATTATTGAAAAAGAATCATTAGGTGGTATTTGCCTTAACTGGGGCTGTATCCCTACTAAAGCCTTATTAAAAAGCGCCCAGGTGTTTGAATATCTTAATCACGCTGCTGATTATGGTGTAACTGCAACAGGCGAGGTTAATTTTGAAAGCGTTATAAAAAGAAGCCGCGGCGTAGCCGATGGTATGAGCAAAGGCGTTCAGTTTTTAATGAAGAAAAACAAGATCGATGTAGTAGTTGGTTTTGGTAAATTAAAATCAAAAGGCGTTGTTGAAATAAAAGGCAATGATGGCTCAACCAAAGAAATTACGGCTAAACATATTATTTTGGCTACCGGTGGCCGCTCACGCGAACTGCCAAACATTAAACAGGATGGTAAAAAAGTAATAGGCTACCGCGAGGCTATGATATTACCCAAACAACCAAAATCAATGATTGTGGTTGGCTCTGGGGCTATAGGTATTGAGTTTGCTTATTTCTACAATGCAATTGGTACCAAGGTTACAGTTGTTGAGTATTTAGATAATATTGTTCCGTTAGAGGACGAAGAGGTTTCAAAAGGACTGAACCGTATCCTTAAAAAACAGGGTATCAACATCATGACCAGTGCAAACGTTGAATCTGTTGATACCAGCGGTAATCTTTGCAAGGTAAATGTTAAAACAGCTGCAGGCACCGAAGTACTGGAAGCCGAGATCGTTTTATCGGCTGTGGGTATATCTACCAACATTGAAGGTATAGGCCTGGAAGAAAATGGTGTAAAAACCGATAAAGGCAAAGTATTGGTTGATGATTTTTACAAAACCAATATAGAAGGTGTATATGCTATTGGCGATATTGTTAAAGGCCAGGCACTGGCTCACGTAGCATCAGCCGAAGGGATCATCTGTGTAGAAAAAATTGCAGGTAAAAATCCTGAGCCTTTAGATTATAACAACATTCCGGGTTGTACCTATTGCTCACCAGAGGTTGCCTCTGTTGGATATACCGAAAAAGCCGCCAAAGAGGCCGGTTATGAAGTTAAAGTTGGTAAGTTCCCATTCTCTGCTTCGGGTAAGGCCAGTGCAGCGGGCGCTAAAGATGGTTTTGTGAAACTTATATTCGATGCCAAATATGGCGAATTCCTGGGTGCGCACATGCTGGGCTATAACGTTACCGAAATGATTGCCGAAGTAGTTACCGCCCGCAAGCTGGAAGCTACCGGTCACGAGATCATTAAATCGGTACACCCGCACCCTACCATGAGCGAAGCCGTAATGGAAGCTGCAGCCGATGCTTATGGTGAAGTGATTCACTTATAAAAGTCAAAAAAAATAAAAGGTCAAAAGCCGGTCGCTGTTAAAAGCAACCGGCTTTTTGCTTGATAGCAGCTTATACTTTTCCATTTTAAAAATTTGCATAAAATAGATTTGCTTATCACCTTTTGAATTTTGACTTTTGAGTTTCGACTTATCTATGAAACTACACACCATTGATACCGGTTTTTTTAAATTAGATGGAGGGGCCATGTTTGGTGTAGTGCCAAAAACCATCTGGAATAAAACTAATCCGGCCGATGAAAACAACCTTTGCACCTGGGCCATGCGCTGCCTGCTGGTTGAAGATCAGGACCGGTTAATATTAATTGATACTGGCATTGGCAATAAACAGGACCAAAAGTTTTTCAGCTATTACTATTTACATGGCCAAGCCACTTTAGATAGCTCCCTGGCTGCCCTCGGCTTTCACCGCGACGACATTACCGATGTGTTTTTAACCCATCTGCACTTTGACCATGTTGGCGGAGCAGTAATAAGAAATGGCGACAACCTTGTCCCTGCTTTTAAAAATGCTGTTTACTGGAGCAACGCCCAGCACTGGGACTGGGCCATAAACCCTAACGAGCGTGAAAAGGCGTCGTTTTTAAAAGAGAATATATTACCGATACAGCAAAGCGGCCAGCTACAGTTTATCAATGGCTCCGATGGCGTTCAATTTACCGAAAATTTCCACATCCGGTTTGTTTACGGACATACTGACGCTATGATGCTGCCACTTATCAACTATAAAGACAGAAACGTACTTTACATGGCCGATCTGCTGCCATCAGTAGGCCATTTGCCGCTCCCTTATGTAATGGCCTATGACATGTTTCCGCTAAAAACATTGACAGAAAAGAAACTATTTTTAACCGAAGCCGTAGAAAAAGATTATATATTGTACTTTGAACATGACTCTGTTAATGAATGCTGTACATTACAGCAAACCGAAAGAGGGATCAGGGCGAAAGAGGTATTTAAATTAAGTGATTTTTAGTTAGTGTTTTACGAACACCACAAAAACCATACCGCATGCCAATTTAAACAATTATTATTAAAAAATTGCACAGTTCCTTTACTTTAACTTTACTAACAACTCATAATCAACACTTTACGAAAAAGCCTTATAACACATTTTTTTTGAAATTGCACCATGCAATTGTATTTTTTTAGAACAATTTTATAACTTTGCACGTTCTGTACTAAATAGAAAGTATAGAAGGTTTATTAAATAAATGAGACAACTCAAAATAACGCAATCCATTACCAATCGCGAGTCACAATCGCTAGACAAATATCTTCACGAGATTGGTAAAGTTGATCTGATAACTGCCGAAGAAGAAGTAATATTAGCTCAAAAAATACGCGAAGGCGATCAGGCGGCTTTGGAACGTTTAACCAAAACCAACCTTCGCTTTGTGGTATCTGTTGCCAAGCAATACCAAAACCAGGGTTTAACACTTGGCGACTTAATTAACGAAGGCAACTTAGGTTTAATTAAGGCGGCAAAACGTTTTGACGAAACCAAAGGTTTTAAATTCATATCATACGCCGTATGGTGGATCCGTCAGTCAATCCTGCAGGCTATTGCCGAACAATCACGTATAGTGCGCTTGCCTTTAAACCAGGTTGGCTCATTAAGCAAGATCAGCAAAGCATTTTCAAAGCTGGAGCAGGAGTATGAGCGTGAACCATCACCCGAAGAACTTGCCGACATGCTGGAAACAACTGTCGACAAAATTTCTGATACGCTGAGCAATTCCGGTCGTCATGTATCTATGGATGCACCATTTGTACAGGGCGAAGAAAACACCCTGCTTGATGTATTGGAGAATCAGGAACCAAATACCGATTCGATATTAATTAACGAGTCATTATCTGAGGAGATCAAACGTTCGCTATCAACCCTTACCGAACGTGAGCGCGAGATCATCGTATTGTTCTTTGGTTTGGGCACCAATCATCCGCTTTCGTTAGAGGAAATTGGCGAAAAATTTAACCTGACCCGTGAGCGTGTACGCCAGATCAAGGATAAAGCCTTGCAACGTTTACGCCACACATCAAGGAGCAAGATCCTGAAATCATACTTAGGTTAAACATAACCTGAAATACATACAAAAAGCCATTGGTTGTTAACCAGTGGCTTTTTTGCGTTGTACTGTTAGGAGACATATGTGATGTGTCTCTACAATAAAAAACGTAGGGATTGTGTGATTCCCCTCAAGAGAGTAATAACCCATCATATGACAGAAGGGTAGCCCACTACGGGGCACACCAAATTTTTACAATTATTTTCTACAAATATGTAGTCCCTACGGGACATAGAGCAACAATTTAAGCTGCAAATGTGGCTGTATTTCATGTCCCGTAGGGACTACATATTTGTAGAAATAGAATCAAAAGGTTTTTTGCCCCGTTAGGGGCTACACTTCTTGAATTAGTATAGATACTGTCTTTTCATGGGCTATTACTTTCAAGAGAGGGGAGCCTCCTATCCTATTTTTTTTATCCCATTTGGATTAATATTTCTTCTATAAGTTTTGGCACAAAACGAATATAATTACCGATATTTCGTTATAGATAAGTGAATTTAATATTCACATAATAAAAAAGTAATTTAGCCTACCAGAACATATTTTATGACTATTCCAATTTACCAGGCCGACGCGTTTACCGATAAACTTTTTGGTGGCAATCCGGCCGCTATATGCCCCCTTACCGAATGGCTTCCTGACGCTGTTATGCAAAAGATAGCCATAGAAAATAACCTGGCCGAAACTGCATTTTTTGTAAAGACCCCTAATGGTTATAAATTACGCTGGTTTACTCCCGAATACGAGATTGATCTGTGCGGTCACGCTACCCTGGCATCGGCACATGTATTGTTTACAGAGTTGGGGTTTAAAGATGATACCATACATTTTGAAACTATAAAAGCTGGAACGCTCCTGGTAAAAAGGGAAGGTGATAAATATACTATGGATTTCCCCTCACGGCCGCCCATACCTATTGAACCACCAATGGGCCTGGCCGAAGCGCTGGGCGAAAAACAACCGCTTGCCTTTTTAAGATCAAGGGATTACTTCCTGGTTTATGAAACAGAACAGGACATACAGGATATTACCCCCGATTTTTTCGCCCTGTCAAAAATGGATACCGTCGGTGTAATTGTTACTGCGCCTGGCGACAACTCCGATTTTGTATCCCGCTTTTTTGCTCCCGGGGCAGGCATCCCCGAAGATCCCGTAACCGGTTCGGCACATTGCAACCTGATACCCTACTGGGCCAAAAGGCTTGGCAAAAATAATCTCCACGCCTACCAGATCTCGGCCCGCAAAGGCGAGCTATGGTGCCAACTAAATGGCGATCGTGTAATAATGAGCGGCAAAGCTGTTACCTATTTAAAAGGCGAGATCAGGGTGGAGCTAACTTAAAATTATGTAAATGACGGAAGAAGCGGAGGGCTGTGCGATTCCCCTCTTGAGAGGGGTGGAGGGGTGTGTCCTTTTCATCGCACGTATAAACACACCCCTGCCACCCTCGATTCCTACGCGCCCCCTCTCAAGAGGGGAACTAAAAACAAGCACCTCATGGGTAGGAACGAAGTAATATGCATATCGAATAATAGATTTTTCACTACGTTCAAGAGATAGTTCTTCGCTACGCTCAGAAAGACAAGTTTTTTTACCTTTCACCCTTAACCTTTCTCCTTTAACCTTCACCAAAAAAAGTTTAATAAAATCATTTTTTTATGATTACTTTGAAGGTTAAATTTTTGCAAGGATATAACAAAATAAATGCAGCTTACCCGCTTAGAAATCAAGGGCTTTAAAAGTTTTGGAGATAAGATCACCATTAATTTTAATGAGGGTGTAACTGCTATTGTGGGGCCAAATGGCTGCGGAAAATCAAATGTGGTTGATGCAATCCGCTGGGTTTTGGGCGAACAAAGCACCCGGATGCTCCGTTCGGAGAAAATGGATAACGTTATTTTTAACGGGACCAAGAGCCGCAAATCGGCCAACCTTGCCGAAGTTTCCCTTACTTTTGATAATACCAAAAACGTACTGCCCACCGATTACTCGCAGGTTACACTAACCCGTAAACTTTACCGTACCGGCGAAAGCGAATACCGCCTGAATGATGTGCAATGCCGACTCAAGGATATTACCGATCTTTTCCTGGATACCGGTATCGGCTCCGACTCCTACTCCATTATTGAATTGCGGATGATTGACGAGATCATCACCAATAAAGAGGGTTCGCGCCGTAACTTGTTTGAAGAAGCATCGGGCATATCAAAATATAAGCTCCGCAAAAAGCAAACCTTCAGTAAGCTCAAAGATACTGAGGCTGACCTGGAACGCGTGGAAGACCTGCTTTTCGAGATAGAAAAGAACCTGAAAACGCTGGAAAATCAGGCCAAGAAAACCGAACGCTATTATCGCATTAAAGAGCAGTATAAAACGCTCAGTATTATGCTGGCCTCGTTCAGGATCGTGTCGTTCAGCGAATCGCTAAAGAAAATTGAAGACCAGGAGCAAAAGCAAAAAGCCGAAAAAGGAGGCATAGTAGCCCAGATAGATACTTTAGAAGCCAGTCTGCAACAGCAAAAACTGGATAGCATCACCAAAGAAAAAAACCTGTCGGTTCAGCAAAAAACCACCAATGAGTTTGTTTCCAAGATCAGGGCTTATGAAAGTGAGAAAAAGATCAAGAACGAACAGCTCAAATTTCAGCAGGATAAAGAAGCACGGTTGAGCGAAGAGCTGGAACGCGACAAGAACCAGCTTAACCACGTATTCTATAACATCAAGCGCCTGTCGGAAGAAAAAGCTACAGAGGATGAGACCCTGCAAGCTATCCAGAGCCGGGTAATCGATCTGAAAGAAGCGGTTGATGAACTTCGGTTGCAGCAATCATCGGCACGTAACGAACTCAATGAACTTACCAATATCAATACACGGTTACAAAATCAGGCATATAAAGCCGAGAAGGATATTGATATACTGCAAATACAGCAACAGGCCCTGGAACAGGAAAGCCAGCGCAACATGGAAGATACCACCAATAAAGAGGTGGAGCTTTCACACTTTAACCAGGTAGTTGCCGAACTGCAGGCCCGCAAGGAAACGCTCGATGATGAATATCAGTTATCACTGGAGGCTGAGAACAAGCTCAAAGAGCAGATTGCTGTTACCGATACCGAGCTTGTAGAGGTAAAGGATACCATTATAAAAGAAAGCCGCAAGCTCGACGCCAGGCAAAACGAATATAACCTCACCAAAAGCATGGTGGATAACCTGGAAGGTTTCCCCGAGTCTATCCGATTTTTGAAAAAGAACACTGACTGGGCCAAAAGCGCGCCGCTGTTTAGTGATGTGTTATTTTGCCGCGAAGAGTTCCGTGTAGCCATTGAAAATTATTTGGAGCCACTGATGAACCACTATGTGGTGGAAAGCTATGACGAGGCTATAAAGGCCATTAATTTGCTTAGCACAGCATCAAGAGGCAGGGCGCATTTTTTCATCCTTGATAATTACAGCGAGGTGGTTACTTCAAATCCTGCTTTTGAAAATGCCGGCGCGGTGTCGGCCTTAAAGGTGATTGAGGTTGATAAGCGTTATACCCTGCTATGTAATCATTTGTTAAAAGATGTTTACCTGGTTGATGATGATAAGGATCAGCAAATTAATAATGCCGCGCTGCCCGATGGCGTGGTTTTAATAGGCAAAAGCGGTAAGTTCAATAAATCAAAACATACCATGGCCGGTGGTTCGGTGGGTTTGTTTGAGGGTAAAAGGATCGGTCGTGCTAAAAACCTCGAGAATTTAGCCAAAGAGATCAAGAGCATTGAAAACCTGGTTAATGGGCTAAAAACAAAATCAGACGAGTTACAGAGTAAACTTACCGCCTTAAAGGGATCAACCAAAGCTGCCGAACTGAATGAGCAACAACAGATCCTTAACCGCTTAAATACGGAGTTGATCACGGTTAAAACACGGCAGGAACAGTATCAAACCTTTATTGAGAATAGCCTTAACCGCAAGGACGACATAGCCCGCAAAATCACCACCATTAAGGATGAAATGCTGGCACTGGAACCGTTGCTGGCCGAATTAAAAACCCAGAAAGAGATCCAAAACGACCTGCTGATTGAGAAACAGGCGGCTTTTAATGAGCTGAATGAATATGTATCGGTACAGTCGAACGCTTATAACCAGGAAAACATACGCTTTCATCAGCAGCAAAATAAGGTATCAGGATTAGTAAAAGATCTGGATTACCGCGATACGCAGCAAGAAAGCCTGGAGAGCCGCATAAAGCAAAACAGCGCCGAGTTTGAAAAAGTAAAGATAGCCATACAGGAAAACCTGAAACAGGCCGATAACTCTGATGAAGGCTTGCTGGAAATGTATGAGCAAAAAGAAAACCTGGAAAAAGCCACCCAACAGGCCGAGCAAGAATATTATCAATGGCGCGGCATCATTACCGAAAATGAAAACGAGATAACCGCTTTACGTCGCAAAAAAGATAACAGCGAGGTTATTGAGAATGAATTAAGGGAGGAGCGCAATAACCTTAAACTGGAACTGAACGCCCTGAAAGAGCGCCTGTCGGTTGAGTTTAATGTAGATATTGAGGAACTGCCTGAAACAGAAACACCTGTTGACGAAAGCGAGCATGACCTGCGCGAAAAAGCCGAAAAGTTAAAAAGACAACTGGATGATTTTGGCGCCATTAATCCTATGGCGGTTGAGGCCTATAACGAAATGAATGAGCGTTATACCTTTATCCAGGCACAAAAGAAGGACCTGAGCGAAGCAAAGGCATCGTTACTGGCCACCATACAAGAGATTGACGATACCGCGAAAGAAAAATTCATGACGGCATTTATCATGGTGCGCGAAAACTTTATTAAAGTGTTCCGTTCGCTGTTTAATGATGAGGACTCCTGCGACCTGGTACTGACCGATCCGCAGCACCCGCTGGAATCTGATATTGATATTATTGCCAAACCTAAAGGCAAACGCCCCCTATCCATCAACCAGCTTTCGGGCGGCGAAAAAACACTTACGGCAACGGCTATCCTGTTTTCGCTTTACCTGCTTAAACCCGCGCCGTTCTGTATTTTTGACGAGGTTGACGCCCCGCTTGATGATACCAATATTGATAAGTTCAATAACATTATCCGCACCTTTTCTAAAGATTCGCAGTTCATCATCGTATCACATAACAAAAGAACCATAGCCAGCACCGATGTAATATACGGGGTGACTATGGTTGAGCAGGGAATATCGCGCGTGGTTCCGGTTGATCTGCGGGAACTTGCCGATTAATAAATTGAAATCGCGTTACTACTTCTTCGCCGGTAATTTGATTAACATCCCGTGAAATGAGTGTCTATTTGTTTTTACTGATAAAGCATTTCTTTGCGCAGACGACATAGTTTGGGTAGCATTAGCATCCAGGCTTTGTATCTTCACAGTGGAGCTTGTAGGGTATCTGTTTGATTCAATATAAGTCAAAGCATCTTTTAGTAAACCTTCGTTCTCATCTCCAAAATCTTTGGTCAAATCGTCCGAATCATGTTTCCCGGCATATATACCACCATTTGGCGTTGCCCCCTCAGGGGTCATCCCCGCATAATAGCCACCCTCGCCGGCAGAGTTTTTTGTTTCAAATTGGGGCGTAAATAAATAATAGTCGTTTATGATCAAATTAGATAAAAAGCCTACCGGTTTGCCATAGGTTGTTTCGCCAATAAGCTGAACATCCATTTTAGGCCGCAGGTTATTAATGGTGAGCTCGCTGGCTGATGCGGTATTACCCGTAACAATAAAGAAAACGCGGTTAACATTTAATGCCCCTTTTTTTGAAAATTTCGCTATCTGATTACTATTGGTTGGTTTAAAAAAGCCAGCGCCAAAATCGCCCAGTTTTGCTTTCAATATAGGGTATTTATCATTTTGCAAATTGGCTGTCCAATAGGTAGTATTCATTACGCTTCCGCTCGCCCCAGATGGAACTAACAAATCCGACAGATATTCGCTGGTTTCAACATAGCCACCGCCATTGTAGCGCAGGTCAACAATTACATCGGTTACCCCTGCGTTTGCAAAAGAGGTAAAAGCCGCATCAAGTTTTGGCTGCGCGTTAGCCAAAGATGTAAAACTGCTAAATACCACATAGCCGGCAACTTTACCGTTGCTTAAATTAAAGGTTTTATAGGTAATAACAGGGTTTGTGGTATATACTTTGGTAGTAAGCTCCTTAGTTACAACCGTACCATTGGCCTTTTGTATTTTTAAAGTTATGGTGCTGCCATTATCTACAGCGTTACTTACAAATTTATAACCCGCGTCGTTGGCCGGATCGGCTGTATTAGTAATATAAATGGAATTACCAGAGCTGCCATTAATAGCAGTGATCCGATCACCGCGAACCAGCCCCGCATCATCAGCGGGCGAACCAGCATAAACCAAACTAACCCTGATATCTGTATAGGTATTATAAAAATAGTTAAAACCAAAATCACCCTTTGTGCCATTCAGTTCGCCACTAACAGTCCCATCATCAATAAATGAGTATTTTGAACTCCCCGGGTTAAAACTATCATATTCATATGGCCTGTTTCCATTTAACGGATTTTTTGTTAACTGGGTATACCCATCTATTTCGCTGGTAAGCGCGTCAAGGTCACTGCTACCTGTATACTGCCTGGGGTTAAAGGCATTATAATCAGGGATTACACTGTTCCAGTAATAATCTTCTTTGGCAAACATATATACTGAATCTTCTGTGAGCTGTAATTTTGTAGGCTTAGTATCATCTGTTTTACCAGGACCTTTATCCTTTTTACAGGCTGATATCATCACCGTAGAAAGAATCAATATAAAGTAAAATATTTTTTTCATACAACTCAATTTAGATAGTTAACGTTTTATAACTAAGTATGTTACAGGCTGATTATAAAAAACTTTCGACGTTGATATAATCTATTCCAACGGCCTCGGCACATAACCTGTCGGTTTCAGAATTTTCAATCATCATGATATCCCGTCGTTGCAAATTATGTTCCTGCATTAACAGGTGTATCACATCAGGTTCGGGTTTTGCGGTGGTTTCTTCGGCAAAATAGCAGGTAAGGTATTTTTCAAGGCCGTGCCACTCAATCTGCTTAATTTTATTTACTTGTTGTTCTACATTTCCGTTTGTTACAATGAACAACCTTTTCCTGTCAACAACAACTTCTTGTAACAAGGTAAGCATATTTTGATATAATAACAGCTTTAATGGCAGTTTGGCTGTTATTAGCAGGTTATCAAAATTGGCCTTGTATTTTTCGGCGATAGTAAATTTTTCGGCCATACGGTCAAAAACAAACTGCTCTCCTTCTGATACATACGTATCAATCATCAAATTGGTTGTCTCTTTGGCATCAACCAGCTCCGTGTATTCCAACAAATTAGCAAACAGGTAATAAACCTGGTATAAATAATCTTTTTCGGGATAAAGTACGTTATCCAATTCAAAAATGAAAGCACTTTTGCGCTTATCAATATCCTTATAATTCATTTACCTTGGTCAGGATTTTTATATTATACTCATTAAACAATGTTTCGGCCTTTAATAACAGCTGCGTTTCCGGTTCACGAAACAGATAAATAGCCTCAATACCCATATCCAAACATAAAGTTAACATTTCGTGCGTATAGCTTACTGATTTCGGATCGGGCAAACGGATCATTTTACCGGGTTTCAGCATAAAATCAGGCAGGTCCATATGATCGCCCATAACCACATCATCGCTGTTTAACTGGTTTTTGAGTTTATAGGCCAGTGCGGAGTTTGCCGCAGTTATCAATATATTCACTTTTATAAACAGGCTATTGAACAATTAAACCATCTTTCATTAAAACTGTACGGTCCGAAAGATTGGCAAGGTCCTCATTATGGGTAACAATTACAAAGGTTTGGTTAAAATCCTTTCTCAACTTAATAAATAATTCATGAAGTTCAAGCGCGTTCACCGAATCGAGATTGCCTGATGGTTCATCGGCAAATATCAATGATGGGTTGTTGATGAGCGCGCGGGCCACAGCCACCCTTTGCTGTTCGCCACCTGATAGTTCATTTGGCTTATGGTTTACCCTATCTTTTAAACCCAGCAACTCCAACAGTTCTGTGGCTTTTCTTTCGGCCTCGGCACGCCCGGTTCCGGCAATAAACGCTGGTATACACACATTTTCAACAGCAGTAAACTCGGCCAGCAAATGGTGAAACTGAAATATAAAGCCAATTTTACGGTTCCTGAAATCGCTTAAGTTTTTATTGTTCAGCTTGCTCAGTTCCATATTATTGATGAACAGTTTCCCGGAGTCTGGCCTGTCTAAAGTACCTAAAATATTGAGTAATGAGCTTTTGCCGGCACCCGATGCGCCAACAATGGTTACAATTTCGCCCTGCTGTACTTCAAGATCAACACCTTTTAATATTTGCAGCTGCCCGTATGATTTATGAATAGAATTGGCTTTAAGCATTTTACAAAGTTAGTTTTTTTTAGTATCGAGTAGTTAGTATCGAGTATCAAGATTTTTGACAAGCAGGCTTAACAATCAATTGCAGTTGTCTTGATACTCGCTACTTGATACTTCTTCTTAATTGTAAAGACAATGTTAATAATCGTAATACCTTTAAATAAACTCCATTTAGGGTATTATCCTTTGAAACAAAATTGTAGATTTACCGCAAATTCTTCAAAAAACATGAATATTCACGAATATCAGGGCAAAGCCATATTAAAGAGCTTTGGCGTTAGAGTTCAGGAAGGCATTGTTGCCGATACTGTTGAGCAGGCGGCAGAGGCTGCCCTTAAATTGAAAGAAGACCTGGGATCGAGCTGGGTAGTAATAAAGGCACAGATACATGCTGGTGGCCGCGGTAAAGGTGGCGGTGTAAAGCTGGCCAAAAACCTTGACCAGGTAAAGGAAATTGCAGGCAATATTATTGGTATGCAATTGGTTACTCCGCAAACCGGACCGGAAGGTAAAAAAGTAAAAAAAGTGTTAGTAGCCCAGGACGTTTATTATCCCGGCGAAAGCGAAACCAAGGAGTTTTACATGAGCGTATTGCTTGACCGTGCTAAGGGCCGCAACATTATCATGTACAGCACCGAAGGCGGTATGGATATTGAAGAAGTTGCACACTCAACTCCTGAGTTAATATTTAAAGAAGAAATTGATCCTAAGGTTGGTTTGCAGGGTTTCCAAACCCGCAAAATAGCCTTTAACCTGGGCCTGTCGGGCGAGGCGTTTAAGGATATGACCAAATTCATAGCTGCTCTGTACAAAGCTTATGAGGCTACAGATTCTTCACAATTCGAGATCAACCCGGTGTTAAAAACATCTGATAATAAAATTTTAGCTGTTGATGCAAAAGTTAACCTGGATGACAATGCATTGTTCCGTCACCCTGATTATGCTGCCATGCGTGATACTGATGAGGAAGATCCAACAGAAGTTGAAGCCAGCAAATCAAACCTTAACTATGTAAAGCTTGACGGTAACGTAGGCTGTATGGTTAACGGCGCAGGTTTGGCTATGGCTACCATGGATATTATAAAACTTGCCGGTGGCGAGCCTGCTAACTTCCTTGACGTTGGCGGTACTGCCAATGCCGAAACTGTTAAAGCAGGTTTTAATATCATCCTGTCTGATCCTAACGTAAAAGCTATCCTCATCAACATTTTTGGTGGTATTGTACGTTGCGACCGTGTTGCTCAGGGTGTAATTGATGCTTACAAAGAGATTGGTAACATTCCGGTTCCAATCATTGTACGTTTACAAGGTACTAATGCAACCGAAGCAAAAGCATTAATTGATAACTCAGGTCTAAAAGTTTACTCGGCTATATTGCTGAAAGAAGCTGCGGAAAGAGTTAAAGAAGTATTGGCGCTGTAAGTAGCCGCATTATATATTGAAAAAGGGGAAGTGAAAGCTTCCCCTTTTTTTGTTGCAATTTTTTGTCTGAACCTGGATTAATTTGTCTGAACCAGGATTTTGTCTGAACCGGGATTAAACAGATTAAAGGATTCCTCTGATTTTTACAAATCAAATCCAAAAAATCTGATAAATCTGTTTAATCCCGGTTCAGACTATCATCATCGCAATCACACCAATCAACGGTTTAGCTCATATACGAACTCACATTGCTGTAATCAACGTTGGTTACCGTACTATAATCAGGTACAAAGGTATTTTCGCTGCTGATGGCCATATCCAGCTCAAAGCTTGAAGGGTAAGGTGTATTCAACAAGCTGCCTTTGGGTATGTAGGGAAACAGTTCGCCATAGGTTTGTATCTGGCTATGATTTATACGACGATAGATGAACATACGGTGCAGGTCGCAAGGTTTAGTTAGACCTGCCGCGCCAATCATTTGGATGGCGCTGCTTACCGTTTGTTTGTGGAAGTTGGCCACACGTACCTTTTTATCATCAACTACCAGGCCCCGCATCAGATCTTTATTCTGCGTTGCCACACCAGTTGGGCAGGTGTTCATATTGCATTCCAAGGCCTGTATACAGCCCAGGGCAAACATCATTCCGCGGGCGCTGTTGCACATATCAGCTCCTAAGGCAAAGTTCTTCACCAGATCGAAGCCTGTAGCAACCTTGCCCGATGCAATCAGTTTGATATATCTTTTAATATCGAAACCTGTTAATGCATCATAGATAAAGGCCAGCGCCTCGCGCAGGGGCATCCCTACTGAGTTCGAAAACTCCAGGGGAGCGGCTCCTGTACCTCCCTCGCCCCCATCTACCGTAATAAAATCGGGATAGATACCGGTTTTAACCATGGCCTTACATATAGCCAAAAACTCACTTTTATGACCCACGCAAAGTTTAAAGCCTATGGGTTTGCCTCCAGATAATTCACGCAGCTTTTTTATAAACTGCATTAAGCCTATAGGGTTGTTAAAAGCGGTATGGTAAGGAGGTGATACCACATCCTGTCCCATCTCTACCAACCTGATCCTTGCAATTTCGGGTGTAACTTTGGCGGCGGGTAAAATACCGCCATGCCCCGGCTTTGCACCTTGCGACAGTTTTATCTCAATCATTTTTACCTGCGGCAAAACGGCCCGCTGGGCAAAGGCATCATAATCAATGGTACCATCAGGATGGCGGCAGCTAAAATAGCCTGTCCCAATTTGCCAAATGATATCGCCACCCGGTTTCAGGTGATAATCGCTTAAACCACCTTCGCCGGTATTGTGTGCAAAATTATCAAGCTTAGCGCCTCCGTTTAAGGCAAGGATCGCGTTTTCACTGAGTGAACCAAAGCTCATGGCCGATATGTTATAAACACTGGCCATGTAAGGTTGCTTGCAATCAGGTCCGCCTACCTTTACACGTGGTGAAAGATCAAGCTTATGATGATCAATAGCGGCAATACTATGGTTAAGCCATTCGTATCCATCTTCATATACATCAAGCTCGGTACCAAAGGGACGGGTATCATCAACCATTTTTGCCCGCTGGTAAATTACACTGCGGTTTTGGCGGTTAAACGGTGTACCGTTGGTATCGCTTTCAATAAAGTACTGGTATATTTTAGGGCGAAGCTCTTCCATCAAAAACCGGAGGTGACCAAATACCGGATAATTACGCACTATGCTATGCTTTTTTTGAACCAGGTCATAAAACCCTATAACATATATGGGTACGATGATCAGGAACGACCATGCCGCCGGTTTCCATATCATAGTCCACGCTATAAGCGCGGCAAAAATGATAATGAATGAGGTGATAAAAAGCTTCTTCATAAATAGATTATTTAATATAAAAATAACTTTTAAAGTTAAACAATAGCGCAATTGTATGGTTAAACTTGTAATCCAATGTCTGCAAATTGTAATTAAATAAAAATAGATGTTTAAACATCTATTTTGTTAGTATATTTGTATCAACAAACAAAATAAAAAAAATCATGGCAACAGAAACAGCAACAAAATGGGTTATTGACCCAATGCATTCAGAAGTACAATTTAAAGTAAAACACTTAGTTATCTCAACAGTAAGCGGCTTTTTCAAAAGCTTTGAAGGCGAACTGATAACCGATGGTGATGATTTTGAAAACGCAGAAATTGATTTTTCACTTGACATCAACAGCATTGATACCAACCAAAGCCAACGCGATGAGCACTTGAAATCGGCCGAGTTTTTTGACGCGGAAAAATATCCAAAGATCAGCTTCAAATCAACATCATTAACTAAAACAGATGATGAAGAATATGAGTTGACTGGTGACCTTACTATAAAAGATGTAACCAAACCCGTAAAACTTAATGCTGAGTTTGGCGGTTCGGCAGCTGATTTTTATGGCAACACTAAAGCAGGTTTTGAAATTTCAGGCAAAATTAACCGTAAAGATTTTGGTTTAACCTGGGATGGCGTAACCGAAGCCGGTTCAATTGTAGTAGGCGAAGATATAAAACTGCTTATCAACGTACAGTTTGCTAAACAAGCTTAATTGTTTTAATGCTGTTGCTGTGTTTTAACTTTTAAAATGCCGCTGTTGTTATGCAAGTAACAACACGGCATTATTGAAACACTTAACAGGTTAAAATTTATTATACCAGAAGTCATTTGCTATTAGCAAATGACTTTTTTTATTGTCTGAACCTTGATTTTTCACAATAGTGATTATTTTAATGGAGTTCAAGAAGGCTTCGCCGTTAACCAGATTTAAGGGTTAACAGGATTTTTTTGTATAAAGGCTGTCATGCTGAGCCTGTCGAAGCATGGTGGGCAGGCCTCTTCGCACGATCCTTCGACAGGATGACAGGCCTTTTATGTTTTTTTAAACCAACTTATAGGTATATTTGTCTTACCCTATTATGCTTATTAAAATATATCCCGAAAATCCCAACCCTAAGGCCATTGAGCAGGTGGTTGAAGTGTTGCGCAAAGGTGGCCTCATCATATACCCTACCGATACCATTTATGGTTTGGGCTGCGATATTACTAATCATAAAGCGATTGAGGCTATCTGTAAGATCAGGAACATCAGGCCCGAAAAAGCTAATTTTTCCTTTATATGTTATGATCTGAGCCATATATCTGATTATATAAAACCGATTGACAATGCTACCTTCAGGGTGCTTAAAAAAGCTTTGCCAGGGCCGTTCACCTTTATATTCAATGCCAGCCACATGGTGCCCAAAATGCTTAGTTCCAATAAAAAAACGGTGGGTATCAGGGTGCCGGATAATGATATAGCCCGCGAAATTGTCAGGGTGCTGGGTAACCCTATCCTTTCAACATCCATAAAAGATGATGATGATATTGTGGAATACTCTACCGACCCCGAACTGATCCACGAGAAATACGAGGATCTGGTGGATATTGTTATAGATGGTGGTTATGGCGATAACGTGGCATCCACCGTTGTAGATTGCACATCAGGCGAGTTTGAAGTGATACGTGAAGGTAAAGGCGAACTGGAGTTGTATTTGTAAATCTATTTCCGCAATTCCTTTGTCATCCTGAGGAACGAAGGATCTATTAGTAAACTTTGCATAAAGCAGAATAGATTCTTCGCTATCGCTCAGAATGACAAATTTTTCTTGTTCTTACCCCCTTATTGATTTTACAAATCCCGGTATCTTCTCCATATAATTTTCCTCAGCGAGCAGCTTTACAAATTTGCTGCCTACAATAGCGCCATTGGCATATTCGCAGGCTTTTGTAAAGGTGGCATTGTCTGAAATACCGAAACCGATAATGGCCGGATTTTTCAATTCCATAGCCTTAACCCGTTTGTAATAATCTTCAATATTGTTGGTCAGCTGCAGACTGCCACCGGTAATAGATGATGAAGACAACAGGTAAATAAAACTGTTGCTCAATTCATCAATTTTACGGATACGGTTAGCCGAGGTTTGCGGAGTAACCAGGAATATATTACTCAGGTTATTATTAATGAAATAGGACGAGTACAATTCTTCATACTCATACATTGGCAGGTCAGGAACTATAATACCATCTACGCCCAGTTCCGCGGCTTTTTTGCAGAAACGTTCCACACCGTATTGTACTATCGGATTAACATATCCCATCAACAATATAGGTATGGTAACGCGTTTACGAAGTTCGGTCAGCTCTTCAAAAAGCTTGTTAAGGGTCATGCCGTTTTCCAGCGCCTGCTCAGAACTGTGCTGGATGGTTGGCCCATCAGCAACCGGGTCTGAATATGGAAAACCTACCTCCAGGAAATCAACCCCGGCTTTTTCCAAAGCTTCGGCAATATCAACGGTAGTGTTTAAAGCAGGATAACCCGCGGTATAATATATAGATAACAAGTTATCCTTTTTTGAAGCAAAAAGCTGGTTCAGGCGGTTCATTGTAATTGAACTATTAATAGTTAAAATATTTTATATACGTATCCAGATCCTTATCGCCCCTGCCCGACAGGCAGATCACTACATTATCGCTGGGGTTAAACTTCATTTTTTCAAGCTGTGCCAGTGCGTGGGCTGTTTCAATGGCCGGGATAATTCCTTCCATTTGTGAGCAAAGCAAACCGGCCTGCAGAGCCTCATCATCGGTAATGCTCACGTATTGAGCCCTGTTTATTTTGTATAAGTACGCATGTTGCGGACCAATACCCGGATAATCTAACCCTGCCGAAATAGAGTATGGTTCAACAACCTGCCCGTCTGGTGTTTGCATCAGTATGGTGCGGCTGCCGTGTAATACACCTTCGTGACCCAAAAAGGTAGTAGCTGCCGAGTGACCGCTATCTACACCCTTGCCTGCTGCTTCAACGGCTACCAGTTTAACCTGCTCGTCATCTAAAAAGTGATAGAACATGCCCATGGCATTACTGCCACCGCCTACACAGGCCAAAACATATTCAGGCAGCTCTTTACCGGTATGCTCTAACAGTTGTTTTTTTGTTTCTTCTGAAATAACCGACTGGAAACGGGCTACCATGTCCGGATAAGGGTATGGACCAACAACGGATCCAATGATGTAATGCGTATCAACCGGGTTTGCTATCCAGTCGCGCAGGGCCTCATTAGTGGCATCCTTCAGCGTTTTACTGCCCGATGATGCAGGCCTTACGGTAGCACCCAACATTTTCATACGTGATACGTTAGGGGCCTGCCGGGCCATATCTATCTCGCCCATGTAAACCACACACTCAATACCCATCAGGGCACATACGGTAGCGGTGGCTACTCCATGCTGACCTGCACCGGTTTCGGCAATGATACGTTTTTTGCCCAAACGTTTGGCCAGCAATATTTGCCCAATGGCATTATTGATCTTGTGTGAACCGGTATGGTTAAGATCCTCGCGTTTGAAGAATATGTTTGCACCATACTTTTCAGAATATCTTTTGGCGTGGTATAAAGGCGAAGGCCTGCCCACATAATTTTTCAGCAAGTCATCAAATTCCGCCTTAAATTCAGGGTCATTGATAATGCTGATGTATTGCTGCCTTAACTCTTCCACGTTTGGATACAGCATTTCGGGGATGTAGGCGCCGCCAAAATCGCCGTAATAACCATGCTCGTTAACTCCGTATTTCATCTTTAATATTCTGTTTTTTGATGATATCAAATGCTTTTTCCAATTTCTCTATATTCTTTACACCCGGTTCTGTTTCAAAACGGCTGTTCAAATCAACCGCGTAAAGCTGCGGGTGACTGATCTTTTTTATCTCATCCAGGTTATCCAGGCTTATCCCGCCCGATAAAAAGAAAGGCAAATCAAGCGTATATTTATTTAAAATGTCCCAGTTAAATATTTTGCCCGAACCGCCATATCCGGAGGTTTTGGTATCGAACATAAAATAGTCCACATTGTTCGCATAATTATTAAGCTTTCCGAAATCAAAGTCGTTATCAACCCCAAACGCTTTTATAATCTTTACCTTATTTTTGAAAGTACTGCAAAACTCCGGGCTTTCGTCACCATGCAGTTGTACGGTATCAAACCCGTATTTATCAATCAGCAGGTTAATATTATCGACGGTTTCATTTACAAAAACCCCTGTTTTATGTATGGTAGACGGAATTGTTGCCAGTGCATCAGCAGATAAGGCATCAATAAAGCGTGGCGAGCGGCCGTAACATATAAAGCCCATATAGTCCGGCTTTAAGGCGGCTACAGCTTTAATATTTTCAGGCTCTCGTAAACCACAAACTTTTATTTTCATGCTTAGTTCTGCAATAAAACGTTAAAACTATTTAATGCCCTTTTGTCCAACAGGGCCTCTTCGGCTTCATAATAGCAATCGGCAAAGCTTTTTTCAGGATGGATGGTTTTTATGGCCAATGCTGCATTTGATAACACTACATTGTTTTGTGCCAGTGTGCCCTTACCATTTAATACATCGCTAAAAATTTTTGCTGACGCGGCTACACTATCGCCACCGGCAATGGCAGCTGGATCTAACCTTTCAAAGCCTAAACTTTCTACCGTGTTTATCTTTTCGCCCTCGGCCGAAAATGTTTTAAAATCGCAGGTGAGCGAAATTTCATCATATCCTTCCAACGCGTTCACTATAGTGTATTTGATGGTCGACTTTTGATACAGATAGGCATAAACACGGGCAAGTTCCAAATTAAACACGCCTACCAACTGGTTATGCGGTTTCGCGGGGTTAACCATGGGGCCCAGCATATTAAAAAATGTTTTTACTGCCAGTTCGCGGCGTATGGGTGCTACGGTTTTCATAGCCGGGTGAAACAAGGGAGCATGCAGAAAGCAAATATTTGCTTTATCAATACCATTCTTCAGCTTATCAGCATCATTGGTGAACTGGTAACCCAGGTATTCCATCACGTTTGATGATCCGCAGCCTGATGATACACCGTAGTTACCATGCTTGGCTACTTTATAGCCGGCACCCGCCACTACAAACGATGCCAGGGTTGATATATTGAAGGTATCTTTCCCGTCGCCACCCGTACCGCACAGGTCAATCAGTTCATCGGTTTCCAGGTCAATGGGTAAGCAAAGCTCCAGCATAGCATCACGAAAACCTTCCAGTTCCTCAACTGTGATACTGCGCATGCAATAGGCAGTCATGAACGCCGCCATTTGCGAGTTGTTATACTTACCCTGCGCAATGTTTATCAAAATATTTTTTGACTGCTCCCTGCTAAAGGTTTTGTGTTCAAAAAGATGATTTAATATCTGTTTCATATGCCCCCCTGCCCCCTAAAGGGGAAGTTCTTTGATTTACATTGTTATAATTAATCCCCCACTTCAGGGGGCATAAAAAAAGGGTTACCGTATGGCAACCCTTCTGAATATTATTTTAAAAAACAAAAACGGAATTGCCTCACGATTAATCGTTAAGCCACCACCAGTTATTGTTTAATACTATCATTTTCATTTGTGCCACAAATATGGAAATAGTTTTTACTAAAAGCAAACAGAATGATAAATTTACGCAAAAGCCCAAAAACTTACATTTAAAATGTCTATACATAAAGAAAAAATAAATCCCGAGGATGACCTTGGCTTTGGCACACAACCAGTTATCAAAAGCCAACCTGTTATTAATAAGGATGGTACTATCAACGTAAAGCGTACCGGGATCTCTTTTTTCAGCACATCAAATAGTTACCATTCCCTGATCACCATGAGCTGGACAAAGTTCTGGGCGATAGTTTTAAGCGGATATATGATAGCCAATATCTTATTCGCATTTATATATGTTTCACTTGGGGCCGACAGCCTTGACGGAAAAAGTGGCGTTACTTTTTTCGATCATTTTATGGATGCCTTCTTCTTTTCGGCACAAACCATATCTACTGTGGGTTACGGACATATCAGTCCGCAGGGAATGGCAGCCAATAGCGTTGCCGCTTTTGAATCGATGATGGGTTTACTTGCTTTTGCTTTGGCTACCGGTTTGCTTTACGGACGTTTTTCAAGACCATCGGCAAAAATATTATATAGTAAAAACATATTGATAGCTCCATACCGGGGCGGGCGCGGCATCATGTTCAGACTGGCAAACCAGAGGCGCAACATATTGATAGACCTTGAAATGGAGGTCGTATTCTCATACAACGAAGAGGTAAACGGAAAAACGGAGCGCAAGTTTTTTCAACTGGAACTAGAAAGGAAGCGGGTGAGTATTTTAACCCTGAGCTGGACCGTTGTACATCCGCTTGATGAAAACAGCCCGATCAAAGACATAACACCCGAAGAACTGGAAAAAGCACAGGCCGGTTTTTCGGTGGTACTAAAAACTTTTGATGATACGTTTTCGCAAACCGTTCATTCACGTACCACTTACCAACATGACGATCTGGTATGGAGCGCCAAATTTAAACCAGCTTTTGAAAGGGATGAGGACGGCCGCGTTGTTTTGGATCTGAGTAAGATAAGTGACCATGAGGTGATTGGTTGAAGTTTGTCTGAACCGGGATTTTTAGGGTAAATGCCAGATAATCTCTGTAATACAACCGCACGCAATCGTCCGCTTATGAACGGCTGGAGAAACAACGAAACTGATAAAATATTATTAATCAATTAATTAAAAAACTGGCATGGTTTTGTAATACCATAAGTTCAATAACATACTGGTACCATGCTTAAAAACTACGTTAAAACTGCCTGGAGAAATTTATTTCGCAACAAATTCTATTCATTTATTAATATTGCCGGACTTACTGCCGGGCTGGCCATTGGTATACTGATTTTGCTTTGGGTACAGGACGAGTTAAGTTTTGATGGCTTCCATAAAAACGCCGATAACATTTACCGCGTAGAACTTTTTGGAGGCACAGGCGCCAGTAAACAGATCTGGGAAAGTACAGTGGCCCCCATAGGTCAGTTGGCTAAACAGGAACTCACTGAGGTGCAGGACCAGGTGCGCATAACCCCCAACTGGTATTTCTCGCTATATAAATACAAGCAAAAAGTTTTCGGCGAGCAAAATGTAGTCTTTGCCGATCCTTCCCTGTTCAACATCTTTGATTTTCCGCTGGTGGAGGGCAATACCGCAAAGCCTTTTGTAAGTGATAACTCTGTTGTTATCACCAAAAAAACAGCGCGAAAATATTTTGGTACCGATGATGCCATTGGTAAAGTACTCGTGGCCGATGGTAAGGAAAACTTTACGGTAAGCGGAGTTATTGACGATTTCCCGCTTAACTCCAGCATCAACTTTGATATGATTATGCCCATGAGTTACCAGGTTAAATCTATACTGGTAAACAGCAAGATGGATGTGAACACCGATTTTAGCAATTACAGTTATCAAACCTATTTTAAAGTAAAACCAGGCACATCGTTAAAAAAACTCTCGGCCGATCTGTTTAACATACACATTAAGCACCGCGCCGAAGATACCGATGCCGAATACCTGCTGCTGCCCATCAATAAAATGCACCTGTACAATGCCGATGGTACCGATCGCGGCATCCAAACGGTGCGCATTTTTATCATCATAGCCCTGGTTATTTTATTAATAGCCTGTATCAATTATGTAAACCTTTCAACAGCGCGCTCGTTACTGCGCGCCAAAGAGATCAGCATGCGTAAAATTATAGGGGCGGGCAAAATGCAGCTGTTTATACAGTTCCTGGCCGAGACAGCCTTACTGTTCCTCATCACCACGCTATTTGCACTGTTCGCCATTTACCTGCTGATGCCGGTATTTAACCAACTGGCCGGCAAGCAACTGGTGTTTAACCTGCTCAATCCACACATCTGGCTCATTATAACCATCACAGTAATAGCTACACTGGCCTTATCCAGCATTTACCCGGCCATGCTGTTATCATCCTTCGAGCCTTTAAAAGCCCTGAAGGGCAAAATAAACGGCAGCATTGGCGATGCCCTTTTCCGTAAAATACTGGTGGTGGTGCAGTTTACCTTTTCGGTAGTACTTATTGTGAGCACTTTGGTTATTACCCAGCAACTCAAATACATCCAATCAAAAAATTTAGGGTATGATAAAAGCCACGTTTTTGGTGTCTGGATGCGGGATGCCTCAAGACATTACGATGCCGTAAAGGCCGAGCTTTTGAAGCAACCCGGCGTAGAGGGCGTAACCCGGGCAACCGGCAACATAATCAACAGCGGCATGATCTCGGGCGATAATTCATGGGAAGGCAAAGCACCGGGCCAAACCTTTATCCTGCACCCCATGGGGATAGATAAGGATTTCATCCAGTTTTTTAAGCTCAAAATGCAGCAAGGCAGCAGCTTTAGCGGTGCCGTAGCCGATTCGACCCATTTTATACTTAATGAAGCCGCCCTAAGGGAGATCGGCATGAAAAACCCTATCGGTAAGCATTTTCGTTTCCAAAAAACAAACGGCACCATCATCGGCGTAATTAAAGACTTTCATTTTGCCAGCCTGCGTGAAAAAATTGCACCCGCCATTTTCTTTTATCGCCCGGCCGTTTACCAAACCATGTATATAAAAACCAGCACCAATAATGCGGCCGCAGCCATAGCCGCGGCGGGTAGCCAGTTTAAACAATACAACGGCGAATTCCCTTTTTCTTATAACTTCCTTGACGAAATATTCAACAACCTTTACCAGGGCGAACAGCGCGAAGGTACCCTGTTTAACTATTTTGCAGGCATGGCCATACTGATATCATGCCTGGGCCTGTTGGGCCTGGCCGCCTACACCGCCCAGGTACGCACCCGCGAAATTGGTGTGCGCAAGGTATTGGGTGCATCGGTTACAGGCGTTATTGGCCTGTTGGCTAAGGATTTCATCAAACTGGTATTCATCGCCATTGTTGTAGCTACCCCCATAGCCTGGTACGCCATGAACAACTGGTTGGATGCCTTTGCCTACCGCATACCCATCCACTGGACGGTTTTTGTACTGGCCGCAGGTATAGCCATCGTTATCGCATTTGCTACCATCAGCTTCCAATCCATCAAAGCAGCGATGGCCAACCCGGTGAAAAGTTTAAGGAGCGAGTAGGGAATGTATTAAGCGTAGTCAGACTACAGTGAAGAGAATTATAAGCTATTTCAGCAACGGGTTCTTTTCTTTAGCGAATACGTTATACACCATTTTATCTAAAAAGGCGGGTAAAAATTTGCTGAGCGCTACGGTGAGTTTTCCCTGGCTGGTCATGATGAGGGTGCGGGAGCGATTTTCAACACCGTTAAGTATAATATTAGCTACTTCATCACTGGTCATCATTTTCTCTTCGTGCATGGAGCTTTCGCCTTGCTGGCTGCCATCTTTTGCCAGTGCGGTATTACGGATGTTTGACGCGGTAAAACCAGGACAGGCGGTTAATATATGTACACCGGTTTTTAAGTTTTCAACCCGCAGGGAATCTAAAAAACCATTCATTGCGAATTTGGAAGCCGAGTAGCCTGTGCGGCCGGGCAAACCTTTATAACCAGCTATAGACGATACCCCCACAATGCTGCCTTTGGTTTTAATAATCTCGGGGAGGGCATATTTGGTGCAGTATACGGTACCCCAAAAATTAACATCCATGAGGCTCTTTAATACCTTAAGGTCTACATCATTAAACAGCGCCCGCATGGATATGCCTGCGTTGTTGATCAGCACATCAATTTTACCAAAGGTTGTAAGGGCTTGTTTTATCAAATGCGCGCATTCCTCTTCAATAGCCACATCACATTGTACGGCCAAAGCCTTAACATTATATTGTTTTTCAAGATCAGCGGCTATTTCGCAAAGGGTAACGTACTGGCGGGCGGCCAAAACAACATTTGCACCGCGTTTGGCGCATTCAATAGCTAATGATTTGCCGATACCTGATGATGCACCGGTGATGATAATGATCTTGTTATTCAACTTCATACGATGGAGGATAGAGCTGCGGGATGCCCTCCATTTTTATTTCGGGCACCTTAAATAAGTATTTCGTGGCGAAGATAATCATCGCGCCATAAAATTCCCTGATATAAGTGAAGCTAAATTTAGCCCTGCCACGTGTGTTAAAGTTGATAATATATGTTTTGGGGAAGTAATAATTTTTAAACCCGGTAAGCCTAACGCGGTACGACAGATCAATATCATATCCGTAAATATGGAAACGCTCATCAAGCAGCCCGGCATGGTTTAAGGCCTCTTTCCGGTACAGCATAAAAGCACCGTTCAGCACATCGGTTTCTGAGGTCTGGAATTCCTCAACCCAGTCCTTACGTTGTACATCAGTTAAGCGCGATTTTGAAAAATACCTGGCCAGGCCTGTCAGTTTAAAAAATATTGCCCAGGGTTTGGTAAAGCCATGTTTTGACTCTTTCAGAAACCGGCCTTCGGGTGTTATCATGCGCACGCCAAGCCCGCCGGCATCGGTATGTATATCCATAAACTCCAGGGAACGTTCAATGGTTTTTTTGCCTGTAATAGTATCCGCATTGACCATTAAAACATACTCTCCTGTGGTGAGTTTCAAAGCCTGGTTGTATGCCTTGGCTATACCCTCGTTTTTGGTATTAGTTATCACGCTTACCTCCGGAAATTCATCCTTAAGCATAGCCAATGATTTATCAGTCGACCCATTATCAACCACAAAAACCTCATTATTGATATCCTGGGCGGCCCTTACAACAGAGTTGAGCGCCAGCCTGAGCATATCACAGGTATTGTAATTAACAAGAATGACCGATAGTTTCATTTTTACTTTGTAAGTGAATTTTCATAAGGAACACGTGTAGCGATAGATCGCCCTAAAGTGATCTCATCTACGTACTCCAATTCACCTCCAAAAGCTATGCCACGGGCAATGGTAGAAATGATAATATTGAAATTTTTTACTCTTTTGTGAAGATAGAACAAGGTGGTGTCGCCTTCCATGGTTGCGCTAAGGGCAAAAATGATCTCTTTGGTTTCGTTTGCCTTCAACCGTTCCACTAAAGTGTCTACCTGCAGATCTGACGGACCAATGCCGTCCATGGGTGAAATAAGCCCGCCAAGTACATGATAAACGCCATTATATTGATTGGTATTTTCAATGGCCATCACATCGCGGGTGTCCTCTACCACACAAATGGTACTACGGTCGCGCTTGTGTGATGTGCATATTTCGCAAACCGACTGGTCAGAAATATTATGGCAAACGCTGCAAAACTGAATCTCATTGCGCAGCTTGCTGATGGTGCTGCTAAAGCGTTCCACCTCCAGCTTATCCTGGTTTAGCAGGTGCAACACCAGGCGCAAAGCAGTTTTTTGTCCTACTCCCGGCAGTTTAGCAAACTCCGCTACGGCATTCTCCAGCAACTTGGACGAAAAGTTCATTGTGCGAAGTTAATGAATAGTAGGGAAAGTTTGAAAGTGTGTATAGCCCGAAAGATTTTCTTCACCTCCCACCGCGCGTCATTGCTTCGTTCCTCGCAATGACGCGCGGTGAATAATGACGCGCGGTTTACACCCATTCCAGCATCTCCATTTTATACCCTATCTTGTGCATTTCCCATACCTCAACGGCGTAAACACCAAACTCTGCAACTACTTTGCCGGTCATCCGGTAAAAACCACTGCCCTGGAAAGTGTAGCGTTTTAGTGATTCGGGCCAGTGTACAGTGTCGAGCCAGTCGCCGTGTGGATCAAGAAAGGTTCCAAAATTCATGATCTCGCGTTTAATGGTGCTCGATTCTTTGATGGTTACCAGTTGGCCAAGCATTTTCACGGTTTGCCCCAGTTTGGCAGGCAGCTCTTTTACATAGGTAAGCCCCTGCCCGTCATCATCAACCATCGGGAAGGTATCTGTAAGGGCAAAACCCAGTATCTCAATTTCGTCAAAGGCATCCTGCAGCGGCCTGGCGCTTAGTTCGGGGAGCTTAAAATCGGTAGCAGGCTCGTTAAACAAAGTGGTAGTAGCAACCGGCTGTTCCTGCTGTTGTTTCTGGAAAAAATTGGCCCGCCACAGCAGTTCCTGTTTGGTCATACCGGTAAATCGCAGTGCACCAATACGTATCAGTATGTTCAGTTGCTCCATGCCGGCCAGGGTACGCTCCATAAAATCTTCCATACTCAGGTAAGGTTCGTTATCGTGGCGTTCAGTAATTATACATTCCAGCAGGCTGCTGGTTAGCCTTTCAATATGTACCAGGCCAACATATACATCATGGTCTTTAATATTGGTGTATATATCGCTCTGGTTTACACAGGGAGCGTGCAGCTTTGCCCCGGTCTTTTTCAGTTCGTGGAAATAAAACGGGGTACGGTAAAACCCGCCGAAATTATTAATTACCCCCACCATAAACTCCATCGGGAAATAGGTTTTAAGGTATAGGCTCTGATAACTCTCTACCGCGAAACTGGCCGAGTGCGCCTTGCTGAACGAGTAACCGCTAAAGCTGGCTATTTGCCGCCATACCTCTTTACTGATATCGGGGGGATATCCTTTTTCCCTGCAATTGCTGAAGAACTTGCCTTCAATACGGATCATTTCTTCATTACCGCGATACTTGCCCGACATGGCCCTGCGCAGTATATCGGCCTCGGCCATATCCAGCCCGCCAAAGTGGTGCGCAATCTTGATCACATCCTCCTGGTACACCATTATACCAAAGGTTTCTTTCAGCAACTCTTCCATTTTAGGGTGCAGGTATTGTACTTTATCCTGGTTATGATAATTTTGAATGTAAGCTTTCATCATACCTGATTGCGATACCCCGGGGCGTATGATGGAACTGGCCGCCACGAGGGTAAGGTAATCATCGCACTTAAGCTTCATGAGCAGCTGGCGCATAGCCGGGCTTTCTATATAAAAACAACCAATGGTATCGGCCCGGCGTATCTGATCGGCCACCTTTGGGTCGGTCATAAAATCTTCTACCTTCTCAATATCTATGCTGATGTCCTGATTTTGCTTAACCAGTTGTATGGTATCCTTAATGTGCCCCAATCCCCGCTGACTCAGGATATCCAATTTGATAAGCCCCACCTGCTCAGCCTCAAACATATCTATCCGTGATGTAGCAAAACCTTTGGGGGGCATTTCCACACTGGTATACTGATAAACGGGTTCTTCAGATATGAGCATCCCCCCGGCGTGGATACTCAGGTGATTAGGAAAATTCTTCATAGCATCCACGTATTTTAATATTACCTTTTGGATGCTGTCTTCCGGGTGAATATAATTGCGGTCTTTTACCAGGATATCAATTTCTTCTTTGGGCAACCCCATTACCTTACCCAGTTCGCGGATGGTGGCCCTGCGTTGAAAAGTGGCGTGCATACCCAATAAGGCCACCCGCTCATTACCATATTTGTTAAAAACATAACGGATGATCTGGTCCCGGTCTTTATGGCTAAAATCCATATCAAAATCGGGCGGTGAGGTGCGGAACTTGTTCAGAAAACGCTCAAAATACAGATCTAATTTTATAGGGTCAACATCGGTTATTTTTAAACAATAGGCAATAATAGAGTTGGCCCCGCTGCCGCGGCCTACATAATAAAAACCCTTTTCACGGGCAAAGCGTACAATGTCCCACACAATCAGGAAGTAAGAATTAAAATTCAGATTGCTAACCACCGTTAACTCCTTCTCAATTCTTTCCATTATAACAGGATCTTGCTTATATCGTAAAGCCATACCTTTTAAGGTGAGTTCACGAAGCAATTCCTGGTCGCCTTGCAGCGAGCCGGTAAAAGTCTTTTTATTTTTATCTGTTTTTAATACCATATCCGTACCGCAGTCTTCCATTAACTGCTGTGTACGGGCTATCAGAGTTGGATATTCCCTGAATCTGGTCATCAGTTCGGCCTCAGGCATAAACATTTCATCGGGCGACGCTACGTCATCGGGCGTTAATTTGGAGAGTAAAGTGTTCAGATCAATAGCCCTTAACAGGCGGTGAACATTAAAATTCTTTTTATTTTGAAAGGTAACCGGCTGGCGGATAATAAACTTTTGAGGATGATTCTTTACGGGTACACTAAACAACCTGTTGATCTCGCTTACCCGTACGCCTATCAGCTCATTATCCAGCAATTCATGAGGCTGATACTTGCCTAAGGCATAAATAATATATACATCATCGGCAATAACGGGCCGCTCCGGAAAAGGTTTATCCTCTACCTTATACCTGGAGATAAAACGGTTAATATGCATTATCCCGGTATCGTTCCTGGCTATAAGCAGGTAGCAAAACTTATTGCTGTTCCTGATCTCGCTGCCCAATATGGGGTGTATTGCAGGTTGGGTACCCTCTTTAGTATCGCGACAGTAATGAACAAAGTCCCAGGCATCGGGCGTGCCGTTAATATTGGTAAGCGCTAAAGCACTAATGTCCATAGCTTTGGCCTGCTTTACAAGCTCCTCGGTTTCATAGGTACCATAACGGTAACTGAAAAAGGTTTTGCAATTAACGTACATAGCGTTCCCTTTCTATCGCGTTTAATTGTTGGGCTACAGAACGGTGCACGGCATCCTCACCAAAACGGGTGCGTATATGATCCATGGCCTGGTAAAGCCTGATGTTCTCTACGGTATCGCTAAACAGGTTGATCTGGTATTGCCCCTGTACCAGCTGACTTAACCGCACACCCAGCAGGCGTACCAACAGGCGGCGGTCATAGATCTTTTTAAAAAGTTCTTTAGCCGTTTTCAACAACACATCGTCAGACGAGGTATAGCTGATTACCGCCTGTTTGGTTTCGGTATTAAAATCTGAATAGCGCAGCTTAATGGTAACACAACCGCATAGTTTTTTTTGCTGCCGAAGCTGAAAGCTCACCTTCTCGGTCATCCGCACCAGCTCGCGGTGCAAAAAGTGCATATCAATAGTATCGTTCTCAAAAGTTTCTTCGGTGCCGATGCTTTTTTGTTCGGAATAAGGGATCACCGGACTTTCATCAATACCCTGCGAGCGGCGATGCATCTCGATGCCGTGTTTACCAAAGCGGCTCTGCATCATGGGCAGCGGTATCTCGCTCAAAATTTTAATGGTACCCACCCCCATTTGCCGTAGCAGGGCCGATGTTTTTTCGCCAACGCCGGGTAATTTTTGTACCACCAGGGGGGCCAGATAAGCCCGCTCGGCACCAAAATCAATCACGGCCTGCCCGTTTGGTTTATTTTCGTTGGTGGCCACTTTTGACAGTAGTTTATTTGAAGCCAGGGCATAGGATATAGGCAGACCGGTTTCTTTAATTATACGCTTTTTAAGATGGCCCATGAACAGGCTGCAGCCAAAATAGCGGTCCATCCCGGTCAGGTCGGCATAAAATTCATCGATGCTGGTTTTTTCATACAGGGGCACTTCCTCGCGAATGATCTCGGTAACATCGCGCGATAGCTTGCTGTAGCGGTCAAAATCGCCATTCACAATCTCGGCCGCGGGGCAAAGGCGCCGGGCTATTTTCATGGGCATGGCGCTGTGTACACCAAAGGCGCGGGTTTCATAACTGCAGGAAGCCACCACGCCCCTATCGCTTAAACCGCCAACAATTACAGGCTTGCCTATCAGCTTGCTGTTATCCAACCGGGCCACACTCACAAAAAAGGTGTCAAGGTCAAGGTGTGATATAAAACGACGATCTGCAAAGGTTGCCATGTTGATTGCTATAAATACACGGCTAAACTACTAATAATTTTAGCAATTTACTTACAAACAGATGGATATTTTTTTATTAAATTACTGTTAATGAGGCGAATAAAATAACACCATATCCACGTAAAAAAAACAGCCGCTACATTGCTGTAGGCGGCTGCTCCTAAGTTATTATCCCTAATTTGTAACTTATTATTTTTGTTCAGCGGCTATTGAATGCCCTGAAATTGCTTTATCGTTGTTTATTAGTGTTATTATTATAATGTCAAAGATATTCCCTCCTGACATAAACAACAGCAGGGATATTACTGAACCGGGTTTCGGGATTTACTGTATTTGCTACCGGTGTAAATACGTGTATTAGCGTTTGAGGATAGGTAATTTTACGCAGACACCTACCTTGCCCTTGGGAATATAAATGTTTGCGAAATCTGCCTTTATCTTAATTTTTGCCTGCTGCGGGATGCGCGGTTATATATTGGTATAGCTGTTCGCCGGTAAGCAGGAACGCCCCTACACCATATACTTCGGTACTGTTTTCAGTAACCGCATCCGGACTGGCACCAATGCGCTGTACATAACCCAGCATACCATCGGGATGAACAGCGGATGCCAGCGCGACCCAGGCTTTTTTAACCACCGGCCAGTATGTTTTATTATCCAACATGCCATGATTAAGGCCCCATAACAAGGCATAACAATAAAAACCGGTACCACTTGTTTCCTTAACCGGATAGCTTTCGGGATCAAGTAAGGAGGCGTGCCAGCTGCCATCGGGCTGTTGCAACGAGGCTATTTTGGCGACCATATCCCGGTACAATTGCTCAAACTTTTTTCTTTCCGGATGATTGGCAGGCATATTCTCCATTACCCTTACCAGGCCGGCCAATACCCATCCGTTGCCCCTTGCCCAAAATACTTTCTTTCCATTCTTTTCCTTTTTATCCAGATAGCTCCCATCCCTAAAATAAAGATGCTCAGATGGGTCATATAAATAATCGGTGGTTTTCCACCAGAGTTTAGTGGCGGTATTTAAATACTCCGGGTTCCCGGTAGCGGTGCTCAAATAGCTTAATGCTGTGGGCCCCATAAACAGGGCATCGCACCAGGCCCATTCCCGTGATGCTATATTATTTTTCCACTCCAACGATTCATCATGCGGTTTGCTCACAATACTATCGGCCAGTAAGGTGAACGGCGTTATCATCTTTTTGTCTTTATAAGTAGTATACAACAAAGAATAGGTTTGCCCAATGCAATAATCATCGGCCATGAAACGGTTACGCCCGGTGTTCCAGTTAAGGTTGTTGCCAATATTAACAAGGGCGGCTAAATATTTTTCGTTGTTTTTTATTGATCCCAGTGCATAAATACCGGTATAACATGCTGCATTGGTCCAGTCGACTTTTGGATGTTTAAAACCGTTGGTATTCCATTCGTTTAGCTGCCAGTCGGCAACCTTATGCATGATGTTTAATATATATCCCTTTTGCAATAAAGTGTCCTGCCTGGGTTGTTTGTGAGCCTTATCCGTTGCATAAGCATCGGTACCAACAATAAAAAACAACAATACGATCAATTGGAAACAAAAGTGTTTTGATTTTACCAGTGACATCATCTTTATTTATTTTAGGTTGAGGAAGCTAAAGATAATATATTTTGAATTAACCAGATAGTATGACCATAGATGATTAGTAAATCATGATCCTGGAGTACATTCCCTCCCCACGGGAGGGGTGCGCCAAATTGTGTAGTGGCAGGGAGGGGGTTATACGGTAGCCTCCAATGTTTATGAAACCCCTACCTCCCCTTCCCCAGGGAAGGAATCGCACTACCCCTCCTTTTAATTTTTGCAGGCATTTATAATTTTATGGCTAATAAGATTCTGTTACTATACCGGCGTTATTACCCTTACTCCATTTTCGCCTGCAATTACGGCCTTTGTAGCCAGGCGGTAAAACAAGGAATGCTCTACTATACCAGGGATCATTTTTACCTGTACGTTTAATTGCTGCCATTGGGGCAGACTTGAAAATTGAATATCGGCAAGCAGGTTACCATTCTCTGAAATTACAGCGCCATCCTTTTGATTGCTCATGCGTAATTTTATTGTGGCGCCAGGGCATACAGATGCAAGCCGGTCGAGTACTATTTGTAAGGCCTGGGGTAAAATTTCGACTACCAGGGGATAAGTAGTGTCCAATTGAGGGGCGAATTTTGCTTCATCACCCATTAAAATAAATTCACTAGCCATTGATGCCAGTATTTTTTCGGATGTATGAATACCTCCACCGCTTTTTAACGCGGTTAGTTCCTGATCAAACTGATCGCATCCATCAAAATAAATATCCAGATGTTTCACCATGGATGACGACTTTATGTTTAAACCCTGCTGCAGCAGGTAAGCATTTGTTTTAAAAGATGATGATACCAAAACAACAGACCGGGCAAGATCCTGATCCCGACTGATCATATCTACCAAATGAAAAACTGTTGTTCCGGCTCCCAGGCCAATTGTTTGGCCGGCTTTAATAAATTTAAAAGCGGCTTTTGCAGCCTCTAATTTGTAATCGGTCATGTGTTATTGTTTTTGCTTAAGCACCCAAAAGTAGTTAATATTATGATGGATGATTAACTTATACTCATGCAACAATACCAAATTTATAAATAATAGTTTCCTGATAAATATCCCCAACTTCCAATACCGTTGATGGAAAATTTGCATGGTTAGGGCTATCCGGATAATACTGACATTCCAGACACAGGCCCTCAAATGGTTTATATTGATGGCCATTGTGCCCGGGGTACTCACTTTGAAGATAATCAGCTGTGTAAACCATCATGGCCGGATAAGTCGTTAATACTTCCAGCTTTCGCCCTGATCTTTTTTCAAAAAGCTCAGCTGCCCGTTTATAGTTAACATCGCTTTGTTCATTAAGCAAATAGCAATCATTTAAACCGGTAATGCCATCCTCTTTTATGAGCATCTTATTTCTGATGGAAGTACCTTCAAATTTTAATTCACCAGCGGGTTTAATTAGCCCTGTCGGAATGTATTCCGCATCACTTTCCAATATATTATCGGCATAAACAGTAAGGGAATGATCAAATATTTTAGCCCCGCCATTTGATAAATTAAAATAGGCATGATTGGTAAAATTGGCCACAGTTTTTTTATCAGTCGATGCATGGTAACTGATGATTAATTCATTCAGGTCCGTCCACCGGTAATTTACTGTAAGCTCAAGATTACCCGGATATCCCCCATCCCCATCCTTACTCTGCATGCTGAAAGATAAACCATCATCGGTAATAACGTAATCAAAAACCCTGGAATTAAAACCACTATAACCGCCGTGATTTGTGTTTTTACCGTCGTTGTTTTCAAGGTTGTAGGTGGTGTTATTAAGTTTAAATTTAGCTCCGGCTATCCGGTTGGCATAACGGCCAATGGTTGAACCTATGTAACAGTTATCATCTGCATAAGCTTGTAACGATGTATAGCCTAAAACAACATTGCCATAAAATCCATGAGCATCAGAAACTACAACTGAAACCAGTGTGGCTCCGTAATTGGTCAGCTCTACATAAGCCCCACCGGCGTTTTCTATTTTAAATAGAGATACCTGCTTACCGGCATGTTCGCCCCATGGCTGATATGATATTTTAGTTGCGCTTTTGCCCATGGCTTAAGTCCGGATTAACTATCTTGAATTCATCTATTTTACATCGAGCGCCTGCCTGGTCATATCCAGGTGAACTTTAGCACCGGCATGTGTGGCGTCGAGCTGTAACACCTTGCTTAACATTTTTTGCGCGCCATCAAACTCGTGGAGGCCCAATAATCCCAGGCCCTGTAAAAAGCTTGTATGAATATTATTCCTTAAGTTCAGGTCATCGTCAAAGATCAACAGGTTGGGCAACGATACTGCGAAATAGTCAATTTTCACCTCATCGTTAGCATGTTTTGCGCCGTAAGCCACCAGCTTTTTAAATATGCGGCTGGCCTGCTCTGAGTCGCCAAGTTTTTCCCAGGCAAGACCCTGGTAAAAGATCTTATCGGGTTGCTGATCATTATAAAACACTGCGGCCGACGGTTCATCCAGCCCAACGGTTGCCTGCTCAAAGTATTTTTTAGCAAGCCCTGGTTGATTTGACAATTCATAGGCACGACCTAACCAATAATCGATATCGTTTTCCTGAGTGCCGTATAATTTCCCCTCGCCCAGGTTGTGCGGATAAGTTTTAGCGGCATTTAAATTATCGATGGCTTTTTCATACAAACCATCCTCCATATATTTTTTGGCCAGCTGAACCAGACCAAATACATATTGGCCCGATGCCTTACCTTCGCCACCCTCCCACGGGTGAAACTGGCGGGCATTAAGCAGGTTCAAAGCTGTTTCGTAGTTACCTAAAAGGTTATATAACGTTACCCTTTCCAGGTAAATATCATCGCGCTGATTGGCCACATCCAGGTTATCTTCAATAAATTTTAAGCGTTGTTCGGGTTCTTTATTCAGCCTTTTGTAAAGCTGGTCAAGTTCCATTAAAACGCGGGCATCGGTTTTATCAAGCGCAAACGCTTTTTCAAAATATTCCAGCGCTTTATCGGCGTTGTTTTGTTTGTTGAAGTAAGCAATGGCCAAATTCCTGAAAACAGTTGGAAAAGTATCATCCAAAGCTGCCGATTTTTCCCACCAGTTTACCGCCTCCGCATACTGACGTTTATCGTAAAATAAATTACCCAGGTAATAAGGCGCTTTGGCATCTGCAGGATTAACTTCTGTAGCCAATTGTAATATGCCTATTTCATCTAAACGGTTAGGAAAGCATAGGTACGGGCTGGCTGTAGCAGCTTTTTCAAACCAGTTTTTGGCTTCGGCCTGATTGCCACTTTGGTAGCTAAACCAACCCAGGCAATAATATACCATAGGGCTTGTGCCTGCATCTTTTAATGTTAGCTGTAATAATTGGTCAGCTTCGCTGTATAAACCGGCGGCAGCATAATCTAAAGCATATTCAATAAAATTCTGGTCATCGTTTCTGGAAAGTGTTAACAGCTGATCCAAACAGTTAGCAACCAGCTCCGGCTCAGCCGCCAGTTTATGCGCCAATACTTTTTCAAAGATCACCCCCAGGTTAAAACCATCCCTTTCCAATGCCTCATCAGCCACTTGTAAAGCTTTATCCAACTGGTTAAGTTTACGGTAAGCCGCCGCCTTGATCACATAGGCTTTGCTGTTGTTGGCATTCCTATCCAATGACTGGGTAATATGATCGAGTGCGAGCGCGTAGTGACCACGGGCCATATCAATCTGCGCAACGGCAAAAAAGCCGGTATCTTTCCAGGCATTGCTCCAGGTTGATTTATAGAAAACCGGATACGCCTCATCGGCACGACCAAGATATTTGAGGCACAAACCCAGGTTATAGTAAGGTTCACTATCATAAGGGTTAGGGTTACGCTGGATGCTGGTTTCTACCGCTTTTCGTAAATAAGGCTCGGCTTTGGCAAACTGTCCTTTACGGATGTACCATTTACCCAGGGCGTTGTTATTGCGGATATCGGTAGGCTCACGGCGTAATGCTTCTTCATAATAAGGTATGGGGCTGTACGTGGCATGGCGGTACTGCTCCAGGTGCTGGGCAGTTAAAAACAATTGCTCTACACTTTCTACATCGGCAGGCTCCAGGGCTGGTTTTGCAGCGGTTGGCAGCTCATTCTGTTTATTTTTTGCAGGCTCGTAACGCAAAACTTCCTGATTATTGCTGTTAGTGATAATCAGCAGCAGTTCGTTTTCGTTCAGATCAGCGCTAATTGCCAGTTCTTTTATAAATACGTTTTCGGGGAGTATATCGGCGGTTTCATTAAACAGGGTTTCGCCTTTGTAGCTTAGCTGAATGTTTAAGCTGGTTTGCGCTGAGGTTGTCTGTATTTTGATGGTTACCTTATCCGAATCTTTACTAAGTGCCAGCAATATATCCTTAGTAGCGTTTTTCACCATGCCCAGTTCGCGATATGGTAAAAAATATTGGGTGAATGTTTTTTCTTCGTAGGGCATTAGCCAGCTAAAATCGGGTTGGTTATCGGTAAATACACCGGTCATCAGCTCAATGTACGGGCCGTCTTCGTCAGTAAGGTTCCTGTCCCAAGCCTGGCCGAAATCACTGTGGCCCCAGGTCCACTGTTTTTTACCGGGTGATACATGGTGATTGGCTACGTGTAACAAACCACCCTGACTATCATGCTCATATCCGCCTACAAAATCATAATCGGAGTTGATGGCCATGTATGAGGTTGGTACGGGGATGTTTTTATACATCGAAATATCGGTACCCGGCGAATAATCAACTTTGTAATAAGTACCTGTAGCGATAGGAAAGTCAGATACATCGCGTTTACCATGGTCAAACACCGCGTTAACATCAGGTGGAAACACGGACTGGTAATAGTCATTTACTTTTACAGCCGGATTTGCCCACCACAGGAAAGTTTGCGGCAAAGCCGAGCGGTTAAACAATTTGGCTTTTATTTCGATATAAGCCGTATCCGGGCGAAGCGTAAAACCGGCCATACCTTTGGTGTGGAACATGCGCTCAACCTCGTTAACCCAAACTGTTTTGCTGCCGTCGGCATGTTCTTCCAGCTTGTAATCAACTGGATCAAAGGTGCTTGGACGATGGTGCTGCGGCCAGTTAAATTCAATACCACCCGAGATCCACGGACCAGTTAAGCCAACAAGCGCAGGCTTTATCACCTGGTTATAATAAATAAAATGCCGTTGCTTGATCTTGTCAAAAGCCATCTGGATGCGGCCTCCAAGCTCAGGCAGTATCATTATTTTCAGGTACTTGTTCTCCAGGAATAGTCCTGTGTATTCTTTATCTTCTTTTTCGTCGGCAATTTTTTCGATCACCGGGTTGGGGTAAACCACGCCACTACTACCCTGGTAAACACGTTTTTCAAAAAACATAGGGTTTTTGTCGGGCTTACCAACACCATACGTAGGGATAACTACTTTTTCTTCCCAAACGGATACACTTGAATGATGCATATATCTTATTATTAATGTCTTATTAAATTTTCTTCGAGTTCTTCTAAAGTTTGTCCCTTTGTTTCCTTAACACGGGCCTTTACAAACAAAAAACCCAGGAAACAAATACCCGCGTACAGGTAAAATGGCCCGTAAGTACCTAACTTTTTAGCCAGTATGGGGAAGGTAAAAACCAGTATAAAATAAGCCCCCCACAATGAAACAATGGCTACTGATGATGCCACGCCCCTGATCTTATTAGGAAAAATCTCAGAAATGAGCACCCAGGTAACCGGGGCCAGTGACATGGCATAGGTACTGATGGCCAATAATACAAATATGGATACCAAACCTGCCGGGAAATGATTTTGCAAAGCCACTGCCAGCACAATATACAATACAGATAAACCCAGCGAGCCTGCCAGCATAAGTGGGCGGCGGCCCAATTTATCAACCTGCCACATGGCCAATAAGGTGAACACGAGGTTCACTATACCAATGGAAACGGTTTCAAACAACTGGCGGTTTAAATTGGCCCCTACAGATTCAAATATGGTTGAAGTATAATTAAACACCACATTAATACCACAAAACTGCTGAAATACAGCCAGCGTAATCCCCACCACAACCGCCGGGCGAACCGCCTTATCAAATACCATTTTATAGGATTGTTTTGCGGTGCTGCCTGCCAATGATTTTTCAATGGCCTTCATGGTTGAATCTACAAAATCAATTGAGCCTATCTTATTAAGCACTTGCTGGGCCTTTGCCACCTGCCCCGATTTCATTAACCACCTCGGGCTCTCCGGCAGCCAGGTAACCCCGATCAGGAAAACCGCGGACGGAACCGCTCCAAGACCAAACATCCACCGCCAGGCATCATGACCATGATCGGCTAAAAAATAATTAACCAGGTTAGTTACCAATATGCCGATAACCACTGTAAGCTGGTTGATGGCCACATTGCGCCCCCGCACCTCGGCAGGAGAAACCTCGGCAATGTACATGGGGCAAAGCATGGAGGCCATACCCACTCCTATGCCGGCCGCAAAACGCAGCACAATAAAATAAGTTAAAGTTTGCGAAAACGCGATACCAATAGATGATACGGCGAAAATCAATGCGGCAACCATTAGTCCCGGCTTGCGACCGTAGCGATCGGCCAGTTTACCGGCAATAAGGCAGCCTACAATACAACCCAGTGCCAACGAGCCGGTTAAAAAACCCTCCCACACAGGGTCGAGCGCAAATTGCGTACGTAAAAATGGCAAGGCTCCTGATATTACGGCAAAATCGAACCCGAAAAGATATCCGCCCAGGGCCGAAATAAAGGAGATACCGATAATATACCGGCTGTTAAAGGTTTTTGAACTACTCATTTTTTAGGATGTGTTTTATTGGTTTTAGCATAATATCGTTATTTGATTATAGTTATTCATTTATCGGTACCAATTTTATCATTACCGCACCGGTGGGGCCAGCGCTTAGTTTAAAATCAGGCGCATCTTTTTTCAATTCACCAACTACATTATCACTTAAAATATCTTTAAACTGGTAATCTTTATGTGGATCAAGGTGCAGGGTTTTGCGGGTTAAAACCTGTTCAAAATTCTTTTGTTTATCAAAGTTGAACAAAGCCAGCATGGTGGTGTTCCCCGGTAAATAAAATGACAACTGCTGATCAAATGTTTCGCCATCAGCAGCTTTTAGCGGGATAAACGCTTTAGGATTGCTAAAAAACGCGGCAATCTGTTTGTTGTTTAAAAACTGCTGCGCACGGGAGGCGGCCAGTGACTGCCTGAAATCGGAGCCATCGCCCAAAATACTGCCCATTACCATCATGGCATATATCCTCACTTTGATCTCCTGCTCACTCAGATCAGGGTTTTTCTGAAAGCTTTTCATAATGCTCACATCCAGATTGGTATAAGGGAACAATGTACCCTGCATCCAGCCCATATGTGACCCCGTGGCCAGCGATGCCTCTGTACTGCCGTAATGCGGAAAGCCCTGCTGGTCGTCACGTAAATGCGAATAAACATCGGTTGATATAAAACGAGTATGTGCGTACTGGTGCGGGAACATCGGCGAGATGGCCTGGGTTATAAAAATATCCTTGCCCATAATCGAGTCGACCAAAAAACGCAGTGTTTTCATACCATAATCATAGGCTTGCATTCCGGTACGGATATTTTTGTTGTAGCGGATGGTACTTTCCAGCGCACCGCCTGTAAGAAAATCGATCTTCAGGAATTTTGCATTAATGGCTTTGGCCTTTTTTAACTGCTCAATGATGTACAAACGAATGGCCGGGTGCGTGGGATCCATAGCATAGGCTCCCCATTTACCATCTTTATACATGATAGGTTTTCCATCGTTATCATGCAGCAATACATCCTTTAATTCATAATTAGAACCGGGTAATGTACCTTTTATATCATCTTTCCAGCTCCATTTGGCAAATGGGATGAAATAAAAACCCATTTGCTGGTTATTTTTTGCAAAGTATTTACCCAAATTAGCCAGTACTTCGGTTGAGTAGATCGTTTGATCGTACGAGTCAATGCTCATTACCGGTTTTGAATAGCTGCTAAAGTTGGTAAGCGTATGCAGAAAATCGGATGTCTTTTCTACTGCGGGCGGCATCATCACACCCTCATAACCAAGTACACCTTCAACCCCAAAGCTATTCCAGTAAACCGGGGCATAACCCTGCCACGTTTGTTTACCGTTTATGGTTGAATTTACCTGCCCGTATTGAACAAACGCCTCATGCAGATCGTCCATAGCGCATAAAAATATAGTCGGCGAACTAACTGATTGCCCTATCATAGTGCCGTGCTTTACCAGATCATGGGTGCCATCGTTACCGCCATAAGCCGGTTTTAGTTTAGGATCATCGGGGGTGGAAGCTCCGCCAAAAACTTTGAGGGAATCAACATAACCTAATTCAGCAGCGGTTTGATAAGCCAATCCTGTTTTCCAGAAATCATGCTTTACACTGCCTATAACCAGGCCTGAGTTTTTCAGCATATCATAAATAGCCGCAAACTCGTAAGTGATGCCTGAACTTTTTGGCGCGCCAGCTTTAGGCCAGCTCCGTTCCAGGGTGCTTGTCCAGTCGTCATTATCAAAAGGTACATCAAGGATACGAGGCGCTGTACCGGGTATAAATAACTTGCCTTTATATTGAGGTAAAACAGCAATAGGACTAATATCGCGGGTTTCCAGAACCGCACCTTTTGCACCTTTATTTTTCGCGGTTAAACTGATCAGGATATAGGGATGGTCTTTATAATAGGTAAAACGCTGCTCCAACACAAAAGGATGCTTATCATCACTATGGGTAACAGTAAATTGCATACCATTACCCATGTTATCATGAACAGCTTTATTAGTATAGGTATGTTTTGAGAAATCAGCTGTTGAAACAATCCCTGCTTTAAGGTCATTTATATAAGCTACGGTATTATCAATCCGGATGCCATTTGCGAACAAATAATTCACCATACCGGTATGGGCATCAAGTGTAATGGTTACCTGCTGGGCGGTCACCGATAACTTACTTACGGTTGTAAATATTTTTTGTGCATATGACTGTTGGCCAAACAGCATTAAAGCAATAACAACAAGCGGGCTTAATAATATTTTCTTCTTCATTATAATTGGTACCGGTAAACTATATTATCAGTAATTAACAGGCAAACTCATTGTTACAATGAGTAAGAATAGGCACTCTTAAATATTGATAAATGTTTAATTGGTTACTATGTAAATCTCAAGGATTAAAACAGATTAAAAAATAGTTAATGTTACGATAATGATGGACTTTATTATGACAGCACGTACCACACCGAAATATAGTACCCTGTTATAAGTTTATTACACCTGTTATAGAGAAAACAGGCAGCTATGCCATTAATATAATGAGTTGATGTATTTTGAAAAATAGCCCTGAAATGAAATATTCTATGATGCTTTTTGATATTTTTTATTAATGTTTGTAAACATGGAATGATCCATTATTCCGATCTTTATAAATTAATTATCTCCCTGCAAAAAATGGCAAAAAATACAACTTTAAGACGAAGAGAGGGTTTTGAGGGACAGAAACTTATTGTGTTGCCAAAAAAGATCATCACCAATTTTTTAAGTAAAGATCCGGTTACCAAACAGATATATATAACTGACATTGGATACTATCCCAAGGCTGAACATCATTATGTGGAACGCCCCAATGGGATAAACCAGCACATCATCATTTACTGTACAGAAGGTTATGGCTGGCTGGAGATCAATAAAAAAAGGATAGAGGTTTCACCATCACAGTTTATAGCTATACCTGCCAATACTCCCCATAAATACGCCGCCAATATGGATAAACCCTGGACCATTTACTGGATACATTTTAAGGGTGAAACATCGGCATTTATTATTGACCTGATCCTGAAGAACTCTGAAAACTATAAGCCATACTTATCCTACAATGAAGACAGGATAAAGCTGTTTGAAGACATCTACTTTAACCTTGAAAAGGGTTATAGCGGCGACGCGCTGCGCTATGTTAACATGATCTTCTCGCATTTTTTATCGTCATTGATATATGAGGATAAATTCAACCATTTGGAGGAAAATGCAGATAGTAACATCATTGAAAAGACGATAAAGTATATGCAGGATAATATCAATAAAGTAATCAGGCTTGATGACCTTTCTGCTTTTGCCAATTTATCTACATCCCATTTTTCCGCAATTTTCAGGGCGAAAACCGGCTATGCTCCTATTGAATATTTTAACCAGCTTAAGGTTCAAAAAGCTTGTCAATACATTTCATTTACAACCCTGTCCATAAAAAACATAGCCATTAGCTTAGGCATTGATGATCAGTATTATTTTTCGAGGATGTTTAGCAAGTTAATGGGAAGCTCGCCCAATGAATACAGGAAAAAGGTTAAGTCAGACAATAAAACATAAAAAGATGCTTCAACTAAAAAAGGACCGGGTTTAGGCTCTCCGTTTTTAATGTAGTAAATAACCGGCTTAAAAAAGCCAGGATCTTATCAAGCAGCGTTTGAGGTTTTGAGGGTTGGACATTAAGTGTATCGTCGACTTTTGGGTTATCAGGGGGTTCGTTCAGGGCCTGCATTTCCTCTAAAATACTTTCGCGGATGGCAGGGTCACGGTTCACTATATCATCAAGTTCAGTAAGCTCATTAAAAGTTGCTTTTCCACTTTTTTGACGCTTTATTAATATATCGAAACGATCTTGTGTAAACGTGCGCCGCTCCAATTGTTTATGATATTTCATAATAACCTCCCTGCTTGTTTAAACACGTATCAAAGCAAATGCCATCGTTTTAAATATCTAAATATCAAACACTTATAATTTACAAACAGTTACAATTGTTCAGTTTCGATACAAGCAAATGTTCGTTTTCGGGCGGTTAGTTGCAGGTTCTTTTAGAGTAAACTAATTGATCACTTTTACGATCCCTGCTTTATAAACGCTGGGTGTAGTTCCCTCAATTTTACGGAAAGCGCGGCTAAAGTAATGCTGGTTATTAAAGCCGGCTTTAAAACAGGCATCGGCAATACTGCAATAGGGGTTATACATAAATTGCTTGGCCAGTTGAATCCTTTCCCTGATGATATAATCTACAGGCGAAATACCGAGTTCGTGCTTAAATGCCCTGAAAAAACTGGCTTTACTCATATAGGCCATCTGGCTCAGGGCATCAATGTTTAACTTTTCGGTTAAGTGCGATTTGATGTATTGCAAAATATAAGCAAAACGGTTACCGGTTGATAACTGGTTCAAATTATCTTTAACTTCATGCAGGTTCTGCATCTGCATAATACGGATGAGTAGCTCTTTCAGCGTTAAATTAGCCAGTACATCTTTGGTCAATACATCACCGGTGCTTATACTAATAAGCTTATTGATGAGTTGGGCCAGCTCATAATTATTAAAAAAATGAAACTGCTTATAATTAAGCCGCCACTGATCATTATTGGTCCGCGGGTAGTTTTCATTTAAAAAATTGAGCGTGTTGTTTATTTCCTGCTGGTTTATAGCCAGGGCTGTACATTGGGATGGATTTAATTCAGATGCTTCGGGAAAATCAATGGTCATGGTTACGTTTGGCGGCACAATAACGGTTTCGCCGGGTAAATAATCAAAACCTGGTTTATCAAATAAATGCATCACTTTTTTACCCCTTAGCATACTGGTAATTACCAGGTCGCTAAAGGTTAGCGGCACCAGTTCGCTGCGCTCGTAGGTTTCGTAAATATTAAGTTCACAGTGATTTAAGGTATAAGCTTTACGGTTTTCTACCAGTGTTCTGAGCTCCTTTTTACCGGTGAGGCTAAAAGGCGATACCAGGTTTCTCTCTTTCATAAAAGGCTTATTTTAAAACAAGTTAGGGATAGTTTATGATAGTTTATAATTCATTTTAAAAATGGAACAATAGTGCACTCAATTGATAGTATTGTGCAAAAGCCCTATTACACAGACAGCTAACTTAGTATCACCAATTAACCTAAAAAAATACCTATGAGTGTAGCTAAAAGACCATCCTTTAAGGATAAGTACGATAATTTTATTGGCGGTAAATTTGTTCCACCTGTTAAAGGCGAATATTTTGATAATATTTCGCCCATTGATGGCAAGGTTTTTACCCAGGCAGCCCGGTCGACCAAAGAGGATATTGACGCCGCTGTTGATGCGGCCACAGAAGCATTTAAAACCTGGAGTAAAACATCGGCCACTTACCGCAGTAACCTGTTGTTAAAAATAGCGCAGGTGGTGGAAGATAATTTATCTTACCTGGCAACTGTTGAAACTATTGATAATGGTAAGGCCATACGCGAAACCATGGCCGCCGACCTGCCCCTGGTAGTTGACCACTTCCGTTATTTTGCAGGCGCTATCCGTGCAGAAGAAAGCAGCATATCTGAACATGATGAATTTACGGTAAGTATTAATCTGCAGGAACCACTTGGCGTGGTTGGGCAGATCATCCCCTGGAACTTCCCACTATTAATGGCTACCTGGAAAATTGCACCCGCGCTTGCCGCAGGTTGCTGTACCGTGGTTAAACCGGCAGAGCAAACCCCCACCAGTATTATGGTGCTCATGGAATTGATTGGCGATATATTGCCTCCGGGCGTGTTAAACGTGGTTACGGGTTTTGGGCCCGAAGCAGGCAAGCCGCTGGCTACATCATCAAAAATAAATAAGGTGGCGTTTACCGGCGAAACAACTACCGGTCGCCTTATTATGCAATATGCCTCAGAAAACCTGATCCCGGTAACCATGGAGCTGGGTGGTAAATCGCCCAATATATTCTTTGAATCGGTAGGCGATGCTGATGATGAGTTTTTTGATAAGGCTGTGGAAGGGGCCGTATTGTTTGCGCTTAACCAGGGCGAAGTTTGCACCTGTCCGTCACGTATGCTGGTGCATGAAAATATATATGATAAGTTTATGGAGCGTGTAATTGCCCGTACCAATGCCATTAAAATGGGCGATCCGCTTGATTCTGATACTATGATGGGCGCGCAGGCTTCGAACGATCAGTATGAGAAAATACTAAGCTACCTTGATATTGGTAAAAAAGAAGGAGCCGAAGTGCTTGCCGGTGGCGATGTGCAAAAACTTGGTAACGATCTTGGTGGGGGTTATTATATAAAACCTACCATATTTAAAGGCCATAACAAAATGCGCATATTCCAGGAAGAAATTTTTGGGCCGGTGGTTTCTGTAACTACTTTTAAAACTACCGAAGAGGCCATTGAAATTGCCAATGACACCCTGTATGGCTTAGGTGCAGGCGTGTGGACCCGCGACGCACATGAAATTTACCAGGTACCGCGTGCCATACAGGCCGGGCGTGTTTGGGTAAATTGTTATCATGCTTATCCGGCACACGCACCCTTTGGCGGATATAAAAAATCAGGCTTTGGCCGGGAAAATCATAAAATGATGCTGAACCACTATCGCCAAACAAAAAATATGCTGATCTCCTATAATAAGAACAAATTGGGCTTCTTTTAGTCCTGTAGTTGAAGGTGGCTGCAAAAGTATTGGGTTTTTGCAGCGCCTTCATTAAATTAACCGCCATGACCAAAAGAGTTTCCATTACCCCCGCTGCCGAAAAAGTGATAGATCAGCTCATGGCAAAGTTTGGACCGTTAATGTTTCATCAAAGCGGTGGCTGCTGTGATGGCTCATCGCCCATGTGTTTTGAAAAGGGGGAATTTAAAATAGGCAGCAGCGATGTAAAGATAGGTAAAGTAGCAGGCTGCGAGTTTTTCATGAGCATTGACCAGTTTGAATACTGGAAACATACTCACCTAACCCTTGATGTTACTCCCGGCCGCGGTTCCAGCTTTTCGTTAGAGATACCAATGGGCATCCGCTTTATGATCAGATCAAGGCTATTTACGGATGAGGAGTTACAGGACCTTGAGCCTGTTGAATATTTTGAATCATAACAAAACAGGCCAGTAGCTAAATCATAAAATTGTTCTTAATTTTAGGTCGCATGAATAGATAAGTAATTCATGTATCCCTGCTAAATGAAAGAAACTGAAAAAAAGCTGGTCTTTAACACTTTACTGAAACAGTATACCCATTTCGGACTGCCAACAGATGGAATTGATGATAAGACCGATTTTACCATTCATAATTTAAAGGACATCCATCTTGATCTGCCTTTTAAATCGCCGGTCTTCAGGCCAAATTTTTTTTCGTTTGTTTTTGTAAAAGATGGCAGGGGAAAATATACAACCGATGATCTTAATTTTGATACCATACCCGGCACCATATACTTTACCAATCCGGGGCACTATAAATCGCACGAGTGGTTTAGTATACAGGAGGCGTATCTTATTACCTTAAGTGAATCTTTTTTAAAGGAGAATGTTCATCCCGATATTTTCGAGGAGTTCCCCTTTCTGCTTGCCGAAACTGTACATCCAAGAGTTTTAACCCCGGAAGCATTTGCCGAATTTGAACAACTATACCTGCAAATAAACAAGGAGTATTTTTCAAACTCACCATACCGCAACCGGCTCATTGGTAATTTATTTGTAGTGTTACTGTTAAAGATCAAAGAGTATTTTTGGAAAGACTATAATCCTATATATGAGGGCAACCGCAGTTCGCAAATTGTTAAAACATTTAAACGAACATTGGAACAACATTATCGCGATCTAAGCAGCGGCAAGGTACATCAGGTTAACAGGCTACAGGATTATGCCGATGAACAAAACCTGCACCCTAATTATTTAAGTAATGTGATCAAGAGCAAAACAGGTAAATCCATCAGCACCTGGATAGCCGAGAAAACCATTGCCGAAGCTAAATCCCTGCTGCAAAATTCATCCACATCCATAAAAGAAATAGCCTACCTGCTGGGCTTTTCAGAAGCTAATCACTTTAGTAACTACTTTAAAAAATACACTGATATCTCCCCTGTTTTGTATCGCAAGCAGCATGGTGTTGCCACGTAAGATCCACCTTTGTGAGTCCCCCCTTCTCAGCTACCATGTGGACATTTCTCAAAACAATAGGATTATGCTCCGTTAGGAGCTACCTGTTTGTAGCACACAAGTATTAATACCCTTTGCCCCGTAGAGGCTACCCTCTAATAACAAATGCAATTATCTGCTAATTGGAGGTTGTACCTACGGAGCAATCTTGCTTTTTGATTTGATCTGCTACAAACAGGTAGCTCCTAACGGAGCATATCAATTTATGCACAAACCCTATCGGGGAAGGGTTAATTGCCACATCTTAGATATTTGTATGTAATGCTTTAATATCTGTACTTTTTGGGTTGCGTTAAACATGACCTTTGTTATATCAAAACAAACAAAGAAAAAAAATCATGAAAACGCTATCAGAAAAAGTAATCTTAGTAACCGGTGCATCAAGAGGTATCGGCGCAGCAGTAGCCCTTAAATTAGCAAGTGAAGGCGCTAAAGTAATTATCAATTATGCAGGTGGCCAGGAAGCTGCCGAGCAAACCGTTAATGAAATTAAACAACAAGGCGGTGATGCCATAGCCTTACAAGCCGATGTAAGCAAATCTGACGAGGTGAAAGCCATGTTTGACGCAGCCATCGCTCATTATGGTAAAATTGATGTATTGGTAAACAACGCCGGCATCATGATCACCAAATTGCTTAAAGATACTACCGACGAGGATTTTACCCGCCAATTTGATATCAACGTACGTGGTACATTTAATACCCTGCGTGAGGCAGCTACTAAACTGGCAGATAACGGCAGCATCATTAACTTTTCTACTTCCAATAACCGTATTATGCTTCCAACCTATTCAACTTATGCGGCAACTAAATCGGCAGTTGAGCAATTAACCCGTGTATTTTCTAAAGAAGTTGGTGCAAGAGGTATCAATGTCAATTCAGTGTCTCCCGGCCCTACCAATACTGAGCTTTTCACCAAAGGCAAACCACAGGAAGTGATTGATCGCCTTGCATCATTATCAGCCTTTAACCGCATTGGCGAACCTGAGGATATTGCAAAGATCGTAGTATTTCTGGCCAGCGACGATGCTAAATGGATCAGTGCACAAAACATAGGTATTAATGGTGCTATGGCTTAAGCCTTTCGAAAGAAGTAAGAAAAAAGAAGTAAGAAATAAGAATCAAGATATAAGACAAAATTTTCAATCAATTTATCACAACAACATTAAACTTTAGAAACCATGAACTCACTAAAAAATAAAGTAGCTTTAATTACAGGATCAGCAAGGGGCTTAGGAAAAGCCATAGCAGAACGTTATGCAGCCCTGGGTGCAGATATTGTTATCAATTACTCAAGGGATAAAGCATCGGCCGATGAGGTATTAAGCAACATCAAGGCTATGGGCGTACGGGTAATTGCTGTACAAGCCGATGTAAGCAAAGTAGCCGACCTGGAAAGGCTATTTACAGAAGCAAAAAAGGAATTTGGTAAAATAGATATTGTGGTAGCCAATGCCGGTATTGAACTGGTTGAAACTCCGGTGGTGGATTTTACTGAAGAACAATTTGACCGTGTATTCTCTATCAACACAAAAGGCACCTATTTTACAATGCAACAGGCCGCAAAACATGTGGAAAACAATGGCCGGATCATCTATATAGCATCCAGCACCACATCATTCCCTGTACCCGGAATGGCTGTATATGGCGGTAGTAAAACCACACCACGTTATTTGGTTGACATCCTGTCAAAAGAGATTGGCCACAAGGGTGTTACTGTAAACTCCATTATACCTTTTGCAGTTGACCACTCCGGTATTTTTGCCGAACCAGATAGCTATCCTGAATTAAGAAAACAATTACTGGACAGCTGTCCGATGGGAAGATTGGCCGAAGTAGAAGATGTGGCTAATGCTGCCGAGTTCTTCGCCAGTGATCTTTCATCATTCGTAAGTGGTCAGCACTTATTGGTAAATGGTGGCGCAACAAATTAAATAATAGTCTAAAAGAGCAATCCATAGCAGGGTGATCATGATCATCCTGTTATGGATTTTAAAAAATCAAAACCCATGTTAATCAAAATCATCAATTCCCTTCTTATATTGTTTGTAGTATATATGGGTTTTAAACAAGGCTGGGCCATGCTTACCGGCAAGCCCGAAATGCTGAACATGTTTGGCAAATGGCATTTCAGCAATCGGGGTATATTTATATTCGGCATTGTTACGCTGCTAAGTGCAGTACTCATCTTGTTTCCTCAAACATTTGTGTTTGGCAACTTTTTGATGGCCACCACTATCCTTTTCATCATTTGCCTGCAGCTATCTGTAAGAGATTTGAAAGGAGCGGCCATTGAAGTGCCTTTTTTTTTAATGAACCTGGTAATCATATATCTGCAGTACCCATTACAAAACCAAACCAAATGAAAGCCTTTAATCATTACCTTGTTTATGCTTCGCTGATCACTTTATCAGCACAAGGGCAAGTTGTAAGCACACCAACTCAAACCGTAAAAAATATAAACATCATGAACACCGATAAATTAACCAACCCTATAGTAAAAAAAGCCATTGACGCGCTGCAAGCCGGCGATAAAAAAGCATGGTTCGCTTTATTTACTGATGATGCCGAACTTTTTGACGATGGCCGCAAAATGAACTTTAAAAGTTTTTTTGAAAAAGCTTTTGGTCATGAACGCTTTACCCGTATTGATAAAGTAGAGAACAATGGCCTTGATGTTTACGGAAAATTCCACAGCGATCAGTGGGGCGATTTTAAAACTTATTTTAAGCTACATATAGATGCCAAAGGTAAAATCAACCGCCTGGATATTGGGCAGGCAAGCTATTAAAACTAAAAAAGCCGCTGTATAATATACAATGGCTTTTTTAGTTTTTTGAGATCGGCTCAGGTCTTATAACGGGTTGATTTCCCTAACCTCAACATTTCCGCCAAAAGCCAGGATCGGGCAACCTTTGGCTAATTCAGCAGCTTCGTCCAATGATTCGGCCTTAACAAGTGTATATCCGCCGATCAGTTCTTTAATTTCGGTGTACGGACCATCGGTAATTACATTATCGCCTTTTACAACCTTGCCTGTTGCGAACAAACGGTTTCCACGGTCGGCCAGTTTACTTTGAGCAGCAATGCCTCCTACCCAATCCATCCATTTTTGTGTTAAGGCCTGCGTTTCTTCTGGGGAGATCGTAGGCATAGCCTGATAATCGTTTCTGAATACAAATAAGAAATCTTTCATTTTCTGTTAATTTTTAAGTGTTAAAATCTAATGACGATCACAGGATTTAAAATTGGACAAACGGACTAAAATATTTTTAAATTGATCCTGATTTGCTGTTGCGCTGAAAAGCTAACCATTAAACTTATAATTTTACCGGCACATCACAAGATATAAATATGGAAATAATTATAAGAGAGGCCAATTTAAAAGATTTAGATGTATTGCATAAATTTAAACAAGCGTTAGTTGATGCCGAACGCCCTTTCGACAGTACTTTAAAGAAGGGGCCGCTTTATTACTATGATATAGCCGGATTAATAGCGGCCGACCATGTTGGGATATTTGTAGCCGAAACAGGTTCGGAAATAATAGGCTGTGGTTATGCCCGCATTGATGATTCAAAACCATACCTAAAACATAAGCAACATGCTCATCTGGGTTTTATGTATGTGGTGCCGCATCACCGGGGTAAAGGAATAAACAGGATGATCATTGATGCGCTTAAGCTATGGTCGCAGCAACGGGAGATCATGGAAATCAGGCTGGAAGTTTATGCTAAAAACGATGCTGCGCTTAAAGCTTATGAAAAGGCAGGGTTTGCAGCCCACATGTTAACCATGCGTATGAATCTGGACGAAAGCCAGGACTAACTTACCCTTCTTTAATTTTTTGACGATGCTCAATTCCCCATTTGATCATGGTTAAAATAACCGGACCGAAGGTTTTACAATAATCGGTAGATTCGTATTCTACCAAAACCGGCGGACCGGGTGTAACGGTCCTGGTGATCAGCTTGTTCAATTCCATTTCCCTAAGCTCTCTTGATAACATCCTGGTGGTTATGCCCGGTATGCTCCGCTCAATTTCTCTGAAACGTTTATTACCATTGCATATTGAATTGATGATGGGTAATTTCCATTTACCGCCAATTACATAAATAGTATCCTGCAGGGCCTGAATTTCGCGGGCCTGGTTACGCTTACCATCAATCCCATAAATGATATCCAGATCTGGGATTTCCGGGGTCTGACTATCTGTTGATACTTCTGTTTCCATATTGTTACTGGTATACTCTGTGATACTGGTTACAAAATTATACCATTTGCGGGATATATTTGCACCAACAAATAAAAAGTAACGGAAATGAATAATTTTAAAGATAAAGTAGCCGTAATTACCGGCGGAAATAGCGGTATTGGTTATGCCACCGCAAAACAATTAAAAGAAAAGGGCGCCACAGTGATCATTACCGGGCGCAGAAAGGAAGCCGTAGAAAAGGCAGCTGCCGATTTAGGTGTAATAGGTATTGTTGCCGATCAATCAGACATTAGCGCTACAGAAAAGCTGGTAGCAACTGTTACTGAAAGCTATGGTAAGGTAGATATCCTGTTCATTAATGCGGGTATCACAACCTTATCATCCATTGAAGCCGCTTCTGAACAGCACTTTGATGATATTATGGATATTAATTTCAAGGGTGCTTATTTTACATTGGGCAAGTTTATTCCAATTTTGCGTGACGCTGCCTCTGTTGTTTTTCTCTCGTCAATAGTTGCAAGTATCAATCATGCCGGTTCATCAGTATATTCGGCCAGTAAGGCGGCTTTAAATTCGGTTATGAAAACTGCGGCACTTGAACTGGCACCACGCCGGATCAGGGTGAATGCGGTAAGCCCGGGCCCCACTGAAACAGAAATAATGAACAAAGCTGGTTTAGATGCGGCCACATTGAGCACCATAAAAGATAGCCTGATCAATAAGATCCCTTTAAACCGTATGGGCACCGCTCAGGATGTAGCCAGCATGGTAGCTTACCTTTGCGATGACGCCGCTGGTTTTATTACCGGTGCCGAAATTATTATAGATGGCGGCATGGTGATAGTGTAAGCAAAATACTAATACTTAAAAAAGCGGGACGATCTGATGATCGTCCCGCTTTTTATTTGCCTATATATTTCTATGATTTCCTGCACCAGAAAAATAAACCAGCAGCATTAAGTTATTTAGCAGCTAAGCTATTGTACAGGAATCTGCAAAGTAAAACATGTTTCATCATCTGTTGAACACACGGTTAATGTACCGCCGTGGGCCCGGGCTATTTCTGAGGCAATGTACAAACCAAGCCCTAATCCTTGCTGTCCCGGCTTTATCTCCCCGCGCGAAAATGGCTGAAAAAGACGATCTACAACAGCCTCCGGAATCTTTTCGCCAGCATTATTTATCGATAAAATAAATTCTTTTTGGTTACTAATGGCTTTTACGCTAACCGGCGAGTCTTTTTCACTATGGGTAAGCGCGTTGCCCAACAGATTTGAAAAAAGCTGGGCTATGCGTTTGCCATCACAATTTACAGGTTCGGTTAAGATGAATTGTGTATTAATGGTACGGCCGGGCCATACAACTTTCAATTCGGTTACTATCTGGTTCAGTATTTCTTCCAGTGGTTCGTTTTCAGTACGGTTTAATACTATCCCTCCTCCCAGGTGGCCACTGGCAAAATCAAGTATATTATCTATCAGCCCCTTCATCCGGTATGAAGAATCCTGCACAATGGTAGCCAGGCGCTTTACACGTTCATCCAGTGGCATACGCAACAGTAATTGCGCCACATTTGATACCGCGCCAACCGGGTTGCGCAAGTCATGACCCAATATGGCAATGAACTGATCGCGCAACTCTGCTGTCTTACGTTCTTCCTGAAGTTTGGATTCACTTATGCTAAGTTGATCTATAGCGTTTAAGTGAAACGCGATAAGATCAGCAAACAGATTAAACATCCCTAAAGTTTCCGGGGTGTTCAGTCGGGCCGGCCTGGGATCAATGGCACATAGCGTACCAAAAAAGCTGCCATTTTTAAGCATGATAGGCACCGAAATATAACTTTGAAAGCCATACATCTGTGGTGTATGATGGCCTGCGTAAATTTCATCATTATCAACATGGTCAATAACAACTGCCTTATGATGTTGCCTTATTTCATGACAAATGGTACTTTCTATAACTAATTCACCACCTGGTTTTAGCCCAAATTGTATTTCATCACGCACAGCGCAGGCTATCCACCTATCGGTGGTAACACGTGCAACAGCGGCAAAGCCCATTCCCGTACTACGGCAAATAACTTCCAGTATAGAGGATACCGCGTCAATTTTGCTTATAGCTTCAACATCTGCCTCAAAACTCGCTTCAATAGTCCTCAATTTTTCAGTTTCTAATTCCACTATACTACAAATTAAAATTATTATTTACAAATATAAAAAAACTATAAATCAGGAATAATGACAGCTGAAAACGGCATGTTTGTTATCATTTTTATAGCCAATTAAAAAGCTGCTTAAATTCATTATGAAAATGATTTGCATAAGGCTATATTTAAAATTATCCCGTATGCAGTAACCATATAGTGGGATGCCTGTTATTCCTAAACACTTAGAATATACTAAAACATGCAAATACATCAGCAAGCACTTCAGCTTAGAGAAAAAAAACGGGGTTTCCATTTGATCACTGCCGATATAGTATACGCCCTGCAACAGATCAGTACCATTAAAACAGGTATAATGCAGGTTTTCATTCAGCATACTTCGGCTTCCTTAACCATTAATGAAAATGCCGACCCTACTGTACGGCAGGATTTTGAAATGTACTTCAGTAAAACCGTTCCCGAGAATGATCCGGATTATTTACATGATGATGAGGGGCCTGATGATATGCCGGCTCATTTAAAAGCGGCTTTACTGGGTAGTTCGGTAATGATCCCAATCCGCAACGGCAGGCTTGCCCTGGGTATATGGCAGGGTATTTACTTGTGCGAACATCGTAATTACGGCGGGCCCAGAAATTTAATGATCACTGCCTGGGGCGAATGATCTTTGCTTCGCTTATATTACTTTTTAATTAAGAGCGCAACCTGATAATTTAAAATACTGCGATATGATAAAATAAGTTAACTTAGCTATTAACAAGAAACCTAAATATTATCTACCTGCGTGTTAGGTATTTATTAAATATTGGCCCAACTCTGTACATTTTATTTCGTAGAACGATACATATCCTCAATTCAGTAATAAATGATTGGTTGATATAAACACTGATTAATGAAAAAACATTTAGTCTTTTTTATACTGTTATCATTTGTCTTTACCTGTAGTTACAGCCAGATAAAGGATATCAGTAAAATCAAAAAAGAACTTCCTCATATAACAGATAGTATTAAACATGTTGATGCCCTTAACCGTTTAGGGATATTGATGTATGAAAGCAATGTAGACAGCGCGTTTTACTACGCCAAACGAGCAAGGTCTATTGCCGAAAGATTAAAATACCAGCAAGGCATTGCTGATGCCTTAAATGTGCTGGGAATAGTTTACGATCTGAAGGGCAATCTGCAATTATCACTTCGCTATTATAACGATGCCTATAACCATTACCTGGCCATACATGATTCATCAAACGTAGTTCAGGCGCTAATGAACATTGGACTTGTTTTTAATGAGAACAAGGAGGACAATAAGGCAATTGAGTTTTTAAACAAAGCCTCCTATCTCGGTAGCAAACTTAAAAAGGATTCCATCATGTCGCTTGTGCTCTGTAATTACCTGATGATGTACCCCGCTGAAATACCCAAAGATTCATTAAGTATTTATCTTGACCAGGCCAGACAGATAGCCACCAGGTATAAAGATAACCGGGTTTTATTAGCTATCGATCAGATACAGGCACAGCTATATTTAAAAAATAACGAACGCGAAAAAGGCATCAGTTTATTACAAAAAGCAGTTACCGAAGGCATAGCTATGGATCTGAACTATCTTAGCCTTGATATCATTCAAAGCCTGGGCGATCTGTACCACGACACAGATACCAATAAAGCTGTAGGCTACTACAAACAAGGCCTTTATATTGCCGAATTAAGAGGGTACCACTGGTATGAAAAGCTATTCGGAAAGAAACTATATGATATTTACATTAGTCAGAATAATTTGCGCGAAGTAAAGCAATACAGTGCTAAACTATTGAAACTTTATGATGATGAAGAGCTGTTTACCAATACCTCGGGGTTTGATTATATTGATTACGCTTTAAAAGATCAGGAACTGGAGGCCACTACAATCAGGAGTGAGAACCGGCAGGTATTGATGATGGTGTTTGGCATACTTTTTTTATTAACTGTATTAACGGTGCTATTCGTTTACCGCCTCTATCGTTTAAAACAAAAACATACCGTAACACTCGAGTCACTAAACAGGTCAGTACAGCTGCGTAATGAAAAACTGGAGATCGATCATGGATTTAATAACCGCCTGGTATCCATTCTGGCGCATGACTTCAGGCAACCAATAGGCACCTTAAAAACACTTGCAACTGTTTTAAAAGATACTGATTCATTTACGCGTGAGGAGTTGATGGAACTGGTTGATACGATGGAGCACTCCTCTAATATTTCGCTGGAGATATTTGAGAACATATTACAATGGATAAAACAACAACTTTCGGGTTTTAGCTACCAACCCGTTTCTATGTCACTTAAAGAATTAATTGATGAAGCTTTGCAACCCTTTAACCTGATGGGCGAAGAGTATCACCTTAAATTTATTAATAATGTTGATAGTGACGTTATCATTCAGGCCGATAAAGAATTGGTGCAATTTATTCATCGTAATTTTATACACAACGCTATAAAGTTTTCGCCCCAATATTCAACCATCTCTATTTCGGCTACCGTACATCCGGGCGAAACCACAGTTTGCGTGCAGGACGAAGGGAAAGGCATTTCTCCTGAAAAATTGGGATCGATATTCAACCTCAAGGCCGAGATGCGTTACAGTAATGAAAAAGAAAAAGGTGCCGGTGTAGCCCTGATGATATGCAAGGATTTTATTGAAAAAATGAGCGGCCGTATCTGGGCCGAAAACGCTAAAGAAAAGGGAGCCGCTTTTTGTTATGCCCTGCCCAATTTAAAATAAGCAACAAACGTAAAATTCACATTACCTACTGATAAACTCATTTTTACGTAAAAGTAATTTTGTAAATTTCACATCATATACAGCTCTTCAAATTATTTAATAACCAATTATCTGTAAACAAAATGAAATCTTATTTACTTTTATTTACCGCTATGCTGTTTTCGGGTTTTGCCTATGCACAACAGTTACCGGCCAGATGGGATGAACTTGTTGCTTCTGATTTTCCACAGGCACTTGAAAAATCATCAAAAACCTGCATATTACCTTTTGGAATATTGGAGAAACATGGCCCGCACTCGCCCCTGGGTACCGATCTCATTCATGTACGCGAGTGGGCAGCCCGTGCTGTTAAATCAGAATATGCTGTGGTATTCCCTGATTATTTTTATGGGCAAATAAATGAGGCAAGACAGCAGCCAGGCACATTTGCACTGCCAAGCAAAGTAATATGGGATTTGCTGGAAGCCACTTGTGATGAAATAGCCCGCAACGGTTTCGAAAAAATAGTGATCCTGAACGGGCATGGCGGCAATCCCGAATTCATCAGGTTTTTCATGCAGTCGCTGCTTAACAAAAGGCATAACTACGCGGTATATTTTTATGCCCCCCAAAACGATAAGGAGTTTACAACGCAATACCTTAAAATGCATAAGTCCGATCCGCAAAATGATCAGCACGCCGGCGAGGGCGAAACCTCTACCCTGCTATATTTACGACCAGACTTGATGAAGATGGACCGTGCAGCCGATCAATCAGGGGCCAACCAGCACCGTTTAAACCTGCCTAATGTGTATACACCTATTTGGTGGTACGCCGCTTACCCAAACCATTATGCGGGTGAAGGCGCTAAGGCCACCAACGAATTAGGCAAATTTACAGCAGAGCATGAGATTGAAACATTTGTAAAAGCCTTAAAAGCTATTAAAGCCGATACTTCAACCCTGCAATTGCAAAAAGAATTTTATGACAAGGTTGATAACCTGAATAAATAACATAAAGCCCGGACTCTTCGGGCCGGGCTTTATGTTATTTCAGTATCACTTTGGTAGCGCCATAGCCAAATTTTTCTTTGCGGGCATCCATAAATGTTTGCACTTTGGGGTGTTTGCTCAATACCTTCTGCAACTCGTGGCGTAACGTTCCGTTGCCTGCACCATGAATAAATACCATATCAGATAGCTGGTGTACAATACCGGCATCAAGCGTTTTATGAAAATGGGCCAATTGTATATTTAGTATTTCACTGCTCTGCAAAAACTGGTAGTCATCACGTAGTTTTTCTATATGCAGGTCAACCTCACTTGTGGGTTTATCCAATACCGTTTTCTCTTCGGGCGATTTAAAAAAGCTTTCCTTTAGTTTTTGGGCATCTATCACCATTTCAGGTTCATCCAGGCGTATCATCCAGCCCGGCTCTTTTAGTAAGGGTATAGGCTTTTTAGATGTCGAAAAATCTTTTGCCTTAAATTTTTCATTAATAATTAATGGAGCGGGTGGTTCTATATTTTGTTTGGTGTTGTAAATAACATTCAGAATAAACCTGGGCCACAATTGCAGATCGGCCAGTTGGGCCGAATAAATCTTCGCAGTTGACTTAGGGGCTATCGCCTCTGCAAATTCGCCTTTAAATGCCTGCTGTTTTTCGGTGGTCAACGCAGCAAGCAACTGGAACGACGTATTATTCACCAGATAAAAATGTACTACCGAATTGGCTTTGGCATCGGCAATTATACCTATATAAATGCCTTTCTTTTCAAACTCGCCTATTTGCATTGGTTTATCATCAGCAACAGCGTTTTTTGATCCGGCCGGCTCATAACCATGTACCGTAGTTACCTTACTGGCCAATACAGGTATTTCAAACTCATCCTCGCCGGTAACGCCTATCATTTGGTCGTCAATTATACGGGTCACAAAACCCTCCATCTTTTCATCAACAAACCGTACAAAGTCGCCTAATTTATATTTCATAGCTGTGTATATCAATTTGCAAAGTTAGCTTATATCCGCATATCAGATTATAAATAAAGCCCCTGCTATTTATATTACATTTAATCAAACATTTAGGCTCTTTATTAGTTGAATTACCGCCATCAATTAACAGCTATTTACATTAAATATCATGGACAACATTACCCCTGCTACCTTAGACCAGCAATTATTAAAACAGGTATTTGTACATAACCTAAACCGCATATATTTTGGCAAATGCTACCTGAACAAGAATCTTGCCCACATTATGCAACTTGCATCATTTACAGCTTTGCAACAAGCTATAAAAGAATTTTGGGACGATGTAAAGAAACAAATTGCAAGGATGGAAGAAGTATATAAGCTTATTGACGAAACTCCATCCGACAAAAACTGTAACCCCATCAAATCAATAATTAAGGATGAGTTTTGCCTTGATGAAGAGCAGTCAATCCCTATATTAAGTGATATGGACGTGATCATGTACATACAACTGCTTGAACATATAAACATCACCTCGTGCCGAATGCTTATGATGGTTGCCAAACAGTTAAAATATGCTAATGCGCAGCAATTGCTTACGGAGTGTTTTGACGAATCAATTGATAATGATCAGCTTTTCATACTCATATCCAAAGAATACTTATCTGAAAATCAATAACTTATTTTAATTTTAGTTCAAAAAGAAAGCCATCCGCATTACGCGAATGGCTTAAATATTAGTTATTTAATACCCCTATTAAAATAACTTAAACAAAGTAAAAAAATATATCCCACAGAAGCAAAACATTTGATCCCAAATCAATTATTGTTACAAATTTGTTACGAAATCATAAATAATTACCCCCAATGCACTTATTTAATTGCATGCATACAAGTGTTAAATTCATGATAATCGCTTATTAATTATCAATTCATTTACATTAATTTGCATTTGTATTAACTAAAAACATGATCAAAACTTTTATTTTAACTGCCCTCGCCTGCTTTGTGCTGGTACAAGCTCAAGCTCAAAACTTGTATATGCCGCGCGATATACAACATGCCTATAAAAACGAAACACGCTCGGCCGATGGTAATCCCGGTAAAAAATACTGGCAAAACTATGGCCGGTATAACATTACCATAACTGCCCTGCCCCCCGGCCGCAACATTAAAGGTACCGAACAGATCACTTATATTAATAACAGCCCTGATACATTGAAGGGACTTAATATGAAGCTGATATTGAACATCCACAAACCCGGCGCGGCCAGATTTGCAAATGCACGGCCTGATTATTTAACCTCCGGTATACAAATTGATACTTTTTTGATAAACGGGAAGGCTAAAAAAGTTAACAGCGATATCGCTTCAACCAACCAAATGATCGGTTTACCAAAGCCCCTGTTGCCGCATGATTCTGTAAAGCTTGATATAACCTGGCATTTCCAGATCTCTTTAGAAAGCGGACGCGAGGGGATGATAGATTCAACCACCTTTTACCTGGCTTATTTTTACCCAAGGGTATCTGTTTACGATGATTATAATGGCTGGGACAAACTTCCGTTTTTGGACGCGCAAGAGTTTTACAACGACTTTAATGATTATACCTTACAGGTAAAAGCGCCTAAAAACTATGTTGTTTGGGCAACGGGTACCCTGCAAAACCCTGATCAGGTGTTACAACCGGAGTATGCCAAACGCCTGCAAGCATCCATGACCAGCGACTCTACCATACACATTGCCACCGCTGCCGATTTGGCTAAGAAAAATATAACCGCTCAAAATGATGTAAATACCTGGATCTGGAAAGCTAACGACATTAGCGATATGGCTGTTGGTATAAGCGACCATTACGTGTGGGATGCCGCAAGCACCGTTGTTGATGATGCTACTCACCGCAGGGCCAGCATGCAGGCCGCTTTTTTAGATAATTCTGAAGATTTTCATCATGCCGTGCAAAATGGCCGCAACTCTTTAAGCTGGCTTTCACACAACTGGCCTGGTATACCTTATCCCTTCCCCAAAATGACCTCGTTCCAGGGTTTTGCCGATATGGAATACCCTATGATGGTAAATGACAGCCATAATGATGATGTACACTTTTCGCAATTTGTACAGGATCATGAAATTGCACACACCTACTTCCCCTTTTACATGGGCATTAACGAAAGCCGGTATGCTTTTATGGACGAAGGCTGGGCAACCACCTTCGAGCTACTGATAGGTACCGCCGAAGTTGGCAAGGAAAAAGCAGAATACCTTTATAAAGATTTTAGGGTTGAGCGATGGATAAATGATGTGGCTACAGCCGAAGACCTGCCCGTTATTACTCCATCGAGCGAACTAAGGGGAGGTTATGGTAATAACTCTTATGGCAAACCATCATTAAGTTATCTTGCTTTAAAAGATATGCTGGGCGACGCCCTGTTTAAAAAAGCTTTACATGGTTACATGGACCGCTGGCATGGTAAACACCCCATCCCCTGGGATTATTTCAATTCCATGAGCAACGTATCTGGCCGAAACCTGAACTGGTTCTTTAACAACTGGTTCTTCACCAATTATTATATTGACCTGGCGCTGCAAAATGTAAGCAAAGCTAAAGGTGGGTATACCGCGGCTATCAAAAACATAGGTGGTTTTGCTGTTCCTTTTGATGTTAAACTAACTTATACCGACGGTACAAGCGAAAGCCTGCATCAAACACCCGGCGTATGGGAGAAAAACCAAAAACAAATAACCGTAAACATTAAAACTGGTAAAACCATACAATCGGCTGTATTGGATGGCGGGATATTTATGGATGCCGACCTAAGCAATAATAAGTTTATAATTAAATAATAAAAAATTAGCTTTAAACAGGAAAGCCCGGTAACTACCGGGCTTTCCTGTTTAAAATATAGTACTAAAAATTATGCGCCCTGTACAGAATTGTTCCAGTCGTTCGCAGTGCCTTTTACTTTTGATTTAGCCTCATTTATAGCATCCTCACCTAAATCTTTTGCCCTATCGGCAGCATCTTTAGCTTTTGATTTTGCGGATTCAATAGCTTCGTCACCATGATCATACAGATCATTAACTGTACCGCTAAATTTTGCTTTTGCCTTATCAATAGCATTGCTGCCATATTCTTTTAAATCGCTGGCAGTTGATTGTGCCTTGTTTTTAGCAGTATCAACCAGGTCATTAATATAGTCGGCAATATCGTCTCTTAGTTCACCTCCCTTTTCGGGGGCCAATAATAAACCCAACGCGGCACCGGCCGCTGCGCCTACCAAAAGTGCTGCTATAATTTTTGCTTGATCTTTCATTTTTAGTTTTTTAATGTAGATGATTTAACCTATGGTTATAAGAACAACAACGATGCCAGTTTTGACTTTACCTATTTTACAGGCACAAAAAAAGGCATCCACTAAGTGGATGCCTGGTACGTTTAATGATTAATTTATAATTAAATAACCTTTACATTTACCGCGTTTAAACCTTTTCTTCCGTTTTCTACTTCAAACTCCACTTTATCATTTTCACGGATTTCATCGATCAGGCCTGTTGAATGAACAAAGATGTCTTGACCACCGCTTGTTGGTGTAATAAAACCAAAACCTTTTGTTTCATTGAAAAATTTTACTGTTCCTTCTTTTTGCATTATTTTATTTATTAAAGGCCGCAAGGTACGTAATATTTTTCAAACCCAAACTCGTAAGGGCAAATTTACAGGCCAAATTTTTAGCAAGTACCTGAATTACAACACGTAAACAAATGACACAAATTTAATATGAGCGTAAAATTTAGTGACCCATAAAAAGAATATATCGCGGTCATCAACTTTTAATTTTTTGAAACTGTATGTTTGCCAAAAAACGACTTATATACATGAAGGCCTTTATTTTCGACCTTAACGGAACCATGATCAATGATATGACCTATCATACCAAAGCATGGCAAACCCTTTTAAATGATCAGTTAGGCGGTAATTTTACCTGGAACGAGGTTAAACAACAGATGTATGGTAAAAACCCCGAAGTGCTGGTTAGAATGTTTGGCCCAAACCGTTTCACTTTAGAAGAGATGGACAAGCTATCGTACCAAAAAGAAGAAAAATATCAACAGGAATTTCTACCCTATCTGGCTCTTTTGCCTGGTTTGCTTGAATTTTTAGAAGCCGCTTATCAAAAAGGTATCCCTATGGCTATTGGCTCGGCGGCCATTCCGTTCAATATTGATTTTGTGTTGGATAACCTGAACATCAGGCACTATTTTAAGGCCATAGTAAGCGCGGATGATGTGGTATTAAGCAAACCCCACCCCGAAACATTTTTAAAGGCCGCAGTATTACTAAACACAACACCTACCGATTGTTTGGTATTTGAGGATGTACCCAAAGGCGCCGAAGCAGCTGCCAACGCCGGGATGAAAGCCGTAGTGATAACCACCACACATGAGCCTTATGAATTTGAAAAACTACCCAACGTTTTGCACTTTGCTGCAGATTTTACTGATGGATATTTTAATGGGTTGTTAGGATAAAAAACTTACTGTTTAAATTATCAGAAGATTAATGTATCATTGATAAAGTACTCCGGTATAATCCCGGGACTAATCCTTATCACCAATGAAACTTAATTTTTGCCTGGCTGCATTACTGTTTGTTTTTAGCCTTAGCTCATGCAGCGATCATATTTACGGCCCCGCTCTTCATCATAGCGATATTGCCTATCTTCCAAAGCCCATGTCATCAGATACCGTAAAGTCGGCTACCTATTTATCAGGCGCATTGGTAGTTGATAATAGTCCCAATTTAGGTGATGTACTTACGAGTGGGCAATTTAATTTGAGCAGGGCAAATACCTATAATCATTTTAACCTCGCTTACGGCGCTTTTGGAGTGCTGGGCAGTTATCAAAACTCGATATTAACTACCAACGACCCATACTACTTTAAGGATAAATTTTTTGGCGCCGTTGGCGGCAGACTATCCGGAAATTATTTTGTAAGTCATGGCCGTACAGATTTCCGCATTATTGGTTTCGAAGCGGCTTATAGCCATGAGTTTGGTGATTATATACGTTTTAGGAGAGAGGTAACCAATAAACCCACTTTTTATACCGACAACCGTACAGACCTGGTTACCCTTGGCCTCACCAGCGAAGTAATTTTTCACAGCCGCAATCCGCACAATCAGTTTGGTTTCCGTATTTTTTCGGGTGGTACGTTTGGCAAAAACAATATCTATACCAACAGCAGCAACCCTTACCAGATAATAAATGGCTTTAACACGCCTATCTTTTTCACTGCCGCGTATTTTATGCAGCTAAGCAGGTTTATTGCGGTTATTGAAACCGGCAGCTTCGTGCAGTTAAGAGTTGGCTACCGGCTTTAATAGATACTATTCAGAATATACACTTCCTACCCTATCGCGCAGGTTATAGCCCGATGCCATTACCTCGCCATAGGCACCGGCCGTACGTACCGCTATCAGATCGCCACGAAATGATTCAGGTAGCTCAACATCCTTCTGGAAACAGTCTGTGCTTTCACAAATAGGGCCTACAACGTCATATTTTATTTTATCGGTTGCCGGTTGTGGGTTACCGGTTGCGGGAGTTTTTGGCTCCTGGCTCAAATTCTCAATCTGATGATAAGCCTGATAAAGCATAGGGCGTATCAGTTCGGTCATGCCGGCATCTAATATTAAAAAGTTCTTTTTGAGGCCATTCTTAACATACAACACTCTTGATATCAGCGATGCGCTTTGGGCCACCAGTGCACGACCAAGTTCAAAGTGTACCTCCTGCCCCGGTTTAACGTTCAAAAAGTTTTTGAACACCTGGAAATAATTTTCAAAATCGGCAATGTTACCGTCGGGATTATAGTAATCGACCCCTAAACCACCGCCTGTATTTAATACCTTAACCTGAAAGCCATGATCCTCAAACCAGTCCTGCATTTCGTTTATACGGGTGCAAAGACTTTTATATACTTCAAGGTCGGTAATTTGTGAGCCTATATGGAAATGGATGCCTAAAAACTGCAGGTTACTGCATTTACGTAAAGCAGCGGCTACATCGGGCAATTGCCAAATGTTTATGCCAAACTTGTTCTCGTCAAGTCCGGTGGTAATAAAATGATGTGTGTGTGCATCAACATTAGGATTAATGCGGATAGCTACATTTGCTTTTTTGTTTTTAGCCCCGGCCAGCTCATCAATAATATTCAACTCCTGAACCGACTCCACATTAAAGCAAAAAATATCGGCATCAAGGGCCAGGTTTATTTCCTTGTCTGACTTGCCCACGCCCGCAAAAACAACTTTACCTTTATCAAAACCGTGATCAATAGCCGCTTTCACCTCGTTGCCGCTTACGCAATCGGCCCCAAACCCAAATGACTGGATCATATCAAGCACCCTGGGGTTAAAGTTGGCCTTCATGGCATAATGCACATGAAAACCATGCTTTGCCGAAGCATCACGACAGGTATCAAGCGTTTGGCGCAATACCTCCATGTCGTAATAATAGAATGGGGTCTCTAACTGTTGAAATTTATTTATATTAGCTTTACTAAACATAGTAATGATGAATAATCTGTCTATTATATTATGTGTATCCGTTTCTGTATTTGCGGGTATTTTATCGAGCTATAAATTATATCATGATAGAAAGCTTACCTTAAACCGCTTAATTTTAAATACCTCTATCTCTACTGCATTTGCCGCTCTTGGTATTTATTTTATATTAAGGTAAAACTCAGCCCCGCCGATCAATTAAAAAAATCCGAAATCGAAATTCCGAAATCCGAAATCTCTTAAAACAACCTGTTATGCAGGCTCCTTAAAATTTCTACCTTATCTTCTGTTTTTATCAGTAACGACAGGTTATGATCGCTGCCACCGTATGATATCATCCTTAACGGAATATGTTTTACGGCCTCCAGCACACGGGCTGCATAACCATGCTTTTCGGCGCCAAAATCACCAACCACGCAAATAATGGTGTGGTTAACATCAAGGTCAACCGAGCCAAAAGCAGTAAGCTCATTGGTGATCTCGCCCAGGTAGGTGGTATCGTCAATGGTTAATGATACTGCTACCTCCGATGTGGTGATCATGTCGATAGATGTTTTATAACGCTCAAACACCTCAAACACTTTGCGTAAAAAGCCATGAGCCAATAGCATTCGGCTTGATTGTATCTTGATAGCCGTAATACCATCTTTTGCGGCTATTGATTTGATCTTGTCTTTCTCGCTGGTGTTGGTGATCAGTGTACCTGCAGCCTGCGGATCCATGGTGTTTAACAGGCGCACCGGGATCTTATATTTTTGAGCCGGAAACACACTTTGCGGATGCAGGATTTTTGCACCGAAATAGGCCAGCTCGGCAGCCTCATCAAATGATAGCTGTGCAATAGGCTGTGTGCCTTTAACAATGCGAGGGTCGTTATTATGCATACCGTCAATATCGGTCCATATTTGTACCTCTTCGCTACGGATACCTGCACCTATAAGTGATGCGGTATAATCACTGCCGCCTCGGCGCAGGTTATCAATTTCGCCAAAGGCGTTGCGGCAAATAAATCCCTGGGTAATAAACAAGTTTACTTCGGGGTGTTTATCCAGTAAAGGGGTAATTTTTTCGGTGATATGATCAACAATAGGCTCATTATCCTCGTCAATCTTCATAAAATCAAGTGCCGGCAATAAAACCGATGGCACACCAATTTCTTTCAGGTAAACGTGGTATAATGTGGTCGACAGTAGCTCGCCCTGCGCCAGTATGATCTTTTCTTCAATAATGGAGAATTGGTCATTAGCCAGATTGCTGAGTACTGTAAAATGATAATCAATTACCTCTTTGCCATATTTTAAAAACTCAGCGTCAGTAAATAGCTCCTTTATAAACAGTTCGTACTTATCCTTCAGGATGTTGATCAATGTAATAGCCTTCTTCTTATCACCGGTAAGATAAGCTTGTCCAATTTCAACCAGGCTATTTGTAGTTCCTGATACTGCCGAAAGCACAATGATCTGCCTTTCGGAGGGATTAATAATGTCGAGCAGGTTTTTCATACGGGCGGGGCTACCCACTGATGTTCCGCCAAATTTTAAAACTTTCATTTTTAGTTGCTGTTTACCACAATAAAGTTGATAACTGTGTATCAATATTTGAGGCGCTAAAAATAAGATTTTAAAACGCTTATAGCTTAACAAGAGCAAAATTAAATTTGGAGTTGCCCATGCCCTATATTATAACCAAAAGCCGCCTATAAATTATGGATATATGACAACATTAAACCTACTGAAAAATTTGAGGCCCTGGTGTTTATTGGATCTCCAGCCAAAGTATTGTTCTCATTCGGGTTATCGAAATTAACATACTGCATGTACTTGCTGGTTGTACCGTATGATAGTAACAACCCGGTACGGAAATTGAATTTCCGTTTCTTGATGTTGGCACCTATCTGGCAATGGTAAATATTGTAATAGGCTGTATTAGCGGCATAGCCGTCATCATCTTTATACAAACCATTATCGGCATAATTAAAGTCGGTATGTAACGATAAAAAGCCGGTTACGTCAGGCTGCAGCAAGTAACTTGCCCCTATCCCAAAATTGAACACTGATTTCCTTACATCCTTAAACTTAAGCGACGATGAAGCAAAAAGATCTACGGGAACATCTCCCTTTACAAAGTTTCCGTCATGAGGGGTTATCAGGTTATATTCATTCACTTTGTTAAAATACTCGGCAGCAAAATAAATTTGTCCGTTTTTAACGTCATAGGCATAGCCAAAACCTATGCTCAGGGGCATTTTGTAGGTGGCCTTAAGCTTTTGCTGCCTGGAGTTAGCTAAAAAGTTAAGCGTATCGCCGGCAAATCTTATATTATTGAGCTCATTATCGCTTAATATGTTTGCGCTGCCCGCTAAGTGCAACAGGGGCGATGATATAGTGAGCCCAAGATGACTCCTGTCGGCATCATATGATAAACCCGCCTTAAACTTTATACCCGCATGAAAATAAGATGCCAGGTATGACTCCTCTGCATTGGCAATTGGTGGCAAACTTAAACCACCGGTGTTGACATTATATAATGCCCTTGAGCTGAAATCGGAATTGAAACTTTGCTTGCGCAGCTGCCCCTCGGCCGATATTCCCACTGCAAAATGATCTGATGCTTTAAAACCTCCGCTTATAATGCCCGAAGTTTCATTGATACTATTCAGCCTTTTAAATTGCCCAAGAAAAGATTCATTACCAGGACTATACGAATCATTAAGCACATTGAATTTGGCATCGCGCTGCTGTGTAACCTGGTAGCTCATGACCGGGTTATGGGTGAGTGCATAACCAACTGTAAAGGGATGTTTGCCTTTTAATGATATAGTTGCGGATATCATTTGCGGAATGATGCTGGCAGTTGTTGATTTAAGATCAAGCCCGGTACCGGCACCATTCTTTATTTTGATATTGCCATACTGGTAAATTGACCCACTGATGGATGCCGAGCTTTTATCACTGTAAGCCAGCAAAGCCGGGTTCAAAAACATGACCCCGCTGTCGCGGTTAAACGCGATCACCGCTCCGGGGGTTAAGAAACCGGCAGGGTTATAACTCGACGACCAATAGTTGGCATCTTGTGCTTTTACGCCCTGCAGGAACAGCACAAGACATAAAAAAGTGATAAAGATTTTTGACATAGGCTTATTTTTTTACATAAAAATATTATAAATTCACAATAAAGAAAAAATATTGCTTGCATATTTTTTTAATACACAATCATTTAGATAAATTATTGTTGATTTTAATTCCTTATCATGAAAATTTTAACTATCACCACAATAATTATTTGCTTTTTACTTATATCGAATATTAACCACCTGAGTGCCCAAAGTCTGAGCTTTAGCCAGCCCATTAACTTTTTGCCTGCGGCCCGTACAGACAAGGCTATTGATATTACCAATTTTAAAGGCAGCTATTTTGTTACCTGGAAAGATGCCGGCTCTACCGGGAATATTCATGTATGTTATTTGGGTAAACAGTACGATTCCCGGTTTTCGCAAAATGAAATAACTGTGGGTACAGAACAAAGTGCCTTTGCGCCAGTTTTAAGGGTGGTTAATAACCGGATATATACTTTATGGCTGGGTACCGACGGTACTTTAAAGTACATCATTAACAATAGCGACACCACCTTTAATACGCAAAATATACATACGGTAAGCTTTGAAAATTCGCCCAAACTAAAATCTGGCATTACGGCAACGGTTGTCAACAACCGTATGATGATAGCATCACATGCTGATAATAAAAATGAGATGGTAGTAGCCATTATTGATGCCGATGATAACGGTATACTTAAACCCGCTGTTTTACAAACTATACCCGATAAAAAAAGCGATGAGTATCCCTTTATAGTTACCCTTTCTAATAACACAGTAAGGCTTTGTTATAAGGATTATAACGATCAGGGCATTTACTATACCGATTATAATACCGATACCAAAACATGCGCCGACCGGATAGCTGTTGGCAAATCAAAATCCAAAGTACCGCCGGCGGTATATCACGCTTTTAATACTACCCGCCTGTTTTACGTATGGAAAGGCAATAAGAAGGATAACCGTATTTATTATGCCACCGAAAACGAGCAAACTCAACCCCGTGACGAACATACTTTGCCCGACTATTTTAAAACACCCTACCCCGTATCTATATGTAATGTAGATACCAAAAAATTCATTATGGCCTTTATAGGCGAAGATCAGAAGCTTTACCTGAGTTATTTTGCCAATTACAACCCCGCCCGGTGGATAGAGGATACGCTATTCCCCGCTAAGGGCAATCTTACTTTAAAAGATATCGTGATACCCGGTTCGCACGATGCGGGTATGTCGGCCCTAAATGGTACCGGCGGTACACAAAGCAGCTCCATTAACCCCTGCAACACCCTCACTCAAAAACAAAACATAGGCAGGCAACTCAATGCCGGTATCAGGATGTTTGATCTTCGGGTTGGTTCTTTTAAAAATTCAATTTACACCAAGCACAGCTCGTCCGACTGTATGGCCGATGCCATGGGCGGTGGTTATGGAGAGCGCTTTAAGGATATACTTGATTCGGTTAAAACTTTCCTTGATCGTAATAAAAAAGAGTTCATCATTTTAACATTCAGCCATTTTTGTGCTACAGAAGCCCCTACCCATAAAGTGGCCGACTCCATTATAAGGGCGCTTGGCAAAGAGCATATCTACAACAATCAGTCAAAAGACATTAGTCAAATTAAACTAAACGATCTGGCAGGCAAAGTGATTGTAACTTTTGAGAGCTATGCCAGTGCTGATAAACTTATCGACTCCAACTCCATGACCGATAAGGGAAAAACCTTTCTTAACTTTCGCAGGGCCTATGCTGCCACCAACCAGATCAACAGGCTCCTGGCCCGGGAAGAACTGTTTTTTACATCGATGAAAAACGGCGTAAATAAAAACGACCTTATTCGTTTGGACTGGCAACTTACTCAAAGCAGCGATGAAGCCGCCCTGATATGCAACGATTTTCAGGATGAAAAGGTAAACCCCGTAATTAACGGAATGATGCTGTTGACCAATGTGATCAAAAAAAACCAAAGCATAACAGACCTGGCCATATTCGGCAACAAGTACCTGCCTGCAAAAGTTAATGAGTGGATAAGTACGGGCACTATCAACAAAAACAATAAACCCAATATTTTATATATTGATGCGGCCGGCGCCTGGATAACCGATTATTGCATTGAACTAAACGGGATGCCCATTTATAATTAAATACGCTTCTTTCAACAAGGTTTTGTAGAGACACGTCACATATGTCTCTACACTAAATTTATTCAGTGTTGGAAAAATAAAAAGAAAGCCAGGGGCGGTGCGATTCCTTCCCCTGGGAAGGGGGAGGAAGGGGTTTATTGAGTATTACAGGTTTAATCGCGCGTAGAAACCCCTCCCTGCCATTGCACAATCTACCTCACCCCTCCCGTGGGGAGGGAATGTATACTGTTCTCCCCCACTTTTAATTCATAAAAACCGATCCTATGGGCACTACATCGGCATGTGAAAACGAGCGAAGAAAACCCGACTTATAATAATCAAGTTTTTCTTTACGGTTTTGGGCTTTAAGACTTTGATATAAGCCCAGCAATGACCATCCGTTGCCTGGATTATGTACCAGATCTTCCTTGTAAACTTGCTCAGCTAAAGTGATATCACCATTTTTTAAAAGGTAAGCGCCCAAAAATTGCCGGGCAGGAATGGGCCATTCGGCAGGCTCGGCATAAATCATATCATCTTCAACTTTTACCGCCTTTTTTAGGCACGCGATGCCGTCATCATATTTATTCCGATCTAATAAAATTGCACCATCCAATATATTTTCTGCTATGGTGGCGCCCTCAAAAGAGGTATTAAAGGGAATGCGCCTGATCTTTAAAACCGGGTCGTTAATTTTATCACGTAGCAACTGGAGCTGCCTGCTGGCAGAATCCCGTTTACCGGTATAGATAAAGGCCAATCCTTTTGCGAAACTATTCAGTACCTGCGCGTAGGTCCAACCGGGATCCGGCGCGTTATTATCCTTCAATATTTCATGCCATTTACCAAGGCGTGCCATGGTAAGTACGGGCATCATGTACAAATATTGACTATAATTATCGTCCGAAGAAGGCGAAACACTATTCCTGCAACGTAAAGCAGCATCCATGCCCTCTTCATACATTCCCCCACTTAAGGCGCAATAAGTTTCAACAGCAAACAGGTGGGGTATAGACTTAGCAAGAGGAACATTTTTTACAATGGAATAATATAAAAGAACACTTTTATTGGCCTTGGTATTGGCATCAACACCTTGAAAATATAATCCGTTTCTTTGGTAAACATGGCTCGCCATATGAACCATGTGTCCTACGCCGGGAAAATTCCTTTTCAAACCTTCGGCATTCGCCAAAGCCACTTCGGGGTTACGGGATGCCTCTGTTAAGTGAATATAATAATGCAAAGCACCAGGATGATCAGGATCTGTTTTCAAAACACCTTTACACAGGTCAACCAGTTCCGGTGTCCATTCTTTTGCCAATTCATCAGTAGTCCAAAAATCCCATGCATGTATCAGCATCATAGCATCTATGTAAAGTGTTTTAATATCCGGGTCGTTGGGGTATGTTGATATCAGTTGCTTCATACCTTTCGCATAACCCATATTATCATTTGTTGTTTGTTCATTTACCAAAGGATACCGGAGGTTCATTACCCTGATGAGCTCTTTTTCCTTTTCAGTTGCACGATTAGCAGTGGCATTCAATTGTTTTAAAACCGCGGGTAATCCTTTTGGCACAACGTATAGGTTAGCGGCATTATAGTAAGGGCCCATGCTTAATGCCTGCCCCCAGTATGTCATAGGTGAAGAAGGATCAAATCGTGCGGCTTCTTTAAACGAGGCAAATGCCTCTTTCAAATGATAACTATAATACATAGTTAAGCCCTGGTCAAAATAAAATTGGGCGCTGTCATTACGCGTCGAAATATGGTAACTATAATGCCCCCAGCCGGGTAACCTGATGATGAATTTTCCGTTTGCAGTGGTAATCCCATCATCAACAGCCGCAAACGAGCTGCAAGTAACAGACGTGGTTTTTTTAATAACATTTTCGCCGGGTAATTTTTTGGTTTGAAATGCAAACAAATATGTTCCGAGCAAAAGAACAGGAAGTGCCAAAAACAACGATACCTTTTTCATTTTCGGTTTTTTTTAACAGAAGTTATTGATAAACAGGCTACTGGTAATACTATAATTGGAGAAAAGGAAAAGAATAAGCTAATATAACATGCTGCGGTTAAAAAGCCAAAGCATATTTAAGATGATTTAGTGATTTGAAAACTGAATAGTAATGTTAAAGGAGTGGCAGGCTGCCCCCTCAATTTCAAACCCCTAAAAAGAAGCCTTTGAAAAAAAGAGTAACACTTTGTAAGCTATTTCCTGATGATACGACTAATGATGCAAAAGGTAAATAATTAATCATCAAAATAAACTGCAAAATGAAACTATTAAAATTGGCCAAATGGCTCGATGAAAAAAATGTAGCCTTCATCGTATCAAGCTTCGGTATTGCTATAATTCTATTATGGATCGGGGCATTTAAATTTACACCTACCGAAAGCAATGGCATCGCGGGATTGGTAAAAAATAGTCCGCTCATGAGCTGGATGTACCATATTTTCAGTATCACCACTACGTCGGCAATTATTGGTGCATTGGAGATTACCGCCGCGTTAGCTATACTGGCAGGTAATTTTTCGCCAAGGGTAGGTCTTTGGGGCAGTATATTGTGTGTGGTCATTTTCTTTGTAACAAGCACATTTTTCCTTACCACACCAGATACAGTTGCCAAGGTTGATGGCGTTTGGGCACCATCGGGAACCGGCTCATTTCTTATAAAAGATATAAGCATTCTGGGAGCATCGTTATTCCTGCTGAGCCATTTCGGCAAAAAAACTTTCGCAAACGGCAACTAAACTTATCTTTTCTTTTAGCTTAAATCGGGCGGATAATTCATCCGCCCGATTTGTATGAAGTAATGGCAGATTATTTTACGGGATCAATTTTTCTTAGATTGCGGCATGAAAAATATCCTCCTGCTTGTTGTATTATTACTTGGTGTTACCCTAAAGGGTGAAGCGCAAGAACATCAGCAACTTGCCGCCCAAATCATCGCCGATAAAAGCCTGGATACTGTTTATGCAAAAGCTACAACCCTTTTAAGCAAGGGCTTTAACGCCGGCGATGGTTATCCGCAGGTATGGATCCGCGACTTTAACACCTTTATTGAAACTTCATGCAAGGTTTACAGCCGTGACAGTATCCGCGAAAACCTGCTCAACTTTTTAAAACTGCAGCAGCCTAACGGCGAGATAGTAGATGGCTATGTGTTAAGAGGTCATGTAACCTGGAGCGACCCCAATATGTACACTTCGCCTAATGACCCTGCCCATGTAGGATTTAAGAACACGGTGGAAACAGACCAGGAAACCTCGCTGATACAGGCTATAGCCAAATACATTCGTGTAACCGGCGACGAGTCAATCCTGCAGGAAACCATAGCAGGCAAAACCGCATTGCAACGCCTGGAAATATCTATTGATTATTTATTGAAGAACCGATATTCAAACAAATATCATTTAATTACCGGGGCTACCACGCAGGATTGGGGCGATGTGCAAATAGAAGGCGGTGCCGTGGTTGATATTGATAAAAACACCCATTGGGCCGTTGACATATATGATAATGCTATGCTGGTGATAGCGCTGAATGATATGGCCGGTTTTTATAAAACAGGGAAATATCAACAAAAGTGGCAGCAGCTAAAAGCTACTACAGTTAACTCCATCCGAAAATATCTCTGGGATGCTAAAAGGCACAAGTTCATTCCGCATTTATATTTGGATAAATCGCCTTTTCCACCAGATTTTGATGAAAACAAGATCTATTTTCATGGCGGCACAGCGACAGCCATTGAGGCCGGTATTTTGTCAATGGCCGAGATCAGGCTGGTTAATAACGACATGCTCCGCAATGTGAAGTTATCGGGTGCGCCCTCTATTGGCTTAACCCTTTACCCGCCCTACCCTGATGGCATCTATAAAAACTCTACTGCTTCCAAACCCTACATTTATCAAAATGGCGGTGATTGGGATTGGTTTGGCGGCCGCATGATTCAGCAACTGATCAGCTATGGTTTTGTTCAGCAAGCTTATGATGAATTGAAACCTATGGTAAACCGGGCCATCAAAAATAATGGCTTTTATGAATGGTATGGAGTTACCGGCAAGCCCAGCGGCTCAGCGGCATTTAAAGGTTCGGCAGGTGTTTTGGCAAAGGCTATAAACGATTTAAAGCAGTGGGCCGCGCGCAATCAATAGCGTTTTACTCATTGTGTATTCTGCTTTAATCCACCCTGTTAGGGTGATGTTTTGCGGGTTTTCAAATAGTATATTTGATTAACCTGTAACCATCAACTATATGAATGCTCATCGCCATGTATTTAAACTGATCATTGCTTTTGTGTGGATGCTGGCGCTTGATAAAGCCGCTGCCCAAACAACTTATCCAGATACGCAATTACCTGTCGATACGCCCCGGCTTTTCGCCAAAGGAATACTGACCGATGGCCTGAGCAACCGTGATTTTACCATATCGCCCAACGGCGACGAGATCTTTTTCACCCTGCAGCAGCCCCGGTTTGTAACCAGTACCATTTTGCATTTGGTTAAAAAAAATGACCGGTGGAGTAAGCCAGAAGTGGCCCCCTTTTCGGGCCGTTACCGCGATCTGGAAGCCACGTTCTCGCCGGATGGGCAAACGGTTTATTTTTCGTCAGACAGACCACTGAAGGATAGCACTGCCAAAAAAGACTTTGATATATGGCGGGTTAAGCGCAATACCAACGGTACCTGGGCCGAGTCGGAAAATTTAGGGTCGATGGTAAATTCTCCTAAAAACGAGTTTTACCCCAGTATTACCCGCAACGGGAGCCTGTATTTTACGGTAGAAGCTGACTATGGCAAAGGCAGTGAGGATATTGTAGTTTGCAAAGCATCTGCCACCGGCGGATACAGCAAGCCCGAAAGCCTGCCCGAAGACATCAATACCAAATACGACGAATTTAATGCCTTTGTTGATCCCGATGAGCAATTCATACTTCTTACCTCCTACGGTCGCCCTGATGATATGGGCCGCGGCGATCTGTATATTAGCCATAAGGATAAAGCAGGCAACTGGCTCCCGGCAAAACACCTGCCCGCGCCGCTTAATACCACCTCACTTGATTACTGTCCCTTTGTAACCTGGGACAAAAAATACCTGATATTTACCAGCAGCAGGTTAAATAACCAGCTTACAAATGGCGAAACAAAAACTTACTCACAATTAAAAGAGCTGCTTAACAGTCCGGGCAACGGCTGGGACGATATTTACTGGGTAAGGTTTAGTAAGGACTGGTAGCTTTTGTCTGAACTGAGAATTTAGGCGATTAAGATATTTCTTTGATTATCCAACAAACATGTTGTAATTTTAGGTATTGTTTATTAATACTAAAATAAACACATGAAACCAGTTATCACCCGCATTTGGCACGGCACAACCAGGGTAGAACATGCCGACATTTATCTGGACTATCTTAAAAAAAGTGGCATCCCGGATTACAAGAATATTGATGGTAATTTATCAGTAGAGGTGTGGCGCAAAACGGAGGGCGATATTTGCCATTTCTGGACCGTTACCAAATGGAACTCCTTCGATAGCATTAAAAACTTTGCCGGCAAACAATATGAAAAAGCCCGCTACTACCCCGATGACAAAGACTATTTACTGGACTTTGAAGAACATGTAGAGCATTATGAAACGTTTGAGTATTGATTTTGTCTGAACCGGGATTAAGCGGATTTAGGGATGTACAGGATTTTTTAAACCCTTGAATTATTATAATTCGATTATTTGCTGCATGAAATCGTCAGGAATATTCAGCCAAATAGTATGAGGTGTCAAGATTAGTTTGCAGTCATATTCGTCCAAAATAACACTAACGATCTGTTTATACCAATCAAAATACGACCATTCTCTTGGTTTAGGTGAAAATAAATAGTGTTCCTTATCATTCCAATGAACTTCGGTTGCGCTACGCCAAATCAGAATAAATTGCTCCTTTTCGGGCTTTATAAATAACTGCCCTGTCTCATTAACTCCTATAGCCTCAATATTATCCGTTGTCATTATTTAGCAATTCCCCTACTGCCCATCCTCCGTCGTCTCCTTCAGTTCATCTTCTTTCTTCGCTTTGCCCATCTTTATTTTGGGGTTTTCCTGGGTACCGGTAATGGTCATCGGGATACCGAAGATGCCAAATGGTGGTAATCCAAGCCTGAATTGCAGGTTTAGTTTTCCGTCGAGACTTACCTGGCCTTCAAACCTCGGCCTGAAACCGGCCATGCGCATTTTGGTGCGCTCAATGGTCATGATGTTGTTGGCAATGGTGCTCTTGATATCTACCTTACTAACATCGCCTTTGGTCAGGCTGTCGTGTCCGGTTTGCTTGCCTACCGCGCTGAATAATTTAAAGCCATATAGTTTTACTTTTTTTACCGAAAGCACTCCCCCACCTTTTATAGATGGATATATGGGTTTCATATCGCCGTTGAGTTTACCATTCAGTTTATAATCTAACGATACAATACCCTGCACATGCGCGGCCGATGATGCCATATCATGAAACATTTTCACCTCCTTATAGGCCCGCTGTATATCAAACTCTTTGGCATTAATATGATAATCAAAATACGCCTTTTGCGGGGTGGTACTGCCATACGTGGCATCCATCACCACCGGCGCACCTATCAGGGTAAAGCCGGTTTGTTTAAGCAGGATCTGCCCGTTATTGATGGTCATTTGCCCTTTGGCATCACTGATATCCAGGCCCATGTATTTTACCTTTTTTACATCGGCTGTAAAGTTGAGATCGAGGTTTGCGGGCACCAAAATTACACCATTTGACTTGGTTGGCTTGGCAGATGCAGGCGTACCGGCAAAGGCCATAAAATCATCGGCTATGATCAAACCACTACTCAGATTAAATTCTCCTTTAAGCGGCGAGTTTGGTTTAAGCGCATAATCTATTACGTTTGACAGCGCGCCATTCAGCACAATTACCGACTTGCCGTAGTTCGCCGTGAACTGATCAAACTTCATCTTATCCTGATTAAAACTAAACACGCCGGTTTTGATCAGAAACGGTTTAGGGAACAGCTCTGATGTTAGGGCGATATTTTTTACCTTCATGGTACCCGAGTTGGCCAGCTGGTCATAACGACCGGCTGTGGCGTCGCTTTGTTTACCTTTCAACGAAAAATTAGTACTGATAAAGCCTTTTACATCATAACCTTTCAGGGCAAACACTTTATAAATTGCACCAATATCCAGGCGGCCACGCGAAGCAATACGATAATCCAGATCGTCAAAATTGCGCAGGTCGGCCTTAAGCAGAAAGGGTTGCCCTTCAAACTTAAACGATACCGGTTTGATGTTAACCTTGAGGCCTTTTAAGGAGCCGGTATTATTACGGATATCGGCGCTCACCTGTATATTCTGCAGTGGGTGCGGATAGTATTTGGTTTGGATATACCCATCTTTAAGCTCTACCTGCGCGTTGGTAACCGGGAAGATCCTGCGGGCGGGAATGTATCTGCCCTTGGTTTGCACATCGGCTGTCAAATCACCGCGAATATCCATGGCACTATCGGCCGGTAAAAATTGTTTAAGGTCGGCCATGTGAAATTTAGCCTTAATGCCCGCGTCAATCAGCGCCCCGGCGGTATTACTTAGTTTAAAATAGCCTTTTAAATAGTTATTCAGGGCAATCACGTTCAGGTTGCTAACCTGCATGGTGGCATGGGCAATATCATGGTCAGGACAATCGGCATTCAGGTCAAAACTAATGCTCTTAATAGCCTCGGGCAGGCTGGCGTATTTAAAATACCCATCCCTGAACGACGACCGAAGCGTAAACTTTGGAATACTGGTAATCACCGTGTCAACCTTAGGCCTTAAACCACCGGTCCTTTTTATGCCTTTGGCGTATTTACCTTCGGCCTGCATATGTAAAGAGTAGCGGCCTTTAAGGTCGACGGCTTTAACACCAAAAGCCCTGTTCCATTTTTGCAGATCTATCTCGGTGTTGATCTTGGCGAAGATCTGCGGCTCTTTGATCCCCTGTACCTTTATTACCGAACCAAAGTAGTCTTTACCTATGTTAAAATATATAGAATCGATATTTAGCTTCAAGCTATCCGGATTAAGACCGGGCAGCTTTGCATCCATGTTGATGTACAGGTTTTTTACCGGTTCGGGCGTTTTTTTGTTTGCCACATACCCGTCGCGCACCTTCATGCTGAAATTAAGATCGGGCATAATGTTTTTTGAGGCGATGTATTTGCCGGTAAGTGCTACCTGTATATTACCCGCCCCGTTTATTTCGGTATCATCCACATATTTAGCATACTCGGCAGGTAGCGCGGTAAAAATATCGCTCAGGTCGTTTTGGTCAGATGTGACACGGAAATCCATATCATAACCATCTTTCAGGAACTCAAACCGGCCCTTGAATTTAACCGGTAATTGATTAATAAGCAGATCGTTCTTTTGAAAAGCAAAGGCCAGCGATTTGGTGTTGATGCTGGTTACCAGATCGGCATTTACCTTTTTATGAAGCACATAGGCTTTATTTCCATAATAAAAATCGACCGAGGCAGCTTGCACATGGCTGTACAGGTCAAAAATGTCCTTGCTCAGGTCGCCACTGCCTTTGTAGTTAAAATCGCGGGCGTTTATCAGCATGGGCATCGAGCGGTCGTTATAAACCAGACGGCTATTTTCAACCAATATCTGTTCAATACCTAATGACGCGCTGCTGGTATCCGCCGCGTTTGCTGGCTTAGTATCTTTTGATTGATATACATTGTAATTGGCTTTACCGCTGCTATCTACCTGAATATTGATCACAGCCTGGCTCAGGTAAATCTTGTTGATATTGATCTTACTTTTAAACACCGACGAAAGGTCAATAGCCAGCGAAACCTCTTTGGCTGCCACCAGTGTATCGTTTTGAAATGGCACGCTGCCATGCAGCGAAAAATCATTCAATGTAAGGGTAAGCGCAGGGAACCTTTTAAAGAAGGATAGCCGGGTACTGGTAAAATTAAGCTTGCCATTAATGCTGCCGCCTGCCCATTGTTTTATCTTATTGGTAACCGTTTCAGGAAAAAGATACGGCAACAAAAACATCAATAACAATAAACTCACAATGGCAATAGCGCTTATTTTAAGCGTTTTAAACAATATTTTTTTAATCGGCATCGGCATACGAATAATTGCTGGTGAAGGCGGTATGAAGATAATGATAAAAGCTAAGTGTAGCAGATGAAATTATTATTATGCTTAGATAAAGGATTTCTTTTAAAAATTGCGGATAAAGAGGATTGGGCTGAAGCCACTATTATTTACATCTTATACTACCGTTGGCTAAAGCCAACGGCAATGAAATAGATACTTTGCCACTCTGCCAGTTCAAGCGTCCTTCGCTTGAACTAATACAAGTGTAAGCGTCCACGCTTACACACAGATAACAAGTAAGCGTGGACGCTTAATCAGGACAATATTCAAGCGTGGACGCTTGAATAGGCGGTTAAGCGTGGGCGCTCAAGGGATCAAGATTATTTTACCTGTACTTTTTTTGCTTTCCATAAACTCATGGGCCAGTTTACCTTCAGATAGTTTAAAGGTTGTAGGCTCAGATAGCCTGATCTTTCCGGCAGTTATCCAGTTGAATAATACAGCGGATCTTTTTACCCTTTCTTCTTTTGAGGTAAGATAACTCCACAGATCGCCGCCGGTAATGGTTTTGGAATGATCCATAAGCAATTCAAACGATGGCGGTTCTGGCACGCCGCCGGCTTTTCCGTACAGCACAACCGTACCCTTGATTTTTGTTACGGCAAGGCTATCATTTAAGGTGCTTCCAACACTGTCAAAAACAACATCGACCCCGTTGCCACCGGTATAATTTAACACCTGGGTTTTCCAATCGTCCTGGTATAAAAAAACAACGTCGGCCCCTGTAGCAAGCGCATTTGACTTTTTTGCTTCTGACGAAGTAAGGCCGATCACTTTTGCACCCAGCAGCTTGCACATTTGGGTAAGCAGTTGACCAACCCCACCCGCAACCGCGTGGACCAGCACGGTTTCGCCGGGCTTTACCTCATGGCTATCTATAGCCAGGTAATGCGCGGTCATTCCTTGTAAAAGTATGGCCGCGGCTGTTTCAAAACTTATTTCTGGAGGCAACGGAATGGCATGTGTTACCGGAACGGCAACCTGCTCGGCATTGGCAAAAGGCACATCACCAAAGCCCACCCTGTCGCCGGGTTTAAAATCCGGATGGTTGTTATTATCAATCACCACACCCGCGCCTTCATAACCAGCAATATAAGGCGGCTTGCCCAACAAATGGTAATTCCCCTTTCGTCTTTCAGTATCAGAAAAATTCAAGCCGATGGCCCTCATTTCTACCAGGATCTCATTGGCTTTTAATACCGGGCTGTCAACCTCTTTATATTGAAGAACATCAGGGTCTCCGAACACTGAAAATGTTAATGCTTTCATAGAATTTGTATAATGTAAATAAATATATCAGGATAGGTAAAAGCAGCTTTATTAAAAAAGCAATGTTTACACCGGCAAACAAAGCTGCATGAATAAACCAACAATTTTATAGTTAAGCTTAATTTTTACGCAACACTGATCAAAACCCCATTGAGTAGCTTAACAGATAAAATGCTTTACCACTGTATCACTTTCACCCGTTGCTTACGTAAAGTAAGTATCAGTTTATCCTAATAAATAATTCAGTATATGAAAAACGTTCAGCAAAATTTAAAAAGGCGGGCAGGCATAGTCGGGATGATGTGTTTGCTGGCAGGGTTGCTTACATCCTGTTTAAAGGACAACGACAACCATTATGTAGAGCAACCTGCAGCGCTCATTTCGGTTATCAACGCTTCGCCGGATGCCCAGCCAGTGAGTTTCTTTTTAGACCAGAACCAGGCAAACAACCTCCCCATCCGCTATGGGCATGGTTTGGATTATCTCCGCGCCTTTCCAGGTAAAAGAACCGCGACCTTTTATGTAGCAGGCTCACAACAAAAAATCAAATCGGATTCCATAACCCTGGAAGCAAAAAAATTCTATTCCATTTATTTGACTAACGTAGCCACCACGCCCGATATCGTATTACTGGCCGATTCTATCATCCAGCCTGATGCCGGAAAAGCTACCATACGCCTGGTAAATGTTAGTCCGGATGCGGGCTCTGTTGATCTGGGGATAAAAAGCGGAGCCGTATTGGCAAGCGATAAGGCATACAAAGCAGCATCGGCTTTTGTACCGGTACAGGGCAATAGCACTTACACCCTGGAGATACGCCAAAAAGGTACATCAACTGTACTGGTAAGCCTGCCCGATGTTAACCTGCGCAGTGGTTCGGTATATACGGTATGGCTGCACGGGCTAACCACGGCTACCGACGCGAAAAAACTCACTGCAGACATACAAACCAATGTTTTTTATTATTGACGACAAACTTACCTGCAACATAGTCAACAAAAAATGCCTTCTGAGTTTATCAGGAGGCATTTTTTATTGAATCTTCCGTATCAGCATACTACATGCTGGTACCTGCATCTTTTTTAGTTTCCAATGCTGTTCTTACACTGGCAGGTAAATTTGATAACAAGGTATAACCGGTAGCATTTTCTATATCCTTAACTGTAGTAATATACTGTGTCCAATCGATACTGATGGTGTTAATATTTGGTGTATTAACCGCGATAACCCTCGTAGCGCTCGTAATGCGGCTCAGGTCATTATTGCCGTTAGGTATTACTACAATTACTTTCCAGATATTGGAAGGCACTACTACATGACCACCATCTATCGTTGTGGCCGAACCGTTGGAACCGGTACCACCTGAACCATAGCTCCCCATCACCACGTAAATTTCATTACCTGCGGTTACTAAGGTACGCCCGTATGCTTCCAGATTGGCCCATGTTTGCTCATTGTTTCGCGGAGCCTGCGGCATCATATTGTCCATTAAAAAAGTAGCCTGGTTAGCCGCGGTTGTAGATGTACGGTCGGCACTGGGGCAATTATGTCCGCGGTCAAAACCTGAGCCGGTATAACTTGTATTGGATACTTCATACCAACCAGAAGGCAAATTAGTATCTGCACGAAAATCATCGGAACGATCAATAGCACCCAATGAAGTACCGCCCACATACCAGCTCACCCAATTTGGTTTACCCTGATCCCTGTTGTAGCTTTCGGTAAAATAGGTTTGATCCATCAGGTAATTATCGGGATTAACAATACTGTTTGTAGCGCCGCTCGGGTTACCTAACAATAAGTTGGTATTATCAGCTGTTGAACCGCCGGTACCGCCAGAGCCGCTGTCAAAGCTATTGATGATAAAATTATCAATGTTAATGCGGTTGGTACCACCAGTTGTTTTCCTTAACTGGAAACGCAGGGAACCGGATTGATTAACTGTAAATGTAGCTGTACTTAGGGTAGTGCTGGAGGCTGTTACAGTTGTTGTACCAACCTGTGTATAACTGCTTCCGCCGTTTGAAGAAACCCATAGCTGAAATGCAGAGGAACCATCGGCACCATAAACAGCATAACTCATGGTTACGGTTGAAGCACCGGTACTTACATCAAAATTCATGCTTAAGGTACCTGTATTACGGATACGAATGGAGTGGCTACCCGTTTTGCTATCTGAGGTGCTGGTTCCAACCAAAGCATCATTCAGGTTCCAGGAGCCACTGTCAAAAGTAACATCGGCTGCTGCATAAGCCGTTTTTGATGCCGACTCAAAGCCCTCATTAAAGGTTTGTGTGGAAGCAAGGCTTTGCTTCATACTGTTACCCGCCATTTGTTCAGTTGCAGTGGAGTTGGCAGCTGGACCTATCGCTGATTTCTGACATGACATCAGCAATAGTGATAAAGTAAAAAAAGTGAATAGTGATTGCTTTAATTGCATAATATTTTTTTGTTTGATCATGCAATAAATTTAAGGTGAATACTATTAACCAATGATTAACTGATCATTGCCTAATGATTAAGCATTTGGGAGGTGAGGTTATTTTTTTACTAAATGCCTTTAAGTTTTAATACGGCTTTGTTTCAATTTCTGCACAAATTTTCACTTTTAATTGTGAGCTTAACTTTCAAATCAAGCACACCATTGGCGGTTGTCTATTCAAACAACACCTCTACCTAAATTACCAATCGTGGAATTGCGAATCACCTTTTAAGTGATTACTTTCGGTTTGTATGACTGAATCAGTACCACCAAACCTGAAACATAAAAAATGGTCTCTTAGGCTTATAATGTTCTTTGTCGTTATCACGATACTTGGCTTTCTGCCATGGGAATCTATATTCTCAATTCAAATAAGAGATAGTGTATTAGCCTGTCTTACAAACTCTTCGATGGGATTGTTTGGCTTACTTGGACTATTATGCACTTTGGCAGTTTTTATTAGACCTAATAAACGCGTCACCTTACTTGCAAAAATATTATCAGGTTGCCTTGCAATACCTTTATGTTTCTTGTGGATTTTAAATTTAATGCTGCCAACTTTTTATTGGAACGACACAGATGTTTACCGTAATGGCGATGATTACCTGGTAGTGCAAGAGCAAGAAACCTTTGTAACAACAAGTCTAACCTACCCTCGAGTGGTCCGAACAACATCACCTTATAGTATGATTAGGGTAGTTGAAGAACAACTTAATTTAAAGAGTTATGATAGTCACTTTGAAGGCAATGTAATAACCTATAAAGGTAAAACCTGGTATAAGGAACCAAAGAAAGAGTAGTGAGATCCTGAAATACAGGGCAAGATTCAACACACAAAAGGAAACAAACAGATTTTATTAGTTAACAGATTAGATTACAAACCCGCATTTAAAGCTTTAAGCCACATACAGCAATAAAAAAGCCTTTCTGCTACACAGAAAGGCTTCGAATTTCGTGATCTCATCAGGATTCGAACCTGAGACCGACAGATTAGAAATCTGTTGCTCTATCCAGCTGAGCTATGAGACCATCGCGATTTTTTTCGCGGTGCAAATATGCAAAATTATGCTGAAATATCAATCAATTTTTGTTAATTGATGCTACATCAATGTCACTTGTATAATTTTTTTGCTTTAATCTTTTTATATCTCAACTTAAACAGGCTGCCAATTAACATCAAAAGCCTTCGACTGAAAACCCAGATTGCCAAAATCAAACGTTACCGTATTTCCATTGTGTTCTTTACTGGTATCGTTATCCATCAATAAACTAAAGCTTATTATCAGGTCGCGATCAATATCATTATTGGCATTAATACTGTAATTATCTCCTTCAAACCAGGTAACGGCTTTTTTGTCCCACCATGCAATCTGGACATTATCTTTGTAAACAGAGTACTTTCTTCCCCGGTGACCATAAATGTCATACTGGTTATTTTCGTATTGGCATTGGTAGTGAAGTTTCCAGGCAGAAACCGTTTTAAGTGTAAATACATTGCCATCGTACCTGATTAAATCATAACTGGCTCCCCACCATGTCCATTTCTTTTTAATCGTCATTCTGGCACGGCTACCCTCATTATCAAATAAGTTGATTACTGATAACAACCTAAATAATTCAGTAGAAGCAGAATAACTTTGCTCTCCATTAACAAATATTTGGTATTTATCTCCAATAGTTATTTTCTTTTGGTTTATATCAATCTTCATTAAAATTGTTTAGGTTATTAGTATTTATGGATTTCTAATATAGTAATCTTTCCTGTGTTATAAATAGCCGCCATAATGCAGCAAGTGATTTATAATATATAAAAGATATTAAATGCGTAAAAACCACCATTAAATACCGTGAAAACACGTATTTAAGCGCATCAGGTAATTAATACTTTTGCCTAATCAGGTTTTATTAATATTATAAAAACAATTTTAAATATTGAACTCTTGTAAAAACATGACTGTTAGCAATATACATACTAAAGTTTTCTGTATAGATGATGATGACATCAATCACTATATTTCGCAAAAGTATATTAACAGCCTGTTGATAAACCCTAAGATCAAAACTTTTATCAATTGTGAAGATGCCATATTTGAGCTTCTTAATATCGACAACTTTGATGAATTACCGGATTACATTTTTTTAGATATCAACATGCCCGTTATGAATGGGTGGGATTTTCTGGATGTATTTGACCGCATGAGGATTGACCCATTTGGTAAAATTGAAATTTATATTGTAAGCTCATCAGTTTTTGCTGAGGATATTGATAAATCGCGATCATACCCCACTGTTAAAGAGTTTATATCAAAGCCCCTCAATCAGGAAAAACTTAAACATGTGTTTAAAATAAACTGACCCGGCAAATGCGATTCCTCATCGTACATGGCGCATAAAACTATATCGGTTAATTATATTTCTCTTTTTTATTTGTTAATAATGATGCTATAATTAAACCAAGCAGGCAGCCAGTAATCATGGTGACTACCAGGTTGCCGTATTCATTAAAAGATAATCCTGTTAATATTCTTATCGATAGCACTATAATGCTAACTATTATTACTTCAATCCAATACCTGATTACATGACTAACTTTTATTCTGTTTCCTTGAGGTAGGGATAATACAATAAGTAGTATAAATCCTAAACCCGCTATGGTACTGGTATGTTGAATAAGTTTATAAATATATACATGCTTACTTCCGAGGCTAATTGTATGTGTTAATATTGGTATAACACCTACAAAATAACCGGTTGGGTGCGTAAAACCGTCCCAGATTATATGTGATGCAGCACCTGTTAGTACGGATACACCAATGATAATAAGGTAATAAAATGAATAGTGATTTGAAGGGGCATTTTTGAATTGCTGAAGCCGATTATTGAACAGCCCAGGCAAATGATCAATGAGTTTATCTTTTATCAAAAAACCATATAGCAGTGTTAATACTAAACCCAATGGAACATCAAACCAAAATAAACCGGCCCAGGTATGGCTGTAAACACTTTTTACCCGCAGCCTTATAAAGTATTCAAAATCAGGCACCATGCTTCCCATCACTAAACCAGTCATGGAAAACCAGCGTTTAGGAAAGTATTTGAATGGTAATACTATTGCTGGATGAGCAAATGTAAATGGCATTTATAAATATAGACGATAGTTATTGATTTCCCGATAACAAGTAAAGATTTTATGATTATGCTTATAGGCATTTTTTCCGCCTCCCTATTTTCTATATTTGATCAATCCAATAAGTATCATGAGCACAACAAAAAACCTGTTCCCTTTAAACGGTGACCTTAACCGGCGCAAATTTATATACAACCTTACAAAGGTGGCCGGTGTTACCGCCCTTTTAACATCGCCGCTGGCAGGCAAAGCCGGTAGTTTTTTTGACGTTGAGAAAGATATAACCGTGGGCGAGATCATGGATATGTTTACGAAACAAATATCAGGAGCTCCCTTTAGCAATACGGTTGATACCCTGAAAGCTGGCAGTCGTGATATTAAGGTTACTGGCATTGTTACCACCATGTTTGCCACTGTTGAAGTGATAAAAAAAACTATAGCACTGGGTGCCAATTTCATCATTGCCCATGAACCTACTTTTTACAATCACCAGGACGAAACCACCTGGCTGGCAAATGATGATGTTTACCGTTACAAAGCCGATCTGTTAAAACAGCACAACATAGCCGTATGGCGCAACCACGATTATATACACAGCCTGGTCCCTGATGGTGTTAGAATGGGTTTATTAAAGCAGCTTAACTGGTCGGGCTATTACAACCCTTCGGCAAGTAATATACTCATGCTTCCGGCCACCTCTTTGGGCTCATTAATTGAATATGTAAAGCAAAAGCTGTTCATTAGCAAGGTAAGGTACATAGGCAACCTCAATCAAAGCTGTAAAAAAATATTGCTGATGCCCGGCGCTGCGGGCGGTACCCGGCAAATACAGGCTATGAGTAAAGAAAAACCGGATGTTTTAATATGCGGCGAGATACAGGAATGGGAAACAGCAGAGTATGTACGCGACGCGCAGGCAAAAGGTCAAAACCTGTCGCTCATCGTGTTGGGGCATATTGCCAGTGAAGAACCAGGTTCAGAATTTATGGCAACCTGGTTAAAAGAAAAAGTTCCTGGCATTAAAATAACGCACATCCTCTCCAACAATTCCCTGTCATTTTTGTAGTTGTAAAATGTAAGGGTTATAAAGCGTAAATAAACATATTGTTGCTAAATAATTTAACATTACGTACAATTGCAAATTACAGTAACTTAATTGCCGGTGAGTTAATTACATGTTAATCATACGGTTATTGTAATTTTTTAATTTTTAATAAAGTGCGTGTCAACACCAGTGTTTAATGCATTTAAAACGTTTTTTGTACACAAAAAAGAGTATTATTGACCCGGAAACAGCATTTTTTATTTTTTAAAATAGAAAGTGTTTTTTTTACAATAAGTTAATCATACTTTTAACCCAATTTTTTTAATAAAACTTAATTATGATCATAATTGCTGACGGTGGCTCAACTAAAACAAATTGGTGTCTGGTTACCGATGAAGGTAAAAAAGTGTATTTTAACACTGAGGGTTATAACCCTTATTTTTCTGGTACGGAGTATATCATACAGTCATTAAATGAAAGTTTGCCAACCGACCTTAAAAAGGATGAAATAACCGAAGTAAATTATTACGGTGCAGGCTGTTCGACCCCCGAAATGCGTAAGATCGTAGAAGTAGCTATGCAGGCTGTTTTTACCAAATCAAAAGTGAATATTGGGCATGATCTGCTTGCCGCGGCCCGTGCCGTGTTAGGTAATAATGAAGGTTTTGCAGCTATTTTGGGTACAGGTACCAATACCTGTATTTACGATGGCAAAGAAGTGCTTCATAACATTGACTCAGGAGCTTATATCCTGGGCGACGAAGGTAGCGGCTGTTATATTGGCAAAAAACTACTGGTTGATTATTTACGTGGTTACATGCCCGAGCCTGTACGCAATTTGTTTTGGGAAACTTATAAACTTACTCCCGATGATATAAACGAGCAGGTTTACACACAACCCCGTGCCAACCGATTTTGCGCCAGCTTCAGCAAATTTGTTTATGATAACAACGTTCACATTGAATATTCACGCAACCTGGTACGCACCTCATTCGAAGATTTTTTCCGTAACCTGGTAACACACTACCCTGATTATCAGAAATACAGCTTTAATTGTATAGGCTCCGTTGGCTATAACTTCAGGAACGTTTTAGAAGAGGTTGTTACCGAAAACGGAATGGTTGTAGGTAACATTATCCGCTCGCCTATAGATAATCTGGTAAAATATCATTTAGATTTGGCACCAAGCTCTTTATAAGACTTTTAGGACAAAAGATAAAGGATCATCAGACAATAGGATAAAAAAAGGGCCGGAAATTATTTCCGGCCCTTTTTTATTTATACTTTAAAAGTTTTCGTCTTGATTCCTGACTCTAAAAATCCTGGCTCTCGCCCCCTATCCAATAGTCATTTCGCCCTGAAATATTTTGCCATACTTCCGTTTATCAAATTTATACAGCTTGGCAGCACGATATGATACCCCTTTTTGCTTTTCGTCTAATTCTTTTAAAAACCCGTAACTCAGCATCTTTTTCCTGAAATTCCTTTTATCCAGCTTTTTATTTAAAACAGCTTCATAAAGTGACTGCAGTTGGGTTAGTGTGAATTTTTCGGGCAGCAGTTCAAAAGCTATCGGCTGATAATGCAACCGTCTGCGGATCTTGTTAAAACCGGTATTAAATATCTCGCTGTGGTCAAATGCCAGCTTAGGCAGTTCGCTAACCGGATGCCAGAACGCTTTTTTGGCATACTGGGTAACCGGTCTTAGTTCTTTTTGCCCGTTTATGCGTATCAGCGCGTAATAGGCCACGGTAATAACCCGGCCCTGGGGGTGCCTGTTCACTTCGCCAAAAGTATGAAACTGCTGCATGTGCATATCGCGCAAACCCGTGAGTTCATACAATATACGTTCGGCAGCATCATCGATACTTTCGTCTTGTTCAACAATATAACCAGGCAGCGCCAGCCAATCTTTATACGGTTCTTCGTTGCGCTCGATCAGCAAAATTTTAAGCTCTCCGGCTTCAAAGCCAAAAATTACGCAGTCAATAGAGAATACGGAATCAAACTTGGGTAGCATTACTTCCAAAACTGTATGGGGATTTAAGTTTAATTGTTAAATATATGTCCTTAATTCTTAATCCAAAAAAAAATAAATAAAATTTAATGGTGTAATTTACACACAGTATCTTCGTAGCACAAATTTAAGTGATGTAAAGATGCGTAAAATTTCAAAACTTGCAGTTTTAACTTCGGGCGGCGACGCTCCCGGAATGAATCCCTGCATTAGGGCAGTTGTTAGAACCGCGTTATATAATGGCCTTGAGGTTGTTGGTGTGAGACAGGGTTATAAAGGGCTTATCGAAAACGATATGTACGATATGAACAACCGCTCGGTAAGTAACATACTTAATTTGGGAGGTACTATTTTAAAAACAGCGCGCTGTTTACCTTTTAAAGAAGATGAAGGCATGGCTACAGCCTACAAAAACTTAAAGGCACAGGGCGTTGATGCCCTGGTGGTTATTGGAGGTGATGGCACATTTACCGGTGCACTGCGTTTTTCAAAAAAATACCCCGACATTGCTGTTATGGGTGTACCGGGTACTATTGATAATGATCTGTGCGGATCAACCTATACACTGGGTTTTGATACAGCAACCAATACTGTTATTCAGGCTATTGATAAAATACGTGATACAGCCGATGCGCATGACCGCCTGTTTTTTATAGAGGTAATGGGCCGCGACTCAGGAGCTATTGCCCTGCGCGCGGGTATTTCATGCGGCGCCGAGGCCATATTATTGCCCGAAAGGGAGACCGCCATTGAGGATCTGATTAAAAATTTGAAACTCGGCCAATCCAACAAAAAGTCATCAAGCATAGTAATTGTTGCCGAGGGTGATAAAAATGGCGGTGTTTATGATGTGGCTAAGGCAGTACAAAAAGAAGTTAAAGACTACGACATTAAAGTAACTATATTAGGCCACTTACAAAGAGGGGGTAGCCCGTCAAGCTTCGACCGTATTTTGGGCAGCAGGCTTGGCTTTGCCGCGGTAAATGCGTTAATTGCAGGCGAAACACAAAAAATGGTAGGTTTGCAGGCCAACCATATTTTGCTTACCACCCTGGAGGATGCCCTTAATAACCACGAGTTTAAGCTGGAGGAAGACCTTTTGCAAATGATGGATGTACTATCAATATAATAAATGATTGCAGTTGTATATAGCGGATCGTATTTTGCACATTGGCGGCTGGCCGATAAGGGAAGAACTGTGGCTTCTTTTAAAACCAACGGCATCAACCCTTATTTTAACGACGAAAAGCATATCCTGCAACTACTCAATAAAAATATTAACCTGATACACCACGCCGAACAAATAAGACGCATTTATTTTTTTGGTGCCGGCGCCTCTTCTGATGAGCGTAAGAAAATTGTTCATAATGCACTGTCGGCATTTTTCAAATTCGGGAAGGTAACAGTTGATCATGATATTACCGCCGCGGCAATTGCCTGCTGCAAAAACTCACCTGGCATTATCAGCATTTGCGGCAGCGGCTCAAACGCGGCCTGGTATGATGGTAAAAAGGTGTGGCCTAATAACTATGGCCTTGGTTATATTTTGGCCGATGAAGGCTCAGGCAACTGGCTGGGCAGGCAGTTGATCAAAGGATTTATGAACGAAACTTTACCAACAAATATTAAAAAGAAGTTTGTTCATAAGTATGAGGCCGACCGTAAAACACTGCTTGAAAAAGTTTACCGGCAAAAACAACCGGCCTTGTTTTTAAGCTCCTTTACTGATTTTTACCTGGAAAACCGCGATGACAACTATCTTCAAAACGTCATAAAAAAAGGATTTAGCAAGCTAATTTCCACATATTTGTTACCTTTATCTAAGCAACACCCGGGGGCCTCCATTCATTTTGCAGGTACGGTTGCTGCCAACTTTCAGGAACATTTATATGAAGCTGCTGCTGAGGCTGATCTGCAAATAGCAAACATTATAAAAGAACCCATAAATAATTTATTAACCTACTATTCAAATAAAAATTAAAAATCATGAAAATAGGAATTAACGGTTTCGGCCGTATTGGCCGTCTGGCATTCAGAGCCGCAATTGAAAGACCCGACATTGAAGTTGTTGGTATTAATGACCTGGTTGAGCCTGATTATATGGCTTACATGTTAAAATACGATTCAACTCACGGACCATTCAAAGGCACTATTGCTGTTGAAGGCGGACATTTGGTTGTAAACGGTAAAACCATCCGTGTTACTGCTGAAAAGGACCCTGCTAACCTTAAATGGGGCGAAGTGGGTGCCGAAGTGATCATTGAATCAACAGGCTTGTTCTTAACTCAGGAATCAGCTCAAAAACATATTGATGCCGGCGCTAAAAAAGTAGTGATGAGCGCACCAGCTAAAGATGATACCCCTACTTTTGTAATGGGCGTAAACAATAAAAAATTATCTGCTGAGCATACTATAGTATCAAACGCTTCATGTACTACCAACTGCCTTGCTCCTATTGCTAAGGTATTGAACGATAGCTTTGGTATTGAAGAAGGCTTAATGAGCACTGTACACGCTGTTACAGCTACTCAAAAAACCGTTGATAGCCCATCAGCTAAAGACTGGAGAGGTGGCCGTGGTGCTTACCAAAACATCATCCCTTCATCAACTGGTGCTGCTAAAGCGGTTACTTTGGTTATCCCTGAGCTAAAAGGTAAATTAACCGGTATGTCATTCCGTGTTCCGGTTGCCGATGTATCTGTTGTTGATTTAACTGTACGCCTTAAAAAAGGTGCTACTTACGAAGAGATCAAACAAGCAATGAAAACAGCATCAGAAGGCGACCTTAAAGGAATTTTAGGTTATACTGAAGATGATGTAGTATCTGAAGATTTTAAAGGTGATGCACGTACATCAATTTTTGATGCTAAAGCTGGTATCGCCCTGAATGATAACTTCGTGAAAGTGGTATCATGGTACGATAACGAGTGGGGTTATTCAAACAAACTTATCGACCTGGTTCAGGAATTAGGTAAAGTTTAATAAACTCATCAATCTTTAATTTATAACACAAAGCCCTGGTATTAACCGGGGCTTTGTGTTTAACCAAAATATCATGCCGAATTTATTTCGGTATCTCACAGGACAAATAAACTTCAAGCTGCATACCTCGCATATGGGATGCCGAAATAAATTCGGTATGACTAATTGTTATTGAATTTCTCTATCCTTGCTCCCAAAAATCTACCACGGCGTTACACCATCGTCACTGATATATTTGCCTGTTGGCCCGTCCTTATCCAGCATAGCATATTCCACAATTGGAGCTGCGCCATCCTCTACTTTTTTAGGGCCCTGGTTATTGTTAAATTCGGTATTGGTATAGCCGGGGTTTACCATGTTTACTTTAACCTGGTCTTTAAGCTCAAAAGCCAAAGCGACAGTGTAAGCATTCAAAGCCGTTTTTGACGGACCATAAGCCGCGGATTTAAAATGATAATACTGCCAGTTAGGATCGTTGTGCAGGGTAAGCGAACCCAGATCTGACGTTACATTCACTATTCTTGGATTTTTTGCTTTTTTCAGCAGATCAATAAAGATCCTTACCGTACGGATAACGCCAAAGAAGTTTACTTCAAAAACGTTGTGCAACGTTTCATTATCGGCATTTGATGGCACCTGCGGGAATACACCGGGGATACCTGCATTGTTGATCAGCACATCTAATTTATCAATGCGTTTAGCCAGGTCATCATGCGCTTGCTGTACCGATTGTTCATTTACAACATCAATCAGCAGCAATTCCACATCGGCAAATCCTTCGGCTTTTAACTGCTCAACAGCCTTATCGCCATTACTTTTATCCCTGCTTCCTAAAAATATATGATAGCCTGCCTTTAAAAGCTGACGGGCGGTTTCCAGGCCAATACCTTTATTGGCGCCGGTTATTAAAACTGTTTCTTTATTCATAAAGCAAAGCTATGGCAACACAATTTTAATACCGCTGCACATAGCAGGGCATTAACTGTACATTTCCCGGATTTGCAGCCTGTAGTTTATCGGCGTGGCATCGGTAAGGCGTTTAAAAAAGCGGTTAAAATAGGCCGCATCCTCAAAACCCAGTTCATCGGCAATTTGTTTTACAGACAGATCGGTATGTAAAAGACGCCGTTTTGCCTCAACAATAAGACGCTCATGAATATGGGTAATGGCCGTTTTACCGCTTTGTTGCTTAATAACCTCAGTAAGGTGGCCTGGCGTTATGTTTAACTGCCCGGCATAAGCGGCAACATCATGCTGGTTGCTGTAATGTTCGCCTATAAGCGATTGAAAGCTTTTGAGCAGGCAGTAATTCTGGGTAATGGTGGTTTCGCTGAACTGTTCGGTATAAAGCCGGCTCAGGTATATTACTAATACACGCAACCACGATGTAAGCATCTGGTTGCGCCAACTGCTATCCGTTTTAAATTCGGCCAGCATTTTGCGCATCACGTCTTCAACAAAATTCAAATCCTGCTTACTCAGCAACAGTTCATGCGCCCCGGCCGGGTTCTGGATTATAGGAAGTTGTTTTAATACGCGGTTCTCTTCCAGCTGCAAAAACTCATCGGTAAAGCAAGTTATAAGACCTTCCATTGGCCCTGCATATTCTTTAAGGTGCACTTGTTGAGGTACAGTAAAGTAAAAAGTATCAGGCTTAATGGTATAAGGCATAAAATCTATCCAATGCCGGTTGTTCCCCTTCTTTACCAGTACAAACAGGTAATAATCTTTGCGATGGGGTATCAGAAAAGCCGGATCAAGCTTAAACTCCCCGCAATGATCCCCGGCCTCGCGTACCTCTATCATGCTACTGTCAATAGTACTATTTTGCAGTAGTGAGTAAGTTGGTATAGCTGATTTTTCGGGCGCAGTTAAAACGGGCATGTAGCAAAATAACGAAATTAATTATAAAGTGGTATAAGGTTTTAACTTCTGCAATTGCCAGTACTGCGGCTAACTGCCTATTCGCTTCTTAAACTTACGACAGGATTGGCAAGCGCGGCCTTTACTGCCTGAAAACCCACGGTAACAAAAGTTATGATAAGTGTTATTACTCCTGCTAATGCAAAAACCCACCAGCCTATAGCTATGCGATATGCAAAATCCTGCAGCCATTTGTTCATAGCAAACCATGCCAACGGGAATGCCATTAGCGATGATATGATCACCAACCACAAAAACTCAATAGAAAGCATATTTACAATGCCGGTTACAGAAGCACCGAATACTTTGCGAATACCGATTTCACGGGTACGCTGAATGGTACTGTATGACGCTAAACCAAATAGCCCCATACACGAAATACATATGGCAAGCACCGCAAAATAAAGGAACAGATTACCGAAATTAACCTGTGCCGCGTATTGTTTATTAAATGCATCATCAACAAACGCATAATTAAAGGGCCGTTCAGGCACCAGGGTCTTCCACTTGCTTTGAATAGCAGAGATAGTTGCGGGAATATCTTTTGATTCAATTTTAAGGGTAAACGCAATGGTACGCGCTGGATTAATGCGCATACATAAAGGCTGTACCGTTTCCTTCAGTGATTCATAGTGAAAGTCTTTCAACACCCCAATTATTTTACCTGTTCGTTCATCTTGCGAAAAATTTTGGCCTATGGCTTCGGCTGGGGTACGATAGCCGAGGGTTTTAGCGGCTGTTTCGTTAATTACTATGGCCTGTGCAGTATCAGTACCAAATGATTTTGAAAATATGCGTCCAGCGGCCAGCTTCATTTCAAACTGCGGAATGAAATCATAATCTACCTCGTACAAATTAATAAGTATCTGCTGCATAACGCCTGCTCTATTCTCTATCTTGCAGTCGCGATTGTTATAACCAAAGCCAGGAATCCCCAGGGATACCGTAGCAGCTACCACATTAGGGACCTTTTTTAGTTCGCTTTTTATTAATTCCGCGCGGTTTCGTATTGCTTTGTCATTGTGAAAATTAATAACGAGCATCTGATTTTTCTGAAAACCAAGCGACTGGCTACGCATGTAATTTAACTGGTTGTATACTACTATAGTGCCTATAATAAGTACTATAGATATTGTAAACTGGGTTATCACCAGTCCTTTACGCAATAAAATACCCCTGCTTGATTTACTGAACTTCCCTTTTAGGGTAGTTATTGGTTTGAAGCCCGAAAGCACTAACGCTGGATATAAACCAGCGGTAATGCCTATGCCACAAGACAGTATAAAAAGTTGTAACAAGTAGCTATGTGAAAAAATACTGGTATTGGTCACTTTGCCGGATAACTGATTGAACAATGGCAACAATGAATAGCTAAACAGAACTGAAAATAAAAAAGCGATTAAACATATAATAACAGATTCACCTAAAAACTGAATAATCAACTGCCTCCTTGCTGCACCAATTACCTTGCGGACACCTACCTCTTTAGCTCTTTCTGTAGCCCTTGCCGTTGTTAAATTGATAAAATTAATGCAGGCGATCAGCAGTATGAATAAGGCGATAATTGAAAAGATACGGATGTTATGCAAGTCACCTGCCCCTCCTCTTTCAATATCCATATAAACATCCTTTAAAGGTTGTAGGAGAAAACTATAGTCCGTACCTTCTTTTTTATCAGTCTGGGTGTAGTGTTTGCTTGCAAAAGCAGGTAGCAGGCTTTGCAATTTGTGATAATCATACCCTTTTGGCAGTTCGATATAGGTAGTACAACCCATATCTGCCCAAACGTCTGCACTGTTGGGGTATAACTTTTCGCGCGTGGCAAAGGAAATCGCCATATCAAATTTAAAATGTGAGTTGGGCGGCACATCTTTTACCACCGCGGCAACCGACGCAGAGTATTTATCATTAAGCAATAAAGATTTACCAATAGGATTGGTATTGCCAAAATATTTTTTGGCAATGGTTTCTGTCATTACCACTGTAAAAGGTGCTCCAAATCCCTTTTTAACATCACCTTTTACAACCGGTAAGGTAAATATAGTAAACAGGGAAGGATCAGCAAATATTCCGTTGTCTTCCTGGAATTTTAATTCACCATATTGCACCAAAAACCTTCCGTTACCGATTCGTGTATTAGCTTTTACTTCCGGGTAATCCTGTTGCAGCGAGGGACCCATTTGTAAAAATGATGACGGTGTTTTAATAGTTAGATCAGGATGTATTATATCGGTTGAGACCCGATAGATCTGATCAGCTTTTTCGTTAAAACTATCGTAACTTAACTCGAACTTTATATTTATATAGATCAGGAAACAGGCCGTCATGCCTATTGCCAGGCCAATAATATTTATTATCGAGAACCCTTTGTGCCTCCAAAGACTTCTGCATGCAATTTTAATGTAGTTCCTTATCATATGCCCTCCTATTATCCCCCAAACAGGAGGGATCTATGGTTTATACTCGCTTTAGTTCCTCTATTTAAAGTCCGGCCTCCTTGAAGGGCAATCACACTAACCCTTCGCTTTTTCTCTCGTTTACCAATCAACCGGCAACCTACTCCGTCTTCAAACTCTTTACAGGATTGGTTAAAGCAGCCTTTACGCTGAGATAGGATACCGTAGCAAACGCTATCACCAGGACTATCACAAATGGGATAATGAACAGCAGCGGGTGAATATCAACCCTAAAGGCATAAGTTTGCAGCCATTTGCTAATAGCGTACCAACCCAGCGGTGCCGATACAATAAATGATACCAGTACCAGTGCCGTGAAATCCTTATACAACAGCCCTAAAATGCTGTTTACCGTAGCCCCTAAAACTTTGCGGATACCTATTTCTTTGGTGCGCTGAACAATAGTGTATGATACCAGGCCAAACAGGCCCAGGCAGGCCACAAATATGGCAATCCCGGTAAATACACCGAACACCTGCCCAAAACGCTGGTCGGCCTGGTATTGTTCATTAAAATGCTGATCTAAAAAGAAATAATCAAACTGATCGCCAGGGAAAAATGCCGCCCATGTTTTCTTGAGGTCTGCAATAGTTTGGGCAACATTTGTAGAACTTATTTTTACCGATACAGAGCCCCTTACATCTGGTATGCATCTGAAGATAAGCGCATCATATGAATCGCGTAGGGATTGCTGATGAAAATTATCAACTACGCCTACTATGGTATAAACCTGTCCCCAGAAATCAATTTTTTTACCCAAAGCTTCTTCCGGTTTATTAAAGCCGATCTGCTCAACAGCTTTCCGGTTAAAAACTACACTATGGGGTTCGTCACCAAAATCTTTAGAAAATATCCTGCCGGCTATCAGTTTCAGGTCATAAGCCTTAAGGTAATCATAATCGGTACCTATAATACGGTATTGTTTGCCCTGGCTTTGATCGGCAGTGGTTAGTTTTATGCCACCTGCGTTCCAACCTACCGGCTCACCAGGAATTGAGGTTGATACCGTAACACTTTTTATAGCAGGCTGTGCCAAACTTTCCTGTTTAAAAGCGCCCATGTTCCTTAAAAATGAATCGACTTTAACCAGCGGGGCCTTTATTACCAGTGTCTGGTCAATTTTTACACCCAGCTTTTGGTTTTGCATAAACTGCAACTGCCTGAATACAGTAAGCGAGCCAATGAGTAAAAATATAGAAGCAGCAAACTGAAATACTACCATACCCTTACGTAACATAACACCCTTGGGCGATGCCTGGATCTTTCCCTTCATCACTTCAACCGGCCTGAATGCCGATAGCACAATTGCCGGATAAAAACCACTGAAAAAAGATCCCAAAACAAACATCGCTGCTACAGCTATCCAAAAAGCCGGTTTAGCAAGCAAAGTAAATCCCATTTGTAAACCTGATATACTGGCAAATACAGGAATACAGATCACGATGAGCAATATGGCCAGTACTATAGCCAGTGCGTTAAGCAGCATAGCCTCGAGCATAAACTGCATAACAAGTTGCGCCTTTGCCGAGCCAAGGGTTTTACGTACACCTACTTCCTTAGCCCTGCCTATGCCCCGGGCTGTAGCCAGGTTAATATAATTGATCCAGGCAATGATGATCACAAATATGGCTATACCTAATAATAAATAAACCGATTTGCCCTCGCCGTTGGGCTGAAACTCCAGCATAAGGTTGGAATACAGGTGGATGCTTTGCACGGGCTGCAGGGTGTAGATCGCTGTTTCGCCGGCACTTTTATAATTGTCATATACTTTTTTTACTACGGGTATAAACTTGGCCTCTAAAACCCTGGGATCAACACCTGGTTTAAGCAACAGGTAGGTTGTACAGCCATCAGACAACCAGGCGTTATCAAGATTAAAATCTTTATTAGGTGGGTTGTCCTTTAACAATGTACTGTATGATTGTAAGAAATCAAATTTCATGTGGGTGTTGTTGGGCATGTTTTTCATTACCCCTGTAATTTTTAATGGCTTATCGCCATTGATGAGCAAGGATTGCCCAACCGGATTAGTGTTATGAAAAAGTTTTTGCGCCACCTCTTCCGATATCACTACGGTATATGGTTCTTTTAAAGCGGTTTTAGGATCGCCGCTGATAAGCGGGAACGAAAAAATATTAAAAAAGGAAGTGCTGGCAAAGTAATCATTTTTGATGACCATCTTTTGGTCTTTATAGTTTGCCAAAACCTGGCCCGCACCTACAATTTTTACAAAATCTTCTATCTCGGGCAGGGCGGTTTTGAAGACGCTGCCAGGCGCAAATGCCCCGCCAGCCCAACGAGTGCTTAACTTACCATTGTTAAACCTGTCCTGATTTATGCGATAGATGCGATCTTTTTTAGCATGAAAATTATCGAAGCTTAATTCAAAACTTACATATTGTAAAATTAAAAGGCATGCAGCCATGCCAATTGCCAGTCCAACAATATTGATGAACGAGAAGGCTTTGTTTTTAGAGAGGTTTCTAAAAGCAACCAGCAGGTAATTTTTAAGCATAACAGTGGGGTTTATGCCGTAGGCATAACTAATAATATGCCTTTATTTTAATAAACTGATAATCAAATAATTATATGCAGTTTAATTTTTACAACTGTTCGGATTCGTTACAGATATCGTTCACTAATGAACATGCAAAACCAAACCAAATATACTTTATATCAACACATTAAAGCATGGCTACATCAATTCGTTATCCTTTTTTTCGTGATAGGTTTTGTAAGCCAGGTAAAAAAACAACAGTGCCGGCAAGGTATTAAGCAGCACTCCTTTGGGGCTCACATCGGGATAGGTTACTATTACCTGCACTATGAGTGATATGAGTATTACTGATCCGATAGTGATGTACAGGTAACGGAATTTAGGATTCATACTATTCAATTAACAATGTAACCATTGGCTAAACGGGTATGTTTAACCAATGGTTACATTCTTTTATGATAATTTTTGATCATCAGCGTTTCAGTTCATATTTCGCCGGTGTATCCATTGCTTTTTTAAATATGGTTGCACCCAGTGGCGGTATGGTAATATTGATGGAGTTATCCTTACCATGCCATTTTTGGGCTTCGGTATTTACATCTCCGGTATTGATCAGGCCGCTGCCCCAGAATTTTGTGGCATCAGAGTTAAATATCTCCTTCCATTTGCCGGCTGCAGGTACTCCTATGCGGTAATTATGGCGCGGTACCGGGGTCATGTTCAAAATGATCACCAGATCGTCTTTTTCATAATGCCCCTTACGACCATAAACCAGTATGGAATCATTGGCATTACCACCGTCAATCCATTCAAAGCCGGTAAAATCAAACCCTTTTTGGTACAAGGCTGGTTCATCGCGGTACAGGTGATTCAGAGCCTTAACGGTCTCGGACATACCCTGGTGATTGGCATACTCCAGCACATGCCATTGTAACGACTGGCCAAAGTCCCATTCATCACCCTGCCCAAACTCGGCACCCATAAACAGCAGTTTGGTGCCGGGATGTGTAAACATATAGCTATACATTAAACGCAGATTGGCAAACTGCTGCCACTCATCGCCCGGCATTTTGCGCAGCATGGAGCCTTTACCATATACCACTTCGTCATGCGAAAAAGGCAGCATAAAGTTTTCGGTAAAGGCATATATGGTACTAAAAGTAATTTCGTTGTGGTGATATTTACGATGGATAGGATCCTCTTTAAAATAGCCTATGGTGTCGTGCATCCAACCCATCATCCATTTCATGCCAAAGCCCAGGCCGCCCAAATAAACCGGGCGACTAACACCCGTGAATGAGGTTGATTCTTCGGCAATGGTTTGTGTGGATGGGAAGTGGCTGTAAACGGCTTCGTTAAACTCTTTCAGGAACGACACAGCCTCCAGGTTTTCGTTACCGCCATAAATGTTGGTTTCCCATTCGCCATGCTTACGCGAGTAATCGAGGTAAAGCATGGAAGCTACCGCGTCAACACGCAGACCATCGGCATGGTAGCGTTCAAGCCAGAACATCGCGTTACTGATCAGGAATGCCCTAACCTCGTTACGGCCATAATTAAATATGTACGATTTCCAGTCAGGGTGAAAGCCTTTGCGGGCATCAGCATGCTCGTAAAGGTGTGTACCGTCAAATTTATACAGGGCATGAATATCCCCAGGAAAATGCGAGGGCACCCAATCCAGGATCACCCCAATACCGGCCTCGTGAAACTTTTCGATCAGGTACATTAACTCCTGCGGTGTACCATAACGCGAAGCCGCGGCAAAATATCCCGAGATCTGGTATCCCCAGCTTGGATAAAACGGGCTTTCCATAATCGGCATAAGCTCCACATGTGTAAAGCCCATTTCCTTCACGTAAGGCACCATCTTGTCGGCCAGCTGGGTATAGGTCAAAAATTCATCAGGGCTCTCCAAACTGCGGGCCCAGGAACCTGGATGCACCTCATAAACACTGTAAGGTCTGTCGAGCCCGTTATGTTCATGGCGGTTGGCCATCCAGTCGCCATCTTTCCATTCGTAAAAAGTATCGGCAACTATTGATGCCGTATGCGGGGGCACTTCCCAGCGCAGGGCAAAAGGATCACTTTTTTCCAGATCTTCGCCGGTTGATGCTTTAATGTAATATTTATAAGTTTCGCCATTGCCAACATTTGGAATAAAACCTTCCCAAATTCCTGAGGCATCCCAACGGCACAATAAACCATGGGAGGCACGGTTCCAGCCATTAAAATTTCCAATTACTGAAATATGCTGTGCATTTGGCGCCCAAACTGCAAAATAGGTTCCAACAACACCATTAAACTCCACCACATGCGAACCAAATTTTTCGTACAGCTTATAATGCTTGCCCGATTTAAATAAAGCGATGTCAAAATCGGTAAAACGGCTGTAGGGTTCAACCGCTTTAAGCATCACATGCGTTTTTTGTGCTCCCTCCGTGGCCTTAACCGTTTTTGGTTTTGAGGCAGCAGTGGTATTTTCGGCTTTGGCTGGTTTTATTTTTGGACTAACCGTTTTTTTTACGGCAGCAGCTTTTTTAACGGGTGCAACAGCTTTATCTGCCGCTTTTACAGCCGTTTTTTCTTTTACAGGTTTTGCTTCCGGTAATGAAGTTTCGGATTTCTTAGTTTGTTTGGCCATGATATGATAACCTGTTAAGGTGTTTTAGAATAACCCGGTTTACAGGAATGAGTTTGGTTTATATGATATCAAATATATCATAATTGTTTTTGTTTGCTGATAATTTCACGCTGGATTTTAACATTATATCGAAATGTTAGGATTAATGCCTCATCACATTGCTTAAACAAACACAGGTAAACAAAAAAGGCCCCGGTTTAGCGGGGCCTTTATCTATTTTATTATTTCGATATGCTTAAAATTCTTACTGAATTTAAACTCGACCGTGCCGTCGGGATTGATGATGAAATCCTTCACCACCTTGCCATCGGCAATTATTTTTGATGGTTTAAACGGTAAACCAATAATATTTAAGTGATAGCCATCATAACGGGGTGTGTACAAACCTTCCATGCTTTGGTTTATGGTTAACTCACGCGTGCTGCCATTTACCACAAACTTTTTCTCGAGGTAAATATCCTGCTCATAGGCAAACGTTTCGCCGTAATCTTCAAACAGGAAGGAGTTAACTTCATAATCGGTGTAGTATATATTCAGTTTAACTTCCTCAATCTCCATCTGCCCAACATATTGCATTACCGGATACTCAGGTATTACAGCACCGGCTTTAATAAAAATCGGCATAGTTTCAAGCGGGGTAGCCACTGGCACTTCTTTTCCCCCGTCAACTACTTCGTAGGTCCAGAAATTAAACCATTTACCTTTGGGTAAGTATACATTCCGTTTAATTTGTCCGGGTTCCATCACCGGGCATATTAATATTTTATCACCATAAGTAAACTCGTCCTGGCGGAAGTGGTTTAACATCACATCCTGCTCATGCATTACTATTGGCCGTAAAATTGGGAAACCGTAACGGTGGTGTTCCCAAAAAGTAGAATATAAATAAGGTATTAAACGGTAACGCAGCTCAATAAATTTGCGATTGATAGCAGTAAATGGCTCACCAAAGCTCCATGGCTCACGCTCTTTGGTATCACCGGCAGAGTGCGCACGCATGAACGGCGAAAAAGTACCCATCTGGATCCAGCGGGTAAACAGTTCGCCATCGGGCTCACCGCTAAAGCCACCTATATCTGTACCGCAAAACGATATACCCGATATGGATAAACGCTGGCACTGTATATTGCCTAATTTAAGATGCTCCCAGGAGGCTACGTTATCGCCCGTCCAAACTGACGAAAAACGTTGTACTCCGGAATAGCCTGCCCTGGTAATAGTAAAAGGGCGTTTATTTTTCATGATAGTACGCAAGCCCTCATAGGTTGCGCGCACCATTTGCATTCCATAAACGTTATGCGCCTTACGGTGCGAACCACGGAAACCATCGTACTGGTGGCGCACATCATCAGGAAAAGTGCCTGCTCCAAATACAGCAGGCTCATTCATATCGTTCCAAACACCGGCTACGCCCATTTGCACCAGCTCATCAAATAAACCACCCCACCAGGTACGTACATCGGGGTTGGTAAAATCAGGAAACTGGCAACGGCCCGGCCAAACGTGCCCTTCCATAAAGTAATCATCGCAACGACGACAGAAATAGCGGTTCTCTTTACCCTGTTTAAATACCTCGTAATTATCATCAACCCGTATGCCCGGATCAATGATCACTACTGTTTTAAAACCATCGGCAGCCAGTTCACTGATCATTTTTTGGGGATCAGGAAAATACTTCCGGTTCCAGGTAAAACAACGGTACCCATCCATGTAATCAATATCCAGATAAATACCATCGCAAGGGATCTTATTTTCGCGGAAACCATTGGTGATCTTTTTCACTTTGGCTTCGGGGTAATAACTCCAGCGGCACTGATGGTAACCCAGGGCCCATAGTGGCGGCATAGGATGCGTACCTGTTAAAATGTGGTAGCTTTTTACCACATCCATCATGTGCGGACCGTGGATATAATAGTATTGCAGTTCGCCGCCATCGGCCCAAAAACTTGTTTTGGTTTTATCTTCGGCGCCAAAATCAAACTGCGCTTTAAAAGTATTATCGAAGAAGATACCGTGGGCAATACCTTCATTTACACTAATATAAAAAGGTATGCTGCGGTAAAGCGGGTCCTGGTTCCAGGCAAACGAGTAAGCATCGGTATTCCAATTCTTTAACCGTTTACCACGAAGATTAAACTCTGTAGGTTTATCACCCAAGCCAAAAAAGCTTTCGTCAGGGCTGCAGGTTTTAGTGCAAAAAACGTAGTAACCGCCAAACTTCACGTTCTCTTCCCAGTGCATAGGCACTGCATCGGTACTTGTTACGTGATTGCTGATATCAGAAAAAGAGATAAAGAAATCTTTTTTGCGGATATGACAGTTTATCGATTTAGTGGCTACACGAAATTCATCCTCATTCTCATACAAGGTAAATTCGGCGGCTTTATGTTCTAATTTTGGAACCGCGTACGAGAATTCCTCCAGAAAAACACCGTGAGGGGCCAGCCTTACTCTAATGATCTCGTCGGTTACAACAACTACTTCAACTTTTGCATCGCCATCAGTAAAGTAGAATTTATTACCCAGCTGGTCGGCATGATTTGGTACACCCAAATACTTTTTGATGATGGGCTTAATGCCATCGGCCGGGTTATTCAGGTGGTGAAACTCTTCTTCGTCTTCCAATAAATTTTCAGCTTCTACTAACTTACTGGTTATCAGCTCCTGATTTGGTACATTACTTTCCATTCAAATTAATTAGGGGTTCTGCAAATATACAATGTGTACTTACTACGCAATATACAACAATTGAATTAATTGAAAAATCATTAACTGTGCCACTAACGCTTATATGCACCGATTAATTATATTTTTTTTTAACAATTGTCAGATTCATCTCATTTCCAGCAACATCCCGCTGGTACCGGGCAATTCTATCTCCACCCCCACCTGTATATCATCTGTACTGAATTTAGTATCACTCAGCAGGTCGATAAATTCCTTTTTGCCGTTTATGTGCAATTTTATCAACAGATCATCGGGCAGTTTTACGCGTATTTTGCGACTGTCGCGGTTAAAGTTTGTTATTACTAAGATATACTGGTTATTGGTATAGCGCATATAAATATACAGCAACTGGTCAAATCCGGGCTGGTGTTCATTAGCCATCATCAGCTCATAAAAACTGCCGTTTTTCAAAGCTTCGTTACTATGTACTGTGTTTAACAGCGTTTGGTAAAAACCTCGTAGTTTCTTTTGATGGTCAGCTAACCGGCCGCCATCAAATGCACCGTTATTGAGCCATTTCTGATGTTCGGGTACGCCGCAGTAGTCAAATATAGAGGTGCGGCCGTCATTACCACTAAAACCCTGGTTGCCAGGAGCAGCTTCGCCAACTTCCTGGCCAAAGTAAATCATTACCGGGCCTACATTTAGCGTCGCGGTTACAATCATGCCCGGTACAGCCAGCCAGCCATCACCGGCAAAATCACCGGAAGCAATGCGTTGTTCGTCATGATTTTCCATAAAGCGCAGCATGTGCTGGTCAATACCCTGACAATGGTTGTTCCAAACATTGTTGATCTCCCAGGTACTTGAACCATATTCGTTGCGGGTTAAGCGCCTAATGGCATCATACAGGCCCACTTTATCATACAGGTAATCAAAAGCGCCCTTGAATATATAGTCGTAGTATTTACTTTTGTCATAGGCTTCGCCGATGAACACTATACCAGGATACGCTGTTTTAAGCTTTGGTATTACCCAGGCCCAAAATTCAATGGGCACCATCTCCACCATATCGCAACGGAAACCGTCCACACCCTTTTGACTCCAGTAACATAAAATATCATATACCTTATTCCACAGTGGTGGTATGGGATCAAAATGACCATTGCGGTTATTCATATAATCCACACCGTAGTTCAGCTTCATGGTCTCGAACCAATCATTAATAGATGGTGTTGCGCTGAACACATCGTTACCTGTTGCTTTGGCCGGGTTTTCGTTAAACCGGCCGTCTTTAAGCGGACTGGTAAATTCATCACCACCGGGATTATATCCGGCCGGAACAACAAAGGGCTGTCCGGGGATATAGTAAAAATCATTTTTGGGCTCAAAAGCTTTGCCCGTATCATCATCCTGACCAAAATCGCGTGCACCTTTTGGTTTTGTATCCGACGCGTAGGTACGTGCTACGTGATTAGGAACCAGATCCATCAATACTTTCAAACCATTGTTATGGGTACGCTGTATCAGGGCCTCATATTCACCGATGCGGTTATGTACATCAACAGCCAGATCGGGGGCAATATCATAATAGTCTCTTATAGCATAGGGTGAGCCCGCCCTGCCCTTCACAATATCAGGATCATCGTTTGCTATACCGAAGGCTGTATAATCTGTCATGGTGGCGTGTTCAATTACGCCGGTGTACCAAATATGGGTAAAGCCAATGCTTTTGATTTCCTGCAGGGCCTTATCGGTAATATCGTTTAGCTTGCCAACGCCATTTTCTTCAATGGAACCATTGATTTTGTTGAGCGTTTTGGTATTGCCAAACAGGCGGGGCAGTAACTGGTATATGATGAGTTTATGATCTGTTTCCATTTAGTATCAAGTAGTTAGTATCAGGTATCAAGACTTTTTTATTAAGAGTTCACTATTCGCATTCACTATCTGCTCCTTACCATAAACAATCACGCTGGTTTCTTTATCACTCAGGTTTTTAATTTGTACGCCATCCCTGCTCACTTTTATATTAAGCACTGCTCCACGGAAACCAATATGAAACGAAAATGACGACCATTTTTCAGGAATAAAAGGATGGAACGATAGTTTTCCATCACGCACCCTCATCCCGCCAAAACCTTCTACTACCGACATCCAGGTACCAGCCATCGAGGTGATGTGACAACCGTCCTCGGTATCGTTATTGTAATCGTCGAGATCCAAACGCGCGGTGCGGAGGTAAAACTCATAGGCTCTTGCTTCATCACCCAGTTTGGCCGCTAAAATAGCATGTACACAGGGTGACAGAGATGATTCATGCACGGTACGCGGTTCATAAAAATCAAAATTCCTGCGAATGGTTTCTATATCAAACCGGTCCTCAAAAAAGTAAATGCCCTGTAACACGTCCGCCTGTTTAATATAGCAGGAGCGCAGTATCCTGTCCCAGCTCCATTTTTGGTTCAGCGGACGGTCGGCCGCGGGCAGGTCTTTTACTAAGATCTGTTCTTTGTCCAAATAGCCGTCCTGCTGCAAAAACACCTGCTGGTTTTGGTCATAGGGATAATACATTTTTTGGATGATGTGCTTAAACCTTGTAGTTTCATTAGCTTCATCAAAGTTTATCTCGGCTACTAAGGCATCATATTTTACCCTGTCGGCAGCCTTTACCTTTTCGGCCACTTCTAAAGCATAACTCAAACACCAGGTTGCCAGCGTATTGGTGTACCAATTGTTGTTGATATTGTTTTCGTATTCGTTGGGCCCGGTTACTCCAAGCATCACATACTGCTTCTTATCCTGCGACCAGGTGATTCGTTGCGACCAGAAACGGGCAATGGCTATCAGCACTTCCAGGCCATAATCAACAAGGTAAGTTTCGTCGGCAGTATAGCGCACATAGTTAAAAATGGCATAAGCAATAGCCCCATTGCGATGGATCTCCTCAAAGGTGATCTCCCACTCATTATGGCATTCCGTGCCATCCATAGTAACCATGGGGTACAGGGCCGCCCCGTTTTTAAAGCCTAACAGGGTTGCGTTTTCAATGGCTTTACCTAATTGTTTGTAACGATAGAGCAGCAGGTTACGGGTAACTTTCTGATCGGCTGTGGCCAGGTAAAAAGGCACACAATAGGCCTCGGTATCCCAATAGGTGGAACCGCCATACTTTTCGCCGGTAAAGCCTTTAGGACCAATGTTCAGGCGGTCGTCCTCACCGGTATAAGTTTGATTAAGCTGAAAAATATTAAAGCGGATAGCCTGTTGTGCCGATACATCGCCTTCAATAATAATATCATTATGTTCCCACTTTTTGGCCCATGCGGCAGCTTGTTCGGCCAGCATGGTGTCAAATCCTTTGGTGCTGATGCGGCTTAAGGTTTTATCAAGTTGCCCGATCAATTCGTCAGACTTATGATTTTGCGACGAAAGATTAGCTACATATTTTATAATGCTGATACTTTGCCCCTGTTGAGCCTGTATGCTAATTTTTGAGGCTATATATTTTTCTTTGGAGACAGGTTCGACTTGAGGCTGAATAGTTATACCATTTTGCAGGATACTAAACTTCATACCAGTTGCCACCTCAAAACCCGTTTTTTTGGTACGCATTATAATATAACCACTATCGGCTTGATTGGCTTTGCTTACCTCGTCCCAGAACTTTTCGTCATAATTGGAATCTTTGTTCACCACATCGCCATCAATAGCCGGAGTAAGTGTTATAGTGCCGTTAAAATTTATGGGGGTGATGGTATATTTAATAGCAGCAGCTTCATCATCAACCATGCTGCAAAAGCGAATGGCTTCTACTTCCACCTCTTTCCCGCCTGCTGTTTTGGCGTGGAAATTCCGTTTCAGATACCCCTCTTTCATGTTCAATTCCCTGCGGAATCTGCTTACTTCGCATTTGGCCAGATCAAGCTGTTCGCCATCCAGATTAATATCGATGGTTGTCCAGTTGGCAGCATTGAGCACCTTCGCGAAATATTCGGGATAGCCGTTTTTCCACCAGCCTACACGGGTTTTATCGGGATAATACACCCCGGCTACATAATTACCCAGTAAAGATTGACCGCTGTAAGCTTCCTCAAAGTTGGCACGCTGACCCATACGGCCATTACCCAAACTAAATACACTCTCAGATACCTGGTGATGTTGCGGATCAAAGCCTTCTTCAATGATGTTCCACTCAGCAGGTTTTATATAGTTTTTCATTTGCCCCCCAACCCCCTAAAGGGGGAGTGTTTTAAAGTTTATATTTTATTAAGCGCCCAATCTCCCGCTCCCCCTTTAGGGGGCTGGGGGACTTTATCTAACCCACTCACCACCAAATCCGCTTCATGCAGTATATCCGGGTTACCTATGCCTACGGCTTTCATGCCGCCCGCTTTGGCTGCTTCAACACCGGCTATGGCATCTTCAAATACTACGCAGTATTTTGGTTCAACACCCAGTTCCTGGGCGCCTTTTAAAAACACTTCAGGATCGGGTTTGGCCTTGCTTACTTTGTTGCCATCTATAATAACATCAAACAGGTGAGCTATATTCAATTTATTTAATATGGTCATGGAGTTTTTACTGGCCGAGCCTAATGCTGTTTTAATACCGGCGTCCCGGCAGCTTTCTACAAACTCCTGTGCGCCGGGTAAAATTTCGTCCGGTGTCATCTGGGTTATCATTTCCGTATACCATGTATTTTTTTGAGCGGCCAGTTGCTCTTTTTCGGCTTCTGTTTTGGTTACACCGCCACATTGCAGCACTATTTCCAATGAGCGCATCCGGCTAACGCCCTTCAGCTGTTCGTTATCGTGCTCTGTAAAATCGAATCCAAGCTCATTGGCCAGACGTTTCCAGGCCTTATAATGATAAATAGCCGTATCAACAATTACACCGTCGAGGTCAAAAATACAGGCTTTTATATTGTTCATTTTATAGTATGTATGTGGACCCTAAAGTATTAAAAACTCATTACAATGTATTCAAAACAAACAATTATGACATATCTTGAAAATGGCTTACCTGCACAATCATATAATCAGCCATATAATCAGCAGCCAAACAAATATATTTGTTGATAAAATACCTGTTATGCCCTTTGCAGATACTCCCGAATTATACCGGTTTATTTTAACCCACGTGCTAAAAAGGATAAACCTCACCGCCGATGAGCAGGCCCGTTTTTGCTCCCTGCTTAGTGTACGCAAAATACTGCCGCGTCAATACCTGGTTCAGCAGGGCGATGTTTGCAAATACGAAAGTTTTGTTTGCGAGGGTTTCCTGCGTTCTTTTTATGTTGACGACAAAGGGAACGATCATACCCTGCACTTTGCCATGGAAGACTGGTGGATAAGTGATGCCACAAGTTTCATAAAACAGGTTCCGGCCACTCGTAATATTGTAGCCCTGGAGTCCTCCACCCTGCTGCAAATTGACAAGGCCGGTTTAGACGTATTGTATGCGGAAGTTCCCGCATTTGAACGGTTCTGGCGTATCCTGAATGAAAACGCCTGCATGGCGCAGGATCAGCGCATACTGAACGCCATATCCATGACCGGGGCCGAGCGCTATGAGGCCCTGATTAAAAAGTACCCGACACTTGAACAGCGTATGCCTCAAAAATATATAGCCTCCTTTTTAGGTATTACACCGGTGTTCCTGAGCCAGATCAGAAAAGGAAATGCTAAGCCCGATATTAAATAAGTTTAAGCACTTTTATTAAAATAGTTATACGCTGCACGGCTGCCTTGTTCCGCAATTTTGAATTCAAAAAAAAAGAATTCATGGAAACACACGAAAGCAGCTTATTTGACAAAACCATATTACATGGACACAGGCTCAGCAACCGCCTGGTTGTAGCACCACTTACCCGGCGAAGCGCTACCCTGCAAGGCGTACCCACGCCCGAAATGACCGATTACTACACCGCTTTTGCAGCCGGGGGATTTGGCCTTATTATAACAGAAGGTACTTATACTGATGACGCGCATAGCCAAACCAGTTATAACCAGCCTGGCATCACCAATGAGCAACAACAATCCGGCTGGCGAAACGTGGTTGACAGCGTTCATCAATTTAATACGTTAGTTATTTGTCAGCTGATGCATGGAGGTGCGCTTGGTCAAATCAGTGAAGAGAATATAGCGCCATCGGCAGTAAAGCCGGTTGGTTTAAAACATACAGAACCTGGAGAACCGGCCGGCGGCTTTCCGCTACCCAAAGCAATGACCGCTGATGACCTGAAGAATGTAAAAAACGGTTATGTACGAGCAGCATTGCTGGCTTACGAAGCCGGGTTTGATGGTATAGAGCTTCATGCCGCCAACGGTTATTTGTTTGATCAGTTCATTACTCCCCATACCAATGTACGGACTGATGAATACGGTGGCAATACCCCTAACCGATTGCGCTTTTTGAGGGAAGTTTACACTGCGATCAGGGCCGCATTACCCGCTGAATTTATAATAGGCATCCGCCTTTCAGAAAGTAAAGTGAATGACCTTACTTACCGCTGGCCAAAAGGTTCTGCAATGGCTACCGAAATATTTACTGTGTTAAAAGATCTTGGCGCCAGTTATTTTCATATCGCTGCCGAAGGCGGTAACTGGGCGCGCGAATGTTTATATGCCGACGGGCAATCATCAAACGGAATAGCCAAAAAACTAACCGGTGTACCTGTTATTGCAAATGGAGGGCTGCACAACACACTTACAGCTGCATCATTAATTTCAAGCAACCAGGCCAATCTCATCTCTATAGGTAAAGCGGCTATAGCTAATCCAAACTGGGCAAATTTGATTGCTGCCGGGCAACCAACCATCCCGTTCTTTGGTGAACTAATAAAACCCAGCTTAACTTTGCAACATACTAACGCAGTTTTAAAGCAATGTGAATCAGCATAATGTAATTTATCATACAGAGTTATACTCCCTGTGGAGTATGTTAACAAAAAAACGCATGCTTTATTTGGATTAATTATAAATAATAACAACCTTTGTGGAGTTATATGATTACCACCACCGAAATAAATCAATGGACGGATGTTTTTAGTACATCAACAGGAACCATTTACCAAAGCGACGCTGAACGTTGCTGGTATGTTGATTTTGCCGGCAAGGTTGCCAAATTTGATTACCGTTGCCTGCTAAAACTCCGTAAATCTGTTTATCATATTGATATTGAACACGCGCTGCTAAACACTACTAAAGATCCTGATGTAGAGATCATATTTATTTGCGCCTGCGATCACTGCTATGTACTGTCGTTATTACAAATTATTGCCCTTAAAGAGCTACTGGAAGGCACCTTTGTAATGCTTGAACTGAACCATATTTTGCACGACCGCCTTTGCAGCATTCCCGTATAGCTATTTAGATTAAATTCATATTGTGTTTAAATTGGATTAATGTAAACTTATTGCATTATTATTGTGTATAATATTGATTATAAGTTCATTTACTCATTCAATTCATACTGCTATGAAAGACCTGATCCGTGTAAAAAGTCTGATTTCTAACGAAATAGAAACGCTTTTAAACCAGCAAGTTAAAAAAGAAGCACACTCATCATCTGTATATTTGTCAATGGCATCATGGTGTAACCGTAATGGTTATGATTTTTCGTCTGACTATTTTTTTAAACAGGCCGAAGAAGAAAGACACCACCAGCTAAAATTTTATAAATATATACTGGATATGGGCGGTAATTCCGTGTCTCCTGAAATTACAGGCATTAAACATGAATATAACTCTTTCCGCGAAGTGTTTGAAGAGGCATTGGATCAGGAGATCAGCGTTACGCAATCCATCAAAAACATTTATGCCCGCTGCATGAAAGAGCAGGATTTTGTGACCATGGAATTTTTAAACTGGTTCCTGAAAGAGCAACGCGAAGAAGAATACAAAGCGCGTCGTGCACTTGAACTGTTTGATGTTATTGGTGAAGAAGGTACCGGCAGATGGCAGATAGATAAACACGTTGGCGATATAAAATATAATGGCGAGGCATAAGAAGCCCCCTCTAAATCTCCCCCTAAAGGGTGAGACTTTTGATAAACAAAATAAAAAAGATCCTTCGCGAAGCGTGAAGGATCTTTTTTATTTTTTATGAAGTAAGATTAAACTGATTTTTTGAGGACCGTCTTGAGGAAGCGCTTTAAATCAGATCCAGCAGCTTCAGCACATCCTTAGCATGATATTCCTTTAGCCAGGTATTGCCCGGTTGTATACTGCATACAGGAGCAAACTTGCACCGGTCCGTACATTCTGTCTCTATAATTTCAATTTCCTCTGATCCGTGATGATGTTTGGCATATGATTTAGCAAGCTTGTACATATCCTTACCACCTCTTTTTCCGCATTTGCTGCCGGTGCATACATACAGTACTTTATCCGGTATAGTAAATTTACTCATGAGGATATTAATTTATTGTTAATGTTAGCTTAACAAAGTTAAGGCAATAAAACCTCATTTGTACAATCTACAAGTCATTCAAAACTTTTCAAGTATTTTTCCAGGGGTTCCATACCCATTTGTTTACGCAGTTTGTTCACCTCCTTTGGATATTTTAATGGAAAAGGTGTTGCCTTATGAGTTTTCAGATCAGTACGAACCTGCGTGCCATAAATTTGTTTTTGATGTTTGCTCACAAGTACCCGGTCGGTAAGTAAAGCATAATTTCCCTTGCTGGCATTATTCTTATCCACTTCCTTTTTTAATAAAACCAGCACTTGTTCCTGAAAAGGAACATCATCATCACAATGTTGTACGATGGCCCAAAAATCATTACTCGACTCGCCTACCAGGTTATAACCCGGATACCCATATTTTTTAATGATCGCTTTAGCCTTGACTTCATTTATACTATCCGTTTCTGCCCACTTACTTTGAATAGTTTTGTCACTATAAGCGGATTTCTCTTTTCACTGTACTTTAATAAATTCCTTCCGCCAAAATTGATCATCCTTAAACATCGAATCAATCTGTTTAATTAAGGCAGCATTTTGTTTGCCTGATTGGGCATAGGACACAATAGTAAAATACCCCAAAAGGAGTATGGCAACGAGGAATGTTTTTATTATTAATGTTTTCATAAAGTATTTTTAAAACTAAATATATAGTTAATAAACTCTCCTTTCCTAAAAAATAAATAAAATACCATTTGCGTAACTCAAAAGTTACATATATATTTGCGTAACCTAAAAGTTACACGTTGTGAAAAGAGACCTTGTTATTAAATGGTATTTCCCCCATCCACCCGAAAAGGTGTGGGAGTGCCTTACCAACCCCGAACTGGTGAACCAGTGGCTTATGAAAAATGATTTTAAGCCTGTTGTTGGCCATAAATTCCAGTTTCATAGCAAACCGATGCCCAAAATGGGCTGGGATGGTATTGTTTATTGCGAAGTGTTGGAGATTGTGCCCAACAAAAAACTGGTATATACCTGGAAAGGCGGCCCTCGTCCCGGCGTTATTGGCCTTGACACCCTGCTCACATGGACGTTAAGTGCTGAAGGTGAAGGTACCCGAATAGTATTGGAACATAGCGGTTTTAAAGGTTTCAAAAATATGATAGCCAGTATGTTTATGGAAAGTGGATGGAAAAAAGGCATCCCCCAAAGGATGGGCAAGGTATTAAACGAAATGCAATGAGAACAAACACAGATCCCTTTCAGGCCCTTGCCGACCCGGGCCGGCGGGCTATACTAATGCTGCTCTCACAGGATAAGCAGTCAATAAATACCATTGCAGGTAATTTTGACATTAGCCGCCCCGCGGTTTCAAAACATGTGAAAGTACTTTATGAAGCTGGCCTTATCCTGATAAAAGACAGCGGCCGCGAGCGTTACTGCGAACTGAATCCTGCCGGCTTTGATGAAGTTAAAAAGTGGCTGGAATTTTTTGATCAGTTCTGGAAAAACAAACTGCAAAACCTGGAGAATCTTTTAAACCAACAACATAAAACCAAATAACATGAAATCAATTGAAATTATCTCTATCCCCGTTACCGATCAAACTAAAGCAAAAGAATTTTATCAAAAACTGGGTTTCGAGATTGTAGCCGAAGCTCCTTTCGGCCCAAACCAACAGTGGATACAGCTGGCTTTTCCCGGCTCGGCAGTTTCCATAACCCTTGTAAACTGGTTTCCCGAAATGACCGCCGGCAGCATCAGTGGCCTTGTCATAAAAACCGATGACCTTGATGCCGATATTAAAGATCTGACTGAAAAAGGAATAACATTGGGCAAAGTAGATAATACGCCCTGGGGTAAGTTCCTTGCTGTTAAAGATCCTGATGGCAATACAGTAAGCTTACATGCGGACTAAATGAAATGTGCAGATGTGCAAATTTCTGATATGCAGATGATGTCTGAACCGGGATTAAACAGATTAAAGGATTTCTCTGATTTTTGCAAATCAAATCCAAAAAATCTGATAAATCTGCTTAATCCCAGTTCAGACAAAATGTCCATTCAGGCAAAAAAATCAAAAAATCATCTGCACATTTGCGCATCTGAAACGGCGTAGCACTCTTGAACACCGTTGAAAACAAATAATGGTGAAAAATCTGCACATCTAAAATCAATGTACAAAAAGTATTCTGCCTTACTCCTCATTATCCTTTTTACCTTATGGGGATGTAGCCCTAGACCTGATAACCTTTATAAAGTAGTAAAAATAAAAGATGGCGATACTTTGGGCCTGCTCACCAATGATAACCAGCAGATTACCGTTCGCCTGGCCGAGGTTGATTGTCCCGAAAAAACACAGGCTTTTGGGCAGGCCGCTAAAAAATTCACTTCTGATCTGTGCTTTGGTAAGGACGTTAAGCTGGATGGCAATACAAAAGACCGCTATGGCCGCACCGTGGCCCTTGTTATTTTAACCGATGGTACCAACGTAAATTATCAGCTGGTAAAAAGCGGTTATGCCTGGCAATATAAGGCTTACTCAAAAAGTGTGGAATTAGCCAATCTGGAACAACAGGCCCGTGAAAATAAATTAGGTCTTTGGCAGGACGCTAACCCTACCCCGCCCTGGGAATTTCGCCGGGAAAAGAAACCTGCGGGCCAGGAAAATAAGCCTGTTAAAAAACATTACAGGAAGCGCAAACCAAAACTTGAGTATACCTTTTAAAATACTAACTTTATAGCAATAACACTACCTATGAAGTTTATAAAAGCCTTCTTATCCATAGCCCTTACGCTCGCCCTGATCTGGGCGCTGCAAACAAAAATTGGTCCGGTGCCTCCAATAGGCCGGTTTTTAAGTCCGGCCGATGGTTTTTGGCAAAATGCAGAAAGCAAAAACATCCTAACAAATACCCATTTAATGCTCCCGGGCCTTACCGGCAAGGTTACTATTAAATATGACGAGAACCGTATCCCGCATATTTTTGCCGAAAACGAGCATGACCTGTATTATGCCCAGGGTTATATAACCGCTACTGACCGCCTTTGGCAAATGGATATACAAACCCGCCAGGCCGCAGGCAGGCTGGCCGAGGTACTTGGCCCTCAATTACTGGAGGTAGATCGTTATCACCGCCGTATGGGCATGGTTTTTGGTGCCGAAAAAACTTTAAAGGCCATGATGCAGGAGCCGGCCGTACGTAAAATGATTTTGGCTTATACCGATGGTATTAACGCCTACATTCACCGCTTGCATTCACGGCAATACCCAATTGAGTTTAAAATGCTGGATTATGCTCCCGAAGACTGGCAACCTATTAACTGTGCGTTTTTGCTCAAACTGATGAGCGAAACGCTGGCCGGCAGTTCAAACGAGTTTGCCATGAGCAACATTTTAAAACAGTTTGGCGCAAAAACCACCAATGATCTGTTCCCTGATTACCCTTTTCGTGAAGATCCTATTATACCCGTTGGTACTAAGTGGGATTTTAAACCGCTGCCCATCCCTAAACCATCTGTAAGCTTTTTGGCACAGATGAATGACAGCGCTAAACGCGTGGTAAAAGCCGAGGGCATCGGCAGTAATAACTGGGCGGTATCGGGGAGTAAAACAGCCAATGGTTATCCTATTTTGGCTAATGATCCGCATTTGAACCTTACCTTTCCTTCTATATGGTACCAGGTGCAGCTTTCGGCGCCCTCTGTAAATGTTTATGGGGTATCGTTACCGGGTTCGCCCTGCGTAATATTAGGCTTTAACAATAATATAAGCTGGGGCATTACCAATGTAGATGCCGATATACTGGATTGGTACCAGGTTAAGTTTAAGGACAATAAAAAAACCGAATACTGGTACAATAACCAATGGAACGAAACCAGCCGACGGGTTGAAGTGATCAATATTCGCGGACAAAAGCCTTTGTATGATACTGTTATTTACACGCACCATGGTCCGGTGGTTTATGAAGATAAAGCCAAAAAAGGCGATGGTCCTGACTTTGTACCGGTTGGAGACGCCTTAAGATGGATAGCCCATGATGCATCGGACGAGTTGATGACCATGTATATTTTAAACAGGGGCAAAAACTATGCTGATTACCGCAAAGCCCTGATCTATTTTAACGCCCCGGCATCAAACTTTGTGTTTGCCAGTAAGGATAATGATATTGCGATTACTCCAAATGGTAAATATCCAATCAAGTTTAAAGACCAGGGTAAATTTATCCTTGATGGTACCGATCCCGCAAACGACTGGCATGGCTGGGTTCCGTTTGATCAAAACCCTACGGTTAAAAACCCGCCACGGGGCTTTGTGAGCTCGGCTAATCAATCATCAACTGATCCTACTTATCCGTATTACATCAACTGGTCATTTGCACCTTACGAGCGAGGCAAACGCATTAACGACAGGCTTGCCGCCATGCAAAAAGCTACCGTTGATAGTATGCGCATATTGCAAACCGATACTTACAGCATACGTGCTCAGGATATTTTACCCTCTATGTTAAAATATATAGATGCCTCAAAAATGGATCAAACCCAGTTAGCGGCTTTAAATATGGTAAAAAACTGGAATAAGGATTATGCAATTAATTCAACCGGTGCTACAGTATTTAATACCTGGTGGCTTAAAGTTTATGATATGATTTGGGGTGATGATTTTGCAAAGAAAGATCTGCAGGAAAACTATCCGTCGATGGATAGAACCGAACAGCTTATCATGCAAGACCCTAACTCCAAATGGTTTGATGATACCCGCACTCAGGCAAAAGAAACTTGTGCGGATATAATTAATAAAGCATTTAAAGCTTCGGTTAATGAGTTAAGCCACCACTATGGCAAGCCGGGCAAAAGCTGGCAGTGGGGATCAGTTAAAAAATTGGAGATTATGCACCTTACCCGGCAGGAGGCTTTTAGTTCAGGTAATTTCCCTACTGGCGGTACAGGCTCAACAATTAACGCGCTTAATAATGGTCACGGCCCGTCATGGCGTATGGTAGTACAAATGGGGCCAACCGTAAAAGGCTATGGTATTTTACCTGGCGGCGAATCAGGCAACCCGGGCAGCTTTTTTTACGACGATATGCTGAAAACCTGGCAGCAGGGTAAGTTGAAGGAGCTGTTGTTCCTGCAATCGGCCGACGAAATGCCTAACCGTATAAAAAGCACTTTAAACATTGGCAGTAAATAGTAAAGCATTAAAGTATCAAGTAGTTAGTATCAAGTATCATGACTTTTGAAAATTTTGAAAAAACTATAAGTGTCTTGGTACTTGATACTAACTACTTGATACTAAAAAAATAAATTATAAGATTATGTTATTCCTCATTATACTCATATTATCATTTGCCAGCGGTTTCTTTTTACCCTGGTGGGTAGTGGCTATTGCTGCTTTTTCAGCGGCTTTTTTCACGGGTAAAACCCCGGGGCAGGCGTTCTGGTCGGGCTTCCTGGCTGTATTTATCGTGTGGATAGTATTAGCCCTGTTTAAAAGTATCCCTAATGATCATATACTGGCAATAAAAGTAGCTCACCTATTTCATTTACCCGGCTGGGGTTACCTGCTGGTGATCACCGGGATAATTGGCGGTTTGGTAAGTGGCTTTGCAGCACTTTCGGGCTTATTGCTAAAAAGGGCATTCGAAAAGTAAACAAACAAAAAATGCCCGGCCAATATGCCGGGCATTTCATATTGCAAATAATGCTACGATCTTAAAATGCGTCTATAGCATCCTTTAACACCTTAACACCGTCGGTGTTATTTTTGTCTGATGCAAAAATATCCTGCGATGAAGCTTTATCTCCATAAAAATTAGCATTCGCGGTTTTATCAATAGCTAAGTTGGAGCCGTTGATAGTGATACCGGCAAATAATCCGCGGCTGCGTGAGTAAGAGTAAACCTCGGCCTGTAGTTTATAATCGGTGCTTGCTGTTGAGCTGCGACCAACCGGGCCTGCGGCGGCAGATATATCACCACCAATGGTAAAATCACCATTTTTTACTTTGGTTAACACACCTTTATGGTGGAATACCAGTATCAGATCAACAGATTGTACACCTATCTGCAAGCCAAAGCTACCTCCTGTTAGGGTTACAAAAACAGGATCGCTCCATCTGCCATTGGCTAATTTTACCATGGCAACACCCCTGCCTCGTTTACCACCAATACCAAAACCGGCATTGATCAGTTTAGGGATAATAACAATCCCTTCGCTCTGCTCCATCAGCTGATGCGGGATAGTTTCTTTCATTTTACTGAACTCCTTTAATACGTTTGCCGCATTATGTACGCGCTCCGTCTCCTTATCCGGAGATTTGGCCGATATCAGCACAAAGAAAAGGCTTAATATCAGCGGGAACTTCAAAAATTTTAATGTTTTCATGGGGTCAATCTTTAAATTACAATTTATAGTATGTCGTTAATATAATCAACTCCAAAAATGTATACTTGTTTTTATATATCATATAATTCAGATATCATATTATTTTTTTATTTGAACTGGTCTGAACCGTGATTAAGCAGATTCATCAGATTTTTCGGATTTGACTTGCAAAATCAGTAAATCCGTTTAATCTGCTTAATCCCGGTTCATACAATTTGAAATCTGCACATCCTAATATCTATCTTTGCAAAATAATGAACACACCGGGTAAGCAACAGGTATTTTCCATCAACGGCGCAGATGATTTTAATTCAATAGCCCTGCAAATTTTTCAGCACCAGGCAAAAAACTGTACTGTTTACAAGCAGTTTATTTCAGGCTTAAATATTGATATATCCACGGTCAGATCAATTGAAAAGATACCTTTTTTACCGATAGAGTTTTTTAAATCGCACCGGGTACTCAGCACTAATCAACCGGCCCAGGTAACATTTACCAGCTCAGGCACTACAGGCATAACTACCAGCAGCCATTATGTTACTGATAAAACCTGGTATGAGGATAGTTTCCGTAACGCTTTTAACTTATTTTATGGCGATATTAAGGACTATACCGTACTGGCCCTGCTGCCCTCCTACCTGGAGCGCGAAGGCTCGTCATTGATATATATGGTTGATGACCTGATCAAACAATCTGAAAACCCGGATAGCGGGTTCTTTTTATATAATCACGATGAACTGTATCATCAGCTTAAAAAACAGCAGGATGCGCAAAAGCCCACACTTTTAATTGGCGTTACCTTCGGTTTGCTTGATTTTATAGAAAACTACAAGGTAAATTTTCCCGAACTGATTGTGATGGAAACCGGCGGTATGAAGGGCCGGCGCAAAGAAATGATCCGCGAAGAACTGCATGCTGCTTTATGTAACGGCTTCAGTGTTAATACCGTTCACTCCGAATATGGGATGACTGAGCTGCTATCACAGGCTTATTCAACAGGTGTGGGAATTTTCATATGCCCGCCCTGGATGAAAATCATCATCCGCGATACTAACGACCCCATCAGCACGTTACCAGATGGCAAAACAGGCGGTATCAATGTAATCGATCTGGCCAACATCAACTCCTGTTCGTTCATTGCAACACAGGATCTGGGCAAAACCTTTGCTAATGGCTCATTTGAGGTTTTAGGCAGGTTTGACCAGTCGGACATTAGAGGGTGTAATTTGCTGATTGCTTAAAACTTATAGGCAACTGAAGTATTATTATTATTTTTGTACGCATCATAAATGCTGAAAACATGATTGAGAAATTTTTGAACGAGGAACAAGATCCTAAAACAGTAGAAAAAGTTTATTCCCGTTTAGTCGACCTGCTTTCTTCTGGTGAAGAGATCATTTATATAGCGGTTCAGAAAAAGCCATTGGTAAACTTATTTCCTGACTGTATAGCCATAACAAACAAACGCATATTGTTTTTTACACCAGCCAATCTGGGCTTATCCATCAAGTTTGTTGATTTTGTTTGGAAAGATATTGTTGACGTACATACCAAGGAAGAAATTATAGGTGCCGTATTTAGCGTAAAAACTACCAACGGAGCCGAAATGGCTGTGGATTACCTGCCTAAAATTCAGGGCCGCAAGCTATACCAATACGCGCAGGAACGCAAGGAAGTAGAGCGTGAAGCCCGCCGTCAGCGCGACCTGGAGCAAAAACGTGCAGAATCGGGCTCTATACAGTTTGATAACCCGGCTGCCGCCCATGCGGCAACAGCACAGCAAACTTATGCCACGCCTGCCCCGGTAGCCGTTCAGCAACCAGTACCTCCACCAACCCCAACTCCTGCTCCCATAGTGCACGAAGCGCCTAAGCCTGATGAGCTTACAGAAAAATTAAAAAAACTTAAAATACTGTTTGATAACGGCCTGATATCGCAGGAAGAATACAACCACAAAAAACTTGACCTCCTGAGCGACTTATAAGAGTCATTTGGTCATTATAAAAAAAGGCGATGGATTTGAGATCCATCGCCTTTTTTGTCATTGGGTCATTGACTATTGAGCTATTCAATGACTTAATGCCCAATGACTTTAAATAAGTCTTTCATCAAAATTAAAAGATTCTTTATTAATGATTCTTATGTTTTTAGCCTCGGGATGCAACGGATTAAGTACATAATTATACTCTGCCGGTACAACTGCCGATGGTACTTTCATTAACAAATGCTCTTGTTTTTTTAAAAAAGCATCGCCCATTTCCCTTAATGCAACAGGGCCGGATACATCCTGCCAATTATGAGGCAGTAAGGCGGTATCCAATAGGGTTATACTATGATCAAGAACTTCAATTTCGGTAAGGCAAAAATTTTCAGGGATAATTAAGGGGGATAAATGCACCAACACTTCCAGTACAGCCAGCGCTCTTGATGATGCCAGGTAAAGCATAGGCTTGCCTTCACTATTCCAGCGGCCGCCATATAGGCGGGCGCCTGTGCCACTTAGGTCATTAGCATAATGGCAATTAACAATACGGTATAGTATCATCAGGCAAAAATACCATGTTCAATGCGGCCCAATTCCTTGAAAACCATATCAAAACCGGCAGAAGTATCAAGGATAGTAACCGGGGCCTCACCTTTAAAAACATGGCTGGGTGTTTTTATCCAGATTTTAAACTTATCCATAGAGCCAAAAACTTCATCTCCACGGGTGTAAAGGCGTGCAAGCTCAACAGCCTTTTCGGCATATTCAGTTTTAATAATGGCATCATCATCATAACGCTGCAAAGTGCGCTCAGAAATGTGCAATATATTGGCCAGCTCCTGTATATTTAAAGATATTTTTTTAGCCAGGGAAAGTAAAACACTTTTAGGAAAACCTTTACGGGCCAGGTTTATGATGTCAAAATCAGTAGAAAGCTTAACAGATTTTGCGCCACCCAGTAAATTATAGAACGAAGGCACAGAACCCTGCACTGCATAAGCCATCATTGGCTCATTAAGTTCATTTTTAATATCTTGTTTTGATTTATACGACATATATACAAATATAATTACCATTTGTCGTATTTACAAATATTTACACAATAAAAAAAACGATGCAGCTTTCGGCTACATCGCTTTAAGTATCATCAAACAAATAATGACTACTCTGCAACTATTAAAAAATAGTTCTTCTTACCTTTTTGTACCACCAGGAATTTGTTGTTGATCAACGAATCAGCCGAATACACATCATCGGCGGTAGCAATTTTTACTTTGTTAATAGCTGCGCCGCCACCCTGTATCATTTTTTTGGCTTCGCCTTTTGAAGGAAATACAGCGGTTTTTGCAGCCAGCAAATCGGCAACATTAATACCCTCCTGCAGTTCGGCTAAAGCTACAGTAAAATTGGGTACACCGGCAAATAAAGCCACCACTTCGGCATCGTTCAGTTCACTTAAAAACTCAATACCAATGTTACCAAACAAAAACTCAGACGATTTAATAGCCTTTTCGTATTCCGCCTCACCATGTACACGTATCGTAATATCCTTTGCCAGTGCCTTTTGCAATACACGTGTATGCGGCGCTGCATCATGCTCAAATTCTAATGCTTCAATAACTTCTTTATCAAACAAAGTGAATATGCGGATGTAGGCCTTAGCATCAACATCCGTAGTATTTAACCAAAATTGGTAAAACTGGTATGGCGATGTACGTTCGGGATCAAGCCAGATGTTACCACCCTCGCTTTTGCCGAATTTAGAACCGTCGGCCTTTTTGATAAGCTGGGTAGTTAGGGCATAGGCCGTACCACCATCTTTACGGCGGATAAGCTCGGTACCGGTAACAATGTTACCCCACTGGTCGCTTCCACCCATTTGCAACATGCACTGCTTGTTTTTCCATAAGTAGTAAAAGTCATAGCCTTGTACCAACTGATAGCTAAATTCAGTGAATGACATTCCGGTATCGCCACCGATACGGTTTTTTACCGAATCTTTGGCCATCATATAGTTAACAGTAATGTGCTTACCTACATCACGTATAAAATTCAGGAATGAAAAATCCTTAAACCAATCATAATTATTAACCATTTCGGCACTGTTGGCGCCGCAATCAAAGTTTAAAAACTTTTCCAGTTGGCTCTGGATGCCTTGTAAGTTGTGCTGCAAAGCGTCTTCAGACAATAAATTACGTTCCTGTGATTTACCCGACGGATCGCCAACCATGCCGGTGGCACCGCCAACCAGTGCAAATGGTTTATGGCCCGCGCGCTGAAAATGTATCAGCGTCATGATCTGGGCAAGGCTGCCTACGTGTAATGAATCGGCAGTAGGATCAAAACCTATATAGCCTGCAACCATACCTTTATTTAACAGGTCTTCGGTTTCGGGCATTATATCATGCAGCATACCCCGCCAGCGTAATTCTTCAACAAAGTTCATATTAAGTGTTGTTTCAAAAGCTGCAAATATAAAAGAATAATTGGCTGGGCAGATAGTTGAATAATGGTGATAATGCATTAACCACAGGTAAAATCTATTTCAAATAATTACTTATTTTTTGTAACTTGATCAAAACAGGGTATTTTGCAGAACACCGCCTATGAATTTTTTATCGCATTATTATTTTGATCGCCACAGCAACAACTGTTACCATATATTAGGTACCGTACTGCCTGATCTTTTAAAGAATGCCGATAAAAATATTATCCTGCACCCCGAAAAACTACAACATACGGACAGTAACATCAACTCCATTATTGCGGGCTGGAACAAACACCTGGCGGTTGACCGCTATTTCCATTCATCTGATTTTTTTACAGTCCATTCGCACGAGTTAAAAAAAAAACTACTGCCAGCTATTGAGGGTTCGCCTGTAAAGCCATTCTTTTTGGGGCATATAGCGCTTGAGCTCATTATTGATAACCTGCTGCTCACCACCGGTAAAATACAGGTTGATGATTTTTACGCGCATTTATCGGGCTGCAAAACAGCAGTGATCAATGAATTTTTATCTTTTTCGGGCTTAAAGGACAGTACCGTGTTCTTTAAGTTTTATGAAGATTTTAAGCGCAGCCAATACCTGCACACTTATGCCGAAACCCACCAGATAGCTTACGCCCTGAAACGCATTTGTATGCGGATATGGCAAAACCCCTTTACCCCGCAACATGAAGCACAAATGAACGAGGTGCTGGGTAATTACCGTACCCTTCTGTTTCCAGATTTCATGTCGATTTTTGAGGAGATAGACAATAAACTGATTGATATTTAGTGTGATGATTTTGTAAAGTGCATGTTAAAAACGCATAATGAAACGTTCATTTTCCTTTGAAGAAAGGTTAAAATCAGGAAAAACTGGTCTATTTCCCTCAAAAAGGCTTAAATATCAGCAATTAACATTAAAATATTCTTTTTCAAATAAATTAATATACCTACCTTTGCAGTCCCAATTAACAAATTGGGAAAAGGAGAAAATTTATTTAATGGCAAAAAAACAAGAAGCAGAAAAAGAATTAAAAGCGAAAGAGGCTGAACTGGGTACAGTTACCGCATCTGGCGAAAAAGAAACGATTGAATCAGAAGCTGATTCAATATCTATCGAAGAGATCAAATCAAAAATTGCATTAACACCAAGTACAGATTTTGACTGGGATGCTGATGACAAAAAATTTGGTAACTATAGCGATAGCGACCGTGAGAAATTCGAGAAAATGTATGATGGAACTTTCAGCTCTATCACCAAAGGCGAAATCATCACTGGTACCGTTGTTAATGTTAACAACAAAGATGTGGTACTGAACGTAGGATTTAAATCTGACGGTTTAGTTTCAGTATCAGAATTCCGTGATACACCTGATCTGAAGATCGGTGACACAGTTGATGTATTTGTTGAATCACAAGAAGATGCTAACGGTCAGTTAGTACTTTCACGTAAACGTGCAAAAACTCAAAAATCATGGGAGCGCATTAATTCAGCACTTGATAATGATGAGATCATCACTGGTTTTGTTAAGAGCAGAACTAAAGGTGGTTTAATTGTTGATATAATGGGCGTTGAAGCCTTCTTACCTGGTTCACAGATCGATATTAAACCTATCAGGGATTACGATGTGTACGTAGGTAAAACAATGGAATTCAAAGTTGTTAAGATCAACCACGAGTTTAAAAACGTAGTGGTATCGCACAAAGTGCTGATCGAAGACGATTTAGAAAACCAAAAAACAGAAATTGTTGCCCGTCTGGAAAAAGGACAGGTATTGGAAGGAACTGTTAAAAACATTACCGACTTTGGTGTATTTATTGACCTTGGTGGTGTTGACGGTTTATTACACATTACTGATATTTCATGGGGCCGTATTGAGCATCCACGCGAAATTTTGGCATTGGATCAAAAGATCAACGTTGTTGTTCTTGACTTTGATGACGAGAAAAAACGTATTGCTCTGGGCTTAAAACAATTAACTCCACATCCTTGGCAAAGCCTTGACGAAGGTATCGTTGTAGGATCTAAAGTTAAAGGACGTATTGTTACTGTTGCTGATTATGGTGCATTCCTTGAAATCATCCCTGGTGTTGAAGGTTTGATCCACGTATCAGAAATGTCATGGTCACAAAACCTGCGTAACCCTCAGGAATTCCTGAAAGTTGGTGACGAGATCGAAGCACAAGTGTTAACACTTGACCGCGACGAGCGCAAAATGTCATTAGGTGTTAAACAATTAACTCCTGATCCATGGCAAAATGCCGGCGAGAAATACGCTATCGGCACTCAGCACATCGCTACAGTTAAAAACATGACCAACTTTGGTGTGTTTGTTGAACTGGAAGACGGTATTGACGGCTTAATCCACATCTCTGACCTTTCATGGTCTAAAAAAGTAAATCACCCTAATGAATTCACTAAAGTTGGTGAAAAATTAGACGTGGTTGTTTTAGAACTTGATATCGAGAACCGTAAATTAAGCTTAGGCCACAAACAGCTTGAAGAAAACCCTTGGGATACTTTTGAAACCATCTTCACTATTGATTCAGTACATGAAGGTACCGTTATTAAAGTAACCGACAAAGGTGCTATCGTAGCTTTACCTTACGGTGTTGAAGGCTTTGCGCCAACCAAACACCTGGTTAAAGAAGACGGTAAAGCTTTAAAAGCCGAAGAGTCTGCCGAATTCAAGATCATTGAATTTAACAAAGAAAACAAACGTATAGTTATTTCACACTCACGTATATGGGAAGAAGCTCGTGCTGACGCTCGTGTACAAGAATTTGAAAACCGTAAAAAAGAAGCAAAATCTGCAAGCAACGCGGTTAAAAAAGTGAAAGAATCAGTTGAAAAATCAACTTTGGGTGATCTTAGCGTATTAGCTCAGTTAAAAGAGCAAATGGAAGGTGCTGAAAACAAAGCCCGCAAGGCAACAGCAGCTCCTGCAGCTAAAAAATCAGAATCTGAAGAAGAAGAAGCATAAGCTTTAAACTGACGTCAATATTCTCACAAGCCCTTCCGATTAATCGGAAGGGCTTTTTTTATGCCTCACCCTGCCCTCTCCAAAGGAGAGGATTCAACTTGTATATTTGTACAATGACTGGAGAAACAAGCCTCAATACCTTACTAAAAAACATGACCCCCATACTCAATGAAGGCGATTATGTTTATTGTACTATATCTGATATTAGCTCAATTGACACAGCCAATATTTTAGGTCTTTTTAAAGAAGTGGAAGGTATTACCGTTATCCTTAAAAAAAGGATTGCAGACCAGCTTAATCTGAGTTACAGCTACATTGCTGCCTGGATAACACTCACCATACACTCATCATTAGCAGCAACCGGGCTTACCGCTGCCTTTGCTACCGCATTGGCTCAGGAAAACATTAGCTGCAATGTGGTTGCGGCCTATTACCATGATCATATTTTTGTGGCGAAGAAAGATGCAGATAAAGCGATGCAGACACTGAAAAATTTATCAAACCAATAAATATCACTTCAAGTATATAAGATTTAAACCCATATTTTTTAAAAGTCTCCCCTATCGGGGGAGATTTAGAGGGGGCTTTTCAAAACTATTTACTATTTTTGCCCAAATCCACCCATACGATGCAAAATCTTACACTGCTCGACGGACAGAAGTTTCAGATCACCATACAACGTTTATGTCGCCAGTTGATTGAAAACCACAACGATTTTTCAGGATCGGTATTAATTGGTATCCAGCCCCGTGGCATTTACCTGGCCAGACGCGTTGCCGAAGAATTACGGAAGATATTACCCGGCAAAACCATTTTGCATGGCGACCTTGATATCACCTTTTACCGCGACGATTTCCGCAGACAGGGGTCACCACTGGTGCCTAACCAAACTAAAATTGATTTTATTATTGAGGGTAAAAAAGTGATCATGATGGATGATGTACTTTGGACAGGCCGCACCATACGCGCTGCCATGGATGCCATGCAAGCCTTTGGTCGCCCGGAAAAGATAGAGTTGCTGGCCCTGGTAGATCGCCGGTACTCACGTCACATACCAGTATCAGCCGATTATGTAGGTATCGAGGTGGATTCCATAGCATCGCAAAAAGTAGTAGTAAGCTGGAAAGATACAGATGGCGAAGATAAAATAGTGCTGGTATCAGAGTAATTTCGGAATTCGGATTTTCGATTTCGGATTTTAGAATAACCGATGATTTATAACCATGGATAAAATAGAGTTAAAACGCAGAACACAAAAATTTGCGGTTGACGTAATAAAGTTCATTGAAGAACTTCCACGTAAACATTCACTCGATGTTTTATCCAAACAATTATTAAGAAGTTCAACATCAATTGGAGCAAATTACAGATCGGCTTGCAGGGGAAAATCAACTGCTGATTTTATAAATAAAATAATTATAGTTGAAGAAGAAGCTGATGAATCAATCTATTGGTTAGAGTTAATTGAGCAATCAGCTCTCACAAACTCAAACAGTTTATCATCGCTGAAAAAAGAAGCAAATGAACTTACAGCTATATTTACCGCAATAGGCAAAACTGCAAAAGAGAAACAACGAATTAATAAATCAGAAATAACGAAATAAATAATTCCGAAATCGAATATCCGAAATCCGAAATAAAAAAGATATGGCAGGACTAAGCACAAGGCACTTATTAGGCATAAAAGATTTAAACCGGGCAGACATTGAACTGATATTTGAAACTGCCGATACTTTTAAATCCGTTTTAAACCGGCCGATAAAGAAAGTGCCTTCGCTACGCGATGTAACTATTGCCAACATATTTTTCGAAAACTCCACCCGTACCCGCCTGTCATTTGAGCTGGCCGAAAAACGACTCTCGGCCGATGTGGTAAACTTTGCAGCTTCCTCATCATCAGTAAGCAAAGGCGAAACGTTGATAGATACGGTAAACAACATTTTGGCCATGAAGGTAGATATGGTGGTGATGCGTCACCCCTACGCCGGGGCTGGCATCTTCCTTTCTAAGCATGTAAAAGCCCAGATCGTTAACGCCGGCGATGGTGCTCATGAACACCCCACCCAAGCCCTGCTCGATGCCTTTTCCATTCGTGAAAAATATGGCGATGTAGCGGGCAAAAAGGTGGTGATCGTAGGCGATATACTGCACTCGCGCGTTGCGCTGTCAAACATACTTTGTTTGAAACAATTAGGCGCCGAAGTAATGGTTTGCGGACCAACTACCCTTATCCCTAAATACATTGGCTCGCTGGGTGTAAAAGTAGAACATAACCTGATCAAAGCTCTTAACTGGTGCGATGTGGCCAACATGCTGCGCATACAGTTGGAGCGCCAGGACATTAAATATTTCCCTTCCCTTAGGGAATACACCATGCTTTTCGGTCTTAACAAAACCATTTTAGATTCGTTGGATAAAGAGATCACTGTAATGCACCCCGGCCCAATTAACCGCGGTGTGGAGATCACCAGCGATGTGGCCGACAGTAAACAATCCATCATTCTTGACCAGGTTGAAAATGGCGTGGCTGTAAGGATGGCAGTGCTATACCTGCTTGCCGGGCAAACGCCGTAAGGGTAAATACATTTCAATTTCGTTAGTCGTATATGACAAATGATGTTATAGCCGTTGTATAAACAAGAATGACAAAGAAGCACTACCCCTTGTCATCCTGAGGAACGAAGGATCTATTTGTACGCGTTGAATGCCGCAGAATAGATGCTTCACCATGTTCAGCATGACAAACATTATTTTATAAATAATGAAATGCTTAACTTGAAATCAAATTTATTCGGCCGATGAAGTTTAACCATTCCCATTACTTATACATTATACTCATTATTGTATTTTGCTCATCCACCACCTTTGCCCAAAGCCGCCAGCAGCTTAAAACAGATTCAGTATTCGCACTTGTTCAAAAGTTTTTTAATGCTAAACAAGCCGATTCGCTTTATGCGCTGGGAGGCGACCGTTTCAGGAAAGCATTCAGCCCCGGGGCATTCCGGTCGGTTGCTGATCAACAGCTTTTCCCGTTAAATGATATTAAGGGCTCATCGCTCATCAGTTTTGTTAATAATAATGTAGCTACCTATAAGCTGATATTTGAGGCAGTAACCCTGCAATTGCAAATGGGCCTTGATCAAAATAACAAACTGGATATGTTTCTTTTTCAGCCGTTTAAACAGGTAACTGCGGATAAGATTTCGCAAGCTGCTACGTCAAACAAACTTTTAACCCCAATGGATAAAGAGATTGAAGCGGTTGTGCGGCCCTATATTCAAAAGGCCAATACCGTTGGTTTAAGCATTGGTGTTTTAAAAGATGATAAGATCACTACCTATAACTATGGGGAAACGATAAGAGGGAATAGTAAGTTACCTACTCCAAATACCATTTTCGAGATCGGTTCCATCACCAAAACATTCACCGCTGCTCTTTTGGCGTATTATGTAAACGAGGGTAAGGTGAAGCTAACCGATCCCATCACCAAATACCTGCCCGATTCTGTCACAGCAAATAAGGCATTAAGTGCGGTCACCTTGTTAACCTTAAGCAACCATACATCAGGTTTAGACAGGATGCCAAACAACCTTGATATTAAACCCAGTGATGAGCCTAACCCATATAAAACTTACAACAAGCAGCTGCTTTTTGCCTATTTAAAAACATGCAAGCTTAACAACAAGCCTGGTGAAAGATATGATTACTCTAATTTAGGGATGGGTTTGCTGGGTACTATACTATCACAGATAAGCGGCAAAACGTTCGATCAGATGGTGGCTGATGTGATATGTAAGCCGTTAATGATGCAAAGTACCGCACAGCACTTAAGCGTGGCAAGGCAGGCTAACTTTGCAAGTGTTTACAACGAGACCGGCAACGTTACACCTGCCTGGGATTTTGACGTATTAGCCCCCTGCGGGGCCCTGCATTCGTCTGTAAATGATTTATTGATATATGCCAAGGCCAACATGGTCCCTGTCAATAATAAGCTCGGAAAGGCCTTTGAGCTCACTCACCAGATAACCTTTACCAAAGATGCAAAAATGGGCCTGGCCTGGCACATTATCCTGGTTGATGGTGTGGAGTATTATTTCCACAATGGTGGCACTTATGGCAGCAGTAGCTTTTTAGCTTTTAATACCCAAAAGAACCTGGCAGTGATTGTGCTGTCAAACGCGGCAGAAAGTACCGATGCTATTGGGACCGGTATTTTGAAAAAGTTGCAGTAAATAAGACACGCGTCATTGCGAGGAACGAAGCAATCTCTAAGCTGTACAGGGCGGTTCTGTAAGTCGGGGATTGCTTCGTTCCTCGCAATGATGTGGTGGTTATTTTATCAATACCCCTTAAAACGTTACATCCCCCTCTGCTGGCGCAAAGCGGGATGTAACGTCAATAAATCAGTCAAACGAATTAACTCAATCCAACCCTATCAACTAATTATTATCTTTCACTGTTGATCCGTCCCTTATCTCATCGGTAGCAACTTTTACCAGTTTGTCATCGGCTTTCAAATCGCCGTAAACCTGGATCATGTCGCCTGATGAAAAACCCTTTTTAGCATCAACCCATTGTGCTTTATGGTTTACCACTTTAATTACAAAAACCTTTTCGGTTGAGGTAACCACAGCGGTTTTAGGAACAACAAAAGTACTGTCGCCACCTGGTAAAGGCACATTCACCTCGGCAAACATGTGAGGCAACAATTTTTTATCTTTATTATATACGTCCATTTCCAAACGCTCTGATCTTAATTTTTCGTCAAGCGCACCGGCAAGGCGTTTTACCTGCGCGGTAAATTTTTCATTTGGTAAAGCCTTTACCGTAAAACTTACTTCGCTTTTATTACTTAAGCCGCCGGTTGAGTTTTCTGGTATTGATACCACCAAACGTAACCTTTTCTGGTCCTGCAAAGTAAACAACGGATCAGATCCTTTACCGCCAGGGCCAACATACGCACCTAAGTTTACATTACGGCTGGTGATCACCCCATCAAACGGCGCCCTGATCTCCAGATAAGCGAGGTTGGCAGAAACTTCTGTATAGGCCGATTTTGCAGCTTCAACATTAGCAAAGTCTGAGTTTTTCTTAGCCTCGGCCTGTTCCAGGTCATTTAGTGATACCGTACCTGGAGTTTTACTGGTGCTTAACAACCTGTCATAAGTAGCCTTGCTGGCATAGTACATTGCTTCCTGTTGTTTTATTCTTGATTGTGCCCCTGCCAGTTGCGAATTGATCTCCGGTGCTTCTAAAACCACCAGCAATTGTCCCTGGTGTACTTCAGAACCTATATCAACCAGCAATTTTTTAACATAACTGTTGACCTTGGCAAACAGGTCGACCTGTTGGTAAGGAATCAGTTCGCCGGGAACGGTAACCGTACTGCTCAGCTTCCCTTTTTTAACCGGGGTAAGCTCAACGGAAGGGGTTTCAACAGCTTGTTCCTGTTGTTCTTCCGCGCTTTCTTTTTCTTTTTCTTCTGAATGACAGGCACTCAGTAAGCTACTGATGGCTACCGCTAATACGGCAAGCATGAGGGTTGATTTATTTTTAAGCTTGTTCATGATGATGCAAAGGGACATAAAATTTACTTTCTTTATCTTCAGGGTCTAATGAAACAGATTGAGTGGAGGCATTGCCTTGTACCCAGGCAAAAACCAATGGTAATATTAACAGAGCGGCAAAGGTTGAAGCTATAAGTCCACCAATAACGGCGCGACCAAGCGGCGAGGTCTGATCTCCCCCTTCACCTAAACCTGATGCCATAGGTATCATACCTACTATCATGGCCAAACTTGTCATTAATATCGGCCTTAAACGCAAAGCTACGGCTTCGCGGGCAGATTTTAGCGCATCGCCATTATGCTTGCGCAACTCTTCGGCATTGGTTATCAGCAATACCGCGTTGGATATGGATACACCTACAGACATGATCATACCCATATATGATTGCAGGTTGAGCGTTGCCCCCGTTATTTTAACCAGGAACAATGAACCAAACAATACCGCCGGCACTGTTGACAATACTACAAACGACATTTTGAACGATTGGAAATTGGCTGCCAGCATCAGGAATATCACCAGGATAGCTACCAGTAACCCTGATTGTAAGCTATCTAAGGTAGAGGTTAATGTTTGGCTCATTCCGCGCAGCTCAATGGTTAATCCGCGGGGTAGTTTGCCCAATGAATTGATGGCCTTTTGTACATCATCAGTTGCTGTGCCCAAATCCTTATTATTCAAGTTTGCAGTAACTGACAGTGTAGGTATAGCGCCAATATTATCATTTTCGCCATTGGTTATACCTGTTTTAATGTCTGCAACATCACTTAAAACCGGTCTCGACTGATTGTTTAATACCGGGATCTCCTTAATATCATTTAAACTGGCCATCTGAAACTCAGGTACCTGTACCTGTACCTGGTAACTTAAACCAACCTTTTCATCAAGCCACACATTTTTTTCGGTATATCTTGATGACGACGTAGAAGCAATAAGCGAGCGTGAAATATCATTTACTCCTACACCCAACTGTGCCGCCCTTTGCCTGTCAATATTAATATCGATAGATGGATAATTAAATGACTGGCCTATCTGCGCATCACGCAAGTAATCTATCTTTTTTAGCTTATCCAATACTTTAAAGGCGTACTCCTGATTCTGCAACTTGTTTTTGCCTGATAAGGCAATTTCAATAGGTGTTGGTGATCCCTGACTTAAAATTTTATCGGTTAACTCTATCGGTTCAAAAGAAAGCTTTATACCCGGTAGTTGTTTGTGTATCGCATTCCTGAAACGTTCTTTCAGGTCGTCCAGGTTCTTTACTTTATAATCTTCGGTTAAACTGATCTGCATTACAGCTTCCTGCGGACCTGCCATAAACAAGTAAATAGGGTTTGTTGAAAACGAAGCAGGATGCGAACCAACCATAGTAGAAGTTATGGCAATATGATTTTTACCCACAATCTCTCCCAATATATGTTGGGCTTTCACTGCAATTACTTCGGTACGCTCCAAACGTGTTCCATCTGGTGCACGTAAACGAACCTGGAAAGTACCTGAGTTAACTTTAGGCAATACATCGCGCCCTATGATATTGAACAGTAAAAAGGCCAATCCAAATGCACCAATCACATAAACCGTTACCAAAAGTTTTCTTTTAGGCAACATGCGGTCCATTAAGCGCATAAAACCATCCCTGAACCTGTCAAAGCGGGTTACTTTGCCTCCGGTATGTTCAAGCGCCCTCTTCATGGCTTTTTCTTTTTGCTCCCAGGGTTCGCCTTCATCTTCTAAAGCAAAACCGTCTGCGTGACTGTGATCCTCATGTTTGTTCACCATGATCCAGTTGGCCATGATGGGCACAAAGGTTTGAGCCAGGAAATAGGATATGATCATGGAGAAACCAATAGCCAAAGCCAGTGGCAGGAACAACGCTCCCGGTATGCCGGTCATGGTAAAGGCCGGCGCAAACACCGCCAGGATACAAAACAGGATCAACAATTTAGGAAAAGCTATCTCCTTACAGGCATCCCATATAGCCAAAGCCTTGGGTTTACCCATATCAAAATGCTGGTGAATATTCTCGATAGTTACCGTCGATTCATCAACCAAAATACCAATAGCCAGCGAAAGCCCGCTCAAAGTCATGATATTGATAGTTTGATGGAAAAGCGACAGGAAAAATATGGCTGATATGATACAGGTTGGGATAGTTAATATTACAATTAATGCCCCGCGCCTGTCGCCCAGGAAAAGTAATACCATCAATCCGGTAAGTACCGCTCCAATGGCTCCCTCTTCGGCCAAACTTTTTACCGCGTTTATAACATAAACTGATTGGTCAAACACAAACGACAACTTCACGTCATCAGGTAATAAAGCCTGGAACCGAGGGAGTGCTTTTTTGAGGTTTTGAACCACATCCCATGTTGACGCCGTGGCCGATTTGGTAATTGGCAGATAAACCGAACGTTTACCGTTTATCAAGGCGTAACCTTGGGTAATATCGGCGCCATCCTCAACAGTGGCCACATCATGTAAAAACACGGTTTGGATACCGTTTTTATATAAAGGGATATCGCCAAAATCCGAGATCTTTTTAATAGTGGTGTTTGTTGGCGCCAGGTAGTTATAATCGCCTACACGTACGTTACCTGCAGGGGTATTCAGGTTATTTTCGCGTAAGGCTGCAACGATCTGGTCGGGTGTTAAGTTATGCGAACGCAGCAAACCCGGATCAACTTTAATTACTACTGTACGCTGGTTACCTCCAAAAGGTGCCGGTGCAACCAAACCCGGAATAGATGTAAATGACGAACGCACGTATACCAGCGCATAATCAAGTAATTCGTTGTTATTACGTTTAGGACTGCTCAATACCAGCTGACCTACCGGCAGGGTTGAAGCATCAAAACGTAAAATAAATGGTGGCTGTGACCCTGGTGGGAACGCGGCCTGGGCCCTGTTGGTGTAACTCGTGACCTCGGCCGCGGCCTGGGCCATGTTAGTCCCTTCGTAAAAAGTAACTTTTATTAATGTTAACCCTTGAATGTTCTTGGTTTCGATACTTTTAACACCTGAAACAAATAACAGTAAGTTAACGTATTGCTTACCGAAGTATGCTTCCATCTGGTTTGGGGTAAAACCTCCGTATGGATGGGATACATAGATAACCGGTAAATTAAGATCAGGAAAGATATCTATCTTGATAGTACGTACCGCGTTGATCCCGAAAAAAAACAGTCCGGCTACTATAACCAATATGGTAATTGGTTTTTGAAGCGCCCCTTTTATCATTCCCATTATGTATGTATAATCTGTTATTAAAAATTATTGATGAATATGCCAAAATCGCCGGTGGCAGCCGACTTGAACAGTAAAGCCTGCCATACATTATTTAAAGCTATATAGCGGTCAACCTCGGCCCGGTTCAAAGTAAAAAGAGCCTGCGTAAAATCAACTATATTGGCCAGGCCGTTTTTATACAGGGTGTACTTTTGCTTATACGCATCACTTGCGGCCGAAACTTCAACCGGTACTTCATGATAATTTTTTAAAGCATTTCCTATGCGGGTTTCAGCCAGTATCTCCTGTGCTTCCAGGCGTTGCTCAACAAGGTCATAATCATTTTTAAATTGCTCTGAAGTATATTTTTGGGATTGTACCTGGTAATGCACCCTGAACGGATTAGTCAGGTTCCAGACCATGGCTACACCAAACAGGTAATTATACCGGGTAGGATTAGCACCTGCACCATAGCTGCTGCTGTAGCTGTTTAAATTGGTACTATAATCAGAGTTGAAGCCCGATCCCCTGCCCTGATAAACACCAAACAGGCTGAATGTAGGAAGAGCAAATGTTTTTAAATACTTAGCCTGCTGATCGCTCACACCTATGCGGTTCTTTAAAAACCGTAGTTCCGGGTGATCGCCTAACTGAACGGTGCTTTGTGTACCAAGGTTACCTGGCAGTTTAGTGATAAAAGCACTGTCAAGCACAAAATCCTGCGACGGGATACCCAGGAAAATTGACAATTGATTGCTCTGATCCTGTACCGTTTGCAAAGTGTTGGTTAAAGAAATTTTAGCATTTGATACCTCGGCATTAGCCAATGACGAATCAACTCCGGGATTTAAACCATTTTTAACACGTGCTACTACCACTTTTTGCAAGTCGATGGCACGGTTAAGGTTATCCTGCTGAGCTTTTGCCAGCTGTTGGGCTGCCAATAAATTAAGATAAGTGCTTGCCACTCTCACTTCATGTTGAAATTGTTCCTGTACCAGGTCGGTTTCATTGAGCGAAACTATGGAGCGCTGTACTTTAACCTTTTCAACAGACTTTCCAAAACTAAAAAAATCCCAGCTTACATTGCTGAGATATAGCGAACCAAATGCCGCGTTCCAGTTTTGCTTGGGCAATGTAGGGCCCGACGAGGCCACAGATAAGCCATGATAGCCATACAAAGGCCCGTTTTGGCCGTTGGCAGTTCCGTAATCCTGCTGGGCCGAAATACTTACATCGGGTAAATATTCTGTACGTGTTTCTTTTAAGTTTGCCTTAGCAGCATTTAGCTGATTTGCTTTGGATTTGATGGTACCGTAATTAGCGAGTGCCATTTGTTCAGCATCTTTGATATTTAAAACTTTTTGCTGAGCCTGAGCATGGAAGACAGAAAAAACACCTACAAACAGAAGTAATTGTTTTGAAGGTAGATTAAACATATTGTGTATTTTGTACACAGCAAAGGTATCAGTATTTTACATTATGAAAAAAATGAATTAAATTTGTTACAATCATTAGCAAAACTAATAATGAATATAGCTCTTCATCATTTTCGTTTGGTTGATACCATATCAAAAGAAGGAACATTAACTAAAGCAGCTACGGCACTGCACCTTACACAATCGGCCCTTAGTCACCAGTTAAAGGAGCTTGAAAAGGAGTTAGATATCGAAGTTTTTCATCGCCAGGGTAAAAAATTACATTTGTCTGAGATTGGTTACCGTTTTTTGCGGAGTTCTGAAAAAATAATTGCTGAAATCAGAGGCATGGAAGAAGATATTAATAATTATAAGAACGGCAAAACTGGTAAACTCAATATCAGCATGCAATGTTATACCGCCTACCACTGGTTGCCCGGGGTAATTAAAACCTTTAAAAGCCAATGGCCCGATATTAATATCAACATCGTATCTGACGCCACCCGCCGCCCGCTGGAATACCTGATGCGCGGCGACCTTGACCTGGGTATAGTGCGCACCCAAATGGTAAATACAAAAATAAATTATGAACCAATTTTTGAAGACAGACTGAATGCCATTCTTCCGGCAGATCATCCGCTTGCTCAAAAAGAGGTGATAGACATTTGCGATTTTAGGGACCAGGACCTGATATTGGCTCTTTATGACCCCTCCTACCAGGATACACCGCTTATTGAAACCCTGATACAGGAACAGCACGTAAAACCTAAAACACTAAATCGCATACATTATACCGATGCCACTATTGAAATGGTGAATGCCGGACTGGGTATAAGCGTAATGGCCGACTGGATTGTAAGACCATACCTGGCTAACAGGAATATTGTAGCCAAACCCCTGCACCATAGCGTTGCCAAAAGAACATGGTATGCAGCAACCTGTAAGGATACGCCAGTTATACAAAATTTTTTATCATGCCTTAAATTGTATTTTGCCGAAAATCAAATGTGCATGGAGCAGGAAAGCTTTGAAGAACTACGGGAACTACAAGTGGTTTAATTACCTGCTGCTTTCGCTTTTTATAAGCGGGCAGGTTAATGCACAAGTGGCGGTAAAGCCGTTTCCACAGCATAGTATATATGCCACCGGCACTATAAAGCCCAGCCATTTGCCGCAACAGCAACTGGATAAACAGGTGTGTACTTTTTATGACCAATGGAAAACACACTATGTAAAGCCCGGTTGTAATAAGGAGCAATACTACATTTGGTTTGAAAAAAAAGGCAAGGAATGCGTTTCTGAAGGTCAGGGTTATGGTATGATGATCACGGTACTAATGGCCGGTTATGATAAGGCCGCCAAAACTACTTTTGATGGTCTGTACAATTATTACAAAGCACATCCGGCTAAAACATCCCCCTACCTAATGGCATGGGCGCAAGGTAAAAACTGCAAGGATCTTGACCGCAGCACCGCTACCGATGGTGATATGGATATTGCTTACTCGCTGTTGCTGGCCGCTAAGCAATGGGACAATAAGGGCAGTATCAATTACCTGCAGGAAGCTCTCAATATGATTGCCGCCATCATGCAGCATGAAATAAACCCTAAAACATACGCTGTTTTGCTAAGTGATGCCATTGAGCATGATAGCAAAGATTATTTTGACATGCGCTCGTCAGACTTTATGCCCGCCCATTTTAAGGCTTTTGAAAATGTTTTACAAAACGGAAAATGGCAAAAAACGATCAACAGCAATTACCAGCTTTTTAGCCTGATGCAAAATAAATATAGTCCAGACGCAGGTATAATATCCGACTTTATCAGGGGCATCAATAAAAACCCACGACCAGCACAGCCCAATTACCTGGAATCGCCTTATGATGGTTATTATAATTACAATGCCTGTCGTGTGCCCTGGCGTATAGCAAGCGATTATTTACTATATGGTGATAAGCGCGCAAAAGTGATGGTTGATAAAATAAACCGCTGGATCCGCGAAACTACTGATGGCAATCCGGACAATATTTCGGCGGGATACACACTGGCCGGTAATGATATTAAAGGCAGATATTTTGAAGCGCTGAGCTTTATAGCCCCCTTCACCGTATCGGCAATGGTGGATAAAAGTAACCAGCCCTGGCTCAATAAACTATGGGATTACCTGGTGGCTTTTAAGCTTAAGGATTATGATTATTATGATAACAGCATTAAGATGCTGGATATGATCATCGTATCAGGAAATCACTGGAAGCCATAATATCAGTCTGTTTGTTACTGATAAATTAGTTAAATTTGATTATGCTTACTGTACAAGTAAAATTATCGATAGAAGATATCATAGGTTCTTTACCCAATCTGGAACTAAACGAAGTGGAAAAACTTCAAAGTGCCCTTGCCGATCTAAAAAATGAAATAGCTCTTCAACAAGCGATTAAAGAAGGATTAGAAGACATTAAACACGGAAGAACAACACCTCATGATGTTGTCATGAATGAAATAAAGTCTAAGTACAACTATTGATAAGTAATTTAGCCACATTTTTTCCACTGGTTAATGCTGCTTCAACCGTACCCATCGCAGCGCCTTCATAAAGATATTCTCCTGTGAAAAATATGGTGTTATCAACCGGAGTATTAAGTATTCCGCGGGCGCTGGGGGCATCCACCGTATCATAAGCATAAGAACCGCGGCTAAAGGGTTTGGCTGTCCAGTTAACCACATGCCATGATTTAATTCGCACTTTCAGCTCATCTATACTAAATTTAAAGATATTGGCAACCGACTGCAGACCCTGCACCAATATTTCATTATCACTCAGATCTTTTTTAGCTTCGGCATCCGGGCCACCAATCCAACCGGTAAATATGGTTGAGCGATTAGGAAATTGTGTCCACCAGGTAGGTATATCTTCCTCCGAGAACAGGTAACCCATACTTTTAAGGCTTTTACCCGCCATTGCTTCAGTTTGCTTATTTTCCCAAAAAGCTTCATCAAACTCCAGCACTATTTTTATCACAGCGCCAAAACCCATTTGTTGTATGGCTTCCTGATGCGTTTTAATTGGCGGATGAAATGTTATGCCGCCCTTTTCCCCTCCTCCTGCCTGTAAAACCCCAAGCGGCATAGCCAGTATTATTTTCCCCGCGTGATACGTTATACCATCGGCTGTAATAACATTAACCTTATCCGGTTCCCAGTAAATATCTTTTGCAATGGCGTTTAAATATATTTCGCCGCCATTGGCTTTGCATTCGTTTGCCAGGTAGTTCATCAATCTGCAATATCCATCCTCAATGCGGTGCTGGGCATTTTCATCCTCGTTTTGCCATTCCTTGCGCAGGGCAAAGCAACTGGCTTTTTGGGGGTCGGCGGTATCATAGCCAGATACAAATTGTCTTACAGATGCCCTCAATTCTTTGTATTTATCGCCGGGAAATTCTTTTAGCATAAATCCGTTGATATTTGTATCCTGCTTCAATTTGTTTAGCTTATCTATCAACAGGTCCCAATGTTCAATAAAATATTCGTTGGTGGTAAATTTGCCCTGATCATACCTGTACATTGATGCTGATGCCGGGTTGTATTTAATACCTGCTTCGTTCAACAAGCCAAGTGTAACAGGCAGATCGCCATGTACAAACTCGGCACCCAGCTCTATATGTTTTGAAGATGCACCTTCATGATGCGTATGTATACGGCCGCCAATACGATCCTGTGCCTCCAGTACAATTACTTTTTTACCTGCATTAGCCAATTCATACGCAGCCGTCAACCCCGCCGCGCCAGCCCCTATTATCAATATATCGGCAGTGTTCATAGCATTTTATTTTACAAAGTAAAGTTAGGTTTTGTGTTGACGGATGTGGAGATAATTTTTGTTATACCGGGCAGTGTAAAATCGCGCAGCTAAAATACGAGGATGTGTAGACTTACGAAGTTTTAAAAACTTCGTAAGTCTTCTTTTATAATCTTAATCGCAGTTTTACTTAGCCGGCAATATAATTACTTGTTTATCCAGGTTCCAGCCTTCTAATAGCACAGTTGGTGTTTGGTTGCCTAATTTGGCCACTGGCGCACTTACCGATACGGTTGTACTTTCGTGCGGGGCCAGTGAAAAATAATTACCCGTCCAGTAGCTTGGCATTACCTCTTCAGTGTTCCTCATGAGTTGCGGGCGAACAAAAAATGCCAGTTGGCCGGAGTTATTGGTAAATTGAATGGTCCACTTGCTTTCGCTTGCGCCTTTCTCTGTTTTTAAGACCTTAGCCTGCACCTGCGCGTGTTTCATATCATTTAATGATGTAAAATCGTCATTGGCCGATAGCCAGTAAACATTGTGCGACACCGTTTTGCCGGCTCCATTTTTCAGGTTAAGCACCACAAAACTAACACCCTGTGTACCCGTCAGTATATCTTTTAACTGAATAACTTCCTGTGTGCCGGTTGTAACCAGGCCCACATGTTCAGCTTTTGCTGATTTGATCAGTTTACTGTTGATATCAAAAACATCGGCGGTAGCGATGAGGCTACCCGTAGCATGGTGTGTACGGTTAATAACAGCTACGGATGAGTTATCATAATTATACTGGATATGTACGGGTTCACAGGCATTTTGCATGGCATAGTAACCCGCATTAGGTTCCAGGTACCAGTCATATATTTGCCATATTACGCTGGGCAGGGCCGCGTTAAGTTTCCAGAGCATTACGCCACCTGTTTCATTAAGTTTATGCCCATCGGCCTCAAAAATGCCTTGGTAACCTATGGCGTTCATGAGCTGCATCTTGTCCGAAAAATTGACGATGCTGCTTGGCTTGCCGTACCTTTTTACCATTTCATCATAGTATTTATCATACTTACCCGCGCCTGTAGCTGCATCATGGTATCCCCAGGTATTGTTAAGCGGGAAAGGCAGTGCGGTATCCCAAACCAGGTTGGGTATTATTTTAGGCAAGGTGGTATAAGGCGGCTGCGATGGCAATCCGGTCTCGTCCTTAAATACCCAATCTTTTCCTGCATTAGCCAGCTTATAGTAATCTTTGGGATCTTTCCACTCATAAGGGCCGCCGCTGTAAACACCAGATGGCATATCATCAGGCCATGAGCCTTTCCAACCTGCAGGCAATTTGGCAAAACCGGATGAACTTGGGATGAACGGTCTTGTACCATCCAGTGTGATGATATCATTACGCATCACATCATATAATTCCTTGCGGGCATGCCCTTCATTACCCCCTGTCCACACCAACAAGCTGGGATGGTTACGGACGCGGTAAATGGTACTTTCTATGTTTTTTATAAATACATTTCCTTCCAGCGGCCAATCGGGCGAGCCTTTAAACTCTCCCTGTGTATCGCCGGTGATCCAGAAGTCCGACCATACCATTTGCCCATATTTGTCGGCGGCATTCCAAAAAGCATCGGGTGGTGTAATTCCCCCACCCCAAATGCGTACCAGGTTCACGTTGGCATTACGGCAAAGGTGCAGTTCATAATCATAACGGGCCGAATCGCGGTTTACCAGCATATCGGGTACCCACGCGCCGCCTACCAGGTGCACCCGTTTACCATTTACATAAAAATCGCGGCGAACAAAACCATTTACATCAGTTGCCTTTGACGATACCGTCCGGATGCCGAAAACAAAAGTAGTATCATCGCTAATACTCTTACCATCGGCATATTGCAAATGGATGCGGTAAAGGTTTGCCCTGCCATAACCATTTGGCCACCATAGCTTAGGCTGCTTAATTAACAGCTGGCTAATCTTAGCCGCGTTTAACTCTACCGCTTTAGCCGAATTTGCAGCTACCGCAATAGCCTGGGTAAACTGAACAGGCAGCCCGGCAAAGTTCTCCGGTTTTATGCTGATGGTAAGCTTGCCATTACTTGCAGCCGGAGTATTATTTGAGAGCGTTAGGTTTAAGGATAGTTTGGCTATGCTGGTATCGGGCAGGTTAGGTAAATTAGTTACTAATTTTGGCCTGCCTATAGTTACGGCGCCGGTTGTACGCAAAAAAACAGGTTGCCAAATACCCATGTTACGGTCGCGCACGGGTGGTATCCAGTCCCACCCTGCAGAGCAAAGCATGGTAACGTTTTTACCAATATCGCCGGTTGGACCACCATTTTCATAAAACGGACCTAAAGCTTTTAATTGTTCTTTTGAGGGATAGCCCGGATAATCGAGGGGATATATTTTTACGGCCAGCGCGTTATCCCCGCCGGCATTAATGGCTCCGCTTACATCAAGGTTGTGCTCGGCAAACATGCCTGCCATTTGGGTACTATCGGCAATCTGCTTTCCGTTGAGCCAAACAGCAGCGCGATAATTTATACCCTTAAATATGAGTTGAAAGCTACGGCCTTTATCGCCGGCGGGTACTTTGAATGTTGTACGGTACCAGTATGGTTTTTTCCAGGGATTAGGGTCATTGGGTAAATGACTGTACTGCTCCAGGTTGTACTCCTTGTTAAACTGATCAGATGCATCGGGGATCAGCATATTATTTAAACCCTGATATGGATCGGGATAAATATGATTAGCTACCAAACCGGTAAGCACTGTTGAGGGAACTTTTACCGGGAACCAATAAACCGGCGAATGGTATTGTGTGGTTGATAGTTCGGCCCCGGCAGCACTAATCAGTGCAGAGGATTGCAGATCGAAATTACTTAACTTAACCTGTTTTACCGGTACCGATTGTGCAAATACACCAGCAGGCAGTATGCATATGGCAAAAACACCTAAAGCAGCATGAATAGTTTTTTTCATCAAAAATAGTTTTAGAAATATGCCCCACCGTAAGCGATTGATCAGCATAAAATGCAGGATGCTTACTATGGTTCAAGAGCAATAAATAACAGCCCAAAACTAACTAACCTACAGCAAGTTAATAATGTACTTATTTATCATTTCATTATACTATTGCTGCTTAATGCGCTTTTACAGCTTCTTTTTTTAGGGTATTGTGAAGTACGATCAAGGGTTCGTACAGATCCCAGTTGGGTTCAACATCTTTTTGGATCATAAGCCCCTTTGCCCCTGCCGAAAAATTACCCAGGATAATATCCATATTACCATCATGGTCAATATCGTTTACATCCATTGATATCCAGCGGCCATACCTGCTAATGGGGATCTCATGAACTTTAAACTTACCGGGACTGGTTTGTTCATGATACGTAAACCCTTCTTCAGGGTGATATTTAAAATCAGGAAAAAAGGCGATTACGGCTATATCCAGATCGCCATCATGATCAAAATCGGTAGCCATAGCTTTTGAACAACCGTTAATGTGATAAAAATAGGTTTGTTTAAATTTCCAGTTGCCCTGGTTTATAAAAATATATACCCCATGATAAGGCTTAAGCACCGGCGAAAAATCATTATTATCGCCGCAGGTATATAAAATATCCAACTGGCCATCGTGGTTAATATCAATTAACTGAAAACTGCTTGAACCATATACTGATGGAAAGCGAAGCAGGTTTTGAGTACTAAAACCGCCCTTTTTATCATTTAAAAACAGCCAAACCCCTTCATCGGCCTGGGCAAATAAACAGGCAATATCGGGCCAGCCATCGTGGTTAAAATCGCCGGTATATACCTGGGTTGCACCGGGTATGGCCCTTATCGCTTTTCTTTTAAATTGGTGATTGGCTTGTTGCTGCACCAGATATAAGCCCCCCTGATTATGCCCAAAGCCGCAGGATACATAGTCCATCAGACCATCCTTGTTAAAATCGGCATAGGTACTTTTTACCGGGCGTGGCAGGCTGTCTGTAATTACTTTTGTGTTGTTTGTTGATTTGCTGTTCAGGCTAATGTTTATCAATTGCCCCTTAAGCTCATCATTGGGTGGTAATATCCCTATGCAGGTTAAAACAGCGCCATTAGGTTCTGATTCGGTTTTAAAAAAATTAGCGTCGGTAACTGGTGAGCGAAGTTGTTTAACCAATACAGGTTGCAGGTTGCTGTTCCATTTGTATAATTTGCTGCCTACATTACCCGTATAAATATAGTTATCGTTGGGATTATAAGCAACCATACTCGTAGTAGCCTGCGGTCCCTTATGCTCAACATATGGAGGTTGTTTCAGGCTAAATATGGCCCAATCCTTTACAGCATTAGGTTTGGGGATAAGCAGTTTTTTAGGCGATGCGGTTTTATACCAGGTTAAAATCTTATACCAATCATTTTTAGATATAGTTGTTGTTGACGAAACCAGGTAACTACTCATAAAGCTCTTAAATCCAAATTTGGGGGCCATTGCCGGCATAACGCCTGTTTCCCAGGTATAACTGTCAAGCAATGCCGGATCGGGCAGTTGGTGGCAGCTTGAACAATGCACCGCTGCCAGTTTTTTACCCTTGGCTAAATATTCTTCATTACTTATGGTATTACTTTTATTACCGCAACTATTCAATGTGGCAACTGCAAGCGCCAAAACCATTAATATGCCTAACTTATTTACCGGCAACCTGTAGTTTTTAATCATGTACACATTTCCATTTTGCAAACACATGCAGGGTGCAGCTTTTATATTTTATTTTTTGATATAATTTTCGAGCACTATTAAAGGCAAACTTTTATCCCATGTTGGTTTAAAACCAGGTATGAACATAAAACCGCTTGAATAATTGCCTAATATAATGTCCGGTTTACCATCGTTGTTCTGATCGGCTACATCCATGCACATCCAACGGCCGTACTGGCTTACCGGAATGGCGTGTGGTTTAAAATCAAAAGGTTTGTTCTGTTCAAAATAAATAAACTCCTCTTCCGGGGTATTCTTCATATCGGCAAAAAAGGCTATTGTAGCAATATCCAGATCGCCGTCGCCATCAAAATCAACAGCTACAGCTTTTGTACAGCCGTTAATAGGATAAAACCAGCGTTGTTTAAAGTTCCAATTGCCGGTATTGGTATAAATGTATAAGCCATGATAAGGTTTTATCCTTCGAGAGTCTTTATAATTATAACCACAGGTATATATAAGATCAGGATTACCATCATGGTCCATATCAGCCAGCTGAAAACTGGTAGATCCGTATACCGGCGGGAAACGTAACAGGTTCTTTGTGGTAAAACCACCATTGTGATCGTTTAAAAATTGCCACAGGCCTTCATCGGCACTGCCTATCAACACCATTACATCGGGCCAGCCATCTTTATTAAAATCGCCGGTTACGGCTTGTACTGCACCTGGTTTATTAAAAATAGTTTCCTGTGTATACGAATGATCACGATTTTGTTTTAGCAGGAAAACCCCGCCTTTAAGTTTACCCTGCCCGCAAACCACCATATCGGCAAGGCCATCTTTATTAAAATCGGCAAATACGGTTTGCTGCGGCCGTGGCAAATCAGATGCCACAAATGTTTGGTCGTTATTTAACTCTTTGGCATCAAGGTTAACTTTTACCACTTTGCCATTAGGAAAATCAGCAAGCTCCAAACGGCCAACACATGAAAAGTATCCCGCATTATTACCGGCAGTATCTTTGGCAAAACCCACATTTACTGCTGGCGATGGTAAGGTACCCAATGAATCTGGCTTTAAATTACTATCCCAGCCCAGCAGTTTCGCATTTGTAAAATCGGCACTATATAGCTTATGTGTATACGGATTAACTGCCACCATGGTGGTAAAACTTGTATAGTTTACTGGCGCTGGTTTTTTTAAGGTAAATCCGGCCCAATCAGCCAACAAAGGGGTGGGCTTTTTGGCGGCCACGATGGTATCCGGAGCGGCTTTTTTATAATATTCAACTATGGTGAGCCACTCTTGTAAGGTTGCACCGGTAGTATCAGCCACATTTCTTTTAAAATAGGTAGGTCCGTAAAGTGATATATGCATATAACTGGCCATGTAGGGCAGCACATGCCTTTCCCAAACATCTTTACTCAGGGCATTTACCGGTACAAGAGCATGGCAGCGCGTACATTTTAACTGTGCAAGATTTTGTCCGTCAACCAAAACATTCCCGGTTAACTTATAGGGCTCGCTGGTTTTTCGTTTACAAGCGTTCATGAGCGTTATGCCCGATAATAACACGGTGAACAATAACAGATAAGATGTTATTAAATAATTCTTCTTAAAACTCATAAGGATAGACAGCCTGTTATTTCTTTAGTTTTAGTTTTTTCCAAATGTATTCGCCCACTTGCCGGCCCTGCACAGCCCCCTGATCAACACTGTTACGATAATGAATACCGCCATAAAACCTGCTGATGGAGGTTTCGTCTGATGCCTTTAAAAAAGAATCGAAATGGCGTTGCATACCGATGTACCTGAGGTCGCTGGTATCCTGGTAAGCAAAGTTATCGCCAAACAAATGGGTTAGTACAACAGCCGACGCACCGCTGATATCACTGTGCCCGCTTGGGTATTCAGGAAACGGCGGGGTTTGCAGCATAGGCAGCCAGTCATGGTCAATTTTATCATTAATAACTGTTACCGGCCTTATATAATTCAGATCGTATTTTACCTGCCAGCCGCAAATAAATGCATCAAAAAGGGCTATTGATGTAAGGGCATAAACCTGGGCGGTTTTTACCACATCGGCATGGGTTTGTTTACAGGCAATTGCCGCAATACCTATCCAGTGACCGCCTGGTGTAATTTTTTTATTGGCAAACATCATGTGTCCGTTGTGCTGAATTACAAAAGGGTTATCATCCCAAAACCGCGCGATATCCTTTTGCTCCTGGGTAAGGTTTTTACTCTGCTCATAAACTTCTACATTTTGCTTAAAATAGGCGCTGTTCTTATCTTCGCTGAAAGGTGGCGGAGGGGGCAGCGGGAAATTGGTTGAGGTATCAACAGCAAAAGTATGCATGGTGCCCCAGCAAAACTCCACGCCATCCAAATAATCGGGTGGTGTGGGGTGCCATTGACCCGGGTTATCATTACCTAAAAACCGGGGCTTACCACGCGTTTGCGGATAATTATCTGTAGCGCTGCGTTTTAATACATATTTGCCAATTTGCTCACCAAACGCAACAGAACGCGCATAGGTTGAATCGTCGAGATTATCCTTGTAACTGGCAAATACCTTGTCTTCGTACTTTTTAAGCGTATCAACCGAAAAGGTGATCTTATGGGCTACTGTAAAAAATGCTTTGGTAGCTGCCAGGGTATAATTATAAGTTTTGTTTTTTTGTGGCTTGGGTGGCTCACCAAACCCCTTCAACTGCGCTGTAATTGAATTATAATCAGGGTTGGCATAACGTATCGCTTCATAGGCAGCCAAGGTGGTATAGCCATAAATACGGGCGGCCACCGGGGGCGTAAACACATCATATATAATTACCTGTGTTAGCTGATCAACGTTTTGATGCATTACATTGGCATCATTCATTAAAGCTGCCTTTTTTTTATGCCCGCAACTAAAAATCAAAAAAATACCCGCAACGGCTATAAATATTTTAAAGCATCTCATATATCAATGATTAATTAAGCTGTATGTTTCTTTGGTGGCCATAGCTATCAGTTATCGTTACTGATGCCATATTGTTTTCAATATTAAAAAATCTGCCCGACTGTGACAAGAAAGAACTACCATTATAAAATTCCTGTTTAGTTGTTTTACCATTTTTATATTTTATAGTAGCATATGCATCCAGCGGTTGCAGATTGACTGTTTTAATCTGTCTTTTTAATTCAAATAATTTCATTGCATCCCTGTTTTGGGTAGCAGCTAACAGATAATTACCTTTTGCTCCTTTTAATTTAACCAAAGCTTTGCCATTACCCGAGATGTAAAGCCCCCCTTGTAATAAGCTCAATGGTTTAAATCCACCTTTGCCATCGCCTTTAAGTATTAAACCATTAAAAGCATCATAACGCCCCGTTGTAACCTCGGTACCATAATCATTACCGTTTATGGCCACATCAAGGTTGCCATCACCATCAAAATCATCAACAGTAATGCCACATAGCTCAGATACCTGTGCTTCAACTGGTAAGGGTATAGCGGTAAACTTACCATTGCCATCATTACGCAAATAACAGGATTCCAGGTAATTTGCCTTTAGTCTTACCGCTCCTTTACGCATTTCCGGGGTTATTACGGAGTCCATTGTTGCTATAGCAAATGATTTGTAATTCTGATATCTGACGCGCATACTGATCATTTGTTTTATGATATCATCACGTCCCTGGGCCGGAAATTCCTGCATCACTCCCTCCTGATCTTTGAGGAAAACCGAGGGGAAAGCATCATAACTGCCATTATTATCAAAATCTTTAGCGGTAATATATATCGGATACTGTTCTGTGGCTTTGTAAAAAGTGTTCAAGCCTGTATTACCAACTATATAATCAATATCGCCATCATGGTCAAAATCGCCGGCGGCAATGGTATTCCACCAGCCCAGCTTATTTTCAACGCCGGTATTATTGGTCACGTTTTTAAAGGTGCCTTTATCATTTTCAAGAAAAGTGATAGGCATCCACTCGCCGGTAAGTATCAGATCGGGCCAGCCATCATTATTAAAATCAGTAAATGTGGCATCACACACCAGGCCAACATCTTTTAACGCTTTAGCCGCAGTTGCCGACACATCAGTAAACTTAATTACCCCGTTTTTACTGTCATTACGTAAAACAAAGCTCGAAACCGGTTTAGGATAATTCCAGGGGTCAACACGACCTGAAACAAACAAGTCAAGCTTACCATCCCGGTTAAAATCTGCAGCCTTAACACATAATTTACTGGTGAGGTTTTTAGGCAAGGCATCTGGTTGTAGTTTAAAGTTGCCTTTACCGTCATTTATATACAGCCTGTCCTGGTAATTTGACGATCCTGGTTCACTTTCAAATCCGCCGCTGGCTATATACAGGTCCGGGTGGCCATCGCCATCGGCATCAAACAATAATATCCCCTCATCTTTAACCCTTACCTTGGGCGCCAGATAGTCATTATGCGCCGAGGCCGCGTTGGCGGTTAACGGAACTTCATGTGCCTGTGGTAACAGGTCGCGTTGTATAAATTTACCACTTGCCTGCTGCAATAATACCTGAGCAGGATATTGGGTTGTACCGCCAATTACCATATCATCAGAGCCATTGCCATCAACATCGCCAACAGCTATGGCCGGGGCATATTCTGATAATTTATGAGGTATTAGTTTTTGAATGTTAAAATCAACATAATCCCTATCCTGATGTTTATAGGTAATGCCTGCCGATCTTGTTATCTCCCTAAACAATGACGCCTTGTTAATTACAGGCTGAGTAAAATTATAGTTCTCCTTAGCATCGGCAATGTTTACTTTAAGGGTTTGATTAGCTTTTACATTGCGCAGGGTCTGTTTCTTCCCATTGTCCCACCTGATCACCACCGAATCGAGGCTGGTTACTTTGCCCAACCCAAAATGTGCTATATTTTGTATGGATGATAAATACCCCCGGTAAGGTGTATTTTCATACACCTGCTGTTTGCCATGGTCATAATAAATATTGGCCCAGGCACCAATACCATCAAGATTTTGCCCGTTGCCATGAAATTGTATATGTAAATAATTATTATTGTTCTTATCCTTTTCCCTTGCGGTATTTTTGTATATAAATGCTTCATCATCAATATTGTTGATGATCATGTCCATAGTACCATCATTGTCAAGATCGGCATAAGCAGCACCATTTGAAAACGATGGAATACCAAGTCCCCAGGTTTTAGTTACATCTTCAAACTGTAACCCATTGGTATTTTTAAATGCATAATTAGGTATTTTTACAATAGGTATCTGATCAAGCACCTGTTGTGTTGATGCCACCGAATAAGCTTGTTGCCTGAACATAATAAAATCATGATCGGTTACATCGCGCGGATAGCCATTGGTTATTATAATATCGCGATATCCGTCATTATCAAAATCGGTGATCATTGGGCCCCAACTCCAATCAGTTTGACCTACACCACTTAAAAAAGCGGTTTCGCTAAAGGTTGGGTCGCCGATGGAATCGTTTTGCCCCAGGCGCGGCCCCTGGTTAATTTGTAAAGTATTGCGTGTGTATTGATATTGGTATTTATAGCGATCAAAGTTTTGATAGATCTGATAATTATTTGATGGCATGAACATTTTTTTCCGGTAATTATCCTCAGGATTCATATCCACCTCAAATACATCAGCCAGTCCGTCATTATTCACATCTTCAAAATCCTGCCCCATTGAACTAAATGCGGTATGCTTAAAATACTCCTGTGCCCTATCAGTAAAAGTACCATCGTGATTGTTGATGTACAATATATTGCTTGGCAAAAAATCATTGGTTACATAAATATCTTTCCAGCCATCTTTGTTGATATCAACAATGCTGGCGGCATGGCCATATCCTTCAATAGTGATGCCTGCCTGTTTTGATACATTGGTGAATACGGCATGTTTTAATCTCTGATCCCAGTCATTACGGTAAAGCCTGCCGGTACTGCGGTGGCTGCCATCTGTTATTATTGGCCTGAATGTACTTTGATTATCGCTTGCTACAGCCTCGTTAACTGTGAGGTACATATCCAGATCGCCATCATTATCATAATCAAAAAAAGATGCCATGGTAGAGTGAACATTAATATCTAAACCATAGTCCTTAGCCATTTCTTTAAAACGGGGTACTCCGTCCTTACCTACGCCCTGGTTAACATACAGTAAGTTTGTTCTTTTAACAGAATCGTCTAATAAAGTATTACATACATAAATATCAGGTAAACCATCACTGTTAATATCAACAATGGCAACTCCGCGGCCCCAGCCCCCTTTACCACCCACACCAGCCTTTGTAGTTACATCTTCAAACTTCATATCGCCCTTGTTAAGATATAACCTATTGGGCACGGCATTGCCAATAAAATAAATATCCTGAAGGCCATCATTATTAAAATCCCCTACGCCCACACCGCCACCGTTATAAATATTAAGCATGGTGAGTGGATTTACCTTTGCGTTTTCGACTATAGTATTACTAAAAGTTACCCCTGAGTGCGAAGACGGTATCTTTTCAAAAAGGGTTGTTTTTTTGCAGGCCGATAACACACATGCAAACAAGCAAATATAGGGGAGTAAGTACTTCATTAATTTAAACAGTAGGCTATAAAAAAGGTGGAGATAAATATCTCCACCTAAAATTACACTTTTATAAATTTATAACAGATTTTAATTAATAACCATTGTTTTGTACCAATATAGCTTTACCACCCAATGATTTTGATAAATCTATTTGCTTGCCCGGGATTGGATAGTATTCATTTTTATTAGGAGTGAAATGAGCCCCTTGTAATTGTGAATTTATCCTTACATCGTAGGCAAAGAAAGCGTTAATTGCTGCAGCCATGCTACCATCGCTTGTTAATTTACCAGGAAGGCCAGCCGAAGCACCATCCCAGCGTTGCAGATCAAAGAAACGCATACCTTCCATACCAAATTCAAGTTTCCTTTCAAACCTAACCGCTTTACGGGCATAGTTTTTATCGCCAAATGAACCGGCAGGATATGGGCTTACTTTATACTTATCAGCAGGAGTTGCAGTTATAGCATAGGTTGAAGATCCCGGAGCATAGGTTGAATTTTTGTAAACCCACCCTTTTACATTAGCTGCACGGGCCCTAACCAAATTAACATCCGTTTCTGCTGCAGCAGTGCTTCCTACCTCAATTTCAGCCTCAGCAGCCATTAACAGGATATCAGAATAACGCATCAGGTTAATGTTGTTTGATACCAGCTGAACGTTGTTCCATACACCTGGGGTAACATCTGAGTTTGAACCTCTCTCGGCCAATGAATAAACGTTTTTACGTGGATTGAAAACACCATTTGTAGCATCACGTATCCAGTTTGGTTTTGGATTGCCCCAGTCAAGATAAGGAACACCCGGACGGCCAACAGTGATATCCAAACGCGGGTCAACATTACCACTCCATGGAGTAGCACCATTGCTCACATCCTGCCCCACTGTATTGTATGTATCCAATAATGGCAGCCCGTTAGCATCTGTTTTAAATGAGTTACCCAATGTTTGAGATGGGTTAAACCATCCGCAGCAACCACCCGGTGCACCATCGCCGTAAGGGAAATTCAAATCATCTCCGGCGTTACCATTTTGACCATTGGCACCGTCATTTACAGAAGTTTGTGCAGCAAATACCGATTCGGCACTGTTTTTCTGAGAAGCCTCAGGACTAAAGTTTTGCTGAAACACATCATTAAGCTTGTATTTATCGCCTTTGGAGGTTACACCACCTGATATCAGCCCCTGTAATAAAGGCAAAGCGGCAGCGAAATTACGCTCATACATGTATGTTTTTGCTAAATAAGCCTGTGCAGCCCATTTATTGGCACGACCCACGTTATTTGGTATGGCAGGCAAGTCTGCCATAGCAGCCTTAAAATCAGCTTCTATTTTAGGGAAAATTTCGGCTGTATTGGGAACATTGTAGTCTGTTGTTGTTTCATCAACATAAGGTACTTGTCCAAAAGTTCTCCTTAACTCCAGGTAATAGAAAGCACGTAAGAACTTTGCTTCCGCAGCTATTACTTTTGCCTGATCGGCAGGAAGATCTTTTGCTACTGGAATAGTACGCAATACGTCGTTTGATCTTGCAACACCATCAAATAATACCGAGTACCTGTTTTGAATATAAATATTGAAGGTATTAGCGGTAAAGTTTCCAACCGGCAACGCATCCTGTCCACCATCTGATGGCTGAGAACCTTTGTAGGCGTCACCACCTGCAACACTACCAAACATCCAGTTTGAGCCTGATGCATTTGAACCGCCACCAATACCTCCTACACCATCTAACAACGAGTAGGCACCAATCAATATCCCGTTTACACCTGCCGCATTTGAAACAGTTGCCGGACTTAAATTTCCGATGGGGTTTTGATCTAAGAGGTTCTTTTTACAACTATATGCTAAGCATAGCGCCACTAAGACCAGGGGAACTATGACTTTTAAATGTATTTTTTTCATAATTTTTTTGCTAAAAACATTAAACATTAAAACGTTGCCTGAAGACCTACGCTATATCTCTTTTCGTTCGCCGGGTAGTTACCAAAGTCAATACCGAAACTGGTGTTATCACCCGCTGCATTATTATTAAGTGTTGAATTTGGTAATTCCGGATCTAAACCTGTGTATTTGGTAATGGTGAACAAGTTGTTCCCTAATACAAAAATCCTGAGTTTGGAGATACCGATCTTGTTTAATTTTGCAGCTGGAATGGTATAACCAATCTGTAAAGATTTTAACCTCAGGTATGAGCCGTTTTCAATATAGGAAGAGTTGAAAGCGCCGGTATTACCTATACTTGCCGCCCTGGTTAAAATTGGTATAGTTGCATTGCTGTTATCAGCGCCTGCATGCCATGAATCTGTTATGATATTAGCGCTCACGTTACCATCAAATACAGCAGGGAAGTTAGTCCAGTATTTAACATAGTTAACTACCTTGTTGCCATACACGCCATATAGGAATGCACTCAGATCAAACCCTTTATAGTTTGCGCTCAGGTTAAAACCACCTGTAAATTTAGGATTAGGGTTGCCAATAAAGGTACGGTCAGATAAATCTATTTTACCATCGCCGTTAACATCCTTTATTTTAAACAAACCCGGTTTAGCGTCAGAATATTTAGGTCCGGCGTCAACTTCAGCCTGATTTTGATATAAGCCTAATACCTGCAAACCGTAAAACTCACCCACTGGCTGTCCTGGTTGTAACCTTACAAAGTTTTGTAAACGGGTTGAACCACCGCTGTTAACATCTAAGAAAGGTGTACCTTGGTTTAACGCCTTAACTAAGTTACTGTAATGGCTAAAGTTAACTCCTAAGGTATATTTAAAATCGCTGATGCTACCGTGATAATTTACATTAATATCATAACCATTGTTACGTAAATCACCTGCATTAATATATGGAGGGTTTGGTACACCTGCCGGATCAGGCAACTGTGATTTGAATAACAAACCGGTTATTGTTTTTCTGTAATATTCAAAAGAGATATCAAGTGCATTATTCAGGATAGTTGCATCAAAACCAACGTTTAACACCTTATCTGTTTCCCAGGTAGTTTGTTTATTACCTTTTTGAGTAAGTGAAGAACCTAAATTAGCAGTATTGCCCTTTCCATCAATATCATAGTATTGAGTACCAGGACCTGCAGTGTATAAATCGAATGCATTATATGGTTGGGTTTGTACACCACTTAGCGATCCTAATGATCCGTAACCACCACGGAATTTCAAGTCATTCAACCAGCTTACGCCTTTCAGAAAATCTTCTTGTGAGGCTCTCCAACCCGCGGTTACCGAAGGAAATGTTCCGTAACGGGCTCCTTTGGCAAAGAATGAAGAACCATCACGCCTGATAGTTGCAGTTAACAGGTATTTATCAGCAAATGCATAGTTTAACTGAGCAAAGTATGATTGCAGCGTATTGGAAGTAAGCGCGCGGTTCACACTGTTATTGGTATTTTGCACACCAGCTGGTGATCCTGTATCCAAGTTAATATAGTCAGGATCAAGCGATGCGCTGTAATTACCCCGGCTACCTTGTACCTGGCGGGTGTAATTACTAGTATTTTCCTGACCTAATAACACGTTAATACTATGTTTACCAAACAGTTGATTATATTTCAACGTGTTGGTCCAGGTATAAAACGATCCGTAACCAGCAACCTCAGTGTATGAATTTGCACCGGTATTACCTTCAGCATTTTCGTAAGGTGTAGGGTTAAAGAAGCGGTTGTAAGTATTATAAAGGCGTCCACCAAATTGAGTACGTATGGTAAAATGTTTCAAGAAATCTGCCTCTCCAAAAACATTACCAATTACTTCCCAATCCTGGTTGTTTCCTCTAAGCTTGCTGTTAGCCAGGTTACGCTGAACAATAGCATAAGGGTTTGAGGAGTTACTTAAACCTGGTGACCTTGAACCGGCATAATTACCTTTAATATCAAAAACCGGGATTATAGGTGGTTCACGATATATGTATGAAACCGGGTTACCTTCGTTTTGGTTATTGATCTGTGGGTTGTTCTTGTTAAAGAAGTATGCATTTTCACCTACACGAACATGATCGGCAATATTGAAACTGGTATTAGCTCTTACAGAGTACCGTTTTTCAAAAGTTCCGATCAATGTACCTTGCTGGTTAAGATAAGCCACTGACATTAAATAAGTGCTTTTATCACTACCGCCACTTGCTGTAACACTGTGTGATTGCAGGGTAGCAGGCTTAAATACTTCATGGAACCAATCAGTACCCTGCTTGTTTGCCAAAGTTACCTGGTTACCAACACCGGTTTGAGGATTAAGCGTATAATCAGCAAGGGTTGTACCCGGATCGCCAATACGAGCACCAGCTGGTGAAATAAAATCAGGGATAGTATAAGTACCTGTTCCTTTAGGGTCAAATTGCTTGTTAACGTTTCCGTTAATACCACCGCCTATTTTACCATCATTTCTGTATGATTCAAATTCGGCCTGCATGTAGGTTTTGGTATCAGCCAGTTTGAATCCGTCAGATAGTGGTCTTGTAGTACCATAAAGGCCATCATAAGTGATTTGAGCTTTACCGGCTTTACCTTTTTTGGTGGTTATTACAATTACACCATTAGAAGCACGCACACCGTAAATTGATGCAGAACCCGCATCTTTCAATACCTGGATCGATTCGATATCGTTTACGTTGATATCATCCATTGCACCAGGGCTACCATCAACAATTACCAGTGGAGCGGTACTAAAAATAGAGCCGATACCACGAATGTTAACCGCGGAAGCTCCGCCTGGTGAACCGGAATTGGTAACCGTAACACCCGCCGCCTGTCCTTGTAACAAGGAAGTACTGTTACCTGCAGGTACAGATTTAAATGTAGCCACATTAACAACGGCTACTGAACCCGTGATGTCCTTTTTACGTTGAGAACCGTAACCAGTAACAACAACTTCGTTCAGTGAATTATTGCCCGCCTGTAGCGTGATCCTCAGATTGGCATCAGTACCTACCTGTATTTCGGTAGTTTGATAACCGATATAAGAAACCACCAGTGTGTTGCCCGGGCTTAGGCTTAGCGTAAATTCGCCGTTAACATCTGTTACAGCGCCTGTAGTAGTACCTTTGATACGTATTGACGCACCAACTACGGGTAATTTGTCATCGCTTCCGATAACCTTCCCCTTGTACTTTGTTTGGGCTGTAACTACCAATGAAGAGATCAGGCAGCATAATAGCACACCCAGAAACCTTCCTTTTAGGAGTAAACTTTTAAACATGAGATTGAGATTTAGTTGATTAATATATTTGATTTAAGATTTTAAGTCGATAACTGGTATTTTAAGTTTACAATGGACAATAAAGTATTTCAGGATAAGCAGTTTGCGGGACGCAAAAAAAATGACATTGCTGCTTTGGTTACGCAGCCTTTTAAAACTTGAAGACTTGAAAAAGAATGAATGTAAAAGTTTTATCATATGATCTTCTCGTAATAAATTTTTAACCTCCCCCCTGCTTCACCCGCTTTTTTAAATGCCCGCCTGATGAGCGAACATTAAAACTTAAATGTTATAATAATATTAGATTCTGTATAATTCCGGTTGTTCCAGAAATTTATATTGGCTATGGAACTAATGTAACGAGAGTGTACTGTTTACACAAGTGAAAAATGCAGATTTGCAAATTAATTATTGGTAAATCATTATAGCAGCCAAACATTACAAATTGCAGGTGTTTTATTAATAAAATATTAACAAATGTGCCCTTTTTATAAAAATATAGCAATGTAAAAATATTGATACTAATGATAATGCATCCTAAAAAGTTGAAAACAAGCTATAATAATGAATGAGAGGAACTCAAAACCCTCTATTTTTTTTTCATTAAGCACATTAAAATTTTGTACCCGCAATGCTCCTTTAGTGTTAAAATATCATTACAATCTGTCAATAATGTCATTACAACATTTATTATTTTTAATTATTTATAACTGTAATACAAACATTTATAAATAATATCTTAAAATAATAAATGTTTACTTTACAATTATTAATTCCATACTTTAAGCATAAAAAATGCACCAGCTAATAACCAAAAGAGCACCGGTATTGTAAATACCGGTGCTCTTTTATTAGCCCAACAATTAGTTACTAATTATTTATCCCATTGCACTGATGCACTGTGCGTATCACTGGAGTTAGTACCAATTTGTACAATGAACTTACCCGGCTCCCAGTCATATTTAAGCTGGGTATTGTAAAATTTCAATTCCTCTGGAGTAATGTTAAAGGATACTTCTTTTTGTTCGCCTGGTTGCAGGTTTATCTTTTTAAAGTTCTTTAATTCTTTTACCGAGCGGCTGATACTGGCCACCGGATCGCTGATGTATAGCTGTACCACTTCTTCACCTGCATATTTACCGGTATTGGTTACGGTAACAGTTGCTGTAAGTGTTTCGGTACCTTTAAGCTTTGTTTTATTGAGCTTAACATCGCTGTAACCAAAAGTTGTATAGCTTAAGCCATATCCAAACGGATAAAGCGGATCATTCGATATATCAAGGTAATTTGATTTGAACTTTGACGGCCCTTTACCATCATATGGTCTGCCGGTGTTTTTGTGATTGTAGTAAATTGGTATTTGCCCTACACTACGCGGAAAGGTGGCAGTTATTTTACCGGCAGGGTTATAGTCGCCAAACAATACATCAGCTATAGCATTACCTGCCTCGGTGCCTGGTGCCCAAACATCCAATATAGCACTGGCATGTTCATCTTCCCAGGTTAAGGTAAGCGGACGGCCGTTAAACAATACTATAACCAATGGTTTACCTGTTTTAGCCAGCGCCTTCAGCATGTTTTTCTGACTTTCAGGAATATCAATATCCGCCCTGCTTGATGATTCGCCCGACATGCTTTGCGATTCGCCTACTACAGCTACAATCACATCTGATTTTTTGGCGGCTTCAACAGCTTCGTTCAATAGTTCATCAGCTGGTTTCTTATCAACAGTTACCATTTGCTGGCCAAAAAAGTTAAGCCTTTGTATAAATGAGCTATCCTCGGTTATATTGGCACCTTTGGCATAATTAATAGTAACCCCGTTACCTACCAGGTTTTTAATCCCCTGCATTACACTGATTGATTTTTCCCAGTCGCCGGCAACAACCCAGGTACCCAGCATATCGCGCTGGTTATTGGCCAATGGCCCTACCAATGCAATTGAACCCGTTTTTTTAAGCGGCAAAGTTTGCGCGCTGTTTTTTAGCAATACAAATGAATGTTTGGATATATTTCTGGCCTCGCTACGGTTTTCTGGTGTTAATACATCTTTTGTTTCCCTGGTGGCATCTATTGATTTATAGGGATTATCAAAAAGGCCCAATTTATACTTAGCTTCCAGCACCCGGCGGCAAGCCAGGTCAATTTCCTGTTTGGTTACTTTGCCTTCTGCAAGTGATTTTTTTAAGGTGGTTAAAAATCCTTCGCCTACCATATCCATATCAAGCCCCGCTTTTAAAGCCAATGCCGATACCATTTGCAGATCGCCAAGCCCATGGGCCTCCATTTCGTTAACAGCTGTATAATCTGATACTACAAAACCTTTAAAACCCCATTGTTTACGCAATACATCAGTTAGCAGCCATTGGTTACCTGTTGCAGGCACACCATCAATAGTATTAAACGAGCTCATGAAACTACCCGCACCTGCATCAACAGCGGCCCGGTAAGGCGGCAGGTAATCCTGGTACATTTTAATACGGCTCATATCAACCGTATTATATTCACGACCGGCCTCGGCGCCGCCATATAAGGCAAAGTGTTTTACGCAAGCCATTACCGCATCGGCATTTTTCATGCTACTGCCCTGGTAACCTTGAATCATTGCTTTAGCCACCTGCGATCCGTACCACGGGTCCTCGCCCGATCCTTCTGAGATACGGCCCCAGCGTGCATCACGGGCAATATCAACCATTGGCGAGTAAACCCAGTTAAGCCCTTCGGCAGTAGCCTCTTTTGCTGCAATTTGTGCCGATCGTTTGATCAGGCCCATATCCCAGGAAGCTGATAGCCCTAGCGGAATAGGAAAAATAGTACGGTGCCCATGTATCACATCAAGGCCAAAAATAAGCGGGATATGTAATCTTGTACTTTTTGTTGCCAGGTCCTGCACTTCTTTTACTTTATCGGCGCCCCAAATACCAAACACGCCGCCAATGGCGCCTTTTTTAATTTTATCTTCAACTCCTTTATTTACTACCGAGCCCGTTGTAGCTGCACCGATGGTTACCAGGTTAAGTTGCCCTATTTTCTCGTCAATGGTCATTTTGTTTATCAGACCAGTAACAAAAACATTCATTTTGGTATCTTCTGTTTTGGTTTGGGCCAGTACCTTATTAAAAGGCAGCAATACAACAACACAAAGCGGAATAACCCTGTTAATAATTCGGGTTGAAAAATACTTTTTCATTTTTTTAATTTAGGTATAACGGAAATTGGATAAACAAATATGGGTATAATAAAAGCTAAGTAACTGTATGTTACCAACTTATTTTACTAAAAATCTAATGATTATAACTGGCTAAAACAAACAACAAAACCATGGTGTATAAAGTACACAATTGTAATTATTATAATTAAATAATCAAAGTATTTTTGTACAATAGCACAAATGTTAACTAAAGAACAACTTATTGAATACAGCGATGATGCCCGCAAAAACTACCTCGATCATGTTTCTATTGATTGTGTGGTTTTTGGTTTTCATGAGGGGCAAATGAAAGTGCTGCTGTTAAACCCCCATAATGAAGAACGGTGGTTACTGCCGGGCGGCTTTGTATTAAAGCAGGAGCCTATTGAAATGGCCGCCAATCGCATATTAAAAGAACGTACCGGGCTTGATAAGATATTTTTACAGCAATTTCATGTTTTTGGCGATCCTGATCGCGCGAAATTCCACAGCGACCTCTATAAAGATATGGTGCCCGATCATGAAAACTGGTTTTCAAACCGCTTTTTATCAATAGGTTATTATGCGCTGGTTGATTTTTTTGATGTCACCCCCCAACCCGATCAGTTTTCGGATTCATGTACCTGGCGAGATCTGGATGATATGCCCGAACTACTGCTTGATCATGAACAGATATTTAAAGCCGCTTTAGATGCCCTTCGCCTGCAGCTAAACTACCAGCCTATAGGTTATAACCTGATGCCAAGAGAATTTACCATGCCCGAGCTGCAAAAACTGTATGAAACCATATTGGGTAAAAAGCTTGACAGGCGTAACTTTCAGCGCCGTGTACTGGGTTTTGGAATACTGAACCGTGCCGAGCAGCCACGCAAAGGCGGCGCGCATAAAGCCCCTTACCTATACTCTTTTGATCTGGAAAATTACAAAAATGCTTTAACCGAAGGTTTTAAAGGAGGTTGGTAGTTGCAAATAAATAAAGATACTTTATTCAACTATGTATTCCAGCTTTACCTGTATGTGAAGGTCTTCGTTCATTTTGGCAAACTGCCGGGGATTGCGTGTAAAATCGGCATCGGTATCCATGTACATATTAATTATTTTAACCTCTTCGGGGTTTTTATCGGTACCTATGTTATATGTAAGGCCTTCACCACTCTCCAGGCTTTGTTTTAATTCCAGGTATTGCTTGCCTGTTATCATGATCATTTTTTCTGCAGTCATTGGTTTATTTTAGTTGTTTAGTATAGTTATTCAGGCTTCGGGGCTTTTCAATTATTAATGTGTTAAAATCACTTATTTGCCCGGTTTGCGTTCCTGTTTATCCTGTTTACTATATTTACCCCAAATATAACTGATATAACTTCGCTTAATGCTCAATCCTAAAAAATTACTCACTATAGTTTTATTATCAGGCAGTACGCTTTCATATGCCCAGGTTAAACTGCCAATTGCCGTTAACCTGCAAAACACCTACTTAAAAGGCACACGCACAACAGGCGGCGCGCCGGGTAAAAATTACTGGCAAAACACCGCCGATTATGCTATCAAAGTAAGTTTTAATCCGCAAAACCTAAATCTTAGCGGTACCGTAGCTATTGATTACATCAATAACAGCCCTGACACTCTTACCACAGTACAGTTTAAGTTGTATCCTAATTTATATAAAAAGGGCGTGATACGTGATATGCCCGTTGCAGCTGCCGATCTGACCGATGGTGTACACATCCAATCCCTTAGTATTAATAACCAGTTACAGGATAGCACTAAGCGCAAAATTGACGGCACAAACATGATGTTGCATGTACAGCCCATACTACCAAAGCAGCATGTTCATTTTGATATTGCCTATGCTTACACGCTCAACAAAACATCGCATATCCGTACAGGGCAAATTGATTCAGGAGCTTTCTTTGTTGCTTATTTTTTCCCGCGGATTGCTGTTTATGACGATATTGACGGTTGGAATCAATATCCATACCTGGGTTCGCAGGAGTTTTATAACGATTTTTGCCACTTTAATGCCGAGATCACCGTACCCAGCAATTACCAGGTTTGGGCTACCGGGAACCTGAAAAATACCGATGAGGTGTACCAGCCCAAATATGCCAAGCTAATAACCCAGGCCGGCGCCAGCGATCAGGTGACCGACATTATTACCGAAGCTGATGTAAAAGCCGGCAACATTACCAAAAACAATGCTACCAATACCTGGAAGTTTGAGGCAGATAGCGTAACCGACCTGGTTTTTGCTACGAGCAATCATTACATCTGGAAAGCATCAAGCCTGGTGGTCGATCCAAAAACCAGTCGCCGTACCCGTGTCGACGCGGTATTTAACCCGGTTCATAAAGATTATTTTGAGGTGGTGAACTATGCCCGCAAAACTGTGGAAACCATGAGCTACCAATTCCCGAAATGGCCTTACCCTTATCCGCACGAAACCGTTTTTGATGGCCTTGACCAAATGGAATACCCCATGATGGTTAATGACAATCCGCTTGAAGAGACTGCCGACGCCATTGAGCTTACCGACCACGAGATATTTCATACCATGTTCCCCTTTTACATGGGCACCAACGAAACCAAATACGGCTGGATGGACGAAGGCTGGGCTACCATTGCCGAGTGGCTCATCAGCCCGGTTATCGACACGAAAATTGTGGATATTTATGGCGTAGGCCCTACCGAAAACAGCGCGGGGAACGAACAGGATGCACCCATCATGACGCTTACCCCGCAGCTTACCGGCATAGCCAAATTTACAGATAGCTATCCAAAACCAGCCCTGGCCTATCTGTATATAAAAGATATGCTGGGCGACGAACTGTTTACCAAGGCGCTGCACTACTACATTAGCCAATGGCATGGCAAGCACCCCATGCCTTATGACTTTTTCAACTGCATCAACACCGGCTCAGGCACCAACCTCAACTGGTTCTGGAAAAACTGGTTCTTTGATAACGGCGTGCCAAATCTGGCCATCAGCAAAGTAAACAACCTGCAGCAAAAATATACAGTAACCATTACCAGCATAGGCACCAAACCTGTACCGGTAAACCTAACCGTATATTATACCGACGGCAGTAAACAACTGGTACATCAAAGCATTGCCTGCTGGGCCAAAGGCAATAAATCCACCACAGTTAAATTTACCGCCATCAAACCGGTTAAACAAATGATATTGGGCACCACTTATGATCCTGATACAGATAAGAAGGATAATGTTTGGCGCCCCTAAATCATGTGCTTTTAAGGCATGGAAGTAACTCTATAATTTAATCCGGCGGTTGTACCGCCGGTAACATCAACAGTAACCCCCGTAATCATGCCCGCCAGATCAGACGACAGGAATACGGCGACATTGGTTATATCTGCCATTAAGGGCAACTTTTTCAGCATAGTATCTTCTTTCATCTTTCTGATGATAGGTTCCATTTCTTTGGGGTTACTGTCGATGGCTTCTTTAAATACCTTTGAATCAGGGGAACCACCAGAACGGATATTTACCACACGTACGCCATATACACCCAACTCCGAAGCTAAATTCCGGGAAAAGCATTCTATGGCGCAACATGCCGGCGCGAAACCTCCCGTAAAAGGATAACCTATTCCCCCGGGTGTCGCTGTAAGCGATAAAATAACCCCCGATCCTTGTTTCATCATTACCTTACCGGCGGCTGTTGCCGTTAAGAAATGAGTTTGCATGGCAATAGTTATCGGGCGTGTAAAATCATCTGCCTTCATAGTCACCAAAGGGATACTTTGTACAACCTCAACTCCTATGGCATTAAACATGATATCTATTGTGCCTGCTTTATGTAATACCCCATCTATATGACTGTTGATTTCCTTTTCATTCAACGCGTCAACCTGATCCGCTTCGGCACTGCCACCGGAAGCAAGGACCTCATCTGCTACTTTTTTAACGGAGGAAAGATTGCGGCCGGTTAAAAACACTTTGGCGCCGGCACTGGCAAGTGCTTTGGCAACTGCGCCTCCTAAGGAACCACCGGCCCCGTATATAATTGCATTTTTGTTCTGAAGTATCATCGTATTTTGATTTTATTTAATATGAAGTACCATCGCCAGACCATCCGATATAATTGACCATTGACAGGCTTTAGTCATCACTTACCATCACCCAAAGCAACACTCAATTTGGCAGCATCATTATGACGTTATTGGTTGATTATTAGGGTTATTAAAGGTAAATAATTTTGAAACTTAATAAAAAATCTATTGGCATAAGTTAGCATATGAAGGTATTTCTGCACAGAGATCGATGATGCATTTTATAGCTGGATTTTCCCTGTAGCGGATTTAGATCGGGCATTTTTTATAACCGCTAAATCAATTTAACTTGATTAATTAATTACTTTTTCCGACATTTATAAAATATTTATATGTATATACATAAATACATATTTATTACGTTATAAATTAATAAACCAATTTTAAATTTTAGCGAATGGACTTTTTAGAGGCAGTATTTAAACAATTCACAGGCTTTTTTGGCTTCGGTAATTTAATAACTATTATTAAATCAGGCGATTACGACAAACTACTTACTTATGAGGGTTTTGTAGCTGTTCTGATACCTATTATGCCATTTTTACTGGTGATGGAAATTATACGCGGTGCGCTTTTCAAAAAGTTTAAGGTTATACACTATAAGCTAACTTTTTTCTCCTATGTTTTCAATGCTTTTATAGGCCGGGTGATAGCTATTGCCATGGTTGGCCTTTGTATTGGACTATTTGAAAAATATGCCATTTTTAAACTCTCCTTTACCTGGTATTGGTTTATTTACGGTTATATAGTTTGGGAGTTCGGGCATTTTATATACCATTATTTAGGTCATAAAGTAAGGCTGTTCTGGTGCCTGCATTCCACCCATCATGCTCCCGAAGCAATGAACCTTTCGGTAAGCTACGCGCACTTCTTTTTGGAGGGCCCTTATGCCGATTTCATCAGGACAACCGTTTGTATTTTATTGGGCGTTCCGCCGGCCATGCTGTTTGTAATTATGTTTATCGACGGCTTTTGGGGCGGTATGATCCACATCGGCGAAAATTTGGTACAAGATGGCCGATTAGGCTTTTTAAATAAAATTATACTTACCCCGTCGCACCACCGGGTGCACCATGCCAAAAATCCACTGTACATGGATACTAACTTTTGTAATCTGCTTAATATATGGGACAAAGTATTCGGCACTTATCAGCCCGAAGACCGCAACATCCCTATTGAATATGGCATTAGCAGACCCATGATAAAAAACAGCTTTCTGGACGCTTATTTTGGCGAAATAGTGGCACTGGCAAAGGATGTGTATAGAGCCCCCGGTATAAAAAACAAATTCCTGTATCTGGTTATGCCCCCAGGGTGGAGCCATACCGGCGATCATAAAATGACCACTGTAGTAAAGAAAAAATATTTTGAAGAACTACAGCATCAGGAAATGCAACCAAAGGATCATCAAAACCTGTCCGAACCTACAAACGAACAACCTGCGTTGTCATAAACCGGCTGCATCTTTTGCATATCTGTTTTGCTTTTAATTTAAAATAGCTTTACTTTCATTACCGATAATGAGTGATCCTAAATTTAAATTAAACGGCAGGGTTTGGATAGAAACCGGCGACGAAAAGATACTTGGCCACGGGCGGGTTGAACTGCTGGAACGTATCCAGGCATCAGGCTCCATCAGGCAGGCCGCCCTGCAAATGAAAATGTCATACAAACAAGCCTGGGACCTTGTTAACCACATGAATGATCATTTTGGACAACCCTTAATAATATCACAACGTGGTGGTAAAGGTGGCGGCAATGCCGTAGTGACTGATCATGGATTAAAAGTGATCAGTCAATTTCATTTATTGAACCAAAAGCTTCAGGAATTTTTAAAGGAAAATACCAAAACGCTAAATCTTTAAGCTCCTTATACTCAAGCTCCTTAAATAATTTCTTAAAAAGCTTAAATATCACATCTGGGAGCGTTTTACTTAGCTAATGTTAAAGCGCACATTAGCCTGCTCAAAGGTTTTGCATACGAATTTCCATATCGTATAAGATTTCTCCTTCGTCGAAATGACATTTTTATAAATATAAAAAGCGGTAATAATAAAGGCGATATGCAAGTTGTATATCGCCTTTATTATTTTAAATACACTACCCACCTCTTACTTTTTCTTCTGTCGCAAGATTGATACATGCCATGTTAATATCCTACAATACATGGAGAAAATATTATATGAAACCGATTGGCCCAGCATAGATATTTGATGTTAATATAAGCCTGACAACTGGAATATTTTAATAAAAAGGGACATCCCACGTATTTGATGGGAGATGTTACCTGTACATTCCGGTGGGTTAATATGGTATGTTTCTATATTTTTTTATCATCACAATTATAAACCAATGAATAAGTATTTAGCAAGCGTAGCCGCATTAGCCATGTCACTCACCGTAGCGAATAAGGCCAGCGCGCAATATCCGCGCATACCACCTGCCGTACAGGCCAAATCAGACTCGGCTCTTGACGCTGCCAAAAAACGCTCAGACGTGGCCTGGCAAAAGGCCCTACCCACTATTGAACGCGACGAGAAGAACGGCAAACCTTATGTGCCCTGGGCAAACAAACCTTCAGATCTGCCGCAGGCAAAAATAGCGGCTTTTCCGGGTGCCGAAGGCGGAGGCATGTATACAGCAGGTGGCCGTGGGGGTAAAGTATTTGTAGTAACCAGCCTGGGCGATCACGGTCCGGGTACGCTGCGCGAAGCCTGTGAGGAGGGCGGCGCACGCATTATTGTCTTCAATGTATCAGGCATCATTAAGCTTACCGAACCTATCAGTATACGTGCACCGTATATTACTATCGAAGGCCAGTCGGCTCCTGGTGATGGCATTTGTGTGGCCGGCGAATCGGTTTGGATAGATACCCATGACGTGTTGATCCGCTTTTTACGCTTCCGCAGGGGGGCTACTGATGTGGCCCGCCGCGACGACGCGCTTGGTGGCAACCCGGTAGGCAATATCATCATCGATCACGTTTCGGCCAGTTGGGGACTGGATGAAAACATGTCCATCTATCGCCATGTTTATGACCGTAAGGGCGCTAAACAGGAAAAAATGGCTACTGTGAATATTACTATCCAGAATTCGATTTTTTCTGAAGCGCTGGATACTTACAACCACGCCTTTGGCAGCACCATCGGCGGTCATAACAGCACCTTTATGCGTAACTTATGGGCCAATAACATTGCCCGTAACCCATCAGTGGGCATGAATGAGGACTTTGGGTTCTTTAACAACGTAGTATTTAACTGGTGGAACCGCAGCGCAGATGGCGGCGATAATACTTCGTTCTTCAATTTCATCAATAATTATTACAAACCGGGTCCAATTACTCCCATGAATGAGCCTATTGGTCATCGCTTCCTGAAACCCGAAGCAGGCCGCGACCCAGCCCACAAAGGTTATTACGGTAAAGTTTATGTAAGCGGCAATATTATGGAGGGTAACGAAAAAGTAACTAAAAATAACTGGGATGGTGGCGTACAGATAGGCGATATGCCAGATGCAGGCCGATACACTGACAGCATACGCTCAAATGAGCCTTTCCCAATAAAAAACAAAGTGACCATTATCCCTACTAAAGAAGCCTACACCTATGTTTTAACCAACGTGGGCTGCTCATTGCCAAAACGCGACCCGGTTGACCAGCGCATTATTGAGGATGTGCGCACCGGCAAGATCAAATATACCGAGGGCGGCAAACTGCACCTGGGTGCGCAATATGTTAAAGAGCGGCTGCCCGACTCTTACAAGCAAGGTATTATCAGTGATATTAGCCAGGTAGGAGGCTATCCTGAATACAAAGGCACCCCTTATAAAGACAGCGATAACGACGGCATTCCTGATGAATATGAAATCAAACACAGCCTAAATCCGCGCAATGCTGCAGATGCACCTCTAATTGCCGCAAACGGTGGCGGCTACAGTAATATCGAAATTTATCTGAATAGCCTGGTGCCGCTGAGCGTTGTGGTACCCGCGGCAAAATAAATTAAACCGTTAATGGATTAAGCCTGTCCCGTTACCGGGGCGGGCCTTTTTATTTTACACCGTTAACGTCCAAAACCGGTATAAATCCGTGGTTTTATTCATTAAATTTGGCTGTGATCAGCAATCAACATACCTCAAGCTTTAAGTCGCAGCTTAAAAAAGGCCGGGTACCAACGCTACGTAACATTGGTCTTACTGCACCATACATGCACGATGGCAGATTTAAAACTTTAGCCCATAGGAAAAAAAGGCGCTCATCGCGTTCCTGGATATGCTTACTGATTCAACTTTTATTAATAATCCAGATTTTGCCGACCCGCGTTTACTAACCGCAAAAAATAAAAAGCATTAAATTAAATTACACCTTATGAAAAAACAATTCCTGGCAGCCTGTATCGCTTTATTAAGTTTTATAACTATCGCTTTTACATCGCAAGCACAAACATCTACTATTAAAGTAAGCGGCGAAGTTGCCACCTCATTAACCATTGATGCTGCTTATCTGCAAAAGTTTGCTCAAACAACCGTTACCCGTAAAGACAAAGATGGTAAGGATCATACCTATTCGGGAGTAATAGTTGCCGACATCTTAAAAGATGTCGGCGTTACCTTAGGCCCTGATCTTAAAGGCAAAAACCTGACCAAATACCTGCTGGTTGAAGCCAGTGACGGCTACCAGGTTATCTTTGCTTTAGCCGAACTGGATAAAGCTTTTACAGACCGTACCATTATATTGGCCAACCAGGTTGACGGAAAACCCTTAGCCCCCGGCGATGGCCCCTACCGCATCATTGTACAGGATGAAAAGAAACCCGCCCGGTGTATAAAACAGGTTACTGGTATGCAGGTGCACTTTGTGAAGTAATATATAGCTGTATATATTGAGATTTTGTAAAGACACGCCACATGTGTCTCCCTCATTGAAAAGAGACGCATGTGATGCATCTCTTTTCCCGTTGTTTGTGTCCTCACAAACAACCATGCCGTATGTAACTCAAATCATTTGTGAAGACACGAACGATGGGTTGAATAAAATATCAATCCAGGATCTCCGCGATAGCGTCAAACCCTTTTTCCCGGGCCAGATCTGCCGGTAATTTTCCACCTTCCATACGTACATTTATTTCTGCGCCATGCTCCAGCAATAGTACCAACAGATCAATATTACCATTTTGCGCTGCAGAATGCAGCGGCGTGGCCCCGGCTTGTTGCTTTACATTCACCAAGGCGCCATGCTCAATAAGCATCCGGGCTATGCCGGTATAGTTATCAGCACAGGCCGAGTGTATGGGATAAACATGAAATCCATTATTTGATGGCCGGTTAACATCAGCGCCATTTGCTACAAGGTAACGTGCAACTTCTTCATGACCGAAATAACAGGCCAGTCCTAAAGGGGTAAAACCATCGCTGGCATAGTCATCTATGGAGTTAGGGACGGTTTCAATCAGGTGGGTTACAGCTTCTAACTTACCTGCCGCCGCAGCCTCAAACAGGCTTATATCGTTCACATAATTCAACAGCACGGCTGTAACCGCAGGTTTTTTATAATAACAGGATAACATCAGTGGCGAAACCTGGTGACTTGTAAGGGTGGTTGCCAGCGCAGGTGTTTGCATAAGCAAAGCTTCAATCTTGCTTAAATCGGCAGTTGTAATATATTCCTCCAGTTTCTCTATACTCATTATTTACATTTAAATAATTCGCATCGGTATGGGCAATGCGTTTAATAAAAACCCGTTTTACGGATAGGCTATTTGATGGTTATCAATAATACTAAAAAATTAAAAATACACCTAAATATTTGTTTAATCTGCTAACTTTATATTTCATCAATTTATGCTTTTTTTATGGTTGATGAGCGTACATAAAATTTTATATGTTGTTTTTGCAAAGTTTACTTAGGTGAAATTTTATGTAAGTTTGCATTTAAAAGGATGTTACATCAGCGATGCCGGTAAAAGGAAATCAGTTTAAATCAAATAGTTTTAAGGACGAAAATCAGCCCCGGCAAACGGGTAAAGCTGATAAGGACCGTATTGGAAGGCAGAGGCTCCCAACAATGCCCAGATTTAATCTGGAGAATGGCCGGGCTATAAAAATAGCAGGCTTGCTCTCGCTTTTAATGTCCATCTTTTTCCTCATAGCCTTTACCTCCTACCTGTTTACCTGGCAGGAAGATCAGAGTTATATAGCAACTACCAACGGTGGCTGGCACAACCTGGCGACTGGTAAAACGGTTCAGGAAATTGCCGATAATGGCGGCAATCCGCAAATTGCTCAAAACTGGCTGGGTAAATTTGGCGCACTACTTAGCAACCAGTTTATTTATGAGTGGTTTGGGGTGGCATCGTTCCTGTTTGTTTTTATATTTTTTGTGGTAGGTTATCGCCTGCTGTTTAAAGTAAGGTTGTTTTCTATACCTAAAACGCTTGCTTATTCGCTTTTTTGCATTGTATTTATATCCGTTACCATAGCTTATTTCCACGCGTTTATTATTGATTATCCGCATTATTTAGAGGGAGGCTTTGGCTTTTGGAGCAACCGCCTGCTTGATGCCCAGATAGGCCCTGCCGGTACCGGAGGCTTATTGGTATTTGCGGCCCTTACGGTATTGGTAATTGCCTATAATATTGATTTTAAACTTCCGGCACGTAAAAAAAGAACCGTTGCAGAAATGGCCATGGATGATATTGTGCCCGAACCTGTTGACCTGCTTGATGAGGAACCATCTATCCCCGTTGAATGGCCCCGCGGTAACCGGGTTAAAGACAATCTGGCCAATCAGGAAAACATGGTAAGGCCCGAACCGCTTAAACAACAACCTTTTGTACAAAATCCGGTTTATCATGAGCCCGTGGTATTAACACCCAATGCATCGCACGAGCCTGAGGAAGAAACAGAGATACCGCTTACCATTGATGTGAACAGACCGTTGCCTGAGCTGAGTGTTGAAAAAAGCGATGATGATAAAGGGAAAAGCCTGGTAAGTCAGTTTGGTATTTATGACCATAGGCTCGACCTGGCCTCGTATAAATTCCCGCATCTTGATCTATTGGAGAATCACGGATCGAACAAGATCTCTGTTAATGCAGAAGAACTGGAAGCCAACAAGAATAAAATTGTTGAAACGCTGAACCATTATAATATCGAGATAGATAAGATCAAGGCTACTATTGGGCCAACGGTTACACTTTACGAGATTATCCCGGCACCGGGTGTTCGTATTTCCAAGATCAAGAATCTGGAGGATGATATCGCGCTGAGTTTGGCTGCTTTGGGTATCCGTATCATTGCGCCTATGCCGGGTAAGGGAACCATCGGTATTGAGGTACCCAATCAGAACCCCGAAATGGTTTCGATGCGATCCATCCTATCTACCGAAAAATTCCAGAACACCACCATGGACCTGCCCATCGCCTTGGGTAAAACCATATCGAACGAGGTATTTATTGCCGATTTGGCCAAGATGCCTCACTTACTGGTTGCAGGTGCTACCGGTCAGGGTAAATCGGTTGGTATTAATGCTATATTGGTTTCGCTGTTGTTTAAAAAACACCCTGCCGAACTAAAGTTTGTTTTGGTTGATCCTAAAAAAGTGGAGCTTACGCTTTTCCGCAAGATTGAAAGACACTTTTTGGCTAAACTGCCAGATGAGGCCGACGCCATTATTACGGATACTAAAAAAGTGGTGAACACCCTCAACTCCTTGTGTATTGAGATGGATCAACGTTATGACCTGCTGAAAGATGCTCAGGTACGTAACCTGAAAGAGTATAATGCCAAATTTGTTAACCGTAAAATAAGTGACCCGGAGAAACATCGCTACCTGCCATTCATTGTTCTGGTGATAGATGAGTTTGCCGATTTAATGATGACTGCCGGCAAAGAGGTGGAAATGCCAATAGCCCGTATTGCCCAGCTGGCCCGTGCGGTGGGTATCCACCTGGTTATCGCTACACAAAGGCCGTCGGTTAATATCATTACAGGTACTATTAAAGCCAACTTCCCATCAAGACTGGCGTTTAGGGTGCTGTCAAAGATCGACTCCCGTACCATTTTGGATGCCGGCGGTGCTGATCAATTGATTGGTCGCGGGGATATGTTGTTTTCAACCGGCAGTGATCTGATCCGCCTGCAATGCGCCTTTGTGGATACGCCTGAGGTTGAAGCTATATCGAACTTTATTGGCGAACAGCGCGGTTATCCTACCGCTATGCTCCTGCCTGAATATGTAGGCGAAGGCGAAACCAGCAGCGCCAAAGAATATGATCCTGATGACCGCGATCCGATGTTTGAAGAAGCTGCCCGTTTAATTGTAATGCACCAACAGGGTTCTACCTCGCTCATTCAACGTAAAATGAAACTGGGTTATAATCGTGCCGGTCGTATTATTGACCAGCTGGAGGCCGCCGGTATTGTGGGCGCGTTTGAAGGCAGCAAGGCCCGCGATGTTTTATACCCCGATGAATACAGCCTGGAAAGGTATCTGGAAACGCTTCAAAAACCTAAAGATTAAACCTATTACTATTTATTTGCTCTAAACCAGTAACTATTAATAGTAATAGTTATTGATGAAAAAACTACCAATGAAAAAGATATTTTTATATACCGTTTTAGCTATAAGCACCTGCAGCACCGCTTTCGCTCAAAAAGATACACAGGCCAAAGCTATATTGAACCAGGTAAGCCAGAAATACAAATCGTACGATGCGATAAAAACAGATTTTACTTTTACTTTGGATAATCAACAAGCCGGTGTTAAAGAAACCCAAAGCGGTACTTTAATTTCCAAAGCCAAAGCGGGTAAATATAAAGTTACCCTTTATACTTCAGCGGCGACTAAAGATGTAGACAAGGAGATCATCAGTGATGGTAAAAGCCAGTGGACCTATCTTAAAAAAGATAAGGAAGTACAAGTAAGTGAAGCAGCCAAAGGCGGGGATGGAATTAATAACCCTTCTCAAATTTTCACCATTTATGAACGTGGTTACAAGTACCTGTACACCGGCGAGCAAAAGCTGGGCGGCAAAGTGTACCAGGCCATTGACCTTACTCCTGAAAATGCCAAACAAAATATTTTTAAAGTACGTCTGCTGATCGATAAAGTAAAAAAACAGATCTACAGTGCGCAGCTGTTTGACAAGAACGGCAATAAATACAACTATACCGTAAGCAGTTTTACCCCTAATGCACAGGTAGCCGATAACGTATTTGCCTGGGATGCCAAAGCCCATCCGGGTGTTGAGTTGGTGGATTTGAGGTAATTTCACATTAAATATCAAACAAAAAGAGCGATGGGTTAAACCATCGCTCTTTTTGTTTGATATTACTGTGGGATGCTGAACTTGTTTCAGCATCCCACAGGGCAAGTAGCCGCTATGTTGAACACCCCTACATGTGAGATGCCGAAACAAGTTCGGCATGACGAACTGTTTTAAACAAACCTATTTAGCTTCAGGCTTAGGCCCCTTATCTTCCGACTTTGAAGCTCGCTTATCAGGCATTGGGCCGCGTTTATAAATGATAAGGCCGTTCAGAAAATTACGAAGGATCTGATCGCCGCAGGGTTTAAAGTTGGGGTGATCATCAGCGCGGAATATGGCGCCCAATTCGGTTTTGGTGATCCTGAAATTTGCCAGTTCTAAAACCTTTATAATATCATCATCGGTAAACTTCATAGCTACCCTAAGCTTCTTCATGATATCATTATTGCTCATGCTATTTGTATTTAATTATATTATATGGAGATATCTATTTTAACTTTTTTGTTTTTGATCTTTTCACCTTTTATCAGCTGAACAGCGCGTTCAATGTGGTTACGCTTTACAGCCGCGTATGATGAATGATCCAACACTTCAATCAGGCCAACATCTTCTTTAGCAAGTTCGCCTTTTTTAAGCAGCAGACCCACAATATCAATTTTATTCACCTTATCCTTTTTACCTGCGGCTATATATAGCGTGGCCCATGGTGATAGTTGCGGGATCACAGGGTTTTCGGGCAGTTGCTCAATCTCCGGCATCTCCCTCAAATAAGCCGGTTTTTCATCAGGCGACAATATGAGATACGAGGTACCTTTGGCGTGCATCCGGGCTGTGCGACCGTTACGATGCAGGTAAGCTTCTTCATTATGTGGCAGCTGGTAATGCACCACATGCCCAATCTCCGGAATATCCAACCCGCGCGACGCCAGGTCTGTAGTGATCAGTAAGCGATGGCTTCCATTCCTAAACTTCAATAAAGCCCGCTCACGGTCATCCTGCTCCATGCCTCCATGAAATATATCGTGCGGCAGGCCGCGGTCATACAACAAATCACTGATACGCTCAACCGCTTCACGGTGATTGCAGAAAACGAGCGTAGCCTCATCCCCTATTTTACAGATCAGGGCAAACAGTGCGTCGAGTTTATCAGCGGCTTCGGCTATTACAGCCTTTTGCTTAATATCGGGCGCTGATGCAGCATTGGTCAAATAATCCAGTTCGATAGGTTTGGTTATGCCAGTAAAATCAGGGATCTCCTGCATTTTGGTGGCCGATGTAAGCATGCGCTTTTTAATGGCCGGCATTTGCTTAATAATGTAAGCCATATCCTCCTGAAAACCAAATTCAAGGGCCTTATCAAACTCGTCCAATACCAGTGTATGGATGGTATCGGTACTAAAACTATAACGGCGTAAATGATGGGCTATGCGGCCCGGGGTGCCAATTAAAACAGCTGGCGGCTGCGACAGGTTGTTCCGCTCAATTTTTACCGGGTGACCACCATAACAGCAATTCACCTTAAAACCGGTACCCATAGTTCTGAAAACCTGCTCAATTTGTAAAGCCAGCTCACGCGATGGCACCATGATGAGCGCCTGTACCGTTGGAATATTGGGATCAAGCAGCCCAAGTAATGGCAATAAAAAGCCAAGCGTTTTACCCGAACCTGTTGGTGAAAGCAGTATTACATCGCTTTTTTTAGCCGCGGTGATAGCAGCTTGCTGCATTTCGTTAAGAGCATTTATTTTGAGGTTCAGGAGCGCTTGCTTTATCATTATCAATGTTGGAATGTGCGCAAAGATAAGGTAAATAAAGCGGGGCTTTAAATTTTGTCATCCTGAGCGGCAGCGAAGGATCTAATTAGTGAACTGCCTATGTTTTATAATAGATGCTTCACTGCGTTCAGCATGACAAAATAGCGGGTCTAATCAGCCCTTGTGGCCCTCCAGTTTGTGTTGAGTTTTATCCTGTATATATTTGGCTATTTCGGCTGCCTGCTTATGTGTAAGGTCACCGAAACCCGTATATTCCCATTCGCGCATATCGTCATCAAAAACAATATCTCCCAAATCTACCGCACCCTCACTTAGTTTAAACACACCTGTTATATATAAAGCACCACCGGGTATGGCTTGGTTTACCGGCTTAATGGCGATAGAACGTTGACCATCAGCGGTATATAAATTATAATCTACCGGCTTATTCATATCTTCAAGTATTAGTTCCTTACAATACAACCAAATTTCGTTTTTGTTTAATTTATTACACTAAAAACGAAGTACTTACCAGTTCATAATTTGCATTACACGCATAAATTCAGGCTGTAAACCGGCATCAATATGAACATTGTTACCAGTAATCGGATGAGTAAATGACAGTTGGGATGCATGCAGCAACATGGTTTCCATTTGCCAGGTTTCTTTGAACAGTTTGTTCTGTTTGTTGCAGCCATGGGTACGGTCGCCAATAATGGGGTGAAATATATGGCTGAAATGTTTACGCAGCTGATGCATACGGCCGGTAGCAGGTACGGCCTCCACCAGCGAATACCGGGAAGTGGCATGACTCCCAAAAGCAATATCAAGCTCGGCCCGTTTTAGGGTGGTGTATTTAGTAAAGGCATCCTGCAGGGTACCGTTTTCCTTGCGCAGAGGGTAATCAATATCTTCCTGATCGGGTGTGTGCCCCCGTACTATGGCCAGGTACTTTTTATGTACCTGATTTTCCATAAACCGTTGCTGCATGGCTATCTCCGTTTGTTTATCCAGCGCAAACAACAATATACCGCCCGTTTTACGGTCAATACGATGCACCGGATTCACTTTTTGACCAATCTGGTCGCGCAGTAACTGCAATGCAAATTCAGATGCGTCAGCCGCTATCGGCGACCGGTGTACCAGCAGCCCGTGGGGTTTATTGATAGCGATGAGGTGTTCATCGCGGTATATGATCTCTAACATTGCAGTGCTATTCCAAAACGCGAAGTTACAACCCTTCGTAACAATTTTATTTTATAAAGTATGATTGACTAAAAAAAATATTTTAAATAGGGTGCTTTTTATATCTTTAGTTCATCACTAAATCTTTTTAAAAAAAATGACCACAGCAACAAGCACATCCGCAGGCAATACCGCGCCTGATGATATTAACACAGCGCCAACGCGCTTATTTTCATTAGATGCCCTGCGTGGGTTTGATATGTTTTGGATAATGGGCGGCGAAGAGATTTTTCACACGCTGGCAAAAGCTACCGGTTCGCCATTCTGGGGTTCCATAGCTAATCAGTTTACCCACCCCGACTGGAATGGTTTTCATCTTTACGATCTGATATTTCCGTTGTTCCTTTTCATGGCCGGGGTATCAACGCCATTTTCGGTTGGCCGCGAACTGGAGAAAGGCAAAAGTAAACAGCAACTAACCATAAGAGTTATAAAAAGGGCCGCCATACTGGTATTACTTGGCCTGGTGGTGAACAATGGTTTAAATATTATGCCTATATCAGAGATACGTTTTGCCAGTGTGCTGGGCCGTATCGGGATAGCCTACATGTTTGCCAATATTATATACCTGTACAGCAGCGAACGTATGCAAATGGTATGGTTCTGGTTTTTTATCATTGGTTACTGGCTGCTGTTGAAATTTACATCAGCACCTGGTTTTGCTCCAGGCGATTTAACCATGCAAGGCAATTTTGCCTCTTATATGGACCGTATCCTGTTACCGGGTAAACTGTATTTAGGCATCCATGATCCCGAAGGATTGTTCTCCACCATTCCGGCCATCAGCACGGGTTTGCTTGGTATATTAACTGGCTCGCTGTTAAAAAAGACTGGTTTAAAACAAATCCGTAAGGTATCAATAATGGCAGTTACCGGTGTAATTTTTCTAATTATTGCTCAAATATGGAACCTCGATTTCCCCATTAATAAAAACCTTTGGAGCAGCTCGTTCGTGATGCAGGTGGGCGGGATAAGCCTGTTGTTAATGGCCCTCTTTTATTATATAATTGATGTGCTGGGCTATAAAAAATGGGCGTTTTTCTTTAAGGTTATCGGTATGAACTCCATACTGATCTATATATCAGGTCATTTTATTAAATGGCAATATACTACCAATGGCTTTTTCGGCTGGATAGGTCAGCTGGTTGGTGATCCATACAATATTGTGGTAATGGCTGTTTGCTTTATCATGGTAAAATGGCTTTTCCTGTATTACCTGTACCAGAAAAAGACGTTTTTACGCGTGTAAACGGGGATTTTGTCTGAACCGGGATTAAACAGATTTTTTGGATGACAGGACTACTTATTTTGAATGATAAAATTATTATAATCAGAATTAAAGAAATCATAGTAATCCCATAATCTAATTAATCTCGGTTCAGACAAATTTTACTGCCAGCGTTTTTTGGCCCATTGCTGTTGCTCTTCAGGCGAAAGGAATGTCCATGTCATGATACGGCTCACCTTTTGCCCCTGCAACATGTTGATAGTTTGCACCTCGGTTGCACCAGCCTTTTGCAAAGCATTATATAAAACGCGGAGATTTTCTTTTTTAGATACCAATGAACTAAACCATAAACATTGTTTTGCAAACCGGGTGCTTTGGGTGGCCATTAACTTTAAAAAGGAAGCCTCGCCACCGGGATACCATAGCTCGGCGTTTTGACCGCCAAAATTCAATACAGGTTCCTTATCTGTTTTTAGCCCCAGGTTGTTCCACTTGCGGCGGGAACCTTCGGCAGCTTCTTTAACTGAAGCATGGAATGGCGGATTGCAAATAGTAAGATCAAACACCTCCCCGGGTTTTATAGCGAATATGAAAATATCCGCCCGGTGTTTCTGCAGGCGCAACTCAATGGCATCCTTCAAATTATCATTTTTGCTGATAATATTTTGCGCAGATTCGATAGCTGCAGGATCAATATCAGTCCCAATAAAACTCCAGCCATACTCCTGGTGACCGATAATAGGGTAAACACAGTTAGCGCCCACCCCAATATCCAATACCAAAACCTGTTTACCTTTAGGGATCATGTTACCGTTAGCCGCAGCCAACAGATCGGCCACGTAATGCACATAATCAGCCCGGCCGGGAATAGGCGGGCATAAAAACCCGGCAGGTATATCCCAATAGCCGACGCCATAATGGTGCTTTAACAAAGCCCTGTTCAGTATTTTTACCGCATCGGGATCAGCAAAATTGATGGTTTGGTTGCCATATTCATTCACAGCAACAAATGGCCTCAATGGTGGTGTGGCTTTTAACAGCGCTTTAAAATCATAACCCATGCGATGACGGTTACGCGGATGCATGGTTGTTTTAACTTCGGGGTTATTGGGGGTTGATGCTGGCAAGTAATATGGTTTTTTAATATAATTATCCTACAATACTGCCTAAATCGGCAGGCGAATAGTTTATTGATTTCAAAGTTTTATTATCAGTAGTTCGATAAACCAGGAACAGGCCGTCAATTTCTTTATAGTGCGACTCCGTTCCGGCCGTATTGCGGTAATGCTCAATAGTTTGGTTAGCCTCTTCAATGGTTTTGCAGGCTTTGCTCATATTGGAGCGGTGCACTTCATCAAACAGTTCCTTAAACTTTTCGCCTAAACCAAACTCCAGTACTGCGCCCGATAATACATATTGCAAATCGCAAAGGGCATCGGCTATTTCAACCAGGTTATTATCATCAACGGCCTGTTGCAGCTCTTTCAGTTCTTCGGCCAGCAGGGCTATGCGCAGGTCACAACGCTCCTTTGAGGGAATTACCGGAGCAGCTATAATAGGATGTTTAAAGGTGCTATGAAATTCAGCTACCTGGTTTAATGAATTTAAATCTTTGATCATGATATTTTACGGCATGTAGTAAGCGTTGCTAAGTTATAAATTAACCCAAATGCTTTCAAAAAATCATTGATCTTTATAAAATATTCGCGCTTACTACGGTACATATTGCTGCGTTATACTTGTTATAACTCCCTTTGAAATACTTAAAATGAACGGATAAGCATCCCTGCTTTTCATGCCCATCAATTCATTTAAACTACCATTACGCATTCCTATGGGATTACTTTTAAAATCAACCAGTTTTATAACCACAGCAGATGAAACGGGCAGTTTACGCAGCTTTTTATTATCGTTAACAATATAATAATCGTTATAAACAAAGTAAGTAAGTTTACCGTTGGCCCCGGTATCAACTGCAGCACCACCGCGTTTTTTAGCAACTTGTACAGCTTTATCGCCCATGTAAAATGTTATATAATCTGCAGTGCACATCCATTGTCCGTTTTGTTGCTGTTGCACATTTTTAATATAGGCAAACTGCCGCAGATTGTTACCTGTATCTGCCACAGCTGGCCGTGCATGTATGTTAGGTGGTTGCGTAATGGTTTTTCTACCCGGTTTATTTGCGCGCTGGTTTTGATTACAAGATAAAGTAATCATAACAATAAAGGGCATTATTACAAAACAATATGTTTTCATAAATTTAGCTGCAGGCATATACGTAATACACAATTAATATTTAAAATGTTGATATTAGAGCCTTAAAAATGAGCAGAATAGATTCGTTTTTTATTAACAACCCCTTAACATTGAAGTACGCTGTTAACATAAACATAATATTAAAAACACAATTTATTAACCTAACTTTGCATCGAAAAATAAATTCAAAATACTTCTGAATTTTCCTATCCGCAACATGAAGAACAATAAAAATAAAACCGCAGTTAAGGAAGCCCGTAAAGCCCTTAAAAAACAATTGAACGATAAACTGTTTGCTCAGATAAAAACTATTGTAAGTGAATTTGAGGCTGATTCAAAAAAGGTAGGTAAAGCCATTGAAAAAGCTTCAAAAAACCTGGCAAAAATACTTTCGGCAAAAATAAACACAGATGGTGATGCTCCTGCTGCAACTGTAAAGGTAGTAAAAGATAAAAAGCAAAATACTGAATCTGCTGATAAAACAGTTGTTGCTCCGGCAGCAAAAACCGCAGCAGACAAAAAACCTGCAGTTGCTCCATCAAAAACAGTTAAGGCAGCAAGCAAAACAACCGCTAAAAAGCCGGTTGCTTAATAAGCAGAAACCGCCGGGGACAAAATTTTGTTCTGGCAAAACAGATAAGGGCTTTCAAGGCTTTTATCTGTTTTAAACACCCGGGAAAAATGTGCGGCATTAGTAAGTGGTTGAATTTTACCAGTTGCATTATTAATTATAATCAGTTCCGTTCCTAAACCCGATATCCCATTTACATTTATAGCCGGCATATTAGTTTAATATAATTAGTTTTGCTTTTTATACTAAAACTACCTGATGTTTAAATTTGAGGCTATATACTTAAAGCTCCATAAACACTTACATTATATATACCTGTTGTATGCTATACCTATGGTTTACCTGGCTGCAACAATAACTCCTCCTTTTCAAAACCCTGATGAACCAAATCACTTTTTAAGAGGTGAACAGATATCCAGATTTGATATTGTCCCGGTTTTTATACGCGATAAAGGAAATGTATCCATCAGGAGCGATTCCGTATTCACAGACCCAAGAATAATATACCCGGATAAAGGTGGCTTTACTACCGATAAAGGTATTTTAGATGCTGAACAGGCGTTTTCATCAATTCAATTTCACCCGCAAGCTAAAATATCCGCACGTTTAACAGATAGTACTAAAAGTATTAAATGGGGAACAGGTATTGGTTATAAAAATTTCGGCAATACTGTTATTTATCCTCCGGTTGTTTATGCAATGCCTGCTATAGGTATAGCAGCAGGTAAATTATTCCATTTATCAGTAATAAAAACACTATATCTTTCCAGGATACTTAATGGCATATTTTCCATAACTCTTTGTTTTTTTGCTTTGCTATTGGCCAAACGCAGTAATATCTTAATGTTTATTGTGCTACTTTTTCCAATGACCATTGCATTATTTGCCTCCGTAAGTCAGGATGCTATTGTAATAAGCTGTGCTTTTCTTCTGGTTGCCATAATTGACAATGCAGAATTTGGCAATAAAACTTATTCCAAGCGGCAGGTGTATGCCATGATCATTCTCATGAGTATAATTGGTATTTCCAAACCTCCTTATGTGCTGTTTACCTTTATCTTTTTGTTTTTAAAATTGAATAGAAAAACAAAAGCGACTGGGGTAATTGTTCCTATACTTAGCATACTGATTTGGCTTGTTATTAACCATGCTAATTTTGCAATAAAATTTGCTCCGCCCGAACTAAGAATTAATGCACAATTACAGGTTTTACACATCATTCATCATCCTTTTAAATTCATTGGTTTGTTTTTTCAGTTTGATAAGGGAGGACTTATTAACTGTTTCGATTCATTTGTTGGAATATTAGGCTGGCTCGATCTGGCATTTTCAACCAATTATTATCATATAGCCTATATTACCCTTTTTGCAGGCTTTGTTATTGGCTTAAGTTCTTCCTGGAAAGATAATATCCAGTTAAAAACCGGTTTATTGTTATGCGCTTTTATTACGTTAATAGCTGTTTTAACAGCCCAATATGTTACCTGGACAGCGCTGGAAGCAACTTCGCTGAGCGGTATGCAAGGCAGGTATCTTTTACCTATATTCCCTTTTCTTGCATTGGCTGTAAGCAATGCAGTAAAATATGAAAAAATTGCACGTATAAGAGAGGTCCTTTTCATGGCCATATTGTTGTTCCCTATATTTACCGCGGTTACTATAATTGAGGGATTAATTAACAGATATTATCTGGGTTAATTAAACATTCAAATATTATTAAAGCTGTCACTAAAAAGGCCTCCTCTCTTATTACTTAAAGTGCAACAAAGCAAAACGTAGCTAACCAGCAGCGTTTTTCATAAAAATTGATCCTTTAGTTTAGTGAAATAGATTATATGTCATAGAACATACAATGAAAAACTATTCCTATAAATTACTGTTGCACTGCTTTTTGCTCCTCGTAGTGGTAATGTAGGGCTTGATTAATATAATGCACCAACTTTACCTTTTAGTTTTGTTAACAACCCAAAAAACAAAATAGCCAAACTTAAAATTACAGACATACAGTATAAACAGTAATCATAATTGCTCCAATTATGATTAATTATGATTAAAGGGAGAAATGCGATAACCATCAGGATATTGATCAGTTATTTAAAAAAAGCTTTGTATTTACAGCACACCATGAACACCTGAATACATTATATAATGCTATATTAAAGGTTTGATACAGCAGCAGTAAGCTGTGATCATGATATAAATAAAATGAACCATACCTATTCATATTTCACAATTTAAAATCCTTTAAATGCAACAATTACCCAAGCGCCTTTTATCAATTGATGTGTTACGCGCCATAACCATGTTATTAATGATATTTGTTAATGACGCCAGTGGCGTAAAACACATCCCGGCTTGGATTGATCATGCCGAAGGCAGGGCCGATGCCATGGGATTTGCAGATACCATATTCCCCGCATTTTTATTCATCGTAGGTTTATCACTTCCCTTCGCCATAAAAAACAGGATGAGTAAAGGCGATTCGTTCATCTCCATTTTAATTTACATACTTACCAGGAGTGCCGCACTGATCATCATGGGATTTTTTCATGTGAACCTGGAGAGCTACAGTACAGCCTCCATACTTCCTAAGGCGCTTTGGGCCATATTGATCACTATTGCCTTTTTCCTGATATGGCTTGATTATCCCGAAACCCTGAGCAAAGCAAAAAGATATACACTGATGGGGATTGGAGTTGCCTTGCTTATTGCAATGGCTATAATATATAAAGGTGGCGACGCGTTTGACCCAAGATGGATGCGCCCTTCATGGTGGGGGATATTAGGTATCATTGGCTGGGCCTATTTAATATGTGCCGTAGTTTACCTGTTGGCTAAAGGAAAACTGAACGTGCTTGTTCCGGTATTGGTGCTGTTTGTAGCCATAAACATAGCCAGGCATACAGGTATTATTCCTAAAAAGATATGGCTCATAGGCGATGCATCATCCATAACCTTAACTATGGGAGGTATCATGATATCTGAAATATATGCGCGCCTGGTTTCGCTTGGTAAAACCCAGCGGATATGGATAATTTTTGGACTTACCGGCATACTCCTTATTGTATTGGGCCTGCTTATCCGTCCGTATACACAGGGTATCTCCAAAATTCGCTCCACCCCTGCCTGGATCTTCATTTGCAGCGGCATAACTGTACTGGTATTTGAGCTCATGATATACCTGGTTGATGTTAAGGGTAAAAAAAACTGGTTCAAAATTATATGGCCTGCGGGCACCAGTACACTTACGTGTTATTTGATGCCTTACTTCCAGGTTTTCCTGCTCATGTTGTTCCATATTAACTACCCTTCGGTTTTTAATTCGGGCATCATTGGCCTGGCACGTTCCATGGCTACGGCATTTATACTGATAGCGTTGGTTGGACTAATGGAAAAAAAGAGGATCAGATTAAAAGTTTGATAAATAAACCTATACACACCTAAACTTATCCAAATGAATAATTTTAAATTTTTAAACCGGGTTACCCGGACAAGGGCAATGCTTTGCTTATTGACATTTATATTACCTGCTTTTACACTACAAGCGCAAAAAGTAGTAAAAAAGCAAAAATATGTGATCATTGGTTACGTTGGTGGTTACAAGGGAGTTGCCGACATGAGCATGGTGAACCCCGAAAAGCTAACCCATATTAATTATGCCTTTATTAACGTAAAAAACAACCGGGCATTTTTAAGTCATGAAAAAACCGATACCACCAACTTCAGAAACTTAGTGCTCCTTAAAAAGAGAAATCCGGCACTCAAGATCCTGATATCCATAGGCGGGTGGACGTGGAGCAGAAATTTTTCGGATGCTGTGCTTACTGATACCGCCCGCGAAGCTTTTGCCGCCAGCGCGGTTGCCCTCATTAAAAAATATGATCTTGATGGTATTGACATTGATTGGGAATATCCCGATCTGGCTGGTAACGCCGGCAATATTCACCGTAAGGACGACAAGGAGAACTATACGCTGATGTTTAAATCATTACGGCATGACCTGGATATATTGGAAAAACAAACCAATAAAAAACTGTTGCTTACCGCGGCAGTAGGTGGCTTTAAACGTTTTTTAGAGCACACCGAAATGGATAAAGTACAACAATACCTTGATTATATAAACCTCATGACCTATGATTACTTCCAGGATGGGGCAGGCATTGCCGTTCATCATACAAACCTATATGCATCCAAAAAATATCAAACAGAAAATTATGCCGATAAAGCAGTATCTGATTTTGTAGCTGCCGGTGTACCTGCCAGCAAACTGGTACTGGGTGTGGCTTTCTACGGCAGATCCGTAATGGTTTTGGATATTGCACAAAACGGACTGGGCATGAAACGGGGCGAAAATGTGCATGTGGGTGGCTATACGCTGATAAAAGATAGTCTCACTAACCGTAATGGTTTTAAATATTACCGCGATTACAACGCCGAGGCTCCTTATTTATTCAATGCTGTTACTAAACAGTTCATCTCTTACGATGATGAATGGTCAATAAAAGCCAAGTGTCGCTACCTGGTAAAGCATCATTTGGCCGGGGTTATGTTTTGGGAATATGCCGACGATAAAAAAGAATACCTGTTGAACGAGATTGATGCAAGGTTGAAAACGAAATAAGTTTTTCTCTGAAATAACAGTAATAAAAAAAAGCGTCATTGCGAGGAACGAAGCAATTAGCCCCACCCAACCCTCCCCGGAAGGGAGGGCTTATAACTAAAAGGCTCCCCTACCGGGGGAGATTTAGAGGGGGCTACCTCGCAATGACGTGGATATCATCTCCCCCTTCCCAGCCACATTACTGCGTTTTCAAAGAGTTTATTCTGCACATCCGAGGTAAAAATCTGGTCGCCGTGGCCCATGTTGATGTATAGCATTTTGTATTGGGTGTTGGTCCAAACCACGGGAATATCGCCATCCCTGATGATATCTTTTTTGCCCAGCGGATAATTTGCCGGATCAAGGGTTACCAGCACCTTGATATCCTTGTTCAACCGCGGACTTGGTTTCCACCCGTACCACTCATTTATGGGTGCTATAAAATTAGCCGGGATGCCCCTGGTTACTGCATGGTTACCGTCATCAACCACTAACTTTGCCGGTAATGGTGGCCAGCTGTTATTATAAAAAACCGCGCTGCCCAAAAAGCTTACAAACCAGGGCCATTTGGTGTATTTATCGTTATAGCCCGCTACGTGAAACCCCAGCCAGGCACCGCCATTATCCATGTATTTTACAAAGGCAGCCCTTTGCCCGGCATTCTGCGGGAAATCATTTAGCCAGATAATCAGCTGATAATTTTTCAGGTAATCATCGTTTACATTTTTCCAGTTGGTGGTAGTATCAAATACAAAACCCCTTTTTACCGCCAGATCTGTAAAGTACTTAATGGCATCATGGGCAAAATCAACATGGTCCGACTCAACGGTGGTGGTGTAAAGGGCCAATACCTTAAACTTTGGCCTTTGAGCAAAAGCTGTGGTAATCAGTGTTGCGGTTATTATTAAGCAAAAAAGTTTTTTCAACATATACGATCTGTAATTATATCACTACTTGCCCGCTGCCCAGAAAATGGCATTGGTGAAAATTTTAACCCAGGCGGGATTATCCAGCAAATTTGGTGAGTGCCCCATAAAAATATAAATGTTGCGTGCCTTAACATGCTCGTTGGTCCAGATCACCGGGTGATCACCCATTTTAATATCACCCTGCGGATCATAGGTTGATTCATCAACGCTGGCAATTACATGCACATTAGGGCGTGGGCTTTTATCATAAGTGTACCACTCCTCCTGCTGTATGATAAATGAGGATGGTACACCCTTCATCACCGGGTGCTTTTTATCCTCCACATTTACCTTTCCTTTGGCGAAGGTACCTATGTAGTTTTTATAAGTAATGCCACCCATAAAGTTCGAGAACCATTGCCACTTGTGATAGCCATCAAACTCACCTAAAAGCGTTGCATGGTGGAAACCGATCCAGCCACCCCTGCCCTCGTCAATGTATTTTTGAAAAGCGGCTACCGCCTTATCTGTCCAGGCATAGGGTACGTAATCAAGCTGAAGAAACAGCTGATAGTTACTTAAAAAGGCGTCATCAATTTTATCAGTGTTCTGTATATAATCAACGGTAAAACCTTTTTCGGCAGCCAGTTTATCCAACCATACTTTGGCGCGTTTTGAAAATTCAATATGGTGCCCACCATTTTCGTACAGGGCCAGCACTTTAAAATGTTTGGGTTGTGCTTTAAGGTTAAAGCAGGCAAATACACCAACACAAATAAGCAACAGTAATTTTTTCATATATAGTTTATGGTATTATAAATTATTCAAAATAGTATTCACCGTTTATTGTTCCATATTCGCTTTAAACGACCCCATCAAGGTTAAGGTACTTGAATTTAAACCCGTAAAAAGCTTTTCATCTTCTGCCGACCAGGGATGACCCTGCCGGTAATCCCACCAGCGATATTCAATTTTTGAATAATCATTGGTTATACCAGGTTCAATTGGTTTTTCGTAATAGTTATATGTACTGAAGGTATAACCGGTATCGCTCACTACAACATCAACATTAAACCTAAGCCAGTAATAATTTCCCGAAGCGCTGGTTATCACCTTGAATTTCCCGGTTCCGTTTATCTCACCGGATTCTTTGTTGGTTGTACTCTTGCCTTGTTGATCAGGGAATACTTTTTGAAACCATTTGGCTGCACGGTTATATAATTCGGTTTTGTTTAAGCCTTTATTAGCGATGTAAGCTTTTTCATAATTGATCTTCCCTTTTTTCATGGGGATATAAATTTTAGCCGCGTCTGTTTGGGCGTAATTTACCAAAGGCACCAGCATTAAAAAAAGGGCGAAAAGTAATTTTCCTATAACCGGCATTTGTTGCATAATTGATGGTAAAGCGTTAGCCGGTGATTGAATATGATTTTATTATTTATAGCTATTTGAGCTTATCAACCTATCCCCGTAACTGTATTTCAAATATCAAGATTTACTATTATAAAAAGCCTTTACCATTGCCCTACTTTACCACTACGCTGTTATGATTGCCAATACAGAACAAAAAGTTTCTCCTATAATTGTTTCCGGTCGCCAATCAGGACTATATCATGAAAACCCTTAAAAAATATCTGCTTACTTATTTATTGATCATTTGCAGCCCGGCTCTCGCTATGGCACAAACACAACAACCCAGGTTTAAGGCTATTGCCATTGCCGAAACCGGTGGAGGACATGCTTTATTTGACGCCGCCGCTAAAATATGGCTGAACAAACTTGCCATCGACAGCAATTTCACAATCGATTACATTATCAATACCCAACCCATTACCAAAGAATTTCTGAAACAATACCAGCTTTTCATTCAACTTGATTACCCACCTTACCCCTGGGGAAAGGAAGCCCAGGATGCCTTTACAGAATACCTGGAACAGGGTAAAGGGGGCTGGATAGGTTTTCATCACCCTACCCTGCTGGGTGTGTTTGATGGTTACCCGATGTGGCAATGGTACTCCAAATTCATGGGCGATATTATGTTTAAAGATAATATACACGGGGGCACAACCGCATTGCTTACCATCGAGGATAAAAACCACCCCATTATGGCGGGTTTACCGGCATCATTTACCACAAAAGACGAATGGTATACCTATAACCGCAGTCCGCGCGCCAACGTACATGTGCTGGCCAGTATTGACGAAAATACGTATGTACCCAACAGGGATATTAAAATGGGGGATCACCCGGTAATATGGACCAACGAGCACATAAAAGCCAAAAACATTTACATTGCCATGGGGCATTTTCCAGAGCTTTTTCAGGATAATGTTTTCACTACGTTGGTAAGGAATACGATATTTTGGGCTGCGAAGAAATAGGCATCATTCCCTTTCCGCTTCAAATTAGAGGCTTAAAAAAATCCGTAACCATAAAGCTTCTGCTTCCTTTCCCTTGTCAGCAGATAAGCTTCGGGCGAAAGTGGGCAGAACATGGTGGGTTGTGTGGCAGGGAGGGGCATTAGCAAATCTTGCCGAAGACGGGGCATTGAGGGAACGAAGTAGAGGCAAGGTTTAGCAGCCCGTGGTTCTGCCTGCTTGCAGGGCAAAGGCCATGAGCGCAAAGAAGCATTTCTGCTGACTTGATTTTTGGTTACTTTGTATCAAGACAAAGTAACAGCCTTAGCGGCAATTGAGCGCTCTACGACAGGCACTATTCGCCCTGTATAGCATAGAGATTGCTTCGTACCTCAATGACGCATTGATTATTTTGATGCAGCCCACAAAATAGCATCCCTAACCAGTATAGCATAATCATGATTGCTTAGCAATACAGGCGAATGACCAATGCCAATGTATATCATTCTGCGGAAATGCTCGTTTGTCCAGATGATGGGATGATCGCCCATGGGTTTGCTTTGTTTGTAAGTTGACTCGTCGGCTGTAGCCAAAACATGCACATCAAACCGCGGACTTTTATTATACTCATACCACTCATCTTCTATTTCCATTTTTGCTGGCAGGTTTTTAGTAACCGGGTGCTTACGGTCCTCAATTATAACCGTTCCCCTTTGAAAGGCAGGGTGCGGCGAGTAAATCACATTACCCATCAGGTTCTGGAACCATTGCCAGTATTTGGTATTGGCAGCCAAAAATTCTGTACCGGTTAAACCGGCAGCATGTATGCCTACCCAACCCTTGCCTTGCTCTACAAACCTTTGTAAGGCATCCTGCTGGCTGTATGACATATCAAAAGGCGCCAGTTGCAGCATTACAAATACCTGGTAATTTTTAAGATTGGCATCATTTATTTTGCTGGTATCATCAGTAATATCTATATCGAAATGGTTTTCTTTACCCAGTTTCTCGAAGAAGGACTTTGCCGCAGTCATCATTTTTTCATGATCATTGGAGCGTGAGGTAACGGCCAGCACCCTAAAATGATGGGTTTGGGCATTAACTTTAACGCCTAAAAAGAACAGGCAGATGATAATACCTGATATGACCTGTTTTAACAATTGCTGATACATAACTCTAAATTTACAATGAGGCTTAATAAAATAAACACTACAAATGATTTCCAAATGTCACTACCAGCATTAATATAACCAACAGATCTCATCCCTACATTAACACTACAAAACCCTGTTATTTATACTTAAATACACTGAAAATCAATTTATACATACCCCTACAAACGAAACCGCCCGCCTTTTACAAAAATGTTTTTTAAATTACCTTTTTAATTCCAACAACTTCAGTTATCTGATACTGTAAGTTTTATAAACTTTGTTCAAATCATGTCGAGTAATTTTTGTTAATGAAGAAAATCATACTATTGATTATTATTTGCAGGGCTTTACTTTATACAGCTAATGCGCAAACCACCATTGGCGTACCTGCCATAAAAAATTACACGCACACTGATTATAATGCCAGCACAGAAATTTGGGATGTTAAGCAGGACAAAAACGGTATACTTTATTTTGCCAATAATGATGGACTGATAACGTTTGATGGCAGTTATTGGAAAATATACCCCCTGCCTAATAAAGGCACCATCAAAGCTCTGGCTATTGATCCTTCTGGAAGGATATTTGTAGGCGGACAGGATGAGATAGGTTACTTTTTTCCGGATGGGAACGGTATTTTAAAATATCACTCCATAAAAAACCTGATGCCCCAAAAGGCCCGGCAATTTGCCGATATATGGAGTATTGTATTGTTTAAAAATGAAGTGTTCTTTCGTACTATTGAGTGTGTGTTTGAGTACAATAACAACGAGATCAAAACATTTGACGCCCCTGGTGGATGGCGCTTGCTGACCCAGGCAGGCACACAACTATTTGCCGAAGATAAGGACGAGGGCCTGATGTTTTTTAAAGATTACCAATGGCAGCCCTGCCGCACACAGTTACAAACGGCCAATCTGCACATTACAGGCGTAATGGACTACAATAAGGATACCGTATTGGTTACCACCTTAAAACAAGGACTGTTTTTGCTTACAGGGTCAACCTTAATAAAAAAACCAACCGCCATTGATGCCATTTTACACAACGACCTGGTTAATTGTGCCAAAAAAATAGGTAACGATCGCTATGCCATCGGCACAAAGGCAAAGGGCCTCATTATAATTGACGGCAAAGGAAATGTAGTTGAGCGGTTTTCGAACAACGAAGGCCTGCAGAACAACAATGTGCTTGGCTTACTGCTCGACCGTGATAAAAACCTATGGCTTGGTCTGGAAAGCGGGGTTGATTTTATAAACTACAGTACCTCGGTTAAACATATTTACGCCACTAAGGAGAATCAAACAAAAAGTAATGCCGTAAGCGTATTTGATAATAAATTATTTATTGGCACATCAAACGGTTTATTCAGCGCTCCGCTTGATCCGCGGTTAAAAGATATCAGCACCAATAAGGGGGTATTTACAGAGGTTGAAAATACCAAGGGGCAGGTATGGAGCTTAAGTCAAATAAACAACCATCTTTTAATGGGACATGAGGACGGCGCTTTTGTGGTTGATAATAACCAGGCTAAACCCATAACCAGCGGGCAGGGCGCATGGCGGTTTATATCTATCCCCTCCTCGCCAGATATTATTGCCGGCACATACACAGGTTTGCAACTGATCAAATACAGCAACGGCGATTTTAAAAATGATGGAAAAATGGAAGGCCTGTATGAATCACTGGCCACTTTAGCAAGGGATAATACTAATGTGATATGGGCATCGCACCCGTACAGGGGTGTTTTTAAACTACAACTGGCTGCCGACAGGAAAAAGATCATCCGTTACACCCAATACACTGACCATAATGGCCTGCCATCGGTATTAAATAATCATGTTTACTTTATTAGAAACAAGGTATTGGTTGCCACCGAAAAGGGGGTATACGAATACAATGCAGATAAAAATAAATTTGAACAATCGGCATTTTTCAAACCAATGTTTGACAATACTTATGTTGAACATTTAACAACCGATGCAACCGGCAATATCTGGTTCATCAGCGATCAGCGGGTTGGCGTGATCGATTTCAGCAAGCCATCAGGTGGCAAACCCTATACCATTATTTATTTCCCTGAACTGGCCGGGCAAACTGTAAAATCAGCCGGATACATATTTCCTTATGATACGGAAAACATTTTCATAGGATCAAACAATGGCATTTTTCATTTAAATTATCGTCAATATGTGCAGTCAGAAACCAAACTGAATGTATTGCTAACTACGGTAAAAGCCATAGCCGAAAAAGACAGCCTGATATTTGGTGGTTATTTTATGAAGGATAATCAGATAGCCACCGACCAAAGCAGCAAACAGATCACCACCCTATCCAATCACTGGAACTCCTTTCACTTTGAGTATTCATCAACTCTGTTCGCCCAGAAAAGCAATGAAGAATTTACTTATAAGCTAATAGGCTTTGATAATGAATGGTCAAAATGGTCGGTAAAAACCGAGAAGGATTATACCAACCTGCCCTACGGTCAATATACGTTTTCGGTAAGGGTACGTAATAACCTGGGGAATGCCTCATCGCCTGTAAATTATACTTTTATAGTAGAACCTGCCTGGTACCAAACTGTATGGGCATACTTGTTTTATTTTTTATTGGTAGCATGCGCCGCATATTGGGCTATAAAAGAACAGCAAAAAAGGTTTGATCTGCATCAGAAAAAACATGAGGAAGAACAGCGACGCCTGAGCTATCTGCACAGTTTAGAGCTTGACAGGAATGAAAAAGAGATCATCGCCCTGAAAAACAACAACCTGGAAACCGAGCTCAATTACAAAAACAAGGAATTGGCCACCATTACCATGCACCTGGTTGAACGTGGGCGCATACTGTTAAATATCAGGGAAGAATTAGTAGGCACCATTAAAAAACTGAACCTCCCGGATCTTACCCATGAGTTCAGGAGTGTTTTTAAGCTGGTAAGTGATACCGAGAAAAAGGATGATGACTGGAACCATTTCGCCATTTACTTTGATCAGGTGCACAACAATTTCCTGTCTATCATGAAAACCAGGTTCCCGGGCCTTAGTCCTACCGATCTGAAACTTTGCGCTTATCTAAGGCTCAACCTAACATCAAAAGAAATAGCCCAACTGATGAATATCTCGCTCAAAGGCGTAGAGATCAGCAGGTACCGTGTACGCAAAAAACTAATGCTGTCAACAGAGGTCAATTTGTATGATTTTTTGATTGATATTACGAAATAATAAAAGGCGTCATTGCGAGCGATAGCCTGTTTTGACGGCTGTCATGCTGAGCTTGTCGAAGCATGTGGGCAGGCCTTTACGCACGATACTTCGACAAGCTCAGTATGACAAGCCCACCATTTACATTATGAAAACTCACAAGCCGCCGCTCGATTACTGTATACTACTTTAGCCCTCCCCAAAAGGGGGGGCGTTTACTTATATATCCTCCCCATTGTCGGGTCATCCCAAATGATCTTCTTTAATGCTTCTGGATCAATAATACCCTGTTTGCCGTAAATAATTTTACCGTTAGGATCAACCAGCATGGTATACGGTAGGGCGCCATCCCATTTAGGGTCAACGGCCTCTATCATTTTATATTTATCATCGCCGGTATATAAATAATTGGGGCCCGATGCCTGCTTGCCTTTCAAAAAGCTCAAAGCCTTGTCCTTACGTGAAGGATCATCGGCGCTGATGGTCACAAACTCCAGCCCTCTGTCGCGGTACAGGTGCATAATGGTTACCAGCTCCGGGAACTCCGCAACACAGGGGCCACACCAAGTAGCCCATAAATTAATGAGCCTTAATTTATCGGATTTGTTTTTTATCAAATTGGCTATACCAACTGCATCAATAGTATCCAGCTTTACCGGTTCATTGGCCCAGGTTATGGCTGCTTTTTGTATCCAGTCTTGTTTTTCAGCCCATTTAATAGAGCAGCCAAAGGTTTTGGTTACCGGTACTGCTACTTCTTTACCCGCCAGTACGGCGTCAATGGCATTGCGTGCATCCAGAGACTTAGGCGTTTTAGCCGGGTTCTCCATATCATCAATACGACCGTTGTAGTGCAGTTTCCTGTCCTTGTCAAAAATAAAGATATGTGGTGTAGCCACCGGACCATATTTTTTAGAGGCTATTTCCGTTTCGCCGTCATACAGGTAAGGGAAGTTAAACTTCTTGTCCCTGGCGCGTACCTTCATATCATCAAATGAATCACCTACATCACTATAACCCAGTTCATCCAACCGCAGTGAAGCAGGGTTATTGGGATTGATAGCCACCACTTTTACACCTTTACCTGCATAATCACTGGTGAGTTTTACCAGCCTGTCTTCATAAGCCTGCGATGTAGGGCAATGGTTGCAGATAAAAACAACAGCCAGCACTTTAGCATCTTTGAACGACTGCAGCGTATAGGTTTTCCCATCGATACCGGGCAAGCTAAAATCGGGCGCTGCAGCGCCTGTAGCCAATGTGGGATGGTTTACCTGTGCAAAGCTAAACTGCGTAAAGGCCAGCAGCAAAATTACAATCTGTGCAAAGCGAAATTTCTTCATATCTCTAATAAAGTTAATCATTCATGTACAGCAACAGCCAGCAGGTACCATGCAGTATGCGGCAGCCACTGCTCGGCCCAGCGCCAGTCATAATCTTTATGGATCTGGGCGTAGGACAAATTAAAATCAATATCGTTCTCGTCATTCAGGCCCGATGTTACACCGTTTACAATACCGCCGGGAGCATTGGTATACTCAAACGTGCCGAAGAAACCATAAGCCGGGTTATTATGCCCTGTACCCTGCAGCATACTGGCATCAAAGGGGTTAAGGCCCAAGATCCAGTTCAACTGATCAACCGCGAAAGTTTCCAGTTGGTCATGATAAGCTTTATCATCGGTAAACAGACTGGCGGCCAATCGCGCTGCTGTTGCCATAGAGCTCAGCCTCGCATTTTCGCCCTGCCACCACGGCGAGGCATCGCTGCCCTGCGGGAAGAAGAAAGAAGTGCGGCGTTTGCCCAATGTATCCTGCACCAATTGGCGGCTATAGCCAAAAGGGTTATTCACCTCGTGGGTTACTTTCAATTCAAAATCAAAGGAAGCTTTGATGGCTTTTTTGATGGATGCCTGCATGGCCTGATCGGCATAAGGATAAAAATAAATGAGACTAACCACTGGCAATCCCGCATCTGATGGATGAAAAAATGGCCTGTCGGTACTGTCGGCTTTCCAGTAATTCTGGTAATTTTTCCAGGTTGAAAGGCGGCTGATCAGGTTGTTAGCCCGTTTGGTTGCGGCGGCCAGGTATTCGGCTTTTTTAGTGGCTTTGTAGAGTTCGGTTGCCGCACTTAGTGCACAATAATCATCCAATATATTTTCACGCCCGTCAAAGGTCATGAGCTTGTTATTGGCTTCCAGGAATTTAAAAGCGTTTTCGGCAGCTTGCAGATATTGTTCGCTGGTAAAATCGCCGTTTACTTTTATGGTTGATGCCATAGCCAGCGCGGCAATGGCCATACCACCACCTGAGCGGTAGCTGGTTTGGTACCTGTGCCAGTCGTTGTTTTCGGCACTATTACTAAAGGGTTGGTCTTTGGTTTTTTTAATGCGATAAGATGCATCTTCGGCACGGATCACCCGGTCCTTAGCCAGCTTACCCGGCCCGGGAGCGGATACTGACCTGTAGAATGAACCATTTTTGGCTTGCATCCGCACCAGATAATCGGCGCCATAGGTAGCCTCATCCAAAATACGACGGTTTATCTGTCTAAAATCAGTGGTAGTTTTTTTGTCGAGAATTTCCTTTGTTTTAAGCAGGCTCCAGGCCACCAAAGGTATTTGCTGCGGGTTAAAATACAGGGAGAACGACAGGTGCGAAAAATGTTTGCCATAATCGCCGGTGGCATCATACCATCCGCCGTGGGCATCAATAGTATCCGTGGTTTTACCGGCCAGCAACAAATGATGGTCGGCCTTATCAATTTCACCAGCACTGCGCTGCCCTTTAAAGTAATACACAACGTCTGACAGGGTAGCCTGCTCCAGCACATTCTTTCCTATTTTAAACGGATATGAACTTATCTTTTTACCAGGCAAACTGATCTGCACCTGGTAAGTACCGTCGGTAGTAAAGCTGCTAAAATCAAGCGTATAAAACTCCCGGTTTTTCCAGCCAGGTACCTTGCCGCTATAGGTCGACTTGCCGGTAAACACCGTTTTACCATCGACATCAACCAAAGCAAATGCTGTTATGGGATACGGTTTATCTGTAACCACAATGGCTTTTTTGGGTTTGGTATCTTCATAACCCACCTGATTTGTTACCACTTTAACTTTTTGCGCGAATGCCGCGGCAGGCAGTGCGATTATCATAAAAATTAAAAACCTGTATGTCGTTTTTATCATGATTGGGGTATTATAAGGTTAATTAAATTTACAAAATTTTCAGTTCCCCCTTTTTGAGAGGGGGCGCGTTAGACCGAGCGTTGGCAGGGGTGTGTCTATTCGCGCTTAAAAAACACACCCCTCCACCCCTCTCAAGAGGGGAATCGCACGAAGCCTTTTTAATTTATAGCTACCGCATATAAGGCATTATGCCCGGTAACATACAGCGTTTTCCCATCCCTGCTAAAAACAAGGGAGGTTGGGCGTTCAGGCACTTTTATTACGCCAATCTGCTTACCATTGTTGTTATATTTATATACCTGTCCATCGGCTATATACACATTGCCTTTATCATCAACTGCCGAATCAAACTCGCCGCGCTCGGCAAAGTATTTCAAATCGCCCAAATAGCCTTCCGGGCTTACTGCAAGTTGTACAGTACGCTTATCATATTCATCAGTAGTATAAACAGGTTTACCGGGATAAGCGGCTACCAGCGCGCTTGACCTGGCCAGGTCATACACCACCGGGATAATCGTTACCCCATCAGGTGCCACAAAGCACTCGGTTGGTTTATTTACCGATACGGTATTAAAGTCATGATAATCACGCCAACGGTGTGCCGGGTAAAGCGCCTGGTAAACGGTTTTGCCCGTAGGCATCGCTTCTTTTTTCAATAGCTCGATGGTTTCGTCGGGGTTATCAGGATTTATAGAATAAACAAGGCTGCCAAAACCCGAGTTTCCCCAGCCGCTAAAGGAAGTTCCGGCCGCATCCGGTGGATTTTTAAATTCTTCGGGTTTGCCATCAACCAAATAACCAGGCTTGGGTACATATTTAAACACTACCAGCAGGTTATCGTTTTTATCGCAAGCCAGCGAAAGTGGTTCCCATGGATAATCGGCCAGCAGGTTGATAGTATTAGCAGCAGCATCCCACTTATAAATGCGCCTCATGCGGGCCTCACTAAAGTACACATTGCCCTTGCTATCTGTACATAAGCTATTGGCAAATTCAAAGCCCAAAGCCAGTTTCTTTATATTACCCTGAACCGGTTGTTCACTAACCGCGCTGCTGCTGTTAATAAGCAGGCGGGCAAACTCCCAGGGACGTACTGTTATATTGGTACCGATGTCATACAGCGGATCGGTAGTGGTGTATTTGATCTGGCTATAATTATGCACGTTCAACAGTTCCACATTTTTATTGTTCCAACTCCTGATGGAGTAAGGATAAGGCTTGATCACCCTGATCACCCGGAACATATATAGGTTGGCAAAGGTCATATCGCTGCAGTTTTCCAGTTCCAGCGGCTGGCATTCGGTACTTTCGCGGCTCTCCTCTTCCAGTTGCAGAGCATATACCTTCCAGTTGCTTACTTTATTAAAACGTACTTCATTACGTACATGATGCTCTACAGATAAGGCATAAATACGACCCGGGGTGCTGGTATTGGAAACATAAGCACCCGCCGTAGCATAAGTATTAGCCGACCAGATATTTTTAAAGGTACCTCCGCCGCCATCGGTTATCCAAAGGCTCCAGTATTGGGTATCCCACATATCGCTGTCGTTACTTTTATATAAACCGGGGCCGGCCTGTTCGCCGGGCTTGTTCATACCGCCATGTCCACCTAAAAACTTCACATCGTTCATGTAAGAGTTTTCGCCCGACATCCATTTACAAGCTACCGCCCGTGGGTTGATCCTGCCTGATGAAATACCTATCCCTGTAATGATGTTAGCGCCGCCTTTAGAGGTTTCCACCATAGGTTTTGGTCCGCCAAACCCACCAAATGCAGGTGTATTGTCTTTTAGCAATATCTGGGTAGCAATGGGGTTAAGACCTATCAGTACGGTATTGGATTTTAATTTTAAAGTTTCGGTGATCCGGTACATCCCCTGCGGTACATAAATGGCCGGATATTTATCAATGGCATCCTGTATGGCTTTGGTATCATCCGTTTCACCATCGCCTTTTGCACCCAGCGTTTGCAGGTTTACCCAGGTATTTATCGCCGGAAAATCAGGTATGTCTTTTTTAGCCGGGGCCGGGAAGACTTGTAATGGCTGCAGATCTTTAGTGATTTTATATACGGGGTCGGCAGTCAGGTTATCTATCTGCAAACCATAAATAAAGTTCTTTACTTTATAAACTGACCCTGCGCCAACTGTTTTTGTTCCGCTTCGGCGATAGCTGGCCAGCACCTTCACATCGCGGCAATCTACATTGCGCAGGCTGATCTGGTTAAAGGCATTATCTTCATTGCTGATAACAATAGCCGGACCGCTTACGTGGTCAAACCGGCTATCCTCCATAAACAGTTTTTCATGATAATTAGGGTTAATTTCAATTACGGTAGGCACATTTTTTACGCTCATGCGTACAATGGTCAACCCGGCTTCCTGGGTGCGGATGGCGGCTTTGCGCTGGCCTTCAAAATAAGTATCAACCATCATAAACTGCCAACCTGGTGACGGTTTGGTGGTATAAATGCCATAATCGCCATTAAAAAAGCGTACATCTTCCATCTCGTTACCCACATCAAACATACCCGCCTTACCCTTACCCGCGTCGATATCCGCGTGTGCGATAAAACTGTGCTGGGCATAGTGGGTACGCAGGGCCACCGCTACTGGGTTGCCATCTTCAATTTTAAGGTTGATGTTTGATAACGCGCTGTAAAAAGTTGAAGCGCCCGCGTCATACACTCCCTCACCCGGTTTGGAAAGGTTATTTATAAACCAGAACATATATTTTGCCTTGCCCTTATCCGTACTATCTGCCACCTGAAAACCCGGCGAGTTTTTAGCCAGTATAATTACAGGGCGAGTTTTACCATATCCTATCAACCGCACCGCCCGGGGTACATATATGGTTTTACTAATGAGGTATTTCCCTTCGGGGATAAAAAGTACACCGAAATTATTTTTATCCTTTACATCCTTGATGGCCTGCTGCAGTGCATCAGATATGTCGGTTTTACCATCGGCTTTAATAGAGTATTTATCAGGTGTAAAATAAACAGCGTCTTTATCATCCAGGCGCTGCTGGTAAAAAGATCTGCCAGTTCCAAAGGGTGTTCCATCAGTTAAGGGCTTACCAAAACAAATGGTATAGGTTAAAAGTATTAGTACAGCTAATAATAAAGGCTTCTTCACGGCAGAATTAATTTTGAGACAGGTTTTATAATTGATATTAAATATAACAGCATTATCCGGCTACTTTACTTACCAAACAAAATTCAAGATTAGTTTTTCCAGTTACGATTTTAGTAACACTACATTACCACTACCTGGTTAAACAATAAGGGATTATATCAATTTAGTTACAAACCAGCCAGGTGTTTTACCGTGCCGGCAAAATCTATCCACCTGTTTGTATTACGTCGGCTCTTTAATGTAGTGCCGTTAACACTTGTTTTTATAGCCAAAAACAGTATAAGCTAAACAATTACAGCATTTTGTAGTGGTAATGTAGTGCGTAAAAAATAGAAAATCGTTTAACTTTATAGCATACTTGCAAAGTGTTATAACCTGAATATGGCGACCGTTACGGCGCTTATTTATTTTAAGTTTTTGATTTACCGACCTTAACAGTACACTCCTTTTGGAGAGCTTACTGAACGGAAGTTTATAAACGTTAATATGAGAAAATTCTTAATCGCCACGCATGGGGCTTTTGCCAAGGGAATAAAATCGTCATTAGATATCATTATTGGCGAAACGGATAATGTATTCCTGATCCAGGCCTATCTTGATGAGAACATTATTGTGGAGGATGAGCTGGCAGCGGTTTTAACCAACATTACCGGTGCCGATGAACTCATCATTTTTACCGACCTGCTTGGCGGCAGCGTGAACAACATTATGTTGCGCGAAGCGCTGAAAGAAAATGTACACATCGTATCCGGCTTTAATTTACCATTAGTCATCGAGATCATGATGGGCGATGCCGATACCCCGGTTATTGAGGTGATTGAAAGTGCCATCAATAATGCCAAAGAGCAAATGGTATACGTGAACAAACTGATAACACAGCAAAATGATTAAGCTAACCCGTATTGACGACAGACTAGTACACGGACAGGTTGCCATGACCTGGACACCCGCTCTTGGCGCCGATTGCCTGATAGTAGCCAACGATAAAGTAGCTAAAGACGAATTTATGAAAATGACCCTGGGCTTGGCCAAACCAGCCTCGGCAAAGCTTTTGATAAAATCACTGGCCGATACGGTTACCTTTTTGAATGATCCACGCAGCCAGAGCTTGAAAATATTGGTATTAATAAATTCTGTAAAGGATGCCGCGGCACTGGCCAGTGAGGTAAGCGAGATACAGTCGGTAAACTTTGGTGGTATCAGGACAAAAGAAGGAACAAGATCCATAGCCAAAGCCATTGCCGTTACAGAGGATGATATAAGCATTATTAAAGAAATGCTGGCCAAAGGCCTTGAACTGGAAGTGAGGCAGGTGCCTACGGATAAAAAAATTATGATTGATACTTTAATTTAACCCATACAAAGTGCTGGTAACCTTCCTATTGCTTACACTGATAGCCATTTTTGGGCATTTTGAAGATTTCATGGGAACCACTTTGCTCAGTCGACCGCTGGTTTTAGGTCCGCTGGTGGGTTTGGTGCTGGGCGATGTAACGCAGGGTGTAATGATAGGTGCCACACTGGAACTGATATTTATGGGCAATATAAAAGTTGGCGCAGCCATACCACCCGATATTATTACCGGAGGTGTGCTGGGTACCGCTTTTGCCATCATGTCGCACAAGGGGCCCGCCATCGCGCTGGCCTTAGCCGTCCCCATTTCCATACTGGCCGAAATGATGATCAGCGGGTTGTTTGTTTTCCGTGCCGGATTCAATAAAAAATTCAATCAATATGCCGATGATGGTGACTATAAAGGTATCCAAAGGCTGCATGTACTATCTGGCCTGTTAAAACCGTTGTTAATGGGCATTATCGTTTTTGTGGCGCTGGAGCTGGGTTCATCGGCCATCAAATCATTTTTAGATCTGATCCCCGCCTGGGTACAATCGGGTCTGCAAGTTGCCGGCAATATGCTGCCCGCGCTGGGTTTTGCACTACTGATGAACCTTATGTTCAACAAAAGGGTTGCTCCATATTTTTTCCTGGGTTTTATGCTGGCGGCTTTTTTAAAGCTGCCCATTATAGCCATTGGTGGTTTAGGCGTTATCATAGCCCTGATAGTCACTCAAACCCCACCTAAACCGACCGCCCCAACCGATGACGATTTTGATTTTGACAATACCCCAGCCGAAAGCGAAGCCATTGCCCCACAGCATAAACTAAGCAAGGGTACACTAAGGAATTTATTTTTCAGATCGCTTACGCTGGAGGCTAACTTTAATTTTGAAACCTGGCAAAACACCGGCTTTGCATTTACCATTATCCCGGTACTAAAAAAACTATATCACACTAAGGAGGCCATGGCTGCCGCGCTCAAAAGGCATTTACAACTTTTTAATACCAGTCCATATGGCTCCACGCTCATCATCGGCATTACCGCCGCCATGGAAGAGCAAAACAGCCAGGATAAGGATTTCGACGAGGAATCCATCAGCTCGGTTAAGCTGGGCCTGATGGGGCCACTGGCCGGGGTTTTTGACTCGCTGTTCTGGGGCACATTTAAGGTGATCGCAGCCGGGGTAGGCACATCGCTGGCTATCAAAGGCAATATATTAGGGCCACTGCTTTTCCTGCTGATATTTAACGTTCCACATTTGCTGTTGCGATATAACCTGACTTTTATAGGTTATAATGCCGGCACTAAATTTTTGCAGAACCTAAGCAAAAGCAATGTGATGGATAAGCTAACCTCAGGCGCAGCCATATTAGGGTTAATGGTAGTTGGTGCTATGCCTGCCACGCTTATGAATATCAAAACACCGCTAAATATTGGATCATCCTCATCGGCAGTGGGCGTACAGGGTATTTTGGACCAGATAGTACCAGCCATGATCCCGCTTGGGCTTACCTTTTTGGTGTATTATTTTGTAAAGAAGCAGGCAAAAACCACCTGGTTGTTATTAGGTCTATTAGCACTCGGCTTTGCAGGTAGTATAATTCATTTATTTGTATGATGATGAATGGTATAGGTGTATCTCCCGGAATCGCGATAGGTAGGGCTCACGTGCTCCAAAAACAGGAAGCTGCTTTAACAGGCATTGTATTACTGAATGCTGCCGATATATTGATCGAAATCGAGAAATTCAATAATGCGGCAGCCGTGTCTATTACTGAGGTGGAAACGATGATCAGCAATTATGATACATCACAAGGCTCCGAAGGTTTTGATATATTGGAAACTCACATCGAACTATTGAGTGATCCTCAAATTAAAGATGATGTTACTGAAAAGATTAGCAAAGACCGGAAAAACGTAAACGATGCGGTTATAGAGGTTATCAGGGATGCGATGCAGCTGTTTAAAAACATGGACGATGAATACCTGAGTGCCCGTGCTGCCGACGTACAGGATATTGGCGACCGTCTACTTAAAAATCTGACAACCACCGATAAAACATCAACCCAGCAATATAAACCCGATACCATCATCATTACTGAAGACCTTACCCCCTCTGATACCATCAGCATGGATATAAAGCATGTTATAGGTTTTGCAACACAGGCTGGGGGTAAAACATCGCACGCGGCTATCATAGCAAAATCAAGAGGTATCCCGGCTGTGGCAGGTTGCGGACCGCAATTGAAAAATATACAGGACGGTGATATACTCATCCTCCATGGGCAAACCGGACAGGTCATGGTAAATCCTGGCCAGGATATCATCGACCAATATATCATTCAAAGAGATGCTTATTTAGCCCAGGCATCTCTGTTAAGATCAATAAAAGATAAACCGGCAATTACTACCGATGGCACCGCAATAAAGTTATTTGCCAATATCGGTGATGCAGCTGATATGGAACATGCTTTAGGTTTTGGTGCCGAAGGATCAGGTCTTTTACGCACTGAATTGCTTTTTATGGGCCGCGATGCCTTGCCTACCGAAGAAGACCAATTCGAGTTTTATAAAGCCGTGGCTTTGAAAGCTAAAGGCAAACCTGTTATTGTCCGTACCCTTGATATTGGCGGCGATAAACAATTGCCCTATTTTAATTTCCCGGCAGAGCAAAACCCTTTCCTGGGTTACCGAGCCATCAGGATCTGTTTGGACAGGAAGGATATTTTCATCACCCAGTTAAAAGCCATATTGCGGGCCGGCGCTTTTGGTAAATTGAAGGTTATGTTCCCCATGATATCCAACATCCAGGAGATCAGGGCAGCGAAAGTTATTCTGCAGGAGGCTATGGACGAACTGGAAAAAACTGACGTTCCCTTTGATAAAACCATCAAAATTGGCATCATGATCGAAATCCCATCGGCAGCCCTTACCGCCGATCTGCTGGCTAAGGAAGTTGATTTTTTCAGCATTGGCACCAATGATCTTTGCCAGTACACTCTTGCTGTTGACAGGATGAACGAAAAGATCAAAGACTTGTATGATCCTTACAATCCCGGTGTACTACGGCTGATAGCTTATGTAATTGAACAAGGCCATAAGCACCGTATAGAGGTAGGCATGTGCGGCGAGGTGGCCTCAGACCCAAAAGCTACCCTGCTGTTACTGGGTATGGGACTTACTGAGTTTTCCATGAGCGCTGCCTCCATTCCGCAGATCAAGAATATCATCATTAATAACAGTCTCGAAACTGCTAAACAGGTGCATCAACGGGTAATGGAAATGGATAGTTCGCAGGCCATTACCGCATATTTACAGGAAATAAACGCATGATAACAAAAGATTATATCATTACCGCAGCCGAAGGGATCCATGCCCGCCCTGCAACCGCTCTGGTAAAGCTTAGCAAAAAGTTCACCTCGGTTATCAGTATAAAAAAAGGCGACCGCACAGTTAAACTCAACAGCCTGCTGAATATCCTGGCGCTGGCCGCAAAAGGTGGAGATACCATTACCATTATTGGGGAGGGTGAGGATGAAGTTGCGGCGATGGGGGCTATTGATATATTTTTTCAGGAAGAATTAAAACACTTATAGTAAGGTAAATATTTGTAATGAAGATCACCATCACCAAAAACGAACGGGAATTTAACGAGACAGCAGCATGGCGCATTATTGGTCAGATGCTGGAAAAACCAACTGCTGTGATAGGCCTTTCAACCGGGCAAACCACTATGGATATGCACCGCATTGTATCTGATATTTATACACAATATCCGTTTGATGTATCGCGCATTACACTTTTTAATGTGGATGAACTTACCAATTTGCCCCGTGAGTATGCCGGCAGTTGCTATACCATGATATTGAACCAGATAGCCGGTCCGTTAGGCATCCCTGATGAAAACTTTATTATGCCCCCTACCCTGAGCGATGATTTTGAGGCCGAAAGCCAGCTATTTGAACAACGCCTGGCCAGTCGCGGCGGCGCCGACCTGCAAATGCTGGGTATTGGCAGCAATGGTCACATTGGCATTAATCAGCCCGGTACGCCATTTGAAAGCGAAACATGGGTATCGCCAATGGATCCGGACTTTGAGGCCCGTGTACGCCGTGAAACACAGGTACCGGAGCATATTGTACTGGGCGGCTTAACCCGTGGTATAAAAAACATTATGCACACCCGTAAGCTGATCCTGATTGCCAAAGGCGCTCATAAGGCCGAAATTATTGAAAAGGCCATACTTGGACCGGTAACTACCGACATACCGGCCTCCGTAGTGCAACTGCACCCCAATTGCGAAATTTTACTGGATGCTGATGCAGGCGCGCTGATACATGAACGCGCAAAGCAACGCGGATATAATTTTTAAGAATTTACAACCTAACCTTTATCATAAGTCTTATAACTGTTGTTATAGGGCTTTTTTTGTGATTATTATTTATCTATTGATTAGAAATATCATCACGATTTATTCGGGCTCTCCCGGGATAGCACCCCATGCTGTACAACCTTGCCTATGGGATGCCGAAACAAGTTCGGCATGACCCTGGACTTTATAAAAAATAAAAAAAAACCAGTCATCCTGAACTTGTTTCAGGGTCTCTCAGGACAAGTTAATGGCTATGTCAAACAGCCTTGCTTATGAGACGCCGAAACAAGTTCAGCATAACATCTTTTTTTATTTATCCTTCTTAAACTCATCCGTAAAATGTTCCCTGTGTTTGTCTTTTGAAAACTTATTGGCATTATAAGCTTCAGATTGCCCTTTGGGGATGGAAAGCGAATGCCATTTTTCATTACAGAGCATTTTCCCGATAAACACAATTTGCCCTACGTGATACGGATAGTGCGCTAATTGCCGGTTAATGGCTTCGGCAACGGTATGGCCCATATTGCGGATATAAATTATCCGGTCCAGATCATCATCTGTAAGCTGTTCAACCGTATCTAAGAGACATTCCCAGCCCGTATCCCACATTTTTAAAAGTTCTTCGCGACCGGGTGTGATCTCCTCAAACTCCGCCTCGCGGTTACGATATGATTTTTCACCATCCGAATTAAAAATATCAGTCCACCTGGAGATCATATTACCCGACAGATGATGGATGATCATCGCAATACTGTTTGATTCAGCATTATATTGCCATACCAACTGCTCATCACTAAGCTGTTCAATAGTTTTTTCGCCCAGCATTTTATAGTAGGCAAACTGTTTTTTAATACTTTCCAGATAATCTGATACCATATATAAAGTTAAAGGCTTTTTTAATACCGGCCAATCATTATACTTTAAAATCATTCTCCGCACCTCATCAATCCGGGTTGCCCAATATTTATTTGTGAATCTTTAAAACATTTTCATACAAGAGAATATTTTAATAACTGCACCCGTTTATTAATCTGGTTGTACACTCATAACAATATATGCCCATAAAACACAGTTCAGCTTTACCACCCGAAATGTTGAGGGTTTTTGAGACATTACCTCATCCTTACCTAATTCTTTCAAAGGAACTGTATATACTTACAGCAAGCGATGCTTATACGCAGCTAATCGGTAAAAGCAGGGCCGAACTGCGCGAAAAATACCTGTTTGATGTTTTTCCTAAAATACCCGACTGGTTGGCAGAGGAAGGGAGTATAGCCTTTTCTTTGAAGGAGGTGATTGAAACTGGCAAACCTCATCAGTTGCCTGTAACCCGCTTTGATATTCCTGACAAAAATGAGGAAGCCAACATGCTGGAGCGTTACTGGAATACCGCCCATACTCCAATTATAGATCACGAGGGCGATATCAGTTACATTATTCATCATACGCAGGACGTAACCGAACAGGTGCTTGCCGAAAGGAATTTAAAAGCAAGTTTGGAAAAGGAAACAAAAGCTGTAGAAAAGGCTGAACAGCTTAGCAAGCAGATGGAAAAGCTTTTTAACGAGATGCCTGCACAAATTGCTATTGTAATGGGCCCTGACCTGGTTTATGAATTTATTAACCCCCAATATAAGAAACAACTTTTCCCTAACCGCGAAGTACTTGGGAAACCGCTTCTGCTGGCACTGCCCGAAGTGGCGGATGAGCCTATATGGAAAGCCTTGCAGCACGTTTATAAAACCGGCGAGACCTTTGCCGGCAATGAAATATGCATCCCACTGGCCAGGGAAATTGGCGGTAAGCTGGAGGACCGTTACTTTAACTTTGTGTACCAGGCCATCAGAGACGAAAAAGATACAATAACAGGTGTTTTAAGTTTTAAGTATGAGATAACCGAATTGGTTATGGCCAGGAAGCACCTGGAACATAGCGAAAAGAAATTGCTGGCCTTAAATGAAGGGCTGGCCTACGCCAACGAAGAGATACAAGCCACGAGCGAAGAAATTCAGTCGGCAAATGAAGAGTTAAGTGCAACCAATGAAGAATTGTTCCAGGCACAGCAAAACCTGCTAAAGTTAAATGATAAACTGGAAGAAAGGGTTGAATTACGCACCCACGAACTGTTAATAGCCCAGGCTGAGGCTACTGGCCAGGCCGAAAGGTTGCGAAGATTTTTTATGCAGGCACCGGCGGGCGTTTGTGTGCTTGATGGCCCTAACTTTGTATTTGAACTGGTTAATCCGCCATATCAGCAACTTTTTCCGGGGCGTGAGCTTACGGGTAAACCACTCATGGAGGCCCTGCCCGAACTGAAGGATCAATTGATAGGTGATATTTTAAAAAATGTATATGAAACAGGTAACACCTTTGAGGGCAAGGAATTGCTGGTACCGCTGGCACGAACAGTAAACGGACCCGTTGTTGACCGTTATTTTAATTTTATTTACCAGGCAAGGTATGATGCGGATAATAGCGTAGATGGTATATTGGTTTTTGTTTTTGAAGTTACCGAAACGATACTTACAAGGCAAAAAGAAAAGGAAAATGAAGAACGTTTTCGTTTTTTATTGAATGCCATACCCCAGCAGGTATGGACAGCCCGGCCTGATGGTTCGCTCGATTATGTAAACGAGGTGATTTGTGATGATTTTGGACAAAATGCCGAAGAAATTTTAAAACATGGCTGGCAGGCCTTTATTCATCCTGATGATCGGAATAACTGTTTAAAAAAATGGTTTATTGCGCTAAAAACCGGCAAGGAATACGTCATAGAGTTCCGCTTAAAGTTTCTTGACGGGCAGTATCACTGGCATTTAGCCAGAGCCGTACCACTGATTGAAAACGACCAGATCAAATTATGGTTAGGTACCAACACTAATATCGATATCCAAAAAACCAATGAGCAAAAAAAGGATGAGTTCCTGTCAATAGCCAGTCATGAACTTAAAACCCCGCTTACCAGTATTAAAGCATTTAACCAGCTGATGCTACGCATTAGCGATCCTGAAAAACTTGCCGGCCTTATTCAAAAATCTGCAGCTCATGTACAACGGCTCGAAAAATTGATCAGCGACCTGTTGGATGTAAGCCGCATTAATGCAGGCAAGATGGAATATAACATGGAAACCTTTAATTTCAGAGAAATGCTGATTGATAGCATTGATGGTGTGCAGCACACCACACCATCACACCAGATCGTCCTGGAAAATGCTGAAGACGTATCCTACACCGGCGACCGCTTCAGGCTGGAACAAGTGTTGAATAACTTATTGGCCAATGCTATTAAATACTCGCCCCGGGCAAATAAAGTGATTGTTAATTGTGTGTCGAAGCATGAAGATAACAGCCTGATCTTATCTGTTCAGGATTTTGGTATCGGCATTGAAGAAAAGAACCATACCCGGCTGTTTGAACGTTATTACCGCGTTGATAATACGGCTATGCGTTTTGACGGACTGGGCCTTGGGCTTTTTATATCTGCAGAAATTTTAAAAAGACACAATGGCAATTTTTGGATAGAGAGTAAACCCGGTGCGGGTTCCACCTTCTTTTTCAGGCTCCCGCTTAATTAATAAATACGAACTTTTGATCTTTAATATTATTTTATATACTTATTACAGATATTTTCTAAATTAAACTTATTTAATTAGCTGGAAACTAATTAGATTTGTATCAGTTGATTAATAATAATTATCTATGAAAAAAATTAACCTAATCTTTATCGTACTTTGTTCTGTTGTTATTTTTTCATGTAAAAAAGACAAAAAAGAACCAATCCCAACCGGAGGCAAATTGCGGGCACTGAGTTTTACATTACCTGGCTTTAGTCAGTCAAAAGACCCTATTGATGCGGCTAACAGCGGTTTAAAGACCAATGCCGTTACTCCCCCTGATAGTGTACCACAGCTTGTTTACCGGATATATGACAGCAATGGCACGGTACTGAAAACAGTGATCCATTTACCTGACGATCCTAATTACAGCCATTTTACCGACAGTGTACCAGCCGGAACCTATACCGTTGTTTTTGCTGCAGGATATGATAAATTTCAGCTCGCGGGCAATAAGCTTAGTCTTGATTACTTTTGGTATTATGATCATAATGATCCTGATTATATTTCTAACCAGGGGGCACAACTTTGGAGTGATGTTTTTTATAAAAAACTAACCCTAACCGTAGGAACCCAGGATATCACACAAAATGTAGAATTGCAAAGACCGCTTGCCCAGGTAGTGCTGAATGTGGAAGATGCTATACCTGCCAATGTTAAAACACTCCGGTTAAATTTTACCGAAACAAACCTGCGGTATAGTATTGCACAGGATAAATTTATAGTAGTTGCAGGCCAGCATATCGGCTTCGATGTAACTTTACCTAATAACCATTCTTTAAAGAATTTAGTTACCGGTAGTATCAATAACAAGATATCGGCCTTAACGGCTAATATAGGAACGCCTTTTGCCATAACCATTACGTGCTACGATGCTGCTGCCAACATCGTTTTGCAGAAAAAAATAAATATTAGTTGTGAGCCAAATAAGGTAACCCTGGTATCGGGCAAGCTTTTTAGTACATCGGGCACCAACAGCATTAAGGTAACCACCAATACTACCTGGAATCCTGACAAAACACCTATTCACTTTTAACTCAAATTGAGACCTCTCATGAAAAGATATATAACTTATTGCCTGGTTATTGCTGCATTGATAACAAGCTGTAAAAAAGATAAGAAAAATAACCCCGATGCTAAAAAACTTTATCCTATAACTTTTAACATATCGGGTTTAAAACAAACCACAAAAACCAGCGGTATAACAGGTAAACTAACCATAAATGCCCTGCCCGACTCAACACAAAAGTTATACTATGTGCTTTCTGGTGCTCAAACTAAATTATTATTTCAAACCAGTGCCGTACCCGGTTTTGGTATTATTAAAGACTCGCTACCTGCCGGAAATTATACAGTAGGCTTGATACAAGCCCGTGGTAACCTTCAATCTACCAATTCGGCCTTTACAACTGATAGTGATACTTATTTTAAGCTATTGCCCATAACTGTATCCAACGGCCCTATCAATTCAAATGTAACTTTAGACAGAATAAACGGGAAACTTGAGGTAAATATTGAAGACGCTATACCTGCAACTATTTCGTCAATATCAGTTACCATTACAAGTGATGCTAACAATTTTCTTATTTCAGCCGGCGCTAAACCTCAATCACCAGTTATCCGCGTATACACAAAAACAATAACTCCGGCAGATATCGGAAAAACGAATGTCAAAATATCCGGGCCAATATTTAACGTAACTGCTCCCTTTTCGGTAACAATAAAAGCCACGGGCACCGGTACCAGCTATCTGCCTAAAAAAGTAGATAATGTAACCTGCGACCGCAATACCAAAACTACGCTAACAGGTAAGTTGTTTACCGCACCTACTTCCGGCTTCGATATCAGTATCAATGGTAGTTTTGACACCGATACAATAAAAACCGGTCTTTAATAATATACAACACCTTTAACAAACAAAAAGGCCGCACATGTGCGGCCTTTTTGTTTGTTTTAAAATTAAACACATTCAAAATTACCTCTTAATCTCCAAGCATGTACCCCATAAGTTCATCCTGTAGTTGTTTTGCATTTTCAATAAGTGTTTTATCAGCTATATAGAGATCAATATTGATATCCTCCCCAATCTGGCTCTCTTTAAATACATCCTTAAACCTGAAATATTTCAGCGAAAAATTCCAGCTGTTTTTTAGGTGCGAGAAAAGCAGGGTATCTGCATTATTTAACATGGAATAATTAATTACCACAAATGAACCGCTGTTTAGCTTTTTAATGCATTTTAAAATATCCTGATTATAGGCTATCCATATTTTTAAAAATTCTGTAGCGTGTGCGTTATAATATTCGTTCAGCTGGCGGGTTCTCTTGAATTTTTGCCACACCAATCTTGGCAAATATTTGCGGGTCATAAATTGTTCATCAATCTGTTTAAAATCGCGCCTGAGCAACGAACTTACTACAGATTGATAATCGCGCAGGATGATGAGGTAGCAGGCATCGGGTAATAATTCCTGATAAACATCTAAAAACAAGCAGGTACGTGGGTCTTTCCATCCCCATTGATCATATAGCTTCTGTTTTATTTTAATGATGCTTCTTAATTTCTCTTTCTCATAGATAGAAAAATTTTCAACCTGCACATCGGTTAAGCCAGAGAGCGGCAGGTTATTATTAGCCAATACCTCTTCATGCATCTTTAAAAACTCTACGTCCTCAAAGTGTCCGTCAGCGTTCCCACGACCCGGGCCAACCAGTTTTTCACCTAACTGTAAACCGCACTTTGCAAGCCAATGCGAAATAAGAGATGTGCCTGAACGGTGCATTCCGGCAATGATTAGTGTTCTTTTTTGCATAATTATAAAAAGACGAATGGTTTAAAATACGCAGCAGCGGCTTAAAAATTATTAGTCATTTTATTTGAAGCATTTTCGGTAGGATGAAGATTATTAAGTATATAATAAAGTAATAACGATGTGCTTTGCTGTATGGTATTTTCGCTGGTATTTATATAAAGATCAGCATCATACGGTACGTCAAACTGATCATTGATACCTGTTAAATTTGATAGTTTATCCGGATGGCCTTCTGGTAAAAGCGCCCTTTTATAGAGCCCTTTGGTATCACGCGAAATCAGCTTGTTAACGGGACAGTCAACATGCACAATATTTACATGTTCATATTTTTCTGATAATTCACGCCTTACATCATCGTAAGGATTTATGGCGCTAACAATGGTAACTATGCCATGGGCCGAAAACCGGCTGGCAATAAAACCAAGCCGCCTAATGTTCTCGCACCTGTCATGTTTTGAAAAGCCGAGGTCTTTGCAAATTTCTTTGCGATATTCATCGCCATCAATTATTTCGATCTTTATTCCAAGGTCCGTTAGCTCAGTAGCAACCTTACCTGCCAGTGTTGTTTTACCTGCTCCTGATAAGCCGCAAAATAAAAGTATCATAACTAATAATTATGTTTATAAATATCATCTTGCGAAAGTCTTGCAGGACACTTTCATAACGTGAACTTATAAAATTACTTATCGGTTATTCTGTGACCGATTGTAAATAATCTTTTACAATCAGTCACAATACTTTCGTTAAAGAAAATTACGGTAGCTTAAATCGCTTAAATAACGATGTGAATACGGTTTTATTCAAATTGAGTTTATTACGGTTAAGCGGTTCATTTTGATACATCTAACAAAAATGTTACGTATTTGAGTGGTACCATCAACCTCCCGCAACCCGATAATAAGGGCTATTAGTGAAGTATTTTAAACATCAGCTCTTTCATCAGTTCGCCATGCGGCGCGTTTGATTCAACACCTTTGCTTTTCAGATCATACTCGCGCAGGTAGCTGATGATCTGCATGGTTTTTTGATAACTATAACTGCGGCCCGCCTGTTCATAGTCTTTCACAAAATAAGGATTTACACCTAACTCGCGCGCCAGGTTTTGCTGTGATTTATCCTTTACATAATGATAGGCCAGCACCTTACTAAAGTAATTATTCAAATTACCAAGCACCAGCACAATAGGATTAGCTTTAGGATTGGCTTCAAAATAATTAATGATCTGGTTAACTTTAAAAGCATCTTTTTTACTGAGTGCAGTTTGCAGTTCAAATACATTGTACTCTTTACTGATGCCAATATTATCATGAATATGCTTCAATGTAATTTCCTGACCGGCGGTTACATTTAGCATCAGTTTCTCGAGCTCGTTTGCAATTTTTGAAAGGTCGTTACCTAAATACTCCGAAAGCATGGCCGATGCCTGCTGGTTAATTTTATATCCCTTATCGCTTATATAACCTTCTATCCAGGCAGGTATTTTACTATCATATAAAGGGGCCGACTCAAAAACGAGCCCGTTTTTTTCAATGGCCTTATAAGTTTTTTTACGTTTATCAAACTTGCCATACTTATAGCAAAAAACCAATATGGTACTGGGCAACGGGTTTTCCAGGTAACTCAATAGTGGGTCTATGCTCTTTTTACCATCATCATCCTTACCCCATTTCATATCCTGGGCTTCTTTTACCAGTACCACCTGGTAATCGGCCATCATGGGGTAACGTTTAGCGGCGTTAAGCACTGCCATGATCTCGGTATCCTTACCATACACCACCGTTTGGTTAAAACCCTTCTCGGCTTCGGGCAGCAGGCTATGTTCAATATAATTGCTTACCAGGTCAATAAAATAAGGTTCTTCGCCATGCAGCAGATACAGGGGTTTATATTTACGGTTCTTAATATCTTTTAATATATCTGCTGCGGTCATATGAAGTCAAAAGTATGAAGTCTAAGGTCAAAAGTCACCACTATTTTGATTTTTTAGCTGATTTAACTCCGCATATGTTTTACTTTTGACTTTGTACTTTAGATTTTTGACTTTTAACAAATGCTAACTCCGCTTAACCTGCCTCCTTACCCTTTTAAAATAAGTGATCAAAACGGGCAGTTAACTTTGTTTGACGAGATCAGGAAAAAAAATATAATTATTACACCCGAAGAGTGGGTACGGCAGCATTTTGTACAATATCTTATTAAACACAAAAACTATCCCCGCTCGCTCATTAAGCTTGAGGGGGGCATGAAACTCAACGGCTTGCAAAAACGTACAGATATTGTTGTATTTAACACCCACGGAAAAAGAATATTAATAGTAGAGTGCAAAGCCCCGTCAGTAACTATTGATCAAAAAACATTTGACCAGATAGCCCGCTATAACATGGTGCACCAGGTATCGTTACTGGCTGTAAGTAATGGCCTGCAACATTATTATTGCAGTATTGATATTGATAAGCGGCAGTACCAGTTTATAGCAGAGCTACCAGCTTATATAAAGGAGGCTTAATTCAAAATTGTAAGGCTTTGGATCTTTTCAATCAAATCATCAGGCTTAAATGGTTTTGATACATAACCGTTCATCCCGGCCTCATATACCTTATCCTTAATTTCGGCCATTGCCGAAGCCGTGAGTGCGATGATAGGCACATTTGCCTTTTTGGGGTCGGCCATTTTCCTGATCTCATTAGTAGCGTCAAAACCATTCATTACAGGCATTTGCAAATCCATCAGTATAATATCAAAATTACCATATTGCATAAACTCAACTGCGCGCTCGCCGTTTTCGGCAATGGTGGGTATTATGCCCCATTTTGATAACAACTTCTTCATCAGCATCACATTAACCACATTATCCTCGGCAATAAGTACCTTTAAACTTGCTAAGAAATTTTCTGGTGTTTTTTCGGTTGGTTCGTCAACCTTTTTGGCAGGCCTCTCGGTTGATACCGGAAACTCCATATTAAATAAAAACTCCGATCCCTCGCCTATTTTACTGAATATCTGGATTTCCCGGCCCTGCAAATCAAGCAAACGTTTTACAATTGCCAGACCCAGGCCGGTTCCACCATATTCACGTGTAGCAGCCAATGATCCCTGGGTAAAGGGCTCAAGTATGCTGCGCAAGTTTGTTTCTTTAATACCTATACCTGTATCCATTACAGAGAACTTAACGGTAACCCAATTATGCCGGTCTTCCAGGCAGGTTACCTTAACCCATACACTTCCTTTGTGGGTAAATTTTATAGCATTGCTTACCAGGTTAAAAATAATCTGGGTTATACGGGTTGGGTCACCAAAAAACACTTTGTTCTTTAGCCTATCGTCAATAGCCAGTTTAAACTCCAGCCCTTTTTCTTCGGCATTTAACATTTGTCCGCCACAAACATTGTCCATCAACTCAACCAGGTTAAAGCGGATATTCTCAAACACCAGTTTGCCCGATTCAATTTTGTTAAAGTCAAGCACATCATTTACAATAGCCAGCAGGTTATTTGCTGAAAATCTCAAGATCTCCAGATTCTCTTTTTGTTCGGGTCTCGGACTGTCCATCATCAGTAAATTACTCATACCTATCACCGCGTTAAGGGGTGTACGGATCTCGTGCGACATGGTTGAAAGGAAATCTGATTTGGCACGGGTAGATTTTTCGGCCTTTTCAATTGCTTTTTCAAGTTTCAGATTAAGCACAGCCTGCTCCTCACCACTTTCTTTAAGCTGTTTTATATTTTTTAAAAAGGAGGTATAAAAGTGGTTGTGAATAAATATGAGCAATATAAAACTGGCAAACAGGCTGATGATAATAGTAGCCTGGTCAATCTTATCGGGCTTGATGCCTATTACATAACTGCCCTGGTATTCAATAAGCAGAAAGATCAGTATGGGTACTGTATTTAATAAAGAATAAACCAATCCCCAGGTTTGTCCAAGCATATAATAGCTAAACACAATAACTACTATAACAACCTGCAGCGTTACAACATTTATACTTTGCAACGACACATAAACAATGCTTATATTAATTAAAGTACCTATTACAAGCAGTGCATGTGATATGGCCTGCCATTTGGGCCTGTAGGTTAAAGTCTTAAATAATACGGCAACACTAAACATTAAAAGGCCTGCAGTATAAGCCAGTAAATGCTGCCCCTGAAAATAAACACTTACAAATAAAACACCTGATGCTACAAATACCAGGAAAAATCCATAGTATAATAAACGTATTCGTGCCTGGTCAAGATAGGATTGCTCCTTTGAAATTATTTTATAGATGGAAAAGTTAAAAAACCCTACTTCGTCGCGCATATTCAAACAACAAACATTTAATTTACGCAATCATCATAACCTGCAGGCATAAAATTACGCCTATAGGTTATGGATACTGCTGTTTGCAACGAATATGATATACAATTAGCAAGCCAAATCAATTAAGTTTTGTTCAATGATATTCAATTTAGCCTCGGCATCGGCTCTTTTCCGTTGTTCAATTTCAATAACCTCGGGCTTGGCGTTGCTCATAAAGCGCTCATTACCAAGCTTTGCATTTACGGATTTCAGAAACCCTAAAAGGTATTCTTTCTCTTTTCCAAGCCTGGCACACTCAGCAACTGGGTCGAGGTTTTGGCTTAAGGGAATAAAAAACTCATCAGTTGAAGCAATAAAATTAACTGCTCCTATTACCTTATCATCAACCTCACTAAACTGGCTTATATTACCCAACTTGGATATAATAGCCTGGTATTGCTGGTAATTTACTCTTGAATTTGATTTATATGATAACTCGAGTGCCTCTTTTGGTGAGATCTGTTTTGTGTTACGAATGTTCCTAATTTGTGTAATAATGATTTTTACGATCTCTAAGTCGCTCAGTGTCTGTGAATTTATTTCCCCAATATTTGGCAATTGCGCAACAATGCAACAATCTTTTTCACCTCGTTCGCCTAACAATTCATCATGCCATAGCTCTTCCGACAGGAAAGGCATAAAGGGATGTAATACTTTTAAAATATTCTCGAAGAACTGTACCGTAGCTGTATAGGTAGCCCTATCAATAGGGTGCTGGTAGGCGGGCTTTATCATTTCCAGATACCAGGCACAAAAGTCGTCCCATACCAGCTTATAAGTGCTCATTAAAGCTTCTGATAAACGGTATTGCGCAAAGTCACTTTCAATTTCGCCCAAGGCCTGGTTAAAGCGGCTCCCAAACCATTCTATAGCAATGGTGTTAGGATTTTCAAGGTTATCATCAACCTCCCAGCCTTTGATCAGCTTAAAAGCGTTCCATATTTTGTTGGCGAAATTACGACCCTGCTCACAGTAGCTTTCATCAAACATCAGGTCGTTACCGGCAGGTGAGCACAGCAACATCCCTACTCTAACGCCATCGGCACCATACTTTTCTATCAAATCTAATGGATCAGGTGAGTTACCCAATGATTTTGACATTTTGCGACCCAGCTTATCCCTTACAATGCCAGTCAGGTATACGTTTTTAAATGGCGCCTGTCCCCTAAACTCGTGCCCGGCCATGATCATCCTGGCCACCCAGAAAAACAGGATCTCGGGAGCGGTTACCAGATCGTTGGTTGGATAGTAGTAATTAATATCAGCATTATCAGGATCTTTAAACCCGTCGAACACAGATATAGGCCATAACCATGAGGAGAACCAGGTATCAACTACATCCGGGTCTTGCGTTAAATCAGCCGTTGTGAGTTTTGAGTTTTGAGTTTTGAGTTTTGCCTCAACCAGGGCCTCATCAATATTTTTGGCGATAACAAATTCGCCGTTTGGTAAATACCAGGCCGGGATCTGCTGTCCCCACCATAATTGGCGACTAATGTTCCAGTCCCTCACATTTTCCATCCAGTGACGGTAAGTATTTACAAATTTTTCGGGGATCAGCTTCACCTCGCCTTTCAATACATAATCAAGGGCTGGTTTAGCCATTTCGCTCATTTTGCAAAACCACTGCATAGATAGTTTAGGCTCAATAACCGCATCTGTACGTTCCGAAAAACCGATCTGCGATTTATAATCCTCCACCTTTTCTAAAGCGCCGGCTTCTTCTAACAACACGGCAATTTTTTTACGCGCGGCAAAACGGTCAATGCCTACTAATATCTGCGCCTTTTCGTTCAGCGTGCCATCGTCATTTAAAATATCAATAACGGGCAGGTTGTGTCTCTGGCCCAGTTCATAATCGTTCAGGTCATGGGCCGGAGTAACTTTCAAACAGCCTGTACCAAAATCCATGGTCACGTATTCATCCAAAACAACCGGTATCTCGCGGTTAATAAGCGGAATAAACACCTTTTTACCATGCAGGTGCAGGTAACGCTCATCATTAGGGTTGATACAGATAGCCGCATCAGCCATAATGGTTTCAGGGCGTGTGGTAGCTATTGTTAAGTAGTTGCGCGTTGCGTGTTGCGTGTTGCCGGTATCTTCACTCGCAACTGGCAACCCGTCACCGGCAACCTCATATTTAATATAGTAAAGCTTTTGATTAACTTCTTTGCGGATAACTTCTTCATCGCTTACCGCAGTTTTTCCCTGCGGATCCCAGTTCACCATGCGTACGCCACGATAGATCCAGCCTTTTTTATACAGGTGTATAAAAGTATCGATCACGGCTTCGGATAGTTCCTCATCCATGGTAAAACGGGTGCGGTCCCAATCGCACGAAGCGCCTAACTTTTTAAGCTGCTCCAGGATAATGCCCCCGTATTTCTCTTTCCACTCCCAGGCATAAGCCAAAAACTCGGGCCGGGTAAGATCTTTTTTGCTGATACCGCGCTCTTTAAGCATGGCAACTACCTTTGCTTCGGTAGCAATACTGGCATGATCGGTTCCGGGAACCCAGCAGGCATTTTTACCCTTCATACGGGCGCGGCGCACCAGTACATCCTGTATGGTATTATTCAACATGTGCCCCATATGCAAAACCCCGGTAACATTTGGCGGCGGAATAACTATGGTATAAGGTTCACGCTCATCAGGCACCGATTTAAAAAAATCGTGCTTTAACCAGTAGCTGTACCACTTCTCTTCGGTTTCTTTAGGCAGGTATGTTTTAGAAATACTCATAACGCGCAAAAATAAGGATTTTAAGTTTAGACCGTTGATTTAGGTGATTTTTTTGATTGCGCTGATTTTTTATCTGAACCTTGATTTTTAGGATTAAAGGATTACCATGATTTTAAACCCCTGATTTGAATGAAATGGTTAGTATGATTGCACCGATTTAAACTAAATAATATCACTCAGCATTACAGCCCGGTCACACGCAACCCGCTCCAGACAACCAATTTCCCACAATATTTTTACAATCCGGGCGTTTTTATAAGAACCAATTATAAAGGCCATGAAATCAATGCATTTACACCGCTTTTGGCTTGACATTTTAAAAAGATCAAAACTTGAGTTTTTTATAAACTGGTTTAACCGCTAAACGGTTCCGCTTGCCGGTTTATAACGGGGGGGGACAGATATAGAATTACCTTCATAAACCCGACTATAAAATCTATAAAAAACGAAAGACAGCATCAGCGTGGAACAGATATTGGAGTAGTGAATGTTGAGTAATGAGTTTTTAGTAAAAGCCTGGCAAAAGCCGGGCTTTTTTAATAACGCCATGTTATTGTTTATCGCCGGTAATGATCTGTTTTTCATTTTTAAGAATTAAAAGGGTAATAACATTATCCCAAAGCGTACTACGCCTGCCACCTTGCCATTTATTTTACTTTCGCACAACCATAACCAGCTCATCAATTCCATCCAAACCCTTATCTTTGCAGCTACATTATGATTATCCAGCAGTTCTATGATAAAGGTTTGGCTCATGCATCGTATGCAGTGATCCGTACAGGTAAAATGATTGTTATTGATCCGGCCCGTAATCCGCAGCCTTACTATGATTTTGCGGCCCAGCGTGATGCCGATATTGTGGGCGTTATTGAAACCCACCCACATGCCGATTTTGTGAGCTCGCATCTGGAAATTCACCAGGCTACAGGTGCTGTTATTTATTGCAGCAAGCTAACTGGCGCCGCCTATCCGCATGAAACTTTTGACGATGGCGATTTTATACAACTTAATGATGTTAAACTAAAAGCCATTAACACCCCAGGCCACTCGCCCGATTCTATTTGTATTTTACTGGAAGATGAGCAAGGCAAGGATGTCGCCATTTTTACTGGTGATACTTTGTTTGTAGGTGATGTGGGTCGCCCGGATCTGCGCGAAAATGTGGGCAACATCACCGCCAAAAAAGAAGAACTGGCCAAACAAATGTACCGGAGTACCCGCCATAAATTAATGACCTTGCCAAAAAGCGTTATAGTTTATCCGGCACACGGCCCCGGTTCATTATGCGGCAAAAACCTGAGCCCCGACCTGGAAAGCACCATAGGCCGTGAACTGCGCGAAAACTATGCCCTGCAACTGATGGACGAGCTCTCCTTTGTTAAAATTTTAACTACCGATCAGCCTTTTATCCCCAAGTACTTTGGTTATGATGTTGATCTGAATAAAACCGGTGCAAAGGCTTTTAAGCAAAGTGTTGATGCCGTTACCAGGATAAGTGCCGAAAGTCCCCTGCAAAAAGACGTCCTGATTGTAGATGCCCGCCCTAAACAGCAGTTTAGGAATGGGCACATCAAAGGCGCTATTAACCTGCAGGACGGTGATAAATTTGAAACATGGCTGGGATCGGTACTAAAACCAGGCGAGCCTTTTTATCTTATAGCCGAAAATGAGGGCAGCCTGAACATCCTCATAAAAAAAGCAGCCAAAATAGGTTACGAAAAAAACATTAAAGCTACCCTGTTAGCACCGGTTAATGCGACTGAAAAATCGGCCCATCTTGATCTGGACGACTTTAAGGCTAATCAGGATAACTATAATATTGTTGATGTACGCAACAATGGTGAGGTAAATGAAGGCAAGGTGTTTAAAAACGCCGCCAGCATTCCGCTGCCCGAATTACGCGAACGCATAAATGAAATACCTATCGATAAGCCTATCGTGATACACTGCGCGGCTGGCTATCGCTCTGCTGCTGCCGCCAGTATAGTTGCAGCTAAAATACAACAGGTACTTGTATATGACCTGGGCGAGGTAGTGGTTGAGTTTGATGAAGGAGTTCATAATTAAACCCAATCCTCCCCAAAGAAGGGAGCTTTAAAAGTTAGAGTGTCTTTCTGCTTAAAAAGTTAGATTAATTAATGCCGAATGACCGATAAAAACCTCGAAATAGTAACTACAGCCGATGGCTCAAAAACCATTTATAATGCCGAAGTGGGCGAACATTATCACTCGCGTAATGGTGCGTTGCAAGAGAGCCGGCATGTATTTGTAAACTCCGGACTCAACTATTTTTTAGCCAAAAGCGATGCTACCGGGGTAAGCATACTGGAGGTTGGCTTTGGCACCGGTCTAAACTTTTTACTCAGTGCCGATGTATGTATCGAAAATAAAAAACAGCTTCATTATACCGGGATTGAAGCCTACCCGCTGGATACAACCATGATGGCCCAAACGGGGTACGAACAATATACATCGTCACAATTGTGGGAAACTTATATTGCACAATACCCTGAGGCGTTAAAAAATGAAGTAAATCTTGATACTTATTGCCGGCTGCAAATTGCAACCTGCAAGCTCATGGATTTTACATCGAAGCAACAATATGATATTATTTACTTCGATGCCTTCGCATCGGCCCGCCAGCCCGAAATGTGGGAGCTGGCAGCCATAAACCATGTGATCAGCTTTTTAAAACCTGGTGGTGTATTTGTTACCTATGCCATAACCGGCAACCTGAAAAGAATGCTCAAAGCTTTAGGTTTAAACATAGAAAAAGTACCCGGTGCAGCCGGCAAACGCGAAATGTTGCGAGCAGTATTAGCTTTGTAAAAGCGACCCGTTTCAACACTTATCTCCATTCCTGTATCTTTTCTCTTGATTCTAAATCCCCTATCTTTGCGTCACTACTAAAAATATAACTTATGCCGCTACAAGCACCAGCTACCGCTAATACCCCTGCAACCGGATTTGAGCGTCTGCTCAGCATTATGGATGATCTGCGGGCAAATTGTCCCTGGGATAAAAAACAAACACTGGAAAGCCTGCGGCACCTCACCATCGAAGAAACCTATGAGCTTAGCGACGCCATTTTAAGCGCCGATATGCAGGAAATAAAAAAAGAACTGGGCGATATTATGCTCCACCTGGTTTTTTATGCCAAAATAGCTTCCGAAACCAATGATTTTACTATTACCGATGTGCTGAACAGCGTATGTGAAAAGCTGATAAACCGCCATCCGCATGTTTATGGTGATGTTGAAGTACAAAATGAAGAAGATGTAAAACGCAACTGGGAGCAGATCAAATTAAAAGAGGGCAACAAATCTGTTCTGGGTGGTGTGCCGGCCTCGTTACCGGCCCTGGTAAAAGCATCGCGTATACAGGAAAAAGCCCGGGGCGTGGGTTTTGACTGGGAAGAAAAAACTCAGGTATGGGCCAAGGTTGAAGAGGAAATGCAGGAATTTAAAAATGAGTTTAATGCGGAGGATGAAAGTGCCATTGACCATGAAAAAGCCGAAGGTGAATTTGGCGACCTGTTATTCTCGCTTATCAATTACGCACGTTTTATAAACATCAACCCCGAGAACGCGCTCGAAAAAACAAACAAGAAATTCATTAAACGTTTCCAATACCTGGAGCATAAAGCAAAAGAGAACGGCAAACAACTGCATGATATGAGCCTTGCCGAAATGGATATATTTTGGGATGAAGCAAAAAAGTTATAAAAATTCACACCCGGTGTAGCGTTTAAAAAATATATTACGTAATGGTTAAAAATACGAATTATATGAAACGCAATTTATTTTACTTATTACCCCTGCTGTTGATATTAGGCGAGGCTTGTTCACCAAAATCGGATAATACTCCAATTCCTACTCCTTTGGGTTCTTTTAAAGGAAAGTTCAGGATGTTTACAAAAAACAATTCTACTGGTGCAGTTGATAGTACCGTAAAGGATACAGCTCTTATTTTAAAATTAACATCTCCATATCATTTTGCCGTAACCGGCGATACAGCTACCATACACGCCGGCAGCAAGGGCAACTTTGGCTACGATGGTAACTTTATGAGCTTTTTGGATAGTACCTATAAAGCAGGCCCGCAAGCTAAGCGCCATTTGGTAGGTGTTTATCAATATTTTTATAATGGTACATTGCTGCAATTACTACGTACAAATTCTACTCAGGATACCATACTCCGTTATGATTTTAGTAAAACTTCAAATTAATTATTTTTTGTTTTAATTACCGGCCGTCGCTTTTTTTAAGCGGCGGTTTTTACCAGCAAATCCTCTACCTGTGTAAAATTAAAGATCAGCAGCGCTTAACCGCCTGCTGATTCTTTAATTTTTTTCATTAGCATATCCAACCAGTAGCTTTCTACCCGCTGGAATAATGATAAAAATTGGAACAGGTAAATTAAATTGATCATTTAAAAAAATGTTTATTTTTATTGTATCAATAATGTTCTTTACTGCGTAAAGGATTATAAATCAACAACAATATTTAAGCGGAATTAAAAATACTTAATGCATCCACCCCCACGCATTACTGAAGAAGAAGTCATCAGCCAATGCAAAACAGGCAGCTTAAAATACCAGGAAATGCTGTATAAGCTATTCTACGGCTACGCTATGGGTATAAGTTTGCGCTACAGTTTAAACCGGGACGATGCATTAGAGGCTGTAAATGACGCATTTATAAAGGTATTTAATGCCATACATAATTATAATATTGATAAGCCCTTTAAGGCATGGCTACGTACTATTGTAGTTAATACCGCCATTGATCGCAGGCGTAAGGACCTTAAATTCCAGTTAAATGTTGATTTGGATAATGCTGCTCCTATAAGCAGTCATATAAGTACAGTTGATAATTTAAATGTGCAGGATATTTTAAAATTGATGCGCGAGCTGCCTGCAATACAGCTTACCATCTTTAACTTATACGAAATAGACGGATACAATCACGACGAAATTGCAAATATGCTGACTATTCCGGTAAGCTCATCACGGGTTTATCTGAGCAGGGCAAAAGAAAGATTAAGAAAAATGTTAAAGAAAGAAACACAAAGCCATGGATGAGCAGTTGGATAACGACTTAAACAACCGCATCAGGGAGGTGTTCGATAATTTTGACGACACATCATACCCTTCTGCCGATGAAGGTTGGTTACTGCTCAGGAATAAATTTCCTGAAACGGAAAAGAAGCGTCCCGTTGCCTGGCTTTGGTGGGGAAGTACAGCCGCTGCTGTGCTATTATTTATAGGTATTGGTTTGTGGATGGGCAGTAAAAAACAACTGCCCGAAACAATGGCTGTAAAACCGGCAAAAAACAAACAGGAACAAACAGTATCTACCGATACCAATAAATTGCTGGCAACAAAGCAAAACCCTGCTCTTAAAAACAATCCTGCTAATGCGGCTACCGCCACTGCAATTGATACTGTCAATAAATATGCTTCAAAAACACCGGTAAATAAATTACCTGCGACCCCTTCTGCCCCTAATATAACGGTTAATAAAGCACCTGACTACGCCAATACAAATATAGCAGCAGTACAGCAGCCTTTAAGCAATACCCAGGCTGTTAATAATACCAGGCCCAAAACCAAACCAGAAGATAGCGTAAAAAGCGTTGTTGCTAAAACAAATGCACCTCAGTATGCCATTACTGCTCCGGCAGCTCCCGGTGCAAACACTGTACTTTCACCAGCAAAAGTTAAACCAGATAGTGCTAAAACAAATACACCGCAATATGCTGTTACTCCCCCGGCTAAGGATGCAAATACAGAGGTGCCTGCCAATTCAAATACCATAATGCGGCAACCTGTTAAAGTAGCTCCTAAACAAGCACCAACTAATTCAATGGACAGGCTTTTTGCGGGCGAAAATACTAAACCCCAAAAAACAGACGAAAAGTATGCCGGTGATAAAAAGGTGCGCTTTGGTGTATATGCGGCTACATTTGTTAATTACGCAAAAGGCAGTAATAATCAGATCAATGCAGGGGCAGGTTTTACCTCTGATATTAAACTCAGTAAAAACCTAAAACTTTCAACGGGGGTGGCATTGGCTCAAAATACGTTGAGCTATAATAGCGCGCCTCCTGTTACTGCTGATGTGGTATCAAAAACCCAGGCTTTATCTTCGTACCGGGCCGACCTGTTCTCTACCGCTGCGGCATTCCCTGTTCTTAAAAATTATAATGCCAGTTTAATTGGTTTAGATATCCCTATGAACATAAAATATGAGTTTAACCCGCAAAAAAGTGATGCTTATATTTCAGCTGGTTTAAGTTCGGGCACATTTATAAACGAGGCTTATACCTCAGTTTACGGCTTTGCGCCATCATCAATTGCAGCCGGGGCGCCACAGCAAACTACAGATGAGGTAACCCGTAAAAACTTCAGCGGATTTTACTTTGCCAAAACGCTTAATGTATCATTTGGAGTTGGCTATCCGGTGGGTAAAGGTAACCGTCTTATTATTGAACCATTTTTAAAATACCCGCTTTCTGGCTTGGGTTCACAACAGATCCAGTTTGGAGCAGCCGGTTTAAACCTGAAACTCAATTTCACAACACAAAAAAAATGAAAAGGTTATTACTTACCCTAATGGCTTTATTAACAGGCATGCATTTGTATGCCCAAAAAATCGAGGTGTCGGCACAAGCTTATTCAGGTTTATTTCATTTCGGAGGTAAATCGGCTACAGCAAACTCCACCGTTGCTCAAGCATCATTAACAGGCGATCCCAATAATTACACCAATAATCCTTACGGAAACCGGAATGCTTTCAGTTACGGTATTGGCGCCCAGGTGCAGGCTGTATCAAAAAGCGGCTTTATTTTGGGGTTGCAGGCCGGTTATGAATTTTTACAAAGCAAGGTAAATATCGGTCAATACACATCAGCTGTATATTATGATCCCAATATTATTTACATCGCTCCTGTTCATCCTAATTTTTCTGTTACAGGTCATACCAATCTTGAAAACCGCTTCATTAACCTTAACCCTTATATTGGCTACCGCTTACAACTGCAAAAAGTTAAGTTAGATATTTTACCTGGTATAGATGTAGGTCTTAATTTAAGCACTTATGATATGGGAACTGTTAAAGATAACGATGACAAAGTTTACACCATCGACAGAAAAATAAACAATACCCCAACTGATGTACGTTTAAGATTTGGCCTTGCTGCTACTTACAATCAATTTGGCATTACAGCAAGTTATGCCCACGGTTTAACCAACTATGAAGGCAATGTTGTAGGCGATACAAAATTTGAAGCCCGCAGCGAACTGATCAGGTTTGGCATTAGCTGCCAGTTACTTTAACTTAACTATTTAAACCTGATAGCTTTTACCGGCGATATTTTACTTACCAGCATGGATGGTATGATCAACACCAGCAGACAAATGATGAGTGTACCTATATTCAGCATTAAAATATCGGCAAAGTTAAACTCAACCGGTACAAACGTCATATAGTATGACGCCTGGTCGAGCTTAAAGAAATGGGTTTCGTTTTGAAAAAAGCCCAAACCCAAACCCAGTGCGTTACCCAGCAGCAAACCCAAACCTATAAGATAGGTGGCGTTAAATAAAAACACCTTTTGTATATTCCAGTTGGTTGCGCCCATAGCTTTAAACATGCCTATCATGGAGGTACGCTCCAGGATCATGATGAGCAGGGCCGATATCATATTAATTACCGCAACTATAACCATAAGTACCAGCATCACTACGGAATTTACATCTAACAGGTTAAGCCATTCAAATATGGCAGGATAATCTTCCATCACGGTATATGATTTTAGTTTAACCGGTAATATATCGTCGAGCTTATTGGCTGCATAATTTATCTCGTCAAAATCAGCTACCTGCAGTTCATACCCCCCTATTTCGCCGGGCTTCCAGTTATTAAGGCGATTAATTAATGAAAGCGAACCAACCACAAAGGTTTTATCCACCTCCTCTACCCCGATACTAAATATGCCTTTTAATTTAAACTGGCGCTTGCGCAACGGCTCCTGAACAAAATACATCAGCAGCTTATCGCCTACTTTTAATTTTAAACGGTTGGCTGTTGTTTGCGATAGCATGATCTCTTTCTGCGCCTCTACCGAGTCGGTAAAGTCAATAACATCGCCTGCCACCATCGCTTTTTTAAAGTAAGTCCAGTCGTAGCTTTTATCAACCCCTTTCAGCACTACCCCTTCAATTTCGTTATTGGCCTTAATAATACCCGGTTTGGTGGCAACGGGCATAACACGGGTTACCAGCGGGCTTTTGAGCGCTCGCTTTACAAAATTACTATCAGTTGTAAAAGGCGAACTCTCATACGAACTGTTCAGATCAAATTTCACTATGCGGATATCGCCAGCAAATCCACGTACTTTTTCGCGGATCTCACGTTTAAAACCTTTAACAATGGCTAATGAAAGTATCATAACTCCCAAACCCAGCATAATACCAATAATGGCAATACGCACTATCAGCTTCGAAAAAGTGCGTTTTGATTTGAATGTTATACGTGCTGATATAAAGGAGGCGAAACTCAATGCAGAATGATTTTTTGTACCTTCGCAAATATGCGGTTTTGCTACTAAACCTGCTACTATTAAAATTGTTTCAACATAATATTTTATGATAAGAACAAGTATTTTTTTACAATGCGTTTTAATAACGGTTTTATTGGCAAATAATGCATGTGGCAGTTCCGCTGTTTGCAACAAATGTGATTCGGCAAAGACTAAAAACGCCGAAAAAATAATTCCCGAAATAATTACCGGGGCCGATCAAATTCCGCTGTACATTAACTATCTTAAGGGAAAAAATATTGGGATGGTTGTAAATCAAACTTCTGTTATTGGTAAAACCCTAACGCCCAGTGTTGATAGTTTACTAAAAGCAGGTATAACAGTAAAAAAAATATTCGGGCCCGAGCACGGTTTCAGGGGAAATGCCAGCAATGGTGCCAGCGTAAATGACGCTATCGATAATAAAACCGGTTTGCCGGTAATTTCTTTATATGGCAATAAACATTATAAACCAACTCCTGCAGATCTGAAAGGCCTTGACCTGGTTATATTTGATATTCAGGATGTTGGGGCAAGGTTTTACACCTATATATCAACCTTGCACTACGTAATGGAAGCCTGTGCTGAAAACAATGTAGAGCTCATGATACTGGACAGGCCCAATCCTAACGGATACTTAATTGATGGCCCTTTGCTTGATACTGCACATGTACCTCGTTCTTTTGTAAACATGCATCCCATACCTATTAGTCATGGAATGACCATTGCCGAATATGCCCAAATGATAAACGGCGAGGGTTGGTTAAAAGATGGCATAAAATGCAAACTGAATATTATTAAGGTGGCTAATTACAAACACTCCTTGGTTTATAAACTACCGGTAAATCCGTCACCAAATTTAAATACCGATCAATCTATTTTGCTGTATCCAAGTGTGTGCCTGTTTGAGGGTACAACACTTAGCTTAGGTCGGGGTACACTTTTTCCTTTTTTAGAGATTGGTCACCCATCGCTGAAGGGCAAATACACTTTTTCATTTACGCCAACAAGTATACCGGGTATGAGCGAAGACCCGCCACAAAAAGACAGGCTTTGTTACGGTATCAATTTAAAAGAGTATAGTATTGATATGATAAGGGATAAAGGCCACATTAATTTGTCATGGCTCTTAGAACTTTACAAGGCTTTTCCAGACAAAACACATTTTTTTAACGCTTATTTTACCAAGCTTGCAGGCACTACTGAACTAAGAAAACAAATTGAAGCCGGTAAAACCGAGGCTGAGATACGCAGCAGCTGGGAGCCCGGGCTTAATAAGTTTAAAACCACGCGCAGTAAATATTTATTATACGAATAACAGCAGAAGAAGCACTATCAAACATATAATAGCATGAGAATTGTATTTATGGGTACCCCCCAGTTTGCCGTTGCATCATTGGATGCATTAATTCAAGCAGGCTGTGATATTGTAGGTGTAGTTACCGCTCCTGATAAACCCGCGGGCCGCGGGCAAAAGGTAAGCGAATCGGCAGTGAAACAATATGCAGTAGCCAACGGACTAAAGGTACTTCAACCTGAAAAATTAAAAAACGCGGAGTTTTTGGCCCACCTTAAAGCATTGCATGCCGACCTGCAGGTAGTAGTTGCCTTCCGTATGTTACCCGAAGCTGTTTGGAATATGCCGGCACGAGGCACACTTAACTTACACGCTTCGCTATTACCACAATACCGTGGTGCCGCTCCTATTAACTGGGTGATTATAAATGGCGAGAAGGAAAGCGGCGTAACCACATTTTTCCTGAAACACGAAATTGATACCGGTGATGTTTTGTTCACTGAAAAAACAACATTAAGCGGCCATGAAACTGCTGGTGAACTGCATGACTGGCTGATGAATAAAGGCGCAGGCCTGTTGGTAAAAACAGTAAAAGCTATAGAAAGCGGCCGCTACCATGAGCACCCACAAACGCAACTGCTAACTGGTGAAGAACTGAGACACGCCCCCAAAATTTTCAAGGAAGATTGCCTGATTGACTGGAGCCAGCCCGCCCAGCAGATATACAACAAAATACGCGGTCTAAGTCCGGTCCCTACCGCTTATACGCACCTGAACGGTAAAGTATTAAAAATATACAGATCAGAACTGCAACAGGAAGAACTCACCATACAACCCGGTGGTTTCCTGACCGATAACAAAACCTACCTGAAGTTTGCCGCTAAAGATGGGTTCATCAGCCTTACTGATATACAATTGGAAGGTAAAAAACGCATGGGTATTGAGGATTTTTTGAGGGGAGTGAAGTTGTAATCAACCCACATGCGTCATTGCGAGGCACGAAGCAATCCCTGATATGCAGATTATATTTGCTGTCTTAATTGCTTCGTACCTCGCAGTAATACCTTCCCTGCCCTATCAACCTAAAGTCAAAATAAATAAACACTTCGTTAATAATCACCCTGTTTACTATTTTTGCCCGCACATATTTTTATTACCCCATGGCAAATTACAGCGACAGGATTACACATTTAAAAAACGAGATCCAGCCTTTACGTGAGCAACTAATACAGCACGAGCTTTATAAAAACATCAACTCGCTTGATGACCTTACTGTTTTTATGGATCATCATGTATTTGCCGTATGGGATTTCATGTCGCTGCTAAAATCATTGCAACAAAAATTAACCTGTACCAGCACACCATGGATGCCAACAGGCAATTCCAATACCCGCTACCTGATCAACGAAATTGTTACCGGCGAAGAAAGTGACGTGGATGAAGCGGGTAACCGCACCAGCCATTTTGAATTGTACCTGCGTGCCATGCAGCAGGCCGGCAGCCAGGCTGTTGGCATAAACAATCTGTTTAATGAGCTTAATTTTGGTAAACATATTGATGAGGCACTTATTATTGCTGATATTCCGGTAGCCGCCCGCAACTTTGTACAACACACTTTTGAAGTGATAGGCACCGGCAAAAACCATGTACAGGCCGCTGTATTTACCTTCGGTCGTGAGGATCTGATACCTGATATGTTTGTGAGTATAGTAAAAGAGCTGAGTCAGCAATTGCCCGGCAAAGTTGATATTTTACTCTACTACCTGGAACGCCATATTGAAGTTGACGGCGACCACCACTCCCAGTTAGCCTACCAAATGACTGCCGAACTTTGCGGCAATGATGACAGCAAATGGCTGGAAGCAACAGATGCGGTGAAAGAGGCCCTGCAAACCCGCATTGCACTTTGGGATGGTATATTGGCGACTATAAAAACACCTGTATCTGTAGAAGAGAACTAACTAAGATTTTCCGCCACGTCATTGCGAGGAACGAAGCAATCTCTTTAGGATAGGTATGGAATTTGCATGGGCGATTTGCGTATAGGGGATTGCTTCGTACCTCGCAATGACGCGTTTTTTAGATTGCACCACCACTTACAACTTATTCAACTCATCCATCAACACTTTGCTGATGCGGTTAAAATAGCGCCTTACGCCAAAGCCCATAACGGTTTGGATTCCACGGGTGGCGTTGGTTAAAAATACCTCGTCGGCTTCGTAAAGTATATCGGGGTTTATCTGGGCTTCGGTAACGTCAATGTTGTTTTCCTGCGCCAGTTTTATTACTACCTGTCGCATTACCCCTTCTACACAGCCTTCACTTAAAGCGGGAGTATATAAATGGTTTTGGTAGTAAATAAATATATTCGAGCTGCTGGCTTCGCATAAAAAACCATTTTGGTTTAGCAAAAACACATCATCAAGTTTATTTTGCATTTTGTAGATACCTGCCATTACATAAATGAGCGAGTTACAGGTCTTGATGTTCGACAGGTAGTTTGATGGTTTTGGCAGTTCAGTAAACACATCCATGATCAGGCCCTTTTCATTTAAAAAGTACCGGGGCTCCTCTGATGCGGTAAGCTCCAGGCAATAACCCATTTTATTTTGAGAAGGTGTATATAAGCCTTCGGCATCCCGGTAAACGGTTAAACGCAGGCGGCCATGCTTTACCTTGTTCCTTTTGGCCAGCTCTTCTACAATATCCTTCAAAAACCAGGTGTCCATTTGCGAGTAGCCGTCAATTTTAAGGGCTTTCATACCACGTTGCAGGCGGTCGGCATGGAGCTCGGCAAACTTAAGCTGCCCTTTCATTAAACGCATACTCTCAAACAAACCGTCGCCATACTTAAAAGCTCTGTTAGCTATGGTAAGCAGGTTACTGTTAGCAGGGAGTATATCTCCATTAAAATTGATAAAAACGGGCATCATTTGGATGTGCTGATTTTGGATGTGCAAAAATGCAGATTTTTAATTCGGATTAAACAAGGTAAGTTGTTCATATTGCTATGCCAGTGTAAATTCACTAATGCCATACTGCTATACAAAAACCATGCTTATATAAAGATGTTGCACAATTAAAACTCCTCTGTAACCGCATTAGCCTGATTGCCAGCAGATGTATATTTACGCCATTTTTGCAGCACACTTTCAAAATCGGGTGGTAATGGTGATTCAAAGGCAATTTGCTTTTTTAACGTTGGATGCAAAAAGCCCAGCGTTTGCGCGTGCAGTGCCTGTCGCGGCATCAGCTCAAAACAGTTTTCAACAAACTGCTTGTATTTACTGAATACAGTGCCCTTTAAAATCTTGTCACCACCATAGGTGGCATCACTAAATAAAGGGTGACCAATGTGCCTCATATGTGCCCTGATCTGGTGGGTACGGCCGGTTTCTAACTGGCACTCTATCAGGGTAACATAACCCATACGCTCAAGCACCTTATAATGCGTTACAGACCACTTTCCCTTTTCGGGGTCATCGTATATCGACATTACCCTGCGGTCGTTTATACTGCGCCCAATATAGCCTGTTACGGTACCGTCCTGCTCCAGATCGCCCCAAACCAGGGCAATGTATTTGCGGGTAATGGTATGATCAAAAAACTGCTTGGCCAGCCAGCTCATGGAGCGTTCATTTTTGCTGATAAGCAGCAGGCCCGAAGTGTCCTTATCAATACGGTGAACCAAGCCCGGCCTGCCGTCGTTACCCGGCAAAGTAGGCAACTGCTGAAAATGAAAAACCAACGCGTTTACCAACGTGCCGGTATAATTATTATAACCCGGGTGCACCACCATGCCGGCAGCTTTATCAACCACCAGCACATCATTATCCTCGTAAACAATATTAATAGGCAGGTCTTCGGGATAAACCTCTGTATCGCGCGGCGGGTGCGGCAATACTACCGATATCACATCAAGCGGTTTTACCCTGTAGCTCGATTTGATGGGCTTATCGTTCACCAGCACGTTACCCAGTTCAATAGCGTTCTGGATGCGGTTGCGCGAGGCATTCTCCACCCGGTGCATTAAAAACTTATCAATACGCAGCAAGGATTGCCCTTTATCAACCACAATGCGTAAGTGTTCAAATAAATCCTGTTCTTCCTGCTCTATAAGCTCGGTATCGTCTGCCATTTGAGGGCAAAAGTAATCGTTTTTTATGGTACGTTAAGGTAGTATCAAGATATTAGTATCAAGTATCAGGATTTTTAAATAGTTTGGCATTTGCAAAGATGTCTTGATACTAATATCTTGATACCTGATACTATTATGATGAATATTGATCTCGAAATTTTTAGTCCTGTTCACCATATCAGCAACCCGTTGTTTGATGAACACGGGGTAAAGGTTTTTTTAAAGCGCGATGACCTTATACACCCCATGATATCGGGCAATAAATGGCGAAAGCTAAAATACCTGCTTAAAAATGCACAAGAGCAACATAAAAACCATTTGGTAACTTTCGGTGGCGCTTACTCCAACCACCTGCTGGCCACGGCAGCGGCAGCAGCCCGGTTCGGGTTTAAAGCTATCGGCATTGTGCGTGGCGAAGATGTAGATAACGACACCCTGTTTTTATGCAGGCTGCATGGCATGCAATTGATATTTACCGACCGTGAAAGCTATCGCGATAAACAGGCTTTGTTCAGTAAATATTTTGGAGATAATGCTAACGCTTTTTTTATTGACGAAGGCGGTGCATCTGCCGAAGGCGCTAAGGGCTGCAGCGAACTGGTTGATGAACTTGCAGAACCTTATGATCATATTTTTTGCGCCTGCGGAACGGGAACTACCGCCGCCGGTATTATAAACGGTTTAACCAGCCATCAGCTTAATACCCGGTTTAATGCCATCCCCGTATTTAAAAATGGTGGTTTTATTAAACAGGAGATAGATCGTTTCCTGACCGCTCCAGCTGATTATGATTTGCATACTGATTACCATTTTGGCGGTTATGGCAAAGCTACTGACGAGCTGATCAGTTTCGTGAAACAGTTTATAGCCAGTACCGGGATAGTGATTGAACCTGTGTATACCGGCAAAATGATGTACGCCCTTTATGACCTGATCCGTAAAAATCATTTTAAACCCGGCAGCAATATACTGGCCATCCACAGTGGCGGCATCTGGGGATTGTTAGGGATGAAGGATAAGTTTTAGGTATTAACATTCCTATTTATCATCACTCCTTTAAGAAATTGTCATCACGAGTTTTTTCCCATATATCTGGTTTGCTTCCATCAATACGTGGGCTTGCTGCACTGTTTGTATGCTAAATTTTCCAATAACATTTACAGCAGGTGCATCAATATCACCCTGTTCAATTAATGCAGTTATCTTATTCAGCGTATTACCATACCAGCCTAAGTTATCGGCCAAAGCATATGCGTAGCCAGAGATATTAAGGATATTGCATCCCTTATCAAACAGGATCTCCCGGGTTGTCTGAGTACCCAAAAAAGTAACATCCAGGTAAGTGCCGTTAACCGCCAACACTTGTGCTGCTGTTTCGGCTATGCTCCCGCCTACAATATCTACAGCAAAGTTAAATTTGTTCCCTGCATTAGCATTCAGGATATTTTGCTCTAACTCATCGTCTTTATAGTTTATAATTTGTGCTGCATTTAATCCAAGATCTCTGAGAGCAGTAATGCTTTGTTCGCTGCCTGCTGTGGCCACAATATTTGATATCCCTTGTGACTTTAGCAGCTTTATTAAAAAACGACCAACACCACCTGCAGCACCATTTATAAAAATGCTGTTGTTTTTTGTTGCCCCCATCCGGGTTAAACATTGCCATGCGGTAACGCCCGATGAGGGAATTGCAGCAGCTTGTTCAAAACTTATATTTTTAGGCTTTTTAGCCAATAGTTTATGATTCAACCCCATCAGCTGGGCATAGCTGCCGTTTGATCCCCGGCTACCCGCCAGCGCCATCACTTCATCGCCAGGTTCAAAATCATTAACCTCATTGCCTGTTTTTAAAACTACACCCGAAAACTCACGGCCCAAAACCGGCGACCTCATCAAACGGCTCTCTCTTAACCCAAGGCGCATCTGGTAATCAATAGGATTAAAAGCCGCGGCTTTAATTTGAATCAGCACTTCGTCATTTTTTATCACAGGCGTTTCCATTTCAGCTAAACTGAAGTTTGATACATCGCCAAAACCATTTAATATTATTGCTTTCATTGGTATATAGCTTTAAATTTGCTTAAGGTTCAAAACTACATTTCCTACATTTATTAAACCCCTACTCTAATAATTGGGAGTAACTCACAAAAAATGGAGTATCTGTTATGATCAAAGAAAACTCTTCAAATGCTGCCAATAAAGCTTTCCTATATAAATCATGCAGGATAAACAGCGCGCTTGATACCATATCAGGAAGATGGAAAGCATTAATTGTTATTCATATAGCCGAAAACAAGAACAGGTTTAGCTTACTCAAAAGCGTAATGCCTTCAATAACAGACCAGTCGCTGGGGAAACAGCTTAAAGAATTGGAAGCATCAGGCCTAATCATTAAAAACATCATTCCTGAAGTTCCGGTGAGAGTTGATTATCAGCTTACCCCAAAAGGAGAAGCGTTGCTACCCATATTATTTGACCTTGCCGAGTGGAGCGATAAGTAACTTTCATGGGCTAATTCGCAACAGCGAAAACTGAAAGCGGTTAGAAGCAGCCTCTTAACATTTCTCTATTTTTTAAGAAAAAATACATTTAACCATTAATTAATATTAAAATAATAGTTAAATTATTTTTTGAAATAAAAAGAATATTATAGCTTTATACTTATTATTATAAACCTCTAACCTAAAGTCTTATCGTCATGTCAAATCAAAACCTCCGGTTTCATGAAAGCCCTATTACTGCTAATGCCTTAAATGACAAGCAATCTCAACCATTTACCGTAGCCGATTATCTTTTAACCCGGTTAAAACAACTTAACGTAACCGAAGTATTCCAAATTCCGGGCGATTATGTTAAACATTTTACGCAGGCACTGGAATATTTTGATGGCGTAAATGCCATTGGCGCTGTTAATGAGCTTGATGCCGCTTATGCTGCTGATGCTTACGGACGAACCCGGGGGCTTGGAGCTGTATCACTGCAATATGGGGTTAGCACCTTTAGCGCACTTAATGCTATTGCCGGGGCTTATGTTGAGCTAAGCCCGGTTGTGGTTATCAGCGCATGCCCGGGAGCAGATGCCCGCCAGATAGGCAAAATGTATGATGTGCTTTACCACCACTCAACCGGTAACCTGCAGGCCGACCAGGAGGTATATGAGCATGTAACTGTAAGCGCCGAAACGCTGAGCACATCTGTTGGCGCTCCGGAGAAAATAGATAATTTATTGATAGCTGCTATCACCCATAAAAAACCGGTTTATATTGCTTGTTACAAAGAGGTTTGGGGCGAACCCTGCCCAAAGCCATCAGATAAACCTTTAAAACCGCAAGTAATAAAGAGCGATCCGTTGGCACTTGAAAATGCAGTATCACAGGCCTGGGCACAAATTACCGCGGCCAAAAGCCCCATGATATTTGCCGGGGTCGAGGTGCTTCGGCATGGGCTGTCGGGCTTGTTGCAACAAATCATTGATGCAAGCGGATTTTTATACACAACTACCAGCCTGGGCAAAACCGTGCTCGATGAAAAGGGCAACAAATTTATAGGCACCTACTCTGATGCGGCATCTATTAAAAACGTAACTGACCTGGTAACAGCAGCTGATTGCTTCCTGACATTAGGCACCATTATTACAGACGATTACCTTGTTTTTATTGAAAGCAAGTATGCCGATATGGTGCTGGCCACTACAAAACAAATAAGGGCCGGTTACTTTATTTATGAAAACGTTACCATGAAGGATTTTATGGAAGCCTTACTGCACCTGTTTAAAACCACCAAAGGATACCCGCTTGCAACAGTAGCCCCCCCGCAGCCGGTTTACCCGGAGCCCTGGTTATCAAACTCAGATCCGCATTGGGACGATAAACCGGATACCATTACTTACAATCGTTTTTTTCAGCATTCAATGAAATTCTTGAATGATAATGATATGTTAAAGGATATTGTGATGACCTACGGCGTCAGCTCGTCGTTATATGTGGCTACTAACGCTTACGGGCTGTCGCAAAACAGCTTTATTTCGTCGGCAGCCTGGCAGTGCATTGGCTTTGAAACCGGTGCTGCATCAGGTGCACAGCTTGGAAGCGGGAAACGGGCATGGACCATAGCCGGAGACGGGGGTTTTATGATGGTTTGCCAGTCGCTGTCAACTCTTGCCCGCAACAACCTTAACGCGGTGATATTTGTAATGAGCAACGGCGTGTATGCTATTGAGCAGGTTTATGTTGATATGGACTCATTTAAGCCCGGCCCAAAGCATAAGTTTGATGCTTTTGACATACTCCCCAAATGGGACTACCTGGCGCTTGCAAAAGCTTTTGGGGCCGAAGGGCACACTGTTAAAACGGTAAAGGAACTTGATGCACTACTGGAAAAATTAAAAACAAAAACCAATAAACCCACACTGGTGCAAGTAGTGATCCCGGAAAAAGATCTGCCCGGCCAAATGCGCAGACTTGGATTAGAATAACCAACCACTAAAAAATTATATACACCTATAACCTATATCAAAATGAAAAATAAAACTTATTCTATTTTCGGTGCCGGCGCCTCGGGGCTTTATACCGCATGGCGACTTTTGAATGGCGAAACCACCAGCGAACAACATCAATCAAAACAGCTTAATCACGGCGATACCCTGGAATTGTATGATTGGGGCCAGTATGATTTTACAAATAAGCATAAAGGAACCCGCGCCGCCGGGGCCCGCGTTTGTACCTGGCACTATCAAAACGATAAAACAAAATCATACCTGGAATTGGGCGGTATGCGCTACTCAGAATGGGACGGAAAAAATGAAGCCATGAGCGGTGGCCATCGCCTGGTTACAACGGTTATTAAACAGCTCGACCTGGATAAATATTCGGTTCCGTTCAATGAGTCAACCAATCCGCTTTATTATTTGCGTACCAAAAACATGTATTATAATGATATAAGCGAAACTAACCCGGCGCCATATAATGTAAAGAATGATGGCGCAAGCCAACCGCCCGATAATGGGTTTAACATTGTTGAAAGCCTGGCGGTTACAAAAGATAAAGGTCCTAAAACCCGTGCCGAGTGGTGCAAATTTTACCAGGACGGAAAGATCACTGCTGATATGCCGGAATCGTCTGTTTTTCAGAAAGGCGACCTGCTGAAAAATATAGGATACTGGAACCTGATGTTTGATCAGCTGGGATCAGAAGGATATAATTACACCAATGATGGTAATGGCTATACATCTAACGTCATCAACTGGAATTCGGCCGTAGCTTTTCAGGCTAATAATGAATTTACACCAGGTACCGAGTATAAAACCCTTACACATGGCTATTCAAGCATCTTCAATGCGCTGTTCAACGCCATTGTGAAGCTGGCAAAACAAAAAGGAGTTAACTTTGAGTATAGTCCAAACACCCGTTTGCATTCTATTCTTGAAATTGATAATGTGATCCGTTACAGCATTGCCAAACGTGAGCACCCGGATAAAAAATCGGCCACAAAAACCACGGATGCTGCATGGATGGCTATGCCCCGCGGTTCGTTAGACCTGATTGCAGAGGCAACCCGCTATGAAGATCATAAAGGGTTAGATGTTCTGAATCACCGAAAAGTGCAATTATATTTGGAGTCGGCGGTGCTGCAGCCATCTTATAAAGTGGGGATGTTTTTTAATTCGCCCTGGTGGATGGCCACTGCTGCAAACCCGCCTGCTTACCCGGCACCCATCATCAGCTATGAAGTAACAACCGATGTGCTGAAAGCGCTTGGCGCGGAGGGTTTTCCGCAACAATACCTGGTTGATATACAAAAAAGCAAGAACCCGGTAGTTATTGAAACACCATTTGCTTCTGCTGCTGACCTGATAAGCAATGTTGAAAAATGTATTGGTGTGCCGCTTACGGCTGGGCAGCAGGCCCAATTACTTGCAGCTTCCGAACGCAACACCATAGGGCCAAGCGTAACCGATACCCCTATAAGGCAGGTTGTATATTTTGGCAATAATGCGCTCGACAAAACCGCTAAGCCAGTTTATGGGATATTGGCCAGCTATGACGACGAGCAATTCACCAGTTTTTGGGAAGAGCTGGAATACTCAACCGACTCCATAGAGAAAATCCCATTCTCAGAAAACTATCAGCCTTTAATTGGGCCGCGCAAAGCCCCGGAGGTAATGATAAAAATGCTGCGTCAGCAGCTGGCAGCAATACATTTTGGCCCAGAGGCAGACTATAGCATAGTGCCTGAACCTTTAGAAACCCGGTATATGGATTGGTCGCTACCGCCGTTTAACGCGGGGTACCATGCATATGCGGCGCATTATGATATTTGCGATGTGCAGCAGAAGATCCGCAAGCCATCGCAACTGATAAAGGGAGCCGATGCTAACATTTTCATAGTTGGCGAAGCCTATTCAAATGACCAGGCCTGGGTTGAGGGGGCTTTCTGCACCGCTGAATCAGTGCTGAATGATTTCTTTGGTATAAAACCAATTATTGACAATAAAGAGTATCCCTTTATTTGTCCATGCAGTTGATAATACCCGAAAACCAAAGTAACAATGTATGCTGATATTGCATTTGCAATCAGGCATTTTTTTATAAAAAAAGGGCATTCCGTTATCCCGGGTGCCCTTTTTATGAAGAAGAATAATGTATACTTATCTATTATAATTTTACCCTGCCCCAAAATTTCTTTTGAATTCCGGATGCAGACATAATTGATTTTATGGCTTCTGCTACCTCAATTGGCAAGTCCGACTCCAAAATATCGGCACCCATGGCAAATGTTTCACGGTAATGATTGGCACGCTCAGCCGGATCCTTTAATTTATCATACGATGGCGCTGCCGAAATCATACACATAACACCCTTAGCATGAAGCATGTCTAACAGCTCTTTATTTTCCGGTTTGTTAGTCGGACCAATATAGGCTATCATATTTTTCCACGGAACCCCGGCCTTTTCATAAGTGTAAAAAGCCTCTTTTGTGAGCACAAATGCCGACATCATATTTTTAGGGTTATTGTCGTAATAAAACCGGGCTTGCTGGGCATTATGTACCGTTAACATTACTTCTTCGTTTTTACACTCTTTTAATATTTTGGCGGTCATTTCAAGCGGTACATCCTTATGGTCAAGATTTACTACCGTTTTACCTTTACTCCATAAAATAACTTCTTTAAGTGTTGGTATCTTGTAGTCGGTAACATTACCCTGTGGGTCTTTTAACCTGAATTTTTGTAACTCAGCAAAAGTATAATCTGATACCTTGCCCTTACCTGTTGTTGTACGGTCGAGCGTTTCATCATGCATTAAAACAACCACGCTATCCCTGGTTAACCGGGGATCGATCTCAAAAAAGGCGGGGGTGTGTTTAAGGGTATTTTCAAACGTGTCTACACAATTTTCCGGGTAACCAGTAGTTGTTCCGCCACGATGACCGCTGATCACGGGCATATCTCTCCCGGTATGTTTAAAATACTGCTGAAACTCCTTTGCGTTTTTAAATTGAAGCACATTTATTTCCGTTTGCGCTTTTGAAATTTTTGCTGTTGCAACTAACAGCAGGCACAATAAAAATACGTTGGTAGATGATAACCTGTTCATGGTTTTTTAATATAGTTTACGCGTTTAGTTTTTTTAAGGTGATCTCGCCGGCATCATCCAGTTCAAAAAAGGTGATAGCGGAGTTCTCCTGGAATATTCTGCGGTAGTTTTTTAATTCCATGCCCAATTTATACGCCATATACAGGCGGTTTATGCCATTGTGCCCTACCACTACTATGGTTTCATTTGCGTGCTTTTGCAACATTTCATTAAAAAAAGCATTTACCCTTTCAATAACTTCCCTCCCAGTTTCACCTGTACCTCCGGCTTTATTATTTGTAGGGTCACGCATCCATGCATCCCATAAAGACGGATCTTCGGCAATAAATTCTTCTTTTGTTTTGCCCTCCCAATTACCAAAATCCACTTCAATAATACGCTCATCTGTTTGCACTTCCTGGCTCCCTGTTGCTATTTGGGCTGTAAGGCATGCCCTGCTCAACGGAGATGAATAAACCGCGTCAAAATTTTCATCTTTTAACTGATTATAAACATTTACAGCCTGTTTCACACCTTTACTTGTCAAACTGGCATCGGTGCGGCCACAGTAGCGATTACCGTCGGCATTATAGGTGGTTTCACCATGCCTTAATAAATAAACACTAAGCATCAAAACCTCCTTTCATATAGCCTTTATGCTGCATAACGGATAAGAATTTTTGATAATTGACCTCATATTTTTCAGTCAGCTCCTTTTCAGGTGTGATCTCTTTTTCAGTTACAACCAATTGCTTTACGGCTTCAATTACCGAATCAAAATGCGTTTTGGATGCAGCCAAAACAGCTGCACCTACAGCACCCGATACATGTTTCATTTTATAGATAGGCTTGTTCAATACATTGCTTCTGATAGTGAGCCACGTATCACTATTGCTGGCTCCTCCTGCGGTATAAACCGCATTCACTTTTTCGCCAGACAGATGCTCGATCATTTCATAAGCATACCGTTCAAGATAAGCTACGCCTTCCATATTTGCCGTGAACCGTTCCGCCCTGGTTAATTCTCCGGGTTCAAAGCCCCTGGCTTGTGGTGCTATAAATGGGAAGCGCTCTCCTTCCTGCCGCAGCGGGTAGGCTATGTGATGAGTAGGAATAAGCTGCTGGGCCTGTTCATTTAAATTAGCCAGGTCATCACCAAACTCATTGGTCACCCAATCTGCCCCGGTATTACTGGCGCCGCCTGGCATCCAGTAACCAGCCGGGTGCCGGTGACTATATAAACGGCCTAAAGGATCAAGTACTTCATTTTTAGTTACTCCCTTTATCACCATGGTTGTGCCAATGGTGGTATTCCATTCGCCGGGATTTATGGCTCCTGACGCTATCTGCGATGCGCATCCATCTGTTATGCCTGCTGTAATTTTAACATCCTCAGGCAAACCAAAATTTCGGGCTATATCTTTTGAAATAGTGCCAATCACCGTTCCTGATGGAACAACTTTGGGTAACCATTCTTTTTTCAACGGAAGTTGGGTGTACAGATATTCGGGCCATTCGTACTTATTAACATCATAGCCTGATTTAAATGCATTGGTATAATCGGTTATGCCCCATATATTACTTAACATACCGGTTACAAAATCTGCCGCGTGGATCCATCTGGCAATTTTATCAGCTTTATCAGGATAAGTTTCCTGGAACCAAACCATTTTTGCCAAACCGCTCGAAAAATTAAAAGCCGTATAACCACTGTTATGATATTTCAGCGCTGCATTGGTACACATTTCAGCCTGTTTAGCTGATCGTTTATCGCTGTACATAATAGCAGGATGCAATGGCACATTATTTTGATCCAATGGAATTACCGTACCCGATGTGGAGGTTACCGCAATAGCTTTTATATCACCAACAATGGCCCTCGCCGCTTCCTTCAATAAGCCGGATAACGACTGGTAACAAGCCTCCCACCATGCCGCGGGAGATTGCTCTTCCCGTGATTGATCATTTAGGGGAAAAACCTGTTCTGCAGATGAAATAACCGATCCTTTTGCATCGATCAAAACAACCCTTGCTCCCTGTGTGCCAATATCAATCCCTATAAAATATGGTGCCATTAACTGAATATCTGTTTAAAGGATGAACGGGTCTTTTTCCACTCATTATGCAATGATGCGTAATGCCTCATTTCAGCGGGTTCAACAACCTCCAGGGTTACGGCAGGCGGCTGATCCTTCCCAAGTGCTTTATTACATATTAAAACACCCCCAACTACCGATGATTGACGGTAACTGTTACGGATCATTACTTTTTTATTGAGTAAAGCGGCTATAAACTGCCTTAAAGTATGGCTCTGAACACCTCCGCCACAGGCCCATATATAATCCTGTTCATGAGGACTAACCTCATTTAATGTTTTATAATTTTCGCATATACTACAGGCGATATCCCAAAGGGTTGCCCAAACAAAGCTTGCACGGGTTAACTGGTGCGAAACCGGCGCGTCAAAAACGAAACCACCTTTGGTAAGGGGCATTTTTTCGTCGGCCAATAACGATCCTAATGATGCAACACATTGAAAACTGCTTATCTCTGATAACTCCCGCTCAATTACATCATAATCTTCATTGGGATAAAAAATTTCCTTTAGCCGCTGATAATTAAGCCCGGTAACACCGGCATTAGCTTCAAACATAAAACTACTTTCGTCAGCATGCCTTCCGGTCCAGGTGCGCTCCTTTTCATCGGTTACATATCTATCGGTCAATTTAATAATTGGGGTTGTTGTACCCGATACAATTACCACATCGTTGGTTTCGGGCTGGGTACTGATTATGGCCAATTGGGTATCGGCGCCACCTACTATAACCTGTGCATCATCAGCGATGTTAAGATTCGCTGCCTGCTCTTTGGTAATAACCCCTAAAATTGTTCCGGAATCTGTTAATTGTGGTAATACTGACAGATCTATATCAAAAACACCGCATAGCTCTGCCGACCAATCTTTTTTCTCTACATCATATAATAAAGTTTCCGAAGCCTGCGAGTGTTCATAGTGAGCAATTCCACTTAGCTTATACTCTATCCAATCGCTAATACTCAAAAAGGTGGAAAAATCATTCCAGATCTCTTTCCGTTTTTCGCGGATGCCCACAACTTTCATTGCAGAAAAGAGTGAAGTTGGATAACGCCCGGTTAGCTGGTACACATAGCTTTTATCCCCAATCAGGCTTTCCCACTCCCTGCCCCTGTGATCAATATTGGGCAATCCAATTTGCGATCTTCCATATTTATCCAGCAGTACAATCCCCTCACGCTGACTGGTAGCTGTTAAAGCAAGAATATGCACATCGCCTGCCTGGGCCAAAGCGCTTTTTGTTAACGCGGTAACCTGCTCCCAAAGCTGTTCCGGATCAAAATATAATGCCTCGGGATAGTGTGTGTCTTTATGGTATATGATATTTTCACGATCAATACCCAATATTTCTCCGGTAACGGCTGCCACTGCAACACGTACATTACCGGTACCAATATCAATTACAATATATGCTTCTGTAGATGCCATTCCTGATCAGGCTGTTTTTTTTTCTTCCGCGTTATTGATCTCACCTGATGAAGCCCATCTTAAAATTCTTTCATTTAAAATATCAACATGATGATCTTCAACTTCGTGCGTAGCGCCTGCAGTGTGCGGTGTAGCCAATACATGAGGATGATTAATTAAACGATAATCCTGTTGATCAGGTGGTTCAAAATCAAACACATCCAACACGGCCCCTCTGATCCTGTTGTTTTCAATCGCGCTAAGCAAATCATCACGTTTTACAACGCTGGCACGGGCTGTATTTACAAATATGGCGTCGGGTTTCATTTTTGAGATCAATTTTTTATCAATCATACCAATTGTTTGATCGTTAACCGGTAAATGGATTGAAACAATATCGCTGCTTTCAAAAATATCTTCCAGCGATGTTTTATGATAATCAGGGTTGGTGGTTACTATGAAAGGATCGTAAAACTTTATATGACAGGGGAAACTTTTAATCATTTCCGCGATTCTTTGACCTACCGCACCAAAACCCACCATACCAATGGTTTTTCCGGCCAGTTCATTGCCCTTAAATTGCAGGTATGAGGTATGGGCGCCTTCGCCCCAGTTTTTACCGGTTAACCATTGCCAGCTCGGAATAGTATTACGCATCAGGCTGATCACGTTTGATATAAACAGTTCGGCAACAGCCTGGGCATTACGTGCGGGTGTATAAAACACCTGTATGCCTTTCTTTTTGGCCGCCTCAAGGTCAACATTTGACGGCGTGCCCCTGCAAACCCCAATAAATTGTAATTCTGGATGAAGGTTTATCACATTGGCCGTTACATTATCATGCTCTGTAATTAAAGCATCAGCGTGCGTTTCATCAATTAGTTTATTTAGTTCACTTTCGTTAAATGCCCTGCCATTATCTTTCCAGGGTTTGTAAATAACTTCTCCAAATTTACCGGAGAGTATATCCTGCCCTTTTTGATTGTATGGAGCTGTTATCAATATCCTCATATATGTTATCTGTATTTTATTAGTAAATTTTTCAAGGGGATTTTACTCTATTTTAAATAGTATTCCGGGCGATTCTTTTGCGGAATGCGCCGTTTTTGCATTATCAGGTAATGAAATAAACCAGGTTAATATAGCGCTGATTAAATACAGGCCCGCTAATATCCAAACTACACCCTCGTTGCCAACAATCCCGATAAAAATCCCAACTATAGCCGGTCCCACAAATACCGCCAAACCGGCACCCAAGTTTAATACGGCCATGGCCGCTCCCTTATCTTTTTTAACCAGTGATGGAACAAGTGCCGACAGCGGCACATAACCCGCCAGCAAAGCTCCCCACAATACACCACTAAGCATTACCAGCCAAAAACTATCCCCAAATAAAACAGGGGAATAATAGAAAAGTAAAGTAGTCACTGCGCACCCAACCCCGCCAAACCACATCACTGTATTTTTCCAGCCCAGGCTATCGCCCACAAAACCGAAAATTAAATTAAAGGCAATATTGGCGGTAAAAATTGTACCCCATATTTGCAGCCACGCGGTAGTTGAAAATCCGTGAGCCGCCATATATGTTGGCAGAAATACCGGGAAAGCAAACTGAGCGGTTGTATTGATGATGCGCACAATGCCTCCCAGCAAAACCTTAGGCTCTTCTTTCATAATGGTGAGCCCTTTTATCAGTTCTTCTGATTTGCTCACCGCGCCTGAATTTTCATCTGCTTTAAATTTATCTTTATTGAGTACGAGCGCGAAAAATGCACCCAATACAACCCAAAAAATAGAACTCCATAACGTATTAAGGTATCCCAGATGCTGAATTGCCCAACTTGAATAATAAGCGCCAAAAACATTTAATCCGCCGGTAAAAACAAACCAAAACCACCCAACCGCCGTACCCAGTTTTTGTTGCGGACTCCTGTATGTTATCCAAACTAAAAATGAATAGGCAAAAAGCGGATATCCAAATCCCCTTATGGCATAAGTAATCAGCATAACAGGAAAATGCAGCTCAGGCATGCCATACCCCACAAAGCCAACCGTACCTAAAATATACAACAGAATCCCGGTCATCATGGTCTTTTTAGGCCCATAACTTTCGGCCAAAACACCCGAAAACCAGGATGATATGGCAATGGTTACCCCATAAACTGTAAACAGCGACGCCGATTGTTGTATCGTTAAACCCCTTCCTAAAAGATAAGGACTTAGCCAGCCTTGTTCAACACCATCGCCCATCATAAAAATCAGGATGCCCAGATAACCCCAGGCAAGATGCCTTGGAATACCTGCTTTATCGAGTACTGAATTGCCTGGATTCGTCATTTCTGTTTACTTTAATCATTAATTGGTTTAGCGCTTTAAAGAACGGCAATTGGCATTACCATCCTGTTAGGTTTATTTTAATTAAAAAAGCTTAAACCCGCAGATTTAATCTTAAACAAATAAAGCATTTAAAACTAAATAAAACAAAATTTAATTAAAAAAAATGTTTTGAAATACAAAACGAATATAAATTAAAAGCCTTGTTGACAATATTTTTCTTTACTTTTAGATCATATTTTTAAAAATAAAAATGAAAAACATAACTGACAGGCACCAGTTTATACTTGAAAAGCTAAAAAAAGAAGGAAAAGTCAATATTATTGACCTGGTGGAAGAAATGGGTGTGACCGGAGTAACCATTAGAAAGGATTTAAAACTATTAGAAGACAAAAGCCTTTTATTCAGAACACATGGCGGCGCATCCATAAACAATCCCTATGCTGTTGACCGCCCTATTTACGAAAAAGAGTTTATAAACTCTGACGAAAAGAAAAGGATCGCAAAAGCGGCAATTGAGCTCATCGGTCAAACTGATTCCATCATGATAGGTTCTGGCACCACGGTTTTTGAACTGGCACGCATGCTTCATCCAAACAAACACCTTACTGTTATTACCCCCGCGTTAAAAGTGGGATTGGAGCTAAGCAATCGCCCTAATGTAGAAGTATTACAATTGGGCGGCTTGATCAGGCAAAATTCCTCGTCAGTTGCCGGGGCACATGCGATGAGTGTTTTAGATGATATTTCCTGCAGCATCCTATTTTTAGGTGTTGATGGCATAGATATAGACTTTGGTATAACCATATCAAATTTATCGGAAGCCACACTTAATCAAAAAATGATTGAAACCGCGCAAACCATAGTCATTTTAGCCGACAGCACTAAGTTTGACAGACGCGGCCTTGGCCGGATATGCAGTCTGGAACAAGTTCATTATATCATTACTGATAACAAAGTTTCAAAGAACACTGTAAAGGCAATAGAAGAAAAAGATGTTAAGGTTATTATAGTTTAATTAACCTTTAGAGAAAAAGATGGGCTTTACAACCATCTTTTTCTTCACCCTTTTTTCTGAGTTTTATTTGTTAATTACTGATCTACCCCAACTCAACCGGTCCTAAAATACCCATCGAATAAAGCGGCTGTTTTTTGCCCCTGATCCACTTCATAGAGTCCTTATTATCCTTTAAAGAATACATATAATTACCCAGGGTTGTGGTAAGTTTAATTACCAAGATGTTATTTCCCTGTTTAATAACATCTTTTACCGGGTAAACATGATCGCCATACCAGTGGTTACCCAAATTTTTCCCGTTCAGCGTAACCTCACTAACACCCTCTACTTTTCCTAAATTCAAATAGCTTATCCCGCCCACGTTATTTACCTCGAATGAATTTTCATATACGGCATTGCCTGCAAAAGCAACCAGGTTGATGTCCTCCTTAAAATCAACCAGCCTATCCAGTTTTTGAGTTTGCTTACTGCCGTTAACATGATTAAGTGTTAAACTCCAGGGTGAAGTAACAGTTAGTACAGCTTTTTTTGAAAAGTCAACCGGGCTATATACTTTACCGTGACTGTTATGATCAAAAACTATCAACTTGGTTTCTGCCGGACCAAGTGTAATTTTCAATCGGTTTTTTTTCCCTGCTGTAGGGTACAGGTAGCGCTCCCCGGTTTCGGCATCCCATAACCAGGCTGTTTTATTTGGCGCTACATCAAATTCCGCGTTAAATTCAAATCTTTTATTGTTGCTGTAATTGGAGATAAAAAACGCGTCGGCATTATCAAATTTATAATAAACCTGGCTAACGGATGCCTGCGGATTGTCTGTTTTCATATAAGGTTTAATACCAAATCGTTCCTGTATACTCTTATACCAGTCAATTATTTTACCGCTTGGTGTTGGTGCCGGGTGCATAACTACATTTTTACTTTTTATTCCTTTTATAATATCATTCACTTGTTTGTCTAATACTACATGGTTATTATATCCGGGTGCTTTGTACGGATATTTACCAATGAAAATAATTTGCCCGCCGGCGTCCGCAAACCTCTTTATAGCCTGAGCTGTATCCGGGTGTATGGTCTCTGCTTCCACAATCAGCAGTACCTTATATTGCCTCGGGCCATAGGCAAGCTTTCCTTTCGGGAAGGTGGCTTTTTGTAAAATACTTTCGCTTACGTAATCACAGCCGCTGCCATTTTGATGAATAGCCTCCCATATATTATGTACATACTCCGGCAACGCCCTTTCAGGAAAGGGATCCCATTGCGCCGCGTATTTGCTCCACAAATCGGGCAGCGGGTGCATAACCGCCACATCAGATACCAGTGTACCGTTCTGGAAAACTGCCGACAATCTTCCTTTATAACCTACCCATTGTTTTAAGTAAGGCCACCACGGATTCCGTTCATTAAAGAAAGTACCATATCTGATCCAGCCGGGAAATGGTGCATCTGCCGGACTATAATTAAACCCATGCAATATGGAATGAGTTACACCCGACAAATTGCTTTGATCACCGGTTTGTTTTATCTTTTCAAGTGTGGCGTTAAAAACCACCTCGGTATTAGTGATCTCCTCGCAGCTGACCACCTTTTTACCAGCCAGCCTCGCTCCCGACGAGACGAATTTATTTACCTCCGAATAAGCCCTGCCTTGTTTGTAATCAAAATCCTTTAACTCCTGCCCTATGTGCGTGCGGAGCCAGGTTTCACACTCGGGGATATCAATTTGCATACTGGAATCAGAGGGATGATATTCCCGGCCATACGCCTGCACTCTTGATTTAACACCATTTGTTTTACACCAATTTAAAAACGTATCCAAAAACCGCTCTTGAAACAACTCCATCTTGGTTATTTCAAAATCATACCTCACGCGGTCTAAAGTATCCCTTAATTGATCGCCGGGGATAGCGCCATATTTTTCATCAAGCGCCCTTCCTAACCGCCCGGTTTTAAATAATATAAAAGGCAGGTAGGCATTAAGCGGGTATTTTCTGCGTTTTTCAAACTGCTCCAGCATATCATCGCACCAGTTGGCTCCTTCCAGTTCCAAACTGTCTGTAAATACCGATCTGAATTTATTACCCATTAGCCCTATTTTGGGAGTAATAGCATCAGACATCTTATTAAGATATTTTTGAACTGCATCCTTATTATAATGATTTAAAACCGGTCCGCTGGCACCGGGAGCACCAAACATTACGGCCATAAATCCTGTAATTTTCACCAGGAAATACAACACATGATTACCCTCAGGTACATTAACCGTTATCATATCCTGGCCAATCTGCGTATCGAGGTTAATCACCTTATCTATACTTTCCAAATTGGTTGGTGCTAATCGGAGTACACTTAATTCTTTAAAGTTTTTGGTGCTTTTTGACGAGATTGGCGGATCAACTATTTTCAGTAATTCTTCGCGCGATATTTGAAGCGTTTGCGGTCCGCTAATATCTTTGGTGCCTAGGGCCATGATCTGTGTTTGTTCGTCTTTTGTTAAAAACTCCCCACCAAACGGCCAGCCCGATCCTACAATAATATCACAGATCATTCCACGTTCTTTAGCCGCTTTCAGCGTAAAATCAAGCATATCCAGCCAGCCATCGCTTAGCCATTCATATTCTTTGTAATTTAACGGGTCCGCAGTTTCCGGGAACCGGATGGAATTGATCTCCACACCACCAATACCCAAACCTTTCAGCATATCCAGCTCACGCAAAAGCTCTTCCTTCACAATCCTGTTGCCGTTCCACCACCACCGTACAAATGGTTTTGATGTATTTATAGGGTCTTTAAAGGCAGTGTACAGATCGTCAGCCGGCAAAGCCTTATCGCCATTTAAATTATACCATGCTGCGTTTTTTGTGATACGCGTTAATGGCAGCCCGGCAATGCTTACCGAACTCAGCTGTATAAATTTTCTTCTGTTTAAGCTCATAATTTAGGTTTTGACAACATTTATGATAGCCACGTTCAGGCTAATTTTCAATTTGTACCGTTACCGGCCCCAGCAAACCTGAGGGTAATAGCGGTGCATCCTTTTTAAATTCAATATTGGTATTGGTTAATCGCTTTTCGGCAGGCAATGCGGCATCACCAATCAGCCTGTTTGGCCATAGGTTGATCACCTCTATTTTCAGCCTGTTTTCACCTGCTTTTAATGCTGATGAAACATCTATTCGCCATGGGGCAGTCCACACAATTCCAAGGTGTTTACCATTAAGGCTTACATCAGCAATGTTTTTTACAGTACCTAAGTCAATGTAAACCGGTTTATGATCAGTATATGCTCCCAGGTCAAATGATTTGGTGTAAATCGCCTTTCCCGAATAATATTTAATACGTTCATCAGGGTGCTGGCTCCAATCCTGCAAATTGGCAAATTCCATTATCTTTGGGCCTCCCCATTTTGTATCAAACTCCACATTCCAGGGCCCGGTCAATTCTTTTACGAGTTTTAGTTCCGGAAAATTATTCGCGCTTTTTATGGTTGATACCGATGAACTTACAGGGAATACAATAAACCAGGATTGAAACGCATCAAACTTTAACGAAATCTCCGTGCGGCCATTTATCTGCCTAAAGCCAACCTTGTTATTGATTTTGCCGGTAACAGCATCCCAGATCTCCGGCGTGCGATTTTTAACCCTGAATGTGCAGGTTGATTGCAGCGGTTTGCCATGCCTGTTTGTTATAAAATAGATCTCAGCTTCGGGTGTTGTACGATGGATAAAATCTACCCAGTCTCCCTCCTCTCCGGTATATTCAAAATCGGGAAGAATACGATCCCGCAACAAAACCTGCCTGATGGTATCACCAAAAACTACCCGGCCATTGCCATAATGGTTTAGTTTGATATTTTGCCCGTCAATATTACCCCACAGTTGCTTTGTCAAAGAATTTATATCCTCATCACACTGCGGGTAATTTTTAAGCCCGGAATCCTGCAAAGGTTTTTGCCCGATAACTGTAACACCAGTTTTTACCAAACTGCCGATCTTATTTAATACAGCCAATGGCATCCTGTTGTTATCTGGTAACGCCAGCACGTTATAGCTCATGCCGTCGGGCAAAATAAGTCTGCCGTTTTTAACAGACAGGCGGGTTAATAAAACCTCTTCATTGCATACGTCATAATCATACCCTTTGCCAAGAGACGGATCTATATGTTTTTGTGCCACCAAATTAGGCGCTGTATCTCCATTATAAAATAAAACATCGGCCACAAACTTACCAGACCTAAGCAGGTACTGGCAACGGGCTACATAATCAAAAAAAGCACCTGATTTTTCCCACCAGGTTACGTTAGGGTTAAAATGTGTACCGGCGCCATATTCATAGCCAGGCTTACCATCTTGTGGTCGGGTAGCAGTTGAGGTGTGAATAGCTATGCGGTTCACACCTTCGCAATAGGCTCTGTCCAGGGCTTGCTTAAGCGATCCCGGATAGTCAAGCCAGTGCCGCATAGTGGTAAATGCTTCTGCAGATACCGTTTCCCGGCCGTAAATATGTGCTGCCGATGCAGCCATTTTAGTAACCTTGTTCTGGCCTTTATCCAGCCGCGATACACCATAAGACTTATCATCGGTCAGGGTGCTTTCATCTTCGTGATTTGGCCCCAGCCAAAACTCGCCCATCGGGAAATCACTGCGGCCCAGGTTCTTTAATCCGTCCATACAAATAGTACCCGAACGGCTGGGCCCTGCCGCCTCATTTTGTACCAATATGCCAGCATCATGACATAAATCGGCAAAGCGTTTATAATGCTCATCGGCCATGCAATCGCCTAATGTTTTACGGTAATCATTTAAAAAGCGGTCGGATACTTCTGCACTGCCAATGATATAACCTGATAGAACAGGCAGATAAGGTTTGGCACTATAACCCCGGTATTTTTCAAATTGTGTAAGTATGTTTGCCGTCCAGTTCGGAAAGCCATCCTCAAAGCTGTCGTCGCAAAAATATTTTGGTTTATTGCCAACTTTCGCGGCCTCATCCAGTAATATCCTGCCAATGTTTTCAAACTGCAGCTCTACACCTTTACGGTTAAACCAATCTATAGACAGGCCATCTGCTTCCGGCTGGGCTATCATTAACCTGGATCCCGTCATCCGGTGGCCGGTACGGATTATTTTCCACTTACCTTGTGGCACGTCCCAATCAAGATGGCCATCTTGATTAATCTTGCCGGTCAAATCAACAACCTGAGCAAGCGGAACCGGCTCGTCTGCCGGGTTATTATGCCATTCCGTTAAAACCGGCCCCATAACAGCTGTTGCCAGGATAAAATTACTGGCATCTTTATGATTGGTTTTAGCAACCAGCACTTTAGCACGTTCATCACTGATGCGATTGCTCGCTGAACCATGATCAGGTATAGCCACGATGGCTGTATCCTGGTAATCCAGTTGTTCAAGCGGCAGATCAATATATTCTTTAAAGCCGGGCGGATTGAACACATTATCATATCCTACCCTGTTACCCGGCAGCGGCAATTTATCTGAGAACTTTCGTGGGCCGGTAACGGATAGTTCGGATTGCAGATACCAGCGCCCTGAATTTTCGGGCTTTATCCATGGGCCGCCCATACACCAGCCCGAAGAGAGATTGACGCCAACTGCAATGTTCAGCCGTTTTGCCTCTTTCATGGCATGGCGGTAAAGTGCTTTCCACTCCTCTGATAAAAACTTTACTCCTTGCGGAAACGGCACGCCGCCCAGCCCTCCGGCCGAGTTCACCAGCAAAACTTCGCCCATGCCTTTGGCCCTAAATTCTTCCAGATCGCGGGTTATACCTTCCTGGTCAACAAGACCATTGAACCACCACCAGTAGCACGATGACTTTGTAGCATCAGGCGGATGAAGAAAATTTCTTCGTAACTCATTTATACCAATAACATGAACACCATTCACAACAGCTGCCATGGTATTGGAATTAAAAAGCGCGGCGCCCGCTGCCGCAATAGAGCTAACTTCTAAAAATTTCCTTCTGTTGATATTCATAAGCCATATTGATAAAACCAGACAGCTAAATTCTGCCCGGTTTTATGGTGTTATTATTTAAAATCTCCCATCACGGGAAAAAGAATTTACGGATACAATATGGCAGATTTAGTAATTTATCGCCGCTCCCCCCATAAATAGTTGTTGTAACCGCTCCGTTATTATACATATACAATGTTTGGTTTGACGGACGATAAATAGCCGGATGTGTTTTTCCATCACCAAAATAATCGCTCGGCGCAGGGATATCTCCTGCAACCGGTGTTAATACCGTTACATTGTTAACGCCCGTATTCACGCTATCCAGGTGCCAGATGCCTGTAGCAGGGTCAAAAATGGCCACATCTGTTTTGCCATCGCCATTATAATCTCCCGGTACGGGTATATATCCTGCATCGCCATAATGTTTATTGGTGATCTGCCCCCTTACATTCCACATGCCTGTGGATATTTTATAATAAGCGGCATCTACCTTGCCATCACCATCATAATCGCCGGGCACAGGTATAACCCCCGCTTCGCCATAGTCGTAACCGGTTTGATCTTTGATATACCAATGGTATGGGCTTGATGGCCTGAACATGGCAACATCCGCTTTTCCGTCACCATTATAATCAGCAGGTATGGGTATATCACCAGTTTGCCCGTAGACTGCTGTCATCTCGGTGGACAGTTTAATATACCAGGTAAAATTAGATGGCCGCCATACAGCCAGGTCAGTTTTACCATCACCATCGTAATCCATAGAAAGAGGCAGATCTCCCTGTGTAGCGCTTCCATAAGTTACGTTTGACATCCCCTGAACCTTCCATACACCCAAATTAAAGAAGGATAGCTCTGATAAACCATCCCTGTCAAAATCACAGGTGCGGGTGGCCGTTTGCTCATGGAATAACGGCCTTGTAAACTGGCTGTCACTATCGGTTTCAAACTGTGAAATATAGGGTGAAAAAGTTTTTACACTGATGAGGTCTTTGGCGGTAGAAAACTTCATTAAACGCATATAACCATTACCTCCAAGCGTTCTGAACTGGTAATCTGAAACAAATGTTTTTATGGTTTTTCCACCGTAAGTATCCTGTCTGTAGCCTTCACCATTTACGTGACCGCCTAAAAACATAAATACATTACCACAGGCTTTTAGCTTATTATAAATTTCCTGGGTTTGGGCAGAGTATGTTGATGGAGTTGCGGGGCTGCCTGCATAGTGCGTAACAACAATGGCTTTTCTATCAGCGTAGGCTCCTGTTAAAAGACCTTTCGCCCAGTTGTTCATATTGTCTCTTTCGGTTACAGACGCTGCGTCTGTGCGGTCATCATATTCAATATAGATGGCAATAAAATCATAGCCGCCGGCACTGAACAGATCATAATGACTATCATTATTGCTGCCATAATGCCCGCCGTAAAAAGGCATCCCACTAAACCGCGGAGTAGCAAAGCCAAAATATTGATTATAGTACACCGTGGTGCTGAAACAGCTTCCGCGGTCATTAGTGTTAGTTCCGCCGCCAACCGGGTCATGGTTACCCTGATCATGGTTGCCTACCGCCATGCCGTACGGGATACCCGCGGCATCAAGCTTAGCCATCGCCGTGTCGGCCCGCCGCCACTGTACCGGGCTGCGGGTTGGATCTTCTCCATTTTCAGAGATATCGCCCAGGTGAACAACGTAAACAATATTTGAATCGATCCGGTGATTTACAATCCAGTTGGTTTGGGCATAAAACATGCCGATAACTGAATTATACGTAGTGCTTTGCCCTGTATAGGTTTGCGTATCAGGAATAACCGCGATCGTAAAATCAGGCCCTGATACTGCATTGGTGGCTAATTTTGATGAAGAAGAGGTGTTGCCTTCATTTGTACCTTGCTGCCCAAGCAATGGTTTTTTACATCCCGAAAAAACAATATATGGGATTAGAATTAGCGCTAAAACTCTTTGTATGGAGGTATGCCTCCCTGCACAAACCCTGTTATTCTTTTTAGTAACACCACGGGAATGTTTCGGCTTTAAGATCGGTTTCATGATAATGGTTTAATTGGTTTAGGGGTTTTATTGATCTGCTACATGAATATTTTGTGTATTTTTTTTTGCAAAACCCAGCAAACAGGTTATGCCTGCCGGTGTTTGCATTTCCGTCTTATTATTTAAATAAGACACCACCCACAGAAGAAGAGGTGTCTTTATTCTGATATTATTTAATGGTTAAAACCGCCACAGCAAATGGCTTAAGTGTTATGGCGTTATTCTCCAGCTGTGATTCCGCAACGGGATTTTCACCTGTAGTAACGTCTACATAATTAACCCGGGCATTTTTCGCGTCAGCCGGCAAATCAAGCTGTACCTCTTTGTCGCGCCTGTTAATAAGCAGCAACTTTTTACCTTTACTGGTTATAAACGCCTGCCCGGTAACATCGGGACTGGGAATGGCAGTGGTTTGCAGCTTATCACCCGGACCAAAGTTGTCTTTCAGTAATTTCAATACCCAATAACGGGCGTTGGGTTTAATGTTCTTCCAATTCATCATGCTTACATCCGGAAACTGGGTTGGGTAGCCTACCAGTTGCGATTCGCCGGCAACATCAATACCTATTTTGGTTAGTTCAAGATAAATGTAGGCATACATGGCCCCCGACAAATTCCAGTAAGCATCAGGAATATTGCCTTTATAATCGCGGTCATGCAATATGTTACCAATTTCATTGATCTGTGTAAACACATGCGGAGCAAGCCGTTTGCGTATATTTTCGATATACCTTACACGGTCAAGAAAGCCATTAGCTTGATCAAAAAACGAATACTGATAGCTATCTATCGTTTGATCGTCAGAGGCAGGGCGTCCGTAAAAATGATAGGAAATACCTTCTAAAGGCACGCCTGGTTTATGATTTGCAGGGTTTAAGAAATACTCAAACCATTCAGGATTAGTTTCATGCGCTACGGATATGCCTACAAACTTGGTTTTGGGCGATACCTTTTTTAACGCAGGAACAACAGCATCATATATTTTTGTATACAACTGCGGCGACATCCTATGTTCCAGATCAGGTTCATTAAGTACCTCCCAATAAGGTATATTATAATAATGACCAGACTTGTGGAACTTACCCAGTTCATCAGTAAACCCGCCTTTGGTGTACCAGCTTAAAAGCCTTACAAAATAACCGGTTACCTCCTTCATGGTAGGATCACGAAGTTCCTTTCCCTGATTATATACCCAGTTTACCTCGTCGGGATTGGCATCAATCGCTACCGGTTTGTTAATTTTAAACATCCATACCGGTATGGTACTAAAGTTTATCACTACGGAATGCCCTTTTGTTGCCTCCATCAAATCCTGCATTGTAGGATCGGCATAGGTAAAATCCCAAAATGTTTGATCCTTAGTGGGAGCGCTCAGCTCAACAACGGCAGCTTTGGGGTAAGGAAACCACGGTACATACCGCACGTAATCGGCCCCTAAATTTTTTAACGCTTCAAAAGTACCTTTATGGATAGGCGAATTTTCACGCAGCATCGGGTTATACACTACCTGTAAGGTTGGCGTTGTTTTTGAAACCGAAACTGTTTTGTCCCAGTTTATGGCCACCGCTTTTTTTTGCGCGTATAGCTTTGGTGCCGATAAACATATTACAGCGCTCATGATCGTGAGGCCGATGCTAAAATGGGTTCTATTTGCCATATCTGTTATTTTACTTAATTATAAAAACGATTAAAAAATTCAGGAGCTGAATAAAATCAATGACTAAAAATAACCAGGGTTTTGCGTTAGCTGTGGGTTTAATTCTCTTTCGGACTGCGGTATAGGGAACAGCAACCTGTTATTATTAATACCAAACGCATTTCCAGGCAAGAATTTATATATTGTTTTTGCTTTAGTGCCATAAGCCGTCATTACCGGGATCACGGTACCTGTGCGTACCAGATCATGCCAGCGTTGATTTTCAAACGCAAGCTCTACTCTTCTTTCATGCAAAATAACGGCGCGAAGTTTTGCCGGGTCTGTTTCTGTACTTGCAGGCAATCCGGCACGGGTGCGCACTGTATTTAAATTAGTTAAAGCCGGTCCTGATTTTCCTTGTTCATTTTGGGCTTCGGCTAATAGTAAAAGCGCTCCTGAATAACGGTATATAGGCCAGTTATCATTTGTATTGTTAGCTGTTACGTGCGAATGGAGGTACTTTTTAATATATGGTACACCCACTTTGCCATCGGCCGGGGTATAATTTACAATACTTTTATTGGCCGTAATCACAAACAGATCGCTCGTATTATAAGTACCCTCAGCTATCCCGATAGAGGCATCCAGGCGCTTGTCACCTGGCTCATAAGCGTCTATCAGATCCTGTGTAGGTGTGTTCCAACCACCTGTACCTGAATTATCCGTAGCAACCACTGTTGTGCCAAATGTGGTAATTATACCGGTATTTTTAGTTCTTGGTAAAAACTGGTAAATAAAGTTACTTGGCTGGGTTCCCTTGTCTGTTCCCTGTAAAAACTGTATTTCAAAAATCGATTCTTTACTATTTTTATTGGTTGTTGAAAAGGCGTCAGCGTAATCGGCATTTAATCCGTAATTCATCGCTGGTAATGTGTTGAGCAATGTTTCGGCTTCGGCATATTTCTTTTGAGTCATATACACATCGGCCAACAACATAGTTGCCGCCCCTTTAGTTGCCTGGCCAGGTTGAGGAAATTTTGCCGGCGGAGCCAGTTCTTTTATAGCGTCATTGGCATCTGCGATGATCTGGGCATAAACCTGGTCGACGGTTGAGCGCGGCAGAAAAGCTTCCTCGGCGCTGGTCACTTCTTTTAAATATAAAGGAACAGCGCCAAAAAGCCTTACGAGCTTAAAATAGTTCCAGGCTCTTAAAAACTTTGCCTGTCCGTCAATATCATTTTTTATACTGGCATCCAGGTTTACAGGCGCTAACCGCCCAATAACGATGTTGGACCTGGAGATACCATTATAGCAATGGAAGTATACCGCGTTGGTATAAGCGTTAGTTGGATCGTCAACCCAATCAGATATGTTCTCTCTTTGAACATAAGCGGTGCCACGATTACTTGGATAAGGTTGATAATGGGTATTATCAGACCTCATTTCAGAAGTAAAGTAATCATTAACTGATAAATCCTGCAACGGAGCATAAGCCGCCGCTATAGCCTGCCTGAAATCAGACTCGGTTTTATAGAAAGTACCGGGTGAAACCGAGTCATTGGGAGCCAGGTCAATAAAACTCTTTTTACAGGATACTGCTGTAAATGCAAGTATGGTAATTAAGATATATATCTTTTTCATGTCTTGTTAAATATTGAAATGATCTTATTTAAATGTAGTTTGGATACCAAATGAGAATGTTCTTGGCACAGGATAAGCGTTTTCATCCACACCAATACCCTGAGTGGCATCCAGGCCCGAAAAGCCGATCTCGGGATTCATGCCAGTATAGCCTGTTATAATAAAAGCTTGCTGAACAGATCCATATACCCGTAAATTTTTCAGCATGCCGCCATTCTTTAATTTGAAATTATATCCCAGCGAAATATTTTTTGCTGTAAGATAAGATCCGCTTTCAAGCCATTGCGAGTTTACCTGGCGGCCCATAGCGGTTGTACCGGTTTTAGTTCGTGGATAAATACCAGAACCTGGATCTTCAGGTGATCTCCAGTGATCAAGCGCAGCGGCAAGCAGCATTCTTGAACCATCCATATTGGTTTGATAGGCCCATTTAGCAGCATTTAAAATTTGTCCGCCAACGGCCCCGGCCATTGAAATGTTCAGGTCAAAGTTTTTATAAGTAAAGGTGTTTGTGATACCGAAATTAAAATCTGGAGTTGGATCACCGATGAATGTACGGTCGTTCACATCATCAATCACTCCGTCATTATTAATATCCTTCACCTTAATTGTGCCAACATCAGAAGAAGTGCCGTACTTGGCAGAGTTGGCCAGGTCTGCCGCGTCTTTATATAATCCTTCATAAACAAAGCCATAAAACTCCCCTAAATGGTGGCCAACCTGGTTGCGGTAATAATCAGAGGAAACAGTATTGTTCCTGCGGATAAATCCGGGATCTACCAGCGATTTGATAATGTTCCTTTCAAATGAAATATTAAAGCTGCTATTCCATTTTAATTTACCGGTTAAGTTTACGGTATTTACACCTATTTCATGTCCCCAGAAAGCAAACTGCCCGATGTTAAAATTGATGGTCGAAAAACCAGATGCTCTTGGAATAGGCCTTGACTGGATCAAACCGTCTGACAGTTTATGATAATAATCATAGGTAATACTAATACGGCTTTTCAGGATAGATAGGTCTAAACCAACATCAAACTGCTTGTTACGCTCCCAGGCCAGTTCAGGGTTTCCTAATGAACCAATGGTTTGCCCCGGAACAGAAACTCCGTTTAGCACATAGTTGTATTTCCCTAAAGCAGACAAGGCGGTGTAATTACCAATAGTATTGTTGCCTGTTATACCCCAGCTTGAACGTATCTTAAGGAAATCAATCATTTTAATGTTTTCCATGAATGTTTCATCACTAACTATCCATCCTGCGGATACAGACGGAAAATATCCGTACTTGCGGTCGGTTCCAAACCTTGATGACCCGTCACGGCGTACAGCACCCTGTAACAGGTACTTGCCTTTATAGTTATAATTTAAACGACCAATGGCTGATAACAAAGAGTACTCTGTAGTGTTACTTGCGCCTGCGGTTATAGATGTAGCAGCACTTAAGTAAGGTATATCGTCATTTGGAAATCCTGTACCTGATACTGAATTACTTACCTGGCTGAATTTTTGCGCCGAATAACCTACTAAAGCCTCTATATTATGGTCATTAGCAATTGTTTTATTGTATTGAATGTTTGTTTCTGCGGTCCAGGAGTAATTATCAACCGAACTGCTTAAACCTGTAGCTATAGAGTTGGCTGTGATGCTGGCGGGAGTAAACTGATTACGTGTTTCAGCGCCTTTGTCTGCACCTGCGTTTACCTTTAAGCTCAGTCCTGGTAAAAATTCGTAATTCAAATAAGCATTACCCAATATGCGTGTAGTAATGTAATCGTCTTTATTCAACATAAACTGGGCAAGCGGGTTGATGTAGGAAACCATACCCGGAGAGTTCACATTTTTTGTGTAAGTGCCATCAGGATTATATGGGGATATCAATGGGCTTGATTCAAAAACCCTTTCGAACAAACCACCAACGCCATCTGTACTTAACCTGTTATTATGATCTAAACGATAACTCGGCGCAAGGTTAAATCCTATTTTTAATTTATTATTGCTTAAAGTTAAGTCCTGATTTATACGCAGGGAAAAAAGCCTGGTGCCTGTATTTACAATAACACCCTCTTGCGACTGATAGCCGGCCATTACCGTTGATGTAGATTTTTCACGCGCAGTTTGCACAGTAAGATCATAGCTCTGTATTGGAGCTGTACGGGTAAGCAGTTTAAACCAGTCGGTTCCTTCACCATACTGGCTTGGATCTGCATAAGCAGGATCAAGTTTAGGATTTGTACCCGGCTCATATTTTACCTGATCCTGGTACCTTTCATTCATAAAGGTGGCAAATTGATTTGCGTTCATCATGTCGGGCACCCTGTTCATGGGGATCTTTTGCACACCATAATTACTGCTGAACTGTATTTTTGAATCACCCGGCTTAGCATGCTTAGTGGTGATCAGGATAACACCATTTGCCGCACGTGAACCATATAAAGCGGTAGATGACGCGTCTTTTAGTACGGTAAACGTTTCAATCTCATCGGGGTTAATATTATTGATACTACCGGTAATAGGCAAACCATCAATAACAAACAGGGGTTGATAATCTAAAGTAAGTGACGCCGCCCCACGAATACGGAACGCCATACCACGACCGGGCTGGCCACTGGTTTGCGAGATATCAACACCGGCAACCTTGCCCTGCAATTGCTGCGCGAATTGCCCCACAGGCATATCCTGCAAGGGATTTGCGCTGATTTGCGCGATAGAGCCGGTAACCTCCCTGCTGCGTTGTTTACCGTAACTCACGGTAACTTCATCAAGACCCCGGGCAGCCATTTTTAATTTGATATTAATTACTTCCCGGTTACCAACTGTGGCTTCCTCTGTTTCAAAGCCAAGTAATTTGAATACCAAAACCGAAGACGGAGCAGCATTAATAACATACTCACCATTGGCATTGGTTGAAACACCATTTTGTGTACCCTTAACTAATACTGTTACACCGGGAAGCGGCTCGTCCCGGTCGTCAATTACCTTTCCCTTGATTTTACCCGCCTGCTGGCCGAATGCCAGGGTGCTAAAAAGCAAGGCAAACAGGAATAAATAAAAATGCTTTTTTCTGAAAATAGCATAGTAGAGATTTTTTTGCATAATGGTTTAGTTTTTTTTTAATAAATGAATTCTTAGCCCACTAAATGGGATGGGAACTGATTAACAGGAAATAAATTATTAATGGTTAATTGGTTAGCTTTTACTAAATTCTATTCAAATAAATAAAAATAAAAGAAATAAAACAAAATAAAATAAATAAAAACCTCAAAAAACTACTTTTTTAATAAATTTAAATACTTTTAATCGAATAGTTAAATCATTTGCAATATTAAAGCTACTATGTTAAGATAAACTTACCACAATGTTATTATAAAAAGAAAGAGTTTGAAACAATTTGCAATAATATTAAACAGACAAGGTTAATCATTGGCAATAAAATCAACATCTAACACACCTGAACCACATCCATATTGAGTAATTGACCCAGCTTAATGATCCTGGAACTGATATGCCCTACACCTACCGCGCAGTGATGCGCCGGGCCATAGCTGTTCCAATTGTTCACAAACTTCCTGGCCCCTATATTGAATTTATACCTGCTATTTGTATTACCTATCTCCAGTATCGGTCCCGGCACCGACTCCCCTTCGGCTACCAGCAGCATGAGCTTACCGCCCTGTTGCTCTACTACCGAAAGCAGGGTAACCGGCCCATTTTTTACCGACATCTCAACCGACAAGCCCCGGCCTACCTTGCCATGATATACTTTTAACGGTCGCACCTTGGTCTTGCCCTGGGCTATCTGGATGTGTCCGGGACCGTCATGCCCCATCAATACCACATCATCCTTAAAATCCATGGCATAGTATTCGGTAAAGGAACCACCAGCTCCAAAACTGTCCATAATCTTCATGGCCTGCGCGTTCTTAATCTCGTACTCCCCAGCTACCGGGATATTCCTGGCTGTAAGTAAAGAGTTACCCAGAATGATCGAACTGATCGTATCTTCATTGTCAACATTACCAGTACCTTTATAATAATAAGCCATTGAGCCCAGCTGATATTTATCTACCATTATATCCAGCGCTACCGAGGTTTTGGCCGCCCGTTCCAGTTCTTCAATTGAGCAGTCGCCCTGTATATCAAATTGTTCATAAAATAACTGCACCCTTTCTTGTATTTGCTCATCTGTAACTACCTTCCTCAGCCCGGCCAGTTCATCCACTTCTAATAATTCTATATGACCGCCAAAGCTGGCGTATTGCTGGGTAAGATCACTATAGATGTCCAGCATGCCGCTGTAATAATGCCCCATACAACCCAACCGGTTATAAGCCATGATATTTGCAACCCTGGCTGCCTCTACCCATTCAACCACCTCATCCCAGCATTCCGGGTCATCATGCAGCATACCTGTGATCTGGTGAAATTTAATACCCGTTCGTTTAAACACATTGGCTATTTCTGGTACCGGACAGGCAGAACAGTAGGCCAACCATTCACCGGTCATTTTGGTACGATCTTCCATCTGGTTAAAGGCCGCATAATCTATTGCCGCCTCCGGTGCCAGGTTCAGGATAATCACCGGCACTTTGGCTCTTTGAACCACCGGCAAAACCGTCGACGACAGCGCATAGGTGGTCACATACAAAAAGATCAGATCAACATCTTCCCTCCTGAACTGACTACCCGCCTCAAAGGCTTTCTCCGCTGTATCTATCAGGCCAAGATTCACTATCCCCGGGTGAACCGCCTTTAGCTTTTCTTCTACTATTTTAAGATACCCTTTTAGCCTTTCTTCCAGTCCCGAAAACTGTCCCCAATAGGCATCCAGTCCTATCCCGAATAAACCGACTCTCAACGCGTTTGATTGCATAATTATTAAGATTGCATTAAAAAAATTAAGGCCAAAGCCCTGTAAAAATCTATAATTGGTTATTTTAAAGCTACCTGTGGCGCACTATCACAAATCATTTGATCCCTGTGGAATATAGAAAACGATCTGTAATATTTTAATACAATATTAATTATTTAAAACACATAATTAAATAAAATAAAACATTTTTAAATAAAAATAAAGTTAAAATTAAATCAAGAATTTATAGACCTTCTTTTAATACAAGGTCGCAACCATATAACCTGATGCAAATGACTAAAGCTCCATGAGGTGCATATTATCAATGGGGTTTACCGTGAAGAGTAATAGGAAAAATCCATCTGAAATTAAGAAGAGAGTGAATATATTTCAGATTTTCAATGCATTATATTAAAAAATGGGCAAGTTTCGATAATCAGTTCTTGCCCAATTGTGTTTTTAGTTTTTGATTGCAGGATCTGGCTTAGTAACAGCTTTTAATTCCTCTTTCGGAGGCTCTGCAGATTTTACATCCTTAAGAACTATCCCTACATCACCTGGTTTTTGTTTCAAGGAATTTAATTCTAAAGTTAATGCTTCATTTTTACTTGCCCATTCTTTTTGCTGCGTCTGCAATCCATTAATATCTGTACTTAATTGAGTTATTTTGGATGCCTGGCTTTCAATGGTTATATTTCTGGCAATAAGCATTGCTTTTAAGCTGTCAGCCTTATTTTCAAATCGTTTTAATTGTTCATTATGGGCATCCGCTGCACCTTCTATCCTTGCTAATTTTACCTGTAATTGAACCAAGCTTTCATTCTTAACAGATAGTACTTTTTCAAGACTATCCGTCTTCCGTGTTAATAGTTCAATTCTTTCTTTTTTGCTTTGCGCATTTACACTTACTATTCCTGATACCACCATGCCAATCATTAAGATTACTAATTTTCCCGTTTTCATGTTAATAAATTTAATTGCCACACATTAGTTATATATATTATTCAAACCCAGCGCATTAAAACAACTGAGAGAATGGGAGTATCAGGTGATAATTGAATAAAATAACGGAGAACCTTCTGATCTCTAAACACTTGTAAAAATTAATTGTTTACACGTTCTTCAGTTTTTGTTATGTAAAATCCGGTTTTTTGTTTGGTTGCAAATTTCCCGGTAAAACAGCTTTAATAATTCAGATTCTTATCGATATGCAACCTGATTTGACTACCGGAAAGGATTTTTTATAACATGCAGAAAGAAATAATTAGTTTTTGATTTGGGTTCAAAATAAGAGCATTTTCTCCATCATTTTCATATCGACACATCTAAAGTTTGCACATTCCTGCCTATACTATTTTTAGCTTTGGTACAAAAAGTAACTTTAAACAATTTAAAGTTACTTTTTCTTCAATCGGTTCAAAAACCGCCTAAATTTTATTTTTAAGCCCTTTTTAGTAGATTTGTATAAACCAAATTGATATGTACAACCTACTTGTTTCTCCCGAAAATGTGCAGGCTTCGTTACAGAAGCATGTGCTTGCTGATGGCTTCGATCTAACTTTTGATATGGAAAAAAGTAAGGGTGTTTATATTTACGATGCTAAATATAAGCGGACACTGCTTGATTTTTTCACTTGCTTTGCTTCGGTACCATTAGGCTATAACCACCCTAAAATGGTGAACGACGAAGAGTTTAAGAAAAACCTGATGCTGGCCGCGTTAACCAATCCATCAAACTCAGATATTTACACTACCCAGTACGCGCAATTTGTAGAAACTTTTTCGCGGGTGGGCATACCCGATTATCTGCCTCATGCTTTTTTTATAGCAGGAGGCTCATTGGCCATTGAAAACGCGCTAAAAGTTTCTATGGATTGGAAAGTACAGAAAAACTTCGCCAAAGGCTATACTAAGGAAAAAGGATTTAAAGTATTGCATTTTGAACATGCTTTTCATGGCCGGTCGGGCTATACATTAAGCCTAACCAATACCCTGCCCAATAAAACAAAATGGTTTGCTAAGTTTGATTGGCCGCGCGTATCAACACCTCAAATAAATTTCCCATACAGCGATAGCAATCATGACGACCTGGTAAAAAGGGAACAATTTTCCATATCGCAGATCAGGACCGCTTTTGCCGAAAATAAAGATGATATATGCGCCATTATTATTGAGCCTGTACAGTCAGAAGGTGGTGATAACCATGTGCGTAAAGAGTTTTTGGAAAAATTAAGGGAGCTTGCTGATGAATATGAGGCCATGCTCATATTTGATGAGGTGCAAACAGGCGTTGGTCTTACCGGCAAATTCTGGTGCCATGAACATTTTGGCGAAAAGGCCCGTCCGGATATTTTAGCATTTGGTAAAAAGATGCAGGTATGCGGTATACTGGCCAGCAACCGTGTTGACGAAATAGAGAATAACGTTTTCAGAGTGTCATCGCGCATTAACTCAACCTGGGGCGGCAGCCTGGTTGATATGGTTAGATCATCAAAGATCATGGAAATTATTGAGGAAGATAACCTGTGCGAAAATGCTGCCCAAATGGGTGAGTATCTTCAAAACCAGTTAAGCGATATTGCCTCCAGAAACTCAATGATCAGTAATGTGCGTGGCAAAGGCTTGCTTACCGCATTTGACTTTCCGGATAAAAACAAGCGGGATGAGTTTATTAAACAAGGTTTTGATAATAATATTATGTACCTTGGTTGTGGCGACAAAAGTGTTCGTTTCAGACCCGCGCTAATCATTGAAAAAGACCACATTAACTGTGGACTTGACATGCTCGAAAAAATATCACGCACTTTATAATAACGAAATAATATCGTTATAAGCAAATCAAGCGCCGTATCAAAGCGAAGTTTTAATATTTAATATACGCTCAAACAGGCTCAGGCTAATGCGAAGTAGTACTTTTGGGGTACTAAAAGGGATAAAATATTAATATATACTATTTTTTAACCAAAATAGGCTATATTTTTAATTATTATTCCTGTTAGATTTGTACTATCCCTATTAAAGTATAAATCAATTCTTTTTTTTAACGCCATGAGCAAACACATAGAGAAATTAAAAAAGCAACTTGTTGAAGTAGCCGAAGTTGTTAATTCGTTCCAATCAGAAGCTGTACAGGTTCGGATTATTGATCGATTGTTAGATGTTATGATAGAATCGGAAAAGGTGGACGCCGATGGATCTGAAATATTCAGCAAAAAAGGGCGTAGAATGCGCTCAGACGATGAAAACTTCGCGACGCCGGGCCGTAAAAAACCTGGGGCTACTAAAATACTTAATCAACTATTAGGGACTGATTTCTTTGATGTTTCACGTTCTATATCATCAATTGCCAACTATTGTAAAGAACAGTTTGACTCTGATTTTAAAACCTCTGAACTTTCGGGCATACTATTAAAGCTTGCCAACGAAAATAAATTAAGAAGAGAAAGAAGCAATGAAAATAACCGCTTTGAATATATAAAAGCCTGATATTAATTTACTTGCATATAATATAAATAAGCCGTGGTGTTATTATAACACCACGGCTTATTTATTAAAAGTTAAATTATATATTATTTTAAATTAAATAAATTATCTACGCCTAAAATTTTACGACTGGTAAAGCCCTCAGCATATTTCACTTGTATGCTTTTCCCAAACTCGCTGGCACGGGCGGCTATTATATTAATAAACTCTGGCGATGAAATATAAGTTTGCGGTTCGCCTTCCCAATCCGGGTTATAAAATTGCGAACCAAAAGCGTGAATGCTTTCTACCTTTTTATCCCAGTAGTCGGTAACATCAATTAAAATATCAGGCCTGATATAGTTGTCTTGTATAAAATGAAAAACATGATCAGGGCGCCATGCGTCCTGAAGCGCACCATCATCGCCCCATGTTTCAATTTTACGCAAGCCCGATAAAAAAGCGGATGCATCTACCAGTTCATTGGCCCGCCCATGATCAGGGTGCCTGTCATGGTATGCATTGGTTATTACAATTGCAGGCTGGTATTTGCGTATAGCTGCTATTACTTTTAACTGGTATTCCTTGGTGTTTTCAAAAAAAGCATCAGGCAGGCCCAGGTTTTCCCTCACAGTCAATCCCAATATTTTAGCCGAAGCCGCTGCTTCCTGTTCACGTATCTCGGCCGAGCCTCGTGTTCCTAATTCGCCGCGGGTAAGGTCAACAATCCCTACCTTTTTGCCCAGTGCTATGTGTTTTAAAATAGTGCCTGAACACCCAAGTTCGGCATCATCGGGATGTACCGATAAAACTAATATATCTAATTTAAGCATAAATGTGTTTTGAATTTAATGAACGGCCAACAAAAGGCGTTCAATCTTTTTCCTGATCTTTGAGGATGTAGGCTTGGTAAAAGGATAATAAAAATCAGTTACATGGCCGGCCCTGTCAATCAAAAACTTATGAAAATTCCATCTTGGAACCGACTTAAGACGGCCATTATCCTTCTTATCGGCAAAAAACTTATACAAAGGGTGTGCGTAAGGGCCACGTACCCTTATCTTATCAAATACCGGGTAATTAGCACCTGCATCTTCGCAAAAAGTGGCTATAGCTGCTCCCTCCAAAGGTTCCTGACCGCCAAAATCATTTGAAGGAAAAGCCAGTATTTCAAAGTCTTTATCTATAAATTGCTCCTTTAATGTGGCTAAATCTTTGAGCTGAGGAGTAAACCCGCACTGGGAGGCGGTATTAACTATTAACAGTACTTTATCGTTATAGGCAGATAGGTTGATCTCTTCACCGTTTAATGTTTGAACATTAAACCTGTAGATACTATTGTTATCCATTATTAATTGTTAGTGGAATTATATCCGGCCTGTTTAAGGATAGCCTCGATATCTTTCTGTTCCTCAGGGTCGTAGGTTTCTTTTAGGTTATGGCCAAATATACTGGCCACTGATTGAAACATAAACGCTTTAAAACCACCTTTCAGTTCTTTAACCATAGTATAGCTGGTAGTTCCGGTTTCGCGGTCAATCAGTTTAATCAGTACCTCACCCTGACTAATTGTCAGATTTTTTATTTCCTTGTTAAACAATGTTTTTATTTCAGCTTCACAGGTTTTCACCAACTCCTTCTGCTTGTGTCTGTCACCTGTGAGTGCCAGGTCGCGTTGCAACTGGCGGTAACGTTGGCTTGCAAATCGTGCATAGGGCAACACTTTGAACACATTATACCTTAGCCTGAGGTAAGCTATACGATCAGCCTCGCTGGCAAATATACGTGTATCAACAATTTTTACTTCGGGTGTAACTATCCATGGCACCAATTCACCATCCAAATCGGTCATGGCTAATTTGATGGTATCATTTTTGCCTATACTTACTGGCGCAGGTTTATCTGTTTGGGCTTTTAGCGTGCCCATTATACTACAACAAAACAACAACAGAAAACCAATAAATTTCATAATTTTACTTAATACAAAATTAAAGCAATTTTTTGTGGTATTTAATATAATCTGTAATAATAAATTATTATTACAAGTTTATCAATTAATACCATCAATATCAACATATGAAAGAGTTAGTGATTGACCTGGAAGCGGAAAAAAATGAGATATTAAAAAGATATCGTGCTTTATTGCGTGCTTGTAAATCAACCATGCAAAAGGGCGATAAACGAATGATACGCAAGGCATTTGATATGGCCCTTGAAAGCCATAAAGATATGCGCCGTAAAAGCGGTGAACCCTATATATATCACCCTATTGCCGTTGCCCAGATAGCTGCCGAAGAAATTGGCCTGGGTACCACCTCTATAGTGTGTGCCCTGTTGCATGATGTGGTTGAAGATACCAACATGACGCTGGATGATATTGAGATGGAATTTGGCAAAAAAGTAGCCAAGATCATTGATGGTTTAACCAAAATATCGGGCGTATTTGATACCAACAGCTCATTACAAGCCGAAAATTTTCGTAAAATGCTGCTCACCCTTGCCGATGATGTACGGGTGATACTGATTAAACTGGCCGACCGCCTGCATAACATGCGCACCATGGAGTTTATGCCGCGTGATAAGCAGCTTAAGCTATCGTCAGAAACGGTTTACCTGTATGCACCACTGGCGCACAGGCTGGGTTTATACACCATTAAATCTGAACTGGAAGACTTGTCCATGAAATACATGGAAAGAGAAACCTATCAGTTTATTAAAAACAAGCTGAATGAAAAAAAGGCCGAGCGCGAAAAGTTTATCCGTGATTTTATTGAACCGGTAAAAAAAGTGCTCAATGCCCAGGATTTGGATGCCGACCTGTTTGGCAGGCCAAAATCCATACATTCCATCTGGAACAAGATGAAGAAAAAATCTATCCCTTTTGAAGAGGTATATGATCTTTTTGCCATCAGGATAATTCTGGATAGCGCCCCTGAACATGAAAAAGCCGATTGCTGGAAAGCCTATTCCATAGTTACCGATCTTTACCGCCCTAATCCCGACAGGTTACGCGACTGGATATCATCGCCCAAAGCCAATGGGTACGAATCATTACATACTACCGTAATGGGACCGCGCGGGCAATGGGTTGAAGTACAGATCCGCACCAAACGAATGAACGAGATTGCCGAAAAAGGTTTTGCCGCACACTGGAAATATAAAGAATCATCAACCGATAGCGGGCTTGACCAATGGGTACAAAAGGTGAGGGATATGCTTAAAAATCCTGACTCAAACGCGCTCGATTTCCTTGATGATTTTAAGATGAACCTTTTCAGTGATGAGATATTCATTTTTACACCAAAAGGCGCGCTCATACAGCTGCCCTTGAACGCTACCGCGCTCGACTTTGCTTTTGAAATACATACCGATGTAGGTGCCAGTTGTATTGGCGCCAAGGTAAACCACAAGCTGGTACCGCTAAGTTATAAACTGCAAAATGGCGACCAGGTAGAGATCATTACTTCGGGCAAGCAAACGCCCAAGGAAGACTGGCTTAACTTCGTGGTTACCGCAAAAGCTAAGGCTAAAATAAAATCGGCGTTAAAAGAAGAAAGACGGAAAATTGCCGAAGATGGCAAGGAGATACTGGAACGCAAGCTAAAATCGCTCAAGATCACCTACAACTCCGAAAACATACATAAACTGAGCTATTTTTTCAAACTGGGATCGACCCAGGACCTTTTTTATAATATTGCCAAAGGCATTATTGATATGAAGGACCTGAAGGATTACCAGGCCTCAGAAAAAATAGTTGAAAACAAGCCCCAGGATAAAATTGAGCAGGAACAGGTACATAGTTTGCTGCGTAATATTAAAACCAAAGACAGCGATATGCTGCTCATTGGCGAGGATATGCAAAAAATTGACTATAAACTGGCCAATTGCTGTAACCCTATTCCCGGCGATGATGTATTTGGCTTTGTTACCGTGAGCGATGGTATTAAAATTCACCGCACCAATTGTCCTAATGCAGCCAAATTAATGGCCAATTATGGCTACCGTATTGTAAAAGCCCGGTGGACCAACCAGCAGGAACTTGCCTTTTTAACAGGCTTAAGAATTACTGGTATTGATGATGTGGGCCTGATTAATAAGCTTACCACCGTAATATCACAGGATTTTAAGGTGAACATACGCTCCATTACAGTAGATAGCGATAACGGTATTTTTGAAGGCTCATTAATGGTTTATGTAAATGATACCGAGCACCTGGATAACCTGATAAAAAACTTAAAACTGGTTAAGGGCATCACAGCTGTTAACCGCTTCGATTCGGTAATTGAGAAGGCTTCCTGAAAAAGAGACAAGAAGTAAGAGCCAGGAAACAAGACGTTAATAATCAGCATAAAAACATTTTTTGGCTATTACCTCCTGTCTCTTGATTCTCATTTCCTGATTCTATCTTTTATTAATAACTTTGTCCCCTTAATAGACTATTATGCCTCAACAGGATACTATAGCGCTGGTGAAAAAAATTTTCGAGGCCTACCTTGAAAACAAGAACCTGCGTAAGACGCCCGAGCGTTTTGCTATACTCGAAGAAATTTATTCGCGCACCGATCACTTTGATGTGGAATCATTATACATCCACATGAAAAATAAAAAATACCGTGTAAGCCGTGCTACTGTTTACAATACGCTTGAGCTACTGGTATCATGCGATCTGGTGACCAAACACCAGTTTGGTAAAAATATGGCCCAGTTCGAAAAATCGTACGGCTATAAACAGCATGATCATATTATTTGCATCGACTGCGGCAAGGTGGTTGAATTTTGCGACCCGCGCATACAGCAGATACAAAGCATGATGGGCGAATTATTAAAGTTTGAAATAAAACACCACTCCTTAAATCTTTACGGCAATTGCAACAAATTAAGAGAGGGTTATTGTGACAGAAAAATTTAACTTTGCCTCCCTTAATATTATACTCTGAATTTACATAAATGGCTGTTGACGTATTATTAGGCCTCCAATGGGGCGATGAAGGTAAAGGAAAAATTGTTGATGTGCTTAGTGCAGGTTATGACCTGATAGCACGCTTTCAGGGAGGCCCAAATGCCGGGCATACTTTGGAGTTTGACGGTAAGAAATTTGTATTAAATACCATCCCTTCGGGTATATTTTTTGAAAATACCATGAACCTTATTGGTAATGGTGTGGTGATTGACCCTATTACCCTTAAAAAGGAAATAGATAAATTGAAAGATGCCGGGCATGACCTTTTAGCTAAAAAGAATTTGCTGATAGCTAAAAAAGCGCACCTGATATTACCTACCCACCAATTACTGGATGCCGCATCTGAGAAAAAAATGGGCGAAGGTAAAATTGGATCAACCCTAAAAGGTATTGGCCCAACTTACATGGATAAAACCGGCCGTAATGGTTTACGCATCGGCGATATTACCCTGCCCGATTTTAAAGAACGTTACCAGAAACTGGTTGATAAGCATACATCAATGCTACAGGCTATGTACGGTGAGGTTGCAGATTTTTCTGAACGTGAAGCTGCTTTTTTTGAAGCTATTGAATTTATTAAAAAATTCCCGCTTGTTGATTCTGAACATTTGGTGAATGATTATATTAAAAAAGGTAAAAAAGTATTGGCCGAAGGTGCGCAAGGCGCCATGCTCGATATTGATTTTGGATCATACCCTTTTGTTACTTCATCAAACACTACCGCTGCCGGTGCCTGCACCGGTTTAGGTATAGCGCCACAGCAAATTGGCGATGTAATAGGCATTTTTAAGGCCTACTGCACACGCGTTGGTGGCGGCCCCTTCCCTACCGAACTGGAAGACGAAACTGGAGAAGAGCTGCGCCGTATAGGCCATGAATTTGGCGCAACCACCGGAAGGCCACGCCGTACCGGATGGATTGATCTGCCGGCTTTAAAATACGCTATTATGCTTAATGGTGTTACCCAACTGGTAATGACCAAAGCTGATGTATTAAGCGGTTTTGATAAAATATACGCTTGCACACATTACAACTATCTGGGCGAAAAAATTGATTACATGCCTTATGACATTTGCTCTGTAAGCCCTGAACCAATTTTGAAAGAAATTGACGGCTGGAACGAAGACCTGACCGGTATTACCGAACTGTCTGAGATCCCGGTTAAGCTGCAATCATACATTGATTATTTAGAGGCCGAGCTTGGTGTTCCTGTAAAATACCTTTCAGTAGGACCAGACAGGAAACAAACGCTGGTATTGCATTAATATCCCTGTTGCCTGTGTTTCATGGGCGACCATAATATTATTTAAAAGGCCGCATAATGCGGCCTTTTACTTTAGTTGATTTATTTTTGCATTGTGATTGTACCGGTTAATGATCTGCTCCTATTTAAACAAAAAGCCCTGCAATGGGCCTCATCTTTTGATGCGGTTTGCTACCTGGATTCCAACAGTTTTAACGACTCATATGGTAAATTTGATACGCTGATAGCCATAGGCATCAGAGATGAGGTAACAGCATCGGCAGGCAATGCCTTTGATCAGTTAGAAACTTTTCGTCAGAATAATCCAGGCTGGATAACCGGTTTTTTTGGTTACGATCTGAAGAATGAGATAGAACAGTTATCTTCCTCAAATCCCGATGGCTTGCACTTTCCTGATCTTTATTTTTTTGCGCCACAGCACCTTATTGTAATTACCGGCGATAAAGCAGAGATCATTTCGGATAATTCACAGCAGGTTTTAGATAGTATTGATCAACAAAAGCTGACAGATCACAGCGTACAACCAGCCATTGGTTTACAGGCCCGCTTTAGCAGGCAGGAATATATTGACGCGGTAACGGGCATACAGGAACATATTAACCGCGGTGATATATATGTGACTAACTTTTGTCAGGAGTTTTTTGCCGAACATGCGCGGATCAATCCGTTGGCTATATTTACACAGCTCAACAAAGTTTCTCCCAACCCGTTCAGTACTTTTTTTAAATGGAAGGATAACTATATACTGGGAGCATCGCCCGAGCGTTTCCTGGCCAAACGCGGCAGCAAGTTAATATCCCAGCCCATTAAAGGCACCGCTAAAAGGGAGGCCGATATGCAGGCGGATGAACTGGTAAAACAGCAATTGCGCAATCACCCTAAGGAGCTGCAGGAAAATGTAATGATCGTTGATCTGGTACGGAACGATCTTACCCGCTCAGCCAAACAAGGCACCGTTGAAACCGAAGAGCTTTTTGGTATCCACAGCTTTCAATATGTACACCAAATGATATCAACCGTGGTATGTGAGTTGCAGGACAGGCTATCGGCTATACAGGCTATCAAAAACACCTTCCCCATGGGCAGCATGACCGGCGCGCCCAAGATCAGTTCTATGCAGCTGATGGAGCAATATGAACGCAGCAAACGCGGTGTATACTCCGGCGCGGTAGGTTATTTAAGTCCCGATAATGATTTTGATTTTAATGTGGTGATCCGTACCCTGCTATATAATTCTGCCAGGCAATACCTATCCTTCCATGCGGGCAGCGCTATAACCTACCACGCCAATGCCCAACAGGAATACGAAGAATGCCTGCTCAAGGCACAGGCGGTATTAGAAGTTTTAGGCGGGCAAAAGTAAGCAGTATTCCTAATAAATTGAAAGTGGTGACAGTATTTTGTCAGTAGGGTTAAATATATAAGTAATTGATTATCAGTAACACCTTAGTGTTCATGAGCGTTCACGGGTGTTCATATGAACACTTACAGGCAGGCGTAAGGTTAAATACAATACACTTGTTACGTCATTGCGAGGTACGAAGCAATCTCTATGCTGTACAAAGCGAATTGCTAAGCGACGAATTTGCACAATTGACCTGCCTGTGTAGAGATTGCTTCGTACCTCGCAATGATGCGTTTTATTGTTTGAACACATTAGCTTGCGCTTGCCTGTGGCGAGTGCAAGGTTAATTAGTATGCTTTTGCATCAATCACTATTTTATCCCCCATCCTTACTTTAATATCAGAACCTACAGCAAAAAATGCTGAAACAGGTTTACGTTCCAGGTAAGGTTTAAAGGTTTCGCCATACAGTCCGGCAACATCAGCATCAAAAATATAGTCTTTAACCGCGCCGGTTTGCCATGCAACATGTTCAACCTGGTATTCCATAGTGGTAAGGCTGGTTAGCTTGTTGTAGCCCCAGTAATGATCAAAAATAAACTCTTCGGGACTGCCGGGCTTAATATCCAATAGCTCATTACTTGCGGTAGCGCCCAGCTTGTTCCATTTGCCGTTAAGCTTCCACTCGTACAAAAATTGGGTATGGTTATCAGATGTACCCGTTATTGCGCTGCGCATAGGTAGCGCGCGATAATGTTCCTTATACAAATTGTTAGCAATAAGAGCAATCATACTTTTAGGTACAATTTCGCTTACAAACACGGTCCCTCGTTTCCATTCGGTACCATTAAAATGTTTTACGTAAAAACGCAGGTTAACCTCCTCAAAATTTACATGCCATGGCCATTTAATGCCTAACACTTTGGTATCGGCAAATAAAAATTCTACCATACTTACCAGGGCTTTACCCTGCCACAGATCAAGCACAGTACCAGGCGGTAAATAAGGTTCCAATACCTGCGGATCAACCTCGTAATTGAGCATGACCAGGTTTTTCCACTGTGCTTTTAAAAACTGACGTTTGGCCATAGGGAATAGTGAACAATGAATAGAGCGTAGTGAATGACGAATAAGGCTTTATTGATCTGAATTTCGAAACAACCCACTATTCACCATCCTATTTTTTGTAATATTTCATTGCCTCAGGTATCCGGTTCTGGATATTCTGGATACGGGTAGCATCGGCCGGGTGTGTACTTAAAAGTTCGGGCGGGGCTCCTCCTTTGTTTTGTGCCGCCATACGCTGCCAAAAGCCTACAGCGTTGTTCGGATCATAACCAGCCATGGCCATAAAGGTTAAACCCAAACGGTCGGCTTCTGATTCCTGATCACGTGAGTACTTTAACAATAACAATTGTCCGCCAACGCCATAAAGCTGGTTTATTACAGTTTGTGTACCGGCTGATTGCGTATTTGTAGCCGCGCCTACGCCCGTACCTACGCCTTCTACAACCATTTGTTTTGATATGCGCTCGGCAGAGTGCCTTGCTATAGCGTGCCCAATTTCGTGCCCCATAACAACTGCAAGGTAAGCATCAGTATTGGCCACAGGCAATAAACCTGTATACACGGCTACTTTACCACCGGGCATGCACCATGCATTAATTTCGTTGCTTTGTATCAGGTTAAACTCCCATTGAAAATTGTATTGATCGCCATAACCATTGTCCTTTAAATAGCGCTCAATGGCAATAGACAGGTTGGCACCAATTCTTTTAACACGCTGGGCATCGGTGCCACTGCTTATAACCTTTGTTTTTGGATCGGTTAATAATTGCTTGTAGCTTGCCGCGGCTGATTGATTTACTTCGGCATCACCCACCAGGCTTAATTGCCGGCGGCCGGTTAACGGAACTGTTGAGCAGGAGTACAATGCAGTGATGAAGATCAATGCAAGGGCAGGTCTGAATTTTTTCATAGTGGTCAGGCAGTTTTTTTCTTAAAAAAATTAACTTTTGATTCTTTGCCTTTTAGTAAGCGTTCGATATTTTTTTGGTGCGTTACCAGTATGAGCAGGCATATGCACATGCCATAAATAACAACTGACCTAATTGACGTGGGGAAAATGAACGAGACCCCTATGGGATAAGTAAAGGCAGCTGCAATTGAGCTGAGCGATACATATCTTGTAGCCAAAAGCACCACTACAAATACCACAACGCATAATAAAGCGGCATGTAAATGAATAGCTAAAATCATTCCAAATAAAGTGGCAACACCTTTACCACCTCTAAAACCTGCAAAAATCGGGAACAAATGGCCCATTACTGCTGCTACGCCTAAAGCAAGCGCATAATTAGTGTAGGCGGTTGAATTATATGCTCCTGTGGTTGATACACCAATAAAATAAGCAAGATTGGTGGCTGTCCAGCCCTTTAAAATATCAAGCAGCATTACAGGGATACCGGCCTTTTTACCCAATACCCTAAAGGTGTTGGTTGCGCCGGCGTTACCGCTGCCGTACTCTCTTACATCAATATTGTAAAAGGCTAAACCTATCCAAACGGCCGTAGGTATAGACCCGCAGAGATAGGCCAGTATGAGTGCTGAAACTGAATAAACGGTTATCATTTCCCTGCAATATTACAAAATTGATGTGGTACTAAAGTTTTAATCATCATTTATACGCCATGCGTTAAATTCTAAATTCGAATATCTAAATTCAAAATTTTTAAATCAGATTAAGCTTATCCTGAATCAGGTATAAAAACTAAATAGCTTTAAGGCTTAAATCCAAACTTTTCACTGAATGCGTTAATGCGCCAACTGATATATAATCAACCCCGCAATCGGCATACTCACGTATAGTATCAATAGTTATACCGCCAGACGCCTCCGTAATGAAACGGCCCTGAATAATATTAACCGCCGCCCTTAGTTCGGCAAAATTAAAGTTATCCAGCAATATACGGTTTACATGGCCTGTTTGCAAAACCTGGTCAAGTTCTTCCAGGTTCCTTACTTCAATTTCAATAGCAAGTTTTTTGTTATTATCGGTAAGGTATTGATTTGCACGCTCAATGGCCTCCCTTATACCGCCGGCGTAATCAACATGGTTATCTTTGATCAGTATCATATCATACAAACCAAAGCGGTGATTTACGCCCCCGCCAATTCTTACGGCCCATTTTTCAAGGTAGCGTAAGCCCGGGGTTGTTTTACGGGTATCTAAAACCTGGGTATTGGTTCCTTTTAAAAGATCAACTATTTCGCGGGTTTTTGTAGCAATTCCAGACATACGCTGCATACAATTCAATACTAAACGCTCGGCTTTCAAAATGCTTTGAGCATTACCCTCAACCTCAAAAGCTACGTCTTTAGGTTTTACAACCGCGCCGTCGTTTAAAAATATATCAAGCTTAAGTCCGGCATCAACTATATTAAAAATCTCAACAGCCAGTTCAACACCGGCCAGTATGCCTTCGTCCTTTACCAAAAGCTTTGCTTTACCCGTAGTATCAGCAGGAATGGTTGATAACGAAGTATGGTCGCCATCACCAACATCTTCCTTTAAAGCTTCAATTATAAAATGATGTATAAGTTCCTTATTCAAGTGTGTTACTTTTTAAGCCCCAAAAGTAACAACATTTTTTGGATGTGCAGATATACAGATTTCAGATGATGGGCTAATGAGAATTAATGTGCAGGTGAGGAACTGATGTGCAGATATGCAGATTTCAAATGTGCAGATTGTCTGAACCTTGATTTTTCACTTATTGTTTGTTTTTCAATGGAGTTCAAGATGACTATGCCGTTTTTCGGATTAAGGATTATCATCTGCACATTTGAAATTCGCACATCTGCACATTTATTTAACTTTTTCATTTTCAATACGCAGTTCAATAATGGTCATTTTACCGTCAGTATCTTTAAGGGTAAAGGCTACACGGTACAATCCGGTATCGGTGGTTAAAATAAATACCCCAAACCGGTAATTTGCGCTTGAATTTACCTTATGTAACAATTTGATGCCTTTGGGTTTATTCTTTGAAAAAAACTTATCCAGTATGAGTGTAGCCTGGGCACGCGAATAAATATTTTCATCGTCCATAATGGCTATTTCAATGTTATTGGCAAATAACCTGGCTAACTCTTTTGTATTGCCCTGCTTTATAAAATTAGCCACATTATCAATCGGATCGGCCGGGACAATATGGGGTAAAAGCAGTAAAATAATAAACGATGGCAGGTAAATTAGCTTCATATTATAATTACGTAATAAAAGAATTTTAAGTTACACTGACTATTATAAAGTGACCAATGGGGTTATTGATTCTTTAACAAGGATAATAACTGTTTTTATATCTAATTATTATTCAAACAATGAATAAGGCAGCGGGTTCACCTAAATTAAAAAAATTATAATATAAAGTAAGGCGTTGCATTTATATTTGCGATGTGGAAAATAAAAAAAAACTCGCATTAATTATTCTTGATGGTTGGGGCTACGGCCGTAATGATCAGTCGAACGCTATACTTGCAGCAAACACACCATTTGTTGATAGCTTGCTGGAGCAATATCCAAACTCAAAATTAGAGGCCTCAGGAACCGCGGTAGGCTTACCTGCCGGACAAATGGGAAACTCAGAAGTTGGGCACATGAACCTGGGCGCCGGACGTGTGGTTTACCAGGAATTGGGCCGTATACATAAAGCTGTTGACGATAATGAACTGCCAACCATCCCGGTTCTTAAAGATGCATTTGAATATGCCAGGCAAAACAATCGCGATGTACACTTTATTGGCCTTGTATCTGACGGTGGGGTTCACTCCCACATCAGGCATGTAAAAGGTTTATGCGATGCTGCAAAGCAGTCAAATGTAAAAAACGTTTTTATCCACGCCTTTTTGGATGGCCGCGATACTGACCCCAGATCAGGCCTTGGTTTTGTTGCCGATCTGGAAGAATATATTGAAGGTTCTGATGTAAAAGTTGCATCGGCTATAGGCAGATATTATGCTATGGACCGCGATAACCGCTGGGAAAGAGTTAAACTGGCTTATGACCTGATGGTTAACGGCGAGGGTGAAGCCACCCAGCATATTACCGATTCTATTAAAAAATCATATGATGATGGTGTAACCGATGAGTTTATAAAACCATTGGTAAAGGTTGATTCAAACGGCAAACCATTGGCTGTTATTAAAAACGGCGATGTAGTGATTTGCTTTAATTTCCGTACAGACAGGGGCCGCGAAATCAGCATTGCCTTAACACAAAAATCATTTCCTGAATATAATCTTCATCCGCTTGATATCCGTTACATCACCATGACCCCGTATGATGAAACGTTTAAAAATGTGCAGGTGGTATTCAACAAGGAGGATCTGACCAAAACCCTGGGCGAGATTTTGCAGGATGCCGGTAAAACACAAATAAGGATTGCCGAAACCGAAAAATATCCACACGTAACCTTTTTCTTTTCGGGCGGCAGGGAAAAGGAATTTGATAACGAAAAACGTTTGCTGGTACCATCGCCAAAGGTGGCCACCTATGACCTGCAACCCGAGATGAGTGCGGCAGGCATCCGTGATGCTATTATCCCTGAACTGGAAAGCGGCTGGCCCGATTTTATTTGCCTTAACTTTGCCAATACCGATATGGTAGGCCATACTGGCGTTTTCAGCGCGGTTGTTAAAGCTGCCGAAACTGCTGACGCTTGTACAAAAGCGGTGGTTGAAGCAGGTTTAGCTAATGGCTATTCCTTTATTATTATTGCTGACCACGGTAATGCCGATTACATGATCAATGAAGACGGCTCACCTAATACCGCGCACACTACCAACCTGGTGCCTTGTATTATTATTGACAAGGATGTTAAGCATGTAAATGATGGCAAACTGGGTGATATAGCGCCAACTATATTAACTATACTGGGTGTGGCTATCCCCCAGGAAATGACCGGTAATGTATTGGTGTAAATTCAAATTATTATATACAGCTTCCTTTTTAGGCGGCATACTGCTCTTATCCGGCTTGCCCTCATGCAGGCCGGATATTAAGCAAAGCGGAGCTGTATTAAAATATTTTGATATAAGCGGCTATTTTAAGGCAGACACGGCAAGGCTCAGAAAACTGGATCCTGCTGTTAATAAAACCGTAAACCATAATAATACAACCGAAAATAAAACGGTACATATTACTAACTGGGGACAGGAATTAAATCTGTTCATACAATCAGACATTAACAGGCCTGCCTGGAAAAACAGCTATAATGTTCAGGTTACCGATAGCCTGGTGATATACAAAGCCAAATATCCTGATTTGAGAACTACACGGATAGTAATCAAAAAAGATAAGGACAAAGACAAGGTAAAGTGGATACTCATTTTTAACCATACCAAAAATCTGTTGTACGAAACAAGAGAGAAACTAAGCTATTTCCCCGACTCGGTTTACCTGATTGAAAAATGGCAGCAGGTTAAGCTGATGGGGCGTAATAATTACCGTATTGAGGGTGTTTTAAAAGCTTCGAAAAAGTAGCGTTTTTTATCGATAAGATCAGCGTGATCAGTGGTGCGCAACGGTTGGGGCGGTTGCCTGCAATAATTTTTCTTTTGATTGGTCAATCAGGCCGGTAATGTCCATCCTGCCGGGGTTAACACTCAACACCTTTTCCAGATCGGTTATAGAGGCTTTTAAAGAATTTATACCTCTTGCCCTATCATAAAAATGCGAATTGTTTTGCAATTTAAACATGCCATAATCGCGGTAGGCAATACCTCTGTTTTGATAGTATTTATTATCATTAGGGTCGCTGTTGATAGATATGGCTTTGGTCAGGTCAACAATGGCACCTAACAGGTACAATTCCTTATCTGCGGCAGGGGTTTGGTTATCCTTGCCTAAATAGCTTTTTGCCCTTGCCCTGTAATAATAAGCAGTTGCATCAGCTGGTTTTATGGCAATAACACGGGTATAAGCTGCAATTGATTTTTTATAATTATCGCTGTGATAATAGGAGTAACCCAGCATCCACAAAGCATTCGCGTTGGTTGAATCTGTAATACATGCTTTTTCAAGGTGTGATACTGCCGATCTGAAATCACCATCCATCAAGGCCTGCTGGCCCAATTTAACATAGGCGCTTTGTGCCGATGCCGATTCAAGCGAAGACATAATCAAAAAGGATATTATGACCGATAACTTCATCAGTGCTTAGTAGTGAAACAAAAACAGTATACCATTTAACTTACAATGCATGAAATTATTATGCCAAACAATGCATTTATAAAAAAATATTGTTCATAAAAAAATTTCAGCCGGCTATAGTATGACTTTTTTTCATCTTTAACAATAAATTCTCATTTAATTAATAATGTACCTGATATTTGCAATAAGCATATAGTCAAACTATTATACTGCCAAATTGCTTGTTAACAATTATTACCATAACTTGGCACAGCTCTTGAAACATAATATGCGTTAGGTAATAACCGCAATTTTACCTGTATTTAACAGTCTGGTATTTATACAGGCTGACAACATGACTGTTTTTTCTACACATAAAATATAATTAATGACTTTTGATCCATTTGATTTCAAAAATGCTTTACCGGTTATAAACGAAGATTCCGAGTTCTTCCCGCTTATGTCAACTGAAGATGAAGAGGAAATGAACAACGAGGAGATGCCTGAGATACTATCCATACTGCCATTGCGCAATACGGTTTTGTTTCCCGGTGTAGTAATACCGATAACTGTTGGCAGGGATAAATCAATTAAACTTATACGCGATGCCAATAAAGGTAATCGCATGATTGGGGTAGTTTCGCAACAGGACGTGGGCATTGAAGACCCGAACTTTGACCAATTGAATAAAATTGGTACTATAGCCCTCATTATAAAAATGCTGCAAATGCCCGATGGTAACACCACAGTTATCATACAGGGTAAAAAACGTTTCGTTTTAAAAGAGGAAGTTCAAAGCGAACCCTACATAAAAGCTACTGTTGAGCCTTTTAAGGAAATAAAGGTAAAAGAAGACAAAGAATTTAAGGCCATGGTATCATCCATTAAGGATATGGCCATGAACATTATACAGTTATCGCCCAATATCCCCAGCGAGGCTGGTATAGCTATCCGCAATATTGAAAGCACTTCGTTTTTGATCAATTTCATATCATCAAACATGAATGCCGATATGACTGCCAAACAGCATTTGCTGGAGGTAGCCAACCTGCGCGAAAGAGCCAACCTGGTACTGGAGCACCTTACGCTTGACCTGCAAATGCTGGAGCTTAAAAACCAGATTCAAACCAAAGTAAGAGTTGATCTGGATAAACAGCAAAGGGATTATTTCTTAAATCAGCAGCTAAAGACTATACAGGAAGAACTGGGTGGTAACTCGCCCGATCTGGAAATAGATAGTCTGCGCCAGCGTGCCATAAAAAAGAAATGGGCTAAAGAGGTAAAAGATCACTTTACCAAAGAGCTCGAAAAACTGGCACGTACCAACCCGGCCGCTGCTGATTATTCGGTACAGATAAATTACCTTGAATTACTGCTCGACCTGCCCTGGAACGATTTTACGAAAGATAATTTTGACCTTAAACGCGCCCAAAGGGTTTTGGATAAAGACCATTTTGGTTTGGATAAAGTAAAACACCGTATTATTGAATATTTGGCCGTGCTTAAATTAAAGCATGATATGAAGGCTCCCATACTTTGTTTGGTGGGCCCTCCGGGGGTTGGTAAAACATCCTTAGGAAAATCAATTGCCAAAGCGCTTGGGCGTAAATATGTACGTATGGCCTTAGGGGGCATCCGCGATGAGGCAGAAATACGGGGACACCGCAAAACCTACATAGGCGCTATGCCTGGTCGTATCATCCAATCTATAAAAAAGGCCGGTGCTGCCAATCCGGTATTTATATTAGATGAAATTGATAAAGTGGGCAACGATTTCAGGGGCGACCCGTCATCGGCTTTGCTGGAGGTGCTTGACCCTGAACAGAACAGCACTTTTTACGACCATTATGTAGAGATGGATTTCGACCTGTCAAACGTAATGTTTATAGCAACCGCCAATTCACTAAGCAGTATACAGCCAGCCCTGTTAGACAGGATGGAGATCATTGAAGTGAACGGCTATACCATCGAAGAAAAAATTGAAATAGCTAAGCAGCACCTGTTACCAAAACAGCGTGAAGCACATGGCTTAAAATTAAAAGATGTAAGCCTTAAAACCGATGTTCTTGAAAAACTGATAGTTGATTATACCCGCGAATCGGGTGTGCGGGCTTTGGAGAAAAAGATAGGTTCGGTAGTTCGCGGAGTAGCCAAAAACATTGCCATGGAAGAGGAATACAATCCTGTGGTAAATAAAAAAGAGATTGAAAAAATATTGGGCGCCCCCATATTTGATAAAGACCTTTATGAAGGTAATGATGTTGCCGGTGTTGTTACAGGTTTAGCTTGGACATCAGTTGGTGGCGATATCCTGTTCATTGAGGCGAGTTTAAGTCCCGGTAAAGGCCGCTTAACCCTAACCGGCAGCCTTGGCGATGTCATGAAGGAATCGGTAACTATTGCCCTGGCTTATCTGCGGGCACATGCAAATTACTTTAATATCAATCCAAAACTTTTTGACCTGTGGGATGTACACGTGCACGTGCCGGCTGGCGCTACACCAAAGGATGGCCCATCGGCAGGTATAACCATGCTTACCGCCCTGGTTTCGGCATTTACCCAGCGTAAGGTAAAACCTAACCTGGCCATGACCGGCGAGATCACCCTGCGTGGACGTGTTTTAGCCGTAGGTGGTATTAAGGAAAAAATACTGGCTGCCAAACGTGCCAATATTAAAGAGATCATTTTGTGCAAATCAAACCAAAAAGATATTTTGGAGATCAAGGAAGATTATATTAAGGACCTTAAGTTTCATTATGTAACCGATATGCGCGAGGTAATTAGCCTTGCCCTTTTAGATGAAAAGGTTAGCGATCCGCTTGACCTTACAGTTAAAGAGGAGGAAAAAGCAATTGCAAATTAAAAAAGCGGGGGTTAAAATGTAAAGTTTTAACCCCCGCTTTTATTTGTACGTATTTTGTACACTCATAAATCAGCTCAATTTTTTTATATTAGGCGCTTATAATACTTATCATATTTAATTACCTAATGTTTAATAAACTATTCCTTACGCTGTTATGCCTTTTTGGTACTATCAGTTTATTTGCTCAAACCCGCGGTCATGAATTTGCCATACAATCTGATAATGATTCCTACCTGGGCCAGGGTTCAGACCGGTATTATACCAACGGGATCTTCTTTTATTACCGCAAGGCTTTAAAAGCTGGCGAAGCAGGCAGCAATCTTCAAAATAAAGTATTAGGTTTTGAGATCGGGCAAAAAATGTACAACCCGCAATCGGGCTATGTACCGGATGCTACTTATATCGACAGACCTTTCGCGGCTTACTCTTATATAGGCTCAACTCTGAATTTTTTATATAAAAACGAAAGCAATATTAAACTGAGTGCGCAATTAGGTATTGTAGGCCCTGCAGCGGGCGGTGAGCCGATACAAAAGCTCATCCATAATACATTCGGTTTTTACAAACTAAACGGCTGGCAGTACCAGGTCAGGAACAATGTACAACTTAACCTGGGCGCCGAGTATAATAAACTACTGGCCCGGGCCTCGTGGATAGATGTTAGCTTAAGCTCATATGCCAATCTGGGCAATGGTTTTACCGGTGCAGGCTTAGGCCCACTATTGCGCCTGGGTAATTTTAACCAGCTATTTAATTCAGTAAGTACGCAAAGTTCCGTATCTGCTCAGGACCAAACAGGCTTACTACATGCACACGAAATATTTCTTTACTATAAACCACAAGTGAACGCGGTAGTTTATGATGCCACCATACAAGGCAGCCTGTTCAACAAAAACCACGGTCCGGGCAGTCAGGAGGTCACTTTAAATAAAAAGCCAATAGTATTTAGCAATCAGATTGGCGTTGCTTTTACTACAAGCCGTTTTATGTTTGATTTGGCGGCCATATTCCATACCAGGGAAGTAAAAGAAATGTTAAGAGAACATCAATGGGCCAGCCTAACAGGGGCTTATAGATTTAAGTGATAGATGTGCAGGTTTCAGATATGCAGATGTGCAGATGATAAATAAATCAAGTAATCCATAAATCTTAATAACGGCGCAGCCCTCTTGAGCTCCATTAAAAACATACAATAAGTGAAAAATCAAGGTTCAGACAATCTGCACATCTGAAATTCGCACATCTGCACATCTATTATTAATCACTATGATTAATTTTCCTGTTTTCTTTTTTTGCCGAATGTTTCTTTTTATTATCCAGGCGGGCAGCTTTAACGGCTTTACTCACTTTTGTAGGTTTGCGCACTTTGGGTTTTTGCAGCGCCCGGGTAAGCAACAACACCAATCTTTCTATCGCTTTTTCTTTGTTCAGGTATTGGCTGCGTTCCTCATCACAAATTACCTGTACAAGACCATCTTTATTTAAGCGATTTTGCAGTTTTTCGCTTAGCAGTACTTTCTCATCTTCAGTAAATAATTCAGAACCATTTATATTAAATAAAAGTTCAACCTTGCTCGATACTTTATTTACATTTTGACCGCCCTTGCCGCCACTGCGCGAGGTTTTATAGGTAACTTCTTTTTGAAGGTTGGATTTAGTAAGGTTCATTTTTCAAAAGTAATAATTTTGGGTGATTGGGCTAAGTGGTTGATTGGAGGGAATGGCTATTTAACTACGATTACCTAATCAAATTATTCAACTCCGCTAACCATTCACTTATTTTTGTATTTTAGGGCCACCTATGAGTAACAATATTGTAGTAGCCATTGATGGTTATTCATCGTGTGGTAAAAGCACGCTGGCCAAAGCCTTAGCTAAAAAACTTCATTTTATTTATGTAGATAGCGGTGCCATGTACCGGGCTGTTGCGCTGTATTTTTTACGCAACAACATTGATGTGCATAACCATGAGCAAATTACCCAGGCTTTAAAAAACATCCACCTTAACTTTCACTCCCGCGATTACCAGACCCACATTACCCTGAACGATGAGGAAGTATCTGAAGAGATCCGCCTGATGCCCGTATCAGAAAAAGTAAGCGAAGTGGCTGCCATACATGAGGTGCGCAGGGAGATGGTGAAACAGCAGCAGCGCATGGGTCATTCCAAAAACATTGTGATGGATGGGCGCGATATTGGCACTACGGTATTCCCCCATGCTACCGTTAAAATATTCATGACCGCCGATCCAAAAGTACGGGCCGAAAGACGTTTTAAGGAAATTACCGGCAAAAACCCCGAGATCACTTTAGAGGATGTATTTGAGAACCTGGCCCATCGCGATTACCAGGACACCACCCGCGAGGAAAGCCCTCTTGTAAGAGCCGATGATGCCATTATATTAGATAATACCGACCTCACTCCCACTGAGCAATTAGAGTTTGCCCTGGATAAGGTTAGGCCCTTTGTTCTGTAAGTTTTTTTGGCGAAAGGATAAAGGTAAAAAGCGAAAGGTTCGTTGTTGAGATATGATCTTATGGCTTTAAAAAATCTCCGTCGATAATAAGCAGTTTAACACCATTGGCTGATACAGACCGGTGCGAACTAAGATCATCAGATACAATATAGGTCATTCCTTTTGTCAGGGTAAAGTCTTCTCCGTTTTGAAGTTCACTAACAAACCCACCTTCTAAACAATGTACAATATGTCCTTTTTGGCACCAGTGACCGGCCAAATAGCCTTTTGAATATTCAACTATACGCATCCTTAGTCCGTCAAATTGCAAAGTTTGCCAGAATGCGGTTCCGCTTTCTCCCTTATGCTCTGTTTTTTCAACTGATGTCCAGTCTATGGTTTGAAATGGGATACTGTACATTTCTCTCAATTATTATCTCAAGCTTATTCTTTCCGTTTAAATCATTGGTTTACCCACGCTACCCCCAAATACAATACCACTACTGTTATAACCTATTGAAGCAATGGAAAAGGATATTATATATATAATGTGAATGCCAAGGCTGATATTAAAATTGCCATAACGTGGGTTGCCCGTCACCAAACTCATTAATAGAAAACCACCTCCCAGAAAGCTTAACAAATGTAAAATAAGTAAGCCTGAAAAAAACCTTACAATCAACCAGAGTTTTGTATTTACTATTTTACTGGTAAGCCTATCGATGACACCCCAACTAATATAAGCAATAAGAGCATAAAAAACACATCCCCACAATACAAAGCCAACCATCTCGTTTTTGTCGGAAGCGGGCGAGTTATCAAACACTATAACACTTAACACAGCAAGCACAATAAAGCAAAAATTGTATGTTAGTATAAATCGGGTTTGCTTTCTCATCATTTTATCATTAAACTTATCCAATAAACTTTTCTGCTTTAACCCCAAAGTGATTTAAAAAATCAACTCCTTCGTCGCTGGTAAGGCCCTTGTACTCGGCGTATGATTTATCAAAATAAACATGTTTGATCCCTGCCGAAAATATAAGCCGGGCACAAGGTAAACAAGGTGACAACGTGGTATACAACGTAGCCCCTTCAAGGCGGGCCCCATTTTTTACAGCATATAATATGGCATTTTCTTCGGCATGTAAAGCAAGCGAACAGCTGCCTTTTGAATCACGCGGGCAGCCTGTGGCAGGCCATTCCTCATCGCAATTATGGGTACCTGCCGGCGGGCCATTATACCCTATGGAAATAATGCGGGTGTCGCGGGTTAATACAGCACCTACCTGGGCTTTAACGCAATGTGAGCGCTTAGCCAGGTCGGTTGCCAGGTTCATAAAAATATGATCGAAACTTGGTTTTGTTATCATAAGTCAATAGGTCATTAAATACCATTGGGTCATTAAACCATTTAAAAAATGACTTAATGACCCAATGATACAATAATTCTTTTTTAAATTAATGCCCGCCTTTTACTTCTACATGGTCAAGGTCAATGCCCTGGCTGCGTAGTTCGCGGCTTACTTTCCAGGCAAAATATGCAAGGTAGGCAAATCCTATTACAGGTACTATGTATGAGAAATGGATACCGCTCATACCTTTTACAACATCGTTACTACCATCGGCTATTTTACCCTGTAACGGAGGTATTATTGATCCGCCCAGGATCATCATGATCAAAAATGCCGACCCCTGGCTGGTGTACTTGCCCAGGCCTGTGATAGCTAATGAGAAAATAGATGGCCACATAATAGAGCAGCACAAGCCACCGCTAATGAAAGCGAATGTAGCTACCCTGCCAGTGGTAAATAAACCTACTAACATAAAGGCCATACCCAATAAGCCCAATACCGATAAAGTACGTGTTGGTTTTTGCTGGCCTAAAAAGAACGCTACAATAAGTATGGCTACGCAAATAGCATAAACATACAGGTTGCTTACATTAACACCGGTTACCGCGTTTACAAGCAGCACAAGGCCAAATGCAACAAACGGAACTATAATATACAAAATGTATTTAGTTGTTTTTGAAAGATCAAAAGCACCAATAGAACCTGCAAAACGACCGATCATCAAACTACCCCAATACAGGGAAATATAAGGAGCGATATCAGACTCATTAAATGAACCAAATTCAGGTGTTTTTAATAAGGAGCCCATATTACTCTGGATAGTAACCTCCGTCCCTACATAAGTAAAAATAGCGATCATACCCAAAATTAACTGTGGATAATGCATTGCTCCCCAACCTTCGGTGCTGTTTTTGGCGGCAAAAATTGTACCCACCAGGGTAAACAATATAATAGCCAAAGATGCATATACAAAATACTGGCTTGGTATGCCGATGGCATTACTCAACGGATCGGCAGCGAGTATCAATAAGAACGCCACAAAAATGATGAGCAATGGTGTATTTGCTTTTGAGCTTGACTCAATTTTTTCGTCGCTGGTAACCTTTGGAAGGTTAGAGAACCAGAAGAATATGGCAACAGCTATAAATAAAGCCGCCAGCATATAATACAAGTTATTTATGGATGATATTTTGACTTCCGAAGCCGCTATTTTTGCTGATGCCGATCCAAATAATACAACACTAACTACAATTGGCCCCAATAAAGCACCAATGTTATTAATACTACCCGCAAAATTTAAACGGTTTGAACCCGTTTCTGGTGCACCTAAAGCAACCACAAATGGGTTTGCCGCAGTTTGCTGTAAAGAGAAACCTATTGCTATGATAAAGAAAACTGCAAGTATAAATCCGAATGAACCACTTGCTACAGCAGGTATCATACCTAATGCGCCCACTGCTGATATAACCAGACCTAATATGATACCATTTTTATAACCTAACTTATTCATGATATCAACTTTACTGGCTTGTGATGCAAAATAAAGTATTAATGAGCCAATAAAATATCCGCCATAAAAGGTAAAATCAATTAATTGTGACTCAAATTGAGTTAAACTAAAATGTGTTTTACAGAATGGTATAAAGATACCGTTTGATGCGGCTAAAAATCCCCAGAAGAAAAATACAGTGATCAGCGTGTATAGTGCTGAGCTGTAACTTTTAGTATTGTTTTGTTCCATCTTTTAATTAGGTTATACGGAATATTATTTTGAATCGCTAAACATAATTCAATTTTTGTAAATGTTGTTATACTTTTTCAAATTAAATAAATCACAATAAATAAATCACAATTTTAAGTTTCGTTGTTTAATAGATAAAATTGCATATTCGCAGTGTTCAAAATTGGAACGTAAGCCTTAATAATGATAGAAGCTATTATTTCGGGAATAGGGATAGGATTAGTGTTGACGTTTTTGACTGGCCCGGTCTTTTTTGCTCTTATTAAAACCAGCATTGAAAAAGGCTTTCATGCAGGCATTGCCCTTGCTCTTGGTGTAGTTTGCAGCGATGTGGTTTTTGTAGGCGCCATTTTATTTGGTTCGCAGTATTTTGATATTTCCAACCATGCAAAAACCGTAGCCGGTGTTGTTGGCAGCATTATACTATTTAGCGTAGGTGTACGGTACCTGTTTAAAAAAGGCGAAGTTAATTACGAAAATAAGGTACCCTCGGGCATTAACCGGGCGGGCTACTTTTTAAAAGGGTTTTTGATGTGCATTTTTAACCCTACCCTCCTTTTTCACTGGATAACGGTAATTGGTACAGCCAGTACTGTATTTCATGAAGGTGTTGCCCATCGCTCATTTAAAATTGCCGTTATGTTTGCAACCGTACTCATTGTGCAATTTGGAATGGATACCACCAAAGCTTTTTACGCCAATAAACTGCGCGACAAAATATCTGTTAAACTGGTACATCGCCTCAACGAAGTTGCCGGTATAGCGCTCATTATAGCTTCCTTGATCCTGGTAGATAAGTTAGTTACCCATTTTGTATTTTCGGCACCTGCAGGCTCTTAAGCTTCAGAAGGGATTATCATAATTTTTCCAAAGCAGAACTTTTTGTCATCCTTCGTTCCCTGCCTGCCGGCAGGCAGGGAACGAAGGATCTATTCTGCGACATGCAAAGTTCAAAAACAGATTCTTCGCTATGCTTACTACTCATGACGTGTTTGTTTTTAGTTCCCCTCTTGAGAGGGGGCGCGTAGGAATCGAGGGTGGAGGGGGTGTGTTTATACGTGCGATGAAAAGGACACACCCCTCCACCCCTCTCAAGAGGGGAATCGCACAGCCTTCCGCCTCCTACGTCATTTAACCTTTAGATACCGCTGCTTTTGATAACTCAGAATGACAACTTATAAACAAAAAAGGCGATAAGTTAAACTCATCGCCTTGAATATTTTGTTCCCACTTCAGGGGGCTAGGGGGCATTACATATAAGCCCTTTGGTTTTTACCTTCCATCCAGTTTACAAAGGCGCGGTTAACAACCTTGTTACCACCTGGGGTTGGGTAGTCACCACTGAAATACCAGTCGCCGGTATGATCAGGGCAGGCAATATGCAGGTTATCTAAGGTTTGGTATAAAACTTCAACCTTACATTTTATTTCTTTAGGCGTAATGATCTGTGCAATCCGGTCTGAGATCTGCTGATCGGTAAACAGTTCATATATCGCTTTTACGTAGTTCTCTACTTCTTCTTTCGGAAGGCTTGCGCTGTCCTTACATTTTTGATAAACATCAAGAATGATATCTTCCCTATCCATTTCTTTCAACAAGCTAATAGCTGCTTCAAAAGCAACAAACTCACCCATACGCGACATATCGATACCATAACAATCAGGGTAACGGATCTGCGGGGCAGATGAAACTACCACTATCTTTTTAGGACCAAGCCTGTCAAGTATCTTCAGGATACTTTGTTTTAGGGTAGTACCGCGTACAATTGAATCGTCAAGTACTACCAGGGTATCCGTATTCTTTTTGATAAGGCCGTAGGTAGTATCATATACGTGGGCAACCATTTCGCTGCGGTCAGCATCCTGGGTAATAAAAGTACGTAGCTTTACATCCTTTATGGCTATTTTTTCAACCCTTGGTGCAAGCTGTAATACTTCTGTTAACTCTTCCTCACTTATCTTATCCTCGCGGTTAAGCAGTTTATCGCGCTGGTATTTTTTAACGTATTTATGAACGCCTTCCACCATACCGTAAAAAGCAACCTCGGCAGTGTTAGGGATATAAGAGAATACGGTATTTTGTATATCGTGGTCAACCGCGTTCAATATCTGCGGACAAAGCAGCCTGCCTAATTGTTTACGCTCACGGTAGATGGATGCATCGCTACCCCTCGAAAAATAGATCCGTTCAAATGAACAGGCTTTCTTTTCCTTTGGCTCGCTAAACATATCCTCGGTTATTTTACCATTCTTTTTAACAATTAAAGCATGGCCGGGGCGTATCTCTTTAATATCTTCAATAGGAATGTTAAACGCGGTTTGAATAGCCGGACGCTCTGATGCGGCAACAACTATTTCGTCGTTATAATAATAGAATGCAGGTCTGATCCCTACCGGGTCGCGCATTACAAAAGCATCACCATGGCCCAATATACCCGCAATGGTATAACCACCATCCCAGTTCTTGGCCGATTTACGGAGTATTTTAGCTACATCCATATCATTGGCTATCAGCTTACTGATCTCCACATTATCGTCAAGCCCTTCGCGTTTATACTGATCAAACAGCCCCTGGTTTTCGGTATCAATAAAATGACCCATTTTTTCGAGCACTGTAATAGTATCCGCTTTTTCTTTTGGATGCTGACCCAGATCGTAAAGCTGCTGCAACAGTTCATCAACATTGGTCATGTTGAAGTTACCTGCAATAACCAGGTTACGGGTTTGCCAGTTGTTTTGCCTCAAAAATGGATGACAGCTTTCAATGCTATTTTTACCATGAGTACCATAACGCAGGTGCCCAAGCAAAACCTCGCCTGTAAAGCTTACATTTTCCTTGAGCCATTCGGCATCGGCTAATTTTTCGGGACTTTCTTTTTGAATTTCAGCGAATTTTTTCTGAATGTATTCAAAAATATCAGCAACGGCATTTGATGCCATTGAACGGTGACGACTGATGTACCGCTTGCCAGGCTCAATATCCAATTTAATAGTTGCAACCCCAGCGCCATCCTGGCCCCGGTTGTGTTGTTTCTCCATTAAAAGGTAAAGCTTGTTCAGGCCGTACAGGGCAGTTCCGTACTTTTTCTGATAATAAGACAGTGGCTTTAATAGGCGGATAAATGCCACACCGCATTCATGTTTAATCTGATCGCTCATGATTTGGAATGAGGCTGCAAAGGTATCATTTTATAATGAACTATGCTTAAATCAATTGTCATTAAATAGTAGTTTGTGGATAAGTTGCTAAAACGTTAATTCTTTATGCTTAAATCGAGCGTTTTTTTTGTCTGAACCCTGAATTTGTCTGAACCGGGATTAAACAGATTAAGGGATTACCAGGATTTTCTTTTTTAAATCATAATAATCCCTTAATCTGTTTAATCCCGGTTCAGACAAAATAACCCTACTTACCAAACTCTACCATCTGGTGTAATTTTACCGGGTCATAAACCCTTCCTCCTTTTATTACTACAGAAACTTTACGGAGATCACTGATATTTTTTAACGGATCGCCATCTATAATAATAAGGTCGGCTTGTTTACCCGCCTCAACTGAACCGGTTTGTTTATCAACCTTCATTACCGTTGCCGGTATAATAGTGGCAGTTTTTAAAGCCTGCAATGGTGTAAGGCCGGCGGCCACGTACAGTTCCAGTTCACGGTCAAGGCTATAACCCGGGAAACCCATATCTGTACCGGCTACAATAGGTATACCGGCGTCATATAGCTTTTTTACAGCTTGCAGCATACTGGTCACTACAGGTTTTATTTTAGCAGCCTGCGCGGGCTCGGCCCCCATGTTTTTAAATAAAGCCTGCAATGGCGCGGGCAGGTTGTAAAAAGCGGGTTCAAGTTGGGTTATATCATCCTTTACATTGCGATAGGCAAGTTCATAAACACCTATTGTTGGGTCGACAACTACATTGTGCTGTTTAATAAAATTAATTGCTGCCACATTTGCAGAATCGTCAAAATTAACGGAGCGGTCGGGAGCTTTTTTCATCATGGCATAAACATATTGCATGTGGTTCACCATATTCATGCCCGAGTCTACGCCTTGCTGTAAGGTCATTCCCTCGGGTATATGTCCCGTTACCGAAAGGCCCAAACGATGCGCTTCATCACAAATTGCCTTAACTATTTCAGGTTTTGCCGAACTGTAAATTTTTATCTGTGCAAAACCATTCTCTTTATAACGGTCAACTGCTTTTATCGCTTCTTCTTTGGTATCAGCTTGTATAATTCCCAATGCCCGGGGACCTTTGCCATCAATAATTCCGGCTTTCAATATATTGGGTCCTACTCCTTTGCCACCGTCAATAGCGTTTTTAATAGCATTAATATAGCCAAACTCGTTACCACAATCCCTCACGGTAGTAACACCGGCAGCCAGATAGGCGGGCCCCCAATCGGCTTGCTCAAAGTGCGAATGCATATCCCATAAGCCGGGTAAAATAGTTTTACCCTGGGCGTTTATTACTTTTGCCCCGGCAGGTATAGTTATTGAACCGGCTTTACCTGTTCTGGTAATGATACCCTTCCTGATCAATACAACTGCATCCGGAATGCCTGATCCGGTAACCACATCAACCAGGGTGCCGCCAGTCACTGCAATTGTTTCATCGGCCACATTGGTTTGCGCGGTGGCTTTGGCAAACAATTGCATACCGTAAACAGCAGCTTTATTAAGCAGTTCCGGTAATAGCGTTTCATAAGGAGCACTCATCATTTCCAGCTTATCCCCTTCGGCATCGTTGGTAATAAGGCAAATCAGGTTACCTTTACTATCAGCCCATATCAATTCATTACCCCACACCAGTCCGCTAATGGTAAACCTGTCCAGGCTTAATGTTTTGCCATTAAAATCCAGCTTGTCCACCCCTCCTCTTTTTATTTGAACCGAGCCAAATGGCAGGGTATGGATACTTGCGGGTTCATGGTGTTTTTTCCAGTATTGCAGCAACGCCTGTTGTACCGTTCCTGGCGAATACCCCGCTACCGGGAAACTTAAAGGCAACACCTTTTGTGTATATGATGAATCATTCACCCTTACAGATGCCTCATTACCTTGTATGGTCACCTTGTCATCAACCTTAGAGAACCGGGAGGTGCTTCCTTTAATGGTAAGCTCCAGCGGATCACCAACCGGGTTTACCTTTAACTCAGCCTTTAAAGGCACTGGCGAACCGCGATCAACAAATTTAAAATCGATGGTATAATGAATAGCGTCCTTATATTTATGTACGTAATAGGTTTCTTTGCCTATTGGCTGTTCAAACTTATGCAGCAGAAATGTGCCGCTATCGGTTGGAAGATCTGTTTGGGCGCTCGCGTTTAAAAAAAATGCCGAAAGGGTGATGAGGAGTACAGGCTTTTTCATATAGGTGATAGGTATTATAATAGATATATACTTGTTAAGACGATATTTTATCTCCATATGTTACATTGGAGTAATAAAAAGGCCTTTAAAGTCAGCCTCTATTCAATTTATTACGATACAAATTACCAATTAATATTTAATATCCCTGAATGTAATATTAATGCGCGGCCCTGGGTCTTTAGCGGTTTTGGGTACCTGGTGCAGCCAGTAATGCTGTGTTTGGCCCTGCATAATTAGCAAGCTGCCATTATTAAGCGCAATGGAGAGCTTAACTTTCTTTTGCTGTTTATGTTTAAACTGAAAAATACGGGTAGCGCCAAAGGAAACCGATGCAATAACCGGATTACCACTAAGCTCCTTTTCATCATCACTATGCCAACCCATGCTATCCTCGCCATTGCGGTAAAAATTAAGCAAGGCCGAGTTAAACTGCTTACCGCATTGTGCTTCCGCGGCTTGTTTTATTTGGAGCAATAGCGGTGTAAATGGTATAGGCGTATTTACCACGCCAGAGTAGGTGTATGTTTTATCCCCATCGGCATACCAGGAGGTAAGGCGGGGAAAGCTGACTGAGTTTCCATAAATTTTCATCTTATCCTGTTTCCAGAGGATGGTATGTTTCAACTCTTCAAACAGATCGTAAACGCCGTCTTCCTGATAAAAATTGGGGTACAGAAAAACCTCCCCATCAAACGGTAAAATATTTTGAGGGGTTGTATTAAAGATATTTAACTGGTTATCGGCAAAAGGATCCATAATTATATAAAGTCAGGATATAAAACAGGAATCAAAACAACATGTTACTTCTTGTTTCTGTTCAAATATTAGACCAAGTAAATTGTAAACAGTTTAATACAATATGTTTTGATTTCTTGACTCCTATCTCTTGATTCTTACCTCCCCCGCTAACAAAAAAAATCCGGCTTTGCAGCCGGATCTTTAGGTTTATTTAGTTGGTTTGAAATTCAATAATTATAATTTTTCGCCATGCTGGCTGATATCTAACCCCAGCACCTCATCTGCTGCCGAAACTCTTAAGGGAGATATCATATCGGTAATTTTTAATAATAATAAAGAACCGAAAAAAGAAAATATAGATACGCCAACAAGCGCTACCAGTTGAACAAGAAACAAATGTGTTTCGCCAAAGAACAAGCCGTTACCGGTAGTGTTAAGCGCATTTACATGCTGATTGGCAAAAACACCGGTAAGCAACATACCCACCATACCACCTACGCCATGACAAGGGAACACATCAAGCGTATCATCAATAGAGGTACGTGTACGCCACTCAACTACCAGGTTACTCACCACTGCCGATATAATACCTATAGCCAGCGAATGCGGTACAGTAACATACCCTGCTGCAGGTGTAATAGCTACCAAACCAACTACAGCCCCAATACAGGTACCCATGGCCGATGGCTTGCGCCCCTTTAGCATATCAAAAAATATCCAGGTGATACCACCCGCGGCCGATGCCGTTGTACTGGTGGCCAAAGCTGTAACGGCCAAAGCATTTGCGCCAAATGCCGAGCCGGCGTTAAACCCAAACCAGCCAAACCATAAAAGCCCGGTACCTATCATTACATAGGTAATACGTGCCGGTGAGTGATTAGCTTCGTTACGGCGTTTTAAATATAATGCCGAGGCCAGTGCGGCCCATCCGGCCGACATGTGTACTACGGTGCCGCCTGCAAAATCAAGTACTCCTAATTTGGCCAGTATGCCATCGGGGTGCCAGGTGCAATGCGCCAACGGCGAAAATATAAAAACGGAGAACAGGCAAAGAAATATAATGTAAGAGTTGAACCTGATGCGCTCGGCAAAAGCACCGGTGATCAGCGCTGGAGTAATAATGGCGAACTTTAACTGATACATGGCAAACAACAATAATGGTATAGTTGGTGCCGCTTTCCAGGTGGCATTGCCCAGCATACCCTTCATCATAAAATAAGTTGATGGGTTGCCTATAAAACCATAAAAGCTATCGCCAAAAGCCAAACTAAAACCAAATATGCCCCACATCACCGTAATAATTACCATACAAACAATGCTTTGCAGCATGGTTGATATCACATTCTTTTTATTGACCATCCCACCGTAAAAGAAGGCAAGACCGGGTGTCATGATCAAAACCAGGGCCGTTGACATCAGCATCCAGGCAATATCTCCTGTATTAAAATTAGGATGACCAGAGTTTTTAAATTCTACCGAAGGAAAAAGAAAGGTTAATGATAAAATGATAAGAATTACTAAGAAAGGAAAATACCGTTTCATGGAATATATTAGAATTGCTTGTAAAACGGCCTGAAAGTATGATTTTAATTATAAAAAAACGAAGAATGTTAGGTTTTTGTTAAAAAATTATGAAAATCGAAAAATTAGAGGTAATGAAGCACCAAATCAGGGAAAATACCGAGCAAAATCAGCAGAAAACTTATGATGATTGATAAAATCAATAAATTATAAGATTTATTTGAATCTATTTCGCTTATTTCCTTTCTTTTCAGAAATAAGTTAAGTGGGATCTTAATGTAATAAAACAGGGAAACCACGGTAGTTAAAGCCCCCGTAACCATTAAAAGCATTAACCAAATGCTATGGGTTTGCTGGTAAACGCTATATACCGCCGAAAAAACAAACAGTTTACCTGTAAATCCCGCGGTTACCGGCAGGCCGGTTAATGATATTAAAACGATAACAAAACAAACCGAGGCAATAGGATATTTAAGGCCAAGCCCTTTGTAACTGTCCACATCTTCAGCATCGGCTTCATTGGCAAAATAGGTAGCCAGCATTAGGGCCGCGATATTGGCCAGCGCGTAAACCAGTAAATAATAGGTTAAGGCTGATACCCCTTGTAGTGTTAGTACTACCACAGCCATTAGGGCAAACCCGGTATGGCCAATGCTTGAGTATGCCAGCATCCTTTTAACATTGGTTTGCATAACGGCAGCAAAGTTACCAGCTATCATGGTAATGATGCCGACTATTGATAAGGCTATCCCAATATCAAAACCTGTCCACCTGCCTGAAAGTATGAACGGTGGCAAAAAGTTGATCAATAACGCAAATGCCGCTATTTTGGGTACGGTTGATAAATAAGCCGTTACCGGTGTACTTGCCCCCTGGTACACATCGGGCACCCAAAAATGAGCGGGGACAAATGATAACTTAAAACCAATACCTATCAAAACCAATATCACCGCGAATGATGAGCTAACAGGGTTAACCTTGGATAATTCAATAATATTATTCTGAAAGATAACATCCAACGAACCGCTAAAACCATACAATAGCGAAATACCATACAGCATAATAGCCGACGATGCAGCGCCGAACAACACATACTTTAACCCGGCCTCGGTACTGAAAGCATTTTCGGTTCGATAGGCTACCATAAGGTATGATGCGATAGAGACCATTTCAATAGCCAGGTAAATGGAGAGCAGATTTACCGCCATCACCATTAAATGCAGCCCCAATATGGATGCCATAGTGATAGAATAAAGATCAGATAACCCTTTTTGATGACCGTTCAGCTTTTTATCCCACGTAAAATATAACAGCAGAATAAACGATAACAGATCAATGATCAGCTTAAAGAATATGTTGCTGCGGCTCAGCAGCAACATATTGCTGAATATAAAATGCTGCCCATCAACCACCAGGGCAAACTGCATCAGATCCAGGTACATCACCAGCACCAGGCCTGCGCAAGCCACGGTACGGCATAAGCCTGTAGATCGTTTTCCAAATATCAGGTCGGTGATCAGCACAATGATGAACAGCAACGCCAGGTAAACCTCTGGCATAAAATAAGTTATGCTGCCAAAAACATTGGATAACTGATCGGATATATGGGGTAGCAGATCGTGCATTTATTTTTATTGAACTATTTAAGCTGTAAAAACTGGATCAGGGTAAGTACCGAATCATTGATCTTATCAAAAACCAATGATGGCATAATACCTAAAGCTATGGCTATTAAAGCTAACGGTGCCAGGGTCAATTTTTCGCGCAGGTTCAGGTCGGTTAGGGCGGTTTTCCAAACAGCGCCCCCTTTTAATGATTCTGCACCAAAAAACATGCGTTGCAGTGTCCATAAAAAGTACGCCGCACCCAACAGTAAGCCAATCGCGCCGCAAACAGCCATCCAGTAAGGCAACAGATTATTTACCGTTGGCGATTTAAATGCACCAGCTAATGTGAACGCTTCTGCCACAAATGCCGAAAAGCCAGGCAAACCCAATGATGCAAAAAAGGCTATCATTATAAAAGCTGTATACTTGGGCATCAGGTTGCCCAATCCCCTGAAATGGTAAATGCCCCTATCATGTACCCGGTTGTAAAGTACACCTACTAAAAAGAATAACATGGTTGATAAAAACCCGTGACTCACCATTTGCATCACCGCGCCACTGATACCCTCGGCAGTTTGTGATGCAATACCTAACAGCACAAAACCCATGTGAGATACGGAGGAATAAGCGATCATCCGTTTCAGGTCGCGCTGGGCCAGGGCGTTGAAAGCGCCGTATAAAATAGAGATCACTCCTAACAGCCCCAACCAAAAAGCACCGGTAGTAGCTACCTCCGGAAAAATACCTAAGCAGATACGAATAATTCCATAACCACCAATTTTAAGCAGGATACCTGCCAGGATAATGGATACCGGTGTTGGCGCTTCCACGTGCGCATCGGGCAGCCAGGTATGCAATGGCACCACGGGCACCTTAATAGCAAAAGCGATGAACAGCACCACAAAGCCTACCGTACGTGCAGGCATGCCCAATATGGTTTGATGCCCTACTATGGAGAATATGGATTGCGCGCTATAATTGGCCGGGTTCATCATCTGTACCATATTAAAGGTATGGTTACCCGTAGCCGGATCGGTAACGGAAAGGTATAAACCAACCATCACCAGCAACATAAACACCGAACCAAATAAGGTATACAGGAAAAACTTAATAGCCGCGTATTCCCTCCGCGCACCACCCCACATCCCGATCAGGAAATATAATGGCAGCAGCATCAACTCATAAAATAAATAGAACAGGAAGAAATCGAGTGAGCAAAAAACGCCCATAACGGCCATATCCAACAGTAAAAACAACAGGAAGAAACCCTTGAGGTTACTTTTTATTTCCCATGATGATAAGGCGGCAATAACCAATACCAGCGATGTCATGACCAGCAGGGTAATAGATATACCATCAATCCCTACAAAATAATCAATCTGCATTTTGCCCATGCTGCCCAGGTTCAGGGAAATCCAGGGGAGTTTTTGCACAAACTGGAACTGATCTTCGTGGTTAATACCGCCATAAGCAGCACCCGTTTTAAAATGAAGGTATATCCATATACTCATGCCCAGTTGTATCAGTGTAGCCAACAGGGTAATATATTTAAAACTGCTGCGCAATGAGGAGGGCAGCAGCATAATGATGAGGCCGAACAGTACAGGTATAAATATGAGTAAGGTTAATATATTCATCAGGTTCAGATCAGTATTTTTAAAATAAACAGTATCAGCACAATTACCAACATGCTAAACAAATAGTATTGTACTTTACCGCTTTGAAACTTACGTGCAAAATTGCCAATACTTTGCACTATAACCACCATCAAATTCAAAAAGCCATCAACAATATAGCGATCAGTAAATGCTGCAGCTTTTGCAATATAGCTGCTTATCCTGGTTAATAAATGCAGCAGGCCATCAATAACCCTGCGGTCGAACCAAAAGCAGGCGCTTCCCAACCTTAATACCGGTTTTACTATGGCGCGTTTGTATAAGCCATCAATATACCATTGGTTATAGGACAGGCGATATAAAAATCCGCTTTGCGCGAACGAAAACCCATTTGGCTTTACGTAGATGGCGTAGGCAGCGTATAATACAAACAAGCTTAAAATATTTACACCTGCCGGGATAATGGTATGGTATATATTTTCGCGCACCAGGAAATTAGAAGGTTTTAATCCGTTAAAAATCCAGGCTTGTTCATACAATAACGGATGGAGTGAAAACAGAGGGAACAAACAGCAAACAGCCAGTAAAATTAATGGCAATTTGTACTGCCAACCGCCATCGCTGATGTGCAGCTTAATACCAGGGTTATTTTTTAGTAGCCTCAATTCACCAAAAAACACTTTTACAATAAGCCGCGCCACATAAAAAGCGGTGAGCCAGCTGGTAAGCAGAGCCGTGATAGGAATGATCTTCAACCATCCGCTCCGGTTTTCGCTCCATTCAAAAGCCTGTATCAGGATACCATCTTTTGACAGATAGCCCGAGGTAAGCGGTAAACCCACAAGGGCCAAACCACCAACTATGGCGGCTATAAAAGTAAGCGGCAGCTTTTTGCGCAGGCCGCCCATGTAGGAGATATCCTGCGGATCGATGTTCAGGCCGTTATCCTCTTTAATGTGCTGCATCTGGTGGATCACGATACCGGCAACCAAAAACAACAGGCACTTAAAAAACGCGTGTGTTGCCAGATGGAACAGTGATGAAGCGTAAGCCCCCACCCCCATGGCCAGTATCATAAAGCCTAACTGCGATATGGTGGAATAGGCCAGGATACGTTTCAGATCATTTTGTGTAAGGGCGATGGTAGCCGCCATGAACGCGGTAAAACATCCGATACAGGCCAATACGGTTAGTTCATTTTCGGTAAACATAGGGTAAACCCTGCCCAGCAAAAACACACCTGCGGCCACCATAGTGGCGGCATGAATAAGCGCTGACACCGAAGTTGGCCCCTCCATAGCATCGGGCAGCCAGGTATGCAATGGGAACTGCGCCGATTTGGCCGCGACGGCTAAAAAAATACCTCCGCAGGCGATGTATTGCCAGATGGCGGGCAGTTGCCCGGTTGGGGCAACCCATAAACCATTATTAATAACCGACTGGGCTATCAATCCCTTTTCGGCAAAAAGTTGAGTGATATCAAAGGTGTGGTATTGAGCAAATAATATGATAATAGCAGTCAGTAGGCCTACATCGCCAATACGGTTTATGATAAAGGCTTTCTTGTTGGCCTGCACAGCTTTATCACGTGTAAACCAAAAGCCGATGAGCAGGTATGATGAAAAACCCACCAACTCCCAAAATGCATAAAACAGCACCAGGCTATCAACCACTACCAGCGCCAGCATACTGAAACAAAAGAAACTGAGATAGGTAAAATAACGGCTGTACCTGTCGTCGTGCTTCATATAAGCGGTGGAATAAATATGCACCGGCAAGGAAATAACTGATACCAGCAACAACATCAATACCGAAAGATTATTCAATAATACCCCTGCAAAAACCTCGGTTTTGCCAACGGTAAACCAAATATGCTGTGCATGCACCTGGTGATTGTTCCACACCCCGGCAAATACTTTGGCTGATAATATACAGCTCAACAGGATAGCTATCGTTGATACCCAACCTGCAACCTTGCTTTTTACCGGCAGGCAAAAGTTTATTAAAGCGGCAAGCAGCGGCAAAGCTACGGCTGCCACTGTATAGTTTAATATTTGTATGGAATGTAAAAAGTCTTCCAATTTATTGTGTTATAATATTCTTTTAATGGTCAATCCCTCAATTTATTAATATCATTAGGATCAATGGTTTTATACCTCCTGTAAACATTCAATATAATGGCCAGCGCTACCGCGGTGGTGGCCGCAGCCAGCACAATGGCAAACAGGGCGAAGATCTGTCCGCTGTTGTTTACCTTATCATATTTGCCAAAAGCTACCAGGTTTAAAATGGCAGCGTTCAGTATTAGTTCAATGCCTATCAATATCTGGATGGCGTTGTGTTTGGATACGATCATGTACAAACCAATGCAGAACAATGCCACGCTTACCACCATAAAATCGGTTAGTGTGATCATGCTTTGCCCTCCTTACGTGATAAGTGCGCTGCGCCTACAAGCGCCATCAGCAATAAAACAGATATCGCCTCAAAAGGCAGTAAATAGCGGGTCATTAAGTTAATGCCGATATTATCAATCATGATTACATTTGGTGTGATTTCGTTCTTAAGACTGATAGATTCTTTGACCCACGGCAGGTTATCAGCATCGGCCTTTAATACCACGTTGAGCAGCACTATGAAAAATAAAGCAGCCAGCAATATAGCAGGCAGTTTAGCCAGACTGAAGAATTTATCCTTTTGCTGCTGTAATACATTCAAGGTTTCTTTACCCGATAGCATAAAAGCAAACAGTATAAGCACCAGTATGCCCCCAACGTAAATCACCACCTGGGTTACGGCCACAAAATCGGCCAGGGCCAATACATATAATCCGGCTAGCGCAAACAGCGTTACAAAAAACACAAATATGCCGCGTACCAGGTTTTTGCTTGCGGCCGCATATAATGCCGAGGCTATAGCAATAAAGCTCAAAAAGTAAAAAAGCACCCGTACTAAAGTCATGCCCCGCCCTCCTTTTTTTGCGTGGCGGCCAGTTTAGCGGCTTGCTTTTCGGCCTGCTGCTGATCAAACAAAGCGCGTTTTTCGGCAGCAACCTCGGGCGACATGTCTGAGAACTGATAAGTAAGATCGCTTAATTGGAATACGGTTTTATCATACTGATTGGTCATCACAATGCACTCCGTAGGGCAAACAATGGTACACAAACCGCAGTACATGCATTTGGCCATATCAATATCAAACTTGGCGGCATAAAGACGTTTGGTAGTACCATCTGAGGTTTGACCTATAGCTTCAGTAGCCTTGATAGCCTCAATATCTATACAGTTAACCGGACATACCTTGGCACACAGATCGCATACAATGCAATCATCCATTTCCACATCCAGCTGGTAGCGGCCTACCTCGGGTACGGGCAATTCCTGTTTGGGGTATTGTATGGTATTGGTGCCTTCCAGCTGTTTAAAGTAATTACTGTCACTCACGGTAATGATCTTCCTGTCGGCATTTGACGCAAACAAGTGCTTCACGGTAAGGCTTAAACCTTTCCATGCCGTAGTAAAACCGTTAATTAATCTTTTTAGCACCCTTGACCGTTGATTTTTTTGATTACGTTGATTTCGCTGATTCTTTTGATCTTGATTTTCGTCTGAACCTTGATTTATGGGATTCAGGGATTACCTTGATTTTTTTATCTTGATTCTTGACTCTCAATTCTATGCTTTGTCCTTTATCTTTTCATCTTTAATCTTTGCTCCCAAAAGCTACATCAGCCACAGCCTCCACACGCCTGATATCAGCATACATGCAAAGGCCAGTGGGGTTAGCACTTTCCAGCAAAGGTTCATCAGTTGGTCTACCCGGAAACGGGGCAGTGTCCACCTGATCCACATTTGCACGCCAACCAGGGTTAATGTTTTAAGGGTTACCCATAAAATACCCCAGGCCATGCCGGTTGTCCACGTTGCCAAATGTACCGAACCTATATTTGGTAATGGCGTATTCCATGCACCTAAAAACAGGATCACCCCAATCATAGATACCAGGAACATCATCGAGTATTCGGCTAAAAATACCAATGCAAACCTGATGCCTGTAAATTCGGTATGGAAACCTGCTACCAGTTCTGATTCTGCTTCGGGTATATCAAAGGGTGCCCGGTTACTTTCGGCCAGTGAGGCTATAAAATAAATTACAAATGCGATGATCAGGTGTGGCGCGCGGAATACATTCCAACAAAAAAAACCACCTGTTGCCGATACATCCCAAAAACCAGCAAACTTTATTGTTTCGGCCGATAAAATACCTTGCTGTGTGGCTACCTCTTGCAGGTTGAGCGTTTGCGCTATCATCACTGCTGATATAATGGCGAAACCGGCAGGGATCTCGTACGAAATGATCTGCGCAGCCGAGCGCATGGCACCCAAAATAGAATACTTATTGTTTGACCCCCAACCAGCCATCAGGATGCCCAGGGTTTCGATAGATATAATGGCAAAAATATAGTATACCCCCAGGTTTATTTTTGAAGGGATAAGGCCTGGCGCCCAGGGCAGCGCGGCAAAGCCCATATAAACGGCAATAAAAATTATAGCAGGCGCCAGCATAAACAGCCATTTATCGGCAGCTGCCGGAATGATCAGTTCCTTCTGGATCATCTTCAATATATCGGCCAGGGTTTGGAGCGAGCCAAATTTACCTGTTTCTGTTGGGCCAAGTCTGTCTTGTATAAATGCCGAAATTTTGCGCTCGGCGTAAACACCAAACAAAGCAAAAAAGGCCGCAAAACTAAACAACCCAATTGCTACAACAAAATATGTAAAATAAAAACTCAAGGGTTCGTTTGCTTTAAATGCAAACTTAATAAATGTTATAATATTTTAGGCGATAAGTTATATTAAGTTGATAGGCTAAGTTGGGTGATGAACGTCATGTTATTTTGTCTGAACCGGGATTAAACAGATTTTTAGGATTTAAGGATTTTTATCTTCTTGACTTTAAATCAAATCGTAGAAATCCTTAAATCCCAAAAATCCCGGTTCAGACAAAATCCCACCTCAACACTCCGTCTTCACCAGATCATTTGCTGATACAAAGGTTGACTTTACAGGAGCCGAGAAAAATAATGAGGCATGATGATCAAAATCGGCAGTATCATCAGTAGTAGTATAAAATTTGTTAATGCCGTTTTTACTTAACTTAGTTTCTATCTCAGGATGCCGCTTCAAGTAATCAACCAAACTACCGGCCACAATATCACCCTGGGAAACTACCTTAACATGTGCTGGCAGGTTGGCTTCTATTTTTTGTTGAATTAACGGATAATGAGTACAAGCCAACAAAATGGTATCAATTTGCGGTGATTGAGCCATAACCTGATCCAGGTACTGTTTCACAAAATAATCGGAACCGGGTTGGTCGTACTCACCATTTTCAATAAGCGGTACCCATAAAGGGCAGGCCTGCTGATAAACTTTTATATCCGGAAAAAACTTTTCTATTTCTAAAAGGTATGAGCCCGAATTTACGGTTCCTGTTGTACCCAGCACACCTATCTCTTTTGTTTTGGTATAATCGCCAATAACTTCGGCCGTTGGTCTTATAACGCCTAAAACCCTTTTTGAGGGATCAGCATTTTTAAGATCCACTTGTTGTATAGTACGCAGCGCTTTGGCTGATGCCGTGTTACAGGCCAGTATAACCAATGGGCATCCCTGATCAAAAAACCATTGAACACACTCCCAGGTGTATTGATGAATGGTGTTGAACGAGCGGTTACCATATGGCGCACGGGCATTATCGCCCAGGTATATGTAGTCATATTCAGGAAGCTGTTCAATAATTGATTTAAAAACAGTAAGGCCCCCATAGCCCGAATCGAAAATACCAATAGGTTGATGCATATACACAAAAATAAAAAAAGCGTCCAGTATATACAGGACGCTTTTTTATAAATGACTAATAATTGATTTTACTTTAATCCAAGTTTTAGCTTTACAGCTGCCATCAGGTCATCAGCATCAGGAGATACCAATAAACTTACTTGTGAAGAATCTAATACATAAGCGTATCCTTTTTCTTTAGCAACAGCGTTTACAGCTGCAGTGGCTTTATCAATAAGTGGTTTACCTAATTCTTGTCTTTTAGCATCAACTTGTTGTTGTGCATTGTTTTGATAATCCTGCATACGTTTTTGTATATCCTGTAATTCCTGACCTTTTGAAGTACGGATAGCATCAGTCATGGTAGCACTGTTTTTTTGAAACTCCTGACCTTTTGTAGTATACTCATTATTCATGGTAGTAAGCTGGTCGATGAAAGTTTTTTGGTAAGCCTGCATTTGGGTTGTTACAGTCTTAGTTTCAGGCATCATGTCAATCAGCTGGTTAAAATTAATATGGCCAATTTTGGTTTGCGCATTGGCAAAGTTGCCCGCAAATATCATACCTACTGCAACTAAAGCAACTTTAAATAGTTTTTTCATTTTTCTTGTCCTGTGTTTAATAATAGTTCTGTTTATTTATTCGAAAATTTATTTAGCAAATACTCCGGGTTTAAGCCCTAATTTTGTTATTACATCAGCGCTTTTGTCATATCGCGGATTAGCATACAGCATCATTACTTCGCTGTTTTTATCAAATACCATATCCAGGTTATCACCTTCGGCCACTGCTTGTACAGCTTTAGACACGCGATCCTGAATTGGTTTAATCAAGGAACTGCTCTTTTGTGAGAGCTCGCCATCAGGTCCGAATTTTTGACGCTGAAAATCCTTCGCGGCTTTTTCTTTATCTACAATTTCGGCCTCGCGGCGTTTTTTCATATCGGCCGTCATTAAAACCTGATCGGCCTGGTATGCTTTGTATAAGCGGTCAATTTCCTGGAAACGGCCGTCAACTTCTTTTTGCCACTGATCAGATAAAGCTGCCAGCTGTTTTTGCGATGAAGCATACTCCGGCATATGTTTTAATATATATTCCGAATCAACATAAGCAAAACGCTGCGCGTAAGCTCCGGTGATTGCTGTTAACGTTAAAAACGCTATTAAAATTATCTTCTTCATATATCGCTGTGCAAATTAATTAAATCCACCGGATAAACTCTGAGAAATTGTAAAATGGAATTGTCCCCTGTTTGCATCAGGTGCTCCTGGTATTTTATCAAATCCGTAGCCATAATCTAATCCAAGCAATCCAAATATAGGTAAAAATATTCTCGCTCCAACCCCTACTGAACGCCTCACGTTAAACGGATTAAACTGACTAAAGTTGTTCCAAACATTACCACCTTCGGCAAATGCCAGCAAAAATATAGTTGCCGACTGGCTTGCAATAACCGGGTGACGCAGCTCAAGCGTATACTTATTGTAGATGGTGCTACCTGTATTTGTATTTTGATTTTCGGTTGAACCCTCAGGAACTATGGAGAAGTTTTGATAACCCCTTAAGCCGATAATTTCACTACCCTGTAAAAACTGGTAGCTCTGCATACCATCACCACCTAATTTAAAGCGCTCAAATGGCGAAGGACCCACATCTTTATTATACATGCCCAGGAAGCCGAACCTTACCTGTGACATCAGCACAAACTTGCCAACCAGTTTAGAGAACCACTGTGCATCATATTTAACCTTATAATACTCCACAAAATGGTAGCGCTCCTCGGGGGTTGCAATTTTGTAGTTAACATTATTAAATAATGAGTATGGCGGCGTGGCTTGCACAGTAAATTTAATATTTGATCCCTGTGTTGGGAAAATAGGCGCATCAATTGAGTTACGGCTTAATTCCTGTGTTAACTTGATATTGTATGATGTACCATTGGTAAACAAGTAACCGGTATAATTATCCAGGTTATAATGGTCAACATTCAATGAGTAATTTAACTGGAAGTAGTTATCGGGCCATTTTAAACGTTTACCCAATGTTACGCCAACACCATTGATACGCAGGTTATTGTAATAAGGGCTTGTTTTAGGATAGTATTGCCCGGTTGAACTACCTTGTGTATATGCTGATAACGCAAAGTAGATTGGTTTTTTACCACCTAACCATGGTTCAGAGAAGGTGAACGAGAAGTTCTGATAGGTCCTTCCGCTCGACTGGCCCCTTAAGCTTAGTTTTTGCCCATCGCCTTTTGGCAGTGGTTTATATGCTTTAAGGTTGAAAATATTTCTTAACGAGAAGTTATTGAACGTAAGTCCCAGTGTACCCACCAACTGACCACCACCAAAACCACCTGATAGCTCAATCTGATCTGATGGTTTTTCAACAACGTTGTAAACTAAATCAACAGTACCATCCTGCGGGTTGATGTTAACCGGTTTAGGCTCTGTTTTTTGTTCATCAAAGTTACCCAGCTGGCCAATCTCGCGCGAGCTGCGGATCAATAACTCTTTATTAAATTTTTGGCCCGGTTTGGTTTGAATTTCACGCATAACCACCTTATCGTTGGTTACATCGTTACCTTTTAAGCTTACACGGTTTATAGTGTACTGAGGCCCTTCATATACACGTATATCCAGATCAACAGTATCATTGTATACTTTTACCTGTACAGGATCGGCAGTGTAGGTTAAATAACCATCATTAAGGTAAAGCGAAGAAACATCATCATTACTTGGGGTTGGGCCAACCAGCCTTTTATTTAGCTCATCTTCGCTAAACACATCGCCTTTTTTAATGTGAAGTATCCTGTTTAATAAATCAGTTGAGTATTTGGCATTGCCTGACCACTTAACATCACCGAAATAATATTTAGGCCCCTCATAAACTTTAAGTTTTATGTTAACGGTATTATCGTCATGCTTCCAAACAGAATCACTTACCAGTTCGGCATCGCGATAGCCTTTTCCCTGCATCGATTCAACCAGGCTCTGCTTATCTTCTTCGTATTTATCCAGTTTGAATTTTTTAGAACCAAACAGGTTATACCATTTTTTTTCGCGGGTCTTTTTCAAAAACTTCTTTAACTTTTTATCGCTAAATGCTTTGTTCCCTTCAAAAGTAACTTCGTTTATTTTTACTTTGGTTTTTTTATCAATAGCCACATCCAGTATCACACTATTGGCATCTCCGGGATCTTTGCGCTGGGTAAGCTTAACAGTGGTATTATAAAAACCCTTTTCGTTAAAGTGTTTCTTAATAATAGCATTAGTGGTAGTTATTAAATTTTCATTTACAATTTTCCCTGTCCTGTCGTTCAGTTTTTTCTGTACATCTTCAATTTCGCCCTTTCGTATCCCGGTTATATGCATACGCGAAAGGCGGGGCAGTTCTTTCACTGCAATTTCCAGGTAAATGGTATCCTGGTTAATTTTTGTAATATTTAACTGTACATCATCAAATAAACCTTCTTTGTATAAGGCTTTTATTACTTCGGCATTACGTTCGCCCGGTAAGTTGATACGATCACCCTTGGTTAACTTTGAAAGTTGAATCAAAATATCTTTATCCAGATACTTTGCACCACTAACAGAAATGCCCCCAATAATATAGTCCCGGGGATTAAGATAACTTAAACTATCAGCCGGTATCGATTTTGTCAGTGGTGACCTCGGAATATTGGAAACCTGGGCCAGCGCCGCGGTACCAAAAACAGAGAGAAGAATAGCAAAAAGAAATTTATACATTCGAATATTTTAGTGGGCTAAAAATAATTTATACAGTTGTTAAAAAGTGTTAAAAGTAAAAATTTAGTTAACTTGCTCACTTGTCATCCCAAAACGGCGCTCCCGTTTCTGATAATCAAGTATAGCTTCGTACAAATCTTCCTTCCTGAAATCGGGCCAAAACTTAGGTGTAAAATACAATTCAGCATAGGCAATTTGCCATAATAGATAGTTACTAATGCGGTATTCGCCGCTGGTTCTTATCAGCAATTCGGGATTTGGCATATCGCTGGTAAATAAATTGTTCTCAAAAACTTCTTCGTTAATATCTGCTATGTCCAGTTCGCCGTTTTGTACTTTAACAGCTATATTTTTAGCTGCACGCACAATTTCGCGCCTTGAACTATAGCTCAATGCCAGTGTAAGTACCACTCCGGTATTACCTGCGGTTTTTTGCATAGCAGCGCTAAGTTCCCTAAAACATTTTGCAGGCAGCATGTCCAGATCACCAATTGCATTAAGCTTGATATTATTTTTCATAAATCCGGCTATCTCCTTATGAATGGTGCTCACCATAAGTTCCATAATAGCCATAACCTCTAATTTGGGGCGGTTCCAGTTTTCGGACGAAAACGTATATAGGGTAATATATTTTATGCCTAATTTATCGGCACCTTCAACAACATCCCTAACAGATGTTACTCCGTTATGATGACCAAACACTCTTAATTTGCCTTTTTCTTTTGCCCAGCGGCCATTGCCATCCATAATTATGGCAACATGCTGCGGTAACTTTAACAAATCAATCTGATCCAAATATCCCATACTATTTATTATCAAAAGCTGCCCTTGAGTGCCTGTAAAAAGACATGCTTATGCTTTAGTTTATCAATGCTATGTCTAATAAAATATTTGCTTTAGACTAATCAACGTTAAAAATCAACCTGCTAACGACGTTATTTATAAGTCAATTTGCCGGTTTTTTCAGGGTACAAAGGTAAAACTTACTTTGTATTTTTTTAGTATGCTTCACGAAAAGAAAATGTTATTATAAATAATGCAGCAAAATGCTGTAAAAAGCACTTAAATGTCATTTTATTTATGATTTATTCCATTTATTTAAATCTGAAAATAAAAAGCCGGATATCAAAAATCATCTGATGATCATGATATCCGGCTTTTAAACCTGCGTATTTTAAGCTATAAAAGGCGCGATAATTTAATAAGCTCCTTTTTGTTTCAAAGCATCAGTATCATGCCCATCAATATCAACAATGGCATAGGTTTGCATGTTGGTTATGTTAAGCTCATCTAAAACATTAACCAGATCCTTATACACAGCATGAGCAGATGGTTTTACCACCACTATCATACTTTTACTGGTTTTATCATGCACCATTTTACTGGTTTCGAACAATGCCTTCCTGATCCCATCTTTATTAAGCCCTGTGATGGTGGGTGCAATAATTGGATTTTTCAGCTCGCCCAGGTACCACATTACCTGGCTGTTTTTACCCAGGCATATTGTAAAGCTACGGCTTGCAGGTACCGGGCCACCTTCGGGGCCAACCGGCATAGCCACATCCATAGCCTTTGATTTTGATAATGTGGTGGTGAGCATAAAAAAGGTGATCAGCAGGAATGCCAGATCAACCATTGCGGTAAGGTCAACACGTACGTTCATTTTTTTTCGTCCGCGAGTACCGCCTGCCTTTTGGGGAGAAGAATTTAATTCGGCCATGATCTTAAAGTTTAAGGTTAATTTACTTCAACAGTATTAAATACTGCTAAACATAAATTAAACGAAAATTTAATTTCATTATTATCAATAAAACAAAATATAATTTTGTTTTATTGATAGACGCTAATAATAACAGCTCTGTGTAACAAACGTATAAGAAAGTGTAAATCCTATAAAAAAATAGGTATCGCGTGGTTTAAAATCCCCGCGTTGTGAACCTGGCTGGCCAATATAGTTACCCGTTACTTCGCCCGACCGATCTGCGAGGGCTCTGGAAAGATTGTTTGGAAGGTTGTTTGGATTAGCATATACACCACTTACGTCATCAAGATAATCTGTAAAAGTGTATCTGTAGCCAATATCGGCTGCAGCCGTCCACTTACTATTAAAATTATACTTTATGCCCACACCAAAAGGAATCACCACCGTACTTTTGCCGTATGCCTTTTGCTGCCCCTCGGTTCCTAAGGCTCTTAAGCTATATGACTGTCCCTGGTAATTGGTGCGTGGTGTATAGGCCGTTAAACCAACACCGGTATATATGTAAGGTGTATATTTGTTAGGACCTGCATCAGGTATATATTTCATAAAATTGAACTCGCCAATAAGGCTCACTTCTTTCAGGGGATCATTAAAGCTTAAATTGCGATCACGAAATTGCTGACTGTTTGACTTACTATCATCGGCACTGATCTTGCCATAAGTAAAATTTAATTTTGCTGATAAATAGCCGTCGAAATTACGCTTCACAAATAAGCCGCCCGATACACCGCTTATCTTAACCGGATTGTTAGGGTTAAGGTCGCCTATATAACCTGCACCACCTACAGCACCGCCAACCTCCCAGGTTTGGGCCTGCAAATGATAGGAAACAAATAATAAAAGTATTAGTGCTGTAAATTTGGGCATTAAGCAAAATTAATAATTACGGGCATCCAAGCCCCATAATAATTTGTTTCTCAACGTGGTTAAATAACTTTCATTATTTAAACGTATCAAATTTAGCTGAAAATCGGCTTTTTGAACGTGAAATTTCACGGTCTCGTCCAAAACGGCGACCCGCGAATCGCATGATACCAGGTAGTTTGCACTGCGGCTCTCCACCTCAAAACAAAGTTTGCTGCTATCAGGCAATATTATTGGCCGTACGTTTAAGTTATGCGGCGACACCGGTGTAACTACTATGCTGTTTGACTGTGGGAAAATAATAGGTCCGCCGCAACTTAATGAATAAGCCGTTGACCCGGTTGATGTAGATATAATGATACCATCGCCCCAGTAAGAGTTTAAAAATTCATCATTTAAAAACACGTGGGTTATGATCATGGCGGCATCATCGCGCTTATGGATAGTTACATCATTAAGGGCAAAGTTATCATCGCCAAAAATTTTCATTGATGAATCAATAGTAAGCAACTCACGGCAATCAAGGGTAAACTCCTTGTTAACTACTGCATGTATGGCAGCAGTAATATCGCTCTTATTTATGCTGGCTAAAAAACCAAGGCGGCCAAAATTAATACCAATTACAGGTATGCCCGAATCACGGATAACGGTTACCATATCAAGCAGGGTACCATCGCCACCCAGCGTTAAAAAAAGGTCAATAAAACCCTTTAATGAATCGGTGCTTTGAAGTACGCTATATTTTATGGTGCTTATTTTATCCTGCAGATATTCATTGAGTTGATGATGAACATATATTTCGGCACCATGATGCGCCAGATTATCAAATACCTGCTGGATGTATGGAATTACAGATGGATCATTAAACGGCCTGCCGTAAACTGCTATCTTCATGGGTTAGTTCGTTGGTTCACTTGTTCATCAGTTCATTGGGCCATTATCATAATAAGTCCTGTAATATATTATAACATTACCAATGAACTAATGAGCCACTGAACTAATGAACCATTTATAAATTAAGATAGTTCATGAGCGAATCGTAACGATCTTTTGCATTATCATTATGATCTGTATTATTAAAAGTAGCTTTTATATCGTATTCGTAACGCAAAAAAGTAGCAATTATAGCCGAAATATCCTGCTTGTTTACTTTAAGGGTTACTTCCATCCTGGTAGAATCAGGAAAAGTTTGAACATATGAACTAAGGATCTGGGCATTATCTGACTCAACAATTTGTGCCATATGCGCCAGCGAATTATTTTTATTATTGATCTCCAGTACAATGATACCGCCGGGTTGTGCCACTGAGGTGATCTTTGCAAAATATTCAGTTATGGCATTAATGGAGATGATGCCAAGATAATTCTTTTTTACATTGAGCACCGGAACTATGGTAAGCTGGCGCTCATAAAACATACGTATAACATCATATATATGCTGATCTTCGAGCACATAAGGGTTTACCAATGACAAGGCCAGGGCTCCAACAGCTGTCTGGTAATCACTTTCACCAATCAGGTCGTCTTCGGCCACCAAACCTAAAAACTGCTCCTCATTTACGATAGGCAAATGCCTGAGGCGAAACTCAATCATGCGGTCTAACACCTTCTGTATAGTATCAGAAGTATGTACCGGCGGAATTGCATCAGCTATCAGTTCAATCGCAACCATAATGTTAAACTCCTATTTTATTTCCTATTTTTTCCAAAAATTCTGTTAACAGCTTGTTAAACTCTTCGGGGCGTTCCATCATTGGCGCATGCCCGCATTGATCTATCCAGTGCAATTCAGAATCGGGCAAAAGTTCATTAAACTCCAAAGCCACTTCGGGCGGTGTTATTTTATCATTCCGACCCCATATTAAAGATACAGGAACCTGTATTTTATGCAGATCCTTTTTCATATTATGCCGTATAGCCGATTTTGCCATAGCCAATAACCTGATTACACTGTGCCTGTCATTTATTAACTTATATACGTCATTAACCAGCTCATCGGTTGCCACAACAGGATCATAAAAAGTATATTGTACCTTTTCCCTTACAAAATCAATGCTTTCGCGCCTCGGGAACGATCCCCCGAACGCATTTTCATATAAACCAGAGCTACCGGTTAATACCATGGCCCTAATATTTTCGGGATGCGCCAAAACATAAATCAATGCCACATGCCCACCCAGTGAGTTACCCAGTACTGTTATATTGCTTAGCTGTTTAAACTTTATAAATTTATGTACAAATTTTGAAAGACTCTTTACTCCCGTAGTTAAAAGAGGCATATCATAAATTGGCAGTATAGGTATTATTACACGATACTTTGATTTAAACTCGTCAACAACAGCATCCCAATTGCTTAATGAGCCCATTAAACCATGTAACAGTAACAGCACCTCACCTTCGCCCTCATCGATGTAACTAAAACCGTTTTCCTCTTTAAGCACGAAATCCATATAAAATCTTAATATTAATTTTTCAACTTTGTTATACCGAAATTAAATTCAGTATAAATTCTACTATTCCGCCATAAAATTAGTTTATTACGGACGAGTTACAACAATTATAGCAATAAATTTAACAATGTTTTATTTAAATACGGAGTATATATTATTAACCATCACGGTTTCATAAGTTTGTTTTTTATAAAACCAGAAAGCTGTTATCCAATTATTTAATAAACCACCTGGTTAAATTAAGCTTAGCCCAATAATTGCCTTACAACTTCTGATATAGTTCTTCCGTCGGCCTTGCCTGCAAGCTCTTTATTGGCTGTACCCATTACTTTGCCCATGTCCTGCACAGAAGTAGCACCCACCCTGCTAATGAGTTCCTGAAGGTACCCTTCAATTTCAAAGCGGGTCATTTGCTGCGGTAAATAAGGTTCGATCACCTGCATTTCTTCCATCTCAATTTCGTAAAGATCTTCGCGGTTTTGTGTTCTGTAGATATCTGCCGATTCTTTACGTTGTTTAATCAGTTTTTGAAGCACTTTAGTTTCGGCCTCAACAGTAAGCTCATCTGCAGCTCCTTTTTCGGTTTTAGCTAAAAGCAAGGCCGATTTTATAGCGCGAAGCCCTCTTAATCTGTCGGCTTGCTTGGCCAGCATAGCCAGTTTTATATCCTGGTCTATTTGATTGATTAGTGACATTTATTTAATTTGTGAATTAGTGTTATTGAATTAGTGAATTTTTAAATATGCAAATTTCAGACGTGCAAATGTGCGGATTATAATTATTGAATTACTGATTTAGTAATTGAAGCTCATTTTCAAATCCTCAAATCAAACATCTGCATATCTGCACATTATTTTCTGAATATTGTACCAGCATTAGCCTGTGCGGTTGGCATGATCACCAGGTCGTTAATATTTACATGGGCCGGCCGCGATGCAACAAACCATATTGTTTCGGCAATATCAAGCGCAGCAAGAGGTTCAAAACCTTCATACACTTTCTTAGCTCTTTCTTTATCCCCCTTAAAACGCACTTCCGAAAACTCTGTTTCAACTGCACCGGGATGCACGGCGGTAACCTTTATGCTATGCGGTAGCAAATCAATACGCATACCTTTATTTAATGCATCAACCGCGTGCTTGGTTGCGCAGTACACATTACCATTGGCATAAACTTCCTTACCGGCTATTGAGCCCAGGTTTACAATATGCCCATGACCATTATCTATCATCCAGTTTGATACTACCCGGCTTACATAAAGTAACCCTTTAACATTGGTATCAATCATGGTATCCCAATCATCATAACTACCTTTTTGTATGGGGTCAAGTCCCTGGCTTAAACCGGCATTGTTAACCAATACATTTACCTTTTTCCATTTGGCAGGCAAACCTTCCAGGTTTTCAATTACCTGCTCGCGGTTGCGCACATCAAATGATGATACCGCTACCTCAACATTATATTTACTGTTTAAGTGAGCAGCCAGTTTTTCCAAACGGTCCAGCCTGCGGCCGGTTAATATTAAATTATATCCTTCTCGGGCAAATACATTGGCGCAAGCCTCGCCTATGCCGGCTGTTGCACCTGTAATTAAAGCAATTTTAGTCATGGTATGTAGATAACTATTGCAGCGAAATTATGTTTTTTAGTTTAAATTAATGTCGTTTAACGGTAATGATACCTTTGGGAGGTAGATAGTGTTCTATAAATTTGTCATGCTGAACGTAGTGAAGCATCTATTCGCCAACATGCAAAGCCGGGACCAGATCCTTCGTTCCTCAGGATGACAAAATGAATAAAAAGATACTATTACTCAAAAAACAAACTAAACATAATAGTATGCAACGAAAGCTTGCTGATGGGGGCCGAGAAGGGGTGGTTTTCAGGAACCAGCACATTACCAAACGAGTTGGATATTTTGATCTCGGGCGAAAGTTTAAAAAACTCAAAATAAATATCACAACCCAGGCCGGCTTCGTAAGAACCATATCCGCTTACATTTTTAACCAATTTATCCAGCATATCCGAATTGAGGTCATTTTTCTTTGAGCCAATAACATGCGAATATTTAACCCCTCCTAAAATATAGGCCCTGAAATCGCCTATCCTGTCCGACTTTATTTTAAGGGATAAAGGCACATCAACCGTTGTTGTTTGCACCTGTTTTGTTACGTTTGGATCCTGATCAGGGTTTACGTAGGTGTAAGTTAAGTTACGGTCTGCAAAAACAAGTGAGGGGGTAAAACGCGCCTCCAGGTGTTCTGTTAAGCGATAACGGGTTATAAAACCAACAGAAAACCCAGGCGAGCCTTTTGAGCTGATACTGTTTAGCTGACCGGTAAGCGGCAAACCAGTTTGCGGATCGGAAAATGGGGTACGCCAGTCGGGCTTTTTTACAATTTTAAAATCATTGCTTACATAACCAAAGCTAAACCCAAAGCTCAAGTCTTGCAGATCAGCACCACCGCCCCATGCCGGTACCCGTTGAGCAAACAATAAATTGCTGCAAAACATCGGTATAAATACTATAAGGTACCGTTTTAAACTCATTTATTTAATGCCTGTATATATGGAACAAATGCCAAACGCCAATGGCCGGTGCTTGGTATTTTTAAAGCCTACCTTATCCATCAGGGCCACAAAGCTTTCCCCATCAGGAAAAGCAGCCACCGACTCAGGCAGGTAGGTATATGCCCTTGCATCTTTACTGAACAGCTTACCTATGCCTGGTGTTATATAATTGAAATAAAAATTATATAACTGCTTAATTGGAAATACCCGCGGCTTTGAAAACTCCAGTATTACCGCTTTGCCACCAGGCTTTAATACTCTTTGTATATCGGCCAGGCCCGTTTCCAGGTGCTCAAAATTACGCACGCCATAAGCAACGGTAACGGCATCAAATTCATCAGCCTCAAAAGGTAATTTTTCTGAATCACCTAATTTCACCTCAAATTTATCGCTAAGATTACGTTTTTGGATCTTCTGCTCGGCAATGTCCAGCATCCCGCGTGAAATATCTACGCCTATTATTTTTTCGGGCTTAAGTGCTTTTAAAGCTTCAAACGCAAAATCGCCGGTACCGGTAGCCACATCAAGTATCAGTTTGGGCTTATCCTTTTTTAGTTCGTTGATAGCTTTTTTACGCCAGATGATATCGATCCCCAATGATAAAAAGTGGTTCAGGAAATCATAGGTTTTTGATATATTGTTGAACATATCGGCCACCTGCTCTTTTTTGGTAGCCTGCTGATCGTGGTAGGGAGTTATTGTTTTGCTCATTTTTATAGTGATGGCAAAGATAGTGATTGTATGTTGATTGAGTTTATTTGCTTGTATTAAGTTGCAGGGGTTGTGTAAATGTTAAGTCAATTCACTAATTTTAAAAACCAATTAGTTTAAAAACCAGTGCAGCGGGCTCATCCCAAAAAGATGACCGGGGTTATCAGTTCTCTTTATTATTAATTATTGTTACCAAATTCATTATCTCAATCTATGAAAGAAAAAGAAGAGTCGTCACGCCGCAGTTTTATCAAAAAATTAGCCACTACCACCGCGGCGGTAGCCGCAGGCAGCAGTTTATTAGCAGCCGAAAACCATGTTAAACCATTTTCTATACTAAAAAGGCCGCCAGGCTACGGTTTAAACGACCAGATCAACATTGCCCTTATTGGTGCCGGAGGCATGGGTAATAATGATACTGATGTTGCCCTCAAAATTCCGGGAGTAAAACTGGTTGCAGTGTGTGATCTGTACGATGGCAGGTTGAAAGATGCTAAAACCAAATTTGGCGCCGATATTTTTACCACCCGTGTTTATAAAGAGATCCTGAACCGCAAAGATATTGACGCCGTTATTATTGGCACACCCGATCACTGGCACCAGCAAATTTCTGTTGACGCCATGCATGCCGGCAAGCACGTGTATTGCGAAAAACCAATGGTGCACGCTATAGGCGAAGGTCCCGCTGTAATAAAGGCACAAAAGGAAACAGGTAAAATTTTCCAGGTAGGCAGCCAGGGTGTATCATCATTAGGGAACGAAAAGGCACAGGAGTTATTAAAAAGCGGTGCTATTGGCGAACTAAATTATGCCGAGGGTTTTTGGGCCCGCCGCGAGCCGTTGGAAGTTTGGCAATATCCTATTCCCGAAGATGCATCACCACAAACAGTTGACTGGGAAACCTATATCAGTAATACCAAAAAACGGGATTTTGATGCAAAACGCTTTTTCCGCTGGCGCAATTATACCGATTATGGTACGGGCATGGCCGGCGACCTTTTTGTTCACCTGTTCTCGAGCCTGCACTTTATTACCGGCTCTATGGGGCCAAACAAAATTTACGCGGCAGGCGGACTGCGTTTCTGGAACGATGGCCGCGAAGTGCCTGATGTATTGTTAGGTACCTTTGATTATGGCAAAACACAGGTTCATCCTGCCTTTAACCTATCATTAAGGTGCAATTTTGTTGATGGCACCAGCGGCACTACTTACCTGAAATTGGTGGGCAGCGAAGGATCAATGGACATTACATGGGACAAGGTGACGCTGAAAAGGAATAAAACCTTTGCGTCCGACGATCCTTTTTACCTGGATAAGCTAAAAAAAGCAGGCAGTGGTTATGCCGAACGTAAAAAAATGGTGCCGCCCGAAGAGATTACCTATGATGCAGAAAAAGGTTATTTAGGTGGCCCTTATGACCACATGAATAACTTTTTTAACGCCATAAGGAATAATGGTAAGGTAACCGAGGATGCTATTTTCGGCTATCGGGCTGCCGCCCCTGCCCTGCTGTGTAATGACAGCTATTATAATAACAGCCCCATGTTTTGGGATCCTGAAAAAATGCAGGTAGCAAAAAATAAATTAAGCTCTAAATAAATACATCTGCTAAATAATATGAAACAACAACTAAAAAAGATCGGTTTGGTATTGGCTGCAGCTGGCCTGGTTTGTGTACAAACTTCGGGTATCCCGGCAAATGATCCTGTACCTGTAAAAAAAGCTGCTGCAAAAGGCAGTTGGGTAAGTTTGTTTGATGGTAAAAGCCTGAAAGGCTGGCATGGCTTCAACAAAAAAGGCCCGGTAAAAAACTGGACCATTGTTAACGGTGCGCTGGTATGCTTAGGTGCTGCTCAGGGCGATACCGGCGGCGATATTGTAACCGATAAATCATACGCCAACTTTGAACTTACCTGGCAATGGAAAATTGATAAAGGCAGTAACAGCGGTGTGTTATATCATGTGGTTGAAGACGCTAAATATCCTGCAACTTATGAAACAGGCCCCGAATATCAGATCATAGATGATAACGGCTGGCCCGACAAACTGGAAGAATGGCAAAAAACCGGCTGTGATTACGCCATGTACCTGCCTAACAATAAAAAGAAAATAATGCCTGTGGGCCAATGGAATACCAGTAAAATTGTTTTTAAAAACGGACACGTGGAGCACTGGCTAAACGGCGCTAAAATTGTTGAATTTACAGCCTGGAACGCGGATTGGAAAAAGAAAAAGGCCGAAGGCAAATGGAAAGACCACCCGGATTATGGCAACGCGAAAACAGGCCTGATAGCCCTGCAGGATCATGGTCATAAGGCCTATTTTAAGGATATTAAGATAAGGGAGCTGTAGTTTTTGAGCATAATGATAAAGTCAAAAAACTTTTGGTTGGGAGCTATACTACTCGCTTGTATTCCCATACTCATATTGGATATCAGCCTGCATTACATGTCATGGCAAAAAGAAGTCAGGGAGCAATTGATATACGCTGTTCAGAATGTTTACAATTTCAGCAAAGAACAGAAAGCTGAAATACTGGACAAAGCCTTTGAAAATAACAAGGTTTTAACATGGCTGATAGCCATAAAATCAGTGCTTTGCCTTGTTTTTTTATTTGTGGGTATTTACCTGTTAAGACTTTATGTTAAAAAGGAAAAGCCACCTGTTTTTAAACCAGTAATAACAGGTATAAGTCTTGGAATAGCTTTTTTGGCAATAAAGTTTTTGTGGACCTTAGAAATGAACAATGCACCCGGTGCCAGGTTTTTAACTATCAATGCTAATGAAACTTCATTTCAAAGCATTATCAGTAATAATTTTAAAGGTAAGGTAGTGTATGCTGATTTTTGGGGAACAACCTGTGGGCCATGTCTTGCTGAATTTGCCAATTTCACACATCCTTTAAAAGCAAAGTATAAATCAAATAATAACATTGCTTACTTATACATATCGCGCGGGAACAGATACATATGGAAACAGCAAATCGAAAAGTATCAGGTAGATGGTTATCATCTTTTCTTAGAAGATAAAGAATATGATAATTTGTACCATAACGCGCTGAATAATGATACTGCTACTGTGCTGATGCCCCATTATTTAATAGTTGATAAGGGCGGAAAGGTAGCCATTAAGGATGCCAGAAGTCCATCGGATAGAGATTTATTGTTTGCTCAACTAAATAAATATTTGGATGAACGTTAAATAAATATTGTCGAAGCAAAATAAAAATAGGCGCTATTGCACCTATTTTTATTTTGTCTTAGCTGAGTTTATAGAAGTAAACTTGGTTCAAACAATTACTTCAACAATCCTAACAGCCCCTCAATATCCAACCGCCTTGTGTACATGGTGAGTTCGCCGGCTTCATCTTTTGGCCAAAGTTCTTTAGGTCTGTCCCAGTACAGCTCAACACCATTTTGGTCAGGGTCATTCAAATATATCGCTTCTGATACACCATGATCTGAGGCCCCCGTGATCTGGTATTTTGCATCTATCAATCGTTGTAGCGCTACTGCCAGATCCTTGCGTTCAGGATACAGAATGGCGGTATGGAATAAACCGGGTGCATATTCAGGTGCGGGTGGCGCGCCTTTACTTTGCCAGGTATTTAATCCTATATGATGGTGATAACCACCCGCTGATATAAATGCAGCCTGATCGCCATACATCACCATTTTTTCAAAACCCAGTAAACCACAGTAAAAATCAAGCGAACGCTGCAGATCGCTCACCTTTAAATGTACGTGGCCTATACGCGTTTGGGCAGGTATTTTATATCCATTCATTATATTGCATGTTTAAACATCAAATTTACTTATAATTGCATTTACAATTGTTTAAGCATTGTAAAACAAGTTCGCGTAAATATGTAACACAAACCTAATCAACTTTAACAGCCATAAACCCATAACTAAAAATATTACCTTTGCAGCATGATTGTTAAATCGGCCGAATTTATTTGCAGCAATACCCAGATCTCAAAACTACCGCCACCAATAAAAGCGGAGTATGCTTTTATTGGGCGCTCAAACGTGGGCAAATCATCCCTTATTAATATGCTTACGGCAAAAAAAGGGTTGGCTAAAACATCGCAAACACCGGGCAAAACACAGCTCATTAATCATTTTTATATTAATGATAGCTGGTATATTGTTGATTTACCTGGCTATGGTTATGCAAGGGCATCAAAAACAAATAAAGCCAATTGGAGTAAATTTATCCACAGCTATCTGGATAAACGCGAAAGCCTGCAATGTGTAATGGTATTGATTGATAGCCGCCTTGAACCACAAAAGATAGACCTGGAATTTTGCAACTGGCTTGGAGAAAAAGGATTATCATTCGTGCTGATATTTACCAAGGCTGATAAGCAATCCTCGGTAAAAACCGATCAAAATATAGCTAAATTTAAGAAAGCCCTGTTGGCCACTTTTGAGGAAGCGCCACACTATTTTGTAACCTCATCAGAAACACAACTGGGCCGCGAAGAGATACTGGCTTTTATTGATAATATAAATAAGGATTTTGTAGTGCCACATTTTGAACCAAGAGATTAATATCAATGAAAAAATACCTTTCATTAGTAACGTTTACGCATACCATTTTTGCCATGCCATTTGCCATTATCGGCTTTTTTCTGGCAGTTACCACCACACAGCACCGGTTCGACTGGCAAAAACTGGTTTTAATGATATTATGCATGGTATTTGCCCGTAACTCGGCCATGGCATTTAATCGCTATCTGGACAGGGATATTGACGCGCAAAACCCCCGCACCAAACAGCGTGATATCCCATCGGGCCGTATCAGCGCCCCGGCGGCTTTAACCTTTACATTAATTAACTGCGCGCTGTTTATTGTAGCTACCTGGTTCATAAATCCATTATGCTTTTACTTGTCGCCGGTTGCTTTGTTTGTTGTGCTGGGCTACAGCGCTACCAAACGGTTTACGGCACTTTGCCATTTGGTTTTAGGTCTGGGATTATCGCTGGCCCCTATTGGTGCTTATCTGGTAGTAACCGGTGCCTTCGCGTTAACACCTTTATTTTTCTCGCTTTCAGTTTTATGCTGGGTAAGCGGCTTTGATATTATTTATGCCCTGCAGGATGAGGATTTTGACCGCGATAAAAACCTGCACTCCATTCCTGCTTATATGGGTAAAGTAAATGCTTTAAGATTATCTACCTTTTTACATGTGCTATCGGCATTGTTCATCATGATGCCGGTATTTTTTACGCATGTTGGCTTTTTGTATTATATAGGTATCGTATTTTTCTGCGCTATGCTCATTTATCAGCACCTGCTGGTAAAGCCAAACGATCTGAGCAGGGTAAATTTTGCCTTCATGACCACCAACGGTATTGCCAGTGTAGTATTTGCCGTATTGTTTTTGTTGGACAGGGTATGGATACACTAACCGCACTCAATAAATTCAGAGAACACGCGGAATCATTTGTTCCGCTTAATGAAGCGGAATGGCAGGCTTTGGTACCCCTGCTGGAAATAAGTACCCTCAAAAAAAAGAAGAACTTTGCCGAGCCGGGTAAAGTATGTAACCATATAGCGCTTATTGTACAAGGATCTGTCAGGTTTTTTCATATAAAAGATGGTGAAGAAATTACAGGTTACTTCTGTTTCGAAAATGAATTTACAAGCTCATATAAAAGTTTCTTAACCCGCCAGCCATCTATTAATTACATACAAGCCCTTGAAGATGCTCAATTTGTTAGCCTGAGCTATAACAGTATGCAAAAGGCTTATGCCGATAAACTGATAGGTTATAAAATGGAACGTTTAGGCAGGCTGATAGCCGAACATTACCTGATCTGTTACGAAGACCGAGTAACCTCATTTGTAACCCAAACTCCCGAAGAACGTTACAATAAACTACTGGAAACCGGCGGCGAAATTTTACAACGCATCCCGCAACATTATATAGCCAATTTTTTAGGGATAACCCCCGTTTCGCTATCACGCATCCGTCGCAGGATCATGAAGATAAGTGCATAGGATAGAAATTCTAAAAAGTTTGTCACTCTGAGGAACGAAGAGTCTATTATGGAATATGCTCTGCTCAGAATAGATTCTTCGTTCCTCAGAATGACAGGTTATTACTTGTTCTAAATCCCAAATCGAACATCCGAATTCCGAAATCCGTTTTTCTTATCTTTTGTTAACGTTTTGACTTACAAAGCCCTCCTACCTTTGTTATACACAAAACAAGAAAACATATGCATACTATATTAGGAGCCGGCGGCCCGGTGGCCAACGCCCTCACACAGGAATTAATAAACGCTAACCAAACCGTTCGTTTAGTTAGCCGCAAACCTGTACAAACAACTGCAGCCAACGTAACCTGGCAAAAAGCCGACCTATTAAACTACGACGAAGTTTTATCCGCAGCCAAGGGGTCAACAGTAATTTATCTTGTTGCCGGGCTGGTTTATGATGCTGCCATATGGAAGCAGCAGTGGCCTGTAATTATGAAAAATGTAATAAACGTAACCAAAGCAACCGGTGCAAGGCTGATATTTTTTGATAATGTTTACATGTACGGCCTGGTTAACGGCGCCATGACTGAGGATACGCCCTATAAACCCAGCAGTGTTAAAGGCGAGATCCGCGCGGGTATTGCCAACATGCTGATGGATGAAGTAAAAGCCGGAAACATTCGCGCTACTATTGCACGGGCTCCTGATTTTTATGGTACCGACTCCACCAACAGCTTTATAGATATGATGGTGTTAAGCAACTACGCTAAAAAGAAACCGGCCCAATGGATTGGGGATCCTGATAAAAAACATAATTATATATACATTCCTGATGCCGGTAAGGCCGTGTTCCTGCTTGGTCAAAATCCCGATAGTGATAATCAGATATGGCACCTGCCCACAGCTCCGGCCATAACAGGCAGGCAGTTTCTTGATATCGCGGCAAACACATACCAAATTAAACCCAAATTCATGCGTATACGTAAATTCATGCTCTGGATTTTTGGTCTGTTCAAGAAAGTGATCATGGGCACTGTAGAAATGTATTACCAGTTTGATCATGATTATATTTTTGACAGCAGCAAATTTGAAAAGGCCTTCAACTTTAAACCAACCAGTTATGCGGATGGACTAAAGCACATGTCGCAAACTTTTTATAAACCGATTTAGTTGGTTTAGTCCATAAATGGAAAAAGTCCGGGAGATGTAATTTTACAAATTCCGGGCTTTTTCACTTTTATTTATTTGCACATCTGCATCCATAATCTGCACATTTGCATATATGCACATCTGCACATTAAACAAATTATGATCCACAAAAAAACAAGAACATATATCCCGGCTACGCTTGATATTAAATGGGAAAACCTGGAACCAATTTACAAAGAACTGCTTAACCGCTCCATTAACTCAGTTGAAGAACTGGAAAAATGGCTGCATGACAAAAGCGAACTGGAAGCCGCTTTAGAAGAAGACTTTGCCTGGCGTTACATCCGCATGACCTGCGACACCACCAGCGAAGAGCTATTGCAAAACTTCCAATATTTTGCTACCGAAATTGAGCCTAAAATTGCTCCTTATGGCAACGAGCTTAATAAAAAGCTGGTAGCCAGTAAATGGGTTGATAAGCTGGATGGTAAAAAATACTTCATCTTTTTGCGTGCCGTTAAAAAAGCCCTCGAACTATTCAGGGAAGAGAACATCCCGGTACAAACTGAGATACAGGTTGAACAACAAAAATACCAGTCAATCACCGGCGCTATGTCGGTTCATATTGACGATAAGGAGTTTACATTAGAACAAGCTTCCGTATTTTTAAAAGGCACTGACCGCGCCAAACGCCAGGAGGTTTGGGAAAAGATAACAGCCCGCCGCCTGCAGGATAAAGATCAGCTTGATGAGCTTTTTGATCATTTGCGTAAATTAAGACATACCGTTGCCCTGAATGCCAAGTTTGAAAACTTTAGGGATTATATGTTCCAGGCATTGGGCCGTTTTGATTATACCCCGCAGGACTGTTACGCCTTTCACGAGGCTATTGAAAAAGAAATAGTACCCATACTGCATGAACAGGCCGAAAAACGTAAAAAGGCACTTGACCTGCCTGTGCTAAAACCATGGGATATGGATGTTGATATATCAGGTAAACCGGCTTTAAAACCCTTTAACAATGGCAACGAACTGATAGAAAAATCCATCCAGTGTTTCAGCAATATTAACCGCTATTTAGGTGAGCGTTTGGAGATCATGAAGGATAACAACCTTTTTGATGTGGAGAGCCGCAAAGGTAAAGCGCCTGGCGGATATAACTATCCATTGTCAGAAACCGGTGCTCCCTTTATTTTCATGAACTCTGCCAATACCTTCCGTGACCTCACCACTATGGTACACGAAGGTGGGCACGCGGTGCATACTTTTTTAACTGCCGACCTGGAGCTGAACGATTTTAAACATTGCCCATCAGAAGTCGCGGAGCTGGCCTCTATGTCGATGGAGTTGATATCGATGGATAACTGGGATGTATTTTTTGATAATGAAGAAGACCTGAAACGCGCCAAACGCGACCAGCTATTTGATGTATTAAAAACCCTGCCCTGGGTAGCTGTGGTTGACCAGTTTCAGCATTGGATATATACCAACCCCAACCATACTGACGAAGATCGTAAAACAGCCTGGATGGAAATTTACGAGCCATTTGGGGCGGGCTTTGTTGATTGGAGCGAACATCCTGATGCCGAAGCTAACCTTTGGCAAAAACAATTGCATATTTTTGAAGTTCCGTTTTATTACATAGAGTATGGTATGGCCCAGTTAGGCGCTATAGCCGTATGGAAAAACTATAAGGAAAACCCGGAGAAAGGTCTGCGGCAGTACCTTGATGCATTAAAGCTTGGCTACACCAAAACCATTAAAGAAATTTACGAAACAGCGGGTATCAAGTTTGATTTCAGCGCCGCTTATGTGAAAGAACTGGCCGAGTTTGTAAAAGCCGAAATGGATAAAATAGGATAACGATTTTCTTATATACGTAAGATTATAAATTGACAGGGCGTCATGCAAAACAAGTTCGGCATGACGTCCTTTTAATCCCCCGCTTTCTGTATTCCCACAGACAGTCATTAAAAAGCAAAGGTTATGAACCAGGCAGTAAACTTCTTTTGGACCATACTCTGCTTTATCCCGGTTATTGCTTACTGGTTTGCTGCCAACTCTTTATTATGGTGCTTTATTTTTATTGGCATTAGTGTAGTAAGCCAATTTCTTCCTGTCAGTCAAATGCAATTAAGCCGCAACCCCAGATTTTATGAAAACTTTGGTGTTAAGTTCGTACGTAAATTTGTGCAAAATGGCGAATTCATAAACCGCCTGAGCAGGAAGGCTAAACCCAATTACCGGATAATTAAAAGCAAAGCTAACGCAGTGCAATACATGAAAACTATTATGATGTATGAACGATATCACTTCATATGCTTTGTTTTTTTCTCGTTAACCGCTATATATGCGTTAATAACCAGTCATTATACGCTTTCCGTGCTCGTAATTATCGCTAATATCATCTATAATATTTACCCTATCCTGCTGCAGCAATACAACAGGGCAAGGGTATCAAAACTGATGAAATAAAACGCTTTTGATATTATTTATCACAGGATAGCATTAACTTAAGAAACTTAAGAAACTTAAGAGATATCACTCCTTACCTCGCGATAACAGATTTTTTAACACTCATTTTTAAAGCTTCAATATATCTGATTATCAATATTATACTCCAGAATTAAAATTCACTATTAACTAATTTTTAAAACTAATTGCTCTTTCACAGGTTTAAATATCTATGAAAAAGATCATTTTAAGTTTAACTTTTATATTATTTACCGTTACAGCCTTTAGTCAAAAACTTAAGCCGGTAAAGATTGATAGTCTTGTTACTGTTTCGCTACCGCCAAATTTCCAGAAGAAAGATACTTTAAGTCAGCAAATATATTCCGGGAATGGTGCTTTTGGGTTTATGATAGTCTTACGCGCTAAAAATCCAGTCAACAATACACCCTTAAACAAAGAAAAAGACCTCAACAAGGTACTTCAAACCTATATTGATGGCATTCAGAAACAATCAGGTAAAGGCAGCGTAATGAACCCGCGCGATACCATTATTGGTAAACTGGAAGCTAAGGTATTTACGCTAAGGGTTGATAACACAGGTTCAACCGGCGAACCCGTACAACTAAGACAATTTATATTGCTTTACACGCAGGAAGCTACTTACACCTTTCAATATTATTATGAAGAACAACGTAAAGATTTGGTTAAAGATGAGTTAAAGATGTTTACAAGCTCCATTAAACTGGCGCCTGATCTGAAACGTAATGATCAGTATGTTTCTAACGCCAAGGGTTTATCAACACCGGTCAAAATTGGCATTTATGGCGGCGGACCACTCATCATACTCATTATAATATTTGCAATGATCCGTAGAAAAAAGAAACAAGCTGCTTAATTCCTATTTTAATCGTCATGCCGAACTCGTTTCGGCATCCCACTTGCAAGGTTGTACAACATGGCGGTCAACTTGTCCTGAGAGATCCTGAAACAAGTTCAGGATGACTTGACAACTTAATTATAATTATTTTTTGAGGGAACCTATTAACCCCGTGTTCCATTTGCCGGTATGTATAAATTGTTTACTATCAAGCCAGCTTAACCAGAACACGGTGGTTATAACCCCTATCACTGATCCAGCCATTACATCCTCAAAAAAATGCTGGCTCAAATACATTCTTGAATAACCCACTAAAATGGCGATTAATAAAGCTGGTATCCCCCAGCCTTTATTTTTGCATAAATAAGTAATTACCACAGCCGCCGAAAATGCGGTAACAGAGTGCCCGGATGGGAAACTATGCACACTCCATACCTGAACATCTTTAACAAAGTGTATTTCACTAAGCCGGTGACTAAAATATAACCTGGGGCGCGGTGCGTCAAAAATTCGTTTTAATATTTGAGCCGTTATACTGGTTACAGCAAAACCAGAAACCAGCAGTAAAGCCTTGCGGTAACTGAATAAAGCTATTATAGCCGATAAAATAACTACGGTTAGCCCTTCGCCAACATCGGTAATATAAGGCATAATGGCGTCGGCCCATGAACTGTTTAGTCTATTTACAGCAAAGTATATGGTTTCGCGGCTGTAAAGCAATTTAACAATTAAACATGCGCACAACACTATCAGATAAAGGATAAAGAACGGCCTGATCCTGTACAAAACATCTTTTATCCCTATCTTCATGGTGCAAAATAAGCATATACTTATTCAATGCAAAAAAATGATTATGTTTGAATTGAGTTAGATTAATTAATTAAATTGAATGTCGAAAAGTATATTTCGTAAGAAATCTGTAGCAAAAATATTACATGATGTTGAATGTGGATTTAGTGATAGTGAACACCCGGGCACAGCATCATCGCAACTCAAAAAAGAACTAAATGTTAAAGACCTGACACTGATGGGCATTGCTGCCGTTGTAGGTGCGGGCATATTTTCAACCATCGGCGAAGCTTCATTTCACGGCGGACCAGCAGTTTCCCTTTTATTTGTAGTTACAGCAATAACCTGCGGGTTTTCGGCACTTTGCTATGCCGAGTTTGCCTCGCGCATACCTGTTGCGGGCAGTGCCTACACCTATGCTTATGCCTCATTTGGTGAGTTAATTGCCTGGATAATAGGTTGGGATCTTTTAATGGAATACGCTATAGGTAACATTGCTGTGGCCATTTCATGGAGCGAATATTTTGTTAACCTGCTCGAGGGCTTCAATATCCATCTGCCCAAATACCTGAGCATGGACTATGTTTCGGCATTAAGGGGCCATGAGCAGGTACAAGCCGCTGGCAGCCAGTTAGCCGAAATCAGCGACAGGGTAAAGGCAGCAGCACTGGCCTGGAATACCGCGCCTGGTATTGGAAACTTTAAGCTGATAGCTAACCTGCCTGCTTTGGGTATCGTATTTATCATCACCTATCTTGTTTATATAGGCATCCGCGAAACAAAAAAGGCAACTAACGCCATGGTTATTTTAAAGGTAGTAATTGTTATAGCGGTTATTATTATTGGCTTTTTTTACGTAACACCTGCCAACTGGCACCCCTTTATGCCTAATGGCTTTAGCGGGGTAATGAAGGGAGTATCAGGTGTGTTTTTTGCTTATATAGGTTTTGATGCCATATCAACCACTGCCGAAGAATGCGAAAAACCACAAAGGGACCTGCCACGCGGTATGATTTATTCATTGATCATTTGTACTGTGCTTTATATACTGATAGCCCTGGTGCTTACCGGTATGGTAAGCTATAAAGATCTTCAGGTTGGCGATCCGCTTGCGTTTGTATTTGCCAAAGTAGGGCTGCATAATATAAGCTATATCATTTCTATCAGCGCGGTTATTGCCACGGCAAGTGTTTTATTGATATTTCAGTTAGGGCAGCCGCGTATCTGGATGAGTATGAGCCGCGATGGCTTGCTGCCTAAAGCATTTTCACGTATTCACCCTAAATTTCACACACCGGCATTTGCTACCGTTGTTACCGGCTTTGTGGTGGCCATACCTGCATTATTCATGAACCTTACCGAGGTTACCGACCTAACCAGCATAGGCACCCTGTTTGCATTTGTACTGGTATGCGGTGGTGTACTTTTACTCCCGCGTGAGGCTGCACAAGCTGGTCGTTTTCATTTACCGTATGTTAACGGGAAAATAATTGTGCCCCTGATAACGCTCATCATTTTAGGTTCATGCGTTTACTTTAAGCCGGCTCCGCAGGTTGAAATGATGCAGTTTAAAAAGATAAAAGACAAATCGGTAATAATTGACGGATTGGATGCTGCGGATAATGTGGCTTTGTTAAGTACTTGCAACGCGCTGTACGGCAAACAAACCACAATCAAACCTGATGCTATAACCCAATATTTCAAGGATCTGGAGGAAGATAAATTTAACACGGCACTAAGAGCTACTCCCACCATCAACGATGCTAAAAAGTACACTTTAGGCATTTATGGCTTTCTTTACAACTTCCCCAATTATCTTTTCTTTATCCTGATCATCGTTATTAGTATTTATAGTTTTATCAAAAACTTTTCGCTGATCCCGGTACTGGGTTTAATGAGTTGCTTTTACCTGATGACCGAGCTTGGGTATACCAATTGGTTAAGGTTTTTAATATGGCTGGTTATAGGCTTGGTTATTTACTTTAGCTACAGCTATAAAAATAGTGTACTGGGCCGGGAGGTAAAAACTGCTCAATAGTGTATCATGTGGATATGTCCGATATGTGACCGCGAATTTGCAATTACCAACCAGGTTCACTCCTGCCGTGAGCGTAACCTGGGCGATTTTTTACAAGGGAAATCAGCACATACGGTTGAACTGTTTGATTATTTTATCACCGAATATCTGGAGATAGCGCCCGTAAAAGTATATCCAACCAAAAGCATGATAGCCCTGGCAGCAAGGGTAAATTTTGCTTATGTTACCCAATTAGGCAAAAACTTTATTGATGTGGTATTTCCCTTTAATGAGATCTATGACGATAACCTTTGCTTCACCAAAATAAAGACCGTACCAGGCACTAACGATCATAACCATTACTTCAGGATGTATCTTAAAGAAGATCTTAATGATGAGGTTAAAAAGTACATGAAAATGGCTTACGAAAAAGGGAAATAATCACCTAAGAACCGTCATGCTGAACGCAGTGAAGCATCTAATTGCCAACATGCAAATATTAGGAGCGCATGTGATGCGCCTCTACGTTCTAATTGTAGAGACACATCACATGTGTCTCCCAGCTTTAAATGATCTATTCCGGATAGGTTTTATGCTTTTTTTTACCCGTAAGCCACTGTTGCGCCTTCCAGGTTAAATAGGCCGAACCTACGCCTACAACAGCCCCACCCAAAACATCACTGGGGTAATGCACCCCAAGGTACATGCGTGAATATCCTACCGCGCCAGCATATAAAAACGAAGGAGCAATTACATACCATTTAGGCACAGCCAAACTTAATGAAGTGGCGGCCGCAAAGGCAAATGACGTATGTCCTGACGGGAATGACGGATCGGTTGGGCCTGGGGATTCTTTAAGGGTTATATCACCGGGATGGGCAATATATGGACGCGTACGGTTAAATACTTTTTTTAAAATATAAGTTGAACCACCAGCAACGATCAGCGAGGCCCCCGCCTGTAAACCGTTTATTTTAAGATCATCGTCATGATTTATGAAGCCGGCTATGAGTAAACCCGCGGGTACCGCGGCATCAATATAAATGGCTTTTTTGGTAATAAATCTCCAGGTTTTATCAGCTCCCGGACTAACAGGCCCGTTGATGCCTTTCAGAATATCGAGGTCGGGCCCCTGGGCAAACAGACTTGTAGTAAAAAGTAATGCCCAAAAAGTTAATTTTATTTTTTTCTTCACAGCGCTTATTTCCAAACGCGGTAAAGATCAAAAAACATTCTGTAGTAATACTGTATTAATATTGGCTTAACAAAAGAAAATTATCATGAAGGGCATAAAGTAAAGTAAAAGCCTTACAAAGTTTAAAACTTCGTAAGGCTCTATAGTAACGCTCTAAATCATATGCAGGGCTATGAATAGATCCTTCGCTACAGCTCAGGATGACAATATGAATGATGAGCTTTTAATTTACCCGGTGTATCTCTATGGCTTCAGGAATAGATAGCATCAGCGGAACCTTTTCAACAGTAACAAAGCTCAGATCGAGGCCAAAACCGCGTTCCTCTGACAAACTTACTTTTTTAAGCTGCACATAAAAATCCATGATGAACCGCTCGTAAAACGACAGGCTATGTGAGCGCGATAACACTTTTTCAATCACCACAAACCTAAAATCGCCAACTATCTTGTGCTTGTTTAATGATTTATAGTGACTCGTGATATCAACTTCGCCCCTTTTCACCAGGTCCTCAACTACTTTTCTAAACAACAGATTTATTTGCTGCTCAACCCTAAACCCTAATTTAAAATCAATCCTGATCACCTTGTTCGGCACCAACGATTCAACCTCATATTCACGTTTGTAAGGCTCATCAACCACATCAACGTGTACCAACCAATATACATCGGCACGTTTAGGTTGTTTTTGCAATATGGAGTAAACTATTTTCGATTCAATTTCGGAATTAAAATTAGCGCTTGTTAAATAAACCAGCTGCGAGGCGTATTTAGGTACAGTTTCATCAGCACTTAGCTCTTTTAAAATATCAAAGTAATCATCAATGGCAACAAACTTCACATAACGGTTTCTGATCTTACGGGCGGTATGCCATGTCCACATTACGGTGAACAACAAAAAGCCTATTGATAAAGTAAACCAGCCGCCATGCACAAATTTAACCAGGTTACCTGCAAGGAAAGTGCCCTCAATGATGAGGTAAATAATTAAAAATGCAGTGATAATATAGGTGGGTACTTTTTTACGCTTCAAAAATTTGGAGACCAGTATGGTGGTCATGAGCATGGCCACCGTTATACTTAAACCATAGGCCGCCTCCATCTTATCTGAATGACGGAATATAAGCACCACGCCTAAACAGCCCGCCCAAAGTATCCAGTTAACGCTGGGTACATACAACTGTCCTTTTTGCTCCGATGGATAATTGATACGTACTTTTGGCCATAGGTTTAACCTAACCGCTTCGGCAATAAGTGTAAATGACCCTGATATAAGCGCCTGGCTTGCTATTACAGCAGCTACCGTGGCAATACCTATACCAAATATCAGGAACCACCCCGGCATGATCTTATAAAAAGGGTTATTAATGTTCAGATTGATAATACTGCCATTGCGCTGCAATAACCAAACTGCCTGCCCCAGGTAATTTAATATCAAACAGCTTTTAACGTATATCCAGCTGATGCGGATGTTATCCTTACCGCAATGGCCCAGGTCAGAGTATAAAGCTTCGGCCCCGGTAGTACATAAAAATACCGCACCCAGTATAATAAATGCGCTGCCGCTTGAACTGGAACTCAGCAATTCATAAGCGTAATAAGGATTTAAAGCCCTTACAATACCCGGTGAAAGTATAATATAACTTATACCCAGTACCCCCATCATGGTAAACCATATAAACATAATAGGTCCAAAAGCCTTACCTACCAGCGACGTTCCAAACTGCTGAATAATAAAGAGAACGGTTATAATAGCCATTACAATTTTTACAGTGGGTAGGTTTGGATAATAGGTTTGCAAACCTTCAATGGCTGATGATATGGTGATAGGCGGGGTAATTATACCATCGGCAAGCAAGGCGCATCCTCCAACAACAGCAGGCACAATAAGCCATTTTGCCTTACGGCGCACTAAGGAGAATAGCGAAAAAATACCACCCTCACCTTTGTTATCAGCTCGTAAGGTAATTACTACATATTTTAAAGTGGTTTGTAGTGTAAGTGTCCAGAAGATTAGGGATACTCCTCCTAATATTAATGTTTCAGAAATCCTTTGCTGGCCAACTATAGCCTTAAATACGTATAGTGGGGAGGTACCAATATCACCGTAAATTATTCCTAAACTGATAAGCAGGCCGGCAGCCGACAGTTTTTGCAGATCTTTATGGTTTGACACTTTTATATTTTAAAAGCTGCAAAAATATTAAATTTTTTGGTTAAACTTAAATAATCATTAAACGTATAACTGAAAAAGGAGTCTAAACTGTAAAACAGACAGATTTTGTTAAAATTTGTTAAAAAGTTTTAGAAAGACATCATTTTTTTAATAGATGAGGGCTTTATTTATACTTTTGTAAGCGAGACTAAAAAATGAGGCGAAACATTACTTATTCTTTTATTTACACTTATACGTGGTTCATACTAATTGCGATGGTAATTTTTATGAACTTTGCCTTTGCGTCTGAAATTAAAACTCATCACTCTAAAAGCGATACTACCTATCTGCGTGTTTCAAAGGGTAAATCTACAAAACCGTCTTATTTAAAAAACGGCTTGCATTTGGTACTGCCACCATTAAAGCCGGCGGTAACATCAAGTGTAAAGGTAAGTGTGTCTCACCCCGAAGACAAATTACTTAATGACGTGCAATTATACCCTAACCCGGTTACCGATCAAATCAATTTAAAATACTCTATATCACGCAATACCAATGTCACCATTAAAATAATGGATGTATTGGGTAATGATATTACCACTTTGTTTTCGCAAAGGGTTGACTCCGGCGATCATAACATCAACTACCCCATCAACAACAAATTGAGCCGCGGCTTTTATTTTGTACGGGTGGTAGCTGGTACCGAATCAGTTATAAAACGCATCTCGGTACTATAACTCTATTTACTTTAGTAAAAATGCTTTGACAGTTTACATCTGTTTAAACAAACCAAGCTATTTTTTTAGCTTTGGCGTTTATAGCTGTAACTTATGAAGATAATTGCCATTGGCCGCAACTATGCCGAGCACGCCAAAGAATTAAATAACCCGGTACCAGCCATTCCGGTTATTTTTATGAAACCCGAAACTGCCATAATAAAGGACAATAAGCCTTTTTATCATCCTGATTTTTCGGACGATGTTCATCATGAAATTGAAATCGTATTAAAAATAAGTAAGGAGGGTAAACACGTAAATGAAAAATTTGCCGCTGGTTATTATGATGAAATCGCTTTAGGCATTGATTTTACCGCCCGCGATATTCAAAGCCGCCATAAAGAAAAGGGCCTGCCCTGGGAACTGGCCAAAGCCTTTGATGGCTCGGCACCTATTAGCGCTTTTGTGCCCAAAGCCAAATTTGCCGCTATTTACGATCTGAATTTTAAGCTGGATATTAATGACGAAACCCGCCAGCAGGGCAATACACGGGATCTGCTGTTCTCTTTCGAAAACATTATCGCGTTTGTTTCACAGTATATCACCCTAAAAAAGGGCGATCTTATATTCACCGGTACTCCTCCCGGAGTATCTAAAGTAAAGGTTGGCGACAGGCTGGAAGGATATCTGGAGGATGAAAAATTGCTCGACTTTTACGTTAAATAAAATATGATTAAAAAACATTTGATTATAGCCGCGTTATGCCTGGGCTTTAGCTGGGGCATACGTGCGCAAACCACCATACAAAGCAGGCCATACCCACAAAGTTATTTCCGCTACCCGCTTGACCTGCCACCAAGCACAGCGGGTTCATTTGGCGAGCTCAGGCCTCAGCATTTCCATTCCGGGCTCGATTTTAAGACAAACCAGCGGACGGGTTACCCGGTACATGCTGCCGCCGATGGTTATATATCAAGGGTAAGGGTACAATTTGGCGGTTTTGGCCGGGCCATTTATATCACCCATCCCAATGGTTATACAACAGTTTACGGGCACCTGCAAAGCTTTACACCGGCTGTTGCAGCTATAATAAAAGCTTACCAGTACGAGCACCAAACCTACGAGGCTGATTTTAAACTGACACCCGCACAAGTACCTGTTCTTAAAGACGAAGTAGTGGCCATATCCGGCAATGCAGGGGCATCGGCAGGGCCACATGTGCACTTCGAGGTCAGGGATACACAAACGGAAGAAACCATTAACCCGCAGTTGTTTGGCCTAACCATACCCGACAGGGTGCCGCCTACCATTACCTCAATAGGCATTTATCACCTCAACGGCAGCCCTTTCAGTGAAAAAACGCTGAAGGAATTTTTAGCGGTTACCGGCGCTGCAGGTACAGGCAATTATCACCTCATCAAACCGCAGGTATTGCATTTAAGCGGGTACATCGGTTTCGGTATCAACACTACTGATATGAACAGCGTTTCGGCCAATCATAACGGCATTTATTCGGTGGAGTTAAAGCTTGACGGCCAAATCGTATACACCTTTTCGGTTGAACGTTTCGCATTCGATCAAACCCATGCCATCAACGCTTATATTGATTACCCTACTTTCACCTCATCGCGCAGGTGGATGCAAAAATGCTTTATACTGCCGGGTAGTCACATATCGCTTTATCCGCAATCCATCAACCGGGGTATCATTACTTTTGATGATAATGCCCTGCACGAAGTAGAGTACGTGGTGAAAGATGCGGCCGGCAATACTTCAACTGTTAAACTAAAGGTACAATCAGAAAAGTTTATTCCTGTTGTCAATAAAATAACAGGTACTTTATTCCATTACGACCAAAAAAGTGAGTTCAGTACTGATAAGGTAAAAGTGATCATTATGCCAGGCAATTTGTATGATGACCTTGATTTCACTTACTCCATATCACCAAAACCAGCATCCGGTTTCTCGCAGGTGCACCATATCCATAACAAGCTTACCCCTATCCATGATAGCTATGATCTTTGGATAAAACCCGATGTAGATTTGGGCACTTATGCCGATAAAGCTGTAATTGTAAGTACCACAGGAGGCTGCCAGGGCGGCTATTACCAGGATGGCTACGTAAAGTCAAGAGTAAGCAGCTTTGGCGAATTTTTTATTAAAATAGATACCCTGCCACCAGTGATCCGTCCGTTAAATATTCACAACGGCAGTAACATGGCCGCGTTTAAAAGCATCAATTTGCGCATGGGCGATAACCTGTCGGGCATTAAAAGCTATATAGGCACTATCGACAATAAATGGGTTTTAATGGAGTGGGATTATAAAAGTAAAATACTAAGTTATACCTTTAACGGCGAAATTGCTCCCGGCAAGCACGTATTTAAGCTAACCGTTGGCGATAACAAAAACAATTTTTCGGAATTTAAGGCAGATTTTTACAGATAGTATCAAGTAGTTAGTATCAAGTATCACGACTTCTTAAACGCGACATTTAGGATTAGTAAAAAAATCTTGATACTTGATACTAACTACTTGATACTGACATTTGAACAAAAACTAAAAGCACCTATGGCAACATTACAAGAAGGCGATAAAGCCCCTGATTTTACAGCAAAGGATCAAAATGGAAAAACCGTTTCCCTTACTGATTATAAAGGTAAAAATGTGATCCTTTATTTTTATCCAAAGGATGATACCCCGGGCTGCACAGCTGAATCATGCAGTTTCAGGGACAATTATCAATCTTTACTAAGCAAAGGTTTCGAGGTAATTGGTGTAAGTACCGATGATGAAAAATCGCACAAAAAATTTGAGACCAAATATAGCCTGCCTTTTACCCTGATAGCTGATAACGACCACAACATTGTAGAAGCTTACGGCGTTTGGGCCGAAAAAAACAATTATGGCAAAAAGTATATGGGTACCGTTCGCACTACTTTTATTATTGATGGCAATGGGGTGATCAGTCATATCGTAAAAAAGGTTGATACCCAAAATTCATCACAACAGATACTTGACCTTGTAAAATAAGTGTTAAAAACACAATAATAATTTCTACTTTAGTAGTTTCCTAAATTTTATTAATGAAAGCAGATATTCAAGAATTAGAAAAAACCGCGTCACAGATCAGGCGCGACATTGTACGTATGGTACATGGCTGCCAGTCGGGCCATCCAGGTGGTTCATTAGGTTGTACCGAATTTTTTACCGCTCTTTATTTTTCGGTAATGAACCACGATCCAAAGTTTAATATGGATGCCGTGGGCGAGGATATCTTCTTTTTATCAAACGGACACATTTCGCCGGTATTTTATAGTACGCTGGCTCATGCCGGGTATTTTGACAAGGCCGAACTGGCCACATTCCGCAAGCTTAACTCGCGTTTACAGGGCCACCCAACTACACATGAGCATTTGCCGGGAATCCGCATTGCATCAGGTTCGTTGGGTCAGGGACTTTCGGTAGCTATTGGCGCCGCACTGGCTAAAAAGCTTAATGGCGATAAATCATTGGTATTTACCCTGCATGGCGACGGTGAATTACAGGAAGGACAAATATGGGAGGCCGCTATGTTTGCGCCGCACAACCGTGTTGATAACCTGATATCAACCATTGACGTAAACGGTCAGCAGATTGACGGACCAACCAAACTGGTTTTATCATTAGGCGACCTTCATGCTAAATGGGAAGCTTTTGGCTGGGATGTGCTGGAAATGAATGGCAATGACATGGCCGATGTGGTAAAAACCCTTGAACAGGCCAAAAGCCATACAGGTCAGGGCAAACCAATCATGATATTGATGCATACTGAAATGGGCTATGGTGTTGATTTTATGGCAGGCAGCCACAAATGGCATGGTATTGCACCAAACGACGAGCAGCTACAACTGGCCCTCGGTCAGCTGGAAGAAACACTGGGCGATTATTGAGCCCCCCTACCCCCTGAAGGGGGAGTAAAAATAAACGACCGTTAATAAACAACCATTAATCACAATTAAATAAAAAGCCCTCTCCTTCAGGAGAGGGTTGGGTGAGGCCTCTCATGAAGAAATATACTTACACAGATAAAAAAGATACCCGCTCGGGCTTTGGCGCCGGGCTGCTGGAAGCCGGCAGAAAAAATGACCAGGTGGTTGCGCTTTGTGCCGACCTTATTGGCTCATTAAAAATGAATGATTTTATAAAGGAATTTCCCGAACGCTTTGTGCAGGTGGGTATTGCCGAGGCAAATATGATGTGTATTGCCGCCGGCATGACCATTGGTGGTAAAATTCCTTTTACCGGTACTTTTGCTAATTTTTCAACCGGCAGGGTTTATGACCAGATCCGCCAGTCGATAGCTTATTCAAACAAAAACGTAAAGATCTGTGCTTCGCACGCCGGTTTAACCCTGGGCGAAGATGGCGCTACTCACCAGATCCTGGAAGATATAGGCCTGATGAAAATGCTGCCCGGAATGACCGTGATAAACACCTGCGATTATAACCAGACAAAAGCCGCTACCATAGCCATTGCTGAGTATGAAGGCCCCGTTTATTTACGTTTTGGCAGGCCGGTTGTGCCTATTTTTACAGATCCTGATCAAAAATTTGAGATTGGTAAAGCATGGATGGTGAATGAAGGCGCAGATGTGAGTATATTTGCCACCGGTCATTTGGTATGGCAGGCTATACTTGCCGGCGAAATGTTAGCTGAAGAAGGTATTGATGCCGAAATCATTAACATACACACCATAAAACCGTTGGATGCTGAGGCCGTTTTAAAGTCGGTGGCTAAAACTGGTTGTGTGGTTACAGCCGAAGAGCATAACCGTTTGGGTGGTTTGGGCGATAGCATTGCACAGGTGCTGGCAACCCATACACCTGCCCCACAGGAGTACATTGCTGTTAATGACAGTTTTGGCGAAAGCGGGACACCTGAGCAGTTAATGACCAAATATGGCCTTGATGCCGCGCATATTGTACTTGCCGCAAAAAAGGTAATGCAAAGAAAACAAAATGCGGTATTTAGCATTTAACTATAAAAATTAAAAAATGTCGTTGCAGGTTGAAGATTCAGAGATTTTAAGCAAGTTCCAGGACGAAAAAACACGTAACGAAGCGTTTAACCTGTTATTGAAAAAATACCAGCAAAAAATTTACTGGCACATACGCCGTATGGTTATTGACCATGATGATGCGGACGATCTGGTGCAGGACGTTTTTATTAAGGTTTGGAAAAACCTGCTGGGTTTTAGAAATGATGCGCAGCTATATACCTGGATGTACAGGATAGCATCTAACGAATGCATTACTTTTTTGAACAAGAAAAAGCAAAAAAACAATGTTTCGCTGGATGATGTAGCTTATGAACTGGCCGATACACTGGCCGATTCGAGCTACTTTAATGGCGACCAGGCACAGCGCAAACTACAGGAGGCCCTGATAACCCTGCCCGAAAAACAGCGTTTGGTATTCAATATGAAGTATTATGATGATATGAAGTATGAAGAAATATCGCAGGTTTTGGGTACCAGCGTGGGTGCTTTAAAGGCATCTTTTCACTTGGCAGTCAAAAAGATAGAGGCTTTTTTGCTATCTAAAGATTAATTTTAATTTACATTAAACCTTTTAGCACTATGTTCATCTATAGTTATGTATGAAAAGCGAAATGGACAATAGGGAGTGGCTGGATGATTATGAATCACTGAAACGGATCAATGCAAATAATCCGTTCACAGTGCCGTCTGACTATTTCAACGAATTAGCGCAGCACATAACATCACGCATAAGGCTGGAAGAGCTAAAAGGCTCATCCGGTGGGTTTACCATTCCTGAAAACTACTTTGAACAATTAAGCAGCAACATACAGAGCCGTATACGTATTGAAGAGGCTGTGAATACAGAAAACACAGGTTTTACCGTACCAGAAAATTATTTTGATGAGCTTGGCAATAACATCCAAAGCCGGATCGCCATTGAACAGTATATAAGCAACGAAACAGAAGATTTCACCGTTCCTGAAAATTATTTTGAGGAATTGAGTAATAATATCCAAAGCAGGATAGGTATTGAGCAGCATGTTGATATTGGAGCAGAAGATTTTACGGTTCCTGCGCGTTATTTTGAACAGTTAAACCAGAATATTTTAAATAAAACTGTTAACCAGGACGCGGCTAAGATTGTTACCATGCCGGTTGCTGTTAAAAAGAAAGGTATTGTGCGCAGGCTTTTTGTATCCCATACCTTCAGGTATGCTACAGCGGCTTGCTTTGCCCTGATATTAGGTATTGGCGTTGTTATAAAAAGTGCAGATGCCCCGGTAAAGCACGACCAATCATTTTTACATCAACAGCTTTCAACCATACCTGTAGACGAAATTAAGAGTTACCTGCAATTGCATATGGATGCAGGCGATACCCGTACCCTGATGGATGGCGGGCAGCAAATTAATAGTGAAAGTTTGGATGAAGATCTGTCAGATTATATAGATACTAATTAACGATACATTTTAATGAGTAAATTGATCAGGCATATTTTTATTATATTATTTATTGTGGCAGTGAGCTATGAGTCTTTTGCACAGGTATCAAATCAACTGGTGCCTGGTCAACGAACTGCGCCCAATGCAAACACCCAAAAAAAGGGCGCTATGGGCAAAAGGCTTGAAGCGGCCCGTAACAGGTTTATCAGCAAACAATTAGACCTTACAGACCAGGAATCGACTAAATTTTGGCCTGTATATAGCCGTTACCAGCAGGAACTTACTGCGGTAAGGATCTTAAAACGTTTAAATAACTCCAGCTCGGCCACCAACGGCACTGAACAGATAGATAAAGAAATTTATTACGAAAGTCAGTTGGTAGCCATACGCAAACGCTATAAAGACGCCTTCCTGAAAATACTCCCTCCCGAAAAAGTGAGCGAGCTCTATAAAAGTGAGCGCGAATTTAACGACGAACTCATTAAACAACTCAGCGAACGCAGCGAAAGGGCAGGGAATTAAGTCTTTAGTCTTTAGTCTTTAGTCTTTAGTCTTTAGTCTTTAGTCTTTAGTCTTTAGTCTTTAGTCTTTAGTGACAATTGTTATTGACCTTACTTGTTTGACTTCCGGTTCAATTTATATTCCTGCATTAAAGCTTATCTTTGCCGTTAATAACTCAGGACTTCGAACTAAAAACTTACAACTTAAAATGCCTACCCTTCGTCAGCTTTTTTTGGCAAATAACGCGCAAACTACCAACTTCCCGCTTTTACTGGAGTTTGAACGTGCCGAGGGTATTTATATATATGATGCCGCCGGCAAAGCGTATACCGACCTCATATCGGGCATTGGGGTAAGCAGTCTTGGGCACGGCAATCCTTATGTTATAGCTGCCATTAAACAGCAGGTTGATAAATATATGCACCTGATGGTTTATGGCGAATATGTACAAACACCGCAAGTTCGTTTTGCCGAAAAACTAATTGCTGTGCTTCCTGAAAGCCTGCAGTCGGTATATTTTACCAACTCAGGTGCCGAGGCGGTTGAAGGAGCTTTGAAGCTGGCCAAACGTTTCACAGGCAGGCAACAAGTTGTGGCTTGCTATAACTCGTACCATGGCAGCACGCAGGGAGCCCTCAGTGTAATGGGCAATGAGGAATTTAAACAGGCCTACCGCCCGCTATTACCTGGTGTCAGTTTTATCCGGTTTAATGAAATTGAAGATCTGCCTCTGATCACAGAGCAAACTGCCTGTGTTATTATAGAGACCATACAGGGCGAAGCCGGTATTCGTGTGCCCGATGCAGCTTATATGCAGGCCTTACGCCAACGTTGTAATGAAACAGGCACATTACTCATACTGGATGAGATACAGGCCGCCTTTGGCCGTACAGGCAAGCTGTTTGCCTTTGAACACTTTGAGATAGTGCCAGATATATTATTATTGGCCAAGGCCCTGGGCGGGGGGATGCCTGTAGGCGCTTTCATTTCATCAAACATCATCATGGGCGCCCTGAAAGAAAATCCTATTTTAGGCCATATCACTACTTTTGGCGGTCACCCGGTATGCTGTGCCGCGGGCCTGGCCGCTTTGGAAGTATTATTAAATGAGAATTTAACAGCAGGCGTAGCCGAAAAGGAATTAATTTTTCGTAAATTGCTTGCACACCCGGCTATAAAGGAAGTTAGGGGCAAAGGATTGATGCTGGCTATTGAGTTGGAAAGCTTTGATCTGAATAAAAAAATAATTGACCGCTGCATTGAACATGGTGTTATAACCGATTGGTTTTTACATTGCAGTAATTCCATGCGTATTGCTCCTCCCCTCATCATTAGTTCAGATGAAATTGAAAAAGCGTGCAATGTTATTGTCGAAGCTATTGATTACTACACTGCCTGATATTTACAGGCGTCTACCTAATACGGGTAACTTTTAAGTTACTTTATTGATTAATACCACATAATATTTAGTTTGAGTTAAATTGGTATAGTTTATGCATTTATATGCATGTAACTATATAAATGTGCTGTAAAGGCATCTTCTCTTTCAAAACAGATCACTTTCTGCTCTTTTTTATAGTCACTTTCAAACAAGTAGCTAAATATTCTTATTTATATCTACAACCATACATTTTTAATATTTCTACCAAATATGAAAATAGCATATATATCAACTTACCCTCCCCGCGAATGTGGTTTGGCCACCTTCAATCAAAATTTGATGCGCGCTATTAATGCAAACTTCCCAGAAAGGGCTTCGCTTGCGCATGGTGGCTTTGTGGTTGCATTAAACGATTCTGAAGATTTGCATGAGTATGAATATCCAGATGAGGTAAAATATGTTATCCGTCAGGATCATCAGAAAAGTTATATCAAGGCGGCTAACTACATTAATACCAGTAATGCAGATGTTTGCATTATGGAGCATGAGTTTGGTATATATGGTGGCGAAAGTGGTATATACATATTACCATTAATAAACCGGCTCGAAAAGCCATTAATTTCTATACTGCATACTATATTAAAGGATCCAAGCTATGTGCAGCGCATCATTATCCGTGAAATTGCTGATCAATCATCAAAGATAATTGTAATGAGTAAACGGGCTGTTGAGTTCTTAACTACTATTTATGATATTCCGGCCGAAAAGATCCAGATCATAGAACATGGCGTTCCTGATGTAGAAGCAGCGGTCGAAAATCCTGTTAACAGCTTGTCTTCATTTAAAAATCACCGTGTTTTATTAACCTTTGGCTTGTTAAGTCGTAATAAAGGTTTAGAAACTGTTATAAAAGCATTACCCAGAATTGTTCAAAAACATCCCGATGTGATGTATGTGATATTGGGCAACACACATCCCGGAGTAATAAAAAGCTCGGGTGAGGAATATCGGGATCATTTAAAATCCCTTGCAGCTCAGCTTGGCGTATCAGCCAATCTGTCGTTCATCAATAAATTCGTTTCGGAAGAAGAACTGGTAAATTACCTTACCGCTACCGAAATATATGTAACACCCTATTTGAATGAAGCGCAAATAACCAGCGGTACACTCTCATACGCTGTAGGTGCCGGAGCTGCTGTAGTATCAACACCATACTGGCATGCTACTGAGCTGCTGGCCGACAAACGAGGCAGACTTTTTGATTTCAAAAATTCTGAAGCCCTTGCCGATACCGTGATTGAACTGCTTGACCAGGATCGCGTATTAGAAGAGCTTAAACAAAACGCCTATCAATATGGCCTGAATTTACGCTGGCCGGTTGTAGGCGCCGAATATATAAAGGCAGCCCAGGAAGCGATAGCCAGTTATGATTTTAGCGATAAGATACTAAAAAACAGCATTGTTGATCCTGAAATACTACCCAAGTTTAGCTTAGCCCATGTATTGCGCTTAACCGATGATACTGGTATTGTACAACATGCCAAATATGGGATCCCCAACTTAAAAGAAGGGTATTGCCTTGATGATAATGCAAGGGCGCTCATTATGGCTTTGATGGCCTACCAGCGCAGCAAAAGCAAAGAAGCTTTTGAGCTGCTGCCTATATACCTGAGCTATATTCACTATATGCAAACCGATGATGGTAATTTCCGTAACTTTTTGAGCTTTGACAGACGCTACCTGGATGAGGTAGGTTCGGAAGATTCATTTGGGCGTACCATTTGGGCACTGGGGCATTTGATTGGTTGCGCGGCAAGTAACTCCTACCGGGAGTTTGCGATAGAAATATTTCACAAGTCGGTACCCCATTTTACCAAACTGGAACATTTAAGAGGCATGGCTAATACCATTATAGGCATTAGTTTATACCTGCAGGTATATCCTTCTGATGAAGGAATGGTTAAAATATTGACACAACTTACCCAGCCATTGATAGATGCGTATGAAAATACTCAATCAGAAGATTGGCAATGGTTTGAAGAAAAAATGACTTATGATAATGCCATACTTCCTTTAGCGCTATTACACTCCTGTGAAATTACCGGGAACGAAAATGCCAAAAGGATAGCCCTGAACACCATGGCATTTTTAGATAAATTAACCCTATCAAACGGATATTTGAGTCCGGTTGGTAATGATGGCTGGTATTATCGCGGTGGCACTTTCCCAACGTTTGATCAGCAGGCTATTGAAACCATGGCTATGGTACTGATGCATTTTCAGGCTTACCAAATATTCAGGATACCGCAATATGTGGAGAAAATGTTTCTGAGCTATAAGTGGTTCCTGGGCGAAAACACGCTGCGGGCTCCTTTGTATGATCATGAAACAAAGGGTTGCTGTGATGGCTTGCTGCCCAGCGGTATTAACCGTAACCAGGGCGCCGAAAGTACTTTAGCGTACCTGATATCGCATTTAACTGTGTTAAAAGCCTTTGAACTGGAATACGAATACAATAAGTACGGCAAACAGAAAATGGAGATCTGCTAAATGAAGGTAGCTGTATTAGCTCCTGTTGCCTGGCGCACACCGCCCAGGCATTACGGACCATGGGAGCAAATAGCATCTAACATTGCCGAAGGTTTAATAAAATCAGGTATCGAAGTAACACTTTTTGCTACAGGCGACTCTATAACCGCCGGTAAACTCGACGCTGTTTGTGCAACAGGTTATGAGGAAGACCGCAGCCAGGATGCCAAAATATTGGAATGCCTGCATATCAGCAACCTGATGGAGAAAGCTGATCAGTTTGATATTATTCATAATAATTTTGATTTTTTGCCGCTTACTTATTCCGGGCTGATCAAAACACCCATGATCACTACTATACATGGTTTTTCATCGCCAAGGATAATTCCGGTATACAAAAAGTATAATGATACGGGCTATTACGTATCTATCAGTAATGCCGACCGCAGCCCAGAACTTAAATACCTGGCAACAGTATACAATGGTTTAGATACTACAGATTTTGAGTTTTACCCAAACCCGGAAGATTATCTGCTATACTTTGGTCGCATCCACCCAGACAAAGGCACAGCCGAAGCAATCCAGATCGCCAAAAAAAGCAAACGCAAGTTGCTCATAGCAGGCATCATCCAGGACGAAAACTATTACCGCGAAAAAGTTGAACCGCAATTATCCGCAGATATTGAATATATAGGGCACGCCGGCCCCGATAAAAGAAAGGAATTATTGGGTAATGCTTATGCATTATTACATCCCATAAGTTTTAACGAGCCTTTTGGCATGAGCGTAGCAGAAGCCATGCTTTGTGGCACCCCGGTCATTGCTTTTAATAAAGGATCAATGCCTGAGTTGATAAAACATAGCCAGACAGGCTTTTTGGTTGATACCGTTGATGAAGCGGTTGATGCTGTTAGCCGGCTGGATCAAATAAACCGTAAAGATTGTTTTGATTGGGCAAATTCACAGTTTTCATGCGATAAGATGGCAAAGAATTATTTGGAGTTGTATAAGAAGATATTGGGTAAGCTTGAGAAAATGAAAAACCTATAGGCATAGGAATGTAGTGCCTTAAAATATTACCTACTTTAAAGATCTTGTGGTTTTAGGTTTTCTGCATTAAGTTTATTAACCTGCATCCCTTATCAACTCATCCTTTACCCCGGAAGAATCCATTGATTCTGGCTGATGAGTATAATCATTTAATGGTCTTACGTTATTGTCGCCAAGTAAGGGATAAGTATTTTCTACTGTTTCATCCGGCTCGTGCTTAGGAATTTCATTTTCATGCGCGTATTTGTAGCCTAATCTTTTGTTTTCTTCTTCAATAAAAACAAACAGATCGCCCAGGCACGAATAAACCGATTGCAGAAACTTATAGTTGATTGAGGTAAGGCATTTACCTGAATCGTCAGAACCTTTTCCAGGTTCGCAAAAATTAAGTTTGGTAATAATACCATTAATCAGCTCAACTTCAAATTTGCCCTCATTATGCCATGTTAAGCTGTTTTTTATTTCTCTAAAATGATCCATTGCTGTATAAATTTTTTGTCATATATTAAACTGTAACACTCACTACACTAATTAAATATACACTTATTGTATCAATTTATTATATCAATGGATATGCCAATTTCATGTTTTACAAAAAAAATTTCACTAATCATCGCATTAAATTGCAGCAGCCATTTTTACTCAGGCGCCGCCATAAACGGGGTTGCAAATTTGAATAATGAGTTTATTATTTAGGACGGTTTATTATATAGGGAAAGCACAGTAAAGACTTACCAAATTTTTAAAATTTCGTAAGTCTTTATACGCATAAAACAAACACATCAGCGATAGCAGATGAGTCAAATCCTATTCCTGTTTCATGCTTTTTGCTTTGAGTCTTTAGCTTTAGGCTTGATCATCTCCTCGCTCACATCCTCTTTGAATTTTTTAAGCAGCTCATCCAGGCAAACTTCCGCAAATGCTGTTGATGAATCAGATACACCGTAAGGGATAATAAGCTTGTTATTATGCACTATTGCCCCGCAGGAATAAAGTACATTGGGTACATAACCCTCGCGCTCATCGCTGTTAGGGATCAGGAGGGGCTCACGCAGGCGTCCAATCTCTATGGCAGGATCATCAAGCTTTAACAAACTTGCGCCCAGTACATAGCGCCGCATAGGCCCTACGCCGTGTGTTATCACTATCCAGCCATCTTTTGTTTCAATGGGCGAACCGCAATTCCCTATCTGAATAAACTCCCATGAAAATTTGGGTTGCTGCAACAGTATGGGTTTTTCCCAGATGTTTATTTTATCAGAGTACATGATATAATTGTTGCAGCCATCAATGCGTGATATCATTACATACCTGCCATTTACTTTACGGGGAAACAGCGCCAGATTTTTGTTTTGAGCGCCTGCACCATAAAGCGGCATTATTTTAAAATTATAAAAATCGGTTGTCTGTAATAGCTTAGGCATAATGAGCGAGCCATCATAGGCAGTGTAAGTGGCATAATACACATAACTTCCATCCTCATTAATAAACTTCACAAAGCGTGCATCCTCAATACCCTTACGTTCGTATTCAGATATAGGGAATATTACACGGTCAGAAATATCGGTATCCAATGAAAAAACAATTTCGTAGTAAGAATCGGCCAGCCACAGCACTTTATCGTATTCAAGCCGTTTCATATCATTTTCCTGCAGCCTTTGCGATTCAAGGATAATGCGGCGCAGGTTTGCATATTCAAAATGATGATCGAGCTTTGATTCCAGTTCGCTTATTACATCAATACTGATCTGGGTGATGGCGGCCTTATCAAAAAACAGCTTTTTGTTATAAACCGCGTTGCGTACAATTTCGGCCTCATCAATATAACTTCCCGATGGTTGGATAGTGATGTTATTAAACTTATCGATGAGCGCCCGGCGAAAAGTGATGGACGAAATATGCCCCTCGCCTACTGCCCTGAAACTGATGATTACCCGCTTTTGCCCGTCTTCCATTTCGGTTTGATCGGGGTCCTCCACTATTGAGGGGTTAAAAAAAGCAGCCGATTCTATAGAATATTCGTGGGTAAAATAAGAGCCTATTAATAATTTACGGTAAACCGTGAGGGTATCATAATCAATATTTAACTCCTGAAACAGCGGCTTAAGCTTACTGCAATGCCGGTTTAAAACCCGGGTAATGTTACGGTGCCGCTTGGAATACTCCTGCAACAGCGGCGAAACAATACCAAAAGCCACTTCTTCGCTGATGTTCATTACGCGTTCAATCACTTCTTTAGCACGATCATTCCCATTAAAAAAGAATCTTGCAATAACACGTTTGGGATCTGGGTTAACTCTTATGGGTTTACGTTCAATGGAAAGTCTCATATTAAAAGTTAGCGTTTATTTTGTAACAGCATTTAGCTCAAATTGATTTGGGTAATTTTACAAACCTTTTAGTTAAGTTGATTAACATTTAAAACATATATTTTATTATATACATTTAATGTTTTATTTATAAGTTTTAGCTTTTGTAAATTGCAAGCCTATGAATGTATTAATTGTTGAAGACGAGAAAGGCTTAGCCCTTGAAGTTGATGAATTTTTAAGCCATGAAGGTTTTACGGTTGAACACGCACGTACCAAAAAATCGGCCGAGGAGAAAATATTTGTAAACAACTACGATTTTATACTGCTTGATCTGGGCTTGCCCGACGGCGACGGTTTTGACCTTTTAAAAATGCTGAAAGGCCTTGATAAACGTGAAGACGCCGTAATTATACTAACTGCACGCGGGGCGGTGGATGACCGGGTTATGGGCCTTGAGCAGGGTGCAGACGATTACCTGGCTAAGCCGTTTTCATTAAATGAACTTTTAGCACGTATGCATGCCATAACACGCCGCAAACACCGGCTGGAAAGTAATGATATTAATATAAAAGGCCTGCTGGTTAACATACAAAACCGCACTGTAATGTATAACGATGAGCGTATTAATCTCACCAAAAAGGAGTTTGAGATATTCAACTACCTGGTATTAAATAAAAACCGGGTAATTTCACGTACCAATTTAACCGAGCATGTATGGGGCGATGTACTGGAAATTAACTCCGACTCGAACTTTGTTGATGTGCATGTTAAAAACCTGCGCAAAAAGCTATCGCAATATATCCCGATTGATTGGTTTGAAACTGTACGGAGCATTGGCTACCGCATTAATATTTAAACTACATCATTAACAAATGAAACTACAGGTAAAACTGGCCCTATATAATACTTTAACCAAAGTGGCCATTATTTTATTTACCGGCTTGCTCATATTACTATCTATTGAAAAGATATCATACAACCATATTGAATTGCGGTTGGAAAATGCTCAAAAGGAAATTTTAAGGAGCTTTCCATCAAAGGAGATCAATAACTACCTGGTTAACGGGAAAGTTTATATCGATTATAACATTTTAAAGACGGAGTTTATCACCATACAGCCGGTAAAATACCAGCCAAAGGAATCCAAAGCCGTTACTTTCTCTTCGGAGGTACGTACTTTTGAAAGGAATTCAGAAAATTATCGCGTCCTTTCGCACAAGTTTAATTTTAATAACCACACTTACCGGCTTGAAATTGGCGAGGCTATTGAATCTGTTGAGGAGCTAAAATCAATTATAAAAAGATTTACTTTACTGGTGTTGTTTATTGCCCTTGTGCTTACACTGGTTAGTGACCTGGTATTCACCAAATTTTTGCTTGCACCTTTTTATAAAATAATAGACCGTAAACTAATCAAAGTGAACGATCCGATGAACTTTGATTATGAAAAAATTAAAACCACCACCCAGGATTTTGAACTGCTTGACGATAGCATAAGCAAGCTTATGAAAAAAATATCGAACCTTTTTATTCTGGAAAAACAGTTTATTGCCAATGTATCACATGAGCTGCTTACCCCTATATCCATCATCAGTTCAAGGCTCGAAAATATTTTATTGCAGGAAGAACTTAGCGAAGGCAGTGAGAATAAAATGCATGCTTCGCTTAAAACCTTAAACCGCCTAAAGTCCATCATCAACAGTTTATTGCTGATATCAAAAGTGGAGAACAACCAGTTTGATAAAGCTGATGTGGTTATGATAGCCGGTGTTATTAAAGAAATACATGAAGAGCTGGAAGACCGCATGGATGAAAAACAGCTAAAATTCACCAACCATCTTAAATATATTTACTCCATAGAAGGCAACCGGCCTCTTATGCATACCCTGTTGTTCAATATTATCAACAACTCCATAAAATACAACCATCCTACCGGTACTATTACCATTAGCGATGAACTTACGGAGGATAATTACTCGATCATTATTGCCGACACTGGTGCCGGCATGGACCAAAAGCAAATAGAAAACGCTTTTAACCGCTTTGAAAAGTTTGATACTGACGAAAAAGAAAGTTACGGCTTAGGTTTGGCCATAGTAAAAAGTATTACCGCTTTTCATGATATTAAAGTTCAAATAAACTCGGTTAAAAGCAAGGGGACTGCCGTAAAGTTGATATTTAACCACTAAACTTAACTTCACAAAATCTTCATTCTTACTTTATTACTTTGTTCCAAGTTTTAGTAAGTGTTACCCCTGTTAAAAAAGGCTATTTGTAAAGAATAGCCTTTTTTGTTTATATCATTTTATTCCTTTTTACCAGGTAGGCCTTTAATATGTTATGGTATCCTTCGTGTATGTCGGCATCAATAAGGTCAATGTGGTATTGAGCGCATTTTAATTCCAGCTCATGACGGTATGCTGCTAATGATGCACGGTAAGCATCACGCACCTTGCCTGGATGTACCTTTATTTCGGCCCCACTCTCTATATCAACAAAGTGATGGGGGCGATTATCAAAATTAAAATCAAGCTCTTTTTGTTTATCATGAACATTAAAGATGATTACCTCGTGCTTATTAAATTTTAAATGTTGTATAGCTGCAAAAAGTGATTGCAATTTATCGGCATTCAGGTTATTCTCCAGCATATCACTAAAAATAACAACCATAGACCGCTGGTGAATTTCCTGGGCAATATGATGCAGTACATCTGTTATGTTGGTAACTGTATTTATCCGGGGATTGCTGTACATTTTTTCGAGCTCGGCATACAAATGGAATAAATGCGTTGATGTTGATTTTGCCGCGCTGAGCCAGTCTATTTTATCCGAAAAAAGGCATAAACCAAAGGCATCGCGCTGTTTTTTAAACAAGTGCATCAATGAGGCTATAGCATAAGTAGAGAACTGCAGCTTATTCAAACCCTTTTCAGGAAAATTCATTGACGATGAAGTATCCAGCAATAAATAACAACGCAGGTTGGTTTCCTCCTCAAACTGCTTTACAAACAATTTATCGGTACGGGCCAGCAGCTTCCAATCTATATTTTTTACCGATTCGCCGTTATTGTACAAACGGTGCTCTGCAAACTCTACAGAAAAGCCATGAAACGGGCTCTGATGCAAGCCGGTTATAAAGCCTTCAACCACCTGCCGGGCAAGCAGCTCAAGGTTGGCCAGTTGCCTTATTTGCTGATCGTCATTAAATTTGGGCATAAGGCTAATATAGGACATAAAAAAAGCGTCACCAAATAAGGTAACGCTTTTCAAGTAATTTAAATATGGTGGATTAAGCTATTTATAAACTTAATTTTGCCTTGTTGATTAAACTAATTGCTTAGCTAATTTATCAGTTAATACTGATTTTGGAACAGCACCAATTTGTTTATCCACAATTTCGCCGTTTTTAAAGAACAATAAAGCAGGGATATTACGGATACCGAATTTCATTGATATTCCAGGATTGTTGTCAACATTAACTTTACCAACAACGGCTTTGCCTTCATATTCTTTTGCTATATCTTCAACAACAGGACCTACCATTCTACACGGACCACACCATTCTGCCCAAAAGTCAATAAGTACAGGTTTGTCTGATTTCAGCACAAGTTCGTCAAAGTTCGCATCAGTTATTTCTAAAGCCATGATTTCTATTTTTTAATTTTTGTATTACAAATATATACTATTCAAATAGCTTGCCACAAGTTACACCTGACAATGTGACAATTATATTAATATAGATTTAAACATCCACCATAACTATCCCTTAGTAAAGTTTTAAAAATATTTCGGCAAAAGCTGAGAATTGGGTTCACATGGTTTACACATTTTATGGTTAACATTGACTTACTTTACTGAAAATCAACTAATTAATTAAATTTTAAGCTAATTAATGTAAACCCGCTATATGATGGTAAAAGCAAAGTATTCCATATCATTAACTAAGCTATTTATTAACATTTTACCATTATTGACCATTTGAATGATCCAGTCAGAAAATTAAGAAAATCAAACAATAAAAACCAAGAGATTATTGAGGGACAAAACAAAGAGAGTTTATTTAGAATACCTTTTTGGGGTCGTCAGTCTAATAGTATATTGCATTACAGATTATCTGTTTCTGATTTTTTGTTTAAATTCTTCCAACGATAAAGTTGTTGCATTTCCGTTTTCATATTCCTTTAGGCGATCATTTAACTCATTTAAAAAGTCTTTATCTTCCCAAAGGTCAAGTTCCTCTTCAATCTCACTCTCTACCATGGTATAAATAGCCGCCACCTTTTTATCGTCGGCAAAACGGATATATTCATGTAAGCGCTCTCTTATTGTTTCGGTACTCATAAACATAAGCTTTATAAACAAATTTAATCTAAATACTCAACTCTATCAAGCCTTTAATGCAGCACCGGTTGAGTATTGGTTAAATTAAAAATATTCGCCATCAGATCATCGCTTGGATTAACCCTAAAGTTTTTGGAGGCCAGCTCAACCAGCATCGCTTCTTCCCGGTCCTTGATCTGGAAGCGTAGCTTGCAGTTTTGTACTGGGTATTTTTGATTGTTTTCAGTAATTACATGCTGTATATCATCAAGCAATTTGCTATTAAGCATGTGCACATCTATACACACGGTTAATGATTTGGTAAGCTTATCCCGCATTTCAGATAACAGGCTCATTACCTGTATCCGCAGATCCCAGTTATCCTTTTGACGGAATTTTTCTTCGATATTACCTTTAAGATGCAGGAAATAACCATCCATCATCAGGTTACGGAATTTTACATAATCCTCGCCAAACATCGCAAACTCGTATGATTCATTGTAATCTTCAAGCACAAAGGTACCGAAGGGCTTACCCGTTTTGGTCATTTTATGCTGCACGTTTGATACCAGGCCGCCTATCCTGATCTCGCCTCGTTTACGGAGGTCGTTAAACGCGCCCATAATTTCCTCGCCGCCTTCGCCCGAGCGTGCTTTTTGCATCAGTTTCAGATCGCTGATGGTACTGTTGCAAAACCTTTCGAGTTCAACTTTATAATTATCAAGCGGGTGGCCGGTTAAATATATACCGATCACCGTTTTCTCGTATTTCAATTTTTCAATTAATGGCCATTCCTCTGCTTCGGGCATAGCCGGTTCAGGAACGTATGAAGCTACCGATCCGCCAAATAATGACGATTGCGAACTGCTCTGTACATTCTGATAATCGTTGGCGTACTTTATCAGGCGTTCCACACCGGTTAAAACACCCAGGTCTGTTTTAGCAAAAAATTGCGACCTGTTGATACCAAACTCATCAAAAGCGCCGCCATAAACCAGGTTCTCGTACGATTTACGGTTTACGCTGCGGGTGTTTGAACGACGGGCAAAATCATAAACAGAGGTATATGGCCCTTTTGCATCGCGCTCTTCAATAATACTTTCAACCGCTTTATCACCCACGCCTTTAACCCCGGTTAATCCAAAACGAATCTGCGCTTTGCTGTTCACCGCAAATGCCATGTCCGACTCATTAATATCCGGGCCTAAAACCTCAACACCCATCCTGCGGCATTCCTCCATAAAAAAGGTGATCTTTTCCATGTTGTTCTGGTTATTTAAAACCGCGGCCATATACTCTGATGGGAAATGCGCTTTTAAATAAGCGGTTTGGTAGGCCACAAAGGCGTAACAGGTAGAGTGCGATTTATTGAAGGCATATTGTGCAAAGGCCTTCCAGTCGGTCCATATTTTGGTAAGCTTATCTTTGGGGTGTCCTTTGGCTATGGCCCCATCCATAAACTGGGCCTCCATTTTGTTAAGCACCTCAATTTGCTTTTTACCCATGGCTTTACGCAACACGTCGGCATCACCCTTACTAAAACCAGCCAGCTTTTGCGACAGCAGCATCACCTGCTCCTGGTATACCGTAATACCATAGGTTTCGCCCAGGTATTCCTCCATATCAGCCAGGTCAAATACTATAGGTTCCCGGCCATGTTTACGATTAATAAAGTTGGGTATATATTCTATCGGTCCCGGACGGTACAGGGCGTTCATGGCAATTAAATCCTCAAACTTATCGGGTTTAAGCTCGCGCAGGTACATTTGCATACCATCACTTTCAAACTGGAACGTACCGTTGGTATCACCCCTTTGATAAAGCTCATAAGTTTCCTTATCATCAAGCGGTATATAATCAATATCAATGTGTATACCGTGGTTCTGCTTGATCATCCTTAACGCATCCTTAAGAATGGTTAAAGTTTTAAGACCCAAAAAGTCCATCTTGATAACCCCGGCATCCTCAATCACGCGGCCGTCATACTGGGTAACCAGCAGGTCAGAGTCCTTCGCCGTAGCAACGGGTACAATGTCCGTCAAATCATAAGGGGCAATAATGATACCCGCGGCATGTACACCGGTGTTACGTACCGAGCCTTCCAACTTTTCGGCCTCACGCAGTACCTGCCCGCGCAGGTCATTGCCGTTTACTATATCCTTTAGTTCGGGTACCTGTTCAATAGCCTCACGAAGGGTAATACCCAGTGTATCAGGCACCAGCTTTTTAATGGCGTTCATTTCAGACAGCGGCATGTCCAGTACCCGCCCCACATCCTGTATACTGGTACGGGCAGCCATGGAGCCATAGGTGATGATCTGCGCCACCTGGTTCTTGCCATATTTATCTACCACGTAATCAATAACCTTTTGTCTGCCGGCATCATCAAAATCCGTATCAATATCGGGCATTGATTTACGATCCGGGTTAAGGAAACGCTCAAACAGGAGGTTGTACTTCATGGGATCGATGTTAGTGATCCCCGTACAATAGGCCACTACTGATCCCGCCGCCGAACCACGGCCCGGGCCAATAAATACCCCGATATCGCGCCCGTGCTTAATAAAGTCGGCCACAATTAAAAAGTACCCGGCAAAACCCATGGTACGTATGGTGAACAGCTCAAAGTTAATGCGCTCTTCCACCTCGGGCGAAATATCTATATAGCGCTCTTTAGCGCCCGTAAATGTTAAATGTTTTAAATATTCCCATTGGTTAAGCGTATCGGCATCGGGTGTGCTGTGGATCTTAAACTCATCGGGGATAATAAAGTTGGGTAGTAAAATATCGCGTTTAAGTTTCAGTACCTCAACCTTATCAACTATCTCATTGGTATTATCCAGTGATTCGGGCAGGTCATTAAACAGGCTGCCCATTTCCTGCTGCGTTTTAAAGTAAAACTGGTCATTAGGGAAACCAAAACGATAACCACGACCACCTTCTTCATCGGTGGCAATGGGTGTGCTTTGCATATCGCCGGTGTTCACACACAGCAAAATATCATGCGCGTTGGAATCCTGCTGATCTACATAGTGCGAATCATTGGAGCAAATTACTTTTACATTATACTTTTTAGCATAAGTAAGCAACACCTTATTTACAATGTTTTGATCGGGGATGTCATGGCGTTGCAGCTCAATATAAAAATCCTCGCCAAACAGGTCAAGCCACCATTTAAACTCTGTCTCGGCAGCTTCAGGGGTGTCCCTTAATATCGCCTGTGGTACCGATGCCCCTATGCAGCAGGTGGTGGCAATTAGTCCCTTATGGTATTTTAATATCAGCTCTTTATCAATACGGGGCCATTTGCTGTACAAGCCTTCCATATACCCCAAAGAGCATAGTTTAACCAGGTTTTTATAACCTTCAGGATTTTTAGCCAGCATCAGCTGGTGGCGGCGTAAGTCTTTTTTCTCTTTGGTAAACTGCTTTTTATGGCGGTCTTCTACCACATAAAACTCGCAGCCAACAATGGGTTTTACGTTGTGTTTTCCAGCTTCGGCAACAAACTTAAACACACCGAACATGTTACCGTGATCGGTTATGGCCAGCGCTTTCATCCCATCTTTGGCGGCCTTTTTATACAGTTTTGATATATCGGCGGCACCGTCAAGTAATGAGAACTGGGTATGTACGTGTAAGTGAGAAAAATCTGGCATAATAAATCCGTTTCAACAAAAATCTGGTAGAAATACAAAGTTATTAAAAAACAAGTCCGGGTGGTCAAGTGTTGAAAAACTATGCTCTTTAATAATTTTTCATCTATGGGCAGAGGGGTTAGATGATTGTGTGTAACTTGAACCGGGATCATCAAAATAGGTATTTAGCATACTATTTGATAGTTTATATATAAAAACAGCATAACCTTTGAAAAATTTATACAATTGAAAAAATTTGGACGAATAGCCCTAAAAACAATACTCTGGATAATTACAAGTGTCATTTTCCTGGTGCTGCTTGTAGTTATTTTAATACAGGTTCCTGCTGTGCAAAATTTCGTTAAAAATAAAGCCGTAAATTTTTTAGAGGGGAAAATTCACACTAAAGTACAAATTGGCCACATTAGCTTAGGCTTGCCCAAACTGCTGATATTGCAGGATGTTTACTTTGAAGATCAGAAAAAAGACACGCTTATAGCAGGCGATAAATTAAAGGTTGATATCAGTCTGTTTAAACTGCTTCATAATAAGGTAGAGATCAATGAAATTAACCTGCAGGGTATTACCGCCAATGTAAGCCGCGGGGCCGACAGTGTTTTTAATTTCGATTACATTATCAACGCTTTTGTTGGTGAGCAAAAAAAAGAGGTTAAGCCCGAGGATACTACATCAACCATGAAGTTCTCATTGGATAAGATCAATCTCGACCGGATCAATATCAAATATAAGGATGTAACCACAGGCAACGATGTGCGTTTTTTACTGGGTCACTTTGATACCCGGATAAAGGATTTTGATATGGATAAAATGAAATTTACCATACCCAGGATCACCCTGTCTGATGTTAACGCGCGTATTATTCAAACCCCTGCAGGCTCGTCAATTGCACAGGCCGCCGCGGTTGACACCGCCACCAAGCCCCTTAACATGGACCTTAATTTGGGGATTATTGATGTATCAAAAATAAAGGTTGATTACCGCAGCAGCGAAATGAGCGCCAATGTTAACCTGAACAAGCTTTTGGTTGACATGGATAAGATAGATCTTAAAAACCAAAAGGTAGGCATTAAAAACATCGAACTGAATGATACCAAAGCTGCCCTGAGCCTGGCCAAACCCAAAACTGTACAAAAAGCGGTTGTAAAAACTATCAAGAAACTTGATACCCTGGTTTCATCGCCGCAAACATCAAAATGGGCAGTTACTTTGGGTAAAGTAAGTTTTACCAATGATCATATAAAGTTTGATAACGAAGCGCAAAAAGCCATACAAAAAGGGCTTGACTTTGGGCACATGGATATGCGCAACCTTAACGCCCAAGCCGAAAACATTTCCTACAGCCCTGATACCATTTCGGGTAAAATAAATTCCTTTTCCTTTAATGAAAAAAGCGGTTTAAAGATCAACAAGTTCCATACAGCATTCTTTTACGGTCCAACCAATGCTTACATGAACGATCTGCTACTGGAGACCCCTCAAACCATTCTGCAAAAATCAGTACAGGTAAGATACCCGTCAATTGACGCCATCACCAAAAATATTGGCGAACTGGGTATTAATGCCAATTTAGATGGCAGCCGTTTAGGTTTAAAAGATGTTTTATTGCTGATGCCCACTATGGCAACCATGGAACCTTTTAAAAGCTCGCCGGGTACGGTTTTCAAAATAAACGGCAAGGTTAGCGGGCAGGTGAATAACCTCAATATCCCCAGCCTGGAGGTTACCGGCCTGAGCAGTACACACATTAAGGGATCAGCCAAAATGAAAGGTTTGCCCGATGTGAACAAAGCTTACTTTGATGTCAACATTGCCGATTTTACAACCACCCGCAACGATATTACCAAACTGGCCCCGGCCGGCAGCATTCCGCCCAATGTAAGCATTCCTGAAAAGATGAACCTGAAAGGCACGTTTAAGGGCGGCATGACCAATTTTGACACCAAAATGGGGCTCCGTTCCAGTTATGGCGCGGTTGACCTGGTCGCGTCAATGAAAAATGGCCAGCATAAAGGCGCCGAACGTTATACTGCCAATATCAAAGCTAATGATCTTAATGTGGGCGCATTAACCAAGCAACCGCAAATGGTTGGTAAAATAACCATGAGCGCCGACCTGAAAGGGGTAAGCCTTGATCCGAAGAAAGCCAGCATCCAATTTAATAGTAACCTGGCCAAAGCTTACGTAAAGGGCTATACCTATCAAAATCTGGTATTAAAAGGCAGCTCCAGCAATGGCAATTATACAGCCATTGCCCGCATGAAAGACCCTAACATTAATTTTAGTCTGGATGCCAAAGCTTACCTCAACAGAAAATACCCATCGGTTAATGGAACTTTACTGGTTGATAGCATCAACCTGCAAAAACTGAATTTTGTTAAGGACGATATGCGTTTTCATGGCAAAATGGTGGCCAACGTACCTACTGCTGATCCTGATTACCTGAATGCCGATATACTGGCTACCGAACTGCTGGTGATAAATAAAGGGCAACGCATCCAGATGGATACCGTAAGCCTAAAATCGACAGCCAATGCCGATAGCAGTACCCTGCGTTTAAAAACACCTGTTATGACAGCCCAAATGGCCGGTAAATACAAGCTTACCCAAATAGGCGATGCTGTGCAGGATGTGATCAACAAATATTTCAACACCGACATAGCGGGTGGCCAGCAGGTAGCTGAAAAAAGTCAAAAGTCAAAAATTAAAAGTCAAAAGTCAAAGGCAACATTGCCAGTAACAAAGCCCAAATACTCCCCGCAGCAATTTGTGTTTGATGCAAAGTTGGTTAAAACACCACTGCTTACCCAGTTTGCGCCCGACCTGAAACAGCTTGATCCCGTATTGCTGAAAGGCAGCTTTAACAGTCAAACCGGTGAATTGGTGGTCAACGGATCGATGCCAAAGGTTGTTTATGGCACCAACATAGTGAATAATGTAACACTGGCTATTAACACCGGCAACAATGCCCTTAACTACAATTTTGCTGTTGATGAAGTTAAAGTAGGTTCGTCTTTAGATCTGTTGTACACCAGCTTATCGGGCAGCGCCCAAAACAACAAGCTGAATGTGAACCTGCAGGTGCGTGATAAAGCAAAAAAAGACCGTTACCGGCTTGCGGGTGTATTCAGCGTTTTACCAAACCAATACCAGTTTAGCTTTTTGCAGGACGGCCTGCTGCTTGATTACACTAAATGGGCCGTTAATGCAGATAACTCGCTGCAATATGGCCCTAAAGGCATACTGGCGCATAACTTTACCATTACTAACAGCAACCAAGTACTCAGTATTAACAGCAATCCGCAGGAATTTGACGCTCCTGTTACTGTTAACTTTAACAATTTTAAGATAGAAACGCTTACCAAAATAGCCCAACAGGACTCCCTGTTGGTGGGCGGCACAATTAATGGTAATGCTGAGATCAGCAATTTCCAGCAATCGCCGGTATTTACCGCGGCCATTAATGTGAACGATTTTAGTTTTAAAGGAGATACCGTAGGTAACATCGCGCTCAAGGTAAATAACCAAACCGAAAACGCTTACGCTGCCAGCATGAGCATTACAGGCAAGGGCAATCAGGTTGATCTTAACGGTTTATATTACACCAGCCCCGAAAGCAAGTTTGATATGAATTTGAACATTGTTAGCCTGAGCATGAAGAGTATTGAAGGCTTTAGTTTTGGCAGCCTGCGCAATTCATCGGGCAATATCACAGGCCAATTAAAAATAACAGGCACTACCGATGCACCCGCAGTACGGGGCGATGTTCATTTTAATAAAGTTGGCTTTAATGTGGCTATGCTCAACTCCTACTTCCGGATGCCGCAGGAGAGCATCACTTTTAATGACGAAGGCATCCGCTTTAATGATTTTACCCTGGTTGATTCTACCGGAAGCAAGGCAGTTGTGAGCGGTAGTGTTTATACCAAAACTTATACTGATTTTGCGTTTGGCCTGGATATCAACGCCAGGAATTTCAGGGTGATCAACTCAACTCAGGCAGATAATAAACTGTACTATGGCAAGTTGTTTATGGATACCCGCGTTAAAATACGTGGCAATATGACCAAACCCGTAGTGGATGCCAATTTGACGGTAAATGAAAAAACCGACCTGACAATAGTGCTGCCCACTACCGACCCAAGTGTTGAGGATCGTAAGGGTGTGGTTGTGTTTATAAACAAGGATGCGCCTAAATTAGATTCGATCCTTTTGGCCAGACGGCTTGATTCTCTGAAAAAATCAGAGGTTACGGGGATGGATGTATCGGCAACTATTAATGTAGATAAAAACGCGGCCTTTACCATTGTGATTGACGAAGCCAATGGCGACATAGTACACCTGAAAGGTGAAGCAAGTTTAAATGCCGCTATTGATCCAAGCGGTAAAATTAACCTAACCGGGACTTATGAGGTAAATTCGGGCTCGTATGATCTGTCGTACGCTACTGTAAAACGTAAATTTAACTTTAAAAAAGGCAGTACCATAGTTTGGACCGGCGACCCTACCAGCGCCAATATTGACCTTACCGCCATTTATGTGGCCAACGTACCACCTATTGACCTGGTTGAAAATCAGTTAACAGGCGAAAACCAGGTTCAATACAAGCAAAAGCTGCCCTTTAATGTAAACCTGAACCTTAAAAACCAGCTGCTTACACCCGACATCAGCTTTGATATCGTATTGCCTGATAGCAATTACTCGGTATCAAGCGAGGTAACCAATACTGTTAATACCCGCCTGGCCCAGGTTAGGCAGGACCCTAATGAAATGAATAAACAGGTACTTGGGGTATTGGTACTTGGCCATTTTATTGGCGATAATCCCTTACAAAGCCTGGGCGCAGGCACCACAGCCGAAGGATTGGTACGGAACAGCGTAAGCAGCCTGCTATCAGACCAGTTGAACAGGCTGGCAGGTAACCTGATTGCCGGAGTGGATCTGAACTTTGGGCTTACATCAGGCGAGGATTACTCATCGGGCACGGCAACCAACCGAACGGACCTGAATGTGGGCTTATCCAAACGTTTCCTGAACGACAGACTTACCGTGAGCGTCGGCAATAACTTTAACCTGGAAGGCAACCAGGCAGGGCAAAAAGCAGCCAATATTGCGGGTGATGTATCTGTAAACTATAAACTAAGCAAAGATGGCCGCTATGCCCTGCGCGCCTATCGCCGCGATGAATTTATTGTGATACAGGGGCAGATCGTTGAAACCGGTTTAGGATTTACCCTAACGGTTGATTATAATCGTTTTAAAGAAATATTCCGGAAGCGCACACAGGAAGAACGGGCATTACGCCGTCGTTACCAGCAGCAGGAAAAAGAAAAGAAAAAAGCGGCGGATGATGCTGCAGCAAAAGCGCAAAATGATGCAGTGAAAGCAGAAGAACAAAAAGAGCCAGAGCAAAAAAAACAAACGCCTACTACAAACTAAGTTTATGAGCAAACACTTAAGATATATAGTAATACTATCTGTTTTTTTACTGAGTGCCTGCAGTGCTACCAAGTATCTGGCTCCCGGCCAGAAACTGTATACCGGCGGCGAGGTGAAAATTCAGGATAAGGATATCAAAAAGAGTGATGCCAGCGCATTAAGCGATGAGCTGCAGCTTTTGCTGCGGCCTAAACCCAACGGTTCCATACTGGGTTTAAGGGTAAAACTATGGATATATAATAAAACACGTACTAAAAAAACAAAAGGCCTTGCACACTGGCTCAATACCAAGTTTGGTGAGCCTCCTGTTTTGGTAAGTTCTGTGGATCTGGAAAAAAACAGTGGTATACTGCAAAACAGGCTGCAAAACAAAAGTTACTTCCAGGCACAGGTTACGGGCGATACAGTAGGTAAGAAAAAAACAGCCAAGGCTGTGTATACAGCCGTAACCGGACCAGGGTATAAAATACGAAAGGTGATGTTTCCGCAAGGGAAAGAAAACATTGATACCGCTGTTGCCGGGACTGCTGCCAAAACCTTCTTAAAACCCGGAGATAATTACAATCTGGACGTAATTAAAAACGAGCGCCTGCGGATTGATGCACGCTTAAAGGAAGAGGGTTATTATTATTTTGCTCCCGAAAACCTGATCATGCGGGTTGACAGCAGCATAGCCGGTCACCAGGTTGATATTTTTGTAGCTGTTAAAAGAAGCACCGCCGACAAGGCTAAAACTATTTATACCATTGATAATATTTATGTGTACCCCAGCTACTCCCTGCGCGATACTTCCCTTAATCTGGATAAGGCACAGAAATACCGTTGGTATAACATCATAGAAAAAAGAAAGACCGTAAACAGCTATATTTTTGCCAACACGGTTTTAATGCGACCAGGCGGGGTATATAACCGCACAGAACATAACAACTCTTTAAACCGCTTTGTTAACCTGGGGCCTTACAAATTTGTGAAGAACAGGTTTGAGGATGTATCAACCGATTCATCAAAACTAAATGTGTTTTACTTTTTAACGCCTTACAAAAAGAAATCATTACAGCTGGAAATACTGGGCCGTACCACATCGGCAAATTATACGGGCTCGCAGATAAACATTAACTGGCTTAACCGCAACGCATTTAAAGGCGGCGAGGCTTTAAAGGTGACCTTATTTGGTAGTACCGACGTTCAAGTGGGCGGTGATAACAATGGCTTTAACGTATACCAGGCTGGTATAACCACAACGCTTTCGTGGCCACGATTTATCAGCCCTATTTATCCCAAAGCCGATAATGCCTATATACCGCATACTAACCTGACATTAGGATATACGCTGGTTAACCGTCAGAAACTATATACGCTAAATTCATTTAATGCGTCGTTTGGCTACCAGTGGAAGGAGAATGTGCACCGCACACATGAGCTTAATATATTGAATGTAACCTTTGTTAATCCGCAAAGTGTATCGCAGCTTTATCTGGATAGCATCAGCAATAAAAACAAGCCTCCCGGCACACCGCGAAATCCTGCATTGCAGCATGTTATTGATAAGCAATTCACTTTAGGCCCGAGCTACGGTTATACTTTTACCAATACTACCGAAGATTACCGTACCAATAGCATATATTATAATGGTAAAGTAAGTTTATCAAATAACATTTATGGTTTAATTACCGGTGCCGATACCACAGGAGGTAAAGTACGTAAGCTTTTTGGAGCTATATTTAACCAGTATGTGAAACTGGAAAACGAGATCAGGTATTTTCATAAAACCGGGCCCAACAGCACTTTTGCCAGCAGGCTGATTGTAGGTGTTGGCCTCCCTTATGGTAACTCTACCCAGTTACCCTACAGCCAGCAGTTTTTCATAGGCGGACCAAACAGTTTACGCGGTTTCCAGGCGCGCTCATTAGGTCCCGGGTCCTATGATCCGAGAGCGCTTATCCAATCAGGCGATTTTCTTCCGGATGAGTCAGGTGATATAAAAATTGAAGCGAATGTGGAATACCGGCCAAAACTGTTCAGTATAGTGCGTGGTGCTTTATTTGTAGATGCTGGTAATATTTGGCTGTTGCATACCGGCAGCAGACCAGGGTCTGCTTTTAATAAAAACTTTGTGAATAACCTGGCTGTTGACGCCGGCTTTGGTTTGCGCTTTGACTTATCTGTATTGGTGTTACGCACCGATATGGGTTATCCGCTCCGTACACCATACTTACCTGAAGGGCAACGCTGGGGTTTTAATTCGCGGTATGCTGTGTTTAACCTGGCTATCGGTTATCCGTTTTAATTTTGAATTATTGAATTGGCGAATTATTGAGGTTAAGATTGAAATACTGACTTGCAGGCAATAATTCAATAATTATTTTTCGGCTACGCCTATTACTATGTACTTGCTTTTGTTGGGGATGGCCCAGCTAAGCATGTTATCTATGTTTCCTAAAAAATTACGCTGCCATTCGTTCCTGCCCATGCACCCAAAAAAACCAGTGGTTTTGTAATGCACTTTATTATAAGATGAAAACACATCATTTATCTCGTCGAACGTTAAATAATTCCAGCCTTTTGTTCCAAAATTTCTCCTCAATATCTTGTGTAAAAAAGTAGCTTCCAAATTTTCTGCGAACAGCAACTTCCCTCCTGGCTTAAGCGCTTTATGGATTTCATTCAGCGTTTTTGCTTTGTTCTGTTGGTTACCGCTACTAATGCCCCCTACTATCGACTTAAATATAACCACATCAAAATGGTTTTCATACGGAATATTGGTAGCGTCCATAGCGGCATAGGTAATTCTGGGGGTACATCTATATTTTTCATGTATACGATGGGCATCAGCTTCAGGTCCGTTAAGATCTGTACATAACACATTGTTACCATTTAACGCAAGCCACAGAGACATTCCTCCTTTACTTGACCCTAACTCCAGGCATTCATAATTTTTATTTGTAACCTGAGCATTATCTTCCCAGTACTTAATAGCGCTTGACCAGTTTACAATATCCCAGGCCACTATGTCTTTAATAACTTCTCTTTCCATATTTGTTTAACAGGTAAACAGATTTATAAGTTAATTTGAACGTCAATACAGAAGCTTATGATTTAAACATCTATAAAATAAATATATAGATATATATATGTGCGGGCATGTTCAATATACTTTACACTTTTTGTATAAAACTTTACATTTTTAACCAAACTAAACCATAAGTAAGTATTTGTTTTAATTATTGAGCTGTCGATTTCCCGGATTATTGAATAAAATTACTATCATTATCAGATGACTATATCTATTCCGCTCCAGATCATTGACCTGCATGACGACGGCTTTCACCCTCTGCTTGAAATTACCCTGTTCGGAAAAGCTTTTATCATGGTGTTGGATACCGGCGCATCAAAAACAGCGTTTGACCGCACCGCCCTTTTCGAGGCCAATGAAACTACCAACATATTAGCCAGCGACAGGCTCTCAACTGGTTTAGGTACCAACAGCATGGAATCGTTCACGGCAATTATAAGCGGTATGTTTATTGGCAGCCTGCCCATAGCCGATTTTGAAGTAGCCGTTTTAGATCTGTCGACCATCAACATAGCCTATAACCAAATGGGCCACCCGCAGGTATTAGGTGTTTTGGGCGGTGACATATTGATGAAATATAAAGCGGTAATTGATTATGGCAAGCAGGTGATGAAATTGAAAAAGCCACGCTATAAATAAAGCAGGGCTTAAAATTCTCTAATTAAAAAACTGTTTCTGGTTTCAGGTTATTTGGTTGCTGGGTTTAACGCTGTAAACTGCCTGCAAAAGTGTATGGTGGCAAGGTTCACCAATGCAAATAGCATCATGGTCGCCACAAATATTTTTGGTGATAAATAGTCAATAAAACTCCACGGAGAATTAAGGGTTAGTACACCAAACAAACCAGACGGTGTGCATACCATTGCAATTAAATGGGCTTTTAAAAATGATTGTTTACCTTCAACGCTTTTCAATACTCTTCCTTTTAACGAAAAATACGCATACATACCCGGCGAACAGCACAATAACATACACACAATCAATAAAAATAATTTTACCTGCATAACGTCGGGCAGCTTAAGGCTTAAAAACAGGACCGCCATTGTAAAGCCCAGCATGGGCCAGGTGAGGTAATGTTTAAAACTTTGCAGCCATCGTTTTAGTATACTTTGTTTGTAAATGTCATCCTGCTTAATCGCAAGATCTTGTACACCCTCATCCCCTCCAAAATGCCCGTCAACCACTTGTTGAAACAGGGTTTCCATATTCCTATTGTCGCCCACTTCGCGCTTTTGTTCCATAGCAGATATGATGTGGTCAAGAATTTCATGGTAGATCTCCCCGTGTTTGATCTGGTATGTTTTCATACGCTCATCAATCCATTTTAACTCTTCTGCCGATAGTTTCATTTTACAGCCGGTTTAAGGTTTAACAACATTTGTAGCTGATCAATAAACAATTGTGCCTCGCTCAGTTTCGCGGTGGCTTCCTTGCCGCCTTCTTCCGTAAGGCGATAGTATTTACGAACGCGGTTATCAACTACCTGGGTAAATGTTTCTAAAAAACCATCGGCTTCCAGTTTATGCAATGCCGGGTATAACGCTCCCTCGGTAAGCATGATCTCGCCAGCAGTAACCTCTTTTACCTTTTGCGTAATTTCATATCCATACATCTCTGCATTATCTTCCAACAATTTTAAAATAATAGTTTGCAGCGTGCCTTTCAGCAATGGGTTGGTACTCATATATCAAATGTAATATTATTTATATACATAACAAAATTATGTATATAAATTTAAAAGCGTAAAAAAAGCCCCGCTTTAACTAAAGCAGGGCTTAAATATTTACTCCCCCTTTAGGGGCAGGGGGGCTTCCTATGTATCTATCTTAGCATATTTAGCATTACGCTCAATAAACTCGCGGCGTGGGGCAACTTCATCGCCCATTAACATACTAAAGGTATGGTCGCACTCGGCAGCGTTTTCAATGGTAGCACGTTTTAAAGTACGTGTTGCCGGGTTCATGGTGGTATCCCAAAGTTGGATATCATTCATCTCACCCAAACCTTTATAACGTTGTACGTGAACGCTATCTTCCTTACCGCCGCCTTTTAAGCGTTGTATAGCGGCATCGCGCTGTACATCGTTCCAGCAATATTCAGATTCTTTACCTTTTTTAACCTGGTACAACGGCGGTGATGCAATGTAAACATAACCTGCTTCAACCAGCTCTTTCATATAACGGAAAAAGAAGGTAAGGATCAGCGTTGTAATGTGTGAACCATCCACGTCGGCATCTGTCATGATAATGATCTTGTGGTAACGCAGTTTGGTTATGTTAAGCGCCTTATCATCTTCAGGTGTACCGCGGCTTACGCCAAGACCGGTAAACATATTCTTGATCTCTTCGTTTTCGTATATCTTGTGCTCCATGGCCTTTTCCACGTTCAGGATTTTACCTCTTAAAGGTAAAATAGCCTGGTATTCGCGGTCGCGGCCCTGTTTGGCGGTACCACCCGCCGAGTCACCCTCTACAAGGTATAGCTCGCAAAGTGACGGATCGTTATTGGCACAATCAGACAGCTTGCCCGGCAAGCCAGATCCTGTCATTACGCTCTTGCGCTGAACCAGTTCGCGGGCCTTGCGGGCAGCGGCACGGGCAGTAGCGGCAAGTATTACTTTATTAACAATCAGTCTGGCCTCTTTAGGATTTTCTTCCAGGTAGTTACCCAAAATTTCGCCAACTGCTATATCAACAGCACCCATAACCTCATTATTACCTAATTTGGTTTTGGTTTGGCCTTCAAACTGAGGTTCCTGAACTTTTACCGAAATTACAGCGGTTAAGCCCTCACGGAAGTCATCACCGGTAATCTCGATCTTCATGTTTTTCAACAAGCCCGATTTATCGGCGTATGCCTTTAAGGTACGGGTTAAGCCCCTGCGGAAACCTGCTACGTGAGTACCACCTTCAATAGTATTAATGTTATTTACATACGAGAAAACATTCTCGGAGTAAGTATCATTGTACTGAAAGGCAAGCTCAACCGGAATACCATTTTTAATACCATCAAGGTAAATAGGATTAGGGATGATGGTTGAACGTGTGCCATCTAAAAACTTAACAAACTCACGTAAACCACCTTCTGAATAAAACTCCTCTGATATGAAAGTACCATCCTCGTTAGGAATGCGCTCATCAGTTAAACTAAGGCGGATACCTTTATTTAAAAATGAAAGCTCACGTAAACGACCGGCAAGCGTATCATACTTATATTCGGTAGTAAGGGTAAATATCTCCGGATCGGGTTGAAAAATGATGGTAGTACCACGTTTTTCGGTATCACCAATGGTTTTAACATCATACTGAGGCTTACCTTTTTCGTATTCCTGTGTCCATATTTTGTCTTCACGGTAAACCAAAGCCTGCAAGTGGGTCGAAAGCGCGTTAACGCAACTTACACCCACACCGTGCAAACCGCCCGATACCTTGTAAGTATCTTTATCAAACTTACCACCGGCGTGCAATACCGTCATTACTATCTCCAATGCCGACCGCTGTTCTTTGGTGGTTATCCCTGTGGGGATACCGCGGCCGTTATCTTCAACCCTAATTCCGTTATTTTTTAATATGGTGACTTTTATAGTATCGCAGTGGCCGGCAAGCGCCTCGTCAATAGAGTTATCAACTACCTCATATACCAGGTGGTGTAAGCCTTTAACGCCTGTATCACCAATGTACATGGATGGGCGTTTACGTACCGCCTCTAAACCTTCTAATACCTGTATATTATCTGCTGAATAATTGGATTTGTCCTGATTTTCTTCGCTCATATTTATTTAATACAACAACCTTCAAAAATACGAAATTAACTCCGAATTAACGATTAGTTGTTGATAAAAATGAACACAAATGTGCAAATAATGATTGATGTGCAAATGTGCAGATTTCAAATGTGCAGATGAGTTTGCGTGATCCGAAATTTTATAATTTATGAATTGATAGAGTTCTCATCTGCATATCTGCACATTTGAAATCTGCACATCTATCACATCTGATTAGGATACTTGCCATGAAAGGTTATCTTTGTCAAAATTTTTACTTTAAAAAGATAAAGCTGCTTGTGCAACCTTAACAAAACGTTATAATTGCACACAGAAATTAAAATAAAGAATAAAAAACGGCGTAATTTTTAATTGCACCAGCTAACATAAACACGAAAAAATCAATTATTAAATGAAAACTACGGCTTCAATTTTAACAAAATTCACATTAGGGATATTAATTGCCGGAAGCATAGCCGCCTGCAATCAAAATAAAACTGCCGACAAACCGGCCGCCGCCGCTGCAACTGGCGATAGCAAAGAAACTATCGTTTATATCAATTCAGACTCTTTGTTAAGCAAGTATGATTATGCAAAGGATATGAACAAGCGTTTGGAAGATAAAGGCAAATCGTCTCAAAGCGATCTTCAGGCTAAAGGACAGGCTTTTCAGCGTGAAGTTGCCGATTACCAAAAAAATGCGGCTACCCTGGCAGCCGATCAGCGCCAGGCTACTGAGCAACGTTTACAACGTAAACAACAGGAATTACAAGGCTATCAGCAAAATGCTACTGCCGAGTTTCAACAATCACAGGCTACTGAAAACACCAAGCTTTATGATAAAATTGCCGATTTTACAAAGACCTATGCTAAAGAAAAAGGCTATAAACTGGTGTTAACTTTTTCAAAAGCCAACCCAACTGTATTATATGGCGATGCAACATTAGATGTTACTGCTGATGTTGTTAAAAGGCTAAATGACGCTTACGCTAAGGATAAAAAATAATATTTCAGATGTGCAGATTTTTGATGTGCAGATGTGCAGATAAAATCTAAGTGATCTTAAATAAAAAAATCACAAAATATTAACTTATAAAAACCTCAACTATCGTTGGGGTTTTTTAATTTAGGAGAATATGGAAAATACAGCACATGAAAAATTTATGCGGATAGCTATTGAGCTATCCGAGTATAATGTAAAGCAAGGTATGGGAGGGCCATTTGGTGCTGTTATAGTTAAGGATGGCATGATCCTGGCCCGCAGTGCTAACCGTGTTGTGCCCACAAATGATCCAACCGCACATGCCGAGGTTTCGGTAATACGCCTGGCCTGCCAGGAGTTGGGAACTTATGATTTGACAGGCTGCGAAATTTATACCAGTTGCGAACCCTGCCCCATGTGCATGGGAGCCATTTACTGGGCTCGTATAGATAAGGTGTATTATGCCAATACCAAAGCCGACGCCGCGGCCATCGGTTTCGATGATCATTTTATTTACAATGAGCTGGGAAGCCCGATGGCGAACCGCAAACTATCCTTTGTACAATTACTGCGTGATGAGGCCTTGTCTGCCTTTAAACTTTGGGAAACAACAGAGAATAAAACTGATTATTAATGCAATTGAAAATGGGTTAATTTGAGGATTTGAAAATAACTAACGTGCATTTTCAAATCGAAGAATCTTCAAATTTACCTATTCCTTTTCTTCCTCTTTATCCTCAAAAAAGTTATCCTTCAAATCATCAATTTCCCGGCGGTCAAGCTTGGTTGGCCGGCCTGTACCACGGTCGCGTTTAAGTATGGGAGCATGAAACATAGATTTAAAGGCCTGTGTTTGTTCAACCGGGGTAATATCCAGGTAATAATCAACTGCTTTTTTTGCATCTACCCTGTTTTCGAGCAGACCGGTAACGCGGATCACTTTTTTATCCGGCCCCTTTGATACCTGGTATGTATCGCCAATTTTCACTTCGTACGATGCCTTGATATTTTTAGTATCCAGTTTTACGCGCCCGGCCTTGCAGGCATCAGATGCCAGGGTGCGGGTTTTAAAAAGCCTGATGGCCCACAGGTATTTATCTATTCTAAGTTTTTCTTTTTCGGGCATGAGTAAAAAATCAATTCCAAAATTATGAAATCCTTAACACTAAACGGCTTTGAATTTTATGTTTTGGAATAAAGAATTTTTTCATTTACTCCACGAAATAACAGTCAATCAGAGGTATAAACTTCCATTCTTTATTTTCCACCTGTATACTCCCCGTCATCATAAGAAATTGGTGAACAACACAAGTCCTTAATGTTATTAAAAAATAGCTGATGCTTATATCCCCACTTTAGGTGATTGACGATAATATCCGCTTGCTTGAACTTTGCCCCCGTTCTGATCTTAGTAGCCATGATGAAAAACAGATCCTTTAAATCAAGCTTTTTTGTTCCTGATATACATATCGGGGCTATCTGGGGTCAGAAAAATAAAATAACACAGTATGGAATTAGTAGATCCAGAGCAACTGATATCAGGATGCCTGGCAGAAAAAAAACAGTGCCAACAATTACTTTATGATACCTTTTACCGTTTTGCCATGAGGATATGCAGAAGATATACCAACAACAATTACGAGGCTGCCGAAGTAATGAACTGCGGTTTTATGAAAGTATTCAGCAATCTGCACCGCTATCAGCCAGATCGCTCATTTAAAGGCTGGATTGGCAGGATCATGATCAATACTTCATTGAGTTATCGGAGAAGTAATTTAAAAATGGCCATGATGCAAGATATAGATACCGCAGAAAATATTGTTCATCATGAGCTACCGGATCGGAATTTACTATACCAGGAACTTATCAATATCATAGAAAAATTACCAGCAACAGAAAAGACTGTTTTTTATCTATACGCGCTGGATGGTCTCTCTCATAAAGATATTTCAAATAGATTAGCCATAAGTATAGGTTCTTCAAAAATCTGCTTATTCAGGGCCCGAAGGAAATTAAAGAAAATGATCTTTGAAGCCGGATATACTCTTCACCATTTAAATTGATACATGGAGATCATTAAAACAAAGAATTAACATGCATTAAGCTAATTCAAAACAAATCTCCCTAAAATTCCTTTAATTTGCCAAAAGTTTAATTTTACCGATGCAAGATCTTAAAAAACTGATTGAAGATGCCTGGGATGACAGGAATCTGCTAAACTATAATGAGTATACTACCGCCATTGAAACCGTTATTGAGCGATTGGATAAAGGCGAGATCCGAGTAGCTGAGCCTATTGGTTCACGCTGGCACGTAAATGAGTGGATTAAAAAAGCGGTAGTGCTATATTTCCCTACCCGCGAAATGAGCGAAATTAAAGTTGGCCCTTTTGTGTTTCATGATAAAATGAAACTGAAAACCGACTATAAAGCAGCCGGCGTACGTGTAGTACCTCATGGTATTGCCCGTTATGGTGCTCATCTTGCAAAAGGTGTTATTATGATGCCATCATACGTAAACATTGGCGCTTATGTTGATGAAGGTACTATGGTTGATACCTGGGCAACCGTTGGCTCATGCGCGCAAATAGGTAAGCATGTACATTTAAGCGGTGGTGTTGGTATTGGCGGTGTGCTGGAACCTTTACAGGCTGCTCCTGTTATTATTGAAGACAACTGTTTTATAGGTTCACGCGCAATTGTGGTGGAAGGAGTGCATGTGGAACACGAAGCTGTATTGGGCGCAAACGTGGTTTTAACCGCGTCAACCAAGATCATTGACGTAACAGGATCAACCCCGGTTGAGTACAAAGGCCGTGTACCGGCACGTTCAGTAGTTATTCCTGGTTCATATACCAAAAAATTCCCTGCCGGCGATTACCAGGTACCATGCGCCCTGATCATTGGTACCCGTAAAGAATCAACCGATAAAAAAACATCATTGAACGACGCCCTGCGCGAAAACAATGTAGCCGTTTAATAAGTTTTGGAGTGATGAGTAATGTGTATTTATTACAAAATTTACTATTTATAACTCACCACTCATAACTCAAAACTAAAATGAAGATACTGATAAGGCTGCCTAACTGGCTTGGCGATGTAGTAATGAGTACAGCTTTCGTCGCGACAGTAAAGCAGCTTTATCCTGATGCTCAAATTGATGCGATCATCAAAAAAGAGCTGAGCAATATAGTCCCGCTCATACCGGGCTTAACACAGATCCACCCATTTTCGAAACAGGAATTTAGCGGACTAAGCGGTGTTTACCGTTTCGGTAAAAAATTACGAACCGAGCGATATGATCTGTTTTTTAACTTGCCACAATCACTTTCGTCATTTGTAATGGGATGGGCTACATCAGCAAAAAAACGGGTAGGCTTTGGTAAAGAGGGTGGCTCTTTTTTGCTCACCAACTCGTATAAAAAGCCGGCAAATGTGCATCGGGTTGATGAATATGTCTCCTTATTGGAGCAGTTTACCGGTAAAACCCTGCCCCATGAACCGGTAAAGTTAAATGCAGTAACAACCAGCCCAAAGCAAACAAACCAGGTATTGATCAATTTTAATTCCGAAGCTTCATCGCGCAGGATGCCTTTAGATAAAGGACGGGCCTTGCTTAATACCTTAACCTCCACTTTTACAAATACCACATTTTGCCTTATTGGTTCGTCAAAAGAGGCGGTATTTGTAAGCCAATTGATCATCGGATCTGAAAATTCCGACCGGTTAGAGAACTATGCAGGCAAAACAGATCTGCCCGGCTTATGCAATCTGATGGCTCAAAGCACCGCCATGCTAACAACCGACTCGGGACCGGCCCATTTGGCCAATAGTGTAGGCACCCCTGTTATAGCATTATTTGGTGCAGGTAATGAGCATAATACGGCACCTTATAACAAACAAAATTTAACTGTACTGCGTTATGGTAAACTAACCTGCGAGCCTTGTGTGCGCAATACCTGCAAACTTTACGGCGTACCCAAGTGTATGGAACTGCTGGATGAATTGCAAATTATAAACGCGTTAAGCTTATATTTAAACCATGCTTAGAGACGAAGTTGCCAAAGCTTTTAAAATATTACAGGAAGGCGGGATCATCCTGTATCCTACCGATACCATTTGGGGTATTGGCTGTGATGCCACCAACACCGAAGCCGTACAAAAGATATACCAGCTAAAACAACGTGATGAAGCCAAAAGCATGATCATTTTGCTGGATACCGAAAACAAGCTGGAAAGCTATGTAAGCGAGGTTAATCCCCTGGCATATGACCTCATTGAATATGCCGAAAACCCTTTAACCCTGGTAATGCCGGGCGCCAAAAATATTTCGCCGGCATTAATAGCTGCCGATGGCAGTATTGCTATACGGGTAACCAGTAACCAGTTTTGCCAGCAGCTGATACAAAGGTTGCGCAAGCCCCTGGTATCAACATCAGCCAATATTAGTGGTAAACCTTCGCCGCAATACTTTTCGCAAATAGACCAGGAGATTATTGATGGGGTTGATTATGTAGTTGATATTGACCAGCATAGCAAAGAGATTAAAAACCCTTCTACCATTATGAAACTGGCACCTGATGGCCGGTTTGAATTTATAAGAAGATAGATCAGACGAAGGACAAAAGATAAAGGATAAAATAAAAATCCAGGTAATCCCTTAATCCTACGAATCATGGTTCAGACAATTTAAAATTTACCATTACCTTTGAACTTTGTTTTAGAATTTAGGTTTTAGAGCTTAGCATTTTATTAAAACCCATGAAAGCCCACCTGCAGCATCCAGTATTTTCTATAATATCAAAACTCGCAGCTCAACATGAGCTACAGGTATATGCTATTGGCGGCTTTGTGCGCGACATTTTTTTAAATCGTCCATCCAAGGATATCGACATAGTAATTATAGGTAATGGTATTGCATTTGCCGAAGCTGTTGCGGCTAAACTCAAAGTAAAAGTTGCCGTATATAAAAACTTTGGTACGGCATCGCTCAAATACCAGGATCTGGAGATCGAATTTGTAGGTGCCAGGAAAGAATCGTACCGCCTGGATTCCCGCAAACCCATTGTGGAGAACGGAACATTGGAAGATGATCAGAAACGACGTGATTTTACCATCAACGCGCTGGCTATCTCCCTGCATCCTGATACCTTTGGCGAACTGCTTGATCCGTTTAATGGCATAGCCGACCTGGAGAAAAAACTGATCAGAACACCCCTTAATCCAGCCGAAACTTTTTCTGACGACCCCCTGCGCATGATGCGGGCCATCAGGTTTGCATCACAGCTTAATTTCAGGATAGATGATATTGCTGTGGATGCCATTAAAAACAATGCCGACCGTATCAGCATCATATCGCAGGAACGTATAACCGATGAACTGAATAAGATCATCCTGTCGCCCGTACCATCTATAGGCTTTAATTACTTGTTTGATACCGGCTTGCTGCATAAAATATTTCCGCAAATGAGCAACCTGTACGGGGTTGATTATATTGATGGAAAGGGCCATAAGGATAATTTTTATCATACCTTGCAGGTGTTAGACAATATTTGCGAAACCACCGGCGACCTTTGGCTGCGCTGGGCTGCCATTTTGCATGATATTGCCAAACCCGCCACTAAACGCTTTGAACCTGGCCACGGCTGGACATTTCATGGCCATGAAGACCGCGGCGCACGCATGGTACCTAAAATATTTGCTCAGTTAAAACTGCCGCTTAACGAAAAAATGAAGCAGGTACAAAAACTGGTACAGCTGCATTTACGCCCTATTGTACTATCGCAATCCATTGTTACTGATTCGGCAGTGCGCAGGTTACTTTTTGAGGCGGGAGATGACATTGAAGGCTTAATGTTGTTGTGTAAAGCAGACATAACAACAAAAAACGAATATAAGGTTAAAAAATATCGTAACAATTTTGAGCTTGTTCAACAAAAATTAAAGGATGTTGAAGAGCGCGATAACATCAGAAATTGGCAACCACCAGTCACCGGCATTGATATTATGCAGCTTTTTGGCTTAAAAGAAGGCCGGGAAGTGGGAATTATCAAAAATCAGATACGCGAAGCCATATTGGAAGGCGAAATTCCGAACACACGCGAAGCTGCCATTAACTTTACAATTGCCAAAGGTTTGGAAATTGGCTTAAAAGTTGTGGCAGACACAAATTTGAATTAAAAGATTATTTTTGTCCCCAAAATTTACTAAAACAATGGCACTATACAGGTTTAGGGTTACTTTCGAAGATTATGATGACGTGATGAGAGAGATTGATGTAAAATCAAATCAAACCTTCGAGGATCTTCACCGCGCAATACACCAGTCAACCGGTTATAATCCCGAGTTTTCCTCCTCTTTTTATATCAGCAATGATCAATGGACAAAAGGCGAAGAAATTACTTATTTACCAAATCAAAAAAGGATTGACCGTGGTGTATCTTTAATGAACAAGGTAAAGCTGCTGAGTTTTATAGATGACCCGCATCAAAAATTTTACTATACATTCAATTTTGACCGCCCGTTTGATTTTCACGTTGAACTGATGAAGATCATTTTAGACGAAACACCGGGCACTGTTTATCCTGCTGTTATAAAATCAGTTGGCGAAGCGCCTAAACAATTTGGTAACGTATTTAACCCTACCGTAATCCCTCCAACAAACGAGGATTTCGACTTCTTGAACGAAATGGCCTTTAACCCGGAAGACACTGAAGATTTTTCTGAAGTAACAGATACAGGGGTAGATGAATTGCCGGAAGAAAAACATGCGGAGGAGGGAGAAGAAGAAGACGATGAGTTTGGAAACGAATTTGCCGACGACGAAGGTTTTGAGGATGATGACAAACCACATCGTGGTGACGATTATTAATTTAAGTTAGCAATATATATTCACTATACCCCCGTCATTGCGAGGAAGCCCCCTCTAAATCTCCCCCAGTAGGGGAGACTTTTAGTTTTAAGCCCTCCCTTCCGGGGAGGGTTGGGTGGGGCTAATTGCTTCGTTCCTCGCAATGACGCGTTTTTTACTATTACCAACTGCTAATCATGCCCCAACTCACCCACAAAACCCTCATAGTAGTTGCAGGCCCTACGGCCGTGGGTAAAACGGCAGTGGCAATTGAATTAGCAAAGCATTTTAACACCGTAGTTGTCTCGGCCGATTCAAGACAGTTTTTCAGGGAGATGGCTATTGGTACGGCCAAACCAAACGCGGCGGAGTTAGCCGAGGTAAAGCATTATTTTATTGATTCGCATTCCATAGCCCAACCTTTTTCTGTAGGCGATTTTGAAAAACAGGGTCTTGCATTGCTGGATGAACTTTTTAAAACACATGATCATGTAATTTTGGCAGGTGGCTCAGGTTTGTATATTAAAGCCATTTGCGAAGGTTTTGACGATCTGCCAACTGCCGACCCATCCATAAGGGAAAAGCTAAACAAGGAACTGGAAGAAAAAGGCATTGAAAGTTTGCAGCAAAAGCTAAAACTTGCCGATCCTGTTTATTATGAAGAGGTTGACCTGGGCAATCCACAGCGCATCATCAGGGCTTTGGAGGTTTTCGAAAGTTCGGGCAAACCCATTTCATCGTACCGGCAGGCCACAGTAAACAAGCGGTCATTTAATATCATTAAACTGGCCCTAAACCTGCCGCGCGAAGTACTATATAACCGTATTAATGAGCGGGTTAATATCATGGTACAACAAGGCCTGCTTGCCGAAGTAAGCGCGCTGCTCCCCTACCGCCACCTTAACGCACTAAACACGGTTGGCTATACCGAACTGTTCGATTATTTTGACGGCAAAACCAGTCTTGATAAAGCCATTGAAATGATAAAACAAAACACGAGGCGATTTGCCAAACGGCAGCTCACCTGGTTCAGAAAAGATAGCTCATTCCATTGGTTCCAGGCTAACGAACCGGACTTGCTTGATCAGATGATAAGCACGGTAGAAAAACAAGCTGTTTAGTTTTTAATCAAGCAGTCATGCTGAACTTGTTTCAGCATCCCACATACAAGATGAACACCCTACCCTGCATGTGAGATCCCGAAATAAATTCGGGATGACTTACTAATTTTGATATCTACTGCGTCAGGACAGCAAACTTTGCAAATACCTGCCGTAGCCGCTTTTTAAATACTTATCTACCAGCAACTTCAACTGTTCGTCGTTAATAAAACCACGACGGTAAGCTACCTCCTCAATACAGCCAATTTTGTACGACTGGCGTTTTTCAATTACACGCACATATTCGGTAGCATCGCTCAGTGAATCAAAAGTTCCGGTATCCAGCCAGGCGGTACCTTTATCCATCACTCCAACGTGTAAATTTCCTTGTTCCAGATAGTATTTATTTACATCGGTAATTTCATACTCACCGCGCGGCGAAGGCTCAAGGTCCTTAGCTATCTGGATTACGCTATTATCATAAAAATACAATCCCGGTACAGCAAATTTTGATTTTGGCTTAGCCGGTTTTTCTTCAATAGATAAAGCTTTAAAATCATCATCGAACTCAACCACCCCATATCGTTCAGGGTCGGCCACATGGTAGGCAAAAATAGCTGCACCATCCACATCATTAAAGCTGCGAATCAATTCGGTGAAGCCAGTCCCGTAAAATATATTATCGCCCAGTATTAAGGCAACCTTATCATCGCCTATAAATTTTTCGCCAATTACAAAAGCCTGTGCAAGTCCGTTTGGTTTTTCCTGTATAGCATATTCAAAATGGCAACCCAATTCGGTACCATCGCCAAGCAAGCGTTTAAACCCTTCATTATCCTCGGCAGTAGTGATAATCAGTATCTCTTTGATATCTGCTTGCATTAAAACAGATAATGGATAATAGATCATCGGCTTATCGTAAATAGGCATTAGCTGTTTACTTATTGCCCGGGTAATCGGATAAAGCCTTGTCCCTGATCCGCCTGCTAAAATAATTCCCTTCATAGATTAACTTGTATTATATAGATTTTTAAAAGTAATTATTTTTTACGCATAACTCATAAGCAAACTTTATAATATCATATTTTAACCGTAGAGTTCTGTTATTGCTGTTAGCTGCCTTTAGTTTAATATAGAACAATATAACTGGTATATTTCCAATTAATATCCACTGCTTTTTAAATCACGGAACATCTTATAAATTTATAATTACCGAAGACTAATTTTCAGGTTTAAAATAGATTAGATAACAATTTAATGAGCATAAATTGTTAATATTGCAGTTTGATTGTTAAATACTACTATTTAGGTGGATTTAGCGGTTTTTTATTGAACATGCACAAATATTATCTTACTCATCTGCAGGAATTAGAATCAGAGGCCATTTACGTTATAAGAGAGGTTGTGGCCCAATTTGATCGTCCTGCTATACTGTTCTCGGGCGGTAAGGATTCGATTGTTGTAACCCACCTGGCCCGTAAGGCTTTTTGGCCGGCCAAAATACCAATGCCGCTGATACATATTGATACCGGACACAACTTCCCCGAAACAATGGCATTCAGAGACAACCTGGTAGCCGACCTGGGTGTACAGCTTATTGTAGGCTCGGTACAGGAGGCCATTAACAAGGGTCGCGCTGTTGAGGAAAGTGGTATTAACGCAAGCCGAAACGAGCTGCAAATAGTTTCATTACTGGATACTATTGAACATCATAAAATTGACGCTGCCATAGGTGGCGCCCGCCGTGACGAAGAAAAAGCACGTTCAAAGGAACGCTTCTTTTCGCACAGGGACGAGTTTGGACAGTGGGACCCTAAAAATCAGCGTCCCGAGCTTTGGAATATCTTTAACGGCCGTAAAAGAATGGGTGAGCATTTCAGGGTGTTCCCGATCAGTAACTGGACCGAGATGGATATCTGGAACTATATTCTGCAGGAAAATATCGCCATTCCTTCCCTTTACTTTGCTCACAACCGCGAAGCCGTTTACCGTGATGGTACCTGGTTACCTGCATCTGAGTTTTTGGTGCTGCGCGATGGCGAAACCATTGAAAACAAACTGATGCGTTTCCGTACCCTGGGCGATATCACCATTACCGGTGGTATTGAATCTGAGGCAGATACATTGGAAAAAATTGTAGCCGAAGTATCGGCCACGCGCAGTACTGAGCGTGGTAACAGGAGTGATGATAAACGCTCTGATACCTCCATGGAAGACAGAAAAAAACAAGGTTATTTTTAAAGAGTATCGAGTAGTTAGTATCAGGTATCAAGATTTTGGAATTAATTTCACTTTGTGAAGCTGTCTTGATACTTGATACTAAATACTTGCTACTAACCACCACATAAATTATGGAACTATTACGTTTTACAACAGCCGGTAGTGTAGATGACGGCAAAAGTACACTTATCGGAAGATTATTATACGACTCTAAATCGATCTTTGAGGATCAGATGGCAGCTGTAAAACAATCAAGCGAAAGAAAAGGGTTGCAACATATTGATCTTTCTTTGCTTACCGATGGTTTACGCTCAGAACGGGAACAGGGTATAACTATTGATGTTGCTTACCGTTACTTTGCTACGCCAAAACGTAAATTTATTATTGCCGATACCCCCGGCCATATCCAATATACCCGTAATATGGTTACCGGCGCCTCAACTGCCAACCTGGCCCTTGTACTTGTTGATGCCCGTAAAGGCGTGGTTGAGCAAACCTGTAGGCACTCCTATATAGCCTCCCTTTTAAAGATACCTCACATTATTGTTTGTATCAATAAAATGGACCTGGTTGATTACTCTGAAGAGGCTTTTAACAAGGTAGTGGAACAATATAATGATTTTGCAGGCAAAATTGATGTGACCGATATTCGCTATATTCCCATTAGCGCGCTTGAAGGTGATAACGTGGTAAATGATTCTGTAAATATGCCCTGGTACAAAGGCACCAGCTTATTACATACGCTGGAAACCATACACATAGGCAGCGATGAAAACCATGTTGATGCACGTTTCCCTGTACAAACTGTAATACGCCCTCACGCGGCCGAATACCACGACTACAGGGGATATGCCGGCCGTATAGCAGGTGGCATATTTAAACCCGGCGATAAAATAACCGTTTTGCCTTCGGGCTTAACATCAGCTATTAAATCAATAGATACCTTTTCGGGCCCGGTTGAAGAAGCCTTTGCACCGATGTCTGTTTCTATCACCTTAGAGGATGATATTGATGTGAGCCGTGGCGATATGATCATTAAAGATGACAGTGAACCGCAGGTAAGTCAGGATCTTGATGTGATGCTTTGCTGGATGGGTACCAGAGGCCCGCGCCCGGGTGCTAAATATCACCTGAAAAATACTACCCGCGAAGTGATGGCCATCATTAAAGAGGTGATCTATAAATTGGATATAAATACCATGGAAAAGCTGGAGAATGGTGGTGATATTAAAATGAACGAGATGGCACGTGTACGCCTGCGTACCACCCAACCCCTTGTTTTTGATGAGTACAGAAAAAACCGCATTACAGGTTCGTTGATACTAGTTGATGAAGCTACTAACGAAACGGTAGCTGCCGGAACCATACTTTCATATTAATATATACAGGTATAATAAGTCAATAAAAAAAGCGCTGTGCAAATTGCACAGCGCTTTTTTTATTGACTCTATAGTATATGCAGTACCACTACCCCATCCCAAAAACGTACTTATTGATGGATTTTATTTTGCTTATCTGAGCAATTATTAAAATGAATATAACCTCTGCCGTAACGGTTACCCCATAAAACAACAACAGGTTATTTGTACCAACCAATTTTGTTACCAGTATAATTGGAACCACATGCCATAAATAAATAGCTAATGAATTTACGCCTAACCATTGTATACTTTTTACATGTGGAAAAAAGTTCTCCCTTGCTTTTGCCGTGAGGAGGTTTAGGAACGACAGGTTAAAAAGAAAGAAAAGGATAATACCAAAAATTTTATTCGGGTAGAAAAACAATATCACAACACCTATAAAACTTGCCAAGACTACAAAATGCATTAACTTATTTTTAACAGGGTGATTTCTTAAATAAATTCCAAAAACAAAAAATACATAAAACTGCGGCTTAAATGTGCCCAGTAATAAATCTAAAGCCTTGTTTAAAGCCGGTGGACTTTTATAAAAAGCCGGGTAGTATGACAATATCAAAAAGCCCAAAGAAACTACACCACTAAAAACCAACAAACCTTTAATACCTATTTTCAATTTTTCTGATAACCAGGTTATAAAAACCCAGCTCAGGAATGCCGGTATAAACCATAAATGATAATACGGAGATACAAATGACATGACAAACATACCCAGTTTATGGCCATGTTTAAGCTGTTCCGAGTTAACAATAACCATATAAGCAATAATTGCAATTGCCCAGGGAATTATAACCCTGAATAGGTATTTTGATATTAACTCCTTAAACGAAACTGAACCAATTTTTGCACTATTAAACAAAAAACCACTTATCCCAATAAAAACAGGCATATGGAAGCTATAAATAATGTATCTGGCAAAGTTTTCAGAGAGCGAGCCCTGTAAAACATGTCCGGATATGACCAAGATTATCAGTAACCCTTTTAATAAGTCGATGTTTTCAAATCTCATAGTATGCTGGTATACAAATGGCTGTGGCTAATAAGTTTATTATTTCAGTTTTTGCAAACAAACGGCAAGGCTATCTCTCCAGTAAGGTATTTCTATATTAAATGTCTTTTTAATTTTTGCTTTATCCATTACAGAAAAAGCCGGGCGTGTTGCCCTGGTAGGGTACTCACTGGTACGTATAGGGTAAGCCTTTACTTTACTGCCTGCCAGATCAAATATACCTTTGGCAAAATCATACCACGAAGTTACGCCTTCATTACTATAATGATAGATGCCAAAGTTTTCTCCGCCGGCTGTTATAATATCAAGTATGGCGGCAGCCAGGTCAATAGCATATGTTGGCGAGCCAATCTGATCGGCAATAATTTTCAGCTCGTCACGTTCGGCACCTAATTTGAGCATTGTTTTTACAAAATTGTTGCCGTATTCAGAGTATAACCAACTTGTGCGTAAAATGTAGTGCCGGGGCAATATGCTAATAACATCCTGTTCGCCCTCCAGTTTAGTAAGACCGTAAACACTTATTGGCTCAGTAACATCACTTTCAATAAGCGGGTAAGGTTTATCTCCTTTAAAAATAAAATCTGTTGATAAATGAACAAGCACAGCACCATGATCTTTACATTGTGTAGCCAGATTAGCAGCACCTGTCCTGTTTATTTTGCGGGCCATATCAATATCATCCTCGGCTTTATCAACCGCGGTGTAGGCAGCGCAGTTAATTACATAAGCTGGTTTGTATTGTTCAAATACTTTTGATATAGCATCCATATCTAAAATATTTGCTTCTGTTTCGGGAGGGAAAACAATGAAGTTAATATCTTTTATCTCCGCAACTTTTTTAAGGCATTGCCCCAGTTGACCAGAAGCTCCAAAAACTACAATGTTTTGCATATTGATAGGTGTATGTTTAGAATTTATAGATGTTCCGTTTTTAAAATCCAAGATCGGTTACATCTTTCAGGAAAGGTAACTCTTTGTCTTTATCTGATACATTTAGTTCATCGGCACTTAATTGCCAGTCGATATTTAAAGCAGGATCGGCATAATGCAAGCCGCCTTCGGCTTGTTTATTGTAGTAATTATCACACTTATACTGAAAAATAGCCGTATCACTTAATACAATAAATCCGTGCGCAAACCCACGGGGAATAAAAAGCTGCTTATTATTATCGGCTGACAACAATACACTTTGATATTGACCATAAGTAGCCGATGCTTTACGCAGATCAACAGCAACGTCTAACACCTCGCCCTGTGTTACCCTAACAAGTTTAGCCTGGGCATATTCGCCTTTTTGCAGATGAAGCCCACGCAATACTCCTTTTGTTGAAAAGGATTGATTATCCTGCACAAACTGAACCTGGTAACCGGCCGCATCATTAAATGACACTTCATTAAATGATTCGAAAAAATAGCCTCTATCATCATTAAAAATGCGTGGTGTTAAAATAATAAGCCCTTCAATCGGGGTTGGAGTAATCGTCATATATTTATTAATATTTTATACCAGCTCGGCAACAGCTATTTTGTACAAAGCTATCAGATATTATTAAAGCCAGTAAGTATTATTTAAAATGAATAAACTATTATCGTTCGTGATTTGCTGTATGTTTATCAGTAAAATCGCGATAGGCCGATAAAATACCGTTTGTTAATGTGGTGTGATGCCGCCACCCCAGGTTATGTAATTTACTTACATCCATTAGTTTACGGGGAGTACCGTCAGGTTTTGATGTATCAAAAACCAATGTTCCCTCAAAACCAACAACACTTTTAACCAGGTTTGCCAATTCGGCAATGCTTAAGTCTTCACCTGTCCCTACATTGATCAGCTCTTTTTCATTATAGCTTTCCATTAAAAACAGGCAGGCTTCGGCCAGGTCATCAGCATAAAGAAATTCTCTTTTCGGATTTCCGGTGCCCCAAATAGTAACTGTTTTTTCGCCCTTAAGTTTTGCCTCATGAAACCTACGGATCATTGCCGGCAAAACATGTGAATTTGTGGGATGATAATTATCGCCTGTACCATATAAATTGGTTGGCATTACGCTGATAAAGTTACAGCCATACTGGTCACGGTAAGTTTCGCAAAGTTTTATCCCTGCAATTTTGGCTATGGCATAAGGTTCGTTGGTATACTCTAAAGGCCCTGTAAGCAGATACTCTTCTTTTAAAGGCTGAGGAGCCAGTTTAGGGTAGATGCAGGAACTGCCCAGGAACATTAACTTTTTTACACCTGAAACATATGCCGAATGTATAATATTACATTCCATAATCAGGTTTTCATACAAAAAATCGGCCCGGTAAGTGTTGTTGGCTACTATCCCCCCTACCTTTGCAGCGGCCAAAAAAACATAATCAGGTTTTTCTTTTTCAAAAAATTCTGATACCGCTTGCTGGTTACGCAAATCAAGCTCATTTGAACTTTTGAGTAACAGATTTTCAAAACCATTTTCACGAAGCTTGCGTGTAATTGCCGAGCCAACCATACCGTTATGTCCGGCTATATATATTTTACTGTTTTTATTCATAGTTATTAGCAGAAGCAAGTTTCTGTAAATGAGCAGGCAAAGTTAATCAAAAAGCCGGGGGCTAAATATACTTAGGTCCAAACTTGCTCTTTACGTCGGCCACTACTTGTTTTACATTCTGTTCCTGATCGCGCGGGCAAATAAGCAGGGTATTGTTTGATTCCACCACGATAAAATCATGCAGGCCCTGTAATATCACCAGTTTTTCGCCCGGCACATTAACCATACAGTTTGAGGAATCATACATGATCACTTTTTCTGACGGGATCACCGCGTTGCCCACATAATCCTTGTCGGCCAGTTCATAAATAGAGGCCCAGGTGCCCAGGTCGCTCCAGCCAAACTCCGAGGGCAGCACATACACATTATCCGCCTTTTCCATGATCCCGTAATCTATCGAGATATTGGTACATTGCTGGTAGGCTTTATGGATATAGGTTTTCTCATCACCCGTATTGTAAACCGGGCGGGCATCAGCAAAAATCTCATGCATCTCGGGTAAATGCTGGCTAAATGCCTTCACTATGGCCCCGGCCGACCATACAAAGATCCCCGCGTTCCATAAAAAGTCGCCACTCTGGATAAAGGTTTTGGCGATCTCCAGCGTGGGTTTCTCGGTAAAGGTTTTAACCTTATGAAAATCATGATTGATCACATGATCAGCATATTGAATATAACCATAACCGGTATCGGGCCTGGAGGGTTTAATACCCAGGGTGATCAGGCAATTACTGGCTGCAGCGGTTTGCAGGGATTTTTCAATTGCGCTTACAAAGGCATCCTCATCCAGGATCTGCTGGTCTGAGGGAGCCACCACGATGACAGCATCAGGGTTCAGGCTTTCTATTTTAAAACAGCCATAAGCCACACAGGGTGCGGTATTACGCATCACCGGCTCGGTTAATATCTGACCTTCGGCCATGTCGGGCAGTTGATTTTTTACCAGTTTGGTATAATTATCATTGGTTACTACGTAAATATTTTCTTTTGGGCAAACCTTCAGGAAGCGTTCATAGGTGTTTTGAATCAGGGTTTTGCCGGTTCCAAGTATATCTATAAACTGTTTGGGATGCGATGAGCGGCTTATAGGCCAGAATCGGCTGCCAATACCACCTGCCATGATGATCGCATAGTTATTTTTGTTCATGTGTTTCAAAGGGGGCTAATACAAGGTAAATGCTTTTATATTGATGATTAAAGAACATGGTTACTTTCCACATCGTAGAATACGCTGACTAAAAAACCACGGCTAAAATACATTATACATCTCAATTTTACTGTAATTATATCCATGAATGATTCAATTTTACCTATAAAAATAAAAACAGGTAGAAAGACAGATATATCCTGAGATTAACCATGATCAAAGATGCTCACTCAAACGCTTCATCAAAAAGTCAATGCTCAGAGAGTGCCATAAAGTTTGTATTACAAACAAATAAGTGACCCTAACCAGGTTAAGATCACTTTAATTTCATGCAGTCTGAGGTTTATAAAAATGATTTGGAAACTTTTAGTATAACGCCAAACGAGTTATTTAACAACCCACCCCGGTCATAGCCTATATCGTATCCGATGGTGTAATTATTTTTTAAAGGCCTAATACCCTCAATATAAGCCGATAGTTCATTTACTTTTTTAAATGTGCCATATCTGCCTGGATTTTTTAAGCCTCCGCCCACAGTCCGAAACACTTCAGTACCGGTTTCATACGTACCCTGGTTTTGGGAGTAGGATAATTTACCCGTATAAAGCCAGTTAAAAGCATAAAATTGTGCTGCTGCATGTAAAGCAAGTACCCGGTTATTTATAAAGAACTGATAATCTGATGAACCTAAATTACTCCTTGCATCATACAGTGTTGTTATGAATGGAGTACCCAGCCCAAGTTGGTTATATGACCACCCCTCAACATATTCATAATTATTGTAATAATCTTCTGCACCTGATCTGGTTTTTTTTGAATCCGGTTTACCCGCCTGGTTGGCAGTATATAAAAACTCAAATAAGAATTTTTTCCAGTGAAAATTACCGGAGTTTGGGCTGTTATTAACTAAACTAATACCATTTAAGCCATCTTTAAGATTTGCAAGCGAACCTAAAGCTCCCTTATCATAAAAGTTTTGACGATATACCATTAAAGTAAATGCATCAAATTTATACTCAGCACCAAGATCCAATGAACCTAAATGATTACCAACCTTTGATTCATTAAATACTTTACCGGTAAGCACATACCAATAGGTTTGGGCTCCTGATAAGGTATAACTACTACCAAAAACCCGCCTTTCATCTCCCCATAGAGCCTGGTGATTATACCCGGCCTGAAAGTTAAATCTCCATGAAGGTTTACCTACTTTTACGTAAAGCTGGTTTTCAAGATAATAGCTTTTAAAGTGATTAGGTTCCTTGCCATACTGTATGGACACATTGCCTACGTATCCGTTTGCAAAAGAGCCTTTCACTGCAAATAGCTTCCCAAATATTGGTATACTGTAATAATTGGGGATACCTATGCTTGCTTTTGGTATTCCTAAGGCATTACCCGAGACGGAGAATGAGCCAGAAGACAAGGCTGTGTCAACCAGGCCAACAATATCTTTAGAGCGCCCAACCTTTAATTCAAAAATACCGGCATGAGCTTTTACAAAGCCTTCTATTAAATCAAACTGTGCCTTATTACCAAGATTTGCACGGCCTTCAAATGACGCGGCCCAGCCGAATGTTTTTGTTGTATCATAGTCTTTACGGAGCCTGCCAATAAAGCTGCCCGAACCACCCGACAGTGGAATACTACCAAACTGATTTGAACGTAACCAAAACGGAACAACGCCGGATGTTGTTGCTATCCCCTGCGCTTCTAAACTGATATGTACATCTTTTTCCTGGGCTTTTACAATTGAATAATTAAACAATACTATTACTAAAACGGCAAGTTTCTTCATGTAATTTTATTTAGGGGCTAATAAAATGTTTAATAAATACTTTAATATCACAAAAAATTTCATATAAGTTAATATGTTAAATATTAACAAAATGATAACAGTTATCGATTTATAATTGTTTTAACGATAACAAAATATATTTTTATTGAGAATAATTGCAATAAATACTCCATTATGCTAAACATTAAAAAACCAAAATTATTGCCTTGTAATAAAAATTAACTGCAACGACACCGCAATAATGCTTTCTGTATTTGAAATAAATGAATTCAGAAAAAGGCGATTTTTAAAGCCGGTTTTATGTACAGAATAGATTTCCCTACTTATAAGATAGTATTAATGAGTCTTTAAAATTTATGGATTTGATTAGTTTGCTTGGAGTCAAAGACGGATTAAAAGGAGATCTGTTATTTCCTTGTAAGAAGGCGCTTTGACAAATACTTTAAAGTGAAGTATGCTTATTCATTAAGGCTGTGCCTTATCCAGCTGAAGTACAAATAAAGTTCTGAGTATTGGGTAAAACAAATAACCGATCCACTTACTCCACTTTGGGTACATTTCTATTCACTGAACTAATAAATTCTGAAGCCGTTGGGTTAAATAAAAGTTTATTTACGGTTAGATCTGCTCCATATTTACTAAAGTGGTTCCTGTCAGACATATAAGGGCAATTTGTAATTGATATCCCCGGAATAGCCCCATGGTTATAAATATCGACATAATAAGGTTTTAAATTCTTGCTTAAGAAAGTGTTGATCTTATCTGCATTATTATTAAGATATTTATGGCTTATCTGAATATTGTATTCATTTTCCCTTGCAGCAATTAAGGGATAGGTCATTGTATATATTTCATTTTGACCTATGATGATGACTTTTAAGTGATATTTTTCAAAATAGGCAATTGTATTTTTCAAATCTTTTATTAATGCTAACGAATCTTTACTTTGTACAGAGGTAACCCAGTTAGCACACATAATAACCCCATCTATCTTATGGTCGTTACTTATAATGAAATCGTGATAAATATAATCCATTACTTCTTTGCACCTTGTAAGGCCATTGGGCCTGATAAAAGGCATACATCCACTGGCAGTTGCCTGGATCACGTGGATATTTTTCTTTAAAAGGCTTTCTTTTAATGATTCAGAAAATTGAGCTGCATGGCTATCGCCAATTAACAGAACATTCTTTTTTTGCCCGTCTAAACTTAAACAACGCTTTTTGTCAAGCTTACCGTCTGATGAGCTCCCTACAAAACAACAGTCGCTACTATACTGTTTTTGCGCTTCTTCCACGTGTGTGGCTTTATAGCTTGACAGCTCAATTGTTTTTGCTTTAAATACGATATTATTCGCATTATAATAGCTTAAGCAAAACGTAGCGATCATACAAGTGAGCACTCCACTTATAATTAATTTATTGCTCTTAAACTCAATAGACTCGATAAATCTATAGGAGATATAACTCATGCCCAATGATAGCAGAATTAATAATGAGATAGTCAATGCGTTCATTTGCACCCCTAAATACTGAGCTCCTACATAAATAGGCCAGTGCCACAGGTATAATGAATAGGATACCCGCCCTATAAATTGTACGCTTTCATGCTTTAATAGTTTAAAGTCATTAAAATTACTAAGAATCACAATCGCAGTTGCAAACACAGGTATAATAGTGTATTTACCAGGCCATTCCATATGGCTGTTAAAGAACAGCAAACAAAATATAATCACACCATACCCTAATATAGCAAAAAGCTTTTTATATTTAAATCCCTTAACAAAATCTTCCCCTAAAAAAGCAATGCCTCCAAAAAACATTTCCCATGACCTGCTTGGAAGTAGATAAAAGGAGGCTGTTCCATCTATTTTGGTGAAAAAAATCGCTGCAATAAAAATTAAAAAGGTTCCGGCTAAAAATAAAACAAAGTATGTAACCTTATTTTTTAATACTTTATTTAAGGCAATTAATAAAAATGGATAGATCAAATAAAACTGCCATTCAACCGATAATGACCATGTATGCAACAGAATATTTTCGTCAGAAGCGGTAGCAAAATAATTTGTGGTTTTCCAATATAATACATTTGATAAAAAGACCAGACTGGCGGCAGCGTTACGTTCATTAAGTTTATAATCCTCCGGAAAGTAAAAAAAGAAACCGGCAATCGTAATAGCAATAATCAGGAACAATAAAGCAGGCACTATCCTTTTAACCCGTTTGCCATAAAAATCCAGAACAGAAAAAGTGTTTTTATTTATGCCGGTAATAATTATTTTGCTCATCAGATAACCCGAAATCACAAAAAAAACATCAACTCCCGCAAATCCGCCAGTAAAATGTGGCACTTTATAATGAAAAAGTAATACGCCTAATATAGCAAGTGCTCTTAGGGCATTAATATCATATCTAAAAACTTTAATACTACTGCTTGGCTGAGACATTATTTTAATTTTTCACAGTAAAGATATCATTTAATAAATATTTATCAAACAAATGCTTATTTAGTTACGAATAGTTAATTTTATATTCAATTATTTAACAAGCTATTGTTGAAATATCAATATTATATAAGCTTTTTAAATTATTATGATTAGCAATACTTACAAAATTTCAGGAAGAAACTAAAGGCAAGAAATGCTGTCCGCATTAGCTAAAATACATGGCCAAAAGAAAGCCCTAATGTCCGGTTCTTCATTGATATATCGCCGGTTGTATTTGCCCTGTCGGTAAGGATATTTGCAAAACCGAGTTCATAGTTGGCGCTAACCATCCAACCAGATTCAAATCTGATACCGGCTATAACCCCCGCCCCAGCATCGCCAAGCCTAAAATTTGCCGTTTTTTTAAATAACTTTAAGTTACTTTTTGAACTTTTAGTTGGCTCTACAGTTGTTAACGTTCCGCCCATACCACCAGACAGATAGGGTCCGCCACCAAAAAACATATTATTTTTTCCGGCCTTTACATTTAAAACAATATTAAGGGGAACTTCAATGTAATACAATCTTAATTTCTTTAACGTACTTGCGCTATTATCATAATACTCTCCTCCTTTACCAGAAAATTGTATCCCCGGCTGCAAAGAGAATTTACCATAATTGATATCAGAATAAAAAGCAAGATTAAATAGTATCTGGGCATTTTTACTTACTAATGCCGAGCTGCCAGGGTTAACATCAAGAGATGAAATATTAGCACCTGCTTTGATATACGTATCGATTTGTTGAGAAAAACAGTGACTGGAAATAAGTGCAAAAAATAACAGGAAGACAAGTTTTTTCATATTTTAACTATACAGGGGTATGACTAAGATGAAGTTTCTTAAGGCGATAAAAATACAAGTTTATTTTATTAGTAGGTGCAAATACCCTACTCAAGGTAAGTCATTTTCATTAAAACTTCATGATATACTTTTTTTTGGATAGCCTGTTTCTTTGCATTTTGCTAATTAAAGTGACAATCATAACTACAATGTGTTAACTAAGGTATATCTTAGTAAAGAAACCTAATCCTTAAAAAAGTGAAAGAAATCCTTAAAACCACAATTCTCCTTATTAGCCTAATAAGGCTTATTCCTCATGTGATTATTTTTAACATACACGGTAAAAAAACTATTATTATTTATGACATTTTAAGATGGATGAAAATAAATAAGAAAGCGGCAGGAGGTACACAGGCTGGTTTCATTAAATTAATGACCTATTATCCTGAATTTAGAAATCTCTTTTATAATAGGGTGGGAAGTGTTTCTGTGCTGATAAATTTTCTTTGCCCAAAGATGAACACATTATTTATACACACTCAAGACATTGGACCAGGCCTTTATATTCAGCATGGTTTTGCTACCATTATAACTGCAAAATCAATTGGTAAGGATTGCTGGATAAATCAACAGGTAACCATTGGGTTTAATGGTGCCGATTCGCCTGTGATTAAAGATAATGTTACTATAAGAGCCGGCGCAAAAGTAATAGGCAATGTAACTGTAGGAGGAAATTCAATTGTAGGTGCAAATGCGGTAGTGGTAAAAAATGTACCCGGCAATAGTACCGTAGTTGGCGTTCCGGCTTATATCATTAAAAGAGATGGGATAAAGGTTAAAGAATCTTTATAATAAATAACGCAGCGACCTTATAACTTTATTGCAAAAAAGAGCGAATTGAAATTATTTCAATTCGCTCTTTATATTTTATAGAGTTATTGAATTATCTATTAAAGGGTTGATCCAATTGATCTAACCTGAAATCCTATAGCTCTCAATTTTTCGGCATCAAGCAAATTACGGCCGTCAAAAATCTTAGCAGGTTTTAACATGCTATCATATATGCGTTGCCAGTCGTAATTCTTAAATTCTTCCCACTCGGTTAAAACGGCAATAGCATGAGCATCTTTACATGCTTCATAAGGATCTTCAACTACTTTCACCCCTTTTTTGTTTTCCTCAGGGCTGCGGGAAACCAAATAGTCAAGATCAGCATATACCTGACGTTCGGGAACTTTAGGATCATAAACCGAAATATCGGCCTGCTCATATAATAAATGATCGGCTACATAAATAGCTGCTGATTCCCTGGTATCATTTGTATCTTTTTTAAATGCCCAGCCTAAAAATGCTATTTTTTTGCCATTAACAGTATTATATAGATTTTTGATCATCTGATTGGCAAAACGCTTCTTTTGATGATCATTCATAATAATTACCTGTTCCCAGTAATCAGCTGTTTCCTGCAAACCATAGCTCCTGGCAATGTAAACAAGGTTTAAAATATCTTTTTGAAAACATGAACCACCAAAACCAACTGATGCTTTCAGAAATTTAGGTCCAATTCGGCTATCGGTACCTATTGCCCGGGCAACTTCACTGATGTCGGCTTCTGTTTTTTCACAAAGTTCAGTTAGTGAGTTAATAGAAGAAACCCTTTGCGCTAAAAACGCGTTTGCGGTTAATTTTGATAATTCAGACGACCAAACATTAGTAGTTAAAATACGTTCTTGCGGAATCCAGTTAGCATATACCTCAACCAGTGCCTTAACTGCCACCTGGCCCTCCGGTGTACTATCGCCACCTATCAATACGCGATCCGGGGCATCCAGATCTTCCATGGCAGTTCCTTCGGCAAGAAACTCAGGATTAGATAAGATTTGAAAATGTACACCACTACCTGTATGTGTAATGATATCCCTTATTGCACTTGCTGTTCTTACGGGTAGAGTAGATTTTTCAACAATAATTTTATCATCTTTTGCAACACGGGCAATTTGTCTTGCACAAAGTTCAATCCATTTTAAATCTGCAGCCTGACCTTTGCCGGCACCATAAGTTTTAGTTGGCGTATTAACAGATATAAAGATCATCTGTGCTTCGTCGATAGCCGCTTCAACATCTGTTGAAAAAAACAAATTGCGGCCCCTGGCTTCGGCAACAACTTCGCTTAAACCTGGTTCATATACCGGGATGTTATTAACATCCGGATCATTCCATGCAGCAATACGCTGCTCATTCAAATCAACAACTGTAACTTTAATGTGGGGACATTTTTTTGCAATTACCGCCATAGTTGGGCCACCAACATAACCAGCTCCGATACAACAAATACGTGTTATGGACATAGGATATTTTATTATTTTTTTAATGATTTAAAACAAACTTACCTGCATTATAAACTTATCTTTTGATGCCCTGATAAGGCGCATTTAGACAACCATTCAACTGAAACAAATATAAAAAAATATGCACTTTATTATCAAATATATAACAAAAAAAGCTTTTTTATATAAAACAACTATTTTTAAGCGATTTTGTGTTGTTAAATGTGAAAATCGTTTTAAGTTTGTGATACTAAGCTATGTGATATCCTGCAATCACAAATCATTTTTAATTACAGTACCATTTACGCTCATAAATAACATAACTACTAATGGCTGAATCTAATACATTTAATTCTGACAAAAGATTATCGTGGATTGACTATTCAAGAGGGATAGGAATTATCCTGGTTGTATATGGGCACGTGGTAAGAGGTTTGAAAGACCCGGGAATACTTAGTCTTGACCATACATTTTGGGGGTATTCAGATACTTTTGTTTACAGCTTCCATATGCGATTATTCTTTGTTTTATCAGGATACTTTTTTTTAAGATCTTTTAAAAAGGAGCCGTCTGATTTCATTTTAAAAAAAGTACAAACATTAATATACCCATTTGTAATTTGGTCAGTGTTGCAAACTATAGTTGAAGTATTGCTATCCAAATATACAAATGGTAAGGTTGCGCCCATTCAAATACTTGAGTGCATTATAATTCCGAGGGCGCAGTTTTGGTTCTTATACACCTTGTTTTTTATCAATGTTTTAAGTTTTATATTTTACAAAATAAGCATTAAATATGGTCTGTATATATCTACCATAGTTTGGTTGGCTTGCTTTATTTTTCAACCTCAATTAGGACCATTTAACACTACCTTCAACTATCTGTTGTTCTTTAATATTGGTATAGTATTTTCACAACTTGACAAATCCTTTTTATCATTTTTAAAGAACTACATTTTTTCCGCGCTAACCATTATCGCGTTTTGTGTTGTTGAATATATTTTCCTTTTTAGTAATACAAAGCCCATCTCGCTTTATCGGGCTGTTATGCTGCCATTTTTAGGTTCGCTGGCAGTTATGCAGGTTGCAGCAATGGCTGTAAGGAAAAACATTCTTAACTTTTTTGTTTATTTAGGAAAAGAGTCCTTACCAATATATCTTGCACATGTTTTGGTTGCCAGCGGGATTAGAATTGTTTTGTTCAAGATCCTGAAAATTCACAATCCTATTATACACGTTTTATTAGGTACAATAGCCGGTATTATCGTTCCTTTAATTTTATATTCATTTGTAATGAAAAGGCGCTATTTATCAATGCTGTTTTCATATCCTAAGAAACATAAGCTACTAAAAAATAACGTTCCTTCTTAAGTGCACATTTAAGTACACAGTTTATGCTCATAATAAGGAATGAGGTAACAATTTGAATAAAAAAGCGTTATACACACGGATAAATACATTAAGAAAAATGATCACAAAAAAAAGCGTTCTCCTTTTCACCTTCAGCGTTTTCTGCATTTCAACTTTTGCTCAAACAAATCGCAGCAAGAGTGATGTTATTAATTATTTAAATGATGCCATAAAAAACAGAAAGGTAATTGTAGGCCAGCATTGTGAAAATGGGAAATTAACATCATACGGTTTTAACAGATTTGTACAGGCTTTAAAAGATTCAACTGGCAAATACCCTGCACTAATAGGGTTAGAATATGGATACACGGTTGGAAATGATTTGAATGCCATTAATACTTTTGCTATTGGCCAATGGAAAAGAGGTGGACTGGTTGCAATTAGCTGGCATGCGGATAACCCCTTTGACGATGGTAAATACAATTGCCGGATGAACAGCATAAAGTACAAAAACATAATCGATCTGAACGCACTGTTAAGCAACGCGCCAAACTCAGCTGCCAAAATAAGCTACAGGCAAGAACTGACCAAGGTGGCTTTAGCCCTGAAACAACTACAGGATAACGGCGTGGTAGTTTTATGGCGCCCGTTTCATGAAATGAATGGTAATTGGTTTTGGTGGGGCACAGATGGTGGCAGAAGAGCAACAAATACCGAAGCTTATAAAAACCTTTGGAAGGATATGTACAATACTTTTGTAAACGAGTATGGTTTAAAGAACCTGATATGGGTATATACACCTAACAAACAAAACAAGTACACATCAACACTTCAGGCAACATATCCGGGTGCACAATATGTAGATGTGGTTGGTATAGATATGTATACCCCAAGGCCAGTGTTTCCTGATTATGAAGACCTTAAAGCATTTAATAAGCCCATTGTAGTAGGTGAGGTTGGGCCCACAGCTGCGGGATACGGCACTTTTGATGAGATGGACCTAATTGATCTTTTACGAGGAAAAGCAGCTTACTTTTTACAATGGAATGGGTGGGATCAAGCTAAAATTGGGATAAGAGATAATCCCAATTTCAAGAAAATGATGAATCAGCCCTATTCAATTACTTTACAGTAATAAAGTAACATAAACAAGCACGAGTAAAATCCTTTTTAATAAGCGGCTTTATGTAAATTATAGCTTTTTATTAAAAAGGATTTTTATATACTCCAAACTTTTGCTGAATAATATAAAACAAAAACGGCACGTCATCAATAAGATACCTTTTCCATAGTCTTTTAGGCTCTTTTAATAACCTGTAGGCCCATTCCATATGTAATTTCTGGTATAACATGGGTGCCCTTTTAATATTCCCGGCTTCAAAATCAATTGTTGCACCCAGGGCCATAAACAAGTCTATATTTTTTAATTGATCCTTATACTTAACTATCCACTTTTCCTGCTTAGGAGCGCCTAAGCCAACTACAAGGATGTTAGCGCCAGAATTATATATACGATCAACTATGTCCTGGCATTCCTGCTCATTATGCTCAAATGTAAAAGTAGGCGAATATGCTCCTACAACCATATTTGCCCCTACTTTTTCATTGATGTTGTTCATTGCCTTTTCGGCCACGCCTTCTGCAGCACCCAGTAAAAATATCTTAACGTCTTTATTATTTTTATGATAATTATAAAAAGCCGGTAAAAATGACGATCCCGGAATAACCTCTTTAAAACCTGTCCCTATAAACTTAGCTGCCATATTCAAGATTTTACTATCACATATAACCCAATCAGCGTGGTTATATGCCTTATAAAATTCTTCGTCTTTTTGCAACTTTATTACGTGATCAACATTAGGAGTAAAAAGTACCCCTTTTTTTAATTTAGCCAACAGGTCATCCAAATGGATAGATGCTATATCAATATTGAGAATCTTATTTTTAGACATTTTCTTTAATTAATTCTGAATAAATATCTTCTAATTTTTTTACGTAATTCCGGGTATCGTAGTTCAACTTAATTGTTTCGCTGGCAGCAAAAGAAAGCGTTTTTAGTTTTTCATTGTCCTGCATCAAATTTTTCATTTGATGATAAATGTCCTGTCCGTTGTATTTCAATACTCTTAATCCGTTAACTTCGGGTTGCACCACAAACTTCATTGAAGCCTCGTCTGTAACAACCGGAACCAAACCGCATGACATTGTTTCCAATAGCGACATCGGAAGCCCCTCACTGTGTCTTGATGGTAATAAAAATATATCAGATTCATGTATGATCTTCAACTTTTCATCCCCGGCTACCACGCCCTTATAAATTGCATCTTCGCCCATAAGTTTTTCACATGAAGAAACAAAATGATCAAGATCAGGCCCTGCCCCACAGATCACAAATTTAAAGCTTACTTCGGGATATAATAATTTTACAGCTTCTATAATATCGTCAATACCCTTACTTTCGGTAATCCGGGCCAGATAAAGCACCTGTGGTTTTTTGTTACTATTACCCTTTTGGTTATAATTAAAATATGAGGTATCTACTGCATTTTCAAGGCTAATTGCACCTTTAAATTTAAAGTTTTCCTCAACCACTTTATTTTCAATCTCACTGAGTACTATAACCTTATCACAATCATTTAAGATGCGTTGTATAAAAAAATCCAAAAACTTGCTGTTTGTGGGCAACATCAGGTATTTACCGCCATGAATATGTACTATAACCTTTTTACGCAATAGTTTAGCAATAACCAGGGCCGCATATTCACGCAATATTCCCATAGCATCAAACGGAACGTTTAAGTGAACCAATTGTATTTTATTCTTTATTAAAAAATATGGAAACTTTACTAAAAATGCAACCTGCTTAGTAAACCATTTAAGCCCTTTGCCATTATTGTTATCATCCCGATAACCCATTTCAAAGAGAAAAGTTTCATGTTTACTTAATTTAATAATTGTTGACGCCACCGTAGCAATACCACTTACTACAATTTTGGGGTCAAGGTTTTGAGATGTAAGGGCAATACGCATTTACTGTTTTATAATTTCTAAATTGTCCGCACTCTTAATTATTCTGGAGGGATTTCCAGCTACCGTGCAATTAGGTTGTACGCTTTTTACAACTATTGATCCGGCGCCTATATTCACGTTATCTCCAATGGTAATATCACCTAATATGCATACCTGAGCACCTATATTAACATTATTACCGATAACAGGGCATTGGCCGCCATCAACTTTATTTCCAATAGTGATTGATTGCCGTAAAGTGCAGTTTTCACCAATAACCGCACCTTGATTAATAACAATAGCCTGGATATGAAAAATTCTTAGTCCTGCTCCAATAACTGTTTGATATTTAATTTCGATGCCCAGCAACCATTCAAACAAAAGGGTATAAAACACTCTGTATGGTAAAAGAAGATACCTGGCGGTTTTATTACAACGCCCGTAATTTGCAATTCTAAAACACAAAGTTACTATTCGCCCTTTGGTGTTATGTTTGTTAGCCGCCCAGTCCTGTAAAACAAATTTCCTGAACGACATATTTGATTTGTTCATAGGTAAAACAATATTATTAAGTATTCACCTTTAATGAATAGTAGCTTTTACATGCCAATCCAATCATCAGATACGTTAAAAACATAGGTACAACACTTTCAAGTGTTTGATCAATAAACGCCGTAATAACATTTGAAATAATCATACAGGCTACTGTAATAGATATCCAGTTTGCCCGCAGAATAAACTTTTTGGTAAGCTTGAAAAGGAACCAGGCCAATACCAAAAATCCTATCAGGCCAAACTCAATAAAAAACGCACAGGCCGAATTAAATGGATTTCCTAATACAGCGCTTCTTGAACCTGTTGATTTTGCATAATCCTCTGTATACAGATGGCTTAAATATTTTTTAGTAAACTCATTTGATTTAGGAGGAATTGAGGTAGGTAAGCCCGCGGAGCCCGGTTTTTTGTATAATATATCATAAGCCAATGAATTTGCCGCCCTGCTCCCATTTGTTCCGGGGCCTGTACCTATTAAATATTCAAAAATAGAACGGGTATCAGGACTAAACGTTGATCCGTAATACTCCACTTTCATATTGTACCTTCCGTTTATATAATCTTCATATTCTGCCTGCTTATCCTCAATCTTCTTTTCAATTATTGAGATGGAGAGCATAGTTACAGTTATGATCAATAAACTATATAACACACTTTTAAATACATTCTTATTTAAGAAGATATGCTTTTGGAAAATCACCGTTAAAACTGAAAGAAGAATTGCACCAAAGGTTGTTTTGGAGTCATTTAGAATTACCAAACCTAAAAATCCAAAAGAAATGAAAAACAACCAAAAAGATCCCTTTTTCTTTTTGAAAGAATAGCTGGTTAAGAACGGTAATATGCTAAAAAACAAAAGAATAGCTAATGATGTAGATGAGTTGGTTGTTCCTAATATAGTATCGCCAAGTGTTGCTCTGCTTAATATACTGCCTATGCCCTTTGGCACTGCTTCAAAAAATACCGCTATAAACCCCTGCGCCATTGCTATTGCAAGTAACTGACGAAAAAATAAACGCAGATCCTTATTAGTTATATTCATTTTCCACACATAAAACATTATTATGGATGGCGAAATAAAAGTTAAACAAAATAATGGAAACGAAAGTACACTACGCTGAATAACCAATTGTATTAAATACAACAGGATACAGGATATGAAGAAAATTTTTGCACATTTCTTTATCCATTTAATATCGGCAGTATCCTCCCCTTTCTTTTTTCTGAGGAATAATAAAATCAGCAAAACCACAGCGAAGGCATAATAAACTACTTCGCTTGGAAAGCAAACTGAATATACAGCAGTTAACAAAAAGTATACGTTGTTCCTTTTGAAAAAGAAAACCGCGAAAAACCACAGTATTGGTATTAAAATTTTATTATAATCACCTGTTGCAAAAATTACTGTGCCAATAAATAAATGGATAAAAAATGGCTTTATAATATCTTTTATAACGAGCCTCTCAGGGCCGCCGTTAATAAAATTAACATCCACAGAATCTTCCCTATCCAACACATTTCTCATTAGCATACTTAATGGCTTTTTGGCTTTCTTTGTGATAAGCCGAATTCAAACTTAAAGGTAAAATAGTTAACAAAATAAACAAGTACGGATAGGTAGTTCTTTAACGGCAGTATTTTATATTTAACTGATTTGCGCAAAAATAAATTAACATCTTTAACGTATCCGTTTATTGCTGCATATAAGGCCATATCCCTGTATTGCCTTGCTAAAAAGTAGGAATAGTCTGGGTGGTCCACAATTTTTTTAAACAAAGATACCTTCTCTAAATACTGGTCATTACTGATCTTTAATGAATCAAAACCAGGTATATTGTGTCCATTTATACGAAGCAAAGGTTTTTCTACAAATCCGAATTTGTAATTAACTATTATAGCAATAAAAAATAAATAATCCTGAAACCTGTTAAGGTCCTCGTCCCAAAGGCCGCTCTCTTTTATTACAGATTTACGAATCAATAATGTTGAGCTTGCTCCTAATGGGCACTTTTTAGTTAAAAAAGGCGATATTAAATCCCCATCATTCCCTGCTGTGTACAACACACCATCAGTTTCCCAACCGCAATAGCATCCCGCCCATGAATTGTCCAGACTATCCATCTTTGACACTTGCTCAGCAAGTTTTTCAGGGAACCAGGTATCATCATCGTCAAGAAATGCTATAAATTCTCCATTTGAGTGCAGGATCCCTGTATTTCTTGCACCATTGCCCCCTTTTTTACGCTCATTTTTTAAATACTTTATCCGGGGATCTTTTAACGTTCCCAGGAGCGCACTAATGGTCTCGTGATCATCCTTGTTATCATTAACAACCACTATTTCAAAGTCCTTATAGGTTTGTTGCAGTACGCTGTTTACAGCACTCAAAAGCTGGTCTGGACGTTTATATGTAGGAATTACAACACTTACCATAGTTATTCATTAAAAAATTATCGGGGTTTACCTAATTTTTAAATTTAATTTATTCTCTGTTTGCAGTTTTCCCTAACTGCAGTCTAAACGATTCTGTAGCCGTAAGCACCCTTAGGTAATAGTGTAATCCAAAAACCTGAACTTTTCCACTAAGGTTAAGATCTTCCTTGTTAATCCGGCCTATATCCTTCACCGGTGGCCTCAACATTTTTACAAAATCCCATAATACCTGAACCTTTGACCTGTTATTTGCAGTTATTTTTGAGATCCCTGATATTCTTTTCGCCTTTTTTGTAAGTTCCTTTACCTCTGAACGGGCCGGATGGTTAACTATTACATTATCTGCATAATTAATATTATAACCGGCTTTAAATGCTCTTTTCCCCCATTCATAGTCACCGCCAGACATTAATGAGTCATTAAAAAGGCCAATGTCATTAAACAAAGCCTTATACGTTAACATATTTGCAGTAACACTGGTACCCTCGCGTTTTACAACACTTTCCTGTCTAAAAGCATAAACCATTTCATACATTTCTGCCAAATTGGGCTTTTGTTCTTTATAAAAAAGTTTAACCCGTCCGCCTATCCTTTTACATTCAACATTGTTTTGAAAGTGTATTACCGCATTTTTTATCCAGTCAGCATCCGGAATACAATCTGAATCTGTAAAACCTATTATTTCGCCTTTTGCAATTTTTAAGGCAGCATTCCTTGCAGCATATGAACCTGGTTTAGCCTCAGAAATGATACGCATATTTGCAGGAAGATGATAATCTTTCGGAGGCTGATCTGAGGGGTCGTTGTTTACTATGATTATTTCTGTAGAAGCATTATCATAGGTTTGCTTTTCAAGTGCATTTATACACAACTGTAGTCTGCTCCAATCTTTATAAGTAGGAATAATTATAGAAACCTGGGGGTTAAGCATACTTTGCGTTTATATAAATTATATATTGTCCATTTTATAGTTATCTATAAAAAGATGTTTGTTTTCCTTTATCTTTTCTTCACTCCAATCCCACCATTTTAGTTCAGACAGATACTTAATAGTTTCCTCGTCAAATCTGTATCTTAAAACCTTAGCAGGGCTGCCGGCTACAATAGCATAATCAGGGATATTGCCATTAACTAAACTGTGAGCAGCCACTACTACGCCATTTCCGATGGTTGATCCTGACAGAATAACACAATGAGCCCCAATCCAAACATCATTACCAATAATGATATCATTTTTGGATATAGCCTCATTTTCCCATTTTTCCTTAAATATGTTTTCACCTATGTAATAAGAGGTCAGTTTATTATGATTATGGTTAAACTCCTGTATGGTTACATTGCGGGCAACCGAACAAAAATTTCCTATTATTATTTTGTTAACCTTTGCCAAAACGTATGTGTTAGGCCCCCATATAGATGAAAACCGTCCAATTTTAACGTTACCATTAATGGTGGCCTGGTACAATCTGCAGCCTTCGCCAATAACGGCGCCCTTCGTTATTTTAGTACCCTGAATAAATGCTTTTGGTCCAATTATTACCCCTCTTTGTATATCATTAACTTTAGCTAAAGCTTTCTTAATCCGGTTGAGGACTCTTTCTACAAATGCGCTCATAATTAATTTTCAATTAAGTTTTGAATCACTTTTTGGTACTTTTTCAAATCTCTGTTACTGCTTCCTAAATCTTCCAGCGATGAAATTTTTAAAATTAACCTGGCAAAATCACTTGCAGAACCCTCCAGGAATGGAACAGCTTCGTTGCTTTTAATATAATCCTGAAAAGTTTCAACACCGGTAGCACCAATCAAAATGGTTTTAACACCAAGTTGCGTAGCCTCAATTATTGAGCCTGAAAATTTAGAAATATGAACACTGGTATTTTTAAGGATAATGGGCAAAGGATATGTTGTTGCCTTATCCATTTCAACTGCATCAATTAGCCCTGCATGAGTAAACAGGTCAACAACAGCCTTCTTGTTTTCGGCAGTGGTTCTGGGATGAAAACGGAACCACCATTGAAAATCAGGAGGCGTAAGCTTAACTGCATCAACAATATATTGTTCAGGGACATCAAGTTGCATGGTGTACAGAATGATTTTTTTGTTGGGAAAACTGTAAGATACTACATTAGTTTCAAAAAAATAATCTAACCACGGGTTGCCCCCTAAAATAACCTTATGAAATGATTGTTTTGAAACCCAGCTATTTACAACATTGTACGATGCTTCATCCCAGCACCAAAAAATATTGGGCAACAGGTTATAACCCTGATCAGGTACAGCACCGTAGTTACCGTATGCTACGTGTAGCTTACCCTGCCCGCCATGCTGCATATCTGCGCTAATTATCCCCCTTTTTGATGCAGCATAGTTTAATGCAAAAACAGGTACATTATAATAACACAGTCCAAAAGCATAATCGGGTTTATACTTTTCTAAAAAAAGGTCATATGCCGATGCTATTACCTTGATCTCTTTTACATCATTTTGAAGCGAAGGCACACTGAATGACTGTATATTCACAAAAGGCAATTGTTCCTGAACTGCGTTTAAAAAGAGGTCATAATCCTTAAGTTTAAACTGCATGTTAGTAAACTTGAACGCATTTATCACCTGGAAAAAAGGAATAAACTGTGCAAGAAAAATAACCTGATCACTTGACTTATATGTTTTACTGTAGTTTGGCTTAAAGTATTCAACTATTATAGAGTCGCGCTGATACTTAGCCTTCAAAAAATCAATAATAGGTTGAAAATACCGGTTAACGTGAGCGCCATCAAGCTCAACCCTGTGCGCAATGGACCCGGTAAATAATATGGGGATTTTAGTTGATTTTTTTAACCTGAAACTAATTACATGACGCAGGGACATCAAAAATTTAGCAGTTAACTTAACGCTTGAAATTAAGCCGCCACTTGTACCTGAAGATTTTGGTTTAGCTTTTTTTGCCTGTACCTGCTTCGCCTGCTCCAGATCACGCCACTCTTTAAAGAGGTTGCACCTGATCAATGGCCAAACAGATATATCATCAATTATCCATTCCTTAACAGGGTATGCATTTTCAAATGAATTTAACTTGTCAATAACCTGCTTATGCTCCATTTTAGCAACAAAAATTTATGAACTAATTACAGCACTAAATTATAGCACTAATAATTATAATGCGTTTAAATTTGGTGTTCTGTATGAAGGTTAATTCCTGATATGTCCAATCTGATTTCCTGTATCTTTCAGGAGGCCCATTTATCCTGTTTCAGTTCGGTAGGTATAGTTGATTTGCAAAATCCGTTATCAAATAACCATTCTACAAATTCCCTTACCGCACCATCGCCTCCACATTTTGAAAGATGCAAAATACCTGGCAGTTCTTTTACACCACGGGTTGCATTATTGGGGCAGGCTTTAACACCCGCTGCACTTAATAAATTGATACAATTAATATCGTCACCAATATATGCTACCTCATCTATGCTAATTCCTTCCAATTTACATATTTCAAGAGCAATGTCAAGTTTGGATCCAAAGCCCTTTCCCTGGTGTACATAATCCAGTTTAAGTTTAGCTGCCCTGCGTGCAACAATCTGCGTATTTTCAGTAGTGATTATACCTGTTTTTACCCCGGCCTGGCGCAATAGCTGAAAAGCCATTCCGTCATGCGTGTTAAATTTTTTCAATTCATCACCTGATTCTGAATAATACATTCCGGCATCAGTCAATACACCATCCACATCAGAAATGAAAAGCTTAATATGCCTGGTTACTGGGCTGCTGTACGCATCCTTTAAAACATGTTTCTGGAAAAGCCTTTCCATGATGATCCAGTCGTCCGGTTCATCTATTTCAAATGCAGTGTATTCAGGCATTTCATAAATGGCAATTTTACCGGATAGCCTGTTTTTATGTTCTGTTACCGCTCCAACAGTTGATATATAAAAGGAGCCGTTCTCCATTAGTTCGCCTTTAAAATCCTGCCTGCGCGGGCGGTTTTTAAAGTCATAATTAACAGGCGTACCATCTTCGTTCCAAAAGAAACGCTTGTATGGTACGCATGTTAATAAAGAATCGGCTTTTTTTCTTTTTAATACTGCAAATGCATTATTAAAATCAGTGCCGGTAACAAATGGGCTGGTTGCCTGTACCAATACAAAGTATTTTTCGGCCGGTAAGTTTACCTTAGCCAGATACTCCAGCATTACAGCCTCGGTTGATGAGGTATCAGCAGCATTTGCCGGATCCCTATCATACACTACCAGTTTTGAAAAACCGAAAGTTAAAACGGTTTGCTTTATAACTTCAGAGTCTGTAGCAATAACAATAGTATCTATTGATTTGCTATCCTGCAAAGCTTTAGCGCACCAGTAAACCAGTGGTTTGCCACAAAATAACTTTATATTTTTAGAGGGGATTGATTTACTACCGCCTCTTACAGGTATAAAGGCAACCGCCATATTATATACTTTCTTTTTTTCTGTATTTTAATTTATCTCTCTGAACTTGTTCTATTGCTAATATTTCAGTGTCTTTATAGTTTAAAGACTCGTAGGCATGGTGCAGGTCCCTTACCATTTTTTGCATACCAGATGGCTCAAGTGATGCAGCATGGTCTGTACCTTTCCAGGTACGATCTTTAGTAAAGTGTCTTTCTATCCAGTATGCTCCTAAAGTGTAAGCAGCAATATCTGTTGATATACCTAAGTGGTGACCAGAAAAACCGATAGCTTTAACTCTTGAATCGTATTTGTCATAAAGGCTTTTAATTTCAAGCAGGCAAATATCCTTAAATGGTACAGGATAGCCTGAAGTACAGCTATAAATAACCAACCTGTCTTTACTTTGTCCGTTTTCTTCAAAAAAATTAATTACCTGTTCAACTTCATCCTTAGTAGTCATACCGGTTGACAAGTGGATCTCTCCCTTATAATCATCTCTTAACATACCCAGCATTTCGTAATTGTTATTACATGCTGATGGCACTTTAATAAATTCAGGATCAAGTTCAATGATCTCTTGGGCTGATATATTATCCCAAACAGAGGTTGCATAACCTATACCAATAGATTCTGCGTATTTTTTTAATTCAGCGTGCTGATCCTGATCAAACTCTAAAAATTCACGGTGTGCACCATAAGTATCACCATATGAATTGTATGGGTTAGGATGTGGAGCGTTGTACTGCTCTTCGGTAAGCAATTCCTTGTTATTACGTTTTTGAAACTTAGCGTAATCAGCGTCGCATTCTTTTGAAAGTTTTATAAGCTCTTTGGCAATTTCCATTTGCCCCATGTGATTACAGCCTATTTCTGAGATAACCCTGGGTTTTTGATACTTGAAATTAAACATATTTTTAACTTTTGTTTTTTAAATTATCTTATAAGTTTAGTGCATTTTTTGTTGTTAATAAAGGTCTTTCATCCTTCTAATAGCATTCTATTTCTCATATCTTAATTTAAATACATTTTGTATCCAATAAACATAATGCATTTCATAGGTAGTAAATCAATTTTAATTATTAAGATATTTTAGTGCTTTGGTAGCTTAATGTTCTGTAAAATTTGCTGTTCATATGTGGCAGTTTACCATCAACTAATAAGTTTATATCTTTATATTAAACATTAAAGCATAATTCACCCATTTTTCAACATTTTGAATAGCATCTTCTTTACCATTCAAAAAAACTCCGGTAGAAGTTTAATCTATTATTTTGAACCATTAAGTACTTTAATCAATAGTCTCATCAAAGGGTCAACGAGTACAAACATAATCAAATAAAACTTAAACGCGCTATTAAATTATAAATTTTGCAATATTTTAAACAATTTAATAAAACATTGATATAATTTAATAGTTTTAGCGTAGAGCTACTTAATTAAAACAAAATGGGTTGTATTATCTTTAAGATACTGTTAAGCCTGGATTTTTAAAATGTAAGGGATGCAAATGCCATCAATATTACCAGCCTCTTAATCAAACAAAGAATAATAAAATTGTTTAAAAGTTTAACTGCCTGCCTGCATAAATAATTCTTAAAAAAGCGAACAGTATCATAAATATAGCACACAATGAATGGGTAATCCTGACTTTACTTTTTTAATTATTTATTCATTAAACGCATCAATTAACAAATAGTTAATCCAATAAATGCTATATTTGTTTTTTTTAGGGCATATATTTGTTAAATATTAAACAATATAGCAAATTGATTGAAATTTTAAAAAAAAGACTACCTTTAAGGGATTTATTAAATATGTCTGCCACAGATAATTGCCATATATGTACGTCAACCTATTTTGTCATAGGACCGGCAATGCTTTTATTCAATTCTTTATATAGTGCTTCTAAATCTATTCTTATAAAAAACTGATTTTAAATGAAAACTGATTTTAAACATAATTTTGGAGGGTATTTTTTCTTTTACTACCGGGTACTGGGCTTAAAATTACTATTTGACATTTTTTTAAGTGTTGCAGTAAGTTTCTTGGATGGTTTTAGTTTGGCCATGTTCATTCCGTTAATACAGTCAATGGATAGTACGGGCCATTTAGAGAACAATAAATCAATGGGGAAACTTCATTTTTTTACTGACTCGTTTAACTATTTGTCAATACCATTAAACATTTATACCGTATTAGTAGCTTTAGCAGTGTTATTTGCTATAAAGGGAGCCGTTAAGTTTGGTCAATTAGTTTCTCAAACTAATCTGAAGCAGGTTTTTATGAAAAAGGCTCGTTATGAGCTTACCAATGGCTTACAGCAGTTAAGTTATGAAAGCTTTTTAAAATTAGATGCCGGAAAAGTACATAATATAGTTACTACGGAGGTTTCGAAATTGCTCACCGCCATAACACAATATTTACTATCAATAAGTGGTGTTGCTATGTTAATTACCTACGTGGCAATGGCTTTTTTAGCCAACTGGCAATTCGCATTTCTTGTTGTTGTCGGATCGGCGCTTTCCAATCTGCTATTCCGTAAGATATTTCAAATGGTAAAAAAGGCCTCAATCAGTATATCTAACAAAGGAAATGTTTTTAACTCCTATTTGATTGAGGCTATACACTACTTTAAGTATTTAAAAGCTACCAACAACTTCAGAGGTTTTTCTAAAAAAATAAAACTTTTAATTGACGAAACTGAAAGCCTGAACAAAAAAATTGGTTATCTGCAAGCCGTAACTACCAGTATAAGGGAACCCTTGGTAATGGTAATTGTAATTATTGTTATCATAGTTCAAATTAAATGGATGGGCGGCGGCCTTGGTTCCATCATTCTCAGCTTACTTTTATTTTACAGAGGTTTATCCTTCTTAATGATGTTCCAGGCTTCGTGGCAAAGCTTTATGCAAAATGTTGGCGCTATTGACCTTGTGTTCCATTTAACCAATGAGATGCATCAAAATAAGGAAGTACAAAGTGATGTTGAGCTTCATGGTTTTAAAGAGGGTATTGTTACGCAGGACCTGAGCTTTAATTTTGGAGATAATAAGGTTTTACAGAACCTCAACATTGTTATTGAGAAAAACAAAACTATTGCCCTTGTAGGCGAAAGCGGCTCAGGTAAAACCACACTTGCAAATGTTATTACAGCCTTACTTAAGCCCGCTTCAGGTAATTTGCTCATAGATGGCGTACCTATATCAAATTACAATCTTGATAGTTACAGAAACCGCATAGGTTATATATCGCAGGAAGCAGTTATTTTTAGAGATGACATCTATAACAACATCACCTTTTGGGCTGAGCCTACTGAGGAAAATATGAAACGTTTCTGGAATGTTATTGAAATGGCTTCATTAACCAATTTCTTAGATAGCCTGCCAGAAAAAGAGAAAACAAGTTTAGGCGACAATGGCATGTTAATATCCGGCGGACAAAAACAAAGGATATCCATTGCAAGGGAGTTGTTCAAGGCTACTGATATTTTGATTTTAGATGAGGCTACCTCGGCTCTTGATTCTGAAACTGAATTGTTTATACAGCAAAATATAGAAAAGCTACATGGTACTTACACCATGGTTATTATTGCTCACAGATTGTCAACCATCAGAAATGTTGACAATATTTATATGCTTGACCGCGGTAAGGTTACAGCAAGCGGCACTTTTGATGAAATGTTGGAAAGATCGCCCCGATTTAGCCGGATGGTTGAATTGCAGAAAATTTAAGGTAAAAAAGTTGATGGCATATTCCAAAGTAAAACTAACTGTACAGGAATATGCCATTTTTACATTTAACAGATTCAATTTAAAATCTCGGGTAAATCGCAGTCAGCGCTTATTATTTAAGTTTTAGGTAGCATTTTTATGAGTAACAATATTGTAGTAGCCATTGATGGTTATTCATCGTGCGGTAAAAGCACGCTGGCCAAAGCCTTAGCTAAAAAACTTCATTTTATTTATGTGGATAGCGGTGCCATGTACCGGGCTGTTGCGCTGTATTTTTTACGCAACAACATTGATGTGCATAACCATGAGCAAATTACCCAGGCTTTAAAAAACATCCACCTTAACTTTCACTCCCGCGATTACCAGACCCACATTACCCTGAACGATGAGGAAGTATCTGAAGAGATCCGCCTGATGCCCGTATCAGAAAAAGTAAGCGAAGTGGCTGCCATACATGAGGTGCGCAGGGAGATGGTGAAACAGCAGCAGCGCATGGGCCATTCCAAAAACATTGTGATGGATGGGCGCGATATTGGCACTACGGTATTCCCCCATGCTACCGTTAAAATATTCATGACCGCCGATCCAAAAGTACGGGCCGAAAGACGTTTTAAGGAAATTACCGGCAAAAACCCCGAGATCACTTTAGAGGATGTATTTGAGAACCTGGCCCATCGCGATTACCAGGACACCACCCGCGAGGAAAGCCCTCTTGTAAGAGCCGATGATGCCATTATATTAGATAATACAAACCTCACTCCCACTGAGCAATTAGAGTTTGCCCTGGATAAGGTTAGGCCCTTTGTTCTGTAAGTTTTTCTTGGCGACAGGATAGGTAAAAGAAAAAGTCCTCATAAACGTAAAGCTTTCCATCCGCTTTAAAGTTCCTTTTACTCTTTCTGTACCACTCACCGTAAAGCTTCAAGGTTGGGATAGCTTTTATTTGATGATAAACAAAAAGGCGAAAGGTTAAAAAGCATTAACTAAAATACTTTTTAACCTTTCGCCTTTATCTCTATTGTTTGTCTATTTATTATGCTTTTTTAAAGACACGTTGAAACCTTTTCTTCAACGAGCCTTTACCTTTCTCATCCTCTGCATGGTAACCGTATCCATAGCCATAACCATATCCGTAGCCATAACCGTATCCGTAACCATTACTTATAGCGATATCGTTTATTACAATACCTAACTTATTCATTCGCTTATTCCTGTAAATATCTTCAGGAATATTCAATTGTTTAATAAAGGTAAATTTATGACGTACCACATAAATGGTAAGATCGGCAAAGTCACTTAAAACCTGTGCATCAGAAACCATACCAATAGGCGGAGCATCCATAATGATGTAATCAAATCTTTCCTTAAGTTCTTTCATCAAATTGGTCATCCTTACATTCAGAATGGTTTCAATTGGGTTAGGAGGAATTGGACCTGAACTTATTACAAACAGGTTTTCGCTGAGGTATGATGGAGTAATAATATCATCTGGCTTAACCACATTCGAAATTATGTAATTGGTAATACCTGTACTATTTGGTAAACCCATTTTTGACGAAAGTGTAGGTTTACGTAAGTCCATTTCCATTACCAAAACCTTTTTGCCCGATAAGGCCAGTGCCACAGCAAGATTGATAGATGTAAATGACTTACCCTCGCCAGACATGCTGGATGTTACCAGGATAACATGATTCTTTGCCTCGCCAGGAAGTAAAAAGCTCAGATTTGTTCTTAACGCCCTAAACTGTTCAGATACCCCACTCCTCGAATCTTTGGTAACAACAATATTCAATCCGTCCTGGTTGTGGCTTATTTCGCCAATAACCGGAACTTGTGTATGCTTATTTATATCTTCCTTCCTTTGTATCTTATCATTTAAAACATCCATTATATAAATCCTGACCATAGGAATTAAAATGGAAATAACGAATGCTAACCCTAATACATAAATTCTTTTAGGGAAATAAGGTACATAGTCTGATTTTGCAGGCTGAATTATCCTTGTATTTGAAATATTAGAAGTTTTTGATATTGCGGTTTCCTCACGTTTTTGCAACAGGAACAAATACAATTGTTGTTTTATCTGTTGCTGTCTTGACAGGTCTAAATAAACTCTTTCCTGCGCCGGAACTTTTTGAATCTGTTCCTGCAGTCTCCCTGTATTCCCCTTTAAGCTGGCTTTACTTATTTGTAGTGATTTTCTGACATTTAAAAGATTTGCCAACATGTCTTGTCTTATTCCAACAAGTTGTTGATTTATACTTTTCACGAAAGGGTTATCTTCTGTGGCCGTCAAAAGCTGCCTTTCCCGCTCAATCAACAAAGTATTATAACGTTGAATCAACGCGGTAAATACAGGATCCTGCGGTAGTATAGATGATGGAACAACCCTATTGTCTTTTGATCCGTCTTTCAGATAATCTTCAAGTGCATCAAGAATGCTCAACTGGTTTTCAATTGTTGCCAGTTGTTCCGTATAAGCACCGGTATTGGTCACCAATAACTCAGCCTGTTTCGGAATATCAGCCAACTTACTATCCTGTTTAAAACGTTGAATATTTCCTTCAATTTTATCCAGATCCTGGGTTACTATAATTAAGCGGTTATCAATAAACGTAATTGTGCTGTCAGCAATTTTATTTTTGTCCTCGATATTTTGACGTTCATACTCTTGAAGAAACCGGGTAAGTATATCCTCGCCCATCTGAGGGATTGGATATTGTAAGTTAAGATCAATTGTTGTTGCTGGTTTAACCCCGGGTGTAGCTAAAAAATTTGCAAGAAAAACAGCCACCTGTTTATCAATAGATGATATATCCAGTGAATATTTACCATTCATTGGCAGCTCAGGGTTGCGCTCCAGTTTAATTACCCCAACACCTTCAACCATAAAAGCCTTACCGTATGTAATTTGCTTTTGAACATCTTTCCCACTCAATTTCTCAGTATAAGCAACACTAACTGTATTGTTGTTTACAGGAACTATATCAAAAATAGTTTCAGAAATAGAATCTACCGGATGAACCAACTCCGCTTTAAAAGGAGCCTTATAAAGCTGCACCTGTTTAAGCCCGTTTGCTACATAATAAGTGATATTCAAATTCATGTCCTGCACTACAGTTCGTACTAAATAATTAGTAGTTAATATAGAAACTTGATTATCAACATTATCCGGAGCATTCAACAATCCACTCAAATCGCCCAGGGCGCTTGCAGCTCCGGCCGGGCTTGATGGCTTATCATTATCAACCAACATCATAGCACTGATGTTGTACATTGGGGTAGCAAATTTAAGATAAACAACCGCCAATAAAAGGCAAACAAATATGCTTATTACAAATACCCACCAACTTTGTATTATCTTACCAATAAAAACCTTTAAATCAAAGCTCTCTTCTTCAGCGTCATTCAATTGATTTGGCGAATATCTGCTATCGTTGTTATTATACATAAGTATCGGATGCTTTATTAAGTAACTTCTAAGTTGTTTATATCGTAACTACTTTAATAAATTTTTGTATATGGGTCATTCCTATTTAATTAACGTTAGATAAGAACTAAAATCTATTAAAATGATTTTCAGTTATTATAAACATGCTTTTTATCCCTTTATTATTTCGCAATAATTTCAAGCATTAAACATGTTATATGGATTTATTCAAATTGCTATAATCTGGAAAGGGCAACAGCAAGTGAAGAAATTGCTGTTAAGATTAAAGCAATATATGTTCTTGTAGGAGCATTTAAAGCTGCCGACTTTGATTTATCAGGCTCTACATAGATCACATCGTTCTGTTTTAAATAATAGTAATCACTTTTAAATATGTTAGAAGATGTTAGGTTAAGCCTGGCAATATTCTTATTCCCGTCAACCTGCCTGATCAGCATTATATTATCCCGTTTACCATAAATTGTAAGGTCGCCGGCTAAGCCAAGCACATCAAAAATACTTACCCTTTCGTTAGGTAATGTATAGGTGTTGGGCTTATTAACTTCACCAAGAACAGTAACTTTAAAATTGGCAAAACGAACCTGAACTGATGGATCTTTATAAAAAACTGAAGCTCTTTTTTGTACCACATCACGGGCCTGGAAGGTAGTGTATCCTGATAATTTTACTTTTCCGATCAATGGAAAAGAAACCTCGCCATTTTTATCAACCAAATAACCTGTTATAAGTGCAGTACCTCCCTGAGAACCGCTGCCAACTACGGGCATTGCCTCGCCCTGATTAGCGGTGGAGGTGTTAGTTGGATCTATTGTTTGAATGGTTATAGAAAGTATATCATCGGCTGATATAACCGGCTCAACATACTGGGCTGTTACTCTCTCAACCATCTTGGCCGAATCAGGTATATCCCCCAGATACTTAACATTTTTTACACTACCACATGAAAACAAAGTTGATATGAGAACTATAGCTAAAAAATAGGTACTAAGCTTGGAAAAAGAGATTTTCTTCATGAAATGTTTTAAAACTAATTAATTATTATGTATAACAAAAATACACTACAGGATTTAAATCAGTTGCAAGTTTACAATTTTTATTTACACTATTTAAACAATTATGTAAATAATTGCATTATTTAATAAAAATTTAATAAAAATTGTAAAAAATTAGGCCTGTCCCATTGTACCGCCAAAGTTCATTGGAAACCCTGAAGGATCCTGTTGAATTTTAATACGGCCGTTTATTGTCTCAAATTTTTCCAAATTATCTTCCAATGCCGATAGCAAACGCTTGGCATGTTCTGGCGTTAAAATAATCCGTGATTTTACCTTTGCTTTTGGTACACCAGGCATAACCCTAATAAAATCAAGTACAAATTCTGAACTTGAATGGGTAATTATTGCCAAATTCGAATAAATGCCTTCCGCAATCTCTTCGGAAAGCTCAATATTCAGTTGATTTTCGTTTTGTTCTTCCATCGTACTAAAATAATAAAGCCATTCATTTGCCGAAAGACTTTTCAATAATAATAAATATTGTTCGGCCTTTACCTTTTATTATCATCCTCACCGTATAAATGCTTTACTGCAAACAGCGAAACTCTTAAACCCCGCTTATCTTATTTTGTTTTGATTTTTTTACTTTTTATCATAAAACCAAAAAGCCCCCCGGTAAACCGGGGGGCTTTGCTAAATATTTATAGCTAAAATTACGCTTCTACTTCTTCAGCTTTTGAAGCCATTAAGCGGTCAAATTCCTCTTGTGAGCCTACACGGATATTTTCGTATTCGCGTAAACCTGTACCTGAAGGAATCAGGTGACCAACAATAACGTTTTCTTTCAAGCCAAGCATTAAGTCTTTCTTACCTGCAATTGCAGCTTCATTCAGTACTTTGGTCGTTTCCTGGAATGATGCAGCCGAGATAAACGATTTGGTACCTAATGATGCTCTGGTGATACCTTGCAGTATCGGGCTTGAAGTTGCCGCAATAGCATCACGTACTTCAACCAATTGCAGATCTTTACGTTTCAGGATAGAGTTTTCATCACGCAACCTTCTTAATGATACAATTTGACCGGCTTTTAACGAAGTTGAATCACCTGGCTCAACAACAACCTTTTTATCAAATATCTCATCATTCTCGGTCATGAAATCCCAGCTGTCAACAGCTTCGCGCTCAAGGAAACGGGTATCACCTGCATCTTCAATAGCTACTTTCTGCATCATCTGGTGAACTATCACCTCAAAGTGTTTATCATTGATCTTCACACCTTGTAAACGGTAAACTTCTTGTATACCATTTACCAGGTATTCCTGTACTGCAGCCGGGCCTTTAATAGCCAGGATATCAGCAGGGGATATAGAACCATCAGACAATGGCATACCAGCCTTCACAAAGTCGTTATCCTGTACAAGGATGTGTTTTGACAATGGAACAAGGTATTTCTTGATCTGACCATCTTTTGATTCGATAGTCATTTCGCGGTTACCACGTTTAACGCCGCCTAAGGTTACCACACCATCAATTTCGGTTACTACAGCCGGGTTTGATGGGTTACGTGCTTCAAACAACTCCGTTACACGTGGCAAACCACCCGTGATATCCCGGGTTTTACCAGTTGAACGAGGAATTTTAGCAATAACCTGTCCGGTTTGTAGTTTTTCGCCTTCTTCAACGGCAATGTGTGCCCCTACCGGGATGTTGTATCCTTTAATTACATTACCTTTTGTATCGGTAATTTGAATAACAGGGTTTTTAGTTTTATCCCTGGTATCAATAATTACTTTTTCGCGGTGACCAGTTTGCTCGTCAGATTCTTCACGGAAAGTGATACCTTCTAATACGGCTTCAAACTGGGTTAAACCTGCAAATTCAGATATGATAACGGCATTGTATGGATCCCATGAACAAATACGGTCGCCTTTGGTTATTTTGGTACCATCTTTTACATACAGGTATGAACCGTATGGAATGTTGTTGGTAACAATAACTTTATTACTTCCTTCTTCGGTAATGCGGAACTCACCTGAACGGCCTAATACCACATCTACTTTACCCTCTTCGGTAGTGTATTCAACCGTACGAACGTTCTCAAATTCAATGATACCATCAAACCTTGCATTGATCTGTGATTCAGCAGCAATGTTTGAGGCGGTACCACCCACGTGGAATGTACGTAATGTTAACTGTGTACCCGGCTCACCGATAGACTGTGCAGCAATTACACCTACAGCCTCGCCTTTTTGAACGCGTTTACCGCTGGCAAGGTTACGGCCATAACATAATGCACACACACCACGCTTGCTTTCGCATGTTAATACCGAACGTATTTCAACACCTTCAAGCGGAGAGTTTTCTATTTTCTTGGCAACCTCTTCTGTAATGTCCTGACCTGCCTGAGCCAACAATTCGTTGGTAATAGGGTCATGTACATCATGTAAAGTAGTACGACCTAAAATACGGTCATATAATGGCTCAACAATGTCCTCGTTATCCTTTAGCGCTGTTGTGTAGATACCTCTTAAAGTACCGCAATCAACCTCACCAACAATCATATCCTGGGCAACGTCATGCAACCTACGGGTTAAGTAACCAGCATCAGCTGTTTTCAACGCCGTATCCGCCAAACCTTTACGGGCACCGTGGGTGGAGATAAAGTATTCCAATACTGACAAACCTTCTTTAAAGTTTGAAAGGATCGGGTTTTCAATGATCTCGCCACCTGAACCTGATTTTTGAGGCTTAGCCATCAAACCACGCATACCTGCAAGCTGACGGATCTGCTCTTTAGAACCACGTGCACCTGAATCAAGCATCATGTACACTGAGTTAAAGCCTTGATTATCTGTCGACAGGATCTCCATCACATTCGCGGTTAAGCGGTTGTTGATACGGGTCCAGATATCGATGATCTGGTTGTAACGCTCGTTATTGGTAATGAAACCCATGTTGTAGTTACCCATTACCTCTTCAACTTGTTTAGAAGCTTGTTCGATAAGTGCAACTTTTTCAGCAGGGATATTAATATCCTTCAGGTTAAATGATAAACCACCCTGGAATGCCATTTTGAAACCTAATTCCTTAATATCATCAAGGAACTGGGCCGCACGTGCCATACCGGTAATTTTCACTACCTCACCAATAATATCACGCAGTGACTTCTTGGTTAGCAATTCGTTAATATAACCTACTTCAACCGGAACGTGCTGGTTAAACAATACACGACCAACAGTGGTATCAATGATTTTGCTTACAATGCTACCATCTTTGTCTTTAGTAAAAGCTTTAACTTTTATAAAGGCATGCAGGTCAATCTTCCGCTCGTTATAAGCAATAATTACTTCTTCTGCAGAGTAAAAAGTTAAACCCTGGCCTTTTACAACACGTCCTTCATCTGTTTTACGGCCTTTGGTTATGTAGTACAAACCAAGTACCATGTCCTGAGATGGAACTGTAATAGGTGTTCCGTTTGCAGGGTTAAGGATGTTGTGCGATGCAAGCATTAATATTTGGGCTTCCAAAATTGCCGCGTTACCAAGTGGTACGTGAACAGCCATCTGGTCACCGTCAAAATCCGCGTTGAAGGCGGTACAGGTTAACGGGTGCAACTGGATAGCTTTACCTTCAACCAATTTTGGCTGGAACGACTGGATACCCAACCTGTGCAGCGTAGGTGCACGGTTTAGTAATACAGGGTGTCCCTTTAATACGTTTTCCAGAATGTCCCAAACTAATGGGTCTTTACGGTCAACAATTTTTTTGGCAGATTTTACTGTTTTAACCACACCACGCTCAATCATTTTGCGGATGATAAATGGTTTAAACAGCTCGGCAGCCATATCTTTTGGTAAACCGCACTCGTGTAATTTAAGGTTAGGACCTACAACAATTACCGAACGGGCAGAGTAATCCACACGTTTACCTAATAAGTTTTGACGGAAACGGCCTTGTTTACCTTTCAGGATATCTGAAAGTGATTTCAATGCACGGTTACCTTCGGTTTTAACAGCGTTTACTTTACGCGAGTTGTCAAATAACGAATCTACAGCTTCCTGTAACATACGTTTTTCGTTACGTAAAATAACTTCCGGTGCTTTGATCTCGATCAAACGTTTTAAACGGTTGTTACGGATAATTACACGACGGTAAAGGTCATTTAAATCTGAAGTAGCGAAACGACCACCTTCCAAAGGCACTAACGGACGCAGCTCAGGCGGGATAACCGGAACGATCTTAACGATCATCCACTCAGGGTTATTTTCAATCCTGGTTTTTGCATCACGGAAAGCCTCAACAACCTGTAAACGTTTTAAAGCTTCGTTTTTACGTTGTTGTGAAGTTTCGTTTGCTGCCTGGTGACGTAAGTTATATGATAACTCGTCAAGATTAAGGCGTTTTAATAGTTCCTCTAAAGCCTCAGCACCCATTTTGGCCACAAATTTTTGTGGATCCTTATCATCAAGGTACTGGTTTTCTTTAGGCAGGGTATCTAATACGTCAAGGTATTCTTCTTCAGTAAGGAAATCCATTTTCTGGATACCATCCGCTTCTTTAATACCCGGTTGTATAACAACATAACGTTCGTAGTATATGATCAGGTCTAACCTTTTTGTAGGTAAACCTAATAAGTATCCAATTTTATTTGGTAACGAACGGAAATACCAGATATGCGCAACAGGAACTACAAGGTTAATGTGGCCCATACGCTCACGACGTACTTTCTTTTCGGTTACTTCAACACCGCAACGGTCGCAAACAATACCTTTATAACGGATACGCTTGTATTTACCGCAATGGCACTCATAATCTTTAACCGGACCAAAAATACGCTCGCAGAATAAACCATCGCGCTCAGGTTTATAGGTCCTGTAGTTGATGGTTTCTGGTTTTAAAACCTCACCGCTTGAACGCTCAAGGATGGACTCAGGAGAGGCCAGGCTGATTGTAATTGTGGTGAAATTACTTTTGATTTTATTATCCTTTTTGTAAGACATAGTCTCCTTGTTTTTTAAAGTTGAGGTGAAAGGTAAAAGGTGAAAGGCAAAAGGCTTCGACGTTGTGTCCTAAACCTTTCACCTTTAACCTTTAAGCTTTAACCTTATTCCAATGTGATATCTAAACCTAAACCTCTTAATTCATGAACCAATACGTTGAATGATTCAGGAACTGATGGTGTTGGCAGGTTTTCACCTTTAACAATAGCCTCGTAAGTTTTAGCACGGCCGATAACATCATCCGATTTAACGGTTAATATTTCCTGCAGTATGTTTGATGCACCGAATGCTTCGAGTGCCCAAACCTCCATCTCACCAAAACGCTGACCACCAAACTGGGCTTTACCACCCAATGGCTGTTGTGTAATTAATGAGTATGGCCCTATTGAACGCGCGTGCATCTTATCATCAACCATGTGACCCAGTTTCAGCATGTATATGATACCTACTGTAGTTTGTTGGTCAAAACGATCACCTGTTAAGCCATTGTATAAATAGGTACGGCCTGATTCTGGTAAGTTTGCCTTTTTAACCCACTCTTCCACTTCTTCATGGCTTGCACCATCAAAAATCGGAGTTGCAAATTTAATACCAAGCTCTTTACCTGCCCAACCTAATACGGTTTCATAGATCTGCCCTAAGTTCATACGTGAAGGTACACCCAGCGGGTTCAACACAATATCAACCGGTGTTCCGTCTTCAAGGAAAGGCATGTCTTCGTCACGTACAATACGTGCAACAATACCTTTATTACCGTGACGACCGGCCATTTTGTCACCCACTTTAAGCTTACGCTTTTTAGCGATGTAAACTTTAGCCATTTGAACTATACCTGATGGCAGCTCATCACCCACACTGATAGCAAATTTATCACGACGATAAGCACCCAGTTCCTCATTAACTTTAATGTTGTAATTATGAAGTAAGGTTTTTATCTGATCGTTCTTATCATCATCAGTTGTCCATTTAGTTGGGTTAATATTTTCATAATTAAGCTCAACTAATATTTTCTGAGTGAATTTTACACCTTTTGGTACATGAAGCTCTTTGTAAACGTTGTAAACACCTTGTGATGTTTTACCGTTTACGATCTCAAATAACTTTTCGATCAAAGTATTTTTAAGATCTTTTACTGCTTTATCATGTTTGTTATCAAGTTTCTCTAACTGTGCTTTTTCCTCAGCTTTTGAAGTTTTCTTAGCACGGCTAAATAACTTAGTATCAATAACCACACCAGCAATTGATGGCGGAGTTTTCAGGGATGCATCTTTAACATCACCTGCTTTATCACCAAATATGGCACGTAACAGTTTTTCTTCCGGTGAAGGATCAGACTCACCTTTTGGAGTGATCTTACCTATCAGGATATCGCCTTCCTTAACCTCGGCACCAACACGGATAATTCCGTCTTCGTCAAGGTCTTTGGTAGCTTCTTCTGATACGTTAGGGATATCTGGTGTCAATTCCTCTTCACCACGTTTGGTATCACGTACTTCCAGTTCAAACTCTTCAACGTGAAGAGAAGTGAAAATATCCTGTGATACTACACGCTCAGATATTACAATCGCATCCTCAAAGTTGTAACCTTGCCAAGGCATGAATGCCACTTTAAGGTTACGGCCTAATGCAAGTTCACCAGCCTGTGTGGCATAACCTTCACAAAGCACTTCGCCTTTTGATACCCTTTGGCCTTTTCTAACAATTGGCTTAAGGTTCATGGTGGTACTTTGGTTGGTTTTCTTGAACTTAGTTAAACGGTAGCTTTTTGAATCGCCATCAAATGATATCAGGCGGTCAAGTTCGTTACGGTCATATTTAATACGGATCTCGTTTGCATCAACATATTCAACCACACCATCGCCTTCTGCATTGATCAGTGTACGTGAATCTTTTGCAACACGGCCTTCCAGTCCGGTTCCAACAATTGGCGCTTCAGGGCGTAACAAAGGTACAGCCTGGCGTTGCATGTTTGATCCCATCAATGCACGGTTAGCATCATCATGTTCCAGGAACGGAATTAATGAAGCTGCGATCGAGGTGATCTGGTTTGGAGCAATATCCATCAAATCAAGTCTTTCAGGCTCAATGATCGGGAAGTCACCCTCAAAACGTGCTTTTACACGTGGAAGAGCAAATACACCGTTATCATCATAATGCGCGTTGGCCTGGCCAATAGTTTTACCGTCTTCATCTTCTGCAGACAGGTAAATAACCGGCTCCTGAACCTGTACTTTACCTTCAACCACACGTTTGTACGGCGTTTCGATAAAGCCTAAGTTGTTGATCTTGGCGTGTACGCAAAGTGATGAAATCAAACCAATGTTTGGTCCCTCAGGAGTTTCAATAGTACACAACCTACCGTAGTGAGTGTAATGTACGTCACGAACCTCGAAACCTGCACGCTCACGCGACAGACCACCGGGCCCTAAGGCTGACAGACGACGCTTGTGCGTGATCTCTGCCAGTGGATTGGTTTGGTCCATGAACTGTGACAACTGGTTTGTTCCGAAGAACGAGTTGATCACAGATGATAATGTACGCGCGTTGATCAAGTCGGTTGGGGTAAACACCTCGTTGTCACGGATGTTCATACGCTCACGTATAGTACGTGCCATACGAGCCAAACCAACACCAAACTGAGCATATAACTGCTCACCCACTGTACGAACACGACGGTTTGACAAGTGATCAATATCATCCACCTCAGCTTTAGAGTTGATCAGTTTGATCAGGTACTTAACAATGGCAATGATATCCTGCTTGGTTAATACCTTTGTTTCATCAGAGGTATTCAATTTCAACTTACGGTTGATGCGGTAACGGCCCACATCGCCCAGGTCATATCTTTTATCAGAGAAGAACAAACGATCAATGATACCACGAGCTGTTTCTTCATCAGGTGGTTCAGCGTTACGTAATTGACGGTAGATATGCTCAACCGCTTCTTTCTCTGAGTTGGAAGTATCTTTTTGTAAGGTATTATATATAATAGTATAATCACCACTGGTTGAAGCATCTTCTTTGTTAAGAATGATAGTTTTAACACCAGCATCAATGATCATATCAATATGGTCATCTTCCAGTACGGTTTCACGCTCAAGAATGATCTCATTACGGTCGATAGAAACAACTTCACCTGTATCTTCATCCACAAAATCTTCAACCCATTTTTTGAGCACCCTTGCAGCAAGCTTACGGCCTATGAATTTCTTCAAGCCTGATTTGCTTACTTTTACTTCGTCGGCCAGTTCAAACAACTCTAATATATCTTTATCAGAGTCATAACCAATGGCACGAAGCAGTGTAGTAACCGGGAATTTCTTTTTACGGTCAATGTAAGCATACATCACGTTGTTAACGTCAGTTGCAAACTCAATCCATGAACCTTTGAAAGGTATAACACGGGCCGAATATAATTTTGTACCGTTGGTGTGGCGGCTTTGACCAAAGAACACACCTGGTGAACGGTGTAACTGCGATACAATTACACGCTCGGCACCGTTAATAACAAAAGTACCTTTAGGGGTCATGTAAGGGATAGTTCCCAGGTACACGTCCTGTACAATTGTTTCAAAATCTTCGTGCTCCTCATCATTACATGACAGGCGAAGCTTGGCTTTTAAAGGTACACTGTAAGTTAATCCGCGCTCAATACACTCTTGTATATCATAACGTGGCGGATCAATAAAGTAGTCAAGAAACTCTAAAACAAAGATGTTTCTTGAATCTGATATAGGAAAATTTTCGGCAAACACTTTAAACAAACCTTCTTTATAACGGTTGTCTGAGGTGGTTTCCAATTGAAAAAATTCCTGGAAAGATTGCAACTGAACATCCAGAAAATCAGGGTAATCAAGTACCTTTCTACTGGTTGCAAAGTTTACTCTTTGATTATTTTTGTTTGCCAAGGTATTATAATTTTAGTTTATTAATAAACTTATACTTGTTTGATTAAAGTTTTTCCTGAACTTCAAACAAAAATGGGGGTAATATAAACAGCAATAGACCCCGACCAAAATAGGTCGGAGTCTCATGCTATATTTTAGTAGGTTAAATTATTTAACCTCAACTACTGCTCCGGCTTCTTCTAATTGTTTTTTCAGAGATTCGGCTTCTTCTTTAGTAACACCAGTTTTTACTTCTTTAGGTGCACCATCAACTAAGTCTTTAGCTTCTTTCAAACCAAGACCGGTTAAGTCTTTAACTAATTTAACAACTGCTAATTTAGCGCCACCTGCTTCTTTCAGGATAACGTCAAATGCTGTTTGTTCTGCAGCAGCAGCAGGGGCATCATCGCCACCAGCAGGAGCAGCAGCAACAGCAACAGCTGCAGCAGCAGGCTCAATACCATACTCATCTTTTAAGATCTGAGCTAATTCGTTTACTTCTTTTACTGTTAAGTTTACCAACTGTTCAGCAAACGCTTTTAAATCCGCCATTTTATTTAAATTTTACTTTTAATGCTTTTTGTTTTTTAATATCGAACTTTAATAAGGTGTTCGTTAACCTCTTTCCTGTAATGTTTTCACAACACCTGCGATGATAGTTCCGCCTGATTGCAGTGCAGAAATAACGTTTTTTGCAGGTGATTGCAGTAATCCAATTATCTCTCCAATCAGTTGTTCCTTTGATTTTAGTTTGATCAAAGTATCGATCTGATTATCACCGATAAATATCGCTGAATCAATGTATGCTGCTTTTAAAACTGGTTTGTCACCTTGTTTCCTTAATTGTTTGATCAGTTTTGCCGGAGCAGTTGCTGATTTTGAGAAAAGGATGGATGATGAACCTTTTAATACATCATATATTGGAGTGTAATCACCGCCCGCAGCTTCCATAGCTTTTTTAATCAAGCTATTTTTCGCTACCTTCATCGTAATGTCGCTTTCGAAACATTTACGACGGATGTTATTGATCTTTGCAACCGATAGATCAGAAGTATCAGTAATATAAAAATTACCGTATTCTTTCATCTGTTCAGTAAGGGCAAGAACAAGGTCGTGTTTTTCTTCTTTATTCATGATTAAATCCCCGCTACTGTTTTAGTTTCAATTGCAATTCCAGGCGACATGGTTGAAGAGATATGAATACTCTTGAAATATGTTCCTTTTGCTGCAGATGGTTTTAATTTTGAGATAGTTTGCAATACTTCTAATGCATTCTCATAAATTTTATCTGCAGGGAAAGATGCTTTTCCTATTGAGGTATGGATGATACCTGTTTTATCAACCTTGAAGTCGATTTTACCACCTTTTACCTCAGTTACAGCTTTTCCAACTTCTGGAGTTACTGTTCCTGATTTAGGGTTTGGCATAAGGTTACGTGGGCCCAATATACGACCTAAACGACCTACCTTAGCCATAACACTTGGCATAGTGATGATAATATCAACATCAGTCCATCCGCCTTCAATCTTGGCAATATAATCATCCAAACCTACGTAATCCGCACCTGCGTCTTTTGCTTCTTGTTCCTTATCAGGAGTACAAAGCACCAGTACACGTACAGTTTTACCGGTTCCATGAGGTAATGTTGCAATACCACGCACCATTTGATTGGCTTTACGCGGGTCAACACCTAAACGAACGTCTATATCAACAGATGAGTCAAACTTGGTAAGGGTTAATTCCTTTACTAAAGCTGACGCAGCTTCTAATGAATACGATTTGTTTGCCTCAATTTTGGAGAGTGCCACTTTCTGATTTTTTGTTAATCTAGCCACTGTCTTAAACTGATTTTAATATAAATTAATTAATTCCAGGGAGCCGTACCTGATACGGTTATTCCCATACTACGGGCAGTACCTGCCACCATTTTCATGGCTGATTCAACTGTGAATGCGTTAAGATCCACCATTTTATCTTTAGCAATAGTTTCAACCTGTTCCCAATTTACATTAGCAACTTTTTTACGGTTGGGCTCTGCTGAACCACTTTTTAAACCTGTTGCTTCCAATAACTGGATTGCAACCGGAGGGGTTTTAATGATAAAATCGAAAGATTTATCAACGTAAACAGTAATCAAAACAGGCAACACTTTACCAGGTTTATCCTGGGTACGTGCATTAAACTGCTTGCAAAACTCCATTATGTTCACCCCTTTTGCACCTAATGCAGGTCCAATTGGCGGTGATGGGTTTGCAGCGCCGCCTTTTACCTGCAGCTTTACCATCGCACCGATTTCTTTTGCCATTTTAATTTACTTTAATTATAACTCAATGTTAGTAAGTGGAAGCTAAGTAACATTTAAGATTGTTTTGATTTCGGATTTGGGATTTTCCATTTCGAATTTATCCCCTTGCTCTTCTATCTTATATTTTAAATTCAACAATTCCGAAATCGAAAATCCGACATCCGAAATTTTGAAAACTATTCTTTCTCTACCTGCATGTAATTCAATTCAAGCGGCGTACGACGCCCAAATATCTTTACCATTACTTTTAATTTCTTTTTCTCTTCGTTTACCTCTTCTATTACACCGCTAAAGCCGTTGAATGGACCATCCATTACTTTCACGTTCTCGCCTATATAATAAGGTACGTTCATTGTTTCGCCCTGCGCGCTCATTTCATCAACCTTACCTAAAATACGGTTCACTTCGGCCTGGCGTAATGGAATAGCATTTCCGGCTTTATCGCCTAAAAATCCTATCACACTATTTATATTTTTTATAATGTGCTCAGTTTCGCCATCAAGTACGGCTTCCATTAACACATAACCCGGGAAATAGTTACGCTCTTTAGCTATCTTTTTCCCATCGCGCATCTGGTAGTACTTTTCTGTAGGTATTAATACCTGTGGTACTAAATGCGTAATGCCCAAACGACTAATTTCGGCATCTATGTATTGTTTTACCTTCTTTTCTTTACCACTGATGGCCCTCACTACATACCATTTCAATTGATCACTCATCTCTATCTTCAGTATTATGTTAGTGAACTATAAAATATTTTAAGCAAATAAGCTATAATTTGGTCCATACCTAAAATAACCATCGCTATAATAATTGCGGCAACAAGTACCAATACAGCACTGCTTTGCAATTCGCGCCAGGTTGGCCAAGTTACTTTTTGAGTTAACTCGATGTATGATTCTTTAATATATTCGCTTACGTTAGCCATTTTTATTGCTTGCTTATGCACGGGAACAAGGATTCGAACCCTGATCAAAGGTTTTGGAGACCTCTATTCTACCGTTGAACTATTCCCGTGTATATTTATAATAAGAAAACATAAGTTTGCTTTTTACAGTCAAACTTATGTTTCCAATTAACCTTTTTGAAATTTTATTTCAAAATTTCAGTTACCTGGCCAGCACCTACTGTTCTGCCACCTTCACGGATAGCGAAACGTAAGCCTTTTTCCATAGCGATAGCGTTGATCAATTTTACAGTGATGGTAACGTTATCACCTGGCATAACCATTTCTACACCTTCGGCTAATGAAATTTCACCAGTTACGTCAGTTGTACGGAAATAGAATTGCGGGCGGTATTTGTTGAAGAATGGAGTATGACGGCCACCTTCTGCTTTTGATAATACGTAAACTTCAGCTTTGAAGTCAGTGTGTGGAGTTACTGAACCTGGTTTGCAAATAACCATACCACGACGGATATCAGTTTTTTCAATACCACGTAACAATAAACCTACGTTGTCACCAGCTTCACCTCTGTCAAGGATCTTACGGAACATCTCAACACCAGTTACAGTTGATTTCAAGTTTTCAGCACCCATTCCCAGGATGTCAACTTGCTCACCTGAGTTGATTACACCACGCTCAATACGACCGGTAGCAACAGTACCACGACCAGTGATTGAGAATACGTCTTCAACAGGCATTAAGAAAGGAAGATCAGTTAAACGCGGAGGGATAGGGATCTGAGTATCTACAGCATCCATAAGCTCCATAATTTTTTCAACCCATTTTGGATCGTTGTTCAAACCACCAAGGGCAGAACCTTGAATTACAGCGATATCGTCTCCAGGATATTCGTAGAATGATAATAATTCACGGATTTCCATTTCAACTAACTCTAATAATTCTGGATCATCAACCATGTCAACTTTGTTCATGAACACAACTAATGAAGGCACACCTACCTGGCGGGCTAACAAAATGTGCTCACGAGTTTGAGGCATCGGACCGTCAGTAGCAGCAACAACGATGATAGCACCGTCCATTTGAGCAGCACCTGTAACCATGTTTTTCACATAATCCGCGTGACCTGGACAGTCAACGTGTGCATAGTGACGGTTAGCAGTTGAATACTCAACGTGAGCTGTATTAATAGTAATACCACGCTCTTTTTCTTCAGGAGCAGAGTCGATTGAATCGAATGAACGAGCTTCTGAGAAACCTTTATCAGCCAATACTTTAGTAATAGCTGCGGTAAGGGTTGTTTTACCGTGGTCAACGTGACCGATTGTACCGATGTTTAAGTGCGGTTTACTGCGGTCAAACTTTTCTTTTGCCATGATTATATTTAATTATTTGTAGGTTAATTTTATACTTAAAAATGTATTCTGTTTTATTCTTTTATTCTATTGAGCCAACAATGGGATTTGAACCCATGACCTCTTCCTTACCAAGGAAGTGCTCTACCCCTGAGCTACGTCGGCTTATTTTTTGATTTCGGGTTTCGGATGTTTGATTTCTGATTTATTGAAAGCAAACACTCGTAATCCAATTTCTCAAATCCGAAATCGAAATTTCGAAATCCGATATTCCTTTTGAGCGGAAGACGAGGTTCGAACTCGCGACCTATAGCTTGGAAGGCTATCGCTCTACCAACTGAGCTACTTCCGCTTTTTTTAAATTCCAAAAACTAAACTCTAAACTCTAAAACAAATTTTAGAATTTAGAATTTAGTATCCTGGATTTCCCAGTGGGGGGAGAAGGATTCGAACCTTCGTAGCCGAAGCAACGGATTTACAGTCCGTCCCATTTGACCGCTCTGGTATCCCCCCAGTTGTTAATTTCGGATTTCCGATGTTCAAAGTTGAAGCTAAACACCATAATCCGAAAAAAACAGAGCCTCCTATCGGGATCGAACCAATGACCTACTGATTACAAGTCAGTCGCTCTACCAGCTGAGCTAAGGAGGCTTATATTTATTTTGCTTTTCTCAATTTTTGAACCTTTATATGTTTCAAAAATTAGAGCGGCAAAACTAATAAGCTTTTTTATATTTTAAAGAACAATCTTCACAAAAATTTGCTGCGGTCAGCACCTCTCTGAAAGGGATTGCAAATCTACAAAAAATTAAACCTGTACAAAATTTTTTATCAAAAAAAATCGACGGGCTTTAAACCCGTCGATTTTTACCTAAAAAAGGCCTTTTTTATGCTTATAAACCTTCTTCTGCCATTATCAATACAGCCTTTTTGGCTGCGGCATCAGCAATAGTTTTCTTTTGTTTATGCTTTTCGATCTGCTTACGCAAGCTTTCAATCGTTAAATCAGTTGCTTCTTCAAAAGTTTTGCACTGCTCCTTCGCAAAAATCTGATTTCCGGGCAGTAACAATTTTATTTCCGTTATCTTGTTTGCCTCATGTTCCACATTCTCAAGCTTTAAGTAAACCTCGCCACTAATTATCTGGTCATAAAAAGTATCGAGCTTATCAGCCTTTTTTTGAATAAAATCTAATAATTTCCTGTCTGCGGTAAAATGAATTGATTGCACTGTAATTTTCATGTTTCCTCCTTAAATTACGCCTTTGGATGGGCTTGTTTGTAAATAGACTTTAATCTTTCAACTGAATTGTGTGTATAAATTTGGGTGGCACTTAAGTTGGCGTGGCCCAAAAGTTCTTTGATCGAATTTAAATCGGCCCCATTGTTTAACAAGCTTGTTGCAAACGTATGCCTCAGCACGTGAGGGCTTCTTTTATTTTGGGTTGATATGTTGGAGAGGTATTTCTGCACTATTAAATATATTAATCTTGGGTAAGCATCGGCTCCTTTAGTTGTAACGATTAATGCTTGCGAATTGTTATGAAAATTTTGATTTTTCTTTAATTCTATGTAATCACCCAGTAATATGCGCAGCTCCGTATTTATAGGGATTATACGCTCCTTGTTGCGTTTTCCTAAAACCTTCAGGGTGCCTTCATAATCATTAATATCCTGATCCTTAAGGCCCAGCAGCTCTGCCAGGCGCATACCGGTCCCAAACAGCATTTCAACAACCAGCTTATCGCGCCGGCCGGCAAAATCATCTGTAAATACTTCATTATCATCAAGCATTTGGGTAAGGCGGGCACTCTCAACCACAACAGGCAGGTTTTTGGGAATTTTTTGCGAACGGATTTTGGACGACGGATTTTCGGTAATTAAACCCTCCTGCAATAAAAACTTAAAATACTTGCGCAGGGTTGCCATTTTACGGTTTACAGAACGGGCTGTAAGCTTCTGGCTTATTAACTCAACCATCCAGTTACGGATGTCGTGGTAGCTTATTTGGTTGGGATGTGTTATAACCGGTTCGGGAACAGCGCTGGCCATACCAGGGTTATTAAGGAAGCGCATGAACTGATCCAGGTCTGATTCATAGGCAGATACGGTGTGGGGAGAGTATCGCTTTTCGAATTTAATGTATTGGATAAAACGCTCTAAAAACATAAAAACTATTTGAACATCCAGACATTGAATGTACAAATAGTTTTAATATAATGTTAAGAAATTTGAAAAAATCTTTTACAAGATTTAAACAGTTTCTATATTCATATTTTGCTTGTAGATGGCATGTTTAACAACATGACGACGAGTTACAGATTTTTTTTCGAATGCCTGACGACTGCGAAGCTCTCTTAATACACCTGTTTTCTCAAATTTCTTTTTGAAGCGTTTCAATGCTTTATCTAATGATTCGCCTTCTTTTACGTTAATGATGATCATAATTTCCTAAATACCTCCTTTCAAGGAGGGTCAAAGGTAAGCACAAATATTTGAAAATCAAATAGGATTTGGAATTTTTGTTGATCAGGTTTGTAATTAATCTAATATTCAAAAAAAGAAAAGGTTGTCCAGTACCAACTTCGGGAAGACTTAAAGGGTTTAACAAAATTTTTACTTTAAATTAGTAAGCAAAACCTTATCAAATTTACACATCAATTTACATTCAAGGCTTCTCTTGCGGAATAAACCGGTAAATAAAATAGCTATGAATAAAAGTCTTTATCATTTTGGGATCTTTTTTTTAGGATTACTTGTTGCTTGCAGCATATTTCAAAGCATAGGTCAATTGCTGTTGGGTGTCCAACTTTATATGCAGAATTCGTTTATAGCCTGGTTTTGGATGACTCACATAGTTTCAATAACAGGAAGCATATTCTTACTGAAGTATTATCACTACCGGGGGTATTGGTCTGCCTTCTATACAGGGATAATATTCACAATAGCAAGCCTTTGTGCTGCTGTTGTCTTTTTTATAATGCTGATATCAAGAATATCAAGCAGCTATTATATAAACTATTATATACCTGCAGTTCTTATTTTTTTAGGTATCAGCATCATATACGCTCTAACCCTTATATTTTCCAGTAGCGGGAAAAAAATTTGGTTAAAGGTAGCAGGTGCCTATATGTTAGTCATCGGTCTGGTTTTAATACCAGCTATTGCCTGGCCCCTGTTATCTAAAGATGTTCAATTCAATAGCGTATCAGGAAAAATTGTTCAATGGGCTTCAATGGCTGGCGGCTTAATCTTCATTCCGTTTATTATGCATTTTTTAAGTGAAATCAAGCTATTAAACACTGAAAACGCCAGCCCCATTAAGGAATCTTTAAAAGATACATTGGTTACTGTGAAAGCACTGGCTTTGGTAATTACACTGATTATTGGAGGAATGGTAACCGTTGAAGGCTATTCGTCAATATACTGGGGGAAGCAAAATTTTGAAAACACAAAGAAACTGGCTCAATTATTTGAAGCCCGTACCTTTGTAAACAGCAAAGGCGATACCCTATTTTATCATTTACTAAAGCCATTAAATTTCGATCCGAAAAAGAAGTACCCTTTGGTTGTAAGTCTTCCTTACGGCGGCCAACCCGGCACCGATAAGATCAGGCAAATGGAAGGTGCGGCGGCGGCTGAACTATTGTCAACCGATATCAACAGAAAAAAATACCCGGCGTTTCTTTTTGTGCCGAATTGCCCGTCCGGGTCTGGTTGGGGAGGTATTCCCAATTATCCGTCTGTAGATACATTGGTTTATAAAGCCATTAGCGCATTGGATACAGAGCCCGGAATTGATGTAAAAAGACGTTACGTTACCGGTATATCAAGAGGCGGGTATGGCTCGTGGCATTTTATATGTACGCGTCCGGATATGTTTGCTGCCGCGATACCTGTTTGCGGAGGAGATGACCCTAAACTTGCCTCAAGAATTGTTAATGTAGCTGTATGGGCATTCCACGGTGCCCAGGACAAGAACGTTCCTGTTAGCGGCTCAAGGGATATGATCAAGGCCATGAAAAAAGCTGGAGGCAATCCAAAATATACGGAGTTTCAACATGAAGGGCATAATATTTGGTACCAGGTTAGTATTACACCGGGTTTATGGGACTGGCTTTTCGCTCAGAAACTTAAGTGATAAGATTTACTATCACCCGTTTTAATAACGCACAAAACATGGAGTAACAAAAAAGCAAAGCCACCTTTATCGGGCGGCTTTGCTTTATACCTATATTATATAGTATAATTATTTTTTATCCCAGTAAACCCTGGTATTCAAAGCGTCTGGACCCTGACGGGCAATAACTGTATTGTAATTAGCTTTATTCTGGTCAAGCTCGGTTTGAGGATATTGCTGCCTGCGTGGGATCATCTGGCCAGGGCTTAGTGAGCCCGGAACCGGGTCAAGGAGCTTAGGTAATCCTGTTCTGCGATATTCAGCCCAGGTTTCCCATCCGTTGCCTAAGAAACCGGCAATCCACTTTTGCAACATGATTTGCTCCATAGCTGTGCTCGCAGAGAATTTTATCGTGGCCTGTGCCGTATAAGCGGCTGCATCAGTAGCGCTAACACCGTTTTGAGTTAAAGATGCATTTACACCTTGATCATAAAAACTGGCTGCAGCATTATCACCACCGGGTATCCAGCCTAAATGGGCTGCTTCAGCCTGGGTAAATAATACCTGAGCGTAAGACGTCCATACCGAAGGAGAATTTTGATCTGAGACAGCCAAACCTATTTGTGATATGTTACCTGGTTTGCTCCTTGTACCTATTGAATAAGCAGTCAATGCATCAGCATAGGTGCCATAAGGTAAGCCTACGTAAGTATTTGAAGATGTTGGCGCGGCATAAACAGGTAATCGCGGATCATTTAAACTATGAAGCGTATTAACAACTAAACCACTAACCGCATAGTCGTAACGATTACGATAGTTGTTATAGTACGGATTCTCGTTGGTTTGCGCTGCCAGATATTTATAAGTGGCATTATCACCATTTGAGGTCATCAAACCACCCGCAACGGCTTTTGCAAACTCCGCACGACCAGTAGTAGGATCAACCTTAGAAAGTCTTAATGCCATGATCGCGTGTAATGAATTGGCCCAGCGTTTCCACTTTCCACTATCTCCACCAAACAAAATATCGGCAGTTGCATCTAAATTACCTTTGTCATCAAATTGCTGCTGAGCCTCGTCAAGCTCTTTCATCAAAGCTGCATATACATCTTTTTGGGCATCAAAAGCTGGTGAAAAATTAGCCGCGCCGTTTAATGCCTGGGTGTATGGTATATCCCCCCATCTGTCGGTCATGGTTAGATATACAAAAGCGCTAAGGATACGTGCAGCCGCAATCTGATTATTGTTTGAACCAAATCTGGTAACAATAGATTGACTTTTCTTTACAGGATCGGTATTAACTGTAATTACTGTTTTCAGATCAGTTAAAGGCCCGGTATAATAACCCTGATAATCGTATTGCTTTAATGAGAATAATGATTCATTGGTATACTGGGTTTCGGCCAGGTATTGCGAATATAATTCGCCGGCAAATGAATTAATATTAGTAGTTGCTCCTGCACCGTTTATACCACCAATAGCCTGTAATGCACTGGTGAGCATAAAACCAGAAACCGCGCTCGGCGACTGATTAGGGCTTACATTCACATCCCCCCCTACTTTACAAGAGGATAATATTATAATACCAGCCCCTACTATATACTTACTTATATATGATTTTTTCATGATTTTTTCTTTTGGACAATTAGAATGTTAGCTTAATGTTAAACCCTAAGTTTCTGGTATTAGGTAACTGACCACCTTCATAAAAAGATGTTTGCAGTTGTGATGGATCAACACCCTTAACTTTTGAATAGATCATCCAGGGGTTTTGGGTAGTTATACCAAAATAAGCTGTTTGGAAAGGTAATCTGCCCAGCATCTTTTTAGGGAATGAATATCCAATGCTAACTTCTCTTAATTTTACATAAGTAGCGTCAAAAGTGTATTTCTCCCAAATCTGGCTGTAAGCAGATTCGTAAAGCTGACGGGTGTCTACATAGGTTGTATTAACAGAACCATCTTCGTGCACACCCTGAACCAGCGTACCACCACCTTGTGCTACCGGGTTACGTTTTGGATTACCTTTGGCATTGTTACCTACGGTTTCAATACCTAAGCCAGATCCGTTAAGATTTTGTTCGGTAATTGAAACAAATTTGCCTCCTTTTTGAAAGTCGAGGGAAAAAGCAAGTATTACATTTTTGTAATTAAACGAGTTGGTAAAACCACCGGTATAGCTTGGCAGCATACTGCCTAAATTAACCGTGTTATTGATAATTGGCATACCAGTTGCATCAACAACTATATTACCGCTTTTATCGCGGGTAAAGCCTGAGCCTATTAACTGGCCATAAGACTGACCAACTACGCCGTTAACGCTAAAGCTTGGTGACCCAACAAAGCCAAAGCTTTTTGCACCTACAGCCTGGTTACCCTGTGATAAGCCATAACCCCCAAGTCCGTCAGGAGATACTTGTAAAGTGTTAACACCAGGATAGATCGAGATAACCTTATTATGGTTAAATGAAATGTTGAAATCAGCATTCCAGGTAAAATCCTGAGATTTTACAGGTGTACCACCCAAACTTATTTCAATACCGTTGTTTTTAATAGCGCCGGCATTAACTATCGCGGTTGAATAACCAGATGTTCCATTAACAGGTAATGATAATATTTGATCTTTTGTATTTCTGGTATAATAGTTAAAATCAAACCTGATCCTGTCTTTGATAAAATGCAACTCGGTACCTACTTCATAAGCAGTAGAAAGGGATGGTTTTAAGCTTGGGTTAAACAAGGTATTAGGTACTGTTTGCACCGGCGAACCACCATAAGGAGTTGTGCTTGTAGTATATGTCTGGTAGATCTGGTAGATAGGAGCATCTGAACCTGTTTTGGCAGCAGAAACTCTTAACTTACCAAAAGTAAGTATGTCATTTTTAGGCATTAATTCAGTGAAAACAAATGAACCTGAAAGACCGCCATACCAGTATGAATTATTTTGTACCGGTAATGTAGAAGAATTATCATTACGCAAGTTAAAATCAAGGTATAAGAAATCCTTATAGCCAAATGAGGTATAACCGTAGTAGCTATTCACTCGTTTTAAACCATTGTAGCTAAATGCTGTAGCCGGGTCAACAGAGTTACTCAGGGTATACAGGCCAGGAATAGCTAAACCACCATTAGTATTACCACTGGTAAAACGATAGCGATCCTGCAGGGTTTCTGCATACAAACCGGCTTTGAAAGACAGATCTTTAAAAGTGTGATTGTATGATAAACTTCCTACATAATCATTCTCTTTATACATGTACTGGCTCTGAGAGTATGAATCAGGGTTTAAAGTTCCTGAACCAACCTGCGAGTTGTCATCCCTGTTTAAAAGGTCTTCACGAGCTATAAATGACAAAGTCAGGTCTTTGGTAAAGCTATAAGAAGCTGTCAGGTTACCGAATACACGATTGCTGTTAGATTGATTGGTATTAACATAAACCTCAGTATATGGGTTATCCCAGTAGTGAGGGGTCAGATCATCCGGTCCGGTAATATTCCATGAAGTGTAGGAACCATCAGCTCTCCTGTAATTTTTTAACTGATCAATGTCAATATCCCTGTGGAACCACTGGCTAAAGGAACCTGCTGTTTGCTTTCCATAATCTTCCTGAGGAATATTGTTTGAATTGATTTGCGAAAAGTTAACATTGGCGCTTACTGTTAATTTCTTGGTTAACTTAAGTTCGCCGTTTAAACCCACATTGTTACGTTTTTGATCACTGTTTGGCGTGATACCTGTACGGTCAATATTGGTGTATGAAACCCTGAAGTTATAGTTATCGGCAGCTTTTGAAAACGCGGCGTTTGTATTGAAGGTTACACCTGTGTCATAAAAATCACGCACGTTATTTGGCTGAGGAACAAATGGTTTTAATTTACCATAGCCAGGGTTTGTTGGATCCCAGAAATACCATGGTGCGTATAAAGTGCCATCCATTTTAGGGCCCCAGCTTTCATCAACGCCATAGTTATAATATTTTACACCATTAAAGTTTGCATTTGATGCCGGAGACACACCTGGCTGATAGGTATAGGTATTCCAATTTAAACTGGTACCACCACCATATTCGTTCTGATAATCAGGCAGCTGATAAACTTTTTCAAAAGTAGTTGACTGGTTAAAAGAAACACCAACACCTTTATCAGTACCTTTTTTAAGTGTGATAACAACAGCGCCCTCTGATGCGCGCTGGCCGTAAAGTGCAGTTGCCGCAGGACCTTTTAAAACTGTAAGTGATTCAATATCATCGTTGTTTACCGCATTAGGGTCGGTGATAACACCGTTAACCACATAAATAGGGTTACCACCTGATAATGAGTTAACCCCACGGATACGGATAGTAGAAGTACCGAATTTTGCACCCGAACCACCCAATACCTGTACACCGGCTATTTTACCAGCCAGAGCTGTATTTAAGTCAGATTGTTTGGTAACGGTCAGGTCATCGCCTTTAACCTGCTGGGCCGCGTAACCCAATGATTTTTGCTGGCGCGAAATACCTAAGGCGGTAACAATTACCTCGTTTAAGCCATGAGCAGCTGGCTGCATCACAACGTTTAAGTTACTTTTGCCATCAATTAATGCATCCTGCGTATTATAGCCTATGAAGCTAAATACCAACGTTCCGTTAGCAGGCGCGGTTAAGGAGTATTTACCATCGGCATTGGTTTGGGTACCTGTATTTGTCCCTTTTAATTTAACGGTTACGCCAGGGAGTGGCAAACCATCTTCTTTAGCAGTTACCGTACCAACTACGGTATGATTTTGCGCAAATAACTGTGATACAGCTAAAAAGAAAGAGCACAAAATAAGTAGTAAACTTTTTTTCATCTAAAAGAAATTAGTTAATAGTTAAGCCGCCAAATCTAATCGGCATACAACCGAAAAACAAATAAAGTTTTGTAATATTTCTTTTACATTATGTTTTATTAACTATTACGATTTTTTTTAGGTACTTCGCACACCAAACAGAATTTTATTCCGTTTTATAATTGTCGCTGACCTTGGGTCAGTTAATAATAAGACAGTTAATTTAGTTAATTATGACAGGGAAAATACGCGAGGTATTTTCCCTGTTTTTTTTAAGTTAAACCATATAGCTACCAATTAATTAAGCTCCTAAAAATTGATGGTTAAACATCTATTTTTAGCCTATGAAATCATCCATTAAACAGGTATCTCTTTACGTTATTCACAGGTATAAATAAGAGGCCGGTCAGGATTTTTTGGGGAGAAAAAGAACCTATAGGAATTATAAGGTGGTCATGAATTGGAGGGATTGAGGAAACTTATGTCAAAAAAAACTAACGATTCTATGACAATTAGCTTTAAAACAAAATGGACACCCAAGGGTGTCCATTTTGTTTTAAATTGAAATAATACCTAAATTATTTTGCAACTTTTTTTGCAGGGAATAATGGTAAAATAATTACAGCTAACAAAGCAACAACTTCTAATACAACTAACATAACTTTAATTTTTTTGATTAATAATATATAATTTAATAGCTCTCAGAAAAACAATCATTATTCCTTCAGGCATACCATGATCTTTCAATGCAGGTTTAGGATTTAAGAACAATTGTATTCTTTCTGCGCAGATATCGGCTAAAAACATGCCACAGCAAAAAAATCGCTTTCGCCTAAAAAATCGTCAAAATCTTAATTTACTGAAATCAAAAAAATATTAAAAAAAAGGAGTCGTTATTAAATTTTCACCCTGATTTTCAAGGCATAAGTGAGAAAAAACGGATATTTAAAAGCAATAAATCCTGATTATAAAAAAAACACAAGTAGTTATAGCGAATAAACCTGCCATGTATCAACATAACGGCTGAAATCAAAAAAAGAAAAAACTGTTTTTAATTTTGGTGTGCTAACAATTAAATATCTGCTGGTTTTACATTTTTTTGTAAAAGAATTCTCTTAATTAAAGCGTTCTTTAAAAGACTGATTATCAGGAATGTAAAATTGTCAATTTGTCAGCAAGCCTGACAAAACCAAGCTTACTGACAAACGGACATTTAAAAATACCTGCCAAAATACCGATAAGATATTGGCATAAGGTCAAAACAGGTAGAAAGCCCTGTTATTTTATGCGTGCCAGACCGTTGATTTTTGTGATTGAATGATTTCGCTGATTTTGTCTGAACCTTGATTTATAGGATTAAGGGATTATCATGATTCTTTAGCTTTCAACATACGAATTTCCTTAATCAATCTTGGAATATCTTGCTTCGCATTTGCAATAAAGTCATAATCTGCAACAGTTGCCCCCGTCATTTCAATAGCTTCTCCTCTATTATCACCCTCTTCTGTCATTATAAAATCTGAGCCACTTTCATGATCTCTGTTTTCTATATAGGCTTTCCACGGACCATCTTGAGCTTCGTTGCATCTTAGTTCTATTTCATTCAACTCTTCATCAGTAATCATTATTTTTTACTTCTAAATTCGATATCCAAAATTCAGTGTTCGTTATTTTAATTTATCCCCTCAGCACTTCCCTGCTAATCACTATTTTTTGTATCTCACTCGTCCCCTCACCTATTGTACACAACTTCGCATCACGGTAATATTTTTCAACCGGAAAATCTTTGGTATAACCATACCCCCCAAATATCTGCACCGCCTCTGTAGCAGTACGCACTGCCACTTCTGATGCAAAATACTTGGCCATTGCAGCTTGCTTAGTTACCGGCAAATGCCTGTTTTTCAGATCAGCGGCTTGCATTACCAGTAATTCCGCGGCTTCTATTTCGGTTGCCATATCGGCCAGTTTAAAAGATATTCCCTGAAAACTGCTGATAGCCTGCCCAAATTGTTTGCGTTCTTTTGAATAAGCTACTGCCGCTTCAAATGCACCTTTAGCTATCCCTAATGATAACGCGGCTATAGAAATACGGCCGCCATCCAATACCTTCATTGCCTGTTTAAAACCTTCGCCCTCGTTACCCAGCAAATTTGCTTTAGGCACACGGCAATTATCAAATATCAGCTCGGTGGTTTCTGAAGCACGCATACCCAACTTGTTTTCTTTTTTACCGTGTGTAAAACCTGGTGTACCTTTTTCAATAACCAGGGCCGATATGCCATGCGAATCTCCTTTTTGGCCAGTACGTACCATCACCACAGCTACGTCACCTGATTTACCATGTGTTATCCAGTTTTTTGAACCGTTCACTATATAATGATCGCCATCCAATACTGCTGTTGTGCCCATACCCAGCGCGTCAGACCCAGTGTTGGCTTCCGTTAAGCCCCATGAACCCAGCCATTCGGCCGTGGCCAGTTTGGGCAGCCATTTTTGTTTTTGTTCTTCGTTGCCAAAGGCCAATATATGACCGGTACATAATGAGTTATGCGCTGCCAGGGATAAACCTATTGAGCCGCATACTTTTGCTATCTCAGAAATTACGGTTACATATTCTGTGTAGCCAAAGCCCGAGCCGCCATATTGTTCAGGCACCACTACGCCCATCATGCCCAACTGGCCCAGTTGTTTAAATAATTCAATTGGAAAATGCTGTGCCTCGTCCCACTCCATCACATGTGGCCTGATGTTTCTTTCGGCAAAATCTCTGGCCATCTGGCCTACCATCCGTTGGTTATCATTCATCGAAAAATCGAAGCCTGCAGGCGTATCTGTTAATAAAGAATCCATGTTTTTTTAATTGGTTATTACAAAGTAACGGATTAATTACCAGCTTAGTTTTACCCAAATAGCGGGCAAAAAGAAGTACAAATTGGTATCTGGTATAATAATAAGGTTTAGTTAATTTAAACATTATAATTTGGACCAAATGCATTTAAAATTTATTTTTTATTATTTCAGTTTGCTCATGTTCTGTAGAGATCAGGAGCGGAAAATGGTTATTTCTTTCTATTGTCAAACGCAAAATCAATTTCACAGGTAGTTTCTTAGCTCCCGATCATCTTCATTAAATGAGTCATTTTTAAGTTGGTTAACAATAAGCTATGGAGGGAGCTTTTTAACAAAAAAAGAGTATAAAAGCCCAAACTATTTGACACATTAAAATTTATTATTTTTTTGGTAAAAAATTTATTTGTTACGATAATTTTTTATTTACTATATTGTTTGTCTGGATTAAAAAGAACAATTATCAATGAATGAATATTCAAATGTTAACTACAATCCGGGCACAACCGAAACTTTCAACCTGGAGCTCTTTTTTGATCTTTCACCCGATCTGTTATGCATAACAGGGTACGATGGGTATTTTAAAAAGATCAACCCAATAGTTTCTAAAACATTGGGGTACACTAATGAGGAATTGTACTCCAATCCGGTTAGTTCATTTATTCATCCAGACGACAAGGATGTTACCGCGAAGAATCGTAAAAACATTTTAAAAAATATCCCTCTTTTAAATTTCGAAAACAGGTATGTTACCAAAAACGGTGAGATAGTTTGGCTTTCATGGACCTCAATGCCTGTTGAAAGCGAACAAGTGGTGTTTGCTATCGCGAAAAACATCACCCACAAGAAAAAACTTGAAGAAAACAGAAATAACCTGCTTGCCAATTTGACAAAGATCAACAGAGATCTTAAACAGTTAACTTATACAACCTCACATGATTTAAGATCGCCGGTTAGTAATTTAATATCAGTTTTTAATCTTTTGGATGTATCTAAAATTGAAGATGATGAAACACTTGAATTTATAGGCATGCTGAAATCGGCTACAGAAAATTTGAAAGATACCTTAAATAAATATGTAGATGATTTGAGTCAAAAGGACCTGTTAAGTGTTCAAATAGAAGAACTTGATTTAAATGATTGCCTCCAGATAGTAAAACGATCATTAAGTACATTAATATTGAACTCAAAAACAATTATTAATGCTGATTTTTCTGAAGTAAAAAAGATCAAATTTAACAGAGCCTATTTGGAAAGCATATTGCTTAACCTGATCACCAATTCCATTAAATACGCAAGAACTGATTGCACTCCTGTTATCACGATATATTCGAAACAAGTAAATGGCGTCAATCAATTAATATTCAGGGACGAAGGCTTGGGTTTTGATATAGACAAAGTAAAGGACAGAATATTTGGCCTTAACCAAAAATTCCATCAGCATTCAGATAGTAAAGGCATTGGCCTGTACCTGGTTCATAACCATGTTACCAGTTTAGGTGGCCATATAACTATTGATAGTAAAGTAAATGAAGGGACAACGTTTGTTATTTCATTTAAAGATTAAAGCCTATTCCTAATACTCTGCCAATACTACTAAGGTATCGCTGATAGGTAATATTCGCTCGCGGCCATTTAAAAAGCCAAGCTCTACTACAAAGGAGAAACCAGCTATTTCACATCCCATTTCTTTGATCAGTTCGCTTGCGGCTGTTACAGTACCGCCGGTAGCCAGCAGATCGTCATGGATCAATACATGCTGACCGGGTTCAAAGGCGTCGGTATGACATTCAATAACAGCCGTACCATACTCCAGCTTATAAACCTTTTGTTTAATGGTGAATGGCAATTTGCCTGCTTTGCGTATAGGTACAAATGGAACACCTAATTTGGTGGCCAGCGTTAATCCGAATAAAAAACCACGGCTTTCAATACCGGCAATTACATCAATACGGGTACCCTGCAATTGTTCAACAAAGGCATTGATAATGTTATCGCATAAAACAGGATCTTTTAAAATGGGGGTAATATCTTTAAAAATAATTCCGGGCTTCGGAAAATCAGGAATATCGCGGATGGCTTTCTTTATTTGCTGGGTTATCATTTGAAAACTAAATATGGCTCAATTTTACGCAAAATTCCTTCATCAAGTATGGCTATATTTTTCATATCATCAACTGATTCATAATCGCCATGTTGAGTGTGGTACTCCAAAATAGCATTCATTTGCTTAAAGCTAATGTACGGGAAACGCCTTAACTGGTTAAAGGTGGCCGTATTCACGTTTATTTTGGTGATGTGTTTGCCATTTACCGCTATGCCATTTTTTATTTCGGCATACTTGGTATCGTCAACACCAAATACTTCTTTTAGCTGTTCTTTACTGTAAAAACCGCCCAAACGATCCCGGTATCTCATGATACGCATGGCAAATGACGGCCCTATGCCCCTGATGCGCGTTAGCTTTGCCGAGTCGGCACTGTTTATTTCAATGATCTCGCCCGGCGCGGCTTTATTTGCATAATGTGTATTACCAGGAATATTAATGTAAGGTTCCAACCGCTGATAGTCGGCATCTGTTATGGAATAGATCTTTTTTACATCTTCTTTTGAGTAAAACCTGCCGCCCTTAGCCTCATAATTTTTTATCACCCTGATCTGGTGCTCACTCAAACCCAGTTTTTGCCAGCTGGCATCGGGTAAATTATTGGGATTGAAGGTGAACAGCACAGCATTAGTGGGCTTTGCATCATCGGCCGAAGAATTACTGCCCGGATTAACATTTTTACCCCGGCTTAACAGGGCAACAGCTTTATCAAACTCATTAAAATTTATTATATTATCTTTGCGCGACGTTTGATAAACGTAAGGCGCTGCTAAAACCAATGCAATTAAAATAATAAATACTACCATTCCGTTCCATTCTTTTTTGGTTACAGATAAGTAATTTTTTATATGTGCCTTCATTTACTGCATTTATCAATTGTTAAAATAAAGAAAATTTCAGGATATTTATAAGTTAAACCCCCTTTTATAAAAAATGAAAGTAATAACCACCGAAGAGTTTGCCAAAGCCACCAAACTGGATAAGTTGAAAATGCCGGGCCTGGCCGCTTTATTGATGGAATTGATGAAAATTAACCAGGTTAATGATCTTTTTGCCCAGGCACAGCCAAAACAGGGGCCCGAGTTTGTTGACGCTATTTTAGAAGGCTGTGGTATTGATATTGAATTTGACGAACGTGAGTTAAGGAACATACCCAAAACGGGCAGCTTTGTTGCCATTGCCAATCACCCTTATGGTGGTATTGAAGGCATGGTGCTTTTAAAAATATTATGCATGGTAAGGCCCGATGCCAAACTGATGGCCAACTTCCTGCTTAAAAAAATCCCCAATCTGAGCGACTATTTTATAGCCGTAAATCCGTTTGAAAATGTTGAACATTCCTCAAGCATCAGCGGTTTAAAAAACACACTGGAGCTTTTAAATAATGGCACACCTATTGGTATTTTCCCGGCGGGTGAAGTATCAACCTTTAAGGTTGAGCAGCAACAGGTAACTGACCGCCTTTGGCACCCTGTGGTAGGCAAAATAATAGCGAAGGCAAAAGTGCCTGTTGTCCCTATTTATTTCCATGGCAATAACGGCCTGCTTTTTAATTTACTGAGCCTTATACATCCGGCCCTGCGCACAGCCAAATTACCTTCGGAATTATTTAATAAGCATGGGCATACAATTAAGCTGCGCATTGGCAAACCCATTAATGTAGAGGATGTTCCTGATCATAATAACAGTGCTAAACTGCTTAATTTTTTACGTGCCCGTACCTATGCTTTAGGAACAGGCCTTGAAGAGGAAAAGAAAATATTTAACCCACGCAACCTGTTTAAAATAAAACGCCTGCCCGAGGCTGTAGCGCCAGAGATAGATAGTGCTATACTGGAAAAAGAGATTGCCCCGTTACGGGAAAATTATAAGGTTTGGACAGAGAAGAACTATGAAGTTTTTATAGTGCCTACCTCAACCATTCCAAATGTTATACGTGAAATTGGCCGCCTGCGCGAAGTAACTTTCAGGGAAGTTGGTGAGGGAACTAATAAGAGTATTGATATTGATGAATACGATATTTACTATAATCACCTGTTCATCTGGGACTTTGAAGCTAAAATGATAGTAGGTGCCTACCGCATTGGTTTGGGCGATGAAATATTTTACAGTGTTGGCAAAAAGGGGTTTTATATTACCGAACTATTTAAACTTAAAACCCAGTTTACCCCAGTATTGCGCAAAAGCCTTGAACTTGGCCGCTCATGGATCCGCAAAGAATATCAGACTAAACCATTGCCCCTATTTTTACTGTGGAAGGGTATTTTAAAATTCCTGATTGATAACCCACGATACCGGTATTTGATAGGGCCGGTGAGTATCAGCAATTCGTTCTCTAAATTCTCCAAATCGCTTATTGTTGATTACATAAACCGTAACCACTTTGATCATGAAATGGCGCAATACGTTAAGCCACGTAAAAAATTCAAGGTTGATTTTGCCAAGATAGATACTGACCTGCTCATGGCTGGTGAGGATTCATTTAAAGGATTGGATAACCTGATATCGGAAGTAGAAACCCGCAATATGAAGGTCCCTGTGCTGCTGCGTCAGTACATCGCCCTTAATGCCAAGATCATCAGCTTTAATATCGACCCTAAATTTGCCGATTGCCTTGATGGCTTCCTGGTGCTTGATCTGGAGAAGGTACCACAGGATATATTGGAGAAATTAGGCAAAAATTTATAGGCCGATCTAAACGTAGAGACACATCACATGTGTCTCCCCTATATAATCAATAAGACACATGTGATGTGTCTTTACAACAAAACGCCCTGCCGGTTAAACCGGCAGGGCGTTTTGTTTATGGGTAATACCATACCGACAATCCTCTGTAAAATAAGTTATATTGCGGTAAACAATCTTGAACCCGAAAAGATCATGGAAGACAAAAACACCACTACCGAAACTTCAAAAGCTCATTTAAAACAGGTACTTGGCCTGCCCACAGGGATTTTACTGGTAGCGGGTATCATGATCGGTTCAGGTGTGTTTAAAAAAATTGTTCCGATGTCGCAGACGCTCAATAGCGAATCGTATATTTTAATGGCCTGGATCATAGCGGGCATCATTACAATGTTTGGCGCCTTTACCTATGCAGGCCTGGCCACCATGACCACTCAAACGGGTGGCGTATATGAGTACCTCCGGCTTATTTATGGAAATTTTATCGCATTCCTGTTTGGGTGGACTATTTTTACCATAGTAGGCAGTGGGGCTATAGCCGCATTGTCGTTCGTATTTGCACAATCTGTCAATACGCTTATCCCGCTGCCCGATCCATTGTATGCATTTAAAGATATCAGTATTGGGCATGCTATTTTTCCATTTGCCGATTCAGGGATCAAAACACTTGCTGTACTTACCATAGCATTGTTAACCTGGGTAAACTACAGAGGGGTAAATAAGGCTGGGATATTAAATAACATTGTAACATCAGCAAAAATCCTAGGCATTTTGCTGCTCATCGTTTCAGGATTACTATACACCGGCCACCCGGTGGTAACTACAACCGTAAAAACAGCTGTGATTCATCCCCAGGGAGCGGCCTTGTTCAGTGGTTTATTTGGCGCCATGCTTAGCGCTTTATGGGCCTACGATGGCTGGGCCAACATAACCTTTGTTACCGGAGAGATCAAAAACCCCAAACGTAACATCCCCTTGGCCATTATTGGCGGTGTGGGCATAGCTATGACACTGTATGTGCTGCTTAACTACGCGTACATGAAAGTGTTGTCTGTATCACAACTGGCTTTGTTAGGCAGCAACAAAATTGCCGCGGCAGAGGTTGCCGGAATTTTAATGGGTAAAACAGGATCTGTAATTATTGCTGTGCTTATTATGGTGTGTACCTTTGGAGCCCTCAATGGTTGCATCATTTCTTACCCGCGTGTTTACTTCCGTATGGCGCAGGAAAATGTTTTCTTTAAAAAGGCAGCAAACGTACATCCGGCTTTCAGTACGCCGCATATAGCACTCCTTTATTCGGCTATATGGAGCGTAATATTGGTGTGCAGTGGCACTTTTGATCAGATAACAAATTTGGTAATTTTTGCTTCATACGCTTTTTTCGCACTGGCAACCTGGGGGCTGGTAAAAATGAAAAGAAAAAGAGTCATCATATCAAAGGTTATTGGTTACCCGGTAATTCCATTTATCATCATACTTTTTTGCATCGCACTGGTCATAAATACCATTATCACACAAACGGAGGCATCCATCATTGGCCTGCTGCTCATTTTAAGTGGTGTTCCTTTATACTTGTATTTTAAAAATAAGTACGGCGGGGCTAAACCATCGGTATAAACACGCTGACTGATTTAAAACAAAAGCCCTGCCAGATTTAACTGGCAGGGCTTTTGTTTTATTAACTGTTTGGTTGTATTACCAGCTGTAACGTATACCAAACTGCATTTGCCAGCGTGAAGCAAACAAATCAACAGAATATGGTACTCCAGGATCCTGGAAAGTATATTTTGGATAAGTTGTTGCAGCATTTTCAAATGATGGTGTTCCGGCTTTTACCGGTGTTAAACCAACGCTTGATGTTGAATTAAATGTATTAGCTGAGAAATAGTATTGTCCCCATTTTTTATTCAACAGGTTGGTAAGGTTAATGATGTCATAAGTAAATGTGATCATCTGTTTGTGTTTACCATTACCAAATTTAAAGTCCTGAGTAAAACGGAAATCAAGGTCATTATTCCAAGGAGTAAACGCTGCATTACGCTCAGTAAAGTTACCGCGGCGAGATGACAAGTATTTATTTTTATTAATGAATGCATCAAAAGCGGCAGCTTGCTGAACAGCCGTTTGTCCACCGGCAATATCAGAAAAGAAATTAACCGTTTCACCAGCTTTAGGGATGTAAGCTAAACTAACTTGCTGGCCGGTTCCGTCAATAGCGCTTGGATAGAAACCATAAGTGAATGGGTTACCGGTTTGAGCACTAAAGAAGAAACTGAAATTAGCAGTATAGTTTTGATTTGCATCCCAATCATGCTTGAAATTAATGTTTGACACGATGCGGCTGCGGATATCAAAGTTAGAGTTAGCCAAACCCGGGTTGTTAGGGTTTAAAGCCTGGTTCAACTGCCAGTTTGATTCCATGGAGTTACGGATACCGTTGGTAACGTCTCTAGAGTGGCCATAGGTATAAGCAACAGACACATTCAAGGCACTCACTGGGCTAAACTGCGTATTTTTAGCTACCTGTGCCGTTAAGCTATAACGGTAACCTTCGCTGGTGTTTGATAGCAAGTAAGCATTCGTAAATGATTTGCTGATCTTACCACCATTGAGGGCGGTGGCGGTGTTGTTAAATATAGGCTGTTGTTTTTGTGTATCGTAAACGTAATAGGTTACCTGATCGAGTGTATTTACCTGTTGAAATTTTAAATCATGAATAACTTTGGTATAAATACCTTCACCGGTAAACTTCCACTGATCATCAGTAGTATAGTCAACAGCCAGGCTGCTTCTCCAAACCTGTGGCATTTTAAAGTTATTGTCGATCATATCTACCTGGGTTGCATCACCTTGAGCGAAATTTGGCACTTTAGGTACGCCTGCAGCAGGCGCTTTATTATCATAAGCACCATAAGTATTACCATTGTTATAAAATGCGTAGCCAAACCATGCAAATGGAACACGACCGGTAAAGAATCCGCTACCACCACGTACAATAACGCTTTGATCGCCGTTCACATCATAATTAAATGCTAAGCGCGGATTCCACTCTATGTTACCCAGGTAATTTTGTTTGATGTCTTTTGGCTTGGTATAAGTGTAAGTATTACCGTAGTTAGGATCAACCGCAGCGTTTGTTGTTTTATCGCTCAATGGTTGTTTGTTTGGTACACCTGCATAATCGGCACGTAAGGCTACAGTTAATTTGAAGTTATCAGTTAACTGAATTTCGTCCTGACCATATAAGCTCAGCAGGTTAACTTTAAACTGAGCTGATGGATTGGCAAAAATATAATCACGGCTGTTATTAGTGTAATTACCGTTATAACGTACACGGCTTGGTTGTGGTTGAGCAGCAATGAAGTTGTCTATGCTGCTATAAGCGGTACGGCCATTCCATGAGTTTACGAAGTTATAAGTGATATTGTAAAACTCATTGTGGGTACCAAAAGTAAAGGTATGTTTACCTGTTGTCCAGGTTAGGTTATCGGTAAACTCAGCGGTTTTCTGGTGCATATCAAATATAGCGGCCTCCCGGTCGGTACCCATAAATATGGTGGTGCCTGGAGTACGACCGGTAATTTCGATCTGCGGCAATGACGGATCTGAGTTAGGGTCACGGTAATCATGTACGTTTGAGTAACCTAATACCAAGCTATTGCTCACGTTATTGGAGAATCTCGATTTTAACTCGGCAACAGTTGAGGTTGAGTTATTGTGTGAGGTATAATCGATACCGCTAAAGCGAAAGTTTTGCTGATCGCGCTCCAAATTGGTCGCTTTTGAAATAATGGTATTGTTACGGACGGTTAACTGATTGTGATCATCGATGTTCCAGTCCAAACGGTTAAAGAACTTGTTTGAATTTGAGAAAATGGTTGTATTACCAAAAGTACCCGGATCCTGACCATAATCGTTTTTAAATGCTGTTGCCAGGGCCTGAGCATCCTGTAAGCTTAATATTTTTGATGAACCATTAGTACCGGCTGCAGCGATAACAGGATCTTGCCTGCGGGCAATCTCTTCGTTGGTGAAGAAGAATAATTTGTTTTTGATGATCGGGAAACCTAAACGGATACCTGTTTGGTAGTCATGAAAATCTGAAAGTTTTGAACCATCACCACCTGATGCAGCAGGAGCGTTATTGGGTCCTACCATAAATGAGCCACGGCCAAAACCGTATACCGAACCGGTAAAATCATTGGTACCGCTACGGGTTACCGCATTGATACTACCACCCAATACGTTACCAATTTTAATATCATAAGGTGCAACCAGTACCTGTATATCCTGAATAGCATCTAATGATACCGGGCTTGTACGGGTACTGCTACCTACCTGACCAGATGCATTGTTCTGGCCGCCCAATGAGGGGCTAAAACCAATCGCATCGTTATTGATAGCACCATCAAGGGTTACGTTATTATAACGATAGTTGGTTCCCTGAAAAGAGTTGTTATTACTTTGAGGCGTATTTCTGGTCAAATCCTGTAAGCTACGGTTAATAGAAGGCGCGGTACGGATCTGGTTTTGGTTAATACGGGTACTTGCACCGGTTTTTGTTCCGCCAGCGTTAGCGGTTACTTTTACCTCTTTTAAAGTTGTTGTTTCGTCGGCCAGTGCAAAATTAAAAGTGGTACTGCCCAGACTTAAAGTAATATTTGTTCTTTCGTCTTTTTTAAATCCAACAAAAGAAGCAGAAACGGTATAAGGACCACCCGGGTTAACGTTGGCGATAGTATAACGACCATCGGCATTGGATTGTGCCCCGTAACGTGTTCCAGTACTTGTATTAAGTACGGTAATGGTTACACCAGGCAGCGTAACGCCTTTCTGGTCGGTAACTTTTCCGCTTATTAATGAGGTTGTAATTTGCGCCCTGGCAACATTAGCAACCCCAATAATCAGCACTGATAAAAGGATAAAGTAAAGCTTTTTCATTTGTGTTTGTTTAAAGCACAAAGGTTCGGCTACAATATTAACAGCGTGTTAACAAAAGATTATATTTAATCCCGGCTGTTAACATTAAATAAAAATCAATGATCAATACTTAACAGATAACTTTTTAAGTATGAGATGAAGCAGGTATATGGGACCAATCAGCAAAAATTTAATATCATCTAAAAACGAAGGCTTTTTACCTTCAATTTTATGCCCGATAAATTGCCCTATCCATGATATAAAAAATATAACCAGGCAAACCAGCCATAATGCCGGGCCACCTGCTTTATGCCATTGCTCCAGTTGTATAATAGCATAGCTGAAGCCAAAAAGCACCAACAACATCAGGTATGAGAGTACCGGCGAAAGTTTAAGATAATAGTAAATGCTAAAAGCAATTAAAAAGGATGCCCAGTTAAAAACACCATTATAGGTACCTAAAAATTTAAGATATGGAAACGGAATTGCCCATATTAATCCTACCAAACTAAACACAATAAGCGGGATGCAAATAAAATGGATCGCTTCATTGGTTTTATTTTGATGGCTTTCGGCATATTTAGCAAAATAAACATCAACCGCACGAACACCATCTGCTTTTGATGGTATGCCACCTTTTGAAGTATCGTGTAATTTGTTTGAAGCCATTTTAATGTAAATATAAAAACCCTTTCTGTTTTTTAGGCAGAAAGGGTTTGTTATTTATTCGTTATGTGTGCTTACTTAGCAAAAGCCACCGACCTGGTTTCCCTGATTACGGTAACCTTGATCTGACCCGGATAGGTCATTTCGGTTTGTATCCTGTTGGAGATATCCGCTGCCAAAACTTCTGATTGCGCATCAGTTATTTTTTCGCTTTCAACCACTACACGCAGCTCGCGGCCGGCCTGTATGGCGAAGGTTTTTTCGACACCCGGATAAGAAAGTGCAAGCTCTTCCAGTTCTTTCAAACGTTTAATGTAGCTTTCAACTACCTCGCGGCGGGCTCCCGGACGGGCTCCTGAAATAGCATCACAGGCCTGAATGATGGGCGACAACATGGAGGTCATCTCAATTTCATCATGGTGAGCGCCTATGGCGTTACAAACCTCGGGATGTTCCTTATATTTTTCGGCTAATTGCATACCCAAAATAGCGTGTGGCAGTTCAGGGTTATCATCAGGTACTTTACCAATATCATGTAACAACCCTGCACGTTTAGCCATTTTAACATTTAAGCCAAGCTCGGCAGCCATGGTAGCGCAAAAGTTAGCAACCTCGCGAGAGTGCTGCAACAGGTTTTGCCCGTATGATGAACGGTAACGCATGCGGCCAACCATACGGATCAGCTCGGGGTGTAAACCATGTATACCCAGATCAATTACAGTACGCTCGCCTATTTCAACAATTTCTTCTTCAATTTGCTTTTTGGTTTTGGCCACAACCTCCTCAATACGGGCAGGGTGTATACGGCCATCGGTTACCAGGCGGTGCATGGCAAGCCTCGCAATTTCGCGCCTAACCGGGTCAAAGCCTGATAGGATAATAGCCTCAGGCGTATCATCAACAATAATTTCAATACCAGTTGCAGCTTCCAGCGCACGGATGTTCCTACCCTCGCGGCCTATGATACGGCCCTTGATCTCATCATTCTCGATGTTGAAAATAGAAACCGTATTTTCAATAGCACTCTCTGTAGCGGTACGTTGTATGGTTTGTATAACTATCTTTTTGGCTTCTTTGGTAGCCGTAAGTTTGGCCTCGTCAACGATGTCCTTTATCTGGATCATGGCTTTGGTACGTGCTTCCTCGCGCAAAGTATCAACCAGTTGGTTCCTTGCATCATCGGCCGACAAGCCTGCAATGGTTTCCAGTTGCTGAACATGCGAGTTTTTCAGCACCTCTACTTCTTCTTGTTTTTTAACAACAATCTCCGTTTGTTTCTCCAGGTTTTTACGCGTGTTATCCAACTCGCTTTCCTTCCGGTTCATGTTTTCCAGGCGCTGGTTTAATGATTGCTCTTTTTGCTTTACACCGTTTTCGCGCTGGTTAATGTTGTTATTTTTTGTGTTTACTTCCTGCTCATGTTCGGCTTTCATTTGTAAAAACTTCTCTTTGGCTTCCAGTAATTTATTCTTCTTCAGGATCTCGGCGTTGTTTTCAGCATCCTTTAATATCTTTTTCACTTTGTTTTGTGCCGATGTTTCCTGGTCTTTAAAAAGCTTCCGTAACAGGAAGCGGCCAATGATAATGCCAATAATGGCACCGACCAGCAGCCCGATAATAATGTATAATAGTACGTCCATCTTCTTTTAGGGTGTAAGGTTATATAAATAAAAAAACCGCAACTAATTCTTAAGTATCATGTATTTAAAAACTTCTTTTCGGATATTGGGACCATGGTTACGTTAATACAAGAGTAACGCATGCCTCTTTGATCCGCTTAATATTGAAGCGTTAAGTTTTTAATAGTGAAACCTAAAATTTAACTGCGGCTAAATCTTAAATGTGCTCTGTATATATGTAAGAACGTTTATTACTTTGAGAAAAATTCGGACAGCAAATGATCCAACTGATAAACCTTTTCCGCAATATCGGTATCTTCAACGGTAACTTTCTTCTCGGCTTTTAATGATGATGTAGCATAATGCAACACACACATCGAAAGCAGATCCTGTTTATCCCTTACCGCGTAATTTTCCTGATATTCCTTTATCCGGTCATTAATCAGCTTAGCCGCCCTGCGTATTATTTCTTCCTCCTCCATGTTTACCTTTAACGGATAAACCCTGTCAGCAATATTTATTTTTATTGAGATTTCTCCCATTGAGCTTTTCACTTTTTGTACTATTTTTTCAATAATACAATACACTTATCTATTTCTTGCACAAAGTCGTTAATTTTTTGCTTTATGTCAAGACTTTTCTCATTTGTTTCTGAAAATGATTTTGCAAGCTTCAATACACGAAGCTTTTCTTCCAGCTCTTTTGTCTTCCCTTTACTTGCGTCAAGGGCAACAGTTAAGGCTTCGCTTTCCAGTTTTAACAGGTCATTCTCCTCCTGTAAAGCAGCACAGAGCTCAATTAATCGCTCGGTCTTGTCTACAATTTTATTTAATTGTTCTGCTACAGAAGGCATGTTTTTCTAAACTCTAATTTCTAAATCTAAACTCTAAATTAAAAATAAATCCCAAATCGAAACTCCGAACTCCAAAATCAAAAATTATTTCCTGATTTCGGCTCCGGCCTCTTTACCTAAGTTATAAATTAATTTTTGCATAATGGCATCAATGGTCTTATCGGTAAGGGTTTTTTCAATATCCTGTATGACAAAACTCAGCGCGTATGATTTTTTTCCGGCCGGCAGTTTGTCGCCTTCATAAACATCAAATACACTAACCTCTTTCAATAGCTTACGCTCCGTTTTTTGAGCAATCTGTTTTAACTGACCAAATGAAACGCTTTTATCTATCAGCATGGAAAGATCGCGCCTTACTGCCGGAAACTTGGATACCTCCTCATAAACGATCTTATTTTTGCGCACTGCCGATAATACCAGGTCAAAATTAAAATCGGCATAAAATACCTCTTTATCCATATCCGCTTTTTTCAAAGCAATGGCAGCTACAGAGCCAAACTTAACCAGTTGTTTACCATGCAGCATGTATTGCAGTCCGAAAGCCATTTTTTTGCAGGTAGCATCATCCACTACATAGTCGGTTATATTCAATCGCTGCAAAATACCATCAACAATAGCTTTCAGGTTATAAAACGATACGGGCTTGGGCTTTTGGTTCCATTGCTCGGGCGCGTTGGCACCGGTAATGAATATAGAAAAGCGCTGTACCTCGCTGTATTTATCATCCTTTACACTGTAAACTTTACCAAACTCATAAAATTTCAGATCGGCTGCGCGGCGGTTCTGGTTATAGGCAATAGCCTCCAGTCCTGAATAGAGCATGGTTTGGCGCATTACATCCAGATCGCTGCTGAGCGGGTTCAGTATCTTCACCGCTGTTTCCAGGTTATCTGAATAAGCTGATTTTGTTAACGAATTGGATAGGATCTCATTAAAACCATTGGCGGTAAGCAGGTCTGATAACTGGTTCTGCACCGTATCCTTCTCAGGCCTTTGCGAATTGTTTAATGATGCCCTGATCTGGGTAGGTATCTCAATATTGTTGTAGCCGTAAATACGCAATATCTCCTCAACAATATCTACCTCGCGGGTTACATCAACACGATAAGGTGGCACCTGCAATGAAAGGCCATCTTCGGTCTCGTTAACTACTTTAATATCCAAAGCCTCAATGATACCTTTAATTTCTGCATGAGGGATAACCTTGCCTATCAGCCTGTCGATGTTTTTATAAGTTACATCAAAAGCAAACGGAGCAACTGGTGCAGGATAAAGGTCAACTATTTCTGACGATACGTCGCCACCGGCAACCTGCTGCATCAGCAAAGCGGCACGTTTTAAAGCAAATACGGTCATATCCGGATCTGTGCCGCGCTCAAACCTGAACGATGCATCGGTTTTTAAACCATGCCTTTTAGCCGTTTTACGGATAGACACCGGGTTAAAATAGGCGCTTTCAATAAAAATGGTATTGGTTGATGCTTTAATCCCTGAATGAATACCGCCAAAAACACCGGCAATGCTCATAGGCTCCTCGGCATTACCTATCATCAGGTCGTGTTCAGATAGCTTGCGCTCTACATCGTCAAGAGTTTTAAAAATTGTTCCCTCTGGATAATTTTTAGCCAGTATTTTATTACCTTTTATTTCGTCGGCATCAAAAGCATGCAGTGGCTGTCCCAGTTCATGCAGCACGTAGTTGGTAACATCCACAATGTTATTGATTGAGCGGATACCGATCACGGCCAATCTTTCCTTTAGCCATTGCGGTGATTCCTTAACCTCAACTCCGCTGATGGTTACGCCCGAAAAACGCAGTGCTGCCTGCTCATTCTCCACCACAACCTCAATAGGCCGGTTGTTATTGTCAACCTTAAACGCGCTTACATCTGGTTTGGTGATCGCTATCTTTAAAAATGCGGCAACATCACGGGCAGTACCTAAATGCGATGCAGCATCGGCGCGGTTGGGGGTTAAACCAATTTCGTACATGTAATCGTCATTCAGCTTAAAGTAATCTTTAGCCAATGAGCCTACTACGGCATCAGCTTCAAGCTCCATGATACCGGCATGATCAGTTCCCAGGCCTATCTCATCCTCGGCGCAAATCATCCCTTCAGATACTTCACCACGTATTTTTGATTTGCTGATCTTGAATGGTTCGCCGGCTGTTGGGTACACAGTAGTGCCTACAGTGGCTACAACCACCTTTTGCCCGGCAGCCACATTAGCAGCGCCGCAAACAATTTGAAGGTCTTCAGGGCCACCTACATCAACTTTGGTGATACGCAGCCTATCGGCATTGGGGTGTTGAACGCACTCTTTTACAAAACCTATTACCAGGCCTTCTAATCCGCCGGGGATGGATTGTACTTTTTCCAGGCTCTCTACCTCCAAACCGGTACCGGTTAGGATAATTGAAATTTCCTGGGGAGTTTTATCTGTATCAATAAATTCTTTAAGCCAGTTATACGATATCTTCATTATTCAGAAATAATAATCGGCAAAGATACGATTTAGGCTGAAAGGTTAAAGCTGAAAGGAAAAAGGTATTGATTGTTTACAAGCCTGCTTTAAGCACCTCAATCTTTTCATATATTTTCCGGGCCATCCGGCTATAGCCAAGGCTGTTTAAGTGAAGATCGTCAAACCGTAAGCTATGAGGGGGTATATCATCATTAAAATTCCTCAGATCCACACTGTCATTAGGGTTGTACTCCGATATCAGGTAAGTTCGTACATCTATAAAGTGATCCCCGTACGTAACCGCCAAATCGGTATTTAGCTTTTTTATAATGTTATAATAGGGGCGCCCTTTACGTTCGTTTGCCCTATCTGCATTTAAAACCCCCAGTACTAAATAGTAGTTATGCCCCAATTTGCTAACCATGGTATCAATATCATTTTTTACCTGCGCAGGGTTAATAAAATTGTTCCTTCCGGCCCATATAATAACCGGATCTTTATAAAGTTTAGGGGTGTGCACCATACGATCACATATCCTCGTACTGGTTTCGCCACGTACCCCTTCATTAAGTATTTTTATTGATGATAACTGTTGCAGGATTGCCGGATAGGTATCACCGCCGGTACTGCCAAGTCCCAGGGTTAAACTATCGCCCCAGGCAACAATCTGTGGTCCGCTTTCCTGGTCATTTGTTTTAGCACATCCAAGCAGAATCAAAAATGCTGATAACAGCACACAAACAGTTGATTTCATTAGTTTTCTGAAAGGCCTTTATTGAACCTGACACATAACAGGGCTAAGTGAATAGATGAGCTCAATATAATAAAATATTATTATATTGAAATGCAATATGCCAATGTAAAATCATTCATTTTTCAAATGATTCCCTCATCCCCAAAGCTATAATATCCATTATCGGTAATAATGAGATGGTCAAGCACATTGATCTCCAGCATACGGCCGGCGGCGCTTATTTTTTTGGTAAGATCAATATCCTGATGACTGGGCTTTAAATTGCCCGAGGGGTGGTTATGTACCAGTATGATGCCGCTGGCCTGTTGTTGCAGAGCTATATAAAAAATGATCTTAGGATCGGCTACCGTAGCTGATAGTCCGCCTTTACTTACCAGTTCTTTAGCCAATACCTTTTGTGAGCGCCCCACCAGTATGATCCAAAACTCCTCGTGATTCAGATCTATCAGGTGGCGGCGCATAATATTGTAAGCATCGCGACTGGCAGTAATGTACTCTATGGCCTTAGTTTCGGTGTCGTTACGGCGCCGACCAATTTCAAGCGCGGCTATGATGGATATAGCCTTGGCCTCTCCTATCCCCTTAAATTTTGAAAGTTCACTTATGGAAGCTTTGCCCAGCTTGTTCAGATCATTTTCATAATGATGCAGAATGCGTTTGCTCAGTTCAACGGCGGTTTCATTGCGGCTACCCGAGCCAATGAGGATCGCCATCAGTTCGGCATCTGTTAATGCCCGGCGGCCCTGGCTGCTCAGTTTCTCGCGCGGGCGATCTTCTTCGGCCCATGATTTTATACTGATATTGTCTTTGTAGTTTTCCACGGCATTAAAGTATGCAAAAACAGGCAAACAAAAAAAGGGATCATGCCATGGCACAATCCCCTTTTAATATTTTGAAGCTATAAATTAGCTTAAGCCGTTTACAAATTTTGTAAGCTTCGATTTATTGTTTGAAGCTTTGTTTTTGTGAATAACATTCTTTTTAGCCAAACGGTCTAACATAGAGATCACTTTAACTAACAGTGCACTTGCATCAGCTTTAGTGGTTGTGCCTCTTAATTTTTTAATAGCGTTCCTGGTTGTTTTAGCCTGGTACCTGTTACGTAAACGCTTCGCAGCGTTTGACCTGATTCTTTTTAAAGACGATTTATGATTTGCCATTGTATAGCTTTGTTATTCTTTTTTCTATTTATTTTAAGGACTGCAAATATAGGTTGATAAATTTAAATATGCAAGTGGTTTTTTAAATTTAAAATGAGGCGGTTACCGTCAATACCGTTATACTATCAAACCACTTTGAACCAGGTAATCTTTTACCTCATTAAAATCCAGGAACAGTTTGTCGGCTATGGTTAGTTTGTGATGCTCATCTGTATTGTTTTGAATAGCAAAACAGGTTAGCCCTGCAGCCTTAGCCGATTTAATACCGTTCAGGGTATCCTCAAAAACTAAACACTCCTCTTTTTTTAAGCCCAGTTTTTCAACACAAACATTATAGCTTTCAGGATCAGGTTTACTTTTGGCTACCTCGGTTCTGGTTATGATTAGCTTAAAATATTTGCCTAAGCCATTTCTTTCAAAAACCGCTTCCACATCCTGCCGCGGACTTGATGTTACCAGGGCAAGCGTTAAATTTTTTTGATGGAAATACTCCAGCACATCGGCAACATAAGGCATAAGGTTAACATCTTTGGTTTTTAAACGGTCAAGGGTTAGCTTTTCTCTTTTTTTAATTAGCTGCGGCAGTGGGGTATCAATACCAAATTTTTCAATCAGCCGACCTGCATTGGCCGGCATCGGCACTCCAGCATAATTATTAAGCCAGTCTTCATAAGTTAGTTTAGTATCAAATTCTTCCAAAATCTCGTTCCAGCATTCAAAATGAAAAAATTCAGAATCTATTAAAGTACCGTCCAGATCAAATAACAATGCTTTGGGAGCCTGCATAACAATTTGTTTAAGGCCTGAAAGTAAAAAATTAATTCCTGTTTCACGGCTTATTGATTTTAATACTACTTTTAAATATGTTTTATTGGTTATTAGGCTTATTAATTGTTGCTATCCTATTATTAATAACCGGCTTTGTAAAAAGCCGCCATTTAAAAAATAAAAAACTTATCGAAATAAAAGAGCAGTGGGGCAAGCCCAAAGATGTTTACCGAAACTTTAAACTGATAGGTGCCTATTTAACCGCTTACGAAAACGGGAGTGATATAAAAGCCAATACAGCCACCGACCTTGATGTGGATGGCGTATTTGGCTATATAGACCGTACCAACTCCAAACCCGGCCAGCAATACCTGTATAAAAAATTGCACTCGCCAGAGATCTCTGAAAACCATTTCAATATTCTTGAACAACAGATAGCGCATATCAATAGCAACCAAACGCTAAGAGAACTCACCGAACTAAAACTATCTGAATTAGGTAACAGCGATGCCTATTACCTGCCCCAGCTATTCAGCAAAACGCAGGAATCTTTTTTTAGTCCGCTGGTGAAATTGTACATCCGCGTAGCGCCGCCTTTAACTATATTGTTTATAGCGAGCTTGTTTATGGTTCCTAATCAGTTTGCACTAATAGCTGTTTTCATATTGATTATTGCCAACGTAATTATCCATTACAGCAATAAAACTAAAATGCTAAGCTATACTCACTCGCTACCACAGCTTTTAATTTTAAACAATGTGGGTAAATGGCTTGCAGATAATCACCTGTTTGAAAGCGATGAGCAGATTAGCAAGAGCCTGATCAATTTAGCCAGGCTAAAAAAATCGCTAAGCTTTATCAACCTACAAAATAAAGCAGCTGTTGACCCTACGGATATAGCTTACCTGATAACCGAATGGCTAAAAATGTTTTTGCTGATTGAACCACTGGTATTTTTGTTTTCGATAAGCCGCGTTAATAAATACCTTGATCATATTAAATTACTTTATGAAGCAGTAGCCCGGGTTGATATGGCTATTTCCATACAGTCGGTAAGGGCAGGCGCTGTGCATTATTGCAAACCTAAGTTTTTAACCGGCAGCGAGGGCATTATGGTGAAGGATCTGTATCATCCGCTTATTGAAAACTGCGTAGCCAACTCCATCAGTATTGATAGCAGGCAAGGCGTTCTGATCACCGGGTCAAACATGTCGGGCAAAACAACATTCATCAGGGCTATTGCTGTAAATGCCCTGCTATCGCAAACCATTAATACCAGCTTTGCAAGTGCTTATAGTGCGCCCCCGCTAAAAATATTTACCAGCATTAACATGAGCGATGATATGGACGGCCACAAAAGCTATTTCCAGGCCGAGGCATTATCGGTAAAAAACATTATTGCCGAGGCCACCGCAAGTAAACCCATTAGCAGCCTGGTTATTATTGATGAAATTTTTAGGGGTACTAACACTATTGAAAGAATTGCTGCAGCCAAGGCGGTGCTCTCCTACTTTATTGAAAATAAAAGCTTTGTTCTGGTATCAACCCACGATCTGGAACTGGCCGAGCTTCTGGGCGAAGATTATAAGGTTTTTTCCTTTGAAGAACTTATTGGAGATAACCGCCTGGTATTTGATTATAAAATTAAGGAGGGTCTGCTTAAAACCCGGAACGGTATAGCCGTTTTACAAGGGCTTGGTTTTCCGGACAGCATTATTAACGAAGCCAACAGGATAAGTATACAACTAAGGGATAAGTATGCTCTGTAATTTCAGTAGATTGCAAGCCATGCCGGCAATAAAAAACTCAAAACCCATCACTCCAAACTCAAAGCCCTCATGAAGCGCCACATCATATTAAGTTTATTGTGCATTTGCCTGCTCCTGCTTTGCTCATCATGGGGTTTCTTTGCGCATTACCGCATAAACCGACTGGCAGTTTTTACATTGCCTAAAGCTATGGCTGGCTTTTATAAGAACAATATTGAATTTATAACCCAGCACGCCGTAAGCGCTGATAAACGCCGTTACGTGGATTCGTTGGAGGCCCCAAGGCATTTTTTTGATGCCGACCATTATGGTAAAAAAACATTTGCCGCAATGCCCCAAAAATGGGCGGATGCCGCTGCTAAATATTCGACCGATACACTGGATAAATATGGCACAGTACCGTGGACCATTCAATACCAGTATTACAAACTGGTACGGGCCTTTAAAGCACACGATACCACGGCCATACTCAGCACATCGGCCAACCTGGGCCACTATATTGCCGACGCGCACGTACCATTGCACCTTACTGAAAACCATAACGGTCAACTCACCGGCCAAACCGGTATACATGCACTATGGGAAAGCCGCCTACCCGAACTGTTTGGCAACCGCTATAATTATTTTGTGGGTAAGGCCCGCTATATTGAAAATCCGCTGGCCGAGGCTTTTAAAATTTGCAAGGTTTCGTTTAAAAGTGTCGATACAGTATTACGTTTTGAGCGCATGCTCAGTAAAACTTTTCCGGCCGATAAAAAATACAGCCTTGTACTGCATGGCAAAAAGCAGATCAATGATTATTCGGTTGCTTACAGCCGGGCCTATCAAAAAATGCTAAAGGGAATGGTTGAACGGAAAATGCGGGCATCCATACTTTCAGTTGGGAGTTTCTGGTATTCGGCCTGGGTTGATGCCGGGCAACCCGATCTTAATAAATTGATAAAACAACCTATGAATCCCGATCAAAGGAAAAACCTCCAACGTGAAGAGGCTTTATACAAAACCGGAAAATGCACTTACCTGGTAACTAAATAATGCTCCGGGGGTAAAAACAAGTGGTTTATTTGTGATTACTTAACCTCAGCTTTTTTACTGGTCTTGCTCTTTATAGCCGCGTAAATTGGCGGAACAACAGATATCAATATAATGGCCATTACTACCAGGGTAAAGTTTTGTTTTATAACCGGGATGTTCCCAAAAAAGAACCCGATGAACAAAAAGCTAAGTACCCAGGCTAAACCTCCTACAATATTGTACAAACTGTAACGTAAAAATGGCATACGACCAACCCCTGCTACAAAGGGAGCTATGGTTCTGATAATCGGTAAAAAGCGGCTGAATATAACAGCCTTACCGCCATGCTTATCAAAAAACGCTTTGGTATTCAGGTAGTACTCTAATTTTAATATCTTGTTATTTTCTTTAAAAACTTTTGGCCCTAAATAGTTACCCAGCAAATAGTTAACTGTATTACCTACAAAGGCGGCTACTACCAATATTATAGCGATTAAGGCGATATCTAATCCGGTTTTACCAGTGGCAATCAGAGCCCCGGCTGCAAATAATAAGGAGTCGCCGGGTAAAAATGGGGTAACAACAAAACCGGTTTCAGCAAAAATTATGGCAAACAGGATGAGGTATGTCCAGCCCTGGTAATCTCGCGTTATCTGGCTCAAATGAACATCAATATGTAGTATAAAGTCGATAATGGTTTTAATTACTTCCACGGTTCTTAAAATTTTGGCTAAAATAGGAATATAAAAAGAATAGCTGCTACTGAGTGGTCTTAAGAAGTAAATTATTTGACAGTACAGCCGCGCCAAACGCAACCGAATCTGTACGGCCCACAATGCCTTGCGTATAAATAGTATAAGCCCAGCCATCCTGTATGGTTACATTTGGAATGGTGGTTTGAACTACTGTGGGAATATTATGTGCGTTTATAGTGAAGTTATAATTCCCTACGGGCAACTCAATGTATGTAGATATTGAATCAAAAGGTAAATTATTAAACGCCTGGGTATCATTAGCCCACAGATCAAGGTTTGGTGATGATGGCGAGGTATGGGCAAATCTTATCTTCCCTCGCCCCAATGTTGGCAGGGTTGCAGTATCAAGCGATAAAATAGAGTTCTTTATAGAGCCTTCTTTATCACCCTTGTAGCCGGTAATGAACAGGGTATATTTAGCATTAGCTTTCAATGTGCTATCAATGGTAAGTACGTTTACCGGAGACGTTACGGCTGTACGGAATTGTATCGGTGGCTGCAGTGTTGACAGAAAAAAATAACCGGAATTGGTAGGATAAGTATAAGTAGCGGTACTCTCCTTAATAAAGTTCAGGTATAAATTTAATGGCCCTGCATCCGGACTTAAATTAACGATCTGCAATTGTGTATTTAGCCCCGATGAATTGGCATTTGCACCTTTACCGCATGATGATATGAACGGAAACAGTAAAATACCCGCAGTGACCAAAAATAATGAAACCAGTAAGCTGCTTTTATTTTGAGAAGCCATTAATATATTTTTATTGATTAATTATTAAGTGGGTGTTTAGTCCCTGGTTGCCTGCTGTCTTAACTGAGCCATAAGTAAATAAGGTATAAATTTGTCCGGCGTTAAGCATTATGGTAGTATCGCGTTTAGGGTTTAAGGGCGATGATGCCTGGTAAACACTAACATTATGTATAAATCCTCCTTTAATTCTTATAAAATCGGTTGATGTTTTATAAGTCACGTTATTAAATTTAATAGTATCCAAAATAGTATTTGTTGCGCTTGTTCCTTCAAACGCTACAACCAAAGGGCCAGAATCAGGCGAAGCATTTACAAACCTAACTAATGCATTGTCATTAGTATCGGTCTGCAGCACGTCGTGGGTTAAAAAGGCATCATCGGCAGTTTGACCAGCCACATATAACGAATAATACTTACCAGAATCAAGCGTTAACGGTTTGGTAAAAAGCGGGTTTGTATTGCCAGCAATTTTAACCTGATAATTTTGAGTCCCTGCAATTACAGGTACATAACCGAGTGTCCCGCCGGGGTAGTAGCTTGTTGTATTATTGATCCTGGTACCATTAATATAGTAGTTAATGGTGTTTAATGATGCATTAACTACATTAAGATTGGTAGTATTTGTAACTTGAGGTTTATCGTCATTTTTTTTACATGACGATATGATGTATGCAACAGCTGCAACAATAAACAAAGCTTTAACCCTGATATTCATATATAATTATAAGCTATATAACTGCTTACTGTAATTTTTGTTATCCCGGCGAACAAAAAAGTCCGGTTTTTAAAGCCGGACTCGATTTTGGATTTATAATTTAAGTTTACACTTAAGCATAACTATTGAGCATAACCGGCATAACCAGCATCAGCACATCTTCGTTCTCATCACCACCCTGTGGCAGCAATAATCCGGCACGGTTAGGTGTCGACATTTCCAAAGATACCTCTTCGCAACTTAAATTCTTCAACATTTCTATTAAAAAACGCGCGTTAAAGCCAATTTCCATGTCTTCGCCTTCATACTGACAGCTTAAACGCTCATGCGCTTCGTTTGCAAAATCAATATCTTCTGACGATATATTGAGCTCACTGCCATTAATTTTAAGCCTTACCTGGTGCGTGGTTTTGTTGGCATAAATAGCCACACGATTTAACGACCCCAGGAAGGTAAGCCTGTCAATACTTAATTTATTTGGATTGGTTTGTGGTATTACGGCTTCGTAATCAGGGTAACGCTCATCAATTAAACGGCAAACCAGGTTAATGTTGCCAAATTTAAAAAACGCGCTGGTTGAGTTATACTCTACCGATACATTCACATCATCAGTTGGTAATGATGATTTAAGCAGCGTTAACGCTTTTTTAGGTAATATAAACGATGTTGTACTTGCAGCTTTTGCATCCTTACGGCGATAACGTACCAGCTTATGGGCATCGGTGGCTACAAAAGTAAGGTGCTGTGTACTTAACTGGCAATAAACACCAGTCATGGCCGGGCGCAGTTCATCATTACTCACCGCAAAAATAGTTTTGTTTATAGCTTCGGCCAAAACCGAGGCTGGTAAATTTACTGACGATGCGTTTTCAACTACCGGTATTTTGGGGAAATCTTCGCCATTCTCGCCGCTCAGCTTGTACTTTCCGTCGCCTGCGTTAATTTCAATAGCAAACGTGTTATCATCTACAGAAAAAGCTACTGGTTGTTCCGGTAACGATTTTAGTGTTTCTAATAAAATACGCGATGGTATGGCAATACGGCCGTTCTCCTTAGCTTCAACTGGCAAGGAGGTAGTCATGCTGGTTTGCAGATCGGTTGCAGAAATGGTTAAGTTTCCATCCTTTATCTCGAACAAAAAGTTTTCCAGTATAGGCAATACGGTACTGTTACTTAAAGCGCCGCTTACTGCTTGCAGTTGTTTGAGTAATGTTGATGTAGAAACAATAAATCTCATATGGGTCTATTTAATCAATCAAAAATATAAAAATTTAATGGGCATACTTCCGCTTACGAATATAATGTTGAAAAATAGCACATATTAACACTAAAATCAACGGTCCGGCGGTGTTCACGAACTGCCAGTACATTTTCTCGTTGCGTATGCGGGCCCGGTTAAGCAGGCGCATCTTTACCTCCTTGGTTCGCAGAGCTATCAAGCCCGAATCGTCGGTCATATAATCAGCAATGTTAAGCAACAGGTTTTTATTGCCATAGGTTTGCTGTGTATAATGGTCATAACCCAGCGGGTAAGGCGAACCATCGGTACCTACCTGATTTTTCAGGATATCACCGTCACTGATCACAATCATTTTGGTGGGTTTGCTTTCGGGCTGTATGGCAACCTGCTCATTAAGTCCTTCGGGCAGCGGCCTGTTGCGCCAGTTGGATATAAATTCACCTTCCAGTAATACACCAACGGTTTTGGGTAAGCTTTGAAATTCTTTAGGGTTTGGCTCCTGCTCCAGCGCCTGTAACGACAGTACATGTGGGGTAGTCATCTTTTTATTATATGGCGATGAAGTAAGCAGCACCGTTTTTTTAATATTTTTTGTTTCCAGCAGATCGATGGTACTGGCAAACTCACTGCTGATACCATCCAGGTTTTTCACCACCGGGTGTTTGGACATGGGGATAAAAACCGGATAAAACAACCAGGGCAGCATTTGTATTTGTGCCTGTCCGCCTACACTACCGGTACTTACCGGTATTTGCGAACAATTCATATCGGCAATCAGATCATAATTGATACGTACCCCATAGCGAAACAACTGATCATCAAGGTTCAGCTGTTTGGCGAAAGCCAGTTGCTCGCCACCATGACCGCGAAGGCTGTCAAGCTCGGCATTTACCTGGTCAATTGTCCATAATACACGGCCTCCACGCATAATATATTGATCGAGCTTAAATTTTTCCAGTTCGGTGAATTTCTTATCAGGCTTGGGGATCACCAGAAGTTTTAACTGCAACAGCCCTTTAAACGGAATAGTTGCCAAATCAACCCTGCCAACCTCGTACCCATCCGCTAAATCTTTCATCGCATAATGCAATTGCAAATCAGTAAGTTCATTATGCCCTTCCGTAAATCCTATAATGGGCTTTCCGCCGCTGGTAGCTTTTTTTATGGCAGATGAAAAAGCGTATTCCAGGTTTTGAATAGAGTTGTTTATAGACTCATCATCAGAAAGACCTATACGACGCTGTAATAAATTTACAGCAATTTCTTTTCCGCCCGAAACAACCAATGCCGATGAAACCAATACCTTTTGAACTACACCATCATCTGTTTTGAAACTCCATGTTTGAGGTGTCAATCCTTTATCTGACAAGTTTTGTAAAGTACTATTCTGCTGTTCCTGGCTTTGCCCTTTCAAAGGGTCAACAAATTCAAATTGTAATTTACGGTGGCTGTAGGCCTGCAGATCGCTCAGCATATCGCGTGTAGCACCCTGCAAGCGTTTAAATCCTGCCGGGAAATTATTGCCCTGTAAATAAACCGTAACCTTTACCGGCTGCTGCAGGCTATCCATGATCTGTTTGCTGATGGGCGATATGGTATAACGCTTTTCGGTAGTAAAATCAAAACGGGTAAAAGCAATATTGGAGATAAACGCAATGACCAACAGAATACCTGTGTAGCCAAGCATCGTAGTTGTAAACAACTTCTTTTTACGCTGACGGATAATAACAAACAACGTAAGCCATATAAATATATCGGTAACAATTATAAAATAAGCCAGGTCGCGGGTATCCAGTACCCCACGGCTTACAGATTGGTAATGCTCAGTGATGCCCAGATTTTGCAGACCCAGATCCTGTAAGGATAATAGCTGACTTAACGAATCAAACCCACTGTAAAAAAAGAAACACAAAAACACCGCGATGGTAAAGGCAATGATCTGGTTTTTGGTTACTGAAGATGCGAACAGGCCAATAGCAGCAAATGCTGCGCCCAATAAAAATAAACCGATGTATGAACCTATAACCGCCCCGGTATCAATATTGCCTTGTGGTGTCCCCAATGTATTTACCGAAAAATAGTAAACCAGCGTAGGCATCAGGGCAAAAAGTATCAGCAGTACAGCGGCAAAGTATTTTCCAAGTATGATTTGCCAGTCGGTAAGAGGGCGTGTAAAAAGTAATTCAAAGGTACCTTCCTTACGTTCCTCGGCCAGTGAGCGCATGGTGATGGCCGGTATCAGGAACATGAACAAATAAGGCGCCGTGCTGAACAGGCTTTCCAGGCCGGCATAGCCATAATCTAAAATGCTTGAATCTGGAAACACCCACAAAAACAGGCCTAACACCAATAAAAACACGCCAATAGTAACGTAAGCCACCAGCGAACTAAGGTATGATGTGATTTCTTTTTTAAGGATGCTAAGCACTTTTTTAATCTGGAGTTGAGCGCCGAAATTACAATATTATTGTGCTAAAGCAAAGCGGATATATGGTAAAAGCCCGGTGATGACATCACCGGGCTTTTAATATTTAAAACTTTTGTTAAAATCTGTAAGCAAGGCGCAAGCCCAACTGGCTAATAGTTCCGTTGTTTGACCAACCTTCATAACGGACACCGGCTTCAAAGCCACCATCAAAGGTATAGCCTATACCCGGCGAGTAGGCAAAACGGGTACTACGCTCACTTACAGTGGGAATAGAAGCGCCTAACTGGGCCTCACCAAAAAAACCCTTTTCAAAATAATGTTTGATACCCACCTTTAATGGGATCCAATTAGCTGAGCTAACGTTTGTGAACTCACTTTTGGCATGGAAAGAGTTAAACCCAGCCGAAACAGTAAAAAAAGTAGCTTGGGCTACCGGAATCTCGTATTTAAGCGAGCCGCCAATAACATAATCAAACACTGACCTCACATTGCCGTTAAGCGGCAAACCACCTTCAACACCAATACTGAATTTTCCGCCATCTTTTGATGATTGAGCAAAACTACTGAATGCTGTGCTGCCTAAAATTACTAAGGCTAATAGGATTTTTTTCATAAATAAGTTGGATAAAGTTTACTGCGGTTTTATTTTTAGTGCCGCTTTCGGGCTGTTTGACACTTATTGTTATGCAACGTTTAATATTAAAAAAAATATTTACATGTACTTTAATTAAAAATTATAAACAAAAAAAGCCTGAAGATCATCTCCAGGCTTTTTATAATGATAAATTAGATTCTTAAAAACGGTAAGCCAAACGCAAACCAACCTGACTGATAGTTCCATTATGCGACCAACCTTCATAACGAACGCCGGCTTCAAAGCCACCATCAAAGGTATAACCTATACCAGGAGCATAAACAAATGCAGTACCGCCGCCGCTTTGAGTAGAAAATGCAGCACCTAACTGACCTTCAGCAAAAAAACCTCGATCAAAGTAATACTTGATACCCGCTTTTAAAGGAATAGCCCCATCTGATTTTTCAAATCCCAAATCTTTTAATTCACTTTTAACCTGGAATGAATTGTAACCGGCAGAAAGTGTAAAGAAAGTACTTTCTGCAATTGGAAGTTCGTATTTAAGTGACCCCCCAAATACAGAACTATAAACATTGTGTGCATCGCCCACAGGTAAACCGGCTTCAAAACCGATACTAAATTTGCCGCCGTCCTTAGACTGTGCGAAAGTTGCAAATGCTGTGCCGCCTAAGATTAATAAGGCTAATAGAATTTTTTTCATAATTTAAGGTTTTGTAATGTTTATAATACAGTATAACAAGGTTATTGTTTCACTGTGGTTTAGGTATATTGACAGTTATTATCACAAAACGTTACTAATTCTGCAATAAATATTATAAACAATAAGATATAGCGTATTATATTTATCTGAACCAATAAGCTAAACGCAATCCAAATTGCCCAAAAGTGCTGCCACTTTTTGACCAGGCTTCATAACGCACACCGGCTTCAAAGCCACCATCAAAAGTATAGCCAATACCTGGGGAGTAGGCAAATGCAGTACCGCCACCACTTGCAGTAGCTATAGCGGCGCCAACTTGTGCTTCACCAAAAAAACCTTTATTAAAATAGTATTTACCACCTATTTTTAACGGAACAAAACCTGATGACGACTGGTTGCTGCCAAAAAAACGCAATAATTCTTTGGCTTCGTCCTTAATTTGGAAATTACTGTACCCGGCAGAAAATGTAACGTAAAAATTGGGGGCAACTGGTAAATCGTACTTAAGCGAGCCGCCTATGCCAAACTTGTACAGGTCACTGTAGTCGCCAACTGGTAAACCGCCTTCAAGTCCAATACTAAATTTACCGGGATTTGATTGTGCTAAACAGGTAAAGAAAGAGCCCGCTGTTAGCAGGAGAGCTAATAGAATTTTTTTCATAATTGATAAGGTTTTAATTTTCCTCAAAAGTAAAACATTATTAATTAGAATGAAATAGTATTAATTACTACTCGTTAGCGATATAAATATCTGTTCCAGTGTGCTGTCATTATTCTCACTCCGCAAGTTTTGCAGGGTATCATCGGCCACAATTTTTCCTTTGTTAATGATGATCACTTTATTGCACACCGCCTCAACTTCCTGCATAATATGGGTTGACAGGATGATGGTTTTTGTTTTACCCAGATCAAGGATCAATTGGCGGATGCCGATCAACTGGTTTGGATCAAGACCGGAGGTTGGTTCGTCCAGGATCAGCACATCGGGATCATGCAGAATGGCCTGTGCCAGCCCTACCCTTTGGCGGTAACCCTTGGATAACTGTGCTATTTTTTTATGCTGTTCGGGACCAAGCCCGGTTTGCTCAATAATACAGGCTATGCGTTTTTCCGGTTCTTGTATCTTGTGGATTCCTGCAATAAAGCCAAGCGACTCCTTTACATACATATCTAAATAAAGGGGATTACTTTCGGGCAGATAGCCTATGTGACGGCGTACATCCAAAGGCCGGGTAATTACATCAAACCCACATACCGAAGCCATACCAGAGGTTTGCGGAATAAAGCAGGTAAGTATTTTCATGGTGGTTGATTTACCTGCACCATTTGGCCCTAAAAATCCCAAAACGCCGGGCCCGGCATTAAAGCTGATGTCATCAACCGCTTTTTGCCCGCCATAAATTTTTGTCAATGATTGTACCCGGATACTCATGCTTCAAATTTAAAAATAGATGCTATGTTTGAGACAGAAAGTAAGAGATTAGTTACACAAGCGTGCATTTAATTAATCTCCCATCACGCTTACAGGTTCTTCGCTATGCTCATGTGTACTACTTACTCACTGGCGGCTTAGCCAGCATGGCTTCTTTTATAAATTTAACCGGTGCACTGCCGTAGCTTAAAAACTTCTCGTTAAACTCCTTCAGTTTGTATTTGTCGCCCATTTTGGTTTTGTAGGCGTCGCGCAGGTCAACTATCTCTTTATAGCCAGTATAATAACTGGTTAACTGCACACTGCTAACACTTACCCTTTTCCATTTACCTTCAGCTTCGGCCTGTTGCTGAAAAGCTTCGGCGGTAAGCATTTTAACAGCTTGCTCTTTGGTCATGTTGCCGCTGTGTACGCTATAATCTAATATGGTATTGCAAACCGAGCGCAGGTGCCATTTATACCACATCAATCTCATTTCGGGCTCTTTGTTGCCGTAGCCACTATCAAGCATCATTTCCTCAGCATATACTGCCCAGCCTTCGTTCATGGCCCCGTTACCAAATACCGATTTGATGATACTTGGCGCTTTGTTGGCGTAAACACCCTGCACATAATGTCCGGGAACAGCCTCATGAATGCTCAATATTTGAATAATGTATTGATTGTATTCGCGCAGGTAGCTCTCTGCCTTTTCAGGGCTCCAGCCGGCCAGGCTGCCCACGTTGTAATAAGAGTTGCCGCCTTTATCATAGGGCCCCGGACCGCTCATGGATGCGCCGGCAACCCCGGCCATGTAGCCAGGTTCTTTACGTATAACCAATGGTTTTGAAGGATCAAGCGTAACCAGGTCCTTAGCTTTCACAAAAGCGTTAAGCTTGGGAATAAGCTGTACAATGGCTGATTGAAATTCATCAGGCTTTACATGTTTTGATGAAAGCGTATCTATCATGGCACTAACCAACCCAAGTGTATCAGTTGGCATTGTTTTTTGACCAAAGTATTTTGGCCACAGCTGGCGGCTTATTTTGGCCATTTCGCCATGCAGGTATTTTTTACGTTGAACTGCTGCGTTGTAAACCTGCTGCGCAGTATTGGCCGATACTATTTCGTACTTAAATTTATCCTCATACAGATCCCTACCCAGCCTGAAACTGCGCGGATGGTCATTCTTTAATGCCTTTAACCAATCGGCATAACCTTTAATGGCCTGGGCACAAAGGGCTGCCCTATCCGTCATTAGTTTTTGTTCGGCTTTGGGGATATTGGTTTTCTTTAGCGAATCGGCAAAATCTTTTTCAATCACTTCAAGTCCGCCCAGGTTTTGCTCAATGGCCAGGCTGGTAAGTTCAGCAACCGGGTTTTTTATCTGCTTTTCGGCCTCTTTATAGTAAAGCGGCACATTGGCCATTCTTTGATAAAAATTACGCATACGCTTGGAAAGCGGTGCATAATGTTCGTTAAGTATGTAAGCAAAAGTTCCTATTACGTTATATGATGAGGGGTCCCACTCATAAGCTTTTAACTGTTGAATTTGCCATTGGGCATACTCCAACTGGTTTTGCATCATTTTATAATCAATTCTGTTGGCCTCTGTAAGGCTGTTTACTTCAAAGCGGCTCAATGAATCAGTTTGAACTCTCACAAAATCCATCATTTTGTCCCGGCTCTGCCCATTAGGGATATATAGCAAACTATCATACTTATGATAGCCAACTGAGGTAGCCCAGTCTGGGTTTTGTTTCCATAAAGTCTCCAGAAAGGAGTTTTCATAAATGGTGAAAGCCGCATCATCCTTACCCATTAATGGTCCGCCGCCGCCATTGTCTTTCTTACAACCCGTAAAAGCAACTATGAAAATTATAACAGCCAGTAATAGCTTTAAATATATGTTTTTTATCACGCGATTATAAAATTTAGTAATGATGGATAAACTTAAAACATTTAAGGGATATAAATCAAACCATAGATAAATTTGTTACTTTAAACACTATGAAAACAACGAATAAAGAACACGGTATTTTGATTGATGAACTGGTGCACCTGCTGAATGGAGGCAATGCCCATGCCGATTTACCAACGGCTTTAGCGAACTTGCCAGCCAATTTAAGAGGAGCAAAACCCGATAAGCTACCCTACAGCATTTGGCAACTGGTTGAACATATACGTATTGCCCAGTGGGACATGCTGGAGTTTTGTAAGGATGGTAGCCACGAATCACCAAACTGGCCGGATGATTACTGGCCCAAAGAAACCAGTCCTGAAAATGATGAGGCGTGGACCAGATCAGTTAAACAAATTGATATCGATAGGGATGAATTTATCGGCCTGATAAAAAATGGGGATCTGTTTGAGAAGATCCCGCATGGCGATGGACAAAACATCCTGCGTGAGGTTTTACAGGCTGCCGATCATAACGCCTATCATATTGCCGAAATTATTGTGATACGCAGGTTGCTTGGCGCCTGGTAGGATCGCACCGGGGGATTTGAATAATCACATTTGTCATGCTGAACGCAGTGAAGCATCTATTATACGACTTGCATATTTGTGAATAGATCCTTCGTTCCTCAGGATGACAAATGATTTATATAATATTACTTCACCTTATTTAAAAAGCTGATCATAGCTTTTACAAACTCGGGTTTAAGGGGCAGATCGGGTTGGTTGTAAGTGGCTGTATTTTGAGCTTTATCTGCCGGGGCTTCTTTTAAAACATGGTTCATGTTGGGTATAATGGCCAATACCGCATCAGATTTTGCTTTCTTTAGCTTTTCGGCATCGGCTACGGTTACCTGCAGATCAGTAGTACCCTGAACAATCAAAATAGGGATCTTTATTTTTTTGATCTCGCGGGTAGGGTTATACCTGAACCACGACATCAGGTATTTTTGTACGCTTGGCCGTGCAACAGAGTAAAGTGCAGGATCAATATTATCGGTGGTTTTACCCCTTTTCAAACTATCAAGCATACGGTTAAATCCATCGGCTATCCATTGGGGCTGTGATTTCATTTGCTCTGTCATGATCTTATCGGCCGAATCACCAGCACCAGCAACAGATATAAATGCCTTTATAGGCTGTTCATAAGCGGCCATCATACCTACCAATGACCCTTCGCTATGGCCCAGTATAATGATCTTTGAAAATCGCTGGTCGTCATTCAGCATATTGATCAGGTTAACAGCATCTTCAATATAATCCTCAAACCGCAATTCAGATTCTTTTGTGGAGCTTACACTCTGGCCAACAAGGCGTTTATCATAACGTAACGATGCATAGCCGTTTTTCCCCAACTCATTAGCTATCATTTTATAAACATTGGCTGATAGGCCCATTTTGGGGGCGTTACCATCACGGTCTGTTGGACCCGAGCCGGCAATGATCAATACTACAGGCACTTTATCTTTTACGTCTTTGGGTATTGCCAGTGTACCCGCAATGGAGCCCGACATGGTTTTTAATGATACCGGCGATTCTGTTATGGACGGATCAGTAGGTATAGTTGAAGTAGTTGTTGGGGCAGTAGTTGCAGGAGGCTGATATGGCTTTAAAAGCAAACCTGTAAACTGGTTTTGTGAGTTTACTGATAGGTTTAATAAAAATGTATTCTTTTGAAAAGTTGCTTTATAATAAGCCAGTGGCGCTTCATATTTTACAAAGTCGGTTTCAACAAGGTTGCCAAGCTGTCCTTTTAATTGCATGGTAGTGCTCCTGAAATTATCTAAAGGCAGGGCAGCTTTCATTTCGGAACTAAACATGTTAAAGATGCTGTCGGGCCGGTTAGCATTGTACAATTGTTTAAACTTGTTTAAGGCAATGGTATAATTAGCTGGTTCTGGTTGTGCAATTATTTTTGTTGCAAAACAGATGATCAGGATAAAAAGACTTACTTTCTTCATGTTTATGGTTATCAAAATTGTACAATGATCCGTTGGGCCGAAATTAATAAAAATTGAGTTGCTTTTATTTTAATTGAGCACACATGTTCCTTTTACAATCGTGAATTTTGTTTTATTGGAAATGCAAGCGCCGAAAACTCAAAACCGAGGCAACATTTATTATTTATGTATCTTAAATTGTCAATATGCAATTTATACGTTTTAATATATTGTTACTATATTGCGATACATTTTCAAATCAGGGAATATAGAAAATTTCCATACTAAATTATTAATGAAGGTTTTATTTGGGAGCTTGTTTTCGACCTTCTTGGCTGGCATGTGTTGTTTTTCTTTTGCGCAAACAAAACCTTCGGCACTACAGGGCAAAGTTTTGATGGAAAGTAATGAGGGTGCAGAAGCCGCCACTGTTGTTCTTCTTAAAGCCGCCGACTCGTCCGTTGTAAGATCAACCCTGGCCGACAAAGCCGGTATCTACAGTTTTATCAATATCAATCCAGACTCCTATTTACTTTTGGCAACCAGTATAGGGTGCAGCAAAGTTTATTCGGGCCCCTACAAAGTTGCAAGAGGCCAAAGCATAGCTGCCGCCAATATGATTTTAAAATTGGTAAACAGCCAGTTACAGGAAATCAAAGTTGTGGCACGAAGGCCCTATATTGAAGTAAAGCCCGGAAAAATAGTTCTTAATATACAAAACAGTGTAATTGCCGAAGGCAATTCGGCTTATGATGTGCTCAGGCAATCGCCGGGAGTGCACGTAAACAGCGGCAACGAAACCCTGAGTATAAGTGGCCGGCAACCCGCATTGATAACCATTGATGGCAGACCAACAAATTTAACAGGGGATGACCTGGTAAATTTGTTGCGCACTATGCAAAGCAGCAATATTGATCAGATAGAGATGATCACCAGCGCTTCGGCAAAGTATGATGCATCAGGCGGGGGTATTATAAATATTATACAAAAAAAAGGCACTAACATAGGCAGTAACGGTACCTTAACAGCCGGCTTTGGCTATGGCAAATATTATAAAAGCCGGGCAGGTATTGTTTTTAATAACCGAAGCGCTAAACTCAACGTTTTTGGTAATTATACTTTTGAAGACAACAAAACCAGCCGCTATATTAATACCAACAGAAATATTACCTATAATGATATTTTAAGCAATTACAACGTTGATTATAATAATATTCAAACATCATACAATCATAATTTTAAATTAGGTGCCGATTATTCCCTTTCGCCAAAACAAACCATAGGAGTTTTAGTAAGCGGTATAGTACGTGAAGATGATTTTTTGAAAGACAATAATTTAAAGATCTCCAATCAACACAAGCTTGACTCGGTGATCATTGCTAAATCGACCCTTGACAGGGGCACCAGCTTTTTAAACTATAATATTAATTATAACGGGATACTTGATAAAAGCGGCAAAACCCTATCGGCCGATGCTAATTATTCAACTTACAGCCGCCACTCAAACGAGTACATAACCAACAATTTTTATACCCCAGCTGGAACCCAATACCGCGATTCGTTGCAATTGGAAAATCTATCCCCATCCCATATTCATATATGGACGTCAAAGATCGATTATGTGAACCCAATCTCAAAAACCGCAAGGTTGGAAGCCGGGGTAAAATATAATCATATACAGAGCGACAATAATTTAATATTTGGTCCGCTGGTGAACAATGTTTACCGGGCCGATCCAAACTATTCCAACCGTTTTATATATACTGAAATTGTAAGCGCGGGCTATTTAAACTATGTAAATAAGATAGGGAAATTTGATATTACTGCAGGGCTGCGAGCCGAAAAAACAAACTCAATGGGTAGATCAATAGGTGTAGCCGAGATCAATTCGGTAACAAATGAAAACAACTACTTTAATCTTTTCCCGCAGGTGCAGTTAAATTATCAACTTGATAAAGAAAACAATTTTAACTTGAGCTATAACCGGGGTATCCACCGGCCCGATTATCAGGATATTAATCCTTTTTTATACTACACCGATTTGTATGACTACGTTTCGGGCAACCCTAATCTAAAACCCGAGTACACCAATTCAATACAATTGTCACACACTTACAATCAAACCTTTATAAGCACCTTATACTTTAATGTGACCAACGATGCGTATGATTTTCCGATTTATGAGCAAAACGATTCAACAAAGGTTAATATAACTATCCGCAGAAATTTTGGGAGGATATTCGTTTATGGCGCTACGTTTTATGCGCCTGTGCAGTTTAACAGTTGGTGGAATGCCAGCTTTAACCTTGATGCCTCATACCAGCGTTATGTAGCTTATGCCGCAAATGGGAATTTTAATAAAGGCTCGCAGGATATTATTTTTAACACTACACAAAATTTCACGCTGAGCAGCACTGTTTTAGCCGAAGTTTCAGGAAGATATGAGTCGCCAACGTTATATGGTGTTAATCAGCTCAAACAAAGTTATACGGTAAATGCAGGTATAGGCAAGCAGATATTTGACAAACGCGGTAACTTAAAATTGAACGTTATTGATATTTTTAACAGTGATCGCGACAGAAATCATACTTTATATCAAAACGTTGATCTAAGAGGGATAAATAAAAGGGAAACCCGCCGCGTAATGCTCAGTTTCACTTATCGTTTTGGCAAAGCATCTATTAAGTCTGCAAGTAAGCATAATACCGGTAATGATGATGAGCTGCGAAGAACCGGCAATCAATAATACCTGATCACCTGATACGCAATTCGGGATACCTGCCTTTAATTTTGGTAACAAAAAAGTGGCCTAATGATTCGGAATTGATGAATTTTTTATACATGGTTGATGTAATGCCAAAGTATTGCCATACCCCGCCACTGTCCCTGAATTCCAGCTCTAAAATTTTGGCCGAGGGATCATAGCCTAAGCTATTTAATGCCGATGACTCTACTACGCGCCGTTGCATATATATTATAATATATGCAGTTGAAAAAATGTTTTTAAAATATTTAACCTGCGTGGCCGCTAAGCATACTTGCAAAAATAATAAGTAAAACCAATAAGGTAATGCCTGTATACAGGTAATCTTTTTCGAGCACAAAACCAATGGCCGAAAATACCACACGTATTACAGGAGTTGCAATAAGCAATACTATTCCTGCCTGTATAATGGCCCTCCCCCTTAAGGTAATGATACCATTAAATATGCCCTGCGCGCTATGCACAAAATCAGGAACACCTTTAAATGTGCTGTAATCAGCTGGTACTTGCCCATGCCGGTACAGGTATATCACACCACCAATAAATATAATGCTCATAGATAGCAGCACCCCAACGCGTAATATCCAGCCTATAACGATCTGCATATCATAATCTTTAAATGTTTTTGGGTTCATTGGTTTAATTGTTTATTGGTGTTATATGTAATAGTATATCTAAGTTGTCCTCTGTTCACTAACGAACCAATGAGCTATTGAACAAGTGAGCCAACTATATTTTTCCTATAAATCCGTTATATATCATTTGCGATGCCAAAAAAGTTACCACAATGGCAAATACCCAGCGCAACCATCCGGATGAGGTAGTGTGCACCAGTATTTTTGATCCGCTTAGCGCACCAAGTAAAACACCTATAGCCACAGGCATTGATAAACCCGGATCAATATATCCTCTTTGCAAATAAACAACAGCACTTGCAGCAGCCGTTACACCAATCATGAAATTACTGGTAGTGGTTGACACCTTGAAGGGGATACGCATAATGGTATCCATAGCCAATACCTTTAATGCACCAGAGCCTATTCCCAGCAAGCCCGATATAACGCCGGCAAACAGCATCATGAAAAATCCGCCGCCAACATTTTTCACACTGTAAGCTACCGGGCCATTAGCAGTAGGGAAACTGCTGTTTAACTTTAATTTTTCGGCCAGTTTGCTCTTTTCCCGGCTTATGTGCTCGGCCTTTTTACGTAATGACATGATAGCAGATGTAATAAGGATTACACCAAATAAAATAGCTATAAAATTTGTTGGGATATAAACCGCTATAAGTGCGCCAACCATGGCGCCGGCAGTAGTGGCAATTTCCAGGAACATACCCAGCCTTATATTAGTGATGCCCTCTTTTACATAAGCGGCTGCCGAACCGGATGAGGTGGCAATTACTGATACCAGCGATGCGCCGATAGCATAATGAATATCAACACGCAACACCAGCGTTAGCAGTGGAATAATGACAAACCCACCACCCAAACCAGTTAACGAACCTAATAAACCCGCAAAATACGAGCCGATAAATATGATAAGCGTAAATACAAATACCGACATCATTTGCAGTCAACTTTAACTGCGAAAGTAGCAAAATTTGATCATTTAAGTCATTGAATGATAAAGACATTGGGTATTAAAAATGTCTATATTATCTACAGACAAAATAACTAACCACTTAATGGTCTGAACAGTAAATACATGGCCTGAAAGTAAAAATGACTTAATGCCCCAATGACTAAATTTACTACTTTCGTGCATGGGTTATAAAAGTTTACAGGCTTGCATTACCGATCTTGAAAAAAATGGTCACCTGATACGTATAAAGGAGCAGGTTGATCCATATCTGCAAATGGCGGCTATCCATCTGCGTGTATTTGAAAATCAGGGTCCGGCCATACTTTTCGAAAATGTTAAAGGCAGCAAGTTCCCGGCTGTATCCAATCTTTTTGGCACACTGGAGCGGTCGAAGTTTATTTTCAGGGATACCTTTGATAAGATCAAGACCCTGGTTGACCTCAAGAATGATCCAATAAAAGCTATTAAACATCCTTTTAAATATGCGGGTGTGGCACTTACCGCTTTATCGGCCCTGCCTATGAAAAGTCGTGCCGGTGCTCCCATTAACTTTGGCTATTGCCAAATAAGCGACATCCCCCAAATAGTGAACTGGCCTATGGACGGTGGCCCCTTTGTAACCATGCCGCAGGTATATACCGAAGATGCCGATAAACCCGGCATTATGGACGCTAACCTGGGTATGTACCGTATTCAGATGGCCGGTAACGATTATATATTAAATGAGGAAATAGGCCTCCATTACCAGCTACACCGTGGTATTGGCGTACATCAAACCAAAGCGAACGCCAAGGGGCAACCCCTAAAGGTGAGCATATTTGTGGGTGGTCCACCATCGCATCCAGTGGCAGCGGTAATGCCACTGCCCGAGGGATTATCAGAAATGACCTTCGCTGGTGCATTGGGTAACCGTCGTTTCCGCTATTTTTATGATGATGAAGGGTTCTGTATTTCGGCAGATGCTGATTTTGTGATCACCGGAACAGTAATGCCACATGATAATAAACCCGAAGGTCCTTTTGGCGACCACCTGGGCTATTATAGCTTAAAACACCCTTTCCCACTGTTGAAAGTGCATAATGTGTACCACCGTAAGGATGCCATATGGTCATTCACGGTAGTTGGCCGCCCGCCACAGGAAGATACCAGCTTTGGAGCACTCATCCATGAGATCAGTGGTGCAGCCATACCTAAGGAGATCCCTGGTCTGCACGCGGTTAATGCGGTTGATGCTGCAGGTGTTCACCCGTTATTGTTTGCTATTGGCAGCGAGCGTTATACGCCTTACATCAAAGAGCGTAAACCACAGGAGATACTGACCATTGCGAATCATATATTGGGTAAAAGCCAATTGAGCCTGGCAAAATACCTGCTGATAGCCGCACAGGAAGATGATCCGAATTTGGATGTGAATAACATTGCCGCTTTTTTAAACCACATATTGCAACGGGTTGATTTAACCCGCGACCTGCACTTTTACACACGCACAACTATTGATACCCTTGATTACAGTGGCAGCGGACTAAACTCGGGCAGTAAGGTAGCCATCACAGTGGCAGGCCATATTAAACGCAAATTATGGACAGAGCTGCCATCATGGTTTGACCTGCCCAGGCCTGTCAATAATTATAAAATGGCCATACCAGGTGTGCTAATGGTTGAAGTGCCTAAACAGGTAAACCATCAGGATATGGATAACATTATCAGCATCATAGAATACCGGCTGAAAGAAGAGGAAGAAGAGCTAAGCGGCTTGCCACTGATAGTGCTTTGTGATGATGCCGCTTTTGCTGCCGAAAATATAAACAACTTTGTTTGGGTAACTTTTACCCGCAGTAATCCATCGCATGACATTTATGGTATTGGCAGCTTTACCGAACATAAACACTGGGGTTGCACCGGTCCGCTGGTTATTGATGCCCGTATTAAACCCCACCATGCCCCCGTGCTAGAAAAAGACCCCGAAGTTGAAAAACTGGTTGATAAAATGGGCGAAAAGGGTGGCGCTTTGTATGGTATAATTTAATTTTAAATTATCCGTATCAATTTTAGTTTTAAATACTACAATGTCAATACCCATGTAAGGTTTTATATTTATATTTACCTTATAATTTTTTGTCCTTGCCTGTCACCAATACTGTTTCTTTTACAAAAAGAACTATACTCCTTTTCGTTTTTCTGCTTTTAGCATTTGTTAAGAGCTATAGTCAGCAATTTTATGTTGCAACTTCAAGCGGCTCACTGGAAAGGGTCACGATAACCAATACTGGGCTAATATCGGTACCCGTTGGGGGCTGCGGATACGGTAGCTTCTTTTCAATTGCTATTTCGGGCAATAAAATTTTTTATAATTCGATGTATGGGACATTATACTCAGGTGAAATAACCGGGGGAGATACGCCCAGCATAAGTAATTGTATCAGTATTGCCTCCGGTGTAAGTGGAAATGCCCTCACCATTGATAAGCAGGGAAACCTGTATTTTGTTAGCGGCAGTAATTTATTTTCACTTGCGCCAAACACTACGAACCCTGTATTATTAGGCACCATGCCTTATAGTGCAGGTGGGGATCTGGTATTTTATAACGATGAGCTATACATGGCAGCTAACGAGGGAGGGATTGTTAAAGTATCCATCACTGATCCGGCTAACAGTACCATGTATATACCTATTCCCGGTTCAATTTTTGGTTTAACAGTTGCTTCAATAAACGGAGTTAACAAGGCATATGCCTTTTTAGGTTCAACAATTATTGAGCTGGATATGGAAAACAAGACTGTAAAAGGCACAATTGGCACCTTGCCTTACTATCCCTATGATGCTGCAAGCGAAGTAGAAGCAGGTGCTATACCTGTTATTGAGATACAGGATATTAATATTACCCAGGAGTGTGACGTACTAAACAAGGGGCACGTAGAAATCACTACTAAAGCCCATAACAGTCAGTATACTTATAAACTAAATACTGGCCAAAGTAATCAAACAGGTATTTTTAATAATCTTGCACCGGGCAATTACCATGTTACCATCACATCCAATGGTGCGGAAATACCAATAGGCACAGATGTTAATGTTCCTGATTATTCGCTCAGTAATCCGGTAATAACAGCTATCAAAAACAATCCGGTATGTGATGTTAAAGGTAAAATTAAACTGGACGCGGGAGCAGCTAATGCATCTTATAAAATAAGGTACGATGGCCAGGTTTTTGGCTTCGATCATACTTTTAGCAGTTTAAATCCCGGCAGTTATCACTTTACTATTTTAAAACCAAATGGATGCATTGCCGATGAAAAGGACTACACACTACTGCAGGATAATTGCCCGCCAATAACAATTAACGACATACAAATACAGGCAGAATGTAACGTTTATGGGCAAGCCAGTGTAAAAGTAATTACTCAGGATCATCCGGATACCTACACTTACACCTTAAATAATAAGAGTAATAATACGGGGGTATTTGATTTTCTGATACCGGGCACCTATATGCTAACAGTTACCTCATCGGGCGGCGACCATACAGAACAGCAGGTAATAGTTCCTGATTTTACTTTAGATAAACCTGCGCTAACTTATAAGGTTAAAGCCGCGGTGTGCACACTACTTGGCGAAATAAAGTTTAGTATCAATGGTGATGGTAAAGGTGCTGCAAAGGTGAAACACGGTATTGATGTATTTTCAATTGATCAAACTATTAAAGGTTTAACCCCAGGGCCAAATCATTTTACCATACTTAACCAGCAGGATTGTATTTTAGATGAAATAGATGTTGATATAACGCAGGATAAATGCGAGCCGGTTATTTTCCCCAATACATTCACCCCTAATGGCGATGGTATAAATGATTTTTTCAGACCTAACCAGGAAAGTAACCCACTCAATTTTAAGCTTTTCATATATAATCGCTGGGGTAATCTGTTGTTTCAGTCTCAAAGTATTTATAACGGCTGGGATGGTACAACTAAGGGCAACCAGGCTCCTTTTGGCGTGTACTATTGGATTGCCACTTATAACATGCCCGATGGCAAAAGCTCCCGTCAAAACGGAACCGTTACCCTGATCAGGTAAGGAAAAATCCACGAAATCATGGCAATCCTTTAATCGTATAAATCAAGGCCCAGACAAAAAAATCAACCTAATCAACGGTCAAAAATTCCGATGATGCTTTAATCGCACTAATCAAAATTGAAAAAAATCAACGTAATCAACGTAATCACCAAAATCAACGGTTAACTTTGCCATTATGAAGAATTTTCTGTTTGGTTTTATAATTATGCTGGTTGTTTTTGGTTGTTCAAAAAAAGACGTACCACATTACACCATATCAAGGCTTGTTAAAAGCGATACTGCCAGTAAGCTTACCGTTAATATCAATGGCCGTTTAAGTCAGGCTGACCTGTTGAGCATTGCCTCAAAAATTAAAGCAGACAGTTCGGCATTACCAAACCTGCTGCTTTGTTATTTATTACCCGGTCATAATGATAAAAATACAGGCGACAATAATTTTTATGCCACCGCCAAATACCCTAACAAGGATTTAGTAACCATGCAGGACACACTAAAGGATGCCGACGGCAATGCAGTACGATTAAAAATTACAGGTTTAACCGAACAGGTTGCTAAACACCTGCTTGGTTTAAATCCAAAGGAAATAACGGGCAAAAGCATTTTGGGCCGTTTTGTTGACGACTATAACCAAACTGTTATTATCCCTTTTACCGAACCTAACGACCCTAAAAAGGAACTGTATATTCTTGAACTGGATACCGCAGGCAAAGTAGTGTCGGCAACGGTGCCTATGCGTGATAATAAAGACGGGGTTGAAAAGCTGATTGTAACCCACCGTGGCGATTACTGCACCTTAAAGGATAGTGTACTTACCCAGTACTCTATTGACGATATGGGGTTGCCATATAATAGTATCAAATCGGGTATTTAAATATAGCTTGCCCGTATAGCAACAGCTTAGCGATCAATAAAATGTGCGAAAATCACTTATGGTTAGGCTATAGCTGAAAAAGCAATTCAAATATTTAAAACCTTCACGTTTTATAGCACGTTTTATAGAATATACCGATATATTTATAATGTTTAAAATATTATAAGTATATGACCCGGAATTTTACCAAAATTTTAGCACTAAGTGTTGCTGGGGTGTTTAGCTTTTGCTGTGCAATTGCACAACCCCGATTGCCGGAAGGTTACTTCTGGAAAAAGCTTTCAAACGGATTGGAAGTAGTGGTTATTGAAAACAGCAAGGTGCCGCTGGCAACCATTGAAATTGCTGTAAAAAATGGAGCCTACACCGAGGGCCCTGAATTTAGCGGCTTATCGCACCTTTTTGAGCACATGTTCTTTAAGGCCAACAAGGATTATCCTAACCAGGAGGTATTTTTAAAACGCACGCAGGAGTTAGGTGCCATTTGGAATGGTACAACCGATGTGGAACGGGTTAACTATTATTTTACTTTTGACAGGGATAGTCTTAAAGCAGGCTTAAAATTCATGAACGCGGCCATCCGCTTTCCAATATACCGTGAAGAGGACATGAAAAAGGAACGCCCTGTAGTTGACGGCGAGTTTCAACGCGCCGAAAGCGACCCAGGTTTCCAGCTTTGGTTTGGTATACAGCAAAAGCTTTGGGGCGATCTCATCACCCGCAAAAACCCTATCGGGATACATGAAGTGATCAATACAGCCACGCCCGAAAAGATGATGGTTATCAAAGACAAGTATTATTTCCCGAATAACAGCTTGCTTACCATCTGCGGCGATGTAAAACATGAAGCAGCTTTTGCCCTTGCCGAAAGTATATTTGGCGATTGGGCCAGCAGCGGGTTTAATCCGCACGAAAAATTTCCTATCCCACCTTTTAAACCGCTAACAAAGAGTGAGTATTTTATAAAGGAAAGTACTATTGCCCAAACACCGTACATCCAGTTGTCATGGCAGGGGCCTTCTTATCTAACAGATTCGGCTTCAACCGTTGCTGCTGATGTGTTCTCGACCATTCTTGGGTTAAACTCGTCAAAGCTTCAGCAGGCCCTGGTTGATAAGGGTTTGGCAAGCGGCGCTTATGTAAGCTATACAACCAGCCGCTACGTTGGCCCGGTTGATGTTACCATAATTCCAAATCCCAATAAATTAAAGGAGTGTTACGATGAACTGATGAACCAGATAAACTTGTGGGTTAAGGCCGATTATTTTACTGATGAACAGTTGAATGACGCCAAAGCTATTTTACTGCGCAACAGCATCCATCAAAAAGAGAAACCGTCAAGATTACCCAGCCAGATGAGCTATCAATGGTGCAGCACATCGCTTGATTTTTATACCGATCTGGATAACAATTACCAGAAAGTTACACGGGCCGATATACAAAAGTACCTGAGCACCTATGTGGTTGGTAAACCATACGCGGCAGGTATTATTATAGCACCAGAGTTAAGTAAAAAACAAAATGTAGCTTCATTTTTTGTAGCTAAGTAAATTTAAATCTTATCATGATGAAGAAATTAGTGTTCAGCCTGCTAATTGCAGCGGCGATAGGAAATATAAAAACAGTACAGGCACAAAATAAAGCTTACGAAACCACAGTTGATGGTGTAAAGGTAATTGTGCAGCCAAGCGGCAACGATATTGTAGAGATACAAACCATTATAAAGGGCGGTGTGCAAAATTATAGTGCCGCCAAAATGGGCATCGAATCGATGGCGATGAACGCGCTTACCGAGTGCGGAACTATAAAACACGATAAAAATAGCTTTAAAGATCAGCTGGATAAAGTAAGCGCTACTGTTGATGGCAGCAGTAATAAAAATTACTCTATACTCAGGATGAATTGTATTAAGGGTGATTTTGATGTAGTATGGCCTTTGTATGTGGAGGCATTAACGCAACCCCGGTTTGATGCCAAGGAATTTGCCCGCATTAAAGATGATGCCATAAGCAATTTGAAACAAGCCGATTCGCAGCCGGATAATGCCATTGATAAATATGCAGACAGAACAGCATTTGCTAACCGCGATTATGCTAAAGACCCTAATGGAACGGTTGCTATTGTAACCAAGCTAACCCCCGAAGAAACCAAGGCTTATTATCAGTCAATATTGACCAGATCGCGCATGATGATCGTGGTAGTGGCCGATTTGGATAAGGCGGTTATCGAAGCCAAAGTAAAGGCAATGCTTGGCGGCATAAAACAGGGCCAGCCGTTTGAATTTAAAAAATCATTCTTCAGGGTGTATAAAAATTCATTCAATGCCGAATCAAGGGATCTGGCTACCAACTATGTAGAGGGTATTACCAGCGGTCCGCAACCCGGAACTGCCGACTTTGACGCATTTAACGTGGCCATGCGCATATTCGCGAACCGTCATTTTTTAGATGTACGCACCAACAACGGTTTGTCATACGCACCACAAGCCTGGTTTAGCGTGGGGCAAACATCGGTTGCCAAATTCTCGGTATCAACTACCCAGCCCGATAAATACATTGCAGTATTTGATAAATTGGTTGATAAGATAAAAACAGAAGGCTTTAAGCCCGATGAGGTTGCCAACATGAAGATAACCTACCTCACCGGTTTTTATTATAAGAACGAAACCAACAACGCTCAGGCATCGTCCATTGCGTCAAATGAAGTGTTATTCAATAACTGGAAACGCTCATTAACACTGGTAGACGATGTTAAAAAATTAACCCTGGAGCAGGTAAGCGATGCTTTCCGCAAGTATATTAACAATATTGTATGGGTTTACCAGGGCGATCCTAAAAAAGTGAATCAGTTATTGTATATCAATGGTACTTTAAATAAAGGCGATAACCCGGTTAGCCATTAATAAGTTTAAAGTCAAAATTAAAAAGTCAAAAGGGTTTGGTTTTGCCATCCACTTTTGACTTTTTGTTTTAGATACTGCGTATGCAACTGATTTTGAGTTTTAGTTTTTGAATTTACTTTGCTGGTAATACGACCTTTTTCTTCCGTCCCCATATTTCACCTTTATAGCGGGTAGGTACGGTATCGCCAAGTAGCTTACCCCAGGGTTTAAGATCATCAATGCGGTCAAAAATGATCTTTATTACAGCTATGAATGGTATGGACAAGAACATGCCCGATAATCCCCACAGCATATTGCCTAACAGTACAACAATAATAGATATGAGTGCGTTGATCTGTACTTTTGAGGAAACTATACGCGGTACCAATATATTATTGTCAATAAACTGGATAATCAGGTAAGCTATGATAACCCCTAATTGAGTAGAGTAACCATCCTTGGTAACCGTAGCCATTAGTACAGGTAATGCGATAGCTATGATACCGCCAATGTAAGGCAAGAGATTTAATATAGCGCCTATAACACCTATCAGGATCCCGTATTTTACGCCTAACAGCATCAGCGCGGTTGAGTTAAGGATGGCAACTATAGTCATCTCGATCAATAAACCCTGAATATAGCTTTGTATGGCCATTTTAGTTTCTTTTAAAACATCAGCCACCTGTTTGGAGTTTTCCTCTGAAAATATTTCAAAAACAAAATTAAGTATAAGAGTTTTGTAGAACAGGATTAAAAAAACATATACCGGTATCACAAATACCAGCCCGAACACGCCCAGTACCGATCCAAGTGTACGACCGACCAAAGCCTGGCTGTTATTCATGGCATCTTTGATCATCTGATCCTGCTTTTGAATAGATAGATTGAATGTTGCAGCAACCCAACCTTTAAATGTAACAAACAACTCAGCAAATTTTTGCTTGAGCATGGGCAGTGAATCGCCAAACTGTATGATCTGGGTTGAAAGAAAATAGAATAAGGCCACTATTAGTACAGCGCCAATGAACATGGTAATAATAATGGAAAATATTTTGGGCACTTTATGAGCCAGCAGCCAGTTGCATACAGGGTTAAGCAGTATGGCGATAAATGCAGCAAACGCCAGCGGTATCAACACATCGGCCAGTTGCGAAAAAACGTAAACCAGCAATATCAATCCGAATAGGATCACGGTATTTTTTAAATAAAATGGGTATTCTTTTGCAGCAGGCATATCGGCAGGAGGTTAATTTAACATTAAAGAATAGATGAGGAAAATTGTTTTAATAAGTATAATGAACCACCATTTCATTGCAATAAAAAAAGGCCCGCTGAATCAGCGAGCCTTCATATATCTAAAAGTTTAGCTTATTACTTCAATAGGTTTCTCCAGCTAACCAGGTCGCCAATGATCTTGTCAAGCTGATCGGCAGCGACACGTTCCTGCTCCATACTATCGCGGTGGCGTATGGTAACGGTATTGTCTTCCAGGGTCTGATGGTCAACCGTGATACAAAAAGGGGTTCCAATGGCATCCTGACGGCGATAACGTTTACCGATAGCATCTTTTTCCTCGTACTGGATATTGAAATCAATCTTCAGCTTGTCCATAATCTCGCGCGCTTTTTCGGGCAGACCATCTTTTTTGGTAAGCGGGAAAATAGCGGCTTTAACCGGGGCAAGACAAGGGTGCAGGCGCAGCACGGTGCGGCTATCCTGTTTTTCGTCGGTGCTCAGGTCCTCTTCTTCGTAAGCATTTATCATGGTAAGCAGGAACATCCTGTCTAACCCGATAGATGTTTCAATTACGTAAGGAATATAGTTACCATAAGGTTTATCTGTTTCAGGATCAACCTCAGGGTCAAAATATTGCAGTTTTTTACCTGAAAATTTCTGATGCTGACTTAAATCGAAATCGGTGCGGCTATGTATGCCTTCCACCTCTTTAAAGCCAAACGGAAATTCAAATTCAATATCAAAAGCCGCGTCGGCATAGTGGGCCAGTTTTACATGTTCATGGTAACGGTACTTGGCGGCATCGGTTCCCAGGGCAAGGTGCCATTTAAGGCGTGTTTCTTTCCATTGGCTAAACCATTCTTTTTGTGTGCCGGGGCGTACAAAAAACTGCATTTCCATTTGCTCAAACTCGCGCATACGGATAATGAACTGGCGGGCAATTACCTCATTACGGAAAGCCTTGCCAATTTGCGCAATACCAAAAGGAATTTTCATCCTGCCCGATTTTTGAACGTTCAGGTAGTTTACAAATATCCCCTGCGCAGTTTCCGGACGCAAATAAACTACATCTGCATCATCAGCAACAGCGCCCATTTGTGTGCTAAACATCAGGTTAAACTGGCGTACATCGGTCCAGTTGCGGGTACCGCTTACCGGGCAGGCTATTTCATGTTCAATGATCAGGTCTTTCAGTCGCGGCAGGTCCTCATTTTTAAGGGCCTCATCCATATCATGCTGCAATTGTTCGGCTTTATCGGTTTTGCCGTCTTTATCATACCGATCAATCTTATCTTCCAGCAGTTGATCGGCACGGTAGCGTTTTTTTGAATCTTTATTATCAATCATCGGGTCGCTGAAACCATCAACGTGCCCGCTGGCCTTCCATATTTTAGGGTGCATAAATATGGCCGAATCAATACCTACAATGTTATCATTCATTTGCACCATGGCTTTCCACCAGTAGGTTTTGATGTTGTTCTTTAATTCGGCACCAAACTGGCCGTAATCGTAAACAGCGCTTAAACCATCATAGATCTCGCTCGAAGGGAAAACAAAGCCATATTCTTTGGCATGTGATATAACATTTTTAAAAAGTTCGTCGGTTGATTTGCTCATAATAGCTGCAAAGATACAATTTAGGTGCAAAGGTTAAAGGGGAAAGGTTAAAGCTGATAATGAACCTTGTTGAGTTGTTTAATTTGGAATTTACAAGAGTATTAAAATGTATGGTTGATTAAAAAATCCAATGAAAAAGCTTATTTTTCGCTGAATTTTCACCTTATCATATTTCTGATCAAAACGATAATGCATTCGCTGTTTTCTACCCCACGCATTACAGCGTTGATACTTATTTCTATAAACTTTTTTACCGGAAATTTATTTGCCCAGGCACCTGTTATTAAATATAAAACCCCGCATAGTTATATTATTAATGCACCAATAACCTCTTTAGCACCTACTAATACGGGGGGGAGCGTACCAGCGGCAATTTACGGGCAGGTAAGTACACTGACCGGCAAGGGCGGTTCGGGGGGCTCAGCTAATGGACCTGTGCAAACAGCTACATTCAATCAGCCCCGCGATGCGGCAATTGATGCTTCAGGGAATATTTATGTAACTGATGATAATAACACCATCAGAAAAATTACTCCGGCCGGTACAGTAGTACCATTTGCCGGAAGCGGAAATATTGGGTTTATTGATGGTACAGGTGCCACTGCAAGTTTTGCAAATCCAACTTCACTGGCAGTAGACAAGGCAGGCAATATATATGTGTGCGATGATAATAACGCGGCTATCAGGAAAATTACTCCGGCTGGAGTTGTAAGTACAATAGCCGGTAATGGTACCGTTGGTTTTGCAGACGGAACAGGAGCAACTGCAAGATTTAATGACCCGTGCGGCATTACATTAGATGCCGCCGGAAATATTTATGTAGCCGATCAGTTTAACAGCAGTATCCGGAAAATTACCCCGGCGGGTGTAGTTACTACGCTGGCCGGAAACGGCTCTTATGGTTCGGCAGATGGCACGGGTAGTGATGCCAGATTTTCACAACCCAATGACGTAGCTGTAGATGCAGCCGGAAATGTATATATATGCGATGGCGGAAATAATAAAATAAGAAAGATAACCCCGGCGGGGGTGGTCACCACATTTGCGGGTAACGGTACCACCGGATATGCCGACGGAACCGGAACAGGTGCAGCTTTTCATTTTCCTACAGGGGTGGTTATCGACGCAGTTGGCAATTTATATGTGGCCGACGCTATGTACAATCAGCGTATCAGGAAAATAACTCCAGCCGCAGTGGTCACTACTTTAGCCGGTAGTGGTAACATAGGGTTTGTTAATGGTATTGGTACATCAGCCAGTTTCTCTTATCCCTATGGAATTGCTATTGATGATGGTGGATACTTATATATTGCTGATAACCAAAATCAGGCATTCAGAAAAATAGGGTTATCTGGTTATACTATTGATAAATCATTACCGGCAGGCCTTGTATTCGATCCCAAAACAGGCATTATTTCGGGCACACCAACAGTTTTATCGCCCCCAACAAATTATACCGTAACTGCCTATAATATTAGTGGCAGCAGTAGCACTACTGTAAATATACAAGTGGTACTTAGTTTACCCTTACAACCATCAATTATTACTTTTCCCCCTTCTGTAGTTGTTCATATAGATCCTGATAATATTTTACATCCTGGTGCTACAAGTACCAATACAGAAACCCCCATCACTTATACCAGCAGTAATCCGGATGTGGCTTATGTGGGAGCAGACGGACAAATTCATGTAATTGCCCCCGGAGTAACTATTGTTACAGCCTATCAAAGCGGCAATGAAAACTACTCGCCTGCTACGCCGGTTCCCAGAACTTTTACCATTACTCAGGATCAGGTGATCAGTTTTCCGGCCATTCCTGTTAAAAACACCTGCAGCGCTGATTTTCCTACAGGCGCCCAGAGTTCAAATTCTACCATTCCGCTTACTTATTTAAGCAGCAATCCTGCTGTGGCTACCGTTTCAGCAACTGGTAACGTGCATATTATTAGTCCGGGAACAACCACTATTACCGTATCGCAAAACGGAAATACCTTGTTTAATGCTGCTATCCCGGCATCCCAGGTATTAACTGTTGCCGACCTGGTTACACCTTCAGTACATATAACACCCGACGGCTATGGGAGTTGCGACGGTTTAACCTTAACCTATACTGCTATACCGCTTAATGCCGGGAGTAACCCAACTTATCAATGGAAGCTAAACGGCCAAAATAGCGGAGATAATACAGCGGCTTATATCAGTAGCACTTTAAAAGATGGTGATATCATTACCTGTGTGGTTACTAACAACGATGGATGTATCCCGGTAAGCTCACCTGTATCTAACCCGGCGAGTTTAACATCATATCCTTATACCACAATTTCAGTAACCATTACTTCATCAGTAAATGGAGCTGTAACTATCGGTACTCCCATTACATTTAAGGCAATTCCATCAGCTAATTTACAAGATAATCCCATTTTTCAATGGCAGGTGAACGGACAAAACACTGGCACCAATAGTCCCAACTTTACTACCAAAACTTTATTAAATGGTGATGTAGTTACCTGTACAATGATTTCGGGTGGCAAGTGCGTAGCGAACCCATCTGTGCTCTCTAACGCTATAATGGTTTCTGTATCATATACATCATTGATTGTTATTCCTAATACTTTTACACCAAATGGGGATGGCATTAATGACACCTGGGAAATAGTTGCATTATTGGCTTACCCCCATTGTACCATAAATATTTATAATCGTTATGGTTCAATTGTTTATCGATCCATTGGTTACCAGCAGCCCTGGGACGGAAGAACCGGGGGCAAGCCTGTACCCGGAGGCACGTACTATTATGTCATCAATCCTGAAAATGGGAGCCCGAAACTATCAGGGCCAATTACTATAATCAGGTAATTATAAGAAGGCTAAAATCATTTCAAAATTCATAGTTATTTTTATATTCAATGCTTTTCATGTACGTATATTTATCATAACCTAAAACTAAATATGTATTAATTCATTATCATATATAAGCCAATTAATTCCCCGATCCATGGAACACATCGTTAGAATACTTGCTATTAATAACGTTACCCACAACGTAAAACAGTTTATTATTGAAAAGCCCGATGGTTTTACATTCACTCCCGGACAGGCAACGGAGCTATCAATCAACCAACCGGACTGGGAGAACGAGAAGAATCCCTTTACTTTCACCTGCCTTACCGATGCCCATTACCTGGAGTTTACTATTAAAATATACACCGACCACAAAGGTGTTACCAACCACCTGGGCGAATTGAAAGTTGGTGATGAATTAATTTTAAGAGAAGCCTGGGGGGCTATTGAATACAAAGGGCCAGGTTATTTTATAGCAGGCGGTGCAGGCATTACCCCATTTATTGCCATATTAAGGCAACTGCATAAGGACGGCGAGCTATCAGGAAATGCTTTGTTTTTCTCCAATAAAACTGATGATGATATTATTCTTGCCGATGAGCTTAAAACCATGCTGGGCGACAATGCTCATTTTACAACTACCCAACAGCAAGGCGGCAATAATGATCATCGCCGTATTGATGCCGAATTTTTAAAAACTGAGATAACTGATTTTAACAAACATTTTTACGTTTGCGGCCCCGACCCCATGGTTAATGAAATAATCGAAACATTAGCAAAATTAGGAGCCAATGCTGATTTTATTGTTTTTGAAAAATAATTTATATACCGGCTTTTACATGGTATCAAAAAAAGAGATAGCCCATGAACAATAAAAACTCATGGACTATGAACCATAAGCCACCATCCATGAACTATCAAATTCTTTTTTTTACTAAGCGTAACGATTTTTTATATGGTATTCAAGCTGGGCCATTATGTTATCGTCCAGATTACCCAGGCTGCAAACAAAATCGCATTCTTCATTAAAATTAACTTCTGCTATAATTTTACCCTGATCAACCACGCGGAACCTTCCTGCTTCGTTGGGTAAAATAGCTACAATGCGTTCATCATCCTTAAAATTGATCAACACATGAAACTGGCGTTGTGGTATAAATGCTATTTGCTGTAACATAAAACCCCCTTTCCCTTGTTAAAAAATATTAATAAATATCAAGAACATTGATTACTATAAAGTTAACGAATTTAGTTTTAATTAATTGTTATGTTTTGTAGCATTTTTTGCTCCAAATATTATAATAACTTTAGCCCACAATAACTATGCTATGAAGTATCTCTTTAATCTTTTTTTATTATTGATGGTAAGCGTTGCGTGCCAGGGTCAAAAACTAAAGCTTGCCTTACACTTAACCAAAGGCAATACCTACAATATGGTTACTACTACCTCCTCTGCTGTAAAACAAACTATTAACGGTCAGTTAAACAATATTGAATTAACCATTACGGGTAATACATCGTTCAAGGTGCTTAATGCCGATGACTCACTTTATTACATGGAGGTTAATTATAAAAACCTGGGTATGAAAATGCAATTACCCACCGGCCCTGTTAATTTCGATTCACAAAAGAAAGACCCTTCTGATATCATGTCGTCCATCCTGTCGGGTCTGGTGAATAAACCTTTTACAGCTACATTTACCAAAAGCGGTAAAGTAAGGTCGGTTGAAAATGTAGAGAAGATGATCTCATCGGTGCTTGATGGTTTTACGCAGGTACAAGGGCCGCAAAAAGAACAGATTAAAAATCAATTCATCCAGTCGTTTGGCGAAAAAGCCATTAAGGGGAACATCGAAATGTCGACCGCTATTTTTCCTGAAGTCCCGGTATCAAAAAATGAAAAATGGACTATAAATACCACGCTGGAAAGCGCTATGACCGCCAAAATAAGCACCGTTTACCAGTTAACAGATGTTACCCCTACCAGCTATGCTATTCATGGTGATGCCACTATTGCAACTAATGCGAATGACAATTATAAAGAGGTAAATGGGATGCCCATGAAATATAACATGAGCGGAACAATGACAGCCGATATAAAAGCCGATAAAGCTACCGGCTGGATCAGCGAGTCAAAAACCAAACAGACGATAAGCGGTACTGTTGAAATAAAAGATAACCCAAAAGTACCCGGCGGCATTACTTTCCCTATGAGTGTGGTAAATGAATCGGTTACTACGGATAAATAAAATCTGATATGCTGTATAAAAAAAGTCCTTGCATGACTACCTGCAAGGACTTTTTTATACACGGCTATTTGTCAATTTGTTAATGGCTACTCACCCAGAAGCCTTCAAGGTAAAGTTTGTAACGGGTGGGTTGAAATTCTCCATAAGCAAAAACAACTATCACGTCACCTCTTTTGCAGAAGTACAATCTTAAGTTATCAATGCCTTTGTACAAATCCAGAAATCCGCCATCTGAAGTAAATCCGCCGGTTTTTACGATGGATTCAAAATCATCATTACCAATAATATGACGCAGATCCTCAAAACTATTATTGGCAAAGTCATTAAATTGTATAGTCCCCCCTATATTTATTCCTATATCTGGGATAATGGATCTGTTTAAAATTTCCGATTCGGATCCATCAAAAACTAATGACTTTACCTTTATATATTTTGTGATCATTAATAAATGTTATTTAATTTTTTCTTCCTCCAGGTAACCCTCTTTTTTCAGATCGTTAACCGTGTAGGGTAATTCATCCTGGGTACCTAAACCCGGTTTACCAAACCAGGGAATTATTTTCCCTTCCCTTACATTTGGAATAGGTTTTACAATTTTGTAAACCCTGTAGGGCGAATTCAGCGTCTTATCCGGCAATGCCCGTTGCGGAAAAGGTACAGATTTTAAAGATACAAATGTTCCTTTGTCCTGAAACACACTGTCGGCATCATAATAACCGCCATAGCGATCAACCTCTAATCCAACTTTCAGGATAACTATTTTTAAATTTACCGCACCACGGTTTGGGGGCCAGCCACCGTTCAGATTGTTGGTAGTAAAGAATTGCTCCAGTTCGTTCCATTTTTCTTCCTTCCAAAGTTTCCATGCCGCCACTGCGAGGAGCTTTTTGGTACTGTCAGCAAAATCGGATACCGATGCCTTAAAATCCTCAAAACTAACCCCTCTTACAAGGCCGTTGCTGTTTCCATGATGCTTTGATGAACCTGCAGTGTGAAGGTGTTTTTTTGATTGCTGCTTTTGGGCATTCGCCATGAAAGGCATGAGCAGCGCTGCCAGTAGCAAAATTCTGATTGTTTTCATTTGATTTGGTTTAAGTTCGATAAAAATAGCATGTACCATACTTTTCTCCAAACGAAATTCAAGATTTATTTTTAAGCAATAGTTAAACCCTGTTGCTCACTTATGCAATCCGAATTTTCAGTTCACATTTCTTAACAACCAATAACTTAATGATGTTAATCACTTAGGAATGAAATAAAGTAATTCTTAACTTCGCATCTATGTCACCAGCCGAAGCTAAAAACCAAATACAGGCCTTAACTACCGAATTAAAGCAGCACAATTACAATTATTATGTGCTGGCTATGCCCACCATTTCTGATTTTGATTTCGACAAGAAACTGGAAGAGCTGAACAAGCTTGAAAAGGAATTCCCCGAGTTTGCCGACCCGGATTCGCCTACACAAAAAGTGGGAGGAGATATTACCAAGGAGTTTGTAACTGTGAGGCACCGTTGGCCAATGTTGTCATTGGGCAATACCTATAATGAACAGGAACTGCTTGATTTTGATCAGCGCATCCGCAAGGCCATAGGCGATAGTTTTGAGTATGTATGTGAGCTTAAGTTTGATGGCCTATCCATGAGCTTAACTTATGAGGATGGCAAGCTGGTGCGCGCCGTTACCCGTGGCGACGGTGTACAGGGCGATGAGGTAACTACCAATGTACGCACTATAAATACCATACCCAAGCGCTTGCACCAAGGCAGCTACCCCGACTATTTTGAGATACGGGGCGAAGTTTTTATGCACCGCAAGGCCTTTGAGCGCCTTAATAACGAACGTTTGGAGAATGGTGAAGTTGCTTATGCCAACCCCCGTAACTTTGCCTCAGGCACCGTTAAAATGCAGGACTCGGCCGAGGTTGCCAAACGTCCGCTGGATTGTTTCCTGTATGCTTTAAATACTGATAAAACTTTATTTAAAACTCATTGGGAAAGCTTGCAGGCCATTAAAAGCTGGGGCTTTCATGTTAATGACCACAGCCGCCTGTGCGGCAGTATGGATGAGGTATTACAATTTATTGCCAAATGGGATAAGGACAGATTTGATCTGAGTTATGACATTGATGGCATTGTAATAAAAGTAAATAATTACTCGCAGCAGCAGGAACTTGGTTTTACGGCCAAATCACCGCGTTGGGCCATATCCTACAAGTACAAAGCCGAGCGGGTTGAAACCGAACTGATCAGTGTAAGTTACCAGGTTGGCCGCACCGGTGCGGTTACCCCTGTTGCCAATTTAAAACCGGTATTACTGGCCGGTACTACGGTAAAACGCGCCACCCTGCACAACGCCAATGAGATCATCAGGCTCGATCTGCATGAGGGCGACACCGTTTTTGTTGAAAAAGGCGGCGAGATCATCCCCAAGATCATCAGCGTAAATCCTGAAAAAAGAGCGGCTAATGCCGTACCCGTGGTGTATCGCACTACTTGCCCGGCTTGTGATACCCCTCTTGAACGCAAAGAAGGCGAGGCAGCTTTTTACTGTCCCAATGATGAAGGCTGCCCTCCGCAAATAGTGGGTAAAATGCAGCACTTTATTGGCCGGAAAGCCATGAACATTGATGGCCTTGGCGATGAAACTATTGAAACCCTATACTCCCGGGGATATATCAGGCACATCAGCGATATTTATAAATTACATAGCCATGCTGAAGAACTGAAACAAATGGAACGTTTTGGCGATAAATCCATCAACAACATGCTTGATGGTATTGAAAAATCAAAACAGATGCCCTTTGAAAAAGTGCTGTTTGGTTTAGGTATACGCTATATAGGCGAAACGGTTGCTAAAAAACTGGCCATGTATTTTAAGTCGGTTGATAAACTGATGGCTGCTACTTACGATGAACTGATAGCTGCCGAAGAAGTTGGCGAACGCATAGCCCAAAGCCTGATTGAATATTTTAGCAACGAAAAACATCAGCAGGAAATTGAAAAACTAAAAGCCTTGGGCCTGCAATTTGTTGCCGAAGAAAAAGAAGTGAAACTGGCCAGCGAAAAACTGGCAGGGCAAAGTTTTATCATATCAGGTGTGTTCGAGAAATTCTCGCGCGATGAGCTAAAAGATCTGATAGAACAAAATGGAGGTAAAATACTAAGCAGTATATCGGCAAAGCTTAATTACCTTGTTGCAGGTGATAATATGGGGCCGGCCAAACTTGAAAAAGCTCAGAAATTAAATATCCCTATCATTAGTGATGATGAACTTTTGGCCATGACCAGTTAATTTAATTAAATTTTACAAAAAGCCATTGATTTGTAAAAAATATGTACATTTAACTATGTTTTCATTTTTTAAATAAAAAGCAAAACTAAGTAACTAACCATTACGTACTTATCACATACCAATTAGTGATACTTCTATTTTAAACAGACCGATTATCAAATTTTTATTCAATGGCACGTTTTATCGCTATACAGGATAATATTTTTTGCGAACCCTGCAAAGAATGTGGCGCAAGACCTGTAATTGAACAGTTAAAAGGAACTTTTGTGGTGCGGTGCCCTCAACATAAATCCCACTACAAAACAAAAGCAGGGTTAATTAATATTGATGACTGGAATTTAAAAAACAAAACACATCCTCCGCTCGGCAATGCTGAAAATCCGCAAAAAGCATCCTGATCAAAAGGTTGCTCCTGTTTCTGTTTAATATATTCTCTCCTCCTGTTAGTTATCTTCAGGCTTACTTAATACAAGCCTGGTATTATTTAATTTCACATTATTTAACAATCCGGCCTTGTAACATTTAGTGAATAAGCTTCATCTTAGCATAAACTACCTGCTAAATGAAATCTACCTTTTTGTTTATTCTCCTTTTTGTATCAGGTATCCGCGTATTTTCTCAACAACTTAGTATCAGTGGCAAAATAACTGACGAAAACAACAAGCCAATTCCTTTTGCATCCATTTATGTAAAAAACACTACCAAAGGTGTATCAGCAAATAGCGAGGGTGCATATGAGCTGCAAATAAGCCCTGGCAGCTATGAATTACAGTATAAAGCTTTAGGTTACGGGCAGCAAAGCCAGCGGGTACAGCTTACCGGCAACCAGGTGATTAATATCGCGTTGAAAACTGAAACCTATCAATTAAAGGCTGTATCTATACATGCAGGCGGAGAGGACCCTGCTTATGCCATTATTCGTAAAGCCATTAAAAAACGCAAAACCTATTTAAACGAAGTTAATGCTTACACCTGCGATATTTACATTAAGGGTTTACAAAAGTTGTTGGCCGCGCCTAAAAAATTTCTGCTTTTTGATGTGCAGAAAGCTACCAGCGAAGCCGGCCTCGACTCCAACCGTACGGGCATAGTTTACCTGTCAGAATCTGAATCGAAATATAGTTTTATACGTCCCAATAAGGTGCACGAAGTACAGGTATCCTCTAAAGTGTCAGGGAGTAATAAAGCATTCAGCTTTAACCGGGCATCAGATATGGCCGTTAATTTTTACGAGAATTTTGAAAACTGGGAAGGCCTGAGCAACAGGCCGCTGGTATCGCCAATAGCCGATAATGCCTTGTTTTATTATAACTATAAATGGATGGGGATATCTGTTGAAAATGGCGAAACCATTAATAAAATAAAAGTAAGCCCTAAACGTGCGCATGATCCTTGCTTTGAGGGCTACATTTATATACTGGATGATAGCTGGCGGCTATCGGCATTACAGCTTTACCTTACTAAAAAGGCAAATATTAATTTTGTTGATACCCTTAAAGTAAACCAGCAGTTTTACCCGGTAAGCAACAAGGCCTGGATGCCGGCTACCATTAAGTTTGAATTTACAGGTGGCTTATTTGGCTTTAAGGTAGGCGGTTATTATATTTCGATATATAAGAATTATGACCTTAACCCCAGCTTTGAAAAAACAAATTTTGCCGAGGTTTTACGTATTGAAAAAGGGGTCAGCAAGGATTCGGCATTCTGGAACCAGGAACGACCGATACCGTTAACTGATGAGGAAAAAACTGATTATCAAAAAAAAGATATACTGGCCAAAAAGCATGAGTCAAAGCTATACCTCGATTCGTTGGATAAAGCTAACAATAAAGTAAAGCCATTAGATGTTTTGCTAACCGGCGTTAATACCCGCAACCGTTATAAAAAGGAATCATATCATTATGATGGTTTGCTTGGTTCGCTATTATATAATACAGTTGAGGGTTTTGCCATTAACTACGGCGCATCATACAGTAAACTGGTTGATACTATTGATAACAGGTACCTGATATTAAATGGCAAGGTGCGTTATGGATTTTCGAATCACTTGCTTAATGGCACAGTTGGGGCAGCCATACCTTTAAAGCGGTTCACGCTTAGCTTAACCGGAGGGTCTGATGTCACTGATCTTAATAACCAGCAACCGATATCCACGCTCTTAAACTCCCTGTATAGTTTGTTTGAAAAGCAAAACTATCAAAAGCTGTATCAAAAGCAATTTGTATCGGCCTCACTATCTGGCCGTATAACCGGCGGATGGAAAGCTTCTGCATCTGCAGAGTGGGCCAACCGCAAGTGGCTGCCCAACTCGTCAAACTATAGTTTTTTTGACCCTGCAAACAGGATATTTACCTCCAATAATCCATTGATCCCTACGCAGGATGTTCCTTTGTTTCCTGAAAATCAATCATTTAAAATAAATTTACGTACCAGTTATGATTTTAGTGATAAATATGAAACCTACCCGTCAGGCCGGCGGTACCTGCCATCAAAATATCCAACTATCGGCTTAAATTATACCAAAGGGATAAAAAGCCTCTTTGGGTCAGACGTTGACTACGACCTGCTAAGTGCCGACATCTCCAAATCAAATATCGATATGGGTTTTTATGGCAAAACCTCCTTTTTTGCAGGCGCAGGTAAATTCCTGAATGCCAATAAACTATTTTACCCGGATTTTAAGCATTTTGATGGCAACCAGATTTTAGCTTATACCCCCGGCATCAATCGCTTCCTGCTGTTAGATTACTATAATTTTAGTACGCCTGATAAATATGTTGAGGCTCATCTGGAACATAATTTTTCGGGTTTTATTACTAATAAGATACCCATCATCCGTAAGTTTAAGCTACAGGAAATTGTTGATGTTAACTACCTGTACACCCCTACCCTTAAAAACTATACCGAACTGGGCTTTGGGTTGCAATACCTTAATATCAGGGCCATGTATGGCGTATCGTACAATAGTGGCAACAAAGTAAACTCCGCCTTCAGGCTGGGGATAAGTCTTTGATTTAGTATCAAGTAGTTAGTATCAGGTATCATGATTTACCAGCAGGATTTTGATATTTTATATTCAATGCTGACCCATGGTAATAAACCTGAGTATTTTATGCAAATTCGGTAAATACTTGATACCTGATACTGGCTACTTGATACGAACTCACTATATTAGCATCCTTTAATTTTAATCATGAATAAATTTTACGGATCAGGGGTAGCCATGGTGACCCCTTTTCAGGCGGATGGGCAAATTGACTACGAAGGTTTACGAAACCTTATTGAGCATTTGATTGATGGCGGGGTGCAATACCTGGTATCATTAGGTACAACCGGCGAAAGCGCCACATTGAATACCCAGGAGCGAAAGCAAATATGGGCATTTACCGCTGAGGTTGTAAATAAGCGGGTAAACTTAGTTGCAGGTATAGGCGGCAACAATACCCACGAAGTGGTTGAACAAATAAAGGAATTTGATACCAATGGCTACGATGCTATATTATCATCAAGCCCGCATTATAACAAACCTACCCAGGAAGGTATTTACCAGCACTATAAGGCTATTGCGCAGGTAGCATCGCTTCCGGTAATATTATATAACGTACCCAGCCGTACCGGGAGCACTATAAGTGCCGAAACAACCGTACGCCTGGCTCGCGATTTTAAAAATATTATCGGTATTAAAGAGGCGTCAGGTAATTTTGACCTGTTTAACCAATTGATGCGAGATAAGCCTGAAGATTTTTTATTCATATCTGGCGATGACCCGGTTACCCTGCCTATGATGGCATTGGGCGCTGTTGGTGTAATATCAGTTATTGGCAACGCGTTGCCAAAGCAGCTATCAACTATGGTGCAACTGTTGCTTAAAAACGATTTTAAAGCTGCACAAAAAGTACATAGCAGCTTAATTGAATTTACACGGCTCATGTTTATTGAAGGCAACCCGGCTGGTGTAAAAAGCGCGTTAAAACATTTAGGTATTTGCGGCGATGCGGTGCGGCTACCCCTTGTACCAGTAAGCAGCGGCACAGCAGCCGCCATTATACAGGAAACTAAAAAATTAGCTTAAATAAAAAACCCGGTTAAAAAATAACCGGGTTTTTTATTGGAATAAGATTATCAAAAAATCTTCCTTAGCTTTCTTTATTTTTCGCCTCCTGGACTTCCAAACGGATAGCCTGTGCCAGGTTTTTAAGATCTTGCATACCTTTACGAACACGGGTTCCGGCAGCGCTGTTTCCTTTGTTGTAGAATTTGTCGGCGTCAGCTTCCAAAGATGCTACGAGCTCTTTTACTTCAGTAAATTTTTTCATTTAATTACTCCTTTTAAAATTATTAAGGTTTATTGTTTTAATTAAAGCTAATCTATAATGTTTTTTTTTAATTAAAAATTTTTGAAGCAAAAAAATACTGCCTTTAAAGTGCTTTTTTTCCACATTTTATAGTGATAATATAATATTTACGCTACTATATATTATATTAAAAACACAAAGACTTAAAATATTGTATATTATATTTAATTAATAATTATAATATACAATAAATAGACATAGAAAATAATATTTTATATGTTTTAAACCAAGAAAACAGATATTTTAACACTATTCATATATTAAAACCTATTAAATGATTTTTTGCAATATATCAGGGTAGTGCTGATGTGTTTTTATGATCAGTTCGCCAAATAAAGTATTGGCCCAGGCAAACCATTTACGTGTAAAATCGGCAGCATTATCCTTATTAAACGACTCATGCATAAAACCCGTACCGGCATGTGTGGTTTTTAATAATCTAAGGCACTCCGTAATCTCGGCCTTATTGCTTGATGTCAGCCCGCGCATAATAATAGCCATAGGCCATATATAACCGATGCCTACGTGCGGGCCACCAATACCTTCGGCCACTTTACCTTTAAAAAAGTATGGGTTAGCTTCGCTTAAAACAAACTTGCGGGTATTTTGATACAATACATCAGTTACCGGTAATGAGTCAAGATAAGGCAATGCCAGTAAACTCGGCACGTTTGAGTCGTCCATAAAAAGCTGGTTGCCGTAGCCATCAACTTCAAAGGCTAATATTTTGCCATACTCGGGGTGTTGTGCCACCGCGTATTTTTTAAGAGCGGCATCAACCTCGGCAGCAAGGGCCTTACAGGCTGCAGCTGTAGTAGTATCATTACCAATAGTGGCATACATTTCGGCCATTTGATTAAGGCTGGTAACCGCAAAGTAATTTGACGGTATCAGGAATGGATAAATAGTCGCATCATCTGACGGGCGGAATATGGAGCAGATCAATCCAACTGGCTTAACAGGGTTACCGTATCCTTTGTTAGGTGCCGTATCGCTGGCCACCTCTGTTTTCCTTTGAAAATGGTAAGGCCCTTTATCCGTTTTGCGCTGCTGTTCCTTAAAGGTGCTTAAAATGATCTTGCCTGCCTTTTGCCAGCTATCATCAAAAAAGCTGGTATCGCCACTAATTTTCCAGTAGTTGTACGCCAACCTTACTGGGTAACACAAGGAGTCTATCTCCCATTTGCGTTCATGCAATTCGGGTTTCATATCGGTGCGGTCGGTATCCCACTCGCTGCCTGTTGGCCCCTGATTAAAGGCGTTGGCATACGGATCTATCTGTACACATTTGGCCTGGCGGCTCAATACCCCCTGGATCAGCTTTTTAAGTGCCGGGTCAGTTTTTATGAGGGGCAGGTACGGCCAAACCTGTGCAGATGAATCGCGCATCCACATAGCGTTGATATCACCCGTAATTACAAAAGTGTCGGGTTTACCGCCGGCTTCTGAATAGTTTACTGTAGTATCAAGCGTATTAGGATAGCAATTTTCAAACAGCCAGGCCAGTTCAGGATCTTTAATATCCTTTTTAACTTTTTGTATAATAGCCTCAACCGCTTTGCTGGTAAATTTACGATCGGCCAGTTTTGGTCTTTGACTTTCAAAGGCAGGCAAACTGCTGGCAAACAATGACGGTGTAACACCAAGGGTCAGTCCCGCGGTTGCAATTCCGTTCAGTTTTATAAAATGTCTTCTGGTAAGCATAAAGATTTTTTAATGGTGGCTGTAAAAATATAAAAGCCATTGGTTATCCGAAAGATATTAAATTTTATTTTAAAAGGTTTTAGCAGGCCCGGCTTGTCATGCTGAACTTGTTTCAGCATCCCACATGCAAAGTATACAGCATATCTATGACTGTCCTGAGAGATCCTGAAACAAGTTCAGGATGACAACGGGTATCAACATAAAAGGCGCTTCAAATTAAGCGCCTTTTATGTTTATTCTTGGAGAGAAATTAAACCCCCAGATCCTGCATAATCGAATCAATTTTTGCTTCCAGTTGCTGATCGGTTTCTTTATAGGCCTCCTTATTAGCCAGCTTTCCGTTCACGCTGCAATAAAATTTAATCTTAGGCTCAGTACCCGACGGACGGGCAGAAATAATGCTTCCATCTTCGGTTATAAATTGCAACACATCAGATGTTGGCAGTTCTATAGCTTTGGTAGTATTGGTATTCAGATCGGTTTCTACACGCTTTTCGTAATCCTTTAGCGTAATAACCTTTGATCCGCCAAGGGTAGCCGGCGGGTTGGTCCTGAATTTTTCCATCATGGCTTTGATCTCTTCGGCACCGGTTTTTCCTTTTTTAGTAATGGAGATCAGTTTTTCTTTGTAGAAACCATACTGAACGTAAGTATCAATAAGGGCCTCAAACAAGCTGCTTCCCTTATCTTTATAGTAAGCGGTCATTTCGGCAATAAAGGCACTCGAAACCACGGCATCTTTATCACGTACCAGCTCACCTACCAGGTAACCATAGCTTTCTTCGCCGCCACCAATAAACGTTTGCTTACCCTGCAACTGGGTCATCAGCTCGCCAATATACTTGAAACCGGTAAGGGTATTATAATAGGTAACGTTTTTGGCCTTGGCTATCGCCTCGATCAGGTTTGAAGTTACAATGGTCTTAACAATATACTCCTTACCGGTAAGTTTGCCCTTATCCTGCCATGCAGTAAGCAGGTAATTGATAAGCATGCTGCCGGTTTGGTTACCGTTTAGCAGTATAAATTCATTCTCGGTATTTTTAACAGCGATGCCCACACGGTCAGCATCCGGATCGGTTGCCAGTACCAGGTCGGCATCCACCTCCTGCGCTTTTTTCAGGGCCAGTGTTAAAGCTTCCTTTTCTTCGGGATTTGGATACACTACTGTTGGGAAATTACCATCAGGTGTGGTTTGCTCATCAACCAGGATCACGTTTTCAAAACCAAATAGTTCCAGTGCTTTTGGCGTAAGGGTAATCCCTGTTCCGTGAATTGGCGAGTAAACAATTTTAAGATCCTTTTGTCTTTTGATAGCTTCGGGAGATACCGAAAGTTTGGTGATCTCGGCCAGGTACAGCTCGTCTATATCCTTACCTATTACTTCAATATTTTCGTCAACACGGTTAAACTTCACATCGTCAATGCTGCTAATGGCCGCCACTTCGTCCATTACAGCCTTATCATGTGGCGCAACAAACTGACCACCGTCATCACCATAGGCCTTATAACCATTATACTCTTTTGGATTGTGCGATGCGGTAAGCATCACTCCGCTTTTGCAACCCAGGTGGCGCACGGCGAATGAAAGCTCTGGAGTAGGGCGTAAGGCTTCAAAGTAATATACATGAATACCATTTGCCGAAAAAACCTCGGCAGTGGTGGTGGCTAAAAAATCGGCGTTGTTACGGCTATCATGCGCTATAGCTACTTTAATCTTTTCGCCTGGGTAGGTTTTCTTCAGGTAATTTGCCAAACCCTGGGTAGCTGTGCCAATAGTATATTTATTAACACGATTTGAACCAGGCCCCATAATACCACGGAGGCCGCCGGTTCCAAATTCAAGATCCCTGTAAAACGAATCGGTTAACTCAGTATAAGCTTTATCATCAAGTAATTTTTGAATTTGCTGCTTAACATCAGCATCGTAGTTGCCTTGAAGCCACGTGTTTACTTTCTGTAGAACGGAGGGGTCTAATTCTTGCATGTGTATTATATTAATGAATGAATTGTTAAAGTCTGCTTGATAACAAATATGGTAATAAAAAGTGTGAGCGCAATTGAACAATAAAATATTCTGATGATTTTTTAAACCTAAAACGGATAGGTTAGCCGGTTTATATCTGGCCGAATCAGCCTTCATTCATTTGCCATATAAAAGAAGCGTTCGGATGTTCGCTTTTTTGCGTGCATACCCCTCCCCGAACAGGGTTAATCCGCGCGTCATTGCGAGGGTATGTTATTGGGGATTTTCTGCAGATAAATAATTATATTTAATTACCTTTCATAAACCTAAGCCATGAAGAAATTTGCGTTCCTGTTTCTTGTATTTTCATCATGTATCGAGCCCCCTAAAAAACATGATTCAATTGGTGTTAATCCAACCCAAAAAGCAGCTATGATTGCGCAGGTCTGCATCGATTCAATGTATAACGCGTATTTAGTAAATATGTCTCGGGCATATCCATATCATATCACGAAAGTGGTGCTGGAAAAATCAAAATATTTTGATAATGATCAAAAATTTCATTGGGGCAAGCACCCTGTCAGCTACAAATTTGTACCCGATAGCCTGAAGAATAAGCCATATGAATATGATACCTTTTCAAATATCGAAATGCCGTACATTCTGAAAGCAGATAGTATAGCTGGTTATGATCTTAATAAAGCGTATGTAAGAATGCTAATGACAGGCATTGGGTCACAAATTGAATTCTATCTGTCACATGAAAATAACCACTGGATTATCAGGAAAACGATTGGGATGGACTATAAGGAATAAAAGAAAGGCCCCAATAAATTGAGGCCTTTTTATCAATATGCAGTATATAGCAATTACGCTATTTCCAGTTTGTCTTCTTTATAGTAACCAGATTTTAGTTTTTCTGCCATTTCGCTATATGCATCCAGCGTACGTTGTACATCTTCTAAAGAATGTGCCGCAGTTGGTATTAACCGAAGTACAATGAGGCCTTTAGGAATAACCGGATATATTACGATAGAACAGAATATGCCATAATTTTCGCGCAGGTCGCGGGTTAAGCTGGTAGCCTCATACAGGTCGCCTTTTAAAAACACAGGGGTAACCATACTATTGCTCACACCCAAATCAAAACCTCGTTCTTTTAAACCTTTTTGCAATGTGGTAGCAATTAACCAAAGTTTTTCGCGCAACTCAGGTTTTGATTTTAATAGTTCGAAACGTTTTTTCAGCCCTATTACCATTGGCATAGGCAAAGCCTTTGCAAATGTTTGCGAACGCATATTATAACGCAGAAAATGAACTATCTGTTCATCGGCAGCTACAAACGCGCCAATCCCTGCCATTGATTTAGCGAAAGTACCAAAGTACACATCAACCCCATCAACACAATCCTGCTCTTCATGTGTACCAGCACCTGTTTTACCCATAGTACCAAAACCATGTGCATCATCAACCAGTAAACGGAAATCAAATTTCTTTTTAAGTTCAACAATCTCTTTCAGCTTACCCTGTACACCCGACATACCGAAAACGCCTTCGGTGATCAGCAATATGCCGCCGCCGGTTTGCTCGGCCAAACGGGTTGCGCGTTCCAGTTGTTTTTCGCAGCTTTCCAGGTCGTTATGCTGATAAACAAAGCGTTTACCCATATGCAAACGTACACCATCAATGATACAAGCATGTGATTCGGCATCATATACTATCACATCGTTCCTGTCAACCAGCGCATCAATGATAGATACCATACCCTGGTAACCATAGTTTAATAAAAAAGCAGCTTGTTTACCAACAAAAGCGGCCAGGTTGTTTTCCAGTTCTTCGTGATGTTTGGAGTTACCTGACATCATACGAGCACCCATGGGGTAAGCCATTCCATAATCGGCAGCGGCCTGGGCATCAGCTTCCCTTACTTCGGGATGATTGGCAAGGCCCAGGTAATTATTCAGACTCCAGATCAAATGCTCTTTGCCATTGAACTCCATGTGCGGCCCAATCTCCCCTTCCAGTTTAGGAAATGAAAAATAACCATGTGACCATTTTTGATGCTGCCCGATAGGGCCGCCCAAGCTTTTTGTTATTTTATCAAATAGATCCAAAATCGTATGCTTTTTTAGATAGTTATAAAAATACAAATATAGCCGTTTGAACTGCTTGCTACAATAGCTATAACTTTTTAGAATAGGTTATAACTAAGTATCCAGTATCAAGTAGTTAGTATCAAGACTTTAATGCCAATTCAAGTTGTGAATGCTCTTAACTACAAAAGCCATTATAAAAATTGTGGTTCTTTATAATGGCTTTTCAATTATCCTGATACTTGATACTAATTACTTGATACTAATCAGCGTTATCGTGTAAAAACGAATTGTTTTTACGAATCTCGGTATTGCCTTCGTTATCAGGAATCAGGCTAAACCTCGAGATCTGACTTTCGTCAGACTGCGGGGTTTCCTGCAGTGCTATTTCTTTACGTTTATAGGCCGGTACATTTTCCAGCTCCTGTATGTTACCGCTACGCAGTTTCATGCTCAGGTCTTTGAGGCGCATGATACGCTCGCGCGATTTTTTAAGTTGCTCCTCAATTGATTCGTTTGTTTTATGATCATCGGCTCCAACCACAGGCTCAGGTTCAGGCTGCGGCTTAGGTTCAGGCATCCTTTCTTCCTTAACAGGTGTGTATGATTCCGGCTCGCTCATTTTAAAGGTAAAGCCTGCAGTATCCGGTTCATTTTCCTCCTCAGCGTCCTCTTCGGCCAGGTTATACCTCATTACCACCTCTTCTTTTTCATCTGGGCGGGCAAACATATCAAATAAGCCGGTTTGTTTTGGCTCGTCTTTTTGTTTGATGTAGGGCTCGGCAGTAGCGTTGGCCTTTACCGGGTTAATAAATTCATTTACTGGTTTTACCAAAGGTTTAGCCTCGGGCTCCAGCATAGATATGATCTTCTTATTGTTATTCTCTTTCTCACGCTCATCCTTGGTTTGGAAACCGGTTGCTATAATAGTTACCGATAATTGCTCGCCCAGGTTATCATCCACGCAATTACCCCAAATCAGGTCGGCAGCCAAACCGGCCTCTTCCTGTATATAGTCGGTAATGATGCTTACTTCATCCATGGTTACCTCTTTAAGGCCTGAGCTGATGTTAAGTAAGATGTATCGTGCACCTTCAATTTCGTTATCCTTTAACAATGGCGATGATAAAGCACCCTCTACAGCCTTTAAAGCGCGGTTCTCGCCTTCGGCGGTTGAGCTGCCCATGATGGATACGCCGCTGTCTTTCATCACCGTGCGCACATCCTTAAAGTCAACGTTGATATAACCAGGTAAGGTTATAATCTCGGCTATGCCTTTAGCTGCTGTTGTTAATATATCATCGGCCTGCGCAAATGCAGAGCTCATGGTTAAGTTCCCGAATATTTGGCGTAACCTGTCATTTGATATCACCAGGAACGAATCGACATATTTTTTCAATTCTTCTAAACCGGCATCAGCCTGCATTTTACGGCGTTTACCCTCAAATGAAAATGGCGTAGTTATAATACCTACGGTTAGTATATCCATTTCACGCGCCGCTTTGGCTATGATGGGGCTGGCGCCTGTACCGGTACCACCACCCATGCCTGCTGTAATGAACAGCATTTTGGTATTAACACCCAGCATTTGCTTAATATCGTCGATATTTTCAATAGCTGAGTTTTTGCCCACCTCGGGTATTGAACCGGCACCCATTCCTTCAGTAAGGCTGGCGCCCAGCTGTACCTTGTTAGGTATAGGACTTAGCTCCAATGCCTGGGCATCAGTGTTGCAAATTATAAAGTCAACACCGGTGATTCCCGACCTGTACATATGGTTTACCGCGTTACCGCCGCCACCGCCAACACCAATTACTTTGATGATTGACGATTTTTCTTTTAACATCTCAAACTGCATAATCTTCGTTTTCAGCTATATGTGATCCAACCAATATTTAGATTTTACCATCGTAATAATAGGACTTTTTCCACAAAGGTTTTCCACAATTGTCAATAATGTGGAAAAGTTGATTTTTGTGAATAATTATTCTCCTTTTGGTATCAAGTAGTTAGTATCATGTATCAAGATTTTGGAAAGCTGCATAAAATTTGCTCTGTCGTGATACTTGATACTAACTACTTGATACTAATTAAAAAACTATTTCAAAAAGTCCTCGTCATTAATATCGTCTTTAATAAATGTGATACTCTTTTTCAGCAACCTGTCAAACAAACCACCTTCTTTAGTTTTGGGTTCGTATTTGGGTTTCTCTGTTTTTGCTTCGGCATTGCTTGCCGCATTCATGTACTCCGTTTTCTGGATACCTTTTATCAACAAGCCTATACCTGTAGCAAAAGTTGGGCTTTGCAGCTCCTCATAAATGTTTTTAGGCAGCACTTCATTTTTAGCCAAATGCTCTGTTGGGTAACCTACGCGGCAATCCAAACCGGTAACAAACTCAACCAGCTGGCGCAGGTGTTTAAGCTGCGCACCACCACCCGTAATAACTATACCGGCTATCAGTTTTTTCTCGTAACCCGATGATTTGATCTCATAATACACATGCTCTACAATCTCTTCCATACGGGCCTGAATTACATAAGCCAGGTTTTTTACCGAGATCTCCTTTGGCTCGCGGCCACGTAAACCGGGCACACAAACAATCTCGTTCTCTTTATTCTCATCAGCCAGGGCCGATCCAAAACGCACCTTCAGTTGCTCGGCAATGTTGCGCATTACTGAACAGCCTTCGCGGATATCCTCGGTTACGCTGTTTCCTCCAAACGGGATCACCGCAGTATGGCGTATAATACCCTCATGGAAAATGGCCACATCTGTAGTACCACCACCAATATCAACCAATGCCACCCCCGCTTCTTTCTCTTCCTCGCTCAATACCGACTCTGACGAAGCCAGCGGCTCCAGTATAAGGTCCTGACTATCCAAACTGGCTTTGTTTACACATTTCACAATATTTTTGATAGCCGTAACCTGGCCCGATATGATATGGAAATTGGCCTCAAGCCTTACGCCTGCCATACCAATAGGATCTTTAATACCCGGCTCGTTATCAACCGTAAACTCCTGCGGCAGCACATGGATAATCTCTTCGCCTGGAGGCATCACCAGGTTATACATATCTTCAATCAGTTTATCAATGTCCTTACGACCAATTTCTGATTGCAGATCGCGACGGGTTATTAAACCGCGGTGCTGCAGGCTTTTAATGTGCTGCCCCGCGATACCCACAAACACTACCTTTATATCTACATTTGATTGTGCGCCGGCCACATCAACCGCCTGGGTTATACCCTGCACTGTTTTATCAATATTTGATACCATACCACGGGTAACACCCGCAGATTCGGCCTTGCCAATTCCTAATACCTCAATCTTCCCGTTCTTGCTCCTGCGACCAACAATGGCGCATATTTTAGTAGTCCCGATATCCAATCCTACTACAATTGGCGAACTTTTTTCTTGTGTTGAGCTTTTGTCCATATTCCTAATTAATTTGAGATGTGTCCTTTTTCATTTTAGCAGAGTCGGGTTTAAGGCTTGCAGCTTTACTTGCCCTGATCGAATCTGCCTTCATATTTTCATTTTTAATACCAACCACCTGGCCAGAGTATTTAACATTGATCATGCTGTATTTATCCCAGCCCACCCGTGGCAGCACTTCTTTATAAAATGCCAGCAGGTTGGTAAATTTTACCTGCAGCGAATCGGCATTACCTATCAGTATCCTTTGATTGCCCACACGTGGTATCAGCTCAATTTCACGGTCTTTATTTACATACAGTTGTGCTATCTGCGCATCCCATAATGAGTCTTTACGTATAAAATCGGCCGTAAAGAACAGGTCTTTGGCCAGTTTGGTATGCAACGAGTCGACATGGTTAGTGAACAGCTCGTCAATAAACCCATTTGCAACCAATACCCTTGCCGTAAAATTTGGCGACAATGGAATTTTTAAGCCATGCTGGTCAACGTAAAAATCCATATCATAATGGTTCATGATACGCAGTATAGGCTGGCGCTGGCTTATTTCAACCCTTAAAACGCCATTCATTTCGGTATAAACCTTAGCAAACTCAATAAATGGGTTTGCTCTTAATTTGTTTTCCAGTTCCTGGATGTTAATTTTTTCCAGTTTGCGGCCTATCAGCGTATGGCTGCTGGTTTGCAATATCTGGTCAACCTCTTCCTTGTCAATAAAATACTGGCTGCCCGGTATATTAACTTTTACAGCCGTACAAATAACCGCGGCTTTTTTAATTTCGATGAAACTCATGAGCGCTATGAGGCCACCCAGGCAAATTACCCAGGCAAAGCCAACAAGCAGGCGCTTCCAAATGAGTTTCTTATTCATGATTTAATATCTCCTTTAAAGGGTGAACCAATGTGTCAATATCCCCGGCACCTACGGTAAGCAGCAATTCGGGTTTTTCATGCGCCACCGCATACAATGCTTCCTGTTTACTCAACTTTCGTTTGTTTTGCAGCTGCATTCTGTTTAATAGCATGTCTGACGTTACGCCTTCAATAGGCAACTCACGCGCCGGGTAAATATCCAGCAGGATAAGCTCATCAACCATATCCAGCACTTCGGCAAAGCCATCGGCAAAGTCGCGGGTGCGGGTGTACAAATGCGGCTGAAAAATGATGGTCAGCTTTTTATCAGGGTACAGTCTTTTTATGGATGATATGCAAGCCCTTAATTCCTCGGGGTGATGAGCGTAATCATCAATATAAATATGCTGTGGTGTTTTTACAATGTACTCAAACCTGCGCTTAACCCCTCTGAAAGATCCCAGCGCGCTTTTAATAGCATCTGTACTCACATTAAGCCTTAAAACCGCCTCGATGGCAGCCACAGCGTTCTCTACATTATGTGTACCTGCAATACCCATTTTTATGTTGGGGATAGTTACATCGGCATTTACAAAATCAAAATAAAAGTCGCCATCTGCTATGCGTACGTTTGCGGCATGGGCATCGGCATGGGTATCATCAATGGCGTAAGTATAGCCGGTATCAAGCGGCAAGCCATTTTTATGAACCAGTGTACCACCGGTTTTTATCTGCGAAGCAAACAGTTTAAATGATTCAGTTAAGTGTGCATGATCGCCATAAATATCAAGGTGGTCGGCATCCATCGAAGTGATGATGGCCACATCAGGGTACAGGGTCAGGAACGAACGGTCGTACTCATCGGCTTCAACCACCATTACATTACTTTTGCCGTACAGCACATTGCTTTGGTAATTAGATGATATGCCACCCAAAAACGCGGAGCAATCATTGCCCGAATCTTTCAGCAAATGCGCCACCATGGTTGAGGTGGTAGTTTTACCATGTGTACCGGCAACGGCTATAGTAAAGGAGCTTTTACTGATCAACCCTAAAACCTGCGAGCGTTTAAACAGCTCAAAACCCTTATTTTTAAAATAATTCAATATGACCGAATCCTTTGGTACGGCCGGTGTATAAATAATAAGTGTATCGTCGCAAGGCTGTTGAAAGCTCATAGGGATCCACTCTGCCTTGTCGTCAAAAACAATTTGTATGCCTTCGTTATGCAGGTCGTTGGTCAGATCGGTCGAGGTTTTATCATAACCGCAAACAATACAACCCAAATGATGGAAATATCGGGCAAGGCCGCTCATCCCGATGCCGCCTATACCTATCAGGTAAACCCTTTGTATGTTGCGTAGTTCCATTTCTTTTGTTTTAAAAAAGGCCCTCCCCTTTTGGGGAGAAGGAGGACCATAATTTTAATTGTTGTTTATTGTTAGCTTTAATAATTCACGGGCAATAACCTCATCGGCATTGGGCATAGCCATTTTACCAATATTAGTACCCAGTTTCTTTTGCAGATCTCTGTCGTCTAAAAGTTCAATTGCCCGGTCAACCAGTTTTGTTTCGGCATTCCTGTCGGCCAAAAATATTGCCGCATCCTCTTGCACCAGGGCCAGTGCGTTCTTGGTCTGGTGATCTTCAGCCACATTTGGCGACGGCACCAGGATCACCGGTTTTTTAACCATGCACAGCTCGGCAATGGTACCGGCACCGGCTCTTGATATAATGATATCGGCAGCGGCATAAGCCAGATCCATACGGGATAAAAACTCCCTAATCTTCACATCAGGGTGGTAATCCTCTCCAAGTTTTTCAATGATCTGCTTATAGTAAAACTTGCCGGTTTGCCAGATGATCTGAATATCAGCAGCTATCAGCTTATCCAATCCTGCCGTTATACTATTGTTTAATGTGCGTGCACCCAGACTGCCCCCTGTTATTAGTATAGTTTTCTTAAATGCCGATAACTTGAACAATTCAAGTGCCTGCATGTGCTTACCTGCAACATTCACCGCGTCCTTACGGATGGGGTTACCAGTTTTGATGATCTTACCGGCAGGAAAAAACTTTTCCATACCATCAAAAGCCACACATATTTTTTTGGCGTTTTTACCCAGCCATTTATTGGTGATACCCGCATAAGAGTTTTGCTCCTGTATGAGGTATGGTATATTTTTTAACGATGCAGCGTACAACAGCGGCCCGGAGGCATAACCACCCACACCAACCGCGGCATCGGGTTTAAAATCTTTAATAATTTTAAGCGCCCTGCGAACACTGTTTACAAGCTTAACCGGGAACATCACGTTTTTCCAGATAGAATTACGTTGTATGCCCTGTATATCCAGACCGATGATCTTATATCCGGCTGCCGGGACCTTCTCCATCTCCATCCGCCCGTTAGCCCCTACAAACAATATCTCAATAGCCGGATCAATATTTTTTAAAGCATTGGCAATAGCAATAGCCGGGAAGATATGTCCTCCTGTTCCGCCACCGCTTATGATAATGCGCAGCGGTCGCCCCCCAGCCCCCTGAAGAGGGAGTTTTTGATTGGCGTCACTCACATTATTGCTTTCTTTTTTCATTGTTTTAATTCCTTGTTTCTATATACACTATAGTTCCCCCTTCAGGGGGTTAGGGGGCTATTACGCCGTCCTGATCTCTCCTACTACCACTTTCCTGGGCTCCTCAATATCACGGCTTACCGATAATATGATGCCAAACGCTACACTTGTAAATAAAATTGATGTACCCCCCATACTCACAAACGGTAACGGCACCCCTGTTACCGGGCCTAAACCTACCGCTACGGCCATATTTGCAAAAGCTTGTATGGTTAAGCTAAAACTTAAACCGCAAGCCAGTAATGCCCCGAAAGCCTTTGGGGCTTTCGTCACAATTTTTATACACCTGTATAGTAAAAACAGGTAAATGCCTATTAAGGCAAAGCCTCCTGCCAATCCATACTCCTCAATGATAATGGCGTATATCTCGTCGGAGTATGACTCGGGCAGGTAATTTCTTTCGGTACTGTTACCAGGGCCTTTGCCAAAAAAGCCTCCGCTGGCAATGGCTATCTTAGCATGGTCAGACTGGAATGACTTATCAGCCTTGGCCAACTCGGGGTGTAAAAACACATTCACCCGCGAAACATAGGTGTGCCTGCGCGGCCCCAAAAAGATAACGCCCATTAACAATATCAATCCGGCCCCGCAAACCACTGCTATTTGCTTAATGCTGATACGCCCTATAATGAGCAGCAAAATACTTACCCCAAACAGCATCAGCGCTGTTGACAAGTTAGCCAGAGCTATCAAAATAAACACCAAACAAACAGAGCCCATGATAGGCAAAAAGGATTCTTTTACATCCTTTATATTTTCCTGCTTGCGCGATAGCGTACGTGCCAGGTAAGTGATCAGTGCCAGCTTGGCCAGATCCGATGTTTGGAAACTGAGGCCTATTACCGGGATATTGATCCACCGGCTGGCATTGTTGATGTGGCTACCAAATATCAATGTATATAATAACAATGGTATGGTAACTATCATCATGATCTTTGAAATACCCGCGTAATAACGGTAATCGAGCTTATGCGAAATATACATGAGCGCAATGCCCCCAACAACCATAGCCAGGTGTTTCATCAGGATCGACTCGACCCCAACCCCTCTTTTATAGGCCAGCGTACCTGTTGAACTGTATACAGCCAATAGAGATATAACAGAAAGCAATATGACTATAAGCCATATCCAGCGGTCGCCTTTTGTATTACTGAGTATCCTATGCATATAATTAATGTATGTGCAGATATGCTAATGTGCAGATGTGCAAATATTTTTTTAATGTGTTGATGAAATTATTTTTCCTAATACTTTTATTATTGATTTTATATAATCGTACAGTTCCTCTTCGAATGGGTAATTTTCTGCATGCTTGCATAGCATTAACCAATATTCTGTTTCCTGCGCTTCTTTGTATGCTATTTTACATTTGTGCCTAAAATCAATTTTACTTTCTGCCCCTTGTGCTTCTCTAATATTGGCTCCTATTGATGTACCGCTTCTAAATAGTTGATTAGCCAGATTAAATCTTCTTTGAGACTCAAGCACTTCCGTAAATGCTATAATCTTTAAAGAAAAGTTGAAGGTTAAATCAACAATCAAATTCGGCTTTTCATTCATTAACATTCATCTTTTAATCCGCACATCTGCATATTTGCACATCTAAACATTTTCATAATTCCCTTACCGCTGCTTTAAATTGGTTGCCGCGGTCTTCATAGTTTTTAAACAGATCAAAACTTGCACAAGCGGGAGATAACAATACAGTATCGCCTTTTGTGGCCAGGTGAAATGCCACCTGCGCTGCTTCCTGTGCCGATCCTGTATTTACAATCACTTCCACATCATCTTCAAAGGCATCATGGATCCGTTTATTGTCCTTTCCCAAACAAACAATAGCTTTAACCTTTTGCTTTACCAATTCTTTAAGCATACCATAATCATTGCCTTTATCAACACCGCCCAGGATCAGTACCACATCAGTGGTCATGCTCTCTAAAGCGTACCAGGTTGAGTTAACGTTGGTGGCTTTTGAATCATTAATGAAACTAATGCCTGATATTTTACCAACCGACTCCAGCCTGTGCTCGATGTTTTTAAAGTTACCCATGCTCTCCCTCATCGATTCGTTGCGCAATTCGAGCACCTTTGCTACAATACCTGATGCCATGGAGTTGTAAATGTTGTGCTTACCCTGCAGGGCCAGTTCTTTAATTGACATTTGAAAATGTTCTTGTTGTATGTTTATGACAATATTGTCGTTTTTGAGATATGCTCCCGGTTCAATCTTTTTTTCTATTGAAAATGGTAATCGCTGCGCTTCAAAACTGCGCCCGGTCATACCTTTTATGGTTTCCGGGTCATCGGCACAATAAATAAAATAATTGGCCGCTGTTTGATTTTGCGTAACGCGGAATTTTGATGCCGCGTAGTTTTCCAGCTTGTAATCGTACCTGTCTAAATGGTCAGGCGTAATATTAAGCAAAACAGCAATGTCTACCTTAAACCGGTACATGTCATCCAACATAAAGCTGCTTAGCTCCAACACATAATATTCAAATTTTTCGGTGGCTACCTGGTAGGCAAAGCTTTTTCCAATGTTACCCGCCAGACCCACATTTAAACCCGCATTTTTAAGAATGTGGTAAGTTAAACTCGTGGTAGTGGTTTTACCGTTTGAACCGGTTATACCTATAATTTTGGCATTGCAATACCTGCCTGCAAATTCAATTTCGGATATAACAGGAACACCTTTTTCTTTTAATTTTTTTATAACGGGGGCCTTTTCAGGGATCCCCGGACTTTTAATCACTTCAACCGCGCTTAATATTTCGGCTTCGGTATGTTGATTTTCCTCAAAGCGGATATTCCAGTCCTGCAGTTGTTTTTTATAGTTGCCCGCAATAGCCCCAAAATCCGAAACAAAAACATCATACCCCTGCTGTTGGGCAAGGTATGCCGCACCCACACCGCTTTCGCCGGCGCCAAGCACAACAATAGCCCCCCCCGCCCCCTGAAGGGGGTGCTTTTGATTGGGTATGTTTTTATTCTCGTTCATTCCTTTATTGTCCTTATTCTTTTATCTTGATTCTAATCTCCTGCTTCTTTCCCTCCCCCTTTAGGGGGTCGGGGGGCTTTATCTCAGCTTCAATGTTATTATCGTTATAATAGCCAGCAAAATCCCGATGATCCAAAAGCGGGTTACGATTTTTGCCTCGTGGAAACCTTTTTTTTGGTAATGGTGATGCAATGGCGCCATTAAAAATATCCTCCGGCCTTCGCCCGAGCGTTTCTTGGTGTATTTAAACCAGCCTACCTGCATTATAACCGATATATTTTCTATCAAAAACACACCGCATAATACCGGCAGCAATAATTCTTTACGTATCATAATGGCAAAAACCGCTATGATACCGCCTATGGCCAAACTTCCTGTATCGCCCATAAATACCTGGGCCGGGTAGGAATTGTACCATAAAAAACCCACACAGGCCCCTACAAATGCTCCCGCAAAAACCACCAGCTCGCCTGAGTTTGGTATAAACATGATGTTCAGGTAATCGGCCATGGCAATGTTACCCGATACATAAGCCAGTATGGCCAGTGTGATACCTATAATTGCTGATGTACCTGTAGCCAGTCCATCAATACCGTCGGTAATATTAGCCCCGTTTGAAATAAAGGTGATGATCACGATAGCAAAAAACAGAAATACTACTAATGCATATTGCTCATATCCTGTACCTAAAAATTTAAGCACCTTGGCATAATCAAACTCGTTATTTTTATAAAAAGGCATAGTGGTTTTTGTTGAATGCACATCCTGGGTGTAAACCGGAACATTCCTTTTCATGTGAAACTCCACAGGTGCATCAATTTTAACCGGCAACTTTACTTCCTGTCTGATCACGATATCGGTATTGAAATACATGGTCCACCCAATAATGAGCGAAAGCCCTACCTGGCCTATGATCTTGAACTTGCCCGCTAATCCTTCTTTATTTTTTCTGAATACTTTGATATAATCATCTAAAAAGCCAATAGCACCCAACCATATAGTGGTGATCAGCATCAGGATAATGTACACATTGCTTAGCTTGGCAAACAGTAGCGTAGGTACCAGTATACCTAGTAAAATGATGATACCCCCCATTGTAGGTGTACCTGATTTTTGCATTTGCCCTTCCAGGCCCAAATTCCTTACCGTTTCGCCAACTTGTTTAAAACGCAGGTAATCAATTAAGCGGCGACCATAAACTGTGGTGATAACCAGCGATGTTATTACAGCCAAAGCCGTACGGAAAGTGATATACTGAAATACCCCCGACCCCGGAATACTGTAATTTTTATTTAGATATGTAAATAAATAGTATAACATTCTTTACTGATTGATGAGCAGGTTTATATTCTGTTTGAACCTTGATTTGCCCGATTAAAGGATTTCCTTGATTCTGGTGATTTTTTAATTCTGTAAATTCTGATTCAGACAACTAATTCATTTCTTTAAATTGGTTCTCTAACTCTTCCATATCATCAAAGTGATTTTTCACTCCGTTTATTTCCTGGTATTTTTCGTGACCTTTACCGGCTATTAATATAATATCGCCGGGCTGAGCAAGCATACAGGCTGTTTTAATAGCTTCACGCCTATCTACAATACTTACAGCATGCCGTTTAAAGGCCGGATCGATACCCACTTCCATATCTTTTATGATCTGGGCAGGATCTTCCGAGCGTGGGTTATCAGACGTAAGTATTACCTTATCGCTCCACTCGCTGGCTACGCGTGCCATTACAGGGCGTTTGGTTTTATCCCTGTCGCCGCCACAGCCAATTACGCTTATTACCTTTTCGTTACCCTTGCGAATGTCATGAATGGTGCTTAATACATTTTGCACCGCATCAGGTGTGTGGGCATAATCAACTATACCTATCACCTTGTTTGGTGCTACTATGTATTCAAAACGACCTTCGGCACCGGTTAACTTACTCAGGCTGGTTAATACTTTTGCCTTATCCTGATCAAGCAGCATGGCGGTAGCATAAACAGCCAGTAAGTTATAAGCGTTAAAGGTGCCTACCATTTTAAACCATACCTCTTCGTTATCAATTTGCAGGAGCAGGCCGCCAAACTGGTTTTCCAGGATACGGGCCTTATAGTCGGCCATAGTTTTAAGTCCGTATGACTTTTTGTGGGCCTGTGTATTTTGCAACATTACATTACCGTTCTTGTCATCGCTATTGGTAAGCGCGAAGGCATTTTTGGGCAAGCCATCAAAAAACGCCTTTTTGGCCTTCAGGTAACTATCAAATGTTTTATGATAATCTAAATGATCATGTGTAAGGTTAGTGAATATGCCGCCCGAAAAATTCAGGTTAGCAATACGGTGCTGTGCAATCGCGTGTGAGCTTACCTCCATAAAGCAGTAGTCGCAGCCCTGGGCCACCATATCATCAAGCAGGCGGTTAAGCTCAATCGAATCGGGTGTGGTATGGGTTGATGGGATCACCTGGCCATTGATCTGATTTTCAACAGTTGACAGCAAGCCGCATTTATAACCCAGATCACGAAACAGCTGGTAAAGTAAAGTAGCTACCGTGGTTTTGCCATTGGTACCTGTTACCCCTACCAATTTTAACTGTGCCGATGGGTTATCATAAAAATTAGCGGCAACAATGCTTAGCGCTTTACCAGAGTCGGCAACCATTAAAAAATCAACCTCGGCGGCTGTACGTGCGGGCAACTCTTCGCAAATGATAGCAATGGCACCTTTCTTAATGGCCTGCTCAATATAATCATGGCCATCAACCAGGGTGCCTTTCACAGCAACAAACAATGACCCGGCAATTACCTGCCGCGAATCAAATGTTACAGAAGTAATTTCCACATCGGCACTTCCCTGTAATTCAGTGAAGGCCAGTCCATCCAATATATCACTTAAATACTTCATTCCAGTTCAATTGTTATGCGTGAACCCTTTGGTATTAAGCTGCCGCCAGTAACCGATTGTGTGGTTACTACGCCGCTGCCGCGTACCGTTACTTTATAACCCGCATTGCCCAATACATACAAGGCATCACTAAGGCCCATTCCGGTTACTGCCGGTACGGCGCCGTTCTTATATCTTACTTCTTCAAAAGGAATACCGTTGCTGGTATCAACCCCATTGCCCTGTGCATTAGCCGATGCGTAAAGTGGCTTTACACCCAGTTTGGTATAAACCTGTTTTAATGCTTTTAAATTGCCCTGTTTTACTTTTGGCATGCTTGTATTGCCCACCAGGTGGGTAGCCGGGTTTTGGTTTATCTCCATATCGTTGGCATAAACCCTGTCGGCCACTTCTCTAAAAACCGGACCGGCAACTTTTGCCGCCAGGTAATCGCCTTTGGTTGGATGATTAATCACCACGATCATGGAATATTTAGGATGATCTGCCGGGAAGTAACCGCAGAACGAAGCCTGATATATTTTATTGGCAGTATAGCCTTTTCTTCCGTCGGCAACCTGGGCTGTACCGGTTTTACCCGCTACGCTATACAACTTGTTTTTGATCACGTTTTTACCGGTACCATTAAGTACTACGCCTTCCAGCATACCCTTTATCTTCCCCAGTGTAACATCAGAACATACCTGTTCATTAATAACCCGTGCCTGAAATTGCTCAATTGGGTTACCCAGGCGGCGTATCTCGCGCACAAATATGGGAGCAATCAATTTACCGTTGTTGGCTACCGAATTATAGAAGGCCAGCATTTGCAGCGGCGTTAAATTCATTTCATAACCATAAGCCATTTCGGGCAGGGTATAATTCTTGTTCCAACTGCGGTTTGACGGATTTTTGATGACCGGTCTGCCTTCGCCAGGAATTTGCAGGCGCAGTTTTTCATTTAAATGATAACTGTAAAGCTTGTTGATATACTCCCATGGGTTACCACTATAGTATTTTGTAACCAATTTAGCCGCCGCCACGTTTGATGATTCTTCGAAAGCGCGTTTAACGCTCATCTCATAATTATCATGCTCGGTATCGGTAATAGTTGGCCCTTTGGGGAATTTATATTTACCACCTTCGGCATTTATTATGGTACTGGTATCTATTTTATGCTGATCAAGCAAAGTCATGTACGATGCCAGTTTAAAGGTTGAACCCGGGTCAATAGCGTTACTGATAGCGTAGTTCATTTTTTCCTGGTAATCACCATCCTTTGAACGGGTAAAGTTGGCAATAGCCCTAACCTCGCCGGTAGCCACTTCCATCAACACTACGCAACCATGGTCGGCCTCGCTTTTTACCAGTTGTTTTTTCAAAGCATCCTGTGCCACATCCTGAAAGTTCACATTGATGGTTGATATGATATCGGCCCCATCCTTTGCGGCTATCTCATCCTCATCATTATTTACCGGCATCCAGGTGCCACCGGGAATGCGCTGCATTAAACGCCTGCCATTTTCTCCGTTTATATATGACGAATAGGCCCCTTCAAGGCCTACCGCATTTTTAACATTCTGGTTTTTATAACCAATGGTACGGGCCGCTAATGAATGAAAAGGCAGTATGCGCTTATTTTGTTGCAGTACTATTAAACAGTTTTTGGTTTTTCTTTTTTTGAATATCGGGAACTCGCGGATCTTCTTTAATTCCTGGTAGCTTACCCTGCGTCGCAGGAGCTGGTACCGCGAACCTTCCTTACGTGCATCGCGCAGGATCCTAGAGTATTCCCGGGTTGATCTGTCGCCATACATTTTTGACAAGTTTGCAGCCAGTACATCAACATTATCATTAAAAACGCTGTCATCGGCAATGCCACCTGCCAGCATATCCATGTGCAGCTCGTACTCAGGTACCGATGTAGCCAACAGGCTGCCATCTACAGAAAAAATATTGCCCCTGGCTGCCTCTACATCCCGGTATTGTGCCGACATGCTTACTGCCATGGCTTTCCATTTTTTGCCCTGTACAAACTGTACCCGGCACAACTGTACCACTACAGCAAACGCAAATAACAATATCAACCCGAAAGCGATATACACCCGCAGCAGAATGTTGGTTCTAATTCCCATCCTGATCTTCCTCCTTTACTGTTATCTTTTGCGGCGGCTCCACTGATTGCCTTACCCCAAGGGTATCAGCACGTTTGGCCACCTCGGTTAACGTACTTTTAAAAGCCATTTCGGCTTTGGCGGTTTTATAATCCCAGCCGCGCTCTTTTACTTCTTTAGTTATATTATCAATGTCACGTATCGTTTTTTCGGCCAGGTGCATGTTGCCAATGTATATCATGCCCAATAAGGCCACATACATTACAAACGGCAATGCGCTGGTGGCCTTTTCAGTACTGAGAATACCCTTTGAAAAAAGCTGTGTAAAAAAATTATCCGAGATTTCCTTTGCAGGTTTTTCCTCAACGATAAGATTTTCTTCCGCTTCATCCTCCTGAATTTCTGTACGCAAACGATTGGTCATTTTTTTACAGCTATCCTTAATTTAGCGCTCCGTGCTCTGTTATTATTCTTTATTTCATCTTCCGATGCAGTTATAGCTCCCCGGCTTACTGCAGCAAACGGTTTATTATCATTGCCATACAAATCTTTCTCCACCTCGCCGCTGAACTTGCCCTTGGCTATAAAATTCTTCACCAGCCTGTCTTCCAGCGAATGGTATGACATTACCACCAGCCTGCCACCAACAGCCAATACCTCGGCCGACTGGATCAAAAATTCCTTTAAGGCCTCCAGTTCCTGGTTAACCTCAATGCGCAAAGCCTGGAACACTTGTGCCAGGTATTTATTTTCCTTACCCCGTGGTATCCGGTTACTAATCGCATTTTTCAGATCGGCGATGGTCACTATCGGCGCATTTAAACGCGCAGTAACAATAGTTTCGGCCAGCGATTTGGCGTTTTGTATCTCGCCGTAAACACCAAAAATGCGGTGCAGTTCGGCAGCGGTATAATTATTTACCACATCCTTAGCCGTAAGCTCACCCAACTGGTTCATCCTCATATCCAGCTCGGCATCAAACCGAATGGAGAACCCACGCTCGGCCTGGTCAAACTGGTATGATGAAACACCCAGATCGGCCAGAATGCCGTCAGCCGGAATAGCGCCATGCAAGCGACTAAAATTTTTGAGGTACCTGAAGTTCTGATCTACAAAAACAAAACGCTCATCATCAATTAAATTTTGCTGCGCATCGGCATCCTGATCAAAGGCCAGCAGGGTTCCGCCCTCACCCAAACGTTTCAATATCTCGCGCGAATGGCCGCCACCACCAAAAGTTACGTCCACATAAGTGCCGTCCTTTTTAATGTCAAGGCCTTCCATGCATTCCTGCAGCATTACCGGTGTATGATACTCACTCATCTTCCCTCCTTGTTTTGTTACCCATTACCCTTTGCGCCAAAGCGCTAAAGTTTTCTGGTTCATTATCAAACGCAGCCTTGTGCGCGGCCGCATCCCAAACTTCAATTTTATTTAACTGGCAAGCCAGCACCACATCAGATTTTATGCCCGCATACTCCAGCAAAAACTTTGGCAACAACACCCTGCCGGCCGCATCAAGCGAAAGTTCAGTGGCCCCGCGGGTAAAATATCTTATAAAATCTATATTATCTTGTTCGTATTCGTTAAGTTTGCTTAGTTCATCAAGTCTTTTGTCCCATTCCTTTTTAGTATAAATAACCAGGTAGTTTTTGAATCCACGATTGATCACAAGCCCCTCACTTTCAGCTTCAGGAAGCTTTTTTTTGAGCCCAGCAGGTATCATCATCCTTGATTTAGGATCCAGTTTACATTCAAATTCACCGGTTAAATGAGACATTTTCAGACTATGGCATAATTTAATAGGTAAAAGTAAATTACTTTTACCACTTTCTACCACTTTTTACCACCAAAAAGTTTTCAACATTTTTGGTGGATGTTTTTGCTATATCAATAAAAGCAAAAAGCCGGCTGGCGACTGTAGGTGTGAGTCGCGTCAAACAAATTGATGAATTAATTAATTTTCAGGTATACTTCAAAATCAGCTGTACATCCCACCATTCTTTTTGTTAAGCAACCAATCTCGAAAGTCTTGCGAGGTTGTCAAGTGACCATGGAATAAATCAGACTAAGGAACGCAGGAGAATTTATGCCGCGAAAGCACACATAGACGGAACTGGGATAACATATCAGTGAGTTCCTATAAGCACCTGGAGCACATCTGGATTGTTCGTAACAAATTGTTCCATATCAATAAAACAAAATGTTCCCAATTTAAAGCATATTTTGCTATCGTTAATTTTTAAAAGGCAATCAACACATGTTATTATCACTGATTCAGCGACTATATTAGAATGTCTTGAATCCCGATTTATTTTGACGTATAGAAAAGTATGGAGAAAAGTTTAAAAGCAACTACTCGATGAGCGGTAGATTAAAACCCTGTAAAACGTATTATTCTTGTATAAATCTTTCATCTACGCTCCTTTTCCAACCAAGCTTGATAGGCAGCTTTTCCACGTTCGAATTCTGCAGCCGTTGAATAAAATCTATGAGACTTATCGTTTTTCTCCACATTTAAAACATAATAAATATAGTTTGTGGTGGCAGGATAAAGGGCGGCTTTGATGGAGCTTTCAGAAACTGACGAAATCGGGCCTGGAGGAAGACCGACAACCTTTCTGGTATTGTACGGAGAATTTGACTCCAAGTCGCTTTTGTTTATTATCCCATCCCAACGATTTTCCATCTTCGCTATGTAAACAGCAGTCTGATCTATCCCAAGCGGCATTCCTTTGTTCAGGCGATTATAGATTACTGAGGCTACAATAGGTCGCTCCTCGTTCAATCGCGATTCTGTTTCGATAAGAGATGCAATGGTAATTATCTTGTACGGTGTCAGTTTCATTTTAAACGCTCGATCTGCATATTCCGGCTTCCAAACCTTTTTAAACTCCCCGACCATTTTCTTTATGATAGCCCGAGTGGTAAAAGAGCGCGGGAAATTATAAGTGTTTGGATACATATAACCTTCAAGATTTTTAGCTTCCGGAGCTATATCTTCAATGAGTGAAATATCCTCCATAAGGTTCAATATAGCATTTTCACCTGCCGGTTGATTTTGAGGGAATTGCCCGGCTATTCTTTTAGCAATATCAAAGCGAGTAAAACCTTCCGGGATGGTTAATTTCACAGTTCGTAGTCTTCCATTTTTCAGCTCCCCCAGTACCTCAAGCGGTGTAATTGGTGAATCGAATAGATATTCACCCGCTTGCATCTCATTGCCGGTACCGGTAATTTTCAAATATATTTTCAGCGGAGTTTGGGCGGAAAGAATTCCTTCGGAAGTAAGTTTAGCGAGTATTTGGCCGGGGGATGAGCCATGTGGGATTTGTATAAATTGGTTATTCTTATTGTGCGCATAGGGGGTATTCAAAGATTTATACATCCAATATGAAAAAACGATGATTGCAAGAATCACTAAAACACTAAGAAACTTTAAAACTTTCATTGAATGAGCCTCAGTTTGAATACCAACATGAAATTAATATCGGCTCTAAGATATAACGAGTTTTTTTAAGATTCATGGATTTTTCTTAAGGTCACCACGTCAGCAAATTGCCTGGTCAGTTTGGCCCGGAATCAGGTGGTCAACATCTCCATAACATACAGTATAAAAATAAGGTATGTCTCGAGTTCCCATTCAATTTTAGTAAAGCGCGGGTGTTGTTTTTATTTTTATTATTAAACCTACATTTTATCTAAAAGCTCATGTTTTAAAAAGGCGCAATTTGTATAGAACAAAACTCACCGCTGCCTTAAACTGAGAAATCAGTTGTATAACTGAAATATAAGTTATACATTTGATTATGGAGGAATTGACCAAAACCGAAGAACGTATTATGCAGGTTTTATGGAATCTTAAATCTGCTTTTATTAAGGATATTATCGATCATCTGCCCGATGATCCTAAACCTCCATATAACACCATTTCGTCCGTGGTTCGACTATTGGAGACTAAAAACTATATAAGTCACAAAGCTTACGGTAAAACTCATGAGTATTTTCCGCTCATTAGTAAAACTGCTTACCGCAAGCATTCCTTTACCAAACTTCTTACTAATTATTTTGATGGATCAGCCGAATCTTTATTGTCATTTATGGTTAAGGAAGAAAAACTTAAGGAAGATGATATAGAAAGTATCAGGGAATTTATCAATAAGCAAAAATAATATGGAGTTATTTATATACGTCGCCAAGGTGGTAATCTGTTCGGGTATGTTCTATACTTTATATTACTGCCTATTTCGCAAGCTTACCTTTTTTACGTGGAACAGATACTATCTGTTATTTGCCCTTGCAACATCCCTCATCATTCCTTCCCTTCACTTCCAAGTACAACAACCACTTCCTTTTCATACCCCCCTCCCTATCGACGTCGTTTATTCAGATCCACTTAACAGCAGGGACATGGATAATGGCGTTATACACTCTGCGACCGAACATTTCAACTGGGAGCTGTTAGCGGTCAGATGCTATGCACTTATCAGTGCGCTTTTGCTACTTAAGGTGCTAACAGGTATAGCAGTAATTATATACAAGGCTATCAGGGAAGGGCGAAAATCCGAAGGTTATTACCTAATTACCAATGCGTCCAAAAGCAACTCTTCATTTTTCAACCTAATATTTTTAAATCATAACCAGGTAGATAATTTTGAAAAAGAACAGATATTAGCACACGAATTACAACATGTTCGCCAATGGCATTCTGCCGACCAATTATTTACAGAGTTATTAAAAGCCTTCTTTTGGGTTAATCCGTTTATGTACCTTATTGCAAAAGAACTTAAGCAGGTACATGAGTTTCAGGTTGATCAATGTTTGGCCGGTACCTATAAAGCCAATAATTATGCAAACTTGTTGCTCAAGTTAATGAGCCATCCTACATCCAGGCTTGTAAACGAGTTCAGCGCTTATGGCGTAAAAACGCGTATCCGGATGCTGTTTCATGAACAGTCCCAGGCCAAATATAAACTCAGGTATTTTTGGTTAGTTCCCATTTTGATCATCATAGGCTATCAGTTTTCCTTAGAAAAAACCTATGCACAAACCCCTCTAAAAGACAATTTCACCCTCATTCTTGATGCTGGTCACGGGGGAGATGACGGTGGGGCGGTTTGTGGTGGTAAGTATTTTGAAAAGAATATCAACCTTGCTTTAGCGCTGGAGATTAAAGTGGTCGCTGAAAAAAGAGGTATACGCACTTTGCTTACACGGAAAACTGATGAGCATGTGGAGTTTAAAGACCGTGTAGCATATCAAGGAGACGTTTTTGCCTCTTTGCATATCAACGCTGCTCCCGCCGGCCCGCTCCAACAAGATGCCAATGGAATAGAGATTAAGGACAATCCATCTGGTCAAAATTCGACTCTATCAGCTCAGTTTGCCGGTCAGCTTAAAAGTAGTTTCAGACAACTTGGTGGTATAAATACCAACGATACGATTTTTGCAGCGCCGGGGTTGTATGTATTAAGGGAAAATAAAATACCCGCCGTTTTAATTGAGTTCGGCTATGGTACTAACCCCAAAGATTTGAACTATATCCTGGAAGAGCAGCACCGATACGCGATAGCCGAGAAGTTTGTAGATGCGGTGATTGCCTATAAAAACGAGCGTAAAAATTGATATTCTAAAACAGAAACAAAGCACCACAATTTACTAAACCCATCATTTATGAAGCAGTTTTTACTGTCTTTATGGCTATGCCTTTGCCCAATCAAAAATATTTACGCCCAACAGGTGGTGCGCAATGATGGCATTATTATGGGAACGGTTACCGATGGTGAAAACCATCCTGTTTCCGGAGCGACGATAATTTTGAAAAGACAAGGCATCGAGGATATAGGTCTGACAACAACCAGTAAAGACAATGGAAGTTTTCAATTTTTAAAGCTATCGCCAGGTACCTATACACTAACCACATCCCATATCAGTTATCAAACTTATCTGATCAAACAGATCGTTATCGGCAACAATTCCTCAAAACTCAATTTGCCGAATATCAGTTTGCAAAATAATTACAGTGAACTCAAAGAAGTTAATATCATATCGCCACGAAAAAGCTATATAACGCATCAGTTAGACCGGGTGGTTATCAATGTAAGTAGTCTGCTCAGCAATACCGGGACTAATGCGCTGGATGTATTGAATAATGCTCCTGCCGTGCAGGTAACCGATGATGCAATTAGCTTGCGCGGTAAAGAAGGTGTAACCGTTTACATCGATGACAGGCCAAGCTACCTCACAGGTAAAGATTTGTTAGATTACCTGAAAACCTTACCCTCTGGCACGCTGGATAAAATAGAGATCATGACTAACCCACCAGCACAATATAATGCTGAAGGCAACGCGGGAATCATCAACATTAAAACAAAAAAAGGTAAACTTAAAGGTTTTAACTCTGGACTGAGTGCAACCTATCAGCAGGGTGTTTATGCTAAAGCTAACTCCAATATCAACTTCAACTACGGCTTTCATAAGATCAATCTTTTTGGAAACCTGGGTTATTCTTTAACTAACAATTATTACGATGTAGCACGAAACCGACAATTTAACAATGTGCAACCCTACAATAACTTATTAATGAGCCAATTTAATACAGAAACAAGTACCACTATTAGTTATAATTATAAGTTAGGATTCGATTATGATATTGACGCACATAATAAATTGGGGGTTACAATTGCCGGGATAATTCATCCTTATCATGAACATGGCAATTATTCAACTGCTTTTAACAGGTTAAACAAAGTTGATTCCACGATCAATACCATCAGCCTGCTTCACTACATTACCAGGAACAATACAGTCAATTTAAATTTCCACCATCAGTTTCATAAACCTACACAAGAGCTAAATATTAACACAGATTATTTACAATATTCAACCGACCCTCTCCAGGTAATTAACAGCGGCACCTATTTACCTGGGAATACTTTGATCAGTAATTATACTCTCAACACTTATAATCCTTTTAAAGCAAAAATTTTTGGAGCAAAAGCCGATTACGCTGATGAACTGCCCGGTCACCTGAAAATGTCAATTGGAATTCAAACTACATATTCGATAAGGGAAAGCACAGGTGATTATTTATATACGATCAATAATAAAACGTATCCCAGCGATTCTTTAAATGGCAGTTTTAGTTACCGGGAGAATATTAATGCGGCTTACGTTAATTTTCAAAAGACCACTAAAAGATTCGACATGCAGGTTGGATTAAGACTGGAGTATACACACGCCGAAGCAATGCGGCAGAGTGCTGTCCTCTTAACCGCGACTACGGCTGAATACAATTACAGCAACCTATTCCCAACCGCTTATATAAGTTATAAGCTTGATACGGCGTCAGCAAATACCCTGATCTTATCCATTGGCCGGAGGATTTCCAGGCCCGGGTATGGTGATTTAAATTCCTTTGTTTTTACTTTCGACAGGTATTCATCCAATAAAGGTAATCCGGAAATTGTGCCCGCCTATTCTAATAACTTAGACTTATCTTTTAACATGCAAGATAAAATTACTGCAGGAATAACCTATAGCGACACCCGTAATGATATCGCCCAGTATTATCAGCTTACAGGTTACGCGTTAGCATTTGTCCCTGTCAATATTGCTAAGGTAAATGCTTATGGAGCGTATTTCAACTTGTCGCAGCCTGTAACTAAATGGTGGAGCACCAATTTATACAGCGACTTCACCCATAATCAGTATGCCGGCCAGGTTTTGAACATTGGATATTTAAACAATACGGTTAACACAATAACTGTTAGCGGGAGCCAGCAATTTAAACTTCCACATGGATGGAGCATGGAAGTTAATGGCTCCTATCATAATAAACTTACCGATGGACAGGGCATATACCTACCGATGTGGCTGCTAAACGCTTCTATTCAAAAAACTATTTTAAAAAATAAGGGAGCCATCATCTTAACCGCTCGTGACATATTTAACAGCCGTACGCTCAGGCGGAAAATTGAATATCAATACGCTTCCCTTACCTCATCAAACCATAGTGATAACCAAACAATAGGTCTTACGTTCACTTATAAGTTTGGCGCGTCAGCATCGGCCAGGCAACATCATAACAGTATTGAAACAGAAGCCGGTAGGGCTGGTGTAAATTGAAACTACATGAAAAACTGTATTTATTTTATCTTCATTTCTCTTCTATTCGTAAATTGGGCAAATGCGCAAACCATAGCACCCAAACGGGAATTTAGGGGTGTATGGATAGCGACGGTTGAAAATATTGACTGGCCGCGCAAACCAGCAGAAAGCGCAGATCAGCAACAACGTGAACTTACCGCCATACTCGATGCGCATCAGGCAGCGGGCATTAACGCGATTATATTTCAGGTTAGGCCTGTAGCTGACGCTTTTTATGCCAAAGGCCGCGAACCCTGGTCAAAGTATCTGACTGGAAAACAGGGAAAGGCTCCTTACCCGCTCTATGACCCTTTAGAATTTGCAATCAAAGCCGCTCATCAGCGCGGTATGGAACTACATGCCTGGTTTAACCCTTACCGGGCTACCAAAGATCTTAACTTTTCGAGCCTGAGCCCTCAGCATATCACCAACATCCACCCCGAGTGGTTTTTTATATATGGCGGACAAAAGCTGTTTGATCCTGGTATTCCGGAGGTGAGGGAATATATTGTAAAAATTATTTTGGACGTGGTAGATAATTACGACGTAGACGGTATTCACCTGGACGATTATTTTTACCCTTATCATATTGCAAGGCAGCAAATCCATGATGAACAAACTTTTAAAAAATATGGCGCAGAGTTTTCAAACGTTAATGATTGGCGGCGCAATAATGTAAACCTGCTGATAAAAATGCTTAACGACAGTATCCATCAGCATAACCCGCGGATCAAATTTGGTATGAGTCCCTCAGGTATCTGGGCCAATAAATTTCAGAACCCAGAGGGATCAGATACGCATGGCGGTGATTCGTATTATGAACTTTATGCCGATTCTAAAAAATGGATCCAGGAAGGCTGGGTTGACTATATAAATCCGCAGCTCTACCGGCCTATGAACGATCACTCGGTACCTTTCGGAGTTATGGTTGACTGGTGGAGCGAACATACTTACGGAAGACATTTATATATCGGTCAGGCTCCGTACCGAATCATCGAGAACAAATTACCTGGTTTTAAAATTCCATCAGAATTACCGAAACAAATCAATTACCTCCGTAAAAACAAACGCGTGCAGGGTAGTGTGTATTTCAGTTCAAGGTCCCTGATAAATAATCCGCTGGGATTTACAGACTCGCTAAAAAACAACTATTACCACTCTCCTGCATTACCTCCGCTTATGCTCTGGCGCGATTCCATCGCCCCTAATCCTCCTCGTGAACTCACGGCAAAAAACAATAATGGAGTTATCAGCCTAACATGGGAAGCGCCATTATCTGCTCAAGATAACGAAGCGGTATATGGTTATGTGATATACAGGTTTGACAAAAAGGAGACCATCAATATAGACGATCCAAAATACATACTGCATAAACAATATGACTCAAGCTGTAGCTATGAAGATAGAAATGTTATCAATGGGCAAACTTACCTATATGTCATTACAAGTATTGACCGCTTAAAAAATGAAAGCGAACATTCTATACCTGTTACAATAGACGCTAAGTAAGAACTCATCAAACAAACAGCACAACAAAAGTCACAAATAACTAATAATCAGATGATTAAATAATAAATATCATAATTTGTTTTATTAACATTTTGTAAATGGCAAAAATTCACAATTTGTTTGAATCAAGTAAACACCTAAAAAGTTGATTCTATCACATAGAAACTGCGTTTTTAGCATAATAAGCAATTTTTAGAAATTCACAATTTGTTTGAACCGACTCACGTGTGAGTCGCGTCAAACAAATTATGAAGTATTGATAAAACAAATTTTGACTCACGTCCTTTACTTTTTCCCAGCCCAGATATAGGCTCGCCTGCTTGGGAATTTCGCATCTTCATACGGACGCCTTTCTATGGCTTCAATAATATTAAAACCCGTTTTATAAAGTAATGCTATGATGTCATCTGTTTTAAAGAAGTATAAATCAATATCCACTTCTTTGTCATGAGCTTTGTCAAAATGAACTATTTCATCTCCCGCGTGAAAGGAAAATAAAAAATCTCCCCCGGTTTTCAGAACCCTGTTTATTTCTCCGAAACACTTCCTGATTTGGTCATTAGTAAAATGTACTATCGAATAGAATGCAAGTGCACTTTCAAAATGCCCCGGCGAATAAGCAATATTCAACAAGTCCCCGGTTTCAAATTTAATTTCAGGGGAAAGTCGGCGGGCAGCGCTAATCATCGCCGGCGACAGATCAATTCCGGTGATGTCTTTTATGCCATTATCGTACAGAAATCTTGTTGTTTGTCCGGGCCCGCAGCCAAAGTCGGCACATGGCCCTTTGTCTTTATTGAGAGCTGCAAATTCCTTCAATAGCCATCGGTCAAAATGTGTTTTGGAGATTTCGTCCCAACGCTCAGCCGCATAATCGTCGGCTACCTGGTTGTAACAGTTTAATACTTTTTCCTGTGAATTCATTTTATTCTTGGTTTTCCAATACTAACCGGATGTTGATTTCTCCTGTTCTTACTTTTTCTATCGCTTTATTCATTTCAGAGAACGGCATAACGTTTACTGCGCTCCCGATATGATGCTTTGCCGCGAAATCAAGCATATCCACCATATGCTTGCGGCTACCTACATAATTTCCATAAATGCTTCTTTGCGCGTAATCATACAGCAAGCCGATGCTAATAGGTTGCTTTTGCAAAGGCGAAGCCACTACGCAAAATTTTCCCTGTGGTTTAAGCATTTTCAAAAAGGCGTCCAGATCATATGCTACATTTAAGGTAGAAATAATAAAATCAAATTTCTGATTTAGCGCCGATAGGTCATCGGGTGTGGAGCTGAGTATAAATTCGGCACCCAACTGGTTAATCATCTCTTTTTTTTCCGGAGAATGAGAAAATGCATAAGCCTGGTGCCCCATTTTATTTAAAAACTGAATTGCCAATTGGCCAAGGCCACCGGCTCCCGATACGCCAACAACGGAGTTGGGCAACAATTGTGCGTGCATAATTGCTGAATATACGGTAAGACCGGATGATAATAAAGGAACGGACTTTGCCGGGTGTAATGCCGGTGGAAGTTTAAAGGCAAATCTGTGATCAACAACAATATGCTCGGCTAAACCACCATAACAATGCACACCAATTACTTTTTGCTGAGTGCAAAATTGTTCGTTACCCGCTTTACAAAACTCACATTCGAAACAGGCCGCTTGCTGATAACCGACACCAACCTGATCGCCCACACTTAGTGTAGTTACACTGGAACCAATTTCTTCAACAATTCCTAAAATTTCGTGTCCCGGAACAAGCGGAAATTTTGTATCGCCCCAATCATCACTTATGAATTGGATGTCCCCCCGTGCAATGGCGCAATAAAGAACTTTTACGCTTACCTCGTTGTCACCAACATTTCTTTCATAGTAAAATGGCTCCGCTTTGCCACCTTTCTGTTTAATTCCGTACGCTTTGATTTTCATAAATAATTCAATGAATTTACAGATTTTTGATATCCGTTGCTACCAAATTAAGATTGTTACCGACGGGTGCCCTTCACCTTCAATTTCGTGAGATCACCAACTTTGCATCCTGTATATAAAACATTGGTTTTCTTATACCCAAATATCTCTAATTAGCCTAAGAGAGATCACTATTGCCTCAAATCGTATGCCATGTAGTCACGATAGGTATACTCGTCGTACTTTAAAACCATAGCCATTCCATATTATTCCACAACCTGTTTAAGCACACTTTGCTTAAGCCTGCTTGCTTCACATAATTTCACACATTACTGCCCAACTTTATACACATTTGATTTTTTAAACTAATTATGTGTGCAATAAATGGTGACCTAATTGTGTACTTTTCTTCAGATATTAAAGAAATATAAAGACTATTTTTAACTTTAAATTACTACTGCGTTACAGAAGTAATACAAACACTATTCCGCAAAATATGCCGTTCATTTAATTCACATATTAATACACAGCATTAAAGTACCTTTGTAAGTTCTTACAGAGCCGAATTAAACAGGTAAAAATTAATGAACCAGGTTACCGACAAATATCACAAATTGATCAAGGATAGCGATAAGCACCTTGACTTACTTTTTGATATGAAAGAAGTTCCTAAAAGATCTTATCAGCTTGGTTTAGCCGCATTATTTACAGGTGTCGCGATTTCCTTTTATGATTCTTTTATCGGCTTGTACGTATCCTCATTCTTAGTTGCCTGTTTTTGCTTTGCCATTTTAATGTTTATTCTGTTAAAATATAATGGGGCCATTAAAAATCTTACCATTTCTATTATATTTCTGATTTGTAGTTTATTAATTATTTCTGCCGCCATTGAGGGCTTACAATCCGAACAATTCCTGTACTTTTTTCCAATACTCATTTCAGTCCCCATTATAGTTGACCTTAAACAAAGCAAATACCGGGAATCATTTATTTATATTTCCATCATTGTAGTTTCCTTCGGCATTTGTATTTTAATTGGGCGCGGTGTTACTCCGTTACAGGATTTTACGTTATCACAAATAAACAAGCTGGCCTTTGTTAACCGGATAATTGCCATTTTTTCGACCATTATATTTGCCATAGCCTATATATTTTTCGAGAAAAAATATATTAATGAACTCATGGAACAAAGCAAACGGGTAATTGATACCCGTACCCAGTTTTTGGCTACTATGGGCCATGAACTGCGCACACCCTTAAATGGCATAATTGGGGTAATAGGTTTGCTTAAACAGGAACACACTGCATCACAGCATGAAGAGTATATACAGGTGTTAAAATACTGTTCAGAACATATGCTGCACCAGGTAAATAATATTCTTGATTTTAATAAGATAGAGGCAAACAAGCTTGAAATTCATCCGGTTGAGCTAAACCTAAAACTTCTTTTATTAAATGTAGCGACACCATTTACCGCACTTTTTAATGAAAAGGGTGTAGAGCTAAAAATGGAAATAGATCCAGAACTTGATGAATTGGTAATTGCTGATGACTTGCGTTTAGTACAGGTTTTTAATAACCTGCTATCAAACGCTTTGAAATTTACCAATAACGGATATATTAAATTAAAGGCTGAGTGTAAAAACAAAACCAAACAGTTTATTGAGGCAAGCTTTAGTGTTGAGGATACCGGGATAGGGATCAGTGAAAATGACCAGGTTAAGATATTTGAAAGTTTTTGGCAGGTTTATGATCAAAACACCAAGGATTTAAATGGAACTGGATTAGGGCTTACCATTTGTGTAAGGTTATTAAATTTAATGAATAGCAAACTTACACTTGTTAGTAAAAAAGGAGTAGGCAGCACTTTTAGTTTCAACCTTAAAATTAATTACGCTAAAAATCCACAACAACAGCCGCTGGTCAGCAAAATTGAAACTGATAACCATTTATCGGGGGTAAGGATCTTAGTAGTTGAAGATAACCAAATCAACATGATGGTGGTCAAAAAATGTTTATTAAGTTTTAAGGCAAGCGTTACCTGTGCATACAATGGTCAGGAAGCACTGGATGAACTAAAAAAAGACCAGGCGTACCAAATTATTTTAATGGACCTTGAAATGCCTATAATAAATGGCTATACAGCTATATTTGAAATAAAAAAGCTATACCCTGAAATTCCCGTTATTGCCTTTACGGCATCGCTGGTAAATGAAAAAATGCTATCAGACCTCATAGAGAGTGGTTTTGTTGATTGTATGTCAAAGCCTTTTCAGCCTTTGCAATTATTATCAAGTATTCAAAAACAGCTTTTAAACTCTCCATTTCCGTATCAACAGTAATTTTCAAACTTCTATTCTAATATTGAAATATCCCGTAATATTTAACAGGGAAACCAATATCAACATAACAACATTTACGCGGTAACCAGCCCTTTTGATGCCGGCTTCTTTTTACGGGTACGGTTAAGCCACATCATTACACCGGTAACCGGAAAAATAAGCGACAATGAGCAAACTATAAAGCTGAGTATCTTGGTAGGCAAACCATATACCGAACCTGTATGCACGGGTTTTACCAGCGCTCTTACACGCTGACCCAGGCTTTTACCTGCAAAGGTTTGTGAACCTGCCAGTTGACCGCTATATTGATCAATATAATAAGTATCAGATGTGGTTTCAATAGCACCTTTAGGTAATACATTTATACTGTAAGTACCCGATGAATCGCGCGGGGGGCGGACGGTATAATATTCGGCTGTTTTGATTGCTCCGGCTATGCCCCGCAATGCTCCATCAATTGTTAAAGCCGTTGCCCCGGCATTGTATACCGATTGAGGTGGCTTGGGTTGCTCTTTAACCAGTTTTGAGCCTGTAATAGCAAATAATGCCTCATTGGCCCATTTAAAGGTCATGACAAGCCCCGTTAGTACAATTATTATTAAGAACACCGAGGTATAAAATCCGGTAACTATATGCAGGTCATGCGTTAATCTTTTAGTGCTACCGTCCCATTTGATTTTGAGGCGCTGACGCATGATCTTTTTTGTTTTGGGCCACCATAGTACAACCCCGGTTATCAGTATAAACAGAAAAAGCAATGTAGATAGTGCTATTACCATATCACCAGCGCTATTCTTGCCGGCCAGCAAATACCGGTGAAACATCTCCACCGAATATAAAAACGAATCCTTACGGCTAAATTGTTCAATAACCTGGCCAGTGTATGGATTAACAAAAAGGGTAATGTTTGGCTTTTCGTCGCCTTTTGGTTTTTTGCCGCCGGCCGTGTGTTCGTTTAAGATCTTCCCCTTTTCTGTGTGCCCGGCAGTTTTACCGGCATTCTTTTTCCCACCTTTTTCAGGTACCAATACCCCTATTTCAATGCTGCGTTCAGGGTCATCATAAACCATAACCGACGAAAGCTTAGCTTTGGGCACCTGCTTTAACGCTCCTGCCACCAGTGTTGCTAAAGGCATCCGCTGGTCCTGAGGCTTTACATAATACCGCCTGGGGAAAAGTGTATGCTGTATCTCCTTTTCAAAAACCAGCATGGTACCTGTAAAGCATGAGCAAAAAATAATTATGCCAGCTGCAAGGCTCAGGTAAAGATGTATGGTGCGAAAAAAGACTTTCATAGTTATATATCTGCAAAAACCGGGTATGCAAAACATACCCGGTTTTTTATTGATAGGTATTTAAAAAATTAAAATTTATAGGCCAGTGTAGTTAAAAACTGTCTTGGCGGTATTGGGTTAATACTATAGTTTTCATGTACATTATAATTAAGCACATTGCCAATATTTGATATTTTACCAATAATAGATAGTTTTTTATAGCTATACCCTACAGATGCATCAACCGTAGTAAAGCCCGAAACGTTAACTAACCTTGATATGGTTTGTGTTTGCCCAATAGTATTGGCATTACCAGCAATACGGTTACCCAGGTAATAAACAGAAGCTCCAACTTTAAAGCCTTTAAGGTCGCCGTTATAAAAAGTATAAAACAAGCTGGTATTTGCCGTATGCTTAGGCACGTTTAACAATGGCTGTCCGGCTATGTTACTCCCCACAGTTGTTGGGGTTTTGGTATATTTTGCATTGGTATAGCTATAACCTGCCAATACATCCAATCCTTTTATAGGGTGCCCGGCAATATCCAGTTCAACCCCATCGCTTTTGGTTTCCCCTGTTAATGTTTTGATATTTGTATTGGTATTGGCCGAACCATCGGCCAGGAATGGAGCGGTTTGTGCCAGGTTATTGTTCAATATTCTATAGGCTGTTACATTTACAGACAGATTTCCATTAAGGAAATCATTTTTAACACCAAACTCATACTGATCTAACAGTGAAGGATCAAGCGGTTTATTATTAATATCGGTACCGGTATTTACTACAAAAGAGTTGGAGTAGCTGGCAAATAAAGCGGTAGTAGTCAATGGCTTGTAAACAATACCAACTCTTGGCGAAAATGCCTTGTCTTCTTTACCTGCTGCAGGCTGTACCAATGCCGGTGTGGAGTTATAATAATTAGTAACTGTTGTAGGCGATATATATTGGTACGACCAACGTAAACCGGCCAATACTTTTACTTTTTCTGATAAGCTGATCAAATCATTAAAATAAGCCCCAAAACGGTTGGTTGGTGTTAAAACGTTATAAAACGGATTCATTGTTGGCTTATCTGTACGCAGGGTGTATTTGCTAAGATCAAAAATGTTGATCTGATCATAAACCGAATTTTGAAGCGCGTTATTTTGATCAAGATAGCTTGATACTTTATTTACCGTTGCTACATAAGTATAGTTGGTGTTTTTATACCAATCGGCATCAACACCTAATAAAATATTGTGCTTAATGGCACCTGTGTTGAACTGCCCGGTTATGTTAAACTGGCCTGTATAATAATTCTCCAGTGTTTTGGCACGGTTTAAGGTACGTCCCCAATCGCCGTTAGCATCAGGCAGCACACGCTCGGTAGTTTGGTACTGACGATCATAATGCTGGTACGAAAAACCGCCGCTCAATTGCCATAAACTGTTTATCTGGTGATTAATGGTTGCTGTAGCGGTTGTTTGTTTAGTATTACCAGTTGACCATGATGCACCCAGGTATCTGTTACGCGGCACTTTGGCAATTACATTATTAACTTGCCCGGTTCCAAAATCGGGGGTAAAATCATAGTTCAGATAATCACCTTCCACAATAATATTGGTTTTATCGCTGATCTTGTACAGGAATGACGGGTTTATATACTCCCTTTCTGATTTTACGTTATCGCGATAGCTTTTAGCATTTTCATAGGTTCCGTTTAAGCGATAAGCTAATTTAGATGATATAGGGCCGTAAACATCAAACGCGGGTTTGTACAGGTCATAACTGCCATAGGTCATGGAAACCTGGCCGCCTTGCTCAAATTTTGGTTTTTTAGTAACCAGGTTAAGTATACCGCCTGGTGCCACGTTGCCATAAAGCAGGGCAGCGCTTCCTTTTAAAACTTCAACACGCTCCAATGAACTAATCTCTGGCATTACACCTGAGTTAATCCTGAAGCCGTTTTTAAACATGTTTGTACTTGAAAAATTGTAACCACGGGCGCCAAATGTTTCTTGTGTATTGCCACGGGCGCTGTACAGGTACACACCATTAATATTTTTAGTAACGTCGCTTAAACGCAACGATTGCTGCTGATCAAGTACATCGCGACCAATTACAGTAACACTTTGGGGCAGGTCCATCGGCGCAACGTTCATTTTGCCAATGGTCAGCTTTTTGCTGTTAATGGTTTTTGTGGAGGAAACCACTACCTCATTAAGCTGAGCCGCACTTTCAGTCAGGACAAATTCTACCGATGTGGTTTGGTTGGCAATAACTTCAACCTGTTTTTCTTCACTTTTGGTACCGATGTAAGATGTTTTTAATAAATAGGTCCCCGGTTTTATTTTGTTAAAAACAAACGAGCCATCACCAATGGTCATGGTACTTTTATTTAAGCCCTTGATAGCTACATTTACAAATGCCGCAGGCATGCCATCACTGGTTTTTACAAAACCAGCTATCTTACCGGTTACGCCATCGTCATCAGCTTTAAGATTTAGGGCATTAGCAAACAGGAATAAGAAAACAATGAAGAGTTTTTGAAAGGAATTATGTAAGATATTCGGCATATTATTTAGATTAAGTCCAATTAAGCGCAAAAGTAAGAACACAATCTTAATTTGCAAACATTATTTAGAATTAGTTTAAATTAACTTATCTGTCAAACTCCTTAACTATTTCGTTACAATGGAATAAAACCATTTAATCCTTAGTACATCTCATTATATTTAGCACATAAACTAAATTATTATGAAAAAGCTATTCCTCCCTGTTATAGTTACTATGCTGGCTTTAACCTCAGTTAAAGCGCAGCCAGGCAAAACCCTGGTTACGAGGTGGCAATATGACCGTAACGGCGCTGTTTCTATTACCTGGGACGATGGTTCTGTTAACCAGTTTAAGGTAGCCTTACCTATCCTGAACAAACTGGGCATCAAATCAACCTTCTTTATCATTACCGGACAAATACCGGGTTCACAATACCAAGGCAAGTTTATTGGCCGGCCGGTAAAAGATATTATTAAAGAAACAGCTACTATCCCTACCAATAAGGACAACTTTTTTGAACGTGCTTCGGCGGCGGGGTACCTGGGTTTGATAGGGACGCTTGATTACCATTACAAGGCCGGATCATTAATTGACGCGGGCAAAACCGAAGCGGCTTATAAGGCGATTGACGAATGCTACAGCAAAGTACGGAACGGAGAATTTAAACCCGGCATACAGCACAATGATGAGTACAGGGACTCACATGGTACTACCTGGACCGAGATCAAAAAATATGCAGCCCAGGGCCATGAGTTTGCCAGTCACATGATAACGCACCCGCGCCTGGCCGCCCTTGATGAAACCAATTTGATGTACGAGGCCCAAAAAAGCCGGCTGGATATTCTGCACCATTTAGGAGTACAATATACTTTTAGTGCCGAAGGACCATTCGGAACCGAAAACGAACGTGCAGTATCCTACTTAAGCAAAGTTTATCCTGCCCTGCGTAACCGCATGCCCGAGCCATGGCTAAAAGAAATAAGCCGGGGAAACAAAGACACACCGGGTAATACCGATAAAGAGTACGTACAGTACCAGCGCGGGGCTACCACTAAAACGCCACTGCCTATGATGAAAGCATGGGTTGATACCACCATAAACCGAAAAGATACCTGGCTGGTGCTTACCCATCACGGTGTTGAAGGTATTGGCTGGGAAGCTTTACCCGGTCAAGAACTGGATGAGTATTTTACCTACATTAAAAACCATGAGGATAAGCTTTGGGTAGCTACCTTTGGCGATGTAACCAAGTACATGCGCGAAAGACAAAGCGCGAAAGTACAAAGCAGCTTAAACAATGGCAAAGTAACCGTGAAAGTAAGCCATCCGCTAAACAAAGCTTTTTATACCATGCCGCTCACCCTTAAAACCTATGTGCCTGCAGGCTGGAAAAAGGCAACAGCAGTACAAGGGAGCAAAAAGCAAGCGATTAAAGTATTAACAGACAAAAATGGCACTTACGTGTTATACCAGGCCAATCCTAATGCATTGCCGGTAGTTTTATCGGGGGTTTAATATTAATCAAAAACAATAGTATCCGGTCCTGATTTTTTAGATACATGGCAGCCACAGCCACCTGCAATTTTCAGGATGGCGGTTTTGGTTTGATTTGTTTCAGAATTGGTGGCAGATATTTTTACATCATCTCCGTCGGTCGAAAAATCTTTGATATTACCATCTGAGGTTATTAATGTATACCCTGCAACAAAATCAATATTTGGTGGATAAAGAACCGGAGTTAAAGGCTTATTTGTACGTAAATTAATCATGCTGACATCTTTAAGCGGCGGAAACTTGTTTTGTTGATCCTTAAACAAAATTCCGATATAAGCATATTCAAGCGTGCAGGTTTGTACCCCGCATCCATTTTTTTGTTTGTTACTGCTGCAAGCCGAAAGGCAAGCAATTAACAATAGCAGGAGAGGCACTTTCTTTGTCATAATCAGGGTTTTATACCATTACGACAAGAGAATTGCAAACGCTACAAAGGGAGTGTTCAATTGATGCGAAAGCACAAGTCTTCCGCACCTTTGCTCAACATATTTTCTTTAAAAAGGGGTCTAAGTTTAATCAAAAGCAAGTGTGTCCGGACCCGAAACTTTAGATATATGGCAGGCACAACCACCTGCTAATTTGACAACAACCGATTTAGTTTGATTGGTAGCGGAATCTGTAGCGGTAACTTTTACGTCATTGCCTTCATTAGTAAATTCCTTCATGTTGCTATCCGTTGCTATGACATGAAAACCTGCATTGGAACCAGGAATGGGTTGGGTTTCAATCTTTTTATTAGTCCTTAAATTAATGGCCGAAAAATCTTTTACAACAGCGTCCTTACCCGCCTTGTCTACAAAATGCATTCCAATTGTAGCAAACATCATGGTACACATACCGGGATTGCAGGGAGCATTCTGGTGAACTTTTTTACTGCATGCCGAATAAACAACTACCAGTAACAAAAATAATAAGTACTTTTTCATAGATATAGGTTTTATACCAAATTACAATAATTAAATAAGAGGAGCAAAGTACAGAGATGTTTAAATCAAGGTAATCTGATTTGCCATAAAACGTGTCATTGCGAAGCACGAAGCAATCCCAAACTATACAGAGCGTCCCTGTAAATAGGGGACTGCTTCGTCGTTCCTCTTCGCAATGACGACTGCGCTGTCCGAAGTCTCTGACTTCGGACTACTATGCTCGTAGTCTCTGACTACATAAGACGCTTATCCTCCCGCTTAAAAAACATACCCCTCCCCATTCTCAAGAGGGAATCGCACGGCCCGATGCTTTTATGAAAGCTATTCCATCACCCTCACTTTCAAATAACTGCTGTTATCTTTTGAGGTATAAACCCTGTGGGTAGCCTTTTTAAAGTCGGTGTCCTTTGCTTTCATGATGTCCTGAAACTGTTGGGTATTACGGTCAATAAGCGGGAACCAGGTGCTTTGTACGTGCACCATTAAGCGGTGACCTTTTTTAAAGGTGTGCAGCACGTCCTGCAGTTCAAAATTAACGGGGGTTACCTGGCCGGGCACAAAGGCCTCTGGTTTATCAAAACCATTGCGAAACTTACCGCGCATGGCCTCGCTGCGCACCATTTGCTGGTAGCCCGACAGGTATACTTCCTTTCCTGTCCATTTGTTGTTTTTGGCAGAATCGGGATATACATCAATTACCTTAACCACCCAGTCCGCGTCGGTGCCGGTTGTTGATACTTTCAAGTCAGCCCATATATTACCGGCAATAGTAACGTCTTTATCCAGCACATCGGTTTCATAGGTTAACACATCTGGCCGTTGGGCGGCAAAACGCTGGTCGCCGGTCATGTATTCGCGTTTCATATTCATATCAATACTGTTAATAAACGGCACGGGTTTATTAGGATCGGATACAAACTCATCATAACTATCGGTAGTGGCGGCAGGCGCATCAAAAGCTAATTTACCGCCGGGCAGCAGGTACAAATTCTTTTCGGCGGCCTCTTTTGGTGGCCAGGTATTGTAAGTTTTCCAGCTGTTAAGGCCTGTCTCGAATGTTGATACCGGGGCCAGATTCAATTCCGTACCTTTTAGGTAATGACTAAAAAAGGCGAATTCTATTTTTTCGCGATAAAACGGACCCGTAGGGCCGCCAAAGTCAATATCGCCTAAATGATCGCCATCACCGCGCGACCAGCCACCATGTACCCAGGGACCCATGGCAAAGTAAACCGGTGTTTTAGGGTTTTCCTTAACCAGCGTTTTGTAAGTATTTATAGCGCCGTAAAGATCTTCGGCATCATACCATCCACCGGTAACCAATACGGCCGTTTTAATATCATGCAGGTGATATAGAACGTTGCGGTCTTTCCAGTGCTGATCATAGTTGGGATGATCAAGCATTTCGTTCCACAAACGGATAGTATCTTTATAATATTTATCGTTGGAGTTTTTTACCGAACCCATCTTCAAAAAAAAGTCGTAGCCATCTTCGGTGCCGGGATTAAACTCAGGCGCGTGCCGTTGCGTAGGCTTATCGTCCTGCCTGTTGGTAAAAAAGGGATAAAAGCCAAAATTGGCCACCAGCATAAAGGCGCCGTTATGAAAAGCATCATCGCGGTACAGATCGGCAATGGGAGCTTGCGGCGATGCGGCAACCAGGGCAGGATGGCGGCTCAGCAATGCCGTAGTAGTGTAAAAACCAGGATATGAAATACCCCATACGCCTACTTTACCATTGTTATTAGGCAGATTTTTAAGCAGCCAGTTAATCGTATCGTAGGTATCAGTGCCTTCGTCAACATCGTTTTTGGTTTTGTGCACCTCTTTTTCCGGGGTCATTTCCTCATAAATACCTTCACTCATCCAACGGCCGCGAACGTCCTGATAAACAAAAATAAAACCATCATGCGTAAATAATGATGATGGCCCCAAACTGCCTTTATAAAGGTCGACACCATAAGGGGCAACACTATAGGGTGTCCTATCCATCATAATAGGGTATTTTTTCGACTTATCTTTTGGTACATATACCGAGGTAAATAGCTTTTTACCATCGCGCATGGGTATCTGGTACTCATATTTCTGATAATTGGCTTTTATATATTCGGCATCGGGGGCTTTAGGCTGGGCGCACGCACTGATCACTGCCACTATCAGCAATAAATTAGTAAGTAAAATTCTTTTCATTTTTGAATGTTCTATAAAGTCCTAAATGTAACTGAATAAAATAAAAGAGGCAACTGCGGAAAAAGGGATTCAGGTTAAACCAGCATTTACAGCGTATGAAGATAATCTTATGATAGTTAACAATAACCTGTAACTAAGATGATTAATATTTACGTATAAGCACATGTCTAAACCGATAAAACCAAAAATACGCCCTCACTTTTTGTATAAATAAGATATTATCTCTGATGATTAACCCCCTTAAATCACCTAAACAGCTTGCCTATGGATAAAATTCAATGCTTATTTATTTAACCAAAATTTATTAACCAAATTCAAAAAAACTTTATGAGATTACAACTTAACAAAATACCTGTCGCCATATTAGGCATAAGCCTGATGTTTACGGCGGCCTGTAAAAAAGATTTAGCCCCGGTTCCACAGGCGTCTAATAATGCTTCATCAAAATTGGGCACCAACGCCATCGGCGTAGCCGGCCCCAAAAGCGTTTGCTATGTGGAAGTAAACAATAACGACATTCGTAATGTTGGCAATTACACCCTGTCAACCGGCGAGCAGCTTTTTGATATCGGTATTATATTTGCAGCCAACATTAACTACAATACTACCACCCAAAAAGCCGAGCTGTTTTTTAATCCGCAGGTAACTAATGTATTAAGTAATGCGGCAACCTATATACAGCCTTTGCAGGCCAAGGGTATTAAGGTAATGCTGTCTATTTTGGGTAACCATCAGGGTGCGGGTATTTGCAACTTCCCTACCCAGGCGGCTGCGCAGGATTTTGCCCAGCTGTTAAGCAACGCGGTAACCACATACGGCCTTGATGGTATTGACTTTGACGATGAATATGCTGACTATGGTAACAACGGAACCGGGCAGCCAAATGCAAGTTCATTTGTTTACCTGGTAACCGCGCTGCGCCAGCTGATGCCTACCAAACTGATCTCCTTCTATTTTTACGGGCCTGCATCAACAAGATTAAGCTTTAATGGTGTAACTGTTGGCTCAAAGGTTGATTACAGCTGGAATGCTATTTATGGCACTTACTCTGTACCAAACGTTCCGGGCCTGGCGGCCAGCAACCTTGGCCCTGCTGCTATTGATATCCAGAGCACCAGTTCATCAACCGCTACATCATTGGCTACGCAAACTGTGAATAACGGTTACGGCATTTATCTATGCTACAACCTGCCAAATACCGATGTTCATACTTACCTGTCGGGTTTCTCTAACGCGCTTTATGGTAAGGCTACCATTTATACAGGCACTGCTCCTGCTACCGGGGTTACTTTTTATCAGAACTCAAATTATGGTGGTACAGTAACCAGTGCTATACCAAAAGGTAATTATACGCTGGCACAATTGCAGGCTTATGGCTTTGTTGATAATTGGGCATCATCAGTAAAAATACCTACAGGATGGACGGTTACCATGTATAGCAGCAATAACTTTACCGGTACTTCATGGGTTCGTACAGCAAACACGGCAAACTTTACTACTTTGTTCCCAAGCGCGAATGATGTAGTTACATCGGTTAAAATTCAATAAGGCTGATAAAAGGCATATTGTACAGCCTTGCATGTGGGGTGCCGAAACAAGTTCGGCATGACATTAGGGGATAGCATTCTGAAAATTTACAAATTCAGAAAATCCTGATTCAGACAAAAAAAGCCTCCTGGTAATATCAGGAGGCTTTTAAAAATTGTTACAATATATTATTCATTAATAGCTTTTACGCCGGGCAGTTCTTTACCTTCCATATATTCAAGCAAAGCGCCGCCACCGGTTGATACGTAGCTTACCTCGTCGGTTAAGTTAAACTTGGCCACCGCTGCAGCAGAGTCACCACCACCTATCAGGCTGAAAGCGCCTTTTTCAGTTGCTCTAACTACCGCTTCGGCAATGGCTTTGGTACCTACCAAAAATGTTTCCATTTCAAAAACTCCCATTGGGCCATTCCATAAAATGGTTTTTGATTCCTCAACTACCTTGCTGAATAAAGCCACAGTTTCCGGACCGATATCCAATCCCATCCAGCCGTCTTGAATTTGGCCTGTTTTTGCAATACCGGTTTTAGCGTCATTTGAAAAAGCGTCGGCAACAACATTGTCTACCGGCAATAAAAGTTTTACACCTTTATCTTTAGCTTTTTGCACCAGGCTGGTTGCCAGGTCAAGCTTGTCAGCCTCAACCAGTGAGTTACCTATGCTACCGCCATCTGCTTTTGCAAAGGTATAAGCCATACCGCCGCCAATGATCAGATTATCTACCTTATCCAGCAATTTTTCTATAAGCTCTATCTTATCAGAAACCTTTGAGCCACCCATAATAGCAGTGAACGGTTTTGCGGCACCGTTTAATATTTTTTCGGCATTGTTCAATTCGGCAGCCATCAGGTATCCAAAAACCTTATTATCAGGAAAAAATTGAGCGATCACAGCCGTTGATGCATGTGCGCGGTGAGCGGTGCCAAAGGCATCGTTCACATAAACATCACCCAGTTTTGAAAGTTTTTCGGCAAAAGCCACATCGCCTTTTTCTTCTTCTTTGTAAAAACGAAGGTTCTCTAATAAAAGCACCTCTCCTTTTTCAAGTTCTTTTGATTTTTCAACCGCTTCCGCGCCAATACAATCATTGGCAAATTCAACCTGCTGACCCAACAAATCAGACAGATGAGGTATCAAATGTTTTAAAGAATATTTTTCTTCGGGACCACCTTTTGGCCTGCCCAGATGCGACATCAGGATAACTTTACCACCATCCTTTAAAATCTTTTTTATAGTTGGCAAAGCCGCCGTCATCCGGTTATCGTCAGTAATGTTATAATTCTCATCCAAAGGCACATTAAAATCAACCCTGATTAGAGCCTTTTTGCCTGCAAAACTAATTTGATCTACTGTTTTCATATAATTTATATGGGTCATTTACTGTAAGGCGCGCAAATTCAACATTTTATTCCTAATTCTTAACGAAAAAATGAAAAAGATGATTTAAAGCACTCCAAATTTCATCTTATTTTAACATACATCACGTAATGTGGCCCTATACCAGGCACTTCAAACTCGGGCGAAATGATTTCAAAACCAGCATTATGATAAAACTGTACCGCCTTTTTACGCGCATTGCACCATACATAATTGGCTTTTTGTCCCCGCAGGTAAACCAACGCAAAATTAACCAGCTGGTTGCCCAAGCCCCTGCCACGGTATTGTTCTGTTGTTGCCATGCCACGTAACTGATAAGCCTTCCCCGCAAAGTCGCCATAATTTTGCGGGTGGAATGATGCTACGCAAGCCAGTTCATTGTTTTGATAAAATCCTAAGTGAAAAGCACCTTCAATTTTATCTGTAGGGAAACGGCATTCATCCAAAGTAAGCCTGCCCTCACGTAATACTTCGTTGCGTATGGGTAATAAGTCGTCGACAGTTATAAACTTAACCATAAGTAAAAATTGATTGGAATATTTTACCCAAAATGAGGGTATTGTTACACCCCATATGTAAAATTAACCATGCCGGTTTTTATAAAAACCGCCGTGAATTTAAAATTTAAGTACCTTTTTAGCTAATAATTAAAATATTTATAATGAGGCACATTTATTGCAAAGCATATAATAAGAAAAACTATAATACAACTACTATTACAGCGACCTTGTTGTATAAAAAGGCCGACTAAATATTATAACCTAAGCATTATCAACTAAATATCTCATAGCCCAACTGATCAGTTTTTCAGTTGGGCTATTTTTTCGACCAGATCGGCCAGGCGATTGCTGTAGCCCATTTCGTTATCATACCAACCAACCACTTTCACCAGTCCACCTACAATAGAAGTAAGCTGCGCGTCAAAAATACAACTGTGCGGATTGTCCAATATATCGGTTGATACTATCGGATCTTCGGTATACTCCAGTACATTTTTCATTGGGCCATCGGCAGCCTGTTTAAATGCAAGGTTAATTTCATGAATAGTGGGTTGCTTTTTAAGGCTGCAGGTAAAATCAGTTAATGAGCCGTTTAGCACCGGCACGCGGATACCGGCACCGCCCAGCCTGCCCTCTAAATGCGGGAATATAGCAGTTATAGCTTTTGCAGCGCCCGTGCTTGTAGGGATAATGGAGGCCGATGCCGCCCTTGCCCTGCGCAGGTCTTTATGCGGGGCATCATGCAGGTTTTGATCACCTGTCATGGAGTGTACGGTGGTGATATACCCATCAATAATACCCCAGTTTTCGTCGAGTATTTTAACCATGGCCGCAACATTATTAGTGGTGCATGAAGCATTTGATAATACGGGTGAGCGCAGGTCAACCTGCCCGTCATTAACAGCCAGCACTACAGTTGGTACATTTTTGTCTGTTGATGGCGCCGAAATAATTACCTGTTTGGCCCCGGCGGTTAAATGCATTTCGGCACCTTGCCTGGAAGTAAACTTCCCTGTCGATTCGATCACCAGGTCAATATCCAGCGTTTTCCATGGCAAAGCCAGCGGATCACGTTCTGCAAGTACCTTTATTTGATGGTCATTTATAAAAAGGTTATCTGCATCAAAATTTACAGTTCCCTTAAATCCGCGGTGAACGGAATCATACTTGAATAAATGAGCAAGGGTTTGAGTATCTGTCAGGTCATTTATGGCAACAACCTGTATGTTTGGTTTATCTAAAATATTCCTTAAAAAAATGCGCCCTATACGGCCAAATCCATTTATAGCAATCTTCATTATATGTTTTTAAAAACATTCAAAGTTAATAAGATGGATGGCTAATTTATGATGCATATAATATTAGCACGGTTAATACTACGCAGGCATTACAAAACTGTAATAATACTGAATAATAAATTATGTGCTATACAATAGCGGTGTTGATCTCTTTCCAAAGCAGATCCTTTAAACCGTCGAGGTTTTTTTGTGCTACAGACGATATAAACACAGATGGAATGCCCTCGGGCACTTCTTTTTTCATTTCGGCCTGCAGCTCCTCATCCAGCATATCTGATTTGGTGATAGCCAGCACACGCGGTTTATGTATCAGTTCGGGGTTGTACTCCTGTAACTCACGCAGTAATATCTGATATTCCTCTTTAATGGTACGGGTTGTATCGGCAGGTACCATAAATAATAGTACCGAATTACGCTCTATATGCCTCAAAAACCTAAATCCTAAGCCTTTTCCTTGCGAAGCTCCCTCAATAATTCCCGGAATATCGGCCATTACAAACGAGCGGTTGTTACGGTACGATACGATGCCCAGGTTGGGTACCAGGGTAGTAAATGCATAGTCGGCAATCTCGGGCTTGGCAGCCGATACAACCGAAAGCAAGGTTGATTTACCCGCATTCGGGAAACCTACCAATCCAACATCGGCCAGTATTTTCAGTTCAAGAATATTCCAGTCTTCTTTGCCATCTTCGCCAGGTTGTGCAAAGCGTGGGGTTTGCTGGGTCGCAGTTTTAAAATGCCAGTTTCCTAAACCACCACGGCCACCCGGGGTTAATATTTTTGTTTCACCATCTTTAGTTATCTCAAAAATAACTTCACCGGTCTCGGCATTTTTAACGGTGGTACCAAGCGGTACTTCCAAAATCTCGTCACGGCCGGTTTTACCACTCCTTAATGAGCTGCCTCCCGAATCACCATCACCGGCAATTACGTGTTTGCGGTATTTAAGGTGAAGCATGGTCCATAACTGGGCATTGCCTTTCACTATTACATGACCGCCACGCCCGCCATCACCACCATCAGGACCACCTTTTGAGGTTAAAATATCACGGTGTAAATGTGCAGAGCCCGCCCCTCCGTGGCCTGAGCGGCAACAGATTTTCACATAATCAACAAAATTGGAACCCTGCGACATAATATTTTTTGTTTTAAACTGGTCAAAAAGTCCGAAAGTCAGTAAAGTCCGAAAGTTTAAGCATTTTGCCTAATACCCCCGGACTTTACCGACTTTATTCTTCCTAAACCTTACCTACTTTCGGACTTGAATCCCGGTTTCGGACTTACTTAATATGAATACGTTTCAATAACAGCGTCAATAGCATCATAAATTTGATCAATTGAGCCTATACCGTTTATACTTTTAAACTTATCCTGGTTTTTATAGAAACCGGCAACCGGTGCCGTTTTATCATTATATTCTTTAATACGCTTACGGATCACTTCGGGGTTAGCATCATCCGGACGGCCTGATTTTTTACCACGCTCTAAAAGGCGGCGCTCCAACTCATCATCATTAACCTCAAGCGCTATCATACCTGATATGGATGAGCCCTTGCTTTCCAATAAGTTATCTAATGCTTCGGCCTGCGCAACAGTGCGTGGAAAACCATCAAATATAAACCCTTCGGCATCTCTATTGGCATCCAGCTTATTGCTGATCATGCCGATAACCACTTCATCGGGAACCAGCATACCCTCATCCATCAATTTCTTTGCTTCTAAACCAAGCTCTGTTCCCTGTGAAATTTCGCCGCGTAAAAGATCGCCCGTTGAAAGATGTATTAAACCGTGTTTTTCAATAAGCTTTTGCGACTGGGTCCCTTTCCCTGCTCCGGGAGGACCAAACAATACCAGATTTAGCATGCTCCTAATAAATTAAAAGCCTTTCGGTACAACACAGAAAGGCTTGGCGTTATTGTGCACTTGAAGGGAGTCGAACCCCTAACCTCCTGATCCGTAGTCAGGTGCTCTATCCAATTGAGCTACAAGTGCTTTTTGAAACGGACTGCAAAAATAGAATTTTTACCTATCCATTGCAAACTTTTTTAAAATAACTTTTTGATATGATCTGCTTAAATTGTCAAATGGCTGATTTTATGACCAATAACTTTATATAACTCATTCAACCAATCAACCCAATCTAACTAAATCAACCAAAACCTATCTTACAATTTCGGCAATAGCTTCAAAATCTGGAAGCTGACCCGCATCTTCCAGCACTTCGGCATATATAATTTCCTGGTTTTCGTCAATTACAAATGCGGCACGTTTCGATACGCCTTTTAATCCTAATACAAACTCCTCATATAATGCGCCAAAAGAGGCTGATACTTGCTTGTTAAAATCAGATAGCAGATCGAACTGGTAATTATTTTCTTCCTTAAACTTTGCCAGTGTAAAAGGCGAATCAACAGAGATCCCTAATATGGTAGCATTTAAACCATCGTAATAGCCAAAACTATCGCGCATGGTACATAGTTGTGTGGTACAAACGCCTGTAAAAGCTAAAGGGAAAAAGTGAATAACTACTTTACGGCCCTTAAAATCGGCCAGTGATACGCTTTTTAATGATGATGATACTAATATAAACTCTGGTGCCTTTTGCCCTTCCTGTAATGCCATAGTTAATTTTTTATTGCAAAGAAAAAAAAATACCGCTCGACAATGGTAATCGGCAGGTAATTAATTGACCCGAATAATGATTAGCCGCAGCCACTGACAGTACCTTAGATTCTGGAAATTGATGAATAAAAAATAAATTCTAATAGATTTTTTGAATAACTAAATATTTAGTTATAGCTTTAGCATATTAATCCCATAAGCTATGATCAGGAGTTATTTAAAAATCGCGGTACGTACGCTGTTAAAAAACAAAGGTTTTACATTTATCAATATCCTGGGCCTGGCTTTGGGTTTGGCTATTTGCCTGCTCATTATATTTTATGTGACTGATGAGCTAAGTTATGATAGATATAATACCAAATACGAGAGAATATATAGGGTTAATACCGATCTAAAATCTAATGGCACTACCTTATTCTTTGCAGGGAGCCCTATTCCGCTTGCTGATGCCCTGATGAGCGAGTTTCCGGAAGTTGAAAAGGCCGTGCGAATTACTCCCTCATTAAATATCCGCTTTAAAAAAGGAAATGAAATTGTAAGCGAAGACGGGGCCGCTTTTTATTGTGAAGCAAGCGTTTTTGATATTTTCACATTCCCCATGCTTTCCGGCGATCCTAAAACGGCATTAACCGAACCTAATGCCATTGTAATTACCGAATCTATGGCTAAAAAGTATTTTAACCGCACCAATGTTGTGGGCGAAACACTTTTTTTAGTTACCGACAGTAGTGTGCATAAAATAACCGGGGTAATGCGTGATATGCCTTTACAATCACATTTTAAAGCTAATTTCTTATTTGCCGCAAATGCTGTTGGAAAAGGCAAATGGAACAGTATCAGCGCCTTTAAAACCTATGTATTGCTTAAACCCGGAGCAGACCGTAAACGCTTTGAAGCAAAACTGGATCTGTTAATGGATAGAAACCTTGCCAAATCCGATTTCGATTATAAAAAATTCAAATCAAATAGTAATTATTTCAAACTTGGTTTAATACCATTAAAGGATATCCACCTGCAATCAAACCGGCAGGGAGAAATTGGCACTAACGGCAACATACAATACATCTATATATTTTCGGTGGTGGCCATATTTATTTTATTGCTGGCCTGTATCAACTTCATGAATTTGTCAACGGCCCGCTCTGCAAACAGGGCGCGGGAGGTTGGTGTGCGTAAAGTATTAGGCTCGTCCCGCAAGCACCTGATCTTCCAGTTTTTGGCCGAATCATTAATAGTAACTTTTGTGGCTGCCTTTATAGCTGTACTGGCCGCATGGGCTTTGCTTCCGCTTTTTAATCATTTTTCAAATAAGGAGTTAATCATAACCTTTCAAACGTTAAGGTGGTTATTACCTGCACTACTGATCATTGTAATAGTTGTTGGCATTCTGGCCGGCTCTTACCCTGCCTTTTTCCTTTCGGCATTTCAACCGGTTGATGTTTTAAAGGGCAAATTATCAGCAGGTTTTAAAGGTGGCGCTCTCCGCAGCACCCTGGTTGTTTTCCAGTTTTCCATATCTATTTTTCTCATCATTGGCACGCTGGTTATTTATAATCAGCTTCACTATATCCAAAATAAAGACCTTGGCTTTAACCGCAGTCAGGTACTAACCATTAACAGTGTAAACACCCTGGATAATCCTCAAATACTGAAACAGGAGATTAAGCAACTACCCGGTGTAATAAACGCTACCCTGACCAGTTATTTACCCGTTGGAGGTTACAGGACAATTGGCTTTGTATCAGCCGATCAAAAAAGTAGTCAATCTACCCAACTCTGGAAAGTTGATGAGGATTATTTAAACACAATGAGTATGGAACTGAAAAAAGGGCGTGGATTCTCTGCACTGCTTAAAACAGATTCAACAGGGGTAATTATCAATGAAACAGCAGCTAAAATATTAGGTTATGCTAATGATCCCATTAATAAACCACTTTTAAAATGGGTGGAAAAAGACGTTAAGAAAAAATATACGATCATTGGCGTGGTAAAGGATTTCAATTTCAGTTCGCTGCGCGATAACGTAGAGCCTTTGGTGATGGTAATGGAAAACGACTGGCTGGCGCGTTTAAGCGTACGTGTAAACACCCGTAATTTACCCGCGTTATTAGCACAAATAGAAGACAAATGGAAAACCGTAGCCCCACATGAACATTTTGAATACTCATTTATGGATGCTGATTTTGATACCCTTTACCGCACCGAGCAACGCATGGGAAACCTGTTTATAGCATTTACTACGTTGGCCATCATTATAGCCTGTTTAGGCTTATTTAGTTTGGCGGCCTATGCTGCCGAACAGCGCAACAAGGAAATTGGCATTCGCAAGGTATTAGGTGCGGGCGTTTCAACACTGGTGGCCATGCTCTCGAAAGATTTTATCAAACTGGTTTTTATATCTATCATCATAGCCACACCTTTGGCCTGGTTGGTTATGAACAAATGGCTGCAGGGATACGCTTACAGGCAAAATATTCAATGGTGGGTTTTTGTGGTTACTGCTTTGGCAACGGTTGTTATCGCCTTTGTTACCATAAGCTTTCAATCGGTTAAAGCCGCAATGGCTAACCCGGTTGAAAGTTTAAAGAATGAGTAGAGGGGTGAGAGGAGAAGGTTAAAGGCGAAAGGTTTGAGTTTCTATGTTTAGCGTTTCTATTTACATTTGTTGCATATCATTCCCCCATGAAAGCAGTCATTATAACCCAGCCCGGCGAGCCCTCCGTTTTACAAATGGCCGAAAGACCTAAACCCACGTATGCTGCAAACGAAGTACTGATAAAAGTAATGGCGGCGGGTGTAAACCGCCCGGATATTAAACAACGCGAAGGCAAGTACCCACCGCCTGCCGGCGTGATACAGGATATTCCGGGACTGGAAATAGCCGGGACTGTGGTGGAGACAGGTGCTGATGTAACCCAATGGAAGGTTGGCGACAAAGTTTGCGCGCTGGTAGCCGGTGGTGGTTATGCCGAATACTGCAATGCTCCCGAGGGGCAATGCCTGCCCATACCTGATAATCTTTCGTTTATAGAAGCAGCCTCCTTACCTGAAACTTTTTTTACCGTTTGGAGCAATGTTTTTGATCGCGGCAATTTAAAGAATCACGAATCTTTATTGGTTCACGGCGGCTCCAGCGGTATTGGGGTAACGGCTATACAAATGGCAAAAGCACTGGGACATACCGTTTATGTTACCGCAGGGTCTGACGAAAAATGCCGGTTTTGTGAACAGCTGGGTGCAATAAAAGCCATTAACTATAAAACAGAAAATTTTAAAGATGTAATAGAACAGCTAACCAATGGTAAAGGTGTTAATGTGGTACTGGATATGATAGGTGGCGACTATACGCCGGGCAATATTCAATCATTAGCGGTTGAGGGCCGGCTGGTGCTGATCAACGCCATGAAAGGCAAAGACGCGCAGATCGACCTGGCGCAGGTAATGATGAAAAGATTGGTCATCACGGGCTCCACTTTGCGGGCCAGGGATATAGCGTTTAAAAGCAAAATCGCTCAAAATCTGCAAAAAACTATCTGGCCGCTGCTGGCATCAGGAGTAATAAAACCCATAATACACGCAACTTTCAAGGCCGATGAAGCCGCCAAAGCCCACGAGCTGATGGAAAGCAGCGCTCATATTGGCAAAATAATGCTCAGTTTTGAGCATTAAGAACCGCAAAATATGCGTGCAGAAAATATCCGATAAAAATGTTGCTTTAGGTATTTAAATATTTGGATAGAAATCTTAACTTTGCGCCTCTGAAATAGCATCTTATATTTTATTAGTAATAACTATTTCAAGGAAAAATTCTTTAAAACACCAGGTTATATATGCCAAACATTGGAAAAATATCACGGATCATTGGTCCGGTAGTTGACGTAAGTTTCGCTGATGACGCTCATCTTCCTAAAATTTATGATGCGTTAGAGATCACGAAAGATAATGGCCAGAAAATCATTTTAGAAGTTCAACAGCATTTAGGCGAAGATCGTGTACGCGCGATAGCGATGGATTCAACAGACGGATTGCTACGCGGCATGAAGGTTTTGGATTTGGAATCGGCCATTAAAATGCCGGTTGGCGAAAATATTAAAGGCCGTGTATTTAACGTAGTAGGTGATGCTATTGACGGTATAATTAACTTAGATAAATCCAATGGCCGCCCTATCCACAATACTCCGCCACGTTTCGAAGATCTATCAACCGAAACCGAAGTATTGTTTACAGGTATCAAGGTTATCGACTTATTAGAGCCTTATGTAAAAGGTGGTAAGATCGGTTTGTTTGGTGGTGCCGGTGTTGGTAAAACTGTATTGATCCAGGAACTGATCAACAACATCGCGAAAGCTTATGCTGGTTTATCAGTATTTGCGGGTGTTGGTGAGCGTACACGTGAAGGTAATGACCTTTTACGTGAGATGCTTGAATCAGGCATTATAAAATACGGAGATGCATTTATGCACTCTATGGAAGAAGGCGGATGGGACTTAAGCAAAGTGGATAACGAAGCTTTAAAAGACTCGAAAGCAACCTTCGTTTTCGGTCAGATGAACGAGCCTCCCGGTGCACGTGCACGTGTGGCATTATCAGGCTTAACTATTGCTGAGTATTTCCGCGATGGTGAAGAAGACGGTAAAGGTCGCGATATCCTTTTCTTTATCGATAACATTTTCCGCTTTACACAAGCAGGTTCTGAAGTATCAGCGTTATTGGGCCGTATGCCATCGGCAGTAGGTTACCAGCCAACACTGGCTACTGAAATGGGTACCATGCAAGAGCGTATCACTTCAACCAAACGCGGTTCAATTACATCAGTACAAGCGGTTTACGTACCTGCGGATGATTTAACTGACCCTGCACCGGCAACAACATTTGCCCACTTGGATGCTACTACCGTACTTTCACGTAAAATTGCCGAGCTTGGTATTTACCCTGCTGTGGATCCTTTGGATTCTACATCACGTATCCTTAGCCCATCTATTTTAGGTGATGAGCACTACAATACAGCTCAACGTGTTAAAGAAACTTTACAACGTTACAAAGAGCTGCAGGATATCATCGCGATCCTGGGTATGGACGAGTTATCTGAAGAAGATAAACTGATTGTATCCCGTGCGCGCCGTGTTCAGCGTTTCCTGTCACAACCATTCCACGTTGCCGAGCAATTTACAGGCTTAAAAGGTGTATTGGTTGATATCAAAGAAACCATTAAAGGTTTCAACATGATCATGGATGGCGAAGTTGATGAATACCCTGAAGCTGCTTTCAACTTAGTTGGTGGCATTGAAGATGCCATTGAAAAAGGTAAAAAGCTGTTGGCTGAAGCCAACGCTTAGTATCAAGTATAAAGTATCAAGTAGCAAGATCATATTGCCCCTGATACTTTATGTTAATTATAAATACTTGATACTTGATACGAACTACTTGATACAAAAAAAATGACATTAGAAATTCTTACACCCGATAAAAAAGTATACGAGGGCGAAGCCACATCGGTAACCGTTCCGGGTGCTTTGGGATTATTTGAAATATTAAACAACCACGCGCCTATTATCTCTACCTTATTAGATGGTAAGTTAACTGTGCGCGGTGGCAGTGCTGCTAAAGAAGAAGTTTTTTTTATTAAAGGCGGCGTTGTTGAGGTATTAAACAATAAGGTGATTATTCTGGCTGAAGGCATTCAGCACAAATAAACTATACCCTTATATTTTACAAAAACGTCCGGGTATAACACCCGGACGTTTTTTTTTGCCACTTTTTTCAGGACCTGTGTCAATGAACAGACCAAACAACCACTGAACAAACTGAACTCAATTTTTGATTACTTACACCCAAAAGTTGTTTAAATTAACAAGGCATAATTTTAAGGCAAATAATATAAATAGCGAAGCAACATTATTAAAGCAAAAACTCATGAAGTATCTCCACCCGGTTTTTATAATTTCTAAGCAAGCTTTGGCCGTTTCAGGAAGAAAATTGGCAACTTACTATGCATGCATAAAATATGTACTGAATACCGTTTTGAACTTTGGTCTATTTTGAAACAAATATTATTCCTATATTTATACTATATAAAGAATTATATTCTGTTTTGTGAAATTATTTAAAATTATATACTTTTTCAAAATATTTTACGCAGCTATTGTTATTCTTTATCGCTATATCTACCTTACGGATACAGATTCAAACAGTACAAGTAAACCAGGATCAACAGGCAAAATTATTTACAAATTAGTCTATCATAACAAATAAAATGAGTTCATCATCAGATACAATATCGGCTATAGAATTGAATAAGTATAGCAAAAATTTAACGCAAGACCCAACACAGCCCGCAGCGCAGGCCATGCTTTATGGTATTGGTTTAACTGATGACGATATGAAAAAAGCACAGGTTGGCGTTGCCAGCATGGGCTACGATGGTAACACTTGCAACATGCACCTTAATGACCTGGCTAAAATAGTGAAACAAGGCATATGGGATGAAGAGTTGGTTGGCCTTATATTTAATACCATTGGCGTAAGCGATGGTATGAGCATGGGTACCGAAGGCATGCGTTATTCATTAGTAAGCCGCGATGTAATTGCCGATTCGATAGAAGCTGTTTGCGGAGCACAATATTACGATGGTTTGATCACCCTGCCGGGATGCGATAAAAACATGCCGGGATCAGTTATAGCCATGGGCAGACTTAACCGTCCGTCAATAATGGTTTATGGTGGTACTATTAAACCCGGCCATTATAAAGGCGAAGACTTGAATATCGTATCGGCATTTGAGGCTTTGGGCCAAAAAATAGCCGGTAATATTACTCCCGAGGATTTTATGGGTGTAGTTAAAAATGCCTGCCCAAGTGCTGGTGCCTGCGGTGGTATTTATACAGCTAATACCATGGCTTCGGCAATTGAAGCTTTAGGTATGAGCTTGCCTTACTCTTCTTCAAACCCGGCTTTAAGCCCCGAGAAGAAAGCGGAATGTTTGGCAGCCGGTAAAGCCATAAAGATATTATTGGAGAAAGATATCAAACCATCAGACATCATGACCCGCGCGGCATTCGAGAATGCTATTGTAACCATCATGGTTTTAGGCGGCTCAACCAACGCGGTATTGCACCTGATAGCTATGGCTAAAGCCGTGGGTGTTAAAGTAACCCAGGATGATTTCCAGTCGGTAAGTAACCGTATCCCCGTATTGGCCGATATGAAGCCAAGCGGCAAGTATATGATGGAAGATCTGCATAAGATTGGCGGTGTGCCCGCGGTTATGAAGTATCTGCTTAAACTGGGTTGGATTGATGGCAGCTGTTTAACCGTAACCGGCAAAACCATTGCCGAAAACCTGGAAGAAGTTCCTGAAATTGAATTTGAAAACCAAAAGATCATATTCCCGGCCGAAAACCCTATAAAAGCTACAGGTCACTTACAAATATTATACGGAAACCTTGCCGAAGGTGGCAGCGTTGCCAAAATTAGTGGTAAAGAAGGCGAACGTTTTGAGGGCCCCGCCCGCGTGTTCGACGGGGAGTTTGAGTTGATAAACGGGATTACAAGCGGCCTCGTACGAGCCGGTGATGTGGTAGTTATCCGCAACATAGGCCCTAAAGGTGCACCGGGTATGCCCGAAATGCTAAAACCAACAGGCGCTATTTTTGGTGCAGGTTTAGGTGCTTCGGTAGCATTAATAACCGATGGTCGTTTTTCTGGTGGTACCCATGGTTTTGTGGTAGGCCACATCACCCCCGAAGCTTATGACGGTGGTTTGATAGCCTTTGTTAAGGATAATGATACCATTGAGATAGATGCCACTACCAATACCATGACGCTAAAAGTATCTGACGCGGAAATTGCAGTACGCAAAGCCAACTGGGTACAACCAGCATTAAAAGTAAAAAAAGGCTTACTATACAAATACGCAAAAACAGTAAGCACAGCCGCTGAAGGTTGTGTAACTGATGAAATGTAGCCCCCTAACCCCCTGAAGGGGGAACAAGAGGGTTAATAATAAAGGATTAAAATAACAAAACATACAATTAAAAAAGCTCCCCCTTTAGGGGGCTGGGGGGTAAAACTATGGAAGTTGCACAGGAAACATTAACTACACCCGCTCCAAAAACAGCGGTAGAAGTTTCAGGATCAGTAGCATTATTGGAGGCATTAATTGTTGAAGGTGTTGATACCATCTTTGGCTATCCGGGTGGCGCTATTATGCCCATCTATGATGCTCTATTTGATTATAATGATAAGCTGAACCACATCCTGGTCCGTCATGAACAAGGCGGTATCCATGCAGGGCAGGGTTATGCGCGTACATCGGGCAAAGTGGGTGTTGTATTTGCAACCAGCGGGCCCGGTGCAACAAACCTGGTAACAGGTTTGGCCGATGCTCAGATAGATAGTACTCCACTGGTATGTATTACCGGACAAGTATTCGCGCACCTTTTAGGTACCGATGCCTTCCAGGAAACAGACGTGATCAACATCACTACCCCGGTAACCAAATGGAACTACCAGGTAACTGATGCCACCGAGATCCCCGAGGTATTGGCCAAAGCTTTTTACATAGCAAAAAGCGGCCGTCCCGGACCGGTATTAATTGATATCACCAAAAACGCGCAGATACAAAAATTCAGCTATCAGGGTTATACTCCTTGTGATCATATCCGCAGCTACAGGCCAAAACCTATAGTACGCACACAATATATTCAGGAAGCCGCCGAATTGATCAATCAGGCTAAAAAACCATTTATCATTTGGGGACAGGGTGTAATATTGGGCAGTGCCGAGCAGGAGTTTAAAACTTTTGTTGAAAAAAGCGGTATCCCTGCAGCATGGACCATTTTAGGTGCAGGCGCTATCCCAACAGATCATCCGCAAAATGTGGGTATGCTGGGGATGCATGGCAACTACGGCCCTAACGTATTAACCAACGAGTGCGATGTGCTTATTGCCATTGGTATGCGCTTTGATGACCGTGTAACCGGTCGTTTAGATAAATATGCTAAACAGGCTAAGGTGATCCATCTGGATATTGACCCTGCCGAGATCGATAAAAACGTAAAATCAACCGTACCGGTATGGGGCGACTGTAAAGAAACCCTGCCTTTGCTTACCAACGCTATTGAGCAAAAAAAGCATACCGAATGGATCAACAAGTTTAATGATTATACCCAACAGGAAATTGACGCGGTAATCCATACAGAATTAAATCCAACCTCGCCCGAAATGACCATGGGTGAAGTGATCAAACAACTGAACGAGATAACCAAAGGTGAAGCAATTATTGTAACCGACGTTGGTCAGCATCAGATGGTGGCTTGCCGTTATGCCAAATTCAACAATACCCGCAGTAATGTAACCAGCGGTGGCTTAGGCACTATGGGCTTCGCTCTGCCAGCCGCCATCGGTGCCAAATTTGGCGCACAGGACCGTACTGTAGTAGCTATTATTGGCGACGGCGGTTTCCAGATGACCTTGCAGGAACTGGGTACCATTATGCAATGCGGTATTGATGTAAAGATCATCATCCTGAATAACCGTTTCCTGGGTATGGTTAGGCAATGGCAGGAATTGTTTAATGAGCGCCGCTACTCTTTTGTGGATATCCAGAGCCCTGACTTTGTTGCGGTTGCTGCAGCGTACCGCATCCCCGGCAAATGCATCAACGACCGTAAGGACCTTCCGGCGGCATTAAATGAAATGCTGAGTAACAAAGGCTCGTTCCTTTTAGAGGTAATGGTAACCAAAGAGAACAATGTGTTCCCGATGGTACCGCAAGGATGCAGTGTAAGCGAGATCAGGCTTAAATAAGGGCCCTTAAATTTTAACAAAATCAGTCATGAGCAATCAAGATACAGAGAAACAGGAATTTAACATCACGGTTTATACCGAAAACCAGATTGGTTTATTAAGCCGGATAGCTATTATATTTACACGCCGTAAGATCAATATCGACAGCCTGAATACTTCTCCGTCAGAGATAGAGAGTATCCACCGCTTTAATATTGTGATCACCGAATCGGAAGATGTGGTACGCAAGCTTACCCGCCAGATTGAAAAACAGGTGGAAGTACTAAAAGTGTATTATCATACCAACGAAGATGTGATTTGGCAGGAATTAGCGTTATATAAGGTATCAACAGATGTTATTGCCGAAAAGGTAAGTGTTGAGCGCCTGCTGCGCGAAAACGGTGCACGCGTGGTTGTACTCCGTAAAGATTACACAGTATTTGAAACCACCGGTCACCGCGAGGAAACCGATAACCTGATCAGCATATTGCAGCCTTATGGCCTTATTGAATTTGTACGCAGCGCACGCGTGGCTATTATTAAAGATAGCGACGGCTTTAACCGTAAACTGCGCGAATTTGAAAGACTTGAACCAGGCGAAGATGTAATTGAAAACGAATACCTGAACCAGGGGGCAAAAGTATTTACGATGTAGAGTTCTGAATCAGAATTTACAGAATTTAAGAATGAACAGAATTCCAAAAATTCTTTAATTCTGTAAATTCTGATTCAGACAACAAACAAATGATAATCAAAATATAAACTTTAAATAAATAATCGGTGTAATCAATAAAACATCGGTGTAATCATCAAATAACAAAACAATGGCAAAATTAAATTTCGGCGGCACTGAAGAAAATGTAGTAACCCGCGAGGAGTTCCCTTTATCAAAAGCTCAGGAAGTATTAAAAGACGAAGTCGTAGCAGTAATTGGCTATGGCGTTCAAGGTCCGGGTCAGGCATTAAACCAAAAAGACAATGGCATCAACGTAATTGTTGGTCAGCGTAAAGGCACCAAAACATGGGATAAAGCTGTAAGTGACGGCTTTGTACCCGGCGAAACCCTTTTTGAAATTGAAGAAGCTTTGGAAAGAGGAACTGTAATTTGCTACTTATTAAGCGATGCAGCCCAGATTGCCGTATGGCCAACTGTTAAAAAACACTTAACTCCGGGTAAAGCATTATACTTTTCTCACGGTTTTGGTATCACTTTTAATGAGCAAACCGGCATCGTCCCTCCTGCCGATGTTGACGTATTTTTAGTTGCTCCTAAAGGATCAGGTACTTCATTACGCCGTATGTTTTTACAAGGCCGCGGCTTAAACTCAAGCTACGCGATTTTCCAGGATGCAACAGGTAAAGCATTTGATCGTGTTATTGCTTTAGGTATTGCTGTTGGTAGCGGTTATTTATTTGAAACCAACTTCAAAAAAGAAGTATATAGTGATTTAACCGGCGAGCGTGGCACACTGATGGGTTGTATCCAGGGTATTTTTGCTGCTCAGTACGATGTATTGCGCGCTAATGGCCACTCACCATCTGAGGCTTTTAACGAAACTGTTGAAGAGTTAACCCAATCATTAATGCCTTTAGTTGCTGAGAATGGTATGGACTGGATGTATGCCAATTGTTCAACTACAGCACAACGCGGTGCTTTGGATTGGTGGAAAAAATTCCGTGATGCCACTAAACCGGTATTTGAAGAATTGTACAAAAGCGTTGCAACAGGCGTTGAGTCACAAAAATCAATCGATTCAAACAGCAAAGCTGATTACCGCGAAAAATTAGATGCTGAATTAAAAGAATTACGCGAAAGCGAATTATGGCAAGCAGGTAAAACTGTACGCAGCTTACGCCCTGAAAACCAGGTTGTAGAAGCATAATTTTAAGTCTTGAATTGTAAGTCATAAGTATGAAGTTATAAGTCAATGACTTTATACTTACGGCTTATGACTTACTACTTCGGACTTTAGACTAAAGACTAAAAAACATGGGACAAACATTATTCGATAAAATTTGGGATGCGCACGTCGTCAGTAGCAACGAGGGTTTTCCTGATATTTTATACATCGACACACATTTCATACACGAGGTAACCAGTCCGCAGGCATTTGATGGTTTGCGCACAAGGGGTTTACCGGTTTTCAGGCCCAAACAAACAGTGGCCACTGCCGATCATAACGTTCCTACAATTGATCAGCACCTCCCCATAAAAGAAGAACTTTCCCGCTACCAGGTTGATATGCTCACCAAAAACTGTGCAGAATTTGGCATTGAGCTATATGGCTTAGGGCACCCTTTCCAGGGTATAGTACACGTGATAGGGCCCGAGCTGGGCATCACCCGTCCCGGTGGTACTTATGTTTGTGGTGATAGCCACACGTCAACACACGGCGCCTTTGGTGCCATAGCATTTGGTATAGGTACATCACAGGTTGAGCAGGTAATGGCTACCCAGTGTTTACTACAATCGCGCCCTAAAAGAATGAAGATCGAGGTAAACGGTAACCTCCAAAAAGGCGTTGGCGCTAAGGACATCATTCTTTACATTATTTCAAAGATCTCGGCCGCTGGCGGCACTGGTTATGCTGTGGAATATGCAGGTGATACCATCCGTTCATTAAGTATGGAAGGCCGCATGACCATCTGTAACATGAGCATTGAAATGGGTGCACGCTGTGGTTTAATTGCTCCCGATGATACCACATTTAATTATGTAAAAGGCCGCGAGTTCGCCCCTAAAGGCGAAGAGTGGGATAAAGCATTAGCTTACTGGAAAACTTTATACTCTGATGCTGATGCTCAGTTTAATGAAGTATTATCCTTTAAAGCCGAAGATATTGAGCCAATGATCACCTACGGAACAAATCCGGGGATGGGTATTGGTGTTACACAACACGTTCCTGAAACTGCTTCATTTGAAGCCAAAGAACAGGGATCATACAAAAAAGCCCTTGATTATATGGGCCTGCATGATGACGAACAATTATTAGGGAAGCCTATTGATTATGTTTTCATCGGCAGTTGCACCAACTCGCGCATTGAAGACTTGCGCCAGGTGGCCGAATTTGTAAAAGGCAAACACAAGGCAGATAACGTTACCGTATGGGTAGTTCCGGGGTCAAAACAGGTACAGGAACAAGCCATTCGCGAAGGACTGGACAAAATATTTAACGAAGCAGGGTTCCCGCTTCGCGAACCAGGATGCAGCGCATGTTTGGGAATGAACGAGGATAAGATACCTGCGGGCAAATATTGCGTATCCACCTCCAACCGTAATTTTGAAGGCCGCCAGGGACCAAACTCCCGCACCTTTTTGGCCAGCCCGCTAACCGCGGCAGCATCGGCAATTACCGGTAGGGTAACGGATATAAGGGAATTTTTGAAAGAGAAAGAATTAGTTAGCTAATACTAATATGTCATTGCGAGCGTAGCGTGGCAATCTCATCATGCAAGTTCAACGCCTGCACCGTGAGATTGCTTCGTACCTCGCAATGACAAAAAAGAAATAAGATGATACTTGAAGTAGCCATATTGAATGTAACACCAGGCCAGGAGGATGCTTTTATAAAGGCATTTTCAAAAGCACAGGTTATCATATCAAAAATGGCCGGTTACATCACTCATCAGCTAAAAAGATGTGTGGAAAATACAAGCCGGTTTATTTTACTGGTGGAGTGGCAAAAACTGACCGACCACACCATAGGCTTCAGGCAATCAACAGAATACCAGGAATGGAAAGGTTTATTACATCATTTTTATGATCCCTTTCCTACTGTTGAACATTATGAAGACATAGAGATAAAAGGCACAGAGTCTCAAATCTCATATCTAACATCTCAAATCTAAAAAAGATGGCAACCAAAATATTTAAACATATACAAACCAGCGTGGTACCCTTGCCTATCGAAAACATCGATACGGATCAGATCATCCCGGCTCGTTTTTTAAAGGCCACTACCCGCGAGGGCTTTGGCAATAACCTGTTTCGCGACTGGCGTTTTGACGGGGACAATAATCCTAAAGCGGATTTTGTGCTTAACAATCCAAACTTCAGTGGTAAAATACTGGTGGCCGGCAAAAACTTTGGTTGCGGCAGTAGTCGTGAGCACGCTGCCTGGGCCATTGCCGATTATGGTTTTGATGCCGTTGTAAGCAGCTTTTTTGCCGATATATTTAAAGGCAATGCCCTTAACAATGGTTTATTGCCAGTACAGGTAAGCGATGATTTTTTAAAGAAGATCTTCGATGCTGTTGATGCTGATGAGCACGCGGTGGTAGAAATTGACCTGGTTGATCAGTTCATTAAAATTGTAGCCACAGGCGAACAGGAAACATTTGAGGTTAACCCTTACAAAAAAGCCTGTATGACCAATGGTTATGATGATATTGACTATATTCTGAGCAAAAAGGAATTAATTGAAGAGTTTGAAGAATCTAAATAATTAAGTCATCCTGAACTTGTTTCAGGATCCCTCAGGACATGCCGGGATGCTCAGCACTCTGCTATTTCAAGTGAGATGCCGAAACAAGTTCGGCATGACATATTTAAAAATACCAAATGGGAATTAAAAAACACATATTAGTAATACCCGGTGATGGCATCGGTACCGAAGTAACAACCTGGGGTAAGGCCGTACTGGAAAAAATTGGTCAGGATTTTGGCCATGAGTTCAGTTTTGACGAAGCCCTGATGGGCCATGCAGGTATTGAAGCTACCGGCAATCCGCTGCCTGATGAAACTTTGGCTAAAGCAAAAGCCAGCGATGCCATTTTATTTGGCGCTATTGGTCACATCAAATATGATAATGATCCATCGGCTAAAGTACGCCCTGAGCAGGGTTTGTTAAAAATACGTAAGGAACTTGGCCTGTATGCCAATCTGCGCCCCATCATGCTTTTTGATGAGCTGCTGGATGCATCAAGCCTAAAACCGGAGATACTGAAAGGAACCGACATTCTTTTCTTCCGGGAATTAACTGGTGATGTTTACTTCGGCGAGAAAAAACGCAGCGAGGATCGCAATACAGCATCTGACCTGATGATCTATTCCCGTTACGAGGTAGAGCGTATTGCCATAAAAGCTTATGAAGCGGCTATGGTTCGTGGTAAAAGATTATGCTCTGTTGATAAAGCGAACGTGCTGGAATCTTCACGCCTGTGGCGCGAGGTGGTTCAGGAAATAGCTAAACAATATCCTGAAGTTGAAACCGAGCACATGTTTATCGATAACGCGGCCATGCAGTTGGTTAAAAATCCTAAAAAGTTTGACGTGGTATTAACCGCTAACCTTTTTGGTGATATTTTAACTGACGAAGCATCGCAGATCGCGGGTTCAATGGGTATGCTGGCATCCGCATCAATTGGCGATGGTACCGGTTTCTTTGAGCCTATCCATGGTTCGGCACATGATATTGCCGGGCAGGATAAAGCCAATCCGCTGGCATCTATATTATCAGTAGCGCTCATGCTGGAAATTAGTTTCGGACTGAAAGAAGAAGCTAAACTGATCACATCGGCCATTGATAAAGCATTGAAAGATGGTTACCGCACCGGCGATATTGCTGATGCCAATACCGATAAAAGCAAAATTTTAGGCACCAAAGCCATGGGGCAAAAAGTGCTGGAATATTTGTAGCCCCCAGCCCCCTAAAGGGGGTGTAGGAAAACAAAATCGGTGTAATCAAAAAAACATCGGTGTAATTTTGAAAGACTATGAAATGGAATCCTGATCTGTACGACCAAAAACACGCCTTTGTATTTCAATACGGTGAGGACGTGCTGGAATTACTGGATGTTAAAGCCGGTGAATATATTCTTGATCTGGGTTGCGGTACGGGCCATTTAACACAGCAGATCCAAAGCAAGGGAGCCAAAGTAAAGGGCACCGACCTGTCGCCTGATATGATTGCACAGGCAAAGGAAAAGTATCCTGAAATTGAGTTCGTGGTTGAAAACGCTGCCGACTTTTTTACCGATACTCCGTATGATGCGGTGTTTTCGAACGCGGCCCTGCATTGGGTAAAGGACCAAAACGGGATGATGCGTAGTGTATATAACGTTCTTAAACATGGCGGCCGCTTTGTAGCCGAAATGGGCGGTAAAGGCAATGTTGCCCGCTTAATTGAAGCCACCCAACTGGTGCTGCAAAACCACGGTTACCATGTACAGGCTGATACCCGGATCTGGTATTTCCCGTCGATAGGCGAGTATGCTACCAAGTTAGAGGAGCACGGCTTTAAGGTAAGCTACGCTATTCATTATGACCGTAAAACACCGTTGCAGGATGGCGATCAGGGTGTGGCCAAATGGGTAACCATGTTTGGTGAACAATACCTTGAAGGTATAGCCGAAGATGAAAAACAACAGATATTAACAGAAATAACCAACAAGCTTGAACCACACTATAACGAAGGCGGCCAATGGTATGCCGATTACAAAAGGTTAAGGTTTATAGCTGTAAAAGAATAATTTAAGTAGCAAGTAATTAGTATCAAGTATCAAGACTTTTTAGCTGTTTTGATTGGAGATATCTACAGATAACGAAATGAATTAAGTAAAAAGTAAACGAATCGGTCTTGATACCTGATACTCGCTACTTGATACTAACACATAACTAAAAACAAAAAATAATATGTTACACGATCCCAACCGCGTTTATGTTTTTGATACCACGCTTCGCGATGGCGAGCAGGTACCGGGTTGCCAGTTAACAACCCCCGAAAAGATTGAGATAGCAAAAGAACTGGAACTACTGGGCGTGGATATTATTGAAGCAGGTTTCCCGGTTTCAAGTCCGGGCGATTTTAACAGTGTTGTTGAAATTTCAAAGGCGGTGAAAAATCCTACCGTTTGCGCGCTTACCCGTGCCAACAAAGGCGATATTGATGCTGCTATCGAATCATTAAAATATGCTAAACATCCGCGTATCCATACAGGTATTGGTTCGTCTGATATGCATATCAAGCATAAATTTAACAGTACCCGCGAAGATATACTGGAACGTGCCGTTGAAGCCGTTAAATATGCCAAACGTGCCGTTGAAGATATTGAGTTTTATGCCGAAGATGCCGGCCGTGCCGACGTTGTATTTTTAGCGCAGATGGTTGAAGCGGTAATTGCCGCCGGCGCCACTGTAGTTAACATTCCGGATACGAATGGTTATTGCCTGCCTGATCAATACGGCAGCAAGATCAAATTTTTGAAAGAGAACGTAAAAAATATTGACAAGGCCATTATCTCGGTGCATTGCCATAATGATTTAGGTCTGGCTACTGCCAACTCTATTGCCGGTTTGCAGAATGGCGCCCGCCAAATTGAAGGTACCATTAACGGTATTGGAGAGCGTGCAGGTAATACCTCAATTGAGGAGGTGGTCATGATCCTGAAAACACACCAGGTACTGGGTTTGCATACCAACATCAACTCTAAAAACTTTTATGAGCTTAGCCGTATGATCAGCACACAAATGCGCATGCCAGTACAGCCCAATAAAGCCATCGTGGGCAGCAATGCCTTTGCGCACAGCTCAGGCATCCACCAGGATGGTTTCCTTAAAAACCGCGAGAACTATGAGATCATACGTCCCGAGGATGTAGGTTTCCCGAGCGCCAGTATTGTACTTACCGCCCGCAGCGGCAGGCACGCGCTTAAATTTCACCTGGAGCGTTTGGGCTACAATTTGGATAAGGAAGAACTGGCCGAAGTATATAACAGCTTTTTAACCCTTGCTGATGTTAAGCTTGACATCAACGACGATGACCTGTTAGGTTTGGTAGCACACAAGCTGGTAAAAAATTAATAATGGAAACTGATACTAAGAACCAGCTTGATTTTGAGTCGGCTTATGAGCGTCTTAAAGGCGTTGTTAAGCGTACTCCGCTGGAATATAATGCCGGTTTATCGGCCAAATACGATTGCGAGATATATTTAAAACGTGAGGACCTGCAAATTGTACGTTCGTACAAACTGCGTGGGGCTTACAATATGATCAGTCAGCTAACTGCCGAAGAATTAAGCCACGGTGTGGTTTGCGCCAGCGCGGGCAACCATGCGCAGGGCGTGGCTTTTAGCTGTAATGCATTAGGTACTAAGGGTGTAATTTTTATGCCCGAAATAACCCCGAAACAAAAAGTTACCCAGACAGAAATGCATGGCCACGGAAGTGTAGAACTGGTTTTAACCGGCGATACTTTTGACGATTGCCTGCGTGAGGCCCTTGCTTATACCGAAGCTCATGAGATGACGTTTATACCGCCGTTTGATAACTATCGTATTATTGAAGGCCAGGGAACCGTTGGTGTGGAGATACTGCAGGACCTGCCCGATGTGGAAGCTGTAATTATGCCTATAGGTGGTGGCGGACTGGCAGCCGGAGCTGGAACTTATTTAAAGCAGCAGATACCGGGTATTTATTTAATAGGCGTTGAACCCGAGGGTGCGCCATCCATGCTCAAGGCACTGGAACAGGGTGAGCCTATAACACTACCCGAAATTGACCGCTTTGTTGATGGTGCTGCCGTAAAACGTGTTGGCGCATTAACCTATGATATTTGTCGTGATGTGCTTGACGATATGCTGCTGGTACCTGAAGGAAAGGTTTGTACCACCATATTAAAATTATACAACGAAGATGCTATTGTAGTTGAACCTGCCGGAGCATTATCAGTAGCAGTACTTGATGCCTGCAAAGACAAAATAAAAGGCAAAAAGGTAGTTTGTATAATAAGCGGTGGTAATAACGATATTGCCCGTATGCAGGAGATCAAAGAAAAATCTTTACTGTACGAAGGGCTTAAGCATTACTTTATTGTGCGCTTTCCGCAGCGTCCGGGAGCATTAAAGCTGTTCGTAAATAACGTGCTTGGGCCGCATGATGATATTACCCGTTTTGAATTCATCAAGAAAAGCGAAAAAGAAAACGGACCTGCCCTGGTTGGTATCGAACTAAAATCAGCCGATGATTATCCCGCTTTATTAAAACGCATGATAGCGCACCGCTTTAATGTTATCGAACTCAATAAAGACAGGACTTTGTTTGAATATCTGGTGTAATTAACTTCTTCTCGCATAATTGATCAAGCCTAAGTTTTTTAATAAAAGACTTAGGCTTTTTTATTTTTTCCGACTAAACCCTTAGATGACAATGCTGTCATATTTAAGATATTATTTATAATATAATAATTATACATCTCGACAATCTATACATTTGTCACCTTATTTAAAATATGAAAAACCTTAACACCTTTTATTTCTTAATTATTCTATTTATTCTTTCTTCCTGTAAAAAAGATCATACACCCGTTAAACCAATTGATCCTGATAGCACTGATTCTCAAATTGCTGCAGTAAGCGATTCTGTATCATACACTATTGATGGCAAAACTTACATAGCTAACATTAGAGACAACACTATACGCTTTGGAAACCAGAGTGTGAATCAAAAGGTAGTTTTTAATAACAATGGAACTATGGATAACTTCGACATTATTGGCGATAAAGATTCTGTGTTATTTTACAAAGAAAGCAGAACGTTTTCAAACAGTACATCCTTTAGTATATCCTTTATAAAAAAGTTTAATAAAAAAGATTTAAGCGGAGTAATAGTCTATTCTCCCCCAGTAAAGAGTATTCTTGAATTATATGCTAAAGGTAAATACCAATACGCGGAGGATTTTGGCAGGGAAAACACGGAAAATGGTATTGCTATATTAATATCAGCTAATAATAAAACATATACATCCTTTGTCCCTCTTCCTTTGCAAAAACCGACTACACTAAAGCCTGGTTTCCAAAACAACTCATCATTTGAGATCATTAGTTTTATCAAAACCGAAAATGGGGGCTATAACCTGGAAGCTAAGTTTAATGCCATTGTAGTTGAGCACTTCAATGAAAACCAAAAGAAATTAGAAAACGGCTATTTGCGTATGTATATTGACTAAACTATTATATAAATAAAAAACTATCATAACTTATTTAGCATGATAGTTTTTTATTTGCTTGACGAATATAGACTTAAAGGCAGGTGCCTTTAAGTCTATATTGTATTTAATACTCCAGCCACTTCCCTACCCTTACCGCAACCTTATCACCTTCGGTATATTTACCAGATTCTTCGTTTACTACTCGTAGCAGGGTACCGTTTTGTTCCAGTATCAGGTCTTCATAAAACCCCTTAAATAACACCTGTCTTACCACCCAGTTTTTTGCTTTGGTAATCAGTTTTAGCTTTATCCATTCTGGATATATTACCGCATGTTCTTTAGTAATACTGATGCCGCAAAGTTTGCCTTCGGCGGCGGTAAGTATGCTGCAGTTGCTTAGCAATTGTGCTGTGTAAAGATTTTGCGGATATTGGTACAAAGCTTTTGGAGTTCCATGCTCTATTATTTCTCCTTGTTTCAGCACAATCAGCTCATCGGCCATAGAGAGCACCTCGGCAGGATCATGCGATACCATGATCACCGTAAGGCCAATCTCTTTCACTATCTGCCTGATATCGTGCTGCAGGCCTTCCCTAAAAGAAGTATCAACCTGGTTAAAGGGTTCATCCAGCAATAAAACCTGCGGACGGGTTATAATTGCACGGGCAATAGCCACACGCTGTTTTTCGCCACCGCTCAAGTCGGCCACACGTTTATCGGCCATAGCAGTCATGTTAAGCTGTTTTAATACTTGCTCGGTTTTTTGCTGTTTGGCGTTCAGGTCGGTTGCGGGCAGCATGGCAGCCACGTTATCCCACACTTTGGCAAACAGATTAAGATCATCAGTATGCTGGGTAACCATTTTCATGGCATCATGACCGGGGATCAGTTTTTCTTCGGGTCCCCAAATACGCTCGCCCTTAAACTCAACCACGCCTTCATCCGGCGAAAGTAAGCCATACAACAGACGTAATAAAGTACTTTTCCCGCTGCCGCTTTCGCCAATAATAGCGGTTATTTTGCCGGGTTGTATAACAATATTTGTTTTTTTAACGCCGGCCTGGTGTTTGCCCGGATATATTTTACTTACTGCAATAGCCTGCAAAAAAGGAGTATCTGACATGGATGGCAAAGATACAAAATTGTTTAAAGCCGCATTTTCATTTTATAAATGATGATTTAACTGGCTTGTTTAAATTTAGCTTGCTCATTTGTTAATACCCGCGGCAATGTTATTTTAAACTCTGCATATTCAGATTCTTTTGTATCGATATCAATACTTCCGCTATAACCGTTCACAATAATATCATAGCTAAGTGATAAGCCTAAACCTGTGCCCTCGCCTGCTGGCTTGGTAGTAAAAAAAGGTTGCATAATCTTATCCTTAATAGCAAGTGGTATGCCGTTGCCATTGTCTCTTACGGTAAACACAGCAAAATCACCCTTGATCTCGGTTCTTACCTCAACCGTTGGTTTATAGTTTTCGACATTGGTTTTTTGCTTTTGATTTACAGCATAAAAGGCATTATTAAATAAATTGAGCATTACCCTTCCTATATCCTGCTGCACGCCATTTATTATAACCTTTTCGGCAGTAAAGCTGGTAACTATCTCAGAAGCAAACGCTTTGTCTTTGGCCCGCATGCCATGATAGGATAATCTTAAAAATTCTTCGGCCAAAGTATTAATATTTACAGGCTGTCGCTCGCCGGCGCTGTTTCTGCTATGTTCAAGCATGCCTTTAACTATACTGTCGGCCCGTTTACCGTGATGCTGAATTTTATTTAAATTCTTTTCCAGGTCATCAGCTATGGCTATAGCATCATCTGTATTTCCATTTTTGAGTTCCTCTTTTAATTCATTGGTAAGTTCGGCACTTACCTCAGAGAAGTTATTAACAAAATTTAGCGGATTTTGGATCTCGTGGGCAATACCTGCGGTAAGCTGACCAAGGGAGGCCATTTTTTCTGCCTGCACTAATTGCTTTTGCGTAGCTTTCAGGGTGGCTAAAGTGCTTTCAATCTCTTGTTTCTGACTGGTGAGCAGCGTGTTTGCTTTTTGTTTATTTCGGTACGCCATTCTATATACAACAATAACAATAGCTAAAGTAATCAGTGCCGCTATTAAAACCACCAACCATATCTTGATTGCCGCATCGCGCTTTTGCTTTTCTATTAGTTGAGCTTGTTGCTTTTTGTTATACTCATAAGCCATGTTCTGCTCCGTAGCCTTCCGCACATTTTGGGTGTTCCTTATAGAATCAGTAATTTCTGAATAACTTTCTAAATTCTTATACGCGTTTCTGTACAACCCTACTTTTGCATAACATTCTGACAGATCTTTATAAGATTGACCTGTAGCCTCATCAACAATATTAGTATTCCTGATTGCATTAAAAGCCTTTTTAAAATAGAAAATGGCATTTTCGTACGAATGCTGCCTTTTAAGCACGTTGCCAATGCTGGCATACACCTGGTATCTGCTATAGGGCTGCTTTGATGAATCGGCTACGGCAATGGATTCCTTACCCAGCTTTATTGCTTCGGGCAGCAAGTCCTGATCAGCAAGCGCCAGTACAGCTTTTGATAAACTTGCCGCTACTATTCCCAGATCACCGGTTTGGCGGCCAATAGTAACCGCTTTCATAGCGTATAAATATGAGCGGTCGAATTTTTTTAACTTGGAGTAAGTAACCGCGAGATTGGAGTAAGCATATAATTCCACATTTTTAATACCAGTTTTTTTTGCAAGTTGCACAGCCTTTTTTAATGATTGTTCGGCCCTGACATTGTCATCCATGGTATTATAGGTTAATCCCATATTTAGCCAGATGTAGCTTTGTGAATTGATATCCTTTGTATTCTCAAAAAATTTTAAAGCCTTTTGAAAATAAACCAATGATTCTGTATAGTTGGATTGCATCTGAAATGAGATGGCAATATTTTGATACGCTTTGTTAAGCAATATATCATCATGTATATTATTGGCAATGTCTATTGCTTTTTTATAAAAAACAATTGAGCTATCATACTTACTTTGCATGCCATACATCATGCCATAACCAGAGTACATTTTGATCAGCCCTGTCTCATCCTTTAATTCTTCATAAATTTTGGAACCCAGTACTAAATTTTTTTGTGCCGAGGCATAATCACCCTTAAAAGATAGTATGGTACCCATTAATCTCCTGGCATCGGCCTCGCCTTTTAAATACTTTGCCGTAACGGCCTCAAAAACCGCGTTGGCTCCGCTTTCTGCAGCCGAATCCAGGTTGATCTCTATAAAAGCGGCTGTTTTATCGTTTAAACGATTAATTTTAGCTGTATCAGATGTTGCATTTTTGATCAGCTTATTTATGCTGTCAATTGTTGTTTGGGCATGTGAAAATGAGGTGCTTATAAAGCAAAGGAATATGATCACTAAATATCTGAACAAATGAGCGATCATTTTTGAAACATAAGAAAATGAAACTGGGTGAGTTATATTTTCTTTCATGAAGGTTGATATTATAGGTTTATTTATCAACAGCTATTCTTCAAATCTGATACTATGCAGGTCAGGATAACCTGTTAAGTATAAAACGAAACGCTAATAGCTGGCAGATTGTAATAATCTTTAATATCTAAAACTACCGGATTAAATTTTTAATTTAAGGTTTATTATTACTCACTTTTTGCACAATTTATTACTCATTACTCCTGATCGGATCATTCTTTAAAACCCTAATGTTAGCCCAAAGGAAAAATTCTTCAACCCTTCCTGGGCAGGGCTGTTCTCAAACATATCGGTAAAATAGTATTTGGCATATATACCCATCAGGCCATAGCCCACGCGTATAAATGCGCCCTGGCGCAGCTTGGTAAAATGGTAATCGTCATTAAATTTCTGTTTACCGTTCTCCTCACTTATTTGCTTTACGCGCCCGTTAAGCAGCACACCAATTTCGGGCCCGGCAACCAGCCTAAAATAGTTTCCGCTGGCATCTTCATAGCTGCGGTAGTAAAATGATAAGGGGATACGCAGGTAGCTCGACGAAAAACGATTCTTGCTGTAATTAATATCATCTTCGGTATAAGTTAAAACCGGTGTATTTCTTTGTATCGTAATATCCCTGCGCAGGCGGATATGTGTCCAGTCGAACCCACCCGAAACGTATATTTTAAAGGCGCTGTTAAAACGGTAACCAAACTGCACCAGGTCGAAACCAAAATTGCTGGTTTTCCACTGGCGGTAGCTTAAAAACTGATTGTTGGGCGATAAAGTAAAGCTGCCATGATCAATCAGCGTTGCAAAACCCAGATCGATCCTGGAAAAAGTAACACCAAATGAAAAGCCTGGAGCTTTGTGTGCATGATAGGCCGTATCCCGCTCGCCGCTCGATATAACAGTAGCATCCTCACCCATACCTAATTTTACCCTTAACCTTTTTTTAGGAACACTATCGGTTGTAGTGCGGGTTGAATCGGCGGTAGTTTGAGCAAATGTGGCGCTTGCCGCAACGCATATGATGATGGTAAAAATTAAGCGTTTCATATAGTGGTTAATATATATTTTATTTTTCTTTTTTCACTTTAATAATACCCAGGTTAACACCCGTAATAGTAGCATCGTCCTCGTCGGTATTGGAAAATTCAATGATCTTATCTTCACGTTTATCAACTGCCGCTATCATTACATTAAATACATCGCCCAAACTGCGGATGCGGTGTCTTTTAACCGGCGCTGCGGCCTTTGTTTTGTTAACCGGGGGCAATTGCATAGCTGTCAATTGCGGCTTACTTTCTAATACGTGTACATTATCAACTGTTGGTTTTATCGCGTTATCTATATCGGGCACAACAGGGTTCACCAGATCATTACCACGGGTAGCCAAAACTAATTCGGGCTCAGCTGTTGGTTTTGTAATATCCGGTTTTTGTTCGGGACCTATTGCCTCTTTATGAGGAACTGTTCCCTTACCTTCCTTTATATTTTTTACACTTGCTAAGCTGTTAACCGGTGCTATAACTACCTTTTTATCATTTTTGTTTTGCTGATCTGCCTGCCGTACAACCGGATTAACTTTATTAACCGGCAATGTGTTTTTAGCCATTTTTTTGGATGGATGCTGGTCATTCACTTGAACTGCTTTGGGAATAAATAATATCCCTATGGTAACCAATAACATAATACCGGCGGCTATGCTTAAAAAGGGCACCAGCGATCTTTTGCGTTTATCGGCATCCAGCCGGGCGGTAATGCCTGTCCACACATGGGCAGATGGCTCTATTTCATGATCGTTAAGTGCCGACTGAAATAGCTTATCCAGTTCATTATCCCGCATATCCATAACTTGTACCCTCCATTTTTGCAATTTGTTCTTTTAATATATTCCGCGCCCTTGACAGTTGCGATTTTGACGCCCCTTCACTGATATCCATCATAGCGGCAATTTCTTTGTGCGAGTAACCTTCTAAAGCATAAAGGTTAAATACCATGCGGTAACCCGGCGCCAGTTGTTGTATCAGGGCCATCAACACCCGGGCATCCAAATTTGATGCTGCTACCGGGTTTACAGATGGTTCATTTGCCGCTTCGTCAACATCAACTACCTGCAGCAATTTATGGTGCTTGCGATAATACTCAATAGAGCTGTGTACCATGATACGCCTTACCCAGCCTTCAAACGAACCCTCACCCCTGAAATCACCTACTTTTTGAAACACTTTTATAAATCCGTTTTGCAGCATGTCTTCGGCCTCCATTCTATCGGTAGCATACCGCATACATACCGCCAGCATTTTGGCAGCAAATTGCTTGTACAACAATTCCTGTGCTTTACGTTCGCCCGCTTTACAGCGTTCTATCAGTTGAATGGTGGTATAAGTTGGTTCCAAAAACATCATTTATAACAGTAAGATGTAATGCTTTGGCAAATGGTTGCATAAGCTTGAAAATATATTTATACTATTATAAAACTACTTTAAAGTAAACTATCTTTATTTATAATGAAAAAACTCCTTATTACTATAATACTTATAATATGTGGCTTTCAAACAGTGCTTGCACAACCTGCGGAATATTACACACTGCTTAAACCCGACCGTGTTTTTGATGGTGAGCAGATGCACTCCGGCTGGTGGGTACTGGTAAAGGGAGATCATATTGAAGCCGTTGGCGATCCTTCCGGTATAAAAGCCCCGGCCACTCCCCGTATCATTGATCTTAAAGGAACTACACTGATGCCTGGCCTGATCGAGGGGCATTCGCACCTTTTTCTGCACCCCTACAATGAAACCAGCTGGAACGACCAGGTACTTACCGAAAGCAGGGCTGAGCGCACTGCAAGGGCAACCGTAGCCGCATGGGCAACGCTTATAGCAGGTTTTACCACCGTGCGCGACCTGGGCACCGAAGGTGCCGCTTATGATGATGCGGGTTTAAAAACCGCGATAAACAAAAAAATAATACCGGGTCCGAGGATGCTGGTTGCTACCCGTGCCATTGTAGCTACAGGCAGTTATGGTCCTAAAAATGAAATTCCAGAAAATACGATCACTAAAGGTGGTGAAGAGGCTGATGGTGTGGAGGGCATTACCCGGGTAGTGCGGTCGCAAATTGGGCACGGAGCCGATGTGGTAAAGATATATGCCGATTACCGTTGGGGAATAAATGAAGCTGCTGCCCCTACATTTACCGAAGAGGAACTAAAGGTAGCCGTACTGGTTGCTAAAAGCAGCGGACGCACTGTTGCTGTACATTCATCAACAGAAGAAGGGATGCGCCGGGCCATAGCTGCCGGTGTTACGACTATTGAACATGGCGATGGCGGCACGCCGGAGCTTTTTAAACTGATGAAAGAAAAAGGAATAGCTTTATGCCCTACTCTTGCGGCCACCGAAGCCACATTAAGCTATAAAGGCTGGAGGAAGGGTACTGATCCTGTGCCTGCGGGGGTTAAGCAAAAGCATTACATATTTACCGAAGCTCTTAAAGCCGGAGTTACCATTTGTATGGGTGGCGATGTTGGTGTATTTCCGCATGGTGATAACTCACGCGAAATGATACTGATGGTTGAGTATGGCATGAAACCGATGGATGTATTACGCTCGGCAACATCAGTAAACGCAGCGGTTTTTAAACTGAACAACCTGGGTAACATTAAAACCGGCTTCTTAGCCGACATGGTTGCCGTAACAGGTAACCCGGTTGAAGATATGAAGGTATTAAAACAAGTGAAACTGGTGATGAAGGATGGGGTTGTGGTGAAGGAATAGTCCGAGACGCATGCAATGCGTCTCATTTTAGAAGATTTTCGTCGATTGAAAGTTCGTCCGTTTCCGTCATGCCGAATTTATTTCGGCATCTCACATACAAGGTATACAACATGATGGTTACTTATCCTATGGGATGCTGAAACAAGTTCAGCATGACGGTTTGATAGCAACTACTTCTTCATCCTTAAACGCTTATATATTTTCACGGCGATCATCAGGATAACTGCAAGGGCAACCAAACCTACCACCCCGAATATCCAGTTCAGGGAATTTTTAAGTACCACCAGGAAAACTATGGCGAACAACAAAACAGTAGCCAGTTCATTCCACAGGCGCAGTTGGGTTGATGTCCACTTAAACACGCCATTAGCCATTTGCTTTATTTTATTCTGGCACATATGATGATATATGCCAAGCAATACCACAAAGGTAAGTTTAATGTGCATCCATCCATAATGAAGCCAGCCGGGTTGCAGTATCAGCATGGTAATACCGGCTGCTACAGTGAGGATCATGGAGGGTATGGTAATAATATTCCATAGTTTACGCTCCATAATGGTAAACTGGTCAGACAAGATCTTACGATCAGGTTCGGGTTTTTCCTGTGCTTCGGTATGATAAATAAACAAGCGCACACTATAAAACAGCCCCGCCATCCAGCAGACTACAAAAATGATGTGTATAGCTAATACGTATTGGTACATGACGCCCCCCAGCCCCCTAAAGGGGGAGCTAACCTTTTAATTCTATAGTAACCCTCTTAAATTCCCCCTTCAGGGGGTTAGGGGGCATATTCTTTTATTACCTCTACCGCGTACTTCACGTTATCAAAAGGAATATCGGGCATAATGCCGTGGCCCAGGTTAAAGATGAAACCTTTCTCGTCCTTCATACGGTCGAACAGGCGGTATATGCGGTCTTTTATTACTTTTTTATCAGCATACAATATATGCGGATCAAGATTACCCTGCACAGCAATGCCTGCGGGCAAACGCTTTTTAATATCAAGCAGGTCAACATTCCAGTCAATGGAGATTACATCAGGTTTAGCCTCGGCCATCAATGGCGCGAATACCGAACTGCCTTTGCAAAAGGATATTACCGGGATATCTTTCCGATTTAGTTTACTGATGATCTCGGCAATATAACGGTGACTAAATTCTTTATAGTCATCCCAAGCCAGAGCCTGTGCCCAACTGTCAAATATTTGCACGGCATTAACACCGGCAGCAATTTGCATGTTCAGATAATCGGCCGTAACGGTAGCAATTTTCGATAACAGTTGATGGGCCATTTCGGGCTCATTGTGCAGCATCAGTTTGGTGAGCTTAAAATCTTTTGACGAGCCACCCTCTACCAGGTAGCTCATTACCGTAAACGGCGCACCAGCAAATCCAATAAGCGGAATGCTGCCATTAAGCCGTTGCTGTATTACTTTAATGGCATCGGCTACATATTGCAGTTTGTGTGCCACATCGGTTTGCAGGTTATCAATATCGGCCTGTGTACGTACGGGGTTGGCAAATTTAGGACCAACACCATTTTGAAAGCTCAGATCGCCACCCATCGCTTCACCGGTAACCAATATGTCCGAAAACAGAATGGCTCCGTCAATACCCAACAAATTAACCGGCAGCATGGTAACATCAGCGGCCAGTTCCGGCGTTTTGCACATCTCCAGAAAAGAATACTTGTTTTTGATATCCCAGTATTCTTTCATGAAACGACCAGCCTGGCGCATCATCCACACCGGCGGGCGTTCTGTTTTTTCGGAAAAAGCTGCTTTTATTAATAACGAATCTCTCATAATATTTTTTAGTATCAAGTAGTTAGTATCAGGTATCACGATTTTAAAAAGGAGTTTATTAATCTTACTCCGCAAGAAATCTTGATACTTGATACTAACTACTTGATACTATGTTCAATGTTTTTTTAGTTCCTGATGTAGGCGACCTATTACATCCCTCATTTTAGCCGTAATTTTATCGGTATGTTTTTCGGTCAGTTGTAAATAGGCTTTCGCCTTATCATAATTGCCAAATCTGATATTGATATTGGCTACGGTTACCAGTGCCGCCACATGATCATTAACGGTATGAAGCGGGTACTGTGCTGCCAGCTCGTAATGCCTTTCTGCTTCCTCAAAATCTTGTTTCTGGATGCAAACGCCGCCATATATATACTCATAAAAACCACGGCGTTTTTTACTGAGCCACTCGGGCCTGGTAATTTCCTTTAAAGAAGCCTCGGTTTTAACGTAATCCTTTGCATGAAAATACTTGGCCGCTACAATAAGTGTACCTTGTTTAAAGTAATCCCATATGAGCAGCATGATCATCATTACAGCTACTGCCGCCAGTTCATAAATATGCAGGTATAACAGCAAGCCTAACGACAACAGGAAAACAAATGCGATAAATATGCGTACCCTATTACTGAACATTAATGCTGATTATCGGTAAATTTATAACCTACACCACGGATGGAGTGAAAATAAACCGGGTTTTTAGGATCTGGTTCAAAATATTTACGGAAAGTTAGGATAAAGTTATCAATAGTACGGGTTGAAGGATATACATCATAATTCCAAACCGTTTCCAGGATCTGCTCGCGCGATACGGCATCATTTCTGCGTTCAATAAGCAGCTTAAGCAGCATGGTTTCTTTTTTGGTGAGCGGGGTAATTGACTCATCCTCATTCACCAGCTCAAATGAGTTGAAGTGAATGGTTTTCTCACCAATTTTATAGCTGTTAAACTCTTTCAGGTCTTCGCCTTTCAGACTGCGTTTTATTAGGTTATTCACCCTTAAAATTAGCTCTTCAAGGTTAAAGGGTTTGGTTAGATAATCATCGGCACCTTTTTTTAGACCCGAAATTTTGTCCTCATTGGTGTTTTTAGCAGTTAAAAACATAATAGGCACTTCGGTATTTTCAAGCCTGATGGTTTCAGCAACAACAAAGCCATCAATCTCAGGCATCATCACATCTAATATCACCAGGTTAAAACGCTCTTCCTTAAATAACTGTAAAGCCTTTTTACCATTCTTAGCTGTCGAAACCTTATAACCCTCCAGCTCCAGGTTAAGTTTAATGGCTTCCAACAAATGTTCTTCGTCTTCGGCTAATAATATTCTTTTTTTGTTTGGCATATTACTTTTAATTTAGGTTAATCCAAAAACAACTTCAAAAACACTGCCTGCAGGGCGGTTATCCCTAACCCTGATACTGGCTTTGTGTTTATCAAGCACTTCTTTTACAATATAAAGGCCCAGCCCGGTACCCTTTGTATTACGGGTATCCTCACTGCCTACACGGTAAAATTTGTCGAAAATACGTGTTTTTTCATTATCGGCTATACCAATACCATGATCGGCCACTTCCAGGTAAACCTTGTCGTCTTTCGAAAACAGTTTAACACCTACTGCCGAGCACGGGCTTGAATATTTTACCGCATTTTCAATAAGGTTGGTAACTACCGATGTTAAAGCAAATTTATCACCGGTGATCTCGATCTTTGGTTCAATTTCGGCATCGATGATCTGCTGGTTGCAATCGCATTTGGTGATCTGCAGACGGTTAACAATACTATCAACCAATACCGAAAGGTTAAAGCTGGCCTTAGGGAAAGTATATGACCGGTTATCAATTTTTGATGCCAGCAGCATATTCTCCACCATATCATCCAAACGCTCCACATCATTCAATGACTTATCAATAAAATCAAGGATCTGTTCCTTGGTCAGGTTGCGTTTTTGAATGGTTTGCAGCAATATTTTGATGGATGCCAACGGCGATTTTAACTCATGCGTTACCGAAAGCAGGAAATTCTTTTTCTGCTCCTGCAATTTACGTTCCTTGTTTATAGATTTATGTAGGCTAAAGGCCCCCACAACAAATATCAACACAAACATGGAGCCTTCGCCCAGGATCATCCCAATGCGTTCCGGCTGTAATTTCATGAGCATATAGCCCCACCAAACCAATTCGGAAACGGCATATATGATCAGCGCATAAAAAATAACAAATGGCTTTTTCATTTTCTTTATCAGTTTCAGTTATTTACCGTTAAATACCAGGTCAAGACTATCAAAGATAGCACGTTTTGCTTTCTCCAGGTCTATTTTGGTATGGGCCGATGATATAAAGCCAACCTCATAGCCTGATGGCCCCAGGTAAATGCCCCGGTTTATTAATTCGCGGTGGAACTTTTTAAATTTTTCCATGCTGGATGCATCAATATCTTCGGCTTTACGAATATACTCTTTATCTGTAAAAGCAAACCAGAATATAGACCCAATACCAAACACCTTAAACTTATAGTTTCGGGCTGTAGCAAAACGCTGTACTGCATCTCTGAACTCTTCTGTTTTATTATTCAGGTCGCGGTAAAAACCCATCCTTAGCAATTCGCTTAGCTGCGCTATACCCGCGGCCATTGCTACCGGATTGCCCGATAAAGTACCCGCCTGGTAAACCGCGCCATCAGGCGATATATTGCTCATGATAGCCGCCGATGCCCCGTAAGCGCCAACAGGCATACCACCACCTATGATTTTGCCATAGGTTATAATATCCGGCTTAATATTGTAATAGCCTGATGCACCTTCAAAACCTATCCTGAAACCAGATATCACCTCATCAAATATAAGCAGGGTACCATTTTGGGTACATATATCACGTAAAAATTGCAGGTATTCTTTTTCCTGCAGCAGCAAACCGTTATTGGCCGGTACCGGCTCAATAATAATGGCAGCTATCTGATCGTTAAACTCTTCAAACGCTTTGGTTAAAGCTTCTTTGTCATTTAAAGATACAACAATGGTTTCGTCGGCAAAGGCTTTGGGCACTCCTGCTGATGAAGTTTCGCCAAAGGTTACCAGGCCTGAGCCAGCTTTAACCAGCAGGGCATCTACGTGACCGTGGTAGCAGCCTTCAAACTTTAATATTTTATCGCGTTTGGTATAGCCCCTTGCCAACCTAATGGCCGACATTACCGCCTCGGTACCGGAGCTTACAAAACGCAGTTTTTCAATAAATTTATTGTTCTTCAGGATCAGTTCGGCCAGTTCATTCTCCAGAGCGGTTGGTGCACCGAACGACATGCCGTTTTGCATCACCTCGATAACTTTCTCTTTTACCTTAGCATTATTATGACCTAAAATAAGCGGTCCCCATGAGCAGCAAAAATCAACAAACTCATTACCATCAGCATCCCAGATATGGCTGCCATCGCCTTTTTGTATAAACAGGGGTGTGCCATAAACAGATTTAAACGCCCTCACCGGTGAGTTTACCCCACCCGGGAAATACGTTTTTGCCTTGGCATATAACTCGGCAGATTTTTCCCTACTAATGTCAGGCTTTCCTGTTGTACTCACCGGCTCATTAGCCTCGCCCGAAAACATCTTTTTTATTGAATCTAACATTCTTTTTTAAGCATAAAGCCCAAAGCAAAAAGCTTAAAGCTTGATTTATTTATCGTTCAGTAAAAGCTTTTGGCTTTGAGCCTTCTGCTTTTAGCTTCTTATATCCATTTATTCTCCAGTACTTCCTTGGCATGATAGGTTAATATGGCTGTCGCGCCGGCCCTCCTGATGCTGGTAAGCACTTCGGTAATGGCGCGTTGCTCATTAAGCCAGCCGCGTTGTATGGCGGCTTTAACCATGGCATATTCGCCGCTTACGTTATAGGCCGCTACTGGTAGCTCGGTATTATCTTTTATTAATTTTATCACATCCAGATATGGCAATGCCGGTTTTACCATTAAAAAGTCGGCGCCTTCCAATTCGTCAAGATTGGCTTCTATCAATGCTTCGCGCTGATTGGCCGGGTTCATCTGGTAGGTTTTTTTATCGCCAAATTTGGGTGCCGAATTTAAGGCATCCCTGAACGGCCCGTAAAACGCGCTGGCATACTTAGCCGAGTACGACATGATAGAAACGTTTGTAAATCCGTTTTCGTCCAGCACATTACGAATATATCCTACACGGCCATCCATCATGTCAGACGGGGCAATGATATCCGCACCGCATTGAGCATGGGCCAGGGCCATTTTACCTAATACTTCCAGCGTTTCATCATTCAGTATCTCGCCGTTTTTAACAATGCCGTCATGACCATCGCTGCTGTAAGGGTCCATCGCTACATCGGTAACTACACAAGCTTCGGGGAAATTCTTTTTTACCTCGCGAATGGCCCGCAGGTATAAACTTTCCTCGCGGTGACTTTCGGTAGCTAACGGGTCTTTTAACGATTCCTCAATATTGGGGAACAGATCAAACGAATTTAAACCGAGCTTTAAACAGCTTTCTACCTCGCGCAGCAAGTTATCAATAGAATAACGATAAATGCCCGGCATCGATGCGACTTCTGTTTTTTGAAACGTACCATCAACTATAAACAGCGGGAATATCAGGTTAGCAGCGCTAACGTGGGTTTCCTGCACCATTTGGCGTATCACTTCACTTTTCCGGTTTCTACGTGGTCTTTGTAACATAAGCCCCCTAACCCCCTAAAAGGGGAGTTTTTAAATTTCTTATTAATATTAAAGCCGCCAATCGTTCCCCCTTTAGGGGGTTAGGGGGCTTAAAGTCCAAACACAGCCTCAGACAGCCCAACTTCGTCGGGCGAAAAAGGCAGGGTATATTTTACACCCATTTCATCAAATTTTTTGCCTGTTGATTTCCCTATGGCCACTACCTTTTGGTAAGGGTCAAGCAGGTTATCAGCAAAGTAAGCCTCCACGTTAGATGGGCTGGTAAACACCATCACATCGGCACCGCTGGCCTCTACATCTTCTTCCAGCACGGTTTCGTATACCGGCAGATCAATGATCTTAGTATCGGCCGATAACCCTTGCTGTATGCTCCTCATCGGACTTTCGGCACCTGGGAACAAGATGATCTTTCCATTGGCCAGCTTAGCAAACTCTTCGGCAACTTCGGCAGTATCGGTTCCTTCGCCTACATAATTGGTAAAATAACCTTTGCGACGCAGCATTTCTTCTGACCCGCTGCCCATTACGCCAAATTTCACCTTTTTAGGAAATAGCGGGTTCAGCTGGAAAAAATATTCCACCGCGTTTTTGCTGGAAAAAAATACCCAGTCAATATTTTTTAATATATACGAGTCGAGCTTGTTAATTACCGGCACGGTACGGATCAGTGAACGGGCCTCTACATCAATACCGTGATGTTCCAGCGCCTTACGGAAATAACTCTGATCAGACAGCTCGCGCGATATAAATACCTTTGAGGGGAACTTACGGCCCTTAGCAAATTTTGCTACTATCTTTTCGGCCAGGCCCTCGGTTGTTGCCGATTCTAAAAACAGCCTGTCAGGAAAATCCTCGCCGGTTTCAGCTTTGGAAGTAAACACCTGGAACATACCCTCATCACGGCGGCAGTAACAGCCCAGCGGCAGGTGGCAACCGCCACCAAAGAGTTTAAGCACTGTTCTTTCAACAGCCAGCTCTTCGGCTACGTCCGGATGATGCAGTGTTTGCAGTACCTCAAAAACCTCCTGGTTATTTTCGCGAATCTGGATAGCCAGCGCACCTTGCGCCGGCGCAGGTATCAGCTCTACAGGAGTAATTTCCTCCACATGAAATTCGCTCAGGTCCAAACCTAAACGAGTTATGCCAGCTTTGGCCAGCATAATGGCATCATATTTTTCATCGCGCAGTTTGCCTATGCGGGTTGGCACATTACCGCGCAGGTCTTCTATTTCCAGGTCGGGGCGGTGGGCCAGCAATTGCGCTTTGCGCCTGTTCGATGATGTACCTACAATAGCCCCGTATTTTACCGAAAGCTTTTGGTGCACATCCACACAATCTTTCAAGATCAACAACAGTTCAGCGGGATCTTCCCTTTCTGAAACTGCTGCGATAATGAGTCCCGGAGGGTTTTCAGTTGGCAGGTCCTTGTGCGAGTGAACCGCGATATCAATGGTACCAGCCAATAATTCTTCTTCTAATTCCTTTGTAAAAAAGCCCTTACCCTCTAACTTATCAAAGCTTAGGTTCAGTATACGGTCGCCCTGGGTTTTTATGATCTTTAGTTCGGCAGTTACATTAATTGCTGCAAGGCTGTCTTTTACAAAATTAGCCTGCCATAGTGCCAATTCACTACCTCTTGTTCCTATTATCAGTGTTCTGTCCAAAAGAATGATTTTTTACTTTGCAAATTTAATTTTTTATAGGGATGATAAGGTACAAGAATTTAACGAATTAATCCAAATTGCAACAAAATGACTGTTATATGTGGTTTTTGGGAGGGTTGTGTGGTGATTAGCAGATGGTTGGGTAGATAGCAGATAGGTAAGTCAGGTAAATATACTAATGTGAACGTTTCCCTGCGGGCCAGGCTATTCGCTCATACGGTACAAGGCCTTAGGCGCGGGCCGGTATCCGCTTCTATCCCTAACGTGGTTGTCTGAACCGGGATTTATGAGATTAAAGGATTACCATGATTTCTTTTATTGTTTTTCGTGCAGCAGAATATGCTGGCCTTGTGCGATTGCAGGGGTATTAGCAATTACTTTACATAATTATAATCCCATACGGTTTTATCTGGCGGTGTCATCAGGTTAAATTCACGGTGTAGCTTTAAACTGGTAGCGGTTTGTTCTGTAATTTCAAAAACATCAGTTGTTCCGGGAATGTTTGTATAGGTGAGCACTAACTTATTGTTTGCTATAGCATATTTAAAAGAATCAATCATTGGCCTCAGTGATGAGTAATAAGGCTTCGTGCCGGTAAAATTGGCCTCAAGTTTTAAATATTCATCAAGGCCAGGAACAATTACCTCATCTGTAAATTTACCATTTTCTGTTTGTTGTCGACGGTAGTCTTTCAAATTCCATTTTCCAACGATAGAAACAGCCCTACCCGGCTGGTCTTTTTTACATGCTGGCAGGCCTATAACTAAAAGGGCAATCACTAACAAAAAACTCTTTCTTATATTATTATTAGAGCAAGGAATACTTCGTGAAAGGTTCATAAACTAATCTAAATAAATAGTTCGACATTAAATAATAAATCCGACTTTTTAAATAAGTGTGGATGGCTCTGGCTAATGCCGACATAAACATTAAGCAATTACAACACACCCAAGTGGCAGCGAAAACATTTGCAGTAGCATGTGGAATATTTCTTTCCCGTCAGCAGATAAGCTTCGGGCGAAATAGTCAGAATATGGAGGCCTATTTACTCTGTAAAGCATAGAAGATCGCTTCGCTCCTCACAATGACGCCCGTAGAAGATAATTCTTTTTCCCGTCAGCAGATAAGCTTCGGATGAAATCAGACAGAACATGGTGGCCTGTGTGGCTGCAAGGGCATTAGCAATTTTGCCTGAAGCGATGGCTATGAGCGAACGAAAGTGGAGGCAAAATTAAGCAGCCCGTGGTTCTGACTGATTTGCAGGACGAAGGCCATGTGCACAAAGAAGCATTTCTGCTGAAAGCCTTTTTGGTTACTTTTGTGGCGACAAAAGTAACTGGCCCTCCCGCGGCCAAGAGCGGGTTTCCGACATGCATAATCTGCTACTTTTCTGATGAGATTGCCACGCTACGCTCGCAATGACATATTGAAGGAACAATAGCTCAAAAATTTATCAATTTTCGTTGATCAATATATCTTTAGCCATGATCATGGGCACACTGATATATTTTTTCTCCATGTAATTGATCACCTTTTCCAGGATCTCGCGCGATTGCTCGTCCATGCCCTGAACTTCATCGGCAAAAACAGAATTGATGGCGGTGTTGCGGATCTCCTTGATTTTTTCGGGTACCTGACGCATGGCCACTTCAATACGGCGTTGTTTTAACTGGGTTAAAAACTCAGCTATATTTTGCTCAATTATGGTTTCGGCATGTACCAATTCCTGATAACGCTCCTGTAGGTTACGTTTGGCAACCTCATTTAATGAGTGCACTTCGATAAAATTAACCGGGAACAGTTCCAATACTTCGGGAGCGGTATCATTAGGTATAGCCAGGTCCACAATGGTTTTGCGGGTGGTTTCGCCGTTAAGCAGCGATTTATATATTTCGGTAGTAATGATAGGTTCAACTGCCGATGTACAGGTAATGATCACATCAAAACCTTTATTGTATGTTTTTAAAGCTTCCAGATCAAAAGCTGCGCCATTAAGGTCAACAGCAAGTTGCTGGGCTTTTGAAACCGTGCGGTTAAAAACCGAGAAATTTGAAAACTTATGTTTTTGAAGGTATTTGGAAATATTGCGATTGGTTTCGCCTGCACCAATAATTAATACACGGGCATTTGAACAAAGGTTAAGATCTTTAAGCTTGCGGTAAGCTAATGACACCACCGAAATAGGATTTTTTGAAATATTGGTGTGGGTATAAACCTCTTTGGCTGTTTTAACAACACAATTCATCACCATGCGTAAACCATCACCGGTAAGGCCGGCCTCTTTGCAGTGCTCATAAGCCTTGCGCAGTTGAGCCAGGATCTCCTTTTCGCCAACTATCAAACTTTCCAGCGAGCATGAAGTACGTAACAGGTGAACCATAGCTTCCTGATCTTCATAGATAGAAGCACTATCCATAAATGTGCTCAGCGAATCATGACACAGCTCGGTATTAAAAGCTTCGATAAACCGTTTTGCAAAATCCTTATCAACAACCTGTGGGGTTGTCATAACAAATTCAACACGGTTGCACGTAGCCAGATAAAATATCTCTGGTATCCCAAATTGAGTTTTAACTTGTTGAAGTTTTTCTGTCAGATTTTCCTGGCAAATCACCAATCTACCTAATTCCTTCAGTTCAATCTGTTTGTGTGTAAAAGCAATAACCTTTAAATACTTCAAAGCAGTTTTAAATTTGACCGAACAAAAATATCACTATAAAAGCGTTGCAATGTCAACACTTTGTCAAACAGGAGTATTTAGAATGGTTATAAATTAGGTGAAATGACCATAAAACCACATTTAAAGTGCTTAAAACAATATATAGCAAAATTATGTATATTAAGCAATGCGTTTTAAAAAAAACACAGGTCTTGCTGCACTAATAATCGAATGCACATTTGCAGAAATTAATCATTTTAAAAACCTGGCATCAACTATCACATCATCCCGCATTAATCGCCCTACCCGACTGTACAATCAAGCTCATTATTTGGGACTGGTGGCATAGGAAACCTTATATTAGATAATCAAAACAGACACAAATAAAAATATGGATCTGCAAAGTGTTGAAATGCGTAACCTGGAAGTACAGGATTACCAGGAATTAAAAAAATCAATGAAATCGGCCTATATGGATATGGACGAGGATTATTGGGACGCCAATTCCATTAAAAGGCTTATCCGGATTTTTCCCGAAGGACAGATCTGTATTACCGTTAATGATATAGTAGTAGGTTGTGCCTTATCTATTATTGTCGACTATCAGAAATTTGGCGACAACCATACCTACAAACAAATAACCGGCGACAGTACCTTTAAAACGCATACCGAAAAAGGCGATGTTTTATACGGTATTGATGTTTTTATACACCCTAATTACCGGGGCCTGCGTTTGGCACGCCGCCTTTACGAAGCCCGTAAAGCCCTGTGCGAAAAGCTAAACCTCAAAAGCATCATAGCCGGTGGCCGCATACCCAATTATCAGAAATACCAGAACGACCTTACCCCCCGCCAATACATTGATAAGGTAAAATATAAGGAGATCTATGACCCTACCCTGTCGTTTCAGTTGGCTAATGATTTCCATGTGCGTAAAATATTGCGTAATTACCTGCCCGAAGACAGCCGTTCCAAAGGTTTTGCTACACTGATTGAGTGGAACAATGTATATTATGAGGAGATCAGTACAGCCATTAATCAAAAAACCGTGGTACGTATAGGTTTGGTGCAATGGCAAATGCGTGCATACAGCAACATTAGCGAGCTAATGAAACATGCCGAATATTTTGTTGACGCCGTGAGCGATTACCAGGCCGATTTTATTTTGTTCCCCGAGCTGTTCAACACACCGCTTATGGCCGATTATAACCATATGGATTCGGCAAAGGCCATGCGCGAGCTGGCTAAGTATACCCAACCCATTATTGAGGAGTTTTCAAAACTTGCGGTATCCTACAACGTAAACATTATAGCAGGCAGCATGCCCACTATTTTTGAGGAATCGTTATATAATGTATCCTACCTGTTTAGGCGCAATGGCAGTATGGAGGAGGTTTATAAGATACACCCAACCCCGGCCGAGATAAGCTCATGGGGTATGCGCGGTGGCGACGAGGTAAAGGTATTTGAAACTGATGCCGGTAAAATAGGCATCCTGATCTGTTACGATGTGGAGTTTCCGGAATTATCTCGTATACTGGCCAGTCAGGACATGCAGATCTTGTTTGTCCCTTTTTTAACCGATACTCAAAATGGGTATAACCGGGTTAAGTTTTGCGCCCAGGCCCGCGCGGTGGAGAATGAATGTTTTGTGGCCATTGCAGGCTGTGTAGGTAATTTGCCTAATGTAAACAATATGGGGATCTCCTATGCGCAATCGGCAGTATTTACGCCGTCAGACTTTGGTTTCCCTACCAATGGCATACAATCTGAAGCCACACCCAATACCGAAATGATTGTGATTGCCGATGTTGACCTGTCGACCCTGGAAGAACTGCATGAGTACGGCAGCGTACAAAACCTAAAAGACCGCAGGACTGATCTGTATAATATTACCTTTAATGGGAAAAAGGTATGATGTCATAAAAAAGATCTATCACTATCGTAATGCGCTAAATAAATTAATATATCGAAATATTTCTATATATTAATACCATTATATATCTTTGCACCTGTAAATGATCATAAATCATGATCAACCGGAAATGATGGACAACAAAAAAATAGAAAAAATATCCAGGGCGCTGAGCGACACCAGCCGGATAGCTATTTTACAGGAGTTTAAAAAAAAGAAAGATTGTCTTTATTGCGCAGAGGTAAATGACCTGCTCGATCTTACGCAGCCCTCTGTTTCGCATCATTTAAAACAGTTGGTAGATGCCGAGTTACTGTTGCCCCAAAAAGAAGGCCGCAACCTCAAGTATGTATTGAACCAACAAGTACTAAACGAGTATATCGCTTGTTTGAACGAACTGAAAGATTAGACTTTTTGAGGGAGAAAAACTGGCTTGTTTTGCTCTAATTTATAGAAACATTCAAATATTTAAATATAAAATTCATGAAAAAATCTATCTATATCATGGCCCTGGGTGCTTTTGGGATAATCACCACCGAATTTGGCGTTATCGGGATACTGCCTGCGTTGGTAAAGGAATTTCATATTTCTATTGATACAGCAGGATGGCTGCTTAGCGGGTTTGCTTTAACCGTAGCCCTGGCAGGTCCCTTTACCAATATGCTCACAGCAAAAATGAACCGCAAAACAATCATGTGTCTTGTACTGGGCATATTTGTGATCTCTAACCTGCTATCTGCGGTGGCCCCTAACTTCACCGTACTGATGATAGCCCGTATTTTGCCCGCGTTTTTACATCCCGTATTCTGGGCGGTATCTATGACGGCCGCGTCAAAACAAGCCGGACCAAAAGATGCACCTAAAGCCATTGCCATAGTCATGGCAGGCCTGAGTGTGGCTACTGTATTAGGTGTGCCTTTAACCACTTATATGGCCGATCTGTTTAACTGGCGGGCATCATTTGTCCTCTCGGCTTTTATAAATTTACTGGCCTTTGCAGCACTGGCCCTTTTTGTACCAACTATGCCGGCCGACGATGAACAGGCAAGCACCAAAAGCCAGGTAAAAATATTGGGCAGTGCACAATTATGGGTCAGACTTTTAACGTCAACCATTGTGTTGGCTGGCATGTTTGCCACCTACGGTTACCTGGCCGAATATTTAGATAAAGTTTCGCACATGAACGGCGTGCAGATAAGTATCATGCTGCTGGTTTTTGGTGGTACAGGCATAGTGGGCAACTGGCTTACAGGTATCGCTTTAAGTAAAAATATACCGGTAACAAGTCGTTTGTTTTTACTGGCACTGGTAATCATGCATTTACTGGCGTACAAATTCGGGGGATTGTTTATACCAATGGTAACCATTCTTTCGGTTTGGGGTTTTATACATACAGGTGGTTTTTTGGTAGCCAACCTCCATGTTATTGATGGCATACAGGGTAAAGCGCTTGATTTTGTAAACAGTTTGCTGCCATCCTTTTTTAACGCGGGCATTACCGTGGGCAGCTTGCTGGGTGGCTTTGTTATTGCCCATTACGGCATTCATGAAGTGATCTGGATGACCGTACCCCTGTTATTACTGGCACTTGGCCTAAGCTTTATCACCATTAGCGAAAAACAAGAGGCAAGAAAAGAACTCACTAATGAAATAAATGAGCCGGAACCCGTTCAGGCGGTTGTTTGCGAATAAGGATTAATGTTAGATTGTGTATCGCTACTGTATGGGAACTCTTTACGGTAGCGATCAATATCATATCGCTTTAATACCAAAAAATTGTAATTTTCGGCCATGATCCGTAAAGACAATTATACCCTACCCGGCGCCAAAGGCCGGCCAATGCTAATAGATGTAACTTATGATGATGCCCTTAAAAACGCGCCGCTGGTAATTTTTGCACACGGTTTTAAAGGATTTAAAGACTGGGGCACGCATAACCTGGTGGCCAATTATTTCGCCCGCAATGGTTTTAAGTATTTAAAGTTCAATTTTTCGCATAACGGTACCACGCCAGATAATCCTGTTGATTTTGCCGACCTTACCGCTTTCAGCGATAACACTTTCTCGATAGAGCTGGAAGATCTGGATACCATTATTGATTTTGCCGGCAGCGGATCGGGCATGGCGGTGGCCGATGGGGTATTTTTAATTGGCCACAGCATGGGCGGCGGTATCAGCATTATTAAAACTGCCGAAGACAACAGGATCAAAAAGCTGGTTACCATGGCGTCCATATCCGGTTTCCGTAACCTTTGGCCCAAACAGAGCGAAATACAATGGCGGCTGCAGGGTATAATTTATATGCATAATTCGCGCACCGGACAGCAGATGCCGGTCAAATCAACCCTGTTGGATGACCTGGACAAACATCCTTTACGCCTGGATATTGCGACAAAGGCAGCTGACATAACCCAACCCTGGCTGCTGATGCATGGTGAAGCGGACCAAACTGTTCCCCTGGCACATGCGCAGGAGCTGTATACAGCACAACCCAATGCCGAATTTTTTGTACTTCCCGGCGGCGACCATACATTTGGAGGCTCGCACCCTTATGCAAGTGATACCCTGCCGGCTTCGTTAGTGGAGTTTTGCGATAGGGCAATATCATTTTTGCGTCAATAAAACCGGTTCATTATATTCATCGTAACTTTTTAATGGTTGCTGTCTCTTAATAAATAAATATATAGTACTATAATTGTTTATATGAGTTTAGACGGATCGCGCAAAAAAGGAAAAAAATATTTAAACGTAATACCCACTGATGAAGCAGGCTTTGGTAAGATAGTCCCCATTTTGCGGGAGTACATGAATAACAAAACCGAAAATAATCCTAAGAAAACAATAGGCCCTTTTAAAACTGATACTACTGTTTACCAAACCCCGCCGGCAAGTGGTCTGCGCATTACCTGGATAGGGCATTCCAGCATATTAATCGAGGTTGATGGCAAACGCATACTCACCGACCCTGTTTGGGGCGACCGTGCTTCGTTCTCTAAATTCATGGGTCCAAAACGCTTTTTTGAACCACCGCTTTTGTTGAGCGAGCTGCCACCGCTTGATGCAGTGATCATTTCGCATGATCATTATGACCATTTTGACAAAGACACCATTAAATATTTCGCCGGTTCAACCATCCCTTTTTATTGTTCCATCGGTGTTGGCCAATACTTGCGCAAATGGGGCATTATTGAAAACTATATTACCGAAATGGATTGGGGCGATAGTATAATGATCGGCAATGACATGGTGATTACTGCAGCACCGGCGAGGCATTTTTCGGGTCGTGGTGTGGTTAACCGGAACGAAACATTATGGTCGTCATTTGTAATGAAAGGGCCAAAACATAATATTTATTTTGGTGCCGATTCGGGCTGGTCGCCAAGCTTTGCAGACATTGGCGAAGCGTTTGGTCCGTTTGACCTCACTATGCTGGAAGTTGGTGCTTATGGCAAATACTGGCCAGATATTCACATGGGCCCTGATCATGCTTCAAACGCGCATCTGGCCTTAAAGGGAAAACTGATGATGCCCATTCATTACGGCACCTTTAACCTGGCACCACACGCCTGGTATGAGCCTATTGAACGTTTAACAACTCTGGCAAAAGATAAAAACATTGATCTGTTTGTACCCGAGCCGGGAAAACCGACTGAGGTTACAGGTGAATATAACTCCAACTGGTGGAAACCGTATTTGTAATAAAAAGCTTTGTCATGCTGAGCGTAGCGAAGCATCTGATCGCCGATTGACATATTCATGAATAGATCCTTCGCTATGCTCAGGATGACAAGGAGGTAAAAGTGATTGCTTGGTTACGCTAATGGTGCGTTTATTATATATTTTAGTGTAACTTTTCCACCTTTAACCATTCCAACTCAAAAGTAATTCAACTAATGGCTCAAACCTACATATTAGTAATTGAAGGTAAACCCGAAGGGCCTTTTAGTATTGAAGAATTAAAAGGCTTCCATATAAAACCCGGCGATTTTGTAAAAACCCCCGAAATGGACGATTACAAAGAGGCTCAGGAAATTGCCGAATTAAGGGAGCTATTGGGCTTTACCAAACCCGCGCTATTAATGCAATATTTTGGTAGTTTTGATCAGCGGCTGCTGGCTTCGGTACTTGACTGGTTTATACTTTTGGGTGTATTTATCATCATCGCGTTTATTGTAGTGATAATGTTTATTCAGGATAAGGAGACACGTATGATAGCATCCTTTACCATTTTGGGTATTATACCCTTTGCCAAGATCATTTACCATATAGTAATGGAAAGTTCGGCCAAACAGGCCACCTATGGCAAGCAGATGTTAAAGATCAAAGTGGTGGATATGCAGGGCAACCGCATCAGCACAGGCAAGGCTATTAGCCGCAACCTGTGCAAAATATTTTCTGTTGGCACATTTTTTATTGGTTACCTGTTCGCGTTCTTCAACAAAAAGCAGCAATGTTTGCATGATATGATGGCGGGTACGCTGATAATCAAGGACAGGTTGTTTTAGGGGGAGTTATTTTTGCCTGATCAGGCTGTATTTAAGTTTTCCCCGCTCTAATCGTAAAGAATCTGCGCTTACATTCACTTCATAAATATTTAATGTGTCTGATTGTAGTTTAAAAAGGAAATCCTTTTGAACTTTAGTTTGAACATCAAAGATTAACTGATCAAGATTATTTTGTGGCCCGGCTACGAAATCAGTATTAATATAGAAAGTTTTAAAATTTAAAAAACCTGATACTTTACCATCATTATAAAACTTAACTATCGAATTATTACCAATAGAATCTTTCATATTGTATTTCCCAGATATCAATTGTTTATTGATTATATATTGAATACCATAGCCCATATCTTCGGCTTGTTTAATTAAAACCCTGCGGTAATTAGTTACAATAATCTTATTGCTTTTCTTTTCATCCGGCCAGTAAGTAGTTAAAACAGTATCGCCATTTTTTATGGAGTAGCCCAGTTCCCCTCCACCAAATAATATTGTAGATTTCCCCTTACCTGCTTTGAATTTAAGTGTGAGTTCACCCCCTTCATGATTGTTCCAGCCTGCTCCTACTAAAATACTATCGCCTGTTATTTTATCGGTGTTAATATACATAGTAGTCATCCCGGTAGCTTCATCTGCAGCAGTAGCCGGCGATTTGGTTTTAATCACCTTATCCACATAATCGCTCTTAACCCAAACGCCCTGTATTATTGGTTTAAATTTTTTAATGACCTCCTGAGTTTGATTAATAGATTGAGTCACCACTATCGAATCTTTGATAGGTGGCTTAGTATTACTTTTACAGGAAATAAATATGCTGAATATAAAGACAAGCAGTAAGCTATTTTTCATGATGACTGATAAGGATTTGGATTGCTAAAATAATATATTATACGGCATCAATCGTTAATGTCATATTAATTTATGCTTTATACAATAGCTAATTAATGACCAACATAATTCTTAAATTTGCATCTTATTAATTATCCGCTGCATGAATACTGATGCTGTTAAATTACTGCAAGGCCGTTATTGCAATTCGCTAACCGAATATTCGCGTTTTGTTACACGCGAGGTTAACATCGGTGATGTACCTATGGGTGGCAATAACCCTATCCGCATACAAAGTATGACCACTACCGATACCATGGATACCATTGGTACTGTTGAGCAGTCTATCCGTATGGTTGATGCCGGCTGCGAGTATGTACGCATCACTGCCCCCAGCATCAAGGAAGCTAAAAACCTGGCCGAGATCAAGAAACAGCTTCGCCAGCGGGGATATAACGTGCCATTGGTTGCCGATATACATTTTACCCCAAACGCAGCCGAGGTTGCCGCGCGTATAGTTGAAAAAGTACGTGTAAATCCCGGTAACTATGCCGATAAAAAGAAATTTGACCAGATTGACTATACCGACCTGGAATACCAGGGCGAGCTGGATCGCATATATCAAAAATTTGCTCCCCTTGTTAATATTTGTAAAGAGTATGGTACCGCCATGCGCATTGGCACTAATCACGGTTCGCTAAGCGACCGTATCATGAGCCGTTACGGCGATACCCCGCAGGGTATGGTGGAATCGGCAATGGAGTTTATGCGGATGTGCGAAACGCTGAACTATTATAACCTCGTGATCTCCATGAAATCGAGCAATCCGCAGGTGATGGTGCAGGCTTACCGCTTATTGGTAGAAACCATGGTTGCCGAGGGCATGAACTATCCGCTGCACCTGGGCGTAACCGAAGCCGGCGATGGCGAAGATGGCCGCATCAAGTCGGCTGTCGGCATAGGTACGCTGCTGGAAGATGGCCTGGGCGATACTGTCCGCGTTTCCCTCACCGAAGAACCTGAAGCCGAAGCCCCTGTTGCAATTGAACTGGTGAAGCGATATGTGGAGCGAAAAGCAGAAAGCGAAAAGCAAAAAGCCGAAGAAAAAGAGCTTTCGGCTTTCGGCCTTCAGCCTTCAGCTTCCCACAGTCCATACGAATATAAAAAACGCCATACCTATGAGGCTAACGCTTTTATTGGCGGGCACATGGTTCCGCGGGTTGTGCTTGATCTATCGAAAAAGAATTTAAAGGACGCCTCTATTTTAAACGATGCGGGCTACCTGTATTCGCCTTTGCTTGATAAATACAACATGGCCGAGCAATCGGTTGATTTTGTTTATCTGGCCGATGAGCTGCCATCGTTTGTATTTCCAAGTAACTTAAAACAACTTTATAACTATACAACCTGGCAAAAACTGCCTGATAAAACTAATTGCCATCCGGTGTTTTCATTACGGGAGTATTTGGAAGCAGGCAACCACTCATCAGCATTAAACCTGGTTAGGATATCCCCTGCCGATATTGATTCGGATGAATTTGGCTCACTGCCTTTTGATAACTCACTGGTATTTGTGCTGGAAACCACAGCGTTACACGGCATGGCCGATCAGCGCGGTTTCTTCTTTAAACTGGAAGAGCTTGGACTGGAAGTACCGGTGATAGTGAAAAGAAGTTATGAGTTTGGAGTTTTGAGTGATGAGTTTGAAAGCCAAAAGTCGAAAGTCAAAAGTCAAAACGAACGATTGACTGAAGACTTAGAACTTAAGACTCAGAACTTACAACTGTACGCCGCTACCGATCTTGGCGCTTTGTTGGTTGATGGCTTTGGCGACGGGATCTGGATTGATGCACCTGAGCTGCCTGCCAATGTGATCACCTCAACCGCCTTTGGTATTTTGCAGGCCACCCGTTCCAGGATCTCCAAAACAGAATATATATCGTGCCCAAGCTGTGGCCGTACCTTGTTTGATCTGATGGTTACTACCCAAATGATCCGCAGTCGTACCAGTCACCTTAAAGGTTTAAAAATTGGCATTATGGGCTGTATTGTAAATGGCCCCGGCGAAATGGCCGACGCTGATTATGGCTATGTAGGTTCAGGTACTGATAAAATTACGCTTTATCGTGGTAAAGAAGCCGTTAAGAAAAATATAAGCTCGGCCAACGCGCTTGATGAGCTGATAGGTATTATCAAAGAAGATGGTAACTGGGTAGAGCAGGAACAGGTATAAATAGAACAGGGCTGACCTCGCGCCAACCCCTGTTCAAAAGTATAATTAAAAAAGATCGTTAGCGTTTTAAATTGAAGGCAAGGGCTATTAGCTTTTTACTCTCCATATATTGCTTATTCTCGTACAGTTTGTTCGATATCTGGTTTAAAGCCAGCTGTACTTTTTCACGCTTTAAATTTAGTTTAGTGTTTACCGTTTCCTCATAAAGCAATTTTGAGTCGTCACTGTAAAACCGCACTGTTTGTACCTTTGGTTTATTGATATTACTCTCCACCACCCAAAAGCCATGACTGGCTGGCACTTTGTTTTGAGCCTGACCGCAAATTGCGCTTATCAGAATCAATGCTGTTATCATTATTGTTTTCATAACCCTGTTTTTTTAATTTATAAACTAAAATTAAACAGGCTGTACACCATTAAAAAGCATTGATGATACTCGGCAATTAATACAGTACAAACAGCAACAAATGCACCCCTATCAACATTTATCAAAAATAATTACCCTTAACAAATGTTTTCTTGCTGTCTGTCGATGAAAATATGCAGTTTGTCGCTTTTCATAAAATATTATAGTTCTTTAGGCTGCTATAGAGTAAATTAGCTATATGAATGATGTTATTGATAGCCGGCTAAGAAACATAAAAATACCGCGGGTTTACCAGCATGTATTGTTTTGGATAGCCGTATATTTTATCATAGCAGGTTTGTACTCCATACAAACTAATTTTTGGGTATCCCTCAGAAACAACCTGTTTTTTATGCCGGTTCAAATTGCTTACTATTATGCCATTGCCTATTGGGTAATTCCACGGTACCTGTTTGTTAAGCAGTATTTAAAATTCGCTGTGTGGTTGCTGGTACTGGTTATTGTTTCGCTATTCACAACAAGGGCTGTAGGTTTGCTTTTTGTAAATCCATACCTGATCAGGGTAATGCCTATTACCGATATAGATTATATTAAATATAATCAACAGCCATTTTTAATAAAACTATTCGATACCCAAAGCCTGGTAAACGCACTGAAAGGCGTAAACCTCATTATTGGTTTTGTGTTGGCCATTAAGCTGTTTAAAATGTGGTATGAGCGTAAACAGGCCGCTTTAGAGGCCGAATTAAGCGCTTTAAAAGCACAGGTGCACCCGCACTTTTTATTTAATACCCTGAATAATTTGTATGCCTTAAGCTTAAATCAATCGCCAAAATCACCACATCTCATCCTTGGTTTGTCAGATATTTTGCGGTATATGCTTTACGAGTGCAATGCCAATGAAGTGCTGCTTGAAAAAGAAATATTCATGATGCAGCAATATGTAAAACTTGAAAAATTGCGTTATGAAGATCGCATTGATATTAATTTCACCATTACAGGCGATCTTAAAAATAAACTGATAGCGCCACTACTCATACTACCCTTTATTGAAAATGCCTTTAAACACGGCACCAGCGAAAAAACAGGCCAGGTTTGGATCAATATTGATGTAAGCATTACCGGCAATCATTTTAAATTAAAGGTGGCCAATAATAATCCTGAACGTCAACCTGATGAAGATCAGTTGGCAGGCAGGGGCCACATTGGTTTAAAAAATGTAATGAAACGGCTTGACCTGCTTTATCCCGCCACCTCCAAACTCAAAATAATGAACGAGGACGAAACCTTTCTCATTGTGCTTGATATGGACCTTAACATGGTTAAACAGCTCTCAAAACAAAAGCAAATACATGAAAATGCGCGTATTGATAGTTGATGATGAGCCCCATGCCATGGAGGTGCTTGAAAAGTACCTGTCGCAATTTAATCAGATGGAACTGGTTGGTAAATGCGCGGATGCCATACAGGCTTTTCAACTATTGCAGCAAAAACAGGTTGACCTCATGTTCCTGGATATAAAAATGCCGGGCATTAAAGGAACCGATCTGTTGAGGAGCCTTAAAAACCCGCCTAAAGTAATTTTCACCACCGCTTATAGCGAGTACGCACTGGAAGGTTTTGAGTTGAACGCGGTTGATTATTTGTTAAAGCCAATTTCGTTTGAACGTTTTTTGCGTGCTGTTGATAAAATTTACCAGCTAACCGAAAATAAAACCAGGAATATTATTACGCATGAAGCACCGGTAAGCGACCATGAAACTTTCATTTATCTTAAAGTAGACCGTAAAACCACCAAGGTAAATGTAAATGACATTTTATGGATAGAGAGCCTGCGCGATTATGTAAAAGTGGTGGTAAAAGATCAGGTATATATCACCCGGCAAAAGATCAGTATCCTGGAAGAAATGCTCCCCGAAAACAAGTTTGTAAGGATCCACCGGTCGTTCATGGTGGCATTGGCTAAAATTGATTCCTTTTACTCCCAAACGGTTGAGGTGTCTGGCCATGAGCTCCCCATTGGCCGCAATTATAAACATGACGTTCAAAAAAAGCTAAAAGCCGAGCGGCAGCTGACGGACTGATCAATCGCAAAAATAATTTTACCTTATATTTGAATTATACCCAATTAACTTGCGGGCATTTATGAGTAATAAAATAGCTGTTTTAGATATCCCTTCTACGCTTAAAAAGCACCTCCCCCCGGTAAATACCAGCAAACCTGATTTTGGCATTATCAGCGATGCATGGAACCAGGATGATTTTGCTGTATTAAGTAATGAGCACGGTGTACAGCATGGTTTACCTGTTAAAACAGATTATTATTCAGTTATTTTATGCCTTAACGGTACTTGTAAAAAAACAATAGGTCATTTTGTGTTTGAGGTTTACCCAAACTCTATCCACCTGGTATCCCCTGCTTTTATTACTTCTTTTGAGGATGCTTCTGATGATCTGCTCCTGTACCAGGTACTGTTTAAAAAAGAGTTTTTAACTAATAATTTCCTGAAAGAAAACATTGTAGATAACCTGCTGGAGGTAAACCCCGATTATCCGCCCATTTATGGGCTCCCTAAAAAAGGAGTAGCATCATTAAAAGCGCTGTACGAAAAAATAAGCGACGAAAGCAGGGAGCAGGGCGCTTTCCATTTGCAAATTTTAAGGCTTTTGATAACAGACCTGTTGTACGAAATGAACCGGGCCTGCGAAAGCTGCTTGCTCAACTCCACCCGCCATTTGAGTAAACAATACCAGCTGGTATACAAATTTAAAAAACTGGTTGAAGAGCAGTTTTTAACGCTTAAAACCGTACAGGAATATGCCGATGAATTATTTATATCTGCAAAATATTTAACCGAAATAGTGAAGGGCGAAACCGGGCAAAATGCCCTGCATGTTATCCACAACCGCATGTACCTGGAGGCCCAATATCTTTTGTCATCATCGGGCCTCAGTATTAAAGAAATTGCCGAGCGACTTAACTTTGATAACAGCTCACATTTCAGTCGTTTTTTTAAACGTTTTGCTGGCTACAATCCTTCAGAGTTTAAGCTGCTCCAATAAAAAACACGCCGTTTTTCTTTCCTAAAATTCCCGTTATGACCGTTGCCTGACGGTAATACATGCTTATCGGAAAAATTGGTTGTTAAAACCGATTTATTGAGATTGATGCGCCTGCTTACCCGAGGTATCTTTGTATTGTCAATAAAGAATAATGGTCATGAAAAAAACAGACTTAAACTTATTAAAAGGCAGGCTACTTCAGCTTTACTGGGGAACCTTTCAAATTTTAACCATCATTTACAGATGATCTTTTAAGGTTACTGTAAATTCTATCATATATAAATGTATTGATTCAAGAGTTGCTTAGGTAAGTTTTTAATCAATACCAGAAGTTAACAGCCGTTCACGGCTTCTCAATATATGGATACATAAAAAAAGGCAAGCTTTGTTCAAGTTTGCCTTTTTAGTTATCACATATATCCTTTGCAAATCCTCCTTAAATTACATACTTATTGAACCACTTAAGCTTTTATCAATTAAAGCTTGTTTATTTTTATTCAGTAGTAATCCTGAATTTACCATAGTATTGAACCACTTAGAAAACTTGGTAGCGCCCTTATAATTCAGGTGTCCATAGTCTGCAAAATCATCATCATTTAAGGGAAATTTATTAAAATCTAAAAAATCAATATCTGAAAATTTCTCGTTCCTTATTCTTGTAAAATCTTTTTCATTTTTTAAGTATTCATAATTTTTATGCAGGGGGCTCCTGACCAGGAAAACTTTTTTATGTTGAGCATGACAGTACGTGATTATTTTTTGTAGATAGTCGATATTAACACTTGATATGTTTGTACTATTATTGCCTATGTTATTACTTACAGCCTCCTTTGCAGCATCGTTGGTTGCGTTACGAAGTTTATCAATACGCAAATACCCGCCCAAGCCGTCAGAAAAATTATAGTTCCAGGTAAAAAGCCGTATTAAATTTTTACGGGTTGAAATAGACATACAATTCATAAAATCTTTGGGGTTGTTTTCTATTAACAGATCTATGTCTGATTTATCCATAAATGAAACATATTGCGGAAACATATTCGACATGTATTTATATCCCCATGTCCAATCATTCATTTTCTCATCTATCTGATTATTTGAATACTCTATTAAAACTGTTTCTATTTGCGGATTTTGCGATAAAACCTTTTTTATTTTCTGATAGGTATAAAAATAAGGCTCTGATGAATGGGACAGGTTTTTAAAATTGGAAATTAAAGAATCATTAAAAGCACATTCAGGGTGCGAATGCCCAAACAATACAATTTTACTACTCCGTTGAATGTAAAACTTAGATTCTTTATCAACCAGGTAATTAGGTATATATATTACCGAAACAAGCAAACAAACAGCCATTACTATAAACCAAATTGTTCTTTTTAAAAACTTCTCCATGATCTTAAAATTGAAAATAAATGAACTGTTGCTCCCTGCCCATAAATAAATATATGGTTAGGATTAAAGTAAAATAAAATGCCAGCCGGTAACTTCTTTTTTTAAATATTCCTAATGTTGCAATAGCGTATTGGTTTTCGCGCCCGTTCCATTCAATTATTAAAAAACCTATAATGAGTAATATGGTGTTCAATATTTCAAATCCACTAACATCCATTTGAGGAACGGAAAACGTTGATTTGGAAAATATCGTTTTTATATAGCTTATAGCATGTGTTAAATTATTTGCCCTGAAAAATATCCAGGCAAAAACAACCAATGAAAAGGTTAGCACCATTTGAAAAAACTCTTTTATTGTTGGCAGGCTTTTTCCTTTTGCCACAATTTCAAGATTGTTCCTGTTGGTATTAAAAATGATGGAGGGCATAATAAATAAGGCATTCAAAAGCCCCCATACAATAAACGTCCAGTTGGCGCCATGCCAAAAACCGCTTACTAAAAAAATAATTATTGTATTCCTTATCTTCATCCAGGTTCCGCCCTTACTACCCCCCAGTGGTATATACAAATAATCACGAAACCAGCTGGAGAGTGAAATATGCCAGCGCCGCCAAAACTCAGCTATATCCCTTGAAAAATAAGGGAAGGCAAAATTCCGCAACAGCTCAATCCCAAAAAGCCTGGCAATACCCAGGGCCATGTCTGAGTAACCCGAGAAATCACAATAAATTTGAAAAGTGAAGAAAAGGGCGCCCAGTACAAGTGTACTGCCGGGATAATGGTCTGAATTGGCAAAGATCATATTTGCGTAAACAGAACATTGATCAGCAATTACTGCTTTCTTAAAAAAGCCCCACAATATTTGTCGTAAGCCATCTGCCGCTTTTAAATAGTCAAAGGTTCTTTCTTTTTTTATTTGAGGTAAAAGATGGGTTGCCCGCTCAATAGGCCCAGCCACCAAAAGCGGAAAAAAGCTAACGAAAAAAGAATAATCAATAAAATTTCTTTCGGCTTTTATCTTATTCTTATAAATATCAATAACATATGACAGGCCGTGAAAGGTATAAAAGGAAATACCAACGGGTAATATAACTTTTAAGGTCCAGGGGCTTACATGCATCCCAAAATTCAGGGCCGCATCGGCAAAAGATTCGGCAAAGAAGTTGTAATATTTAAACACCCCCAGGAAACCAATATTTACCGAAACACTAAGCCAAAACCAAAACCGCCTTTTGTTCCGATTTTCGGTTTCAGACATTTTAAGTCCTGTAAAATAATCTAACAATGTTGAGAAGATGAGCAAGAACAGAAAGCGCCAGTCCCAGCAGGCATAAAAATAATAGCTTGCGCAAAGCAGTAAAAAGTTTTGATACTTTAAGTTTTTATTGGCAACAAACCAGTACAAAATAAAAACTATGGGCAAAAAAATGGCAAAGCTAAGCGAGTTAAAAAGCATAGTAATTGTTTATTACAACTGTGATTTATTATTGGCACACTTATATGCTCAAAACTTTTATTCGCTTTATTTAATACCGGTTCTATAAGTGTGATTAGTGCAAATAAAATTAACTTTTATAATCACATCAATTTAATGCTCAAATGGTTTTGCAGCTTATTTGTAACTGATGTGTATAGATATTTTACATTTTTATACACTTTTTTACACGTGTATAAACTTGCCTTTACACACGTAATATTTATATAACAATTTACAATTTCAAAAACTCTTGCCGCCTTACGGAGTTTGATTTATATAATCAAAATAAAATGGCAAAGAATGTTGCAGACCAACTGGTTGAGATGCTGGCGAATGCCGGCATAAAAAGAATATACGCCGTAACCGGCGATAGCCTTAACGAAGTAAATGATGCCGTAAGGCGCGAAGGCAGTATACAATGGGTACATGTAAGGCACGAGGAGGCTGGCGCTTATGCCGCCGGCGCCGAAGCACAGCTTAACGGACTTGCCTGTTGCGCAGGCAGCAGCGGCCCGGGCCACGTACATTTAATAAACGGTCTGTATGATGCTCATCGTTCAGGTGCACCGGTTATTGCCATTGCATCTACCATAGCGAGCTTTGAATTTGGTTCCCAATATTTCCAGGAAACCAATACCATTAAATTGTTTGATGATTGCAGTTATTATAATCAAATAGCCACCACCCCAAAACAGCTGCCACGTATGCTGCAGGCGGGCATTCAAAGTGCCCTGCACAAAAAAGGGGTATCCGTAATTGGTTTGCCCGGTGATGTTACCAGCATGGATGCCGTTGAAATCAATACTTCAACCCAAAACTATAACCCGGCACCAGTGATCAGGCCATCAGATGCTGATCTGCAACAGCTGGCTGGCTTGATAGACCAATACCATAAAATAACCATTTTTTGCGGCATAGGCGCTGCCGATGCGCATGATGAGGTGGTGGAGTTATCGCAAAGGTTACACGCCACCGTGTCCTATTCTTTCAGGGCTAAAATGGATATCCAGTATGATAACCCGAATGAGGTGGGCATGACCGGACTATTAGGTTTACCATCGGCCTACCATAGTATGCACGAGAGCGACCTGCTGATACTTTTGGGTACCGATTTCCCTTACACTCCTTTTATGCCTACCGATTGCAAAATTGTGCAGGTAGATACCAAACCCGAGCGCATTGGTCGCCGGGCTAAAGTAGATGTAGGTTTGTGCGGAACTATAAAGGATACACTTACGACGCTGCTCCCCTTAATTGCCCAAAAACAGGATGATAGCTTTTTACAAGCGCAGCTAAAAGTTTATGCCGATGTAAAAGATAAAATGCAAACCTACGTTGATGACAGCGGCGAAAAGGATAAAATACATCCTGAATTTGTAGCCAGCATATTGGATAAGCAGGCAAGCAATGATGCCATATTTACGGTTGATACGGGGATGTCATGCGTGTGGGGTTCGCGCTATATTAATGCCACGGGTAAACGTAAAATGATAGGTTCATTTAACCATGGCTCAATGGCCAACGCCATGCCCCAGGCTATTGGCGCGGCTTTGGCCCGCCCCGGTCAGCAGGTGATAGCGCTTTGCGGCGATGGCGGCCTATCCATGTTATTGGGCGACCTGGCCACCATTGTACAGTACAAGCTGCCGGTTAAGGTCATCGTTTTCAACAACCGCTCCTTAGGTATGGTAAAGTTAGAAATGGAAGTAGCGGGCCTGCCTGATTGGCAAACCGATATGTACAACCCTGATTTTGCCCTGGTTGCACAGGCTATGGGCATGAAAGGGATTACCGCTAACCGGCCAGATCAGGTTAAGCAAGCCATTACCGATGCACTGGCTTTTGACGGCCCTGCATTAGTGAACATATTCACCGATCCCAACGCACTGGCCATGCCGCCCAAAATTGAGTTTGAACAGGTAAAAGGCATGGCCGTATCCATGACCAAGCTTATGCTTAACGGCCACATGAACGAAGTGCTGGATACTGTAAAGGCTAATTACAAACATTTGAAGGATTTGTTGTAACTCAAAAACATGTCATTGCGAGGAGGAACGACGAAGCAATCTCACCATGCAGATCGATCATGCAAGTTCTAAGCTTTTCTGTTTGCTCTGTACAGCATAGAGATTGCTTCGTACCTCGCAATTGTAAGGGTTTAGTAATTCGATGACAAGGTAGCAGGTTTATTTTGTGTTGTTTAAGGTGATCATATCAATAGGTCTTTTTCCACCAATACCTTGG
>NZ_JBNPWP010000001.1:0-1422850 GCF_050433765.1 Mucilaginibacter lappiensis | reverse complement strand
GGGTCGGGGAGATTGAATGCGTTATACTTAATTTACCTGACATATGATTGAACTTCTCGCCAACCTCCTTTTGTCTCCGCACCGCTAACGCTTTGATGAAGAAAGAGGGATGATCAAACGATCATCCCTCTTCATTTTGGGTCGGGGAGATTGAATGCGTTATACTTAATTTACCTGACATATGATTGAACTTCTCGCCAACCTCCTTTTGTCTCCGCACCGCTAACGCTTTGGATAAATTAACAATTTTGTAACATTTTGAAATTCAGTATTTTATTTTATAATTATTCTCTTTATATTGTATTCGTTTAAGTTATAAATGAGCAATAAAATTCTTTGCTTTTAACTCCGTTTGCCAGGACTTATGATTAATTATAAAGGCACTTGGGTTTTATATTATCTGGTTTATAGCATTAAACAAGTAGTGCAGATTATTAAACCTAAATTAACTAATCATGGAATTAAAAGTAACCCGTTCTGTCTTTACCGACACTACTACCCTTGGCAAGTTGTATGTTGATGATGACTTTTATGCTTTTACCTGTGAGGATGTTGTTCGGGATCTGACAGATGGCTGCTCGGCCAAGGTTCAGAACGAAACCGCTATAAACTATGGCAAGTATAAAGTCATAGTTAACTACAGCAATCATTTTAAAAAAGAACTCGCCTTACTGCTGGATGTTGATTGTTTTGAAGGCATTCGCATACATGGTGGCAATACCAATAAAGATTCAGAAGGTTGCATTTTGATTGGTGCAGAAGGAGATATGCAAACCAGTATATGGAATTGTGCCGAAAAAGTAGCGCAGCTAACCGCAATGATCAAGGCCAAACAAGTGCAGGAAGATGTATGGATAATGATTGAGAAGGGATAATATGTTCTTAATCTGTATTTTAAGTTGACAGGGCAGGTTGTCAATTATTCTTTCTGATAAAAATGCAAACACCTGACGTGTGGGTTTTAGAAGCGGCTAAAAATTGGTTTTAAAATGTATATGCTTTTTGGGGCAACCGATAACTTTCTACATTTCCTTTCACAATGATACATTATTTGATATTTCAATATGTTCAGCAAACTTTTTTCATTTAGCCGTAATCAGGGAGTAGTGTTGGTCACTGTACTGTTTCTACTCGCGATAGGATCTGTTTATTTTTTAAAATACATTCCTGACCGTCAGCGCGAATTAGAAGAAAAGCAATTCAGGGGCCTTCAAAATATTGAAAATAATATATCGCGAAAAATAGATAATTCATTGGCTTTGTTAAAAACGCTCGTTGATGCTTATACCAAAAATGCCAGCGATTATGACAGTGTTTCTGTCAGGAAATACATCACAGACTATCCCACGCAAAATTTTATAATCAGTATAGATACCCCGCCCACAAGTAAACTGGCTACAATTACCAGTAAAGCTATTGACACCTCTTCAGTTGAATTTAACAATACGCAACTCATTGTACGCTTAACAAAAGGGAAAACACGTGTTAATATTACTTATACACTGAAACAATTTATAGTACCCCTGCTTTCAAAAGATGTATTTAACGAGTACATAATTTTTAACGATAAAAGGGTCATTCATCAAACTTTCCCAAGCGGTATAACAGCTATCATTACCGATTCATTAAAAAATGAAAAAAACGGACTTGCAAAATGGCAAATTAAAGATGTCACGATAAGTGGTACGGCCTACAAGCTTTTTACTCAGCAACTTAACTTAAATACCACCACTGCGATTACTATAGCTGGCTTGTTAACTAAAGAAAGATATGATGCCGAGAAAAATAAACTCCCCGAACGTGCGGTGCTTTTTTTGCTAATGATCGCTATTGCAGGCATACTTGCCCTTCCATGGATAAAGCTATACCAGATAGGAAACAAAGACAGGCTTACCTGGGCCGATGGCTTATTTTCATTTGCTGTGTCGATGTTGTTGATGTCCATACTTTTTTTCGCTTTTTTTTCCTACAATGCCAGCTGGCAGCCGGGAGTTGCAGCTACAGAAAAATCTACTAAAGCGTTATCCAATAAAATAAAAAAGGCATTTTATTCGGAGCTGACAAATACTTATCAAATACTGGATTGTGTCGATAATGTTATTAATGGAATGGCTCCGGTTAACCAAAACTCAAAAGAAGTAAAGGACCGCTATTCGGAACAGTTGAAGGAACTTACCAAAAACATAAGTGTAAACCAGATTTTTCAATTAGATAAAAATGGGATAGGAGTATACAGCTGGTCGCCAACTACCGACCCTCCGCCTTCCGGAGATTTTTCTAACAGGGCTTATTACCTTAATTTAAGAGATAATAAATCCTTTTATTTAAAAGATTCAGTCCAAAAAAAATTCTCTCTGGAACAGGTCATTTCCTGGACTTCCGGTTCTTTTACTACCGTTTTATCAAAAAGGTCGTCGTTTAATAAAGTCAATCCTTATATAGCTATAGCATTTAACTTAAAATGCCTTAACTATCCGATAATGCCGCCCGGATTTCTTTATGCAATCATTAATCAACAAGGATTAACTTTATACCATTCTAATGTTTCAAAACAGCTGAATGAGAACCTGCTCAGCGAATTTTCTGAGCATAGATCGCTCAGGGCTGCCATTGAAGCCCGTAGTGATATTTTTTTCACAACCAGGTATGGGGGGAAGGAATATAATGCCATTGTAAGCCCTATTAGTGGCTTACCTTATTATATGGTTGTCCTGGAAGATCGCGCTTATACCAACATTCGCGATATTAATAATTTTTGTTTTAGCTTTTTTATGCTTTTTGGGTTCTTTTTTATCCTTGCTGCAGAATTACTGGTTGTATTTATAGTGTCTTACAGAAAGATCTACTATAATAAGCATTATTTCGATATCTCCTGGATAGGGCCAAACCAACGCTTTCACAAACAATATAATATTGCTGTAGCGGGCAATATTGTAGCGATTATTCTGCTGATCTGTATATACCATTACACTACATTTTTGCAATACGTGTTTATTTTGTTGATCGCAGCTACTATGATCATCTATTTTCTTAACTACCTTTGTAAAAAGGTATATTATGAAGAGGATGAGCCTGTTTTATTGAAGCTTAAAGAAAATGCTTTAGTCTGGTTACGGATCATTATTATTATACTTAATGTATTTGCCGCTCACTTAACGGCCTACACCCCTGTTTTAATCTTCCAGCTTATTTTTATCGTTCTATTGGCAGCGGTTAAGAAGTTTTATGAATTGGCAGAAAACAAAGGCTGGATTAAAAAAGCTACTTCCTGGGATTTTAGCGTTAGCTTTTCACTAATGACTTTTACACGCCTGATTATCACCAGCGGGTTGCCGGTAGTTTCATTCTATATCGCCACATCAACATATGAGGTAAAATTACTAACCCGCTACAGGCATACGGAATTTGTGAAAAGCATACAAAGGGACACTGATCTAACCCTGGATAACCTAAAGTACGACAAAATTTATGCCGATAGCGTTTGGGTTAAAACCGAAATGCTACGGCAGGAAAATCCCAAACCTCCCCGTGATGCAGATGATGTTATTACCAGTGCGCTATTTAAGCGACTGATGATTGATAATGACGAACTTATACCTGAAATCAAGGAACTGGATCATAACGCGGTTGATAGTTCGTGGATATATAGCAGCTTGTTTAGGTCAGGCCGTGGAATATCATACTATCATGTTCAAAAGAATAAATACTTTCATGTCGAATCTGAACATCTCAAATATAGACTCCCGAATCCATTGGACAGGGTAGACTGGTTTAACGGAATGGTTTATTGGATAGGCTTTTTAGGATTTCTTGGCGGGTTTTGGTATGTGCTTCACCATATTTTGAGGAAGCTATTTGCATTAAACCTTACCTCTGAGGCTTACTGGGATGAAATCGATACCCTCTTGCTTACCAAAGATGAACTTAACTCGTTAGTATTCCTGATCGGGTCTCCGGGTTCAGGTAAATTGAAAAAGGTAAAAACCCTGATTGAAAAACCAGGTATAAACGGTAAAGATGGAAAGCCGGTTATTTATGATGAAGCCAAGCCTGATTTAAATACCTTTTTTGTTGCAGATATGATCCTGATTCCAAACGATGGGGATACTGATGAGGCAAAAAACGGTTGGAAGAAAATTATAGAGGAAATAGATAATGAAAAGTATAAATTAATCATTGTAAATCATTTTGAATATGATATTAAAAACACCGCGAGCAATAGCATAAAACTAAATTTTCTTGAGTCGCTGTTACAAAAAAACAGATGCAAGCTCCTGGTTATCTCTACGGTTCACCCTGTAAATTTTCTGGATTCACTTAATCAGCAGGAAGATGATAAACCCGAAGGCGAAAGGCAGCCCGAGCACGATTTGGAAAGGTGGCATGTACTTTTGGGCCATTTCAGCATAGCAATTGAACGATTGAAAAACTGTGATATATCGTTTGATAAGGATACCCCTCAATGGAAGAGAATCCTATTATATGAAACCCGTAACAGTCATTTTCTGCAAAGGCTTCGGGAGCCGGTACTTACTACCCTGGAAAATAAGGCAAAGGAAAACAAGGCAAAAAAGATATCCGGAAAATTTGATGGTGATTCGTTGTCAGCTAAATTGGGTATCACGTCGCATTACTTTTATATGTACATGTGGCAATCTTTAACAAAAGAAGAAAAATTCCTGCTTTATGACCTCGCAGAAGATGGCCTCGTAAACCCCTACGATGATTATAACCTCACTTTATTAATCAGTAAGGGATTAATCATAAGAGAAGACAACATATTGAAGATCTTTAACCATGAGTTCCGGAATTTTATCCTTACAGCCATAGGCCATGCAGAGGCTATGCAAATTCAGGAACAAATTAAAGATACAGGTAACTGGAGTAAGCTTAAAACACCGCTGTTGTTGCTCATAGCGGCAGTTTTAGTTTTTCTGTTTACATCACAAAAGGAAACATACTCCACGTTATTTAAGTACCTGACCATCATTACCGCGGGAGTTCCTGCTATACTAAAGATATTTTCGATGTTTGACAGTAAAACCAAAGATGCATAGCGAATCTTCAAAACAAATTTAGAATTAATAAATTAATCAAAATTTATCCATATCCTGGATCATGTCGAAGCACAATCGGCTTTGGAAGTATTCCATTTTTTAAACTTAACTATTTCTTTACTTTGAAAATCTATTTTTGGGGCATGTTTTCAAGTAGGGCCTTAGTTAACGATGAAAATCTGGTTGTATTACTTAAACAAGGCAAACCATACGCCTATAATCAGTTATATGAGCAATACTGGAAAGAGCTTTATTTGATTGCTTACAGTAGGGTTGGAGAAGAAGATACTGCGAAAGATCTGGTACAAAACCTGCTTATTGATATTTGGAAGAGGCGTGAAACACTTGATGTTCGAACGAATTTAGAACAGTTTTTATTCGGTGCGCTCAAGCTTCAGGTCCTGAATCACTATCGCTCGGAAGGCATTAAGCAAAAAATAATGGAAAGGGCTCTTGATAGGATGCGCGATCTGTTTGTCTCTATGGATGAGTTAGCTGCTTACCATGATCTGGAAAAGGTAATTGAGGATGAAGTACTAATAATGCCTCAAAATATGCAGCAATCCTTTTTACGAAGAAGTGATAACCGTTCGGTAAAAGAAATTGCCAACGATCTGAACCTGGCCGAACAGACAGTCTCCAATAATATTTCAGAAGCGCTTAAGCGGCTCAGAAAAAGATTAATGGCCGAATACCCCGACCGGCATATGGCCTGCTTTACGCTGCTTCTTTACTTACTTAATAATTAGTTTACAAAAGCTTAACTATAAATAGAAGTAGTATTTGCCGTTTGGTGCAACATAGGGTTAAATAACACAAATAGTGAAACCCTCTGAGCTCAAAAATCTGATCAATCGTTATCTTAATCATGAAGCAAATGAAACGGAACGCCAGTTAATTGATGTATGGTACCAGTCATTTGATGAGCAAAATAAAAAGCCCGATCTGTCTGCAGCGGAAGAGCAGCGGTTAAAGAACGATATTTTTGATCAGGTAAAAGACACCTGGAAACAATCTCCAAAACCTATAAAATTACAGTCCGCTTTTAGGTATGCAACCGCTGCTATGCTTTGTCTTGCTACTTTTTTAGGGGTGTACCGGTATTTAATTAAGCCAAACGCTCAAAAGCAAGAGAAGTATTTAACCATAAATACAGGTACACGTGAGGTTAAAAAAATAGAGCTGCCCGATGGCTCTGCCGTGTGGATAAATGCAAACAGTCATCTCCGCATCAGTGAAGATTTTCAAAAACAGGTGCAAAGAAATGTATACCTGGATGAAGGGGAGGCCTTTTTCACCGTTAAAAAAAATGTAAAGCGGCCCTTTGTTGTATTCACCAAATCGGTTCATACGCGCGTTTTGGGTACCTCGTTCAATATTAACTCCTATAAAACACTGCATAAAGCTACCGTAACTGTTGCAACCGGGCGTGTACAGGTAAGCACACCGGCTAAAGTATTGGGTATTATAACTCCAAGTCTGCAAATCAGTTATGCTATCCAGAACGGAAGATATCAGATTAACAAAGCCGATGCTTTACAAGCCCACTCCTGGACAGGGGGGCAGTCCATTTTGAATCAAGCCTCTTTTGATGAGCTTGCGTTGGTTATCAAAAACGTTTATGACGTTCGCCTGATTGGTCAAAATAAAGCCATAGCGCATTACAAATACAATTTACATATTAATACCACCCACACTCTTGATGAAACGATGAAGATCATCTGTTCTATCCATCAAAACACTTACAAAAGGAGGAAAAATAATGAAATAACTATTTACTAAACAATAACAATAAAAAAGCCGGTCTGCAGCAGATCCGGCCTCCATACAATAGCTGTGTCAAGTTGGACCCTTTGCAGCTGTTGCCTTAGTTTATCAGTATAAATTTCACTAAGTATTCAAAAATATGAAAAAAATATCACGCCGCTTGAATAAAGCTACGCGTACTTCTATTATTGTTTTCTGCCTGCTTTTGGCAAATATCGGGCAATTGATGGCCGACACCATTGGTGGCGTATTTGAAACACGCATTAGCGTGGCCTTTAAAAATGAAACTTTAACGCATGCTGTCAGGAAAATTGAACAGCAAAGTAAAGTGGAATTCGCGTACGATCCCGACTTGTTGGGTTTACATAAACTTCTGGTAAAAGAAGGGAGTTTTACCAATGAGCGTCTGGATGTTGTTTTAAGATCTTTATTACAAAACACCGGTATCGCTTTTAGGGAAGAGATAAAAGGCACAATCACACTTTATAAAAAATCAGCCTCGGTTAAAGCCGCTTATGGCAAGGTATCTGGCCGGATTGTTGATGAAAAAGGAGAGCCGTTGCCAGGAGCAACGGTAAGGTTAAATGAACTGAACAAAGCCATACAAACCAACACCGATGGCTCTTTTATAATAGATGCCGATCCTGGTGTTTACACGTTGCTGGTAAGCTTTATTTCGTACCAAACCTACCGTGTACCCGGTGTTAAGATCACAGCTGGTGAAACTACCGCATTGGGAAACATAACATTGGTTGCCGAATCAGGCAGTTTAAATGAGGTGGTGGTAGTGGGTTATGGTACACAGAAAAAAGAAAACCTTACCGGCGCTGTTGATCAGGTTACTTCAAAGGTTCTGGAAAACCGTTCGTTGCCTAACCTTACCCAGGGCTTACAGGGTGTAATACCCAACCTTAACCTGGTGCCTTTGGATGGTAAACCCATACAATCGCCAAGCTTTAACATCCGCGGAACAACCTCTATCGGTCAGAAAGGTAATGCCCTGGTGCTTATTGACGGAGTGGAGGGCGATCCAAGCCGTATCAATCCGAGCGACGTAGCCAGCGTATCCGTATTAAAGGATGCTTCATCATCAGCTATTTACGGTGCAAGGGCAGCTTTTGGTGTTATATTGATCACAACCAAAAGTCCGGCTAAAGAGAAAACAAGCATCACCTATTCTTTCAACCAGTCGTTCAAAAGTCCAACTACGGTTCCACAACTGGTAACCAATGGGTACACTTTTGCTAAAATGTTTAATGAGGCATGGACAGCGGCCAATAACTATTCGCAGACCCCGCAAAATATCAATAAAACAGTAAAGTTCTCACCCGAGTATCTGGCAGAGTTAAAGCGCAGGGACGGTGATCCGAGCTTGCCTAAGGTAGAAGTTAACGGGCTTGGCGAATATGTTTATTATGCTAATACCGACTGGTATAAGGAACTATATAAAGATCATAACGCTTCCAGGGAGCATAACCTGGCCATATCCGGTAACAGCGGTAAAGCCGATTTCCTGATCACTGGCCGTTACTTTGCGCAGGATGGTTTGTTTCGTTACAACTCTGACAATTACAGCATTTATAATTTAAGAGCCAAAGGGTCATTACAGGTGTTCCCATGGCTGCGTATTTATAACAATGCTGACTATTCAAACATGAAATATCATAACCCGCTTAACGTGGGCGAGGGCGGTGGTATATGGAGAAACCTGGCAGATGAGGGCCATACCGTGGCGCCAATGTTTAATCCCGATGGTACTTTAACTTACTCTGCCGCTTATACCGTGGGCGATTTTGTTTATGGTAAAAACGGTATCAATTTCGATAACCGGGTATTTCGCAATACAGCGGGCTTTAACAGCTCATTCTTTGATGATTCCTTCAGAGTTAAAGGTGATTTCACATTCCAAAATACGGACAATAACCAGGATCGCAAACGTGTTCCTGTTCCTTACAGTCGTAAACCTGGTGTAATAGAATATGTGGGTACTAACTATAATGATCTGGAGAACCTGAACCAGCGTACACAATACATCGCCACCAACGTTTACGGCGAATATGAACCAAAATGGAGCAAGGATCATTATTTTAAAGCTTTAGCTGGTTTTAATTTTGAACAGTCAACCTTTAAAAAGTTAGATCTTGTACGTAACGGGCTTATTTTTCCGGATGCTACGGATATTAACCTGGCGCTCGGTCAATCTATCACCACCAGTGGTGGCTGGGACAGATGGGCAGTTATGGGCGGCTTTTACCGGTTAAACTATTCTTATAAAGACAGGTACCTGGTAGAAGCTGACGGGCGTTATGATGGTTCATCAAAGTTTCCGTCAAATCAGCGGTACGCTTTCTTCCCATCTGTATCAGCAGGCTGGCGCGTTACCAATGAACCTTTCTGGACAATGTCAAAAGATATCATATCCAACTTAAAGATCAGAGGGTCTTACGGATCGTTAGGTAACGGAAGCATCGATTCTTATGCCTTTCAACAACAATTCAGCATTAAACAATCGGGCAGGGTATTAAATGGCGTGCGTCCGCAAACTACTACTCAGCCAGGTGTATTGCCCGATGGATTAACCTGGGAAACCTCTAATGTTCAAAACCTGGGTATTGATCTGGGATTATTGTCTGATCGTTTAACAATCACGGGTGATGCTTATATCCGTAAAACCAAAGATATGTTTACCGTGGGTAATACCCTTCCTGCTGTATTTGGTACAGGTGTTCCAAAGGGTAACTATGCAGATCTGAAAACAAAAGGCTGGGAGGTAACCGTTGCCTGGCGTGATAAATTTGACCTGGGTGCTAAACCTTTCAACTATGGTTTTAGGGCCACTTTGGCAGATTATCAGGCTACCATTACCAAATATAATAATCCCAATAAAAATTTGAACGACTACTATGTGGGCCAAAAATTAGGCGAGATATGGGGTTTTGAGACCGCTGGTTATTTTACCTCGGCTGCGGATATAGCCAACTCACCCAAACAAACGCTGATTAAAGCTTCCGGTGCCAGCGAGCTATTACCCGGTGATATTAAGTTTAAAGACTTGAACGGTGACGGTGTAATTGATTACGGCGATCAGACCGTTAATAAGCCCGGTGACAAAAAGGTTATTGGTAATACTACCCCACGATATACTTTTGGCTTTGGTATGGATGCCGACTGGAATAGTTTCTTCTTCTCGGCCTTTTTCCAGGGGGTAGGTAAACGTGATTGGTACCCCGGTCCTGAGGCTGATTATTTCTGGGGACAGTATAACCGCCCTTACAATAAAGTTCCGGTATCGCAGTTGGATAAAATCTGGTCAGAGAGCAATCCAAATGCTTATTTCCCACGCTATCGTGGTTACTCTGCCCAAAACGGATCAAATGAGCTGGCACAAAACCAAACTAAATATTTGCAAAATGCCGCTTATGTAAGGATGAAAAATATCCAGTTAGGTTACCACCTGCCATTAAGCCTTATCCGCAAGATCAAACTGGGCGATGTCAGGGTGTTTGTTTCCGGAGAGAATTTATGGACATGGTCGCCATTATACAAGATCACCAAAGATATTGATCCGGAAAGCATCAACGGGTCAGACAGGGTACTAACTGATGGAACCAATGGTAATGGTAACAATTACCCCATACTAAAAAGTGTAACCATTGGTGTATCGGCCACTTTTTAATTGCCATAAATAATTAGAACATTTTAAATCATTAAACATGTTTACTCAACGTATAAAATCAATCAAAACTTATCTATGTATTTGCCTGTTAGGTTGCATCATAGCAAGTTGTAAAAAACTTGATCAGGTACCTCAGAGTACCGCTACCGGCAGTGCTGTTTTTGGCAGCGTTAATGGCCTTGAACTATACGCAAACTCATTTTATAACATTTTGCCTAATGCCGATACTATACCGGTATTTCGTGCCGATGCCATGGCCGACTTTTCGGCGAGAACCTCTTTCCCGGATTTTTTAAGGCCCGGAGTTTTCGATGCCAGGCAAAGTTCAGGATGGAACTGGACTGATTTACGCAGTTTTAACTACTTTATTCAAAATTGCACCAACCCTGCTATACCCCTTGTACAACGCCAGCATTATATAGGCCTGGCTCGTTTTTTCAGAGCGTGGTTTTACTTTGATAAGGTAAAACGTTTTGGTGATGTGCCATGGATCAACAAACCCATGTCTATAAATGACCCGGCATTATTTAATGGCCGCGATTCAAGAACACTGGTTATTGACTCTGTTATAGCGGATCTGGATTACGCCTGTCAGCATATTACCACCAACGATAATACGCGCAGCCTGATCACCAAATATGTTGCCTATGCCTTTAAATCAAGAGTATGTTTGTTTGAAGGTACATTTAGAAAATACCACGATGAATACAAATTGCAGGGTTCCGCCAATGCTTTGCTTGCCCAGGCTGTTGACGCAGCTCAGAAGGTAATGACTGAAGGTGGATTTAGCCTGAACACAGCAGGAGGCCCTGATAAAGCGTACCGGCAGCTGTTTACCACACAGGCTCCGGTAGTGTCTGAGGTAATTCTGGCTTCAGTTATTGATCCGGCCCTGGGCATATTTAGCGATGCCAACTGGTATTGGACAAGTGCCACTTATGGCGATAGGGTAAGTTTAACCCGTACCTTTGTAAATACCTATTTGAATATTGACGGAACTCCGTTTACCAGCAAAGCAGGTTACCAAACCATGCCATTTGCACAGGAGGTAAAAGGCCGCGATATGCGTTTGCAACAAACCATCAGAATGGGCAACTACAAGCGTATCAATGGCGGTACACCAGAGGCTGCTCCGCCGGTATTTTCATATACCTACACCGGTTACCAGCCTATGAAATGGACACTGGATGATGTGTCATTAGATGGCGGTAAAAAAAATACCAACTCCATACCGCTTATCAGATATGCTGAAATTTTGTTAAATTACGCCGAAGCCAAAGCTGAACTGGCTACGCTTACCGATGGCGATTGGAACCAAACTGTTGGTGCCATACGCAGACGGGCAGGTATTACAGGCAATACATCATCAAAGCCGATGACTATTGACCCATACTTACAAACCAATTATTTTCCGGCTATTTCTGATCCGGCTATTCTGGAGATCAGAAGAGAGCGCGGAATTGAACTGGCATTTGAAGGATTTAGATTTTATGATTTAGTACGCTGGAAACGCGGCCCGCTTATGGATCAGGTGTGGAATGGTTTTTATGTTCCCGCACTTGATGTACCGATGGATCTGAATGAAGATGGCGTGCTGGATGTTTGCTTTTATAAAGTAATGCCGGCTAATCCGATAAAAGGCGTAACTTACGTAAACGTGGCAGAAACCTTAAGTGGTGGCACACCTAACCCGCAAAGGTTGGCTAACAATACATTTGGTGAATTAACCTGGTTAACCACTGTACCCAAAAAATGGGATGATAAGTTTTACCTATATCCAATACCGGAAACCGACAGATTACTTAATCCTAAATTAGGACAAAATCCAGGTTGGTAAATAATAACAAGCGCAACAATTAAAAAATGAAAACAAAACATATCATACTGGTGGCATTAGGTATAATGCTTTCCTTTTATGCCCAGGCCCAAAACCTTATTGTGGGTACTTATAACCTGCGTTATGCCAATCCGCGCGATACCGGTAATATGTGGGTTAACCGTGCACCTATCGTGGCCTCCCTCATACAATTTCATGATTTTGACATTTTTGGCACCCAGGAAGGTTTACTAAACCAGCTGCAGGATATCAATGCTGCCCTGCCCCAATATGAGCGCTACGGATTGGGCCGCGATGATGGTAAAGATGCCGGCGAGCATTCGGCCATCTTTTTTAAAAAAGACAGGTTTAAACTATTGAATAAAGGTGATTTCTGGCTTTCACAAACACCTGAGAAACCCTCACTGGGCTGGGATGCTATCTGCTGCAACCGTATATGCTCATGGGTGTACCTGCAGGATAAACAATCCAAAAAGAAGTTTTACTTTTTTAACGCTCATTATGACCATCAGGGAAAAGTGGCCCGTGAGGAAAGCAGTAAGCTGATTTTGGAAAGGATCAAAACCATTGCAGGTAAAGAACCTGTGATACTTACCGGCGATTTTAATGGATCGCACGAAAGTAGCTGGTATCAGCGTGTGGCTACTTCGGGGCTAATGGTTGATACTTATAGTAAAACAGCGCGTCCATATGCCAATAACGCCTCATTCAATGGTTTCAAAAGATCTGTTCCGGGAAATGAGATCATTGATCATATTTTCACTACCGAAGCTTTTGTAGTAAAACGCTGGGGTATATTGACTGACAGCTATCACGGTAAATATCCGTCTGATCATTTTCCTGTACTTTCGGAGATAAATTTCCGATGATCTGATCATTTAATTTTTTCAAACCCGCTTTGTGAAAACAAAGCGGGTTTGTTTTTAATATGGATAGGAGGGGTTAATATTGAATTGTATTATTTGGCAAATTTCGATTTATTGCTTTGTGCTTTCATCATGAACCGACCAGCGAACCGTTTGCGTTAATTCAGCAGGGGTTTAACCTTTTGTCCGATTAGTTCGATTGATTTTAATAGTTGTTCGTGCGAAAGTCCTGCATTATCCATCTGAAAAGTGACCCTCGATATGCCGCCCAGTGCTTCACTATGGCGCAGGATCTTCTCGGCCACCACCTCAGGCGTTCCGATAAGCAGTGCGCCTTTAGGCCCAATCTGCGCGTCGAAACCTGCACGGGTAACCGGCGGCCAGCCACGCTCTCTCCCAAACTTGGTAAAAGTTGCCGCATATCCAGGATAATAATCTTCCACGGCATTTTCCGGTGTTTCACCAACGTATCCCAGTGAGTGGAGGCCTACTCTTAAATCCTCCGGGGCAAAACCTGCATCACGGCCTGCCCTCCGGTATAGGTCAACCAATGGCCGAAAACGCTCCGTGTCACCTCCAATGATAGCTACCATCAGTGGCAGGCCCATTGAACCTGCACGCACGAAGGAAGCTGGTGTGCCGCCCACACCCAGCCATACCGGTATTTTCTCCTGAACAGGGCGGGGGTAAATAGCCTGGTTGCTCAATGGCGCTCTGAAACGCCCCGACCAGTTCACCACTACATTATCTCTGATCTTTAGTAACAGGTTAATTTTCTCTTCAAATAAAGGATCATATTCCTGCAGGTTAAAACCAAAAAGCGGGAAGGCTTCAACAGAAGAACCACGGCCAACTACCATTTCGGCACGTCCTTTGGAAATGATATCCAACGTCGCGAAATTTTGAAACAACCTTACCGGATCGGCGGCGCTTAGCACTGATACCGCGCTGGTCAGCCGGATACGCTTTGTGCGGGCCGCTGCCGCCGCAAGGATCACTGCCGTAGCTGAGTCTAAAAACTCTTTCCGGTGATGCTCACCAATACCAAACACGTCAAGGCCAACCTGGTCAGCAAACTCAATTCTGGCCAGCAAATCCTCCATGGCCCGCATGTTGCCCTGCGCATCCAACGCGCTTTCAAGGTTACCCGTTGCAGCAAAACTGTCAATTCCGATCTCCATAATTCAAAAAATAAAAAAGTAGTGGCTGTTGATTTAATGAAGTAAAAATAGATGATTACTTTACATGTTTAAACATGTAAATGTCAAACATTTTTACCATTATAATTTTCCTTCATCGTGTTGGAGCAGGATAGAGGTGATAAAGCTCTACAGTGTAACAAACTTTATACACAATAATATATATTGTCTATAGTGTTTGTAGTCTTTATTATTATTTTTATGTTTGTCCCGTCAAAAATAAAAACATGAAGTAATGAAAACTTCCTCAAACAGCCAGACAGCCTATATAAATAGCAGGACAATGGAAAATGCTCCTGTAGTATTTGTGATGTGCTGTTGTTGTCTGTAAATCACTTTTTCAAATATTAGTTTTCCAGATAATGCAAGCCACCATTTAATTATGCTGACTTCAAAAATTAAAGAAGCTCAGGCTTTTAACGGTATTACTATTTAAAAAATTCCCCTGAATGAGATCATAAATATATTATAAAAAAAGACCGGCAAGGAAGCCTCGCCGGTCAAATTACAGGAAAGATCAGCTACGTAACGCCAATCACTCACTGACCTTCCATCAAGTTTTACTAACAATAAATTATTAAATAAAACCTGTTAAATATATGGAAATATATATCCATGCTAAATCATTTTACAAAAAGCTTATAACGCTGCTCTTACTTTTCTCCATCCCTATAATATCAAGCGCGCAAACAGAACAACCTCCAACAATTAACTCACATCTTAACGGTACTGTACTTGATGCTGTTACCCAGGAGCCTTTACCCGGAGCGGCCGTATTGATCTTAGGGACTACACACTCTGTAGCAACTGATAAGGATGGTAAATTCTCATTTGTTACCGGCCAAAAATTTCCTTATACGTTGGTAATTACCTATATAGGGTATGATAAACAGGAAGTTACCGCTAATGGTAGCCCTGTTACTATACTTTTAAAGCAATCGGTACGTGCATTAAATGATGTGGTGGTGGTAGGTTATGGTACACAAAGCCGTAAGTCGCTCACCGGTTCAGTATCAACTATTAATGCCGATGAAGTGCGTAATAAACCGGTAGCCAGTTTTGACCAGCAATTGCAGGGTAAGGCTGCAGGCGTACAGGTATCTGCCGGTACAGGTATACCCGGCGATGGATTGTTTTTCCGTATCCGCGGTAGCACATCTATTAATGCGGGTAATGACCCTTTGTATGTAATTGACGGGGTGTTTGTTAACAGCCAGTCGTTACAGAAGATCACTACGCAGGGGCAGGCTAATAATCCCTTATCTGACATTAATCCGGCTGATATTGAAAGCATCAGTATCTTAAAAGATGCCGACGCTACGGCTATTTACGGTGCACGTGCTGCTAATGGCGTTGTACTGATCACTACCAAGCGCGGTAAATATAATACGGCCCCCAAAGTGAGTTTAAATACCTACTTTGGTTTTGCCCAAGCCCCCAAATTATGGGACCTGGTTACCGGACCCGAACATGCGGAACTGGTTAATGAATTATATAGCAATACTGAAGCTGATGCTATAGCTACAGGAAATACGGCTGCCGCGGCTACTTATAAAAATCTTCCGTTCAGAGCATTAACCGATAACCCCACGGGTTTACCGGCACCTCGTGGGTTGCCTCAGGATCAACCAACTTATGATCGTTTACATGATGTGTTCCGTACCGGTTTTATCCAGAACTATGACGCCTCTGTTTCCGGCGGTAACGATAAAACGAGATATTATGTAGGCGGAGGCTTTAACAGCCAGCAGGCTGATCTGAAAACCAACGATTTTAATCGTGGTAGTTTCAAGTTTAACCTCGATCAAAAAATAAGCAATGTGTTCAGCATTGGTACCAGCACCCTGCTTTCGCAAACCTACAGAACCAATGCCCGCGTGGGCGACGGTCCGCAGGGTGGTATTTTACAAGCCGCACTGCATACACCAACCTATCTGCCCAAAGTAAATGCCGATGGCAGCCCCGCTAAATGGGCTGGTTTTGACAACCTGGATGTACTGATCAATAATACCAATATGCATTCAAAAAGCAACCGCCTGATCAGCAATATCTACGCCGATGCCAATATTACACCTGATCTGAAATTCCGTACCAGTTGGAGCGTTGATTATAATACCTATAACGAATACCAGTACTGGAACAGTTTAACTAACCTGGGCGCTGCCAACCATAACCTGGGCACATCAAGCATCAGCACCAACTCTATCTGGACAAATGAACAAACTCTTACTTATAACAAAGTTTTTGCCAACAAACATTCCTTTAGCGCATTGGTGGGTAATACCTTACAAGGCAATGTAAACTCCCAGACCTTTGCGCAGGGCACCAATTTTCCTAATGATGCTTTTCAGCAGATAGCCTCGGCGGCCACAACCACATCTTCATCTACCGAGAATAAGTATAACCTTTCCTCATTTTTTTCAAGGGTTACTTACAATTATGCGGGTAAGTATTTTATAGAAGGTAATTTCCGTGCCGATGCTTCTTCAAAATTCGGTAAGGATCACCGCTGGGGATACTTTCCATCGGCGGGTGTGGCCTGGCAAGCTAAGGAAGAGGATTTCCTGAAGAATGTAAATTTTCTGAGCAATCTTAAAATAAGGGGCAGCATTGGTTTAACCGGTAACCAGAACGGTATTAGCAATTTTGCGTCACGTGGTTTATGGCAAGCTGGCGCTAATTATCAGGATAATCCAGGTACCGTGCCGTACCAGCTGGCCAATCCCGATTTGAAATGGGAAAGCACCAGGCAAATAAATCTGGGTGTTGATGCCGGTTTCTTTAACAATCGCCTGAATCTGGAGTTCAACGTGTATGACAAGTACACTACGGGCTTGCTCCTCAACCTGCCATTGGCCCTAAGCTCCGGCTTTGCTTCGATCACTAAAAATGCAGGCGAAATGAGCAATAAAGGTTTTGAGCTGGCTATTAACAGCACCAACATCAAAAGCAAAGATTTTACCTGGCAAACCAGCTTTAACATATCACACAACGCTAATAAAATTGAGAAACTGCCAATACCTATAGATGCTTCATATGCTGCTATCAGGATGCAGCAGGGTTATTCCATGAACTCATTTTATGTGTACAAACAGCTGTATGTTGACCCACAAACCGGTAACGCTATTTACCAGCATGCTGATGGTACCAGCGGGCCAACCGTAACGGCTGCCGATAAGGTGTTTGATGGAAGCGGCTTGCCCAAGTTTTTTGGAGGGTTAAATAACACTTTTACTTACAAAGGTTTTGACCTGAGCATATTTTTCAATTTCGAAACCGGTAACAAAGTTTACAACAACAACGCTTACTTTCTGGAAGGTGGCGGTACCCGCGACGACCGCCGGGCCATGGATACCTATCAGTTAAAACGTTGGCAAAAAACAGGTGATATTACCGATGTGCCCCGTTTAACCGCACTGGGATCAAATTATACGCTAAGCCCTGTTAGCCGCTTTATTGAGGATGGATCATTCTTAAGATTAAGTAACGTTAACCTGGGTTATACGTTACCAAAAACGGTTGCTGAAAAAATTAAAGCAGCGTCGGTACGCATTTACTTCAGCGGATCAAACCTGTGGTTGTTAACCCGGTATAAAGGACCTGATCCGGAGATCAACGTAACAGCCGATCCTAATGTACAAGGCTATGATTTGGGTACGCCTCCAATACCACGTACACTGCAGGTTGGCGCTAACATCACCTTTTAATTAATCAACTGACATGAAAAGACTACTATATATACTTCCATTTTTTATCATCCTGTCATCCTGCAAAAAGTTTTTGGATGTGCAGCCACAACAACAGGTTGATGAGTCGTTGGCTATTACCAACGCGGGTAGTGCCACTACTGCTGTTAACGGTTTGTACAATACTCTTGGTACCGATAATTACTATGGTTCAAACTTTCCCGCTATATCATACCTGTACGGCAGCGATGTGGTTTGGACAGGCTCACAAGCAGCTCCGCAGGAGATATCCGCCCACAAAACAACGGCTTTTAACAGGTATATCAGCTCGGCATGGGGTGCTATTTATAAAACTATTTTATCGGCCAATTACATCCTGGAGTCAGTTCCTAAAGTAACAGACCCCTTATTGACAACTACTACTAAAAATCAGTATTTGGGCGAAGCTTATGCCATAAGGGCTTTATCATATTTTGATTTGGCCCGTGGCTGGGGTGGCGTACAGCTGATATTGACGCCGACGCATACTACATCAGACCATGCCGGTATTAAACGCAGCAGCCTGGCTGATACCTACGCCCAGGTTTTAAAAGACCTGAATGCTGCCGAGCCTCTGCTGCCAGCAACCACCAACCGTAACCGGTTTACCCAAAAAACAGTTTGGGCGCTCAAGGCAAGGTTTTACCTGTACAATAAACAATGGGACCTGGCCGAGCAATATGCCACCAAGATCATCAGCGATAACGCTAACTATAGCCTGCTTAAACCGTACAGTGCTTTTTTTGCTAATAATGCAGTAGCTACATCAGAGTCGGTATTTGAGATTGCTTATAGTACTTCGTTCAAAAACGGGCATAGTGTATGGTTTCTGCCACCTGCATTAGGCGGCAGGAGGGAGTGGGCGCCATCAAGTACGCTGGTATCCCTGCTCAATGACCCTACAGTTGGTGGGGGAAGAAGCGCGCTGATAGGACAAACAGCTCCCCCCGGAAATTTATGGTATGGTAAATTATATTACCGTAACCCAATAGGTACCGATCCGGCTTATATTATTCGCGTGGCCGAAGTATATCTTATCAGGGCCGAAGCCCGTGCACAGCAGAATAATTTAAGCGGCGCATTGCAGGATCTGAACGCCGTGCGCGACCGCTCTGGCGTTGCAGCATCCACCGCTTCAACCCAAAGTGATATACTGCTGGCCCTTGAAGCCGAAAGAAGGGTAGAGTTTCCGTTTGAAACTGACCGCTGGTTTAACCTGGTACGTACGGGCCGTGTGGCAGCTGTATTAGGTATTACTGATGCAACCAAATATTTATTCCCGATACCGGCAAGTGAACTGCTGGCCGATCCTGATCTGACACCCAACCCCGGATATTAATCACTAAACCATAACGATATGAAAAAGATCATTAATTTATTTATAGCTCTGCTTGTATTAGGCTCCGCAAATGTATTCGCACAGAATCCAGCAAATCCCATAGGGCCCGAAAAAGGTTCATTGGTTATTGTTGGCGGCGGTAATGTTGGTCCCGAAATTTGGGCCCGCTTTGTTGAATTGGCCGGTGGCGCCAATGCCAATATTATTTACGTACCTACGGCAGGCGATGATTCGACCATTGTAAAGAATGATAAGACCATTAAAAAACTGCAGGAATTGGGTGTTAAAAGTGTTACCACCCTACATACCCGCGATCCTAAAGTAGCCAATACCGAAAAATTTGTAGAGCCAATACGCCAGGCAACAGGTATTTGGTTTGAAGGCGGCCGTCAATGGAAAATTGCCGACGCTTACCTGGGCACACTTACCCAAAAAGAATTTAAAGCATTGCTTGATCGTGGTGGTGTAATAGGCGGTACATCGGCTGGCGCTACTATACAGGGATCATACCTGTTCCGTGGTGATACCAAAGGCAATACCGTACTGGTAGGCGACCATGTTAAAGGGCTTGATTTTATACATAATGTAGCTATTGATCAGCATATTTTAAAACGTAACCGCCAGTTCGATCTGCTCAGCTTTATCAAAACCCGCCCTGATCTGCTGGGTATTGGTATTGATGAAAGTACTGCTATTGTAGTTCACCAGAATACTTTTGAAGTGTTGGGCGTATCGTATGTGGCTATTTATGATGCCAATAATTTTGCCGGAACCACTAAAAACCCGGCTGGTGATTCAGGTAATAACGGGCCGTTTTACTACCTCAAAAAAGGCGAAAAATTTGACCTGCTTAATAGGAAAGCGTTGATACCAAAAGCATCAACAAAAACAGCAAGTAATTAATATTAAAAGGACAAAAAGCCAGGTGACTGAGTGGCTAAGTGAGGGTCTGCAAAACTCTTTACGGCAGTTCGAACCTGCCCCTGGCGTCAATAACACCATAGTAAACAAAAATTAAAACAATGAATGCATTAAAAGGAGCATTATCAAATGATGAATGGAAAGGATACGAAAAGTGGGCTTTTCGCATCTTCTCTATTTATTTCTTCATTCAGGCTGTACCGCTCGACTGGAAATTTTACCGCAACTTGTTTTCCATAAACTGGCTGCACCTGCGGTTTAGTGATATATTTTACGTCAGCCGTTATACGCCCCAGATTTTCTCTGATAGGACATCTACGGGATGGGGGCTAAACACCTACGCTGATTGGTTAGTTATGTTAGGTATAACTATTGTTGGTGCAGCAGTCTGGACTTACCGGGATAAGGATGCAAAAGATTATAACAAGTTTTATTACTGGATCCGGGTTATTGTACGTTACCGGCTGGCAATAGGTATTATAGCTTATGGTTTTATCAAATTTTTTCCACTGCAATCGCCGTATCCTTCCCTAAGTAATTTAAATACGCATTATGGCGAGTTTAGTCGATGGAAATTATTTTCATTAAGCCTGGGCATAGTGCCTAATTATGAGTCATTTCTCGGATTGGTCGAGATACTGGCAGGCTCGCTGTTGCTTTTTCGCAAAACGTCAACCATTGGCGCATTGATGGTGGTGGTATTCACAGGCAACGTTTTTATGTCAAACCTGGCTTATGATGGCGGCGAAGCTACCTACAGTTTATACCTGATAACGCTGGCTTTATTTTTATTAACGTTTGATGTTGTACGCCTTTTTGTACTGATAGGCTTGGAAAGGCCGGTACAGCCTAACCGCTTTAAAATATCACTTTCGCAAAAAGGCCAAAGTGCCAGATTGGTTTTAAAAACGCTGTTTATTTTCTTTTTTGTGTTTTTATACGGTTACAAAACATGGTCGGTTTATCATCATGATGTTTACCAGTACCCGCAAACCGCAGGCTTAAAAGATGCTGATGGTTTGTATGATGTAAGCGAGTTTAAGATCAATAATACAGCGCTGCCATATTCTGCAACCGATACCAGCCGCTGGAAAAACGTGGTTTTTGAAAAATGGGCCACCCTCAGCATTGGTACCAATAAAACGGTTAAGATTGACTCCGCTGTTACCGAAGAGATCAATGATAAGGATGCCGACAGGAGTTATGAAGAAGCGGGTTCCATTGGCCGCCAGTACTACAGCTACCAGATTGATGTAGCCAACCAGCAACTCATCCTGCAAAATAAAAACCATAATTATCCAAACGATAAACTGGTGCTACATTACACAAGGCCCGATAATTCAAAACTCATTTTATCTGGTGTTGAAGGCCGGGATACTGTGTATGTCGTGTTAAACAGGATCGATAAAAAATATCTGTTAGAGGAAGCGGCCCGCGGTCGCGACAAAGCCATTAAACTTTGATAATCATTATTTAAAAGAATTTATCATGTCAACAGAAATCCATTCCAACGTTGTAAAACTGCAGCAGATATCTACTCAGGATCAGACAGCTGCTTCGTCAGCTGTAAATAAGCAGCCGGTTAAAACATGGAAACCATATCAAAAAGCATTGTTCCGCATGGCGTTTGTGTTTTTTGTGGGGATGAGCATCCCCATGTCCGGCGAGTGGTATAAGAACTTGTTTGGTATCAACTGGTTTCACCTGCATTACCGCGATTTGTATGATATTGCACGCTTCCAGCCATCGTTAGTCCGTTTCCAAACGCCAGCCTACAATTTAATGGGCTATGCCGATTGGTTAGCTGTATTGGCTGTTGGTATTGTAGGTGGTTTAATATGGACTGCCATTGACCGGGGTAAAACTAAAAATTACGATACCCTGTACTATTGGCTAAGGGTAATTGTACGGTATAGGGCAGGGATAGGTATCATCGGATTTGGTTTTACAAAGCTGTTCCCTGTGCAATTGCCATATCCTTCACTTGGTCTGTTAAACACCAATTTTGGCGACCTCACCGCTCAAAAAATTTATTGGTTATCGGTAGGTATTGTGCCCTGGTACCAGGTGTTTGCCGGTATTGTGGAAGTAGCCGCGGGAGCTTTATTGTTTTTCAGGCGCACTACTTTATTAGGGGCTATACTGCTGTTTGGGGCTTTGGGCGATATTACATTTGTCAATTTTTCTTACGATGGCGGGGTGCACATCTATGCATCTTACTTTGTACTATTCGCGGCATTTTTAATTATTTACGATGTGCCTAAACTGTATAACCTGCTGATCCTGGAGCGTTATACAATTCCAACTAATTTTTATCCGTCGTTTTCTCAAAAATGGTTAAAATACACCCGTATTGTTTTAAAGGTGGCCACTATCTGGATCTTTTTAATTGTGTTATTTTATATTCAGTACATCAATTTCAGGTACGACCCCTATAAGCAGCCAGCCACCACCGGGGTAAAACAGCTCAGAGGTAATTATAATGTAACCACATTTCGCATCAACAATAAAGAAATACCTTTTTCACCAATTGATTCGGTTAGGTGGAGCGAGGCGACATTTGAAAAATGGTCGACCCTTACTTTTAAAGTGAATAGGCCTGTGCCGCTTGATCTTTCAAACGGCGGCGGTTCGCCCATGCGCGATATCAACCGTACATTTGAGCTTACTGGGGTAGGTGGTGGTCAGCGGGTTTTTTATTACCAGGCTGATACCGTGAACAATGTACTTTACCTGGAAGATAAGTTTGTTGCCTCAAACAGGCGTAATAGAGATAAAGGCAAGGGAGGTAACCAGGAAGCTAAAAACAAAAAGGGCAGGGGAGATAAAAAAGATTGGATACCAAAAGAAGCCCGTGCCAATATCAGGGATGAAAACACAGCCATTGATCAGATTGCTCTTTCATCGCGCCGTACCAAAGGTATTGCCGATGAACTGAAAGACAAACGCAAGCGTAACCGGATGATTTTGAACTATAGTACTACCGATGGTAACCATATTATTTTAAAAGGCATCAATGAGCGCAAGGATTCAATTTATGTAGTGCTTGACAAAGTAAGCAGAAAATATGCCTTAACCGCTAGCAAGTTACAGGCAGGAAAGTATTGATAATTTTACTAAATTATACATTTGATGTCAGCAACAAACAAATTAACTTACACAAAGATTGTACTGTGGTAAATACTAAGTTATATAAAAAGTGAAGCTCGAAAAACGTGATTATGATGCGGTAATTGTTGGCTCAGGGCCAAATGGCCTTGCGGCGGCAATATTGCTGCAACAAAACGGGCTTTCGGTTTTATTGCTGGAAGGAAAAGATACGATTGGCGGGGGGCTGCGTACCGAAGAACTTACATTACCCGGCTTTCAGCACGATGTTTGCTCGGCTGTGCACCCCCTGGCCGCTGGTTCACCCTTTTTTGAAACTTTACCACTTGCTGAGTATGGCTTAGAATATATTTATCCTGATATTGCCGCTGCTCATCCTTTTGATAACGGCACCGCGGCTGTACTCAAGAAGTCGGTTGCGGAAACTGCTGCCTTATTGGGGACCGATAGCCAGACATATTTAAAACTATTGTCGCATTTGGTAAAAACATGGCCGGCAATGGCGCCTGATGTTTTAGGGCCGTTAACTTTTCCAAAACATCCTGTAGATATGGCCATATTTGGATTGGATGCTTTAACATCGGCCACACATTTAGCTAAGCGGTTTAAAACAGAGGAAGCTAAGGGGCTTTTTGCTGGAATGGCCGCGCATAGTATACAGCCATTAAGTAATATCGCCACATCAGCTATCGCGTTGGTACTCATGGCAAACGGACATTTGAAAGGCTGGCCGGTACCAAAAGGAGGCTCTGGGAAAATAGCAGCAGCGCTGGCATCCTATTTTGAAGCTATTGGGGGCAAAATTGAAACCAATACCTATGTAGCCTCTTTTGAACAACTGCCATCGGCACGTGCTGTATTGTTTGATGTTACACCGAAGCAATTGCTGCAGATAGCCGGTCATAAATTTTCTGCTATTTATAAATGGCAGTTGGAACGTTATCGTTATGGTATGGGTGTTTTTAAAGTGGATTGGGCGCTTGACGATGCCATACCTTTTACAGCCGGAGAAGTAAAACAAGCCGGAACTGTACACATAGGGGGGACATTAAAGGAAATAGCTGCCGGTGAACAGCAGATATGGAAAGGTGGCCACCCTGATAAACCCTTTGTTTTATTGGCACAGCAAAGCCTGTTTGACAACACCCGTGCACCCGAAGGTAAACATACTGCATGGGCATATTGCCATGTCCCCAACGGGTCAAGCAAGGATATGACCGGAATTATTGAACAGCAAATAGAGCGTTTTGCCCCCGGTTTTCGTGACCGCATAATTGGGCGCCATACTATTAACACCCGGCAGCTTGAAAAATACAACCCCAATTATGTTGGCGGGGATATTAACGGAGGGGTGATAGATATAGGTCAACTGTTTACCCGGCCGGTTTTGCGAAGATCGCCTTACCGTACATCGGCAAAAGGTATTTATATCTGTTCATCATCCACACCGCCCGGCGGCGGCGTTCATGGCATGTGCGGATACCATTCGGCCAAGCGTGCGCTGAAAGATGTATTTAATATCAAATTATAAAAAGAACTATATCACCACTTAAAAATAAATAAATATGTCATCATCAACTACTAAATTAACACTACACGAAGATTGGGCAGTAGTTATTTTAGGTTCATTAATTATTATACTGGCTATAGCCGGTTTACTTTTACCTGTACCTACATTTGGCTGGGCAAATAGTGCAGCACTTTCAGATAAAGTGTTTAGCTCCGCCAACCTCTCAAAAATAGGGGTTCAGTTTGTTTTCGTGCTCATCATAGGCGGAATAGGGGCTTTGATTACCGGCAAGTCTGTTAAAAATTATGCATTAGGTTTTCCATTGGTTTACTTGATTACTATGGTAGCCCTGGTTCTGGCAGGCAGCAGCCAGGCAAAGGCTTTAAACCTGGAGGCTGTTATATTCAGTTTAGTTTTGGGCCTGGTGATCAGTAATTTTTTAAAACTACCTGAATGGTTAAAGTCGTCACTGTCAACTGAACTATTCGTAAAAATAGGATTGGTACTATTGGGAACCAGCGTTATTTTTTCTGATATTTTAAAGGCGGGTTCTTTAGGTTTAATACAGGCTTTACTGGTAGTAACATCGGTATGGTATTTTGCGTTTTGGGTTTGCAAAAAGCTAAAGGTTGATGATGAAATAGCCATGATCATATCGAGCGCGGTATCTATTTGCGGTGTTTCCGCTGCTATCGCGACTGCCGGCGCCATCAAGGGAGATTCCAAAAAGCTATCCTATGTGATCTCCATGGTGCTCATTACAGCTATCCCGATGATGATCTTTATGCCTATAATAGCGCATTACTTTAAATTTTCACAGGCCGTAACCGGTGCATGGCTTGGTGGTAGTATTGATACTACCGGCGCGGTGGTTGCTTCAGGATCACTTGTTGGCGAGGTTGCATTAAAGATAAGTACCATTGTAAAATTTTCGCAAAATGTGTTGTTAGGACTGGCCGCTTTTGCAATTTCCATTTACTGGACCTACACCCAACACCCCGCCGGCAGCGATCCTGATAAAAAGCCAACCTTGAAAGTGATCTGGGAGCGTTTCCCTAAGTTTGTATTGGGCTTTATAGGCGCTTCGCTACTGTTCTCTTTCTTTATATCACCAGAAACTGGCGCCCATATTAAGGATAGCTTAAAAAACCTGCAGGGCCTATGGTTCGCGCTGGCCTTTACCAGTATTGGTTTAGAAACCAATTTTGCTGATCTGTTTAGCGAGAATAGTAAAAAGCCGCTGTACGCATTCCTGATAGCACAAACCTTTAATATTTTTATTACGTTGGCTATTGCCTTTGTTTTATTCTGATGATCCTGATCCATGCCAAAACCATTTAACAACGGTAATTCACTCGCAGCCATTGTATTGGGCATGCTGCCGATAGTGGTGCTTGGCGCATATAGTTATCATGCAGGAGCCAATAAACCAGCTTCTGCTTTTGTTGTGGATACCACCCAATGGCCTGCATCATTTGGTTTTGGAAAACCCGCTGCTCCGCAACAAATTGCCGCCTGGGATATTGATGTGAGGCCCGATGGGGTTGGTCTGCCTGTTGGTTCAGGCAGCGTAGCTCAGGGCAAAGTTATTTACCTGGCAAAGTGCAGTGCCTGCCACGGTTCCGCAGAGAAAGTGGTGCCCGGTGTAAAATTGCCAGCACCTGTTTTGGTGAGCGATAGTACATCAAAGGTAAAGGCTATTGGCAATTATTGGCCCTATGCAAGCACCGTGTTTGATTATATACGGCGGTCGATGCCGTATAACCTGCCCGGGTCATTAACCAATAATGAAGTGTATGGTGTAACCGCGTACCTGTTAAGTGCCAATAAGATCATTAAATCTGATGCCGTATTAAATGCCAACACCTTACCCAAAATAGTAATGCCCGCGCAAAAATTATTTATAACCGACGACCGCAAAGGCGGCCCTGAAGTACGTTAATATGGAAAACACGGAAAAGTATAACGAGGCTGTAAATGATCATAAGGATCCACCGGTTTATAAAAAGATAAGTCGCAGGTTTTTATTGGGTGGCGCTGCTACTACAGCTATTGTTGCTATGCAGGCATCATTGGGCAAGTGGATACAGGTAGCCGCGCAACAACCAATGTTAAAGACCGATGATCCAACAAAACGAATAGGGTTTGGGCCAGGCGCGGTAGGCAAACGCTCACCTTTTGAGCACCCCGTGCGTATTAAATCTGATACTTCATCACGTACACCCTTGCAGGATCTGTACAGTTCATTAACCCCGTCAGATCTGCATTATGAAAGACACCATGGCGGTGTTCCTGTTATTGACCCGGATAAATACGAATTGTTGATACACGGTATGGTGAGCAAGCCCATGGTGTTTAAAATAGCTGATCTGAAAAGATTTCCATCAGTAACCCGTACCTGCTTTCTGGAATGTTCGGGCAATTTCAGATCAGGTAAAGAAACCCTGACACCGCAGGAGATCTGTGGATTAACCAGTCAGAGCGAATGGACGGGTGTGATGCTGTCTACACTGTTTAGGGAGGTTGGCGTTCAGCCTAAAGCCACCTGGTTTTTGGCCGAAGGTTCTGATGCAGCTGTAATGACCCGCAGCATACCGGTTAAAAAGGGTTTTGAAGATGCCATGATCGTTTACGCGCAAAACGGCGAAGCCATACGCCCAGAGCAGGGTTATCCGGCTCGCTTGCTTTTGCCCGGCTGGGAGGGCAATACCTGTGTGAAATGGATCCGCAGGATCGAGCTATCCGATGAGCCGTTCATGACACGCGAAGAAACTTCTAAATATACCTACCCCGTAAAAGATAGAATAAGACAGTTCAGCTTTGAAATGGATGCAAGGTCGATTATTACTTATCCGGCCTATCCCAATAATTTAGAGCGCGGCTGGGTAGAGATACGTGGCATTGCCTGGTCGGGCAGAGGTAAAATAGTAAGGGTAGAGATAAGCACTGATGCCGGTAAAACGTGGAATACTGCCCGCCTTCAGGAGCCTGTGTTGGATAAAGCCCATACTTATTTTAGGCATCTGTGGCAATGGAATGGCGACGAAACTGAAATCATGAGCCGCGCTATTGACGAAACAAACTATACCCAGCCTACACTGGAACAACTGGTAGGTGCGCGTGGTGCCGCGATCAGCGGATATCATATGAACCCCATAACCGCCTGGCATATAAAGCGCGATGGCAAAGTTTTATTTAAGCCAGAAAGCTGGAAATAGATTAAGAGATATCAAGGTATTTTCATGTTGCAGGTTGGGTAAAGCTTTTATCATCAGCCGAAGGGCCATAAATAGAAGGTACAGCAATGTCGTTTAGTCGCATATAAACCGTCAGCTGGCCACGGTGGTGCACCATGTGGTTGATACTCAATTCAATCTGTTCTTTTTTTGTTGAGGTAAACAACGTTTGACCATTGGCTTTTAGCTGAAAGGATGCTGCGAGCGAACCCTCGGTGACGGATAACAATGCTTCTTTGGCATCGGCTACATTTTTTTTAAAATGGTCGACCATATCCTGTGTAGTTTGCGGCTTATAATGCTCGAATGTCGCAAAATCAATGTCACCCTTCTGAATCATATGGGCGATCCATAAAGGTATTTCTGATACCAGTGTTGCGAGATAGCCTAATTCCATAGACTTTTCATGCGGTTTCCAGCCAAATAGTTCCATTGGTATACGTTCCAGGCACTTGGTTGTAGCAGGCGCTTCAGCTTCGAGTTCCACGGCGAATTGCTGAGCTAATAGTAAATCGTTCATGATATATTTTTGATAATGTTATACTCAATAAACCACTATATCGGATTGTTGTTTAGGAAATCTGTTTACAAAAATTATTTGAGATAAAGCCTGGCCGGGGTACCGGAATAATGAGTCTCATTTTTTGACGGTTTACGTAGTTTTACATGCAGAAATCTTATCTTGTAGATAATTATACACCTACATGCTATTCTCCCGCAGACAATTTCTTCTTGCCACGCTCGGCATAAGCTTCTACCGTTTCAGGCGAAAACCAGGAACGATAATAACTGTGCTTGGAGAGATCCCGGCAGACGCATTAGGGAAGACACTGGTTCATGAGCATATGTTGGTAGATTTTATCGGTGCTGACAAAATCAGTTATGACCGTTGGAACCGGGATCAGGTGGAACATAAGGTACTGCCTTACCTGCTGGAAGCAAAGCAGGCAGGGGTAAAATCCATATTTGATTGTACACCAGCTTTCCTGGGCCGGGATGTAATATTGCTAAAGAGACTGTCGGAAAAGACAGGCCTGCATATGATCACCAATACCGGTTATTATGGAGCTGTGAATAATAAGTACCTACCGGTTTGGGTAAAGAAAGAAACGGATAAACAGTTAGCTTCCCGATGGATCAGGGAGTTCAAAGAAGGGATAGAAAATTCTGATGTGCGGCCGGGGTTTATTAAAATCAGCGTGGATGCAGGTAAATTGTCAGCGCTTCATCAGAAGCTTGTTCGGGCAGCAGCTTTAACACACCTGGAAACAGGTCTTACCATTTGTTCCCATACCGGTAAATCACCTGCCGCCTTTGAGCAACTCGACATCCTGAAGATAATGGGCGTGAAAGCCGATGCTTTTGTATGGGTACATGCGCAGGCAGAAACCGATAGGAACCTGCATATTAAAGCTGCCCGGCGTGGTGCCTGGATAAGTCTGGATGGCATCGGATGGGGCGATTTCGAGAACTATGCCGATTCCATAGCCAGCTTAAAGCAGGAGCATCTGTTGCACCGCGTGCTGATTTCGCACGATGCAGGATGGTACAAGCCCGGAGAACCCGACGGAGGGAAGTTCACGGGTTTTACCAATATTTTCACCCAGCTTATTCCTTTGTTGAATAAGCTGGGTTTTACGCAAGCCGACTATGAGCAACTGCTTATTAAAAATCCGGCTTCCGCGTTTGCATTGAGCGTAAAAGCAGGTTGATTATTAAGCTTTCACAGTAGTTCTTTATTCGCTCCTTAAACTCTTGACCGGGTTTTCCAGTGCTGCCCTGATACTTTGATAACTTACCGTAAGTAAAGTAATTGCCATGGCACCAGCGCCTGTAACGGCGAATATCCACCAGGATATTTCAGACCGGTATTGGTAATGCTGCAGCCATTGGTGCATAAAATAATAAGCAATGGGGGAGGCGATCAGGAAAGCGATCATCACCAGCAGTACGAAATCTTTCGAAAGCAGGCTCCAGAGATTCAATACCGATGCGCCTAATACCTTGCGTACACCAATTTCCTTAACTCGTTGCTCGGCTATAAATGATGCCAGGCCAAAAAGGCCGAGGCAGGAAATTAAAATGGCGAGCGCGGCAAAAACAGTAGCCAGGCTACCAATGCGTTCTTCAGCGGCGAATTTGGCGGCGTACTCCTCATCAGCGAACTGATATTCAAATGGCACCGACGGAATGATCTTCTTGAAAACGGCTTCTATTTTTGGCAAGGCCTGGCTGGCGCTTGTTTTAGGGTTGATCTTGATATTGATCATGGAGGTAGGTACGTGGCCTTTGATCATAAATACGGTAGGATACATCGGCTCATATGGCGATTCCATGATCATGTCTTTAACCACTCCCAAGATCTTATAATACTTTAGGGGCTGGTCCTGGAATTTCCAGCTCACGCTTTCGCCAACCGGGTTTTTCAATCCCATGTATTTGGCGGCAGACTCATTAATAACCATGCCCGATGAATCCGAGATAAAGGCCCTTGAAAAATCGCGCCCTTTTACAAATTGCCATCCTACTGTTTTGCCAAACTCAAAAGACACTGGCAAGGTGCCAAACTGGTCAATCAGATTGGGATCTTTGCCTTTCCAGTTAAATCCCCCATTACCGGAGGCTATTTCCGTAACCCTGCCAAAGGATTCAGACATTTCGGCTACTGCACCGGTATTTCTGAGCTCAGCCCGTAACAAGTCGTATTTCCCATCAAAATCGCTTGATTTTTTCTGAACCATGACCAAACCATCCCGGGTATAGCCCACCGGACGGTTTTTGGCGATCTGGATTTGCCGGTAAATGATGATGGTACAAATGATCAAAGCCACCGACACCGTAAATTGTGTAACTACGAGTACCTTGCGTGGAATAGATGCAAAACGACCAACCCGGAAGGTTCCTTTCAATACTTTAACCGGGTTAAAAGAGGACAGGTAAAGCGCGGGGTAGCTTCCGGCGATAATACTGGTTACTAAAATAAAGACGCCGCCTGCCGCCCAGAAATAAGCGCTTTGCCAGGGTATCATCACCTCTTTGTGCGATAAGTCATTGAACCAGGGGAGCGACAAGCGAACCAAGATCAGCGAAACCAGGAAGGATAATACCACCACCAGAAAAGACTCACTGTAAAACTGGCCGATCAGCTGTTTACGCATGGAGCCGATGGCCTTCCTTACGCCGATCTCTTTGGCACGATTTTCAGAACGCGCTGTGCTTAAATTCATAAAGTTGATACAGGCCAGCAGTAATACAAATGCACCAATGATGCCTATAAGCCACAATAACTGTAGCGGGCCCTTATCTGCAGCTCCGTGTTTGTAGCTATGTAAGTGCCAGTCGCTCATGGGCTGCAGGAAAACCTGTGGATTTTGTTTAGCCTGTTCTTTCAGATCAGTCAGGTTTTTTAACTCCGCATCTTTAATATTCCTGGAAACCTGTTCAAAATCAGTATTGGGGTTAATCTCTACATAAATTTTCAGGAAATGGTTTTGCCAGTCGTTCATGGCCCGTTCCTTGATCCATGGGTTATCCGCGATCCACAGATCGGCAGGCGACAGGAATTTAAGGTCCTTAAACTGGGTATTCAGTGGCAGGTCTTCGTAAACACCGGTAACTTTAACATCCATTTTATTATTGATCTTCATCACCCGGTTCACCGGATTTGCATCGCCAAAGAAAGCCTTGGAAGTTGATTCGGAAAGCATGATCGAGTGCAGATCTTTTAAACCTGCCCGGGAACCGTAGATCATCTTCAGGGTCAGCATGTTGGGCGCGTCAGGGTCCATGAACAGGCCTTTTCTGGACAATTTCTTATCACCTGCTGATAGAATATCGTCAACATCCCAGGAAGCCATGACAATGTATTTGAAATTAGCCGCATAGTTGGTCTTAAGTTCGGTGAGCATCGGGAACTGGAGTGAAGAGTTCATACCGGGATCCCCGGTATGTGTATCAGTCACTCGCGTTCTGACCTGGGCAATGCGGTCATAGTGCTGGTGATAGGTGTTAAATGATAGTTCATCCCACATCCATAAGCCAATCAGTATGGCCACCGCCATACCGACAGCCAATCCGCCAATATTGATCAGGGAAGAGACCCTGTTCCTGGTCAGGTTTCTCCAGGCTACTTTCAGATAGTTTTTTATCATGACGTTACGGTTTAAACAAAACTGAAAAGAAGATATTTAACCGTACTGTTTTAAATATAGTGCCAATGCTTTAATTTATTGATTATTAGTGTTTTATGACGAATTTTATCCTTGATATGTATCAGAAACGAACATCTGGCGTTCGTTTTTATAACAAGTTATACTACATCATAAAATGTGCGGCTGACAAGCCTGCGCAGTGGGCGATTTTTATACAATTAGTGGCATCTCATCCAGGCAGCAAAATACAAGCCGTACATCCGCTAATTTTGACTCAAAGCAACCGTCCTAAGTAAGGTTGTAAATTACTCAAAATCAGTAGTCCCGGCCATTGTGTGCGCCTGTTCGTTATTTTTTTAAATGGTGGTTTTTGATTGATTTCACGAAAATAAAGTCCATCTTTATATAGGTGTTTACCTTCCATATTAGGAACAATATTTCTAAATTTAATTGCTTATTTATAAAATTAAGTGTTATTTTAACAATAATTATAAACAATGGTCTTTCGGCCTTTTGAGTTTTATTTAAAAGATTTGAAAGGCCGTAAGGTAATACAACCGGTTTAATTTTAGTAATAACACCTCCAGCTTAGCTAATGATGAGCTGTACTTGTTATTTATTTATATAATAAATCGCTGATTATAAATGTGATGAAGAGGTTTTGTTTGTTGGTATTGCTTCAGGTTTTTATTTCGATAACTTATGGACAGGCACCCATAAAGAATAAAGTTCTGAAGTATACACTAAAAGATGGTCTTTCTTTTGGTATCGTCAATAGTATTACCCAGGATGAAAAGGGTTTTATCTGGTTTGCTACAAATGACGGACTAAATCGGTTTGATGGCTCTACTTTTAAAGTATTCAAGGTAAAGCAAGGCGATTCTACTGCGCTGTCAAGTAACTATGTTCAGAAAATATTTTCAGATCACGCCGGTTATATCTGGGTATCATCAAGGGATGGCTTAAGCAAACTGGATACCAGGAATGAAAGATTTTATCATTACAGGTTTACATCAAACCACACGAAAAAAAACGATGTGAACGACATCATACAAAGCAAAAATGATAATTTTTGGATTTCCACGTATGGTTTGGGTATTTCTTACTTTAAAACGAAATCTGGTGCTTTTATTAGCTATAACCGGGTAAAGCTGCCACAATTATCCAGTGACAGAATAGTTTCCATGCTGGAGGATTCGCAGGGACTGCTTTGGTTAGGAACCCAGGATGCCGGAATTGATGTATTTCATCAGAAAGATGGAATTGTCACTGATAAAATTAATACCTCTTCGGAGCTCAGCGATTTTCCCCCGGGAAGAATTAATGATATTTTTGAAGATCATCTTCACAATATTTGGATCGCAACCAGTAACGGGTTAATTCATTATAATCGGAATTTAAATAAGTTCAAACGATACCAAACCAGTCAGAAGAATATTAAAAGCAACAGGTATATCTCACTTATTGAAGACAAAGATAAAAATTTGCTTATTGGGCTCCAGGACGGTGGGCTCTATAAATTACCATTGCAATCCGTTACTGATTCTGATTTAAAAAACTTTTCACTTACACCTGTTACCGGTGATGATGGTTATAACATCACCCAAAGATCGGTACAAACCCTGTATGTTGACCGTGACCAGAATATTTGGGTTGGTACATATGGAGAGGGGATCTACATGATCAGCAGCATTAAGGAGAAATTTATGCGGATCCAAAACAACAGATCTGATGCTATTGGCAAAAGTCTGAACAGATTTTATGGGATGTGCCAGGATGAAAATGGCGCATTATGGTTTGGTACGGATGGGGATGGTATCTTTAAAGCTTTGCCGGATGGAAGTGTTATTAAACATTACTATGCTGACGGACGTCCGGGGAGCCTGACCGATAACGCTGTTTTGTCTGGTTATCTTGACCGTGAAAATAATTTATGGTTTGGCACGTATGCCAAAGGCCTCTTTCGCTACGACAGAAAAGCGGATTTATTTGTCAATTATAATCATAACGCCAACGACATTAAAACTATCGGTGGGAACGATGTTCGGGTGATTTATCAAGACAGCCATAAGAATTTATGGGTTGGTACTAATGGGGGCGGGCTTAGCCTTTTCAATCCGGCTACAAAAACCTTTACAAATTATAATCCAGGAAATAGCGCTCTTAGCTCCTATGACGTAAGGGCAATAATTGAAGACACCAAAGGAAACTTATTTATAGGAACTTATGGTGGTGGGTTAGATTATTTGGAGGTTCAAAGTAAAAAAATCCGGCGATTTTTTAATTCCCGAGAAGAAAAGGCTTATATGCCAAGCGAGGTTATTTTTTCATTGTATCTGGATAATAAATATAGGCTTTGGATAGGTACGGAAGGGGATGGTCTTGTTATCTATAATTTTCATGATCATACATTTAAGCGGTATAATGAAAGGGACAAACTGGCCAATAATACAGTTTATGCCATTAAAAAGGCCAGCGATAATTCGATATGGTTAAGTACAAATAAAGGTTTATCCAATATTGAACCGATAACAAACAAAGTGTCGAATTTTGATCAATCAGATGGTTTACAGGCCGGACAGTTCAATGTGGGGTCTGTTATATACGATAGCCGGAGCAGACTGATGTATTTTGGAGGTACCGAAGGCCTTAATGTTTTTGAACCAGAAAAGGTAAGCAAAAGCAATTTTAAGCCTGAGGTTATTATAACAGGCCTACAGATTTTCGGAAAACCGGTAGAAGTTGGCGATCCGGGCAAAAATGGAACTGTATTGTCAAGAACGATTAATGAAACTAAACAGTTGATCTTGCAACCAGATCAATCGGTGTTCTCCATTCAATATACTTCATTGAACTACGCTTATCCGCAAAAAGGTGCTTTTGCCTATAAAATGGAAGGGCTGGATAAGTCCTGGAATTTTGTTGGTAACCAACGATCAGCAACATACAGGTACCTGGAACCAGGTGATTATACGTTCAGGGTCAAATGTTCCAATCAGGACGGCATTTGGTTTGATGATTTTGCAACATTGCAAGTTAAAATTTTGCCGCCCTGGTATAAAACATGGTGGGCATATCTATGCTATATTGCCGCGGCAGGCCTTATCTTCTACTATTACATGCTTTACCGGGCCAACCAGTCTAAGTTAAAGTATGAAATAAAAATCACCCAATTATCCGCTGAAAAAGACAGGGAACTGAATGAGCGGAAATTATCTTTTTTTACTAATATTTCCCATGAATTCAGGACACCGCTGACGCTTATTATCAATCCGGTTAAGGAATTATTGTATCATGAAAACGAGGTTGACACCAGTAACCTGAATATAGTTTACCGTAATGCTAAAAGATTGTTAAGCCTGGTAGATCAGCTACTTTTATTTCGTAAGGCAGATTCAGAGGCTGGCGTATTAACTATTTCCCGGCTTAACATAGTTGAATTAAGTAAGGAAGTGTTTTTATGTTTTACCTATCAGGCGAAGGCTAAAAGCCTGATTTTTGAATTCAATTGTGCAAATGAACATATTGAAATATTTGCTGACAGGGAAAAGATGGAAATAGTTCTTTTTAACTTGTTATCAAATGCCATAAAATTCACCCCGATTGGTGGAAGTGTAAAAATGGTGATCACTGAGCAGGAATCTAATGTCAGCATCGAAATTATTGACACCGGGCATGGTATTAAAGAGGGAACAGGTGACAAGTTATATTCCCGGTTTTATCAGGAGGAACATATCAAAAATCCATCGACCGGTGGTTTTGGTATCGGTTTGTTCCTTGTTAAAAAATTTGTTGAAGATCATTCCGGAAATATAAATTATGAAAGTGCGGTTGGCGGGGGAACACGATTTACGGTTACCTTATTAAAAGGAAAAAAACATTTAAAGAGTGATATCATTTTCGAGGATGATGAAACCAGTTCGGTTATTTTGCAGGAACTCGTTGAAAACGAAATTATAGTCGATGCTGAGCCAGAAGATGTCAATTTACTTTTTGAAGATGCTGACCTTAGTGGCGATTTAAAGTCAATATTAATTATAGACGATAATAAAGATTTAAGAGAATATCTTAGAATGCTTTTCAAGCATGATTACAAAGTTTATTCGGCTGATGATGGTAAAGAAGGGCTGTTAATCATCAGGGAGCATTTGCCCGACATCGTAATAAGCGATGTGATGATGGAAGGCATGAGCGGCATAGAACTGTGCGCTGCAATAAGAGAGGATATTAACATCAGCCATATTCCAGTTATACTCCTTACTTCAAGCACATCTCCTGATATAAAACTGAAGGGTATTGAAGGCGGTGCAGATGATTACATCAGTAAACCTTTTGATAAAGAAATTCTTAAAGCCCGTGTAGCAGGTATTTTAAAAAATAAAAATACGTTGCAAAAGTATTTTTATAATGAGATCACGCTTAACTCAAGTAACCAGAAAATACCCGCTGAGTATAAAGCCTTTTTAGAAAATTGTATCAAGATCGTCGAAAAACATATTCAGAACCCTGACTTTGGTATTCAGATCCTGGCCAGGGAATTGGGTATATCACATTCCACATTGTATAAAAAGGTCAAGTTTATTTCAGGCCAGTCTGCCAATGGATTTATAAGATTTATCAGGCTTAGAAAAGCAGCAGAGATATTGATCAATACCAGGCATAATATTTTTGAAACAACTTATCTCGTTGGAATCAACGACATCAAATATTTCAGGGAACAGTTTAAAAAGTTATTCGGCATAAATCCATCTCAATATATTAAAAAGTACCGCAAAAATTTTTCTGAAGATCTGGTACATAATGAATTCAATAATACGGCTAAAAGTTTCGGGGAATATTAAGACTTCGGTTACTAATTTATGCTGCATCTCATTCCTATCTGTGCGTGCTGTAGAGAAGATCGTCATTGGTAATTAACGAATATTTTTAAATAATTATGCCGATCCTGTCAGTATGTTCCAGCAGGTGATCTATTCTTTTCCAAACTCATCAGGGATTTATTTAAAATATTCATCATCGTAGATAGCGAAGAGGAGCGAAGCTGTTTTTTTTAGTTTTTATAGTTAAAATACCTTTTTACCCCTTTTTTTCTGACGATTAACCACCCGTCGGTTATATAGATTTCATCGACCTTAGCTGCCATAAACCAAATTTCGCGTGCTTTATTTTATTATTTGATATAGCCAGTCCAGTGATAAAACGTGGACAGCTGAACAAGTTGCACGTGTTTTTTTTAATAATTATTAACCCCTAAAATTTAAAAACATGAGAAGAAATTTACTGAAAGAATTTTCACCGCATGGAAACGCAAGAAGAACTTTAAGCATGCTCCTTGTTGCTGCCGTTGCGTTTTTATCACCACTGCGCGGCCTCGCAAAAAGCTTGGAGTATGGGATAACAACTGAAAGCTTGAAAAGCGCGGACCTGACCGTTACGGGTGTGGTAACAGATGAAAAAGGAGCACCACTTCCCGGAGTTACTATTATTGTTAAGGGAACTACACAAGGTACGGTGTCGGACATTAACGGTAAATATTCCATAACTGTAAAGGATGAGAATGCATATCTCGTATTCAGATCCATCGGCTATACTACACAGGAAATTGCTATAAACGGAAAATCAGGTATTAATGTGCAGCTGGTGGGCGACCCCAGATCTTTGAACGAGATTGTAGTTGTAGGTTACGGCTCACAGAAAAAAGCTACCCTTACCGGATCAATATCGCAGGTTAAAGGTGCCGAACTGGTTAAAAGCCCACAACCCAACCTTTCAAATTCGCTTGCAGGGCGTTTCTCGGGTGTTATTGTAAACAACCGCAGCGGTGAGCCTGGTTATGATGGCTCAAACATAACCGTTCGTGGTTTGGCTACCACAGGTAATAACAACGTACTTATCGTAGTTGACGGAGTTCCAGGACAAATTGGTGGTTTGGAAAGGCTTGATCCCAATGATATCGAAAGTATGTCGGTATTAAAAGATGCCTCAGCAGCTATATATGGTAACAGGGCAGCCAACGGTGTTATTTTGGTTACTACCAAAAGAGGTAAAACCGGTAAACCTACTATAAACTACAGCTTTAATCAGGGCTTTAGTTCTCCAACTCGTTTGCCTAAAATGGCCGATGCGGCAACCTACGCACAGATCATGAACGAGATCAATTACTATACAAGTCCTACCCTGGGTTTAAACCAGTCTTACTCTGCCGAACAGATCCAAAAGTTTAAAGATGGATCTGACCCGCTTAATTATCCAAATACCGATTGGGAAAAGCAAACCCTTAAAAGCACAGCGTTGCAAAATCAGCATAGCCTTTCTGTTAATGGTGGTAGCGAGGATGTAAAATATTTTGTGTCGCTGGGTACCATTTATCAGGATGGGATATACAAAAACGGCGCTACAAAGTATCACCAGTACAATTTCCGTTCAAATATTGATGCTAATGTTACCAAACGTTTAAAAGTAGGGTTATCCCTTTCAGGCCGTGAAGAAGACAGGGTGTTCCCGGGGACTGGCGCGGGCGATGTCTTCCGTTCTGTATACAGGGGAAACCCTACTATTGGAGCCTATTTCCCTAATGGCTTACCAACAACCGGTGTTGAAAATAACAACCCGGCAGTACAGGTAACCGACATTGGTGGTATAAACAACAACCCAACACAGGTTTTCAATGGTATTTTAAGGGGTAGTTACGCTATACCAGGTATTGAAGGATTATCACTTGATGGTTTTTTCTCTGTAGATAGATCGGATGCTTTTGATAAAAACTTTAGCACTCCTTACATTTTATACAAATATGATGCAGCCACTAATACATACCCCAAAGTTGTGGTTGGCGGTAATAACAACAAAGCAACACTGTTTGAATCGCAGGACAATCAATCGCTAATTACCTCAAACATTAAGCTGAACTTTGTTAGGAAATATGGCTTGCATGACATCAACGCTTTTGTGGGTTACGAACAAAGCAAAACTCATCGTGAATATTTTGATGCAAGGCGTTACAACTATCTATCATCACAACTGCCCGAATTATCACAGGGCGGAAGTGCTGCTACTGACTACCTGAATTCTGGCTACAGTTCAAACTATAACCGCCGAAGCGTGATCAGCCGTTTGGCTTATGCCTATGACGAAAAATATTTGTTTGAAGGCCAGTTACGTGCTGATGGCAGTTCCATATTCCCTTCAGGAAAACAATGGGGTTACTTTCCTTCAGCTTCGGTTGGTTGGAGAATCTCCAAAGAAGACTGGTTTAAAAGCAGCGTCGGTTTTTTTGATGATCTGAAGATCAGGGCATCATACGGTTCATTGGGTAATGATAACGTCGACAACTTTCAGTATTTTGATAATTATGTTTTGGTTGGTAACGGCTTTGTGGCCTATGATCCGTCTGCAAGTTCTAACGTTATCCAACCTAATGTTAGCCTGAAAAAATTAGCAAATCCAAATATTACATGGGAAGTAGCCAAAAAACTGGATGTAGGTATTAACGCCACCTTCCTGCACAACTTTACTTTAGAGGCTATTTACTTTAAGCAAAAAAGGTCTGATATTCTTACAACAAGAAATGCTTCGCTTCCGGGCTCTTCGGGTATCGTAAACCCTTATAATGATGGATCAGCAACATACACGCCATTAGTGCCATCTGAAAATATCGGTAAAATTAACAGCTCAGGTTTTGAAGCAACCTTAGGTTACAACCACACTGGGCAGGAATTTACCTGGGGTGTAAGCGGTAACATTACCTACGCCAAGAGCAAGGTAATCTTTATTGATGAAGCCAGCAGCACTTTAGATTACCAAAGCAAAACAGGCCGGCCGTTAAATAGCTATTTGTTATACAACAGCATAGGCATTTTTCGTACACAGCAGGAGATTGACAGCTACCCCCATGTCCCGGGTACTAAGGTTGGTGACCTGAAATATCTGGATTATAACGGCGACACTCAAATAACCGCCGATGATCAAACCCGTACCAAATACGGTAATGTTCCGCAAATTACTTATGGCTTAAGCCTTAACGCCGCTTATAAAAACTTTGATCTTTCGGTATTATTTTCAGGCCAGGCCCAGGTTAGCCAGTATGTTTTACCGGAATCCGGCAGCATTGGCAACTTTTACAGCAGTTGGGCCAATAACAGGTTTAGCCCAACAAACCCGAACGGTACTTATCCAAGGGTACCCGACCGCGCATCAAACGCCATCAGCGGTGGATTGTATCCAAACACCTTCTGGCTTAATGACGCATCTTTCGTTAGGTTAAAAAACGTTCAGTTAGGGTACAACTTTAACGGGCCTTTCCTTTCAAAAATTAAACTCTCTGGTTTGAGGGTATACGTAAGTGCATTTAACTTATTTACCATTACAAAAGTGAAGGATTATGATCCTGAAGGAACAACTGGAGGCGCCCAAAACTATTCGGACCAAACCAATAGTAGCGGCCAGTTTTATCCGCAACAGAGAATTATAAACTTAGGTGTTAACGTGAAATTTTAATCAGGACAGATAATGAAACTACAATATAAAACCCCGCTATATTTAATAATGTGCGGAATGCTGAGTATTACAGCATGTAAAAAAGATTTTTTAAATGTACAACCAACGGATAGGATAGCAACATCGGCCATAGAATCAGATACGGCCGTTTTTGAAGCATTTGTAACCAACCGGTACATTGGCGAGAGATTACAGGACAAAGAGGGTGACGGCTCAAATCCTGGTTTTGGCCGTGGTTTTGAATACAGTATGTGGAGCTCGCTTACTGATGAGTCTATCTATAATAATGACGACGCTACCTGGCTTGTGCAAAGAGGGCAGCTGGCCCCTGAAAATTTAGGCGGTGCCGGTGTACTTTGGGGCCGTAGCTACAGGAGCATCAGGGAATGTAATTACGCTTTAAGTCTTTTACCAAACATGCCTTTAAGTGCAGGGCATAAAACACGTATTGAAGGCGAGTTGAAATTTATAAGGGCATTCCGCTACCAGGACCTCATCCGCAATTATGGCGGCGTTGTTTTAATGGGCGATAAAGTAACTAACCTTACTGATAATTTACAGGATCCATCACTGTTTAAAAGGGCGAGCATTAAGGAAAGTATTGATTACGCCACTGCTCAGCTTGATGATGCTGCTTCAAAGCTCCCCCTAAATAATGACGGTACCTGGATGTTAGGTCGTGCTACCAAGGGTGCTGCATTGGCTTTAAAATCAAGGTTATTGCTCTATGCAGCAAGCCCGTTGTACAATGCAGGCACCTGGGCTAATGCTGTTACCGCGGCGCAGGCAGTTATCGGCCTCAATAAATATGGAATATATACCGGCGGGTATGGTAACCTGTTTTTAATAAATGAAACCAACGAAACCATTTTTGCTCGCTTATATACCAAAAATGCTAACCATACGCACCTTGAAATTGCCAATGGCCCAAACGGTTATGGTGGCTGGGCAGGCAATACCCCGCTGCAAAACCTGGTTGATGATTATGAAATGATGGATGGTAAACCTATTACCGATCCAACATCAGGCTATGACCCTACCCATCCATATGCAAACCGCGACCCAAGGTTTGCTGCAACCGTGCTTTACAATGGATCTATCTACAGGGGGCAAACGATAGATGCCTTTATTCCGGGTGGTAAAGACAGTAAAGATGGACCTGATAACTGGAATACTACCAAAACTGGTTATTATCTTAAAAAGTTCATGAATGATGCTTACCCGCTTCAAAACCCATGGGGTAATGCAGGCTTTCAGCCGTGGATCTATTTCCGCTATGCCGAGATCTTGTTAAACTTTGCAGAGGCTGCTAACGAGGCATACGGTCCTGATGCTGTTCCTTCGGGTTCAACACTATCAGCACGCACGGCAATTAACCAGATCAGATCGCGTCCGGGAATTAATATGCCGGCGCTGGCAACCGGGCTTTCACAATCACAAATGCGCGATGCGGTGCGCTATGAGCGCCGTGTAGAGCTGGCCTTTGAAGAGCACCGTTTTTACGATGTGCGCCGCTGGAAAATTGCCGATGTTACCGAAAACAAACCGGCAGGAGGGATGATCATTACCAAAAATGCTAATGGCAGCTTTAGTTATACACCAAAAGTAGCATTGGATGGCCGTTCCTTTGCAACCAAACATTACTGGTTACCAATACCAAGGGCCGAGATACAGGCTTCAGGTGGCCAGCTGCAACAAAATACCGGCTATTAACAGCACTTATACCAGGGGAAGGATGTTTTTTTCTTTCCCCTTTTTTCAACCCAATACTAACCTAAACAAATTATGAAGAACCTACGTGTTTTATTATTGATGGTATGTTGTGTGGTGGGAGGCTGTAAAAAAGACATGATCGCGGTAAAGGAATCGTCAACAAGTGAAGTAAAAACCGGAGAAAAGCCGGTTAAAACAGACTCAACACCGGCAAGCGTGCTTAAGGGAGTTAATTGGGCGGCTGATGGCGATAACTTCAGCGACGGGATATTGGTATTAAGTGGCTTAACTTCGGCAGATAGTTATGCTACCGTATCAGCCAAAGCCGATGCAGTTTTAACGGGGATCCAGAACAATACAGGGGCCAATACGGTTAGGCTGCCTGTAAATTACTCAACCGTATCACAAACCTGGTGGAACTCGTATACCGGAGTTATTGATAAAGCGCTGAGCAAAGGAATGAATGTGATATTGGGCTATTGGGAAGCCAAATCTTCTGCAGATGGGAAGATTGATAATACTACGGAGTTTTGGTCAATGTGGCAAACTATTGTTACTAAATACGGCGGTAACGCGCATGTATATTTTGAAATATTTAATGAACCTCATGGCTATTCCCTAACCGAATGGACAACCATTTGTGCGCAATGGTTAGGCAATTATCCCTCTATACCACAGGGCCGCATCCTCATCAGTGGTACTTCTTATTCGCAGGATATTACAGGTGTAGGTGCCGACAGTCGTTTTTCGGGCTGCCTTTTATCCATACATGATTATACTTTCTTTAGCAATGGTACCAATACAACCGCATTACAGTGGGAAAACAGGTTGAAAGGCAATATAGGCAGCTACAGCAGCCGTGCGGTATTAACAGAGTTTGGCATACCTATGACCGGTGGTAAAAACTATACCGGTGCCATAGGCGGCGATGTGGAGATTGCTTACCTGCAAGGCCTCACCAACCAGGTGCGTACATTTGGAATGGGAGCCGTTTACTGGCCGGGCATCCGTACCGGCGATAGTTACAGGATCCAGGAGCTGAGTGGTACCGGAATAAATCTTACCGTATCAACCACAAATGCGTCGGGCTTAAGCCGCATAAAATATGCCTGGGGTGTAGGCACCGGTGGTACCGATACCTTTTATTCCGGGGCATATTACCGCTTTTTAAACCTTAACAGTGGTCTTGCGCTTGATGTTAACGGTGGCTCGACAGTAAATGGTGCGGGTATTATACAATGGCCGCAAAATGGTGGCAATAACCAGCAATGGCAAATAACCAATAACGGTGGCGGCTATTACAAAGTAACCAACCGCAACAGCAGCCTGGCGCTTGATGTTAACGGCTCATCCACAGCCAATGGAGCAGGCATAATACAATGGACATGGAATGGAGGCAATAACCAGCAATGGCAGCTTACTGCCACAAGCGATGGTATATACAAAGCTATAAATCGCAACAGTAGCCTGGCGCTTGATGTTAACGGCGCGTCTGTTGCAAATGGCGCAGGCATAATACAATGGCCGTGGAACAGCGGCAACAACCAGCAATGGCAAATTGTACAACAATAATTTTACAATAAAACAGTGCTGTTAGGCGCTGTTTTATTGTTGATTTAAATATGATGATACTAAGATCTATTATAAAAAATATACTTTTAGTGATTACTGCTTTAGGGCTTAATACCTCTTTTGTAAACGGTCAGATCAAAGCAGTTGCTATTAATATCAATCTTTCAAAAACATATCAAACCATCAGTAATTTTGGTGCATCTGATGCATGGGCATGTCAGTTTGTGGGCAATTGGCCCAATGATAAGCGCAATAAAATTGCCGACCTGTTTTTTAGTCGCGATACTTATACTGATGGCTCACCTAAGGGTATCGGTTTGTCATTGTGGCGGTTTAATATTGGTGCAGGTAGTGCCCAACAGGCAGATCAAAGCGGTATTAAAGATGAATGGCGCCGTGCCGAATCGTTTTTAAACAATGATGGCAGCTACAACTGGCAAAACCAGGCCGGACAGGTGTGGTTTTTAAAGGCAGCCAAAAAACGCGGGGTAAACCAGTTTTTAGGTTTTAACAATAGCCCTCCGGTGCAGTTTACAATTAATGGTAAGGCATATGCAAGCGGTGGCAAGGTAAATATATCGGCCGATAAATATGATGCCTTTGCCTCATACCTGGCCAGGGTAGTAAAAGGCGTGGAGCAGGTAAGCAAAGTTAAATTTGATTATATAAGCCCGGTAAATGAACCCCAATGGGATTGGAGCGATGGCGGTCAGGAGGGATGCCCGTATAACAATGCGGAGGTAGCAGGCCTCGTGAAGTCAATTAATAAAGAGTTTGTAAACAATAAGATCAGTTCAAAAATTCTTATCGGCGAAGCCGGGAGCCTTAACTATTTATTTACGGCAGGTGATAAGCCAGGAAAAGGGCTCCAAATAAATGATTTTTTTAGGGACGGATCAGCAAACTACATTGGTAACCTGCCGGGTGTAACTAAAACTATAGCAGCACACAGCTACTTTACCACATCGCCAATGGCTACCGCTATAAAAGCACGTAAGGTACTGGCCGATAGTGTGGCGGCTGTAAAAGGACTTGATTTCTGGCAATCGGAATATTGTATTTTAGGCGATAATGCAGGCGAGATAGACGGTAACAAACGTGATCTGGGTATTGACGCGGCTCTGTATTTAGCCTCGGTTATTCATACCGACCTTACCGCCGCAAATGCATCAGCCTGGCAGTGGTGGACAGCCATTTCGGCTTATGACTATAAGGATGGCCTTATCTATATAGATAAAAATAAAACAGATGGCAATTTTTACACCAGCAAAATGCTTTGGGCCATGGGAAATTACAGCAGGTTTATAGGGCCCGGAGCCATAAGGGTTGATGCTGAAGTTACATCCGCAGTAACAGTTAAGCCGCTGCTTGTTTCCGCATTTAAAAATGGAAAGAACTTTACAGCGGTTATCATCAACCCAAACGCTGATGACGTAGCTGCCAATTTGAACATTAGCAACGCCAATATTAAGTTTTCCTCGGCATATACCACATCGCAGGCGGATGAGCTTAAGGCTAATAAAGCAACGGGAGTAAGAAACGTGGTTCCCGCCCGCTCCATCATCACCCTTACAGGTATTATCAAATAACATCTTATCACTATCTCAAATGAAAAACAAAATCTACCACCTTCTTTTTTTTATGAGCATAATACTATTGCCGGGGATGCTTAAAGCCCAGGACAAGGGTAAGCCCGCTCTGTTTAATTCAAACTGGAGGTTTCACAAAGGGGATATCGGTACGGGCATCAACGGTATCGCCACCGAAACCCAGTGGAAAATTGTAGATCTGCCACATGACTGGAGTATTGAAGGTCCATTTAGTAATGAATGGGCAAGTGCTACCGGCTATTTACCCGGTGGTATAGGCTGGTATAAAAAAAGCTTTACTGCCAATAGTGGCTGGCGGGGCAAGCAGGTATACATTTATTTTGACGGGGTATACAAAAGTAGCGAAGTATGGATAAACGGGCACCATTTAGGTAAACGGCCTAATGGTTTTATTTCGTTTAAATATGAGCTTAGCCATTATTTAAATTTAAACGGTAAAAACACGATAGCCGTTAAGGTTGATCACAGTGAATTTGCCGACTCGAGATGGTATACCGGCTCAGGCATTTACCGCAATGTTTACCTTATTGTTAAAGATCAAGTACATATTGACCCATGGGATGTGGCATTTTGCACACCAAAGGTTTCACCAAAACAGGCAACAGTAAAGGTTAAAGTAAACATTACCAACAACACTGCCGGTGATGCAAATGTGACCGTAAGGGTGAACCTGTTTAACGATAAGGCCAAAGCGGTAGCATCCGTACAAAAACAGCTCCGGACAAAGGCTGGCCAACAGGAGGTTGAGTTTGAGCAAAAAATAACAACCCCACAATTGTGGGACACCGAAAATCCCCATCTATATAGGCTCAGCGTGTCGCTTAGCCGCAATGGCAAACCGGTTGATGAGGTAACACAGGCTGTAGGCATCCACAGCATCCGTTTTGATAAGGATAAGGGTTTCTTTTTAAATGATAAAAGCACAAAACTGAAAGGTGTTTGTATTCATGACGATGCTGGTGCGCTGGGTGTGGCCGTTCCGCAAGAGGTTTGGGTGCGCCGCCTCAAAATATTGAAGGATGTCGGGGTTAATTCACTTAGGCTGAGCCATAATCCCCACGCTGATTATTTATATGATCTGTGCGATAAGATGGGTTTTTTGGTAATGGATGAGGCGTTTGATGAATGGGAGATAGGTAAAAATAAATGGGTAGCCGGCTGGAATGTGGGCACCCCGTCAAAAAACGGTTATCATGAATATTTTAAAGAATGGGCTGATCGCGATGTCAGCGATATGGTGCTGAGAGCGCGTAACCATCCCTCAATTATCATGTGGAGCATAGGTAATGAAATTGATTATCCTAATGATCCATATACACATGAAATATTAAATACAGGTCGTAACCCTCAGATCTACGGAAAAGGCCATCTGGCCGATCATCCAGCGGCCAGCGAACTTACTCCTATAGCCAAAAAACTGGTAGCAGCCGTAAAGGCTATTGACACAACCCGCCCGGTGACCGCTGCTCTTGCTGGCGTTGTTATGTCGAACGAGGTTGGTTACCCTGAGGTTTTGGATGTTGTAGGTTATAATTATCAGGAATACCGCTATGCTGATGATCATAAAAAATATCCCAACCGTATCATTTACGGCAGTGAAAACGGTATGCAGCGACAGGCCTGGAACGCGGTTGACAGCAACGAATATATTTCGGCCCAATACCTATGGACCGGGATCGATTATCTTGGTGAGGCCGGCAAATGGCCGCAGCGCAGTAATGGAGCAGGTCTTATTGATCTGGCCGGATTTAAAAAACCCGAATATTTTTACAGACAAAGCCTTTGGACTGCCAAACCCATGGTTTATATAGGAGCGCGTGAAATGACCAGGGTCGATGATAGAGGCATCTGGAGCCACCGTACAGCCGAGCCGGTTTGGAACTGGCAGCCAGGCCGTAAAATAAAAGTAGATTGCTTTACCAATTGCCAGGAAACGGAGCTGTTTCTGAATGGTCGTTCCCTTGGAAAACAATCGCGCGATACTACCAGGGGACAGGTACCTTCCTGGTTGGTAGATTACCAGCCAGGTGAGCTTTTGGTTAAAGGATATAACAACGGTATTGAAGTGTGCGCCAACTCGATAAAAACAGCCGGCGAGGCTTACCAGCTTAAAGCTGTAGCTGATAATGTGGTATTTGTCAGTAAAACAAAAGGTTTAAGCCAGGTTGAAGTATCTATAACCGATAAGGATGGAAACCCCGTATTTCCTGCTGATGATGAGGTAACGGTATCAATTACGGGTCCCGGTAAATTGTTAGGATTGGAAAGCGGCAGCAATAGCAGCCATGAAAGTTATCAGGCCAGCCAACGGAAGGCATTGCATGGGCGTTTGTTGGCTTACATACAAACCACAGGTAAGCAGGGGAGCATAAAAGTACAGTTCAGCGCCGGTAGCCTCAAGTCATCAACCCTAACATTAACCGTAAAATAATCACTATCAGATCCCTTATAAAAAAGTTAACACCTGCATTTTTAATTTATGAAACTAATAAAACTATTGTTCCTGTTTGTTACCCTGTTTGCGTCTGCTCAGCTGCAAGCCCAGCTTGCTAAACATTCTTTCGCTCTCGGTGATACCGCATTCCTGCTTGATGGTAAGCCCTTACAGATCATTTCGGGTGAAATGCATTATACCCGTGTGCCCCGTGAGGCCTGGCGGCAACGTATGAAAATGGCCAAAGCCATGGGGCTCAATACCATTGGTACTTATGTTTTCTGGAATGTGCACGAACCACAAAAAGGTCATTTTGATTTTACCGGCAATAATGACATCGCCGCATTTGTTAAAACAGCACAGGAGCAAGGCCTTTGGGTGATCTTACGTCCAAGCCCTTACGTTTGCGCTGAATGGGAATTCGGCGGGTACCCTTATTGGCTGGAAAAGGAGAAAGGCCTTATCGTGCGTAGTACAGAAGCCAGTTACTTAAAGGAATATGAGCTATATATTAAAGAAGTAGGCAAGCAACTTGCGCCGCTCCAGGTAAATCATGGGGGTAATATATTGATGGTGCAAATTGAAAATGAATACGGCTCATACGCCAGTGATAAAGATTACCTGGCCATAAACCGCAAAATGTTTATTGATGCGGGTTTTGATGGCCAATTATATACATGCGATCCTGAAGCTGCGATAAAGGACGGGCATTTGCCCGGATTATTGCCCGCTATTAACGGCGTAGACAATGTGGACAAGGTAAAAAAACTGATCAAAGATAACCATAATGGTAAGGGCCCTTACTTTATTGCGGAATGGTACCCGGCATGGTTTGATTGGTGGGGAACAAAGCACCACACTGTGCCTGCAGAAAATTATGTAGCCAGATTGGATTCTGTACTCTCTGCCGGCCTTTCCATAAATATGTATATGTTTCACGGCGGAACGACTCGTGGTTTTATGAATGGTGCGAATTACAACGACAAAGATCCTTACGAACCACAAATAAGTAGTTACGATTACGATGCCCCTCTTGACGAGGCGGGTAATGCTACAGATAAATACCAGAAATTTAGGCAGGTTATAAAAAAGCATTTGCCTGAGGGGCAAACTCTACCTGAAGTTCCGGCCGCGAAATCAGCCATGGCTATTGCTGATATTAAGCTTAATCGATCAGCAGGCTTATTTGATATGCTGCCACAAGCCAGGGTTAATAAAACCCCATTGACATTTGAGGATCTTAACCAGGCCTATGGCTTTGTTCTGTACAGGACTTCGATATCCGGCAAAAAGGATGCTGTCCTTAAAATTAAAGGTCTCCGTGACTTTGGGGTGGTGTTTATAAATGGTAAACGTGCAGGTACTCTGGACAGGCGGTTAAAACAGGACAGTTTGTTGGTCAGCCTTCCAAAAGGAAGCGCCAGGCTTGATATATTGGTCGAAAATATGGGTAGGATTAATTTTGGTCCCTATCTGCTTAAAAACAAAAAAGGGATAACTGAAATGGTAATGCTTGATGGCAGGGAATTGAATAACTGGAAGATGTATGGTTTGCCATTTAATAAGGTGGCAGATCTGCCTCAACAGGCTGTCATAAATGACCCGGCAGTGCCGGTAATCAAGCAGGGAACATTTATCCTGGATAGCGTGGCTGACACTTACCTCGATATGAGGAAATGGGGAAAAGGTATTGTATGGATAAACGGCCATAATTTAGGCCGTTACTGGAAGGTTGGGCCCCAGCAATCATTGTATGTTCCGGGTGAATGGTTGAAAAAAGGCGCTAATAAAATTACGGTTTTTGAATTACTGGACGGTAAACAAAAGAGCATATCAACTGTAAAAAGCCCAATCCTTGACGAGCTAAACGGATCTGATGTTAGCAAATAGTAACTACCCGCGTTATATCTGGATGGTACTAAAAAGGCAAATGATTTTTCATTTGCCTTTTTAGTACCATCTTTAGTTTTTTACAATCTTATAGATACTTCCCTTTGTATTTCCAGGGCCAGTATCCGGACTGGTTAGTATATAAATTTCGCCTGCCGGATCTTCACCAAACGCGGTTATTTTTAAGTTTTGGGGAATGTTTTGTAATGTAATTCTGCCTCTTTGCCATTTAGTACCTGCTTTTTGCAGATAGAATATCGGCCCCGTCCAGTCAGCAAACAGGTATTTGCTTTTTAATACAGGTACTTGTTGGCCATTATAAACATAGCCGCCCATTACGCTTATGCCTATTTTATGACTATACTCTGTTATGGGCATGGTAATTCCTTTGATATCACAGCCTGTAGCAGGATTATAACAATGTGTTCCTTCTGTTAATCTCCAGCCATAATTGGCACCTTTATTAACAATATCAACCTCTTCCCAGTTGTCCTGGCCAACATCGCCGGCAAATAGTTGCCCGGATGTTTTGTCGAAAGAAAACCGGTAGGGGTTACGGAAACCATATGCCCATATTTCAGGCTTTGCATTTTTTCTGCCGACAAAAGGATTGTCTTTTGGAACCAGGTAACCTGTTTTTGTATTAATATCAATACGCAATATTTTACCAAGCCAGGTATTCATTGCTTGTCCGTTACCAAATTCACCATGTTTATCACCCTGGCCGCCGCCATCACCAAATGAAATATATAAATAGCCATCGGGGCCAAATTGTATACAGCCGCCGTTATGGTTTCCAGCCGGCTTATCTGTAGAAAGGATTATCCGGCCGCTATTCGGATCTATCCGGTCTGAACTTGCCGATAACTTATACTCGGCGATAATATCCTGATGATCAAAGTTCGTGGCAGATGCCGGCGCACTGTAAAATACATAGAGTTTTCTATTGGTTTTAAATTGAGGGTGCAGTGCAATTCCTAATAAACCCCGCTCGTCGTAACTATTGCTTAATTGGGGAAGCTTACTGTGCAGGTCAAGCAAGGGAACATCACTTAGTTTACCATGCTTAATGACCCGTATTTTGCCCGTTTGCTCGGTTATCCAGACATCTCCATTACCTGGGAAAGCCACGTCTGTAGGTGCCTGCAGATTACCGGCAACCTGTTGTACTTTTACAGTTATAGGTGACAGCTCGTCATTTTCATTAATAGATTTGGTTTTGTGGAAAACATAGGAGGAGAGCAGGCACATCGTAATGCCCAGGACAATAAAGGAAGGAAGTTTTTCCCGAAATATTTTTTTCATAGTGCTTTTTTTGACATTCATTGGTTTAATATTGGGGGGTAATTAGTGAATAAAGTCAAACCATAGCGTCCCGGTTATTTGTTTACCGTTAGCCTGGTTTTTCTGGCTTTGTGGCCCCATTACTTCTGCAGGCTGAAATTTGGTGCCAATAGGGCTAATCGCGTTTAAAAAACCTATATTACCTTCAGGAAAAGCCGGTTCAACATTATTGTTTTCAAGCGCATCCTTCTCCCTTCCCGGATGCAACATTTGCAGATATGTGTTTTTATCAGCAGTATAAACAGTAAACGGCGATTCTTTATTTTCAATCACCACCCAGTTAACTTCCGCATGGTACCCTTTAAATTCGGGATACTTCCAGGTTTCACCGGTAATGGTATTATTGTAGGCCTTGTGCCAAACTCCAAATTGCTGCCCCTTCAGCCTGTTTTTCCAAACCCGGTATGGCCCCCGGCCAAGCCATTTCATACCGGTGATTTTTTCTTCCGGATAATTAAAGGTAATCCCCATAAAATCAGCGGCTCCCTGTTGGATATATTGATATTCCAGTTTTACGGGTTGTCCGGGTTTAAACGTCCATTTTACTTGTAATGCTCCTGCTGTCGCTTCATAAGTAGTGCTAACAATGTATTGCCCCTGGAAAGACTTGTGGTCAAACGTTTTTCGCTCCGTATTTATACCAGCCAAAACAGGTCCTCCCGATAACGAAATGGTGCCGGATGGTTTAACTACTTTTTGGATATACCCCGTGGATTTATCAAAATAATAACCTATGCCATCGCATTTTATGATGAGCGACTGCCCTGTTTCTTCTGTTTTTATTGCAGATTTAGCTGGCGACGGAATAATTCTTTTCGCGATAGCTGCCGGGGTACTGATTGCCCAGCTCCAGGTAAAAATTTCTTTCTTATCCGGGCCATAAGCAGTAAGGTATAGCGCATCGTTTTTTGACCATAGTAGGGGTAAGGCTAAGTTGAGCATGTCTTTTTCACCAGGTTTAAGATCAATCGCTGCAGGCGTGCCAGTTGCTTTTACAATAGGCGCCGTGGTTTTATCATGTGCCGATGGAAATTTAACCAGCTTCCACTTAAATGTACACTGACTAAAATTGGTAAAAGCATACCGGTTTTCTACAGGAATTTTGCCCGTAAAGGTTCGATCAATTGGCTGTGGATTGATATAAACGGGCGACCAGATCTCTTTTATAGTATAAAAACTGGCTTCCTTTTCACGATGCGGGCCCACAATGCCATCCGGCGCATGGTTGCCATCAGCGTCATATATCCCATTTTTATCTGTGCGGATAATGGCTTCGTCTAAAAATGCCCATATAAAGCCACCCGCTCCGTGCGGATGCTTCATCATCTGGTCCCAAAAATCGTCGAGCGCTGCTCCGGCTCCGCCATCATATAGCCCATGCATAAATTCTGTAGGGAAAAACACCTCCTGTCCGGTAGTTGCTGCTTTAACCATGTAATTATAATCAGGATAATGTTTAGTATCCGTACCGTTAAATTTTTCCCAGGGATGTATCACTGTGCGCTTTTGTGGGTCATATAAGGCATAGTCATTATCTAAACCCCTGTTCCAGCCCCCTTCGTTACCGTTGTCCCAAAAAACAATGGATGGATGATTTACGTCGCGTACCACCAGTTCCTTAACCAGTTTATGACCAACTATGGTATCATATTTAGCTTGCCAGCCGGTTAGTTCATCCAGTACATATAAACCTAAGGAATCACATACATCAAGGAAATCACGATCAGGAGGGTAGTGCGACATGCGCACCGCGTTCATATTCATTTGCTTCATCAGCCTCACATCCATTAAATGAATATTGTGGCTTAGGGTACGACCAGTTTCGGGCCAAAAGCTATGGCGGTCACTGCCTTTCATTATTATTTTGGCTCCGTTTATATAAAACCCGTCATTGGTTCGCAACTCAACCGTACGGAATCCAAATTTTTGCTTAACGCTATGAATAATGCCCTGCTTGTTTTTTATAGTGACAATAACCTGGTATAAGTTAGGAAATTCCGCACTCCACAATAAGGGCCTGTTGAAATTGTTTTTTAGTTCCTGATATTCCTGGGTGGTGTCTGCTTTAACAGCAAATGGCTTATCTATATTTTCACCGTTTGTTTTTTGTACCTGTGCTTCAATTGTTTCGTCGCCCTTTAAATTTTGCGGATATACGTCCAGTTGGAAAGATCCGTCGGCTTTTGCATTTACCGCCATCCTGTCAATAAAGGTTGCGGAAACAACTTCCAGATAAACCGGACGAAAAATGCCACCGAATACCCAAAAATCACTGTTTTTACGTTCCGCATCATTCACAGATGCATTTGCTGAGGTTTTATCAACAGTTACTTCCAGTAAGTTTTTGTCATTGGGTTTAAGCAGATTGGTTATATCATATTTAAAACGATAAAAGCTTCCCTGGTGTAGCGGCCCGGCCTGCTTACCATTAATCATTACTTTAGTATCTGTCATTGATCCCTCAAAAACTATAAATACTTTTTTGTTCTGCCAGTTTTCGGCAAAAAACTCATGCTTATAAAGCCCCTGTTCGTTGGTTTTTACTTTATCATGGCCATAATTATAGCTGCCAAAGCCTTGCAATTCCCAGTTGGAGGGTACCGCGATTTTTGTCCATTTGCCGCTGTTTCTTCCACCCGTACAATAAAAATCCCATGGTATGGTATGATCCTTATCTGTTCCGGACAGATATTTAATAATGGTTTCCTGCGAAAACGCATGGAAACAGATCACCGTGAACAATAACAGCAGAAGTGTTTTTTTCATGATTATTTATCAGACAAATCAGTAACATAGGTTTTTTAAGTTGCTGGGGTAGCTGGCAACTCGGTTAATTTTTTTGTGAAGATAACTTTTCTGCGTGATGAACAAGACGGGTTCTTTCTATGTTTTTCATTTTTATTTTAGTGGTTCTATTGCACGTTTGGTCTTTTCAAGCTTATTCTATCCCCCTGTAAAGAGTTAGCAATTGGTTTATTTAAAGCGAATTGTTTTATGAAACAAAAAGCTTCGTAACTAAATGCTTGAAAAGGTGTCTAAATAAGTAAATTGCTTATAATCAAGCTTAAGGCTTGCTTTATTTCTACATTTAAATAAATAACAGTAATCATGACAACAAAAGAAACTTTTAGCCTGCATGGCGAAAACCTGTTGAAAAAAGTAAAGGAATTAATAGCGGAAGGAAATGTAACCCGTATTACAGTAAATGATAAAACTGGTAAAGAGCTGATAACTTTTCCATTGACTATTGGTGTAGTTGCAGCAGTGTTTGCACCGGTTTTCGCGGCGGTTGGCGCATTCGCGGCATTTGTAGGAGAATGTAGTATTACCGTTGAGCGGGAACCTAAAGTGGAGGACGACCATCCGTTAAAATAATCCTACATGCGTGGCGTGTTGGGATATCGATTTTTAGTTAGTCACTATTGGTATGCGTTTGTTTTAGCTAACATAATCACTGTTGGGTGATAATTGGTATAATGAATGGCAAACGTTACTAATCTGCTATTATTAGCTCTATTTCATGAGCTCTAAAAACTTCCTTATCTTTTTCCTCAACGCCGCCGTCAGTTATAATATAATTGATGAGTGACAATGCCCCTAAACTGGCGAATGCGCTTTTACCAAATTTAGTAGAGTCGGCTACCAAATAGGTAGTTTCTGCGGCATCAATCATCGCCTTTTTTACAACCAGATCGCTAATACTGGGATAGGTTAAACCAGCCTTTAAAGATAGACCCGCGGTTGCCAGGAATAATTTTTGAACATTAATCCCCTTAAAAAAATCGGCCGCTTTTTGGCCGGTTAAGGATAAGGTAGGGGGTTTAAATTCTCCGCCGGTCATAATTACCTCAATATCAGGTTCGGCCCCTAACATCAAAGCAATATTCAACGCATTGGTAATAACGGTTACATGCCGGTTACCTTTTAACTTTTTAGCTATCTCCGTAGTGGTTGAACCGGAATCAAGTATTATGGTATCTCCGTTTTCAATAAATTCCATGCATTTAGTAGCAATGAGCTCTTTTTTATCTAAATTCTCGTGGTTAGCTACTGAAAATGAGCTTACCTGATCTTTAATATTTTTTAAAAAAGCGCCCCCGTGCTCCCGGATCAGCAAGCCATCTTTCTCCAGTTTTTCTAAATCCTGCCTAACGGTTACCTCAGTAACCTTAAAGATTTTTGCCAGGTCTGTAACCTTGGCCGAGCCATCCTCTTTTAAAAGATCCAGGATTTTATCCCTTCGTTGATTTGCAAGCATTTTTATTCTTTGATTTTTCAAAGATATATAATTGAACCAATGAAAAGCAAAACAAATAAATCGAAATAAAGCGCAAATTAATCAGTTGGTAATTTCAAAAAGTAGATGAATTATGAAAAAGGTGATTTATTGAGTAAAAAATCAAAAGTTTAATCTATAGAACGAAAACATAGTATAGTAATATGATAATAAAGTATAGTATATAATCTTTGTTTTGTTTGTTTTTTCTTTTTTTGTTTTCTATTTTGGCTTTCCAAAGTTGGGAATGCGTATTGTGCCGTTTTTCCTGATTGAGCCAATTATAAAGTATAATAAGTTGCTTGTTGGTAACCATGCTTTTTATAGTTACCGAACTATATTATAAAAAAACAAAAAATGAATAATAAAACAACCCTGGGTGTAATTATCGGTAACCGTGATTTTTTTCCGGATCGTTTAGTTTCGGAGGCCCGTACCGATATTATAGCCCTGTTTGATAAGCTTAACATTACACCCATTATGCTGGATGAGCAAGAATCCAAGCTTGGCGGTGTCGAAACCTTCAAGGATGCGCAACGGTGTGCCGATTTGTTTAGAAAGCATCAGGATGACATTAGTGGCATCATCGTATTTCTGCCCAATTTTGGCGACGAACGAGGTGTAGCCGAAACCATTAAACTATCAGGCCTGGCAGTGCCTGTACTGGTACAAGCCTATCCCGATGAACTCAACAAACTGGATGTTGCCCGTCGCCGCGATTCCTGGTGCGGCAAAATATCGGTTTGCAATAATTTTTACCAGTACGGTATTAAATACACACTTACCAATAGTCATGTAGTGCATCCTTCGAGCCCTCAATTCAGTGAAGACCTGTTAAGTTTTGTGGCGGTTTGTCGCGTGGTGAAGGGCCTGCGCAAAGTTCGTATAGGTGCGGTAGGTGCCCGTCCGGGTGGTTTTAACACGGTTCGTTACAGCGAGAAGATCTTGCAGCGCAACGGCATATCGGTAACTACGGTTGATCTTTCAGAGATCCTGGGCAACGCCAATAAATTAACCAAAGACGATGCCGAAGTAAAAGCGCACTTAGATAAAGTTTTGGCATATGCGCCTAAGGGTAAAACACCCGACGAAGCGTTGATACAAATTGCCAAACTTGATGTGGTGCTTAATCATTTTATGCAGGAAAACTCACTTGACGCTACTGCTATACAATGCTGGACCTCGCTGCAAAAAAACTATGGCTGCAACGTTTGCACCAGCATGAGCATCATGAGCGAAAATATGCTGCCAAGTGCCTGTGAGGTTGATGTAACCGGCACGCTCACCATGTATGCTATGCAGCTGGCGTCAGGTTCGCCAAGCGCCCTGGTTGATTGGAATAACAACTATGCAGATGATGAAAACAAATGTGTACTGTTCCATTGCGGCAATTGGGCCAAATCATTTTTACCCGATATCGAGATCAGCAACGCGCCTATTTTGGGTACAACCGTTGGGGTAGAAAATACTTATGGTGCATTATCCGGTCGTACACCGGCATCTCCTTTAACGTATGGACGCATCAGTACTGATGACCCCAAAGGAGTTATCAAAGCCTATTTTGGCGAGGGTAATTTAACGGATGACGCGCTGAATACTTTTGGAAACCGGGCCGTTGCTCAGATTCCCGATCTGCAGGGACTGATGCAATATGTTTGCCGTAATGGCTTTGAGCATCACGTGGTCATGAATGCTTCAAAAACAGCAGGTATACTGAAAGAGGCGCTGGGTAATTACATGGGTTGGGAAATCTATCAACACGGATAAATATGATGACTGAAAAGGAATTGATCGCGAAGTCTGTCAAGTATCGCAAAAAGATCCTCAAATATATTGTTGGGGCCAAAGCCGGCCATACCGGGGGAAGCCTTTCGTGTGTTGATATATTAAACGTTTTATACAACAGCGTTTTAAATGTATCGTCAGAAAATTTTACATCGCCAGATAGGGACAGGTATATCCAAAGCAAGGGCCATTGTGTAGAAGCATTATATGTAGTACTTGCTGATAAAGGCTTTTTTCCTGAAGATGATCTGAATACCTTATGCCAGTATAAGTCGCACTATATAGGTCACCCTACACGTAAGGTGCATGGTGTTGAACAAAATACAGGTGCTTTAGGTCACGGACTTCCTATCAGTGTAGGAACCGCCCTTGCCGCCAAAATGGATGATAAAGCTTATCATGTTTTTACGCTTTTAGGCGATGGCGAACTGCCCGAAGGTTCAAACTGGGAGGCGGCTCTCACCGCCGCGCATTATAAGTTGGATAATCTTTGCGCCATAATAGATAATAACAAGCTGCAGATCACTGGTACTAACGCTGATGTTTGCAATACCTATCCCATTGATTCCAAATTTGAAAGCTTTGGCTGGGCGGTAAAGGAGGTTGACGGACATGATATTAAAGCGCTTAAGGAAGCCTTTGCTGCGTTGCCTTTTGAAAAAGGGAAACCCAGTCTCATTATAGCACATACTATAAAAGGCAAAGGGGTAAGCTTTATGGAGAACAGTGTAAAATGGCATCATGGCGTACCTGATAAGGAGCAATATGAAACCGCTATCGAGGAGCTGGATGGAATAATGACCGGTGTAAATTAAACAGATCATGGGAGCAGTAATTGAAAATACTACGATAAACGGCAAACCTAACCAGGATATATTTTCGGCTACTTTGCAAGACCTGGCCACTCATGACAAGAGCATTGTGGCCGTTACCAGCGATTCAAGAGGCTCTGGTAAGCTGGTTAAATTCGGCATCGATCTTCCTGACCAAATTGTAGAAATAGGTATTGCCGAACAAAACCTGGTTGGCGTAGCCGCGGGACTGGCTTCGGCGGGTAAAAAGGCATTTGCCGTTTCGCCGGCTTGCTTTTTAACCGCAAGAGCCCTGGAACAAATTAAAAATGATGTGGCCTACTCCAATAATCCGGTAAGGCTTATTGGCATAAGCGCAGGGGTTAGTTATGGCGCGCTGGGTTCAACCCACCATAGCTTGCATGATTTCGCAGTACTGCGCACCATCAATAACCTGATCATCGCGGCACCCGCTGATAATTTTGAAACCCGCGAAGCAGTCAAACAAGCAGTACTACTTAATCAGCCGCTGTATTTACGTTTTGGTAAAAAGGCCATGGCTACACTAACCGAGGATGAAAGCGTTGGTTTTGAATTTGGTAAAGGGCGTGTGATTAAGGAGGGTAATGGCCTGTCGATCATCGCCACGGGCGAAACAGTTTACCCTGCTTTGCAGGCTGCTGAAAAACTGGAACGTAAGCAGGGCATCAAAGCTACCGTGGTAAGTATGCACACCATTAAACCGCTTGATGCTCAACTGGTATTACAGCTTGCAGAAAAAACCGGGGCCATCATCACTGTTGAAGAGCACAGCATTTACGGTGGTTTAGGAGAGGCCTGCGCTTCATTATTATTAGCTAACGGCTATAACAAACCATTTAAAATAATGGGCATACCTGACGAATACACGGTTACAGGTTCGCAAACAGAAATATTTAATCACTACGGCTTGTCGGCAGATGGGATTGCGCTGGCCGTAACAAAAATGCTTGTAAAACAATGAAATAACCTATTGCCACAACAACCTAAAAAATGATGAGATACCTTAAAATATTGCTGTTGCTGATTTTGGTTTTTGCCGGTTGTAAAAATCGGTCCGACTCGGCGAAGCAAAAAAAGATGGCCATTATTGTGTCAACATTAAACAATCCCTGGTTTGTTTTTTTAGCGCAAACGGCCGCCGCTCAAGCAAAAACACTGGGCTATGAATCTAAAATATTCGATTCGCAGAACAATACCGCGTTGGAGACCGACCATTTTGAAAATGCCATCGCCTCCGGCTATAGCGCTATTTTGTTTAATCCTACTGATGCTAACGGCTCTGTGGTAAATGTATTGAAGGCCAAAAAAGCTGGCGTACCGGTATTTTGTATGGATAGGGAGGTGAACACTGTCGATGGCGCTACTTCGCAAATCTTATCAGACAGTTACTCAGGCAGTGTATCACTTGGAAAATATTTTGTGCAAACCATGCATAAAAAAGGCAATTATGTTGAATTGTTAGGCTTAGTAGCCGACAACAACACCTGGAGCCGCTCCAAAGGGTTCCATAGTCTGGTTGATTACTATCCCGGTTTAAAAATGGTTGCCCAGCAAAGTGCCGATTTCGACCGAAATAAAGCCATGGAGGTCATGGAATCCATACTACAGGCCCACCCCGATATTGACGCTGTTTTTTGCGGTAATGACGCTATGGCCATGGGTGCTTACCAGGCTTTGGTTGCGGCCGGCAAGGCTAACCGTGTGAAGGTATTTGGTTTTGATGGCGCCGAGGATGTGGTACAGGCCATTAAGGAAAATAAAATTTCGGCCACGGGCATGCAGTTCCCTAAAGTAATGGCGCAAACTGCCGCCAATTATGCTGATGAATATTTTAAAGGCAAGCGCGATTTCCCCAAAAAAATACCTGTAGCCGTTGAACTGGTTACCAACGATAACATAAACGATTATATAGCTTACGGAAAAAAAGATTAAGCCATGGCAAAAAAAACACTTAAATACCTTGTGGCTATTATTGTGGTAGTTTTCCTGGCCTGGAACTCCTTTTACTTTAAAAAACTGAGTGAGGTGAAGGCATCGGCGGTAAAGCAATTTAACGCTACTTCATACGCCCGCAATTATATGGACAAGCAGCTTTTGCCTGCCGCAGCTAAGGCTCTGGAAATTGACCAGTTGTTGGCTCAATTAAAAAACAAACCCGATAGCACATTCAAATCAAATTCACACGCATTGGATATCGGCAACATCCGCTTTTTCATGACGATGGGACAGGGTGTTGTGACGTCTGTAGATGATAATGATGTTTATCTGCTCACCCCCAATAAACAAACCGTTAAAATAGCCACCGAATACATTTTTGGCAATGCTTTGCGCGATGCGCCAGGTATTATCAACATTAATGATTTTACCAACACTATGGATCTGAACAATGTATCGGCGGAGGTAAATAAAATTGTAAGAAATGAGATAGTCCCGTCCTTTAAAAGCAAAGTTAAAAAAGGCAGTACGGTAACTTTTGCCGGGGCATTTGAGCTTAACCAGGAACACATAAACCTAAATAAGATTGAAATTATACCGGTATCATTAAAAACAGCCAATTAGTGTTAGCAGCAGAAAATATATGCAAAAGATTTTCGGGTGTAACCGCGCTTGAAAATGTGAACCTGGCGCTTGCCGCCGGAAAAGTAACAGCTATTATTGGCGAAAATGGCGCGGGTAAATCAACATTGATGAAAATACTTTCGGGTGTGTATGATGATTACGAGGGCAATATTATTTTTAAGGGAAACACTGTACGTTTTAAAAACACCCGTGAGGCTCAACATGCCGGTATCGCCATTATTCACCAGGAGCTTAACCTGGTGCCTCATCTTACCATAACCGAAAATTTATTTTTAGGCCGGGAGCTAACCAATAGCTGGGGTATGCTTGATAAAAAAGCCATGCGCCTGCGAACTGCAGAACTGTTGCAAAAGCTTAAGCTATCAGTAAACGCCGACAGTATAATTGCCGATTTGAAAGTGGGCCAGCAGCAGGTGGTTGAAATTGCCAAAGCGCTGCTTTATGATGCCGAAGTGATCATTATGGATGAACCAACCTCCGCCATTAGTGAAAGCGAAGTGGAGGTGCTGTTTGAGAATATTACCAACTTAAAAAGCCAGGGTAAAGCCATTGTTTATATTTCGCATAAGCTGAACGAGCTGTTTAAGATAGCCGATCATTACACCGTTTTAAGGGATGGAAGAACCATTGAAAGCGGCGATATGAAGGACATAACGCATGATATACTTATTCACAAAATGGTTGGCCGCGATATTGAGATTATTCGAAACAGCAATGCCGCGATTGCAAAGAACGTATTGTTAAAGGTAGATGGCCTTTGCCTTAACAAAGCCGGCAACGAGCAAAAACAACTGTTAAAAAACATTTGCTTTGAACTTTACAATGGCGAAATACTGGGCATATTTGGCTTAATGGGAGCAGGCCGTACCGAACTGATGGAGGCCCTGCTGGGTATGCATCCGGGGCTTACTAAAGCGGCTATCACGCTCAATAATCAACCTGTTAAATACAAATCTGCGGCTGAGGCTATCAAGGCCGGTATGGCGCTGGTACCCGAGGACCGTAAAAAGGATGGCTTGGTTTTAGGTTTGGATGTAAAAACCAATATCAGCCTGAGTTCGCTTGATAAAATGCAAAGTGTGGGGCTCATCAACAACAAAGCCGAGCTGGAACTGGCTCACAAGTACATAAAAGCATTAAAAATTAAAACGCCATCTGAAAAGCAAACGGTTAAAAATTTAAGCGGTGGCAATCAGCAAAAAATTGTTATTGCCAAATGCCTGGCAACGCGGCCCAAAGTACTGATGCTTGACGAACCAACCCGAGGGATAGATATTAATGCCAAAAATGAGATCTATAAGTTGATTGCAGAACTGGCCGCATCTGGGTTGGGCATCATCATGGTATCGTCTGAACTACCTGAGATCATGGCGGTAGCCGACAGGATACTGGTAATGGCCGATGGCGCTATAACCGCTACGTTTAACTCAGGCGACGCAACCGAAGACAACATACTTAAAGCAGCGATAGCTGATATAAATTAAAAAGCTAACTAATGATTTTAACACAACACCGTACGCAACTGGCTAAATTTCAATCACTCATAGCGCTGATACTGCTTTGTATAGGCATCAGCCTCATGTCTGACAAGTTTTTAACCGTTGATAATGCCTGGAACGTGATGCGGCAGATCTCGGTTAACATCTGCATCTCCGTTGGGATGACGCTGGTGGTGCTGACATCGGGCATTGATCTTTCGGTAGGGTCGGTGCTGGCATTTTGCGGTGCAATTACTGCCGGGCTATTAAAATTTGGCATTGAACTGCCCGCTAATAATTTATACATCGGCTTTACGCTGTTAGGAGCTATACTGGTGGGTTTAGTGGTGGGCGCACTGCTGGGTTTATTTAACGGTTGGACAGTTACCCGCTTTAAAGTGCCACCATTTGTAGCTACGCTGGCCATGCTCACCATTGCCCGGGGCCTAACGCTCCTGTGGACCAAAGGTTTCCCGATATCTAACCTTGGTGATAGTTTTGCATATATAGGTACCGGCTGGTTTTTAGGTATTCCGCTGCCCGTATGGATCTCGGCGGCAGTTATTGTATCAGCTGTTGTTATCACCCAGAAAACTGCCTTGGGCAGGTACATTTATGCCATTGGAGGAAACGAACACGCGTCAAAGCTTTCGGGTATCAACATCAACAAAGTAAAGCTTATTGTTTATTCCATAGCCGGGATACTGGCCGCGGTAGGAGGTATCATGGTAACTTCCCGGTTAGATTCGGCACAGCCAAACGCCGGTATTAGTTACGAGCTCGATTCTATTGCTGCCGTGGTTATTGGCGGCACTTCCTTATCTGGTGGTCGTGGAACTATTATGGGTACTGTGCTGGGCGCCATTATTATTGGCGTACTGAACAACGGACTGGTATTACTTAATGTATCACCCTTTTGGCAGCAGGTTGTTAAGGGGGGCGTTATTCTTTTAGCCGTAATTATTGATAAAGCCAATTCAAAGAATGATTAACAATTACATACTCGCGGTTGACCAGGGTACCAGCAGTACCAAATGCATCATTTTTGATCATCATGGTAAAGTTGTAGCCAAAGCTTCCGAGCCTCTTAAAACGCATTATTTACCAGGCGGTTTTGTTGAACAGGTACCTGGGGCTATTTATCAAAATGTACTCGATGCGGTAAAAAACTGTCGTGACACGTTTACATCGGCAGGAGGCAATTTAGCTGATATCCGTTGTTGCGGCATATCAAATCAACGCGAAACCTTTATAGTTTGGGACAAGACCGGCAAGCCGCTGTACAACGCGGTTGTTTGGCAATGCAAACGCTCGGTAGCTGTTTGCGATGAGCTCAAGGAACAAGGTTTAGAACAATTGATAAAAGAAAGAACCGGGCTTATCATCGATCCATACTTTTCGGGCACTAAACTGATATGGCTATACCAAAACAATGCCGGGGTTAAGCAAGCCATTGATAATGGCGAAGCTTATTTTGGCACGGTTGATACGTGGCTGCTTTATAAACTAACCAACGGCAAGGTTTACAGTACCGATCATACCAACGCGTCTCGCACTTTATTTTTCAACCTTAAAACACTGAATTGGGATGATGAAATCTTAAATGAGTTTGGGCTGTCGGGATTGAATTTACCACAGATTAAACCCTCATCATCATTTTACGGCATATCAGATTTTGGGGGCTTGTTTAATACACCCCTAAACATAACAGCCATGATAGGCGATTCGCATGCAGCCGCTTTCGGGGAGGGTTGTTTTGAATCCGGAACGGCGAAGGCTACACTGGGTACAGGCTGTTCTATTCTGATGAATATTGGTGACAAGGCTACCAGTTCGGCCAATGGCATGGTTACTACCATTTGCTGGAGCACCGAAGAACGTGTTGATTATGCTTTGGAAGGTGTTATCGTATCATGCGGAGCAACTATTGAATGGTTGAAAAATGAACTTGGCCTGTTTACCGAAAGCAGCCAGACGGAACTGATGGCTGCCAGCGTGCCTGATAATAATGGCGTTTACCTCATCCCCGCATTTAGCGGTTTGGGAGCTCCGTATTGGGATATGAACCGAAAAGCAGAAATCATAGGGCTAACCTTTGATTGTAATAAAAATCATATTGTAAGGGCCGCTTTAGAATCTATCCCTTTCCAGATCAAGGACGTTATTACCGCGATGGAAACCGACACCGGGATAGCATTGGTAAAACTCATGGTTAATGGTGGCATAACAGCCAATCATTTTGTTTTGCAGCTGATAGCCGATGTGTTGAAATGTGAGCTTGTTAAACAGGATATGCCAGATGTTTCAGCATTGGGCGCGGCTTATTTAGCTGGTTTAAAGGGCGGTGTATTTAAAAGCCTGGACGATATTAACAACCTGAAAAATGCACCCATGAGCTTTAGGCAGACACATGCGGAAAACAACATGCAGCAATACTATGAGGAATGGCAATCGCATATAAAAAGGGTCAATAATTAATAAGCATGAAATTGAGCATTAACACCACCGGTAAAAAGACAAGCTATATGCAAAAGTGCATAGGTATTGCCGCTCATTTTTTGGTGGGCTTATTATGCTTAATGAATTGCTGTGTGGCAGCTATCCCCAAAATTGAGCGCTGGGGTCGTTATGAAATAACACTAAAAGGGCTGGCTACCGGCAACCCTTATACCGATGTGGTATTAAAAGCAACTTTTTCCAATGGGACGGACAGGATTGCTGTAAATGGTTTTTATGACGGAGATGGTGTGTATAAGATCAGGTTTATGCCTGCAAAAACCGGGGTATGGAATTATGTTACCATTAGTAATTCTACTTTATTAAAAGGCAAGCGCGGCTCATTTCAATGTGTACCGGCTACCGGCAGTAACCATGGCATGGTGAAGGTATGGAACACGTACAATTTTAAGTACGATGATGGCAAAGTGTTCTATCCCTTCGGAACCACCGCTTACGCATGGACACACCAGGGTAAAGATCTGGAACAACTTACCCTGAAAAGTTTAAAAAACGCGCCTTTCAACAAAGTGAGGATGTGCGTTTTTCCGAAGTATTACAACTATGTAACCAACGAGCCGGAGTTTTATCCTTACCAAAAAATATCCTCGTCCAAGAATAATGATGGCAGGGTGAAGTTTATATGGGACTTTAAAAAATTCGACCCGGCATTTTTCAGGCACCTTGAAAAAAGAATTGATGATCTGAACGTTTTAGGGATACAGGCCGATGTAATCATTTTTCATCCTTACGATAAAGGACATTGGGGCTTTGACAGCATGGGAAAAGCTAATGACTTTTTTTACATCAAATACCTAATTGCAAGGTTAGCATCTTTTCGTAATGTGTGGTGGTCAATGGCCAATGAGTTTGATTATATCAGGAGCAAACCCCGCGATGCATGGGATGCTTATTCAGCCGCTGTGGTGACTAATGACCCCTATCGTCACTTATGCTCCATACACAACGGCAGCGTTTATTATGATAACTGGAAATCCTATTTCACCCATGTAAGCATCCAGAATGGTTCGCCGGTTGAAGATTTTGGGCGGGCGGTGCTATTGCGTGACGTTTACTTTAAGCCGGTAATTTATGATGAAGTATGTTATGAGGGTAACCTGCCTTTAAGGTGGGGTAATTTAATCGGGCAACAAATGACCGAAGCCGTATGGCAGGGCATTATTGCAGGCACCTACGTTACCCATGGCGAAACCATAAAAACTAAAGGCGATACCATTTTTTGGGCAAAGGGTGGTGTATTTAAAGGCGAAAGTCCGGCTCGCATAGCCTTTTTAAGAAACATTATGGAGCAGGGCCCTGGTCCGCTAAAACTGGCTGATCCGTGGAAAGACAACCAGACTGCGCAAACAGACAGTACTTACTATTTAATCTATTTCGGCAAACAGGAGCAAAAAGAATGGCGGTTTAGCCTGCCTAAAAAGAATGGACCTCCGGCCGGTACCAAATTTAAGGTAGATATTATTGATACCTGGAACATGACCATCACCTCGCTTAGTGATGTTTTTGAAACCGCGGCTCCCAACGAATACCGGATTTACGATATACATGATAAAAAAGTTAGCCTGTCTGGTAATGCGTACATGGCCCTGCGCATTACACAAATAAAGTAATGCATAAATAACAAGCAAACTCAATCAATAAAATAACAGAAGATAAACAATACAATATCGCTATCACAAAACATATATAACACACATTAAATAACCGTAATTAAAAAAACTGGCTATGTATAAGTCAAACACTGATTTATCAATCATTGTACATGATATTGCGCTGCACAATAATGAGCAGGCATACAAGCAGTTATTTAATACGCTTTTTGGCCCGTTAAAACGTTTCGCGGCATCTATCATAAAGTCAAATGAGCTGGCCGAAGAAATAGCAGGCGACGTAATGATCACACTCTGGCGCAACCGTATCCGGTTACTCAACATTCAGAATATAAAGGTTTATGCTTTTGTGATGGCTAAAAACACCGCGCTGAATATGCTGAAAAAGCAATCGGGCAATACGGTACAGTTAGACGAAACCAATATTGATATCACTTTTGATAATTTGACTCCGGAGCAAATATTAATAAACGAGGAGTTCAAAAAAAGCATCGAGCTCATTGTTCAGGCTTTACCCCCGCGCTGCAAAATGGTATTTAAACTGGTAAAGGAGGATAACTTAACTTATAAAGAAGTAGCCCAGATACTTGATATTTCGGCCAAAACTGTTGACGCGCATTTGGTTACCGCGGTAAAAAGAATTTCATGCGCCATTAAAAGCGAGTATAATTTAATTTGATATTGACGGACTTTACAAGACCTTAAAATATTTAAATTTCTTATAGGGAACTCCCTGTTTTTTCTTGTCCTCTACATAATAACCAATATTAACCGGATTTTCAAGATCCCTTTTTCATGCCAGATAACAGGATATTACAGCTATTGGCGCATAAAGTAGCCGGCGAAGCTACTGCTGATGAATTGAGCGAATTGCAGAATTTACTTGAAAGGTATCCGGATGGGGTATACATGGAAGAGGTATTAACTCAATTATGGGCAAAACAGCCCGTTGATAATGCCGGGCAGGATCTTGAATACATTAAACATAAGTTAAAATACGCGGCAGATTTTGAGCCTGCAGAAGATGGCTATCACCCTAAATTTTATTCAAAGATTAAAAGCTATTTGGCTATAGCTGTAATCTGTTTATTAACAGGATCGGGAGTATTTTATTACCACCGGTTTGTGAAAAATACCCCGGTTACAGCTACAGAAATTTCTGCCGGTAAAGGTGTCCGTAAAAAAATAATACTGCCCGATGGTACGCAGGTATGGCTTAACAGCAACAGCAGGCTAACTTTTAATAATGATTTAAACGCAGCACCCAACAGAGTAGTAATGCTTACTGGTGAGGCTTATTTTGATGTGGTTAAAAACAAACATCGTCCATTTATTATACAAACCGATAAAGTTTTAATTAAAGTATTGGGTACCGCATTTAATGTAAAGGCTTATCCAACCGATAGTATTACAGAAACAGCATTAATCAGGGGATCGATTGAGTTAACGGTGACAGATAACCAGCATCAAAAAATATTATTAAAGGCGGGTGAAAAACTCCTGCTGGCAGATAAAAACACTAATAGTAAAGATACCCCACTGCCTGCTGCTATTGCTGAAAAGAGAAAATTATCCATTGAAAATATTAAACCTGTTGAAATTGAAAGCCAGGAATATATAGAAGAAACATCATGGATAACCGATAAGCTCATCTTTAAAAATGAGTCGTTCCGTGAGCTGGTACCCAAGTTAGAACGTTGGTACAATGTTAAGATACATATAGGCAACAGTGCAATAAATGATTATCACTTTACCGGAATTTTCCAGAACGAAACTATAGAACAGGCCTTAAAAGCCATGCAATTAATCAGACCATTTAAATTTAAAATAAACAACGATGAGATAGACATTAACTAACCAAAAGAACTTAAATAAGGAGTAAAAGTAAGCGGAAGATGCTCGAACATCTTCCGCCGAAAAATCTGCAAATTTTTTTGACACGGGTTATTACTAACCCCGGTAATTAACAGATTGTTTAACTAATTAAACTTTTAAATCTATGAAAATAAAACAACTTCATAGTTACGGCTACCCTGTTTTTCAATACAAAAAATATTTACTAATGCTTAAATATGTTTTCATTTTTACTTTTTTGTTTTGTTTAAGGGTATCGGCATACACTTACTCTCAAAACCTGCGGGTAACCATGGATATCAAAAAAATGGAACTTAAAAAAGCGCTTTCTGTGCTTGAAAAGAAAAGTAACATTCGTTTTTTATACAGCGAAGAGGTGTTGCCCAATGCCAAAGAGGTTACCATTAATGTAAAGGACGCGCTTTTTGCTGATGTGCTGCAAAGCCTACTGAAAGATACCCAACTGAAATACCAGATCACCGAGAATGGGCTGGTCATCATAGCCCCGAAAAGTACCGGGATAAAAGACATCAGGGTAAAAGGAAAAGTAATTGATGAAAAAGGCCTGCCATTAGCCGGTGTAACGGTTAAGCAGGAGGGGACAAAGTTTGGGGCAATAACCAATGTTAACGGTGAGTATGAGCTCACCGTTCAAAGCGGCGCCCAGCTTACCTTTTCATACATAGGTTTTAACAGCCAAACTGTAAGTGTAAAAGGAACCGATAATGTGGAAACGCTGAATATTACCCTTAAAGTTAATACTTCAGGCAAACAACTGAATGAAATTATAGTGGTTGGTTATGGTACCCAAAGTAAAAGGGCCGTAACCGGTTCTATCGCCTCAGTAAAGTATGATAATTTCAAGGATAGGACGAACAGCAATGTAACCCAGTCATTAGCCGGTCAATTACCTGGCGTAAGCATTACTCAGGCGCAGGGAGCCCCCGGTTCAACTCCTATTATTAAAATTCGTGGTACAAGTTCTATTACGGCAGGAACCAATCCGTTGTATGTAGTAGACGGTTTACCTCTGGAGAACTTCAATTTAAATTACATAAACCCGCAGGATATTGAATCGATAGATGTATTAAAGGATGCTTCATCAACGGCCATTTATGGTTCACGCGGTGCCAATGGTGTTGTAATTGTTACTACCAAACTGGGCAAGCCCGGCCAAACCAGTGTAAATGCATCTTATGAGTATGGTGTGCAGGACGTAACACGCAGGATTGACATGATGAACGCTCAGCAGTTTATACAATATTATGTCGACGCCCATAATAACGCCTGGGTTGCTCTGGGAGGCGGTCACCTGGCGTCAGACCCTAATAGTGCCCGGTCATCAGCCTACAAGATCCCTGAAGATTTTACTACCAACCCGGCTCAATTTGGCAACGGTACCAACTGGCAGGATGTGATGTTCCGCTCTGCGCCCTTGCAAAACGCGCAGGTATCGGTATCAGGTGGCACCGATAAAACACAGTTCCTGTTCTCGGTAGGATATCTGAACCAGGATGCCGTGCTCGATGCCAATTATTACAAACGCTTGTCTCTCCGTACCAATATTAAACACAAAATATCCGATCATTTTACCGTAGGTACCAATCTTTCTTTTACCGGGATATTTGATCGTACAGATGGCGTAGCCGGTAAAAGCGATGTAGTGAGCCTTGGTTTGCAAAGCGACCCGATATTTCCTGTTTATACCGAAACTGGAAGTTTGGGTTTCCGGGATCCCAACTCAGCATGGTATCGTTTTATTCCATACAGCGATCTGATCGAGTGGCACCCATATTCTCTAACCCGTGAAATTGAGGCCAAGAATAAATCGTTTAATACCCTCGCAACCGGATTTTTAGAATACAAGATTATTGATGGATTAAAGTTCCGTACCAGTATTAACGCGAACTTGTACAATAACAGCTATAATTCCTACTCCAATGCGGGTCAGGGCTATGGTTACTCCGCGGTATTGCCCGCGCAAGGTGTGGTAAGATCAAACTATTCATTGAACTGGCTTACAGAAAACACGGTAACCTATGACAAACAGTTTGGAGACCATAGTTTTAGCGCCTTGGTAGGTTACACCGCCCAGCATGAACGCGACGAGTATAGCCAGTTGGTATCGTCAAACTTCCCTAATGACCTGGTACATACTTTAAATGCCGGTACCGCCAGTTCAGGAACGTCAACTGCATCTGAGTGGGCTATGGTTTCGTACCTGGCAAGGGTAAACTATAATTACAAGAACAGGTATTTCCTTACCGGTACCATACGCCGTGACGGCAGCTCAAGGTTTGGAACAAATTCTAAATGGGGATATTTCCCATCAGTGTCCGCGGGTTGGCTCATATCTGACGAGGACTTTCTGAAAAACGCGGAATTTATCAGCAACTTAAAGTTAAGAGCCAGTTATGGTGTAGCCGGTAATAATCAAATCCCCAATTATGGCCCTACAAGTTTATTAAGCACATCAAATTATGTGAGCGGCAGTTCGCTGGCCAGTGGCCTTACCGTTTCCAATATTTCCAACCCTAACCTCAAATGGGAAAAAACTAACCAGTTTAACCTGGGTATTGATATCGGCATTATTAAAAACAGGGTGAATTTCACCGCGGAGTTTTATAACTCCATTACTAATAACCTGCTCCTAAATGTACCCGTTCCGGATATTACCGGTTTTTCAACACAGCTTACCAATATTGGCAAAGTCAGGAACCGGGGGCTGGAGTTTAGTCTGAACACCAAAAATACTATTGGTGCATTTAAATGGAGTACAGATTTTAACCTTTCGTTTAACCGCAACAAGGTATTACAGCTGGGGCCGGGTAACGCGCCGCTATTGTTTACCGATTATATAGTACAAGTTAAAACCGAAGTAGGGCAGCCCGTATCGAACTTTTACGGGTATATTTTTGATGGCGTTTATAAAAACCAGGCTCAAATTGATGGCTCGCCTCATGTTACCGGCACAACTCCCGGCGAACCTATTGTAAGGGATGTAAACAAGGACGGTAAAATTGATGCTGCCGATCAAACCACTATTGGTAACGCGCAAGCTAATTTTGCTTCGGGCATAACCAATACTTTTAGCTTTAAAGGGTTTGAATTTTCTTTTATGTTTCAGGGCTCATTCGGCGGGCAAATTACCAACCAGCTTACCCGTTACCTGGGTATCTGGAACGGTGGCCGAAACGCTTATGCAGGTGTCGCAAACTACTGGCAGTCTGAAAGTGATCCTGGTGATGGGGTGCATTTTAAACCCTCCATTAGTCCAACGGCTATGGAGCAAAGCTTTTCAAGCTATTGGGTTGAAAGTGCTACCTGGGTACGTCTTAAAAATATCAGGTTATCATATACACTCCCTAAAGCATGGCTTCAGCATACGCCTGTTAAAGGAGCCCGTATTTATGTGAATGCCGAAAATGTGCATTTGTTTAGTAAATACAAAAACTTTGATCCTGAAAATACTACCTATCCGTCAACAGTTCCATCATCAACGCCAACAACTGGGGTTCCATCGGGAGCATTTTACGGGGTAGATTATGGTTCATACCCGGTACCGCGTGTGATAACTTTTGGAGCAAAGGTTGATTTTTAATTTTAATAACCGTGAAAATGAAAAATATAAAAAGAATTTTAGCCATCACTTTCATCTGTGTAATGGCTTGCGGCTGCAAGAAATCATTCCTCGAATTGTCGCCTGTTTCCAATGCGAATGCCAACAATTTTTATAAAACCAAGGCCGATTTTGAGGTAGCTATTAATTCGGCTTATGCTACCTTGTATGTTATTTATGCGCCTGAAGAGGCGGTATCATATACCGAGATCATGTCTGACGAGGGTACGCTTTATGCGGTGGCCGGTGCACAGGCCGATAAATGGGCAATCAGAGATTATACTGCAACAGCAAGCAACACACTGGTGTATCAATACTGGCAGGATTATTATAAAGCATTATTTAATATTAACAATGTTTTAGATAAGATAGAGGTAGCCGGACTGGATGCGGCTTACACTAATCGTGTAAAAGGCGAAATGATGTTTCTCCGTGGCCTGTATTATTATAACCTGGTGCAATTGTTTGGCGGTGTACCACTCGTTACCAAAGTAATCAGCGCTGATGAAAGCTATGGTATATTACGTTCCCCAGTTGCTGATGTGTATAACCAAATTGTATCCGACATGAAATTCGCTGCTGATAATTTGCCTTCGGCAAACGCTGTTCCGGCCGCAGGCCGTGCATCAAAGGGAGCTGCCGAAACTGTATTGGGTAAAGTATATTTGTCATTAAATAATAAAACCGCCGCTACACAGGTGCTGCAGAATGTTTACAATAGCGGTCAATATAGCTTATTACCACAGTATACATCGTTATTTGGCCCAAATGTTAAAAACACAAAGGAATCAGTTTTTGAGATTCAATATCTGGGCGGATCAGCAAGTAACCCCTATAGCCCTTATTGGACGGCCTTTGCGCCGGTTACTAACGGTGTAATAACCAAATATGGCGGTGGCATTAACCAGGTAACTGATGATCTGTACAATGAATACGAAGCTGGTGACCCACGCAGGGATGCCTCCATCGAAACCGGGTATACCGATGCTAAAGGAAATTTTGTAAGTATTAAATTTCCTAAAAAATGGGAGGACCGTACTGCCCCTACAAGCGGTACGCAGGAACTGAGTAATAACAATTTTATGGTACTGCGCTATGCCGATGTATTACTGCTTTTATCAGAAGCTACCGGCGATGCTACTTATTTAAATCAGGTACGGGCACGGGTTGGTTTAGCCGCTTTCGGGAGCGCGGGTTATCCTTCTGCCCAATACCCTACACTTGCACTGGCCATTGAGCATGAAAGAAAGGTAGAACTGGCGCTGGAGTTTCACCGTTTCTTTGATTTAAAGCGGACAGGAAGAGCATTAACTGTTTTAACAGCAAAAGGCAAAGCGGTAACCGAGCAAAGGTTAGTATTGCCTATACCACAATATGTTATCACGCAAAATAGCAAGATAACTCAAAACCCTGGTTACTGATAAATCATCAGTCAATTATATCATAAAAGGGAATTAATCTGAAGGTTAATTCCCTTTTATGATATATATAATCGTGGCAATTCGTTTCAAAAACATGAAATGCCCGTGTTGTTAACATTCAATTAATATTAAAACGATTGATTTGTATCCTGACACAGCAATTTGTTAACGGTAACCATAAATGATTAAATGCATAGAGCTATTTTCCTTATAGTCATTTGGTTTCTCTTTTCCAGTACCAATGCCTATGGGCAGGATAAACAGTTATTTGCGATCCGCTCACTTAGCCAAAAGCATCCAGATTCAGCACTTATAATTCTTAAAAAACTTCATGCAAAGGCAGTTGATGAAGGCAACACCGCTACCGAAGGCGCTTGTTTGCATCAAATGGGCCAGATTTGCTACAATCAGGGACATTACGCCCAGGCAATCGATTTTTATCAACGTGCCGATAAGCTATTCAGTACACTGGGTAACAAAAACTTTTTGGCCGTTAATCTGGGCGAAATGGGAGTTTTATATTATTATAACAAACAGCTGGGAAAATCACGCGCCATGTATAACAAGGCCTTAGTTATTTACAAACAAAACCATAATCTTAAAGGGCAGGCTGAGATTTTTGGAAATATAGGGCACCTGTATGAAAAGCGCCGCCAATATGATAGTGCATTTTATTATCAAAACCTGGCGCTTAAAACATATACCAATGCAAATTATAAACAAGGTGCTGCAAAAATATACGAGAACCTGGGAAGCATTTATGAAGACCTGGCAAAATTTGATTCTGCTTACACCTGCTTTAAGCACTCTTTACAGCTTTACAGGGAAGAGAATAATGAGATAGCCAGTATTGAAGTAATCAATAATCTTGGTGATATTCTGCGCAAAACAGGTAAGTATAAAGAAAGCATAGTACAATCGCACCGGGCCATGACACTTGCAGGGCAAACAGGTAATATTTACCAACTTGCTGCATGCAGCAAGGATCTGGGAAAAACCTACGAATTAATCAACCGCATGGATAGTGCGTACCATTACGCAGAACTAAGCCGTAAGTATTCGCTTGAGATTTATTCAATAGATGGCGTTAAGCAAACTGCCTTTTTACAGGTGCTGTACGATATAGATAAAAAGAGTGACGAGATTGTTAGGCTTAACAATATTCGCAAAATAAATCGCATCATCGCTTTTGCTGCAGTTGTGATAGGGGCACTGCTGATCATATTGGTTATAGTTATTTTTAGCAGGCAACGCTTAAAGATCAAAGACCAGAATGCACTGGCCAAACAGAAAGAGGCGCAGCATGAACTGATGCAGCTGGAAATAAAAAACCAGCAGCTTGAAGAAGAAAGCCTGAAACAGCAACTGGATGTAAAAAGTCGGGAATTATCTGCCCATACCTTAAATCTGATTAAGAATAACCAATTGCTTGAGCATTTGCGCAGCACACTACAGGCTATGGTCAAAGAAGATAAACGTGACCAGAAAAAACAAATGCAGCAAGTTATAGTGCAGATTAACGAAAGTTTTAATCACGAACAACACTGGAAGGAATTTACCAATGCCTTTGAGCAGGTTCACCAGCAATTTTTTGATAATATTAAAAAGCATAGCGGCGAATTGACTTCTACAGATATGCGCCTGATTGCCTTACTCCGCATAAATCTCGGATCTGCAGATATAGCCACCTTGTTAGGAATATCTACCGACAGCCTGCGTGTTTCCAGATACAGGCTACGCAAAAAACTAAATATACCACAGGGCGACAACCTTACAGCCTTTATTCAAAGCTTATAGTACCGTTACCGTTATGGCTTATTTCTTATAAAGAAAAGCTTTGTTTTTGGTGTTAACTTTAACTTAATGTAACGGTAATAAAATGATAACGGAGTTTTTAAAAACAATTAAATATCTGTTAATGAGGTATTTAAATTATACTGTTGCTTTTTAATATACGGCTAACGTAACGGTGTTGCCTTTATGTAACCCCACAAGTTTCATTTCTATTTGGATGTATACACACCTTTGCAGCATCACAAAAAAATGAAACATTATCCCCACAACAATGAATAAACTTTTACAAATCCTTTTACCGCTGCTGCTTTGTGCGACAATAGCAAGCGCAACCAAACTAAAGGGCCATGTTTACGATAAACAATCTGGCGAAGCCTTAGTTGGCGCGACGGTTGTTTTAGAAAGTACAGGTAAATCAACCAGCACCGGGCTCGACGGCTCATTCGAGATAAAAGATGTCCCCCCCGGCGCAGCAACCATCCGGATAAGTTACATTACTTACAAAACAATTGTCCGGCAAATAACCATCCTGAAGGAGGACAATCCCCATTTAAAGTTCTATATGGAAACTTCGGCTAAAGATCTGAGCGAGGTTACCGTTAGGGCAAATGCAAGTGGCTCTAACGATGGTGATGCCCGCCGTATTGAGCAGAATGCCACACAGATAATGAACATCGTATCAGGCCGTGCTATCGAGATATCACCTGATTTGACTGTGGCCAACGTTATGCAGCGGGTATCCGGGGTATCTATTGAGCGTAATAGCAACGGCGATGGCCAATATGCTATTTTACGTGGAATGGATAAACGCTACAACTATACATTAGTGAACGGTGTTAAGATACCGAGCCCGGATAACAAATACCGTTATGTACCGCTCGATCTGTTTCCGTCTGATTTACTGGAAAGGCTCGAAGTTTATAAAACCTTAACCCCTAATTTAGAAGGCGATGCTATTGGCGGCGCGGTCAACATGGTAATGAAAAACGCGCCTGACCATCTCCAGATAAACGCCAATATAGCAATCGGTTACAGCCAGTTATTCTTTGACCGTAATTTCACAAGCTTTGATGCTTCGGGCATCAACCACAAATCTCCTTATGAAATAAACGGTCGTAATTATAATGCCACTCAAGCCGATTTTGCAAAAGGTACGCTTGATTATACATCGAAAAAACCTGCTCCTAATATGATCGGGAGCTTATCTATCGGTCAGCGGTTTTTTGATAATAAGTTAGGTGTTATTATTGCAGGTAGTTATCAAAATACCTATCGCGGCAGCAATAGTACCTTTTATGATTCATCTGTTGATGGTACCGATGCTTATGCAAAAATTACCAGTCAGGACAAGCGCGAATATTCTGACCAGCAAAAACGTTTAGGTTTACATGGCAAGGTTGATTATGTGTTTGATAAAAACAATAAGATAAGCCTTTATAACCTGTATGTAGACCTTAAAAATCAACAGCTGCGCGATGAAGTAAGTACAACCTACAACAATGTTTACAATGCGAGCCAGGGTAAAAACGCCGAGCTGGTTTACAGCACCCGCAGCCGTTTAACCGAGCAGCAGATATATAACACCACCCTGCATGGTGATCATAAATTTTTCGATAGCAAATTCAAGGTACAATGGTCGGGAGTGTATTCATCAGCAAGAAACGAAGTGCCTGATAATACGCTGATAAGTTTGAATGGCTTACGTACAAACAACCAGGATACTCGTTTATCATTAGTAAACACTAACCCGGTAGAACGCCGCTGGGAACGTAACACCGATGAGGATAAAGCCGGTTATTTAGACCTTGGTTATACAGTTAAAACAGGCGACAATAAGATCGATTTCATGGCAGGCGGTTTATACCGCGATAAGCAAAGAAGTGGTTTTTTTAATAAATATAATTTGTATGCCCCGCAGGTTCCTGACCCAAGTTCAACTACCGGTGGTGTGAGAGCGCCGCTATACGGGGTAGATTTTCAAAACTATACTGATCTGAATTTATCAGTAAGTAACCCCCAGGGAGGTGTAGCCAACTCTTTAACATACGATGCTTCGGAAAAGATAGGAGCAGGCTATGGTATGTTTAAATTAACATCGAATAAATTAGAGGTAACTGCCGGCGCAAGGGTAGAGCATACCAACCAGGGCTACAACTTATTATTTCCACAAGGTGAATTAAGGCCTACCGGAAGCCAGATCTATACAGATGTGTTACCAAGTGCTATTATTAAATACCATTTAACCGATAAAGAACAATTACATGCATCATACTACAGGGCAGTAAACCGTCCGGGTTTTTATGAGATAGTGCCGAGTAAGATAGTTAACGAAGAATATGAAGAGCGCGGTAACCCTGATCTGAAACGTGCATTGGCAGATAATTACGACCTGCGTTATGAATTGTTCCCGGGTGCATCTGAACAATTATTGGTAGGCGCATTTTACAAAAAAATAAAAGATCCTATTGAATATACCTTCCAGCCGGATGCCGTGCGTGGGCAGGATATTTATTATACCCCGGGTAATTTTGGGACGGCAAAAAACTATGGCGCCGAGATTGATTATGTCAAATTTTTTAACAAAATCGGTATCAAGGCAAACTATACCTATACACACTCACGCATCACTACACCAAAAACATCGCGCAGGATAAACCAAGCCACAGGCGATATCGAAGCGTTCCTGGTTAACCAGTCGAGACCATTGTATGGACAGTCGGCACATGTTGCAAACCTGTCTTTATTATATAAAGACACCAAAAAAGGTTTAGACATACAGCTTGCAGGCGCCTATACAGGCGAGCGTATCAACACCGTATCGCAATTCCTGAACAATGACCTTTGGCAAAAAGGATTTATCCAGATGGATGCCTCTGCCGAAAAAAGTTTCAAGAGCGGTATAAGCGTGTTTGTAAAAGCGAATAACCTCCTTAATACACCATTCAAACTATTTATAAAAGGCACTAACACCGAAAATGATAATATCAGGGAGAATATTGTTTCTAACGGACAGACTTTGATCCGTAATGATCAGTACGGCCAGGGCTACCTGATAGGTTTAAGATATAAGTTTAATTAAGATTATTCAAGCAATCAATATGAAATTCAAACAAATTATAATGGCATTAGCGTTTGCGGCACTGGCTTTTACAGGTTGCGAAAAAGCTAACATAAATGTTGATACCACTCCGCAGAATGGTTCGGCAATTGGTGAAGTATCGGGCGTATGGACTAAAGGCAGCGTGCACGAAATTAAAGGTGATATCATTATCCCTGAAGGGAAAAGCCTTACCATTGAAGAAGGTGTAACCGTATTAATGGATGTAACTGCTAAACCCGAGATAGTAATTAAAGGTAATTTATACTCGTTAGGCACTGCCGAAAGCCCTGTTAAATTTACCGTGAGCGATGTTTATAAAACCGATGCCAATAAATTCGGCAAAATGTGGGGGGGCTTGTTGGCCGCGCCTACCTGCGCCGAGCTTGTACTTGACCATACCATATTAGAGTATGGCGGCAACACTACATCTGATGCTTCAACATCGGTAAAAATGGGCTTGTACAAAGCCGTGGCTGGTGAAAATCTGCCGGCGCTTTGGTTCTCAAACGTAAACGGTAAACTTATTGTAACCAACAGCATTGTGCGCAACTTCCAGGAAGACTGTACATACATTGAAGGTGGTAAAAGCATATTTTCGAACAATGTGTTTTACACAACAGGAATAAGCGGTGGCGAGGCCATGAACTTTAAATCAGGTTGCCTGGCCGATATCGCCTACAACCTGGTTTATAGCTGTAATACCAATGCGTTAAAGCTATCAAACACTGGTGACCGTACCCCGCAAGCTTACATAATTGCTTATAACAATACGATGATCAATACCGGCTGGCGCAGGCCTACCGCTAAAGGTGGTTCTGTTTGGCTGGAAGCCACCGTACATGCCGACTTATATAACAACCTTTTTGCCAATACCCGTTACGGTATAAAACGCGACCCTAAAAAACCGGAGGATAACCGTTCTAAAAACGACTACAACTGGTATTACGGTTTTGACCAAACTACGGTTGACCAGTTTCAGGTTGGCAGTAATGATATAGTAGCAGGCGGCGCTAACGATGTAAGGGGTACCAAAGCGGGCGACAACGACCCTAAATTTGTGAACTACCCATTAAGCAATTCTGAGGTGAGTCCTGATTATAATACCTCATGGGATTTTCATTTGCAAGGTAATTCGCCTGCATTAACAAAAGGTACCACTAACTTTACACGCCACCATAAAGCGGGCATAACTCTGGCCAACGGCCTCACTTATACATCACCTGAGCCTTCTGTATTTGTTGGCGCGTATGGTGCTAAATTGTAATTGCATGAAGAAATTGAACTTGTTTTGTTTAGCGCCGCTGGCCATATTACTCCTTACTTCATGCAAACCAGCTGCAGATACCACGGCTATCAAGCCGGTTATTATTACAGAAGCCGTTAAGTACGATACCGATGACCCCGCCATCTGGATTAATAAAGCCAATCCAGCTGAAAGCCTGGTTATCGGTACCGATAAAGATGCTGATGGCGCCCTGTACGTGTTCGACCTCCATGGTAAGATAATAGCTGATAAGGTTGTAAGAGGATTGAAACGCCCTAACAATGTAGACATTGCCTATGGCCTGATGTTAAACGGTAAACCAACCGACATTGCTATTACCACCGAGCGCATGAGCCACAAGCTCCGTATTTATTCGTTACCGGCCATGAAACCTGTTGATAACGGCGGGGTTGAAATGTTTGTTGGTGAAACAGGCGCAGAGTACCGCGATTTGATGGGTATAGCTATCTATACAGCTATAGATGGTAAAATGTATGCCATAGTTGGCCGTAAGAGCGGTCCTACAACCGGCGGATACATCTGGCAGTATTTACTGGGCGATGATGGCACGGGCAATGTAAAAGCTACGCTTGTGCGCAAGTTTGGCAAATACAGCGGCAAAAAGGAAATTGAAGCAATTGCGGTTGATAATGAACTGGGCTATATTTATTATTCAGATGAGCAGGTAGGCGTGAGGCAGTATTACGCGGACCCCAAAAAAGGCAATGAGCAGCTGGCTATATTTGGCACAACAGGTTTTCAGGCCGATCATGAGGGTCTGTCGATTTATAAATTAACTGATTCTACCGGCTACATTATGGTGTCTGATCAGGGAGCAAATCGTTTTCAGGTTTTTAATCGGGAGGGAACAACGCATAAGCTGCTTAAGATAGCTAACGTAGCTGCACAGCAGAGCGATGGATCTGATGTGGTCAATATACCACTGAATGATACATTCAAACATGGATTATTTGTAGTGATGAGTAATGATAAGACCTTTCATTACTACAGATGGGAAGATATTGCAGGCAAAGAGCTAAAGGTAAAATAAGGTTGCAATGGCCTGTTTTGATGACTTGAATTTTGGTTCTTCATCACTATAACTTGCCGAGAGGGGGAGCTAAATAGAAGCATAGAATATCATTCTATGCTTCTATTTCTGTCTTAGATTCATTTCTCCTGGAAAGTATCTCATCATTTAAAATGAAGAGATGCAAGCATTTCGCCTTTAGGGAGTTCCCGTGAAGTATAATGAATGCTTAGCTCATGATTGAAATTATTCTTTTCCAACTGCAACAGATCTTTTACCGATATCGTCATATTTGAATCCGAACCGGTGGTATTGGCAAACTCAAATTTCTTCAATGTATTTCCCTTCTCGTCTTTTATGGCAATGCTCCTGCTCGTACCGGCTCCCTTTACAGTGCAATGTTTGTAATTGATGCGCAGCTGATCATTGTCATTTGCCTTACTCAGTTGCAGTACTCTTAAACTCAAAGGCTGGTTCACCGATTGTTTTAGAATGAGCTTGTTGTTAAGATAGATCTCGTAACTGTCCAACCCAAACTTTGTTGTAAAACCAAATGCGGTGAAGCATAGTGTAATCAGCGTAAATATCTTAATAAACGCCTGATTGAATGTTGTGTGTTTCATAATATAAATTTTAAATGAAAACCCTTAACTATTTTCTGATAACAATATTAAGCATACAGGAAATGAAGTAGAAAAATAGTAGACCAACAACCGGAATAATAGACATCAGCATTTTTATCATCGTATTCCGCTAAAATAATATGGTTCGTATTATGTTTATTTCGTTAAAACCTAAAGTGGTAAAATTGGATAACGATTATAAAATCAATCTGAAAAAGCGTAGAGAAGGCAAACTCAACAAAAACTAAAAGATCTTTGTAAGGATAGGTGAGTTACAGCGACTAATTCAAAAACTAATATGCCTCAACATGATAAACAACATTTTTTCAAGATCGAATAAAAACTACAACAATTGGGCCCCACTATTTTTGCGTCTCGGAATGGGCTTTGGCTTTATGGCTCACGGGTATGCTAAACTTAGCCGTGGGCCCGCAGGCTTTGAAAAGCTACTGCATTTAATAGGTGTCCCATTCGCACATATTATAGCTTACATTTTACCTTGTAGTGAACTATTTGGAGGATTAGCGCTTCTGTTAGGCTTGTTTGTGGGTCTTGTTTCCATTCCACTCATCTCAACGATGCTCGTCGCTATGTTCACCATTCAACTAAAGTTTGGATTTAGTTCTGTGAATACAATAGGTCTGACACCTCAAGGACCTTTATTCGGTCCTCCCGGATATGAAATTAACGTGATATACATAGCAGGTCTCATCGCCTTAATCATTTCAGGTGCAGGGGTATTTTCCCTTGATGCGTTTTTGATGCGCAATAAAAAGTCAAATTAAAGAATAGAAAGGAATTGACAGATGGCAAGGCATAAACGCCAGGACCTGAATAGCCTCATAAAGTAAAAAAAATGCCTGCCTCATCGGAGGCAGGCTTAAATCAAACTTGATAGAATTTTTGATTAATGAATAGCCTAATTAACTGTTTTAGGACCTGCCCCGGCTTTAACAATTGCGGGCACATTTGCAGCAGCATCAAGAACGGACTTATAAGAATAAGTTGGAACCCAGGTTTTTAATGCTGTAGTAATATTATTGGCACCACAATTTGAATAGATATTAGTTGACGTACCACTAAAATAACCTACAGGTTCCCCATCAAGGTTAGTTGTAAGCGGTTTTTTACAACCCGAAAAATATTCATTATCTGTTCGTGCAAGACCAGCATACCTGACGCCTATAGAATAGCCCGAATTGTTTAAATGGTAATTGTTGAACATGTGAATTGATCCAAAAAGCAATGTTGGTTCTCTTTCGCTTACGTTATACCAAAAGTTGTGATGAAATGTAACATGTAATTTGCCGGTGTTAGCCGCTGCCGCACCACTTGCTGTTGAACCGATAAGTACCGATAAGTTAGTGTCATGGAACCTGCTCCAGGAAACGGTTACAAAATCAGCTCCCTCCGCAAGACCAATGTCTTTACCCCAATAATCCCAGCCATGACTTTTGTCTGTTGAAAAATCACAATGATCTACCCATACGTGGTGTGATTTGAATTTGATATAAACCCCGCACTCTGTTACATAGTTTTTGAAAGTTATATTTTGAATGATAACGTTGCTTATGCCAAACAGATACAGGTTTATGCCTTGCAAAACAGCTCCTGTTTTACCTATAAGCGTGGTGTTGGATCCTACATAAACAGGATCATATCCGGTTCCTTTAATAATTCCACTGATGTAAATAATTTTAGGGGACGAACCGGCCGCTGCCGCCTTAAAAGCGGATAATGATGTTACCGTAACGGTTTTGCCGCCCTTACCTCCGGTAGTAGTAGCACCACCAGCGGTAGCGAATCCTGTTAATACTGTTTTTAAGACTGAACCTGTAGGCGCTGTTGAAGCGGCCGGCGCACTTGTGGAACTTCCTGCAGTTCCGGTAAGGGTATAGGTGTATTTCCTGCCGTTATTAAGCGGATTACTGTTATCCGAAGCAGAAAAATACAATTCTTTTCCCCAATGGCTGAAGCTTCCTCTACCGATCTCGCGGATGTCATCGTGGGCTGTGTGCGCGGGCCCTAACGCTACACCGTTTTCATAAATCTTAAGTGTTGAAACGGTTGGCTGGTCATTTGAATCGCCAGATGTAGAAATTGGTCCTGCTTCGTAACCATGGCCTTCATCATGTCTCATTGTGGAAACACTAATTGGATAAACGGTTGGCGCAACATTTGTTGTACTTGTTACAGAAAGACTCTCCGGTGAAATAGCATTAACCGGGGGACTGGGTGCGTCTGCATTTTTGGAGCAGCTACCAATCAAAAGAATGGCAGTTAGCGCCAAACCGACTGATTTTCTTCTTTTTAAGGATTTTTTTTGCATAGAGTGTTTTTAAAAGGTTGGTCATGCAACGCTGCCTTACCTTAAAAATTACCGTTGATTTTTTTTAAAAGTTTATAGACTATAATTAAAATTGGTTCAAAAAATAAGCTATGAGCGATTTATATGTGTAAAAATGATGTAAAATACAACACAGAAAGTTGTAAAGCAATGCGCATTTAATGACATTTAAATGACATTTCATGGAGCTACCTGCAAATCATGATTACTTAAAATCTCATAGAATAATTAGGTAAATACTTAATTATCTAAGCTTTACGACAGCATTTAAGGGGTATTTTTATTTAAAAATATAAGTATTGTTAGTTTGCGTAAAAACCATATATGCTTAACGTGGTTTAACGCATTGTTTTATAGTGTTTTATAGTGAATTTTATGTTGTTCTGACCCCGCCGTGATGATCCAGGGTTATCATAGCAAAAAATAAAAGATACAAAATGAAAACGCCTGCTCATCGTTTTTGGCCATTCACACCGAAGATCAGTATTATCTCTGCTGTAATACTTTTAATCTCGTTATTGCTCATTACCGGAACTTTGCACTCAACTACTGGCTGGCCGGCTGATACTTCAAGTAATACGATCTTAATAGGTGTTTTTTTGCTGAGCTTGTTACCAGTTATACTTGCTATTCTCGATATAATTATTGAACGCGGAGGCACCATAGGTTATGGCGATCTTAAGATTGATTTTTCAAAAATACAGCAATCGGCATATTCAGGGTTTACCGTACCTGCAAATATTGGCGTACGCGGAGAACATGTGGCCGATAGCGGAACCTCCAATATCCTGGATACATTGCGTGAGGCTACCTCTTCGGGTGTTGTTGTAATAGATTTGGAAGATGGGCATGCCTGGTGGGAGACCCGACTGTTGGTTTTAATAGCCGGTGCTGACCGGCTTGGAAAACCTGATAAAATAGTGTTCTTAGCAACCATAGAAGGCAGGGAACAAACATTTGTAGGATGGGCGCAGCCTAAGGAGCTGTTACAGCAATTATTAAAAGAAAATCCGCAATATTTGAAGAGTTTTTATGCGTCGCGTGCCGCAGCCAGGCAGTGGGAATTATTACCCCCGTTGGAACCTGTACAACCCTATAATAATTACAATATTCTGCCCGCGCAACCCTGGATGCAAGGTGCGCTTGCCACAAATCATACCTGGATGGCATTCTCAACTATTTCAGGACTACCAAATGAATTACTAACGGAGCAACTTTTACAACATGAACTTGGTGAAAATATTGAAAATAAGGGAGGTGCGAAACATATCAGTATGGTGCATCTGGATGAAGTTTTTAAGCCAATATTAATAAAGCAGCAGATTGACAAGAGTTGGACGGATGAAAAGCAAACCAGTACGCTGTTTTCAAGCGAAGCTGCCTTTATTGTAATAACTGAAAATGGTAGATATTCATCACTGCTTTCAACACAATCACTATATAATGAAGTGTTGAGGGGTATGCTGAATACTAAGAAATCCTGAAATGATATTTAAAAAGCCAGACAGCTGATAAAGTGCCAGAGACTTTATCTTTGGCACTTTATTCCTGAGAGTTAGCTAATATTAGACTTAATTTTTTACGCCGGTCGAAAGATTAAGGTAGGTCGCAGAATAGATCTTCCGGAACATCAGGTAAGTGATGGTTACCATGGTAAACGCAACAATGGCGTCGATGGTACCTGATGGTCCAACCACATTCAATTTGGAGGCGAAGGCAAAGATGATATCGAAGAATACTCCGGCAAACACCCATTCTTTTAACCTAAGCAGTTTGTCTGGAATTAAAAGCACAATAATTCCTGATAGTTTAGCGATACCCAGCACGTAAATAAAGTAGGAGGGGTAGCCCAATTGCAGGGTGATGTCCCAAACAATGGGGTTTTTAGTCAATTCAAAAAATCCGCTTGCACCAAACCATAAGGAGGTTAACAGGGCGCCTGTCCAATAAATTCTTTTTGCATTTTTAAGTGTCATGATATTTGATGTTTAAGTATTTTGTTAAACCAAATTTGATCATTACCGGTTAAAACGCCGAGTAGTTTATCAGTGAAATAGGCAAAATTCATCGTGGAATAGACATTTAGGCACCCGATACCGATATTGATGACCATCAAGGGGGATTCTGCCTGGATTGTTGAAAGCAAGAAGGAATTTCACCGGAATTAACGCCGATGACAGTAAACTTTACAATGGGTATTTGTATGCGTAAAGTACCGGGAGCCACCCGGTACTTTGATTTATTTATTTTAAGTTAAGTGAGGGCTTTCCAATGTCACTTAGTTTTTTTGCTGTGAAAGAAAAGTGATGAGGGAGGCAAACTCATCATATGATAATGCATTAGCCAGGCCAGTAGGCATCATGGATGTTTTCAATTCTTTGCGACTGATTACGTCAGCGGTTTTTATCGTAAAAACGTCACCGGTAATATTTCGCATGACTATTTTTTGGGCCGACTCCTCGGTAATGAACCCCATATAACTTTTGTTTCCTTTTGCCGATATCATGACGGTGGCAAAACCCTGAGAAATAGATGCGTTAGGTTTAAGAACCGACTCGGCAATTTGTTGCCGTTTCATGATGGAGCCAATTTGCCCCATAAACGGACCTTTCTGTTTTTCACCCCTGTTAAGGCTATGACAGGCTATGCAGCCCTGGCGTGCAAAAAGAACTTTTCCCTTTAATGGGTCCCCTTTTATTTTTGCGATCATCAGCATCACATCCTCGATGGAAGATTTCCCGATCTGGCCTTTCTTGTTCCTGATCTTTGCCAGGTCGATCTTAACTTCTTTCGAGGCAACGTTTTTTTCTTCGCCCCCAAACGCGGTGATACCCATTTGGTGCCGGGTATTTAAATCAGCAAAAAGTTGTTTCCCGCCAGGCGCCGATTTTGCCCATTGGGTTTTTAAAAACTGCTCAATCTGTAACGAACCTGCCCATGTAACGCCTTTGTAAATTGGTCCGTGCGAATCCGGCCTCGTGCCCCACCACCAGGAAGCATCATAATCACCTTCTTTTTTGTAAAGCCGGGATAACGTTACCAGTATTTGCTTTTTGGTTTTTTCATCTTTAATTTTTGAATAGGAGCCGATTAAACCATCAACAGCTTTGGTATCATACATGTATCTTAAAGCCCATAGTGCCAGGGTGGAGTTTTGGGTTCCGATGGCGTTAACGCAGTCATTAATAGCATTCATACTTACAAGGGCCTTTACAGCCAGATGTGCCGGTATAATTGCGGAGTTAGGTTTAGCATGAGGGCCTTCCTCATTTTTTCCCGGCGCCACAAAAGTAGCGGGAACATGTGTTGCTAATAACGGCTGCGCTGCAGCTATGTTACCGAGGCGGCCCAGGCCTATAATTGCCGAGGCATGAACGCGTTCGGAGGAATCCTTTAAGCCGGCTAAAAACGGTTCAATGGGTACGTTTTGAATACCGGCCTTTCTGTCTGCCAGTGCTCTTAAGGCAAATTCTCTTAAATCCTTATTTTTCGAAAGCTGTACTAAGGCGGGTATTCCATTTTCACGGGTTGCCTGGCCATAGGTGTAAATACCTGCTACCCGGGCATATAACGGCAGGCTTGCATCATTTGCAATTCCAAGCGACAGCCTGCCGGTCTCTTCAACAGGCCTGGTAAGGAGTTCCTGAGAGGCACTTAGCCTGGCTACAGCGCTTGCTGATTTAAGTAAGTCTGCCAAATCACTTGATGAAGCGGCATGAAGATCGGGGAAAGCCTTATAGGTCCAGTTTTTAGGCACGGCCCGCACCACATAGCCTTTAGCGGGATCGCCGGAGTAACCAGCGCCATCCCATGCAGAAAGGTAAAGTATTCCGGATCCATCTACGTCAAGATCTGTAATTTGAGGTAATTGAATAAATTCTTCTTCTTTTTGCTGAAAGCTGGCGCCATCCGGTTTTACACGGTTAATATAAAGTTCGCTTCTTCCCCAGTCGGCTGTCATTGGTACATGGTTGTATTTTTCCGGCCAGGTGGGTTCGTCCATAAACAAAGAGCCTGTGCCCGATCCACCTCCTAAATCTACCAAGGCTGGTAAAATCTCATCCGTAAAATGCTGGAACAATACGGGATACCCATATTCGCCCGATTGTATATGGTGAGAAAAACGTATGTTCCATCCACCGCCATCATTGGTATTGTCCCTCGTAAAAATATTCATGTACGGGTCAATGGCAACATCATAAATGTTTCTGGTTCCATGTGTGTAAATCTCCGTCTCAGTTCCATCTGGCCTTACTCTAACGATACCACCACCCAGCATGGTTAGTTTTTTGCCGCTGCGGTCTATAGCATCATGAAATCCAAAGTCACCTACAGCAATATATATCCAGCCGTCGATGCCCATGCGTATTCCATTGGTAGCATGGTCTGTACCTCTTTCAACCAGCATGTGCGCATTGCTGATATGCTCAATCAGCGGTTTTGGGGGCCCGTCGGCAATGCCGTCCTGGTCCTTATCTTGAAAAACTTCCAGGTTCATCCCAGTCGCCTTACCCGTTTCTTTAGAAAACACGGTGTGCATTACAAAAACCTGATCGCCCATAACGAGGATACCCCGGGGATCGTCAACTTCGGCAAACTCTGTATGCTTGTCTATCTTACCGTCATGATCACTGTCCACAAGCCGGAGAATTTTTCCTTTTCCGGGAGTTTTGCCCAGCGAGCCTATCATATCTATACCAACAAATACCTCACCTGTTGGTGCTGTCGCAATGCAGGCAGGACTTGGCGTAAGCTCAGGGCCTGCAAACGTGGTAACCGTTAATCCTTCGGGCCAATGCAAAGAATCTTGGTGTACAGTACTTAAAGTTTCCCTTTGATTTAACAAAGAAGAAGTACTTTGAGGTTGACTTTCCTGGGAAAAAGTACCTGAAAAGTATCTAAATAAGCCTAAAGAGACTATGGCAAAAAACAGAGTGAAGGAAAATTTTAGCATAAGTGGTCTGAAATTATGAATAATTATTACAATGGCAAACAGATAAAATTATGTGTTTCATTTAATGATAGTTACATTTATTTTAATCATTAATGAATTATTGTTTGGCAATGCATTTTTGAGTCATTAATTGCTATTCAGAACATACTGCTAAAGATTGTTTAATACGGCATCTTTTAAAAGGTTGGATGATTATTTCAGGCTTGTCAAAAAATATCTTTAATTTTAGGGCTATCAAATAAAAATACAATTCCTACTATTCTCAAACTTTTAAATCGAGTTAATAAATCTAAAAAAGGTTTTATAATTATTTTATATGAAAAGATATGTTTTAGTGCTTTTTTTATTTCTCTCTTTTTCGGGCTATTCGCAAAATTCCATTAATAATTACAAATATGTGGTGGTGCCCGAAAGATTCAGTTTCCTTAAGCAAAATGATCAGTATTCACTAAATAGCCTAACCAAAGGCCTTTTGCAGGATAAAGGTTTTACAGTTTATTTTGATAATGCTGAATTGCCCAGCGAAGTGGCTAACAATAAATGCCACGCATTGAATGCCGAATTATTAGAAAAAAGCGGAATGTTTACCACCAGCCTTACACTTTTGTTAAAGGACTGCCAGGGTAATATTGTTTTTAAAAGTAAAGAGGGTAAAAGCCGGGAGAAAGATTATAAAGTTTCTTATAATATGGCTTTAAGGGATGCTTTTACATCCTTAAATGAAGTTACGTATGCCTATAACGGATCAACCAATGAGCCGGCCCAGCCAGTGGTTACAACAATAGCTGCAACAGCACCTGAAAAGCAAATAGCTACAACAGAAGCTTCCGCAGTACCTGTAAAATCAACGGTAGCAGCTCCAGCTACGGCTTTAGCAGCACCTCTAAAAACAACAGAAGCAGTAACCAATCAGCCGGCAGGAACATTATATGCGCAGGCAATAGCCAATGGATATCAATTAATTGACACCACGCCGAAAATAGTTTTAACCCTCCTGAAAACCTCGGCAGAGAATTATTTTATAGCCAGTAACGCTACTGCTAACGGAATAGTTCTGAAAAAGAACGAAAATTGGTTTTTCGAATACTATAAGGATGGTAAGCTTATTTCTGAAAAGCTACTGGTTAAATTTTAGTTTTTTTTAATCAAGGGAAATTAGCAGAATATAAAAAAACTAACCCAGACTTATCAGCTGTAAAAGGTATGAGTACCGTTTGCCGGGCCTAAAAGAAAAAAGGCACTAAGCCAGAATGGTATCAGCATACCGGCTGTAGATGAAAATGATTATCGGGAGCACTTCAGCGACAAATCTGAGAATCATCATATGGTATGATTTTTCTCGGAATAACCTGATTTGATAAAAAAAGCCTTTCATTTTGATAGGCTTTTTTTATGACCTTTTCAGTCCCTCCCAAATAAAACCTTCATTTAAAGGGTCTAAACATATAAATACAGCTATGCCTGGATAATGGGCACTCTTTTGGCAACAGGGTATATACAGTTATTAAACAATCCGTGCTTTAACTGGAAATAACTAAAAAGAAATGGAAGATGAACGAATCATTGTAAGGTCAGCCATTCCGGCTGACGTGGTCTTTGCTGACCAGATTATTCAGGAAATGGAAAGTTCCGCGATAGCAAGAGGCTCGGGAATATCAAAAAGATCAGCAGCCTCTGTAATAGAAAAAATTGACACCGGCAAAGCGATAGTTGCCGTAACCGAAAAAGGTGAATGGGCCGGTTTCTCCTATATAGAGACCTGGGACAATGAAAAGTTTGTCTCAAACAGCGGTCTTATCGTATCCCCTAAACACCGTAACCAGGGTGTTGCCTCCCAAATCAAAACACAAATATTTGAATTATCCCGAACGAAGTATCCATCAGCAAAGATATTTAGTATTACCTCGGGCCTGGCCATCATGAAACTGAACACCAAGTTGGGCTTTGAGCCGGTAACCTATGCAGAAGTTGCACAGGAATCCACCTTTTGGGATGCTTGCAAAAGCTGCGTTAACTATGATGTATTGCAAAGTAAAAAGAGGTGCAATTGCCTTTGTACCGCAATGTTGTTTAATCCACAGTTAAATTAATTATTTATTGTTATGATAAAAGATCTGAATGAAGGATCAGGCATTTCCCGGGTATGGGACGGCCTGCCAATGAATTCTCTGCTTTTTAGCGAGTCGGTAACTTTACTGCAACAATTAATAAAAACGCCCTCTTTTAGCGGAGAGGAAGCGGCGGCGGCGGATATTGTTCAGCGATACCTCACCAGCTATTCCATCAAAGTTAAAAGAAAAGGAAATAATATCTGGTGTTATAACAAGTATTATGACAGTGCCAAACCCAGCATTTTACTCAATTCTCATTTGGATACCGTTAAGCCTAATGACGGTTATACCAATGATCCCTTTTGTCCTGAAATAGCTGCGGGAAAGCTTTATGGTTTGGGTAGTAACGACGCCGGGGGATGCCTGGTGTCATTGATCGCCACTTTTTTGCATTTTTACTGTTACAAGGGCCTGGGATTTAACCTCTGCCTGACTGCTACCGCCGAGGAGGAAAATTCCGGGCAAAATGGTATTAAGTCCATCATTCCTCTGTTGGGCAAGCTGGAGCTGGCCATTGTTGGCGAGCCTACTTTATTACAGATGGCCATTGCAGAAAAGGGGAATCTGGTGATTGATTGCATTAGTAACGGGCGTTCCGGGCACGCAGCCAGGGAAGAAGGGGATAATGCCATACACAAATGTCTCAAAGATCTGGAATGGTTCAGGAACTACCAGTTTGCGCAACCGGTAAAAGGACCGTCGCCGGTGAAAATGACCATTACTACCATCAATTCGGGCTTACAACATAACATTGTGCCGGCTAAGTGTGAGTTTACGGTAGATATCCGTAATGACGATACTTTTTCGCAGCAAGAGATCCTGGATACGATCAAAAAGAATGTGTCCTGCCAGATCACGGTTCGTCCGGGTTCACTGGGGGCATCTTCAGTTCCGTTTGATCACCCCATAGTGAAAACAGGCATCGCGGTGGGATGTAAAACCTATAGTTCACCCACGTCTTCAGACCAGGGCTGGCTAAACATACCTTCCGTCAAGATCGGGCCTGGTGATTCGGCCAGGTCACATTCTTCAGATGAATTTATTTACCTGGAGGAAATAAAAAAAGGGATCAGCTTATATGTCAGGCTGCTGGAAACATTGCCGCTGATGCTGATCAACAACCCAAATAAGTACAAAGATGAAATCAAATATATTAATAATTGATGACGAGATTAAGCTCAGTGAATTACTGGCAAGGATACTGGTATTAGAAGGCTACAGTGTATTACAGACTCCCAATGCTAAAGCCGGACTACGTATAGTTGAGCGTGAGGACATCCGTGTGGTGTTAAGTGATGTTAAACTACCCGATGCTAACGGGGTGGAACTTGTTAGTAAGATCAAGCAGATCAAACCATATATCGAGGTGATCAACCTGACTGCTTTCGGATCGATCAGCGACGGGGTTTTAGCAATCAAGAACGGTGCTTTTGATTATTTGACAAAAGGCGATGATAATGATAAGATTATTCCTTTGGTAAGTAAAGCCATTGATAAAGCCAACCTGCAGTTTCAGGTGAGCGAACTGCAAAAACAGATAGAGGTGCAACATGGCTTTCCCATTGTTTTGGGGCAATCGCCCGCTATTTTAGAGGCTGTAGAACTGGCGAAGAAAGTAGCCGAAACAGATGCTACCGTTTTACTACTGGGGGAAACCGGTACCGGCAAGGAAGTATTTGCAGAAGCTATTCATTATGAAAGCCTAAGGAAAGACAAACCCTTTGTAGCGGTTAACTGCAGTGCATTTAGTAAAGAATTACTGGAAAGCGAATTGTTTGGCTATAAAGCCGGGGCTTTCACCGGGGCTGTTAAAGATAAAAAAGGATTGTTTGAAGAAGCCAGCGGAGGAACTATTTTTCTGGATGAGCTGGGTGAAATGAGCCATGACCTACAGGCCAAATTGTTGCGGGTACTGGAAAATGGCACTTTTATAAAAATAGGGGAAACCAAGACCACCAAAGTTAATGTACGGTTAATTGCCGCTACCAATCGTGATTTGCAAAGGGAATCGGAAGAGGGCCGTTTCCGTCTCGACCTTTTTTATCGCTTATCCGGCTTCTCTATTGTATTACCGCCCCTGCGGGAAAGAATAGGAGATATAGAAGTATTGGCCAGGCACTTTATCGAAGTTTATTCAGCTAAGATTAAAAAGAAATTACCCGATGTTGATGAACTCTTTTTTAAACTGCTGAACCAGCATAAGTGGAACGGCAATATCAGGGAACTGAAGAATGTTATGGAAAGGGTAATCATCCTCATGGACGAACCTGTACTGACCCCCAAACTATTGCCTTTTGAATTCCATAACGGCGGTTCTTATGACCTGGTAGCGCTTGACCTGGACAGCGTGGAAAAACACCATATCAGGCGGATATTAAAATATGCCAGGGGTAATAAAACCGAGGCCGCCCGGATATTGGGTATTGGTCTCGCCACGCTTTACCGTAAAATAGATGAATATCACCTCGTGTTGAACTAATCAACATGAGAATGCCACTGTTTCAAATTGAGAGGCTTTTTGAAAAAGTCATTTAAAGAAAGCAGTGGCTTTGTTTTTAAACTATTGATAATCAATTCCTCCATGCTTAAGCTATCCAGTCTGGTATAGCAATTGGCTAACATGCCACAAATAAGTAATAACCCGGTAAGGGCAAAGCGGACAAAACTTATACAAGCTTTGCCCTTACTACTAAAAGTATACATCATCATAAATTTAATATATATAATCATGAAAAATTCAATAAAAGTGCTCATCGCGGTGATTGTAATCGGTATACAAAGTATACGACTGCATGCACAAAATTCAAAAAACACTACAGGCATTTATCTTACCGAACAGGATTATAAGGCAGGCAGGCTAAGTTATGTTTTAAATGAAAACGATAAACTTCAGCTGAATGAGTTTTTAGGCGGAAAGCATATCAGTCTGGTTTATCAGGGTAAAAAAATGAAACTGTCCAAAAGCGAAATTTTTGGATACCGCCGGAACAACCAGGACTTCAGGTACCTTCATAATGAGGCATACCGGGTACTGGATACCTCCGGCTTCCTGCTTTACAGCCATCAGCAATTAGTTCAGCAGGGTAAAGGATATATACCTGTTGAACAATATTTCTATAGTACCAGTTCCGCTGCGCCGGTTTTAAGTTTAACCATTGAAAATATAGATAAAAGCTTCTCCGCGCAAAGTGAGTTCCGTTACAGTGTCCAAAGCTATTTCCATAAGGATGCTGATCTGATCACCTTTGACAAGGTGGATAATCAATACGAAATCAAACACCTGTACTTTGAGCATAAACAAGCCACAGGTACTCAACATGCAGCTCTTTAATAACTATTTGGTACCCCTATCATATAATGCTGAACCCTGGAAGTCGTGAGTTAAAAAGCGGCTTCCGGTTTCCACCCTCTAAACTAAACACTGAGAAAAATACCCCTGTTTATTCCTTTAGCAGCTACGGCAATGATAGCGCTCACATAGTAATATAATATATTTGTAAAGGGCCATATTTATGTAGCTCATAATCCATTAATTGCCATTAGTATAGCGGGTTCATTTAATCAATAATATGTCTGAAGAGGATAAAGATTCGACCGTCAAAACCTTTATTGAGCTTGTAAAAAAATCAAGGCGCGGAAAGTTCAAGATCTATATCGGTATGAGTGCCGGGGTAGGCAAAAGCTATCGGATGCTGCAGGAAGCGCACGCGCTTTTACGCAATGGGATTGATATACAGATTGGTTATATTGAAACACATAACCGGGCTGAAACAGAGGCATTGGTAGCAGGGCTACCGGTTATATCACGCCGGAGTATATTTTATAAAGGCAAGCAGCTGGAGGAAATGGATCTCCAGGGAATCCTGAACCGGCACCCCGAGGTAGTGATTGTTGATGAACTTGCCCATAGTAATGTTGAAGGCAGTATGAACTCCAAACGCTGGCAGGATGTTGTTGATATACTGGATGCGGGCATCAGCGTGATTTCGGCGGTCAATATCCAGCACCTGGAAAGTATGAACCAGGAGATAGAAGAAATTACAGGTATTCCTATCACTGAGCGTATTCCTGATAAAGTACTGGAGCTAACCGATGAAATTGTAAATATTGACCTTACTGCCGACGAACTGATTGACCGGTTGAAAGAAGGTAAAATATATGATCAGTCAAAGGTAAAAACAGCCCTGTTGAATTTCTTTCAACCAGACAAGATCCTACAGCTGCGGGAACTGGCGCTCAAAGAGGTGGCGCATCATGTTGAACGGAAGATCGATACAGAAATACCCAAGCAGATCAAACTACGGCCCGAACGGTTTTTAGCCTGTATATCTTCCAATTCGGATACGGCAAAGGTGGTGATCCGCAAAACGGCCCGTCTTGCTTCTTATTACCGTTCTTCCTGGATCGTTTTATACGTCCAGAGCAGCGGGGAAAGTGGCAACCGCATAAAACTGGATAAACAACGTCACCTGATCAATAATTTCAAGCTGGCAACAGAGTTGGGAGGGGAGGTGATCAAGATAAAAAGCGACCATATCACCCAGACTATTATGAAAATCGCAGACGAACGTGAGGTGACCACCATCTGCATCGGGAAACCGCATTTAAATTTGTTCCAGGTAATTTTAAAAACAGCCGTATTTAATCAGTTACTTAATCACATATCTAAGACGGCAATAGATTTAGTAATTTTATCATAACCAATTTTGCCATGAAAATAAAGAATAAACTTCGGCTGGGTTTCGGCTTTCTTTTTGTCGTTGTCCTCTTTTTTGGGGCAGTATCCATATTTTATATCCATGAGATTTCGGATAGCGCCAAAGTGATCCTGAAGAATAATTATGAATCACTGAATTTTGCCCGGGAAATGCGTACCATTCTTGATGAAGATAAATTGCCGTTAAGTGATAAGTCCAAAGCCGATTTTAGCCGCCAACTTACCCTGGAAGAGCACAACATTACGGAGGGTGGCGAGGACGCTGCGGCAACCAGTCTTAGAAAGGCATTTAGCGTACTTCAATCTTCCTCAGCTACACCGGCGCATCAAGAAAATGCAGAATATGAGGCGAGGGCACAATTAAGGAAGATAGAGAAATTGAATATGCAGGCTATTGTCCGTAAAAACGATTCGGCCCAGGCCTCCGTGCGAAGAGCTACCCTGTTCCTCGGGCTGGCAGGTACCTTCACTTTCCTCGTGCTTTTTAGCTTTAGTGTAAACTTTCCGGGATTTATAGCCAATCCGATGCGCGCCTTATTGGAGGGCATACACGAGATCAGCCAAAAGAATTATAACCAGCGGCTGAATTTTACCAAAAATGATGAATTTGCCGAAGTGGCTACAGCCTTTAATGAGATGACCGACCGGTTGAAAGAATGGGAAAATAGTAACCTGGCCACGGTGCTGTCAGAAAAACAGCGCATCGAAACGATTATTGAACAAATGATGGATGCAATTATTGGTTTAAATGAAGATAATGAGATCTTGTTTATCAATACGGCCGCTGAAAATATTTTAAACCTTGACGGGAAAAAGGTTATTGGAAAGCCGGCATACGAGTTTACGGCTCAAAATGATCTGCTTAAATCCATTTTAGAGGGCAACAATAGTTTACGTCCTTTTAAAATTGCACTGAACGGCAAGGAGTCCTACTTTCAGTTAGAGAGCAGGGAAATTGTTATTCCCAATCTTAACCCCCAAAAAACGGTACTCAACATCGCCAGCAGGTCAGTAGGTAAGGTGTACATATTAAGAAATATAACCGAGTTTAAAGAACTGGATGAAGCCAAAACCAATTTTATAGCAACCATCTCGCACGAACTGAAGACGCCAATTTCTTCCATAAAAATGAGCCTTAAACTGCTTAAGGATGCGCGCATTGGTACTGTTAATCCGCAACAACTTGAACTGGTGGAACACATCAGCGATGATAGTGACCGATTGTTAAAAATAACCAGTGAACTGCTTGATCTTTCGCAGGTAGAAACAGGTAATATCCAGTTGAACTTTGTATTGTCCGATCCGTTGGAAATTGTAAACTATTCATTAAACACCGTTAAGTTCCAGGCTGAACAAAAGGGGATCAGCCTTCAAGTCAGCACGCCGGGCAATCTTCCCAAAGTGTTGGTGGATGTAGAAAAGACGGCCTGGGTATTGGTTAATTTTGTTTCTAATGCCCTTCGGTACAGCGCCGAAAAATCAAAAGTGATCATTGGGGTGTTAGAAAAAAATAAGGAGGTAATTTTTCATGTTCAGGATTTTGGTAAAGGGATAGATGAACAATATCAAAAACGTTTGTTTGAGCGCTATTTCCAGGTACCAACAGATGGGCAGAATAAATCAGGTTCAGGGTTGGGCCTGGCCATTTCTAAAAATTTTATCGAAGCCCAGCAAGGAAAAATTTGGGTGGAAAGCGCCATTGGCGAAGGTAGTAGCTTTTATTTTTCGCTGCCATCGTACCAGGAAAATAAAGGGATCCCGGATAAGGGAAAAAAGGCTTGAGTGGTTTACCAAAGGCCATGGAAATTAGGTATCTGCGAACAGGCCTGCATACTGTTTATTAAAATGATTTTTTGAGTCTCTCATTTTGAAATTGATTTAATTGCCTTTATGAGACGCGATATTCTGAAAAGGCAGTTCCTACAGTTTAAACCCGCGTTTTCTGTTCAATCATGACTTTTGGCATTACAATAGCTAATTCCCCTTAACCGGAACGGATAACCGCGGTTCGCAGCTGCTGCGATACTGACTTTAGTCATTCCGGGCATTGAAACCGTATTATTCACCGGCTGTTATCGACCTGGCTTTAGGAAAATAGCAGCCTTAATTTTATATATATGAATATACAACCCACCGTGTTACTGATAGATGACGAAAGAAGATCAGGGGGCTGGTTAGGACGGATTGTGCGTTTGGCCGGTTATATTTGTTACCAGGTTGAAAGCGGATTAGAAGCGCTTATTTTACTTGAAAAAGAAAAAATACAAGTAGTTATGAGTGATGTAGACCTACCTGACATGGACTTCGCAGATTTTGTCAAAACGGTCAAGATAAAAAAGCCCTATGTGGAAGTAATCCTCCTGACCAATCATGGCAATATCCATGACGCCATCAGAGCCATTAAAAGTGGAGCGTCTGATTCTCTTATTAAGGGAAAGGATAATGTGGATATTCCGGGACCCTTGACCACGCTATTCTGTACTCCAGGTTCATTCGTTTGTGTATGACGACTCAATAAACAGCCAGTGAATGTAAGATTATTACCATGGTCAAAGTGTTCCAGACCCCTTGGTTTGCAATTCCGGAACGGGCTGGTCAACGGTCCCGGAATGTCCAATTCTGCTTATGCAGGAATTGAAAATAAGGGAATATTCAGGCCAGAGGCCATGATGCGTGTTTTGCTGCGATGTACCATGGATCCCCAAAATCCGTGCTGTTCGGGCACCATAATTAACAGGTCAGCTCCTACGCTCTTGATCTCATTGGCAATTCCCTCGATGATCGAATCTGACTTGACATTTTTATAGTAATAATCAATACCTTCAAGACCATCGTCAATGCGATTTAATGCCGCTGTATCAGCCCCCATTTCTTTCAATTCCTCTACGGTTTCGTTAATTAAAAGCACTTCTACTTCGGCATGAGTAATTAAAGCCACATTTTTGACCTGTGCCAATATTTGTTCAGATACTCCATTTAGTACATCACACGCAAAAAGTACCTTTTTGGGAACATTGAATTTTACATTCGCAGGAACAGCCAACACCGGATATTTTAGCTTTTTGATAATAGATGTCGTGGTATTTCCTAAAAGTTCCTGTTCAAGCGACTTTTCTTCCATTCCCATCACGATCATCTCCGGTTGGTATTCAGCAACTACTTCCTTAATGGCGTTATCGATAAAGGAAAAAGTGGCCCTGGCGAGTACTTCAATTCCATATTCATCAGCGAGTAATAAAGCCTTTGATTCCAGGAGTACTCTGTTTTCATCTATTAATTGCTCAACCAGGTCAGCCGCAAGACGCGCATTTTCGACATGCACAGAAATGGTAAAGTCGTTTAACAGGATTAATTTATAATTATTTTGACGGGCTATACCTGCGGCATAATTAACTGCGTTTTCTGCCAGCTCTGTATAATTGGTAGCGGCCAATATGGTTTTCATAATATAAAAATTGAATTATCAGGGTTGAAAATATAAAGGTTAAAATTACCGGCAATTACTAAAACAATTGTTGGTACAGCGTAATAATAAGCTTAGGTTGAAAAGTCCCGGCAGCCGCGTTGGGGACTTTTCTATTTATTCAGACTTCCAAAATGAAACAAAAGGGGTAAGACTTTTTTCTTGAAACGATTATTCTTCGGTAGTTGGGATGATGATCCCCGAAATGTATAAGTGATCAGTAGAAAAGTATAAATCAGCCATCTCTCTTAGCCTGACCTTTGTTTCAGCAATTAAATATAAAATAAATGAAAAAGACAGTATTAATAACCGGCGCTTCATCAGGTTTTGGAAAAGAGGCCGTTAAATTATTTCATAAAAACAACTGGAACGTGATAGCTACCATGCGTTCACCAGAAAAAGAAACAGAGTTATCGGCACTTGACCAGGTTTTGGTAACCAAATTAGATGTAACCGACAAAGCCAGCATACAAAACGCCGTGAAAGCCGGAATCGAAAAGTTTGGCCAGATTGATGTATTGGTGAACAACGCGGGTTATGGTGCATTTGGTGCCTTAGAAGCCGCTACCGAAGCGGAGATCAAACAACAGTTCGATGTTAATTTCTTTGGGCTCATCGAGGTAACAAAAGCCTTATTACCGGTTATGCGTGAACAAAGATCGGGCGTTATTATCAATGTTTCTTCTATAGGCGGTAAGGTTACCTTCCCATTCTCGTCACTTTACCATGCTACTAAATTCGCGGTAGAAGGTTTAACAGAATCTATACAATACGAACTCAACCCTTTGGGTATCCGGTTAAAAATTGTTGAACCAGGCGGCTATAAAACCGAGTTCGCAGGTCGTTCGATAGCCATTTTCGGCGTTGGCGAATCAGGCGATTACCAGGCTCCGTTTGATAAATTTATTAGCGCGATAGAGCACTGGCCGATGTCTGAAAACATTGGCGAGGTGGCCGAAGCTATTTACGAGGCCGCTACCGACGGTACCGAAAAATTGCGTTACCCCGTAGGTCATGACGCTGGGCCAATAATTGAGGCAAGGCATCAAATGGACGATGTGGGTTTCAAAAAAATGATAGTGGGCCAAATGGGCATTTAAATATCATTGGCTGCCCACATTGGGCAGCCTTTCTTTTTTTTACAGTAACTTTATCAATAAAAACATGGCCGATAAATACATTGAAGTCAAATCAATCAGCGATCTGCACAGGATGGTACAATACATCCCACCCAGGCATCCCCTGGTGAGTGTGATAGATCATTGCGACTTTTATGCCAAACGGCCCAAAGAGGATGCACTTTACCGGTTCGGGTTTTATATCATTTCGTGTAAAAAGTTTGACGGATTGTTAAAGTACGGCAAGGGACATTATGATTTTAATGAGGGTTCCCTGATGTTTACCGCTCCCGACCAGGTTCTCGGCCCCGGACCCGATGTTCAAGTGGAAGAAGGCTGGGCGCTGTTCATCCATCCCGACCTGATCCATGGTACCGACCTGGGCAAAAAGATACACCAGTATTCGTTTTTTAATTATGAGATAAACGAGGCGTTGCACATTTCGGAAGAGGAAAAACTGATCATTAAAGATTGTGTGGCCAAAATCGAAAAAGAGTATGCGCAAAACATCGATAAGCATTCACAGGGCCTTATCGTTAGCAATATTGAATTGCTGTTGAATTATTGCAACCGATTTTATGACCGGCAGTTTTATACCAGGGCAAAGGTTAATTCGGATGTGGTACAGCAGTTTGAAAAATTATTAAAAGATTATTTTTCTCAAAACAACCTCATAGAAACCGGCCTGCCCAACGTGGGTTATTTTGCCTCCAGGCTCAACCTGTCGCCTAACTATCTGTCTGACCTGTTGGGTAAATTCACGGGTAAAACCACACAGGAACATATCCACCTGGAACTGATAGATAAAGCGAAAACCATGCTGTGGGGTACCAATCAGTCCATCAGCGAAATTGCTTACGGACTTGGGTTTGAGCACCCATCGCACTTTACGAAAATATTTAAAACAAAAACAGGGAAATCGCCGAGTGAGTACAGGTTATTAAACTAAAATTATGTTTGTTGAGGCTTATGGAAAGGACTGTTAGAAAAACCGATAGCATTGAACACTCTTCGCCAATTTAACCAGAGGTTCTTGATACTCCTTTTCTTTCTTTGGTCCCTGACTGTCTTAATAGGCTTATGTATCTTCCTGTTGTTGGTTTCGACTTGCCAATACTATGTGTAATATCACTTGCATTTACTCCAGGCTTACTAACCATCACTTAAGCACTCCTTCTAATTCCAGCTTTACTATAGAATTCAAAGCCATAGAGAATATTGAGCCTGACAAGGATTTTATTTACAACAAAATGTAGGGTGCTTGACAATACTAAAAATGTACTATTTTTAGTATTGCAAGTAATTTTCTATGTTTGTATCATTGCTTTGTGCCAATTTAACCATTAAATAGTTTATTATATTAAGATTTATTTAAACAATTGAGTGACTTAGAATTAAATCGCAATCGATTGCGAAGCGGCGCTTAGTATAGATACCCCTGTTTTAATTTAATGAAAGTGCTTCTTAATGAACCCGAATTGATTAATCGCATCGCCATTGGCGACAGGGAAGCATTTGCGCAATTTTACACAGCATATCTGAAAAATATTTACAAGTATGTTTATAGTATTTGCTATGTAAAGGAAACCAGCGAGGAAATTGTACAGGAGCTTTTTTTAAAGGTTTGGGAAAACCGCGAAAGCCTCGTTAAAGTAAAATCTACAAAAGCTTATTTATACCAGTCGGCAAAGAATCTTTTGTTTGACTATATCCGCCGTTTGCAGCTGGAAAGCAAGATACTGGACGTAGTAGAATTAAAAGCTTTGATAGGAGAAAATTACACAGACAATCATTTTTCCTATAAAGAGTATTATCAAATGGCCCAACATGCGATTGATTTGCTGCCCGAAAAAAGGAAACAGATATTTAAACTGCGTTTAAATGATGACCTTACCCTTGACGAGATTGCTTTAAAACTTCATATCTCCAAATCGGTTGTAAAAAAGCAATTATATGCCGGCGTTAGCTTTGTGCGCAAATACCTTTATAAACACGGCGAAATTATAGCTGTGTTCCTGTACCTTACCATTTCTTCACGGGTAAATTAAAAATATTTTCACACAGAGGGGGTTTTCCGGAGTTGGCATTCGTCTTAATAGATATGAGCCAATCGATACCTGATCAATTTTTCGAGAACCTTAAAAATCGCCAGCAGAATGAAAACGATCATCTGCGGCTTACAGAGTGGTTTAAAACCGCTTCAGAAGCCGAGATCGAAGAAGTTTTAAACAAGTATAGCTGGTATTTCCAGGATGAGCCGGATGAACGTTATCCCGAAAACGGGCATCTGGTTAAGCTGATCGAGAACAAGATCAATGAAGCCGGGTATTCACCGGCATCGGATAAAATATTTCCCAGGGGAAAAAACTTCCGGCTTTTTGCAAGAAGAGCAACTGCAGCCGCGGCTATGCTGTGCGCGGTAGGCTTACTTTATTTCCTTTTTAAAGGCAGGAAGCAGCCACAATTTTCGGCTCAAATCACTTATACATCCAAAATAGTTCCTGGTGGTAATAAAGCTACACTTACGCTGGGCAATGGCAATACCATTGTGCTTGATTCGGCCCATAATGGTATGCTGGCCAGCCAGGGTGGCGTACATATTTACAAATCAAAAAATGGTCAGCTTGTTTATGATGTTTCAAAATACAAGGCTCAGGCAACTGATGAACTGGCCTACAATACCATAAGCACACCACGTGGGGGGCAATACCAGGTTGTGCTGCCCGATGGCAGTAAAGTATGGCTTAATGCAGCTTCATCTTTAAAATTTCCAGCCCGTTTTATCGGTAAGCAACGTACGGTAATGCTGGAAGGTGAGGCGTATTTTGAAGTTGCTAAAGATAAAACGCATCCATTTAAAGTAAGTGTAAATACCATGGAGGTAGAGGTGCTGGGTACCCATTTTAACATCATGGGATACAAGGATGAGGACGCTACTGCAACTACGCTGCTTGAAGGTTCAGTAAAAATAACCAAAGGTAATGCTGCACAAACGATAGTTCCGGGGCAGCAAGCCATGGTAAAACAAAGTATCACTGTAAAAAATGTAGATGTTAATGAAGCTGTTGAATGGAAAAACGGCAACTTCAATTTTGCTCATGAAAAGCTGCCAGGAATTATGCGCAAAATAGCTCGCTGGTATGATGTGGACATTGATTATGAGGCCAAAACTACAACGGCGACCTTTGTAGGTACCATACCCCGTTCGCAAAACATCACCGAAGTTTTAAAATACCTCGAATTAACCGGATTAGTACACTTTAAGATAACAGAAAGGAGAATTACCGCCATGCCTTAACATTTACTTTAAGGTGGTTTTTCTATAGAAACCAGGAAGCGCAACGAACGCTTTCCTGGCTGAGCCTGGGATAAACCGCTAACAATTGTACGACCAATCTTTAACCAAAATTTAACCCAAACATTCAAATGTATGAAATTTTATTTTCAAACGGGATGCATGCGCCCTGTCCGCATTCCTAAACTTTTGCTGGTAATGAAACTTACCCTTGTTTTATTGATCACCATTTTTTTACAAGTTTCGCAGGCCAGTTATGGTCAGCGCATCACCTATAAAGGCACCAATGTTCCTGTGGAAAAGCTTTTTCAGGTTATACAAGCACAAACTTTTTTCAAGGTGTTGTATGCCGATGAAATGATCAATGGTTTAGGCAATACCGATCTGAACCTTAAAAATGCCAGTATTGATGACGCCCTCAAGGCCTGCTTTAAGGATAAGCCATTAACTTATACTATTACCAACAATGTCATTGTTATTAAATACAAACCGGCTCCGCCTGTTGAAAAGGAGCAGTTGAAACCTGTTACAATTACGGGTAATGTAACCGACGATAAGAAACTACCGCTACCCGGTGTAACTGTCTTATTGAAAGGAACAAATACGACTGCTGTTACCGATATTAATGGTAATTATAAAATCACGGTACCTGATAATAAAGGAACCCTGGTATTTAGTTTTATCGGTTTTGAAAGCAGCGAGGTGGTGCTGGGTGAAAACAACGTGATTAATGTTCAGTTAAATGGAAGTAATCAAAACTTAAATGAGGTTGTAGTAGTAGGTTACGGAACCCAGCGTAAAACATCATTAACCTCATCTGTTTCAACTGTTAAAGGTGCCGAGTTAGTTAAAGCGCCTGTTCCTAATATTACTTCGTCTTTAGCAGGCCGGGTTGCGGGTATATCTGCCCGTCCAAATGGTGGTGTACCCGGACAGGATAACCCGGATATACACGTTAGAGGCATCGGAACAATTGGTAATAATAGCGGTGCGCTTATCGTAATTGATGGAATTGTTCGCCCTAATATTAGCGAGATTGATCAAAACCAGATAGAGTCTGTATCGGTGTTAAAAGATGCTGCTGCTGTCGCGCCTTATGGTTTGGGGGGAGCTAATGGTGTTATATTGATCACTACCAAACATGGTAAAACAGGAGCTCCAACACTTTCTTTGGGGGCCTATTATGGTTTTTTACGCCCTACGTTTCCGCCTAATATGTTAAATGCAAAAGATTATATGACGCTTAAAAATGAGGCGGATATAAACTCAGGGTTGGCGCCGGAGTTTGCAACAGACCTGATCAGTAATTATAATAACCTTCACGCGCAAAATCCGGATAAATATCCGAACAGCAATGCCGAACGCGAACTCATTAAATTAAACAAACCACAACAAAGCTACAATTTACAGTTATCTGGCGGGACCGACAGGGTACAGTATTATTTGGGATTGAATTTCTTAAGGCAAGATGGTATTTATGATCCCTTGTCTTATAATCGCTATAACTATAACGCCATGGTTGATATTAATGCGACATCTACTACTAAAATTAGTGTTTCATTAAACAACTCTATCGAGCAAAATCAAACCGGGCCAAATCCACAGGGAATTTCTTATATACCTACCGCACCTATTTATTATAGCAATGGCCTTTGGGGGCAATCGGGAGGTTACTCACCAGCCGCGGATCTGGCGAGTGGGAGTTACAATAAGATAAACAAAAACACAGCCTTAAACTCCATATCCATTGAACAGCAATTACCCTTTATAAAGGGTTTAAGTATTAAGGGTGTATTCAGCTATGATCCATCTACAGAGGAGCATAAAGACTGGACACGACCCGATTATTATTACATATATGATGGCTCTACCACGCCTGTTACCTATACCAAAAACCTGCTGGGCGATGGAGTTACCACGCTTTCACAATATTTTGGCAAAAGCCAGAATTTTACTTACCAGGGATATTTGAACTATCACCGCACATTTGGTGATCATGAGATAACCGGTTTAATAGTTGCTGAAGCTCGCAGAGGTATCGGTAGCAACTTTCAAGCGTCAAGAAGAGGTTTTAGTGTCGATGTGGATGAATTGAATCTGGGTACATCAGATAAATCGAACTTTGATAATGGAGGTTCATCGAGTACCAGTAGTCAGTTAGGATACGTTTACCGCTTAAATTATGCTTATAAACAAAAGTATTTAATTGAAGCAACCGGCAGGTATGATGGGTTTTATGATTTTGCACCCGGACATAGATGGGCATTTTTTCCTGCATTTTCAGCTGCCTGGCGTTTGTCTGAAGAATCGTTCATTAAAGACAATTTATCTTTTATAGATAACCTGAAGCTGAGAGGTTCATTCGGGAAGTCTGGAAATCTTCCCGATAGGGATTCTCATTATCAATATCTTACAAAGTATAATTTGTATGGCAATGCCTATGCTTTTGGTGCAGGAAACCTTGTGCAGGGGGCTTATATACCGTTAGAGTCTAATCCTCAAATTACATGGGAAAAAGCTAACAAATCTGATATTGGCCTTGATGGATCCTTATGGCATGGAAAGTTAACTTTTGAGGCAGATTACTTTTATGAAAAAAGATCAGATATGTTGGTTAACCCTATAACCACTGTTCCTGTGGAGTATGGGTTAGCCTTGCCGCAAACAAACGCCGGTATTATGAGCAATCATGGTATTGAGTTTGTGCTTGGTACAAACAACAAATTCAGGAATGGTTTGCAGTTGGGCGTATCGGGTAATTTTAGTTTCGCCAGGAATAAGCTTTTACAGGTTTTTGAGTCTGATGCCACAAAGAATAATCCCAATCGCAGTCGAACCGGCAGGGAATTTGGTACTCCATTTGGCTATAAAGCGCTGGGCTTATTTAAAACATCAGATGATAAAAACGGCGACGGGGTGATTGACAATAAAGATGGTTATAACATTACCCAGTTTGGCGCTATTCATCCCGGCGATGTGAAATATGCTGATATAAACGGAGATGGAAAAATTGATGATAATGATGAAACCGTTGTTGGTTATCCTACCACGCCTGAAATAACTTACGGCTTAAACCTGAATGCTTCATGGAAAGGTTTTGATGTAACCTTATTTTTTCAGGGTGCTGCCAACGCAAGCCTGAATATACAGGGATATCAAAATGTTCCTTTCAGGATCAATAATACCAACACATCTTATGAGTATTTTGATAACCGCTGGACCCCCGATCATCAGGATGCTAAATATCCAAAAGCATATGCTTCAAAAAACACCAATAATACTACCAATCCAATTAATGGCGATGGTTTTGGTGCATTTTCATCCTCTATATGGATGGCTAATACCAGCTTTTTGCGGTTAAAAACTGCTGTTATCGGTTACACCATTCCTGCCGCTATTACCAAAAAGTTCAGTATCCAAAATTTGCGTTTTTATGTTACGGGGCAAAACATATTCACCGTAAGCCCACTCAAGTTTATGGATCCTGAAACAGGCTATACCAATCGTGAAGAAGCTTATCCGCTTCAAAAAACTTTCATTTTTGGACTAAACGTAACTTTTTAACAAAACACTGGAATCAAAGTCATGAAAAATTTTAATAAATATAGTATTTACTACAGCTGGCTTTTATTGGCTGTATTGGTGCTGCCAATGGCGGCCTGTAAAAAGTACCTTGATAATGTACCAAAAGACTCTGTAGCCGGCGATGTGCAATGGAGCAATGAAACCACCGCCGATCTGTTTTTAAACGATATATACGGCCAGATAAATAATCAGGGCGATACTCCAGACCCCCTGGACAGTTATACTGATGATAATGACGGTGGCCCATATTGGAAATCGTGGCGTTGGAGACAAGGTATTATTGGCCCCGGTGTTGAAGACGGAACCCCGCAAGAAAATGATGGCAATGCATCTAATTATGAGGAGTGGAACAAGGTTTATTCCAAGATCAGGAAGTGTAATACTTTTATTCAGCAGGTTAATGCTCACCCGTCTAACTTATCAGAAGCTTATCGGAACAAAAGGATAGATGAGGTACGTTTCCTGCGAGCGTTTTTTTACAGCTATTTATGGATGCATGTTGGGGGGCTACCTATTATAACAGTACCACAAGACAGAAACACAGATAGTCAGGCCGAACTATTTAAAGCCCGAAGCACTTTTGGCGACACATTTAACTTTATTGATGCCCAGTTAGATTCTGTAGTTACCAACAATTACCTTGCAAAAAAATATAATGCAGGTGAGGCGGACGCAGGACGTGTTACAATAGGTGCGGCGCTGGCTCTAAAAGGCTGGATAGAATTATATGCTGCGAGTCCTGCCTTTAATACGGCAACGCCGGTTACGGGTTCCGATCCTAACAAGTTTTTCAGCTTTGGCAACACTGATGCAGCCCGTTATACCAAAGCTGCAGCAACCAACAAAAAATTTATTGACGAGCTTGGCGGTACCTATACACTATACCCGGATATGACTACTTTCTGGAAAGAAACCAACGAGTACAACACCGAAGTGATCTTTGACAAGCAGTCTGTGGCCAATACCACAGGTAGCGCATTTAATCTTTTTGGTGGTCCGGTATATATACAAGGGCAGTATTTTACCTGGGGTAACTACGATCCGACTCAAGAATTGGTTGATCAGTTCAGGATGGATAATGGTTTACCTATAACCGATCCAAAATCAGGTTACGATCCACAGCATCCATACCTGCACCGTGAAAAGCGTTTTTACGATTGGATTGTGTACGATGGTGCTCCTTATAAGCAAAACTGGATGACCAGTACCGATACCATTTTTACCAGGATTAATAAAGTTCATCCATCTCTAAATGAGATCGATTTTGGCTCATCGGATGTTTCTAATACTGCTTATTATTTCAAAAAGCGTCTTAATCCTGATATAAGGCCGGCCGGGGGAAGTACCGATGGTATAAATTATGTATACTTTCGGTATGCCGAGGTGCTTTTGAACTATGCCGAGGCACAGAACGAAGCAGGCGGCCCCAATGCAGATGTTTACGCTGCTATTGATAAGATCAGAACAAGAAGCCAGCTGCCTACGCTTGAAGCTACTTATGGTGGCCAAATTTTAAGCCAGGAGCAAATGCGTGCCGTTATCCGTAATGAAAGAAGGGTAGAACTTTGTTTTGAGAACAAAAGGTATTATGATATCATCCGCTGGCGTATAGCCGAAAGTGTAATGAATGTTGATAGGCACGGTATGAAAATTACCAACACGTCACCGGCTGATAATAAAGGTATTTGGAAATATGAGCCGGTATTACTTGGGCACCCCCACGTATTTACACCCAAAATGTATTTGAATCCTATACCTCAACAGGTAATTGACAGGAATTCCAATATCAAACAAAACCCTAATTATTAGGACAAACAAGATATTCATGAGGTTTGACTTTTGACGTTTTATTTATTGAAATAATTGTTCTGAAAGGTCAGGGTGCCAAATTGAAACGACCGGTACGGATAGAAGTCTGTACCGGTCATATCGTAAAACATGGATAATAAATCCGTAATATTTAATTTAAATCGAATGCACTACAAAAAATCTTTCTTCCTGTTAATCTATGCTGTAGTATTAGGCCTTAATGCTCAGGCACAAGTTTATAAAGACCCCAAGGTACCGGTACAGAAACGGGTAGCAGACCTCTTAAAGCGAATGACACTGGAAGAAAAAGTAGGCCAGATGAGCATGTCGTCACTCTCAGGTGCAAAAAACAGTAAAATTGCCTACGGTGTTTTGGAAAGCCCCTTTACTAATGTAAAGGATGTTGCCATAAAATCTGCCGCTGCAAAAAAATATAGCCGTGAACAAACCCGGTTGGGTATTCCGCCCATACAAATTGGCGAATGTTTACACGGGCAATTAGCAGCAGGGGCAACCACTTTTCCGCAAGCTATAGCGCAGGGCAGCACCTGGAACCCGGCACTTATAGAGCAAATGGGGCAGGCTATTGCTACCGAGGCATCCACATCAGGGGTTGATGAAGCACTTTCTCCCTTGTTTGACCTCATCAGGGACGCCAGATACGGCAGGGTGGAAGAGTGTTTTTCGGAAGACCCATACCTGGTTGGTCAGCTTGGTTCTGCCTTTGTAAGGGGCATGCAGGGCGATCCGGTGCAAACCCGTAACAGTTTTGCCTTTGATAAAGTGATGTGTACCGGAAAGCACTTCGCAGCCTACAGCAAGCCCATAGCAGGCATTAATTTGGCACCGGCCGAAATTGGTGAACGCGAGCTGCGTTCTATGTTCCTGGCACCTTTCCGTGATGTTGTGCAGGATGCAAACATTGCAGCCATTATGCCGTCATACAATGAAATAGATGGTATTCCTGCTCACAGTAATGAGTTTTTATTAAAGCAAGTGTTGAGACAAGAGTGGGGATTTAAGGGGTACGTATTCTCTGACTATGGAGGTCTTAGTCAGCTGTACGATTTTCATAAAATAGCCAAAGACGCATCAGAAGCCGCCTTGCTGGGAATAAAAGCAGGTGTTGACCTGGAGGCGGCACGCCCCGACGTGTATACCCATTTGGTTGAGTTGGTTAAAGCCGGTAAGATCAAAGAATCGCAGATTGATACCGCGGTAGCCCGTATCCTTACCCTTAAATTTAAGGCCGGCTTATTTGAAAAACCCCTGGCTGATACCGCACGCATAAAAGACAGGGTACATACCCCGGAGCATATTAAACTATCTCAGCAAATAGCGGAAGAATCAATAGTTTTATTGAAAAACAATGATAACCTTTTGCCGCTTAATATCAGTAAGCTAAAATCCATAGCCGTGATAGGCCCCAATGCCAATAAGGTACAATACGGTGATTATAGCTTTACCAGGGATAACTTATCGGGAGTAAACGTATTGGAAGGTATAAAACAATTTGCCGGGAACAACATTAAAGTAAACTACGCCAAAGGGTGCGAACTTACCGGCCTTGACAAGAGCGGGTTTGACGAAGCCGTAAAAACTGCTGAGGAAAGCGATGCCGTGGTAGTGGTATTAGGAACAACCAGTGTTGTGTTCTCTGGCGTTGGTTGGAATGGCCAGGCACCAGGTAACGAACCCAATGATCCGTTCACCTGTGGCGAGGGGTATGATGTTACTGATATTAACCCACAGGGTGTTCAACGCGAATTGTTGCAGGCCATATATAAAACTGGTAAACCCGTTATACTGGTATTGGAAAATGGCCGTCCGTGGAGCATAAGCTGGGAAAAGGAAAACATTCCGGCCATTTTAGAAGCCTGGTACCCGGGCGAAAAAGGCGGTACAGCTGTTGCCAATATCCTGTTTGGTAAAGTAAATCCATCGGGCAGGCTTAATATGAGTGTACCGCAGTCTACAGGGCATATTCCGGTATTTTACAATTATGTAAACTCATCAAGAGGCAATAACCGTGAGCCAGGAACCATTGAAAAACCAGGACGTGATTACGTGTTTTCGTCAACAGATCCATTGTTTGCGTTTGGTTTCGGGTTAAGTTATACTTCGTTTGATTATAGTAATCTTAAGGTATCAAAAACGGAGTTCAGCAAAAATGAGCAGATAACGGTTTCTGTAGATGTAAAAAACACAGGTAACATGCCTGGTAAAGAAGTAGTACAATTATACCTGGGTAACAAGGTAAATTCTGTAAGTACCCCGGTAATGGCATTAAAGCGTTTCAGCAAAATAGCCATTGAACCCGGACAGGTTAAAACAGTAAGTTTTACTATCAATGCTAAAGATATAGCAATATGGAACCGCCAAATGAAACAGGTTACTGAACCAGGCACATTTGATGTAATGATTGCCAAAGCCGCCAATAATGTGGTGTTGAAAAAACAATTGGAATATAAGGAGTGAGGTCTCAGCATATTCAACAATGGTGTTTGGCCTTTTCATTGAAGGGGATAATTCCTATATCCGGGGTTTAATTCATCAAGCCACATAAAATTTGATTCACACTTTTCAAAATACGCTTAATCATGCTGTTTGATCAATTAATAGCTGCAAATACTTAATAGAAATAGTTTGAGACTGGAGGTTTTGCGATAACTTTTAACTTATAAAATTTACCCGTTGACTTGGGCTTATTTAAAACCTTTTAACGGATCTTCCCCAATATTTGCAATTCGCCTCAAATCTTCTACCAAATGTTTCAAAATGTACACAGGTTCAGGAGCCATAATGGACAAGCACGAAGAATCGGTCGCTTGTCCTTCTTTTTTGCCGTTTAACTTGTTGTTAACCAAGGTAAATATAACCGAAAAACTCACTCATTTTAGCAGTTCGATGTTCAATTCTTCAAAAAACGCTGCTGATAGTAAATTATGCTCTCCAATACGACTTTGACATTAAAAGTGAGTATAAAATGGCAGAATGTTCCATTTTATATGTTTAGGAATGCTGAATAAACGGACCCGTTTGAAAAAAATATCAAAAGCCATCATTTGTTGATAATTAACAATGGTTTAACAAAATATTTAGCTATTTTTAGCATTGTTGATTATGCCATGGATGATATAAGTGCTTTTCCTGATCATTCTTTGTCCGAATTGCTGAAATCGGGTAGTCATGAAGCTTATAATGAAATTTACAAACGTTATTTCGGCTTAATGTTTATTGACGCGTGCAAACGGACGGCCAGCACGGAAGATGCCCAGGACATCATTCAGGAAACATTCATTAATCTCTGGAATCGGCGGGAATACCTTGATCCGGAGAAAAGTATCGCCGGTTACCTTTATGCTGCCATGCGTAACAAAGTCATCGACTGGTTTACGCATCAGGAAGTAAACTCCAGGCATATTAATTCCTTCAAATCATTCTATGAAACCGGCACTTGCCTTACGGATCATGCTATTCGTGAAAAACAGCTGGCCTCCATCATTGAGCGAGAAATTGATGCCTTGCCTCCGCGAATGAGAGAGATATTTATTTTAAGCCGTAGGGCTAATCTCAGCCATAAACAAATTGCCCAGCAGCTTGATCTTTCTGAGCTTACCGTTAAAACCCAGGTAAAGCATGCGCTTAAAATACTGCGTACGCGCCTTGGTTTGGTGATGTTTATAGTAATGCTCATAGGCCGCTGACCAGCAACAGCAAAAGAACAGTACTTTTAATTTTTTGATGGACCAGATTTGTCTGCAAATAAAAATAGCGCTGTTTGCACAGCGCTATCCGGTTAAAGCAGGTGGTATGAAAGTATCTTTTATTCTGCGGTTTTTTCAGGCAGCAGTTGGAAGGTGATCATGTTATTGCCTGACAGAAATACCTGTGCGGCTTGCTTTAATGATACCGCATCTATTTTTTGCAGGAGTTTATCCGTATCCAGCGCCTGCAGCACATTTTCGTTATTTTCATACTGACCCAGCAGGTAGTTCATCCAGAAACCGTTGTCCTTTAAAGCCAGCTCTACATTTTTTTCATACTGGGCTTTAAATTTTTGCACGTCGTCCGCATCCGGACCTTTCTCCTTTAAGGTTTTCATTTCCTGCTCTACCATGGTTACCAGGTGATCTGCATTTTGTGGCGCGCAGCCAAAGGCCACGGTAAGGGCAAAGCGGTTATGCGGATATTTGTTGTAGCTGGTTTGTACCTGCGGGCTGTACACCTCGCCTTCGGCTTCACGTAGCTGCTGCAATACTTTGATCTGCAATACGTCGCCCAGGGCTTTTAACTGCAGGTTGGCAAGCGGGCTGTACGTATAATCTCCGCTGAACACCAACTGTACAGTAGCCTTATTCTCAGTGCCTTTGTATACCCTTTTTACTATATGTCCGGCAGGGATGTGAATACCGGTATCCCGGGGTTTTATATGCTGATGGGTAGCAGGCAATGAGCCTAAATAACGCTCCAGCAATGGGGTAATGGTTTCTGGTTTAAAGTTGCCAACAAAAACAAATGTGAATCCTGAGGCATCAGCAAAACGTTCCTTATAAATAGCATAGGCTCGTTGCACTGTGATCTTACCAATACGGTCTGTAGTTGGAGGAGCCGAGCGATAATTGTAGTTACCCATTATATAGCTAACGGTATCTGCAAATACATTAGCCGGACTGGCATAACGATTTGTTAAACCGGCAATGGCATTATTGATGGTGTTTTTAAACATCAGCGTATCCTTACGCGGTGCGGTAAACTGCAAATAGGTGAGTTGCAGGGCAGCTTCTAAATCCTGAGGTGCTGCGCCAGCCCTGATGGTTGATGCGCGACCTATAATGTTAGCCGACGATGATGCCACCTTGCCGGTAAAAAGGTTGTTGAGTTGCACCATACTAAAATTACCCAGGCCCATCCTGTTCATGATACCGCCGGCGTTTGACGCGACATCGTAATCGGTACCCTCATATAACGATGTACCACCGGGGGCAAATGCGCCGTAGATGATCTGGTCATTTTTAAAATCGGTGGGCTTGAGGATCACTGTTACACCGTTACTGAAGGTTAGTTTAGTGATATTAAGCTGCGCGATCTCCTGTTTGCTGACCACTTTACCAGCTTTTGGTTTTACAGAGAGCAGTGGTTTGTTTATCTCATCTTCTTTAAAGGGCTGGATATCTTCCTTGCTTACATTGGCTATCCAGCTTTGCACCATTGCTGAATCAGGCAGGGAGGCTCTGTCTTTTTCAGGGGCAGATACCAGTACATCCACATCTTTGGATGATAAATATTCGTTCATCAGGGTATTGATATCAGCCAGGGTAATGGCATTGATATGGTTGTTGGTAAACCGATATTCCCAGGCAATACCCGGCGATGCCTCATTATTTAAAAATAAACGCTGATATTCCTTTACATAACTGGTTGAAGGGGTTTTACCTTGTTCATTTACGCTGTTTTGAAGGCCACGCAAATAACTTTGTTTGATGCGGTCAAACTCGCTTTGTGTAAAGCCGTAACGTTTAATTCGCTCCATAACGCGCCAGGTTTGTGCAAAGCTTTGCTCCAACCTGCCTTCTTTAGCTGATACGCTGAAGCTCAGCATGTCCACATTTTTTAATACCCCGCCAATGCCCGCACTCATACCGGTAAAGGCCGGGTTGCTTTCGCGGCTTAATTCAGCCAGCTTGCGATTACCGAGCAACTGATTAAACAGATTTTGTTTGATGGAGGTGATATAATCCTGCTCGGTTTTCAATTCAGGAGCCTGATGTTTCATCATGATCTCCAGATCGGTTGATGTTTCTTCTTTGTCAGTGACGATCATGAACTGGCTTTTGCCGGTCAGTGGTACATGATATGGTGTGCGCACCCTTTCGTTTGGAGGATTTTTGAGGTCGGCAAATCTTTCTTTAACGAGTTTTTCGGCTTCATTTACATCCACATCACCTACAATGATCAACGCCTGCAGGTCAGGGCGATACCAGTCATGATGAAAACGTTTAATCACTTCAGGTTTAAATTTGGTTAACACTTCGTCGGTACCTATGGGCAGCCTGTCGGCATAGCGGGCATGGTTCAGCAGCATGGGCAGGTATTGCCTTGACATACGGTCTTTGGCACCTTTGCCCAGCCTTTCTTCCTCTAATACTACGCCTCGTTCCTTTTCAATTTCGGTGGGATCTAAAGTGGCTTCCTGCGCCCAGTCGCGCATAATGCGGATGCCGTTACCAAACATAGCATGGTTATCGGTAGGGATGGGTAACTGGTAAACAGTTTCGTCAAAACTGGTATAGGCATTCAGGTCGGCACCAAAGCGAACACCGGCTTTCTGCAGGTAATCAACCAGGTCATTCTTTGGAAAGTTTTTGGTGCCATTAAAGTTCATGTGCTCCATAAAGTGAGCCAGGCCCTGCTGATCATCATCTTCCAGCACAGAGCCTACCTTATTAACAAGGTATAATTCTACACGTTTCCTGGGTTCATTATTATGACGAATGTAATAAGTAAAGCCATTGGCCAATTTCCCGGTGCGCACAGCCAGATCTAAGGGGATGGATTGCGCTAAGGCAGCGTATCCGGCAAAGCCGATTGCGGTGGTTAGTATCAGTTTTTTAATATCCATGGGGAGGGGTAGTTTAATTATTTAATATTTTGCCGAGTTGCTTTTCCAGATCTCCCTCGCGCAGGCTCCGGGCGATGATCTTACCATCGGGAGCTATCAGGAAGTTTTGCGGGATACCGCTTACACCATATAAGGCTACTACGCTGTTGGTTTCATGATCAAGATCAGCAACGTGTGCCCATGCGGTTAAGTGGTCATGGCTGATGGCATTATGCCAGGCTTTCTCGCGTGAACGGGTATCCAGCGAAACACTCAGTATCTCAAATCCATTTTGGTGGTATTGTTTGTATGCTGCCACTAAATGCGGGTTATCGGCACGGCAGGGGCTGCACCAACTGGCCCACAGATCAAGCAATACGTATTTGCCTTTATAGTCAGATAGTTTTACGGCATGCCCGGCGGTGTCCAGCAGGGTAAAATCTGTGGCCTGGCTGCCGACCGCTCCCTTGGTATTAAAGGTGATGGCATCTGTTATTCTTTTGTTAAACTGCCGTCCATCTTCACTTTCTTTAATATTGGAGGGCAGCATATCAAAATAAGGTTTCAACTTCTGGCCGTCAATACTATGACCGGTTCCTGCTAATTTCTGAAGCGCAAAAAATGCCGCCGGAGATTTAGCATGTTGTTTGATAAAACCACCGTATACTTTATCCGTAAAATCCTGCTCAAAAGCATATTGCCGGGCGTAGGCATCGTTGGCTGCAACGGTATCCTTTTGTTTCAGCAACTGGTAAGCCTTAGTTTTGAGTGCCTGGTTTTTATCTTCGTAAGGTTTGGCTGTTGAGGTTAATGTCTTATAGTCGTTATACCCGGCAGAGCCGCTTATGATGATGTCATGAAATTTTTTGATATGCGTTACTGTTGATATCCCCGGTGAAAGGAACAATAACGCTATGCCATCCGGTTGTATTTGCTTAACCGTCCTCATGTTGTAAGTCATCAACACGGTTTGCTGGCCTACTTCTAAATACCCTTTCAGGTTGTAGGAATGGTTGGTTACTTTGGCGCTGTCAATAACTTGTTTGAAGCCCAGCATATGCACAACATAAACCATTGGTACGTCAATACTATCCAGCTTTCCCCTGATCTCAAAGTTGGTTTTGTTTTGGGCCAGGCCCATAAAAGGGGCCGCCATAAGCAGCACCCCCAATAGTTTTTTCATGATAGTTTCCGATTATTTATTATGCATCAATGAGTAATGTTAATTGCTCTTTTGTTTATCATAAACCAGTTTTCCAGATATTTCCGATTCGCCGAATTTGAGTTTATAATCAATCGTAAAGGTTTGCAGATCTGGCGAAATGGTATAAGTTTTTACGCTCGGCGGCATTATACCTTTGGGGTTGTCCAAAGTTATAGTAACAGCATGGTCATTGACCCATTGAGTGGATAACTCACTCCTGGAAATAGTGGGGATCTCATTGATAACCGTGTTATTGGTTAATTGAGAAGGTTTTCCGTCAAGCCTGATAGTAGCCTTAGTGCTTTCGGTTGAATCTCCACTCTTGATATCGATCTCATCAGCTGTTTGATCAATGGTGAGTACCTGAACTTTTTTAGCACTGGCCGCGGTTAGGCGACCAAAGTCACTTTTACTTTCGTTTAAATGCCATGCACCTGCAAAATTCGCTTTTTTGGTTTGTGCCGTAGCGCCGTGGTTTATCAGGAAAAGGCTGGTCGCTAATATTATGGCTGTTAAGCTATGTTTCATGAGGGTTTTCATTATGGATGTTATTTAAAGATGGAAGCTAATTTGGTATGCAGATCTTCGCCGCGCAGGTTGGTAGCAATAACAACACCGTTAGGGTCGATCAGGAAGTTTTGCGGAATAGAACCTACGCCGTACAGTTGTGCCGCCTGGTTTTTCCAGCCCCTGAGGTCGGATATCTGTGTCCATGGCAGCGCATCGCTTGCGATAGCCTTGAGCCAGCTGGTTTTGGCCGATTCTGAATCAAGAGAAACACCTAATACGGTAAAGCCTTTGTCTTTGTACTTGTTGTAGGCCTTTAAAACGTTAGGGTTTTCCTGGCGGCATGGTAAGCACCAGCTGGCCCAAAAATCAACCAATACGTATTTACCTTTAAATGATGACAGGCTAACAGGTTTATCATGAATGTCATTTTCTGTAAACTCAGGCGCTTTACTGCCCACAGGTATCTTGCCTGCTTCTACTTTTTGTTTAGCCAGCGCGGCTTTCAGCATCGAGTCGCGCATTACCGGTATGTGCGCAATGGCTAAGCCTAATTTGTCGGTTTTAACATGGTTAGGCAGCTGTTGCATCAGCGTATCCTGGGCAGTGCCACCAACATAGCCAGATAACAGCAGCGCGTAGGTAGTAAAAGGGCTTACCCGGTTATTCGGGTTATTTCTAACAAACGTGTACATATCAATTAAACCCTTTGAGCCTAATAACCTGGATCTTTTCAGTACATCTGCTTGCAGTGCTTCGTTTGTTTTGTACGCTTCACTGGCTGCTATTTGTTTGAGCGCTTCTTTTTCCTTTACAACACCGCTGCTTATTTCAATTACCTGATTTTGAGCTGCTGCGGCCGAGCCAGACAGTGTGAACTTTTTAAGCGTACCATCAGAAACGATGTTGAGTTCGCCCTTGTCAAGATACAACGTGAGATCATTTGCCGGATTGGTTTTAGTTGCAGTGCTAATAGTTACTGCTATAGCTTCATCAACAGTGAGCTCCCCTTTAAACTGGTACTCATTATTTTTTACTTCGGTGCTATCGATATGCTTTTTTAATGTTCCGGATAAAAGTTCCGTCAGGTACAGTTTTGTGGGCACCGGAGATATGTTTTGTAGCTTACCATTAATAATAAATGGCTGGGTTTGTGCCATGCTTTGTAAACTTGCTATGCACAAGCTTGTGGTAAACAGAGCGATGATCTTTGTTTTCATGATGAGTTTTGTTATTAAAAAATGGATGGATTGATAAAATCAGCAGAACCTGATCCGATCCTGCTGAAGAGACATTATGATAATAGGGGTGTACGTTAATTATATCCCGGATTTTGTTTCAGGTTTGCATCAGCCCGGATGTCATCAGGGGGGATAGGCATCAATTGCTCGAAGCTGCTCCAGGTACCGCCTTTTTGTGGCGTTACCACGCTCATAACCGCATCAAGCTTGTTGGTGCGTTTCAGATCAAACCATCGGTGTCCCCATTCGCTAAAAAGTTCCACCTGGCGCTCATGTGCAACAGCATCAAGTATATCTGATTGTGAGGCTGCTGTAGTATTGGCCAGGCTTGCTCTTGCACGGACGATATTAATATCAGCAACGGCGCCAGACAAATTGTTCTGCTGAGCACGCGCTTCGGCCCGTATCAGGTACTGTTCGGCAAAGCGCATCACTATCGGATACTCGGTAACGGCAATGGTTGAACTCAATGACGCAACCTTGTATTTATTGGCATAATAATAAGTGGTTACCGGCGCGGTGGTGGTGGTGAATGTACCAACCCAGTTTGTTAAACGGGCATCTCCGGTCTCAAAAGCGTTTACCAGATTATTATTTAGCGGTAACTGGGTTGATAATGTATAACTTGCATTAACAATCAGGTAGTTGGCATCAATAGTGTTTAAGTAAAGTTGCGAAACCGGTTGCAATGCCCATAAGGTTTCCTTGCTGGCCCTTAAAAAAACCTGGTTCAGATTGCCTACCAGCGTGTAATTAGCATTGCCGATCACGGAGCTGGCCTGGGTTTCGGCATTTTTCCAATCTTTAAGATATAAATAAACCCTTGCCAGCATGGCGCTTGCCACCTGTTTGTTTGGCCTTATTCTATCTGTAACCGTATTGCCAGAGGCGTCTACGTACACATTATCGGCCAGTGCTCCCTGTGCGTCAGTCAAATCCTGTACTATCTGCTTGTAAATGGCATCGGGAGTACTATTAGGAAGAACATTATTAACGGTATAGTCATCACTGGTTGTTAATGGGGGGGTACCATAAAGATTTACCGCGTAAAAATAAATATAGGCACGTAAAAACTTCACCTCGCCTAAAAGCTGTTTTTTTACCCCATCGGTAATGGCCGAAGAGCCGGAAATGCCATTGATGGCCGTGTTACAGAAAAAAAGCTCTTTATAAAACTCACTCCAGAAAGGAGGTGGGCTGATGGGGGCATAGCTGTTTAAGTAAAATGTGCCTAATGAGGAGTTATTGGAGCTGATGTTTATCAATTCATCTGCTGCTAAACCCATAGTTAAACTTATACCGGCGCTGCCCTGGAAAAATGAGCCGGCAGACATTCTTGTATATATACCTGATACTACCGACTGTGCAGCACTGTTTGACGAGAATGCATTGCTGCTATTTGCCGCAACAAGCGAGGGGCCTACTTGTATGGCCTTTTTGCAGGAGCTGCCCAATAGGCCCAAAATGGCCAGCACGCTCATATATACTGCTATGGAATATATCTTTCTAATTTTCATGGTTTCTTATTTTTAAAGTGATGCTTGTATACCAAAAGTTATAGTCCGTAGCGGCGACATTTTTAGATAACTTTGAGTTTCAGGGTCCGAAAAATTGTAACCGCTGATGGTGGCCAGGTTTTCACCGAGTGCATAAACTCTCAGACTACGTAGGTGGCATTTCTTAGCTATCTCGTTATCGAACTGGTAACTGAGCGATGCGTTTTGTAACCTGATGTAAGAGGCGTCGCTGTAATATGCATCTAAAAACATGCTTCTGGCGTTCAATGCATTGAAGAGTGTTGTGCCAAAGGTGCTACCGAGTTTGCCAAACTTAGCCACATCACCCGGTTTTTGCCAATGATCTAAAATGGCTGTTGGATAGTTGGTATTAGGAAGTCCGGGCAGAAAACTGGTAGAAAGGATCTGTCCGAAAGGGCTTCGTCCGGTTTGTTTTATGCCGCGGAAAAGGAAACTGAGTGAAAAGCCCTTGAAGCTGATGGTGTTGGAAACGGAACCAAAGTAACCAGGATCGGTGTTTATCATTTTGGTTTGATCGGAACCTGAACTTGATGGTGCGGAAACAATTTTGCCGTCTTTATCATAAAACTGGTAAAGGCCGGTTTGCGGATCGACACCGGCATAGCGGTTAACAAAAAAAGTACCAACAGATTGGCTGATTTGTTGCTGAGCGAGCCCAGTGGCATTCGGGAAGGCCAATAATTTGTTACGCTGCCTGCTAATCATAAACGAGGTTGTCCATACAAAGCTCCCCGACTGGATATTAGTAGTGCTGAGCGTGATGTCGAACCCTTTATTTTGAACCTTAGCATCAATATTTTGATTTATCGCAGTAAAGCCAGTAGTTGAAGATAGTGGTACAGATGATAATACATCAGTTGTACGGTTTCTGAAGAAGTTACCCTGTAAGCCGATCCTTCCTTTCAAAAACTGGAGCTCAATACCGATATTTGCTTTAGCGGTACTTTCCCAACTCAGATACGGATTAGGCAGATTAGTTGGTATTATGCCTGGTACACCCTGGTAAGCGTTGGTTGACGATACAGCCGAAAAGTTTTCCAGATACAAATAAGTTCCTATCTGGTCGTTACCGGAAGTGCCGTAGCTTCCTTTTATCTTACCAAAACTGAGGAATGGTATGGCGTTTTTAATGAAGTTTTCTGAACTGAATACCCACCCGGCACCGGTTGCATAAAAGAAATGGAACTGACGATTCTGGCCAAATTTACTTGAGCCATCATACCTGCCAGAAAGATCAACTATATATTTGCCTTCCCAGTTATAATTGGCGCGGCCGTAAAGAGCGCTGTATTTGTAATTATAGGCGTTATAACCCTGCCCTAAAGCAACAATACTGCTGCCTGCAGCAATGTTGTTGATTAGCAGATCATTGCTATAACCTAATGCCTGCAATTGGGTAGCATCAACCATTTGCTTTTGTATACTTCCGCCAATCAAGACGTCAAGCGTACCTTTGCTTATACTGTGGTTATATTCAAGCTGCGGCTCTATACTCCAGAAGCTTTTATTGTTCCAGCTATAATTGGCTGAGCCCTTGACCCCCAGGGCTACGAGAGTTGGCAGAACAGAGGCCAGGGGAGTAGCCAGAAACTCATTAAGGGATTGTTTGTTGTAGCCTACAGTTGCCTGTACCTTTAAACCTTTAGCCAATAAATAACTGGCAACCATACTGCTGGTTAAATTTGATAAAGAAGTTCTTGCAAGGGCTTTGGCTGATAATAAAGGGTTACCAAATGTATTGTTTTGAAAGTTCAGTGATCCGTCAGCGTTATAAAGTGTCGGTGCATCCGGTGCAAGGTTGGCGTTACTGGTCAAGTCGACCGATGGAATGTTATTAAAGTCATAAGTATATCCACCGGTGAACTGCATATTAAATTTGTTATTATTGCTGGTAGAGTTCAAGCTGAAGTGCAATGAAGATGTTTGGTCTGATCCACCAATTAACTGTTGAACATTTGTTGAACGCCTGAAGTTACCGCTGACCAGATAGGAAACATTATTACCGCCTCCGGATATACTGGCCTGGGCATTGGTATTATAGCCGGTACCTTTTAAAAACATTTTTGACCAGTCGGTATAACGGGTGGTGTCCCAGGTGCCGTTTATGTCATAATCGGTAGGTAGTATAGCCGCATTATCATTTTTCTTGGCTTCATTGCGCATTTGCAGATATTGCTGTGTGTTTAGCAGTTGAGGGGTGGCAATCGCCTGGCTTATACCGCTGAAAACATTTACATCAATTCTTGTATTGCCTGCTTTACCTTTTTTTGTAGTGATCAATATAACGCCATTGGCACCTCTTGAACCATAAATGGATGTAGCATCAGCATCTTTTAAAACGTTAATACTTTCTATATCCAAAGGATTAATTAAACTTAATGCATCATAAGCCTGGTTATTTGATCCTAAAAAGTTAGACTTCTGAGATGAATAGCCGCCGCCATTATAAGGGATACCATCTATAACATAAAGCGGGGCCGAACTTGTGGTTAAACCATTTTGTCCTCTGATAACCACATTGTAGGTGCTTCCGGCCTGTCCCGTAGATTGACTGATGACCATGCCGGGAACAGTACCCTGTAGTACAGACAAGACGTTGCCTACCGGGTATTTCTCAATTTCCTTGGCTGTAACGGTGGTTTGGTCGCCCACGTTAAGCCTTTTGGTTGTTTGGCCGTAGGCTATCACCTGTATTTCATCCAATTTGCTGATATCTTCTTTAAGCTGTATCGTAAATGGCGATTTAAGGTCTTCAATACGCATCTCCTGTGTTTGATAGCCTACATAAGAAAATACCAGAACCACATTTTTGGAATTAACTAAAGCGTTGAACCGGCCTTCGGCATTTGTCACCCAGCCGGTTATAACGGTTGACCCTTTTACTTTTACCGTAACGCCCGGTAATGCAAAGCCGTTTTGGCCGGTGACCTTTCCTGATATGAAAATAAGTTCACTACGTTGTGCCGTAGTTTCTTTAAGGCGTACCACTATGGTATTGTCAATAACTTTATAATTAAGCGGTTTATTGGCCAATAATTTCTCCATTACTTCTGTAATGTTGGCGTCGTTAATCTCGATATTGAAACTTGGAAAAGTACGCAGCACGTCAGGATCATACACGAAAGTGTAGCCACTCTGTTGTTCAATAGTTTTGAAAAGCTTCTCGTACGATATGTTTTTTGCCTTGAGGGTGATGCGCTGCGCAAAAGTGGCAGCGCTTACCTGCATGATACAAAGCAGAATTCCTAAAGTGGTCAATCTCATAACCAGGAAAAATTTGTGAAGTCCTTTCTTATCATATAAGAAAGGACTTAAAGTAAAATTTTGCATACTTTTGTATGGTTTGGGTTTGTAAGTACCTTGTTTAGTTCAAAATAAATTATGGTTAACCCAAACTATCAGCCGGGAAGTGTGTCACCACTCTCCGGTTTTTTTTGGGCCAACAAAAGGGGACGGAAGCCTGGCAACCGCTTTGATTTAAGAGGTGGTAATTATTTTACGATAATCCTCCTTCCTTCAATTTTAAAGTCGATACCTGCGTATTCTAATATGGATAAAGCCTTTGACGCGTCGGTGTATTTAGAGAATGAACCGGAAAGCCGTTTGGCGGGTATTTTTCCCTGGTACACCACGTCTACGTCATACCAGCGCGCAATCTGGCGCATAACGGTATGTATATCGGAATAGTCAAAATAAAACTTGCCGTTTTTCCAGGCAATAACTTCTGCGCTGTTAAAATTATTGGTTACGTTGATAGTTGAGCTGTTTGTATTATCAACCGCTTGTTCTCCCGGTTTTAGCATGGCTGATTTTGCATCTCTTCTGACTTTTACAGCGCCTTCAAACAATGTTGTTTTTATAACGGGCTCATCATCATAAGCATTGATATTAAAGTGGGTACCCAGCACCTCAACCGTTTGGCCGCGGGTAATTACTTTAAAAGGTTTGTGCTGATCATGTGATACCTCAAAGTAAACCTCGCCGGTTACCTGAACCGTTCTGTCATGACCGGTAAACGCTGTTGGATAGGTTATGGATGATGCCGCGTTTAACCAAACATTGGTACCATCGGCCAGTATCAGGTGATATTCGCCCCCACGTGGGGTGGCTGTAGTATTGTACACCGGGACAGATGGTTCGTTATCGTTTCTGTTATAAACAATTTGTCCCTCGGCTGTTTTGCTGACGGCCACATTACCTTGTTGTGCTATTTTGCCGTTTGAGGCGCCCGTTAAAATAATGCGCTGGCCGTTACCCAAAGTTAGTATGGCTTTATTACTACCCGGAGGAAGATCATTTTGTTTAGCTGTTGAAACCGTGTTTTCTGAATTTGGTGATGACTGATGGAAAGCTAAATACGCCGCGACAGAAACACATAAAAGAATGGTGGCCGCAATAGAAAGATAAAACCTTCTGCCCGCAATGCGTGCGGGTTTAGGAAGATTCGCTCTAACTGCGGTATAAGCAGCTTCAATTTCTTCCGGGGATGGTACTGTATTGTTATTAAGGCTATTAAGATACCAGCTTTCAACCCAGGCAGTTTCTTCCTGATCACATTTTCCTTCGATATACTTTTTTAGCAGATCTTTACTTTCCTGGTTAGTCATGGTGGCTTATTACTTGCTTATATTAGGTATTACGGTTTAAAATACCAGAGGGGGTATGCTGATGTAAAAAAAATTAAACTTTTTTAAACATTAGCTTAATGATTGTGAAGCTCCGGGGCAAAAAGCGACTGTTTATTGACGCTCAAAGCTAAATTGAAGTTAACAAAAAAGCTGCAGGAAATTACCCCGCGACTTTTTGATGGTTGACGTGTGTAATGATCCGTATCGTTTCAATTAGCACAGGTGATGCTATGGACAGCTGAAGCTGCTTTTCACAACTGCGACATAACGTATACTAAGCCCCAATTAATAATTGTGTATTCCATTGAAGAAGATTGCCGCAATCCAGGTTTGACCATTGATCAGATCAAAGTGGTCAGGCAGGAGCAGTCAGAGCCAATTCTTGATGAATTGGGATCGTAGTTTGATCAACAAGGACAAATCATTCGTTCTCGACCAGGCTGGTTTTGACCCTGTTTTGCAGCTTAATAAGCGCGGCGTTGCGCAACTGCCTGATCCGTTCCGGGCTCATGTCGATATATTTCGCGATCTCCGTTGGATTCATTGCGTGACCGCCATCCATGCCGTAAGTCATTTCGATAATTTGTCTTTCCCGATTAGTCAATGCAGATAACAGTTGATTCATCTCGGTGTGCTGCGATTCCACGATCAGGTCATGGTCGGGCGAAATGGCATCCTGCGGGGTGCTGTCCAGCAGTGAAAACCCTTCCTCGTTTAGAGGTGCATCATAGGAGGCGGTCCAGGGCGCACAATCCATCGCATCCCTGACATGCTCCTTTGATCGCTGCAAATGTTCAGCCAGTTGTTCAAGTGTAGGATGTCTTAGGGTTTCTTGTTCGATCTCGGCGATGGCCTTATTGATCCGGGTAATATCATGGATCTTATTCATGGGAAGGCGGATCACCCGGGCATGTTCAATGATGGCTGAGCTGATGCTTTGCCTGATCCACCATACGGCAAATGAAATAAACTTGAAACCTCTTGTTTCATCAAAACGTTCAGCAGCTTTGATCAGCCCGAGATTCCCCTCGCTGATCAGATCACTTAAGGGCAGGCCCTGGTACTGGTATTTTTTGGCTACGGAAACGACAAAGCGGAGGTTGCTGCGAATCAGTCTTTCACGCGCGGTTCTGTCACCCTGCCTGATCTTTGCCGCCAGGCTTACTTCTTCCTGCCCTGTAATGAGCTTTTCTCTTCCGATCTCGTTGAAATATTTCTCTACGGAAGGGTTGTCCTTGTTGGCGATCGTTGGTGTGAGCTGTATATTGCGCATCACTATACTATTTTAGTAAATTCATAGTTGTCTACCGGGAAGTCCGGATAAGCCGTTTTTAAGGGGAAGGTTTCATCAAGGACAAGCCCTTTTTGAATGCATAGCTGCTCCAGCATATCAATTGTCATTGTTTTTAGGTCATATTCGGGCTTCCATGACCAATCCTTCCTGGCCTGATCGTCTTTGATGCTGACTGGCCAGCTATTGGCAATTGTATTCCTGTAATCAGGTGCGTAGCTGACGTTAAATCCGGGAACGTACGCTCTGATCGCTGCAGCAAGGTCGCATGGTGCAAAGCTCATACCTGCAAGATTATAGGATGTCCTGATCGTTATGGATTCCCTGGGCGCGTTCATGAGTTCCAACACTGCGCGGACGGCATCAGGCATATACATCATAGGCAGACAGTTATCCTCTTCCAGAAAGCAGGTGTAATGGCCCTTTTCCAGCGCCTGGTGAAATATATCCACTGCATAATCCGTTGTCCCGCCGCCCGGGGGCGCTGTATAGGAGATCAGTCCGGGGAAGCGGATGCTCCGCACATCCACCCCGTGTTTTTCAAAATAATAATTGCACCAGTACTCGCCGGCCCTTTTACTGATGCCGTAAACGGTATTGGGCTCGATACGCGTTTGTTGAGGGCAGTTGTATTTGGGAGACCCGGGTCCGAATACGGCGATACTGCTTGGCCAAAATACCTTATCAAGAGCCAGGTTCTTGGCTATCTTCAAAACGGAAAGCAGGCTTTGGATATTCAGGTGCCAGGCCGCATCGATGTCCTGTTCGCCCCTGGCCGAAAGCATTGCCGCTAACAGGTAGATCTGTGTTACACCTAATTCCCTGACAATGTTTTCCAGGGCGGCATGATCCAGGACATCGAGGGTAATGTAATTCGCCTGTCCGGCTATAGGAGGGTGGATATCCGCTGCGATAATATTTTCCGGACCGTATTGCCTGTTTAAGGCAACTGTTAATTCGGTACCGATCTGCCCGCGGGCACCAATAATGAGGATCTTGTCTTTTTTCATGCTGATATATTATTTATGGCCGTTGCTGTTGTACTGTTCTGATTTTTGCGTTTCCGGAAGGCCATAGCCAACAGTAGCGTGCTGGTACATTAAGAGCCCGTAGGGGACTTTAGGGTCGATCCAGGTTGATTTCGGCGGCAGGATCTGCCCTGCGTCTGCCGCGCTGATCAACTGCTTTACCGACATTGGAAAGAGCGTAAACGCTATGGACGACGGTTCAGCCTTAAGTAGTGCAAGTGTCTCTTCCATAGCATTTTCGCCGCCTATGCATTTCAGACGGGTATCATTCCGGGGATCATTGATCTGGAAAACTTTTGCCAGAATCTCATCCTGTAAGAGAACGACATCCAGGGTTGCGGGCGATTTCGCATGTAGTTCATGCCATTTGCCGTGAATGCAGATTCCCAGGATATTTGCCGAAGCTGGCTTGACAGGTAAGTTCCCTTCACTTGGAACAATCGTAAACAGCTCGCCTAACCGGGAGAACAGGTCAGCATCGTTTACAGCAGTATCAGGAATGACCACACGGTAAAATTCAATGATCCGTAGCTGGTCGGTGGCAATATAAAGGGAAGAGATATACTCATCGGAGCCAGACTCAAGCGCGAGCCTGGCCGTTGAAGCAAGTCTGTGGTGCCCGTCAGCCATATATACGGTTTCGACCTGGGTGAAAGCAGCCGTTATTTTACGGAGCGTTTCGCTGTCCTCGATCTTCCAGATGCGGTGCAGGCTCTTCCTGTTACCTACGGTTGACTTCCTGGTGTTGGCACAAGTTTCCGCAATGATCCTGTTGATCGTCATATCCGGCTGATATGTCAGTAAAACCGGGCTACCCTCCAGGCCGGTTTGTTTAAGGTAATTAGAAATCCTGCGTTCACTGTCGGCGATGGTATGTTCGTGCAGTTTGATCTTGCCGTCGAAGAAATCCCGGATGGATGTCATGGCCCAGATACCGGTTTGCCGGTAATTGCGGTGAACGATCTCATAGATATAAATTCCAGGCTGCTCATCCTTTCTTATCCGTTCCAGCTTCAATAAGCATTCCAGCGACTCCCGGATCTCGCGGTATGCCTGTTCCTGTCCTTCAGCTGTTTCAGGGCGTATGCGTGCAGGGGCTTCCAATTGAGTTTTCAGGGGCATTAAGGGATGTTCCTTTTCGCCGATGCCAAAATAAAATACTTGCTCGTCGCCGGGAAATATCAACCCGTCGGCATAGAATGAATTAGGGCGCAGCGCGCGAAAGGGTTGGATAGTGGCCATCTTTATATTTTATACCTGAACCAGGTTTTGTTGTGTTTCGAATGTGTAAGTTTTCATACAGTCCACCAGGGCCCGCACGCTTTCAAGGGGGAGCGCGTTGTAAAGGGAGGCCCTGAACCCACCGATGGTGCGGTAGCCTTTGATGCCTACCATGCCCTGCCTTGCGGCATAGCGTAGAAATTCTTCTTCCTTTTCCTCCTCGTGCATCCGGAAGGTTACATTCATCAGGGAACGGTCGGCCTTTTCAGCCAGCCCGTAAAACAATGGGTTACTGTCGATCTCCTCATAGAGCAATTGCGCTTTAGCCAGGTTTGCCATATGGATGAACTTCACACCGCCTTTGCTTTTTAACCATTGCAGGTTGAGCATCGCGGTATAGATCGCAAATACTGGTGGTGTATTATACATCGAGCCATTGGCCCGGTATACCCGGTAATCAAGGATGGCATGTACCGGGTTTTTAATGCTGTCTAAAAAGCTGTTCTTAGCGATAACCAGTGTCATACCTGCTGGCCCCATGTTCTTTTGTGCGCCCGCGTAGATCAGGTCGAAGTCGCTGATATTGATCACCCTGCTGAAAATATCAGATGACATGTCGCAAACAACAGGGACCGGCGATTTCGGGAAGTTGAACATTTCAGTTCCTTCTATGGTATTATTGGAGGTAACGTGGAAATATGCTGCGTCTGCCGGTATGTTGTAATCCTTGGGGATGGAATGGTATTGGGTGTCTTTAGAAGTTGCTACAACAGCAACATCGCCCGAGATCTTCGCTTCTTTGATGGCTTTCTCACCAAAGAAACCAGCCTCCAGGTATGCCGCTTTTTGCCCTTTACCCAAAAAGCACATGGGCACCATTGCAAACTGCATGCTGGCACCGCCCTGTAAAAAGAGGATGCTGTAGTTTTCGGGAACGTCGAGGAGCTCCCTCACCAAAAATTCGGTTTCGCGAACGACCAATTCAAATTCAGTAGAACGATGGGAGATCTCTAAAATGGAAAGGCCCGCCCTGTCCCAGTGTTTTACGGCTTCCGATGCCCGTGTCAATACGGAATCCGGCAGGATGCATGGCCCTGCCCCGAAGTTGTGTTTTTTATTCAGCATATCGGCATTTTATAATTGGTTGGGAAATGCGGGATTGGTTCCTGTATTTCTATACAAAGTTTTGATATTTTGGTCATTAAAACTATACTGTATTTGTACTTTGGAAAACATGACTAAAATCTATGGCTTTTTTGGTCAAAATTTCCAAACAGGATGCAATTGGTGACGGATTTCATTGGATTAGTCGCATCGAATGTTGGGTTAAATACACTTTCTACTTTGTTTGTTATGCCAATTTAAGCGTTTTGGAAAGTAAAATCATACTTGTATTTTGAATAATAGATGAATTTATCCTTACTTTGCCCATGCCAATTTATAAACTTATTTACGTATTCTTTACACTAAGTATATGACTAAAGTGACTACCTTAGGCCAGTTTATCATTGAAAAGCAGGCAGATTTTCCATATGCAAAAGGCGAGCTTTCGAGGCTGCTGCGCGATATAGGCATTGCCGCCAAAATCGTCAACCGCGAGGTAAATAAAGCTGGTCTGATGGATATCCTCGGCAACGCGGGTAGTACCAAGATTCAGGGCGAAAACCAGCAAAAGCTACATCAACGGTCCCCTATCTTTATCGGCTCTAAAGTAATGGTCGAAAATGCCGAAAGCTTATTACTGGCCACCAACGCTTTAATCTCCGCTTAAAATGGAACACGTATTAGATAAAACAGATTTGGGTATACTGAAACTTCTGGAACAGGATGCCCGCCTTACGCATAAGGAGATCGCCCATTTACTGCATAAAACGATTACTCCCATACATGCCAGGATCCGCCGCTTGCAGGAAGAGGGATATATTCAGCGTTATACCGCTATCATTGATCACAAAAAGGTAGGTAAGGGATTGATTGCCTATACCCAGGTACATGTAAGGGAACACTCACAGGAAAGCCTGATGGCTTTTATGGAGGAAGTTAAAAAGTTACCTGAAGTACTGGAGTGTTACCACATGACCGGCGCCTTTGACTTCCTGTTGCGCCTGGCCATCAAAGATATGGACGAGTACAACGACGTGCTGATCAAAAAGCTTTCGAAATTGCCGGATGTGGGTAATATGCAAAGTTTCTTCGTGATGTCAGAAGTCAAAAGGGAGACCGGGTACATGTTCGGGACGGAATGAGAAGCCAATTGTACCGGTATTTCCGGCGAGAAAATAAAAATTGAACTAACCGTGACCGCCCGGACGAGGGGCAGCATTTTTTGCTGGGAAGACCGGGAATAAGCAGCCCTTTTTCTTTATCTACTGATAGTAAATTGTTGTCGGAATGTACAATCCTTTCGTAAGTGGTAGTTTACTTTGGTAAATAATTATTGATGGATTAAATTTTATTTATTCTTTACTTTTTTTAATTGAAAGTATTTTTTTTATCTTTTTTTTGCTTTTATTTTGTTAATTTAAACTAAACTGTGCAATTTTTAAAGATAAAAATTCAAAAATTTCAGTTTTGTTTAATTTTATAATAATTATAAAAGATAAAATTTATCTAAATTAAATTTTATATAAAAAAACTAATTTTTTTTGTTTAAAAATGTATTTAATTAAAAGTTGTATAAATATTATTAAGTTTAATTATTATTTTTTTATTTAAAAATAAAAAAAGGTAAAAACAGTTTAAAATAATAGCTTATAAAATTAAAAATATTGTAACAAATCTATTATAAACTAAATATTATCTTTTTTTAGCGTGTTGAATTGATATTTTCGATGAAATTCAATACAAAATGAAAAAAATAATACTCTTTTGTTTTCTTTTGATGATGCTTAAGGTTTCCAGTGCTCAGGAAACATTCCCTGTTAACGGGGCCTGGGATATTCGGCCAGGGCTATATGCCTTCGTTAATGGCACTATAGTGGTTAGCGCCGATCAAACCATAAGCGGCGGTACATTACTTATTAAAGACAGGATAATTGAGGCGGTGGGTAAGGCTATTGCCGTTCCTAAAGGTTATACTACGATTGATCTGAAAGGAAAATTTATCTATCCGGGATTGGTTGATGCGTATACAACCTATGGGATGCCTGAACTACCAAGGCAGGCATTCGGTGCCGGAGGTTTTGGCGGACGAAGCTCCATATCGATATCAACCAAGCCGGGAGCCTATGGATGGAACGAAGCCATCAAACCCGAAATGAATGCCAAAACGGTATTTCACGTTGATACCAAAAATGAAGATCTGAAGAAGAATGGCTTTAGTACTGTACAATCATTAATACATGACGGTATTGCACGCGGTACCTCAGTAGTTGTTAGTTTGGGCGACGAGCGCGATAACTTAGTAATGCTTAAAGACGAGGCTGCCGCGCATTATTCTTTTAACAAAGGCACCGCGGCTACTAATTACCCATCGTCGTTAATGGGTAGTATTGCCTTGTTGCGTCAAACATATTATGATGCGCAGTGGTACAAGAGCCAGAAAGAAGAATACAATATTTCCCTTGATCAATTTAATCAAACCCAAAACCTGCCCCAGATATTTGAGGTGAACGATCCGCAAAGCATTCTGCGGGCTGACAAAATAGCCAAAGAATTTGGACGTCAGTATATCTACAAAACCGATGGTCAGGAATATCAGCGCATTACCGCGATTAAAGCTACAGGCAGCGCCTTCATTATTCCGCTAAATTTCCCGGCTCCTTATGATGTGGAAAATCCGCTGGATGCCCGGAGTATCAAATATGACCAGCTAAAAAATTGGGAACTTGCACCAACCAATCCGGCTGTGCTTGAAAAAGCGGGTGTAAAGTTTGCAATTACCTCCTTTGGGCTAACCAACGCGCATGATTTTTGGACTAACCTCAGAAGCGCCATAACCAATGGCTTAAGTGAAAAACAAGCTTTAAATTCATTAACAACCGTGCCGGCAGAAATGCTTGGTGTAGCCGATAAAGTGGGCACATTGGCAAAAGGAAAAATTGCCAGTTTCCTGATCACGTCTGATAACCTGTTTAAGCCCGATAATATCATTTACGAAAACTGGATAGAAGGCCGTCCATACGTGGTTAGTAAAATTGAGATTGCCGATCTTAGGGGTAATTATTTACTCAATGGCGATGGTTTTGCCAATACCACTTTAAAAATAAGCGGCACACCGGGCGAGTATGATGTAAACATGGAGCGCTCCGGCGCGGATAGCGCCCGCGTTCATGGCACTATTACCAGGACCGGCGATCAGATCAGTATTTATTTTGATTACAAGAAAGCACCGGCAGGTATTGTCCGTTTGGCTGGATATATTACTGCTGTATCACCGTTAACTTTTAGGGGCGACGCCGCGTTTCCCGATGGGTCACAGGGTAAATGGACAGCTACCTATACTGGCCATGCTTCCGAAACGCCAAAGCGCGACAGGCCTAAACCAAATTTAGCCGTTGGTCCTGTGGTTTATCCGTTCGCAGCATTTGGCAATGCCGAGTTGCCTGTAGCCGAAACTGTATTATTGAAAAATGGTACCGTTTGGACAAACGAAAAAGAAGGCGTTTTGAAAAATACCGACGTTTTAATTGAAAATGGAAAGATAAAGGCTATCGGCAAAAATTTATCCTCACCAACAGCTAAGGTAATTGATGCAACAGGCAAGCATATATCTGCAGGCATTGTTGATGAACATTCACATATCGCGGTTACAGGTGGTATCAACGAAGGTACGCAATCTGTCACCTCCGAAGTGCGCATTGCTGATGCGATTGATGCCCAGGATATTAACTTGTACAGGCAGCTGGCAGGTGGTGTTACTACATCACATATACTACATGGTTCGGCTAATGCCATTGGCGGACAAACTCAATTAATTAAACATCGCTGGGGTATGCTGCCCGAGGATATTAAGTATAAAGGAAGCGATGGGTTTATCAAATTTGCCCTGGGCGAAAACGTAAAGGGCAGTAACCGCAGCATATCTCCTACAGATAACGCCACACTGCGTTTTCCGCAAACACGTATGGGGGTTGAGGAAGTGTATATAGATGCCTTTACACGTGCTAAAGAATACAAGGCCGCCCGCGCTGTAAAAGGCAGTACTACCCGCAGAGATCTGGAGCTGGATGCCCTGGTAGAGATATTGGACAACAAACGCTTTATTACCTGCCACTCGTACGTGCAGTCAGAAATTAATATGCTGATGCATGTTTCTGATTCTTTGGGTTTTCATATCAACACGTTCACCCACATATTGGAAGGCTATAAAGTGGCCGATAAAATGAAAGCGCATAATATCGCGGGTTCCACATTTTCGGACTGGTGGGCTTATAAAAGCGAGGTTGCCGAAGCTATTCCATATAACGGCAAGCTGATGCATGAAGTTGGTTTGGTAACCGGTTTTAATTCAGACGATGCCGAAATGGCCCGCCGCCTTAACCAGGAAGCCGGGAAAGCGGTTACCTATGGTCACATGAGCGAAGAGGACGCTTTAAAACTGGTAACCCTGAATCCGGCTAAAATGCTGCATGTAGACGACCGGATAGGCAGTCTTAAACCGGGTAAAGACGCTGACGTAGTATTATGGTCGGCCGATCCTTTATCTATTTACGCCGTTGCCGAAAAAACCTATGTCGACGGTGTGCTTTATTGGGACATTGAAAAAGACGCAGCGAAACAAAAAGCTTTAGCCGCAGATGAAGCCCGCATTATTCAAAAAATGCTGGAAGCAAAAAGCAAAGGCTCAGCCACGCAAAGGCCGGCTCCTAACCGGAGGCGTTTGTACGAATGCGAAAGTGTGGAAACCGAAAATTTTGTAGTGGAAGACGACTACACAGATATGGAACGGGCCAGAGAAGCCGCGCACGAGCAAAAAAACAATAACATACAGTAATTCTATTTTGAAAATCAATATGAAAAGAACAATATTAAGTTTGGGCGTATTATTGCTGGCTACCACGCTTACTTACGCGCAGGCAAATATTTCACCCACAAAACCTCAATCCAAGCCTGTTGTCATTACCGGTGCTACCATACATGTAGGTAACGGGCAGGTAATTAACAACGGATACATCGCTTTTGATAAAGGTAAAATTACAGGTATTGGTGAGGGTACAGCACCTGTCACTGCCGGTAGTGAGGTAATTAACGCTGCAGGCAAACAAATATACCCGGGTTTTATAGCGCCCATGACCACTCTGGGGCTGATTGAAGTTGAAGAAGGCGCGCGCGGTACGGTTGATGATGCCGAAACGGGCGACCTTAACCCGCATGTACGGTCGTTAGTTGCCTATAACACCGATTCGAAAGTTATTCCTACAGTGCGTTCAAACGGTATTTTACTTGCCCAACCCACCCCTAATGGTGGCATAATTTCAGGCGAGTCATCGGTTGTGCAATTAGATGCCTGGAACTGGGAAGACGCAGCTTATAAAAAGGATATCGCTATTCATTTAAACTGGCCTGTTGCTGTTGAGAGCGGCCGGGGCAGAAGAGCGTTTGTAGCACCCGGTGTTGTGCAGGAAACACCCGCCCAACGTGCTCAAAAAACGGTTGACAATATTACCCGGCTGTTTGAGCAGGCTAAATCATACGCCGAAATTACTAAACCAGAAGTGAAGAATATACGGCTGGAGGCTATGAGGGGTTTATTCAACGGTACCAAAAAACTATTCATTATAGCAGATGGCGCCAAAGAAATTATACAGGCGGTAAATTTTGCTAAACGCTTTGGAGTTTCGGCTGTAATTGTGGGCGGTAAAGAATCATTCCTTGTAATGGATTTATTAAAAGAAAATAATGTACCGGTAATTATCCGCGAAACCCAGGCTTTGCCTGATAGGGATGAAGATGATGTTTACCTGCCGTATAAACTGCCTAAATTATTGCAGGATGGCGGCGTACTTTATGGTTTAACCGGTATTGGTTTCTGGCGGCAGCGCAACTTGCCATTTGAAGCAGGGGAAGCAGTGGGTTATGGCTTAACCAAAGAGCAGGCTCTGTCAATGATCACCATGAACAATGCTAAAATACTGGGTATCGACAAAACCACCGGCACATTGGAAACTGGTAAGGATGCCAACCTTTTTATATCAGCAGGTGATGCTTTGGATATGATTGGTATAGACGTGGAAATCGCTTTTATACAGGGGAGAAGCATTAATCTCGACAATTTACACAAGCAGCTTTATAAAAAATTCAGCGATAAATATGGCTTAAAGCCATAACCTCATTTTATCCCCGCAAGCTTAAGTATAGCCCGGGGCTAGTTCTTTCAGAACAAATTACTATTAACTGATCATATAATTTATTTCAATGAAAAAACTATTACTTAACTGTATGTGGGTTTTATTGTTGCTGGCATCCCATGCCTATGCGCAAGACCGAACAATCACCGGAACCGTAACCGGCAAAGACGACGGACGACCGATTCCCGGTGCCAGTGTTGCCTTAAAAGGTACCAGAAAAGGCACTCAAACCGATCCAAATGGTAAATTTTCCATCCAGGTAAGCAAAGGGCCGCAAACGTTGATATTTACCTTTATAGGGTATCAGGCAAAACCGGTTGAAATAACAGGCAGTGTTGTTAATGTTGCGTTAGATCCTGATCAAAGGCAGTTAAGCGAGGTTGTGGTTGTTGGCTATGGCACCCAATTAAAAAGAGACAACGTGGGCAGTATTGCACAGGTTAAAGGAAGTGCGCTTGTTGAACAACCGGTGCAGAATTTTGTACAGTCGCTGGGTGGCAGGGCGTCGGGTGTGCAGGTTACCGTTCCTAATGGCGTATTAAATACGGCTCCGATATTTCATATAAGGGGTACAAACTCCATATCACTGGGTTCGCAGCCGCTTATCGTGGTAGACGGTGTACCTGCTTTTAGTGAGAATTTGGTTGGTGGCGAAGCTGGTGGCAACCCGCTATCAAACATTAACCCGGAAGATATTGAAAGTATTGATGTTGCCAAGGATGCTTCCGCTACAGCTATTTATGGTAGCCGTGCAGCAAACGGGGTTGTTTTTGTAACTACCAAAAAAGGTAAAAAAGGCAATGCTGTAGTAAGTGTTGATAGCTGGATGGGGGTAACTAAAGTAAACCGCTTGCCAAAGGTTTTAAACGCGGCCCAATATGTGGCGCTAAAAAACGAGGCCATGACCAATGCGGGTTTATTTAATGAAAATAGCTATTATGCTACTTTAACGCCCGGTCCGGATGGTAAACCTATTGATACCGATTGGGAAAAGTTAATTTACAGAACTGGTAAGTCATACAATGGCTCGGTGAGTGTATCAGGAGGTACAGATAAAACCACTTATTACCTATCATCCAATTACAGCAAGCAGGAGGGTGTGATACAGAAAAACGACTTTACCAACAAGGGTATACTTTTTAATCTGAATCATAAAGCCAGCAAAATAATTTCAATGGGTGCCAAGTTGGGTTACTCCGATAATCAGAATTATGCTGCTACATCATCGGGCTCATTAGTGGGAGAGGCCTACAGCACAGCCGGGTTAGGGCGTCTTGCTTTATTGCTTCCATCCAACTTATCTCCTTATAATAATGATGGTAGCTATAACCTGAATCCGGCAAACGGATCAATAGGGGTGATGAACAATAAAGGGTACGCTATAAGTTATCCGAACCCGCAGCCTGCGCTTGACCTTGACCGTGCCAATAATGAAATTAATCATGCTACCGGTAATGTTTACCTGCAATTGAATCCCCTGCCATGGATTACGCTGAAAACTACCTATGGTATTGATTACTTATATTTCACCAGCGATACATTTTTTAATCCCATATCAAATTTTTCGGTTGCCAGCAATGGGGTTGTTACCAATAATGCAAGTGTTGCCGATACTTATGCGCAATATAAAAGAACAGTTTGGGATAATATAGCCCAGTTTGATCATTCATTCGGAGATCATAATTTTTCATTATTGTTAGGTAATGAGCAACAGCGCAGCCTAACGTATGGTTATGGTTTAACGCGCACCACACTTTCAGACCCGGCGTTTAACCAAATACAGGCCGGTTATGCGATCAATACCGTTCCCGCGTCATCCTTACTCAACAGCGAGAACTACCTGGTTTCTTTTTTCGGTCGTTTAAATTATGATTTTGATAAAAAGTACTTTTTAACCGCTACGCTTCGTAAAGATGGTTTTTCAGCTTTTGGCTCGGGCCGTAAATATGGTTATTTCCCGGGTGTTGGTTTAGGCTGGGAAATTGCAAAAGAGAAATTCTGGGAAAACCTGAAGCTTGATAAAGTATTCAGCAGCTTTAAATTGAAGGGGAGTTATGGTAAGGTTGGCAACAATAGCGGGTTAAATGATTATGGTTCTTACGGATTTTATGCCAATAGCCTTTTTAACGGTAATGCCACACTTGCTCCAAGCCAAACAGGTAATGACAACCTGGGCTGGGAAACAAGTACCAAAACAGACATCGGGTTTAATTTTGGTTTATTTGGCGACAGGATTACCGGCGACTTTGGTTATTATAAAAATGATATCACCGGTTTAATATTTAATGTTCCTACAGCCCCTTCCGGCGGTTTGGCCACTAACCCCCCGGTTAATATAGGCTCTATGTATAACAAAGGGTTTGAATTTAATATTGATGCTGATATCATCAGATCAACAGGTTTTAAATGGAGCGCTAATTTTAACATCAGCTTTAATACAAATAAAATCACCTCCTTAATACCCGGCACAAATTCCTTTACTTATTCTACATCAAGCCTGGAAATTGCCAATATTAATAAAGTAGGCGGCTCTGTGGGCGATTTGTACATTATTCGCTCTGCAGGTGTTGACCCGGCTACCGGCGACAGGATCTTTATCAATGGTAAAGGCCAAAAGGTTTTATATACATTCAACGGAACAACCCATTATTTTAATCCTGATGGTACACCATATTTAACTGCTGCTGGTGCTCCTAATCAAATTAACCAAACGGCCGATGCTGTTGATTATGGCAGGGCAACCCCTAAAGAAGTGGGCGGTATAAGCAACTCTTTTCATTATAAAAACTTTGATCTGAATGTTTTGTTAACGTACCAGCTTGGGTTTTATGTTTACTACGGAACCGCAGCCACACTAACCGACCAGCGTTTCTGGAACAACTCTACCGATATATTTGACCACTGGACAGCACCGGGGCAGGTAGCAAAATATCCTAAAGTGATTTTTGGTGATAACGTATCAAACGGCACTTCTTTCCCTACAGATTTTAACGTGTACAAAGGTGATTTCCTGAAGGTTAAAACTATAAATTTTGGTTATACCCTGCCCAAAAACCTGCTGAAAAAAGTAGGTATATCAAGCGTAAGGGTATATGTTAGCGGGCAAAACCTGTTTGTTTTCACAAAATATCCTGGTCCGGATCCGGAAGTTTCCTCAAACGGAACAACAAACAGTTCACCTGGTGTCGACAGAAATACCGCAGCTAACGGCCGCACTTTAACAGCAGGATTCTCGGTTAAGTTTTAACTATTAAATTAAAGGAAATGAAAAAGAAATTTATATATGCTATAGGCATTGCATTATTGAGCTGTTCTGCCTGTCAGAAAGATCATTTATATCCTGTGTCACAAACCTCTGTCTCTAACCAGGATGGTGCTCCGTTTTCTACCTCTGCCCGTATCTCAAGCCAGGTTTTAGGTTTATATACAAGCTTAAAAAGTGGACAGCTTTATGGCGGCAGGTACCAGATATACAATGATGTTAAAGCCGAAAACTGGATCAACTCTTCTGTGAATTCAGTAACCGCTTACCAAACCTGGACCGAATCCGTAACCAGTACAAGTTCTGAGGTTTTAAATTTGTGGTCGCAGGCCTATTTAACTATTAATAACTGCAATTTATTTATTGATGGCATGGCTGCGGGCGGAGTAAAGGTTGTTGGCCCGACAGTATCGGCAAATTATGTGGCCGAGGCTAAGTTTGTAAGGGCATTATCTTACTATGCTTTGCTACAAATGTATTGCCAGCCTTATGTTAATGGTGCAGGTTCCAAGCCTGGTTTGCCCCTGCGCTTAACAGGAAATTCGCAATATGCCAATTTTGATCTTGCTCCTGCAACAGTTGGCCAGGTTTACACGCAGGTAATAGCAGATTTGAATGCCGCCGAAACCGATCTGCCATCTACTTATCCCGATGCAACTTCCAATACCATCAGGGCACATAAAAACTCGGCCATCGCTTTTAAAACCCGCGTTTATTTAAGCATGCAGCAATATGGTAATGTAATTACCGAAGCTAACAAAATTGTAAACGCCACGGCACCGTTTACGGCAAAAAGCGGTGTGCCCAACGCGTTGCAAGCTTCTGTTGCCAATGTTTTTAAAAACCCCTATACCACAACCGAATCTGTATTTTCTGAGCCATTTACGCCTACTGAGGCGCCGGGTGGTCAGAATGCGCTTGCCGATTATTTTAATAGCGTGGGTACTGGTGAGTTTTATTTAAACCTAAGCGGGGTAATAGCCGATCCGAACTGGAAAGCTGCCGATGCCAGAAGGGGTTTTATCCTGGTTGGTAAAAGCCATACCTATCTTACTAAGTGGCCACTTGGTTCCCCGTATAATGATTGGGTGCCTGTAATAAGGTATGCCGAGGTTTTGTTGAATTTAGCCGAAGCCCGTGCACGCAGTACCAATTCATTAGATGGCCAGGCCATAGCGCTGCTGAACGCGGTAAGAGGACGATCTGATACCTCAACTGTTTATACAGAAGCCAGTTTCCCTAAAGGTGTTGCAGACCTCACCAGCGCTATTTTGCAGGAAAGAAATATTGAGTTTTTGGGTGAAGGCTTGAGATGGGCCGATCTTTTAAGGTTGGGACTTCCTATTCCTGCTAAATCAAATGTTCCGCAGATTAACCCGGCAGACCCGGCATATATTTGGCCAATGTCCGGAAATGAGCAGTTGTATAACAAGCTTATCGGCAGGTAAGAAAGTCATATAATTTTAATACCCCTATACAAAAACTAATAACTGTCTGTTTTTTTCAGTAAAAAGCCGTTTCAATTTATTTGAAACGGCTTTTTTTGTCGGTTTTTAACCGGGTCAGGTTGAGCAATGAGGCGGGCAAAATTGATTTTACGAAAGAAATTCCGGCACTCCAATGCACTTATCGCTCGATGGTTCTAGTCTGTTTGGAATAACAAAAGCCTGTAGATAAATAATTTACAGGCTTTTTGTTGTTTTTTGATAATCTTAATAGTGGAGCCGGAGGGATTCGAACCCTCGTCCAAACATGGTATAAGGTAAGCTTTCTACATGCTTAGCTTCTGTTTAATTGTAGGGAAGGGGAAGGTCAGTCGCTTACCTGTACCGTCTTCCTTAGGTGCTTTATCTCGCCTGCTATGCACACCATTAAGCTGGCCAGTTCCGTTTTTCGATGCCCCGATTGCCGATTCAACAGAACGGAAAACCGGCGGGACAAAAGCTATTTAATTCTAAATTAAGCAGCTAAGGCGTAGTTATTTTCGCCATTTGTAAGTTTGAGCGTTCAGATTTAAGCGCTAATTCACCCAACGCGCTGCATGCTTACCTACTTATCTCCATCCTGTCAATTCCGGTCGACCCCATTTTTTAGTGGCGAAAGCCGAAAGGCTAAAGCTAAGCTTACAAAAATACAGTTTTTGAGCGGTTTAGGCAAATATTATATGCTTTCAGCCTTAAGCTTTTTGCTTTCAGTATCTACACGGCCCGGATAAACCTTCAAAGCTTCTTCCAGGCAGATCATGGCACTTTGCAGGTCTTCATTTTTCAATACATAAGCCATACGTACTTCATTATGTCCGGCTCCTGGAGTGCTGTAAAAACCGGTCGCCGGTGCCATCATCACGGTTTGGTTATTATAGCTGAAAGTTTCCAGCATCCATTGGCAAAACTTGTCGGCATTATCTATGGGTAATTTAGCTACTACATAAAAAGCGCCACCCGGATTAGGGCAATAAACGCCATTCATTTTGTTCAATTTGCTAACCAGGGTATTTCTGCGACTTGTGTACTCTTTATTTACCGCTTCAAAATATGAATCAGGGGTATCAACGGCTGCCGTACCGGCAATTTGCTCAATCATACCTGCACTAAGTCGGGCTTGTGCAAACTTCAATCCCGCGTCTAAAACTGCTTTGTTTTTAGTGATCAGGCAACCAAGCCGGGCTCCACAGGCACTATAACGTTTGCTCACGGTATCCAGCACGATAACATTTTCATCCAGTCCATTTAAATGCATTGGCGATATAAATGCACGTCCATCGTAACAAAACTCCCTATAAGCCTCGTCCGAAAACAGATAAAGATCGTACTTTAAGGCCAGTTCTTTTAATGCTTCCAATTCCTCTTTTGAGTATAAATACCCGGTAGGATTGTTAGGATTGCAAATAATAATCGCTTTGGTTTTATCAGTGATGAGTTTTTCAAATTCGCCGATAGGGGGCAAGGCGAAACCGTTATCAATAAATGAAAGTATGGGTTTAACTACAATGTCGCTTTGACTGGCAAAACCATTGTAATTAGCATAAAATGGCTCAGGGATGATCACTTCATCGCCCGAATCCAGACAGGCCATCATAGCTATCGTAATAGCTTCTGACCCGCCTGTGGTCACAATGATATTTTCCGGATTGATATTGTAACCCAGTTTGTTATAGTATTCCGTAAGTTTTTTGCGATAGCTTAATGTACCTTCTGATGGGGTGTAGGCCCAAACCTTAAAATCAATATTTTTAATGGCATTTAACATGCCTTCGGGGGTTTCAATATCTGGCTGGCCAATGTTTAAATGGTAAACTTTTTTGCCCTCCAGCTTAGCTTTATCAGCATAAGGCGTTAGTTTTCGTATAGGTGATGCGGGCATTCGCTGCCCTTTTTGAGATATTTTTGGCATATGCAAAATTAGTAAAAAAGAAAGTATTGTTGTTTTATTATACTCCTGTAAACGAAAAAAGACCCTTTAAAGGGTCTTTAACAGTATTTTTAATCCCCTTTGTTTAGCAAGGGGCTTTTTTAATCAGGCTTGCCTTGTTTTATTTGCTCGATGCCGGTTTAGCTACAACTTCGCCAATAATATTCAAATACTTTTCGGGTGTAACCGCGTTTGATTTAACAACAATTGTTTTGTTAAAAGGTGCAGCAGCAGCTGCATTGTAAGTGATTTTGATGGAGCCCTTGTCGCCACTTTTTACAGGTGTTTTAGTATAATCAGCAATAGTACAGCCACAGGTTGGTCTTACTTCAGTTAAAATAAGTGGTTCTTTACCAACGTTTGTAAATTCAAAAACGGTGGTTACAGGTGTACCCTGAGGTATTTTGCCAAAGTCGTGTTTTTCTTCGTTAAATTTAAACTCGGCTTTCTGGCTATCCTGTGCTGATGCAGTAAAGGCAAAGCCTAAAATTACCGCGCAAATCATTAATATCTTTTTCATGTGTTTGTTTGATTAATACAAATATATAAGGTTTAACGTAATTTAAAAACTATTCGTAAAACTCTATGTTTTATTGTTAGTTTGCCAAATACAGAATAGAATTTTATAATTTTACCGTCTAAACGAAATTATATATGCCCGGAACTACCATACGTGCAACCAGTAAATTTAATACTGCTGAGTTAAGTTTTGATGATTTCAAAAAAATTGTGATCGATGATTACCGTATTGGCTTTGAAAGCAGACAAGCCAGTTTAATAGGTAGAAGAGAAGTATTGACTGGTAAAGCTAAGTTTGGAATATTTGGCGATGGTAAGGAAGTTGCCCAATTGGCTATGGCAAAGGCATTTCGTGCCGGCGATTGGCGTGCCGGGTATTATCGCGACCAAACTTTTATGTTTGCTACAGGTATGAGCAACCTGAAAGAGTTTTTTGCCCAGCTTTACGCCAATCCTGATATTGAAAAGGACCCTGCATCGGCAGGCCGCCAAATGAACTGTCATTATGCTACAAGATTTATTAATGCTGATGGCAGCTGGGTAAACCAAGCCGAAACCATGAATTGCTCATCTGATATATCAACCACGGGTGGCCATATGCCGCGGTTGCTTGGTTTAGCTTATGCATCAAAATTATATCGTCAAAATAAGGAACTTGAATACCTTGAGCAGTTTTCAGTTAATGGTAATGAAGTTGCCTTTGGTACAATAGGCAATGGCTCCACCTCCGAAGGTTTGTTTTTTGAGACATTTAATGCTGCCGGTGTACTGCAGGTACCTATGGCTATTTCGGTTTGGGATGATGCCTATGCTATTTCGGTACCGGCAAAGCTACAAACTACAAAAGAGGATATTTCTGAAATACTAAAAGGTTTTCAACGCGAAAAAGAAACTAATGGTTATGAAATATTTAAAGTAAGGGGTTGGGATTACATTGCCCTTTGCGAAACCTATGAACGTGCCATAGCGCTTTGCCGTGAGCAGCATGTACCGGTACTGATCCATGTTGTTGAAATGACGCAGCCACAAGGGCATTCAACATCAGGCTCGCATGAGCGTTATAAAACAAAGGACCGCCTGACCTGGGAGGATGATCATGACTGCTTGCTTAAAATGCGCGAGTGGATGATAGCTTCGGCCATTTCAACAGAAGCTGAACTGGATGAGCTGGAAACCGAGGCCAAAAAATATGTGCGCGAATGCCAGCGCGAAGCTGCCAGCGAACTGCTTGGTGTAATAAATACTGAATTGGATGAAGCAGCCAAATTGATAGATGAACTGGCATATAATGTTGCTGCAAAAGATGAATTATTAGATATTTCATCTGCTTTGCGTTCAAGCTATGATGCCGGTCGTAAAGATATAATAGCTGCTATACGTAAAACTTTACGGATTACCACACGTGAAAATTCAGCAGAAAGACAATCGTTATTAAATTGGTTTAATGCCGAAATGGTAAAAAATGATGAGCGTTTTAATTCAAAGCTATTTACTGATACGCCACAATCACCTTTAAATGTGCCTGTTGTGGCTGCCATATATAGTGATGATGCACGGCTTTTAGATGGTCGTGAGGTATTGAACGCTTGTTTTGATATCAATTTTGACCGGGATAAAAGTATTGTTGCTTTTGGTGAAGATGTTGGCGCAATTGGTGATGTGAATCAGGGTTTTGCCGGTTTGCAAAATAAATATGGCGATCTGCGTATTACGGATACTGGTATTCGCGAGGCAACTATTATTGGGCAGGGTATGGGTTTGGCTATGCGTGGTTTAAGACCTATAGCTGAGATACAATACCTTGACTACCTGATATACGCCATGACCGTTTTAAGCGATGATATAGCGAGTTTGAGCTATCGTACCCGTGGCGGACAAAAAGCGCCGCTTATTATCCGTACCCGTGGTCATCGGTTAGAGGGCATATGGCATTCAGGGTCGCCCATGGGCCTGATCTTAAATTCTATGCGGGGTTTCCATATTTGTGTGCCACGTAATATGACACAGGCCGCGGGGATGTACAATACCTTGTTAAGGGGTGATGAACCTGCATTGGTTATTGAGAGCCTTAACGGGTACCGCTTAAAAGAAAAGCTACCTGATAATGTTGGCGAATTTACTGTTCCGCTTGGTAAAGCTGAGATTTTAAGGAATGGCGCCGATGTTACCGTTGTTTCTTACGGCTCTACCTTGCGCATTGTATTAGAGGCCGCTGCCGAACTGGAGAAAATGGATATCCATATCGAGGTTATTGACCCGCAAACCTTATATCCGTTTGATACAGAGAATGTTTGTGGTGATTCTCTAAAGAAAACCAGCAAACTGCTGGTTATTGATGAGGATGTACCCGGTGCGGCTTCGGCATATATAACCCAAAAAATAGTAGAAACAGAGAATGGTTATTACTCGCTTGACGCGCAACCAAGAACATTAACTGCAAAAGAGCATCGCCCACCTTATGGTTCTGATGGTGATTATTTCAGCAAACCTTCTATAGATGATATCATTGAAGCTGTTTACGCTATGATGAACGAAGCTAACCCAGCTAAATATCCTGCAATTTTTTAATTGCAGGATATTTTAAATTTACTAAACCCTTTTCGTGGGCTTTAGTCTTTAATCGGTCACATCTCATTTTTAATATTTCCTTTTTTCTTTATTTTTTTAAGTTTGCGTTCTTCTGAACATATAGCTAATAACATGGATTCTGCAACTTTCACTACTATATCTAACATTATTAAAACCCGTCGGTCTGTTAAACCAGCTATGATGAATGGCCACAAGATACCAAACGGGCATGTAGCCGCATTATTGGAACTTGCTGATTGGGCGCCAACCCATGGATACACCGAACCCTGGCGATTTACTGTTTATGAAAATCCTGCTGAATTTTGCCTGCAACATGCTGAATTATACAAGCAAAGCGTAAGCTCTGAGAATTTTAATGAAACTGTTTATACTAATTTTCAGCATCAAGGCGATAAGGTATCGCATGTTATAATTACTACCATGAAGCGTGGCGATCTGCCTAAAATTCCAGCATTTGAAGAGCTTGCGGCAGTTTCGAGCGCTATTCAAAACATCCTGCTTGGTGCTACTGCCTTAAATATGGCATCGTTCTGGAGTACAGGTGGCGCAATTTTAAAACCCGCGATGAAAGAATTTCTACAGCTAAGAGAAGAAGACCATGTGATGGGTGTGCTGTACCTGGGTTATGCTGATCAGCATCCCGAAGGAAAAAGAAATACCCCGCTCGAAGAAAAAATTAAGTGGGTTAAATAGATATTTCCAACTTTTTACTACCCCTGTTCGTATAACCGTATAATAGCGCGGAAATTTTCTTTATTTTAAATTTATTTTCATTTTAGTAAAAAAATATATTAAAATGATTTTGGATTAAGTAAAAAAGTATACATTTGTAATTAACCGGTTTCCTAATCCGGTTAAATAAACCTATTGCTAATTTAACTTATTGATTTAACATTTAACTCAAAACAAGTATGAGGAAACATTTTTGGTGTGTCACATTAGCGGTTTTATTATTGTCAGGAACGGTTATTAGTTGGAGATCCGCAGGTGCGAACAAATCAGATGGAAAGGTAAATTCAACCCTAAATGCAAAGGAATTATTTAATCAGTACGTAAATAATCTGTATCTGGCAGCCAGTTTGCAACAGTCTGGTTTAGCCTTTGATGTATTTGAAAAAGCAGTTACAGGTTATACAAATTTAAAACTTGCTCATAAATTACCAGAGAACAGCGCTGTACTTACTGTTGTTGATTTCAATAAATCAAGCCGTGAAAAACGCATGTGGATAATTGATTTGCTAAGTAAACAATTATTGTTAAACACATGGGTTGCCCACGGACAGGGAAGTGGCGATGAAATGGCCAACCATTTTTCGGACAGGAACGACTCACACCAAAGCAGTCTGGGATTTTATCTGACCGATAATGTATATATGGGTAAGCATGGCCGTTCGTTGCGGTTAGATGGCTTGGATCCTGGTTTTAACAGCAATGCCCGGATGCGCGATATTGTAATTCATGCAGCCAGTTATGTTAGTCAGGCTGCTATTGACCATAAAGGATATGTAGGACGTAGTTTTGGTTGTCCGGCTGTATCACCCAAAGTTGTAAACAAGGTAATTAATACAATATCAGGTAAAACGGTTCTCTTTATCAGTGGTAATGATGATAGGTATACTTCAAAATACCTTGATGAAACAGCGCCATTGAATTTTATTGCCGCTGATACAACGGCTTTTGATCTGGCCAAACTTTAAATTTAATATTATCCAATTATAAACCTGAATCGCTATGCCTGGCTAATAACCGGGCATTTGTTTTTATATCGCCTATCAGCATTTTTAAATGTGCATAAAGTACCACATCTAACCCGTAAACATCATGCCTGTATTGTAATGTGCCGTTGTCATCGGCCCAGCAGGTAACATAGGTTATGTATATTGGTGTTTTTTTAGGTAATGCAATATTGGTTGGGTCAGGATTATCTTCGTCCATATCTTTAGTTATGGTATCATAATCTTCCCCCTCACCAAAAAGGTTCTTTGCCAGGCCCTGCGGATCGCCCAAACGCACGCAACCATGGCTCACAGCACGCATAGCATGCCCAAAGGCTTCTTTTGCAGGTGTATCATGCAGATAAACACTGCTTCTGTTTTTGAACAGGAATTTTATCTTACCCAATGAATTGTCAGCACCCGGGCGTTGTTTAAAATCATATTCCAGATTGTCTTTTGTTACTGTTGACCAATCTATTGTCTCCGGATCTTCAATTTTAACCCCGTCCTTGTAAACGTCAATGCTCTTATTGGATAAATAGTAAGGGTCATCTGCTGCTTCAATAATGATCTCTTTGGTAGCAATACTTCGCGGTATGTTCCACATGGGGTTTACCTCAACGCTATGGATCATGCTGCTTAGCTGCGGGGTTTCGCGCGGAAATGGCTTATCATACCTGTCACTGTCGGCATATGATATCAAGCTGCATCGCTGATCCATGTTACGGCCCTGGCCAACACACACCTTCATATTTAAAACAGATTTTCCATCTTCTATCACATTCAGCTTAAAATCAGGAATATTTACGATAACATATTTGGATTCAGTAGGTTTATTCTTCCAGCGCAGACGTTCCAGATTAACCAACAGATAGCGCCTGCTTTCTTCTTTTGATAAGCCATCAAGTGTAACACCATCTAAAAATGCTTTTTGTAAAACTTTATATTGTGGATCGGCGGGCTGGATACTGTCCAGGTAAGCTCTTAGATCAGTTGTCCGCAGTGCTTTTTTCATAGTTGCACTGTCTGGCCGCTTAGTGGCTGTAAAATATCTGGAATATATTTTTTTAGGATTGATAACGCCATATTGCAGCGCGTTTGAATATTTTAACAAGGAACTTGCGGTCAATAACTCAAGCTCTGCCAGGTCATGATAGGCTTCGGCAGTTGTTTTAATGCCGTTTTTATCCTGCAATTTAGCAACCAGTGCTTTGATAGCTTCGGCATGATATGGCTTTTTATCAAGACCGTGCTCGTTGATTTTGTTATAATAATCTGTTAAAACGTCCAGATCGCCATTAAACAAATGGTTCATTACTAAAACAGGCTGGTAATCGTTTGCCCTAAAATAAGATTCGATTACATGTTCATTAGCAATCTTTAATTTTTGGGCAGTAAGTTCATTTTTGAGTGTTGCAGCAAGGGTATCCGGGTCAATATCCTTGAAAGCTTTATTCTGAGTTACTTTGAAAAGTTGGTCAGCTATTTCCGAATGCTTTTTTTTACAGCTTTGAAAAGTAAGGAGAAGTACAAAAAGACCACATAGTAGAGCGGGGATAAAGGTCTTTTTTTGGCAAGTAGCAATCATGGATATAAGTATAGTTAATTTTTGCTTATGAATAGCAATACCCATACCATAAAGCCAAATGGTTTTTAATTAATTTTGAAAACGGACATTTTATCACATTAATATATAAACACATGTTCAAAATTCTTCGGATAATGAAAAAACGACTGTTTTTTATTTAATCATGATGAGGTAAAAACCATGCTTAATAACAATAAATAAAAATGGCAACAGCAAATAAACCCGAGGTTTGGCTCCGCGGGCCTTTAAACAGCATACCAGCATTGCTGCAACCTGTAGCACATGCACTTTTACAGGCCAGGGAGGAGCTGAATGATTTAATGTATGGTTTTCCTGACGCTTTATTATGGCATAAAGTAGCCGGCATGGCATCGCCGGGATTTCATTTACAACATTTAACAGGTGTGCTTAACCGGCTTTTTACTTATGCAAAAGGAGCGGGGCTTACTGAGGATCAGCTGAGTTATTTAGCTACCGAAGGTAAGACAACTGAAAATATACATACCGCCGATCTTGTCATGCAGTTTAATATCCAGGTTGATAGCGCAATAAACCAATTAGCCGAAACTGATGAACAGGTATTGACGCAAGTTCGTGGCGTTGGCAGGTCGCAACTGCCATCAACGGTGATTGGTTTGTATGTACATGCGGCAGAACATACTATGCGGCATTTAGGTCAGCTTTTGGTTACTGTTAAAGTATTAAAAAATGAAATTACACGTTAAGCAAACAATGGAACCGCATCTTTAAGGTTTTTTGACGAGTGATTTACCTGTGCGTTTGGATGTCTGTTTTCAGGGTCAAATAAAAACGTATCTATACCTAAAGTTATTGCTGCTTTTATTTCTGATTCAGGGTCATCACCAATGATCAGCAAATCTTCAGGTTTGAAGTCATTGGTATTCATGATGATTGCGAAAATGTCCTTTTTTGTTTCTGATGATACTTCAGGATCAACTATATAAATTGCTTTAAAATCGTGCTCTATACCCAATAATTTTATTTTGCTCCGTTGCAATTTGGTAAAACCAGTAGTAACTAAAAATTTAACTATTTTGGTGTCGCTAATGTACCTATACTCTTCATAAGGTTGCATTGGTAAATCATATTCAAGATTTTTAAGCAGGTCGAGGCCTTTGTTTTTAGCGGCTTCACTGAAATTATATTTATCCGCAACCCATTGATATGGCCTTTTTTTCATTTCTTCCTTTGCCTTATCTATTTCATCTATACTTAATTCATCCGCCAGGCTATCCAAAAATTCAAATACTTTATTAAACAAATATTCAGCAATTGAGCTTACGGGATATATGGTATTATCCAGATCTAATATTATAGCTTTTTTCATGTTAAATAACTTTTTCAACTATGATTGTCGCTTGTTTATAAGGATGTGTGAACTTTTTCAGGATAAAATATCCGGTTGACGAAAACAAGCACACAGCCCCTAACACCCACCACAGCAAATTAAATCCGCCGTATGCAATGATCTGGCTTCCCACTGCTGGAGCAATAATTTGAGCGGCCGACCATGACATGCTGTACAACGCGGCATATTCGCCCCGGTTGTTGTTGGTTGTTCTGCTTATCCAAAAAGAATTCATGAATGGCATACTCAATATTTCGCCTAAAGTGATCATGGCTACGATCAGTATAGCCACCCACGCCGTATGTGGCAATAGATTTAACAAAACAAAACTGGCACCGGCTACAATAATACCTGCACTGATATAGGTAAGCGGGTTTCTTTTACCTTCTAATTTATGGATGAGCACCATTTCAACCATCACTATTAAAATACCGTTTAAAGCCAGCAAAAAGCCAATAAAGCGTTCGTTAAAATGCCACTGTATCTTATAAAATACGGGCTGCATAATAAAGAACTGGAAAAAGCAGGTGGCAAAAAGTGTGCTCAATAAAATAAATATCAAATACACCCCGTCTTTATAAGCCGATGTTGATTTGACTATTTGGCCCGCTGCTTTAACGGTTTTAATGATCTTTGAGCGGGGCATCAGTTTTAATAACAGGAGCGCGGCAAAAATATTGGTACAACCATCAACCCAAAAAAGTAAATGGTAGTTGAACGATGCCAGGAATCCTCCCAAACCACCGCCAAAAGCCCAGCCCAGATTTGTAGCTAACCGGTTTAAAGAGTAGGAGCGTATTTTATTTTCATCGTTGCTATAATGCGCAATAGCAGTTGAATTAGCCGGACGAAAAGATTCATTGCAGATACTTAAGATGAACGTACCAATACTAACAGTTATGAAAGTATGCTGATAACCTAAAATAAGGAACAAGATGCCGCCAATAAGCAATGCGCCAACCTGGATATCATAAAAGCCTATCTTATCGGTTAGTTTACCGCCAATAAATGCGCCTGATATGGCCCCGGCGCCAAAAAATGCCATCACCCACCCAGATTGTACAATAGTAAAATGCAGTTGCTGAATGGTGTAAATGCTCATAAACGGTACCACCATAGTACCGCTCCGGTTAATAAACATAACCAGGCTTAAGTACCAGCTGTTTTTAGATAGTCCGCTATAGGCTTTTTTGTATAATTGGATGACAGGCGTTAGCATTACTCAGCAAAGATAGGGATTAAGCTTAAAGCCCAATGCAAAAAGCCCAAAGCTTTTATACGCTTTGGGCATCTAATTGTAAATTATTAAAGGCTTGCTTTAAGCTTTCTGCCTTACGCTTTTAGCATAAGTTAGCTTAAAATAGAGTTTCTGTTCCTCAGCCAATGATCGGCCAAAACCAACGCGGCCATAGCCTCAACAATGGGTACAGCACGTGGTACTACACAAGGATCATGACGGCCCTTGCCTGATATTTCGGCAGCATTGCCCTCGCTGTCGATAGTCGCCTGGTTTTTCATGATGGTGGCAACCGGTTTAAAAGCTACTTTAAACTCAATAGGCATACCATTGCTGATACCGCCCTGTATACCACCCGAAAAATTGGTTATGGTGCTCACAGTGCCTAAATGCGATTTAACAAAAATATCATTATGCTCTGAGCCCCGCATTTCGCTGCCGGAAAAGCCCGAACCATATTCAAAACCATGAACCGCGTTAATGCTCAGCATGGCTTTACCCAGATCGGCATGTAGTTTATCAAATACCGGATCGCCAAGACCAACCGGGCAATTTTTAATATAGCAGCTTACCTTACCGCCCACGGTGTCGCCGTCTTTGCGTACGCTATCAATAAAAGAGATCATTTCTTCGGCCGTTGCCGGGTCGGCACAGCGTACGATGTTCTTTTCGCGTTCGTCAATAAACTCCTGTATATTTTCAATACTTACATTAGGGGCATTTATAGTGCCAACGCTGCTTACATGAGCCGCAATTTCAATTCCCTGGCTTTTAAGCAATAGTTTGGCCAATGCGCCTGCTGCAACACGCGCGGCAGTTTCGCGGGCTGATGAACGGCCCCCGCCGCGGTGATCACGGATGCCATATTTTACCTGATAAGTATAATCGGCATGGGAAGGACGGAATACATCCACATTATGGCTGTAATCTTTTGAGCGTTGATCTTCGTTAGGGATCAGCATGGCGATAGGAGTGCCCGTGGTTTTACCCTCAAACACGCCAGATAATATTTTTACGGTATCGCTTTCTTTACGTTGCGTGGTTATTTTTGACTGACCGGGTTTGCGTTTATCCAGTTCGCCCTGGATATAATCCATATCAACTGTTAATTGTGCCGGACAACCGTCAATAATTACACCTATAGCTTCGCCATGCGATTCGCCAAAAGTGGTTATCCTGAATATTTGCCCGAATGAATTGCCTGCCATTGTCTTATTAGATATGAGATGTTTATTTTAATCGTCATTGCGAGGTACGAAGCAATCTCTAAACTATACAGATCATCTCTGTAATTTGGGGATTACTTCGTACCTCGCAATGACGTGGGTATTAATTTAATCTTTTGCCTTATCTTTCTATTTCCTGAACTCCAAATCCAAGCCCTGCCAGATCGGTCCAGAATGCAGGGTATGATTTATCAACTACCGGCCCGTTCTCAAATTCCAGTTGCGGGATGATGAGCGCCAGTGGAGCAAATGCCATAGCCATACGGTGATCATGATAAGTATTGATAAATATACGCTCGGGTATAAACTTTTCGCTACAGTCCAGTTTATAAACCTGACCTTTTTCGATCAATTTTACACCCATTTTTGCCAACTCGGTCTGCAGAGCCAAAATACGGTCGGTCTCTTTTATTTTTAAAGTTTCCAGGCCTGTAAAAGTAGCTTCATGGCCTAAAGCCGCGCATACTACAATGATGGTTTGTGCCAGATCAGGACATTCCTTAAGGTCGAATATTTTACGGGCAAGTGGTTTAATCTCTTTTGTTAAATGCACCCCGCCATCTTTAAATTGCGAAGTAATACCAAAATTGGCCATGATCTCGGTTATCACGCTATCACCTTGTAAACTATATTGGGTTAAGCCGGTTAACAATAACTCAGCTTCATCTGCCAGTGCTGCAATGGCATACCAGTATGATGCCGCGCTCCAATCGGGTTCAACATGTAATGAGGTTGTTGCAAACTCCTGATTTGATATTGTAATGACGTTACCTTCCCAACTGTGCTGTATCTTTGCGGTTTCTAACATCGCAAGTGTCATTTCAACATAAGGACGGGAAGTTAACTCACCTTCAATATGTAATTCCAAACCAAAAGGCAGTCGGGCAGCGATGAGTAACAACGCGGTAATATACTGACTGCTAATGTTACCTTTAATACTGATCTTACTAGTTTGCTGCTCGAAACTGCCTTTTAGTTTTATAGGAGGGAAGCCCTCTTTTTCTTCATAGTCAATATGGGCACCCAACTCTCTCAGCGCATCAACCAATATACCTATTGGTCTTTCTTTCATCCTCTGACTGCCGGTTAGTATTACTTCATTATCCTGTATTGCAAAATAAGCTGTTAAAAAACGCATGGCTGTACCTGCGGGGCCAATGTCTACAAGTCTTAAGTCTTGAGTTCTGAGTTCTAAGTCTTTTGATCTTTGACTTAAGACTTCAGGCTCAAGACTCAGAACTTCAGACTTCGTACCTCTCAAAATACCAGCAAGCAACACCGCGTCGGCCGCGTCCGAAACATTCTCAACCTTTACTTTACCATCGCTTAATGCCTCGATGATCAGTGCACGGTTACACTCACTTTTTGACCCGGTAAGGTGTACCGTGCCATTTATTTGCTTATTACTTTTTGTCAGGATGATGTTTTGCATCATTATATAGTTATGCGTGGGTTAGTTTTTCTGCTGCTTGTCCGGCTTCACTTTTATTCATGACAGCTGTTTGCCTGCTGATAGATTCGGCGTGTAAAAGCTCCAATAATTTCTCAGTAAACTCCTCGCCTAATTTTAAAGCTTTTGCATAGTTGGTGCGTTTTTGCAGAATCTCGTCCCAACGGCCAACTTGTAAAATGGTAATGTTATTGTCTTTTTTGTATTGACCGATCTTATCAGCAATTTGCATACGCTCGGCAATTTTCTGAATAACTAAATCGTCAATTTTGTCGATCTGGTTACGTAACTCGGCCAGTTTATCGTTTACTTCTGCATTACGGATCTCTGGTTTACGTAAAGCCAGGTGATCGATAATGTCAGCAAGGGCAGCAGGGGTAACCTGTTGTTTAGCATCTGTCCAGGCTACACTTGGGTCAATGTGCGATTCGATCATCAAGCCTTGCATATCAAGATCTAAAGCTTTTTGTGATATGTAACCGATAAGGTCACGGTTACCAGAGATGTGGCTTGGATCGTTGATGATAGGCAACTCAGGAGCTAAAGTTTTTAAGGCAATAGCGATATCCCACATTGGCTCATTACGGAAAGCAGATTTCTCGTAAGATGAGAACCCACGGTGAATAGCGGCCAGTTTAGTGATACCGGCGTTGTTGATACGCTCCAATGCGCCAACCCATAAAGAAAGATCAGGATTTACCGGGTTTTTAACCATTACAGGAATATCAACACCCTTTAAGGCATCAGCAATTTCCTGTACAGTAAAAGGATTAACGGTTGAACGGGCACCTACCCATAATATATCAACGCCAGCTTTTAATGCCTCTTCAACATGTTTGCCAGTTGCAACTTCAATGGCAGTAGGTAAGCCGGTTTCAGCTTTAGCACGTTTAAGCCATTCTAAACCAATGCTGCCAATACCTTCAAATTCACCCGGACGTGTACGTGGTTTCCAGATACCTGCACGTAATGCAGATACGCGGCCCGTTTGGGCTAATAAGTGAGCCGTAGCTACCAGTTGATCTTCCGTTTCGGCGCTACATGGGCCTGCTATTACCAATGGTTCTTTTCCGGTCTTGATCCAGGTATGAAGCGGCTGTATGTTTAAATTTAATTTCATTGTTTTGTTATTAGTCCGGCAGATTATTTATACCGGTGTTTTTATATTTTATGTTAATTTTTCTTTTACTTTTTGATTGCTGTAATGCAGGCTCAGATGTTCCTTCTTATATTGATATATCTCCGGACCCTGTCGTTTTTTAGTGGTTTTGGAGTTAATTCATCGTCATGTCTTTCATATTCACCAAGTATGTTAAAATTGTGCGTGTATTTAAGTATTTGTCGTATGGAGGCATCATATTGTTTTTGTTCTTCCCATTCAATGTCTACATAAAAATTGTACTCATTGCGTTTACCCAAAATAGGCATTGACTGAATCTTGCTCATATTTACGCCTTCATCGGCAAAAATATTCAACACTTTGGCTAAAGCCCCAACCTTGTTACTCACCTGAAAGCAAAGAGAAGCTTTGTTGGCATTCTTTTTTTCTACATTATCATGATGGGTAAGGATCAGGAAACGGGTAAAATTCTTTTTGTTTGATTCAATTCTGCGTTCCAATACATCAAGCCCATAAAGTTTCGCAGCCAGTGCATTGGCTATGGCAACAGTATCAGTTAATTGTTCGTCCCTAATGCGTTTAGCACAGGCCGCCGTATCATTACTTTCCACAATTTTAAGATGCGGGTATTCATCAAAAAAATCAACACACTGACGTAAAGCTATAGGGTGCGAGGTCACGTACTTTATATCTTCAAATTTTACACCTGGCAATGCCATTAAGTGTAACTGAATAGGTAAATAAATTTCGCCCACAACCGGGAAACCATAGTCAAGCAATAAAGTATAGTTTGGCAATATGCTTCCTGCAATGCTGTTTTCAATTGCCATTACTACATAATCGGCCTCTTTATTTTTTAGGGCCTCAAATGTTTGCTTAAAAGAGTTACACTCAATGGTTTGCGCATTTTCGCCAAAGTACCTTATGGCTGCTTCTTCGTGAAAGGAAGCGCGTATTCCCTGTATTGCAACCCGTGGTTTTTCTATTTTCATAAACCCTGTTAAAGCAAAAAATCCCGGCATTTTGTGCCGGGACTTTTTAGTTTCTTTATGTGTGTGTTAAGTACATATTAGTCCCGGCTCTCACTGTTAAAGTAAAAGTAGTAACCGAAATAGTATGCGCTTGTAAATTTCATTTGTTTTTTATTACGTTGTAAATGTACGGCTAAAAATGTATTTGTCAATAGAAAATTTTAATTTTTGTAAAATAGTTTGGGTGAAACGAATTTTATTCTGTTTAAATTGATTTTACAGCGATTTGAATATATTTTATGTTTTAAAATTAACAGGTACAGTATAATTATCTGCATGGTGTTTGAATTTAATTATATTGTTAATGGTATCCCGTAGTCATACTGAACTTGTTTCAGCATCCCATCAGCAGGTTTATAACCTGGTGTATCCACTCTTTTTAGTGTACGTTTTGTGCGGATATTTGGTGAATAGACGACTTGTGTTTGTTGAAGTGCAATAATAACTATAACTTGTTTAAATAAATTTAGGTATGAAACATAGTTTAAGGCTAGGCCAATGAAGGTATTACTTGTTATTGAAATAATATAGGCCCAAGAAACTGCCTGAAAACGATTCAACATAATTCTTATAGCGAATAAATGCACCATAACTACACTTGTATTATCAAGTAGCTCATAATTTCTTTCACGGATTAATGACCCGTAATTACAACTGTATATGCCGAGGGACCAGAACAAAAAGTTCCATTAGTAATAGTATAGCGTAAATCTAATCCAGAATCATCCTGAAATACCCTTGTGGAAAATGTTCCTTTTATAGAAGTCGAAGTAACTTCGGTAAGTGTAACAGAGCCAATCGGATTATTTACTGACGATGAATAACCATATACGCCATTGGCCGAGCTATTGGGTACATAAGTAAATCTTGCATAACTATCTGTTACAAGGCTTTTGATGGTTTGTGCCTCATACACCTGCCCTGTTTTTAAATTCTCTGGAGCCTGATTTAGTGTAATGTCGAAATGCCCGGTTCCTCCCTGAGAGGTAATGCTAGTTTGAGGCTGCCCGCCGCGTATTATTTCTATTGTAGAGCATGAGTTATAACTAAGAGCTTTACTATTGGTATCGAGTTTCATAAAAGTAACAAGTTCAGGTGTTGTTGAACTCTTTTTGCACGAAAGCAAAAAAGTGCTTATTAAAAATATTAAACTTACATGCTTATAAAGATATTTCATAAATCATAGTCTATTAAATATTGTTCAACTTCTGTTGTTTGTAAAACTGTCACAATGTTGATCAATTTACAAACACAACTATTCCTAATAAGATTGCCCCTCTTTAGCGCAAGTCTTGTGCGAATGTTAAGTCTATAGGTGGTGTTATCACCGCACCACAATTTAATACAATTTAAATTAGAAAAGCTTCAAATATTTCGACTTGAGGCTTTTTACCCGCTATCCGTAGAGTCCCGCTATCCGATTTCTCCGACTTCGGACGGTTATGTAGCCGAGTGATGGGATACTACAAGCCTATTTGCATAAATTCCACACTTACCAAATGATACGGGAGAGGTGGTTATTCAATCATTTTCGGTTCGGGTAAAACCTTAGCAACGATATGCTCAATCTGGTTGAGTTGTTCGGCACTTAGGCGCTTTAAATTTTCCTGGCTCAATATGGTATTGTTAATTTGAATATAGTTGTTTTGGCTTTTAACAACCGTATTGCTTTGCTGTTTATGGGTAGCGCCAACTGTTTCCAGATAAAGCCTGGCAGCCCTGATATCGCCCTTAGCTGCATATTGGAATACTTTTGCCATTAACTTTGGGGCCATCATTTTATACTGTTCCATTTGCTCAGTATATCCAGGATGTGTTTGATATTCTTTTAAATGTTTGCTGATGGTTTGCCGGCTTAAACCGGTCTCTTCGGCCAGGTGATTTTTAGTGGGCATGCTGCCATGCAGTTCAGTCAACTTTGAAATGGCATCAGTGATTGCCCGGTGGTTATATTCCCAAATCTGCTGTTTATTGCTTGCCGGCATGATGGGTTCAATTTTGTTTAAAAAATCATCCCTTTCTTTATCCTTTAAGCCTTGCAGCATTTGGGTGCAAACCACCGCTAAATATTGCCGTTCGCCGGTATCGAAATTATCCAGATCGCTTAGCGTTATTTTTTTCAGCTCCAGCAACGCGATAGTTTTTTTCTCACTGCCTGTTAATTTGGTTGAAACCAATTCCTGTGTTTCCATTTTGCTTACTTTCCTTTTTTATAAAGATAAGCAATTAAATTTAAAATTGCTAAAAATATTAGTAATTTATTAATACTAAAAAGCAGTTTAGATTGAGCTTAAAAATATTTTTACGTAGAGACACATCATTGCGGCTCCCAAAACAAAAGCCGTTTTGCAAGCCGCTTAACTACTTTAATTTGCAAGTGGAAGATGCAATGATGCGTCTCTATATTTAAAAAGCAATCAACTTCAAACAGCATAAAAGCTGATCAATGTAAACCATTATGTTTTGATAGAAATAAATATAATTAATTGAAAATCAAATAATTATATTGATGTTAACCATGAAGTGTGTAAACCATGTAAACCCACTATTAAGCCTATGGTGATAACACCGGCCACAGGCTTAATAGCCTTATGTCTGAACCAGGATTAAGCAGATTTGGGATTTATTGGATTTTGTTTAATCGCGGTAATACTTGAATCCTAAGAATCCCGGTTCAGACAAATATAGTATCCAAAAATTAGAAATATATACCTGAATTAAGCAGAATGTTTATGTTCATCGAGCGGGGTGATGTGTTGTATTTCATACTCCCGTTGCATAACCCGTGCAGTTTGTGTACTGCCGTCATGACTCCATCCTGGCGGGTTTAACAAATACCCGATCTTGTTTTTAACGCCCGGTGCATGTTTAACATCATGGAGCAAGGCTTTCCACTCATGAAAAAGTACATTTACCGGACCCATGTCTTCGGGTTGTTTGGTTAAACCATATTTAACGGGTTCCTCCAAATCTTCATCTCTGAAAGTCCCGAACATCCTGTCCCAAATGATAAGCATCATACCCATATTTTTATCAAGATATGGAATGTTTGATGCATGGTGTACCCGGTGATGTGAAGGGGTTACAAATAACCAGCCATACCATTTTGGCAACGGTATTTTATATTGTGTATGTACCAGGTTACCATAAAGCTGGGTAATTAAATAAGCATACAATATATCTAATGCTGTAAAACCCATCAATGCGAGCGGTAGGTAAAAAAATACACGGTAAAATGGCTCAAATACGGTTGAACGGAATCCTGTGGTAAAGTTAAAGTGTTCTGATGAGTGATGGGTTACATGCATGGCCCAAAAAAGCCGGCAGTAATGGCCCGTATAATGCAAAACCCAATATAAAAAATCCTGCACCACAACCAGTAAAAACCAATACAGATAAACGTTATGTATTTGAAAAAGCCGGTATTGATAAGTAAGGGTAAGGATAACAAATGTGCTTACTTTAACTATCAAATTAGTAATAACCGCAAGTGAAGTAAGATAGATATTAGTCAGCGTATCGCGCGTTTCATAATATTTACGATTTTCCCAGTAGCTTAAACCCATTTCAACAAGGGTTAGTACTACCAGTAAACCCATCAGCACAAGTGCTGCTTTATCCCTGGAATCTAAGCTGGACATTTTACAAATTAATGTAATACATTAAACTTTCACAAAGTTCGGCTTCTGTACAGATATTATCAATATTGCATTGACCAATATGCGTCAGTAATGTGCAATTTATTTTACCATCCTGATTTTTCTTATCCTTTTGCATAATGGCAAACAGGGTATCAAAACTCGATTCGGCAATTGTATATTTTGGATAAAGATCGCTAAATACATTTGTTATTTCGCTCAATTCGGCAGCGCTTAACCCTGTTTTTTTGTGTGAGAGATACGACTCGCAGATCATGCCTATTGCTATAGCTTCACCATGAGATAAAGAGTCTTTATCATTTATTAATGAATTAGTTTCGATTGCATGGCCAATGGTATGACCAAAATTCAAAGCTTTGCGGATGCCTTTTTCAGTTGGATCTTCAATAGTTATTACATTCTTTATCTCTACAGAGCGGTAAACCAATTGTGCCGAAGGGTTTTTCAGGTCGCTTGATTTAAGCTGATCCCAATAGTTAGCATCGGCAATTAAACCATGTTTAAGCATCTCTGCAATGCCCGAAAGGATTTGGCGGGCGGGAAGTGTTTTTAAAAAATCGTACTCAATAAATACAGCTTTGGGCTGGGTAAAAGTACCTACGATATTTTTTATACTATCAATATCAATCCCCGTTTTACCGCCTACTGATGCATCTACCTGAGATAAAAGGGTGGTAGGTACATGCACAAAATCAAATCCCCTTTTAAAAGTTGAAGCTGCAAAGCCCCCCAGATCCGTTACAACGCCACCACCAAGATTTATTAACAGGCTTTTACGGTCGGCACCAAAGTCGATCAGCATTTTCCATACACCAATGCAAAAATCAATATCCTTGCTTTCTTCGCCGGCATTTATTTCGATAAGGTCATAGTCGCCCAGGCCATCAATCTTGCTTTTTATGATGGGTAAGCAGTGAACACCCGTGTTCTCATCGGTTAAAATAAAAAAGCGCGAATAGTTACCTTTTTTAATAAAGTTAACCAGTTCGTCAATGCTATTATTAAAATAAATAGGGTAATTATTGCTTTGAATAGTATCCATAATTATATCACCATGATTTTATTACCTCTGAATTCAACCAGGTCACCGCGCTTAACTTTAAGCCGTTTACGGTAGTCAACCTGGCCATTATAAGTCACTTCGCCCTCACTTACAACTATTTGCGCCTCACCGCCTGTTGACACCAGATTGGCGGCTTTTAGTAATTGTATCATGGGGATATAGTCGCCCGTTAATTTAAATTCTATCATGGAGGGGCAAAAATAAACTATTCATGGAATAATGAGATATCATTTTATAATTTTGCAAATGCTTTCTAACGAAACGAACAATAACATCAAACACGCTAAGCTCTCTTTTGAAAATACAGAAATCGCTTTCCGTCATTCATCTAATGCTGATCTTAACCGGGCCTACTGGTTGTTCAGAATAATTAACATTAACTTTTTGGTAAAGATAGGTCCGCCGGTAACCAACCTGGCTATGAAAATAGGCTTACCCATTAAAAGCCTTATAAAGGCAACCATATTTAAACACTTTTGCGGTGGCGAAACTATTGAGGAATGTAATAATACGATTAAAAATCTACACAGCGGTGGGGTAGGTACCATATTAGATTACTCTATAGAAGGTGAGGATGATGAAGCTGTATTTGACGATACCCGCGACGAGATCATACGAACCATAGTACGTGCTGCAACAGACAAAGCTGTCCCTATCACTGTTTTTAAAATAACAGGTGTTGGCCGTTTTGCACTATTAGAAAAACTTGATGCCCGGCTGCCGCTTACTGCTGACGAAGAAAAAGAATGGCAAAGAGTTCAAAACAGGGTGCTGGCCATTTGTGATAAGGCTCATACCAGTAACGTGCCGGTAATGATTGATGCTGAAGAAAGCTGGATACAGGAAACCATTGACCTGTTAGCATTGACCATGATGAGCCGCTTTAACACTAAAAGGGCAATTGTATACAACACGTATCAAATGTACAGGCATGATAAGCTGGCATCGATATTAAATGACCATGAAATTGCCATTAGTGAGGGGTTTATTTTAGGTGCAAAAATTGTGCGCGGAGCCTATATGGAAAAGGAACGTAAGCGCGCTGAAGAAAATGGTTATCCATCGCCCATTCAACCTGACAAAAAAGCTACCGATCTTGATTATGATTCTGCACTCGATTATTGCACTACTCATATTAATAAGATAGCTTTTATAGCTGGAACCCATAACGAAGAAAGCTGCCGTTTACTTGCCGAACTTTTAGATGCTAAACAAATAGACCATAAGAACCCTCATGTTTATTTTTCGCAGCTATTGGGCATGAGCGATAACCTGAGCTTTAACCTTGCTGATGCCCAATATAATGTAGCTAAATATGTTCCGTACGGCCCCATTAAGGCTGTATTACCCTATTTATTTAGACGTGCGCAGGAAAATACAGCCATAGCCGGGCAAATGAGCCGGGAGCTAAGTTTAATTGTAAAAGAAAAAAGAAGAAGAGGGTAACAATTATTGAATTTACTCGAGTTAAAAGCTATAGAATTTGCACATTCTATAGCTTTTCTCTTTTAAAGAACTGTTGCAGCGTATCGGGAGCTGTCATTAAAAAGGTTTGGATACCTAATTTTTGAGCGGCGGCTAAATGCTGCGGACTATCGTCAATAAATAATGTCTCGGAAGGATCAAGGCTGTTTTCCTTTAATACTAAATCAAAAATTTCAGGTTCGGGTTTGCGTTTGCCGGTTAGGTGCGAATAATATGTTTTTTCGAAAATGTGATCATTCCCATCAAAGCCAAATTCAGATTTCAGATAAGCCATAATATGGTCGTAATGGATAGCATTGATATTACTCAGTAAAAAAGTACGGTATTTATCCTTCAAGTTTAACAGCAATTCGTTGTTGCCAGCCTCAATTCCGAGTAACATACTATTCCATGCAGTGTTAATTTGATCATTTGTCAACGCTTGATTGCCTGTTTTTTGCCTGATATAAGTCCTGAATTCGTCGGATGTAACCTCGCCGCGATCAAATTTGTCAAAAATTTCGTCCTGTTGTTTATGACCAAAAAATTCCGCTGCATTATTGATTCCCAGTTGCTTCCATGCTTGCTGCGCCCTTAAAAAGTCGATACTAAATATAACGTTACCGTAGTCAAAGATGATGTTTTTGATATTTTGCATAAAAAGGGTTTTGTAATTTGACGACAAATATGTAAAATTGCACCCGTTAAACAAACACAAATAGCTGCGCCTATAGCTCAGTTGGTTAGAGTAGAAGACTCATAATCTTTTGGTCCCTGGTTCGAGCCCAGGTGGGCGCACGAAAAATAAAGCATTTTTTTGCCTTTATTTCACGATCTAAAATAGCCCTTTTCTGCACGGAAAGGGCTATTTTTGTTAAAAATAGTGGCTTTCTCTGCCGCGCAGCTTAACCAGGTGATCACCCATGTTAAAGTCAGGTCTTACATAATTTTTTGTTGAACTTGACGAAAAATCGTCTGGAATACGTCTGGATGATTTTCGTCGCTAAAGAAACTTAATTATGGCGACAGTTAGCGCAGTGGTTTACGAGGGTCAGAAAAAGGCCGACGGAACCTACAATGTGAAAATTAGAGTATTTGACAGAACTTTGAGTAAAAGTTTCGTTATTCCAGTTTCGTGGGTATTCAAGACAAGCGGCAGAAGTTAATAGCAGACCCGGAAAATTTGTTGATGAATGAAATTTATGTCAAATAATTATATAAAGGAGTGACAAGACTTTGTGTTTGAAGTTCATTGGGATTGCTGAAAAAAAATCAAAGATAACTGTAATTTTACTGTCGGAGTTGCGATGCACCGAGCGGCCGACTGGTTGATAGCCATGGTCGGGCTAGCCAAGCGCCTTTCCCGAATATAACCTTAAACAAAACAGCTTCCCTGTTACCAAAGAAGCTGCTTTTAAAATAAGGGAACTCCATTAATTTCCGAGGCTTGCCATATCTATAACAAAGCGATATTTTACATCAACTTTTTCCAAGTGTTCAAATGCCTTGTTTACATATTCGATGTCAATGATTTGTGACTATCAGTAATATGATGATTTAAAAACCATACATACCACCCGAAACGGAAATTTGCTCTCCTGTAATCCAGGCTGCATCATCGGAAGCAAGAAATACGGCAGCTTTTGCAATATCTTGGGGCTGACCTCTGCGACCAAGCGGGGTATTGGCAACAAACATTTTTTCATACTCACTGCCAGGGGTAACGCCCGCACTGGTTGCTCCTTCTGTTTCCGTAGCGCCAGGCAAAATAGAATTGATACGAACGTTTTTTGCACCCAGTTCTTTCGACAAAGAAATCGTTATGGCATCTAATGCTGCTTTAGTTGCAGAGTACAAAGAGACTCCCGCCATCGGCGATTTGCTTGCACCCGAACTGATATTGATGATATTGCCACCCTTATCGCCAAACAGTTTTAAAGATGCCTGGATAGTAAGTACAGGACCCAAAACATTGACGTTGAAATGCTGATGAAAAGCTTCTACCGATGCATGTTCAATAGGTAAAAATTGCTGAAAGACCGCGTTGTTTACCAAAATATCCAATGAGCCAAAAGCCGTATTGGTTTCTTCAAACAGCCTGGTTACATCGGCTTCTTTCGATACATCGGCCTGTACCGCAATGGCAATTCCTCCATTGTCCGTGATCTCCTTCACTACGCTATCTGCGCTTTCTTTACTTGAGGCATAATTCACAACTACCTTTGCGCCTTCTGCCGCAAAGTATTTGGCAATAGAGGCGCCTATTCCTTTTGAAGAGCCGGTAACTACCGCCACTTTGTTTTTTAATTTATTCATTGTTTTATTATTAAAGATTTGAATCACGATTCATCAGTCGAACTTGACCAGGTCCTTAAAAATCAGTTGCCCCCAGCTATTTCCGTGCGCCTGTACAAGCAGTCCGCCTTCTGAAAGCCCGCCAAGTTGGATTGGTGCAAAACCGAGATCTTCCGCAAGCGCACCGATCTTTGCTGCTGCGCCGTCATCATCGCTTGCCAGGAAAATGACTCTCCTACCACCATGTACGGCCGGAGCCTGGTCAAGAATGGCGGCGATCAGATGGTTGAAGCCCTTAACCAATTTTCCACCGGTGAAGGCCTGCGCGACGAACTCGGCAGAAGGCATTCCTCCCAACTTCGCGGGGGGCACGCCGTAGGCATTGGTCACATCGACGATGGTCTTTCCCTGCCAAGTGGGCAGTGCCTTTGCCACATCTGGGTGCGATTCAAAACGCACAGCCAGAAAGATGACGTCTGCCTTGACGGCTTCTGCCAGTGTTGTGGGAATGATCCCGGGTCCGATTGCGGCCGCATCGGATGCAAAACTTTCCGGATTGCGTGTAGTTGCAACGGATACTTCGATTCCGTTGCGGGCAAACGCCCTGGCCAGGGCCTTGCCGATATTGCCGAAGCCTATTATGGCGTAGCTCGCTGCTTTATTTTCTGATTTGCTCATTTTGAAAATTATTTTAATTATTTAATGGCGCGAGTTTATAACTCGCGCCGACCTGGGTTAATTACTTAGCCAAATAGGTCATGCCGCCATCAACAAGGATTTCAGCACCCAGCAAAAACGAAGAATCATCAGAGGCCAGGAAAACTGCTGTTTTACCAATGTCAGCTGGTTGCCCGATTCTGCCTATCGGCATTTCACCTGCAAAGTGTTTTTTTATAGCTTCAATTTGTTCTAAGGGAACAAACTTTTCAAATGCCGGTGTATCTGTTGTACCTGGTGTTATTACATTTGCTCTGATTTTTCTGCCTAAAAGGTCGCTTGAAAATGCTTTTGCAAAAAAGATCACGGCCGCTTTTGCAGCACCATAAAGCGTAAAATTCGGATAAGCCCGATGTGCTGCATTTGACCCGATCAAAATAATAGAACCGGCATCATTCATATAGGGCAATGCTTTATGAACCGTGAAGTAAACACTTTTCAGGTTTAAATCTATTGTCTTGTCAAAGTCGGCTTCGCCAAGAGTTGTCACAGTTCCTACAGCTCCACCCCCCGCGTTGGCTACGATCACATCTATTTTACCAAACTTTTCAGCTGTTGCTTTAAATACTCTTTCCAGATCGGCAAGGTTGGTTACATCGGCATTTATGGCTATAAAATTATCGCCAAGCTGAGCCACAGCATTATCTAAAGTTTTCTGGTTTCTGCCGACAATAACTCCTTTAGCACCTTCATTTTTAAATTCCAGGGCAATGCCAAAACCAATGCCGCTATTACCACCTGTGATAACTGCTACTTTGTTTATTAATCTACTCATTATTTGATATATTTTTAAAATCTGTTTCGCAAAGGTATTATCAATAGTTTATATTTGTAACTATTACAGTATATTCTGGTTACCATTGGGTAACTACAATTTAAAATCATATGAGAGACGAAAGATTTTGTAATTCGCATTGTCCATTTACGAGAGCTATTGGCACCATTGGTAATAAATGGAAACCAATTTTATTAGATGTTATTGGCACCCGTACCATTCGTTTTGGTCAGCTCGATTCCATAGTACCACTCATTTCAAGGAAGGTACTAACCGAACAACTAAAAGAGTTGGAAGAAGATGGACTATTGGAAAGATTGGCCTATAAGGAATTACCGCCAAGGGTAGAATATAAGTTGTCTGAAAAAGGCTTAGCTTTTTTGCCAATTTTAGAAAACATAAAAGAATGGAATTTAAAATATGAAGTAGCTTTAATACCCAAACAAACTGATAGGGTAAATTATGCCAGATAGTGTAAATTCTTGCGAGCAACAACTTTTCTAAGATGGGCCTAGTAGTACACCGTAATTTAAACCCCAAACGCCTCCTTAACGATTCCGAAATACGAGGGTCCGGTAATAATGCGCGTAAAATCCTGATTGTTTAAAACCAGGGAGTACCGGTTATTGGAGTATTTATGTATTTCAACAACTTTTTGCTTGTTGACGATGTAGGACTTCTGCACGCGGATGAAATCGGCAGACAGCTTTTCTTCCAGCACAGCCAGCATGTGATCGCAAAAAAGCCTTTGCCCGTTCTGTGTATGCACGTAAGTGTATTTATCATAGGCTTCAAAATAGACGATATCCGATAATTGCACCAGGGTGAATTTGGTGCCTTTTTTTACCGAAAGCGTTTTGATCTCTTTTCGCGGCCTGAACCCATTAAATATTGACTCGATATTATTCCAAACCGGGTTGGCATCGTTACCGCCCGCAAAATGCTGTAATTTATTAATTGAACGTGCTATCCGGTCTTCCTTTAAAGGTTTCAGCAGGTAATCTACCGAGAGCGCGTCAAATGCTTTGATGGCATATTCATCATAAGCGGTAGTGAAAATAACAAAAGGCTTGTAGTTTAATTCCTTCAGCACATCAAAGCCGAGCATATCGGTTAATTGAATGTCAAGGAAGATGACATCAGGTCTCAGCCCATTGATCAGCTCAATCGCGGCGCTTCCGTTACTGGCTTCGCCCGCAATATGGATCGTTTGCCTGTGTTCGCCCAAAAGCTCGGCAAGCAGCCGCCTTGCCGGCGGTTCATCGTCTACAATAACGGCTTTAAACGGGTTGCGCATTTTTTACAGTGTCAGTAATAGCAATGGTAACTTGTTTTACCGGCTCGTTCTCAAAATAGATGGTATGTTTATCAGGATAAAACAGGTTCAGCTTATCCATCACGCTTTTTAAACCGTAACCAATTTGTATATCGTCCGGAAATGGTTCGCCATTGTCAAATATTATAAGGTCAATATGATTCGCCTCACACGTAATCGTTATTTTGATGATCCCTTTTTTATTAGCTTCTTTTAATCCATGTTTCACCGCGTTCTCAACCAGCGGCTGCAAGATAAACTTAGGAACTTTTACCTGCTTTACAGCGTTATCCATTTCAATCGATATTTCCAGTTTATCTTCAAATCGTATCTTTTCTATCATCAGGTAATTTTCAACCATTTCAACTTCATCCTCCAAAGCGATCATGGTTTCGTTTTTTTTGTTTAGGCTGTACCGAAACAAGTCAGCAAGGGCAATCGTCATTTGCCTGGCTTTTGCGCCTTGGTGCAAAGATAATTCGGCAATAGAATTAAGCGTATTATATAAAAAATGCGGGTTCACTTTGGCTTGCAACGCGTCCAGCTCGGCTTTCGTTTTTAGCTCGTTCAATTTTGATATTTCCAGCTCCCTTTCAAAACGAAGTCGTTTTTCGGCGAGATTGGCGTAAGTGATATTAAGGTATAGTGCCGAAACGATCCCGCTAAACAGCAGCGACATCAGGAAGGTATAAGTAATGGTATTGATGCGGTGACTGGGGTCTATAAGCATAGCCATCCAGATATTGGTAGACGTGAGAAAAAAAAATATACAGGCCACGATAATCAAATGCTGCTTAAAGAGCGACATGCCCCGGTTTTCAAGCCATCGTTGTATATAGGATATGACCAATACGGGCAGGAAAACGAAAAAAGCCGACCGCAATAAATGAAAGAAGGAAACAAGACAAAATTGCTCAAACGTATCGAACCCGTTATAACACGGGTAAAACGACATGATGGCCATGTAAAAACACAGGAATATGAGGCACAACGCCAGTCTGCGCCGGTTAAAGCTACTGATATTAAACCCGCTGAACAGGATTTCAGACCGGTAATACAGATAGATCCCAATGCTCGAGAAGAAGAAAATATTGCTCAGCACTACGGCTGTTCCAAAAGGGATATGCATAATTTCAATTTACATAATTGTGCCGCTTTTTATTATATCATGGGCATTTATTTGGTAAAGATCATTTTAGCGGCGATAACTACCAACAATACCGCAAACATTTTCTTTAATAACGGGACTGGGAGGTTTAACGCCAGCTTTGAACCCAGATAACCACCCAACATAAATACGATAGCGATAACCAAAGCATATTTGATGTTTACATAACCCGCCTTGTAATAATTAAAGGCGGCGAAAAAACCGATCGGCGGCAGCATGATTGCAATAGTTGTTCCCTGCGCCATACGCTGATCCATGGACAGGAACAACACCAGCGCCGGTATCAGGATAATGCCCCCGCCAAGCCCGACCATGCCGCCAAGGAAACCCGCTGCCAGGCCTATCAATATAAGAATTAAAAACGTTGACCCGCTCATCATGATATAATTAGTAAAGGTTTTGATGATCGGTTAAAATGGCCTTTGCGTCGCGGCAGCTTTCAACATTGCCTGACGCCCATACTACCGAATACAGGCCATTGTACAGCAGGTATACATGAGTATAGCCTTCCGATGTGAGTTTTTTACAAAGTGAGCTCACATCTACCCCGGTCATGCCCCGCATTTTCATACTTGCGGTAAAGGCTCCGTAAATCAGAACAGGGGTCGATTTGGGTTTATCTCTGAGGTAGGTTTCCAGGCCCTCTTCAGAAAAATTAACAGCATTTTTGATGTGCCCTAAATTTGAATAATTATTGGATGACATATTTTTAAACTCCATCGCCGGCCGGATGTCCGCTACTATTAAGCCGGGGGTTTTATTCACCAGATCCACGGTCTCCCTGACGCCGATTATTTTATAGGCAGGGGCGCCAATAATTAATTCCTTTCGCAAATCTGATGTCGATACCGTGTTAGTCAAAAAGGAATTATATCCTTCGAAAAGTACTGATACGTTCCGGAACCCTGCTTTAATTAATTTCGAGGCGGCTTTCATCGCATCATCGGTATGCAGTTCGTATACTAAAACAGGGCGTTCTTTATATTTCTCAAGTTTTGGTATTTCCTGGTCAAAATTACTTAGTGGTACATTAATAGCAACTTTTAACCGGCCTACATTAGCATAGTCCATACTATCTGTGCCGTTGAATGCCGCAACAGGCCTGACATCGATCACGACGTTATTTTTATCTTTGACAAATGCGAAAGCATCTTTCGGCCCCATTAATTTATAAGGCATCGCGGTGGTGAATAATGATGTTTTACAAGGGAAATCAGCATCCGCCGCCCTGTCAACCTCGGTCATTCCGCCGTTTAAACTGTAAACTTTGGTGAATCCGTTATCAGCCAGCGCTTTACTCACTACGCGGCTACGCTGACTATGCGAACAATAAACCAATATTGTTTTATCCTTATAAGTCTCCAGGTCCTTAGCATGATTGTCAATGGAGTCAATGGAGATATTGATGGCCCCTTTGAACCTTCCTATATTGGAACTAATATACTTGCTGGTATCAGCATATTCACCCGGCGACCGTACGTCCAGCAAAACGATATCCGGATTTTTAGCGATCAGGTCGCAAGCTTCCTTAAAGTAAATTGCTTTGTAATTACTATTGTCAAAACGCTGGTTTATTTGTGCATTTGCCGTGAGGCAAGCGATGCAACAAATTGAAAAGGCAAGGATTTTAAATTTCATAGGATTAGCATTCATATTTTATTGCTTAAAGATATTAAGCGCGCAACAGCCCGCCTAATAAAATGGAGTGAAAGCGGGGATACCTGGAGTGAAGTAAGATTAATGAAGCCCAGAAGGGAAATTCTTTGAACACTTAATGGAGTTTTTAGAGGCAGTTGAGCCGATTTTGAAAGATGAAAACAAGATTGCAGTACCTGAAATTTTTAAATGTAGATTATCGATGTTTTGTGGTTCGATCCTAGTCTGAGGAACAATGGCCTTGTGAACCCTACGGGATTCGAACAATCATAAATGCCGGATATGGTTCTTTGCTTTTCTTACTGAATAAGAAGTCCGCGTTACAACATGGTAAATCTTTATCATGTTGGTCATGACTTTAATAAAAGGCTTGCTTCAGGAGGTAAATAAAAAAGTCGGCATACATAGCTTGTTATTCTGTCTTCAAACTTTTTATCGGGTTTGCCAATGCGGCTTTTATGGACTGGACGCTTACCGTTATTAATGTGATTAGTATAGCGCCAATAGCTGTAACGATAAATATCCACCAGGCGACATCGGTGTGATACTGATAATTACGCAGCCAGTTGTGCATGAAATAATAAGCTACAGGCGAGGCTATAATTATTGAAATAAACACCAGTATGGCAAAATCTTTCGATAACAATTGCCACAGGGCGAACACTGAAGCGCCAAGCACCTTACGTATACCTATTTCCTTAACACGCTGTTCGGCCATGAATGATGCCATGCCAAAAAGCCCGAGACAACTGATGAATATAGCCAGGCCGGCGAAGACAGTAGCCAGCTTACCTATGCGTTCTTCATTACCGAATTCTTTGGCGTATTCCTGGTCAACGAAGTGATACTCAAATGGCTGTTGGGGATTCTCGGTTTTTAACACCGAAGCGATGTTGCTAATAGCTTTAACTGCACTCATTTTCGGGTTTATCTTTAGCAGTAAACAGCCTCCTGGCCATTTCGTCAAAAAATAAACCATAGGTTGCACCTGTTCATAAGGTGAACGGTTAATGATGTCTTTAGTCACCCCTATGATCCTAAACTTTTGACTATAAAAGGTTATGTAATTTTCTGTCGGTTTTTTCATAGTCATAAAGTCAGCTGCTGCCTGGTTGATGATCACCGCTGCTGAATCAGAAAGGAATGAACGTGAGAAGTCGCGGCCTGCGCTGAATTCCCAACCAATGGTTTTACCATAATCGTATGAAATATCCTCCTGGCTGAAACCGACATCCAGGTTAGGGTCTTTTCCGGGCCATCCGACGCCGCCAGTAGTACCGGCAACTTTGTTAGGCGGAGCATCTGCTTCGGCCATTTCAGTTATCGTACCATTGCTCGCAAGGGCCTGTTTTATCGCATCAAAATGTTGGTGGAGTTCAAAAGTTCGTACGGGTATGGCAACCAATCTGTCCTGGCTGTAGCCTACAGGGCGGTCTTTGGCAAAAATTATCTGCCGGATAACCACAATGGTACCGATAATAAGCACAATAGAAACTGTAAACTGAAGCACCACCAGTACTTTACGCGGGGCCGAAGTCAGCCGTCCGACCCGGAACGCCCCCTTTAATACCTTCACAGGCTTAAATGACGACAGGTAGAGGGCCGGATAGCTGCCGGTGATAATAGCAGTGATAAAACTGAGGCCAATTCCCGCGAGCCAAAACGCCGGACTGTTCCAGGGAATGACTATTTGTTTACCAGCCAGCTGATCGAAGGCTGAAAGGCTTAACTCCACCAATAGTATCGAGAACAAAAAAGCCATCAATACACAAAGTAATGATTCACCGTAAAACTGTTTTATTAATTGGCCGCGGGATGAACCAATTGCCTTGCGGATACCTACTTCGCGCGCGCGTTTCTCTGATCTGGCTGTACTTAAGTTCATGAAGTTGATACAGGCCAGCAGCAGTACAAACACACCTACAATACCAAAAAGCCACACATATTGTATTTCGCCACCAATGTTTTTTCCGTCCTTAAACTCGCTGTACAAATGCCATTTACTCATTGGCTGCAGAAACAGCGCCTGTTTTGCTGAAGCTGCAACTGGTTTTAAATGCCGGAGCATTTCATCTCTGATCTTTAAAGATACTTTGTCAAGGTCGGCATTGTGAGCCAGTTGAACATATAAGTTAACAATGCCTGGGCCCCATGGCTCCCTCATTCCGCTCAAGCCTGCCTCAAAGTGGCCCCATGAACCAATAAAAGCCATGCCGCCAAGCGTGGTATTTTCGGGCAGATCTGCATAAACGCCAGCTATTTTTAGATTATCTAAACCGTTCCACCTCAAATTTAACTTCAAAACTTTACCCATGGGGTCCTCATTGCCGAAAAATGCCTTCGCTGTAGCCGCCGATATTAATATCGACGATGGGTCCTTTATAGCATCGCCTCTGCCTTCGAGCATATTTAGTGTAAACAGGGCTGGCCCACCGGCTTCCATGAAGGTACCTTGCTCAGTCAGTTTTTTGTCGCCTAATGCCAATATATAATCTCTCGGGAGTGTCGACATTGCTATAGACTTAAAATCGCTGCCATAGTTTTTGCGTAGCTCGGCTGCCAAAGGATACGGTACATGGAACGAGGTTTTCACTTCGCCATTATTGGTCACATTTTGTATTACCTGGGCTATACGGTGATAATTACCGTGGTACTTATTAAATGATACTTCATCCAAAATCCACAAACTGATTAGCATTACCACTGCCATACCCACTGCAAGGCCACCTATATTAATAAGCGATAATACTTTATTATTAATAAGGTTGCGCCAGGCAATTTTGAAATAATTTTTAAACATATAATTGCGATTTAATTTTACAGGAGCCCAACCTGGCGGGCTTTCTGAACGCAATATTACCGACGGTAAGTGTGATGGGGTGGCCAACTTATCATTTGGCAACTCTTTTTTCAGGCCGTTCTTGTATTCCATTGGCGTTTTTCCGGTCATTTCTTTAAAAACGCGGTTGAAAGTTCTTTGGGAATTAAACCCCGACTCGTAGGCGATCCCCAGCAGTGTGAGCCGGTCGTGGGTCGGGTCCTGCATCTTCCGGGTAGTTTCACGAACCCTGAACTCATTAATAAAGTCGCTGAAGTTCTTCTCCATCCCCACATTAATAATCCGCGATAAATCGTGCGGGTGGATATTCAGCTTTATTGCCAGGGAGGTCAATGTCAATTCGGCATCCTCGTAAAGACGGTTTGCAGCTACGGCTTCCTTTAGCCTTCGGCTTTTTTCTTTTGCATCATATCTATCTGTTATCGGCCTGGCCAGTTGTGTGCTGCTATCCAATTTTAGCATCACTTCAGCGGCCACGCCCATCAGCACAAAAGCAATGGTAAAACTCAAGACATCATTAAACAGCCATAACATGCAAAGCAAGCCGAGCAGGTGCAAGGCCTTATCTAACCGGCGGAAAGCAAAGCGCGGCCTATCCATTAGCACCGGCTGCAAGCGGTTATAAAAATGCTGTATCAGCCGGTGCGACAGATATAAATAAATGACAACCGAAATTAGCACCAGCCAGCCCGGCATCCAATACGCAACCAGCAAAGGGCAAAAATGCAGAACATCCTTTCGGCCAAGTTGCAGGTTTGGTGCCGTCATCCGCCGCACATAAAAATACAACAGCGGCCCCAGCGCCGGTAAAAAAATCGACGAAAGCCCACCAGTCTTCAGTACAATTACAGCTAAAGCGGCACTTAAAAACAGGTTGGCTGCTTGGCCTTCTCTTTTTGCGAATGCTACAAGCACCGCAAGTGTAAACCCCGAAAACAGGGTTGCCATGGCGGCCAGTTGGTACAGGTTAATATGAAATATATCAGGATTCAAGTTATTCAAATAGCCCAAAGGCTGTTTCAAATTTACAACATATTGGCATATAGAAAATTATACGGCGATTGAAATATTTGCTGTAACAAAAGCGAACATAGGGCGTTCGTTTCGGGGTGGGTGATAAAGATTTAGAGTCTGAAGTTTAAAGAATATTCAAAACAAACCTCCAAAAGGGATTAGAACACCATTAAGTCAGTTTAAATTCTGATTATTAGATGATTGTATTATTCGGCAAAAGTACGATCGAGAAAACACCTTAGCTTAAAAACAAGTAAACCTCTAACAATCAAATTTTTAGAGGTTTAAACTTATTGTAGTAGCTCAAAGGGAAATTCTTAGAACACTTAATGGAGTTTTTAGAGGCTTTTTAAGGACTAGACTGACGTAATGTTATCAGGTTACAATCACGGTAACAATAGCCTCTTTTCACAAATCTATATAGACAAAGCGCGCTTAGAGGAAAATTTGTGGGGCTTTATTAAAGATATCGACCAGGCGATTTCTTTTTTCTATTTTATCAAGTGATTTTTGATGAGGTATCACTAATAAGGAGGATAGGGACGTTGTTTTGGCATGTAATGATAAACCCAAAACCGTTCACTCTTTCAGGTAAGGTTAGGGTTCAATATTTATTAAATGATATTAACAGTGATCTTGTTAAAGAATTTAAAGATGATAGCGTAAATTCCAATGGTATCTGGAGTATTAGCTGAGTCAATAGATAAGCGGAACCGAACATCTCCCCGTTCGCTTATATTACACTATTCGCTCTGAAGTATTCGTAAATGTCCTAATCCCTAGTGTGTTATATATTTGGAACGACGATTGATGCGATTAAACTACTTGAATTTAGATACACTCCATATTACGCTGTATGACTTGCTGCTCTGCGGAATGCTATTCGTTGGTTTGGCTTTTGCCGCCTTATTAGCGTTGTTCAAAAACAACCGCCTCTCCGCTAACCGATTGCTTGCGCTTGCGTTGCTCACCATGATCTGGTGGATCTTCCGCTTGTTAATCATTGATATCCGGCTGCCGGTGTATCTTCCCGTTTACTGCACGGTTCCTGCGCTGTTTCTGGCAGGGCCGCTCATTTATTTTTATGTTCGAAAAACGATCAGTCAGGAATACCGGTTCAGGCGGAAAGACCTGCTGCACTTTAGCCCGCTTTTAATCGGAGGGTTGGCCGGCTGCATCCCGGCCTTACAGCAATGCAGCCTGCTAATAGTTTTGCTGGTAGGGGGGGCAGCCATCAGCTATTTGTACCGGTCATATGAGCTCTTACAAAATTACTCCCGGCGGCTGCCGCCGGTAATGATGGACAGGTCCCGCCTGGAATACCGCTGGCTGCGGCGTTTACTAGACGCCATTGCACTGTGGTGGTGCTTGTGGCTGGCTTGCACAGTTGCCGGTTATTTTGACCTGTCCGTTGATGTGTCTTTATATCTGCTTTCAGCGATTATGATCATAGCGATCGCCGTTGCAGTGCATTTACGGCCGGAAGTCCGGGTGGCCGGGCGGCTGGCTTTAAGACCGTTGCCTGGAACGGAATTGAGGCAAAAAGCGAGCTGGCTGAAGCAGGTGATGAAAAGCGGCCGCTATTACCAGGACCCGGAACTTACTTTAACATCCCTGGCTGAAAAGCTTGACCTCAGCGCGCATGAGCTGTCCCGCATCATTAATACCGGGCTAAAAAAGAGTTTTCCCGATTTCATCAATGCCTACCGGGTGGCAGCAGTGATCCGGAAAATGCAAGACCCGACGTATGATCGGTTGAACCTTGCCGGCATTGGCTATGATTCCGGTTTCAATTCTAAAAGTACCTTTTTCCGCATTTTCAAAGACATGACCGGCAAAAGCCCGGCCGACTATAAAGGCGGCCTGGAAAAAGAACTCCCAATTTATAAATTGAGACCCGCAGCTTTGTCCGGAGCGTTAATTTTACGTCAGGAAGCCATTCCGCAATGGTCTTCTGACAAATTAAACCGCACTTGTATGTTCAAAAATTACTTCAAAGTTTCGCTGCGCTTTTTATTAAAAAACCGCTTTTTCAGCCTGCTTAATATTACCGGCCTGGCGGCAGGTACGTTATGCTGTATGTATATTCTGCTGTATGTGCAAGATCAATATAGTTATGACAAACACCATAAGGATGCCAATGCTATTTACCGGGTGACCACTTCGATCGCGCATACCGGCGATGTCAGCAACATGGCCACCGCTTCGCCTCCGATCGCGCCGGCTATGAAAAGTGATTTCCCGGAGGTGTTACAATATACCCGCGTCATACCTACGCTGGGCATCAGCGAACACCTGGTCAGCTATAAAGACAAAGCGTTTTATGAAGAGGGTGCGATTATGGTCGATTCTACCTTTTTCAACGTTTTTACCTATCATTTTACCAATGGGTCACCGGTAAATGCCTTCACAGATGTCAACAGTATCGTTTTGTTAAAACCGGTAGCAGACAAGCTTTTCGGAAGCGCTGACCCGGTGGGTAAGGTCATTACGATCGACGACCAGGATGGTAAGAACATTTTTAAAGTAACCGGTGTGGTGGATCAAAGTGCCGGGAAATCACAAATTGCGGCCAACCTTTTTATACGCCTGAATAAAAATGGTTATGGCGGCGGCATCCTGACGAACAATTCCTGGGCGGGAAATAACTTTACAGAGTCGTATGTGAAATTTCGAGCGGACGCTAACGTTACTGCTTTTGAAAAAAAGCTGCCTGCCTTCCTCAACAAATATGGAGCGGACCAGTTGAAAAGTTCCGGAATGAGTAAATCCCTGCACCTGCAGCCGCTGGCCTCCATTCATACGACATCAGGTTATGATGCCGAAAGTGGGAAGATCGTGAGTGCGTCTTTTTTGTATGTACTGATCCTGATAGCCGTGTTGATTCAGCTCATTGCCTGTATCAACTTTATGAACCTGTCCACGGCCAAGGCCTCCGGGCGGGCAAAAGAAGTGGGCGTCAGAAAAGTGATCGGCGCCGGAAAATATGACCTGATCACCCAGTTTTTAGGCGAATCTTTTTTGTTGTCTTTTATCGGCGTAATTATCGCTTTGCCGCTGTTGTGGCTGGCGTTGCCTTATCTGAACCAGATCACCCGGGCGAACATTCAATTGTTGTTTTTTAGCGATCCGCGCTTATGGCTGATGCTGGGCGGGTTGATAGTGGTCACCGGCTTGGCCGCCGGCAGTTACCCGGCATTTTATATGTCGGCCTTCAAAGCCATTAAGGTGATAAAAGGGAATTTTACCAGCCAGTTTTCCACGCAGGTACTGAGGCGCTCGCTGGTAGTCTTCCAGTTCGTCATCTCGATCATCCTGATTACCGGCGTGGTCATCATTTACAGCCAGTTAAATTATATCAAAAACCGCGACCTGGGTTTTGACAAAGACCAGCAGATCATTCTCACGTTTCACACCAACGATACCAAAAGCAAAATGAACGCCCTGGCAGCCGGCCTGCAGCAATTGGCCGGCGTAAGATCGATCTCACGGGTCAGCAATACTTTTGGCGCAGAACATTATTTTGACTGGGGTGTGTATTTATCCGGAATGAACCCGGCTGACGCTGTCGACCAGCAAAACCTATATACCGATGAGCATTTTGTCAAAACGATGGGGCTCAAGCTGGCTGCAGGCCGCGACCTGATGGCGGGTGATTCGGGAAAAGTGCTGATCAACGAGACGCTGGCCAAACGATTGAGCCTTGACCCCGACAAGACCATTGGAACCACGCTGTTCTCAGACGGCGACCGAAAATTCCAAATAGCCGGCGTGGTAAAGGACTTTAATTACAAATCTTTGCATGATAATATTGCCCCGTTCATGATCATGTATGCGCCGAAAGCTGCTGAGGTTGATAAACTGATCGTGAATACGAATACCAGGGATTATGCTAAATGCTTAGCGGACGTCGGGCGGGTGTGGCATGAAAATTTGCCGCAGACGCCCTTTGTCTATACCTTTATGAATGACCGGATGCAAAGCGCTTATGAAAGCGATACCGTGTTGTCGCAGATCATCAATTCGTTCACGCTGATCGCTATTTTAATTTCCTGCCTGGGCTTGTTCGGCTTAACGGCCTTCAGCGCGGAACAGCGCAACAAGGAAATCGGCATCCGCAAGGTCCTGGGTGCAAGTGTTTCCGGTATCGTGCGGCTATTGTCCAAAGATTTTCTGAGGCTGGTGGTCATTGCCTTCGTGATCGCCGCACCGCTTGCCTGGTGGGCTATGAGTCGGTGGTTGCAGGGCTTTGTTTACCGGATCGGTATCAGCTGGTGGATGTTTGCCCTGGCTGCAGCGGCTGCCTTGGTTATTGCCTTGCTTACCGTGAGCGTGCAGGCCGTCAAAGCGGCACTGGCCAACCCGGTTAAAAGTCTGCGCTCCGAATGAGCCGTCAATGCGATCAAAACACTTGCGCTATAAGAAGGGATCAGTATCACCTATTATTCTTAAAATGAATACCAAACGACTGTGATGTTTGCATAAAATTTAATTTTTAAGTTTTAAATGTTTCATACTTCATCCCGGGTTTAGGTAACACAAACTCAATAAAAATCGCCTTAAAAAACAACTTTTAACGATGTAATAAACTGTATTTCAATTTATTAATTCGGTTTGCGTTGCCTAAGTTAAAAACAAAAAACAGGTAGTAGGATAGTTAACGAGAACTTTGGCTTTACAAAGGGTTGATAAGGGGATAATTAATGAAAAAACCACTTAAATCGCTGATTTAAGTGGTTTTCGACTTCGCACGGAGTGCGGTTAGTGCGCCTGGTAGGAACCAATTTATTGGAGACTTAAAAAAAATGCCGGAGATTGACTGAGCTCCAAAAGGAGACTTATTGAGATGATGCTCACTGCTACGCTGCGATCTATGTGGGCAGGCGCTAAAAAAACAAAGATTGCAAAGTCAACTGTTGATATGTCATCTCCTGCGACTGCCTATGCTTACCTTTTGTTATATTGTAGGTTAACCGGAATGAGTATCGTGTTTTGGGTGTCCATGATGCTTGGCGTCAAATATTGTTGCCAGTCTAATTTATACTCCTCTTCTTGATGAAGGTATTCTATCCGGAACGGGTAAAATCCTTTTGATAAGGGTACTATGTATGTCTTGTAATCGCCACCGCAGGTAATGACCAACTTATTACCAATATATAGCTTGCCTTTATCACCACCTACTCCAAAAATGTAATATCCTTCTTCCTTCGTTTCGAGTAAGCCGTCGATCACCAGCGCGTAATGATTCTTCCGCGGTAGCTTATCAGGATCAAAATTATTGTCGGTCATTCCGGTTTTTACAGGTTTCAGTTTGGTAAGATCTGGCCATTTATCCCAGGTTCCTTCGTAATAAGCGTAGTTAAATCCACCATGCTGCCAATGCTTAGCGTTCGAGAGCGGCTTCGGCATTTCCTCGTCAGTAAAAAGACCCGTCGTAATTCTATCGTACCTGCTTCGGTTAGTCAGGGCCTTATAGGTGACCGTAGCCGGGTCGTTAATTGTGGTCGCCTGCTGAATTTTTGGAGCGTTGGGTGTTGGGACCGTTCCGTCAACCGTGTAGTGTATACGGGTTGTATCCTCATAATAGGAAAGCTTAAAAGATTTATCTTTTATTACAATGCCGTTCATTGGAGAAAAAAGCATGTTCTTGATATACCCCTCATAGATAAACTTCAGGCCGTCATAGGTGCCTTTGAATTTTACGGAACCGTGTGTTTCGCCTGAATAAACATCAAGCTTCCATTTCAGACTTGCAGGCGCGTTATTTTTCAAGATAGTTTCCAGCGTATCTGTTTTCATACTGCCCAGCGTACTTTCCCGGCCTGCGATAAAGAACGTTGTATTTTGAAATGGCAGGGTTGGCAGTTTAGCTACAGCCATTTTTAATACATAACTATTATCCCACCAGGCACTCGGGTCGATCGCGATAAAAGATTTGAAGAGCGTTGGCTCAGTGAGCAGTGCGTAAAGTACAAACATACCACTCAAAGAATGCCCCCAAAGGGTGTTGTCTCCGTTGGAGGGATACTGCTTATTAATATATGGGATCAATTCATTCCTGAAAAACGCGCGGAACTTGTCGGCTCCGCCCGAATTTTTCCAGGTGTCCAAATGCGTAGGTGCGAGATCGGCGTTCCGGTCGGGTTCAACGATGCTGACAATAATGGTTGGCGGCATGAAGCCCTGATCCTCGACAAAATGCTGCACCTGTGCGATCGTTCCTGTGTTCCAATCACTTCCATCCAATACATACATTACATCATATTTTTCAGCACTTCCGGGCTTATAGCCGGGCGGCAGGATCACCTTAAACCGACGCTCCTGGTCGAGTATGGACGAATGGAGAGAGTCTGGCAGACCGTGATCGCGGATATTGACGTCTGTACCCTGTGCCGTAGCAGGATCATTCAAACTGCCAATCGTTATGAACGACATTAAAAAAAACAAGACCAATGTTATCTTATTCTTAATAAGATAAAGTCTTGAATGATTTTTGAACATTATTTGTTTTTATTAGCTGTTTTTTACTTTTATAAATCTCAGATGGTATTTCTTATTTTACCTTACAATTTATTATTAGGCTTAAAACTATTCTGCTCTCAGGCTCTTTACAGGGTTGCTCGTTGCCGCCCTTATCGTCAGGAAGCTCACGGTCGCCAGTGCTATCAGCAGCGCAGCTATCCCTGCCAGCACGAACACCCACCAACTGAAAGGAACCCGGTACGCGTACCCTTGTATCCATCGATGAAGTGCCAGCCAGGCCAGCGGCCAGGCAATCAAATTCCCGATCATCACCAGCCCGATAAAATGTTTGGACAGCAGGAAGACGACATCTTTTACAGAGGCCCCCATGACCTTACGGATGCCGATCTCCTTGGCCCGCTTCTCCGTGGAAAAAGAGGCCAACCCGTAAAGTCCTAAACAGGAGATGAAGATCGCCAGGCCGGTCATGATCGCCACCATCCGGGAGACCTGGGTATCTGTTCTGTATATTTCCTTAAAATGATCGTCCAGGAACTGGTATTCAAAAGGATACTCCGGCAGAACTTTTTTCCAGGTAGACTCGATAAACGCGATGGCCTGGCTGGCCTGCTGACCGTTTATTTTCACCGACATTGTACTGAATCCTCCGCCTACCGGTTGGTTTAGATCGCCCAGGAACATGGGTTCGATCTTATGATGGAGGGAATTGAAATTGAAGTCTCTGGAAATACCTACAATGCTTGACAAAGTATCACCCCCGAAATGTTTTCCGATCAGCGATGACAACGGCATTCCTGGCTGATCTTTGAGCAGTTCCCTGCCCAGGGTCTCGTTGATGATGAATTCTTTCGCGAGCGCGGACTTTTCGCTGGAGAAGTTCCTGCCCGCTACCAGGTGTATCTTATAAAGGCTCAGATAATCGTGATCTACGAACAGCCCGGGGGTGATCACTACCCGCATCGGGCCATTGCCCGGCCAGAATCCGAAACCCAGCTGTCCCACATCGCTTCCCAACTGGTCCTGCGCCCCGGTTACACCTACCACGAGCAAACCGGCTGACAATTCTTCCTTCAGCAAAGCATATTTACCGGAGGTGATTCCATGCAGTCGTATGGTGACAACCTGGTCGCGGTCAAAGCCCGGATCCCGCTTTTCCATATAATTTAACTGACGAAACACGAGAATGGTAGCTACAGTCAGAAAGATGGCGCTGGCAAACTGTCCCACAACCAAGGCATTCCTAAAAGTGCTTTTTTTTCTGCCTAACTCACCTACACCTTTTAACACCTTTACCGGCTGAAAGGAGGATAGGTAAATGGCCGGATACAAACCCGATAACACGCCAAGCAGGATCGTTCCGAGGAATAAAGCCACCAGCAGTCCGGGGTGCACAAAGAAAATTGCGCTCAGATCGCGCCCGCTTAGTTTATTGATATATGGCAACGCCAGGCTCACCAGCACCAGTGCAATGACCAATGCGAACAAGGATAACAGGACTGCCTCGCCAAGGAACTGGAGGCCCAATTGTGAGCGTAAGGCGCCGATCGTTTTACGGATGCCCACCTCTTTGCTCCGTTCCGCCGACTGGGCAGTGGACAGGTTCATGAAATTAATGCAGGCGATGAGCAAAACGAGCAGCCCGATGCCCATAAAAATATTGGTATAACGCTCATCGAATTTCTGGAAATTGATATCGTCATAGATGATATCGACGGCACCTGCATGAACGTCCCTTAACGGTAGCAGGAACATCCCGTAATGTATATCTTTGCCCGACAGATGATATTTTTTCAGGTAGGAAGGGAATTTTTTTTCCAGTGCAGCCACATCGGTATGAGGTGCGAGTTCAACGTAAGTGTTTACCCAATGATCACTCCATTTGTCCATCCACTTCGGTTTGTAGATGGTATTAAAAGATTGCAGAGCGTCGAATTGGAATTGGGAGTTGGCGGGCACATCTTTCAATATGCCCGTTACTGTATAAACAAGGGTATCCTCCCCAAAATGCTGAACCGTCCTGCCTATGGGATCCTCAGCGCCGAATAATTTCCGGGCCGCCGATTCCGTCAGCACAATACTATTTGGTTTTTGCAGGGCAGTTTTCCGGTCTCCTTTCAGCAGCGGAAAATCGAACATCCGAAGAAAGGAGGTATCCACAAAGAAGGCCTGCGGAAAGAACACTCTTTTCTTTCCATAGGTCATCTCGTATTGACTTTTACCATCCACGCGGCTGTAGTTCAGGATTTCAGGGAATTCTTCTTTCAGCGTCGGCCCCATCGGGAACATGGTTATGGCTGTCTTTTGAGAAGTTGCCGTGCTGGTAAATGTCTCCACATCATTAAGCCGGTAGATGTTACGGTGGTGCATGCTATCGAAACTCTTTTCGTAAAATACGAATAGCAGGATCACGATGCACGCAGCCATGCCGGTGGCAAGCCCGATGATATTGATCGCCGCATACACCTTGTTCCTGGTCAGGTGGCGCCAGGTGAGTTTTAAATAATTTTTGATCATGAAATTGCGGTTTAATTTCTCAGAAGACCATATTTGGATCACTTCATGAGATGAATTTACCGCCGCAAAATGGGGATAGCGCCTCAAGTTATAAAATGGGCGCTCTTTTTTCAGCTCTTGTTTATACTCCGCCGGGCTCTTCCCGGTCATTTGCCGGAAAGCGCGGTTAAAAGTGGATTTGGAATTGAATCCCGATTCAAATGCAATGCCCAGCAGGGTAATGTGATCATAAGTGGGGTCCTGCATTTTGCTGGCTACATCTGCAACGCGAAATTCATTGATAAAATCATTGAAGCTTTTTTTAAGCACCGTATTGATGATCCGGGACAGCTCATGGGTAGTCAGGTCAAGCTTTTCAGCCAGCGAGCTTAAATTGAGTTCCGGATCCTGATAATACAGGCCGATTTTCATGGCCTTTTTCAGCCAGGCACCTTTTTGCTTCAACTCCATCGGTGGCATTGGTTTTTGAAGCGAAGGTGCTCCGACCGTTACGCCAACTTCCGGCCTTAAGTATGCCACAATTGCCACCCGGGTGAAGATTACCGCTAAAAGGAAATACAAAGGATAATAAGCGTGTATGCTTAATTGACTATGGTAATAAAAATAATCCACGGCAGCATAGGGTATCCACAATAGCCACAACAAGCCAAACCCCCTCAGTAAGCGATGCAGCCACCGCAGTTCGTATCGGTACCGATCTCCCCCGTTAAATTTCAGGCCCCGGTAAAAGCGTTCTATCAGCCTATGAGATGCGTACAGGTAGGTGCTGACCGAAATAAACGCCAGCAATTGCAATACCGGCTTTAGTTGCTGAAAGGTCAGCGTATGATAAGTGGCCGCACCCGTCCTGATGCTCTCCTTAATCTCCAATACCAAAACGCCCTGTTCGAGCAACAGCGGGCCGAAATGCAGGAGATCTTTCCAACGGAATTGGTATTTTGGCCGCGTTATTTTAAGCACATAAAAAAAGATCAGGGGGCCAATTGCAAGCGTAAACCGCAGTGGCAGCCAGCTCCAATGTGAAAAATAGGCTTCAAGACCGATATCCTTACCCAGTACCCAAAGCAGCCACAGCGCCATCGTAATCAGGGCTAAACTCAAAAAGCGGTTTGCAGCCCGGTTGATCTTTTTGGTGAATCCCAGCTGCATCGCAAAAGAAAATCCGATAAATATCACTCCCTGGAAGGCCAGGTCATAAGGGGTGATATGAAAAATATATGCATTCAAGTTTTTCTGTACTTCAATCCCCGTTCCAAACCGTTAACATGCTAATATAAAGTAAATTATATTTTATTTATATCCATTAATGTAACGATAGCGGACATGGGATTGTACGGTTTTGAATTGCTTTAAAAATTTCCTTTCATTAGGCTTTCCAAACGCACTAAATTGTTTCGGGCGTTCTTCAACAATGATCGGCGTACAAAATCAAAAACTCAATATGCTCGGCCAAGGAACACCATAATGCACAGTTAGTAGACGGATATAGGAAAAACAGCTGCCAGGCAGTCAGAAAGCGCTGCGGCGATCTGAATGCAAAGCTGTTTCGCCGCGACTTGTATGAATGTTTGCGGATGACGGCCAAGCTAATTTAATGCAAAAGCCGATCAGCCCATGATCATAACACCTAAGGCGCGCGGTTGAGCTTTTAGGTCATCAGCCTATTTTTGTGCCAATGACTTCCCGTTTTTTTCGATTTAATATATTGCGCAAACCCTCCCGGCGACAGAATACTCTTCAGCGTTTGATCAAACTCCGCCTGGTTAGCTACCAGGGCAGCTTTCTTTTCGCTTTCAGAACCTTGCCCCATGCGGATCTCGTCTACCGGTTTGGTATTTCCCAGGTAGGCGTTAAATACTTTTTTGGTAACCGCGTCATCCAGTCCTAAGGATTTTTGCAGGCTTTCCGAAAAATTTTTGGCGCGCAGGAGCACATCTTTAGGCATCTGCCATTCGTCGCCGATTTTAACTGGTTTTGTAGCCTGGTCGCCGGTTTGGGCCGTGGCTTTCATGCTGATCAGCGCCAGCATGATCAAACTGCATAAGATTACTTTTTTCATGATCTGTTGTTTTTAATAGTAAGTATTGATTATTCGTTTCGAAGTGATTTGACCGGATTGGCCAGCGCCGCCCGGATGGCTTGGTAACTCACTGTCAGCATGGCTATGACAAATGTAATGATGCCGGCAATCACGAAGCGCCACCATGACAACTCTACCCGGTAAGCGAAGCTCTGCAGCCAGCGATGCATGACCAGCCAGCCAGCCGGAATCGCGATCACAAAAGCGACCAGCACCAGCCGCGCAAAATCCATACTGAGCATACCGGCGAGTTCCGTTACCGATGCGCCCAGTACTTTCCGAACACCGATCTCCTTTTCGCGCCGTTTGGCCGACAGCATGGCCAGACCAAATAAACCGATTCCGGAAATGAAAATGGTAATGACGGCGCCGAACGTGATGATCCGCTTCCACTTGCTTTCCGCTTCATAACTACGCAGGTTGGTGTCTTCCCGGAATTCATACGGGAAGGGATGATCCGGGCTTAACCGGTGCCAGGTTTTTTCCAGGGAAAGCAAAGTGACGGCCGTATGCTCCGGTCTGATGCGCACGATCATTTGCCCCAGCGGCATCGAAGATTCACCGGTAAAGATTAGCGGCTTTATCTTTTCTTTCAGCGATTCATTGTGATAATCTTTTACCACGCCGACTACCGTTACCTTCCGGTTGCCCCAGGCGGGAAAATTCATATCGTCGATGGTTTTGCCTATTGGATTCTTCCAGCTAAGCTGGTCAGCCAGCGTTTGATTGATCAGCACAGCATTCGTGGAATCGGACGGGAATTCCGGGGAGAAATTACGGCCGGCGGCCATTTTGACCCCTAATGCCGGTAAATACGCCACATCGATGCGTTCATAAGTCGCGGTAAATTCCTTATTCCCAGCCTGCGTCTTACCGCCAAAATGCCCGACGTTCTTATAACCCGCAGCGAGCACGCCGGGTATTTTGGAAAATTCGTTTTGGTAAAGGTCCATTACCGCTTTACTCCGGATTCCCTGTCCCACCGTGAAGCTAAGCAGCTCCTTATCCGGGTAGCCAACGGAGGTCTGGGTCAGCAAGTCAAACTGGGCGTAAATAAACAGGGTGGAAATGACCAGGAGGGTGGCCAGCGCAAACTGGATAACGACCAGGCTTTTTGCCAGTGTATTTTTACCGCCTAAACCCGCTTTGCCCGCAAGTGCATCGGAAGGATTGAAACCGGATAAGACCAGCGCCGGGTAAAAGCCGGCGGCAAAGCTCGTCAACAGGAACAGTCCAATAAAGCCCGCGATTAGTTTCCAGTCTAACAGGTAGAAAAAGCTCAGTTGCTTATTCGCCAGCTCATTGAAAAGCGGCAGTAACAGCGCCGCCAAAACCACCGATAGGATAAAGGCGATCAGGCAGATGCCGGCCGATTCGCTTAAGAATTGCAGCGTCAGCTGGCTGCGCCTACTACCGATCACTTTGCGGATGCCGATCTCTTTGCTTCTTCTTAGCGATTGCGCCACGGTTAGGTTGACAAAATTGATGCAGGCGATCAGCAGGATAAACACCGCGATGCCGCTCAGGATATAAGAATAGATGGGATCGCTGACCCCCGGCGTTCCTTCGTAATCCGTGTTGAGGTGCATGGCCGTCAATGGCTGCAGCCCCCAGCTGAAATGGTTGCCGTAACCCGCCAGATTATTCAAATCGATCTCGTCTTTGGCTCGGGTACGGTATACCTGGTCCATTTTACGGGCGATGTTTTGGGGGTTGGCGCCCGGCGAAAGCAAAAAATAAGTAGGAAAGGATACCCACATCCAGCCGTTATCCGGACTGGCTTTTTCGAAATAGGAAAACGGCAGGACGATATTAAACCGGATACTGGAATTCTGCGGTGCTTTTTTTGCAACACCGGTAACCGTAAAAGGCTGGAATTTTCCGTTGATCTCCAGCTGCAGGGTTTTGCCCATCGCGGCAGGCACGCTGCCGAAATATTTAATTGCGCTTTGTTCGCTCAATACCATGGCGTGCTGATCTGACAAAACTGTGGCGGGGTTTCCCGAGCGCAGCTGGAAAGAAAAAACGCTGAAGAAATTGGCATCCGCCCAGGTGACCTGCTCATTAAAGATATCGTTCCCGTTTTTGACCACGATATCCTTGGGGTTGACGCGGGTATAAGCCTGTATCTCCGGGATCTCCTGTTGAAAGGCCGGCCCTTGCACCAGCGCGGCAATGGAGAATTTTTTCACACTGCCGTCCTGTTCACTGCGCAGGCAGGTGAGCTGGTAGAGATGGCCCTGCTGTACATGGAAGCGGTCAAAGCTGAGCTCATCTTTGATATATAATAAAATCAGGGTGCAGCAGGCCAGGCCGATGCTGAGGCCTGCAATATTGATCACCGAAAAAGCGATGTTTTTCCGGAGGGTCCGGGCGGTAATTTGAAAATAATTCCTGAACATGCGATTGATTTTTATAAATGTTGCTGCAATAACCGGCCAGGGACACCGGCTGGTGTGCAAAAAATGGTTAAGAAATAAGGTAGTTGTGCCTTGGCTTAAGGACCGGCTTGCCTGTGACGCGTTCGCTCGGCGGCTTCCGCCTTCTTCTTCGCTTCCAGGCTGTTGCTGTTGGAGCCGCTGACCACCGGGACGGGTGTTTTGAGCAAGGAACGGACGGTATTTCGGGGGCTGGCAGCAATGAAGACTATACTCAATATCAGGATGAACCCAAGAACGGTCAGCTCCAGCTTGCCCAATGAACGGTTCTTCCCGGCTAATATCCGTTCCAGGCGGTCCAGCATATTGCCCCTTGTACCGGTCAAGGCGATAGCATGCAGCGGCAAATTATTCCGGTATTCCTCGAAACGAACCAGCGCACGCATATAACCGACCTCGTTGTGGGTATGGGCTATGACCACATCGTCGCAGCAGTTTTCTCTTTCCGTACGGATCAGCCAGGAGAGCCAAAGCACCGCTGGGTTAAAAAAGAAAAGTGTTTCCAAAACGGTTTGCAGGATATTGACGATATAATCTTTCCGGTGGATGTGCGCCAGCTCATGCAGCAGGATAGCTTCCACCTGCTCCGGTTCCAGCGAGTTAATCAAACCTACCGGAACCAGCACCACCGATTTCAGATAGCCGATTACCAGCGGTACTTTAATAATGGCCGACTCCAGCAGGGAAACCGCCTGCCTAATCCCCAGAGCCCGGCACAGGCGGTCCGTTTTTTCCTGCCAGTGTCGTCCGGCAGGTTTTACCCTCACCCTTTTTAGTCGTTCTTGGGTATATAGACCAAAGAATAGCCTGGCATTCTGCAGGCCGACCAGCAGCAGCCAGATGCCCGTTACTACGCCCGCATGCTCATGGGTACGCTTCAGCAGGTCGTTAAATCGTGCTACTAATACAGCAATGAAATCAGGCCCATCATTAGGATTTAAGCCTAATTCCAAACCTTTGCCACTGTTATTATTCAACTCCAAAACCAGTGTGAGGCTGACTACGGCCGTATGCAGCAGCAGTACCGCAGTCAGCAATTGATAACGCAGTGCAGCTTTAGATTTCCTGGTCAGCAGGATCACCAGGCCGGTCAGTATGGCCAGCAACAAACCTTCCCAAAGGGAATGTATCAGCGTCCGGCACAAGGCCTGTGCAATACTTTGCGGTAAGATATGTTGGACGAACTGCTGCATTTATTTTTTCTTATTATCAGCTTTTTTTTCCAATTCATCCAGCAGTGCTTTCATTTTCTGCAAGTCTTCCCTGGAGGTTTTCTTATTCCCGGCCAGTTGCATGAGCAGGTTAGCCGGCGAACCCTTATATAAGGTATCCAGGAATTTATCCAGTAAATGTTCCTTTGTTTGCTGCTCATCTTCCACCACATGATAGATATGCTGCATCTTGTTTTCATCCCTTTTCAGGATACCTTTATCCACCATCAGCTGCATAAGCTTGAGCGTTGCCGTATAGTTCAGCTCCCGGATTTTATTGATCTCCTGCATCACAAAACGTACAGGTGAAGGACCGTGCTCCCATAATACCTGCAGGATCTCGAGTTCAGACTTGGTCGGTTCTATTTTCTTATTTTCACCCGGTTCGTTCACTTTCATAATACAAACCTACAAATAATTTTGTACCTACAAAATTATTTGTAGGTTATTTGAAAATAATTTTATACCCAGTTACACCCGCGCAATTCCCGGTAAAAGCCTGGACACGAATTCTTTCAGGTCAGTGGCGAAAAGCTCCGGTTGCTCCAGGGCGGCAAAATGGCCGCCAAGCGGCATATCTTTCCAGTAGCGGATGTTAAAGCCCCGCTCCACGTATTTCCTGGCGGGAAAACTGGTCGGGTAGGGGTAATGCGCGATCCCGGTGGGCGTCCGGACGAAGTCACCCGGGCCGAAGTCCGGCGGTTCCCTGGTGGTCTCCCGGTATAACTGCATCGAGGAATAGATCGTCCCAGTTACCCAGTACAGGGTGACATTGGGGAGCAACTCATCCCGGCTGAAAAGCTCCTCCGGGTTCAGTCCCGGATTGGAAAAACTTTTGAAGATTTGCAGTATCCAGGCACATAAGCCGACCGGCGAATCATCAATCCGTAAGAAAGCGTTAATGGTTAAGTTGCCTGTATTGCGCGTAAGTGCCTTCCGCCAGGAAAAACTGTCCGGTTTTTCGTTGCGCTTCTATTTCGTCGCCCGTCAGTTTTTCGCCATCGGAAAGATAGGGCCGGTAATTGAACGGGATATAATTCAAATGCAGGCCGATCAAACTATCTGGGTAATTCAAAGCGATACGCATGGAAACGATCGCACCGAAGTCGCCGCCCTGTGCGACAAACCGCGGGTAGCCCAGCCAGTTCATTAACTTTACCCAGAGCCCTCTTCAGGTCGGCCTGGCGCAGCCGCTTTAGTTCGTTTGTCTAATCGCAAACAGGCAACCGGTAACCGTCATTTTTGTGATGGCTAAAGTATTTAAGCGGCATCTTTATTATAGCGGTTACGGTATTCAAGCGGTGAGAGTCCAGTAATCTTCCGGAATACTTCCCGGAATGCTTTTTGATCAGAATAGCCGACTTCGTACATCACCTCATTGATGGATTTGCGGCTGTTTTCAAAAGCCTTTTTGGCCGCTTCGATCTTTACGCGCTGGGCGTATTCGGTTGGGGTATTGCCGGTCGCTTTGATAAAGCGGCGGTCAAAGTTTCGCCGGCCGATAGCCAGACTGGCGGCCAGGTCTTCGGTAGCGATCTTTTCATCGAGGCGGTGCTCAATATAGTCCTGCGCTTTTTTGATCAGCTCATCACTGTGTGCTTTTTGACCCTGGAAGATGATAAAATCCGACTGGTTGTGCCGGTCGATCTCTATCTGGAACACCTTGGCGCAATAGATCGCCGTTTCCCGGTCGTAATATTTCTCCACCAGATAAAGGACAAGGTTTAAAAAGGAATAGGCACCCCCGTTGGTGTAAATGCCCTGTTCATCCGTGATGAGTTTGTCGGTTTGCAGGTTGACCTTTGGGTAGCGTTTCCGGAAATCTTCTTCCGCCGACCAATGGGTCGAACAGCTTTTGCCATCCAGTAAACCTGCTTCCGCTAACAAAAAAGCGCCGGTACAGATGCTGGCCAGTGCTGCGCCTTCGCGGTATTGCTTGCTTATCCAGTCGACAAGTTCAGTGTTCACGGCCGTGCTTTGGTGATAGTTATGGTTGAGTGAAGGAATGATAACCAGGTCGGTTCTTTTGATCTCCGAGATTTGTTTATGCGGGTGCGCGCTGAATAGACCGCCATGAAAGTCCACCGTTTTGGAAACGCCGACCAGTTCGATCTTAAACACCTCCTTGCGGTAAGCATTGGCCCGGCTGAATATTTTATAGGCGCCGACAATACTGCTGAGGTTATTCTCTCCATCGGGCACCAGGATAGTCAAATGTTTCATAGACTAAAGATAAATGTATTTATTGTCCATATCAACCCGTAAAGATGTCTAAATTACACCCTATCAACGCTTGACAATTGCGGTAGCTTTGATCATGGATCATTACGAAACGTTTTACGAACTGCATCATCAACCTGCGCCGTTCTTATTAGCGAACGCATGGAACGCTAAAAGTGCTAAACTGATTGAAGCTGGCGGCTTTCCTGCTGTCGCCACTTCAAGCGGCGCCATCGCTGATTCCCTTGGCTATGCCGATGGCGAGCAGATTCCTTTTACAGAGTTGCTTTATGTCATTCAACGAATAAAATCTGCTATAAATATACCGCTGTCCGTAGACTTTGAAAGAGGTTACAGCCATGACCTGGCGGTTATCAACGACCATATCCAGCAACTGCTCGATACCGGAATTGCAGGGGTCAACATAGAAGATGCCGAAGGAGAGGCGGTTTATTTAAGGAAATTAGAAAGTATAAAAAATTACCTGGTGAAAACCGGTCAGCAGCTTTTTATTAATGCCCGCACCGATGCTTTTCTACAAAAACTGCCGGAACCTATGGAAACCGTTATCCGCAGGGCGAAACTTTACCAGGAGGCTGGCGCGGACGGGCTTTTTGTTACCGGCGTCGGCGATCCGTCGATAATAAAAACGATCACTTCAACGGTTTCCTTACCGGTTAATATCGTGGGTAATCCCAACCTCGCTTCGGTTGAAGCTTTGGGAAATGCCGGTGTGAAAAGGATCAGCACGGCGGTTCTGATTTACCGCTCGGCTTACCGGCACCTGGAGCAAACCCTTGCAGCCATCAACACATCTCAAACTTTAACCCCTTTATTTTAAAATGAAAAGTATCCTAATCGGCGCAATTTTAAGTTTGGCAATATATCAGGGCCAGGCACAACAGCTTACACCGCAAAAACGCACAATAGCGATTGAATTATTACAACAAACTGAAGCCGGTGTTTTTGCTGCAGCGAAAGGTTTAAGCGAAGCAGAACTGAACTTTAAACCAGCGGCAGATAAATGGAGTGTGGCAGAATGTATCAAACATATCGCCGCGGCCGAAAAGGAACTTTGGGCGATGGCGGAACCGGCGTTATCCCAACCGGCTAACCCCGAAAAAAGAGCGGAGCTAAAGTTCAGCGATGATGACCTGGTCAAGGCCGTGGAAGACCGCACTCATAAATCCAAAACCTTTGCGGCGCTGGAACCGGCCAATTCACCTTACCAGACCGTGCCCGAAGCTTTGGCCGCCTTCAAAGTCGGCCGTGAGAAACTGATCACCCTGGTTAAAAATACAGAGGTCGACCTACGCAACCATGTGGTGGTATTACCTGTGGGGACTTATGACAGCTATCAGTTTATCCTCCTGATAGCCGCGCACAGCAACCGGCACACCCAACAGATCGACGAAGTGAAAGCCAGTCCGGATTTTCCAAAGCGCTGATCTGCCGCCAATTCGGTGCCGGGACAACGAGCTCCGGGATCCCTGACAACATGTTGGCATTGTAGTCAGCTAAGTCTGCGAGGAGATGTGTTCAAAAAAGTGAAGGAAATATATGATAATTATTATAAGAACGAACCTCATGGCAAAGCTTTTCCAATCAACAAATGGAGTCACATTCCGGAAGTTGAAGACTGGTGGATGGGTGACCGCGAAAGTTTTGTGGATCTCACGCCAAGCCGGTACCATATCGATGCCTGGGAGCATTGCGAACTGCTTTATATTACCAAGGAAGGTGTTAATGAGTTGCAGGAAAAAGTACCTGCATATCGAGAAATGAGGCTTAAGCTCGACGAGCGCAATATAATGGCCAACAACCGTCGTCTTACCTCTGCTATAAGTTCTCTGGCAGATAAGCGTTATACCGATCTTTTAGAATGCTATCCTGAACTTATTGAACGTTTTCTGCAGCATATTATCGCATCCTATCTCGGCATCAATAAGGATACGCTAAGCCGTGTCAAACGTCAGCATAACCTGAAATAACTGCTTTTTTTCTTTTTGTCAGATCAGAAAGTAGACTTTTATCTACTACTTTTTGCGATAAATATCATCTTTCTTTTATAGCCCGGTTGCAGAGATTTGCGTGTCAACTTATATCAATTGTCACGGAAGGCGACACACGGTCGCTATCTGTGCCTTTTTATAAGTTTCAACATTGATCTATAAAAAGCACGCTATGGAAACACTCAAATATCCAAACGGAGAAATAACGATCCTCTGGAACCCGAAAGCATGTATTCATTCCGGCGTCTGTGTCAGGACACTGCCTCAGGTCTATAACCCTAAGGCCCGCCCCTGAATACGACCGCAAAATGCGACGACCAAGGAACTGATCGGTCAAGTCGCCCAATGCCCCTCCGGCGCATTGACCATTCAGAATGAAGTTGCCGAAAACGAAACTACAGCATAATGGAAAGCACAACAGTAGTTTTTAAAGGCCTTGCTTACGGCGAGGTGCAGCTTTTCACAGATGAGATCAAAGCCGGAAAAGGCTTATGCCGAAAAGCTTAAACATGAGATAGAGGGGCACCAGCAATACCTGAACTCGGTTGATGTATGCACTAACAGGGCCTCTGAACGGGAAGAATTCCAGCAGGTATGGCCGATATCCATGACCATCAGCGCAAAGAATTATTCAAAATGAAGAACGAAAGAACGTTCACGGACGAAGCGATACGAAAAGCGGAACATTTGCTGGACATTAATGATCTGCGCGTATCGGAAAGTACGATGTGATTCACCCTAATCAATTTAAAACTTAACCCTATATCTGAAATTTATGAAAGATCAAGCTAACACAAACAACAAAACTTTGGCAGCAGGAAAAGAATTCATTACTGTGGCGGAGAATGTGAACCTGTATGTGACCGACATCGGGGTGGCAAACCACTTGTTTTGATCCATAGCTTGCCGCTGAACAACGCCATGTATGAGTACCAGTACCAGTATTTTGTGGAGCGCGGCATCCGTGTGATCGGCATCACGCTGCGTGGCTTCGACAGGTCCGATAAACCTTATGGTAGCTACAATTACGAGGTTTTTGCCGCGGACATCAAAGCGGTGCTCGACGAACTGGAGATCAGGGGTGCCGTCTTGGCAGCTTCTCTATGGGCGGGGTGATATCCGTGTATTATACATTGACATCAATTCAAAATCATTAAATCCTAATTATTCCCGGCCCGCAAAACAGCATTACCCCTTGCATATTTATTCAAGATAAGTTCGGTCATTGGCTTCAGCCTTCTTTTTGTATGAACAGGGTGAAATCCATCTGTCGTATAAAACTCCACCGCACCGATCTTTCTTTTGAAGATGACGGGAACCAGTAAAAGATCAGCGGAGGAGAGGCGCTGATCGCAGCGGCCAGGCAAGTGCAGCCTGGCCTGAAAGTCCTGGTGTTTTCCGCAGAACAGCGGTTACAATGATGCCATCAGCCATGCGGTTTCCATCGACGTGGGTAACGGGCTCAGTAACTAACAAAAAGCCGTCTCATCAGTTAGTTTGAGGCGGCTTTTTGTTGTTTGAGATCAGTCAGTTTTGCTGATCAGGCGTTCATTCCACCATCGATGGTTACCCACGATCCGGTGATCTGCCGGCCTTCCTGACTGGCCAGAAATGCGACCAGACCGGCAATATCCTCAACCGTGCCATAATTGGCAAGTGCCATCCGGCTGCGCGCAAAGTCAGCGAAAGGTGTATCAGCCGGGTTCATATCCGTGTCCGTCGGGCCGGGTTGTACTAGTGTTACCGCGATCCCCTTCGGACCCAGGTCGCGGGCGAGTCCGCGCGTAAAGCCTTGCAGCGCTGATTTGCTCATGGTATATAAGGTGGTTTGCGGCCCGATGGCATTGTCACCCATATTGCTGCCGATCGTGATGATGCGTCCGCCTGGCTGGAGGTGTTTCACGGCTTCCAACGCGGCTACGTATACCGCCTTTACATTCACCGACATCACCTGGTCATATTCTTCGATCGTGTGCTCCTGAAAATCTTTACCAATGTAGATCCCGGCATTGTTCACCAGAATATCAAGGCCACCGAACTCGGTGACGGTTTTGTTCACGGCGCCTATAATATCAACTGCCTGGGCGCTGTCAGCTGCAATGGCGATAGCACGGCCGCCGCCGGCTGCGTTGACCTCTGCGGCTAAAGCCTCAGCTTTTTCGGCAGAGCGGGCATAGGTAAACGCTACGTTTGCGCCTTCGGCAGCTAAACGGCGTACGATCGCGGCACCGATGCCACGGCTGCCACCGGTTACCAGAGCTGTTTTATTTGCTAGTTTTTTCATCTTGATTTTTATTTGTGTTTCAGATTATCATACAAACCTACAGCCAGCTTTGTATCTTTGCAAGCAAGCAACAAATTGTTAGGTACTAACAAAAAAGTAAGTAATGAGAAAAGAGAATTCCACCAACGCTTTGAATAAAAAACACATCATTGATACCTGTGGCATGGCAGTAGCATTACGCGTAATTGGTGGCAGATGGAAACCTGCCATTTTGTGCCGCCTGGTCTATGGGACAATGCGTTATAATGAACTAAAAAAGTCCATTGAAGGCATTTCCGAAAGGATGCTGGTCGCCCAGTTGCGTGAACTGGAGCAGGATGGCATCGTACGCCGGATTGTCTATGCAGAAGTACCACCACGGGTAGAATATGAGATTACCGAATTGGGCCATACGATGCAGCCCATGCTCAACGCGATGGCAGACTGGGGTAGCATGCACCGCGATCTGAACGAGCAGAAATTGACCGGCGCAGTGACAGAAGTTTAAGCACGCTCTCGTGCATAAAAACCCCTCATGGTTATGGTGAGGCGTTTTGCTTTGAATATTTAAGCTTTTTATAATAGTATAACTGAGCACCCTGTTGCTTCTGATATTATCACTAATAGCAGTTGCTTTTATTAAAGTATTAGCCAATGGATTTTGTCATGTTCCATTTTCCCAATTCAAATTGCCGTTTGCATCATATAAAGCAGGCGCGTCCGGTGCTAAAGATTTTGATAAGCCTGCAAAATCTGTTTGTGGCAATGCATTGGTATCTTCAGAATAATCGGCGGTAAAAAGTGCATGGAATTTTTGATTCGGTGCAGTACACTTCTCACACAAGAAGATTTTATAATCCAAAACCGCACATACCCATGTTCGTATCTGTTACAGTCGATTCAATCAAGATTATATATGTAACTGTTTATCAATTTTTTATAATTTTGGAACAATGATTGATTTGAGTAAATACCTTGAAAGCGCATACCTTCCATATCAATCTTTATGACCTGGCTTTCCTGGGAACGATATCCGTTGGGCTCGCGTTCGGCCTGATGTTGTTACTTACCCCAAAGGGCAACAAGGCTGCAAACAGGATACTTGGCCTGATCCTTATGATTACCGCTAGTGAGATGATCCGGGCTTTGAACACTGACATTCGTCTGGAAGTACCGCAATTCTCGCTGGCCTTAGGCCCGCTCCTCTATTTTTATGTATGGAGCATAACAAAGCCAGACTATAAATTTCGTTCCCGCGACCTGCTGCATTTCTGCCCTTTGCTGGTAGAAGCCGGCGTTGGTATTTTCTATACGCCACGCTTTCCGGGGCTGAACACGGTGTTCCCATCCCTGGTATTTATTTCGGTTTGCGGCTATTGGTATGCCGCTCACAAGCTGATCAAAGACTTTTCCCTGGCGTTGAAATTTAAAGGCGGCGACCGTTACCGGCTGAAATTGCGGTGGCTGAATAATTTGGTGACAGGTTTCGCCTTTTTATGGCTATGGTGGATAACGCTTTCTATCATCGCATGTTTATACCACAATGGTCAATCACACCTGTTATTTTACCCTTTATGGCTCCTTTTGGCAGCCCCGGCGATAGGAACGGCCGGAATGGTGATCTTAAAGCCCGAAATTAATTCACCAGCAGATGAACCCTATTTTTTGAAACTACCATCTCCGGATGAATTTAAGCGTAAAGCCAGCTGGCTTAAACAAATGGTGAAGAATGGTGCTTATTACAAAGACCCGGAACTCAGTTTGACCACACTGGCCGAAAAGCTTGGGCTGACGACCCACGAATTGTCCGCGATCATCAATACCGTGCTTAAAAAAAGCTTCAATGACTTTGTCAATGAGTACCGCGTAGCCGATGTAGCCCGCAAGATGCAGGACCCGGCTTTTGATCACCTCACCTTGCAGGGTATAGCTTATGATTCCGGTTTTAACTCGCTCAGCACTTTTCACCGCGCATTCAAACAGCTGACGGGGAAAACGCCTGCAGCATACAAAAAACAACTACCATCTTATAATTTGACATATGGTTACCGGCCCGCAGCGTTAATTTCGAACCGGATAAACCGCAATCATATGTTTAAGAATTATTTAAAGATCGCCTGGCGAAATACGACCAGGAACAAAGCCTCTTCGTTCATCAATATTGCCGGCCTTGCCGTTGGTATGGCTGTGGCTATGCTGATCGGTTTATGGATATGGGACGAAGTCTCCTACGATAAGTCCAATATGAATTATGACCGCATTGTACAGGTTTTAGCCAATGTCAATGCCGGAGGTGGCCAGTTCACGCAGTCCTCGCTGCCTTTGCCATTATCAGCGGAACTCCGGGATCAATACGGCAGCGACTTTAAGCAAGTGGCCTCGACCGTTACTACCGAGCAGAACATCAGCTATAACAACCATGCTTTTTCCAGGACCGGCTGTTATGCTGAACCTGCCATGACAGATATTATCACCCTGAATATGATCAGAGGATCGGAAACGTCCTTTAAAACACCCGGAACAGTATTGATCAACGAATCAATGGCCCGGGCCATATTTGGCGGGGCCGACCCGATCAATAAAACGATCAAGCTTAACGATGCTTACCTGGTGCAGGTAACCGGGGTATACCGGGACCTGCCCCAGAATACGCAGTTCAGCAACGTGAATTTTATAGCACCTGTAGGTCTGCTGTATCAAAATGGCGGAGATATGCATAACTGGTATGACAGTTCATTCCAGGTATATGCCTTGCTAAATCAGGGTAGCGACCTGCACCAGGTTTCACGTAAAATTCAAAATATCCTGTATGCGCATTCTAAAGATGCTGCCAGGCCCGCCCTCTTCCTATTCCCGATGCCCGAGTGGCACCTGTATGAATTCAAAAACGGCGTTGCCATTGCAGGGCGGCTACAGTTCGTATGGCTTTTCGGCATCATCGGCCTGTTCGTGCTTTTGCTGGCCTGCATCAACTTTATGAACCTGAGCACGGCCCGGAGTGAAAAACGCGCCAAAGAAGTGGGGATACGCAAAGCTATCGGCTCATTGCGCGGTCAGTTGGTTGCCCAATTCCTCAGTGAATCCTTTTTGATCGTTGCTGTGTCATTCCTGATCGCTGTACTGCTGGCCTGGCTGGCTTTGCCGTTTTTTAACGATGTTTCGGGCAAGCAACTGCACCTGATCTGGACTGACCCGCTCGTCTGGCTGATATGCTTGTGTTTTTGCCTTTTCACCGCGCTGACCGCAGGCAGTTACCCGGCGATCTATTTGTCATCCTTTAATGCGGTGAAAGTATTAAAGGGCACGTTCAAAGCAGGCCCTGCGGCTGCCATCCCCCGTAAAATATTGGTGGTCATTCAATTCGCTGTTTCAGTTACCATAATCATCGGGACTATCGTAGTTTTCAAGCAAATTGAATTTGCAAAGGACAGGCCGGTTGGTTATACCCGGGACAACCTGTTATCTATCCCCTATAACGCTATAAAGGGATACAGCGCTTTCCGTGAGGAACTGTTAAGGACCGGCGCGGTATCCGGCGTATCGGCATCCTCCAATCCCGCAACCGGCGTCTGGTCATCGGCAGATAACCTGAGCTGGAAGGGTAAAGACCCTAACCGCCAGGAGGTATTCGGCACGGTGCTGGTCGACCCTGATTTCGGCAGCGTTGTGGGCTGGAAAATGAAAGAAGGCCGGAGTTTTTCCAGGCAGTTTCTGAGCGATTCATCAGGCTTTTTATTCAATGAAGCGGCCATCAAACAGATGGGATTGAAAGAACCATTGAACGAAACCATTAAATGGCACGGAAAAGACTGGAAAGTATTGGGTGTCGTCAAAGATATGGTGATGACCTCACCTTTTGACCCCATTACGCCAGTGGTGTTTTTAATGGATGACCGGGAGCGGTCATTCAATGTGGTCAATTTAAAACTCAATTCCGGTATGCCTGCCTCCGGAGCATTAGCCAGGATCGAAGCGGTCTTTAAAAAATTCGCACCGGATGCTCCGTTTAATTACAAGTTCGCGGATAGTGAATATGCGCAAAAGTTCATAGCGGAAGAACGTACCGGAAAGCTGGCCTCCGTGTTCGCCGTACTCGCTATCTTCATATCCTGCCTTGGATTATTCGGCGTGGCATCTTTTGTAGCAGAACAGCGTATCAAAGAGATCGGGATACGGAAAGTGCTGGGCGCATCGGTGATGAGCATCTGGGGTTCGTTATCCAGGGACTTTGTTATCCTGGTGGGTATCGCATTGCTCATCGCCGTCCCTGTTTCCTGGTATTTCATGCACCAGTGGCTGCAGCATTATACCTATCGTACAGGACTGTCCTGGTGGGTATTTGCGCTGACTGGAGCAGGCGCTATCTTCATTACGCTACTCACCGTTAGTTATCACAGCATCAAGGCGGCATTGACCAACCCGGTGAAAAGCCTTCGATCGGAATGATGCTCTAAAGAACTTAGATACATGATCTGGGATTTAGTTGAACACGATGTGGTGCGTTCCCGGGGGTGAGATACGGAACGCATTTATTTTACTTTAATCTTAAAAAAAGAAACCGTATTCCGGTAGAGGCCAGGCTAATGAAATGAATGGATGTGGCCTTGGCCTAACCGATAAGCAACGTCTGCATAGGATATCCATATATCAATTGACCCGGCGTCAAGCCCCACCGCATATCATTAAGTTATTTCCAGCAATGAATACTGGCCGTTGATATCTTCATAACCTGATTACCCGGCTTGATTTCCTCGTAAGCTTTAATAACAGGAAATAGTTAGAAATAGGTATCGCAAAATTGCTTTTGAGTAGTAAGACTCGTACTGACTATTTTTTCGTAAACTCTTCTTGTGTGAAAATTGTAAACTTACCTTGTATGATTTACAGTAAATGTAATTATTCACAGGTCATCATACACTTTATTCATAGATAATCATCCTGATAGTTAGAAAAACTTGCGTTGGTATTTGTCTCTAAGTGGCTTTGATCAGCATGAAATGATTTAATGCTGATCATAAGCAATGCCCTGCCATTGGTAATCATGGACGTCAGACCGGACGCGGTTTTCCTTCGCGATCCTGCGGAATAGTTGCAGCGCAGTCCTGTCATCCATATCTGAAGTATCCAGACCAAGGTGTTCCAGGAACAAGTTCGAACGAAAAGCCCTGACGGTAGCAGGATCGTAGAAGGCAGCATTCAATTCACTGTTCCCGAATAGCGAGAAATGATGTAAATTACACGAACCGGCCGTACCCCACTCATCGTCAATCAGCATCACCTTAGCGTGTACATGGACCGGCTGACGCCTGCCGTCGGCTGACAGACCGGCGATGCCGGCTAATATAAAGTTGCCGAATTTCCGAAGCGGCCTGAGGGCATTGTTAGGTGCGGCAGGCATCAGTAATACGATGGTGACACCACGCTGAAGCGCCCGATGCAGGCTATCGATGATCTCCGGCACGTCCACGTGCTGGTTTTCCATATAGACCGTTCTGCCCGCGGCATTGATCGCCGCCACGTACTGCTCAAAATTAGCGCGCTCGCCGCCCGGCATTGTTCGTTGCAGCTGTATGGTCACCTGGCCGCATGCTCCCGGAACGCGATCAGGGAAGCTGAGGTCGGTTTCGCTTCCCTTTCCCCAGCAGCCGTCCCGTTCCAGGCGTTCACTCGCTCCATTCCAGCGTTGTACAAAATTGTGCTGAACGTCGATCACCGCAGGGCCCTGAATTTCAACGTAAACATCATGATTTTGCCCTGCACCCAAATGGCCGGGCATTACGACGGAATGCGGGTTAAGGTTGATACCGCCGACAAAGGCAGTTCCATCCACAAGCCAGCTTTTCTGGTGCTGGCAAAAGCCGGGCTGCGCACGGTCCCAGCGGATCTTGACACCGGACAGCCGTCCGTTCAACAACTCAAAATGTTCCGCTGCTCCCCAGAACGCGTTATCCCGTAGCCAGGATGTCTCGTCATCCGGCCGCCAACAGATGAGCCGCACATCAACACCCCGGACGGCTGCCAGGTCTAAAACGTCAAAGACACTGCCGCGTCCATCCGGCATTTCAAAGCTGGCCCACAGAAAAGTGATCGTAACCCAGACACTGTTTTCGGCCGCTTCGATGGCTTCACATATCCGGCGGAATGCGGGTTCGCCGTCGATTAGTGGCAACAGCCGGTTGCCTTCACGAACAGGATAGGGGCCATTAGTGCTAAAAGGAATGGAATAGTTTTTCATGATCTACTGACAAGACCGCACAAAATAATAAATGCGTGATCAATAAGAAACAAAGTGTATGACCATATTTGAATAAAGTGTATGATGACCTGTGAATAATGACAGTAAATGTAAAAAAGCGACATCAAAAGATGTTATTTACAGCTGTCCGTTTGCGAAGATAATGTTAGACATTTAGCGAAAATGACGTTACATCAGAAGGTGTTTGGCTGGAGGAGTTTGCATGGAGGCGACCACTTCGATGTCCTAGTTACTAAGTCACCCGTTATATCCATATCGGCGAAATGGCAGGATCGACGATACAATTGCCGGGAGTGGTATTACGGAGCACCGGCCTGGAACTTTACGGCTCGGGCGGTGGTAGTATGAGTAAGGATGCGATGGCCTCCCTTTTTACGGAAATAGTTCCGGCAATATTCCGGCTGGCGGTTGAAGGTAAACTGATTATCGATACCGAGGTAGTACCCTTATCGGCTATTGCAACGGCCTGGGAACGGGCAGGCGGTGATGGCAAAAGGATGGTTGTGCAATGCAGCTGAGCAGGTAAACGCAAATTGACTACTTTTGGATGATGAAGGACATTCCGGTACATTTATTACAGGACAGAACCAGCCTGGGGTTACAGCTCCAGTACTTTAAAAAAGGTGATCCGTCGGCCGATAAAGCCGAAACATTGGGCGCCCACCGGGATGATCATTATATTTTTTTTGTGCTGGAGAACGGTTCGGGTTCGCTGATGATCGATTTCCATGAGATCGTGTTATCAGGAAATATGCTCTATTATATCCTGCCTACGCAGGTGCACCACCGTATCCGCAACGAGGCAGCCGAAGGCTGGTTCATTGCGGTTGATACGGCGCTGATACCACCGGAATGTCGCAAAGTTTTTGAAAGCAGGCTGCAGTTGCAGCAACCTTGTATGCTTACCGCAGACGAGCTGCAGCAATACCATCATTTATTGGCATTGCTACATAAAAAATGCGATGGGGACGATACCGACCCGTTTTATATACCGGTGATCCATGCTTTACTGCAATCATTCCTTGCCATAGCGGCAGGCTCTTACCATGGGCTTTCGGGTGCCAGTTTAAAAGTATCGCGGCCCGCAGAATTGACCAGCCGGTTCAAAAACCTGCTGGTGGCGGAAGTGCGGACGGTAAAAAGCCCGGCTGCCTATGCGGCCAAACTCAACGTGTCGGAATCGTACCTGAACGAAGCCCTTAAAAAAACAACAGGGTTCCCGGTGAGCTACTGGATACAGCAGGAAGTAATGATGGAGGCTAAACGCTTATTATATTATAGTCAGCTCAATGTAAAGGAGATCGCCCACACGCTGGGTTATGCCGATCATTCTTATTTTTCCCGTTTCTTTCGTAAAGTAACGGGTGGCTCTGCTATCGCTTTCCGGGAGCAATACCGCAAATAGTCCTATCATTACCCCGAAGCCGCTATTTTATCGCGCTTAAAAAGCGGGTTTCTTTGTACTGTTAAAAACAGACCACATGGAAACATCCATTTTACATCATATTAAGAAAAAGGCCGGCAGGTTCATTGAACCGCAACTACTGAAGACCGGCCGTGTCCTCGACGTGCGGCCCTGGGAGCCGGCGACCCTCATCGAGGTCGACCTGCACCTGCCCTTTGCCGATATGCAGGCCTGGAACGAAGTGCCTTATATCAAGCTGCGGGTAGCCGATCTTTGCTACCGGGATTATACTCCGTTTGGCTGGGACGCCGAAACGCATACTTGCAGCATTTTGGTGGATGTAGCCCACGAAGGGCCGGGAAGCAGGTGGGCCAGGGGATTGGAACGAAACGATACCATTCAGTACTTCAAGACCGACACGACCCGTCAGGCGCCCGACCCCACGCATTTGGTGGTGGGTTTGGGCGATGAGAGCAGCCTTGGTCACCTCCTGGCCCTGCAGCAAATGACTTTACCGCGCAGCCGTTTCTGCGCTGCGGTGCTGCTATCCGAAGTGAAACATCATGGTTTGCTGCGTGCCTATTTCGGTTCCGGCCTGCAGGTCGTCGGCAGCCGCGGAGCGTTGTCGGATTGGGTCGGGGCACAAGGCTATTGCGCGGAACATACCAGTTTTTACCTGGCGGGTAACGACACGCTGGTCAGTCAGCTGCGCACTTTACTGAAAACGCTGGGCTATTTATCCAGGCAGATCAGGGTTAAAGGTTTCTGGTCATGAGGGCAGGTTTCACCGCTTTAGCCTACTGGGATTTCCTGCCGTCTTGTTCGGCGGCGGGCTCACCCTGGTGATCGTGGGGCTGACCTGCCTGAAAACCAAGAAGCTGCTGCCCCTGGAATTAACCGAAATAACCACCTTAAAAGATAACTTATGAAAAACATTCTGCACATTATTTCCAGCCCGCGCGGCGAAGCCTCCTTCAGTACCCGATTAGGCCGGGCCATTATTGAAAAACTACAAACAGCAACGCCCGATCGTACGGTAAAAGTACACGACCTCACCCAACTGCCCTTCGCGCATTTAGATCAGGCCCATCTGGATGCCTTCTTTAAGCGCCCGGAAAACCGGACCGCCGGACAGACCACCGACATCCGGCCATCGGAGGAAGCCATCAGCGAAATCATGGAGACCGATATTATCGTGATCAGCGTCCCGGTTTATAATTTCCATATCCATTCCACTTTAAAAGCCTGGATCGATCAAATTGTCCGCGGCGGCCGCACCATCCGGTTTGGCGAACACGGACCTGAAGGACTGGTCCATCATAAAAAAGTCTACTTGGCCATCAGTTCGAAAGGGGTTTACTTCGGGGGCGAAATGAAAGCTTTTGACTTTGTAGAGCCTTATTTAAGGCATATTCTGAAGTTCCTGGGGATGACCGACGTCACCGTACTCCGGGTAGAAGGGTCTTCGGTACCGGCAGCGCAGCAGGTAGCTTTGGGAAAGACGATGGCTAACTGGCGTATTCCGGCAAGCTGATGGAATTGGCTGCTTTCAGCGGCATTTCGATCATCATATTTTTCCAGGGCGTATACGGCAATAGCTTCCAGATCTGCTGGCTCATCCAAAGTTTGAACCGGGTTTGCGGCACAAACCATTCGGCTCCTTAGGCCAGCTTCTGGCAGGCGGAAACCAACGGGCGCATGGCTGTTTCGTATTTAGGAAAAGCGATGGCATGATTGCCATTTGCCTGTTTCAATTCCCCTGCCAAAATATAGGCCCCGATTACGGCCATGCTGGTGCCCATGCCTGACATTGGGGAGGCGCAAAAGACCGCGTCACCCAGCAAGATGACCCTGCCTTTTGACCAGCGGTCCATCCGGATCTGGCTCACCGAATCGAAATAAAAGTCCGGCGCGGTGTCCCAGTGAACCGTAATACAGGCCGGCCATATCCTTTAAAACTTAAAGCAGCATGAGCCCAAGGGTAATACAAAATAAAATCTACAAAAGTCCCTTATTTTGAAAGAGCATATCAAAATTAAACAGTTATGGAAAGTAGATTATCTTTAGATTATAGTTTTAAAGGCTAAGATGATGGAAACAAAAACAGAGAAGATCAATAGTAATCATCCGCAGCAATTTTTCCTGGAAAAGAAATATTATTTACCGAACGGGGAATTTAATAGATTGTACGGTTATCAATCTACAATTGTTGTTAGCGGATAAAAACTGATAATAATTGATACCAAAGCTTGGTATGCTTCGGAAGTGAACGATGCCCTTAGCTCGCTGGGTGAAACGGGCATAATGTACACACAATGCTTTTTCGCCAAGGCGCTGTTCCGTCGATCAATCGATCGTATTTGAATTCCGGCAAACACAACTATTGGTTGTTCAATAACAAACAACTATAAGTAGCGTAAATACAACTAATCGTGTCCCCATTTTTAGGGTTTCTGGAAATGAGTCCGTATATCTTTGCTTGTCGAAAAAATAAATAAAAGATAGCAATATGTTAAATACAAAAATAATCGGCAATAAAATTGCTGAAGCGCGAAAGAAACTCAATATGTCTCAGGCGCAACTTGCCGGGTTTCTATTTATCAGCCCACAGGCCGTTGGGAAATGGGAACGGGGAGAATCAAGTCCGGACATTACTACATTTAACCGGCTTGCGGAAATTCTGGGTGTTGACCTGAACTATTTTTCAGAAAACTTCCCATCCGCGGATGATGAAGTTATATTGATTGAGCCTTTGACAAAACAATCAACGGAATTGCCATCCGGAGCGCAAAAGAAAAAGCTTAGCTGGGATATGTCACGTGAGAACCTCGTGGACACTGACTTTTCCGGGTTGAAAAACCTGCATGAAAAATTTATATACTCTAATATGCAGCGATGCCTGTTTGTCGGTTCAGATCTGTCGGGATTGCTGCTAAAAAGTAATCATGTGGAAAGCTGTGACTTCTCCAATTCTGATATCAGCAGCAGCCACTTTCAGAACTCCCACTTAGCCAAAAATATATTTAAGAACTGTTCATTGAAAGAAACTGAATTTTCAAGGAGCTATATCGAAAGCGGCGATTTCTCCGGCGTCGATTTTACCGGAATGGTATTTAAATCCGGAGGCTTCGGGAATAATACCATTGCAAATGCGGTGTGGAATCGCAGCTCCTTTATTGATTCACAGCTGGCCGATATCGTTTTCGAAGGTACATTGGAGGACTGCTACTTTGAAAACTGCGTATTTACCCGGGTGACATTCCAAAATTCAACCCTTATTAACACTTTCTTTAAAAACAACAGGAGATTAAAACGGATCCAGTTTATGGACTGCAAAGCGGATAATTTGAGCTATGCTTTTTTGAAAAACGGAAAAGCGAATTTAACGGGTATCACATTGTTAACAGCATAAGGAGGTAAAAATATGTCACCAAATGAAATAGCCATTTCGGTAAAAGGATTAAAGAAATCCTATAAAAATGTCCCTGTGCTTACTGGAGTGGATTTTGAAGTAAAAACAGGCAGCATTTTCGCCCTGCTCGGCCCCAACGGCGCGGGCAAAACAACGATTGTCAAAATCCTCACCACACTGCTCAAACAGGATAGCGGAACCGCTAATGTAAACGGCTTTGATGTAATATCAAAACCCGACCATGTGCGGGCTTCGATCAGCCTGACCGGGCAATTTGCCGCCGTAGACGAGATATTGACCGGGCGGGAAAACCTGATCATAATCGCCAGGCTGCGGCACCTCAAAAATCCGCGCCAGGTGGCGGATGATCTGCTGAACCGCTTTGGCCTGACCGGTGCCGCCGACCGCGGGGTTTCCACCTATTCGGGCGGTATGCGCCGCAGATTGGACATCGCCATGAGCCTTGTTGGAGAATCGCAGGTTATTTTTCTCGACGAGCCGACCACGGGACTTGACCCCGAGGCACGTCTGGAAGTTTGGAAGATCGTCAAAGAATTGGCCGGCAACGGCACAACGGTATTCCTGACCACGCAGTATTTGGACGAGGCTGAACAGCTGGCCGATCGGATCGCCATTTTACATGGGGGCAGGATTATCGTTAGCGGCACACTCGCGGAGTTAAAAAAGCTGTTCCCACCGGCAAAAGTGGAATACATTGAAAAACAGCCGACATTGGAAGAGATATTTCTTACAATTATTGGCAAAAAGGAGGAAAATTAAAATGGAAACAATAAAGATAAAGAACTATTTTTTCATGGATATGAGTGTTATGCTCGGGCGTTCCATGCGCCATATTCTTCGCAGCCTGGACACCATCATCACCGTTACGATCATGCCGATAGCGATGATGTTATTGTTTGTTTATGTGTTAGGCGGCGCCATAAAAACCGGCACAGCAAACTATGTGAATTACCTGTTGCCCGGCATATTGCTCATTGCCATTGCAAATGGTGTTGGCTATGTGTCTTACCGGCTGTTTTTAGATAAACAACGGGGCATATTCGAGCGTTTCCATTCCATGCCGATCGCGCGTTCGGCCGCGATATGGGGACATGTGCTGACCTCGCTGTTATCCAACGTCATCTCGCTTGTCGTCATTATTCTCGTAGCGCTTTTAATGGGCTTCCGCTCACCGGCAGGAGTATTGTCATGGCTTGCCGTGGCCGGTATACTCGCGCTGTTCACACTGGCCCTGACATGGATCGCCGCGATTGCCGGATTGTCTGCAAATTCGGTGGATGGCGCAGGTGTGATTGCCTACCCGATCCACTTCCTGCCGTTAATCAGCTCGGCGTTTGTGCCTACCGGATCGATGCCGGCGGGTGTTCGCGCCTTTGCCGAAAATCAGCCGGTAACCCCAGTCGTGGAGACCATCCGCGCCTTGCTTTCCAACCAGCCGGTAGGCCATACCATATGGGTTGCCCTCGCCTGGTGGTTCGGAATTATGCTCGTAGCTTATGTCTTTGCGATGCGGGTGTATAAAAACGGGGGTAAGAGATAGTTTTTGCTGAGGTGGTCAAAATGTCTGAAATGTATAGTAACAGGCGTGTTAATATTGTTTTATTCTGCAATAAGCGATAATTTTATGGGTTTTAATTTTGAAATATATTTGCGGAATCAAGAATGAAAGAGCCGGTTGAATTTGAAAAAGGTTGTTATGTGGGTACTAAAATAAGGGAACAGTCTTTTGGCGGGATCCTGACTACTGAAACGGTTTTCCCCGAAGGCTTTGGCTCCGACTGGCATTATCACCAGAACCCGCATTATTCGCATATCTTATCCGGCGGTAGCAAAGAGATCAGAGGAGGTGTTTCCCGATGGCAACAGCCAGGCGACGGCCTTTATTATTACCCGGGCATTTCCCATCAGAACCTGCAATACCGGCCAGGCACCCGGATATTTAACATTGAACTGGAGGGCGGTTTCTTCAAAGAACACGGGCTGGACATGCCGGCGGAAGAGCAGATGTTCTCTGACAGGTTAAAGGTAAACGCTATGGGATTGTTAAGAATTCTTAAAGAGCATTACTGGCAGGATCAGCACAGCAGGATTTCGGTGGAACAGCTCTGTGTCGAACTGATCACGGCAAGCCCCGTTACTACCCGGAATAACTATCCGGACTGGACGCGTAAGATCATAGAGGTCTTAAATGACCAATGGAATCATCCCTGGTCGCTGGTGGAATTCGCCGGGTTGTTAGATATCCATCCGGTTACGCTTTCTAAATACTTTTCAAAATATTTTGGTTGTACGCTGGGTGATTACATCCGCCGGATCAAAGTTGACAGCGCATTAAAACTGATCAGGTCAAACCGGTATTCTTTAACTGAGGTTGCCTACCAGTGCGGATTTACAGATCAGGCTCATTTTATTAAAACTTTTACCCTGGTTACCGGAATGCGGCCCAAACAATACCGCCGTATATAACCGCTCCGCCATACGCTAATCCCATACTATTTTCTGAAGGTGCCTTTTCCGGATTTTTGCTGAAAATACAGCACACCATGGATACTATAACCATCAGGCCTATTGAGCCCCGTAATAACAAAACTATAGCTGGTCTGATCAGGCAGGTATTAACCGAATTTGACGCCAATAAACCAGGAACCGCTTTTTTTGACAAAGAACTGGATTCACTTTCAGAGGTTTTCACGGCGGAAGGTTCCAGTTACTGGGTAGCGGAAGAAAACAATATACTGATCGGCGGTGCCGGTATTTATCCCACCGAGGGCCTTCCTGATGGCTATTGTGAACTGGTTAAACTTTACCTGCATGCCGGTGCACGCGGAAAAGGGATCGGGAAAAAATTATTGACCATTTGCTTTTCGTCAGCTCAGCTGGCGGGTTATACGCATATGTACCTGGAAACCATGCCCGAGCTAAATGCGGCTATTTTCGTTTATGAGCAAACGGGCTTCACCTATCTCACACACCCACTGGGGAACTCGGGTCATCACTACTGCTCCGTCCGCATGGTAAAGAAACTTTGATCAGCATCCGGTGCCAAAAAGATCAGGGAACGCTAATCCGGTACAATTTTCAGTTTGTCCGGATCTTTTAATTTGCAGTCGCAGCTTATTGCACTAAAATTTGAAACATGAAATCACTTTTTTATAAACTAACCGCAACCATAGTCATGCTTTCCTGCCTGAAAACATACGCTCAGCAGGAAGATGTTGATACTGCAGTGTTTAACAGGATTAGAAAAGCCGAACTTTCCAGTTCGCAAATTCCGCAGATCGCCTATTATTTAACAGATATTTCCGGACCACGGCTTACCGCTTCGCCTGGTTATCAAAGGGCAAGCCGCTGGGCGGTCGCCACGATGAAAAAATGGGGCCTTGTGAACGCCGGACTGGAACCATGGGGAGAGTTCGGCAAACAATGGGAGATCCGGGATTTCAGTATCAGCATGAGAGCGCCTTACAACCAGCTGATCGCCGGCTACCCCGAGCCCTGGGGCGCCAATACTGACGGCTCGCTAAGGGGTGACGTGATCATACTGACTCGGAAGCAGTCCAGAGATACAGTGTACCTTAAAACACACGCGGCGTTACTTAAAGGGAAGTTTCTCCTGAACCCAGGCGCCCCATTGAGTGAAAAAGATATCTCCGGCCCGGTAACAAGCAGGCTTTCGGATACCGAACTGGCCAATATGGGGGACACCTTTATGGTACCCGATTCGCTGACCAGGTCATTCCCTGCCCTTTTTAAAACATTGGCAAGGATCAGCCAGATCAAAAAGGATGTAGGGATATTAGGCGCAATTTATACCACCAGTTTTAGTGCCAACGGCCATATCATGGCGCAATCTAATGATGGCTTTAAGCTAATATCTCATAACACGCTTCCCGAAGTCAGCATAGGTATTGAGGATGCGCAAAAGATGAAGCGGCTGATCGAATCCGGGGTCCGGGTTTCTCTGGAGGTCAACATCAAAGGCGAATTTTCAACAGCGGATACTAAAGGGTATAACGTGATTGCCGAGATTTCCGGCACAGATCCCAAACTGAAATTACAGGTAGTTATGTTGGGTGCACATCTGGATTCCTGGGAGGCGGCTACCGGCGCTACGGATAATGCGGCGGGCTGCGTGGTGATGATGGAGGCCATGCGCTTGCTGGACTCGCTGCACCTGAAACCCAAACGCACCATACGTATCGCCTTATGGGGAGGTGAAGAACAAGGTGTATTGGGATCATATGGCTATGTTAAAAATCATTTCAGGGATGGAACGACGCTCCAGATAAAGCCGGAGCAGTCCGGCGTTTCGGCTTACTTCAATCTGGACAATGGAACTGGCAAGATCCGTGGGATTTATACGCAGAATAATGCAGCGGTCAAGCCGATTTTTGAGCAATGGTTTAAACCTTTTTATGATATTGGGGCCACCACGGTAACGATGAAGAATACCGGTTCGACGGATCATATCGCTTTTGACTGGGCGGGGATCCCCGGCTTCCAGTTTATACAGGACCCGCTGGATTATGAAACACGTACGCACCATACCAACCTGGATACTTATGATCACCTGGCAATGGATGATCTCAAACAAGCTGCGATCATTGTCGCGTCTTTCGTATACCAGGCCAGCATCAGGCCGGAGCTATTGCCCAGGAAACCTTTGGTTCCCTATTCGTTTCCCTATGAGGATTTCTGAACATAATCAGGAAGGTGGTATGATTTCGTACATGCGCCATTATTTTTAATGAAAAACAATTTTTAAATTATAAAATCCCAAAGCTATGACAACGAATTCAGCTACCATCCCCCGTATCACCCTTCAGTCCATCGGCGGCAGTCTGCTGCTGATGGCATTATTCACCATGATGTGGACAGGCATTGCCCAGGGAGGCCTGGCCGGCCGGGACCACTACCTGATGTTGGTCTTCTTCGCATCCCTAAGTGCCACATTTGTTTGCTACGGGATAAAACTGTTCATTACTGCCCGGAGGTTTCCGAAGTTTACCAAGGCAGCAGATAAAGCAATGGCAAAGGCTATGTTAAGACGTTATGGCATCATTTTCGGTGCCGAGTTTACGGCGATACCCGTAATCGCTGGTCTGTTATTTATGACGGGCTACCAGCAATTTATACTACCCGCGATGGCCCTGATCATCGGCCTGCATTTTTACCCCATGGCTAAAATATTTAACCGCACGATCGACTATTATATTGCGACGTGGACCATCCTTTGTGCGCTGATCAGCATCTGGCTGATGAACAACCCACGTTACGCCCCCGGCTTTTTTCTGGGCTTTTTAGGAATTGGCGTGGCTATAGCTACAGCCACTTATGGTTTATATATGCTGTTTGACGGGAACCGGATTACGCGCAAGTATCAGCAATAACTTATTTCTTCAATTCTGCCGACACCCGTCCGGATTTTTTCCTAAAATAGCCTTTATTGCCAATGATAACATCACGGTAGCGTATAAGCTTAAAAAAGGTTGCAGTGGCGCACCTGTTTTCGATTTCGAAGGTCGGCTGGTAGCATTATTGACCCCTGGCAGTAACGATATTAAGGTGCCATACATTTATGGTTTTCGGATCGGCAAACTTTTAGAATCCATCAATCTAACCTATTTTAACGATAAGCCTGCTTCTTCGCCGGAAATTAACCAGCAGTCACTTGTGAGCTAATAATGCCGACTTTTGTAGATACAGGTGACCATCTTCTGATTTTTCAAATGATGATGCTGGTTCCGATTTTCGCGATGTCCTATTGTAAGCAGCCGTTTTTTAAGATCTGACTATATTTATCTTCCAGTCTGTATAAGATATCAACCAATTTATCCGGATGCTCCTTCATCACATTGTGCCCGCAATGTATTGCTTCGACATGCCAATCAGGAGAATTTTTTAAGTTCTCATATTGTTTGAAAAAGGGAGACTGTTCCCAACCACTGAGATAAATGAATGTACGGTTAAGAACTCGTTCATAATCCCCTTTCAAATGTAAACTTTGCATGAATGTTGCCAGCGGATGCGGTCTTCTTCGATTGTCTACCCCGGGCCGGTCTGCTACAGCAAAACCATCATCGCCGGCTCCGGCTACAAAACGTTGTCGGTATACTTCACTCGTCAGACTCCAGCAGGAATCTCCATCTTTGGGAATGTAGGCATCAATATAAACCAATGCATGTATCCTTTCCGGAATTTTATCTGCAACACCTGTGATCACCAGCCCGGCATAGCTATGCCCGCATAAGATCACATCAGTGAGGTTTTCTTTTAAGAAGACATCTATGACGAACTGGATATGCGTATCTAAATTTATGATCCTGTTTAGTATCCCGGATTGTGTTTCAAGACCCGGTAAGGTTAATGAAATACACTTTTTTCCTAACTGTTCCAGCCTTTCAGTTATCGGGTCATAAACCCAGCCACCGTGCCATCCGCCAGGAATAAACACATAGGTTTTTTCAATCTCGTTCATTTTTTTTATTAATTGATGACGAGACAAAGATGGTCGCTAATAGTTCAAACAACACATAAGGTAACTTAAGAAATACCGTTAAGGTAGATTAAGGATAACGCCTATTTTTTGAGGAGATCTTTACGAACTTTACTCAAGAACTCAGGGGTAATCCCTAAGTATGAGGCAATTTGTGTATTTGGAAGCCTTGACAGCAAGTGTGGGTATTGCTTCATGAAGGCCAGGTAGCGTTCCTCGGCCGTTGAACTGATCGCCTGTAAAACCCTGTTCTCTGTTTCAACTAAACGGTTTTCTACAATAACCCTGAAATTTCTGTCGAACTTGGGATTATTATCATACAGATGATAAAGATCAGACTTGGAGATCTGGAATATAACCGATGGTTCCATGGCTTCAATATAAACACGGCTTGGCTTTTCGAAATAAAAGCTAACGATCTCCATAAGCCAGTCGCCCTCGGCAGCAAACTGCAGGTTATGTTCTGTGCCCTTATCATCCACCTGGAACTTTTTGAAACAACCTTCAGCCACAAAGGTATAATGCCTGCAAACATCATTTTCCTGCAATATGAATTGCCTCCGCTTAATCTTCCGCTGAATGACCCGCCCCGCCAGGTCGTGCTTTTCCGCTGTATTAAGTGGCAGATAATTATCGAAACTTGAAAATAGTTTGTCTATAATCACAGGTTTTTATGCAAATATTTTTGAGGGTCAATATAGTGAAAAATAAAGGCCTTAAACCGAATGAATGTGGTTGCGAATTCCGCACTAACAATTCATAAATAGGAAATTATAAAACTCAATCCCCGGATTTTTCTTAAGATAGCCCGAGCTTCTAATGTTCTCAGGCAATAAATAGAGGAATACATTTTTTGATGAAATTGCAATATTATTGAAAGTAATTGCAAAACTTCAATTTTCCTTTCATTGATTTCAATATGTTGTATATTAACGAATCAGCCCGCCCTAAATCTTTATATTGGGGATTTTCTGGCAGAGTTTTGGCAGAGTTTTTTCTTAAAAAAATCCATAAAAAATCGTTGTTTAAAATATTAAAATGCTGTTTTTGTAACGGTTTCAAAAAATGCCATTTATAAAATTAGGGTATTTTTTTCAAACTCTTATGGAAATTTACTGCTTTTTAAAATATTCACCACAATAAATTATATGCTGAAAATCGCTTTAAAACTTTAGGTAATATATCGTTAAACTTCATCCTATATTCATCACAAATGTTTTAATTTCAAACCCATAAGTATGCATTTAAAAGTTACGGTATGGATTTAAAGGAAATAAAGGATAAAATAATCAATGGCGATCTGAAATCACTTTTCTATAAGGGGACAGAAACAGAAATTCACCCTTCCGATGTTGCCAAAATTTTAAAGTCGCTGCCAGTTGACATTGCTCTAAACTCTTTTGAGGGCTTTTCCGAAAAAAAGAAGATGATCATTTTTCCTTTTGCCGGTCATTTTTTACAGGCTAAAATTATTCAGCATCTGCCAGAAAAACAAGCAGCCGACCTTTTGGATAAGCTTAACTCAGACGACCGTTATTCCTTTTTTATTTCACTAAAAGCCCTTGAACGTTCCAAATATCTGGAATACCTCAATGACGAAAACAAAAAGGCGACCCTGGATATGCTGGGTTATCCTAAACAAAGTATAGCGAGGTTGGTTAATACGGATTTTGCTACCATAACCGAAAGCATGACTATCGCCGAAGCCAATGAACATTTACGTAAAAACCATACCGATAGTGTGACAGCCAATGTGATCTACGTAGTTGATGAAAACGGGAAGCTGCTGGACGACGTACCTGTACGCAGGCTGGTATTAAATGAACCGACCAAGCTGATCCGCGATATCATGGATCATGTTTGCTTACAACTGAATATTGACGAAAGTACAGAGGAGGCTATCCATAAATTCAAGGAGTATGACCGCACTGTGCTGCCGGTAACTAATACGGATAACCTGCTACTTGGTGTGGTAACGGTAGACGATGTGATGGATGTGGCCGAGCAACGCAGTACTCGTGAAATGCAAAAATTTGGGGGTGTGGAATCACTGGAGTATCCTTACGTGCATACACCAATTTTCTCACTCATTAAAAAGCGTGCGGGATGGCTCATTATACTATTTTTAAGCGAGATGCTTACAGCTACCGCGATGGGTTATTTTGAAGTAGAAATCGCCAAAGCGGTAGTACTGGCTTTGTTTGTACCATTGGTTATTTCCAGCGGGGGAAATAGTGGTTCACAGGCTGCTACGCTTATCATCAGGGCTATGGCGGTAAAAGAACTAAACGTAAAAGATTGGTGGTATGTAATGCGGCGCGAAATACTTTCCGGTGTATGCCTGGGCGCAATATTGGGTGCTATCGGTTTTCTGAGAATTACCGTTTGGCAGTATTTGCATTGGTATAATTATGGTGAGCACTGGATATTAATGGCTATTACCATCTTTTTCTCACTGATAGGCATTGTATTATGGGGGACATTAAGCGGTTCCATGATCCCGATGTTACTCAAACGATTAAAACTGGACCCCGCTACCTCATCAGCTCCATTTGTAGCTACCCTGGTGGATGTGACCGGTTTAGTGATTTATTTCAGTATCGCGGCAATTATGTTAAAGGGAACCTTACTTTAAACAAGATCCCCTTTAACACTTTTAATTGTAGTAATCTTTATTGTACATTGATAGTAAAGTTAGATATATTATCTCCCCTATAGCGGCGTACCACAGTAGCAGTACTATCTCCCTGTACTGTTGTTTGGTTTGTATATCCAATGGTCTTTATATAATATCTTCCCGGTGTCAGGTTACTGAAGGTAGCAACACCACCGCTATTCGCAGTGAGGATGTCATCATACTGGTTATGATAATACACCGTAATAAACCGTAATAATTAGACTGCCATTACCGCTGGGATCCTTTTCACAGGAATAAAACATGGTCAGGAAAACCAGCGATAAGCAGATTAAGTAAAATTTCTTTTTCATGATTCAATTGATTATTGTAAATCCCAGATGCCTGCTGAGCGCTCCAGCGTAATCAGGGCCGATGCGTAATTAAATAAAGCCTGGTAGTAATTCTGCTGCACATCATTATAGGTACGCTGCGCATTCAACACTTCCAGCAGCGAGGTTTCACCGCGCTTGTAGCTGTAGGTTTTACCGTCCAGTACTTTTTGCGCTTCGGTGAGTAAACCATTCTTAAACTGCGTGGCCTGTTGCTGCGCGGCTTTGTAGTTCATCCAGGCCTGCATTACTTCCGTTTGAATTTGCAGCAACACCTGATCATATTGTACCGCCGACTGTTTAATAGTATACTGTGCGGCTTTAATATCTCCTTTATAGTGATTGGAGAATTTCAGAGGGATAGACAGTCCGGCGTTCAAACTACGATAAGCCGGGGTTGGCGCTATTTCATTGGTAGCCGCTGCATTGTAAGTACCCCCGAGGTTAATGCCGAGGTCAATTGTCCGGTTAGCTTTCACTAATTGCAAGCTTTTTTCAGCAGCAGTCTTGGTGTTTAAAGCCACCACCAGATCAGCCCGGTTATTCTGTGCGTTGGCAATCAGGTTACCTAATGAAAAATCCCGGTCCTGTTTATCAAAACCGCCAGATGGCATAAATAATGTATCGGCATGCGCCTTTCCGGTTAATAAGTTTAGTTGTATCAGGGCTGTTTTCCAGTCGGCCTCATTTTGGTATAGGGTATTCTTTAAGGTACCGGCTTCCAGTTTGGATTGACGGGCATCGGTTTCTGTAATAGCACCCAATTTAAAACGGATGGAGTCGGCTTTGGCCAGCTTATCCATATTCTCCCAGGAATTTTTCTGAACCTGGAAAATATAAAAGTTTTGTATGGCGGCATAATAAGCCAGGGATGCATCGGCCCGCAGGTTACGGAAGTAATCTTCCAGCATAGCCTTGTTTAGTTCCACCTGGCTTTTAGCCAGATCCACTCTTGACCTTCTTTTTCCGCCCAATTCCAACGTGGTGCTCAGGCCGGCGTTATACCCGTAACCCAGTTTCTTACTGGCATTCTGATTATCAAATGCCCCGAAGGACAGTTCCGGATCGGGAAATACTTTCGCGGATTCTATTCCGGCTTCGGCAATACTTACATTGTATTTTTGAGCCTGATAATCCAGGTTCTGTTTTCCCACCAGACTTAAAAAAGTAGTAAGCGGCAGTTTGATCTTTACAAAAGAGGTATCAGCGCTTTGCTGCGCCAATGCTTTTGTATTATTCATCACTACGATGAATAACAGCAGGTATATGATATTGAAATTCTTAGTTTTCATGTCTTTATAGCTTATTTCTCAGGCTCTGCCGGTTTAAAATCATCCTTTCCCCATTTGCTTTCCAGCATGTAATACAAGGCAGGCAGCACAAACAGGGTAATGGCTGTTGCTACAAACAATCCGTATACAATTACTGTAGCCAATGGCCTTTGCACATCAGACCCGATGCCTGTTGCCAGCGATGCAGGCAACAAACCCAATGCTGCAACCGTAGCCGTCATCAACACCGGACGAAAACGGTCTTCAGCTCCTTCCACAACAGCTTTTAGTAAATCGTATCCTTTTTTCCGCAGGTCGTTGATGTGCGAGATCAGTATCACACCATTCTGTATGGCTACACCAAACAAGGCAATGAAACCTACGGCCGAAGACACATTCAATGTCATATCCCTGATGTTCAATGCCAGCATACCGCCAAATAAAGCCAGGGGCACAATGGATAAGATCAATCCCGCCTGACGGAATTTGCCGAATGCACCATAGAGCAGTAAAAACATGATGGCCAATGCCAGCGGCACAATCACCATCAGCTTAGCATATGCCCGGTTCTGGTTTTCAAACTGCCCGCCCCATTTGATCGTGTATTTGTCGTGATCATACTTGATGTTACTTTCAATTTTGCTCTGTGCTTCGTTTAAAAACGCCGTCAGATCATTGCCGCGTAAATTGAGTTTAACGGTCAAATGACGCTTGTTCAATTCCCTTGTAATGGTGCTTTCGCCTGTAGCGGTTTTTACGGTTGCAATTTGCGATAAAGGAATTTTTGCCCCTGTTTGCGAGGTGAGCATCAGGTTGGCAATTTTTTCGGGCGTGTTGCGGCTTTCTTCATTATAACGGCAGATTACGTCATAAACTTTATTGCCAGAAAATACCTGCGATATGGCTTTGCCGCCAATGGCTACTTCGATCAGTTCAGATACATCGCTTACGTTCAGGCCGTAACGGGCCACCGCATCGCGGTCAACACTGATCTGCAATTGGGGTAATGGAGGTTCCTGGTCAATGGCCACATCGGCAGCGCCTTTGATGCTCTTGATCGTGGTCATTACATTTTCTGCAATACGGCGTGTTTCCTTAAAATCTTCCCCGTATATTTTTACCACCAGTTCACTATGCGCGCCTGCAATTTTATCCATTACACCATCGATCATGGGCTGGCTGAACCCGACAGTATAGCCTGGCATGGTTGCATATTCTTTGGCCAGGTCGTTAATCAGGTCGGCTTTTGTCCTGCCGTTCTTCCATTCGCTGTAAGGTTTGATGCCAATGCTGCATTCAAAGTGCGAGGCCGTCCAGGGATCGGTACCGTCATCATTACGCCCGGCCTGCACCATCATATAGGTTACTTCACTGTACTTCATGGTATGCTGCCGCAGGGTATCACTCATTTCTTTTGATTTCTGTAAGGATACGCCAGGAGGAAGTTGCACCTGTAACCAGATGGAGCCTTCATCCAAAGGGGGTAAAAAATCTTTACCTACGGTGATGGAAAGTACTACTGCGCCAATTAAGGCAATGGCCAAAGGGATGAAAACCTGCTGTGGTTTTTTCATCACCTTTTTACCGCCTTCAAAATAGGCGGTGGTTAATTTTTCAAGCCATTTATTATGGAACAGTTTCCTGGGCTTTTTATAAACTGCATAAGCCAGACCCGGTATTAGCAACAGCGCAACCGCCAATGCCCCCAGCAAGGCAAAACCCACCGTGAAAGCCATTGGGGTAAACAGTTTCTTTTCTACCCTTTCAAAAGAGAACAGGGGCAGGTAAGCGGTAATGATGATCACCGTGGAGAATAAAATAGGTTTGGCAACGGCCAATGCCCTTTGCCCAATGGTAGCTTCGTGCAATTCTTCCGTAGGGCTTTCTTCCCGCTTTTTCAAAATGGTTTCCATCATCACAATGGCACCATCTACAATGATCCCAAAGTCAATAGCGCCCAGCGAAAGCAGGTTGGCCGGGATATGGGTAAAGTGCATCAGTATAAAAGCAACCAATAAAGCCAGCGGAATGGTGATGGCTACGATCAGTGCGCCGCGCCAGTTACCCAGAAAAACGATCAGCACAATAATAACCAGGGTCATGCCCTCCAGCAGCGTATGCGATACGGTATGCAAGGTGGTATCAACCAGGCTGGTCCGGTCTATGTATGGCCTAATCCTTACACCTTCGGGTAATACATTTTTATTCAGGTCTTCCACAGCGGCATGGATGCCCTCTAATACTTTTGATGGGTTTTCGCCCTTTAATAGCAATACGATGCCTTCATCGCCTTCGCTGTAATTTACTTTACGGTCGGTATAACCTAAAATGCCTTTGCGTTCCAGGTTGCCGTATTTCAAAGTACCTACATCCTTTAAAAAAACAGGTACGCCGTTTACCGACTTAACAACAACGTTACCCAAGCCCTCCAATGTTTTTACCAGGCCGATGCCCCGTACTACATAACCCAGGTCGCCACGTGTAAGTACACTGCCACCTGCGTTGGCATTGTTGTTATTGATAGCAGTTTGTATATCGGTAAGGGACAGTTTGTATTGTTCCAGCTTACCTGGATCAACTTCTAACTGGTATTGCGTGGTGATACCGCCAAAGTTAGTCACATCGGCAACACCTGCCACTTGCTTGATGCGCGGAATAATCGTCCAGGTTTGCAGGTCGGTGATCTCCCGCAGATCATGATTTTTGCTTTCGATGATATAACGATAGATCTCACCAATGGGTGAGGTTAGCGGGTCTAATCCGGGCTGCGCGCCATAAGGCAGGGTTACGTCGCTCAGGCGTTCGGTAATGCGTTGCCTTGCCCAGTAATCCTCAATACCATCTTCAAAAACGATAGTGATGATAGAAAGCCCGAACGTACTTTTGCTGCGCATTACGTGCATGCCCGGCATCCCGTTCAAGGCCCTTTCTACGGGAATGGTGATCTGTTGCTCCACCTCTTCGGCAGCAAGGCCGGGTACCTGTGTCACTACCTGCGAGGTCACATCGGCAATATCAGGGTAGGCCTCTACGGATAGCTGTGTCCAGGAATAATAGCCAAATATGGCCAGCAGGATGAACAATGCTGCGAAAAGCCAGCGTTTGTTTATAGCTGTAAAAATAAGTTTCTTCATGATGGCTATATTTTTATTTGGCATCCAGCAGGTAAAAGCCACCAGAGGTCAGGATCCGGTCGCCTGGTTTTAAGCCTGATTTAATGACCACCTGGTCGTGATCGGTATTCGCTGTTTCAATTTTCCGCTTTACATATTTTCCCGGTGCCGGTTCTGTAAATACAAAGCTCTCATCGTTCATTTGCAGTACGGCGGTCGTCGGGATCAGGATAACCTGGGAAGGGGCATTGTCAAAATCTACGGTAACATACATTCCCGGCTTTAGGGTCCGGTCGGCATTGTTACACTCGATCAGTACCTGTACACTGCGCGTGTCTTCATCCACCATGTCATTTACATGATAAACTTTCCCTTTGACCTGTTTTTCCGGTAAGGCAGCGATCTGGATAGAACATTCATCCAGCTCATGAATAAAGCGGATGTCTTTTTCCTTGATCTGCCCCGCTACCCAAACTTTGGATAGCTCGGCTACAGTTGCCACGCTGGTCGCATCATTTTTGATGAATTGGCCAAGCACCACATTGTTTTCGATCACCTGCCCGGCAATGGGCGAACGCACCACCAGTGGCTGGCCCAGAACCAGATGATCAGGATCGGCCTTAAATATTTTAATACCGATCACCGCGTTTTCATATTCCTTTTTTTCTACTTCATAAGCGCTCTTGGCTTCTTCCATATCTTTTTGCGTACCCACACCATGCGCTGTTAGGTCCTGTTGCCTCTTCAGGGTTTTTTCTGCCAGCTGCAGCTGCAATTTCTCCTGGAAAAAGATCTTTTGCGCGGTGATAAAATCGGGGGAGCTGACCTCAAACAAAGGTGTTTCCGGGGTGGTACGCATCCCCAGTTTTAAATAGGATTTGGTGATCCGGCCTGAAAATGGCGGCGCAATCTCCGCATATTGGGTCGGGATGGCTTTTACCGTACCCGCTGTTAACAACTGTAAACGGTAAGATTGCTCTTTAACCACGTCTTTTTTTAACTTGTCCGCCAGTTTGGAGTTTGGTGTTACCTGGATCGTATCGCCGGATAAAGTATAATCGCTTGTTTCTTTAGCGGCTTCCGGTTGATGGCAGGCTGCCATGATGAGTATACAGCCAGTAAACCCTATAGGGAAGAACAGATTTTTTTTCATAACGACCTTGCTTTTAATCAATACATAGTTACTGCCTGAGACAGCGATTATTTACGGTGCAAAGGTAGATGCCCGTTTTAGCAAGGACCGTTAGAGGACTATTAGAAAAAAATTAGAAATTCATTAGAGCGGATTCACTAAACATGGGATAGTTCAATAGTAAACACAGTGCCTTCGTCAATCATGGAACTGACGCCTATTGACCCTTTATGCAATTCGATGATCTTTTTGGTTAATGATAATCCAATCCCATTGCCACCGGCAAACTGTTTGTTGGCACCCCGGTAAAACGATTCAAAGATGTGCGGGAGTTCGGTTTCATTTATACCTAAACCCTGATCGATGAAACGTAGAATAGTTTTATCATTACTGTAATTGATAGATACTGTAGCTTCGTTTGCGTTGGAAAATTTGCAACCATTTTCCATCAGGTTTTTAAAGGCTACCCGCAACAAATATTCGTTGCCTAAAACAGAAATAAAATCATCATTCTCTATTTCCTGCTCAAAGCTGATATCGATCTTGTAACCTGGCCTGTCATGTAAGGCATCACTTCGGGCATCTAGAATAACTTCATCTAAACGCAATTCTTTAAAGGAAATCTCTGTGCGGTCATAGTTTGCTTTGGCCAGGTCGAGCAGGCTATTGGATAGGCGTACCAGTTTCTGCACATCACTGATCGCATGATGTATGGATGCTTTATAGGATTCGTTACTCCTTTCTTTTTCTACCGCAACCTGCAATTCAGTGAGCATTGCCGTAAGCGGGGTACGCAGTTCATGCGAAATATTGGATACAAACTCCTTTTGCGCGTCAAAAGATTTTTCCAGACGGTCCAGCATTTCATTAAAAGTAACCGCCAGTTCGCTGATCTCATCTTTTTCTTTTCCGGTATCGATACGCAGGTCCAAATTGGTAGCGGTAATTTCCTCTACCTTGTCCACCATATCAGAGACTGGTTTTAGAGCTTTGCTCGAAAAGACATGACCTGCTATATAGATCAGGAATACCGCTACAAAAAACGAAATGATCAAGGTATATTTCAGATTGCGAAGTTTTACATAGCCTCCCTGGTCATTGGCTATCGCTGTGATCACATAATCCTGGTCATGGTGATGGTAAAAAATACCTACAACCTGCATCTCCCCCTGGTAAAACCGAATCTCCTTTTTTTGGACAATCTCATCGATCATCCGTCGGGTTTCCTTTACCTGGTCGATATCCACCGCATCATGATATAATAGATTAAAGGAGGTATCATAAATGGCTACTTCTTCCTTAAACAAGGAGTTTTCAGCGTTCCGGTAGATCAGCTGCAAGACCGAAGGAGCCACTTTGGCATCCAGCAAAAGGTTCGCTTTATTAATGGCGGTGTGGCGTAGCGAACTGTAATACTCATTCTCTCTGTTTTTAGAAAAGGAAAAATAGACCACCAATGCAAAGGCCAATAATAAGGCCGCGATGATGGAGGTAAACAGCAAAGTGAGTTTATTACGTATGGTCATGACTCCTCCTGAAAAATAAACCCTAAACCGGATTTAGTGTGGATGAGCTTACTGCCAAAGTCTTTGTCGATTTTTTTTCGCAGGTAATTGATATAGACATCAATAAAGTTTGTTCCCGTATCAAAATGGGTATCCCATACTTTTTCCGCAATTTCGGCCCTGGATAAAACCCGTTCGCTGTTTTGCATCATATATTCCAACAGTTTCAGCTCTTTAGGGGTAAGACTTATAGTTTTACCCAACCGGGTAACTGTTTTGGTTTGGTTGTTTAATTCCAGGTCGGCGTATTTTAAAATGTTAGATTGCATCATCTGGTTTCCGCTTTTACGGTTCGTTACTGCCCTAATACGCACCAGCAGCTCTCGAAAATCAAACGGCTTTACCAGATAGTCATCAGCCCCGGCATCAAAGCCCTCTACCTTGTCATCGGTCGTTCCTAACGCCGTAAGTAGGATAACAGGCAGATCGGGCTTGCCCCGACGGATTTCGCGACATACTTCGATCCCATTCAGGCCGGGTAAAATAATATCACTGATCACCAGATCATAATCATTTTGAAGGGCCAGCTTTTTACCGGTTATACCATCATAGGCGATAGTGGTGAGGTACCCCCGTTCTTCCAACCCTTGCTGTACCAGCGTGGCGATGCGGACTTCATCTTCTATGATCAGTATTTTCATGATTAATCTTTAACCACCTGCAAATTAAGACAATTAATTATTTGCAATAAGAGTGGACCATTAAATATAAAATATTTAATGCTTGCATCCAGTTACTGTAAAATGAAAAATGAGTCCTGGGGCAACTTCTGGACGTTTTTCTTCCTGTTGTTTTTTGTTTCCTTAAGCGCAGGTGAGTGGGCAGCGCCGGCAGGCCCTGTCGTATAGGGATATTATTGGGCGCCTCCTGGCTTGATTGCGGCGATTATATTCGCGCTGTTGATCGCAGCCGTGACGCCTGCATCTCCTGTCCCTTGCAAATGGAATAATGGTAATATCAGAAAAAACACAACTACTGAAAAAATCCAGGAAGAAGAGGAAACGGCGGTAATAACTGTTGCGGCAATCGGTATCTTCTTTTGGGTATTGATGATTATATTAATTATTGCGGCTGTTGCAGGTTTTATTTTTAAACTGGATAACCGGCTGGTATAAACTATAATTATCGCTTTAAAGCGGGAATCCATATAAAAAGTATATAAAAGGGAGATTAAATGCAGACTATTAAAGGGAGGGATGATGAGACGTAACGTGAAAAATTTGGCTGGCTTCAGTATGGGTGCAACCGATGGTGAGTTTGGTAAAGTGGATGAATTTTATTTTGATGACGAAACCTGGACCATACGTTACCTTATTGTAAAAACAGGCGGCTGGCTGTTTGGTCTTAAAGTGCTTATATCCCCAACGGCTCTAAAAGAACCGGACTGGGAAAGCAAAATTTTTCAGGTAAACCTTACCAAAGAACAAATTAAAAACAGTCCGGATATAGATACAGAAAGAACCATTTCCCGCCAGCAGGAAATTGAACTTTACAGTCATTGATGGCTGGCCATATTATGGTCCTGTCGGCGTTGGATTTTATGGCGGCATGGGTTTTCGGGTATGGCTGAATCAAGGATACCGTTTGAAGAAAGGATATTGGCGGCATCTGACCAAAAAGAACCGGTTGATCCACACTTGCGGAGTACAAGTGAAGTTACGGGTTACCGGATCCATGCTACGAATGGTGAAATAGGGGACGTAGCGGACTTTATAGTTGATGATCAATTCTGGAATGTACATTTCCTCGTAGTGGATACAGGACATTGGTTTCCGGGAAAGAAAGTCCTGATCAGTCCCAAGTAGATCAATAAGGTGAAATGGGAAGAATCTTCGGTTGATGTCAATATCACGGTAAACGCCGTAAAGAACAGTCCGGAATATGATCCGTCAATGCCACTGCCGGAAACCTATGAAAATGAATTTTACCGTTATTATAGAGGGTTTGATAATAGTTAAATTTAACAGATATAGGGCGTTATTCGGGTTATAACGCAAAGAATTGATTGATGCCAAAGCGAAAGAATTTATGGTACTGTTTGTTTTTCCTGGTTGGGCGTGGTTTGCACAGGCATTAATTTTCGCTTTTTTTTAGCCAGTATAAGCCTTTTACATTGGTCCGGTAATCGGAGAGCAGGAGGGTCAATAGGATTTCTTCGATCAGATCTATTCCGGTGAGGATAATGGTGAGATAGAACAACCAATAAAAGGGCGAAAAAAAGAAAAAAGTGATCAGGAAAATTCCCTGGAATACCGCGGCAATTTTAGCTATATAGGTATGATAACTGGTCATCCTGCGATACTTGATGAAAGCCAAAGTGTTTTGCGAAAGATAAAGTACAAGTAAAATTATAATTGGTATGATCTCCATTAAAAGAAATTCGGAATTTTTAATGAACATGCCAATTATAGCGGCAATAATATTTAAGTCATCAGCAATAGAGTCTATCCTCGCCCCAAATGCACTTATAATTTTATACCGGCGTGCAAAATATCCATCTATGGCGTCAGTAAAAAAACTGAGCGCAAGCAGCCATTTAAATGTGTTGAATTGATGTGTAACTGCCAGATAAATAAGAAATGGTACGGCTATCATCCGGTAGAGGGTAATGCCGTTTATAATATAATAGCTATTTTTAGTCATATGCTTCATGGTGTATTGCCTGCTATCCGTCTGATGTAAGCTTCCAGGGAGCTTTTGTTCCATCCAGCCAGTCTGCCCTTCTGTAATAACACCGTTTGGTTACCACTGGCATTTAGCGGATAGCTCAACACAAATGGGGCATTGGGCATCCGCCAGCCTTGTACCTGCCCAAATCTTAACACATTTAAATACAGAGAACTGCCAGTTTGTGAAAGGGTATAATACGGGTCGGCAAAGGTGATTAAATGCTGTAGAACTCTTTTATCCCCGATCTTAACATTCAAGGAATCATTTTTAAGATGCTTTTCATACCGGACCGATTGCTGCGGATCATCCCATACGGAACTGTAACCCGTATAATAACCACCATCGACGGCCACGACAAGGTACCACAGCATACAATTGAATGGCGCCGGCGTAGTAAAATAGCCGGCTGGGTTCATTTGCTGTGACTTAAAAGAATGATTGATCTTACCGTTAACATAAACTTTATTGATAGCTGCAAAGCCTGTATAGCAGCCAGAAATGATGAGCATGGCCCAGGCCCATTTTTTTCGGTGCGGATACAAGGTACATTTAAAAATTAAGACGAGGCTTCCAACCAGCAATCCGGCCGTAAGCAGTGGATCGACCACATATAACAAATTGATGGAAAAACGCTGGTGACGGAAAGGCTCCAAAAGGCCTGTGCCATAGCTGTTACAGGTATCAATCAGGTCATGAAGCGTGAACTGGAAGCAAAAGAAAAAGAGGAGTGCGGTATACGATAAACCTGCCTGGTTATAGATTTTATGCACCGTGAATGCCAGAAATATTCCTGCAATCAACGCAAATAGAAAGGAATGCGTTAGACCACGATGGATCAGCAGGGATTGGTCTGCAGGTAAAAATAAGGCAGGAAGGGTATCTATATCGGGCAACACCTGAGCCGATGCACCCCAGATCAGGCCCTTTTTGCCCAGCTTTTTGGTCAATAAAACTTCGGTGGAGCAAGCGCCTAAAGCCAGGTGGGTGATTATATCCATGTTTCATCAATATCGCCAACTATAATAAGTGCGCTCCTTATTAAATGTTTGATTCATAGGAATTATTCTCCAAACTATTCTGGATTTTTCCAACTTTACCAAGCGCTTGTTAAAAGCGATCACACCACTTTGATCACGATCTTGCTGCGGCGGCAGGGTTTTGTGTTCAGTTCTTCCGCCTGTCTGGCTTCTTCCGGGCCCAGCATTGCCGATATGACCGGGCTGATTTTGTTTAAATTACAAAGCGCCTGATTGCATGTTTTTTTTATTTTTGAAACCTTCCTGGCCTGCATCTGTTTTCAATTCACTTAATAAACATGCCAATGAAAAGCTTTGAGATACCCGTTGGCCAAAGCCAGCACTTACTGAAATTCGAACCGCAGGAAAAAGCGAACAGCTTTAAAATATACGCCGTAGACCGGGCGGAGGACTGGATCGACCGGGAACAAGCTCGTTCGGTGGACATTCCCGCGGATGGGCTTTTGGGTACGATCACCATCTACAGCAAAACTCATTTTGACTTTGACGGTGTCGGCGCCTTTACGGGACAGGACCTGCAAAGTATCGCTGCCCAAATCATAGGGCACCCGCAATTCAAGGTAGGAATATAAATAGCTGGACGGAACGGGACAATAAAACCGGCCGCTGCGACAAATATGGAAACGATCTCAAATATTTCTGTGAGGTTTTATAATGACTGAGTGTGTTGGGGGAAAGCTGGTGGACCGCAGTTTTATTGTGGTACTCGAAAAGATGACTTAAGGTGTGCTCGACTTCTTCCGTACGTAAAAAGGTGTTTTTTATAGCCTCCGCGGTTATCGGCAGCTTTTTAAGTTGCAATTCCCCGTAGCACTCGCCAAATCCCCGCCTGATATCCCAGGAAGGGGGCTCTATATACTGCTTCAGTCCGAGGTGAATAATCTCCCTGTTGACGGTAATGCGCGCGTAAATAGGCACCTTTCCCTCTTTTAATTTGTCCGGTCTGATCAGGAATTGCAGGCCGAAAGTGTTTACTGTTCTCATATCCTTTGTGATTAATTGATAATTGAGGGATTTTGAAAATCTTTCATTGTAGTAATAACTGTGTTAACAATCCGATTAAAATACAACCTATTCAATTTTTACTTATTTTACCCGGGCAATGACCCAAACCACAGTTTATCTCAAATCAAAAAGCCATTATGAGATCCTCGACGGATTACGTGGCGTAGCCTCTATCTTGGTAGTTATATTTCATGTATTTGAAACTTACTCCGGCGATCGTTTTCACCAGATAATTAATCACGGCTATTTGGCGGTCGATTTCTTTTTCTTATTATCGGGCTTTGTGGTAGCTTATGCATATGATGACCGCTGGGGCAAAATGACCCAGTGGGATTTTTACAAACGCCGCCTTATCCGTTTGCAGCCTATGGTAATTGTAGGCACCATAATTGGCGCATTGCTTTTTTACTTCCAGGCCGGGGCATCGATGCCGCTCGTTGCTGCAACGCCTGTTTGGAAGCTGCTGGTGGCGATGGTGGTTGGCTTTACCATGATTCCGCTGCTTCCCTCAATGGATATCCGCGGCTGGCAGGAAACGCACCCATTGAACGGCGCCGCATGGTCGCTTTTGTACGAATACATTGCCAATATTCTGTATGCGGTGCTGATTCGCCGTTTCTCTAAAACGATGCTTACCATATTTGTCATATTATCGGCCTGTTTACTCGTTAATTTTTTAGTATGGGGACCGCAAGGTGACGTTATTGGCGGCTGGTCTATTGATAAAACGCAGGTTAATATTGGCTTTACACGTTTGCTTTATCCGTTTTTCGCGGGAGTATTGTTGATGCGTATGCGCAAACTGATACATATTAAAGGAGCGTTTGCAGTTTGCAGTTTACTTATTATTGTTTTTTTATCCGTCCCCAGGATTGGGGGCGTCACGCATTTGTGGATGAACGGTATATATGAATCATTTGTTATCATCGTTATTTTCCCGCTTATTGTAGCTATTGGTGCGGGAGGGAGTTTAATCAGCAAAAGTTCCATCAAGGTTTGCAGATTTCTCGGGGCCATATCGTACCCGCTTTATATCACCCATTATCCGCTGATGTATCTGCATATTGCATGGGTAAACAATAATAAGGTACCAATGGCCCAGGGCCTTTTGGGTGGCTTTGGATTGATAATTATTGCAATAGCCATAGCATGGGTGAGCCTGAGGTTTTACGATGAGCCCCTTCGCGAATGGCTTAAAAAGCGTTTCCTGATGAAAAAGGTGGTTAGCCAAAATGCATTAAAATAACAAAGGCCACGCTTTCGGGTGGCCTTCTTTCAGGTAGCCGACATCGTATACGTACATCATCTGTTCATTTTCGAACGTTTATTAAAGTAAAAAGCATATAATGTATTGATTTTAAATACTTTAACTGCGCGGCATATTTGTTGGGAAAATAAATCATTCGTACACCTAATCACCATTGCCATGTTCAAAAACTTTTTAAAGGTCGCTTTTAGAAACGTATCGCGGTATAAGGGCTTTTCATTGATCAATATTGCAGGTTTAACGCTGGGTATGGCTGCGTGCCTGCTGATAGGCTTATTTGTGCAGGATGAATACAGCTATGATAAATTTATGCCGGGGGGCGACAGCGTGTACCGGATATACAACCATTAAACCGACAATAACGAGGAAGCAGACCGCGCAGTTGCGCCGCCTGTGTTTGCGACAACACTGAAGCAGGAGTACCCGGAGATTGAGGCGGTGACGCGGGTAATGGCGTTGCCGCAAGTAAAAAGGCTTTTCGCGGCGGGGAACCACAAGTTTTATGAATCGAGCGGCCTTTTAGTCGATTCCACATTTTTCAGCGTATTCCCCCTCTCATTTACGCATGGGGTATCCGTCGGATCACTTGACGACCGTTCATCCATCGTATTATCGGAGGAAATGGCCGAACGTTTTTTTGGCAAACAAGATCCGGTTGGTAAACAGATAACATTGGATCAGCAGCCTCTCCTGGTGAAAGGGGTTTTTCAAAAAAATGCCAAATTCCACCTCCAGTTTAATTACCTCATCCCTATTTCGGCGGCCCAGTTACCGGCACAGCGTATGCAAAGCTGGGTTTGGCAGCAGTTCTATAATTATGCCAAATTAAAAAATGGTACAGACGTACCCGCATTACAGGCAAAATTTCAGAAGCTGGTAAAAGAACGGTCGGCGCCGTTTATGAACAGTAAACACGGCGGCAATAAGCCGGTTTTTCAGCGCCTGGCTGACATTCATTTATACGCAGCTAATTTCAAATTCGACATCCCCGGCCACGGCAATATTACCTATGTGCGGGCTTTAACCATCATTGCCATTTTCATCTTGCTTATTGCCTGTTTAAATTTTGTAAACCTTGCTACGGCAAAGTCGATGCAACGGGCAAAAGAAGTGGGGGTGCGCAAAAGCATTGGCGCGGCCCGGCAACAAATTGTGCTTCAATTTATTGGCGAAACCGTTTTACTCAGTTATATCAGTATCGTGTTCTCGGCTATGCTGGTGAAGATGTTGCTGCCCTGGCTCAACCAGTTTACAGGCAAGCATATCTCCATAAACCTGATGACAGACCCTGGCATATTGGCCCTGTTGCTTTTACTCGGCCTGGTTACCGGTGTTTTTGCGGGCTTTTACCCGGCGCTGGTTTTGTCGGCATTTAAACCGGTAAAAGTATTAAAGGGCAGTATCTGTTCGGACGTGCCCGGAAGAGCGGGCCGGCTCAGGAATACGTTGGTGATAACACAATTCACTTTATCGATATTATTGATGATTAGCGCGATTGTCGTTTTTAAACAAGTATCGTATTTGCACCACAAGGACCTTGGATTTAACAAGGATGAGATCATGTTCTTTCCGATGCGCGGAGATAATATGTCTAAAAACCAGGAAACTTTTAAAAATAGTTTATTGCATGTACCTGGTGTTTCATCCGTTTCTATCGGCTATGGCTTCCCCGGTGATGCAGTTGCAGGCGACGAAATAAAATCCATGCAAAATGGTAAATGGACGCAGCAGTCGGCCACGCAACTGATGGTCGACTATGATTATATAAAAACGTTGGATCTTAAAATTATTGCCGGGCGCGGGTTCGATAAAGCCATGCAAACAGATAAGGATCATGCATTCGTCATCAATGAAACCGCGGTAAGGGAATTAGGGTTCGGATCCCCCGAAAAAGCTATCGGGCAAAAGCTTGCATGGAACCCCTGGGGCGCCAGCAAACCCGATTCATTAAAAATGGGAGAGGTGATCGGTGTCGTAAAAGATTTTCATTACAAAAGCCTGTATGATAAAGTTGAAACTGCCGTATTGCAGATATTCCCTGACGCAGCCTGGAAGGTAGCCGTTAAAATAAACACGGCGGGTATGGAGAACACGCTTCAGGGTGTTGGGAAGGTATGGAACACATTTTCGCCCGAATATCCTATTGAGTACAATTTTTTGGACGAAAGTTTTGAGCAGATGTACTATACAGAAGATAAGCTGAAATCGCTGATGTGGATATTTACCGGTGTGGCCCTGTTTGTGGGATGTCTTGGTTTGTTTGGTTTGGCCGCATACACTGCCGAGCGAAGGAAAAAGGAAATAGGCATAAGAAAAGTACTGGGCGCCTCTACGCAGAGCATCGTGCTGCTGTTGTCCAAAAACTTTGTTCTGCTGGTGGTCATATCATTGATAATTGCGTCACCCGTGGCGTGGTTTTTCATGCACAACTGGCTGCAAAACTTTGCTTACCGTATTGATATCAGCTGGTGGATATTTGCCTTGGCTACCCTGGTAGCGCTTATTATAGCCTTTGCCACAGTAAGTTTCCAGGCCATAAAGGCTGCGTTACTAAACCCGGTAAAGAGCCTTCGCTCAGAGTGAGCTTCGCTTGCGGTGTAGCTTCAGCGTAGGAGCGCGGCTTTCGAAGAGTTTTGCAGGAACTTCAATCAACGAATGATAAATCTCCCTGTAACGGTACCGCTATCTTATCCCGCCGCATGTTTAGGCCGGGCTTACGTGAAATTAGGTTAATTTTTCAACGTTATCCTTATAAGCTCTCCCTACAGGAACCGACATCCCACCGATCTCCAGAAACCCGGCCGCGTATGATTCAATTTTATTCAAGGCCACAATAAACGAGCGGTGCACCCGCATAAAGAGTCGCTGCGGAAGCAAGGATTCGATTTGCTGGGTGCCCATTTTGGTGACATAAAAATTTTTAGCGGTGACAATCTTGATGTACTCACGCTGGCTTTCGATGTAGAGGATTTCCGAAAACCAGATCTTCACTTTTTTGTGCTGCACATTTAGGAAAAGGTATTCTTTCGCCTGTTCTAAAGGGCTTCTGATTTTATTCACCGCCTGCAGGAAGCGTTCGAAGGCAAAAGGTTTCAGCAGGTAGTCTGTAACATTCAATTCAAAGCCTTCTACAGCATACTGGTGATAAGCCGTCGTCACAATGACAGCCGGCGGTTGCGCCAGCGTTTTGAGGAACGCCATACCCTTCAGTTTGGGCAGATGAATGTCCAGAAAAATCAGGTCCGGCTGGTGATGCCGAAGATATTCTGTTGCACGCAGTGCATCTTTAAAAGTACCGGTTAGTTCGAGGAACGGCACTTGCGCAATATAGTCGGCAAGCACTTTGACCGCCAGTGGCTCATCCTCAATGATAATGCATTTGATATCAGACATGGCTGGCCAGGTTAATCTTCAGGGTCGCCGTAAATTGCGCTAAACCCTGGTGTACGTTTAAACTATAGTCGGTATACTGCAATTCCAGCTGACGGCGCAGGTTGGAAAGGCCGATGTGCTCCCTCACCACAGGCTCCCCGGTTGATTCTTCCGTGGAGTTTTTTACCAAAAAAACAAGCTGACGCTGATTCACCGAAAGATGAATATCGGCAGACGGATTATCCCTGGTTTCAGAAACGCCGTGCTTAAAAGCGTTTTCTACCAATGGTACGAGCAGGAGCGGGGGGATAGCCTGTTTCATATCCTCAATATCGTAATTAAAGTTGACCCTAAGCGAATCGTCATAGCGCAACTTTTCGAGTTCCAGGTATTCACCAACGATCCTGACCTCGTGTTCGATGGCGATAAAATCACCGCCCGTTTCGTACAGCATAAACCGCAGCATCCTGGACAGGCGAAGGATCGATTCGGGGGCCAGATCGCTTTTATCCCTGGCGAGTGCATAAATATTATTCAGGGTGTTGAACAGGAAATGCGGGTTGGTCTGAGACCGTAAATAATTCAGTTCGGCTTCGCGTTTTTCCAGGCGCAGTTGCTGGGCCGACAATTTTAATTGCTGGTGGTTATAACGGTACTTGAATAAGCCAAAAAAGAAAACGGACAATAAGCCATGCGGAACGATATGACCGGTGCCTTTTTCTACCGACTCAAATTGGATCAGCGCCGTATAAATATGCAGCTGTATTCCAAAGAACCGCCAGGCATATAAACCAAAGGAAAATAAGGCCAGCAGGCCAAACACCACCAACAGCCACCACAGTGTTTTGCTGATGGCCGGCCGCTTCCTTCTTAAAAAGGACAGGGTGTATTCAAAAAATATAAAGTTGACGACAGCGAGGTAAATCACCAGCCAGGTATTGTTGAAAAACCTGGGCCAGAACGAACCGGGTTCATTGGCCGAATCGACCACCAGCCAAAACAACAGGTAGCCCAGCGTGACCTGGATATAAAACTTAAACTGTTGTTTACTGATGTTTATTTTCATAATGCCTGAAAAGTAAAATTAGGCATTTCTGTGGATGTTGTCATTGACGTATATTCGCCGTTTGTTGACTGCTTAGCGCCGTCTGTTGACCGCGGGATCTACGCTTTATTTTAATGATTATATTGTTTGAAAAAACAATCATTCATTAAAAATTAAGGTATGAAGAAGGTAATTCAATTCGGGGAACAGGTCGAGGGCTACGACATCCCGGTACTCAACGAGCGGGAGATCAGGGCAGCGGCAGGCATCCTTTTCCTGGTGATCTTTACTTCCTATTTGCTCATTATACTGACTGGTGATTTTGTGCTGGCCAAATACGCGGTCACCCTTTTCTTTACCGACTTCCTGATCCGGGTGTTCGTAAGTCCCCGTTTCTCACCGGCGCTGATCATTGGACGGCTGATCGTACGCAACCAGGTGCCGGAGTATGTTGGTGCCCGGCAAAAAAAGTTTGCCTGGATCGTAGGGGTGATCCTTTCTTTCACCATGCTGGTATTTATGGTCATCATTAATTCTTTCAGCCCGATCACCGGGATCGTCTGCCTGTTGTGTATGATCTTCCTGTTTTTCGAATCAGCATTTGGCATCTGCCTGGCCTGTAAAGTCTATGCTGCGGTTTATAAAGAAAAAGTCCGGTATTGCCCGGGGGAGATGTGTGACGCAAAAGCAAGACAGCCGATACAAAAAACGTCGAAAGTGCAGTTACTGATTGTGCTGGTGTTTGCCGGCTATATATTTCTGATCGCCCATCTCTTTAACGCCAGTTTCCGGGAAAAGCCATATGATATGTTTGGGCTGTTCGGGCCGGCAAAAACGGCATCTAAAAGTAAATGACCCGGGCTGATGGCAACCTTGAGCACACTGGAAACTTATTTCGCCCATTTCCGGGATCATATCATCGGCAACGAACAAACCTTTGCGTCTCCCGATGGCCCCAGGAAGATACTATATGCTGACTGGACAGCCAGCGGGCGGGCCTACCAGCCCATTGAAGCGTACCTGCAACGGGAGATCCTGCCTTTTGTAGCCAATACCCATACGGGTTCCACCATTACAGGCTCCCTGATGTCGCAGGCTTACCAGGAGGCCAAAGCAACGATCAAACAGCATGTTAACGCGGGAAGTGACGATGTGCTGATCTTTTGCGGCAGCGGTATGACCGCAGCGGTGAATAAACTGCAGCGGATATTGGGCTTACGTGTTCCCGAACGGTTAAAGGATTATCTGGAAAAGGGAGGCTCATGCCTGGAGGTTAAGGAGCAGCTCCGGCCGGTCGTGTTTGTTACCCATATGGAACATCACAGTAATCAGATTAGTTGGCTGGAGACGATTGCTACCGTGGAGATCATCGGTAGCGATTTACGGGGCAATGTAGACCTGGATTGCTTTAGCGCGCTTTTAGAGCGATACCGGCACCGGGTTCATAAAATAGCTGCAGTTACCGCATGTTCCAACGTAACCGGGATCGAGACACCTTATCACGAGATTGCCGGCATCATTCATCAGCATGGCGGGCTGTGTTTTGTGGATTTTGCCTGTTCGGCGCCCTATGTCCGTATAGACATGCACCCTGAAGAAAAAAGCACCCGGCTGGACGCCATTTATTTTTCCCCGCATAAATTCCTGGGCGGGCCCGGTACACCAGGCGTATTGATCTTCAACAGCATCCTGTACAGCAACCAGGTGCCGGATCAGCCCGGCGGCGGCACTATCGCTTATAGTAACCCCTGGAAGCAACATACCTACATCGCCTGTATTGAAGAACGCGAGGACGGCGGAACCCCGCCTTTTTTACAGGGTATCAAAGCCGCCATGTGCATACGGCTGAAAGAAAGGATGGGAACCGGAAACATGCGCAAGCGGGAAAAAGAACTGCTGGTCATTCTTTTTAACCGTTTTGAGAAAATAAAGAACGCGACGATTCTTGAGGGCAGTGTTACGGATCGCCTTGGTGTCGTCTCCTTTATCATCCGGGGGGCGCATTATAACCTGGTCGTGAAGCTCTTAAACGATCGCTTTGGTATCCAGACCCGGGGCGGCTGCTCCTGCGCGGGCACATACGGTCATTACCTGTTGAACGTTAGCCTAACCGACTCTCAGGAGATATTAGGAGCTATACTTTGCGGCAACCCGCAGGGTAAACCCGGATGGGTTAGGCTATCCATTCACCCAACGATGACCGATAATGAAATGAATCTGATCATGGACGCGATCGGGCAGGTCGCTGCAAACCACACAGACTGGGGAATGAACTATCATTATTGTCCCGCAAACAACGAATTTTTACTGAATGCAAATATACGATGAGCCATTAAGCGTTCCGTTTAATCGGGCCCGATCCTGGATTCGTTTAGCTAAATACCAGAGACATCTTTTTTTGGCAGCGTTTGTTCGCGGTTGCCATCATTACAGGTTTAATAGGATGGACCACTGTCCCGCATCGTTCAATGCATAGGTCAATCCGTCGCTCATTTATTCACAAAGAAGATCATACAGGGCTAGGGATCGCAGGGGCAGGGATCTGGTTCTGCGATCCTGGTAAAACAGCGGCCGAACGGGCGCCTTGCGGTACGGGAACGCACAAGACTACCTGGCTGGCAAAGCCCGTAAATAAAAATAATTGATATTCATTAGCTGCCCCGGTTCGTTTTGCTCATGAATATCAAATGCAACGGCACGACTATAGTGTATGTCTGTAATTAATGCCATTTACAAAGGCAGACTTATCAATCCATTCTCAAACTTTTTACCGGGTTCATCAGTGCTGCACGGAAAGCCTGTAAACTGATGGTGAACATGGCTATTAAAACCGCAATTGTTCCCGCCAATGCGAACATCCACCATTGGATAGCTATTCGGTAGGCGAAACTTTGTAACCAGTTATGCATGGCCCACCAGGCGATCGGTGATGCAATGACCATGGCTATTACTACCAGTTTCAGAAAGTCTGTGGAAAACAGGGCAACGATACCTGTCACCGTGGCCCCTAATACTTTACGTATGCCGATCTCCTTCCTGCGCTGTTCTGCTGCATAGGTCGCTAAACCAAATAATCCAAGGCAGGCGATTAGCACTGTTAAAATGGCTACGATTAGAAATATGGTTTGTCTGATATGATCCTCATGATAAAATAAGTCCCATTGTTTATCGAGGAAATGGTATTCAAATAAATGGTTTTGATCAACCTTGTGGAGAACTGTATTCATCTCTTCAATGGTCTGGCCTATGTTGTCCGATGCGACTCTTACGGTAAAATAGTCAATGCTCTGAACCGGGTTATTCTGAAATCCCAGCACTATAGGAGCCACTGATTGGTGAAGCGATTGAAAATTAAAATCTTTCACAATACCGATCACCCTTGCATTAAATGGCTTATCCAGCGGGATTTTAATCAATTGTTCTGAAGGGCTTTTTATACCTAATTCCCTGGCAGCTGTTTCGTTGATCAGTACAGCAGCAGAATCACCCAGACTACCTGCCGCAAAGTTTCTTCCCTTATTTAAGGTAATTTGATAGGTTTTAAGAAAATGTGCATCCACACCCAAAAAATACATATCGTTGCCATCCGCTGCCTGTATATTTTCATTCTTTACTTTCACTTTGGGCAGATCTTTCCATTCACCGGGTACCCTTGAGCTTACCGATACATCTTTTACATGCGCCAACTTTCCAAATTCTGATTTAATAGTTTCTGCGGCCCCTCTTACCTTGCCGCTGTTGATATCTACCACCAATAAATGATCTTTCCTAAACCCCATGTCCTTGGTATTTATATATTGCATCTGCCTGTAAACGATGGTGATGACCACGATCATAATAATCGAAAGCACGAACTGGAAAACAACTAATGAGCGACGTATGGAAAGATTTCCCTTGCCAATATTGATCTTGCTTTTAAGCAGTAAAAGAGGCTGTAAACGCGCCTGGAATAAGGCAGGATAAACTCCCGATAATAATCCGGCTATAATAACAATCAACATAATACCGAACCATATGCGGTAATCGGTGCCAATCCCAAGTGTCAATTGTTTTTCCGTAAATGAGTTAAACCAAAACGACAATAAAAACCTGGTCAACCCTAAGGCAAGGAGGAGAGCAATGGCGGTTATTAAAAAAGTTTCCGTTAAAAATTGAGCAGTCAGGTTTTTTCGTGAAGCTCCGGTTACCTTCCGTACAGCGATTTCCTTTGTTCTTTTGGTAAATAGCGCGGTGGTTAAATTCATGTAATTGATACAAGCAATCAGGAGCACGAACAATGCAATGATCGAAAAGGTATAGATGTAGGTAAGGTTCCCGGTTTTACCCGGATTATTTTCTATATCGGCCGAATAAAAGTGAATGTCTTTTAACGGTTGCAGTAAAAAATGGCTTTGATATTTTACCGCTGCATCTTGATTTTGAACAGCAAGCCGGTTAATTTTTGTTTCCACATTATGCGCGTTCGTTTTATCATTTAACAGTATATAAGTGGTAAAACCATCGGAATTCCAGTCCGTACTTACAAAGTTCCTGAACGCCGCATTGTTTATACTTGATTCTGAAAAAAGAAGCTTAAAAGAGAGATGGGAATTGGATGGAAGGTTTTTCAATACTGCCGTTATTTTAAAAGGTGTTATATCCCGGTCAGATTTAATGAGCTTGCCCAATACGTCAGTGGTATGAAACAGCTTTTGTGCCATTTCCGCTGTAAGGATTACCGAATGGGGATCCCGCAATGCGGTAGCGCGATCACCGTACAATAATTCGAAATCAAAAATCCTGAAAAATCCCGGACTGCTTGTCCGGAGTTCCTCATAAAAAACATTGGTATTCTCAACAGTCGAGATATTGGTTCTTCCAAGGGCAAAAAGCCGTACTATTTCTTTTATTTCAGGGAAATCTGACTTAGATTTTTCAGAAACCTGGTATCCCGCAGCAGGGATTTTTGTTTGCTTTCCCTCAGCTGTAGTTTTCCGGTCAATAACCCTATAAGTATTCCCTGCATGCTTATGAAAGCTATCGTATGTCAATTCGTCAAAAACATATAAAGCAATCAACAAAAAGCTTGTTAAGCCGATTGTCAATCCAAAAATGTTGATGAATGAAAAAATTTTGTTCTTCATCAAATTACGCCACGCGATTTTAAAATAGCTTTTCAACATAATGAATATGTAAGTTATTTTATGGTCATTAATGTAAATTTCATGCCATTATTATAAATAACTTATAATCAGTAATTTATAGCAGGAATATCGCCCTTTAACTGTACGGATGCGTACGGTTATTGTGCGTAATTGAACAATAGGCTGCCCAGTGCCGGGTCTGATGAATTGACTCTTCCTTGGAATATATAATCTGCAACAGGCGGCAACTAACAGGTTCTGTTAAAGTTAGATAAAAAAACAAGCGGACTTCCTTAACTTTATGAAGGCATGCAGATGAACAAAGCGGTATTTTTAGATCTGAACGGAACGCTGGTATTACCACTCCGGCAGGAATCACTTGCGGAAATGGAACTCATTCCGGGGATCGACCTGGCTGTGGCGAAACTGCTGACCGCAAACTTCATTTGCCCGGTTGTGACCATCCAGTCCGGAATTGGCAAAGGACGGTTTACTGAACGTGAATTCAGGGATTGGTTTGCAGCTTTCTTCGGGAAATTGAAACTGGATGTCAAAGGACCCTATATTTGCCCGCACCGTTTTGCAGAAGATTGCATCTGCAAAAAGCCCAAGCCATTTTTATACGAGCAGGCCGTAAAGGATTATGCCATTGATCTGTCCGGGTCTTATACCATTGGCGATACCTCCTGGGATGTGCTGGCCGGGAAAAACATGGGCGGCCACGGTTGCCTGGTCAGAACCGGTTGCACAGAAAACGAAATGGAATATCGGAAGGCTAAACCACACGCTGCTTATGTCGGGCAAACATTGGATGATGTCGTGCAATGGATCCTGAAAACTGAGCAAAGCGGGACAACGGTTTAACGGCCTTGAATTTTATAGCCGGGATTAGCTTAATATTTTCTTTTCATAGCACGCATTCATTTCTTTAACAGGCTATCGATCTTTTTTAAAACGACCTCGCTTTCGTCCAAACTCGCGTTGGCCCTTTTTAATACATCATCCAAATCCGTATAAAAAGATAAAATGTTTTTGATCCCAGGTTGCGTAAAAAACGAACGGTCAAGAACCACCTGGTTGTTCGTGTCCCTTTTAAAATTATGAATGAGATAGTCTTTAACCTGGGTATTTAAAAATTGATTGAAGAAATTGATTTGCTGCCCCAGGTCGGGAATTTTTGTCTGGTACAGGTCGATAATGGTATTTTGCAGCGCTTCATCCTCTATTACATCTAACTTGCCGGACGATTTCAGCGATTCATACCGGTTAGTGTTGGGGAAAAAATAAACGTTATGAAACAACTTATAGGAATAATATTTCGTGCTGTCCGAAGACCAGTCGATGCCGTTCTCTGGTCTGAGGAAGTATTTTGCTGCATTTTTCATCGAAATGCATTTTGCAGATGAACCTTTTAATTCCTCCAGGTCATGGGTCAGGTCGGTTTTTAAACCGGCCAGGAATTTTTTTTCCAGCTTTTGGTCATCCTGGTTTTGCCGCCATCTTTCCAAAACCAGCGAAAGCGATATCGCAAATACGATAATCGCGATTTCTGTCAATATTTCTCCCAGTTTATGCCCCGGTTTCAAATTGTCCTTTTTCAGCAATCCAAAAACCCGCCGCGAATGCTTGATAACTTCGTTGGTGCTCATTGTTTAATCCTGATAAATACATCAATATTAGTTATAAAATATCAAAACCGTATAATTGGATTTGTGATCCATCTGATTCCTGGTTGGCGGTTATGGCTGGGGTTTAGGGTGACTAAATGGCGATTTGCAGCTTTTTACGGCCCGAACAGTCGGAATTCGGCGCCAAATTATTGAAAACGCTATCAAAGATCCAGCGAAAAATGGAACAGGCGTTGAGCTTTCTCCTTTAAAATTACAAAGCCTGTACCGGATTCGCTAAGCGAAAGTAAAACAGGCCAGCAGATGTTCATCATCGCTTGTCGTACTTCTTTTCGGTGGAATCATACTTTGTTTTGTTAAATAACAAGCCTGCTGCGTCGCCGCTGGCAAACTCAAGGGCCGTGATTGTTCCTTTACTATCTCTAACTGCCACAACGTGGTCAAAAAAGAATAGTTCGGTAAAAAGGTCATCAGCGCCTACAGGCCTCAATTCAAAACTTCCATGCCGATTGTTGCTCAGCCAGAGCCGTCCGTTTTTGAGCGAGATCGTAAAATTAAAATCCAATTCTGTGGAGGTATAAGAACCGACAAATTCCTTTAAAATAGTTTTTTCATCAGGAGGAACCCTTCGATAAAGCTCTGCAGGATTCGGCCCCGGTTTTTCCAGTTCGAGTTTTTGCGTTGTACCTGCTTTTATGAAATGATAGTTTACCTGCCTGTTGGCTGCTTGTTGAAAAGAACTATCGGCCACAGCCAGCAGTGCCAGATCACCAGCATATACCTGTCCGTTTTTTACACTAATTTTAATCCTTGATCCGTTCTGGGCGATATAATCCCCTGCAAGCCCTTTCGGGACAGTGCCTGCGTATACTGGGGCGCCAGATGCCTTACTTATTGGGTCATCGGTCATGCCTTCCGCCGGATGGGGTAGCAAAATCCTGACTATCGCATCCATAGCCCTGTTCGTCTTTGGGCCGTCATCACCATTCGTTAAAATAATGACACCGGTCTTTACATCGGGAAACACAGCCATAAAGTTTTTGTAGCCGGCCAGGCCGCCTTTATGTGTAAGCCTCCGCTGTCCCCAATATTGATCTGGTATGATCCCCATCGCATAATCCAGCATTCGGCCATTATTTAGCCTGCCTGGTGCAGTGAGCAAGTGTATTATCGCGGTATCTTTATAAGCAGGATGATAAAGATGGCGCATCCATTTGGCAAGATCAGCGGCCGTACTGAACATGCCGCCATCGCCCTGGGTGTAAATATTGTGGTTGACGTTACTGTATCCGCCCTGGTCACCGGCATAGGAGTCCGCCCGCTTTTTGATGATCTCAGCCGAGCCCGGTACGATGCGGCTGCTGGTCATTTGCAGGGGGCGGAAGATCGCTGAGTCCACAAAAGCCGCGAATGGTTTTCCACTGACTTTGGCGACGATCTCAGATAAAAGGATATAATTGGTATTGCAATAGGAGAACTTTTCTCCCGGTTTAAAGTTAAGCGTATGCTGTTTTTTGATCATACCAAGCGCCATATCCTGAGACAATAAACCATCCATGTTAAAACCGGTAAAGGGCAGCAGCGTAAAATCATCACGCAAACCGCTGGTATGGTGGAGCAGGTTCATCACGGATATCTTCGCGCCGTAACCTGGCAGCCAGGTAAGGTAAGTGTGGATATCAGCATCCGGGTCAACCTTTTTATCACGGATCAATAACGCAATGGCGTAGCCTGTGAACTGTTTTGCCAGTGAGGCGAGGTAGTACACACTTTCTTGTGAATTAGGGACACCATCTTCCAGGTTGGCCAGACCGAAGCCTTTACTGTAGATAACCGCATCATTTTGGGTGATCGCAACAGCGCAACCCGGGCCGGTAGCTGTTTTCCATCCGGAAAATGCACTGTCGATGCGTTGCATGGCCTCCGGTGATAAATCTTGCGCAAAACAAGCGTTCAGCATACCAAAAAGAGCAAAAGTAAAAACTAATAAACCTTTCATGGACACTAAGGTAAATACTATACATTTCAATAAATTGTATAAATATAGCGCGCTGGGGACCTATCTTGTAAGTGCCGATTATAACAACATCATCAGGCACGCAGATCCTTTGGAAGTAGCCCTGTCTGCTCTTTGAAAGCGCGGATAAAATGGCTTTGGTCAAAAAAACCGCAAGTGTATGCCACCTCCGCAAGCGGCTTATGGGTATAAGCAATAAAGCCTATTGCCCGCTCAATTTTTATCCTACGGCGGTATTCTCCAAGTGTTGTACCAAAATAACGAACAAAATAACGGGAGATATTAACGGGGTGGATGTTAACTGTCGCAGCGATTTCTTCTATCCCTATTTTTTCCTGCCAGCTGTCGTGCAGTAACGCTCTTACTTGTGCCAGCCATGGAGGAACAGTATCTAAATTACGCAGCCAACCTGATGCGGCATCCAGCAAAAGCATGTGGATACTGTCTTCAGAATATTCGTCATAAAAACAAATTTCTTTAAACAGGCGCGTCATTAACAGTTCGCCTCTAAAGCCAATTCTATGAATACCGTTAGCCACAATTGCCTCCGTTAGGCCATATTTGTTAAAGAAACCTGATTCCAGTTCAAGATTGACGTTGTTGCACATCCGGCTAAGCACCGTATTTTGATGTACTTCTTCTGAATGCATAAAGGAAATATGTTCAGTCGTCGTTCTATCTGACAAGAGCGTTTGGCGCCTCACTTGCATTTCCCCCCGTAAAACAAAACTCAAGTGTGCGTTCTCATGGTAATGTAGCGCACTTGTGCCCATATCCTTGTGGTAATTCGTCAGGCCGGCAAGCACATTGTCAGCATGATAAATTTTATTGGTTGTACTACAATATTGTCCTTTGCTTAGTCTCAGCATATTACCAGTAAAAGTACGGTTATTAGTATCAAAATGATCAAATCAAATGTGGCGAAGTGGGGAGAACATCGAACTAATCGGCTCAATGAAACTGTAGGTGTATTTTTTTGATTAATAAACGATTGGATGTAAAAAAGAACTGGACAGAACCGGAATTAACCGATCTGTCCAGTATGGTGGTATCTAATACCCTCCATTCTTGTCGAAATAAAAAAAGTACAATCCGACTCGGACTACCTTTTAAATCAGAGGCCACAAGTCGAAATATTGAAGCTCTTTTTGTATTCCGGAGATTTAAATTTAGGCGCTTATGCACACGCTGCAATGCCAAGGATAAAAAGTATCTCATGTTTACTTAGTATACATCATTCAACCTTTTACATTCGTTGCTATTACTGTTATTCAGACCTCATTTTTCCCGCTCAAAGTGGGTAATCCTGAATGGCCGGGGATGTTTGTATTTTCGGGCAAGTTTTCTTCCTTTGTCATTTTCTTGCGGAGTATGAAAATTTAATATCTTTAAACAAATCTTCAATTTATGAAAAAATTATTTTGCTTGTGTTTAACGGCAGTATTTTTCAGCATATGGAACTATTCGTATGCTCAAAAGACAGGTTTTGTTGATGTAGCCGGATTGAACCCGCAAATAAAACCCGGTGATAATTTCTTTCGCTTCGTTAATGGCCGCTGGGACGACACCGCAAAAATTGCTAGCGATCAATCAGGTGTGGGCTCTTACTCGTTCCTGAACATCCCGCAAAAACAACTGCTGCAAAACATCCTGGATAGCGTTTCAAGAACTAATAACAAGATGGGAAGCATTGAGCAAAAGATAGGTGACTTCTACGCATCCGGTATGGATATCGCAACGATCAATCATCGCGGATATCAGCCTATTAAACCAATACTCACAGGTATTGATGCCATCAATAATGTACCATCGTTACTCAGATTTGTAGGAACGGAATTAAAATCGGGTAATCGTTCAATCATTAGCTTTGGAGTTTCTCCCGACAACAAAAATAGCAGCTTAAATATTGCCCATGTCTACCAGGGAGGTATCGGTTTACCCGATAGAGATTATTATTTTAAAACCGATTCACCTACGCTGCACATTCAACAAGCCTATAAAGAATATGTCCGTACCTTGTTTGAATTAACCGGCAGCAGCCGTGCCGCCGCAATTAGGGATGCGGCTATAGCTTATGGAATCGAGAAACAAATTGCTGCATCACATAAATCAAATATTGAACTAAGAGATGTCAATGCAAACTACCATAAAATAGCTGTTGCCTCTATCAGGAACTCACAACCAAATATAGGTTGGGTGACTTTGCTTGCGGGCTTAGGCGCAACAACCGACTCGATCGATATGGCCCAACCCGCTTATTACGATAAGTTGAACACGTTGTTAAGTTCAGTCACCATCGATGACTGGAAAGTATATTTAAAGGCCGGCACCCTCGAAAACTATGCTGAAACACTCAGTAAACCTTTTGTTGATGCCTCATTTGAATTTAATAAAGTATTATCCGGGCAAGCCACGCAAAAATCCCGCAGGCAAATCATGACGGAAAGCGTTGATAGCTATTTAGGGCAGGCTTTAGGGCAACTGTATGTAAAAAGATATTTTAACGAGGATTCAAAAAAACGTGTGCTGATATTAGTAAACAACCTCCAGAAATCTTTTGAAAATAGGATCAATCATCTTGATTGGATGAGTGACAGCACTAAACAAAAAGCAAAGGAAAAGTTATATACGATCACAAAAAAAATAGGTTATCCGGATAAGTGGAGAGATTACAATAAGGTACAAATCAACAGAACAGAATACTTTGAAAATGTGCTCTTGCTAAACCAAAACGACTACCAGTTTCAGCTGGCAAAATTGAACAGACCGGTTGACAAAACAGAATGGGGTACAACGCCGGGTACGGTTACAGCGTATTATAATCCATCCCAAAATGAGATTGTTTTCCCTGCAGGTATTTTGCAGTTCTCTTATTTTGATTTTTCGGCAGATGATGCAATCAATTACGGAGGTATCGGCATGGTGATCGGCCATGAGATGACACACGCCTTTGATGACCAGGGCGCACAGTTTGATAAGGACGGTAACGTCAAAAACTGGTGGACAAAGGAAGATTATCAAAAATTCCGGGAGAAAACAAAACAATTAGCCGACCTATATACTTCGTTCACTGTTTTGGATACTGTTCATATTAAGGGAGCCTTGACATTGGGCGAAAACACCGCCGATAATGGTGGCATTGCGATCGCGTATGATGCATTTAAGATGACGCAACAAGGGAAGAGTTCTGAAAAAATTGATGGGTTTACGCCAGACCAACGTTTCTTTCTGTCAGTGGCCAGGATATGGAGGGTAAAAACAAGAGATGCGTTCCTTCGTACGTACGTGAACACTAATCCGCATTCGCCGGCCATGTGGCGGGTAAACGGTCCATTGATGAATTTTGCTCCTTTTTACCGTGCATTTAACCTGCAACCAGGCGATAAGAATTACAAACCCGATGATCAAAGAGTAAAGATTTGGTAAAAGGCGTGGAGGTAAAACCTACTATTAAGGGAATTAAAGCAGGTATTGATGAGCCATTTGAAAAAGCTACGGAACTTATTTTAAATTACAAGCTTACTTCTAAACAAACGGTAATAAACCGTCCGCCAATTTATTGGCAGACGGTTTATTAAATCAAAGCATGGAATTCTGAGGTTAATTAAAATAATATACCTGCTCCGCAATAGTTGTGAGTGGGCGGGTAAGACGAATCATAGCATCATTTATCCCACCAAAGCCTGTCGAGAAGGGAGCCTATCTTTGGAACATTAGTCCCGTTCTTGCTTCGCTCCCCTACGGTGTAATCAACACGGCGAATAAAAGAAGATAACACTGCATTTACCGGCAGGCTGAAGTTTTTGTATTTATAATCAAACCTGCGGGCATCATTCCAGGCCTCCGGATTAAGATAAGTAGCTATATATTTTTCTTTAAAAATTAAATCTAAAGTTAACCCCTGGACACCAACAGAGACAGCCGGGCTGGCTAAGTAGGCAATACGATCAGGATCCGAAGCAGGAACTTGTAACTTATCCATATTGGCATTTATACCTGTCAAATAAGCGGTATAGGCCCTTTCGCGATCGTTGGCGCGGAAAGCAGCTTCGGCTTCGATAAATTTAACTTCTGCATATGTAATGATTAAAACAGGTGATTTATCACCTGTCCATGTCGAGGTTTCTGAAATGTAACACTCATCATGAACGGTATTGTTTCCAGGAGGCCTGTTTCCTGCGCCACTTACAGTACCTATATATTTTCCGGTTATTGTTGTATCCGTAATTTTTCTGATACGGGGATCAAAAACACCATAAGTAGTACCGTTTAACTGATCTATCAACTGGTTAGACAGCCAGCCGCCAAGACTTAAGCTGGCGTTGCTCAATGCTACCCCTGCCCATGGATTACGCAGCTGAAAAGTAGCCATGCCCGCGTCATCCGCATTGGAAGTGAATGAATTACTTACCGCCTGTAAAACAGCGGTTGCATCATAGGTTGATGTTTTACTTATCTTGTTCAGCAACCTGGCCTTTAAAGCATAAGCCATTTTAAGCCATTTAGTTCTATCGCCGACATATATTAAGTCGCTTGTGGCTAAAAGCTTAATAGTTGCGTCTGTTTTAGTTAACTGGGTTATAGCCTCATCAAGTAAGCCCGTGCATGATTTGTACAGATCCTGGTCGGCATCATATTTAGGCGTAAACGTGGTGCCTTTGAAGGCTTCTGTGTATGGGGCACTTCCCCATAAATCATTCACCATACCTAAATGATAGGCTAAAAGTACATCCGCTACACCTATATACTCGCTTGAGTTTTGAGCGGTTGCTTTTGTTTTCATATCATAAATATCAGCCATGGCATAGTACAACGCATCCCAGGTGCTTGAAAAATCCAGTATCTGGTAAGTATCACTTGCAGCAGCGACTGATGGATTAGCTGTATATTGCACATAAGGTGCAACGATGCTGCCAACACTATAGCTATCCATACCGCTTTTATAGGTCGCGGTGGTAAGCCTCGAGGATAACACCGGATCGCTCGCCAGATTCGGGTTTTTATCCAGGTCAAAATACTTTTTGCAACCTGAGAAGGTTAATGATTCTACCGCAAAAAATATGATTAAAATATATTTGGAGAACTTTTGCATGATTACTTCTTTAAAAACCTACGTTAAGTGTAAATAAAATTTGCCTGGCAGCGGGATAGGTGAACCCAGACCAGCCATCAACATTACTCCCGGCATCCGCCGAAATTGATTCTGGGTCTAAACCATAATACTTGGTATGTAACCAAAGATTATTTCCGGTAGCCGAAATAGCAACACTGTGAATAACCTTTTTGGGCAGGAACTTTGCGGGCAAAGCATAGGTCAGGGTTAAGGTTCGCAAACGGATCCAGGAAGCATCTTCCACAAAAGGCTCAGAAATTGCCCTATAATAATTACGATAGTACCCTTCTCCGTAATTTACGCCATCGGGCCCAACGCCCTGACCTAACCAAACTGATTTGGTGTTAGGCGTTCCATCGGCCAATACGCCGGGGAATACTTTAAAATCTCTGCGGTTAGCTGTATAATCGGCAATACCAAATGCCGCGAAAAAGTTATCTAAGCGGTTAAAACGCTGAAATCCCCATCTGCCATCAAATAAAGCAGTTAAGCTAAGGCTTTTATAGGTGAATGTATTCGATAGACCGCCAATCCATTTAGGTTGCGAATTGCCTAAAAGTTTTTGATCTGACACTGCTCCCAATACCGGAAAACCATTTGCACCTATGAGCATCGGCTTGCTTTTGTCGGTAGTTACCGGATCTTCCTGGCCTGATCCGTAATAACGTTGCCAAATGGTACCGTAAATATTACCATAGGATTGCCCGGCAATCAGCTTCATGGTTGCCGGCGAATTTAAGTAACCGCCACTGCTACCACCATAGGTAATTGAATTAAGCCCTGCCGGCAGACTTAGTATCTTATTACGATTAGCTGAGAAGTTAAGGCTCGCATTCCAGGCGAAGTCCCTTGCTTTAATTGGGGTGCCCTTCAATATAAGTTCAATGCCTTTATTACGCATAGTGCCGGCATTTATATAGGTGTTTACATAGCCGGTTGTTGACGATACATCGGCTTTTATAATCTGATCTTTACTTAGTGAATAGTAATAGGTAAAGTCAAAACTTACACGATTTTTAAAAAAGCCCATTTCTAAACCACCTTCATAGGTGTTGGTGAATTGGGGTCTTAAGTTAGGGTTTCCTAACGAAGCGCTTCTGGTATAACCTGTATTTCCGGTAGGTAAGCTGGTATACGGAGCATATCCATTCGAAATCGCATAAGGCTGCGCATCTTTACCCAATTGTGCGTAGGAAGCTCTAAGCTTGCCAAAGCTCATAAATCCAGGCAATTTTAAGTGGTCAGAAAATACATAAGATAAACTTGCCGAAGGATAATTAAAACCCCGGTTTTCTTTAGCTAAACTTGATGTGATGTCCCTGCGCAAGGTAAGGGACAAAAAAAGGTAATTCTTATAATCAAAATCAGCCTCCCCAAAAAGCCCCATCAGGTGATATTGTGTTAACGTGTCATTAATATCAGTAAAAACAGATGCATTAGTCAATTCATAAAAGTTATATACACCAAGCTTTGTTCCTAATATACCTTTATCGGTTTCCCGTCTATCATAAATATCCTGGCCTATGCGCACGGTCGCATGCAGATCAGGCGTTATTTTATGGTTAAACGTTGCTATAAATGTGGAGGTAATAGCACGGAATTTAATATTATACTCGCCTACATAACCGTCTGCATTATCATATAAATGTTCTCCCGGTATTCCCTGGGGCCCCGGAGCGGAACGAACCCGGTTGTCATTGTAAGTATCCAAACCCGCCCTATAGGTAAAATCAAGCCAACTGGTTGGGGTATAGCTATAACTAATTCCTCCAATAAACCGGTTAACATCACCTTTAAACCTGTTTGTAGCGGCACCATAAATAGGATTGTTGGTTCCGCGCCAAACCTGGGTGCCGTCAGGATTCAAATAATCACTAACATCCCAGCGTGGTGAAAAATAAGCCAGGCTTTCTCCAAAACGGTCAGCATCATAGGAATAGCCGCCCGAATTGGTAAAGGTCATGTTAATGCTGGTTTTAAACTTTGGACTGATTTTAATATCTGTGTTTAATTTGCCCGAAAAGTTTTTATAATCGGTAAACGGAAGCATGCCGGTTTGATCAAAATAAGAAACCGATGAATAAAATCTCGCTATATCATTACCTCCTGCAACGGAAAGGGAATTACGGTTTTGTTTACCTGTTTGATAAGCTTGTTTATAGTTATCATAAAGCTGGGCCGGGTGGGTTGGGTCAATCGCTATAGCCTCCTGTACTGCAGGCCCCCATGCCGGACCAAGACCAATTGGCGTATATACCCCTAAAATACCGGCTGTATAGGTTTTTTGAACCGCCGGTAGTTTATCAGGATTCTCAAAACCATAAGTGCTGGAGTAATTAACCTGTACACCATTGGCCTTACCCCGTTTGGTTGTAATGACAATGACGCCGTTTGACCCCCGCAAACCGTACAGAGCTGTAGCTGCGCCGCCTTTTAATACGTTCATGGTTTCAATATCATCCGGGTTAATATCTGAGGCCCGGTTACTTACCGACCGAACGTTATATCCGGCCCCGGCCCCCAGGGTCGATGTGCTGTTATCCATCAGTACCCCATCAATAACAAACAGGGGCTGGTTATCGAGACCTACATCAATAGAGTTTACACCCCTGATCTTAATGTTTGCACCCTGGCCCGGGCCACCGCCAATGCTTGATATGGTTACACCGGCTACTTTTCCCTGCAACGCGTTCACAACGTTGGGCTGGTGGTTTTCATTGAGCTCCTGCGAGGTTACGCCCTGCGCAGAATAACCTAATTCGCGGGATTGCCTGGCTATACCCAATGCGGTCGACACGGTTACTTCCTGTAGCATTTTGCTGTCGGTTGCTAATTGAACATCAATGGTAGTTCGGTTATTGATTTGAATTTCCTGGGTTACATACCCCAAAAACCTGAACACCAAAACACCGTTAACAGGCACGTTCTTTAGTTGATAAATGCCTTTAACATCTGTACTTGTGGCGGAAGTAGCGCCTTTAAGGGATATGGTAACTCCAGGAATCGCTGTACCATCCCCGGCATCCAGTACCTTACCGCTAACCGGCCCATTTTGAGCGATGGCATTCCCGGCCCCGAATAATAGTAATGATAAAATGATTAACGTAAAAATTTTCTTCATAAGGTGGATTAAAATGTAATAAATAGTTTAAAATTCGATTTAATATTTCTTAAAAGTGGTAGTTTTTATATTCATTGTTAATGTTAGTTGCTTTATTTTGATAAAATTATTGTTAAAGCAATTTTTACGATAAAAATTCACCAATTATACTTATGTTTTTAGGTAGTATTTTATTTTTATCGAAAATTTGCTGCCGTTGTGCTACTATTATTGAAAATATTATTCAATAATCGAAATTATATTGATTATGTATTAAAAAAATTACAATAAATTTTTACATATTAAGCAAATTTTGAATGGAAATTAGGTATGATTGTGTTTAGTGTATCAGGTGTTTTTATGAAAAAATTATACTTTTTAAGCTGTCTCTTCTCACTTGTATTTTGTAACGATGCCTTCTCGCAAAAATTCACGCTTGATGCGGCATTAAGCTATCCGTTCCCTACGCAATTAACCAGCTGTCCGGCTTATTCGGAAATTGCCTGGGCGGTAAACCTTCGTGGGTTAAGGAATATATATGTAGCTGCAGGACCTGATTATAAACCCAGAAAACTTACCAGCTACATGACTGATGACGGGCAGGAACTTACCAGCTTATCTATTTCGGCTGATGGAAAGGCAGTTGTCTACGTAAGGGGAGGTGATCACAGCTCAAGTGAAGGGAACGTTGCGGTTAACCCCGCATTTGATCCCATGGGAACAAAGGTTCAGGTATGGAGTATACCATTTGCAGGCGGAGAACCTAAACTATTAGGGGAAGGTGATCTTCCGGTTTTATCCCCCAAAAGTGATCATGTAGCTTTTATAAAAAATGGCCAGGTGATGCTGGCGCCCGTTAACGGTTCAACACCTGCCAAAACGCTGTTCGAAACGCATGGTATGTGCAACGCTTTGGAATGGTCTCCTGATGGCAGCAAGCTGGTCTTTGTATCCAATCGTAAAGACCACGCTTTTATCGGAATATTTAGCGGCGTTGATAAACCCATTCAATGGATAGCTCCCGCATTCTACAGAGATGCCTCGCCCCGCTGGTCGCCTGATGGCAGTAAAATCGCATTTATAAGAACTCCCGGTCTGGGTGGCATACCCGATTCTGTATTAGTCAGAAAACATCAGCCATGGGCAATATGGGAGGCCGACGTTACTTCGGGTAAAGCTTCTATGATTTGGAAAGCGCCTGAAACGCTGGCCGGTTCAGTACCTACAACGGATGGTGGAGTTAACCTTAACTGGGCTGCAGATAACCGGATTGTTTTTTTATCCTATCATGACGGGTGGCCTCACCTGTATTCTATACCAGCCACAGGCGGGCAACCTTTATTGCTTACCCCGGGAGCATTCATGACCGAACAAATTAAATTGAGCCCTGATAAAAAGTTTGTGTTATTCAGCGCAAATACCGGGGGCGAAACGCAGGACATTGACCGCCGGCATATTGCCAGGGTTCCCGTTGATAAAGCCACTATGGAAATGCTCAGTACCGGCACCGGGATAGAGATATATCCAGTAATGGCCGATAATGCCTCAACAGTGGCTTTTTTAAGTTCGACCGGGCAACGGCCACTGCTACCTGCTTTAACAACCATAAACAGAAAGAAAATAGCACTTTTAGGTAAGGACCTGATCCCGGAAAATTTCCCCCAGAAATTAATTACACCTAAACAGGTACTATTTAAGGCGCCCGATGGCACAACAATACATGCCCAGCTTTTTGAACCTGCTGGGGGTAAGGGAAAAAAACCGGCCATCGTGTATGTGCACGGTGGCCCGCAGCGCCAAATGGTGTTAGGCTGGCATTTTATGGACTATTACGCTATCGACTATGCTGTTAACCAATACCTGGCAAGTATTGGATTTTATGTATTGGCTGTAAATTACCGGCTGGGTATCGGCTATGGATATGAATTTCATAAACCAGCCCATGCGGGTGCAACCGGTGTGTCAGAGTATCAGGACATTAAAGCTGCCGGCGAGTGGCTCTCTTCCCAGCCGGAAGTAGATGCCAGTCGCATCGGCATTTATGGCGGATCATATGGCGGCTATCTGACGGCTATGGCGCTGAGCCATGATTCCGGATTGTTTGCCGCAGGTGTAGATATTCATGGTGTACACAAATGGGCAAAGCCTGTTACAACCGGTGAACCAGCCCCGGACGCCGTTCAAGCCGCTAAGGTGGCCCTGCAATCATCCCCTGTATCGTGGGTGGATAGCTGGAAATCGCCGGTGCTTATTATTCATGCCGATGATGACCGTAATGTAGCATTTAGCCAAAGTGTTGATCTCATACACAGATTTGATGTTAAAGGTGTATCTTATGAATACCTGAGTATCCCTGATGATACACATCATTGGATGAAGTTTTCCAACGCGGTGACGGTTAGTGAAGCTACTGCCGAATTTTTAAAAAGAAAACTTTTACCCTAGTTGCTCAAAATGAATTTTACCGCACAGTATTTTCTGATACATGAATAAAAAATATGTAGTGATCGCTTATGAATAAAAGTACACGCCCAACCGGTATCCCTTTTAAGAAAACTTTCCGTCACGTTTTTCTGTACAGTGCCTGCCTTTTGGTAACAAGCCTCCTATTTAGCTGCTCCACACAGCGTGTGCCGAAACGGAAGATTCGTATGCTTATAGAAGAATCAGCTATTAACCGTGATCATTTTACCGGCTTTGCCTTATATGATCCGGAGAAAAGGGAAATGATCTATCAATTAAACGCTGATAAATATTTCATTCCTGCTTCCAACACCAAGCTGTACACTTTTTATACCGCGCTGCAAATGCTCGGCGATTCTATTCCGGGGCTGCGCTATATCAATAAGGGCGACTCCCTGATTTTCTGGGGCACAGGCGATCCTTCATTTCTGCATTCTACTATAAAATCAACCAAAGCTTATCAGCTGCTGAAGCAAACGTCGAAAAAGCTTTTTTACGCCGACAATTACACCGGAAACTTTTATGGCCTGGGTTGGCCATATGGTAATTATGGAGATTACTATCAGGCCGAAATAAACGCTTTGCCCGTCGAAGACAATGTAGCTGTAATTACCCCCGATCATCATGGCGGTTTACTTATAAAACCATCCTACCTGCAAAAATTCCTGATGCCGGACTCTGCATTCCACCCCAAATCATTTATGGTAAAAAGAAACCTGTTTGATAATGGATTTACATATCCGACAGGGGTGATACCTGATAAATACAAAGGGGAGATCCCATGGAAAACCAGCCTTGAACTCACTCAGGCTTTATTGCAGGATACACTCAAAAAGCCGGTTGAACTTATAAAAATGAATATGCCTGATACCGCAAAAATTTTATACAGCGTTGCTGCTGATTCTGTTTATAAAAGTATGCTGCTACCCAGCGACAACTTTATAGCCGAACAGCTGTTACTGGTGTGTTCATCCACACTGCCTGGCGGCAAACTGAATACACAAACTGTAATAGCATACAGTAAAAAAAAATTCATGAACGATTTGCCCGATGAACCACAATGGGTAGATGGTTCAGGTTTATCCCGCCAGGATCTTTTTACACCAAGAACAACTATTGCACTGCTGCAAAAAATAGCTAATAAAATTGGCAGCGAAAAACGGTTGCATAATTTACTTCCTACAGGCGGAGTTTCTGGCACACTGCGCAATGCCTATAAAACAGATAATGGCGTACCATTTGTGTGGGGTAAAACGGGCTCGCTATCAAATAACCACAACCAAAGCGGATACATCATTACCCGAAAAGGTAAAAGACTGCTGTTCTCCTACATGAACAATAATTTTACGCGTTCAACAACGGATATCCGTGGCGAAATGGTACGTGTAATGACTGAAATTCACAACTGCTTTTAAACATCGACGTGGGTATGCCTTATTCACGGCTTATACCGCTTAGGTCGCGGACTTACTTAGGATATTTTGTATAATCCGGACGGCTTACCGGTCAGAACAACCTGAATTTTGTAAACTAGCTTGTTTGTTCTACAATAACAACAGTAGTAATAACTCATTTTATAACAATCAAGATTTAATATCTATCATTGATAAAATGTGGATCGGATGGGATTGATTGGCGTGTAAAATAAAAATGTTTATTTGATATTTTTTGAAATTTAAATCCGACTAAGTATCCTGTTTAAATAAAGGTTATGTTACCTATTTGTTATTTTTGATTAATAAGTATTTGATAATCAACAATTAATTGCATTCCTGCCATGTGATCCGTTGGTATCAGTTAAAAGAGCGTGTGTGTCTCAATGCACACGCTTTATCCTTACATCGGCACCTATTAGTAAGTGATTACCGCTTGACCTTAAGCATGCTCACATTAATAGCCACGACAAACCGTACTGACCGTCATTAAGACTGCGCCCGCGGCTGGGCTTAATACAATACCTTGGCTATACAGCACACCGGCAGCCAGCGGCAACGCGATTACATTGTAACCGGTCGCCCAGGCCAGGTTTTGAACCATTTCCGGTAGGTCGCTTTACAGAATAAGATCAGGCTGACAATGTCCTTTGGATTGCTGTTTACCAAAACAATCCCGGCAGTTTCTGCCGCAATATCTCTTCCCGACCCAACGGCTATACCAATATCTGCTTATGCAAACGCAGGTGCGTCATTAACACCGTCACCGGTCATGGCTACAAACTCGCCTTTGCTTTGCAGTTCTTTGATTTTTTCCAATTTCTGATGCGGCAATGAATGACCTAACTCATTTATATTATAAAAGTGATCACTTTCCTTAAATGTGATTATGTTTTGACTATTAGTAATATAGTGTTATATTTATGTTGAATTGTTATAGTTGATGTATTTTCAATACTATTAATTATGTCCAAGTTCAGTGTTTTCTTTGTATCCCGTCCATCAAGACACCCTGCTAACCAGAAAGGGTACGACTCAATCAGACATTGTTATAGGGAAGAATATGTGAACCCTAAGTTTTGGCATGTTCATTTGCGGCCTCCGTCTTCAGTATTTGCGGGTGAAGACAATAATGGAAGACCTATCATGGCAGTTAATATTGCCTCACTAATTTGGACGGTTAAACAAGTCCGTGGATTATTTGAAGTTACTATCCCTGTGAATAGTTCTCATATAACTGGGGCAACAGTCGTAAATATCCCCGCTCAGGGTGAATATGAAATTACCTTACAAGTAAACCTCTCTGACGGGTCAAGTGAATCTAATACTAAAAATTTCAATTTCCGGGATTATTTAATAGTATCAATTGGTGACTCATTCGCTTCAGGACAAGGAAATCCTGATGTTCCAGCCATTCCTTCAATTGATGAAAAGGCCGCCTGTAAAGCAACAACTTTATTGTTAAGTGTTACAAAGTTAAAGGATAAGTTGGTTAAATTTTTAACCGGACTTAAGGAAGAAGTTAAAGATAAGATAGCAGAATCCATTCCCTACCTCGGGAAAGTTATAGTGGCAGATATCAATGCATTGGGAGATTTAATAGGATTTGTAAAGGATAGAGTTTCAGATTTGAAAAATGTGGTAGTAAATGCAGGTAAAGATGTTGTTGGATTAGCTATGGAAAGTGGGGAGGAAGTTGCAAGTTGGTTTGGTTTTGGAGACGGAGGCGAGTCTGAGGAGATTCAGTCCAAAGCCGCTAAATGGCAAGAACCAAAAGCATACCGATCATATCGTTCAGGACATTCTTTAGCTGCCAGGCAGATAGAGACGGCGATGAGTAATCGTTGTGTTACCTTCCTGTCTTTTGCCCGGACAGGCTCGGAAATAAAAGACGGATTATTGGGACCACGTATGGTAAACCCGAATGCATTTGGGACAGAGTCTTTAGATAACATTTCACTTGATGGCTGGATAGGCAATAAAGGTCAAATTCAGGAAGCTATAGACACAGTTAAAAATAGACCGGTGGATGCTTTAATAATCTCCATTGGTGTAAATGACCTTGGTTTTTCAAGCCTTACTTCGGATTCTATACTTTGGGAAACGGGCGAAAAAAGGAAAGACAGGGTTGCTACAACTGAAAAAAAAATAATGGATGATTTCCCGCGAAACCTGCAACTACTAAAAGACACTATTGATAATCAACTCAGGCCAGGGAAAATTTTCATAACCGAATATCCAGTTGGTGTTTACAAAGAAATAGAAACTCAAGGTCCCTGTGGTGTTTTGGGAGTTAAGGATCGCCCAATTCTTGGTAAGGGCTTTTTAGATCTTGACACTTCCGACGCTAAAGCATTAGGAGCATTGGGCATAAAACTTAATAATAAGATCCGTGAAAAAGCTGAGGAATTCGGATGGATTTTAGTTGACGGAATAGCATCAGGTTTTGATGGTCATGGTTATTGCTCAAAAAACTCGTTTTTTGTTTTTGCAGAAGAATCATGTTTAAAGCAAGGTGATTTCGAAGGCATGTTACACCCTAATGAGTTAGGTCACGAAGTAGCTCGGGATTGCATTGCGAAAGTATTACAAAGAGAACTTTTCACTCGCGAAGCACCTGGTCAAGCGAATTGGCTTGAACCTGTATTGCATGTTATGATGACTTGAAAAACAAGGATGTCTTTTGCCTTAGGACTCGTGGGAAGATAATATATAGTTAATATAATCGTAGCAATTAACAGAAAGGATTTGATATGGCAACTAGAGTAACTGGGAAAGTAATTACCTTGATTGCGGATAGGCAAGGTGCATTTATAGGGCTGGACAATGATCCTAAATTAGGTCCTAAAGACAATTTATGGAGATTGAAACTTGATCATGCAAATTATAATGCACTGTATTCACTTGCGCTTGCTGCGGCTGCTAATCGATGGTCACTAAATATTCGAATAGAGGGGGATTCTCCAATCGATGTCTCTGTCGATGCTGCTATTAAATCATTCGGAGTAGCATTGTGACTGAGCGACAATTATAGTGATCGATTTAAATACAAGCGTTATCTTTTAATTTTCCCGTACAGCCAGACTGTATGTTATAAACTTTGCACGAGTTGTAAAATGCGGATATCGGGTCCCGATTAGTTGATTTACCTCTTTTAATTCTTCATTATGGAACCTTCTGATTTAGCAGAATCAATAAATGTCGTCGATAATGATATTGCTTCCTGGCAGAATAAAATGCTGCCATCAATGCAAAGAATGATTATTGGCCTCGCCATATTTTTCTTCCTGGCAACCCTGTGCCAATTGGCATACCTACAATATGTTGTATTGTCTTTCCCCAAATTAGATCTATCTGAAACGCTTGTTTATCTGACTCCCAACGAAAAAAGTACATTTCAGGAAAGAAAAGAAGCGGTTATTTTGAAGTCTCAGATTTTATTGGAAAATAATACACTGGCACGAAGGCATCATCATGCCTATATTACCCTGATGTCAAGTATGTGGGTAAGGTATTTAGCTTTTGTAACCGGGATGATATTAGCACTAATTGGAGCAATATTTATTCTAGGTAAATTACAAGTAGAAAGATCAGTAGTTGGGGCATCAATTTATTCTGCAAATCTTTCCATAAAAAGCTCTTCACCAGGTATTATTCTTGCCGTTATGGGAACCTGTTTAATGATAATGACTATAGTGATGCAGCATACGGTTAGTGTAAATGATGCGCCTGTCTATTTGGAGCCAGGAACTGTTTCCCTTACTCCAAAAGGGCCAAAAGTGGTTTTTCCGTTAGATTCGATCAAATAATTAATTTATTACTATGAAAACTCTGTTTTTCCCAGCGATCATTTTAATATCGTTGGCATTTGGAAACAATTCGATAGCACAAACTGAACTAATTCTTAGCGACCGTGATTTAGTAGAAAGAGCTAATCAATATGTTGATGGGAAAGATTTTAGGAAAGCAGAAGCTTGTCTATATGCCTTAATTCAACGTAATGCAGAGCCATATCGAACAGATCAGAGGTTTAAAGCTGAAATTAATCGCGCTTTGAAGGAAGTTCGAAAGAACAAGGCGGGACCGGGTTCCTCTGGGAAAGCTGATGATCTTGGATTATTGGGGTATGTAAAAAAAGCTTTGAATGAAAAAGATTCAGAAGACCAAAAAAAAGCAACCACTACTGTACACGTAGGGGCAAGTAAGACTAGATCAGGAGTTTATAAAGATGGTAAAGGAGTTGAGTATCAAATTAACAGAGCTGGAAACAGCGTTTGGTGGACAACAAGAGATTCAAAGGCCCAATGGCCAACTATTCTGTATGGAAAAATTAGTGGCAACATTATAAAGGGTGAGTGGGCTTTTATGCCTCATTTGCAAAACACGATGTCGGGTACGATCAAACTAAAGATTTTAGATTCACAAAGACTTCAGGTTCAGGAAGTAACAGGGGACACTCAAAATCTTCTTAGAATTTCTGCAGGAACGGTATTGACGTTTACAAGGTAGCTGGTGTTTACTTTATTTCCTCTTTGTGCCCCCAACCTGGATATTCCGGGAGGCTTGACCATGTGATTCCGTTCTCCTAATTCATGTATTTGTATGAAAGGTATCAGTAAATTGATTTTGAATATAAGAGCATTGGCACGATCAAAGTGTTACGAAAAGGAACAAACCAATCAACTGGCTGCACGTTAGAAATGCTTTTAGTTCCCCGAAGGCGCTCCCTGAACATCGTCATTACTGATGCCCCTCTTGCTTTTCTTCACCGATTCTTTCAGCTTGCCGAAGCGGTAATTCAGGCTGACGGTAAAGCCTCTGAAGTAAGCACGGTTAATATTTGTTTGGGTAAAATCGGGTCCAAATGAATTCCTGATGTTATTCCTATATTTAGTGAAAGGGTTATTGACCGTGGCCGAGAACGAAAGTTTATCCTTCACCACATCTTTATTAACCGTGAACGATACACTGGCATAAGGGTTTGAAGTACCCTGGATGGAAAGGTTAGGGCCATTCAGAAACACGTTGGTGCTAACGCGCCAGCCCTTCTCAAAATTATAACCGCTGTTGACCGATGCACCATACATAAAGCCCTGATTTTTTACCAGCTGACCATTCACAATACCCTGCACACGGCCATGCGCAATTCTTCCGTTGAACGATGAGCTCCATTTTTTGGTAATGGGGTAATTGATATTGCCGTTGAAGGTAAACAGGCGGGCCTTACCGGTGTTATCAAAACTGTTGCGGGTAATATTCGTGGCCGGATCGAAAACGACAACAGGCATGATCAGGTCATTAAAATAATTATAGCCAAGCATCAGGTTCAACGAAGCCTTTTGGGTTCTGCTATAACCTAACTGGATATTATTGGATACCGCGGGCCGGAGGTTAGGGTTCCCCGACGATTCGAAATTTGGGTTCGAGCGATCTACAAAGGGGTTTAGCTGGTATATACCCGGGCGCTGTATCCTTTGTGAAAACCCGAGGTTTACTGTACTGGAGTTTTTAAACCGTTTATTGATACTTACTGAAGGTACGATATTAAAGAAGTTTTTGTTCAGCTGCGATGCGGTAGAAATAAAGTCGGCATCGATCTGTGTCTCCTCTATCCTGGCGCCTGCTTTAAAGCTCCAGTTTTGCAGGGTGTAGCTATAGCTGTTATATGCGCCCAATACATTTTGGCTATTGTCAAACTTATTGCTTCGCGATGGGTCGGCCTCAAAACTGCCTGTTGCCGCATTATATCCGAGGTACTGAAAATCACTGTTGTTATCGCGCATAATTGCTTTCACCCCCATTTCAATAGTCAACTTGTTTATTGGGTGTACATAATCTACCTGGAAAGTCTGTTCAGAAGATTCGCCTTCGTTGTTTTGCAGGTAATCGGGCGTCGTATAGTTCACGCGGTTTGACGCCGTCAGCGCCGCATGCTGCCTGTTGTTGAATGTATAATACTGGTACGAAAATGTGAGCAGCCTTTGCTTGCTGTTTTTAAAACCCAGCTGGTAATTTAAAGCCACATTCAGGCCCCTGCCGCCTGCCGTATTGTTATTGTACAGGTCGTACTGCTGAACCATGTTGCCTGCTTCGTTCAAAACGGAACTTTGCGTATTGATGCCGTCCTGGTTATTTCCGTTAATATTGAATTGCCCCGAGATAAGGTCAAGGTTGTCTATTTCGTAGCTGATCCCAACTTCCGTATAGCCATTTTTGCCATCCCATTCTGTCGAGTTATGCTGGTTGAGGCTGGTAGAGTTGCTCCCGGTAGTAAGTCTTGTAATGGAATTGAGCACTTCGGGCGAATTGGAAATATTCGCGCCAAAATAGCCCGATAGCTCCAGCTTGCCCTGTTTAGACGAAAACGACCCGCCCAATCTTGGGCCGCCTACCGGGAATACTTGGCTGACGTTTAGCGTACCATTGTACCCGTTATTCACTTTTTTATTGGTTACAATATTGATGATACCCGCCATTCCCTCGGCATCATACTTTGACGAAGGGTTGGTAATTACTTCGATGCTTTGAATGGTTGACGCAGGCATGCTTTTGAGGATATTTTTGGGGTCACGCTCCATCATACTCGATGGCTTGCCGTTAACAAATATCCGGTAGCTGCTATTTCCCTTCAGAAGGATATTGTCGTCGCCATCTACGCTCAACAAAGGCACTTTCCGCATCATCTCCAGCACACTGCTGCTTTTGCTGTCGGGGTCGGATTTTAAGTCGTAGGTGAGTTTATCAATCTCTTGTTTAATGATGGGCCGATCGGCTGTAATAGCCACCGTTTTAAGCTGTGTAGTTTGTTCGCTGATAGCAATGCTGCCCAGATTGGTGGAAGGTTTCGTATTTTCTGTCAGATCGACAGGGAGTGTTTTTGGGTTAAAACCGACACTTATCATCGAGAGGAGGTATTTTCCTGATGGCAGTTTTTCAAACCTGAATGTCCCGTCTGTTTTAGTCACGGCTGTGCGCACTAATTGCTTTGCTTGGTTGCGCAGGTTTACGGTTACATAGCCGACCGGTTGTTTCGATAGCGAATCGGTGGCAACGCCGTTTACTGCAAATAATGCCTGCCCGGCCTGTCCGAATGCCGCGATTCTAGCGAGTGAACACAGGATGATGAGTAAAAACTTTAATTTCATGATGTGATAGGTAAATGTTTGACAATATTTTTTTGAGCCCTTCCAATGAATGTTGTAACTTGCATAATACCATGTAATACATAGTACTATAAACATATGACAACAGCCTCAACGAATTTGTTACACTTACTTGAAATAAAAATTTTATAAAACTGCAGCGGTATCAATCGCCGTTTTTGAATGGGCCTTTGATGTATGCGGAGGCTGTACTCAAGCCAAAGGGGACCCAAAAGCATTGATCGTTCCCAAACCTGAACCCAATAATGGAATGAGGTATGACTGGAGCTGGACATTCTGGAATGCTTGACTATGCTGTTCCCTGCGCATTAGATCAATGAATTGTGTTGTTGAATAATAACCTGGATTCAAATTTATTTTGTTGCAGGCTGTCCGAAAGCACCAAACGAACAGCTGACAGCTCCTTAGTAATCCTGATCGATCACTAACCCGGCCTGCTGATGAACCTGCTAACGCTTAAGGCCTTGAACGTTCCGATCTTTCACCATGTAGGGGCCTGATGGATTCGGACCCATTACCAAAGAACTTGCTGATGCATTACAGGGTGTAGAACATGTCCCGCTTGCCAGCGAACCTGAATCGGTTCATTCTATTTCGGGTGAAACTGATTTGAAAATGTATAGGCGGTTAAAAAATGCTCTAAAGTGTAAGTTTTTAAGAAAGATGGCAACTAATCGTGAAAAACAAGTATGAAAACAAGAACCCTTTTAAAGTGAGTGTAATATATAAGGAGGAACAAAAAACTCCATGTCATTTACGTCTTTAAAAAAGAAAGGGATTATAAAAACGGCCTTCAATTATTTGAAGGCCGTTTAAAGATTTTGTATTTCATAATTTATTTAATTACTTAAGAATTTAAATCAGCAATACACATTATTTCTGAGTTTGGAGTTTTTCAACATCCTTTATTTGGTATGACATAAATTACGTTGCCCGAAACAGATAAATTGAAGCCATAATTTTCTACAGAAGGAAGTAACAGTTGTTTCCATGTTTTGCCCATGTCAGATGACCGGAATATACCATCTGAGCGGCCACATATTAAATATTTGCCCATTTGTTTAATAGATAAAATATCCGATGAAGATTTAACTAAGCCTATTTTTTTCATTAATAAGCTACTCCAGGAAGGCTGAAGTTCTTCACCTATGGCATTCCAGGTTTTTCCACTATCCAGTGAAATGTGTATGCTGTTTGTTTGGGTTATTGTGTTATAAACTATAGCAGCAAATCCTCTATCGATACGTTCCACAGCGATGCCAACGCCCCCTTCACTAATCACACCATCCCAGTTTTGACCATTATCGGTCGACCTTAATATTCCATCTTTGCTGGTAGACAGAAGTACACCGTTTGACTCTACCAATTTCATTGAACCGTCTCCAACATGCATTTGTTTCCAGGTTTTTCCACTGTTAGTGGATCTAAAAAGGCAGTTATTGGAGCCAATGAAAACTGTGCCTCCGGCAGTTTCAAAAACGGAGCGTACTTCTCTCTCTTTATAATTCTTGTACATCCAATCTATCGTTTTGTCTATGCGTACGGCTTGCTCTTGAAAATTTGTGTACATGGGCGACCAATCACTCGTTCCGTTTATTTTTTGTAAAAATTGCCCCCTGAAATTATATGCAAGTATCCCATTCTTGCCAGGGGCAATCTCACGCTGTTTACCAGGGAAAATCTCTTTTGTCCAAAAAGAAGTTGTGGAATTTGGTTCACTGTGATAAACCCCATTGCCGGCAAGTAAATAGAGCCCACGGTCATTTGCAAATAAACTATGACTCCACACACCTTCTCTCTGCAAATTTTCAGGCAGTCCTTCGCTAATGTCCTGCCATGTTTGTCCGCCATCAGTAGATTTGAAAACGATGTTTACAAGCCCTGATTTAGTCCCTGTTGTTTTCTCCCCTGCTTCCTTTTCTTTTAGTACAAAAGAATTTAGTAGAAATAATACCAGGAGGATAGCCGGAACAAATACAAATAATCTTTTCATTTTTTTAAATTTAAAGTAAAATATATTGATTAGTAATTAGCGGAAAGTAGCAAGTCGGGCAATACACATTATTTCTGCCCTCCTTTAGTTTTAAAATCAAATAATCAGGCTGTATACAACGTTTCTTTTATTTTTCATATCCTTTCAAATTTGATTCAGCGAAATTACTTTGAGATATTTCATCGCGGAGAATTTGGATTGTAAATAAAAATGTAAACTTTGTAAATAAAAACTTGACACTATGCATCTTAGCCGAAGTCTCCTCTACGGGAAACGCAAATACCTGTTCGGATTAATATTACTCTCGTTTATCTCTGTAATCTGCGCGGTTTTCAGTATGACCGGCAGTGACGACTTTATTATCGCCAGAAGGGAAGTTTTACTCCGGAGGATAGGAGATGAACTACTCACACAGTCGGGCGACAGTAAATCAAGGGTACTTCCGGTAAAAAAGATCGCAGAAAATGAATACCAGATCAGGTTTGAGCATGAGCTAACTTTTCAACCGGATTCCCTGGTAAATACTACCCGGCGTTTGTTGGCCAAAGACCCCCTCGCACATGACTATGTTGTTAACGTTTTGAACTGTGGCAACTCCAGTGTAGCTTATGGATACGCTATATCCAAAAATAAAAAAGATGATATTGTAGCTTGTAAAGGAAGAGTGCAACCCAGAGCATGTTACATGATCAACGTTAAATTCAAACCGAAGGGCATAAATACAGCAAAGAATGGATATCTTCTGGGCAGCCTGCCATTTTTAGCATTTATTGGGTTTATTTTTTTGAGATCGGTTAAGCCGCGAAGAGCGCTACCGGACGGTCAGTATACTAGTATGTTCACTTTGGGCTCGGCGTTGTTCGATGCAAAGAATCGGAAGCTGATAATAAATGGAAAGACGATAGACTTAACCGGAACTGAAACGCGTGTACTGCATATTTTCGCGGCATCTCCTAACGAGACCATAGAGAGAAGCCGGCTGCAAAAAGAGATATGGGAAGACGAAGGTGTTATTGTGGGCCGCAGTCTGGATATGTTCATATCAAAACTCAGAAAAAAATTGGAATTTGATCCCAATATCAACATTGTTGTTATACGCGGCAAGGGATATAAGCTTGAGATTAACTCTTAAGAAGAATCTCCTCGCTCCGAGTTGATCTTATTAGAATTCAATTTGGCATTGTAGAATTTTATCTTGAATTACTAATGTGGTATCATTAAAAGAATTACTCAGCGCCGGAGTCCCCACGAACCAATTTTTAGATGACCTGAAACGTTTAGCCACTCTGTTTAACGACTGAGGCCGATTTGAAATATCTAACCCGTTTTTGATTGAACCGCCGCTCTAAAATAAAGTGCATTTGCATTGCAGTCGTTTTTATGCTTAAAGTTATACCAGTACACTTGACTTACTTATTGCTCTACAAGTTTGGTGGTAGGTGTAATGAGCTTTAGCATGTTTTATTGCATAAATAGGCGGCGGGAAGATTATTAATTTAATCTCGTTTCGATTGAACCGCTCATCAATAGGACTTATTATTACTTCTTGTCATTTATCTCAAACCGTAAATGCTGGGCGATTCTTTTCAATAAAATCAGCAAACGTCATAGGGCGCATTCCCGTAATTTCTTCTATGGTATTATTGAAATTAGGAGTGCCAAAGATATTATCACTTTGTGTACTGGCAACATGATTTTTAAAATGATCATAGCTTCCCAAACCAATCGAGTCAGACATCTCTTGTACACTCACTTGTTCGTACAGAATATCTTTCCCAAGGATTTTGCTGATGATTTTAGCGATTTCCGTGTAACTTAACATTTCAGGTCCAAATAATTGGTAAATTTTGCCAACATGCTGATCCGGATTAGCTAATATGCTACCCACCGTCCTTGCAAGATCTTCGCCAGCTACCGGAGCGTGTTTTGCATCACCAGGGAAACTCATTTGTAACTTGCCAGCTTTAATTTGATTTGAGACATACAAGAACCACTCAGCAAAAAAAGTTGGTCTAAGGTCCGTTGTTGGAATGCCTGTCCATTTGAAAACCTCTTCTGATAAAAAATGACGGATTGTCGCCGGACTTTTTGAAGTTGAACTCACTTGTTTTTGCGACATATTTACAATAAATTCAGCGCCAGCTTCTTTTGCAGCTTGGGCGAATATCACGGTTACATCCAAAAGATCGGGACTTAATGGGTAGCAGAAATATCCTCTTTTAGCACCCTTCCATGCTAATCTGACATCATCCAAGTTTTGCATATCTCCTACAAAAATCTCAGCACCAAGTTCTTTAAGCCGGGCAGACCGAGCATCTTCTTTGTGCACCAGCGCCCGTACCTCGAACTCTTTTTTCAATAGAATCTCAACAGATGGCGCTCCAGTGGAACCTGTGGCACCCGTAATCAAAATTTTAGGTTTTTCCATTTTAAGTTTCATAATCAGTTCTTAATTAAGCTGAAATCAATTGCGATTGCCAAAAGTGTCGGTGTAGACGAGCCCTGTTAAACAATTACCTTTAATATCAAAACATTTGCAAATCTAACACCTCGCATACTCAAGAAGGTAATTGCAATGTAATTTAACTTGCATAATGCAAGTTAAATTACATTGCAAATTTTAGATGTTACGATAGTTTGGTAAATAATTTTTACAATCTGATTGCCGACACTCAGAGACTATGAACTTCAATAAGTACCTTGGAATACTCCGGTTTTAAGATGAAAAATTAACAAAAGTGACAAACCCAACTGTCTAACATGGATGACATCAAAGGGTTGTAGATTGTGCTTTTCTTTGGTTTTCTGCACGCATTCTTGCTAATTCCTTATACTTTTTGATCGTTTCCTCCCGATCAGGTTCGTATTCTATTATTAAGTCGGGTTCAACCCCTGGCGGGAAATTGGATAATCCCCAAATGGCTAATTCCATAATAACAGGAATTAAGTTGATGCTTTTTTCAGTCAGGATATAGTTGAACTTTGATTTTTTGTCGCGGGCTACCAGTTTTTCGACAAATTTTTGTGATTCCAGGATATTTAAGCGGTCCGCCAGAATATTTGTTGCGATTTTTTCCTGGGATTGCAGGAATTCATTGTAAGATGATTTACCCACGAAAATCATATCTCTCAGGATTAGTAAAGTCCACTTGTCACCAAGTATATCGAGCGAGAAGCTTATAGGGCAATTGGAACGTGGCAGGGCTGATTTCATAAAAGAAACTTTAATGCTTTATGCAGGTCTATTATTGTTGTGCTTTTGTAAGTCAATATGTAAATAAAATATGGTGTTATAAAATAGTACCGATAATCAACGGTATTGCGTGTAAGATGATCGTGGCTGTAATAATTGATAGGAATGGATGAAACACGACCGGCAAATACTTTGCTCAAGTCATTTTACAAGACAGAGAAATTATAAAAAATGGCCTTCAAATATTTGAAGGCCATTTAAAGATTTCATATAAAATCTTTTGACTTTAAATCCCACATGGGATTTTTGTACTCAGCGCCGGAGTCGAACCGCCATAATTAAAACAACAAAGCCCGATATTTTCATATCAGGCTTTGTGTCGATTTGTTTAAGTACTCCTGACGATACAAATATCGAACCGATTTTTGGATGATTTGCAATTTTTAATGCGTTTAACGGCCTGAAACAAGCTTTTTATATATGATGGCGGAAATTTATCGAACCGTTCAACCGCTATTTGGAATTATATGTTTAGTTGATTCCGACTTGTGACCGGCGGTTATGAGTTCGTGTAGCATGCCGACAGTATCATCCTTAATAATTAGAGCGTTTATATATCCATTACTAGTATCGGCTACGATAGATTTGTGAGCGGTGTGATACAACTAACCACCTAAAAGTTAAATGTGATGTACGAAGATTTAATCACTTGTTTCGCAAGAAGTGATTGCTAACGAGTTAGATACTCGCTTTGTTCATTTTTTTAGATAAACATTTGTTATTCAATATGTTTTTATATTTATTGTGAATATTCACCGGTCCGTATGAAGGACGAATTGGCCTCCAGGATTTAGGTGTGGCGCAAGGAGGATTGATCGAAGCGCCAAATGGGACCTGGTATTCTTATTTGTTCCGTGATTATGGTGCGGTGGGTCGTATAACCGTATCTTGCAAATAATCGTTTTATTAACACTTATTTATGAGGTAACAAAGTGCCTTATTTATTAAACTTTTAAGTTTAATAAATAATAATGAATGCTGTTTAATCGGTTAAAATAACAGGACTTTGTATTTCACTTGTTAACGTTAAAGTTAAAATTTAATTATTAGTGTTCTATATACAATTATTTTTCCTTTTTTTACTTGTAAATAAAAAATATTGCTTAGCTTGCCTCTAATTATAACCTAAGTAGTGTTCATGACACGCTTATATGCTAATGCAGTATTGATGATAGATGAAATGTGAAAATGCACAATTCACTGAAATTAAAGACACTCATCAAATAAAGATGTGTTAAATAAGTTTACAAATTAACTGTTCGTAATTATACTAACAGAATGAAGCTATTGTTCCTGTTTTGCAAACGCACAAAGCAATAAAAATGAAGAAGTTATGTGATCTTCCGGATAACGAGTTAGTCGAACTTTTCGGACAGGGAGATATTACAGCTTTTGAAGAAATTTATAACCGGTATTGGTTAGATTTATATGCGGCTGCTTATAAACGACTTAAAGAAAGAGAGCCCGCAAAAGAAATCGTCCAGGATTTTTTTACAAGCTTTTGGATCAACAGAACTCAGGTTAAAATACAGTCTTCTCTTCAGGGATACTTGTTTACATCAATAAGATATTTAGTATTAAATTATAAAAGGGCCGAGGCCGTAAGAAACACTTATAATGAATTATTACTGCTGGTGAATGATCGTTTTGATAACTCTACTGAGGAAAATTTCAGGTACAAGGAGTTAAAAGAAAGAGTTGACATGGAGGTAAATCAATTACCTACCAAATGTCGGTTTGTTTTTGAACTAAGCCGCAATCAATATAAAACTAATAAGGAGATAGCCCGGCTTTTAGGGATATCCGAAAAAACCGTAGAAAATCATCTTACTAAAGCGCTCCGCTATTTACGGGTTAATATTAACGTCTTCTTTCTTTTTTTCTTCCTTTGGTAGGTGTTTAAGAGTAATCCTGTTTTATCAGGTTTTAAGAACAACTTTGTTTTTTTTCAAAAATTATTCTGGATAAAGTAGGGGGTAGGGCCTGCTCAGGTTACATCTTATTATAAACCATAATTAAATCTTGTCTTTAACAAGCACTTAATGAAAAAGAAACTACCTGCCGATCTGTTGGAGAAATATTTTGCCGGCAAATGTAATGAACGGGAAAAGGCCGAGATACGTTCCTGGTATGAATCATTTGAATTGGATCAGGACGATGTTTCCAGTTTGTCCGAAGATGAAAGGGAAGCTTTCAAAATATTGATGTGGAACAGCATCGGGAGCCATATTAAAGATGCTGAAAATGACAATATTTTTCAACTTCGTAAGCTACGGTCAACGCGGTTCAGGTCGGTTATATATTGGGTAACCAGCAGTGCCGCGGTATTATTAATCCTGTTTCTTGTAAAATATAAGGGGCCTTCCCAAAACCCGGTGCCAGAAAATAATGAAAAAGTAATGCTCACCAATACCTCGAATGCCATCCGGAAAATAATACTTTCTGATAGCAGTATGGTGTGGATAAGCCCAAAATCAACATTAACTTATTTAAAAGTATTTGATAAGCAAAAGCGGGAAGTAACCTTAAAAGGCGAGGCTTTTTTTGAAGTAACAAAAGATCATAAACGACCCTTTTCAATTTATACCGGAAACATTATAACAAAGGTATGGGGGACAAGCTTTCGCATCCGGTCTTATACGGAGGATAAGACCACAAAAGTTGATGTGGTTACCGGAAAAGTTTCTGTAAGCGTTGCCGGCCAAAAGGAAAAAAATAAGGTATTAAATACCGCAGGCCAAACCAATGATTTAAACACGGGGGTAATGTTGTTGCCCAACCAGGGAGCTGTTTATGATAAGCAACTTGACCATTTGCAAAAAAATAATGAAGTGAAGGACGTATCTATAGACATGTGGAAAAAGATGAGTTTGTCTTTTAATAACACACCGGTAAAAGAGGTATTTGCTGTACTAAATAAAAGCTTCCATGTTCATATAAGTTCCAGTGATGAAAAGATCAACTCAGATTATTTGAAGGCCGATTTTACTAATGAAAACCTGCCTGCTATCATGGAGATACTGAAAAAAACTTTGGATGTAAGCTACAGTGTGCATGGAAGCGAATTTGTACTGGAAAGCCATCAATAACCAATTATATAAATAACCAATTAACCCCTAATAATTAAAAATATGAAAAAACGAATTAGTACTTAATCCCTTAAATTTTCTTGAAAAAAGAATAGGAGTGCTGGAGACACTCCTAAATCTTTTTATACCCGGAATGCGACGCCTTATACAGGTGATCCGGGCAGTTCTATGTCTCAATTTTTATCAAAAGAAACACTTAAATGTATGAAGATTTATTTACAAAACCATTTTGACTGGTTTAAAATTATGAAAGTCACTTTTAGTCAGCTCGTAATAGCACTCATTTTTACAGGAATGTCCTATGCTACTTCAAGCAAAGGACAGGCTGTATTGGACCGGCGGCTTGATTTTAATATCCATAACTCGAGCTTGAATACAGTTTTGAAACAATTGGAGAAAGAAACAAATTTAAAATTTGTTTATCGCAAAAGCCTTGTTGAAAAGGAACAGGGAATATCTATTGATGCAAAGCAAGAAAAGTTAAAGGAAATACTTACTGAACTTTTACAGTCAAGGGGAATTACCTTTGAGATCATTAGCGACCGTATTGTGTTAAGTAAAGTCAATAAAGATGATAACACAACCGGTTTACCTGCTGCTAAGGAACAGATTGTACCTGCAGAAGTTAATGCAACAGAAGTTAATGCCAAAACTATAACCGGCAGGGTAACTGATGAAAATGATAAGCCCATGCCCGGGGTAAGCGTTAAAATTAAAGGCACCAGTTTAGGTACACAAACAGATACAGATGGTAAGTACTCCTTAAGTGTTCCTGATGATAATGCCACGCTGGTGTTTTCTTTTATTGGTTATATACAGCAGGAAATTGTACTTAACGGCCGTAATATCATTAATATACTGCTTAAAGCATCACCTAACTCGTTAAATGAAGTTGTTGTAATTGGCTATGGGAGCCAAAGAAGAGCGGATGTAACCAGTTCGGTTGCTACAGTAAAGGCCGAAAATTTTGTTAAAGGACCTGTGTTAGATGCCGGGCAGTTATTGCAGGGCAAAGTTGCAGGCTTAACGGTTGCAGCCCCAAGCGGTAACCCAACCGATGGTACACAGATTTTATTACGGGGTAACACCACGTTATTTGGTGCTAATTCTAACCCTTTGGTAATAATTGATGGGGTCCCCGGCGATCTTAAAACGGTAGCTCCCGAAGATATAGAATCAATAGATGTATTAAAAGATGGTTCATCGGCGGCTATTTATGGGGTTAGGGGCTCTAATGGTGTGATTATTATAACCACCAAAAGGGCAAAAGGAACAAATACCAACAGTGTTGATTACAGTGGCTACACCACTACCCAGGTTATTTCAAAAAAGCTTGATATGCTTACCGCGCAAGATTACCGCGATCAGATTAAAGCAGGAACAAGACTTGCCTCATGGGATGCCGGAAGTAACACCGATTGGTTAAAGGAAGCAACCCGGACACCGTTTACACAGGTTCATAACCTGACTGTAAAAGGCGGAAACGGCACAACCAACTACCTGGTTTCTGCAAATTATCGTGCGCTGCAGGGTATTTTTAAAAGGAGCGACAATAATACCTTTACCGGCAGAATTGACGTAAATCATAGTATGTGGGATAATAAACTGAAGTTTAATTTCGGCTTACTTAATCAAACCAATAATTTCACGAGAAATGATAATGGATCTATTGACGGTAGTGGGTTTAATCAATTTGGCAGCTTCAGAGGTTGGATATATAGACAAGCAGTAATCCATAATCCAACGGAGCCTGTACGTAACGCTGATGGTACTTATTTTGAACAAACAGGAAACTTTGATTACGAAAACCCGATATCGCTTTTAAATGAAACTAACGGAGAATCAAAAACTGTAAACTCCCGTATGAATGGTACAATTACGTATAAGCCCTTTAATGATCTAAAACTATCAGCTCTTGTTTCTTACTCAAGGTTTAATTCAAATAATGGATATGCAGAAACCAAAGATAATATATCAACAATTAAAAGTAGTTTAAACGGATTTGCGTCAGTAAGCGCGAGGATGTCAATTGATCGGCTGACGGAGTGGACTGCAGAATATTCTAAAACCCTGAATGACCACCATATTGTAGTTTTAGGAGGTTATGGTTACCAGGAAAATGTTACCACAGGTATGTATGCCGATAATCAGGATTTTCCAACCGATATTTTTGGTTACAATAACATTGGATTAGGTGAAGGGATAAAGAACAAACTTGCTAATGTACAAAGTGGTAAAATAGAGACTAACCTGATCAGCTTTTTTGGAAGATTAAATTATAGTTATAAAGATAAGTACCTGCTAATGGCCAGTTTAAGGCGTGAAGGAGCCAGTCAGTTGTATGGAGCAAATAACCCCTGGGGTAGCTTTTGGGCAGTTTCGGGAGGTTGGAGAATCACCAATGAAAATTTCATGAAAGATCAGGAATTGTTTGATGATATAAAACTGCGGGCAGGTTACGGTATAACAGGAAATCCCCCATCAGCCGGTTTTCTGAGCCAGCCTCTAATAAATTATGGTGATTATGTGTATTCAAATGGTAAATGGACACGGATTCTGAAGCCTGCTACCAATGCTAATCCATTTATCAGGTGGGAAGAAAAAGCAGAAACCAATATTGGAGCCGACTTTAGCTTGTTAAAAGGAAGGATAAGCGGTAGCATTGATGTTTATAAGCGTCAGATCAAAGGGTTGCTTTATGATTATTCAGTGCCAAGTCCCCCAAACTTATACCCAATTACAACTGCCAATGTGGGAAAAATGGAGAATAAGGGTATAGAGGTAATGTTAAATTTTGTGCCGGTAAAATTAAGGAATTTTGTATGGAATACAAGTGTTAATTTTTCAACTAATACCAACAAACTGGTTAGTTTATCAAACGAATTGTACCAAACCACTACGCCTTATTTCACCACAGGATTTGCCGGTATACCGGTTCAAACCTTTACCAATATTGTAACTATAGGCAAGGGCATCGGCGATTTTTACGGATATAAAGTTATTGACATCGATGCAAATGGTAAATGGATATATGAAGGCCGGGATGGCAAACCGGTTAAGTATGATGATCTTGCGCATAGCTTTGAAGACAAAAAAGTAATTGGTAACGGCCTGCCCAAATTTTACGCGGGTTGGAACAATAGTTTTTCCTATAAAAACTTTGATTTGAGTGTTACCATGAGGGGGGCATTTGGTTATCAGATCATAAACTCTCAAAGAATGTATATGGAGAACCCTACCATTCAAAATTATAATATTTTAAAATCTGCTTACAATCCTGTTTTTGGAAAAACTGCATTGAAAGTAAATGCATTGGAGTTTAACAGCTATTATGTAGAAAACGGTGATTTCTGGAAGGTTGACAACATTACTTTTGGTTACAATTTCAATAAGATAAAAACCGGTTATCTAAGGGGCGCACGTATCTACGTGTCAACTTTAAACACCTTCACTATTACTAAATACAAGGGTTTGGACCCGGAAGTAAACAGGCTTGGCTTAAGTCCGGGTATGGATGATCGTGATAAGTACCCTACTACCCGTTCATTTACTTTGGGAGTGAATTTGAATTTTTAACAATTGAAAAAAATCAGACAATGAAAAAGTCAAAAAAAATATACTTAGTTATTGCAGTATTTGTTGCTGTAATAACAATATCAGCTTGTACCAAATTAAAAGATACACCATATACGGCTATTATATCCACCAAATTTAACCCAACTCAGGATGACCTGGCTGCATTGGTGGGAGCAGGGTATTCTCAATGGCGTTTTATACTGCTTGACTGGAATGGTCTGTGGCGGGCGCAGGAAATTACAGGCGATCAGCTGGTTATACCTAAACGGCCCTGGGGGTGGTTTGATGATGGCGTTTACCAAAGGCTGCACAAACACACCTGGACCACCGATGATGACGTGGTTAATCAAACCTGGTCCAGAACGTATGCAGGCATTACAAACTGTAACAGGATCATTTATCAGATAGAATCGGGCCTTATCCCGATCACCGCAGGGAAAGAAGCAACCCTGGCCGAATTGAAAGTGCTGCGGGCCTCATACTACGCAATCTTGTGCGACTTTTATGGTAATGTTCCCATTGTAACAAAGTTTGATTTGCCGGCCGGCTTTTTGCCTAAACAAAACACCCGCACCGAGGTATATGACTTTATTGTTAAGGAGCTTACAGACAATATACCCTTATTAAGTGCCGAAAATAATGTGGCTACTTACGGGAAGTTTAATAAGTGGGCAGCCTATACACTACTTGCCAAAATGCATCTGAACGCAGGTGTTTACACCGGAACACCTAAATGGGCTGAATGTATTGCTGCCTGCGATGCTGTTATAAACTCAGGAGCAGGGTATATATTGGAACCTGCCCAGAAAAATGTATTTGTAACAGAAAACCAAAATTCAAAGGAGATCATTTTTGCAATACCTATGGATGAGGATTATACCAACAACTGGAATGCTTTTGATCTTCACATGCAAACATTGCAGCAGGAAAACCAGGCTACCTATAATCTTAAAAATACACCCTGGGGTGGTATCTGTGCAATCCCTCAGTTTATAAGCACGTTTGATCAAAGCGATGCACGGTACCAGAATAATTGGATAAAAGGTCAGCAATATACTTCGGCTGGTCAGATGCTCTATGTTGCTCAGGGCGATTTTACAGGCAAACCACTAAGCTTTGTTAATGAACTGCCCGGACTTGAAAAAGGAGAATCTATACATGGTTTTCGCCTGGGTAAATTTGAAATAAAAATGGGCGCCACCAACAGGTTAAGTAATGACTATCCTGTTTTTCGCTATGCAGACGTATTGATGATGAAGGCTGAATGCCTATTACGTACCGGGAAGGCAGATGCCGCCGCCGTTATAGTTACCCAGGTTAGGCAACGCGATTTTGCATCAAATCCTGCTAAAGCTACTGTTACCGGAGCGCAGCTACAACAAGGTAGTTCATATGTGTATGGCCTTCAGGATAATGTAAATAACCAGCATACTACTGAAGGTGGTGCCGATATTCAATATGGCAGGTTTTTAGATGAGCTGGGCTGGGAGTTTGATCAGGAAGGCCACAGGCGCACCGATATGATCAGGTTTGGAGCATTCACTAAAAAATCATGGTTGTCTCATGCCGCAACTAATAATATAAACAGAATATTGTTCCCCATACCAAGAACACAAATAGAAAAAAATGCTAACCTGAAGCAAAACACAGGCTATTAATAGAATAAATAAAGTCAGTAACAGAGTATAGGACAACACATCCGTTGTCCTATACTCTTTAGTAGAGAAGAAATCGAGCGCGGTTTTAAAATAAACTTAATAAGTAATAAGCTGATATAAGATGTTCGTAAAATGAGAAAGTTAATAATTGCATTTTTAATGTATGGGAGTGGGGCTGCTGCGCAGGTAAAGGACTATCCCATTAAACCGGTAACTTTTACACAGGTAAAACTGGATGATCATTTCTGGTTACCGCGTATCGAAACCAACCGTACCGTAACCATTCCTGCATCGTTTGCCCGTTGTGAAAATACAGGCCGGGTTAAAAATTTTGAGATGGCAGCTGCCAGGAGCGGAAAGTTTTGTACCAAATTCCCTTTTGATGATACCGATATTTATAAAACTATAGAAGGGGCATCATATTCAATGGCTGTACATCCCGATGTTAAGTTGGATAAGTATGTAGATTCGCTGATAACCGTGGTTGGAAAGGCGCAGGAGCCAGATGGCTATCTTTATACCGCCCGTACCATTGATCCCCTGCACCCGCACCCATGGTCGGGCCCGGAGCGATGGGTAAAAGAAAATGAGCTAAGCCACGAGCTATATAATTCCGGACACATGTTTGAGGCCGCAAGCGCGCATTTTATGGCTACGGGAAAGCGTAATTTCCTGGATATAGCATTAAGAAATGCAGATCTGCTAATCAAAACGTTTGGTCCGGGGAAAAGGCATGTTGCCCCCGGGCATGAAATTGTCGAAATGGGGCTTGTGCGCCTATACCGGATCACCGGGAAAAAAGACTATCTGGATCTGGCTAAATTTTTTATTGATGAAAGGGGCAGGAGGGAGTATGATAAGAATAGTACAGATGAATGGAAAAATGGTATGTACTGGCAGGATGATAAACCGGTTGTGGATCAGACTGAAGCCGAAGGACATGCCGTACGAGCTATGTATTTGTATGCCGGAATGGCTGATGTTGCTGCTTTAACCGGCGATAAACAATATATTGAAGCTATTGACAAGATCTGGAACAACATGGTAAGCAAGAAAATTTATGTGCAGGGCGGAATTGGGGCTGTACCCGGAGGCGAACGTTTTGGTGCCGATTATGAATTACCAAACGCCACAGCTTATAACGAAACCTGTGCATCTATAGGTGAGGTTTTTTGGAACCAGCGCATGTTTTTATTACATGGCGATTCTAAATATATTGATCTGCTGGAGAAAGTGCTGTATAATGGATTGATCTCAGGTGTGGGTTTAGATGGAAAATCATTTTTTTATACCAATGCCATGCAGGTAACAAACGGGTTCACGCATCCTGCTTTAGAACCCGGCAGATCAGGATGGTTTGAGTGCTCCTGCTGCCCAACTAATATGGTGAGGTTTTTGCCGTCTTTACCAGGATATATATATGCTCAAAAGGATAATAGTGTTTTTGTTAATCTCTTTATTGCCGGGTCTGCCAATCTTCTGGTAAACGATAGAAAGGTCAGTATCACGCAGCATAACAATTATCCCTGGAAAGGTTTGTTATCATTTGCTGTTGAACCCGCATCACCCGCTGTTTTCGCCCTGCGGATCCGCATACCGGGATGGATATGTTCAGAAGCTATCCCTTCAGACTTGTATGCTTTTGAAAATAAATCATCGGCAAAGATCAATATCAAACTCAATGGCCATCCGGTTAAATATCATATGGAAAACGGTTATGCTGTTATCAATAGGCAATGGAAAAAAGGTGATGAGCTGCAGTTGGATCTTCCGATGGAGGTTAAAAAGGTTATCGCTCATAAAGCTTTAAATGATAACAAGGATAAAATAGCCTTACAACGTGGTCCAATAATATACTGTTCCGAATGGAAAGATAATGAAGGTAGTTTAAGTAACCTGATCATTCCCAAAAATACCGTTTTCAAGCCTCAGAACAAGGCTGGTTTATTAAATGGGGTCACGGTTTTACAAGGCGAGGTTATGAGAAAAGATAGTTTAGGCGTAAAAAAAGTAATGCTTACCGCAATACCTTATTATTCATGGGCAAACAGGGGAAAGGGCGAAATGATGATTTGGTTCCCGCAGGATGTTAGTGCAAAGCGCACAGGTACAAACTAAAAAAGCAGATGTTCGCCATATCGCTTGCGCAGGCGGTACGCAAGAGCATTGAAAGCCCGGTTGTTTCAACAACCGGGCTTTATTTACATCCATCAATAATTATTTCCCTGGAGATGTCAAAATTTCTACGCCCAAAGGCGGGATGAGCATTGGGATGGAATTTCCGGCTTATGTAGATGCCTGGGAATTACACAGGCGGGCACTGAAGGAAGGTATTGGCATTACCTCCGGTCAAATATTTTCGGCCACCAATCAATTCAATAATTATATCAGGTTAAATTACTGCCCCATTTGGAACACGCGTGTTGATAAGCATTTAGAAAAACTGGCATTGCTGATCATCAATTACCAGGCATATAACATCAATTCCTGAATTGGCCTCTATCCGGATCCGGAAATTGATTTTATGGTAGATGCAATAGCAATGCCTTTGCCGAACAAGCATCTGTGGTATTATTTAACTTTTATATGGCACTTTTCGTTGTTAATGCTATAATTAATTTATTTTACCGAACGTTCAGTATATTTGATTCATAATTCAAAAAGAACAATTTTAAAATATGCGTACTCAAAAAGTTGACCCTGAAAATGTAGACCTGAAGCTGTTTAAAACCTTTAGCGAACTTGGTTATGATGGCGCATCAATGGAATTGCTGGCCCAGGCAACAGGATTAAAGAAAGCCAGTTTATACCACCGTTTTCCAAATGGAAAAAAGGAAATGGCACAACACGTTCTGAGCATTGTTGAGGAATGGATACTTCAAAATATTGTTTCGGTATCGGCAAATAAAAAACTAAAACCCGAAACCCGGCTCAAAAAAGTTATTACCTCTATTGATGAATTGTATAATGGAGGAGCAAATAATTGCCTGCTCAGAACATTAACTATAGGTACAGATGCCGAAGCATTTAAAGAAAAAGTGAACAGTTGCTTTAACCTGCTGGCAGATGGTTTTACAGATATTGGCATTGACCTCGGCTTATCGTCAAAAGTCGCGGGGCAACAGGCAAAACTTATTAATCTCCTTATCCAGGGTTCACTTGTACTGGCCGGAGTTACCGGAGATAAAAATTATTTTAAAAACTGCCTGACCAAAATACCCGCATTATTAACTGCATAATTTAATCTGATACCAACAATTGTAATATTAATCAGAGAAAAGGAGTTTGGAATCTTATTATTTACCGAACGTTCGGTAAATAAATTAAAACAACATGAAAAATCAAACACAACATCACTTCATTAAGATCAATGGAGTGAACATTTTTTACCGTGAAGCAGGTCCTAAAGATGCACCTGTATTAGTGTTACTGCATGGCTACCCAAGTTCATCGCACATGTACAGAAACCTTATTAATGACCTATCAGACAAGTACCATTTAATTGCCCCTGACTATCCGGGATATGGCAGAAGCGAACAACCCGCCATCGCTGATTTTGCTTATACCTTTGAAAACTATTCTGTAATAGTACAAGAACTATTAAACCAGCTTAATATTAAAAAATACAGTTTATACCTCATGGATTACGGCGCACCGGTTGGATGGCGCATTGCATCTAACCACCCTGAAAGAATTGAGACCCTGATTGTTCAGAATGGCTGTGCCTATGATGAAGGCCTGGAAGCTTTCTGGGATCCGATCAAGGCTTATTGGGCCGACAGAAACAACAAAGAAGCAGAAACCGCATTAAGAGGGTTTCATGATGCCAATGGCTTGAAATGGCAATATACCCATGGCGTACCTGATGAAAGTGTGATTAGCCCTGATAACTGGGAAATTGACCTGCGTCACCTGGAAAGACCCGAAAACGGACAAATTCAGCTCGACTTGTTTTATGATTATCGTACCAATGTGCCTTTGTATCCAAAATGGCAGGAATACTTCCGTACTTATAACCCGGAGATGCTGATCGTGTATGGTAAAAATGATTATATATTCCCGGTTGCCGGCGCTGAAGCTTATAAAAAAGATATCAAAAACCTCGAATATCATTTATACGATGCCGGCCACTTTGCTTTGGAAAGTAACGTTAACGAAATAGCTGCCACCATAAGGCAGTTCCTTGATAAAAAAACAGGAGCTCAAAAATAATATCACCATAAAGCATACCATTGATCAGTAAACATCAATGGTATGTTTTTACCATTATTGATAACTTTAATAAAAACATTTTAAGCTTAAACATCACCAAGCATAAGCTATGGACATAGTAACTCATAAAACATACATGGATCGCTGCTTTAAATTGGCTGCAATTGCAACATCACAGGGAGAAAGCGAAGTGGGCAGCATTATTGTACTTAACGGTGAAATTATAGGAGAAGGGTATGAAAAAAGTCGTCAGCTTAAAGACGTTACCCGCCATGCCGAAGTCGTTGCCGTTTTAGATGCTATACAAAAGCACGGAACATGCGAGGGAGCAATATTATATTCAAATGCAGAACCCTACATACTCTGTTCCTACGTTATCAGACATTATAAAATTGCCTCGGTAGTGTTTAGTAAATATTGCGGGGAGCTGGGTGGAACCAATGAAAAATTCAATATTCTGACGACCAATGTAATCAAGAGTTGGGGAGTTGCACCTACTGTTCATGTTTATCTATAAAAACCACCATTATTCCTTTAAAAACTACCATACGATACTATGTATGGCTTGTAACTTTGCTGTCATGACCGGGTAATTTGTGCTTCTAATAACCACCTTTTGGAAACCATTAAAACACATTCCCTGTTACTAAATTCAATACAAGGTGAAAAACATAAAAAACAATTATGAAAAAATTAGCAATCAACGGCTTCGGAAGAATCGGCAGGGCCTCGATCAAAATAGCCCTGGAAAGCCCAGAATTAGATGTAATAGCTATTAACGACCTCATGCATATTGAAAATGCAGCCTACCTGTTAAAATTTGACAGTGTATACGGCCGCTATAATAATACGGTAGAGGTTAAGGGTGATGACGCCCTATATTTATAAAGACGCTAACGGTTTTAGCGGCTTAATGCGGGGAATCTTCCTTCCACTGCAACTCATCGGTGGCCTTGTTTGTGCCTGGATGTGGGTAAAGAAGGGGAGGCCATGACCGCTCGACCTCCCCGGGTCCTTACGGGCGAACGCGGACAATCGTCTTACCCTTGACCCGATTGGTCGAGTTATATTCAGCGACCGCGTCGTCGAGCGTAACGATGTTGCTTATATTCGCCCTCAGGCGGCCTTCACGGAACCTCCGCGCAATTTCACTCAATTGGGCGCGATCGGCTTCAACGACAAAATCGATAGTCAGAACTCCGGCTGGCTGCGCCTCGATCGGGCCGGCAACGGTTACAAAGGTTCCTCCGGCGCGAATCACGCCCAAAGATCGCATCGCGATGTCGCCGCCGAGGACATCAAAAACCAGATCTACCTGATCGATATCTTCTAATGTATCATTATCAAGGTCGACGAACTCATTTGCGCCGAAACGGAGCGCCGCTTCACGGTGCGCGGCGCGTCCGGTGCCAATGACATACGCACCGGCCTCACGTGCGAGCTGGACAGCCATCGAACCAACTATACCAGCCGCCCCATGTACGAGGACTCTTTGCCCCGACTGAAGGCGGCCATGCAGAAACAGCCCCTGCCAGGCAGTCAGACCCGGCATCACGAGCGCAGAGCCATCATTGAAATCAATATCATCTGGCAGCGGTGCAAGGTTTCGCGCCTCAATGGACACGTACTCTGCCAGGGAGCCATTGCGATACCAATCCTGAAGGCCGAACACCCGTTGCCCTACTGACAACCCTGTCGTGCCATAGCCAAGCACTGTTACCACTCCGGCCATTTCGTGGCCGGGGATCGACGGCGTGCGGTCACGATCAGCACGATCGGTCCAGGTCGACGGCCACGACAGCTCGTCCCCGGTAATACTGCCTGCATAAACCTGAACGATGACATCGTTTATCGCTGCCGGCGGTTCAGGCAACTCTACCAGTTTCATTCCGGCTAATCCCGCATCCTGGTCTGTTACAACAATTGCTTTCATAATACACCTCCTTTTTTGCTCATCAGCAAATACCCACTTTATGAAGTGATATTGCCGTATGCTATTGTTTTCATTTTTTTAGTTTTTAGCGTTAATACTTATCATTACACTTTCCGGGAAAACACTCCTGAAATAACAGAAGGTCGGAAATCTTGTTTTCAGCGTGTCAAACCTCCAGGCACCTTCAGAGAAGGTCGATTCGACCCGACAACGGTCAGATCGAGCCAGCCGGCGTAACGGCGGGAAAGTCCTTCTCAGGATCGAACACATTATTGAAAAAATTCGTAAGGGTATACATCGCCACCAGCGCGATGATCTCCATGACGTTGGCATCCGTGAAGCCGGCATCGCGGACCATTGTCACATCGGCGTCCCGCTTCGGATCGCTGGCATGGCCCTTTCGGGCGAGAATGATTTCATCGGCCGGCAGCTTGGCCATATGCTCGGCCGTAAGCTGTGAACCGTCAGGCAGTAGTTGTAGCCATTCCCTTCGGAAACAGCAAGGCCGATGCTGTCACTGGTCTTCACGTCGAGCGCCTTACTCAAGGAGCCGAACAGGGTCACCCATGTGTTGAACGCGATCGGGCTCTGCGCGAAGGTCGCCATCATATTTGGGCTAAACCCGATAGTTGATACCTGCGATTGCGACGTATTTCCATTACTATCCAGGGCCACTATTTTCCAGTAATAGGTTGTTTTTGATGTTGCTGATAATGATGTAGTTGTTACTTTCAGACCATTTAAAACATCCTTCAACCCATTCGCTAACTCTTCTGAGAGCATAATTTGCTACACTTAGCGCCTGGCCCCGCCGGTTGGATGGGCAGTACTAAAATTGATAAAGTCACAAATGGGCCATCGCAATATTAAATATTATATGAAACTATTTCCCATAAACACCGTATGAATAAAAACAAGAACTAACTTAAAATAAAGTTTTTGGTAGTTTGGAATTATTATAAATGTTAAAAGGCGGTTTGATTGATATAAGTTCTGCTCCGGTAGAAATTATTAAGATTAGATTCCTGAGGCCAAACTAATAGGCTCCGCAAATACGCGTATTATTTAGCCGCTGTAATACTTGTTTTGATTTAAAACATCAGCGGATTAGATATACCATAATAGTATTAACACAATAAAATGAGGCCAATATTTCTTTTTATCCCGTGTTTATACCTGCTTTTTCCCGGATTATCTTATTCGCAAATACACGCTCTTAAATTTAAACAGCTTAGTACAAACGAAGGTCTTTCCCAAAGCCATGTAGGAACCATTATTAAAGACAGTCGTGGCTTTATGTGGTTTGGAACCGAAGATGGCCTTAATAAGTATGACGGTTATAAATTTACTCATTATAAACACGACCAGAATAATAAAGCAACTATTATTGATAATTATGTATTAGCTATAATGGAAGACGGTTCCCATAATTTATGGATCGGAACCGAAAGCGGGCTTGACAGATTTGACCGGGCGACAAATACATTTATCCACTATTCCAATCATTTAACTTTTGCCGTCAGGTCTATCTTTTTAGATAGTAAAAAAAGGATCTGGCTGGGCACCAGTAAGGGCTTATATCTATTTAATGCTACAAATGGTTCATTTAAAAAATTTACACATACAGATAAAAACGGTTTAATTAACGACTTTGTTTACCAGGTTACTGAGGATAATAATGGCCGGCTATGGATAGGAAGCGATGATGGACTTTATCAATTTAATCCCCAAAATGGTAAGTTTATTCGTTATGTTCATGATCCGGCAAACAATAACAGTATTGGTGCCAGCTGGATAAAAGCGGTATATAAAGATAGCAAGGGCAATATTTGGGTAGGTACACATGGGGGCGGGCTGGCACTATATAACAGCAGAAGTGATTCATTTATAAATTTTAAACATAACCCCAATAACAGCAATAGTATTTGCCATAATGATATTCTTTCGATACTGGAAAGCGGCGACGGAAAGCTGTGGATAGGGACCGAAAATGGCGGCATAAGTGTGCTCGATTATCCGGCCAATAAGTTTATTTGCTACAAATTTGATCCAAATGACCATTACAGTCTTAGCAGTAACTCTGTTTATTGTTTATATAAGGATGACACAGGAAATACCTGGATAGGCACTTATTCGGGCGGTGTTAATTTTGTGCCGGAGTTTGGCAATAAATTCAGTTCCTATAGTCAAAACCCAAACAATCCCAATAGTTTAAGCAACAATAATGTGCTGGCCATCTCCGGCGATGACACTGACGAAAATATTTGGATTGGCACCGATGGGGGTGGGCTGAATTTATTTAACCGGAAGAAAAAAACCTTTATTCATTACCTGCATAATGCTAATAATAGTAATACGATAAGCAATAATCATGTAATGGCGATAGTATCAATAAATAAAAATATTATCGGTATTGGCTACCACATTGGTGGCTTTGACCTGTTTGATAAAAAAAAGGGAACTTTTATACATCACATGCCCCAGGCAAATAATCCACGCAGCCTTTCCCTTTCAGATATCAACAATATGTATAAAGACCATGACGGCAATATATGGTTAGGTACCTGGAAAGGCGGACTTAATTATTATAACGTAAAAACCGGTCTCTTTACACGATACAGGAACAACCCAAGGAATAATAACAGCATAAGCAGCGATATTGTTACTACCGTATTCCAGGATAAACAGGGCAATATATGGATAGGCACTGATAACGGCCTGGATATATTAAATCCTAAAACAGGCCGTTTTACGCATTACAGGCACGATGAGGGAAATAAACACAGTTTATCAAACAACACTATCGAGTCGGTTACCGAGACGGATGACAGTGATATATGGATAGGTACAAACGGAGGCGGACTTAACCTGTTTAACAAGCGCAGCCAAACATTTACGATATATACCGAAAGGGAGGGTTTGCCTAATAACGTGATCTATACGATTTTGAAAGATCGTAAAGACAACTTCTGGTTAAGCACCAACAAAGGGATTTCCCGGTTTAATCCCAAAACTAAACTCATCAGAAACTATGGTATTTCTGACGGGTTGCAGGGAGATGAATTTAAAGGCCACTCCTGTTTTCAAACTGCAGATGGGCAAATGTTTTTTGGCGGCGTAAACGGATTTAGCACTTTTTATCCCGATAGTTTAAAAGATAATGACTTTATTCCTCCTGTTTATATAACAGGGCTACAGATTTTTAACAAGCAGGTAACCACCGCCGATAAAAACTCCCCGCTTCAAAAAGATATCAGCGAAACAAGTTCCATAAACCTTTCCTATAAATACACGGTACTTACATTTGAATTTGCAGCCCTGAATTATACCATTCCCGAAAAAAACCAGTATGCTTATAAGCTGGAAGGCTTTGATAAAAACTGGAATTATGTGGGTAATAAGCGAACTGCTACGTACACAAATCTGGACCCCGGACAATATACATTCAGGGTAAAGGCATCTAATAACGATGGGAAATGGAACAATAAAGGTACATTTATCACCATTAATATTAAGCCTCCTTTTTGGCTTACCTGGTGGTTTAAATTAATTGCGGCTTTAATTTTTATAATTAGCGGCCCGGCATTTTATATTATCCGCACACGTTCCATATGGAAACAAAAGACCGAGCTTGAACGCCAGGTTGAAGAGCGCACCGAACAGCTGGCCCGGGCGATAGAAGTTGAAAAAAAATCGGCTCTTGAAGCAGAGGAGGCTAACAGGGCTAAAAGTATATTTTTGGCAACCATGAGCCACGAGATCCGGACGCCGATGAATGGAGTGATCGGGATGGCCTCTTTACTTGCCGAAACTCCTTTGGATGAAGAACAGCGGACTTTTACCGAATCTATACAAACCTGCGGCGAAGACCTGCTGGCGGTGATTAACGATATTTTAGATTTTTCTAAAATAGAATCGGGTAATATGGAGCTGGAGGAAAAGGATTTTAGCCTGCGTACCTGTATTGAAGAAGTTTTTGATGTTTTTGCTTTAAAAGCCGCCCACTTAAAGCTTGACCTGGTTTACCAGATTGACTATGATGTACCGGCGCAAATTATTGGCGATAGTTTAAGACTTCGTCAGATCCTGATCAACTTAATAAGTAACGCTATCAAGTTCACCAAAAAAGGTGAAATTTATGTGGCAGTACACTTATTCAGCACTTCAGAGGATAACCAGATTGAATTAAGCTTTGAGATAAAGGATACCGGTATCGGCATTTCTGCCGATAAGCTGAACAGGTTATTTAAAGCTTTTTCGCAGGTTGATTCGTCAACCACCCGTCAATACGGCGGCACGGGCCTTGGCCTGGTTATAAGCGAACAACTGGTGAAGTTAATGGGCGGTAAAATTAGTGTAGAAAGTGAAATTGGTAAAGGAAGTACATTCCGGTTTTCTATTCACTCGCAAAAAAGTTTACTGCAAGACCCAATACAAATAAACCATCATATGAATGGTTTTGAAAAAAGTGAAATTTTGATTGTTGATGATAATGATACCAATTGCAGAATTTTAAAAGGTCAGCTGGAGCAGTGGAAGCTAAGCCCGGTAGTAGCCAATTCAGGTGAAAAGGCCCTTGATATATTGTCGCAACAAATTGATTTTAAGCTGGTTATTGCCGACATGCAAATGCCGTTTATGGATGGAATTGAACTGGCAACCTTAATACGCGCTAAATACCCCGAATTACCCATAATGCTTTTGAGCTCCATAGGCTATATTTTCCATAAAGATAATCCCGATCTTTTTTGCGCTATATTAACCAAACCTGCAAAACAAGATAATTTATATAAACACATTTTAAAAGAACTTGGCAGGCGCATAAATTTTACCATTCATGAGCCGCTGCACGCCGATATTACAAAACATAAACTACCTGATAATTTTGCAAAAAGGTACCCATTGAATATTTTGGTTGGTGAAGACAACCAGATGAACCAGAAACTAATTATGAAGATTTTGAATAAATTAGGATATGAAGCCGATTTGGCAGCAGACGGACTGGAGGTACTGGATTTTGTTAATAAAAAAACATTCGATATTATTTTAATGGATGTACAAATGTCCAAAATGGATGGCCTGGAAGCTACACAAATAATAAAAAAACGATTCCCGACCCGCCCCTTTATTATAGCGATGACAGCCAATGCCCTTCAAACCGACTTACAAATTTGTATGGATGCAGGTATGGACGACTATATAAGCAAGCCATTTAAATTGGATGACCTGGTTAACAAGCTGGAAAAATGGGCACGGAAGAATTAATACAACTGGTTGATAAGCCTTGAACCAGTATAAAAGCAAGCATAATAAGTAACACTAATCAACAACTTTTCGTATACGTGTTTCTTTGACTAAGCCAGTATACATTTGCTTTCAATAATTTAATTACTATATTGATGGACTATTTTTTTATATGATAAATGACAGATAAAAAGATATTGATAACTGGTGCAAGCAGAGGCCTTGGTTTAGCGATATCGAAAAAATTATCAACAGAATACCAGTTAATTCTTCATGCTTCACGTGTCGGGAGCTTTGCAGAGGTTATACCCAATAGTCAGATCTTATGCGCAGATTTTTCTGAACCGGAACAATTGGTTAACTTTTGTAAACAGTTAAAAAAAGAGCATGGAGATTCGTTATATGCTATAATAAATAATGCCGGGGTTACTTTTGATAACTCGTTAATTTATCAACCCGAAAAGTCAATAGACGTTATGCTTAATGTTAATTTAAAAGCGCCTATCATGATTTGCAAAACAGCGATGAAAATTTTTAGTTTAAGTAAGCGTGGCGTTATTATAAATATAAGTTCGGTAGTAGCAGAAACAGGTAATGCATTCCAATCGGTATATTCAGCTACGAAAGCCGGACTGGTTGCGCTATCTAAATCATTGGCGCAAGAAGCCGCTGCACTTAACGAAGATCATCATATTCGGGTGCTTAGCGTTTCACCAGGCTTTATTGAAACCGATATGACTAATAATTTACCTGAAATTCAAAAAGAAAAATATTTGAAAATGATCCCATCAAAGAGATTTGGAAAGGTGGAAGATGTTGCAGAGATGATAGCCTATTTATTATCCGATCAGGCTTCTTATATCAACGGGACAAATATTCATATAAATGGAGGTTTAGTTTGATGGACTTTATGGATAATCTCATGGGAGTTGCCCCTGAGGATGTACTGGTCCATGGCCCTAAAAAAATCTTATTAAATAAATATCATTGGCATCAGCCCGGTGTGGGAATTATTGCCAGCTATTCCCCTACGACTGTAGATGTTGAAGATCATTTTGGAATATTCAGAGGCGTTGACCAGATTGAAGCCTTTGCCCAGGCTACCATCGTATCGTGCAGCGCCTATGCAGAATGTATAAAACAACAATGTACATTTAACCACCTTAAACAAACTTTTAACCCTTTATTTGTGAGTATAGGGCAGGTCAATTTTCGGGGATATTTACAACCCGGCGATGTATTTATCAGTATGGGTTTAATAACCTTTTATAAATTCAGACAAATGACCTGCGATGGAAGAATTTACAAAGTACCGAAGGGATTAGATGTTGATAACTACTTTGGTAATTATACAAAAGAAAAACTGCTTAAGTATGATTTAGAAGATGGGTTTACTTTAATAGCAGAACTATTTGATGTTACAGGACGAGGAATAAAAAAACAATAATTATAACCTAATGGAAAGACAAGAAATAACTACGGGCCTGATAGAAATATTAAGAACAGTCAGAACAATAGATCCGTCTAAACTGGATAATGTTACGGAAGATACTGATTTTATAGCCGACTTGAACACCCCGTCAACAGAAATGATAAACATAGCTGCCAAAGCCGAACAGAAGTTTGATGTAGAATTTGAGGATGACGACATCGATGACCTTGGCTCAAAAGTTAAGGATATTGTTGATTTGATCATAAAAACCAAGCAAAAAGTTTAATTATGAACATCGAGGGAAGGCGCGTGGCCATAGTAGGCATGGGAGGGGCTTTCCCTAACTGTAAGGATCTGAATGATTTTAAGGCAAAACTATTTAAAGGTGAAAGCCTTGTACGGGATTGGGACCTGGCGCTTGCCCATGGAAAAAATATCCGTTCAACAGTATCGGGTTTTATTACCGAAGAAGAAATGGGTCTGGAAGCTATTTACTCAACTCTTGCAGAAAATTATCCGGAAACCTATATTGATACGCTGGGCAGGATACCCGACGGCAATCTGGCTACGGCCGATGTTGGGAGTATCTGGGCTATGCTTGGAGCACAGGAGGCCATAAAAATGGCTGGCTGGACAAAACCTGAAACTGAATCTGAGCAAACAGGGGTAGTTATTGGTTCCGGAGGTGCGGGGCACGTCATTTTAAGGACCGCCTGGCATAATTTTTTTGAACTTAAACGCAAAACCCGTATCGCAGGTTCGCATACGGTTGACAGGGCCATGGTTTACCGGGATGCCGCCAATGTATCCTGCTTAATCAAAAACAGAGGTGTTTGCGAATCTATTGGTTCGGCATGTGCAACCGGGTTAGGTAATATCGGCTATGCTTATCGCCTTATTAAATTCGGTATTCAGGATCGTGTAATAGCAGGCGGGGTTGAGGGTACCTCGTTAGAAACGTTTATTGGCTTTGATGCCATGCAGGTATTAAGTAAGGGGTTTAAAGCTGGTGAAAGTTCCCGGCCATTCGATACCAGCAGGAATGGGTTTGTTTGCTCATTTGGCTGCGGCATTGTTGCCCTGGAAGAATATGAAGCGGCTAAAGCAAGGGGCGCGCAGGTATTAGCGGTAATTGACAATTACCATAACAACTCTGATGGTGCCGGCAATATGTTTTTCCCATCCTTTTCCGGCCAAAAAAGATTATGGAAGGGTTTATTTGGCGATAGTGCCATTAAAGCTGATGTTGTAAAAGTTCATGGTACTTCGACCCCGGTTGGTGATGCCATTGAATTGCTAAGCGTGGTTGATGTGATGGGCGAAGATGGTTACCAGATTGCCGCACCAAAATCGCAGTTTGGCCATATGCTGGGCGCTGCCGGCGCTGTTGAACTGATAGCATCTATATTTATGCTGCAAAACCAACAGGTGTTGCCCTGTTTAAATTCGGAAAGATTAAACCCCGAACTGGAATCATTTCAAAAAACACTGGAATGGGATGGCCCGGATAAACCGCTGGACGCTTACCGGCATTTAATATCTCCGCAAACACTGGCTAAAGAAGTTAACCGGATAGTTTGTTTGAACTATGGTTTTGGCGGTACAAACAGTGCCATGTCCATCTCCAGGAACAATTAAAGCCCATGATCGACAATAAAGATAAAGTAGCGGTTATTTTCGGGGTGAGGAATGATAGCTCCATTGCGTATGATATTGCCGTAAAGCTGCATAACTCAGGTTGTAAAATTGCATTGAGCTATGTTGACGATACAAAGGTAAATGTTTTGCATTTGCTTGATGAGTTAGGCGTACCGCAACATTTTGCTATGGAAGTGGACGTAAGAAATGAAGAGCAGATAACCAGATTTATGCAGTGGGTATATACGGAATTGGGCGCCATCGATTATGTTTTACATGGTGTTGCATTTGGAAATCAGCAGGTCATGTGCTACAGTTTACCGGGCAGCAATGTACCTGCACCAAAGTATATTGATATCCCGTTTGAAGATCTTATGGATTCCTTTAATATCAGTGCCTATTCGCTGCTGAGGATTGCACGGGTTGCAGAGCCTTTACTGGCTCAAAATGCCTCCGTATTAACGCTTACTTACAATGCCTCGCAAAGAGTGTTTCCTGGTTATGCGGGAATGTCTGTTAACAAGGCGGCACTTGAGAATATCGTAGTTTACCTGGCCGATTATTTTAGAAATAAGCAGATCCGGGTAAATGCTATATCTGCAGGCCTGGTCATGACCACGTCGGCAGGCGGTATAAACGGTGTGCGTAAGCTCAGGAAACTCAGTAAAGCTACAGCTCCGCTTGGTAATATTGAGGTTGGGGATGTAGGCAATGCTGCCTTGTATTATTTTTCAGACCTTTCAAAAAAAGTTACCGGAAACATACATTTTGTTGATGGCGGGTTTAACATTATGGCGATAGCAGCTGATGGAGAATGATATTTTAAGATCGATAAACAGCTTAACTATTGACAAAAAATTTGCAATTGGCAATGATCTTGTTTTTATCCCTGATTTTGAAGCTTCATTAACCCCACTGTTTAAAAATAAAGTTTACACCCCCAATGAGATCGTTTATTGTGATCTTTTTGATGATTCCCTGTTGCGCTACGCATCAACGTGGGCGGCAAAGGAAGCAGTATATAAAGCGATTAAACAGCTTGATCCGGCAGCTATTGGCTGGAAAAAAATCGAGATCATCAGGAAAAAAATTGGAGGTCAGCCCCTTGTTATCATTCACCGGCAACCGGCTGATACATTTAACATCAGTCTTACCATATCACACGATGGGCAATATGCCTGGGCTATTGCTATTGTCCAAAACCTTTAACGTATGACCAGCCATTACTTTGACCACACTTTCGTAAGGTTACATTATTATAAGTTTGGTACAGGTGCTGACAACATGTTATGCTTTCATGGTTTTGGGATGCATGGCAAACAGTTTAAATTAATGACTGAAACCTTTGGCGATAAATTTACGTTCTGGGGGTTTGACCTGTTTTTTCATAAAGAGACCTGGTTAAAAGATCAAAGCTTAGCCACAGTAAAAAAGGGTTTGCAAAAAAAGGAGTTTGCCAACCTCATTAAGGATTTTTGCAAACATGAACAGATTGGGCGTTTTTCGGTAATTGGCTATTCCATGGGTTCTCATTATGCCACAACAGTAGTTGAGGAGCTGCCTGATAGGGTTAATGAATATATTGTAGCTGCGCCTTCGTCTATTAATCCGGGCGCTTTGATCCGCTATTTCGGCAAAAATAAAACAGGAAATAAACTGCTTGAAAAATTAATGCTGAGCAAAAAGGCTATGATCAATTTAATAAGTTTATGCGAATGGTGTAAATTTATTGATGCAGCCGGGAGGGACATTTTACATAACGAAATAGGTACGGCCGAGTTAAGGTTTGCTTTATATGCCTGCTTTACTTATTTACGTCATTTAGAAACTAATGAACAGCAATTAATCAATATGCTCGAAAAGCATAACATCAGGAGTATATTTATTTTTGGCAAATATGATAAAATGTATTTACCCGCTATTGGTAAAGTATTTTTTACCAGGTTGAAACAGGCAGAAGTTATAATTTTAGAGGAGAACCACGAAATGATCAATAAAAATTTTGTTTCAACATTAGCAGAGCTGTTGTTATGATCATAAAATCAAAACCATTACATCCGTTTTTTTTTAAATGCGGGGCCATCATCATTGGCCTGATCTTTAAAAGGCGTTTTAATAAAATAGTTATTAAGGATATTGATATCAACCCTGGACATTCCTACCTGCTCATGTGTAACCACTTTAGTTTTCTTGATGGATTTTTGGCCTTTCATTTATGTAACCGGGTAATGTGGGGGCCGAACAGTATGAAACGCCTTTATATTATGTCATTAAAAAAGCAAATGCAAAAGAACAAGTGGTTGAGGTATTGCGGCAGCTTTTCCATAGATCCGGGGAAGCGCTCCATTAGAGAGAGCTTTGAGTATGCAGCCGAAATTTTACGTGAACCAGGTAATTTACTGCTTTTTTATCCGCAGGGGCAACTGGAAAGCAATCATATCAGGCGCATACAATTTGAAGATGGTTTAAACGAGATCATGGCGCTTACTCATGGCAAATGCCAGTTAATATGGAGCAGTAATATATTCGAATATTTTGAAAGCAGTAAACCTTCGGTGTATTTTGACATGTTAGATTGCGGGACCGGCGAGGATTTTGTTTTTGAATCAGTAAAACAAAAAATAAACGCTCACCACAAAAATGCATTGGATAAACATGTTCGCTTTACCCGAGAAAAAGAAGTTGCATAACTAATCCGCCTTGATTCGTTTCAGACCTTCTTTGGCCTGTGTATCAATGCTGTTTTGATACGCATGATCTTTCATCCGGAGCGTCATATTAAAATAATCACCGGCTTTTTTGTAATCCTTTTTTTGCTCATATAGTTCGCCTGAATATAATGCCGAGTTGGCGGCATAATAATAACTTTCGTTTTTACCTATATTAATGGCTTTCTGATAGTTTGTTAATGCCTCATTATAGGCATTCATTTTATCATAAGTTCTGCCTAATCTGTAAAAGAACTCTATTTTGTCCCGAATGATTTTAAAATCATTGGCTTGTTTAGATTTAAGTATCGCAAGCGCGTTATTGTAATAACCTCCGTCAAAATACAGCCTGGCTTTTAATAGGTCTAAATCCGGTTTAACATCATTTGCTTCTTTTAAAGCTTGTTTATCTTTTTCATCGGTCGCGGCCCCTCTGGTACGAACTAATGTTAAATAATTATTGTAATTGACCTGGTCGTTTTTTAAATAATAATAATAAGCCAGCTTTTGATAGGAGTCTTTAATATAGTTTATACCCTGGGTTTCTTTTATATACTTTAATAAATAATTGTTTGCATCCGAGTCCATACGGCACAATTTTGCGTTACCCAACCAATAATTTACAGCTGGCAAAGAAATATATTCAGATGAGCGCGGAACATTTAAAAAAAAGTTGATCGCTTCATCATTATGGCCTGTTTTATACGCTACATATCCCTTTAAATAGCTTTTTAACAGGCTTTTTTCATCCATATCATTTACTAATGAAATAAGACGTCCATAATTGTTTCTGCTATGCAATACATCTATATCTGTAAAACACATTAAAAAAATAATTTCATCCTTATAATAACTATACTTAGTTCCGGCTATTTGAACCCTGAATTTTTCCATTTGATTAAAGCCCCTGGAAATGTCACCCTTAATTCCAAGGAAACTGGCAATACCCTTCAAGTTAGCTGGAATAGCCCCGAATATTAAATCAATGACACCTAAGCTTTTTTGGTTCGGTAAAAAGTCTTTAAATTTTTCATTGTTTTCTGCTAACAGATTTTTGGCTTTGTTTAAATCCATCGTTGAAGAGGTATAATCTCCAAATTTGGCTTTTATTAACCCCCATTGCAGGTATATTTCTGCTTGTGAAAAGAGATAATATGGTGAATTTTTATCATTGTCTTTTATTTCATCGATCCTGTCAGATTTTCGATCCTTAAATTTTTCGTAATCACTTTTATTATCTGAATTTAACAGATAGAGGTAATCGATGTAATTATCTAAAAGAATAGTAATACCATTGTTGGCGTTTCTGCTCTTTTCTTCCTGTATGATCTTTTTAGCTTCCGGGAATCTTAATTCAAAAATAGCTTTATAAGCAGCTGTTGCATTTTGGTTCATGATGAAGCTGGCTTGCACAGGTAAGTGAAAACCAAAAAAGATGAAAACAATCAAAAAATATTTTAAGGACATTTTTCAAAGTTATCATTTGAATTATATTGATAATACGATCTGCGTGTTTTTCTTTTTGGAGCTCTGTATTCGTTTTTTTCAGGTGGAGCATAAACTACAGGTAGATTCCCCACGTTAGTCTGAATTGTGAAGTTCCGGACTTCAACAAACAACGGGTTTACAATTGATGATCAGCGTCGATGCTCAGATAAATTTATTTTAATAAGTTTGGGTTTCCTTCCAATAAACCAATGATCATGAATAAAAGCCGGATTCGCATAGCACTATTTCTACTAATACTTCTCATTAATTGTTCCTGTTTATTTGCCCAGGGGCCTGCCTTACCTACACCGTGGACAAAAGCAGCCTCAGGTGCCGAGATTCCTTTACCCGAATATCCAAGACCACAACTGCAACGCAGCGACTGGATGTGTCTGAATGGTAAATGGGATTATCGGGGAGGAAAAAATATTGCCAGCGCGCTCGGTCCGGAAAAACCCGTATCTTTTGAAAGTAAATCCGAACAAATACGCGTTCCGTATTGCCCGGAATCTGTGTTATCCGGCATTCAGCGTAAGCAGGAGATCAATATGTGGTACCGCCGTAGTTTTGTAATTCCTTCCGGTTGGCAAAACAAACAGATCGTTATTCATTTTGAGGCTGTGGCCCATCATGCAACCTTATTTGTGAACGGACATAAAGCGGGCAGCCACGCCGGTAGTTATGATGCCTTCAGTTTTGACATAACGCCTTATTTAAGCAACGGGGAAAATACATTGGTAGTTGCGGTTCAGGATCTGAATGACGGCCGCGTGCCATCCGGTAAAAGCGGCCCCCGCGGTGATTATACGTTCTGTTCGGGGATATGGCAAACCGTATGGTTAGAACCGGTAAACAAAACGTACATTGAGAACATCCGTTTACTGCCCGACCTGGCCAATGATCGTTTAAAAGTACTGGTAAACACTACAGGCGAAGGAAAAGTAGTCGCGGCAGCCCTTGATGGAAACAATGTGGTTTCGCAGGCAAAATCAGCAAGTGGCGCCTACTTTTACCTGCCCATTAAAACGCCAAAGCTTTGGTCGCCTGATGATCCTTTTTTATATAACCTGACCATCAGCCTGGAAGATGCCCATGGCCATGTTACCGATAAAGTGAAAAGCTATTTCGGCATGCGTGATATTAAATTGGGCAAGGTTAATGGCGTTACCAGGCCCTTGATCAATGGCAAGTTCATCATGCAGCTTGGGCTGCTTGACCAGGGTTACTGGCCGGACGGCATACTGACTGCCCCAACAGAAGAGGCACTCAAATTTGATATCCAGTTCACCAAAAACGCCGGATACAACCTGATCAGAAAGCATATGAAAACCGAGCCGCAGCGGTTTTACTACTGGGCTGATAAACTGGGATTATTGGTTTGGCAGGATATGCCGGCGATATGGTATCAAAATGAAGATACCACCAAAACAAGAACCGAATTCAGGAAAGAGCTAAAAACGCTTATTGACGAGCATTATAACGCTCCATCCATTATTACCTGGGTGCCTTTTAATGAAAACTGGGGTGCTTTTGATGTTAAGAATATAACCAATTGGGTTAAACAATACGATCCTTCAAGACTGGTGAACGGCAATTCCGGTTTTAACAATAACCCCAACTATCAGAAACCCTATGGCGACCCGGGAAATGGGGATTATGTCGATACCCATATTTATGTTGGTCCGTATGGCGCCTCGGTGCCCGACGAGCGCCGCGCAGCATCATTAGGCGAGTTTGGCGGCGTAGGTTTGTTTGTGCGCGATCATATGTCGCCTGTAGCCAATAATGCGTATGACTATGAACCCACCAAAGCCAGGCTGACGGATAGGTATGTGTTTTTGCTGGATCAAGTGGAACAACTCATGAAGTACAAAGGCCTGAGTGTGGCCATCTACACGCAAACAACCGATGTAGAACATGAAATTAATGGGGTACTTACATATGACAGGGCTGTGGAAAAAATGGAAATAGAAAGGGTTAAAGCGGTCAATGAGGCGGTTATTAAAGAAAGTTATAAATTGATGCCTTAATTTTCTCACAAATATTCGTCATTGCGCAACCTTCACCGGGTGATAATCTTTCCAAAGCCACTCCAGCGCTTCGGGAAGTGTTTGCTTTTTTACCTGATCGTCAACGTGCCGGGCGTTGCGGGCAAAAACAAACTGGTATGGATAGCCTTTAGCGGCAAGTACTTTGGCCATATTTTCATTTGCAACCACCCAATCATGCATGTCATCGCGCATGACGTTTGGATTAAAAAGGTCCTGGTCGCCTACCTCCATCCAGATTCGCAATGGTTTTTTGGGGCTTTTCTGCATCATGTGCTCATGAAATTCCCAGGCGCCGTGTGGTGTTTTGGGGTTGTAGGGCCATTGTTGGTTGATATAAGTACCGGAATAGGTGAGCACACGGTGATACCATTCCGGGTGATACCAGGCCATGATCAGGGCGCATGATCCGCCCGAACTGCCACCCATGGCAGCGCGACCGGCAGGATCTTTGGTTAGTTTCAACTGGCAATGCCTTTCCACCTGCGGCAGTATTTCATTTTCAACAAATTCTGCATATACGCCGCTCATCGTATCATATTCCAGACCACGTTCGCTGCCCTGGGCATCGCCGCTGCCGTTCCCGATAGAGATGGCGACCATCGCCGGTACTTTACCTTGGGCAATCAGGTTGTCTAATACCGTGAAAAGCAAATTGTCTGGCCCGTCGGCACCCACTATGAACGGCGCTGCGGTGCCGGCGACATACTGTTTTGGCACGTACACGGCTACCTGACGGGTGTAGGGAGCCGGATGGCTTGTAGTGACGATTAATTTAGCCGGGTTTGCCGGATCTGCCGTGCCAAATGTATTGGGTTCCCGGGCAATGCCGGGGTAAATTTTGCTGTCCTTCGAATCCATGGTAAAGCGAATTATGGTCCCCTGCGGTACGTTAGCCTGTACGATTGATTCCGGTGCAGGATGATGTGTCGGGCCTATAATAAAATTCCCACTGGAGTCGGGTGAAGGAATGGCGCCATCCGGTAATTCCTTTGCTGATACATAGCCAGGTCTATGCGGATCGCGGATTGGTATCTGGGCGATGGCCGGGTTTATGCTCCATATCAGGCAACACAACATACCGAACACTATGGTACGATTAATTATTTTGGTTAACTTCATTGATGTTGTTTTAAGGGAGGCGAACCTTATGCCTGCGTTTAAATTTAGGGCTTATCATTGTAGCATCAAAATTTGGGGGGGGGGTAATTTGAGGGCTATTGCTGTGGAATCGTACGGGGGGCAGATCGGGACTGGGGCATCCCTGGTACGCGGTCAGCGGTACGCCCAAGCGCGATCTTTGCCCTGCCTGGTAAAGATGCCCGCGATCGGATTCTTTTTGATAACTATCAATTTTAATATTATTTGATATTGTTATACTTAAGCGGTTTGAGGTCCCAGCTACAGCAGCCACCTGCCTTAAAGCATAGGCCAATTGAATACTGAATCAATGTCTGAATAGGTTGACAGCATTGTCGAAGGCCAAAATCCAATGCGATGCCCATTTATAAGTTATTAACGGTTCGAGTGAACCGGTCACCTCAGCTTTTCATCCCATCAGACATGCTTCAATAAAACAGAGCTCAATTGCAATTATCCATATACATCTTGTCGTATCGGCCGTTTTTTTATCAAACAATATCCAGGAGATCGCTTATTCTTTCTTGGATCAGATCTGTTTCGGAAGTAAAAAAATGTGATGTTTTGACTATGCCGTCGTAAATATACCTGAAACGGTGTCCTAACAAGATGAACGTGATATCCATACCCGCGTCTCTTGTGTGTTGTCTGATGATGAACTTACATTTAATAATTTGACCATTACTTTTTCTCGTGAACACTATGGAATCGGAAGTGGTGTGCAACCTCTCAAAAGAGATATCAAAAAATTTGTTAGTAATTTTGTGAGTTTGTAAATACTCGATGTACAGTTGGGTATAAGTTAACTCTCCGGACATTCAAATACGCTTGGTTTCCCTATTTAATTTTTTGCTTCTTTCCCTTGTAACAAAAATAAGAAGACACGGGTTGGTAAATAACGTTAAAATTGCGTGAACAACATTAAAGGCCGCAAAGGTGATTTTGCAGCCTTTCTCCATCGATCACATTAACGCTTCTTATTTAAACACGCCGATTGTTCAAGGCCGGTTAGTACTTCATCTACAACGATGTAATTTACCTTCCTATGCATAAAAATCAAAGTGAGCAGCTCTCTTTGTAATTATCTCTCTTAAACATATATCGTTGTATATGGGTGTCTTAAAAAGATATATTGTTGGTTGCTGAATCCCATACGGGATTAACGCTTATATTGAAGCCATTGCCTGCCGGTAGACCGGATCCGCCAAATAACCTACCCGTTACCGTTGTTTGATGACCGATTTGTACAGCAACATTATTAACAATTACGTCAGCAATGGCGTCTCCTGAATAATTGCCGGGAAACCCATCCAATCCAGCTGCTAAGCGTGGTTGCAAAGTATTAGATGCAAACATTCTGATGGAATACGATTTATCAGCGTTGAAAACGTACATACATAATTTCATGTTTTTTACACCTGTTGTAACCGGGACATCAGGCTGCGTGTATATAGTCGTTCGGCCATTGGCATTTAGAGGCCGTCCGGACGCTGTACTAAAAATGATAGGTTGGCCAGAGGTAGGATCATCCGTAAATGTCATGCCTATGAACTGCACATTTGAAGGAATAGCATCTTCGATATTTACAATAATTTTTGCGACGACCCTATTGAGCTGAATATTTTGGCTAATGCCATCTTCTCCAACTATAATGCTTTCCTTTTGGAAAAAAGTATCTTGTACTTGCGCGGCTTGTCCATACGTAAAATTATCATTCGTGAATGTTCCATTACCGGTAAGGGTAAGCCCCGTTTTACCGGCCGTGAAGGCAGCAGTATAGTTACCAGGAGCCAGCGTAACTGATACCCGACCAAAAGAGGTATCTGAAGCTAATTGCTTCGCTGCAAAAACACGATTTCCATCAGCTCCGTAAATGTTTATATAGATAACATCTACGGCAGCCTGGAGTGCCGAATCGGGCGCAGAGAATGTAGTATTTACCTTTAATTTACCAGACCTTATAGCAGCCGTGTTAAATATGCCTGTTGATTGTGCAAAGCCTATACTAAAGCTTACGCGGCTTGACTTTCCGGAGGTGTTTATTTTGTTATTGTTGTCTTTTTTACAAGCGAACAGCATAAGCATAATAGCTAACATACTGAATGTATATTTTCTCATTTGACCTGTTAATTAGTTATGAAATTAATAATGTATTGTTGTCGGGACGCCCCATTCTGAATTTATTGAGATGCTTAGACCATTACCGGAACTTCCATTTGAAAAACTGCCCGTAAGTATGGTTCGTTTATTTACCTGGCAGCTAACATTATTAGCGGCATGCGCTGCGATGATCTTGTTCGAGCTATCATAGGCTGTAAGCGTTATGTTGAATGGAACAGTAGTATTTAGTATTATTTGAGAAAACTTAAAGTTTGCTGTTCCTTTAACAGAATCAGGCACTACAAAGCTCGTGGTAAGTGAATCGGTTCCAACAGGCTGGGCGCTGCCTATGTTGTATTCAAAAAATTCGTTTCGGATAAGCATATCTACCCGGGCAGCGTTCTGAGGTATTACGCTATTAAAATTCACTTCCAGTTTGCCAACTACACGTTCAAGAGTAATTGGTTGATCGATAGGTGCGTTAGTCACAATCAGTTGGAATTTCTTGTAAAAAGTATCATACCATACGCCCTCATTGTTCGCTCCGTTGTGGCTTGTTTTGGGAGAATAAGAATAAAGATAACCATCGGCAAGCTGAAGGTTTTGTTTGTGAAAGTCAGTATGCTGGTCGTCCTGGGGGCCAACGGCCAATTTAAGTTGATTTTGCCCTGCGTCCGCTACAACAGTATAAGTTCCTGCTGTTAACGAATCCGAAATAATCCCGTAGTTGGATACGCCCGGTACCTGCTCCAGCTTTCTTATTAATTTACCTTGATTATCAAAAATACATAAATGAAGTACCGTAGCATACGACTCCATATTAGTTGTTGATGAATCAACCCGCAAGCCGTTGACCTGGGTTTTGCCATTAATAGCATTCGAAATGCTTTGTTTAAAATTAGAGACACTGAAAGTGACCTTGTAGTTTTTTTGAACAGGCTTCACTTCATTTGATTTCTCCATTTTACAGGAAAAAAGAAAAAAGAAAGCCATCGTCATGAAAAGTAGAGCTGTTTTCATTTGATAGAATTTTAATTGTTTATTATTCGGTTCAATAACACTGCATTCTTATAAATGCAATCAAAAAAAACTTTATTATAATATTTAATAAAATATATTTTTTTTCAAATGTATAAAATAACAACTAACTAAATCATTAAAATACAGCAAACTAAATCGTGTAATTACAATGTTACACCAACTTATAAAAAAAATAAAGCAACTTATTTCTTTATAATTAATATAAAATAATACTATTAATTATAACAAAGATGCAAATCAGCATGTTGCGAGATTATTTAAAAAAGATAAAGTTTTAGTTAAAAAGAAATGTGCTTACTAAGCAAATGTTTACTCATAACGAAGCAGCGCGGAGGGGTTTGAATCCAGGCATTACACCAGGAAACGGGCTGATCCTTTATTTCAGGACTATATTGCGTTCTTATACTTTAATACTTGGCCGGATCTCCTGGTTTAGGTATTGATTCCAATATAAACTTCCTGAGATCTGCTGTAGCTGATACCCGTGCATCTTTCTGCATGTAAATCATATGCCCGCTTTTATAGCAGATCCATTTAATGCGGTTTTTTAGCTTGCCGCCCGGGTCCAGCTGCCCAAGGGTGTACCTGACGTCAAAATAATCACATGAACCGTCATAATACCCCGATTGGGCAAGTACATGCAGATGCGGGTTTTCGGCAATGGCTTGCCGCAGGTTTTCGCCGGTATGATCATTGTCATAGTTCCAAACGGTTACATAGCCCGACATAACGTATTTAAGGTCAGTTTTGTAATTCAGATCATTCCTTAAATAGCTGTTAATTGCCGGCGTAAAAGCATTTGACCAAGCAGCAGTTTCGGCGGGGTAATCGGTGGTAGAGCCACCCGCTTGCCTGTCAATTCCTTTGTAGCGCGAGTCGAGCCTGCCTATGGTATAACCCTTATCGCGCAGCAGTGCTTTTTGAAACAGGTCGCGGTGAATATCCAGGTTATACTCCAAGATCAGTTTTTTCGGAAGACCACTATATCGCGCAATTTTTTCGGCCATTTCATCTTTTTTAGCATCATCTATAAAGCCCCCCTTGCTAAGTGCCGGCATTAATTGGTTGATGGTAAAGTCTTCCACTTCTGGTAGCAGGGTCATTAAATCTTTCTGCTGAAGATCAGGCGCGAGCATATGATGGTACCAGGCCGCAGCCGCAAAATAGGGAAGGGGTAAGGCTGCTGCTAACGGTCCGCTGCGGTCAATGCCAAGGTCGGTTGGCGACACCAGTATAACACCATTGAGATAAACTCCGTGAGTGTTTTGAAGCTCCAGTGCCAAGCCGGATACCCGATTAGTACCCGAGCTTTCACCGATCAGGAACTTGGGCGAAACCCACCTGTTCTTGCGTGTTATAAAAGTATTGATCCATTCAGCCAGGTATTTCACATCTTCATTTACCCCGAAGAATTTTGACCCAGGCGTGCTCTTATCTACGATCCTGGAATACCCCGTATTTACCGGGTCGACATATACGATATCAGCGACATCCAAAATGGAGTTCCTATTTTCGCTGACACCATAAGGTTGTATAGGATATCCTTCATCGTCGACATTGACCAGCTGCGGGCCGGTGTAACCGATCTGCATCCAGCAAGAGGGCGACCCAGGACCGCCATTAAAAGAAATTACCAGAGGGCGGCTTGATTTATCTTTTACACCATCGCGTTCATAATAGGTGTAAAAGACCCCGGCAACGGGGCGTCCGTCTTCATCCCAAACAGGGATACTGCCTGCTGTAGCCGTGTAGGTTATTATCTTGCCACTGATGGTAACCTGATGTTTGGTAACAACGGAAGAATCAATTTGCAGCAAACGACTCTTTGTAACGGGGTTCATGTTTTTAGTGGCTATATCCGCATCCGGAGCCGCTGCCTGGCCAAATGCAGTATTCGTACAATAGATAAGAACGAGGACAAAAATTAAAGATTTATTCATGCGGGCGGTTAAATAACCTTGCAAAATAAATTAATATTCAGCATCCATGCCGCAACTAAGCGTGTTTTTTTATTATATTACCCCGTTCTGACGAACGCCTCTTTCATGTGCTTCGCTGGACAAGTTTGTTCTCCTCTTATTAAATTGCGGATCCACTAAAAGGATAAATCGCCATGCCTTCGACCTTCAGGAACGGCAGCACGATACACGAATAAAGCATTTTATCCGTTTTCTAAACCGCGTCCGGTTTCTGCTGTAATTCTTCTATCCGTTTAGAGGCTTCGGCCAATCTACCCGGCCTATTATACATAATCGTACAATGATTGTAACGAAACCGAACAGTATGCTATAATAATTTTATATAATAAATTGATAATAAGAAATATACAACGCTGGCACTAGATTAGATGCGTTCTCATGTGTCGTTTTAAATATCATTCATCACATGGTAAGAATGAAGTTTTATGCCAACCCTTCCGGCAAAAAAATAAAATTTAAAGCTGCCCATCAGGTATTAACATCAAATTATTTTTAACCGTTAAAACCCCTTCCGAAAGGGAGATCAGGAGGTGCTATTATGTTTAAAAATTATTTCAAAACGGCTGTTAGAACCCTTACCCGGAATAAGCTTTACACGACGCTAAATATTGCAGGTCTTACGTTCGGCCTAAGTTGTTTTCTGCTGATAGGTCTTTATCTCTTTGATGAATTCACTTTTGACCATCAGCATAGCAAAGCTGACAGAATTTACAGGATAGTTGGACATAAAAACGTGAATGGCGAATCAACAACGATTGCGGGTGCTGGTTATCAGCTTGCAGAAGAGTCGAAAACAAAAATTCCCGGCGTTGAAAATACAACCCGCATCGTAAGGACCGGAAGATCAAATATTCTCAATCCTGAAAATCCATCTAATTTTTTTCAGGAAACCGTTACCATTGCCGATGAAAATTTGCTGCAAATTTTTGACTTCCCCTTAATCGCCGGTAACAAACAAACTGCATTGACGGAACCTAATTCGATTATCATTACACAGGAGCTCGCCATGCGGCTGTTTGACAAAACAGAGGTGCTCGGCAAAACATTGCAGTTTGATTTTATGCCCTCTCCTCTAAAAATTACCGGTGTTTTAAAAGATCATCCGCGCAATTCAACCTTTGATTTCAGCTCCGTGATTTCAGAACCAACTTTTAGCAACAGGCCCTCTTTTAAACAACGTGTAGCCAGTGACTGGTTATCGGATAGTTTTTCTGTATATACATTATTAAAACCCAATACCAGCGCGGGTTTCGTCGCAGCACAAATGGAGAAAATGGTGCGCGCTAATTTTACTGTACCAGCGGGTACAGCATTTTCTTTTAGTTTGCAGCCATTAAAAGATATCCACCTTAACTCTGAAAATATTATTGACGGTGCAAGAAATGGTAATGTAGATGCTATTGCTCAGGGAAGCCTGCTGTACATCAAGATATTTACATTCATTGCTTTTTTTGTTCTGCTAATCGCCGGCATCAATTACATGAATCTTACTACGGCAAGAGCTTCGAGTCGCTTAAAAGAAATTGGTGTGCGTAAAACGATAGGCGCACTCCAAAACAATTTAATGAAGCAATTTTTATTTGAATCGTTGCTCGTGACATCTGGCTCATTTTTGTTATCGGTGATTGTTGTTAACCTTGTGCTGCCTGCCTTTAATCAATTTACCAATAAAGAACTTTCACTTGGTTTCTCTTCTGATTATCGCATCTGGATTTATGCTATCCTTTTCGCCATACTCACCGGTTTGTTATCTGGTAGCTATCCTGCATTATTGCTTTCCCGCTTTAAGCCCGTTTTATTGCTGAACGGCTTTAAGGTTCAAAATAAAAGTGCTTTATCATTAAGAAAGGGATTGGTTGTTTTTCAGTTTACCATTTCGGTGGTAATGATCATTGCAGCCATCGTTCTGTTTCTGCAGGTAAAATATTTGAACAGTACCGACCTTGGATTTAATAAAAATCTTTTGGTTGTCATTGACGTGAATACGGAAAAGGCAAGAGCAAATTTTGAAACCGTAAAAACTGAGATGGCTAAAATTTCTGCTGTGCAAGATGTGTCAGTTACCTCAAGAGTTCCGGGCGAATGGAAAACCTTTCGTACGGTTAAGATTCAAAATTCCGGCAGTACTAACGAGTCAAAGGTTGCCTACATGTTTGGTGCGGATAAAGATTTTTTAAAAACGTATGAAATCAAATTATTAAAAGGAAGGAATTTTGATGCACCGGCAGATTCATCAGCTATCATCGTGAATGAAACAGCAGCAAAGCTGTTAGGTATAATAGAACCTGCCGGACAGATCGTTGAGATTCCTGGAATGTCGGAAAATGGCGACGGAAGCTTTACGTCGCTGAACGATAACAATATCCCTTTTGAGCCAAGAGTGATCGGAATAGTGAAGGATTTCCATTTTCAAACATTACATGCCAAAATTGAGCCGTTAATACTTGGCTACAATACAAATCCTGTGCAGCGTATTGACTATTATACCGCAAGAATAGCTGCTTCAAATATCAAAGGTACATTAGATAAACTGAAGGATGTGATGGTAAAGAATGATAAAAATGATCCTTTCGAATATCACTTTTTGAACGACCAACTTGCAGGATTTTACATTGAAGATGGGCGTCGGCAAATAATTTTAATATGGGTATCACTCGCGACCATTTTCATTGCGTGCCTGGGTTTATTTGGTTTGGCAACTTTTTCCGCTGAACAAAGAACAAAAGAAATTGGGATACGAAAGGTAATGGGGGCAACTGTTTTCAATCTGACAACATTGTTATCCAAAGACTTTTTGAAACTGGTCCTGATGGCTAATGGCATTGCGTTTCCTATAGCTTGGTGGGCAATAAGCAAATGGTTGCAGCAATATGCTTATCATATTGATATACAGTGGTGGTTTTTTGCCGCAGCCGGAGTATCAGCTTGTATAATTGCATTGTTAACCATTTCTTACCAGTCAATAAGGGCGGCAATCGCCAATCCGGTGAAGAGTTTGAGAACGGAATAAAGGTTTGTTATCTTATTATGTCTTTCTAAAGGCAGGTTAAATTCGATTAGAAGCTTAAATATTCAAAGGTGGATTACCCAATTACCATATGATTAGGCGGGAACAAAGTACTACCTGCATGAAAAAGCCCGGGCATTTGCGCCCAGGCTTGTCTACATGTTTAAGCGTCTGATTAGAAACGGTATGCCAAACGCAGACTTGCCTGATTAAGGGCTCCACTGTTTGACCAGTTTTCAAATCTCGCCCCAACTTCTATTCCGTTGCCAAAGGTATAGCCTACACCAGGCGACCACGCAAATGAAGTTTTATAGTTGGGGCTTTTGGCAGCAATTGCCACACCAGCCTGGCCTTCCACAAAAAAGCCGTGGCTAACGTAATACTTGATACCCACCTTAACGGGTATGAAACTGGCACCCGAACTATTATTGCCGTCAGCCTTGAGAAACTCCTTTTCGAAACTGGTATATGGCAGGTAGGTATACCCCGCTGATATGGTAAACATGGTGTTGGTGGCAATAGGCAACTCATATTTGGCCGATGCCCCCCACACGCCTGTGGAGCTACCCCGAACATGGTTCAAAGTAACTCCCCCGTCCAACCCGAAACTAAATCTGGCATGATCTGCCGGAGTCGATGATGTAGTAGTGGTGCTGGTTGATACTGACTGAGCAAAACTGTACCATACTGTACCGCATACTACGGCCAGCGTAAATAGGATCTTTTTCATAATAAAGTGTGTAAAGTTAAATTTGACAGCCCGGCAGGGTACCGCTGCATTGGCTGCTTGACAACACAGACGCATATTTTTTTGAGATATTATTTCAATCTTCCATATTTAACACTTGTTAACACCCTGTAAAGCTCGATACCAGGCGTTTACCATAAGCTTCACTGCCTGTCTGAATCTTTTCACACAGTTACCACAAGCTTTCGTTTTTTTTAAAAAAAGCTGCAACTTATTCCCTGATACCGGCGTCTTATAGTTATCAAAGCCTGATCATATGCTCAAAAATTACTTAAAGATCACCTGGCGTAACCTCTTGCGTCAAAAAACATTCTCTCTGATCAATATTCTGGGATTGACTATCGGCATGGCAAGTGCTGCGCTGATCTTGTTGTGGATCCAGAACGAGCTCAGCTTTGACCAGTTCCATGAAAAGAGGGAACGGCTTTATTCTGTTTATAACCGGTCGAAATTTGACGGGAAATTATGGAGCTGGGAAACCACGCCCAAAATTATGGGCAGGGTGATGAAAGAAGAATTGCCACAACTGGAAAAAGTAGCCAGGGTTACCGATGCCAGTTTTTTGTTTACTATTGGCGACAAGCACCTGACCGCGGCGGGCGACTTCACCGACCCTGACTTTCTTTCCATGTTCAGTTTTCCGTTGATCAGCGGAGACCAGAAGACCGCGTTGAGCGACCTGCATAACATCGTGATCACTGAAAAATTTTCCAAAAAACTTTTTGGTCAGGAAAATGCGATGGGCAAAACGGTTAAAATAGACAGCAATGCCTATTTCAAAGTGACGGGCGTGATGAAAGATCTGCCAAATAATACACGTTTTGATTTTGAATACCTGGTTCCATGGTCGTACCTAAAAAAGATCGGTCAGGATGATGAATACTGGGGTAATAACTCCATTCAAACCTTTGTGCTTTTAAAACCGGGTGTAACGGAAGCACATGCCGATGCTGCCGTGCTGAACTTTACTAAAAACCATTCCGATACTAAGGATATTCAGCAGTTTTTGCACCCGGCAGATAAATGGCACCTGTATTCGCATTTTGAGGATGGAAAAATAGTGGGCGGGAAAATTGAACGGGTTAGGGTATTCTCGCTGATCGCTGTGCTGATCCTTGTCATAGCCTGTATTAATTTTATGAATTTAAGTACGGCCAGGAGTGAGAAACGCGCAAGGGAGGTGGGTATCCGTAAAACGGTAGGCGCACTGCGGGGCTCGTTGATCTGGCAGTTTTTAGGAGAATCTGTTTTGATCGCCGCTATCGCCGGTCTTTTCGCCGTGTTCATCGTGCAGATCAGTATGTCGGGTTTCAACCAGCTTACCCAAAAGCAGTTATATGTACCCTACGGCAATCCGTATTTTTGGCTGATCGCACTTGGCTTTATTGTAGTCACTGGTGTCATTTCAGGAAGCTACCCGGCATTGTACCTATCTTCTTTTAAGCCTGTAGCCGTATTGAAAGGTACTTTTAAAGCAGCAAATACTTTGGTTACGCCACGTAAATTACTGGTGGTCATTCAGTTTACTTTTGCGGTGGTGCTGATCATTTGTACCATCATTATCCGCCAGCAGTTACAATATGCCCAGGACAGGGATACCGGTTACAGGAAAGATAACCTGATTTATACTTTCATGTCCGGCGATATCACGAAGCACTATCCATCCATCAGAAACGAATTGCTTTCGAGCGGTGCTGCAACTTCTGTGTCCAAAACGAATTCGCCCATAACCCAGCGATATAGCGACAGCTGGGGCTTCAACTGGCCTGGCTCATTGCCCAAGAACAAGGTCGACTTTATTATTTACAGTTCTGACGGGAGTCTGGTTAAAACCATGGGACTTAAGCTCGTAGCCGGCAGGGACATTGACCCTGTTAATTATCCGACGGATTCAACCGCTATGCTGGTTAATGAAGCTTCGGTTAAAATCATGAATCTTAAAGCCCCCGTTGGTCAGTCGATTACCCAGGGAGAGGGCAAAGACATGAAGACCTGGCATATTGTCGGCGTGATAAAGGATTTTATTATTAGCTCGCCGTACGAACCGGTACAGCACATGCTGATTGAAGGGCCAAGCTCATGGTTCAACATCATCCATTACAAGCTCAATAACGCCAATTCCACGAAAGAAAACCTGCGCCGTGCCGAAGCCGTATTTAAGAAATATAACCCGGATTACCCGTTTGAGTATAGTTTTGTCGATCAGGAGTATGCCAAAAAGTTTGGCGACGAACAAAGGATCGGGACGCTGGCCAGCCTGTTTGCCGGGTTGACGATCATTATATCCTGCCTGGGACTCTTTGGTCTGGCCGCTTACATGGCGCAGAACCGTATTAAAGAAATTGGTATAAGAAAGGTACTCGGCGCGTCGGTAGCCAGCGTGACCAACCTGCTTTCCAGGGATTTTCTGAAGCTGGTCGTGATCTCATTTTGCATCGCGGCACCAATCGCCTGGTATTTGATGTATCAATGGTTAAAGGGATACAGTTACCGGATTACCATCAATATCTGGGTATTTGTGATCGCTGCTGCGCTAACATTGGTGATATCTGTTTTGACAGTAAGCTACCAGGCCATTAAAGCAGCGTTAACAAACCCGGTGGAAAGTCTGAAAGGCGAATAGAACATCAAACGACGAGTCTGGATATCTACGCTCCAGCAGACCGGTGTGCTGCGGGTGGGTTGCGGCGATTGTGAATGACTGATCAATTGGATCGTGCGCCCTGGGTTGGTCGCTCTAAGTGTGCTTTGGCGTTGTTGTAATAAGCGATATAAAGGGCTTAATCACGGCGGTTATTCTGCTTTGATTTGCGCGAAAGCATAAGACGTGAACAGCGCATAGCGTCTGTTTTTGAAGGAGAGCGACTGCTTAATCTGAAACGCTGGCACATAGCCGAAGCTATAAAATAAATGCTATCTGTTTAAGCCAGTTGCCGTAAAGCTAAATTTTTTCTATAAAAAATTACATGGCTATTGCAACGTACGTTTTTAATACATACCTTTGATTTATGAGTTTATTTAAAAAAGATATTCCTACTGATGTAACGCCCACCAAAACCGAAATGGATGTTTTGCAGGTGTTATGGCAGTATGGCCCGTCGACAGTGAGGTTTGTGCATGATAAGCTTAATGAGCAAAAGGAGGCGGTAATTTACACCAGCACTTTGAAGCTAATGCAGGTGATGAAAGAAAAGGGGATGCTTGAACGCGATGAAACCCATATGAAACACGTTTACCGTGCCGCCCTTGTTGAAAGCAAAGTGAAAGGGAGTATGCTTGGGCGGTTTGTTGATTCGATGTATAACGGTTCGCCGAGCGATTTAATGGTAGCCCTGCTGGGCAATGACAAAACATCTGCGGAAGAACTCCAAAAAATAAAGGCGCTGCTCAAAAATATGGACGATAATCATTAAAACTTACAGCTATGTACCTGCTCCTGAACGCCAATGCCATTTCCCACAGCCTGATACAGGCTTTTAGCTGGATGCTGATCCATTCCCTATGGCAGGGTTTGTTGCTGGCCCTTAGCAGCGCGGTGGTGATGCTGCTTACCAAAAAAGCGAGCGCGGCAGTAAGGTACAACCTGGTACTTGTACAGTTTTTATTATTTGCAGGCGCCTGCCTGTTCACTTTTGCCTGGGAATGGAATAAGCCGTCGCAGCAAAGCATGCTGCAGTTTGACCATAGTATAGGCGACGGGGCATCAGCTTTATTAAGCCTGAATGCGGATGGGATACGGGCTTTTGCAGCTACCTGTATCGGTTATTTTACGGCCAATGCGCCGATGGTTGTGCTGTTATGGTTTGTTTTTTTTCTGTTCCGGTCGGTACGGATGATGCGCGGGCTCCTGTTTATCCGTGTCGCTAAACACAGGCAGGTATCCGAGCCGGTTAACTATTGGAAAAACCGGGTTGAAGTGCTTGGTGACAAGCTGCGGTTAAAGCGGGCTGTCCGGCTGCTGGAATCAGGCTACGTAAAAATGCCGATGGTTATCGGGCACTTGAAACCAGTGATCCTGATTCCGGCGGGCTTACTGGCCGGGTTGCCGCCCGAACAGGTGGAGGCCATATTGCTGCATGAACTGGCCCACATCCGCAGACATGATTATGGTGTTAACTTTTTACAAACCATTGCCGAAACGGTATTTTTCTTTAATCCCGGTTTATTGTGGATCTCTGCCTTGCTCCGTGATGAGCGGGAAAACTGCTGCGATGATGTTGCCCTTGCCCAAACAAAAAATAAGCGGGCGTTTATACAGGCGCTCGTCAGCTTTAAAGAGCATTCGCTCTACGGCGCAAATTACGCGGTTGCCTTCCCGGGCAAAAAGAACCAGCTGCTGCATCGGGTGAGCCGCATCCTGGGTAATCAAAACAAAACGGTAACCACTGGCGAGAAGGTGTTTTTGTTCAGTGGTGTGGTTATCCTTTCGGCTATTATTGCCACCACAGCCATAGCGCAGATCACGAAAGTCAATTATCCGGTAAGACGTAACACTCAGGTATATAAAAAGGAGCTGCGTGCGGCCCTGCCCATTGGTACCCAAAGGGCGGACATGGTAAAACAAGCCCATAAACCAAAACGTTCAAAACCCCCATATACCGGCGATATACAGCAACCCGCTCTTCCAAGCGAAAATGTGGTTAGGGCTTATGCCGAACTCGTTGCTCAGCAGGAGCAGGCCAACGGCGACCTATTAGCGGCGAAGCAAAAAGCCGAACGTGAAAATCGGCAGATCTTAGCTGATCAAGCGGAGTTTGACCGGGAGCAGCAGCAGGCCCGCCGTGACCAGGAGCAAGCTAAGCGCGACCAGGAACATGCGAAAATAGACCAGCAGCAGGCTATGCGTGATCAGGCGCAGGCGCGGCTTGACCAGGAGCAATCCGAAAGAGACCAGGCACAGGCCCTGCGTGATCAAGCGCAGGCCAGGCGTGACCAGTTACAGGTGGAACAAGCAGCTAAACCCAAAACCAACGTAAGCGTACAGTAAATGAATCAACACCAGGCTTTGTCAGGGCCGGCAGCGCTGCCAGCAAACGGAGTTGTGCATTTTTAAATTTAAGATAACCGGAATTTTAAGAAACTGCTTCGGGCGGGGTGACATGGTATTGCCGTTTATTAGCAGGAAAATTTTACATAACCTGAAAGGGGGAGCATTGAACCAACGAAAAGGGAAATAATAAGCACCAACAAAACAAATGAAAACCAGGCATCACAGCCTTCAACAAAATTTAAATCAGCAGAAAATGAAAACCAATTATTTAAAAAGCGGTATGCTGTTGCTTGCCGCCTTAACATTAACAACCGCAGCAAACGCGCAGAAACCGGCAAAAAAAACAGCCTATGCATCGTACAGTAATGACGACTCCCAGGATGGTAAGGGGCGCGAAAAAATCCAGACTTACCGGCAAGGTAAAACCTACCAGATGGAATTGTTAAACAACAAACTGACAGCCTTGACAGTTGACGGTAAAATGATACCTTCAGCCCAATGGGGCCAGTACAGTACGGTTATTGCGGCTATCCGCGAGCAGATCAGGAAAGATAGGATCCAGGCCCGTAAAGATCAGGCACAGGCGAAGCTCGACCAGGAACAAGCCGGCAGAGATCAGCAGCAGGCCAAACGCGACCAGGAACAAGCCGGCAGGGATCAGCAGCAGGCCAAGCGCGACCAGGAACAGGCAGCACATGACCAGGCGCATGCTAAAGTTGAACAGGAGGAGGCCCAACGTGACCAGGACCAAGCCAAGCGCGACCAGGAGCAGGCATCCCGCGATCAGCAGCAGGCCAAAAAAGATCAGGAACAGGCCCGCTTAGACCAGATCCAGGCGGGGAAAGATCAGGAGCAGGCAGCGGAAGATCAGCGGGTATTAAAACAGCTGACCAGCGATTTAGTAGCAGACCATATCCTACCCAATGAAGAAGCGCTGCATGATCTTTCCTTTAATGCCGAAGAATTGATCGTAAACGGTAAAAAGCAGCCCGACAATGTGTTTAAAAAATACAGTGGAAAATATAAACGATTTGCAAAGGGAAATACCTCCTATGAGAACGGCCAAAAGCAGTTTAACGGCCTGCATATTCACCGGAATTAACGGAACTTTCTTGGTCGAATTACCATACAAAAAGGTACACTGTTTATGATGGTGTGCCTTTTTGATGTAGATCAGTTCATCACCCGTGTATTCGGGTAATTTACTCATGGCTTTGTTTCTGATTGATTAAGGAAACTTTCAATCATTGGGATAACATAGTTTGCTTCTTTGGAATGAGATGGTAGTGTTGTTATTTCTCCTATGTACTCACCGTGTACACCAGGGATGATCGCTAATGCTGAGCCTGCGATCAGCCGCTGCATTTGGATAGCGTGTTCGGGTGTTATAACATCTTTGTCTGCTATGATGATGAGTGTCCGGGCTTTAATAGATTTGATCTGTTCATTCGGTATGTCTTTAAAATTCACCATCCTTTTAACATCCTTGTCGTGCATGATCTGCAGGCCATTTGCGTTTGGCGCAACTTGTTTATAAGCATCTTTTAACTGCTGGGGCATATTAGCCAATGTTGCCTGTTTCATAAAATCCCAAAACTGTGCAGGAACTCCGTTGCGTTTGCAGAGTGCAGAACCTAAGATCATTCTATTCACTATTTCCGGGTGACGGACGGCAATCTGAACGGCAGTTGTTCCCCCGTTGCTGAAGCCAAAAAAATCAGCTTTGCCGATTTTTAGATTTTTTAACAGTGCCGCAACATCATCTGCATCCTGTTCAAAGGACAGATCCCTATCCCTGTCACTGGTTCTTCCATGAGCTTGCAGCTCCATAGCTATAATTCTCCGGTGTTTAGCAAGCATGGGGATGATCCTTCCAAATGTGGTTTGAATGGTAGAGCCACCACCGTGGATCAGCACAAGTGGCTTGCCTTTTCCATAAATTTCATAATACATGTTGATGCCGCCAACTTGCGAATAGCCGTTTTTGGAAACTAAAGCGTCATTTACGGCCGGCTTCATTTGACCATTGATTTCCTTTGGCCGGTCCGCATTATTGCACGATGAAAATATCAGCGCTGTTAAAACAGCATATACGATTGTTGTTCTCATTTTATGGGTTTAGTTGAAGCAAACAATGTTGATCATTTTCTTAATGCAGCAGTTGACCGAGCTTATTAAGCATCTTGATCCAGCTTTGATAAGCACCTGTTTTCTTTGCTTCTTCTTCCGAAACGGTTTGATGGATCGAAACTTTGGTTTGCCCGCCAACCGATTCGAAGGTGACTGTTGTGATTTGCGCCTCAGGCCAGTCTTCGGTTTTGCCGGCGGTAACTGAACTTACGGAATTACCGCCTTCATCTGACATCACCATGGTAAAAACAAGTTTCTGATCCGGCAGGATTTCCAGGTAGGTGCCTTTGATCCAACAGTCGCCGTGTACTGGATCATGGATACAGGAATGAAAGTTACCGCCTTTTGTCGTATCAATTGACTTAAATTCAATGCTGCATCCATCGGGTGCATACCAGTGTTTGAGTTGCTCAGGAGCTGTCCATGCCTGGAATACGACTTCCCTGGGAGCGTCGAACAGGTGGGTAATAAAAAGTTCTTTTTTTGCTGTGTTCATAGCTGTTATTTTTTTGTTGCTGTAAGGAATTTGTCGAGTTTTTCAAATCGCTGGTTCCATAGTTTTCGGGATTTAGTTACCCAATCCGTAACTTCATCTAATTGACCAATCCGGGCTTCACAAAACTGCTCCCGGCCTTTCTGGGTAACGGAGATCATACCGCATTCGTTCAGCACTTTAATGTGTTTGGCAATTCCCTGTCTGGTCATGCCAGAATCATCAACGATCTGTGCAATATTTAACGGTCCTGCCGACAGCTTCTGAATGATCATTCTTCTGGTAGGGTCTGCAATGGCCTGGAAAACATCTCTTCTTTCTATCATAATAATACAACCATTTGGTTGCCAAATATAAATACAACCATTTGGTTGCCAAATATAAATACAACCATTTGGTTGTGCAAATATTATTTTAAAAAAAATGCTTCTTCCTCGGGAAATTATGCGAACACGTCATCATTGAAATCCGAATAGGGTATTCAGCAATTATTTTCCCTGTTAAGGGATTATTAACGTTTTTTTAATTGCCGGGTTGTTATTTGCGGTAGAAACAAAATTTAAATAACATCCTCTGCTATATGAAAAAAACGCTTGTCAGCTTGTTGTTCTTATCCATTACCTTCTTGCTTTCCTTAACAACCCGCGCTCAAAATCCCATTATCCGAAACATCTACACGGCCGACCCTTCCGCACATGTCTGGCGTGACGGGCGCTTATATGTATATCCATCCCATGATGTCGATCCTCCGCGCGGATGTGACCTGATGGATAAATACCATGTATTTTCTACAGATGACATGGTGCATTGGAAAGATCACGGTGAGATCCTTAACGCAACCCAGGTACCCTGGGGACGAAAAGAGGGTGGTTTTATGTGGGCTCCTGATTGCGCCTATAAAAACGGTAAATATTATTTCTATTTCCCGCATCCCAGCGGAACGGACTGGAATAAAACCTGAAAAGTTGGCTTGGCTACCAGCACGCAGCCGGCGGGTGGATTTGAAGCGCAGGGGTATCTTAACCTGGGCGACGATAGCCGTTCTATGATCGATCCCTGCGTTTTTGTTGATGATGATGGCCAGGCCTATTTCTACTACGGCGGCGGCGGCAGATGTGCCGGCACCAAACTGAAAGGCAACATGACGGAAATAGCGGAACCGCTACAAACAATGGAAGGGTTGAAAGATTTTCATGAAGCTACCTGGGTATTTAAAAGAAACAACATTTATTATTTGACCTATGCCGATAATCACGCCATCGACGGAAAAGGGGCTAACAGGTTAAATTATGCCACAAGCAAAAGCCCGCTTGGTCCCTGGACTTACGGAGGGGTATACCTCGACCCGACGGGCTGCGATACCAGTCATGGCTCCGTAGTGGAATATAAGGGCAAATGGTATGCATTTTATCACAATAGTGTGCTTTCAGGCCGCGGAAACCTGCGCTCAGTTTGTGTTGACGAACTGCATTTCAATAACGACGGATCGATACAAAAAGTAGTGCAAACAGGGTTGCTAAGTAAATGAATAGTTCTACTGAACTTTTGGCCGGTAAGACGATGCAACGCAAAAATCGTTCAATAATCCGCATTCATTTGGACAATACTTTTTAAAATCCGCTAAAGCCGTTGTTGCTATTTCGATTAGGTTAAAATACCGGTCGATCGTCGCTGTACAGTCCTCTAATGACTGATAATCACTGTTATGAATGACAGATTTTGATAAGCCGCTGAAGCTGATCTCTATCTTTTTTAAATAACATCCTACGGTGCTGAAACTGATGGCTTTTCCGGATGCCTTGCTGTAAGCATAGGCCAGATCCGTAATGGTCCAGGATGTTTTAATAAGTCATCGGCAATATTTCAATTTAAAATTTACAGTGATAATAAAGTCCATTGATGTAGCCATATTGTCCATTTTTTTAATGGTAGAAGTTGTTTTAATTTAACTGCTGTATTATCCAAGCCGCTCGACATATGAAAAACAGATTTATTTATTGCTCTTTAAGCTTAATAGCGCTTGAAGTATTTTTTTTAACTGCAAACTGTTTTGCCCAAACAAAAGCGCTCTACGTACAGTCTGAAGATCACCTGAATAAAATTACCTTGTCGCTAACCGGAGATGGAAGGCTGTCTTATAAAGTAACCCGGCGAAATAAAACAATAATTGACGATTCTCCTCTTGGCCTGAATTGCGATGATCAGGATTTTACATCCGGTTTATCAGTTGTTGAAATTTCACCCGCTCAAAAAAAGAGAGAACAATATGAATTGAAGGTAGCCAATAATAAAAGTGTAGACCATGTTCTTGAAAGCAGAAGCATAACTTTTAAGAATCGACAAGGAGCAGTAATGATACTGGACCTGATTGCCGGAAAAGAAGGTGTGGCTTTTCGTTACCGGTTTCAGGACGGGGACGAACGTGTGCGGTCAATTAAAGATGAGCTTACAGGTTTTCGTATAGTGCAAAATTCAAAAGGTTGGCTGGAGCCGTATAATAAGGCTGGCAAATATACGCCAGGCTATGAAGATTTTTACCTGAATGTAAATTCGGGCGACCCTATCGTTAACTCACGCAATCCTTCTGTCGGCTGGTGTATGCCTGCTCTTTTCAACGTAAATGAAAATAAAAGCTGGGTGTTGATTGCGGAATCAGGAACGGATGGTTCCTACCCTGGCTGTCATTTAAAGCCAGATGCTACAGGCGGAATCTATCAAGTTGCATTTGCTGAAAAAGACGAGAAGTATACCCTTCCTTTAGCCGATAAAGAACACGCCTATCCCGAGTCAAATCTTCCATGGGTTATGCCATGGCGGACTATTATTATAGGGGATCAGGCCGGAGATATATTGCTGTCAACTTTGATCACTGATCTGGCACCTCCTTCAAAAATTGAAGATGCTTCGTGGATAGAACCGGGTAAGGCTGCATGGTCATGGTGGTCGCATCCGGATGATCATTCGCCAGAAATCTATAATGAATTTACAGATCTTTCAGCCTCCTTTGGCTTTAAGTATACGCTCTTTGATGCCGGCTGGGAAAAAGCTAATAGAGACGGAAAGATCATTGACCATGCTATTTCTAAAGGGATTCAGCCACTGGTTTGGGGTTATTCATCAGAATATTTTGATCCGGAAAAAAGAAAAGCAAGATTTAAGCAACTGGCCCAGATGGGTGTTAAAGGCGTTAAAATAGATTTTTGGTGCTCGGACAGACAGGAAGTAATGGCCGCTATACAATCGGTTTTTGAAGATGCGGCTAAAGAGCACTTGTTGGTAAACCTCCACGGCACTACCGTACCAAGGGGCTGGCACAGAACCTGGCCAAATTATATGACAGCAGAAGCCATATTAGGAACAGAGAGCTATTTTTATGAGCCGAGATTTCCCGAAAAAGCTGCAGAACAAAACACGGTACTGCCTTTTACAAGAAACGTGGCCGGGCCTGCCGACTATACACCTTTTGCATTAACCATGAGAAAGTTCCCGCGTGTGAACACCGGGGTTCATGAACTTGCTATGGCTATGATCTACACGTCCGGCATTATTCATTTTGCAGATTCAAAAGAAGTATTTGATTCGCTTCCTGTTCAGGTTAAGAATTTGCTGAAAGAGATGCCTGCCACCTGGGATAAAACTGAATATATTATAGCTGAGCCAGGGAAGTCGATAGTGCTTTCCAGGCAAAAAGACGCACTTCATTATATTGTGGGTATAAATGGTACCAACAACAAACTGCCTGTTAGCCTGGATCTCAAAAAATGGGGCAAGGGATTTTCTAAGTTCAGACTCATATCAGAAGGAAAAGATCAGTTAATGGAATTCAACGTGCAAACCTATTCCCTCAGTTCCGCCTGGTCGTACGTGTTGGCTCCTAAAGGAGGCTTTATCATTCAGTTTATTAAATAGGATTTATAGTTATAACAACTTGGTTGAATTAAAAAATGAAGGTGGGGCTGCCCCGAACCTGTAGTCGGAGGAGATATGAAAAAGATTACTTTCTTGCGGTTAATAAACGTGAAAAGAGATTCAGAGACAACATTTACGTCTTCTTTCCCGCAGACCGAATTTATAAAAATCGATAAAGAAATTATTCCTAAATATAAAGATCTGCATACCGATGTCGAAGCGGCCATATATGATTAAGGAAATTGGTGAAGTTTTCCTTTTTTTTAGCCAGAAACCATGTTCATTTTACCTGTATTAAGCCCAGGTAGGGCTGGAACAAATTGAATCGGATGAAATGGGAATGGCGGCCGGGCTCATCGAAAAGGATTATTGGATCATGCATGTATTGTACGGTCTAAAAAGTCAAGGTTTTGAGTTTGAGCTGAAAGGAAGCACATCGCTATCTAATGGTTATCATATCATCGACCGCTTTTCAGAAGATATCGATAAAGTTCAAAGTTTTTTAAAAAAATCCTTAATATCATTAGCCAGCAGCAAAGGTTGCTCTACAGCCGCAAAATGTCCGCCTGCGGGCATAATTGTCCAATGCTGTATATTAAATCCCTTCTCTATGTAGGCGCGTGGCGGAGTAGGTAATTCTTTGGGGAATTTGGCGAAAGCCACCGGTACATTGATAAACTGGCCTTTTTCCAGCGCCAGCGGTTTCTTACTGTTTTCATTATAGATCCGCATAGAAGAATGGATCGTTTGCGTAACCCAGTATAAGGTAACATTTGCAAGCAATTCATCTTTAGTGAACGTATTTTCGATATTGCCCTGGCTATCGCTCCATCCATTAAATTTTTCCACGATCCAGGCACATAAACCCATTGGCGAATCATTAAGTCCGTAAGCTGCCGTAAGGGGTTTTGTAGCGTGTACATAAGCATAAGCCCCTTCCTTTGCTGACCATTCCGCCCCGTATTTTTGAAAAGCCAGTACTTCATCCGACGGTTTTTGTCCATCAAGCAGAGATGGTTTATAGGAGCCGGAAATGTAATTAAGATGCAGTCCGATAACATTTGTTGGATACCGGAGCGCCAGCCAGGAACTGATGCCGGAACCGATGTCGCCGCCTTGCGCACCATATTTGTCATAACCCAACCCCATCATTAGCTGATGCCATAGATCGGCAACATAGGTGCTGTTACAGCCCGGCTGCGTTATCTTGTCCGAAAAACCAAAACCTGGGACGGACGGGATAATTAAGTCGAAAGAATGATCGGGTTCTTCTGTAAGTAAGGGAATTAGCTTCATCATTTCCAGAAAAGAACCTGGCCAGCCGTGGGTGATTAATAATGGCAAAGATTGCTTGCCCTTTCCTTTTATATGTATAAAATGAATCTGATGGCCATCTATTTCGGCAATAAAATTGGGGTAAGCATTTATTTTATTCTCTATCTGACGCCAGTCGAATTTGGATTGCCAATAGTCTGCCAGCTCTTTCATATACGAAAGATCGGCGCCATAACTCCAGCCTGAACCGCTTAGCTCGTCAGGCCATCGCGTATGCTTTAAACGGAATTTCAAATCGTCTAAAATATCTTGTGGAACTGCTGCTTTGAATGGAGTGATCCTCATATCTGGTTTGTTTGCAGAATTAAACTTATGGCATTAGGTTCGAAAGGTACTAAAAATGCAGCTACGGCAATGGTGCCTTTCTTTATTAATTCCCTACGGTTGAGTGTCATCGTGGTTACATTTGCGCGGCACCTGCTCATACCTTTCGCGTGGGGGAGCGGTGAGGCCCCGGTTCGCCTTATGCTGCAAAAAATGCTCCATTTTTTGCAGCATAAGGCGCAGATGGTTTGGTAGTTATCCAGTGAAAAGCCGTATACCTGCGTATCCTCAATGTACAGGTAATTTAAAAAACCAATGTCTTAGCGCTACCCTAACAGCAAATCATCCGTTTTTGTCGGTCCCTCAATTTAGATTTCTTTTCCAGCAGCACACCCGTCAACATTGATTTTACTGTTTATGATTTCCAGGTCCTCAATAGTTAGCTTACCAATACGCATATCGTCAAACGAGGCCTTTTTAACAGATAAACGACCAAGATAAAACGCACCAATAGCAATTGACCCGATCGCGATGCATCCCAACGCAAAGGCTCCTGTCGCACCCGCGCCTATTGCCCGGGCGCCCAATGCGTAAGCGCCTATTGCCTTGGCGCTCCCCATTTTCTTACTGATATTTTTTATTCTCATGATCTTGTTCATTTTGTTTAGTGTTACCATGTTGACTTTTGGCTCCTTTTCAACTAACAAATATTTCGATAAAGAGTTGATACCCAAAGTATTTTTCAATTGCACACCGGATTAGCTATCCAACGTTTACTTAACTGTAACTTATCACTGTTTTTAATAGGGAACATTGACTTCGGCTTCGGCGAGCTGGTAGCCACCAGGCTTTTTGTGCACCTTGTAAATGATTGAGATTCAGTAATAAATAGAGATATTAGTGTAGCCCTGGTGGGCGCACCTAACTGGGCAAGCTTGATTTTTCATCGCTTGCCCTTTCTTTTTTAGCCTTTGAACGATCCAAAGAAACCGTCGATATCGGCGCAGAAAAACAAGAAAAGATACTTCAGGCGACTTATGCCACAGACGAACCGCGCATAACCAAAACAACCCGTATCTGGCCAAGGATTACTAATGCGGTTTCCATTCCAACCCTCCCTTCCACAGGTGCCTATTTTATAATGTAACAAGCACCTCCAAAGCAGTCAAGACAAATTCAGCCTGAACAAAGAGAGCCCGCCAATTCTGAGTGCAAGCCGCAAAAGCCAGCAACTACAGCCATTTGCTAAACCAATCCAGTGTCATTTTAAAATGTTCGGGCGTGGAGGTATGGAATAGTTTTGGGGTTATATCACGACTGATTTTGTTGGTCGCGTTTTTAGAGGTGTAAGCCTGCATGGCTGATGCATAAGCGATGTTTGCGCCGGGCAGTGGACAATTTGGATCGTTTTCGGTGCCGACAACCAGCAGGGCCCGCGGTGCCATCAGCCGCAGTAATGACGGACAGTCAAATTCGTCGGTAATATGGGGCAGCAATTTATCCCATACCGCCTTTACGTTCCGTTTGTTTAAGACCGAATCGCCCAGATCTTTAGCTGCCTGCAGATGTGCACTCTGGATCGTACCGGCACGTCCCTGCCATTTATCGTTATCTAACGACCATTTAAAGCTTTGTACCGAAATATCCAGCACGATCACTTTGATCCGCTGATCTGTTGATGCGGCAAGCCATGTTTCTATACCGCCCATGGAGATGCCGCCCATGCCCAGGCGATTGGGGTCGACATCAGGCCTGCTGACCAGGTAATCGGTCACTCGCCATAGGTCAAACGCGGTGTCGAACAAAAAGGGGTGGGTTTGGCGAGTTTTGTCTTTATTTTCCCAGGCGGCGGTTGCCGCTGCCACATATTCCTTTGAACCATGCGCGCCGCCGGCAATCCGTTCGCCATGAAAGCGGGCGTCAATAGAAACGCCCATAATGCCTCTTTTAACCAGCTGGTACAGGATCTTTTTGTTGTCCTCCTTTTTACCGCCTGTGCCGTGTAAAAAAATAACAGCGGGGTATGTTTTTGCTCCCGTAACCGGTTTGTAAATCAGGATGGGTACCCGTTCGCTCTTTTCGCTGTAAATAAAACCATGCTCGATGATTGCCGAATCTGTTTTGATTACTTCGAAGGCGGGGTTTAGCGGAACGCGCGGCCGCTCCAGCAGCTTTTTAAAATCAGCCGCCACCTGATTTGCGGGAGGATAATTTATTTGCTGCGCAGCTGAAAGCAGCGCGCTCAGCGATAACAGTATGCTACTGCAAAATACTTTGATCTTAAATAACATGTTGAGATGGATTTACAGGTACAAGGTATAAAACATAGCGCTTAATCATTGTAACAATATGAATATGCCAGGGGCGAGCGAGCAGGACAAGATTTGCCGAAAACCCCGGGTGATGGCTTCCAGGTAAACCGGGTGATTGATTTTTGAATGTCAATGCTTTTTATAATAAGCTGTTTTTAGCTTAAAAAATACCGTGAAAATACCTACTGTATTTATTAATAATTAAAAATAGCTTTAACTAAAGTATTCCTTTTATCAAACCTAGATAAACCAACCTTATTCACATGAAATTAAAAATGTTCAACCCTCCGGGCAACATGACTGACTTTGAGGGAATCTCTGGCCAGCGACAGCAATGGAACGATGTATTTGGAATGCCTTTCCCAGGACACTTGTTGTGGGTTAGCGCGCTATAACCCTTTACCCATTTCTTCAGAATGCCATCTACCAGCACCTACCATGGTAGATCCTTATCATTTGACAGCTATGAACGATAACTCTGCGAACCCAGCGGGAAAAATGAAACAAGTCTCCTATAATGAGATCAACCTGCCAAAAGGCGGTGGGGGTATGCGCAGCATGGGCGATGCTTACAAAGCCAATATATTCAGTGGTACGGGCTCTTATTCCATTCCTTTTCCTGTAACACCTGCACGGGGTTTTGAGCTTGAGGTCAATCTCGACTATAGTTCAGGTGCAGGCAATACTGAATTCGGCCTTGGTTTCTCTCTTTCGCTACCAAGAATTTCTCTTAATACCGAGAAAAGAATTCCCCGCTATGACGGGTTCGATGGGTTTACAATGAGCGGTCAAGGTGAACTTGTATTAAAAAAAAGCGCGGCTGACAACCCTAACCCGTATAACATTAACTTGGGTGGCATAAATTATGAGGTGAGCACGTACCTGCCCCGCATCGAGGCGGCATTTTCAAAGATAGAGCGGTGGAAAAAAGAAGAAAGCGACGACCAGTACTGGAAGGTCACCTCCCGCGAGAACGTTATATCCTATTTCGGCAGGAGCGCGGCTTCGCGTATATTTAATCCAGCTGATCCCAGCCAGGTTTTTGAATGGTTAGTAGATGAATCTGTTGATCCCAAAGGCAACCGCATCGTTTATACTTATAAAGAGGAGAATGATGAAAATGTCCCGAAAGATGTTTATGAAGTCAATCGCTCTATTACAGCGCAGCGTTACATACATCGCATTGAATACGGAAACTATAAAAAAAAGGACGGTTCAGGGCAAGCTTTTGCCTTTGCCATCATCTTTGATTATGGAGAATACGATATCAACGATCCCCTGACAGCATGGACTCCCGTGCAGGATTGGAGTTGCCGCCCTGATCCTTTTTCTTCTTATCATAGTGGCTTCGAGATCAGGACTTTCAGGCTTTGCCGGAACATGCTCCTCTTTCATTATTTTGAGGAGGAGCTTGGATCACCCTTCCTGGTTAAGGCCGGTACCCTGGAATATGATAACCGGGAATCGTATGACCCCATTCGCTTTAATGGAATCTCAAAGTTGAAGAAAGCAGGACTGAGGGCATTTCGCAAAGCATCAGCGGGCACATTCGAAACGCAGGATCTTCCGCCGCTTGAGTTTGGCTGGTCTGAATTTAACCCTCCTGAACGGCCGGAATTCAAGATCATGACCAGCGGGGGCTATGATATTCCTGGCTTGCTCGGTCCGCAGCAATTTTTCCCAGTGGATTTGAATGGGGAGGGTATACCGGGATTGCTCTATACCGACGGACAGTCCGTAATGTACCTGGAACCGGAAGGAGAGGGAAAGTTCAAAAGGCCTGAAAGCCTGTCGAAATTTCCGGCGAACAAGGATCTGGGCGGAGGTATCGCCTCTATACAGGATATAGATGGAAACGGGGAAATGGAACTGGTAGTTGCAGATGGAAATAAGACCGGGTTTTATGAGCTGCAGGGAGGGGTTGCCTGGCAAAAATTTCAACCGTTTGACAAGTATCCAACGGATTACGCCAATCCTGCAATGGAAAGTGCAGACCTGGGAGGTAACGGGAAATCCGATTTGCTGCTGATTGGAACTGAAGATATCCGCATTTATAATTCGGAAGGGAAGAAGGGCTATGAAAGTTTGAGGATAGTGCCGAACGTGAACAACATCCCGACGAATCCCCTGCAAGATCCCGTTGAATATGTAGGCTTTGCGAACATCTTTGGAGATGGAATGGCTCACCGCGTGCGGGTAGCCAACAAATCGGTACAGTGCTGGCCGTCGCTGGGATATGGAAATTTTGACGAAGTGGTTACGCTGGGGAATCCGCCGGATTTCGGCGGGGATTTTGATGCTGCACGCGTTTTCTTTACAGATATTGACGGTTCTGGTACGGCAGATCTGGTCTATGTATATCCCGACCGGGTGCAGGCTTACCTTAATCAATCAGGCAATTCCTTTTCAAAACCTATAGTAATATATCTGCCCGCCCCTTTCAGCACGCTCGATCAGATCAACTTTGCTGATATTCTTGGCAACGGAACATCCTGCCTTGTCTTCACAAAGATAACTCCGGTGCCCATACAGTACTGGTATAATTTCGGAGGCGAAACCCAGGCGGGAAACGGCGAATGGGTACAAAGCATCAAACCCTATCTGCTATGCAATATTGAAAATCACTTAGGCACGCTAACAACAATTAAATATAGCACCTCGTCGCGCTATGCGATGCAGGACAAACTTAAGGGACGGCCATGGCCTACTGTGCTTCCCTTCCCGGTGCAGGTAGTGGAGGAGATTAATACCTATGACAAAATCTCGGAAATACGCAGCGTTAGCCGCTATGCCTGGCATGATGGATATTATGACCCGCAAGAAAGAGCTTTCAGGGGTTTCGGTTACGTAGAATCATGGGATTGCGAACCTAGGGAAAATGGTAAAGAGCCGTACACTTCCATTTCGCCGGTTTACACGCGCAGTTGGTACCTCACAGGCGCCAATGCTGACTATGATGCATTACTTAAACAGTACAGGGAGGAATATTTCGACAAGGATAAAGAGGCGTTTAATTTCCCCAATAGCCACTTTACTGCAGCGGTTTACCGGCACGGGGAGGCTACGCTCCGGCAGGCTTATGCGGCGTTGAGAGATAAGCAGATCAGGCAGGAAATATATGGATTAGATAACTCTGCCGCAGCTGCTTATCCCTACTATGTCGAAGAATCCAACTACACTGTGGAGTTGATCCAGGCGGCGGAAGAGCATGCACACGGGGTATACAGGATAGATAGCCGGGAAACCATACAGTATAATTACGAGCGCAATCCGGCAGACCCAAATACCAGGCAGGAGTTTACGCTGGAAGTAGATCCGCTTTGCGGTGAAGTAACCAAAAACTGTACGGTATTTCTGGGCCGGAGAGATGTAAAAACACCATCTGTTACTATCTACCCGGAACAGAAAATGCTTAAAGCCACTGCCAATGCAAGTCTTTATATCAACACAAGCCAGGAGCAGGCATACTGGTACCGGGGCCTTTTATACGATCAGCAGGAATTTGACTTGCTGGGGCTGGATCTTGGTAAAGCAAAGTATTTCAGCTATGAGGAGATCAGTAAACGGGCGGCCGGTGCTTTTACTGAAATAGTGCCCTATCTGGGTAATCCACCCGCCGGGTGGACAGGGCCTTATGTATCGCAACTGAGCTGGAGCACCTCTTATTTCTGGAACGAAGACCAGGACAAAGTGCTAAACGAAGGTGAAATTTCATCCCGGGCGTTGCTCCATCACCAGGCCCAGGAAATTTACACCAGGGATAACATCAATTTAATCTATGGGGACCGGCTGAGCGAGGATGTTATATTGGGTCAGGGCGGGTATAGTTATAACGAGGCCCGTGGATATTATGAGAACAGGGGATTGGTGCAACATTATTTTAAAGATGCTGATAGCTTCTTTATGCCCTGGAAGGTGGAGAATTCATTTGTGAGCCCTGCTTCAGAGCTGTACCGAAATTCCACGCTGGAATACGATTCTTATTTTCTTGCGGCAATAAAATCCCGGCTGTACCTCGACGAAAAAACAGAGAATGTAACAAGCGCGGAGATTGATTACCAGGTAATGCAGCCTTGGCAGATCATCGACATCAATAATAATGTGAGCCAGGTACTTTACGATTCTTTCGGCAAGGTGATCGCCAGTTCTCTTTTCGGTAAAGAGGAGGGAAAGGCCTGCGGCGCCATGCGCTTATATGAATATGAAGGTTTGCCTGCAGAGTACATCCGCAGAGATAAGGCGGGCGATGGAGGCCCCATCACATTTGACGATGTTGTTAATAACGCTGAATATTATTTACAAGGTGCATTATCCTTTTTCTTTTATGATCTCCATGCGTATGACCGCTCTGTTGTTCTACAGCAGAGTCCTCAACCGCTGAATTCGGTCAGCCTGCAACGTTATAATTATTATCATCTGAACGGCGGAACTTCGCCTTTCAGTTGCCGCACCGAGATCGAATTCAGCGATGGCCAGGGCAAGATCATTGAGAACAAAATGCGGGTGGAACAGGGCGCGGCCGTCATGAGAGATGGAAAGGGCGCACTTTTAAGAAGCAAAGGTAAAATACGCCAGGCCGAAACTGGAACCCGTTGGCTGGTATCAGGCCGCACGGTTTATAACAATAAGGGCCTTGAAGCTGAACAATACCTGGCTTATTTCAGTAATATCCCGCATTACGAAACACAAAAAGAGATTACGGAAGAGGGGATTGTTCCTCCGCCGGCACGCTATTATTACGACCCATTGCAGCGGCTTGTACGTGAGGATACGCCTAAAGGCTTTTTTACAAAGGTGGAATATACGGCCTGGGAGGAATCACATTTCGATGAGGACGATACTGTGCTTGATTCGGAATATTACAAATGGTTCATGGCAAATTATCCGTCCGACCCCACGCAGGCGCAGAAGGATGAAAAGAATGCTTTGGACAAAGCGGCGCGGTTTTATAACACGCCGGCTATTTATGTGCTGGATAACGCAGCTGGCCGTATCCGGGAGATACAGACAGAAGAAGGGGGAAAGCAGCTTGCTACTTTCGTAGAAGAGGATACACAAGGCAGAAAAACATTGATTATTGACCCACGTCTTTTTAAATCAAACCTTGATAACGGGACAGCCTATTATAACTTTAAATACCTATATCCCATGGGTATAGAAAGCTATGCCTCCAGCGATAGCGCAGATGCTGGATTGGAACGTTTCTTCAATAATATCTTTTCTCAGCTTTGCTGGTCTATCAGCGCCCGCAATTATTGTCAGCTCGTTGTTTATGACAGATTGGACCGCAAAACCAAGCTCAATATCAAGCTGATTGAGTATCTCGGGCCGGTTATTGATTATGAAGACTTTAACCTTGTAGAGGTGTTTACCTACGGAGAGGCGCAAAGTGCTGCAGACACGGCCAACCTTCGTGGCCAGCTTTATGAACAAAAAGATCTATCCGGCAGCAGCCTTAGCCTGCAGTACAGCATGAGGGGCAATGTGCTGAAAAACTCCCGGCAGGTAGTGAAGGATTATGAGACGCCTGCTAATTGGAAAAACAATGTGGAGCTGGAGCCGGAGATATATCACCTTTCATTTACATTCGACGCTTTGGGAGATCTTCTCACAGAAGGCACACCGGATGGTTCCGTTACAAGTTTCAACTATAACATAGCCGGGCTGCTCGACAGGATTGAGGTAAGCAGTAAAGACAACTTTAAACAAGAGATAGTAAGCCAGATAGAATATGATGCCAACCGCCAAAGGCAGAAGATCCGCTACGGCAATGGTATACAGACTTCATATACTTATGAATGGACTACCCAGTTCCTCAGCCGCTTGTTAAGCACACGGCAGTTAGGAAATGATTCGATCGTGCAGGACATCAATTACACCTATGATCCGGTAGGGAATCTCACGCGGAGCTGGGATTACAGCGTCCAAACCGTTTTCTATAAAAATCAGCAGGTTGACCCTATGTCGGATTACACCTATGATGCGCTTTACAGGCTTATTAGTGCAACGGGGCGGCAGCATCCCGGCATTAATGCAAATACGTATAAGAATAACATTACGCAGGAAAGCTTCAAACAATCCATTTTCAGCCAGTTGCCCGCGCCCGGTGATGGCAGTGCGCTGGAAAACTATATGGAAACCTATACTTACGACGACTCGGGCAACCTGGTACGTAAGCAACATACTGCGGCCAGTTCTTCCTTCTCGGTTGATGCCCCGGTAAACAACAACAATAACCACCTGAAAGACGTGGAGTACGATGCCTGCGGCAACCAACGGCAAATTGCTATTAATAACACAGTCGCTCTTTCCTTTAACTGCTGCGAAAACTTAGTGCGTGCGGGGATCATCGAGAGGCCCGAGGAACCCGATGATTCTGATTATTATGTTTATGACAGCGCAGAAGACCGCACGCTCAAAGTAAACGAGCGCATGGCGCAGGGAGGCGCAGTAACCGAAATTTCGCGGAAGATCTATATTGGTAATTATGAAGTAAAGCAGAATTACCAGGTCGCCGAAGGGGTCTCTACCCTAACGATGGAACGGCGTACGCTGAGGATTATGGACGACAAGACCTGTGTGGCCATCATCCATTACTGGGAACAGGACGACAGGAAACGGGAAGTGGAAAAAACTGGTGGCCGCAGCATACGCTTCCAGATGGACAACAGTAATGGCTCAATATCGATGGAGATGGACGCGGATGGCGAGCTTATCAGCTACGAAGAGTATTTTCCATTTGGAGGCACAGCCATCATTGCAGGCGATAATGAACTTGAAGTATCCCTGAAGGATTACCGCTATTCGGGGAAAGAATGCGATGACAGTACCGGACTTTATTATTACGGGGCGCGCTATTTCATTTCCTGGCTGGGCAGGTGGTTGAATGCGGACCCTGTTGGTGATAAGGACGGACTTAACCTCTACTGCTATGTAAGTAATAATCCTTTATTGTACAATGACCCGGATGGCCGCACCAAAAAGCGGAAGCGGGAATGGGAGCTTCCAAAATCAAAAGTGAGGAAGAAAGCAAAGCAGACCGACCTGGACGGAAAGAGTACAAAAGGAAGAAAAAGCTGGTACCCTACTGGAGTAAAGGCAGTTACCCCTGCTATTCGCAAAAGCTACGTTACTTCCCAAACCGGGGTGATCGCCATTCTGAAGATAAACGGCGTTGCCATCCAAACCGGGAAGAACGGCCCTGCCTTTAAGACGCTGTCGTTTCCGGAGGTAGGCACGGAAAATCAAAAGGGATTGAAGATCAATCCCCATGCGGAAGACTGGAACATCTCTTCCTTCAGGACAGCTTATGCGGTGAGCAAAACATTCAGTAAATTCCGAAGCACTTATGGGGTGCCAAGTAGTACTGGTAATACAGGCGACGTGGGTGGAAAGGCGGTGTTCAGCCTGAGGATCAATTTTTCGCCATGCCTGGGCTGCGTGGGTACGATCGTATCCTTTAAAAAATTCCTGGAAACCGAATTAGGTGTGGGGACTTTTCTCCTCCGGACAAAATTCCTGCGGCCTTACGATCTGCCCAAAACCCTCACGTCAGACACATCCTCCAAGGCCACCAATTTTTGGGACGCTATTAACCTGCTTAACGAAAACGGCATCTATGTAAGGCTTCAATCCCAGGCTTCAGCGCAGAAGATGGTGCCCACTTTGAAGTTAGCCGGAACAGATTTCGGGCAGGATGTAATAAAAACGCTTTTCCCGACAGAATATGCACAGCTTACTAAGACATGGAAAACATTAGGCATAAGCCGCACAAAATAAAAATTAATCAAACGGTATAAACAAAGTCGACATGGCCTCAGAAAATAACGCGAATCAACCGGCAACATTCAAGTTGGCCCAGGCATTCACAGATGACAATCCTGACCTTGACATCCACTCAGCGGACCTTTTCAACAAGCCCACGCTGAAAAAATTGAAGCTGGATACACACGCTAAAGCGCCAACGGTGAAAGCCCTGCAGGCAAAGCAGCGGCTGGATAAGCTCCATTCAAGCGGGAGGGTAGTACAAACGCTGATGAGTAAAGGCATCACATCTGCCAATCATTTGGCTATTATACCGAGGGAAAAATTCGTAAAGGAATTTGCCGGCGAGCTGGGCCTGGAAAATCATGAAGCGGAGGATCTCCATAAGCGCGCCACAGGCGTCCGCAACAAATCCATGCACCTCTGGGCTTCCATTCGTGGCACCGTGGCGTCTCCTTTATACCGCGGTTCTGTACTGAATAACGTCAGCTCCGATGTGGAGAAAACTTTCTCGAACCTGCCCAGCTACCAGGACCTTTTTGGCACCCTTGACTATTGCAATTGTAAGGAATGCCGTTCTATTTTCGGCGCGGCAGCTTACCTGGTTGATCTGCAGCGTATTATTGAAGAATACGTTACCAAGCCCAATAAGAACACCATTCTTCCGGAGTTTCTTTTCACTTCCCGCAGGCCCGACATCGGGGAGATCGAGCTTAGCTGCGCCAAAACCAACGACCTGGTTCCTTATCTTCAGATTGTGAACGAAAGGCTGACCGCTTATGCCCAGGATTATCTTGAAAAAACTACGCCCGACCAGGTTATAGAAGCAATGGCCACCACGCTGATCTACCCGATGCAGTTACCTTTCAATTATCCGCTGGACCAGATCAATGTGTTGCTTAACAAGGTCGAAGCGCCCTACGGCGATATTCTGCTGGCGTGGAAGCAGCCTGACGCAATTTCATACGCGCGCGGGCTCACGCTTTCTCCCGAACAGCAAAAAATTGTCATCACCCAACTCCAAACTGCTGCCGAGATCGCTCCGTTTTATAATGTAACAGACATCACCAAGCTTAAAGATGCGGATACATTTATACAGAAGACCTGGATAAACTTTGCGGATCTGTTGAAGCTATTAGACCAGGACCTGAATGATGCGGAAAAGGCAGCCGGATTGCAGAAGCATTTTTATATTAACGAAGGGCTTAATGGCGAATGGGTCAAGATTGAACAGCCCGTAAACGATGGACCTTATGTACTGACCAACCTGGATGTGGTGCCACTGGACCAGATAAACAGGATCAAGCGGTTAGCTGCTGCCATCGGGCAAACGGTAATTGATACCGATTGGGCCTTGCGCTGCATAAAAAAAGGCGCCAATCCTTTATTAGACGATACCGCAATTGCTGAACTTAGTCAATTGCTGGAAAGCGCCGAGCTCCTGGATATGGACTTGGCCACGGCTTCTATGATGCTTGGGCCAATCAAAACATATGGCAAAGTAATAAACGGGAGCGGCTCAGCTTTTGATACACTTTTCAATTCTGCGGGTGTAGTTGCATCTAAACCTGCTTACCGCCCCTCGGGGAACCCGTTGAACTCGCTTTATACCATTACACCGCTGAAATGGACGCCGGAAAAACCCGAAGAAGATAACACCGCATCTATCAACCGGGTTTTGCCTGGTCTCGGCATGACTCTCAACGATGCAAACACACTTGGAAAATATCTTTATGGAACGACGGAAAAGGACTTGACGGTGGATGTACTTTCCGTACTATACCGTCACGCCTTGCTCAGCCGCAGCCTGCGGATGGGAATGGAGGCATATGTCCTCTTTTTACAGATCATGAAGCCGGCCGATCCTCAGTGGCCCAGCGCTGCCGAGCTTAACAAGCTGGTTAAAACCGCACGCTGGATGGATGACCAAGGCGTCAATCCTTATCACATGGATTACATTATAAACGGCAATCTGACGGTGTATGTGAATCCACGTTATCAGCCCGACCGGGTGGATGAATGGCTGCGCACCTTATGGGTGAACGTGAAGCCTGGTACCCCAGAAACAGGCAGCGACATAACCGCCCAGATAGCCATCCTTTTTGGCGCCGATGTGCCGCGTATCACCGCGGTACGTGAAATGGCCGTGGCGGCAGTAACAAAACCCACCGGTGTAACTACATGGGAAGATGGATTTATGACAGCCGATACAGATGGTAAGACACCGAAATACGGACCATATGTACGCGATGTGTTAAAATGGGTATCCCGCTGGATCGCGCTATCAGATGATATTGCCCTGCCTGCCGGGATGGTGGCAGGTATAGCCGGATACCCGGGGGCTTATGGCCTGCCTGATAAGTTTGACAGCATAGGTTTACAGTCTGTTCAATGGATAAGCATGGTGCAGGTTATGATGAAGGCTTATGGCGACTTCCAACAAAACCTGTTGGTTTACATCGCACGGGCTTCAGAAAATGCCCCTCTGGAAGATCAGCTGAATGCGCTGCAAAATGCCACAGGCTGGTTACCTCGCGATGTGGAAAGCCTGCTAATAGGGCCGCTAAAAGCAGATACGATTATATGCCAAAAGCTACAGGACCTGCAGGTCTGCATTACGCTGATGGACAAGTTGGGGGCGAACCCCGAATTAATTGACAACCTTGTGACGCTGGCCGCAAAACCGGCAACCGGGAACTGGGAATTATATAAGAAGACATGCGGGCAGCTCATTGATAAAATCGCGGGGTTATATGGGCAGGGGTGGCCCGGCGTATGGGCAACACTTTCAGGCGACCTCGCGCTGCATCTGCGCGACGCTTTGTTACCCCTTGTGCTGGCCGAGCTTAATTCAGATTATAAAGATATCACGGCAGTACGCAACGTGTATGAGTTTCTGCTCACGGATGTAGAAATGGGCCCCGAAACGAGCATCTCATATGTAAAAGAGGCGTTGAATGCCTGCCAGACTTATCTCCAGCGCTGCCGGCTAAGGCTTGAGCCCGGGGTACTTGATATGAGCAACATACTGGAGCCCTGGTGGGAGTGGATGATGAATTACAGGGTTTGGGAAGCCAACCGCCAGATATTTGTTTACCCGGAGAATTATCTCATCCCTACGCTTCGCAAAAATGTAACGCCCCAGTTTGCGGCTCTGTCCAAAACCCTGCAACAGGGCGATATCACCAAGGCATATGTAGGCTCGGCTTTCAGCAGCTATATCAACGGTTTTTCGGTCGTAGCGGAGTTGAAGCCGGTGGACGCCTACCGCAGTCGAATTGAAAACAGGGACACGATCTACCTGCTGTCACGCACCAAAACCGGCCCTTATGTCTATTACTATTGTGAGCAGCCGGAATTTATGCCATGGACTCCCTGGGAAAAAATAGACCTTACCATTAATTCTCCTAATTGCAGTTTAATCTATGCATTCAATCGTCCATTCATCTTTTGGGCCGAAATCACAAAGAACAACAGCTCTTCAGTTTCTGGCACACAAGGGGAAGTAACTACGAATAACAGCCTTGTGTATACGGCGACGCTGAAATATTCCTTCCTGAACCAGGATGGCGAGTGGGTACAGCCCCAAATACTTGTTGATCAGGAAACGATTTATTTTAATGCGGATGACAGCCGGAAGATCAACCTGAAGAACTCGCCTATTTTTGAAGGAGACTTCAACCTGGATGATCCGGATTGGAATAAAGTATTTGCCTTTAGCGTAAATGCCGACAACTACGTTACCCCGCCATCTTATAAGGCAGGTTCAGAACGGTTGGTTGTAATGTACGGACCGAACATAGCGAACACAGGATCGATAGTGGATGCAGAGGTCTCATCTCCAACAACCGATCCCAATGCAGCAGCCTTTTGGGCCAACCTGCATGTCAGGGCAGAAGATCACAACCGGATGATCGTAGGGCAAAACACCGGCTATCTGCCATTAATGAAGGTACGCATGATCAATGCAAGCCTTGAGCATGATGTACTGGTTCAGCACGAAGAATTTATAATGAACGATCCTTACCTGGCTAACGGGCCTTTATCCAATATCCAGGCAGAGCTGCAAAGCTCGGGCGAAGTGATGCAAATTGCCCGTTGTGCGGAAGCCATTAGCTGTAACCGTAAAGCTCAAATGGCCAGTAGCCTTGATTCCACCAGTCAGGCCACCCAGCTGGACGGGGATTCCTTTATCGCTACCGGTATCAATTCAGACCTCAGTACCCAAATATTTACTGCACTGAAAACTGCACAGGTAATTGACGCAAACGGGTTGGTAAGCCTGCCTGCCATGGTTACGCTTGACCTGTATAAGTCATTGGAGGGTATCACCGCCTATGATTCTTTTGGGCCAGTGCAATTCTCCGCTGTCCTGCAGGTGCTTTTCAATCATATGGAGGCGACACCCCTGTTCAGCCAAGTCAAGGGCAGTAATATTGTGCCAGTTGCAACGCAGCCCGGTTGGTTTATGTTTACCGTTAGTGATGAAATATTCCTGCTGACCCCTAAACCCAAATCGATAGAGAAAACTGCGTTCAGCACTTTTGCGCTTGGCCTGCGTATTGGCGCCCCGCTGCTAACGCAGGCATTTGCCATCATGAAATACAAGGTTTACGATCCTGTTGAAAAAGAGGAAGGCATTAGTGTAGCGTTATCTAAAAAAGTATATGACCGCCTGATAAAGTTTAGCCTGATATCTAACGGAAGGCCGACGATGGAGGCGACGTGGCAGAATTTTTACAGCACCCTGGAGTTTTTTGTGGATTTGGAGGAAATGACGGATGTGCAAATTGGCTACGTGTACCGCGCGTTCAATAACGCAGCGATTATTTTTAAGCAGGATTTTGTTCCTGTAGGGGTAAGCGAACCTGTTTCGGAAGATATATTCAAGGCATTGATGAAATTCAGCATCATTGATCCGGTTGGAAGGATTGATGATACGCTGCTTACAGGCCGGAACGTAATGACCTCACTGGGCAACCTGTTAAGTGCTAATAAAGTTTCGCAATCACAAATAGCCTCGGTTTATAAGATATTGGCTGCTTGTCCGAAGGCGGTCCAGCTTACTTACAATAACGACGGCGACGCAAAGGATAATACTACAACTGCCGAATTTGTATTTGATGTGGTACGTCTTTCCACCGGCGCCATCAACAAGATCAGTCGTGCGCTGTTCGTAAACGGGGTAGACGAACTGCTTAGTCTGAAAACGCAGCAGATACCGGTTGTTCCTGTGCTTCCGTTCGACAGGTTTAAACCCTCGGTAACCAACCTTGTATGGCCATCGGCGCTGGATGCAACACAAGTGGATTTCGATGGACTTTATGGTCAATACTATTGGGAGATCTTTTATCATATCCCCATGCTGGTGTCATACACGCTAAAGATCAACCAGAAATTCCCTGACGCTACAACCTGGCACCAATATATATTCAATCCTACTATCCGGGAGGAATATGTTACACCGGAGGCCATTGTGCGGGATTCAGAAGGGAAGATATTTATACAACAAGCCACCGGCATTGTGAGCAGTTTGAAAACCCATAATATAGGCGACCCGCCTGCACCCATTTTGAATGCAATTGGTGAAGTAAACCCCGGGTTCAAAGCCACCACTGACCTGGCTTTTCTGAAAGTTGCTGATCCGAGCCTTACTGATGACCAGATAACAATGGTCCGTAACATCCTGCTGAATTATCAATTGAATGCACCGTCAGGGCATTACTGGCAATTCAGGCCATTCCGCACCCACAACCTGGAAAGCCTGCAGGAAATGCTGTCTGATAAAAATCCGGCGATGCGGGTTTACAATGATGATCCTTTCGACCCCTTTGCGATAGCACGGCTGAGGATAGGTGCATTTGAAAAAGCAACTTTGATACAGTACATAGATAACCTGGTGGCCTGGGGCGATAACCTTTTCACTGAGGATACCTGGGAATCCATCACGGCGGCTTATATGATCTATGTTTATGCGTACAATCTGCTTGGCCCGCGTCCGCAGGAGGTGGGGGTTTGCCCCGGAGAAAATGTTGTGTTGACTTTCAACCAGATTGCAGCGAAGTATCCAAACGGCATCCCGCAGTTCCTGATCGAGCTGGAGCACTTTACCGGATCAGGCACCGGTTCGCACACTCCGATGCTCGGCCATGCCTTTAACGATCTGAACGTCTATTTCTGTGTGCCGGAAAACGCCGACCTGATGAGACGCTGGGACCTGGTAGAAGACCGCATGTATAAGATAAACCACTCCCTCAACATCAATGGCATATTCAGGCAACTGCCGCTCTTCGAGCCGCCGCTTAACCCGCTTGACCTTATCAAAGCGGCTAAAGCGGGCAATAACATACAAATGCTCACCGATTCAAAGCCAAAGATCTCGCCTTATCGCTACACATCTATCAGCAGCGTATCTGCCATGTTGTGTAGCACCCTTATTGAACTGGGCAGCGCCTTGTTAGCCGCACTGGAAAAGAATGATGCCGAAGCCCTTTCAGCGTTGCAGGCAAATCAGCAAGGGCAGATACTGGATATGACTACCACGATAAAGGAGGACCGGATATCTGAATTAAAGGCAACAATTGCAGGGCTAAACAGCTCCCTTGCATCGGCCAATAACAGGCTGACCTATTACACAGAGCTGATTGACGCAGGATTAAGCGGTTTTGAAAAGACCAGTCTGGATGCTGCTGCAGCCGGGCTGGCGTTCAACATCCTGGCGGGGATCAGCAAGACTGCTGCCTCCATAGGATTTGCGATACCTCAGGTAGGTTCACCGTTCGCGATGACCTATGGCGGAATACAGGTTGGCTCCGCAGTGAATGCCGCTTCAGGCGCGTTTGAAATCGGGGCGACCGTAAGCGCCTTTGTCTCACAGCAGTCTGCCACTATGGGGGGATATGAACGCCGCGGTCAGGAATGGGGGCTGCAAAAACAGCAGGCGGTATACGATTCGCAGAATATTCAGCAACAGATCGACGCCACAAACTATCAACTCGCCTCGGCACAGCAAGACCTGACAATCCACCTCAAAACTATCGAACAGAATAAGGTAGTGGAAAGCTATCTCAAGGACAAGTTCACCAACCAGGAATTATACCAATGGATGATCGGCAGCCTCAGCGGTACCTACTTCCAAACTTACGCGCTGGCCCTTGAAGCAGCCCGGCAGGCCGAAGCATCCTTCCAATATGAATTGAACAGCACACAGCGTTTTCTTTCATTTGACTACTGGGACAGCTTGCATAAAGGGCTGACAGCGGGAGAAGGTTTGAGGCTGGCCTTGAACCGCATGGACAGCGCATTCAGGGCGGGCGATGTACGGACACTGGATATAGTAAAGACAATCCCGCTTTCGATGCTTGCGCCTAACGCCTTGCTTAGCCTTATCAATACAGGCAAGTGCTCATTCCAGTTTACTGAAGCGCTGTTTGATTATGACTATCCGGGACAGTACTCCCGCAAGATCAAGACGATCTCTGTTTCAATTCCTGCGGTGCTCGGGCCATACCAGGATGTGAAAGCCATCCTGAAACAAACCAAGAATTATGTGGTAACGGATGGCAATGCGATTGCGGCCGTAAAATATCTGCTGAGCAGCCAAAATCCCAAACCATCCACCGGCCTTCGCGAAGATTGGGGTGTAAACCAAAGCATCGCCCTTTCAAAAGGCGTGGATGATTCAGGAATGTTCGTTATGGATTTCCAGGACCCCCGCTACCTTCCCTTTGAAAATACCGGTGCAGTTTCAGACTGGGAGCTCAGTATGCCTAAGGAGACCAACCGTTTCGACTTCAACCAGTTGTCTGATGTGATCATCACGTTGAAATATACAGCCTTTTTTGACGGGAAACTGGAAACTGATGTTAAGGCCGAACTGGCGAAATACCCCTTAAGTGGTGGCATCCTCGTAAATGGCAATATGCAAAGCAGCGCGTGGGTTGCATTCCTTATGGATACAGAAAATGCCGCCGTACAAACGCTCACGCTTAAAATTGATCCGACACAGATGGGGTTTTTCAACAGCTTTAACTATTACACCATTATCCTGCAGCTCGAGCTCGGCGAAGGGGTTACCGTAATGGATGGATCGACATTTCTGAAGCTGGTGGCAGACAGTACTACTACCGGTACCCCTCCATTGAATAAAGGCCAGGGGATAATTAGCAGCATTACCTGGGATGCAAAAAAACTTCCCACAAGCTGGAAGCTGGAGTTCGACCTCAATAGCGATGCTATTAAAACTATTTTGAAGGATGGACATATTGATGGAAAAAAACTCCTGAATGTGCAATTGATCGGGCTGTATAATGCCAAGTTGTATTAATAACAGATATAAAAAAATTTATTTCAGATTTAGATATGAACGAAAACGCGAATGAACGAAAGCTTCAGGAACAATGCATCGAGATGGCAGCGATCCTGGGCCTGGATGAGCCCGTGCCGGAGAGAACGCTCCGTACCGCACTGGCAGATCCGAACTACGCGCACAATCTCCTGGTGGTGCGAAATGAGACAGAGTACCTTACTTATTTGCTTGACCATCCACCTCCCGTTGCAGAAAAGGAGGGGAGCGACATTCCGGCAGCTACCCTTGTGAAACGAGCAGCTCGGTCGCTGCTGAAATGGGCAGGTACCGGTTTTTCTACGGTGTCAAATGAAACCTACGAGCGTAGGATTAACGCTTGTAACGTTTGTCCCAATCTGCGGGTGCCATCTTCAAATCAAAATGCCCTTTACAGCATTGCCGGCGCAATGAATAATAAATCTGTTTGCGGAAAATGTGGCTGTGTGGTAAAAGTGAAGGCGAGGAGGGGTACGGATACCTGCCCAGACCTGCATCCGTTTAAAACCGATTTAAACCGATGGGAGGAGCAATATTTAACGGAATAAACGCTCTCCCGATTGACATTTGTCTCTGAGCAAAGATGGAGAAAATGCAACAATAAAAATTTAGACGATCTAAACTTCAATAATTCATCACTAAAAACAAAAATCATGGGATACGATCCAAATGTTTGCTTACAAAGAATTAAGGATAAAGGGCGGCTACCCTGCGATGAGCTGGGATTACCCTACCACTGTGATACGCTCACCGGTGTAGACGGCGACTATCACGATGAGTGTGTAGAAGCCGGAATTATTTATTTCCAGGTGAAGGTTTCTACCTGCTGGAACCCTGTAACGAACCAGTTCAGATATTTTCCACCTGCAACCTATTTTGCAGAGTGCAACAAATTGATTTCTCAGGACAAGAACTGGCAACAGAGCTGGTGCTGGTGCTGCTGCGCATGTTTTGCCAAGGATACGCTGGTGGCCGTACCTGGCGGCTACGCAGAGATCTACACTATTCCAGTGGGCGCCAAAGTGCTCACCCGCGGCGTAGATGAGACCGATTGGTCAGAATCCTTGGTTAAATTCAGTATGGGTACCGGCGACGGCCCCCAGGCTTTTATGGTTTACATCGGCTTTGGAAATAACGTAGCAAAAGACCTGATCTGTACACAGGAACAGCCTTTTCTGCTATCCAATGGAAAATTCACGACCGCCGGTAAACTTACTCCCGGCATGGAATTGGTTGATAAAGATGGCAAGCCGGTTGAAATACGGTCTGCGAGCCTTGGCACCTATACCGGGGCCGTGCATCATATCGCGACAGCCAACCTGTGGAAAGACTCTCCGGATGGGCACCTTATCCTGACGGGTGGCGTAGTGGCAGGGGATTTTGATATGCAGATAAAATTCGGGAGCCTGCCAAACTCTCTGAAAAATGATCCTGAAAATGTCCATCCTTTAATAGGGACTAAAGCTTATGACACGGCTGTGAGCGGGATAAGTAATTTGGCCAAGCCTTCTAATACCCATTTTGAGTTTGTTCACAAGCAGACCAAAGGAGATGGTGAGGTTTCCAAAAAGCTTGGTAGCGGTAGTTTTAAAACTTATAGCCGTATTACCTCAGTCGTTCCGCATGGTGCGCAGGCGCTGCTTACACAAAAACAAGCCGAGGATATCCTCAAAAATGGCCGGCAGGTTCCGTTCTCGGATCCTACGCCTAAATATTTCTTTGACATTGCAAGTGCACAGCTCAGTGGTTTCTATAAAGACATAGTATTTTACCTTGACGTATTTGACGTGCTGCCAAACGTGTATGCCTTTGAAGCCTATGGGAAAAAGATTGTGCAGGTTTCAGGCGGGCTGGCAAGACTAATCGATTTTAACTTTGAAGGGCTCCTGATGGCCATGGCCCATGGTGTGGGCTGTTTTTACGGCGGTGAACCTAAAATTTCAGGCGGATATTCCGCAGTGGGACAAGCTGATCGTTTTGCATTCGGTAAGGTTACCAGTATGCTTTGGCTCGGCGACCCCGCATTCGGCTATATTAACGCCAGCATCCTTCAGTGGATGGCGCTCTTCAAACTTATTGATAAGGACAACTGGGGCGGTACCAATCCGCTCACAGATCCGTCCATTGATTGCCGTGAGCTTGTTATCCAGTCAGCTCCTTTTGGTGGCGGCCTGCCCCCTTGTGCCGGCGGTACGCCTCCAAAGCTAATCCAGTTACAAGTTGCACAGGCGCTCACCCTCGATAAGGTGGAGCTTATTTTTAACGTGGCGATTGACCCTTCTACAGCAGACAAGGTTTCGAACTATATTTTCTCGCCCGACGTAAAAGTGCTTGAAGCCAAACGCAGCACGGAAAAGGATTTCGTTGTGGAACTCTCAGTAAAACTTGAAGCGGAAAATAGTTATGAAGTTACGGCAAAAAATCTTAAATCTGCATTGGGCACAGGTATGGATCCAGCACATTCCACAGCCGGATTTGTTGCGCCGGAATAGATGTGTGGATGAACAGAAAATTTGAGAACAATAACCAAATAAAAATAGATGGGTGGCATAAAAATGCCCCCCGTTTATTTTTTTAGAAATTACGGAAATCTCATCTTCATTAAAAGTAATTTTGTTGGTGTATTATGTAACAGTGGGCATGACTGTGGACATCAAGACGAAGAACGCGAAGGATGAATAGCCACTAAACGGTCTGTTGGATCAACTTATAATAATTTATCAGGCGTGATCGGTACATCCCGTACCCGTTTGCCCGTAGCATTAAAGATCGCATTGGCAACAGCAGCCGCTACGCCAACGATGCCCACTTCACCTATCCCTTTAATTCCCATTTTATTCACGATACTATCTTTTTCGTTTACGAACATCGCGTCCATCTGGCCAATATCCATATTGGACGGCACATGGTAATCGGCAAATGACCGGGTTGCGAAATTACCCCAGCGTGGATCGATCAATGATTCCTCACTCAGCGCCATACCAATGCCCCAGGTGTTTCCGCCAATGATTTGCGAGCGGGCAGTTTTAGGGTTCAATATTTTACCGGCACCGACCACTGCCAAAAATCGGGTTACTTTCACCATACCCGTTAAGCTGTTCACCCGTACTTCGGCAAAATTCGCGTTAAAGCTATGCGAGGAATATTCGCCTGCATTAGCCGGTGCTTTGGCATCGGCACGGGTCTCGAATTCAGTAACCTGTTCCGACTGCATCAATTGGTAAGCCGTAGGGCGCACAAAAAACTGTTTACCCGATTTGTAGACCAATTCATTGGTGATCTTTTCGCAGGCATCATTAACGGCGTTGGCAAAACTGGCCGCACCAACCGAACCTACTGAACCCGCCGCAGGCGGCAGGTCAGAATCGCCAAGTTTAACGGTAACGTTGGCCAGCGGCATACCCAGACCATCCGCTGCCGTTTGCGTTAGTATAGTAAAAGTGCCCGTCCCCAGGTCAGATGCTGCGATAGCTACTACTGCGTTAACCGTATTGCCCGTGCGAGTCAACTTGATCGTTGCCGAGCTTGGCCTTTGACGTGCCGGGTAGGTACCGCAGGCTACGCCGTAACCGATCAGGTCGTTACCTACTTTATTTTGACCGGGCTGCTTTTTACGTTTTTCCCAACCGAAGGCTTTAGCCCCTTCCTGTAAACATGTAATGGTAGCCCGTGATGACCAGGGTTTACCACTTGATGGATCTTTATCCGGCTGGTTCTTTAAACGCAGTTCGATCGGGTCCATCTCAAGTTGATGAGCCAATTCATCCATAGCAGATTCTAAGGCGAAGCTGCCGGTAGAGTGGCCCGGACCGCGGGTATAAGTCGGTAAAATGACATTCATGGGCACCACCCGGTATTTGACCAATAAGTTGGGGACATCATACATGATCTTCGCGCCTTCGCCGCACCTTTCAATAAATTCATCCTCAATAGCGGTATGCGTTGTGGTTTCATGGGCCAGGCTGATCAGTCGGCCATCGCGCATAGCGCCGATACTGATCTTCTGAAAGTTTTGCTGGCGAAGACCCACCGAGTTGAACATTTGTTGCCGCGTCAGCGCCAGTTTGACCGGCCGGCTGGCAACCTTAGCCGCTACGGCAGCCAGAACAAGATTAGCCCATTGGCCGCCCTTGGAGCCAAAGCCGCCGCCAATAAATGGAGAAACGATGCGCACTTGCTCCGGTTTCATATTCAACGTTGCAGCCGCCGAGTTCTGCGCCCCGTTAATGATCTGCGAGCCATTGTATAAAATTACCTTATCGCCCTCCCAGACCGCTACAGTCGAATGCGGTTCCATGGGGTGATGGTGTTCTATCGGTGTATGGTAGGTACCTTCAAATTTGACCTCCGCGCTGTTGAAGGCCCCTTTTGCATCGCCCCGGTTATGGTCGGCCAGTTCCTCGCCTTTAGGCACTACTGCGCCGGGCGCCAGTTTTTCAAAATCAATTTTAGCGTCTGTATTTGGGGTATAGGTTACCTTAACCATTTTCGCCGCGTGGGTGGCCTGTTCAAAGGTCTCTGCTACGACAATACCGATATGCTGCCCGTAAAAATAAACTTCGGGGCCCTGCAGTAAAGCGCCACCCCGCAGGCCGCCTTTAACGTTGAGTTTGGGCGCGTTTTCATGCGTGATCACGGTTAGCACGCCTGGAAGACTTTTTACATCGGCGGTATTGATCGAAGTGATCTGACCCGCAGCGATGGTGCTTTTGAAAAGCACGGCGTAAGCCATTTCTTTTGCCGGATAATCGGTGGCATAATTAGCCTTACCGGTCACTTTCAATAAACCATCTATACGGGTGATGGCTTTGCCAATGGTGTTTTTGTCTTCCATAATTATTATCCGTTATAGCTATCACCTTTTAAGGCCAATTCCAGCGAGCTGATAATAGTGCGCTTGCCTAACTCTACTTTAAATTTATTGTATGCTAAAGGCTTTGCGCTGCGCATAGCCGCCTGGGCCGCTAAACTAAAGTTGGCTTTAGTAGCCGTTTTGCCTTTTAAAAATCGTTCTGCTTCTAATAAGGGCCAGGGTTTATGCGCCACGCCGCCCATGGCCAAATGTGCCGACACAATGCGGTTACCCTGTAACACCAAGCCGGCTGCTACCGATACCAGTGCAAAGGCATAAGAGTTACGGTCGCGCACTTTCACATAAGCCGAATGCCCCGCGAAGGCATTTGCAGGGAGCTCTATGGCCGTGATCAGTTCACCATGATTTAATATGTTATCTTTCTCCGGCTGATCGCCGGGCAGTCGATGGAAATCCTTGATAGAAATTAAGCGTTCGGTACCATTTGGCTGAAGTACTTTGATATTGGCATCTAGCACGGTAAGCGCCACTGCCATATCCGACGGATAGACCGCTATACAGGTATCCGACCAGCCGAATATTGCGTGCATCCGGTTAATCCCCTGCATCGCCGCGCAACCTGTGCCCGGTTCGCGTTTGTTGCAGGGCATGGCTACATCATAAAAATAACTGCAACGGGTACGCTGTAACAGGTTGCCACCATTGGTTGCCATATTGCGGATCTGCGCCGAAGCACCGGCCAAAATGGCCTTGGTTAACAGCGGAAAATTTTTGCGCACCAGAGGGTGGTTAGCAGCATCGGTGTTTTTACCCAGGCTGCCCAGCGAGATGCTACCATTTGTTAATTGTTTGGTCGTCGTCAGGTTTAGTCTGCCTAAGTCTATCAACTCATCCGGGCGCTCCACATCTTCCTTCATCAGATCGAGCAGGTTAGTGCCGCCCGCCAGGAATTTGGCTTTTACATTACTGGTCAACAGGCTGATAGCAGCAGGAGCGCTGCCAGCCTGGGTAAATTTAAATGGTCTCATATCGTCAGCCAGATTTGTTCCACACTTTTACCGGTTTGGGCCTCTTTAATAGCCGCCACAATGTTTGGGTATGCCCCGCAGCGGCAGATATTGCCCGACATGCGCTCGGCGATCTCCTCGTTACTCAGCATCAGGGAAGTTTGCGCCTGCCGCACATTCGCAGTCACATAGCTCGCTTGTCCTTCTTTAGCTTCTTTCATTAAGGCTACCGCTGAACAAATTTGCCCGGAGGTGCAAAAGCCACACTGAAAGCCATCATGTTTTAAAAAAGCTTCCTGCATCGGGTTCAGCTGATTGTCTTTCGCCAGGCCTTCGATCGTGATAACGGATTTACCTTCACAGGTCGCTGCCAATGTCAGGCAGGAAAGCACGCGGTTACCGTCAACAATAACGGTGCAGGCACCGCACTGGCCATGGTCGCACCCCTTTTTGGAACCCGTAAGACCCAAACGCTCACGCAGGGTATCCAGCAAGGTCATGCGTGAATCGACCATCAACCTGGTTGTTGCCGAATTCACTTTAAAACTAACGTTGACGCCATTTTCGATAGCCGCAGCAGGTAGTTCGTCAATTTCGCCCAGTGCCACACCACGGGCAAAGGCCCGTTCAGCGCCTAATAAGTAACCGGTCAGCAATCCCGCCGAGGCGAGGCCGACCAGCTTCATAAAATGACGACGGTTAAGCCCGGTCTGTATAATCTCTTCCAGTTCTTCCGGCATCAGATCGCCAAAGAGCTTCTTTTCCTCTTCGGTTAGTTGGGTAGGTCTATTGTTCATACAGAGTGCTGATTACTATCTAATAACACCAGCCAGGACGGATAGTTTGTGGGAATATTTGCAATCATTTTTTAATAACATGAGCAGCCAGGTAATCAATATTGGGTTTATGTATCTCTGATCCGTAACACCCAACATCCGAAAATCCAAGATCATCAGCCATAGTCAACACGATATTTGGCCGGTTACCCTTTACAGATGATTTAGCAGATTTTTTAAAAAAGATGAACAGCGAGGCTAAAAGAAGCACTGCCAAAGATAGATTGGTCTTTTTCATAGGACTTTAGATACCGCTTAGCTACAAGACCAAAGATAATCAAGCCACCGATCATACTGCTAAGGATCCATAAATAAACCGGTTAGCGATTTTTGCAAATAGCATCAACTTTAGTTGATGCTGTTTGCTTTCCTATCAAGTTAAATTTTATTGACTAAAACGGGTTATTAAACACCAGGTGCCGGGCAGCCTGCACTTCCTGAAGAAATACCGGAATGGTTTTATAAGGATCATAAGGTGGTTTGGCGCCTTTGTCGACTTCTACGCTTTTATTTGCACCCGGAGGCTCCAGGGTTTCTATAGGCAGGTAACCTTTATAGCCGGAGCGTTTAACGATATTCATTATTTTTACCACGTCCATTTTTATTGGGCCCGTAGGTCCGGAGAAACTTTCTTTAAGTTGGAAATTCACTGCATAAGGCATCGCTTTTTCAACATCGGCGTAAAGGAAAAAGCCGCTGTCCACAACTACCCCAAACCAGTCTGAATTAACCATTTTTACCAGTTTAATTACTTCATCGGCAGTTTTAATAAAATCACCATGGTTTTGTATGCCTATCAAAATACCTCGTTGCGCTGCATAGGCAGCACATTCTTTTATACTTGCGGCTATATAGCGGGTTACTTCATCCCTCCGGTTTTCATAACCGGCCGGAACCGGGCCGGAAAAGATCCTGATCACCGGCGCCCCTAATTTGGCAGCCACATCAATCCATGCTTTTACGAGTTTTACATCAGCTGCCCTTTTTGCCGGATCAGGATTGGTAAAATCGTTTCTTACCCCGGTGCCGCTAATATCAAGTCCCTGCAAAAAGGCATGCCTTTTTACCCGGTTAATAAACTCGTCTGTGGGTACGGCAGGATAGCCCGGAAAATAATAACCGGTGATATCTACCGCATCAAAACCTTGTGCTGCCGACCAGTCTATTAACTCAAATAATGACATACCCCCGTGTCCGTTCACTTTATTATTCATAAGGGGTTTGTTAAAAGAGTAGGCATTTAAGCTGATTTTAACATGCGATTTACCTTTATGCATTACTCCCGAATCACTTTGAGCATATAATGAAATGCTGTAAAATATCATGAAAATAATAGCAATCCAACATGTAGATTTTTGAATTTGATTCATTTTTACTGGTTTTGCATCCATAGCCTGGTTTAGTGTTTAATGGTTTTATGCGCTACTATTGGTTGGGGGGCCTGCAGCGGTAAACGTTACAGTTGTATAGTTAAAAATAATTCTATTTAATTCCAATTTTTCTGAAGGGTAATTGGAACGGCCTGATTATGGAACGGGATTGTACAGGATTGTTATTCGGTTGTTTGTTTGCATCTTTCACTAACTAATTATCCTGAATATGAAAACCAATAAATTTTTGCTGCCCACGGCTTTGCTGTTTGTTTTATTATCTGCGTTTACATTAATTACACAGGCGGATAAGGGTTTTAAACCCATGTTTGATGGTGAAACATTGAACGGCTGGGAGGGTGACCCCAAATACTGGCGGGTTGAAGATGGTGAGATTATTGGTGAAGTTACTCCTGCAACACTTTTAAAAGCTAATACCTTCCTGATCTGGAAGGGCGGTCAGCCTGCCAATTTTGAGCTGAAGGTGAACTATCGTATATCGGTCAATGGTAACAGCGGTGTAAATTACCGTAGTATACGGATTGACAGTCTGCCCTATGCCCTGAAAGGTTATCAGCAGGATATTGATGGGAAAGATAAATACAAGCTGGGGTATCCCCGTTATTCCGGGCAGAACTATGAAGAACGCGGTCGCCAGTTTCTGGCCCTACGTGGGCAGAAAGTTACCATTGATAAAGGTAAACTACCCCATATAACCGACTCGCTGGGCACAAAAGAAGAGTTGCTGAAAAGTATTAACTACGATGGCTGGAACGAGCTGCATATTATTGCCAAAGGAAACAAGTTGCAACATTACCTAAACGGCAAACTCATGAGCGAAGTAGTTGATAATGATACTCTTAATCGTAAATTAAATGGCCTTATTGGCGTACAGGTGCATGTTGGGCCGCCAATGAAGGTGGAGTATAAAGATTTTATGATCAAGGTTTTAAAATAGGTATATAGTAAACAACCCCCACCTATGGTGGGGGTTGTTTACTTATCAACACTATTATATTTGTATAAGCCGAAGAACAAAAACATCATCAGGTATGTATGGACAAAGGAATAACCCAGCTGGCAGCCTACTTTAAAGTAAGACAGGAAGCATTCAACAGACAGTATAGCTTAAGGGTATCAGCTGCCAAGTCAAACCAAATTATATAACTCAGGGTAGAAGATTTTTAAGTCTTAATTACCAAATGTTAGTGCTGACTGTAATTTTCTCAAATACCCCATGTCTGTTCACATATTATCCATCAATAGTACATTAAATTTATGGCCGTCGGGATCAGCAAAGGCAAAACCATAATAATTGGCTTCATCTCTTGCCACTTCCTGAAAAATATGACCGCCGGCGTTTTTAACCTTCTCTGCCCATTGATTCACTTCCGCCTCTGTTTCTGCAGAAAGTGTGAAAATAATTTCGCTGGTGGTTTTTGACCCGGGGGTTAAATACTCATCTATTTTTGAACCCTGTTCAAAAAAATGAATCACAAGATCATCATCACCAAAAATAAAACTAGCCAACTTCGGATAGTTGTTTGGCCCATTGGGAGTAAAACCCAATTGTGTATAAAATTGATTGGTGCGCTTCGCATCTTTTACACTAAAATTAGCCCAGATTTTTCTTGTTTTCATACGGTTGACTTTTGAAACAATTTTAACAAAAAAAGTCAACAACTGTTTCCCGATATAAATCAAGAAATAAGTTCTTTAGAAGCAATCAGCTTGATATTTAAAATGAACTCATCGTCAATTGCTTTGTCACCAAAGCTTTCAAAGAAGCTTTTTGAGCCGAAATAAGAATTAAAAATCACTCAAAAAGACTTAAAAAAAAGAAAATTATTTTTCAACTCGCGACTTGGAAATAAGCCGTCAGGATGTGACATCGTTTGCGCTTAGTTGCACACTATCGACGATTTTAGGCTGCCCTGGGTTCTCGGCAGGGAATGGGAACTTAATGCCAAGATGCACAACCCCGCTTAACCGTTCCTGCAATGTATATAGCGATAATAGTGGAAGAAGTTGAGCCCCGGGGATGCAAGGGGGATTTTGAATTTAATACTCTACTATAATAAATTGAAACTGAGTAATTATTATGCTAACAAACAAGCTGCCTTAGCCCGTTAATTTCGATGTCCTCTCAACAAAGTTAAATATGCCCATTCAACAAAACTGCCGACCTCTATAACGTGGAGTTTTGTGCTATCAAATATGTTTAGCAATGAAAGAGCAAAATTTAAAGGAAAAGGTACTGGTAACCGGCGGCACCGGCTTTGTCGGGGCACATTGCATCCGGCAACTGCTGCAAAAGGGTTACCGCGTGAAAACCACCATCCGGTCAATGTCCCGGAAAGATGACTTGATCGATATGCTGAAGACCGGCGGTATTGCTGATTTTGACTGCCTGGAGTTTACCGAGGCCGACCTGAAAAAAGATGCCAATTGGGATCAAGCGGCCGATGGCTGCGATTACGTTCTGCATGTAGCGTCGCCTATCGGACTAAGCATTCCCAAAGACGAGAACGAGATGATTATTCCCGCGGTTGAGGGCACCTTACGTGTACTTAAAGCGGCTAAAGCGGCTGGTGTTAAACGGGTGGTAATGACGTCGAATTTCGGCGCCGTGGGTTACAGCCACGCAGATACCTCGACGATCATTACTGAAAAAGACTGGACCGATCCAGACGAGCCGTGCCTATCAGCCTATAATAAATCCAAGGTCCTGGCAGAAACAGCGGCTTGGGAGTTCATGCAAAATACTGACGGCGGGATGGAACTTGCGGTGATCAACCCAATGGGGATCTTCGGGCCATCCCTTGGCCCGGAACTTTCAAGCGGTTTTGAATTATTGAAGAAGGTCATGGACGGTTCGCTGAAAAGGATCCCCAATATCACGCTGGGTATCGTGGATGTACGTGATGTCGCCGACCTGCATATCCGGGCAATGACCCATCCGGCCGCAGGCGGGCAGCGTTTCCTGGCTTTGGCCGGCGGCATCATCAGCCTGCCGGAAATCGCCCAACTGCTTAAAGATAACTTAGGTGAAGCGGCGGAATTGGTTTCCACCAAAATAATGCCTGACTGGATGGTGCGGATCGCCGCCTGGTTCAGCCCGGTCGCCAGAAATATCGTCCCCCAGCTTGGCCGTTACCGGAATGCCAGCAATGATAAGGCAAAAAGTCTTTTAGGCTGGCAGCCACGAAGCAATAAAGAGGCGATCCTGGCCACGGCAGAGAGCCTGATCCGCTACGGCGCCGTAACATCAGGACATGGGAAAAGCACGGTTGCCAAAAAGATATTGAGTTTGTTGCTGATGCTGTTTATGCTGACCGGACTGCATAAAGGCTTTGCGCAAACCAGCCAAACGATCCGGGGAACGGTTACCGACAAACTGACCCAATTGACGCTTCCCGGCGTGACCGTTAGCCTCAGCGGCGAAACCGGCAAGGGAACAACGACAGATGCAGCCGGCCGTTTTAGTATCACCGGAGTAACACCTGGCCGTTATGATATCGTTTTTTCTGTTGTCGGCTATGCACCGTATACCCAGCCTAACGTAGAGATCACCTCCGGGAAAGAGGTACTTCTTGATATCGGTATGGAAGCAAATGCGAAGTCACTTAATGAGGTCGTTGTGCGCGGAGGTGCGAAAAAACATGAAACAGTGAATCAACTGGCCGCGGTTAGCGGCCACTCCTTTACCCCGGAGGAAGTGAACCGCTATTCCGGCGGACGTTCCGATCCATCCAGGCTGGTGGCGAACTTTGCCGGCGTGAGTGCACCTGACGATTCCCGGAATGATATCGTGGTACACGGTAATTCGCCGTCGGGTATCCTTTGGCGGATCGAGGGGCTGAATATTCCCAATCCCAACCACTTTTCCACGTTGGGGACAACCGGCGGATCGGCCAGCGCATTGAATACGAATATCCTCAAAAATTCCGATTTCCTGACATCGGCCTTTCCTGCCGAATATGGCAATGCCAATGCCGGGGTGTTTGACCTGGGCTTTCGTACAGGCAACGCCAATAAACAGGAAACGACCATTCAGCTCGGTGCGCTTACCGGTCTTGAAGCGATGACCGAAGGCCCCATCAATAAGGATAAAGGTTCTTCCTATGTCGCCGCCTTCCGGTATTCATTTACCGGCCTGGCCCAATCGCTGGGTATCACGGTAGGCACCGCCGCCACGCCATTTTATCAGGATCTTTCCTTTAAGATCAACAGCGGCAACGGAAAGCTGGGGCGGTTCACGCTGTTCGGCCTCGGCGGAACCAGCAGCATTGATATCCTGCACGACAAAGTCGACCCCGATGATATCTTCGGTAATCCGGAAAGAGATTCCTATATGAAAAGCAGGATAGGTTTGCTCGGTCTGAAACACTTTATCCGGGTCAGCAACAAATCTTATTTCAATACGGTGCTGGGCGTTACTTATGCAGGCACGGTACAAAATATTGACAGCATCGGTGTAACAGCCCCGGCCCGCGTAGTTGAAGTAACGATGGATCAGTCGCGTTATTCCCTTAACACTTCTTTTAACAGCAACATTAGTCCCAGGTTGTTTTTGAAGATTGGTGCTATTGAGGAACTGATCGATATCAACCTTTTTTACCGTGATCGGGTGTCACCGCCGCATAACTGGGTACAGATCTGGGATTTTAAGGGCAACACCTCCCTTATGCAGGGGTATGCCCATTTGAAATATGATCTATCCGATCGTCTGGTGGCAAATGTTGGCCTTCATGCGCAATATCTTACACTGAATAGTTCGTCGTCACTGGAACCCCGCGCGTCGCTAAAATACCAGCTGACAGATAAAAGCACGCTGAGTGCAGGATTCGGCATGCACAGCCAGATGCAGCCTACCGACATTTATTTCTACCAGTCAAAAAATACCGACGGAACCACCGACAAGTCAAATGAGGACCTGGGTTTTACCAAGAGCCGCCACTATGTAATCGGTTATGAGGTTTTACCGGTACAGAACTGGCGGGTCAAGGCAGAACTGTATTACCAGCAGTTATACGATGTGCCGGTGAGCAATACGCTGAGCAGCTATTCCATGCTCAATGCGGGCGCACGTTCGTATTATTACAATGAAGAAGGGCATCTGAACAACAGCGGAACCGGCACCAATTACGGCGCAGAACTGACGATAGAAAAGTTCTTTAGCAACGGTTATTACGGCTTATTCACCGGTAGCCTGTACCAATCGAAATACAAAGGCAGCGACGGCATCGAGCGGAATACAGCTTTTAACGGAAAATATGTATACAATCTGCTGGCCGGCCGGGAATGGAAAACGGGCAAAAACAACAAGATCAGCCTGGATATGAAGCTGACCCGTGCCGGGGGACGTTATTATACACCGGTAGATTATGCGGCTTCGATTGCCAACAACCGGGAGATCTTACAAACCGGAGATGCGGCTTATTCCGCGCAGAATGCCGCTTTTTTCCGACTGGACATCAAAGTGGGCCTAACGATCAATAGTAAAAAGCGTAAACTTACCCACGCTTTCTACCTGGATATACAAAATATCACCAATAACCAGAATGTACTGGTAGACCAGCGCTTTAACCCGGCAACTGAAAGGGTTAGCACCGCTTACCAGATCGGTTTGTTCCCGAATTTTGTTTACCGCCTTCAGTTTTAACCGCCCTCACTTATTTATTTAAACAGCCGATGAAACAGCAAGATACAACGGGCGCCGGGGCCTGGCGCAGTATAGTCATTATCGTGTTTTTGGTAATTCTATCCATGGTTGACCGGAATTCTATCAACCTGATGATTGCGCCTATCCGAAAGAGCTTTGGTATTAATGACCTTCAGTTCGGCTTGTTACAGGGACCGGCATTCGCTGTGTTTTTCCTGCTGGGAAGCGTGGCGATGGGCTGGCTGGTGGACAAATATTCCAACCGCTGGCTTATTTATGCAGGGGTTATGCTATGGTCGATCGCTACTATTGCCAGCGGCTTATCCGGTAGCTTTACAGCACTGCTGATCGCCAGGTGCTTTGTCGGGCTGGGTGAATCCGTCTTACAGCCTGCAGGATGGAATATTGTCACCAAGCTATTTCCCGCTGACCGGCTTTCTACCGCTATGGGGGCACTTAGTGCAGGTTCAACTGTGGGTGTGGCCGTTTCGTTCATTCTGAGCGGTTACCTGATCAGCAAAGCTGCGCAAGGGCCGTTAATGCCGCTGCCATTTTTAGAACATGTCCAGCCATGGCAATGGGTGTTCCTGGCCGCGGGTGTTCCGGGCCTTCTCATTGCGCTGCTGATCTTTTTACTTCCTCCGGGTTCAGGAAAAGCAAATCTGGCTAACCCCAATAACTCCGGAAAACTTTCCGGGTTCATCCGCGAGAACCGCGCTTTTCTGTTCTGCCATTTCGCGGGATTCGGGTTGCTGAGTGTCATGGTGAACGGCGCTGCCGCCTGGGGACCGGAATACCTGACCAGGACCCACCAGCTGAACGCTAAAAATATCGGGCTGTTGTTCGGCTTTATCGGTGTTCCCCTCGGTGTAGGCGGCGTTCTTGTTGCGGGTTGGCTGGTTGACCGGGTTTTTAAAAAAGGCCATTATGATGCGCACCTGAGTCATTTTGTGATCAGGGCATTGCTGGTGGCGGTCATTGGCTTTTTAGGCTTCACGTTTGATCGTCAGGTGATCATCCCGCTGGTTTGTTTTGGCCTCATCCAGTTCATTCAACCTTTTGCAGGTGTAGCCGGCGCATCGCTGCAGGTTTCCACACCTGAACAGTATCGCAGCCGCATCTCGGCCGTCTTTATCATGTGGTACAATGGCGCCGGAATGATGCTGGGGCCAAGTTTTGTAGCCCTGCTCAGCAACGTGTTCGGGCACGGTAAACTCGGCATGGCTATCGCGGTCAACTACTTAATTCTTGGCAGCATCGCTGCGGTATTGCTGTGGGCGGGTCGACGCTACGCCTCGGCATCCTATCAACGTTATAACTTAAATCGATCCTCTTGAAAACTTTATCGTTCATCATCGCGTTTAACCGGTCATCCATAGTCTATGTTACACTGGCTTACAACGCCCCGACTGCTGATAGCACGGCATACCGGTACTATCCTTTAAAGCCCGCAGAAGCCTTCAGGCCTTTTACAACTGGTAATGATGCTGCTACTTCTGCAGGTTATCCAAATAATTATATGGCAATTTAATTTAGACCGCTCAACAAAGCGGCGTGGCAAATTAATGCCGAGCTTTGTATTTTATCATCAAAAAAATGAGCATCAAAATCATTATCACGGGAGCTACCGGATTTGTCGGTGAGGGCGTACTATTGGAATGTTTGCGACACCCAGGCATTTCAACTGTACTTATGGTCAACCGGCGGCCATTTAACCTGGAACACCCGAAGCTTAAAGAGCTGATTGTTCCTGAGCTGCAGCAAGCAGATGCCAATGCAGAAACACTGGCAGGATACGATGCCTGTTTTTTCTGCGCCGGGATTAGTTCCGCTGGGATGAGCGAGGAACAATATACGAAAGTCACCTACGATACGACCATCGCCTTTGCCAATGCGGTATTGCGGTTCAATAAGGAATTAACTTTTTGCTTTGTTTCCGGGAGTCATACCGACAGTTCTGAAAAAGGCAAGGTGATGTGGGCGCGCGTCAAGGGCCGGACGGAAAATGCCCTGCTGAAACTGCCTTTTAAAAAGGCATATAATTTTCGTCCCGGCGGCATGATCCCCACCACGGGACAGCAAAATGTAAAAACGGCTTATAAACTTATTGTAAAATTGATGGCCATATTAATGCCGAACCGTGTCAGCACCTTAAAGGAAGTAGGCCTGGCTATGATTCATGCGGCTATCGATGGTAGCAGCAAGCAGGTGCTGGAGATAAGCGACATTAAGGAACTGGCAAAACACGCGCTTTAATGAAAAATATATGGCTATAAATAAGGGAGTTATGCCGGCTTTGCCGGAGGGTGCAGGGCAACTGGCCGAACTGGTAAACAGCGCCTACCGGGGTGAAAGTTCCAGGCAGGGCTGGACGAATGAAGCGGAATTACTGGACGGCGAAAGAATAGATGAAAATGAACTGTTTGCGCTCTTACATAACCCTTTTATTACCATCCTGAAATACCAGCCCGGGGATATGATACTTGGCTGTGTCCAACTGGAACAAAAAGAGGACATACTTTATATCGGCATGCTGACCGTATCCCCGGCGTTGCAAACCCAGGGAATAGGCAAACGATTATTAAAGGCGGCGGAAGATCATGCCAAACAACAGGGTTACACAATGGCAATGATGACTGTGATCACCGTGCGGGTTGAATTAATTCGATTTTATGAACGGCAGGGATATGTTAATACCGGTTACAAGCAAGCTTTTCCGAAGCAGGCGAACGTTGGCATGCCTAAAACGCATTTAGAACTGGTCACACTGACCAAAGCGATTTCCTGACCTTTCAACAAAGTAAATTTAGACCGCTCAACAAAGCTAACTGACTTTTTAATGCCGATATTTGCTTTTTCCTGTTTGCCATAAGCTATGAAAAGATCACTGAATATTCTAAAACGTCCGATGCTGATCATTTTAGCTGTTGTGTTATTACTGTTTGTAGCTGTCTGTGCCGTTATGCATCAGCCGCAATTCGGCGAATTGCCTAAGGGGACCCGATTGGCGAGGATAGAAAAATCACCACATTTTAAGGATGGCCGCTTTCATAACCGTGTGGAAACGCCCACGATCAGCGAAGGCTATAGTTTTACCGGCGAACTCTACAAAACACTATTCAAGAATTATCCCAGGCGGGCTCCGAAAGATTCCCTGCCGTCTGTAAAAACAAACCTGAAAGGGTTACCACCCGGCAAAGACCTGATCGTCTGGTTCGGCCATTCCTCGGTTTATATACAGGCCGGCGGCATCAGGTTCCTGATTGACCCGTCCTTCAGCGGGAAAGCGTCACCCTTACCCTGGGGACCGAAAGCTTTTAAGGGCAGCAATATTTACGCGACAAGCGAAATTCCGGAAATCGATTATCTGCTGATCTCGCATGACCATTACGACCACCTGGACCATGAAACAGTACTCGCTTTAAAACACAAGATCAGGTACGTGGTGTGCGGTTTAGGAACGGGCGCTCATTTCGAGCGTTGGGGATTTACACCGGAGCAGATTATTGAAAAGGATTGGTACGAAAAAATTGCCGTGAATGACAGTGTTATCATCAACACTGAATCCTCGCACCATGATTCCGGCAGAGAGTTCACCCGCGGCAAAGCCTTATGGATGTCTTACCTGATCCAAACACCAAAAACAAAGATCTATATCAGCGGTGACGGCGGTTTTGATGACCATTTCGCAGCAATAGGAGAAAAATATGGAACCATAGACTGGGCAGTGATGGAGGACGGGCAATACGACAAGGCCTGGAACTCCGTCCACAACCTGCCTGAAGAAGTGGTACAGGCAACTTTGGACCTGAAAGCGGCCAACCTGCTTCCGGTACACCATTCTAAATTTATCTTGGGCAAGCACCCCTGGGATGAGCCGCTGATCAAAATAACCGAACTTTCCAGTCTAAAGCCGTACCGGCTGGCCACCCCCATGATCGGGGAAGTTGTCTGGCTGAATGACAGTTCACAGGTTTTTAAGCAATGGTGGAAAGGGATCAATTAAATGAATAAAGTTATGCAAGCTAAACAGATCACGTCCTGCTATATCGGCCCCCATATTTCCCCCGAGAATTTTGTTGCCGAACATTTCTTTTTACACCTCGCCAAAGGGATCATGAATGGTTATGACGGCCATAAGGATTACACACTGAACGCAGGTGAATATTGCCTGGTCAGAAAAAACCATTTAGCCCGGTACAACAAGCAAAAGGAAAACGACGAATTCGAGAAGGTGATCATCATGTTGGACGAACCATTTCTTAAGCAGTTCCAGCAAAAGCACAAAGTCAAGGCAAGTGAAGCAGTAAATAACGATGCTTTTATCCGCATCAAAAAGAACGAACTGATCGGTAATTTTCTGCAGTCGCTGAAACTGTACTATAATAAACAGGGAGCCATCAGCAATACCTTTGCCGATCTTAAAAGGGAGGAATTGCTGCTGATCCTGCTGCAAGTGCAACCTGAACTGGCGCAGATTCTTTTTGATTTCGGTATACCGCAAACCATAGACCTGGAGTCGTTTATGAACCGCAACTTCAGGTTCAACGTCGCCATCCAGCGATTCGCTTTTCTTACCGGAAGAAGCCTGACCCGGTTCAAGTACGATTTCAAGAAAGTATTCAATGACACACCCAGCCGCTGGCTGATCCGGAAACGACTGGAAGAAGCCTACTTTCTGATGGACAAAAAAGGCCGGAGAGCATCCGAGGTGTACCTGGAAGTCGGTTTTGAGGAACTTTCGCATTTCTCATTTGCTTTTAAAAAATCCTTCGGGTTTTCCCCCAGAGAGCTGGCTGAACGGGATCATATGAAAGACCGTACGAGCAGGGCTTAATCCTAAACCGATTGATGTAAATGGAATGACCTTCTCCATTCTGCAAACCCATTTTTAATTTTTCCTTGCTGAGCCCGAAATGCAAAGGCTGAAAAGTTACTAAACGCCATTAACTGCCTCTTAGTTCAATAATCAACGAGCTCAAATGGCTCAAGAGCTATCAGGTCAAGAACATAATCACAAATATCATCCAACATTAATTATCCGGCTCATTTTATTTATTACATTTGTTTACCAACTATTATAAATCTAATTATTTAAATGACCGAGCATGAAGATGAAAGGGCATTAATACTATGTATTATTGAAGGCGAGCGCACAGCCTTTACTGCCCTTTATTCACGATATATTAATAGTCTTTATCGCTATATATACTTGTTTACCAAATCAAAGGAGACAAGTGAAGATATCGTCCAAAATGTCTTTATTAAAATATGGGAACGTCGCGCGTCATTAAAAAACATCACAAGTTTTAAAGCCTATTTATACCAATGCGCCAAAAACCTTATGCTTGATGAAATAAGAAGAAATCAAACTAAGGAAAAAATATTTTCGATGTTCAAGGATGGTACAGAAGAAAGCGTTGAAGGATTTGAATCTAAAATTATTTATGGAGAATATTATCAAATAGCCCAGGATGCAATAAACCTACTTCCCGAAAGGAGAAAGTTAATAGTTGAAATGCGTACGAAAGAAGACCTTAGTCTTGATGAGATCGCCGAAAGATTAGATATCTCAAAATTTGTTGTGAAAAAACAACTATATTCAGGTTTACACTTTATCAAATCATATCTGCAGAAGCATGCTGAGCTTACTTTGCTTTTAGCCTTATTTATTTCTCTTTTTGAGTTGTAATGGGACTTTAATAAGGGGAAATTTTCTCTAATTCGTATTCCAACAGGACATTCTAAAAAAAAATACACCTCAAGGGGTTCTTTTGTCCGGTTCGTTCGTCTCTACCATAATGATGGACGAAAAATCACTTAATGAGTTCCTGGAAAAATATATAGCCAACCGGCATACGGAACGTGAACATGAATTATTCATGGAATGGCTAAACACCGCGCCCCTGGATGAGGTGCAGCGAATAATTGATAAATATCAGTTTGCTGCCCAAAGAAATTTGAATGAAGAGCAAATGCTATATCCGCACCTGGCCAGCAGGATTGAGGCAGGGATTGATGAGTTAGATAAAAAAGATCAACAAGTTAAGTCTGTAAAAACGTTATGGCCATCTTTTAAAAAGATAGCCTCAGTAGCAGCTGCTTTTATAGTGATTGCTTCAATTACAACCTATTTCTTATCATCCCGGAGTAGTAAAAAGCAGGAAATTACAGCAGCTAAAACCCCATCAAAAAATCAAATTCCTCCGGGTGGAAACAAAGCTGTGCTTACGCTTGCCAATGGCTCACAGATTATATTGGATAGTGTACAGAACGGTATATTAGCCAAACAGGCTAATATTGATATCCGCAAAACAACAGGCGGCAAAATTATATACAATGCATCAAACCCGTTGGGCTCCAATACACCAGCTTTATATAACACTATTATTACCCCGCGTGGGGGGCAATACCAGGTTACTTTATCTGATGGAACTAAAGTATGGCTTAATGCTGCTTCTTCATTGAAATTCCCGGCCGCATTTTCCAATAATGAACGTGTAGTTGAACTAACGGGAGAGGCATACTTTGAAGTGGCAAAACTTACCAGTCCCTCTGTTGCAGGGCGTGAGGGCAGCCGCATACCATTTAAGGTAATTACAGCTAACCAAACCGTTGAAGTATTAGGTACACATTTCAATGTAAACTCGTATGACGATGAGGCTACAATAAACACAACTTTACTGGAAGGCAGTGTAAAAATAGTTCAAGCTAAAACCAATGCTTCGCAATTGTTAAAGCCGGGCCAACAGGCAAAAGTTGGAGCTAAAATTCAAATATCAGATGTAGATGCCACACAAGCCATTGCCTGGAAAAATGGCTATTTTATTTTCTCACATGAAGATATCGGCAGCATTATGCGCCAGGTATCAAGATGGTATGATATCAATATTCAATACGAAGGTAATGTTACAAAAGAAGGATTTGTAGGTACAATATCCAAATTTAAAGATGTAGCACAAGTGTTGGATATGCTGCAATTAACAGGGGCCGTTCATTTTAAAACAGAAAACGATCCGGCAGAACCGGGAAAGAAAAGGATAATAGTTATGCCATAACACACACCATAAATGCGCTCCTGAAATACGAAGGTTCCGCCTGCCAGCGGAACCTCAAAATGTCTGGAATTAGCATATAAATCGCAACTAACAATCTAATAACCAATTAAAAACCAAACGTTCAAATGTATGAAAATTTTTACTCAAACCGGGTATAAGCTCCCTGCTTATGTCCTTGACAAAATGCTTATCGTTGCAGATTTGAAGCTTTTTGGCTGCAACTCGGCAAATAAAAGAAAGATCATTATGCGAATAAACCTAACATTTGCTTTTTTGATTACTGTGCTTTTGCAAATAAGCCTCGCAGCTGATGCACAAAAAGTAACATTTTACAAAGCAAATGCTTCGCTTGAAGATGTCTTAAAAGAGATTCGAAAACAAACGGATTACAATTTTTTGTATACCGATGGAATGATGAAAGGTACTAAACCTGTTGATGCCCAGTTTAAAAACGCTTCGATTGAAGATGCGCTTAAACAATGTTTTGCCGGCCAGCCATTAACTTATTCCATCAGCCAAAAAACAGTGATCATAAGACGGTTACCTAAATTGGTACAACAGGTATCCGTATCGCCATTACCTCCTCTTTCTATTAAGGGTAAGGTAACTGATACCTTAGGGGCGCCTCTCCCGGGGGTTAATATTAAACTTAAAGGAACGTCAACCAGTACAACTACCGATAATGATGGGCAGTATTCCATAAGCATCCCGGATGGGAGCGGCACTTTGGCCTTTAGTTATTTAGGTTTCACCACGCAGGAAGTAGAAGTAAACGGCAGAAACACGATCAATATCCAGCTTAAAGAGAAAGCCTCCGCATTAAATGAAGTGATAGTTGTTGGATACGGAACACAAAAGAAAGTGAATTTAACCGGTGCTGTTTCAGTAGTAACGGGTAAGGATATTGATACCCGTCCGGTTGGACAAACATCAGCGGCTTTAGAAGGTATAGCGCCCGGGGTAACTGTTACACAAAGCTCGGGCAGGCCGGGTGGCGACGCGGGTACTATTCGTATCAGAGGGGTTGGAACTATACCCACCAGCAGCGGTAGTAACTCTGACCCTTTGGTATTGATTGATGGGATAGAAGGTACAATGAATAATATTGACGCCAATATTATTGAATCCATATCTATTTTAAAGGATGCGGCATCAGCATCTATCTATGGTTCACGCGCTGCAAATGGTGTTATTTTAGTAACCACTAAGCGTGGCTCGGGCAAAAAAATCAGCATAACCTATAATAGCTATGCCGGATGGCAAAAACCAACAAATATGCCTGATGTGGTGGATGCACTTGATCATATGCTGCTGATGAATGAGGCATATACCAATGTAGGCAGAACCCAATTATATCCTAATGATTTAATTGAACAGTACCGTACCCAAAACGGGGTAAGCTCTGATAAATACCCTAATACAAACTGGCAAAAAGAAGTACTAACAGGTTCGGGTTTTCAGCAAAGCCATTTTGTAAATATTAACGGCGGATCAGATAATATCCGCGTGCTTACCTCTGTAGGATATTTTGATCAAAAGGGCATCATTCAACACTCAGGTTACAGGCGCTATACCGTTCGTAATAATACCGATATCACGTTTTCAAAAAAACTGAGTATGAAATTCGACCTTCAGTTTGTAAACGGAATAACCAAAGAGCCTGCTATAGGTACCGGAAATGTATTTAACTATATGGATGGTATTCCTGCCAACCAGTTAGCAAGAAATTCTAACGGCACATGGGGTATTGGCTGGAACGGCCTTAACCCGGTTGCTGCAAGTATAGATGGGGGCACTAATCAAACCACCAGCCCATCTGGAATTATCAATGCATCGCTTAATTACCGCCCGGTTGAGTGGCTTACGGCCGAATTTACCATAGCACCTAAACTGGGAGAAACTATCGGTAAAAATTTCAACAAGTCTATTCAAACCTATTATCCTGATGGAACTATAGGTTATAAATCGCCTGCTTTAACTTCATTAACAGAAAGTAACAGTCGTTCAGTTTATAACAACATGCGGGCCACACTTACCATGAATAAGGGATTTGGAGCTCATACGCTTAAAGTGCTTTTAGGTGCCTCACAAGAAGATTACCATAATGATTATATAAGCGCTTTCCGCGATACCTATCTATTGCCAAATTATCCGGTAATAAATGCTGGCTCGGCTGTAAATCAGCAAACTACCGGTACATCCGAAGAATGGGCGCTGCGTTCATTTTTTGGCAGGATAAATTATGACTACAAGCAAAAATATCTGTTAGAAGTGAATGGCCGTTATGACGGATCTTCACGTTTTTCTACAGGAAATAAGTACGCCTTTTTCCCTTCGGTTTCTGCCGGATGGCGTATATCACAAGAAAACTTTATGCAACCACTTAAAAATGTTGTTGATGAGTTAAAGTTAAGGGCATCATGGGGGCGCTTAGGTAACCAAAACATAGGCACTTATCCATCTGTAACATCTGTAGACTTAGGTTCAGGGACTTTGGGCAAACAAATTGTAAATATTGCCGCCCTTAATAATTTGGCTAACCAGGATATCAGCTGGGAAACTACCGAAATGTCTGATGTGGGTATTGACATGGTTTTATTTTCCAATCTTACCATATCTGCTGATTACTATAACAGGAAAACACGAGACATTCTCTTACAACTGAATATTCCTTTAATTATTGGCTTAAGTTCCCCGTTTCAGAATGCCGGGGTAGTTAGTAACAAGGGATGGGAAGTAGCAGTAGGTTATAAAGGAAACATAAATGAATTTAAATATGGCATAAACGTAAACTTATCTGATGTAATAAATAAAGTGGTTGATATGCGGGGTATAAACCAAACCGGGCTTCAGGTTAGCCAGGAGGGTTATGCTTACAATTCTATTTATGGATTACAGGCAGAGGGTTTTTTTAAAGATGCCCAGGATGTTGCAAGCCATGCAAAACAATATGGCACGGTTGCCCCGGGTGATTTAAAGTATAAAGACCAGAACAACGACGGTATAATTAATGATAATGACAAGGTGGTTTTGGGGAGCACAATTCCACGGTATACGTTTGGTGTTAATTTTAACAGCTCTTATAAAGGAATTGACCTAAGCTTTCTTTTACAGGGCGTGGGAAAAGGCAACTCTTATCTTTGGGGACCAGGAATAATGCCATTTAGCGTAGGGAATTTAGGCGGTACCATACTTGAACCTAATAAAGACCGGTGGACACCTGCAACTCCTAATGCAAAATATCCACGACTGGCATTTGGTGAATCTAACAATGAGCAAAACTCAAGCTTTTGGATGAAAGACGCTTCTTATGTGAGGCTTAAAAATGTACAGATAGGTTATACTTTCCCTGTTTCTATATCCAGCATGGCCGGAATTAAAAAATTACGGCTATATGTAAACGGTTCAAATCTTTTCACGCTTGATAAGTTCTGGGATGGATTTGATGTTGAATCACCCGTTGGAACTGTAAGTGTGTATCCGCAGGTTAAGGTTTACAGTTTTGGTTTAAGTGCTAATTTTTAATATTTTAAAAATGAAAAAGAATATAAAGTTTTGTTTACTAATCACTATCCTGGTTCTGGCAGGCTCGGCTTGCAATAAAGGCTACCTAGATAAAGGCCCTTTATCGGGCCCTTCAAATGAATCTTTCTTCAGCAGTCAGGATGAATTGGTACTGGCAGTAAATGGTATTTACACTGCTATGGTTATCAGTCCTACTGATGCTATGCCCTTTAATACTACCATAGATGCGGCAACAGATATTAACTGGGACCGTAACACCAGTGGCCTTCAAATATTAGGTAAAGGTAGCCAGGATAGCAATAATGACTATGCGCTAAGTTTATGGAGTTCATTTTACAAGCTTATTGCAAGGTGTAATTTTATATTAGACAATATAAGCAAGGTAAAAGACAAAACCACTCCTGAAATTTATGCGAGGTCTGTTGCAGAAGCCCGTTTTGGTAGAGCATTTGCCTATCAAAACTTAATTGAACTTTATGGTGGCGTACCACTGGTAACAAAAGTATTGTCTTTAAATGAAGCGCAGATTCCAAGAAATACGAAGGAAGAAGTTTTAAACTTTGTTTTAACCGAGTTAGATGAGGCCGCAAAAGATTTGCCGATAACTTATGGTACAGCTGATGTTGGCCGCGCAACAAGGGGGGCCGCACTTGCGTTTAAAGCCCGCGCCGCTTTATTTAATGGTAAATGGGATATTGCCGCTGCTGCCGCCAAAGCGGTAATGGATTTAAATACCTATAGCCTGCATACCAATTTTGGCGATCTGTTTACTTACAACGGTCAAAGTTCTAAAGAGATCATTCTCGCTTTGCAGTATTTAAAAACAGCAAAAAGGACACATTCTGTACCCCGCAATTTATTATCAAGAAACGGGCAGGGTACTGCCAATAAAGTTCCATCACAATCATTGGTTGATGCTTTTGAATGTACGGATGGTTTAACAATTGATAAATCACCATTGTATAATCCGGCAAAACCTTTTGCGAACCGCGATCCGAGGCTTGCTTTTACAGTGGCATTGCCAGGCTCTGTATACTTTAATTATCAGTTTGAAACACATAAGGACAGTCTTAAATGCTGGAATTATAATACAAACCCGGCAACAAGGATAGATAACCAGGATGCTATACATGCTTATGCTTCTTTTACCGGTTACTGCTGGCGTAAATACGTAGATTTAACCGACAAGGTAGACGTGTCCAATTCTGAATTGAATATCATACTGATAAGATATGCTGAAGTTTTGTTAACCTATGCCGAGGCTAAGATAGAAGGCAACCAGATAGATGCAAGCGTTTATGATGCTATTAATGCCGTTCGTCAAAGGCCAAGCGTAAACATGCCCGCAATACCATCAGGGTTATCACAATCCGAACTTCGTTCTATTGTGCACAAAGAACGTTTATACGAATTGGCGATGGAGGGCGTAAGGCTTTTCGATATACGTCGCTGGAAAATAGCTGAACAGGTAATGACCGGACCTTTTTATGGCCGTATACCGAAGGGATTATTAGCTACTGCACCTGTTATAGATGCAAACGGAATTGCAAAATATGATAATGTACCTAATAAAGCTGATATGCGTGTAATAGAAACCAGGCTGTTTAATGTTAACCGGGATTACCTTTGGCCAATTCCTAATATTGAGATTGTTACTAATCCAAAGCTGACACAAAATCCGGGCTATTAAGCCGGGAGATCTATCTATCGGCATAAACAATACTGATTTAAAGCCTGCTGTTGAACAGCAGCAGGCTTTTCTTTTATCAATTTTAACACTATGTTAATCATTTAACAAACTGATAGTTATGAAGAAGTATCAAAAGATTATAGCCCTTTTACTGGTTGCCCTAAGCTTTAGTGGTATACCTCATGCCCAGGCACAAAAAGAAAGTATTATAGAGGCAGATGTATGTGTATATGGCGGAACCTCCGCTGGCGTGATTGCTGCGTATACTGCAAAAAAAATGGGCAAAAAAGTCATACTTATTGAACCCGGCAAGCATTTGGGAGGAATGACCTCAGGAGGATTGGGTTATACGGATATTGGCAATAAATATGTAGTGACTGGCCTGGCCAGAGACTTTTACCGCCGTATTGGTGAACATTATCAAAAATTTGAACAATGGATTTTTGAACCCAAAGTTGCAGAAGGCATATTTAATGATTACGTGAAGATGGCCGGCTTTAACGTTTTATATGAAAACCGTATTATAAAAGTAAATAAGTCGGCAAATCAACTCCAGGAAATTGTAGTTGAAAATGCGGCCACACCAACTGTTGCTAATCGCAAAACTATCCGCGCAAAAGTATTTATTGATTGTACTTATGAAGGTGACCTGATGGCGCTGGCAGGCGTTGCTTATAGCGTTGGCAGAGAAGCTAATAGCCAGTATAATGAAACCGTAAATGGTGTGGAGGTAATGGAAGGGCATCAGTTTCCTGATGGGATAGATCCCTATGTTGTACCTGGCGATTCTAAAAGCGGTTTGCTATGGGGTATAGGCAGTTTGCAATTACAGCCAAAAGGTGCTGGTGATAAAAAGGTTCAGGCCTATAACTTCCGTATCACACTTACTAATGTACCCGAAAATCGCATCGCTATTACCAAGCCCGAAAATTATGACCCTAAAAAGTATGAACTGTTATTGCGTTTAAAGGAAAAAAAGCCCTGGAAAGCACTTAGTGATGTTTTTATATGGAGTATAATGCCCAATGGCAAAACAGATATTAACAACAAAGGTGGATTTTCTACTGATATGATCGGTATGAACTGGGATTATCCCGACGCCGATTATAACAAGAGGGCTATCCTTTGGAAACAGCATGAGGATTATACGAAAGGCCTGCTGTATTTTGTAGGTAATGATCCGCGTATCCCGGTAAATATCAGGACTGAAATGCAAAAATGGGGATACCCGAAAGATGAATTTACAGATAATCATAACTGGACGCCACAGCTTTACATCCGTGAGGCACGCAGGATGATTGGCGAACTGGTAATGACCCAGCATTATTGCCAGGGTAGGGAAGTAGCCAATGATGGTGTTGGTATGGCTGCCTACACTATGGATTCCCATAATTGCGACCGCCAGGTTGTAAGCGGGGTCGTAAAAAATGAAGGGAATGTAGAAGTTGGTGGTTTTGGGCCATATCCTATTTCTTACAGGGCAATTGTCCCAAAAGAAAAAGAAGCGGCTAATTTATTTGTTCCGGTATGTTTATCAGCCACACATATCGCCTACGGTTCAATACGTATGGAGCCGGTATTTATGGTTTTAGGTCAGTCTGCCGCTGTAGCTGCCTGCCAGGCAATTGATAAAAAGATACCGGTACAGCAAGTAAATGTAACAGCGGTGCAGCATATATTAAAAAGCAACCCCCTTGCAGATAATAGCACACCGGAGCTATTGGTTGATAATGGAGATGCTAATGTGCAAGTAACAGGTAATTGGAAAACTGAAAAGAACGGCGGTTACGGCCCGTCATTCCTGGTGGATACTTCAAAAGCGTCAACAATCAACTCTGTTCAATTTACTCCTGAAGTGGTTAAAGGTGGTACCTATCAGGTGTATTCTTATTTTCCAAAAGTAAAGAATGCTTCAGCTAAAACTATTTTTACCATTTATGATGGACAAAAGGCTACTGAAAAGGTAATAAACCAGGCAGATATCCAGGTTCAGGGACAAACATCGGGAGAGTGGATCTCATTAGGGTCTTATAATTTATCCCGTGGAAAAAAAACGTATGTACAGGTTTCAAATAAAAATGCAGATGGGGCCATCATTGCTGATGCTGTTCTTTTTGTTCCTGTTAAATAAACTACCAAAAAACATTTACAAGCATGAATATAGCTCCATTGAAAATTAAACTCTTGTTTTTTATAGGCATTGCATTTTGTACGGTTGTTAAGGCGCAACCCGGCGTATCCGGCACGGATATAAAAAAATACGACCTGGTGATTGTTGGTGGAACTCCTGCCGGTATCATGGCGGCTATTTCATCTGCCAGGTTAGGTAAAACATCGTTAATTCTTGAACGTACCTCGCATGTAGGCGGGTTACCTGCCAACGGGTTAGGGGCAACCGATATTGCCACGCGCGGCGCTACCACAGGTCTGTTTACAGAATTTGTTGAACGCGTTAAAAAATACTATACTGACAAATACGGAGCTTCATCTGAGCAGGTTAAAGCATGCAGTGATGGGTATCACTTTGAGCCATCAGTTGCCGAAATGATATTTGGACAGATGTTGGCGGAGCATGCCGGTAAAATAACAGTACTTAAGATGCGCCAGTTTGATGCCGAGCCGCAAAATATCCAAATAGCAAATGGTAAAATATCCCGCATTAGCATATTAAACAGGGATACAAAAAAACAGGAGGACTACGAAGGGAAGGTTTTTGTAGATGCAACTTATGAGGGCGACCTGGGCGCAGCAGCCAAAATACCTTTCAGGGTTGGCCGCGAGGGTAAAGGTGAATTTAATGAGCCCGGAGCCGGGAGGGTTTACAAATACTGGCAGGGAGCAGAGGGAGAAGGCAGTACTTACCAGGCAGATAATGCAGTACAATCGTATAACTACAGGATATGCCTTACCAATGACCCATCGAATAGTGTACCCATTGAAAAGCCGCTTAAATATAACAGGGATGAGTACGTTTCCATGATAGAAGATGTTTGGACAGGCAACCATACCGGTGTGCAAATGAAGCAGGTTACCACCGCAATGATGGAAGATAACCGTAAGAACCTCGCAAATGGCGGTGTAACTAAAATACCTGGAGACAGGTGGGGAATTGGCAAAATAACCAATATGGTAACCTTGCCTAACCACAAAACTGATGGCAATAATCAGCACATGTCATTTATTTCTACTGATCTTCCCGAGGAGAACTGGCCCTGGCCTACATCTGGCTGGGCCTGGCGCGACGCTTTTGCACAACGATTAAAAGAATATACGCTCGGTCTCATCTACTTCGCGCAAAATGAAAAAGAGCTTCCTGAAAGTTTTCGTAAAGCAACGAGAGAGTGGGGTTTGGCTAAAGATGAGTATAACGACAATGAGCACTTTCCCCGCCAGGTATACATCAGGGAGGGCCGTCGTTTTGAGGCTATGTATTTTTTCACCGCACATGATGCAACGCCTGTATCGCCAGGTAAGCGCCCGCCAGTGCATCCATCAAGCGTCACTGCAAGCCACTACGCGCTTGATTCGCATGCTGTAAGAAAGCGTGAGCCGGGTAAAATACACCTTGACGGCTTTATCAGTTATCCAACGGCTATTTATACCGTACCATTGGGAGTAATGGTTCCAAAACAGGTAGATAATTTGATTTTACCGGTACCGGTATCAGGCAGCCATATAGGCTTTTCTACTATTCGTATGGAGCCTTGTTGGATGGCCCTTGGGCAAGCGGCCGGGATAGCTGCATCACTGGCGATTGATAACAATACCCGTATAAGAGACATAAACAATAGCCAATTACAGGGTACATTAATTGATCAACATGCCACTTTAATATATTACAAAGATATTAATCCCTCAAGCCTGGATTTTAAGATGGTTCAATTAATGGGTTTGAAAGGCTACCTGCCGGATTGGGAGGCTAATTTGGAAGCTCCTGTCGATAATCAGCAGGTTGCGATATGGAATAAGTTGTCTGGTTTAAAAACAAGGTTTAAACCGGGGGTAACTACCCGCAAAGAAGTGTTAATTAGCATATATAAATCGCTAAGTAAAGTAAGATAACCGGATCAAAAAAATAACCTGCCAGCATCAGTTTCATGAAAACCACCGGGGTCTATGCTTTTCTGACACTCACTTCCATAGTACTTAGAGGTGGAGGCATATAAGAAATTAAAGTCAAGTATACTTTGGAGCTGGGCGGTTTGTACAGTAGCTATTATTACGATAATCGGGACGACGAATCCTCCGACGCCCAGATCACCATCATCGTCCCGGCTGCCTGAGTAAAGGAGCCGGGATTGTTTAATTATTTGCCGGTTGTTATTACCAATGTTTTACCTTTTTTTAGTTCTGCGTCATCAATAAAATAACCATTCACTTTTTGGCCATCATAACTGATATCGCTGATCTTTTTACCAGAGTTTTTTTTGATGATAGTAAAGCCTCGGTTGGTCCCTCCAAATTTAAAATCTACCTTGTCAAATAGCGGTACAGAAACGATATACTTAGCATCAGCAGGCGAAAACGGATAAAATCCCATGGCATTAAATACATACCATGATGACATTTCACCGGCATCATCCATGCCGGCATAAGCCAGTTTCTCTTTGCCCATACCATAAAAATGGTTCATGATACTATCCAGTATAACCTGTGATTTTTCTTGCTTGTTAACAAAGTAATACATAAACGGCGTGCTGTGATCGGGTTGGTTTCCCTGGCAATACTGCCCAATAAAGCCTGATATATTTTCGGCTTCATATCCTTTCCATGGAATGGTAAAAAGTGAATCCAGTTTTTGCTCAAAAGCTGCTTTGTTTGGATAAAGACCAACTAAGCCGTTTGGATCATGAGGAGCAAAAAAGGTTGACTGCCATGCATTGGCCTCGCGGTACATATATTCAAAATAAGGGTAATCCGGTTTGAAGTTTTTCACCCAGCTACCATCGGCTAAACGACCGCGCATAAACCCTGTTGCGTTATCAAATACGTTTTTATAATTACCGGTCTTACTCATAAGCATGCGGTAGTTAGCTGTATCTTTTAGCTCCTTGGCCAACAGGGCCACCGCGTAATCGTCATAAGAGTATTCCAGTGTTTTGGTAACCGCCGCTTTGGTAACGGTATTGGTAACGGGGTGCTCTACATCAAGCTCTGCTATGTAACCTTTGGTATTAAACTCGGTTATATACGGCCTGGTACCACCTTCAACAGTAGCATTTTTTAATAGCAGGTTATAGGCACTTTTTATATCATAATCTCTTAATCCTCTTAAATACGATCCGGCAATAAAGGCCGATGCATGATCGCCATGAAAAAAGGTTGGCATAAACCCTCTTATTTCTCCCTTATCTATTAATGATTTGATCACATCGTTGGTTACCTTAGGCGAAAGCAAACCGAGGAGCACCAGTTTATTACGGTAGTCGTCCCATAAAGAAGGTTCGGTATAATAATTAAACCCTTTGTTAACCACCTTACCACTCATGTCTGTAAAATCGCCGTTTGCGTCACTGCGCAAAGCGGGCCACAGAAACGACCGGTACAGACATGAATAAAACAATCCCTTTTGACGTTCGGTACCACCGGTAACCGTAATTTTTGAAAGCAGATCATTCCAGGTGTCTGCAGCTTCTTTCCGTACCTGATCAAAGCTTTTATTTAGCATTTCCTTCGCTAAGTTTTCCTTTGCATTTTTTATGCTCACAAATGAAAACCCTATCTTCATTTCCAGGGGCTTATCAGCATCTTCGAAACTCACAACCGGTACAGTTTTTGGTTCGTTTCTTTTCGACTCACTTTTTACCGAATCAATGCTTTTTATTTTGTGATTGGTAACCGCGTAGAAATACATTTTTTCGCCGGCTTGCTGAAAGCCTGTAAAGACATTGTCCCCTTCCTGAGTAATATTCCAGCTTTTAACCCGCTCGTTAGACATGGAAAGGTCTGCAATTAGTTTTTTATGTTCCCCGGTCTTAAAGGTATATTTATGAAAGGCACACCGTAATGTTGAGGTCAGTTCGGCATTAATGCCGTAGCGCTCCAGGTAAACCTGATAATAACCCGGATGGGCCGATTCGTTTTTGTGGCTAAATTCCGACTTATAATCATCGGCAGTTATGGTTCCCGTAGCCGGCAGTAAGGGGATATAACATAAATTCCAGTGCCCTTTACTGGTGTGGCTAAAACCATAAATAACCTTATCCTCATACTGATAACCCGAACCACTATGAAATTGCGTAACCGGAGTTAACTGAACCATGGCATTAGGAACCGATGACCCAGGAAACACTTCTGCGCCCCACACTCTTTTGGTAGGTACAAATCCCGCGTCTTTGGCATCCCATAATGTAGCTGTGCCCAATAATGGATTTACATAGTTAACGGGCGTTTTTTGAGCTTGCGAACGGCTTATGGCAAACAAAAAGATAATGATTAATACAAAATTCTTTTTCATGATAGCTGATTGTAGTTGTGTTGGGTTTAATATATGTAGTTGATGGCAAATTTTAATAAAATGAAAAAATAAAATGCAGCCAATGCATTTTATTTTGAATTAAGGTAAGATGCCCGGGGTTGACATCTTACCTTATATTTTTTTAACAAATTACTATATCTTTTCAATAATGAAATGATAAGCCTAATTTACCCATTACCATCCCGGATTTTGGGTTAGGTTCGGGTCGGTTTGGATACTTTCTGTAGGAATGGGCCACAGATAGTGTTTAGCCGGGTTGAATGTTCTGACCACTAACTTCAGGAAGGCGGTATTATTTGAAGCAAATTTGGCACCACGCACCTCGTTGCCCGGCGGGTGGTTCAGCACAACTTCTGCAATTTTCCACCTTTTGATATCGTCATAACGCAACGATTCAAAAGCCAGTTCGCACCTTCTTTCGTTCCTGACCTGGTCAATCATCTTCATGGTGGTATTACCGGGATAATTTAATGCTAAAGTATTAACAAAACCGGCTCTTATGCGTAATGGCTTTATTGTTTTATCCCAAACGGTTGCATCCATTTGTCCCAGCATGGTTTTTGCTTCGGCCTCCATCAATAAAACCTCGGCCCATCGCTGTATAACTATGTTTTCGCCATAATTAAAAGTACCGGCCGGAGCTGTAGGATCAAAATATTTCCTCCAATAGTATCCGGAAGTTGTAGCTGTAGGACCGGCTTCATTCTTTTTATTGGTGGCATCCGGCGCGGTTCCGGGTTTAATATAGATTATCTGCGAATTGCCTAAATTATTTATCCATCGGTATTTATCATAAACAATAGTATAACCTAAACGCGGATCGCGGTTTGCATAAGGCGCATTGTTTTCATCGTAGCCTGAACCCGGTTCAAATATGTTTTTACCATCCAGGGTAAGGTAGCTTTCTACCAGGTCCTGGGTGGGCACCAGGTTGCTATTGGTTGCCGCGGTAGCCCCGGATCCGGTATAAAAAGGTCCAAAGTCAGACCAATCAGTCCAGGTACGGTTAGGCTGCTGGTACCCCAGATCGGCTATAACCTCCGAATTATACTTATTGGTAGCGGAGAAAATATCGGGAAAAGAAGCCTGCAAAGTATAAGTGCCATTCTCGGGCTGGTTATTCATCAGGTCTTCACAAACAGCTGCACACTCGGCCCATTGGTTGTTATACAATAACACTCTGGCCTTCATGGCTTTTGCAGCTCCTTTTGTTATGCGCCCGCGATCGGCAGGTGCAAGTTCCTCTCTTTTTGGCAAAACAGCGGCAGCGGCATCCAGTTCGCTCAGAATAAACTTTATCACATCGGCCTTGGGCGTTTTCGAAACAACTTTCGCTTCTTCCGGGGTTTGAACTTTTGTAATCAAAGGAACATCGCCAAAAAAGTTTGTTAACCTGAAAATCGCGTGCGCCCGGAGGTATCGGGCTTCGCCTTTCATTCTTTCAATAAGAGGGGTACCCAATGTGGTATTCTTATCTATGTTTTCCAGAAACAGGTTGCATGACCTGATGTTGGTATAATAACTGCCCCACTCGTATTTAACCCTGTTTATGCCTGGGTTAAAATTAGCGTCGCTGCCGCTTGATATCTGGGTTGGCGTACCAACGTTAACATCAAGCGGACAAAACGCGTTATCAGAAAGAGCTTCGTTGTAAAAATAAGCCTGCGCAGCACTGCTCGATCCTGGTTGCCCGCCGCTAATTTGCTGACTGTAGCAAGTAGCCAGCGCATTGAATGCATTGCCGTTTACCTGCCAAAAATTATCATCGGTATACCTATCCTTCGGGCTGAGGTCAATCTTTTTACAGCCTACCACAGCAACCACAAGGATTATGATGAATTTTGTTTTATTAAAATATCTTAAACGCATAATAATTTAATTTTAATTGTTAAAAAGTCATGTCTAAACCCATACCATAGAAAACAGGCACCGGATATCCGCGTGGGCTGTTAGCACCCACAGTGTTATCCAGATTATTACCGAACTCAGTTCCTTCTGGGTCGGTAAATTTCAAAGGCGATATGGTGAGTATATTTTGAGCCGTAAAATATACCCTTGCTCTTTTTACACTTATTTTAGATAATAAACCGGCCGGCAAAGAATACCCGATCTGTACATTTTTAAGCCTTCCGTAGGCGGCATTAAATAAATACATATCAGAGCCGGTACGGTAATCATTATTGTTAGCCACCGTTCCGTTTTCGGCTAAGCGGGGATATTTAGCATCGGTATTTTGCGGTGTCCAGAAATCGCTCGAACTATCATACACCGTGCCTCCATAATTGCTAAAGTGGTAAGGTTCAATTAATTCGCCTCTTATCAGGGCGCTTCTTTTTAATACGCCCTGTATAAATATGGTTAAATCGAAACCTTTAAACGATGCATTGTAATTAAAGCCAAATGTGTATCTCGGAAAAGGGTCGCCTAAAATGAACTTATCCTGTGCGTCAATTTTGCCATCATTGTTTTTGTCAACAAACTTCCAGTCGCCCGGAGCCAGGCCTGTGGTATAATTCGCAAACCTGGGGTAGCTGTCAACCTCTGCCTGTGACTGATACAAACCATTGGTTTTATAGCCCTGATAAACCGTTATAGGGAAACCTACCCTGCGAACAAACTCAAACTCTTCTCTCTGGAATACATTTTCTGTTTGACCATAACTGAATGCCAGTAATTTGCTCTTGGCATCTGAAATACTGAATGAGAAGTTCTGCGCGAATGTTCCTCTGGTTGCATAGGTTATTTTTAATTCCCACCCTCTGTTTTGAACTTTAGAAACATTATATGAAGGGAAGCCTGACCCAAAGAGCGTTGGAACGTCCTGCCGTGGAGCAAGGATATCTCTTGTTATTTTGTTAAAATAATCGGCACCTACCGTTAACTGGCCATTAAAGAATGTAGCATCCGCGCCCACATCAAGCGTTGCTGCCTTTTCCCAGGTAAGATCTGTATTGGCGAGGTTACGAGTAGCACCTGCTGTTGAAGTATTATTAAAGGCGTATACATTGGCATTAGTATTAAATGAAGATGTAAATTGATAAGCGCTAACGTTTTGATTTCCTAATACCCCATAATTTGCTCTCACCCTCAAATCACCTACTTTCTCTTTATAATTGCTCATGAACTCTTCTTCGCTTAAACGCCAGGAGCCGCCTACTGAAGGGAAATATCCCCAGCGCTTATTCTTAGGAAAGTTTGAAGAGGCATCGCCTCTGAATGTACCGTCTAAAAAGTATTTATTGGCAAAAGAGTAGGATACGCGACCAAAATAGGAGTTAAGACTGGTTTCAGTGGTATTTGTAAGGGAATTGTATGAACCGCCGGTGCCTGGGTTTGAACCCGGATCTATTATTGTGCCGGTAGTTGGAACACCCAACAGGGAGTCAGTCAATGATTTACGCACACCGTTTCCCTCTGATGTATATGACTCATTTGCTACACCCACCAAAACATTTAAGGAATGTTTACCAAAGTTTTTAGTGTATTCGGCAATTAAGTTGGTATTTGTAGCAAGCGATTTGGTGTTATAGTTAGCCGTTTGCCTGCTTGAGTTAGACTCTCCTGTAGGGTAATATTTTAAGTCGACTTGCCTTTGTAACTGTGTATTTGCCTTCACTGTACCGCCGAATACTGCTCTGATTTTAAAAGCAGGCGTAATAGCATAAGCAGCGTTAAAGCTACCGTTTATCTCATCATTGTTTGTATATTGAAAACCGCCGTTACGTAAAAGATCTAATGGGTTAGATGTTACAAACCCGGTAATGTAACGCCCCTGAGCATCCTGAAAACTATCGGTTAATGGAGCACGAAGCGCGTCGCCAACTACATCGTTGAATGGTTCGTTATATTGGATCTTCGCGTAGGTTAAATTCCATCCGGTACTGAAATTACCAAGCGTAGCTGTTTGATTTAAACGAAAGTTAAACCTTCTTAATCCATAAGTACCATTGATCAAACTTTTCTCTAAATAATTCCGCTGATCAAAATAGCCAAAAGACATCAAATAGGTGCTGGTTGGCGATCCGCCACTTATGGTTAAGTTTTGATTGGTTTGGGGCGCATTGTGCATAATTGTTTCCAACCGCCAATCGCCGTCACCCTTTGCTTTAATATCTGCCAGTTGCTGATCTGAGTATTGAGGTGGTCTGCCTGAATTGGCCAGCGACATGTTTTTATCAAGCGCATTGTCATAAGCACTTACAGGGTGAAAGGTAAAGTGAGGAACTTGTGTACCGTATATGCCGTTGTAAGTAATGCTGGGTTTAGTCCCAAGCTTTCCTTTTTTGGTAGTAACTAATATTACACCATTGGCAGATCGGGAGCCATATATGGCGGCAGAACCGGCATCTTTTAAAACGGAAATATTATCAATGTCATTAGGGTTCAACGTGTTAATATCACCGCCAATAATTCCGTCAATAACAATCAGGGGATCATTATTACCAGTAGTTCCTGTGCCCCTTATATTGATGTTGTAAGATCCGCCACCCGACGGGCTCCAGCCTTTTTGTTGGATAATAAGGTTGGGAGATTCTCCTTGTAATGCTTGTATTGCACCGGTAACAGGGCGGCCTTCCACCGCCTGCGTGCCCGATACCCGGTCGACAGCGCCGGTTAGTGAAACCTTTTTTGCAGTTCCGTAACCTATTACCACAACTTCATTTAGGCTTTTGTTTGTTGAGGTAAGCTTAACATTGATAGTTGTTTTTCCGCCAATAGGAACCTCTACAGACTCATATCCGATATAGGAAAATACCAAGGTTTCTGTTCCGTCAACATTAATGGAGAAATTTCCATTTACATCAGTCAATGTTCCGGCTTGTTTTCCTTTTACACCAACAGAAACACCGGTTAATTTTTCGCCACTCGCGCCGTCGGTAACGGTTCCTTTTACAGTTATGGCAATGGGGCGCCTATTTATTTTTGCAGTAAGCGATATTTTACCGGGTACAATATTCTTAAAACCACCGGCAATACCAGCGTTTGACAGGAATAACATCACCATAACGACTATGCAAAATGGGGGCTTTTTGAAAATCGAAATTGCTGTTCGTAATTTTTTTTTCATAATTGGTTTTTGATTAGATACTAAAGAATAATGATTGAAATTTCAGTGATGATTGCCTTTAGTTTTTCTTCATTGGCATGCTTTTTTAGGTTAAAAATTGGCTAATAAAATCGTTTTAGGAACATCGCAAGAGGTATTCCTATCAATTTAATCATTGGTTTATGCTGTTCCGGGATAATAGCTATGGTATCGACAACTCCTTTGGACAGAAACCTGGCTCCATGCAATTTTGGAGCATAGCCTTACAGCTGCATTTTTATAGTCAACATCAAAGTCTCGTTTTCGACCGGCAAAATTTTTCAGCAGCCTGCAGCCTGCTTACCACATTTTACACACGCCATTACATCTCCGAAAAAAATATACTATTATTTGGTTTATAAGGGTTTCCCATCATCGGTAGTGCGGTTAAACTTAGATTAACCGTAAATGATTGGATATGTACAAAGTTGTACATAGAAAATTAAAATAAATGCCAGTTTGGTGGATGCTTACAAAAAATCCACTTGTGTTTTATTGTAATAAATTCATTATCAATAAATTAAAACACATTGATTGGCAAAAAATCTAACTTAAACTTAAGGCATTCAAGATAAAAACATTAAAATTAACCCAGAGATTAACCCCGGGGATAACCTTAACTATCAAAAAGCGCGAGTAAATCTGATTAAGGATGGATGTCATTGCTGTCAACGAAATTGATCTCCATTATCCTGTTTTCAAACTCGTCGCCCTGAACAAGTGCTTTTGATTTAATGCGAATTTTGTAGGTATAAATAGTACTTACAGCACTCTGTAATATATTGGCTATTGTTCGATTATCTTTAATACCTAATCTCATCAGGGCAAATATGCGCAGATTGGTATTTAAAACTTCGTTGTCCTTTGGCCATATCTGATCTTCAGGCTTTAGCAAGGCATTAAACGCGGCAATAAAATTAGGGAACAGCTTAAGGAATATATTGTCAAACGTATGGAATAAAGCATGGCGTTCCTGTTTAATATCAATTTCATTGGCTAAATGCAATAACTCCTCATAGTTCTTTATTTTGATCTTGCGTTCGGTATTTCTTTTAATTTTTTCAAGTTTGAGGATATAGCCAGAAATAACGTCAAAAAAATAACCAATGTATTCTTCTTTGATCTGGGTATCTTCTGAAAGTTTTTTATTTAATCCGTCTAAATGCAGATTCTTTTCCCTGACAATAGCCTCACGTCGCTTTACTCTTTTTAGCCTGATATATACAACTACAGATATAATTGCTACACCAGCTATAGCTATACTCAAAATGGTTATCAGATACGTTAATATTTGATTTTTTTTATTTTCAGAGTTAATAAGTTTTTGGGCAGACAGTGTAGTTAAAATAGCTACAATTTCTATTTTATGCAACTTATTGCCATAAATACTGGCCTGATCCAGTGCTTCCTGCAAAAGCAATTCGGCATCTTCTATTCTGCCCTCATCCATTAATATTTTCCCAAGTGTAAAAATAGCCAGGGTCTCTTTGGTTGATGAACGGATATCATAAATGGCGGCAAGCGTTATTAGTCGTATTTTTTTGGAACCCGTACTCAAGTTACTTAAATCGTGCGCTATCATGGCTCGTTCATGATATGTTGGCAAATTGCTGTTTAGTAATTTGATACAGTAAGCCGCAGCTTTGTCGTTTTGCCCGTATATAGTGCAGAGTTCCGCTAAATGTCTGTATTTTTCGTAAGATCCCGGCTTACTTAATTGTATTGCTGCGTTTAACGCTCTTATAGACTCTGCGCGGTTGGAAGGAGAATAAAATTCATCTGTATTGTATAAAGCCTGCCTGGTATATGCCTTGGATTTTAATTCATAGTATTTTAATTTGACACTGTCGGGCGCCTGCCTTACGTTAATTTGATTAAGACATTCGAAAGTTTCCTTAAACATACCCCAGGACGATTGAATAGCCCCCAGCTTTATTTTGCTTTCGTAAAGCTTAGGAATATCATGCATCTGACCGCTTAATTCGAGAAGTTTTTTGGTGTATACATGTGCCGAATCAAATACAAAATCTTTATATTCCTGGTACAATTTATCACAAATTGCATATTGCGTGTAAAAATCGGTTTTGGGAACCGTGCCTAAGGATTCTTTTAATTTTTTGATATGGCGGTCTTTTTCAGCATCGTAGAATTTTTTTTTAAGGATTTCGGATTTTAAAACCTGTAAAAGACTGTCAGTATATTCTTTACATTTTGCATTACAGGATACTATTACAAAAAAGAACACAGACAGCAACACTTTCATAATTAGAGCGGTTTATTACAGCTAATTTATATTTAATATGCGCATTAGAATAGCGTTCTTGAAACAAAATCAATTTAGCAAAATGCTTACTTTCAGTTCAAGCTGCGAAACTCGATAGGGGTTTTTCCGGTCTTTTGTTTGAAGAGCTTATTAAAATATTGCGGATATTCAAATCCTAAAGCATAGGCGATCTCGCCGACGGACTTATCGGTGCTGAGTAGCAAGTTTTTAGCTTCCTCGATCAAATAAAAATGGATATGGTCCTGGGTGTTCTTGCCGGTTTCTTTTTTGAGCAAGTCGCTCAGGTAACCTGATGATAAAAACACCTGCTCCGCCAAATCTTTGACGGTCGGCAGGCGTTTTTCAGAACTATCCTGAAAATAGGAACTCAAAATCCTTTCTATTTGCATGACGACTGCATTGTTCGAGTTCTTACGGGTAATGAACTGCCGGCTGTAGAAACGGGTGCAGTAATTTAGCAACAGTTCAATTTGCGAAACGATGATGTTTTGGCTGTGGTCGTCAATATTTTCCTTTAATTCCGCTTCGATCTTCGACACGCAGTCCTTTAGGATCTGATTCTCTTTATCTGACAGATGCAGCGCTTCCCCAACTTCGTAAGCGAAAAAACTGTAATCCTTCATTTTTTCAAATAATGAGGTTGCCCTGATCAGGTCCGGGTGAAAAAATACACCCCAGCCGGTTATGACCGCATCGGGCTCAAAATCGTTTTCCAGTTCCAGTACTTGGTTCGGCGCCATACAGATCAGGCTGCCATCCTGAAAGTCGACGATCTTATGGCCATATTTGACGTTGTTCCGGTTATAGCTTTTACAGATCAGTGAATAGAAATCGCAGGAAAGCAATGTCTTGTCTGTAATATCTTCGCTGACCTTGCTAAAATCGATCACTGCCACCAGCGGGTGCCGGACAGCCTGTTCCAGGCGGAAAAACCGGAACAGGTCTGAAATGCTTTGTAAATGGAGGAACAAGCTCATTACTGTAAATATAGCTTAAATCCCGAATTGTGTTTTCATCCCTGCGATAAACGTGGCATCATCGACTTCCCCCCGCTGTGCGATAATCGCTTTAGCATCTTCGCCTGCAGTATAGCGTAACTGGTTTTTACCATCGGTGGCCGCCTCAAATATCACATCCGCAACCACACTGGCCGGAGAAGCATTCTTAAAAAACTCCGGCATCCCCGCCAGTATCTTTTGGGCGATGGATTGATATTCGGCCATACTTTCATCATTGCTAAAATCCAGCGATCGACCTGAAAAATCGGTCGCGATAGCACCTGGTTCAACGATCTTTACTTTGCCACCAAACTGTTCCACCTCGTAACTCAACGATTCTGATATACCTTCCACCGCGAATTTCGTCCCATGGTACAAAGTCCCCAAAGGGAAAGTCATTTTACCGCCGATAGAGGAAATGTTAATGATGATCCCGCTCTTGTTGGCACGGAAATGTGGCAATAATGCTTTGGTCACATCCAAAAGCCCGATGACATTGGTGTTGAACTGTCGGATGATCTGCTCCCTCGAAAAAGATTCTAAAATCCCGTAAGCGCCATAACCGGCATTGTTCAGCAACACATCGATCCGGCCAAATTTTTCGATACCCTGATTTACCGCATTTTCGATTGAAGCCAAATCCTGCACATCGAGTCTGGTAACCAGTGCCTCATCCGAGTTAACTAAAGCGGTTTCCTTTTCAGGACTGCGCATGGTTGCAATTACATTCCAGCCTTTGCTTAAAAATAGTTGGGCAGTTGCCGCGCCTATACCGCTGCTGGCCCCTGTGATTAAAATTGTCTTTTTCATTTTTTTGTGTTTTATATGATGACCCAAAGGTCAGTTCAAAACGCGGCCGGCAGATAACACGAATTCAGGATGTTTGTATGCTTTTTACGGTTTTGGCTAAACCAAACGCAGATTTGGATAAATCCTGCCAGCCAAAGCAGTCCATCTTTGTATCAACAAAAGAAAAATTAATTATGCGTGTATTTGTTACAGGAGCCACAGGCTTCATCGGTACTGCCATTGTGCAGGAATTAATAAGCGCTGGCCACCAGGTATTGGGACTGGCCCGTTCGGATGCATCAGCCCAAAAGCTGATTGATGCCGGTGCAGAAGTGCACCGGGGTGACCTGGAAGATCTCGACAGCCTGCGCAGCGGTGCTGCGTATGCAGATGGCGTGATCCATGCCGGATTCATCCATGACTTTACCCGATTCCAGGAAGTTTGCCAGGTAGATAAAATAGCCATTGAAACCATCGGCGAAGTGCTGGCCGGTTCTAACCGCCCGTTTATTGTTACCTCCGGTACGGCGCTGGTAAGCCCGGGAAAGTTGGCCACCGAAGATATCATCCCGCCGTTCAACCCGGCCTGGCCGCGGGCTTCCGAACAAACTGCAGATGCTGTAGCAGCGCTGGGAGTGCGTGCGGCAGCCATCCGTTTGTCGCCATCGGTGCATGGCGATGACGACAAACATGGCTTCATACCCATTCTGGTCAATCTCGCTAAAGAAAAAGGCGTATCTGCTTATATTGGCGAGGGACAGAATCGCTGGAACGCGGTACATCGGCTGGATGCAGCCCATTTGTACAGATTGGCATTAGAGAACGCTGCATCGGACGCTCGTTATCATGCTTCTGCCGAAGAAGCCATCACGGTTAAAACGATAGCCGAAGCCATTGGCAAACAGTTGGATATCCCGGTAGTTTCCATATCACCTGAAGCAGCCGCTGAACATTTTGGCTGGTTTGCACACATGGCCGCGATAGACTGCCCGGCATCGAGCAAGTGGACACAGGAACATTTGAACTGGCATTCAACGCACTCCACATTACTTGCCGATATTGATAACGGCGTTTATACCAAATAAAAAGCGATGAAAATTATTGTAACCGGTTCTTTAGGGAACATCAGTCAGCCGCTTACAGAAATATTGATCGCCCAGGGACATGCGGTGACTGTTGTCAGCAGCGATCCCAAAAAACAGGCAGCTATCGAAAACTTAGGTGCGACATCAGCAATTGGCTCGATCTCTGATGTTAGGTTTTTGATCAATATTTTTAAAGACGCAGACGCGGTTTATGCCATGATCCCCCTGAGTTTTAGCGAGCCTGATCTGGGTGATTACCTGCACCGGATGGCGCAAAACTATGCACAAGCCCTCAAAGAAGCCAGCACCAAACGGATCGTACTCCTGAGCGGTTGGGCGGCAGACCTGGTTAAAGCCGAAAACGTAGAACACATATTAGATAAACTGGACGCCTCCATTACGATCATGCGGCCCGCGGCCTTTTATACCAACTTCTACCAGTCTATCGACCTGATCAAAGGCAAAGGCTTCATCGGCAAATTCCTGACGCTGCGTTATTCCGGTCTTCGGGCCTTGCTGAGCGGTAAGACCGGCTTACTAATGGGGAACTATGGCGGAGAAGACCGGATCGTTTTTGTATCGCCAAAGGATATCGCGGATGCCGTTGCTGAGGAACTGCGATTATTACCCAAAGAAAAAACCATCCGTTATGTAGGCAGCGAGGAAATGACTTGTAACGAAGCGGCAAAGATCATCGGTACTGCCGTAGGCAAGCCCTGGTTAAAATGGGTGCTACTATCGGACAAAGAAATGCTGCAGGGATTAAAGATGGCCAAAGTTCCCGAAAAGCTGGCGGAGACGTTAGTCGAAATGCAGGCAGCCATGCACAGCGGCAAAACCCTGGAGAATTTTCACCGGAGCAAGCCGAAAATGGGTAAGGTCAAACTCGCTGATTTCGCTAAAGAGTTTGCCGCAGCTTATCATAAAAAATAACGAACTTTATCATAGTTATGAATAATAACCAGCTTTACCATTTTCATACGATCACTGAATATCACCGGGCTGCGGGCCTGCCTAACCCGGCGCACCCGCTGATCAGCCTGGTGCATATGGACCACCTGGACAGGCCCCTGGCCCAAGGCACGTTCAGTTTGATCTATGATTTTTATTCGATCTCGATGAAAAGGGTGAAGAACGCTAAATTCAAATACGGCCAGCAGGCAAGCGATTTCGACGAAGGTGTATTGTTCTTCATGTCACCCGGTCAGGTGTTTGGGGTCGAAATTGAAAAAGGCAGCGTGATGCACCGTCCCGAAGGCTGGATGATCCTGATCCACCCGGATTTTTTATGGAACACCCCGCTGGCTAAAACCATCAAACAATACGAATTCTTCAATTACTCGGTTTACGAGGCGCTTTACTTATCAGACAAGGAAGAAACTATGCTCACAACTATCGCACAAAATATCGAGCAAGAGTACCATGCCAATATTGACCGGTTCAGCCAAAGCGTGATCATTGCCCATCTGGAATTATTGCTGACCTATTCGGAAAGGTTCTACCAGCGCCAGTTCATCACCCGCAAGATCGCCAGTCATGAAATCCTAATCAAACTGGAAGATTTACTCACCAATTACTTCAATAGTGGCGCACTTTCCCAAAAAGGACTCCCCAGCGTTACTTATATCGCCGAAAACTTAAATATCTCACCGGGTTACCTGAGCGGTTTGCTCAAATCCCTGACCGGCCAGAATACCCAGCAGCATCTTCACAACAAACTGATCGAACTGGCTAAAGAGAAACTCTCGACAACCAATCTTTCCGTTAGCCAGATCGCCTACGAGTTGGGTTTTGAACACCTGCAATCCTTCAGTAAACTGTTCAAGATCAAGACCAGCCTCTCGCCCCTGGAATTCCGTCATTCTTTTAATTGAAGCCGCCTCTTCCTTAATGACTTTAGAATAATTTGAGAATTGTCCAGTAGGGGCTCAGCCATAATTAGATCTTTGAAAAAACAGCAAAGTCCATAATCATTAAAAGGGATGGTTATTGAGGTTTTTTAGAAATAACTGCTGTCTGCTTGAGTTCATTAAAGCTATAATAGCCATTGGTTGGGCCCGAACCAAATGAACCACACAGGCATATGGTACCCACATACAAATTCATCTGCGATCAACTTGCCTTGGTTGCAGGAAGTTAAATGTAGGGTGTTATGTGTTTGAATTGAAATGCCATATGCCTGCGTGATCCAAGGGGAAAATTAATCAACGTTAAATGTAGCGCCTGTTAACTCTTCGGTCAGTTTCCACAATTGTTTGGCACTGGCTTCGTCTAAAGAATACGGTTTTACGCCATTGGGTATTGATGAATCGATAGCTAATTCGGCTATATCAACATCTTCGAGGTACACACCGCCTATTTCGTTTAATAGCGGGCTCGTAGCAGCCCATATGGTTGTGGCCGCACCTTGCGGAATGGTTTTAAGCGAATCAATAACTTCCGGTACAGGATTTCCTTTGTCATCTAAGAAGCCAAATTGCTGTAATATTTCAATTGGGGCCTCTCTGGCTAATTCTGTTCCCCAAATATTGCCGGGGTGAATTGAATATACACTTACGCCGAATGATTTAGCACGGTTGTCCAATTCAAGCGAAAGGAGATTGACAGCGGTTTTTGATTGTCCATAGGCTTGCAATGTTTCATAGTCACGATGTTTAAAATTCGGGTCGTCGAAATTGAAAGGTGCAAAATGGTGCCCCAAAGAAGAAACATTGATCACTCTTGCGCCATTCGCTTTTTTTAGCGCGTCCCACAACCTGGCAGTAAGCCGAAAAACTGAGAGATAATTGGTGGCGAGTTGCGATTCATTTCCTTTTGCATCACGGCGTAACGGCACGAACATAATTCCTGCGTTGTTAATAAGCAAGTGTAATGGTCTGCCCGAAGCCAAAAACTTTTCGGCAAAAGTGTCAATAGAATCAGGATCTATTAAATCCAATTCTTCTATTTCAACATTGGCAATTCCTTGCAGATTTTCCTTCGCTTTTTCAACATCTCTTGCAGGTACAATAATTGTTGCCCCGGCTTTTGATAGGGTTTTTACCGTTTCCAAACCAATGCCTGTATTACCGCCAGTAACGATAGCGATTTTTCCTTTGAGGTCAATTCCTTTTATTACATCATTTGTAGTTGATGTTGCGTTAAATCCAGAACCTATTGGTTTCTGCAACGCTCCATTATAATTATTCTGTATCATTTTCAGTATTGTTTATTTAAGATAAATTATTTCATCAGGCTGATATTTGTCATGCCGCCGTCTGATATAATTTCGGTACCAACAATAAAAGCCGAGTCGTCTGATGCTAAAAATACAGCAGCGTTTCCAATATCAGACGGAAGTCCTTGTCTGCCTACAGGTGTAATATCTATCCAAATTTGTTTTACCTGTTCCACTTGTTCTTGTGGTACAATTTTTCCAAAAACAGGCGTATCAATAGAACCTGGCGAAAGTGTATTAACCCGTATTTTTCTTGACAACAGATCCAGAGACAAACCTTTTGCCAATGATATGATAGCCGCCTTTGCTGCTCCGTAGATAGTCATTCCCGGTGCGGCACGATGCGCGGCAGTCGATCCAATAAGTATGATGGAAGCACCGTCATTTAAATAAGGAAGTGATTTTTGCACAGTGAAATAGGCGCTTTTCAAGTTCAGGTCCATGTAACGGTCGTAATTTTCTTCCGTAACATCGTTTATCGCAGCCATTGGCACGCCGTCCACAATACCGCCTGCATTAACTACCAATGCATCAATCTTCCCAAATTTATCAATGGTTTTCTTGAATATATTTTCCAGATCATTGATATTCGTGACATCACCTTTAATGCCGATAAAATCTGTACCTAACGTGTCCGCAGCAAGGTGTAATGTCACCTCGTTTCTTCCGGTAATAGTGCCAACCGCACCTTCATTTCTGAATGCTTCTGCAATACCAAATCCAATACCGCTATTGCCGCCTGTAACTATGGCTACTTTGTTTTTTAGTTTATTCATTTTCTCTATCTATTAAATTCTTGAGCTGCAAAGTTATACCAGATAGATATATTTTAGTAACTTTGTATCTAAAAGTAACAGTAACCTTGAAGTAACAAAGTAACTTATGGAGTGTATAAAAGAATTTCAACAGGATCGTAAAAAAGAAATGATGGCTGTTCACGATGCTATGGATGTGCTGAGTGGGAAATGGAAGATCTATATCATCTCATCTATCTGCCATTACAACAAAAGAAGGTTTTCTGACATTTTGAATGATGTGGTAGGTATTTCGAACAAGATGTTGAGCAAGGAATTAAAGGAATTGGAAATAAACAAATTGGTTGAACGAACAGTTTTAGACACGCACCCTGTAACTGTTCAGTATGAACTCACCAAACACGGCAAAACGTTACAGACAATAATTAACAATCTGACAGATTGGGGAATTCAACACCGAAGGGAAGTTATCGGGAAAAATTAATATGCGCAATTCATCGTGCTATTTATCCTTTTGTAAATCACTTTTCTTATTAACTCCTGTTTGAGCCAATTAAGATTGCAAATTCCTGTCCTTAATTTTATGGTAAGAAATGTACGATCCTACTAAAAACGCTAAAAAAATGATTGGGAAAACACGCATGACCATCGGGTCACCCACGGAGGAATGTGCTATAAACGCGGATACAAAGACAATGGTGAATGCCGCATAAACCCATTCCTTTAGTCTTTCTAACGTACGGGTCAAAGGAACCAGCAATATGATGATGCCCAGAAATTTGGCCACTGCCAGTTCGATCCGGAAATAGGAGGGAAAACCAAGGTGCCCGAAGGTTGCAACCATTTGCGGCGATGTTAGGTACGAATAGGACGAAAATAAGCTGCCCAATGCTGTAATGCCCGTTAACACCCAATAGGTGATTTTTGTAGTTTTCATTAGCGTTAATTAATTAGGATTTGCTGTAGAAAGATTTCAGATAATTAAAGACAGTTTCGGGCTTACGTCCCAGTATTTTTTCCAGATCATCGGTTACATTAGCGAATTCTCCATGTGCCACCGCTTGCTGCATCTCTTTAAGCGCAGGACCCAGCCATTCTGGTGTTCCGTTATTTTTCATGGTTTCCAGAAATTCAGCAACTTCAGGCGAGATATACTTAAATTTATCACCTGTAACGGCGCTGATCATATCGGCAATAGTTGCCCAGGTTATGGCCTCCGAGCCGGTCAACACAATAAATCTGTTATCATATTGTCCTTTCTCATCTATGGCGATAATTGCACCAGCCTCACCCAGTTCCGCGCGAAGGGCATATGCCGCTGTACCGTCCTCTGCTGGCAGGTAGATGATTTTCGTTTCTACTATTTGTTGTCCCGCGTAAAGTGGGATCATGTCCGTATAAAGCGATACCTGTAAAATAACATAAGTAATACCTGATGCTACGAGTGCTTTTTCGGTTATCATGTGGGCAACCGTCTTGTTTCCCAATAAGCCACCGTCCTCATTATCGTCTTTACGCTGCAAACTATAGTAAATGATCTTTTCTACACCGGTTTCCCTGGCTGCCCTAATCACATTCAGGTGCTGGTTTGCCCGGTGTTCAAGATCGTTACCGGATATCAACACTACGGTATCAACACCTTTTGTAGCTTCAACAAGTGAGGGGTAGTCGTTATAGTCGCCAATGGCGGTGCTGACGCCCTTGTCTTTAAAGGCATTGGCTTTTGTCTCGTCTCTGACAAGTGCTCTGACAGCAAATGCATTTTTGTTATTTAATAGCGTGGTGATTACTGCTGCACCCAGAGGACCGGTCGCGCCGGTAACTAATATAGTTTTCATGTTACTTTTAATTAACTTTGTATATTAACTTACTTTAAGTAAGTCAAAGGTATTTGGTAAGTATAATAAAAACAAGAAGACACCTGAAGATCAGATACTTACTTCGAGGTAACTATTATTGAGAATCAAAGTGATATGAAAAAAGAAAATTTAAGAAAATGTGAGGAGGGCCGGGAAAAAGCACCGATCACGGATGTTTTGTCACGTCTGGGAGATAAATGGTCGATGTCCACCGTGATCATGCTGGCGGATCATGGCACCTTACGTTTCAATGAACTGCACCAAATGATCGAAACGATCTCTCAAAAAATGTTGACAGTAACATTGAAGACGCTGGAATCAGATGGATTAGTGACCAGGAAGATGTACCCGGAGATCCCTCCTAAAGTAGAATACTCTTTAACACCGGTTGGTGAAACGCTCGTTCCTCATCTCATGGCATTGTACGATTGGGCTAATGAGCATATGCCTGCTATTAAGGCATCCCGGAGCCGGTTCCAGAGGTAGCCAAATTGTTGATATTCAGGTTTTGTCGCCGCTTACTATTTTTGAAATTATCCCTTTTTCAGGCCCAAACTCAGCAAGCATGACACCTCCAATATGCAATACGATAAAGGTAACCACATAGTAAAGTGATTGTACATGAATAAGTTCCATATTATGCTGTAAACTTTTTGGCCCGTTTTGTATCATAAAGCCCGTTAAAAGAGATATCGCCAGCAAAGAATAAAAAACAATGTACACCCAGGCCTGAAACTTTTCCTTTATTTTGGTCTTTTTTGAAAATGAACTTTTGTAGGCAATTCCTTGTACGGCAGTCAGTGCCATCCTGATGAGGTAGAGACCAATCAAGGTATAACCAGCCAGTATATGCCAGTTCCACATGGGTTTGCGTACCGCCTTCCCTATAACTGCGGCAGCTTTTGTGTTGATGTGAACATTTGACTTATTCAGGTTTTGCTGAATGATGTTCCCTACATGATCTTTGTTCATCCAACCCATTCGCAATAGAATAGTCAGTAAAAGAAATAACGTGGTAAAAGCGATAGCCCAGTGAATGAGCCGGTGTGCGAGATTAAACCTTTGTTCTCTCATATGATTTAATTTAGAAAAAATGTATTAGCAGATTAAGGGATAAATTATGTTTTGATCTTTTCAACGTGTTCAGCCATTTCAGTTTCTTCGGTAGTATTCAGGTCCCGTATAAATTGAAGTTTGAGATAGTTATAAAGTGAATGTTTGTCTACTAAAATGGATACGAGGCTGGAAATCATACCTGCTAATAGCAAGTGAAATATTACGGCATGGCGATCTGTCATTTCCAATACGATGATTATCGATGTAAACGGCGACCGCGTTACCCCGGTTAAGAATCCAACCATTCCTGATAAAATAAGCATATTAGTATCGATAGCTGAAAAATTGAACCAACTGGCCACTAAGGAACCTATACTTGCTCCCGCACCCAGTGCTGGTGTAAATATGCCGCCTGCCGCGCCTGTTGTGAACGATAATAATGGGCCGGCAGTTCTTAATATAGGACTATACCAGTGTACATATTTAGCAGAAGTAAACAGGGTGTTTTGCATAACATCTTTACCAGAACCCAAAATTTCGCGGTTAACGAAGTAAGCCAGGGAAATCATGATAAGTGAACATGCTACAACATATAATACATGATGCCAGGAGAATTTAAATTTTGTTTTCCACGCGAAAATGAACAGGATCAATTTTGATACATAGCTCCCAAGCAATCCTGAAATCAGGGCAACTACAGCTACACCACAAAATATGTATGAAGAAAGGCCATTTAACTTTGGCGAGCCTAAGTATAAATAGGGGCCCAGCATCGCTTGTGCTGTAAGGCCAGCAATAATAACAGACGAGACAATTGCGGTTTTATTATAACTGAAGTGTGTTTTGGTTAAGCCCTCCATAGCAAAAATAATACCTCCTAAAGGCGTATTAAATGTTGCGGCCACGCCGGCTGCCGCACCCGCGATAAGCATACTTGATTTGGTGATCTTTGGCCACCATTTTGGCAGTACCTCGTATATTATTTTAAATATGGAGGCCGCTATTTGAATAGTAGGGCCTTCTCTGCCGATAGCCCCGCCGCCAAGTGCCATGAATAAACTTGAAATTACTTTTATGAATGCCACACGGAGGCTTAATAGTTTGTCAACAACCGGGTTGTTTTTGCGGGTAGCCGATAATTGTATGGCCGCCATAACCTGGGGATCTCCGCCTCCTTTGGAATAAGGTGCAAAACGGTGAACGAGCCACCAGGCCACAACAAAACAAACGGGCGACAAAATGAACAACGCCCATGCATACCGGTCAAAAATGGAAGATGTAAAATCCTCCGCTATCTGAAAAAACTTACCGTAAAGAACTGCAACCAGACCTGTAATAATGGATGCGATCCAAAAGGGGACCGCCTGTAATAGCATTCTTTTTAAGGTTACATTTCTTGTTTTGCCAACAGAATGTCTTAAATGAAGCCCGGTGCTGTGCATAATTTTCATTAATGATAATATGTAACCCCGCGGCATTAGCGTTAAATAAACAATGCTTATTCAACGCTAATGCTATTAAAAGAAATTGACTTTTATATTTAAGGTCATTAAAGTTGAATCGTTATTTCGGAATAAACCGATACATTGATTCAATAATTGCCTGTAAATAGGGGTAATTAAATGATTAAATTTTTTGTTGAGAAGAGGCTTTGGTAAGCTGCTCATACACTTCCCAGGAATTACGCTCCACCCGGTTATGTGCTAATTTGTTATCGCGTATTTCCCATATGGCAGTTCCGATTAAATTTATAGGCTGATTATTAGGTTCCAGCCCAAACATGCCGTTATGGAAACCGGTAAATCTCCATCTTGATACTACCTTGGAGCCATCCTTGCTTTCAAAGATATCCAGGTTTTCTAAATTGGCATTGTTTATTGTTTTCAGAAATCCGGCAACCCATTGTTTAAAATTCTCGCGGCCTTTGATTTCTACACCAGCATTGGTGATCATAAAATCTTCAACCATAAGTTCATCAATGAGGTTTAAATTATAAGGGTAGCTCCACACGTTATTCCAAAAATGCAGAACCTTGTCTACCGGAGATAATTCCGACAGAGCCTGTTGTTGAGAGGTGTTTGAATTTTTCATCATTTTTATATTTAAGTTTTAACATAATAAGCTCAGTTCCTGAAAAATGGCTTCATTTCTTTTATAGTAGGTCCACTGGCCCTTATGGGTAGAGATAAGTAATCCGGCTCGTTGCAACACCGCAAGGTTTTCCGAAATGGTAGACTGGGTCATACCAGTTTTCTTTTGGATTTGGCCCCCGCAAATACCTGTAATAAATGGTTCTTGTTGGTCTGGAAAATAATATTCAGGTGTTTTAAACCAGGCCAGTATTTGCAAACGGGTGGGGTTAGCGAGCGCTTTAAAAATTTCTACATGATTCATGACACAAATGTACATCGGGATTTCCCGATATTCCAATTGTTTTTTCTGAAATGACATGAAATTGACGGTATTAACATCAAGGATAACCTTTCTGTTTTGTGCGTTTATAGCACTCACAACTTTGCCGCGTTAGATATTATGTGTTGTTGGCACCCTGACCCGGAAGTTCAACAACCACAACTTTTTGACCTTTGAAACAGGACGCCGGGGGCAGCGATGTGATGATCGCTTTGAAATTTAAAATTGTAACTGGTAACGCTTAGTTTAAATGAAACAGTTGCTTGATTTGCGGGTCAAAAAGCAGCGATTCAATAAGTTGATCGCCAGCCTTTGTATCCGCATAAACCTGGCTGGTAAAAAAATGAAGGTATTTGCCTTCCATAAGGCTGTCTAATTCCTCGTTCTTGGCAACTGTTACTGAAAGAATAGACTGACGATATTCCGGTTTAAACGTCTGCGTTTCGGCATCTATTTTACCTTCATTCATAAACCCTTTCGTTTTCTTAAAGCACCTGCATGGATTATCCGGGTTCATTAACCCGCATTTATGGTCCATAAACTGGAAAAGATCCGCCTTTGCCCGTGATAATTGTTTTCTGAAATTCTCCGGAGTAATATCAAGCAATGCCGAAGCGATAGTAGATTTAATGTTAAAAATACCCCCAAGCACAAAAATAGCCCTTTGCTGCCTGTCCAGGCAAAGCAGCATGCTCGACATACAATTGTTACGCACGTCGGTAATGTGATCGCTGTACCGTTCCTGCTCTTCAAGGCTCATATCCTCACTATCATGCACCTCATCAATATAAACACCGAGCTTATTAAAAGAAATTACCTCCTTCTCCGCCTTTTTGCGTTTACTGCTGATAAAATGGTTCATGACCATGCGATACAGCCAGGTACGGAAACTACTTTTACCGCTGAATAAACTGAGCTTTGTTATCATTTTAATCAGTACTTCCTGTGTCAGGTCGGCCGCATCATCAGCGTCCCTTACCAGCTTGAGCGCTACGTTATAAATAAAGCGTTGGTGCAGACTGACAAGTTTTTCCATGGCTTGCCTTGAACCGTCGCAGGCTTGCTGAACGATGATGATGTCCTGGCTTTCATCGTATTTTTCGATAAATGGATACATGATCAAAAAGTTTATAGTGAGGCGGCATGTAATAACCTGCAAGTTAGTTAATTAAATTAGCTTCGGCCGGCAGCAAGACCGCCATCAATATCCAGAATAGTTCCGGTAATCCATTCCGCGTCGTCGGATAATAAAAACACGATAGCGTTAGCCACGTCCTGAGGCTGGCCGTTACGGCCTAAGGGATGGATGCTATTTAAACCCTTATAGGCATTTTTAACACCTTCAGCTGAACCGGCCAATTCATCCAGAACGCCAGTTTCAACAACACCGGGAGCAATGGCATTTACACGAATTTTATCATCAGACAATTCCATTGCTGCATGCTGTGTAAAAGCCTGCAAAGCGGCTTTGGCCATTGAATAAGCTGAGGTTGGGGTTCCTTTGACAGCATGTTTTGCCCAGTATGATCCGACGTTAACAATTGATCCGCCACCATTGGCTTTCATTTTTTTTGCGATCGCCTGGGTAATGAAATAAAACCCTCTGTTAATATCCTGAAAAGCATCATAATCTTCACGCGTGCTGTCCAAAAATGGTTTGGGAGCAAAAATACCTGAAGCATTTACCAGGTAATCGATGGCCTGATTGTCTCTATCAAGTGTCGAAATGTAATTAGTCACGTCCTTATCTGACGTGAGGTTAAGCCTGATTCCGGAGACCTCGCCGAATGCGCTTAATTCTGTTACGGCTGCATCAACACTTGACTGACTTTTACTGATAACAATCACTTTAGCGCCGTTTTCTAACAATAATTTTGCAGTGGCTTTGCCCATGCCGCTTGTTCCGCCAATTACAATGGCTGTTTTTGAGTGGAAAGATGAAGTTTTCATAATTGCTTTTTTAATTTGTTTACACCTTAGACGCATCTTTTAAATACTGTGACAACTTTAATGATGACGTCACAAAGCAGCTATGCCGGTCATTACTTTATCAATTGACAGGGTCAAAATCAGATCGATCAATCCCTGTTCTTCTATTAAGTCTTTTTGTATTTGACAGGAAAGTTTAAAAAACGTTCATAAAAGCCCTTTGCACTGTACTCTGAGTGCAGTCACCATTTATGAGATCACTTTAAAAAGGATTGGTAGAACAAAGTGATTTTTACGACTAACTGATGTCGCGCATAGGCAACATGCCTTCCGTTGAAGTGCATATTATGGAAAACACGGCGGATGCCAGTGGTGTGGTGAGCCAGGTCAGTGATCGTCAGCGTGTAATGGTCTCGGCGTGCACTATCAGCCTGTCGCCAGAGTCATCTACTTCAAACAAATGGGGTATCCGTCGGTACCGGCCATTAATATTCTGGTGACTATGTACTGCCATCAACAGTTTGCCCTGTAATGTTTTGAATAGCATGCCATGTCCGAAATTAGGCGGGGTAATAGGTTCTTTCTCATGTACCCATGGGCCATCGAGCGTACCGCTTGAAGAATAGGCCACACCTTGCGTATAAACGTCATACACCCAACTTGTCCAAATCATACCCAGGCGCCCTGTTTGGGTACGGAACACGTACGGTCCGTCTGTAACCTTATTAGGGTGGACATTCCCGTTTTCATCCTTTTCCCTGCTCCAGGGAGAATCGCTGGCGCGGAATAATACCTTTCCAATTCCCACAGAGCCGCTTAAATCAGGTTTTAGTTCAATTTTCTCGATAGTGCCGTTCCAGTTCTGTAACCATTCATAGCAATATATTATATAAGGTTTTCCATCCTTGTCCACCCAAAATGTTCCGTCCAGCGTCGGTTTGTTAGCAGGCAAATAAGTAGCGTCATGCATTGGCACATAAGGGCCGGCCGGCCGATCACTGACCAGGACATGAGATGCACGGCGTTCTATGACATTGCCTTTTACTGTATCAATCTTAACGTCACGGTTAGTAAACGTAGCAAAGTAATAATACCTGCCCTTATACTCATGCAATTCCGCAGCCCAGATCATAGGGTGGGGGCCCATCCAGGACTGGGGATCGGTCTTTGTAACCTGGAAAGGACCATCCCACAATTTGAGATCTTTGCTTTTCCAGAGCATGCCGCCTGTACCCGTCATGTAGTACATGGCAGTTTTAGAATCTGCCAGGATAAATGGATCGCTAAGCTGGATGAAATCAAGCGGAATATTTTTTCTCGGGATAATAGTTTTTTGCTGAGCAAAAAGGGTGATTGAAAAAATCAACAAAAAGTATAAAAGAGGGAAAGACTTTTTCATATCAATAAAAATTGGCATGCTGTTTATTTATGGTTTTTTAATATTGGCTAAGTACGAATTTAGGTGTTTTTTAACCGACATAAAGGGGGATAAAACCATATTTTTCAGGGGCCATAATCGCTTTACAGGTCTTCCAGAACGAATATTTTGGAATTATTTATTAATCAATCCCGATGCCCGTTTTTTTAAATTATTTGTAGTTTTACGAACCAACCGTGTGTTTTAATAAAAATGCGTAAAAAAATAAAGTATGTTTTCCTTTTCAAAGCGTACTTGTATTTTAGTATACTATTACCTTTCAAAGTTGGGGCTGCAACACAACAACCCATCAGAGTTCTTAATATTGATAATGGTTTATCTAATAATTCTGTCACCTGCATAACTAAGGATAAATACGGGTTTATGTGGATGGGGACTTATGATGGCCTTAACCGTTATGATGGTTACACGTTTAAGGTTTTCCGGAATATTTGGGGGGATAAAAATTCGCTGGTCAACAATCACATTAAATCCATTAATGCTTACGATGGACGAATATATGTAGGCACGGAGAAGGGCCTCATGTTTTTTGACTATGCTGATTCCCGGTTTCATGCACTTTATTGTTATAATGAACAGCATCAGCCTGTTAAAATCGGATTTAATATCAATGAAATAGTTGCCGACCGCTCCGGTAATGTTTTTGTCACTAACGGTACGTACGGTTTCTTGAAATTTGGTAAAACAGATACCATTGGCAAAGAGATCCCGTATGACACCAATAAACAACGGTTTAATACGCTGGCTACCCGCATAGATAACCGGGGCACCATATGGGTGCTGGTAAGCAAAATTGGGCTCGGCAGATATGACGCCGTAAATGAAAAGATAAAAATTGTAGCTCCTGAGCTGGCATATGCTGGCTGTATGACCATTGATGGAAAAGGTAAAATAATAGCGGGTTCGGGCAACGAATTATTTATGTACGATCCCGTTTCCCTTAAAACCACAAAGCTTGATAATGGGCTGAACAAATTGACCAGCAATAATATTTTTAGCTTAACTACAACAAAAAACGGTGATATCTGGGTAGCGACCAACGGGGGAGGCATCAAAGTATGGAATCCATCGGCAAATAACCTTACTTATATCAATGCAGGCGAAACACCCAATAGTTTACGAAGCGGTGCCGTTGATGCTGTTTATGAAGATGATGAATCCCGGATCTGGATAGCAACCTTACGGGGCGGCGTAAATATTATTGACCGCAAGCCGGTATCATTTCATTTATTCGCACATGATGCTTTTAATAAAAACAGCGTTATCAATAATTTCATCCTGTCGTTTTGTGAAGATAAACAACATAATGTGTGGGTTGGTACCGATGGCGGCGGGCTAAATTACTGGAATACCAGGACTAATACATTTGAAACCTATATACACCAGGATACACCCGGAACCATAAGCAGTAATTTTGTTGTAAGCATTTTAAATGACTATACCAACAAAATATGGGTAGCAACTTTTAACGGCGGTATTGACGCGTTTGATAATGTAACCAGGCGGTTTAAACATTATAGTTGCTACAATCAGGTAGATAAAAAGGAGGAAAGAAACTTTTGGAAACTATATGAAGATTCGCAGCACCGCCTGTGGGCAGCCAGCACCTGGGGAGGCGCTTTGTTTTTGTACAACCGTAATAAAGATCAATTTGAACTTTTTGATAACAGCCTGGTAAATATCCACGCGCTGTTTGAAGACCATGCGGGTAATTTATGGGCCGGAAATTACATCAACCTTATTAAAATTGATGTTCAGCATAAAAAACACCACTTTTATTTTATTGGTCAGGCCATAAGGGCTATTACTGAAGATAGTAAACGCAATTTGTGGGTTGGCACCGAAGGTGGTGGATTGCTTCAATATGATACAAATACCTATCAATATAAAAGGTACACAGAATCGGCCGGATTACCAAGCAATAGTATACTTAATATATTGGTGGATAACAACGGGAATTTATGGTGCAGTACCTATAACGGACTTTCCAACTTCAATGTAAAAACAAAAAAGATCACCAATTACAATGCTTCTGATGGGTTACAAAGCAACCAGTTTAATTATAACGCGGCCCTGAAACTGGCATCGGGTAAAATGCTTTTTGGCGGCATAAATGGATTCAATTTTTTCTCGCCAGATAGTATCGCATCCTACGTGCACCAGCCCCGGCTGATGCTTTCTGACTTTAAAATAAATAATGTATCCATTGAGCGCGATAGTACCTATGAACAAAAACAGCCATTAAATGAATTAAAAGAAATAACTATCCCGTTTAACCTGGCTACATTGAATATCAGTTATACGGCGCTCGAATACTCCTTTCCTGAAAAAATCTCTTATGCCTATTACCTCGAAGGCTGGGATCATGGTTGGAATTATGTAGGTAAGCTCAAGTCAGCCTATTTTTCGCGCCTTAATGAAGGAACTTATACCCTGAAAATCAGGGCTACCAATACAGAGGGGCAATGGGCAGCGCCACCCATCGCCATTAAAATTATTGTTTTACCTCCGTGGTACCGTACGTGGTGGGCCTTTTTAATTTACCTGTCACTGGTGTTCGCTATAGCGTACGCGTTTTATAATTACAGGGTAAACCAGGCCAGGCTCAGGTTTAAAGTAAAGCTGGCCAACCTGCAGGTAGAAAAAGAAAAGGAGCTTAACGAAAAGAAGCTAACTTTCTTTACCAATGTATCGCACGAGTTCAGGACGCCGCTAACGCTTATTATTAACCCTATAAAAGATCTTCTTAATCAAAGCAAGGGTAATACCGAAGAACTGAGTACCATTTATCGTAACGCGCGTCGCCTGCTTGGTCTGGTTGATCATTTACTGCTTTTTCGGAAAACCGAAAGCGAAAACACGCAGCTGAAAGTGAGTAAGCTAAATTTTGTGAGTTTATGTAGGGAGGTTTATTCCTGCTTTATTCAGCAAGCCAAAATTAAACACCTTAATTATAGCCTCGAAAGCCGGGTAGAAAACATGGAGGTATACGGCGACCTGGAGAAGATAGAAATTGCCCTGTTCAACCTCATATCAAATGCTATAAAATTTACTCCAGACGGCGGTACTATCCATATTATAATTGAGCAGGATGATGCTCTCGTGTACTTTAAAATAATGGATAGCGGCATAGGTATAAATGCCGATGTGGGTGACAGGCTGTTTGATAAGTTTTACCAGGCAAAAGATAAAAACTATTTCCGTAAAGGTTTTGGCATAGGTTTATACCTGGTTAAGGTTTTTATTGAAAGCCATAAAGGTAGTATCAGCTACTTCAACAACTCTGATGGTGGTACTACATTTTTGCTCGCACTGTTAAAAGGTAAGGCTCATTTTTCCGAAGATGCGATAGTTGATGATGCTGTACCAGATTACACCTACGTAAATGAACTTATTGATGATGATAACAAAGATGCTGAGCAGGAAGAAGATCTGGCCGCGTTGGAGTTATTCAGTTCGGCCAAGTATTCGCTTATAGTGATTGATGATAATGATCAGATCCGGTCATACATCAAAAAGATATTTACGCCTGGTTATATCGTAATGGAAGCCCAAAATGGCACTGCAGGTCTTGAGCTTATTAAAAAACATATGCCTGATGTAATTATAAGCGACATTGTAATGGATGGTTTGAGCGGGCTTGATTTATGCCGGATCATAAAGGAAGATCAAGCCATAAGCCATATCCCTGTTATACTTTTAACCGGGGATACAACGCCTGATATCATGTTGAAGAGTATAGAGGAGGGGGCTATTGATTTTTTACGCAAACCTTTTGATAAAGAATTGCTTATTGCGCGGGTAAAAAGTGTATTGCGCAATAAAACCGAGCTGCAGAACTACTTTTATAAGGAGGTTACCAAAAATAGCAACGGCCGTAGTATCTCGCAGGAAAACAAGGATTTCCTGGATAATTGTATTTCGGTGATCGAGCATTATTTTACCGATGACCAGTTTGATGTATATGTGCTGGCCAAAGAGATCGGTATTAGTTACCCAACGTTATTTAAACGCCTGAAAGGTATCACCGGGCAGTCTGTTAATAATTTTATCCGATTTGTGCGCTTGCGCAAAGCCGCCGAATTGCTCATCCAAACCAATCGTAATGTTAACGAAACCGCATTCCAGGTGGGCTTCAGTGATGTAAAGTATTTTCGCGAACAATTCTTCAAGCAATACGGGGTCAATCCATCCGAGTTCATCAAAAAACACCGCGCCAGTTTTCAAATCTCCTATCGTATGAATGAGTTTGAAAAAAACTCATCCAAATAAATTGGCCTCTATTTTGGCGATATACTATCGCTCGGAAAATCTCCCCAAATAAAATAAGCGTTATTTTAACACTTATTTCTTGCGTATTTTTCAAAATCTGTTAAAATAACGTGTTTTTATATGTTTTGACCCCTGTAATTTATAGTTTTACCCCTCTCTCGCAATGCCGAATTACGCTTATTTCGTTTCCACCAACAAGCAATAATCAATATCAATATTTTATTGCCGGCAAATTATAAACTAAAACCAAACGCTATGGAAATTTCAAAAACGCACAATTGGATAGCTCCTGCTGTGGGGTTAAATCGCCCGGGATAGATGCGGTTACTAACTATAATCCGAATTAAATAAACCCAATAAACCAATTAAATTATGAAGTACAGATTTACTCACTTAAACAGTTTTTCCGTATGGCTTTTGATAATAATGCTGATGGGCATTACCCAAGGGGCCAGCGCGCAAACAAAAATTAATGTAAAAGGCGTTGTAAAAGATGCCACCGGCAATGTGCTACCGGGTGCAACGGTAAACATCGAAGGCACAAGCCAGTCAATCACAACCGATGCTAATGGCGCTTTTAAAATTGATGTTGCCGAAGGCTCCACGCTAAGAATCTCCTTTGTGAGCATGGTTGCTAAAAGTATCCGGGTTAATAAAAATACAACCACATTAAACGTAGTACTTGAAGATAGCAACAAGCAACTGAATGAAGTAGTAGTGGTTGGTTACGGTACTCAAAAACGATCGGATGTTACCGGATCTGTTACAACCGTACCTAAATCGCGCCTGTCACAATTGCCGGTTACCAATATTTTACAGGCCGTTGAAGGAGCTGTTGCCGGTGTTACAGTTACCTCACCTTCATCTGTGCCCGGCTCACAACCAACTGCCACTATTAGGGGGCAAAATTCAATTTCAGCCGCTTCCGGACCATTCGTAGTAGTTGATGGTATCCCGCTTACCAAAAGCGGCGGCTCACTCAATGATATCAACCCCAATGATATCGCCTCCATGGAGATATTAAAAGACGCGTCGGCGGTGGCTATTTACGGTGCCAACGGTTCGCAGGGTGTTATCCTGATCACAACCAAGCGCGGTACAACAGGTAAACCGGTTATTCGGTATAATGGTTATGGCGGTTATGAAAACCTGGGCCATATTCTGGAACCAAGGGATCCGGCAGCATTTACCCAAAAGTTTTTGGATTATGAAGCGCAAAATAATTTAAAACAGCAATTTCCTGAACCTGTATATAACAACTCCGAACGGGCTAATTACGCTGCCGGACGTACCATTGATTGGGTTAAAGAAAGCACCCAACAGGGTATTATGCAGGATCATAACCTGAGTGTAAGCGGCGGCACACCGGATGTGAAATATTTTTTGTCTGCCGATTACCTAAAACAAAAAGGGGTCATAAAGGGCTATCAGTATAACCGGGCAAGCGTACGTTCAAATTTGGATGTAAATGTAACCAGTTTCCTGAGCATGGGCGCAAACCTTTATTTCGCTAATAATAATTATGACGGCGGCCGGGCCAATTTACTCAACGCCACCGCTATGAGCCCATACGGTAATGAGTATAACGCCGATGGTACCTATACCATTTACCCGATGGCGCCCGAACAGTTATTCACCAATCCATTACTGGGCTTAACTACCGATCAGATTAACCGCAGTGTAAATATTAGCGGGAATGGTTATGCCCAGATAACATTTGGCGGCGTGCTTAAAGGATTAAAATATCGCTTAAATGCGGGCTATACCTATTTACCCACCCGCGTAGACAGCTACAGCGGCAGGCTGGCGAACACGCCATTAGGTTCGGCTACAGCATTAAGCTCCGAAACCAACAGCTACACGCTGGATAACTTATTATTATATACAAGGGACTTTGGTAAACACCGTATTGATTTCACCGGGCTTTACAGTACCCAGCAAAGAAAATACTTTACTTCGGGCATAGCCGGAACAGGCTACATTAATGATGAGCTCTCATTCAACCAGATCGGGATTGGCTCAACCATATCGGGCGCAACAGTAAATGGTTCATTTTCAGGGACCTATTCTGACAGGTATGCGCTCAATTCACAAATGGCGCGTTTAAACTATTCTTATGACAGCCGTTATTTATTAACACTAACTGTTCGTCGTGATGGCTCATCGGTATTTGGTGCCAATACTTCCAAATATGGCTGGTTCCCGGTAGCGGCTGTTGGCTGGAATGTGAGCAACGAGCGTTTTCTTAAAGACTCCAAATGGATCAATAATTTAAAGTTAAGGGCATCTTACGGTAAAACCGGTAACGAAGCTGTTAGCGTATACAGAACAATAACATCGGATGGTACCGTCAGGTTTCCGTTTAACGGGGTAAGCAACATAGGGGTACAGGCCAGTAACCTTGGTAACAGCAACCTGCATTGGGAAACTACCAATGAGGGTAACATAGCAGCTGACTTTTCGGTACTGAACAGCCGTATTTCAGGTACAGTTGAATATTATGATTCACGTACCTATGGGTTATTGTTAAACCGTGCCCTTCCGCTTATTACAGGTTATTCCCAGGTGGTTGATAACATTGGTAAGGTGGCCAATAAAGGTGTGGAGGTTACCCTGAACACCCGTAACATCGACGGCTCAAATTTTAAATGGGAAAGCACCATTGTATTTTCAGCCAACAAAAATAAAATAGTTGACCTGTATGGCGATGGAAAAGATGACATCGGTAACAGGTGGTTCATCGGAAAACCAATCGGCGTAATTTATGATTATAAAATGACCGGTGTTTGGCAAACAGGCGAAGACGCTTCAAAACAAGACCCCGGCGCCAAACCCGGCGATCTGAAGTTTGCAGATACTAACGGCGATGGCAAAATTACAGCTGATGACAAGGTAATTCAGGGGCAAACCGCTCCTAAATGGACCGGGGGCTTAACCAATACTTTCCATTATAAAAACTTTAACCTGAGCATATTTATACAAACTGCCCAGGGCATGTTAAAGAACAATACCGACCTCAACTATGCTGATGAATCGGGCAGAAGAAATACACCGGCAGCTATTGGCTATTGGACACCAACTAATGGCAATCAACAGTTCCAGTCGCTATCATACACAAATACCCGTGGTTATGGTTATCCCCGCGATGCCAGCTATACCCGTATCAAGGACATCACCTTTAGCTACGTTGTGCCGCAGAAATTGCTGGATAAGGCGCATATAGCCGGTTTAACACTCTACGCAAGCGGGCGTAATTTAAAAACCTTTACAAATTGGATTGGTTGGGATCCACAGCAAAGTTTTTATACCAGAGGTACATCAAATTCCGGAGCTAATCAGTCGGCGTATATTGCTGATTGGACTAACAATTATCCTGTAACACGTACAATTATTATAGGCGCTAATATTTCTTTAAAATAAAGACACACGTAAAGACATGAAAAATTATTCAACAATATTAATTTTTGCAGCAGTGTTGGCAACGGCGTTTGCATCTTGTAAAAAATCCTTTCTGGACGAAAAACCTTACTCATCCTATACCCCGTTAACGCTTACCGACTCCTTAGGTCTTGAAGCATCTGCTATAGGCTTATATAACCTGCAAACCGGTATATTAACCTACTCAAGCGCGCAAGGCTGGCCCAGCGTTTGGCAGGTAGGTACCGATGTGGCAAACGCCACCATACAACAGCAGGGTATTGAAGTACCTTATTATAACTATAGCCAGCTCACCGCAACCGATGGCGCGGCTTCTTATATATGGGGGAAATATTATGCATTGATCAATAATGCCAATAGCATAATTGACAATACAGAAAACCCGGCCACAACCAAAATAGGGGCGCTTGGCAAAAAACAGGTTGAAGCCGAAGCAAAGTTTTTCAGGGCTTATGCCTATAATAACCTGGCTACGCTTTTTGGTGGGGTTCCGCTGATTATACACGCGTTATCTGCCCCAAAAACAGATTTTATCCGGGCAACACTTAATGATGTAAATGCGCAAATTGTAAGTGATTTAACTTATGCAAGCGCCAATCTTTACGAATTAAATGCGGGTAATGCTAAAACCAACGCCCAGGGCAAGCCGGTTAGCCGTGCCAATAAGTACATGGCCATGCAATTACTGGCCGAGGTATATCTCCGTATGGGTAAAAATGACCTGGCCGAGCAACAGGCGCAGGCTGTTATAAATAGTGGTAAATTTAGCCTGGTTAAAGGGCGTTATGGTGTTAGGGCAGGTGGTGCCGGCGACTACTATTCTGACATGTTTGTTTATGGCAATCAACGCCGCTCACAAGGTAACACCGAAGCTATCTGGGTGCTTGAGCAGGAGAACTCAGCAGTTGTAGTGGGTGGTAACGTTGATAATGCGCAGCAACGCCGTGTATGGGGCGCTGCTTATTATGCCGTTCCGGGTATGCTTCCCTGCGATTCACTGGGGGGGCGTAGTATCGCGAGGTTAAGACTAAGCAACTGGGTGCTTTATGGCTTATATCCGGCTGGCGACATGCGCAATTCGCAGTACAGTATTAAAAGGCAATATTATTATAATGACCCTGCTTTCCCTGCTTTATTGGGTAAACCGGTACCTTTCGCCGGTGCCGATACCGCTTTTAGAATTTGCCCAAGCACGTTGAAATGGGGAGCCTTTGACCCTAATGATACTTTTGGCTATGCCATGATCAAAGATTTTGTGATGATGCGTCTTGGCGAAACTTACCTGCTTTTAGCCGAAGCACAGGTAAAACAAGGTAAAACTACAGATGCCGCTGCCGCTATAAACGCGTTAAGGACCAGGGCAAATGCCCCGCAGGTTACACCAGATCAAATGACTTTGAACTTTGTATTGGACGAACGCGCCCGCGAGTTGGTGGGGGAGGAGAACCGGCGTATGACACTGATGCGTACCGGAACACTTGTTGAACGCGCCCTGCGGCTTAATGGCAATGACGCGGTGCATCCTACAAGCGGTTTAACCGCTAAAAACATGCTGCTGCCAATCCCTTTAACCGAAATTCAATTAAATAAGGATGCAAAATTAGACCAAAACCCCGGATATTGAGGAGCGAAGGCGGATTAATGAGCTTATTAACAGACGAAAAATTGCAGTAAATCAGGACATACCAAATGTGTTAAGCAAACCGGTTAAGGAAGGTCCTTAACCGGTTAATAAATAAGAGCCGGAGAATACGAGTGTATCACGCCCGTTTCCAGGAAAGACCCGGGGGGGGAATTTCCCCGGGACTACCGGCAATTAAAACTCAAATAAAAGACAAGGGCAGTGTTTATTGCCCTTACTTTTTCTTTTTATGAAATTATACTGTTTAAAATATCAACTTTTAATAGGTGTCCTGCTTTGCGGTGCGATGGCTGCAATAGCGCAAACCGGCAAGGTTACTACCAGTACTATAGGCCTGGGCTGGGCAAACAACTCCGTTAATACGGTTGTATTTCGTAAAAATTCACTCGTTACTTTTAAGGGCGAACAATATGCAGCCTATTACAATAATGAACAGATATTGGTGCTGGCTAAAAGAAAAAGCGGCGCGGCTAACTGGCAACTTTTAGCTACACCATATAAAGCCGATGCTACTGATGCCCACAAGGATATAAGTATTATGGTTGATGGTGCCGGTTATTTACATGTTGCCTGGGGGCATCATAACCAAACATTAAATTATGCCAAAGGTGTTAAACCCGGCAGTCTCCTTTTATCGGCACCACAAAGTATGACGGGCGTTAACGAAAACAGGGTCAGCTATCCCGAGTTTTACCGTTTGCCTAATGGCGATCTGCTGTTTGTTTACCGCGATGGAAGTTCAGGTAATGGCAACCTGGTGATGAACAGGTATGACACACGTTCGCAAAAATGGGCTAATGTACAGCAAAATCTTATTGATGGCGAAGGCAAACGCAATGCTTACTGGCAGATGTGTATTGATATAAAAGGGACTATTCATATTTCATGGGTATGGCGCGAGAGCCCCGATGTGGCAAGCAATCATGATATGTGTTATGCCCGTTCAAATGATGGCGGTCTAAGTTGGGAAAAATCAACCGGCGAAAAATGTACGCTCCCCATTACGGCCGCCAGTGCCGAGTATGCCTGCAACATACCACGACATAGCGAACTCATCAATCAAACATCCATGTTTGTAGATGATAAGGGTAACCCGTTTATTGCTACCTATTGGCGTGATAGCAGCACTGCAGTTCCTCAATATCATATTATTTATAAAACAGGGAGCAACTGGCAGTCGGCCAACCCTGGTTTCAGAAACACGGCTTTCAGCCTTGGTGGGGAGGGTACCAAAAGCATCCCCATATCCCGACCACAAATAATTGCCTGGAAAAAAATCGGGAAACAATCGGTAGCGCTTATATTCAGAGATACTGAACGGGGTAATAAAGTTTCTGTGGCTGTAAATGCCGATCTGCAAAGTACCAACTGGCGGGTTAGTGATTTGACAAGTACATCCGTAGGGGAGTGGGAGCCAACTTATGATACCGAACTATGGAAAGATAAAAAAGTACTCAACCTGTTTGTGCAAAAGGTAACACAGGTTGATGGCGAGGGGAAAGCCAGCATCGCTCCCACTAAAGTACAGGTATTGGAATGGAATCCTTTAAATAATTAATCATCATAAAAATAACAGAAACATCATTATATGAAATACTATCGCTTTTTATTACCTGCCTTTTTGCTGCTAAGTATCATTGGTCATGCGCAAATCAAGTTAAACAGTTTCAGCCCCGGCGCACGCTGGCCCGATGACAAAGGGGTACACATTAATGCTCATGGCGGAGGTATATTATATAATAACGGTGTTTATTATTGGTTTGGTGAGCACAAGGTTGCCGGCAATGCGGGTAACCGGGCCATGGTGGGGGTGCATTGCTATTCGTCAAAAGATCTGTATAACTGGAAAGACGAGGGCATATCACTAAGTGTTTCGCCAGACCCGGCAAGCGATATCGCAAAAGGATGTATCCTGGAGCGGCCAAAGGTTATTTATAACAAAAAGACGAAGAAATATGTCATGTGGTTTCATCTTGAATTACTGGGTAAGGGGTACAGCGTGGCCCGTGCAGGAGTTGCGGTAAGTGATAAGGTGACCGGTCCATACCAGTTCGTTAAAAGCTACCGTCCTAATCCGGGGCAAATGCCGTTCTATCCAGAGCTTACTCCTCAGTCTGATCAATTAAACTGTCTTAGCCCGGCTAACAAAAGCGATGGTTTCTTTTGCCGTGATTTGCCTGGTGGTCAGATGGCGCGCGACATGACCGTTTTCGTTGACGACGATGGCAAGGCTTACCATGTTTTTTCATCCGAAGAAAACTACACGCTTGACCTGGCCGAGCTAACACCCGATTATACAGGTCATACCGGCAAATTCATTCGCATATATATAGGCCACCAAACGGAAGCGCCCGCTTTGTTTAAGCGCAATGGAATTTATTATATGATTGGCTCGGGCTGTACAGGCTGGGCGCCTAACGCGGCCCGTTGGTTTACGGCCAAATCTATCTGGGGGCCATGGACCTATCACGGTAACCCCTGCCAGGGGCAGGATAGCCAGATCACTTATGGAGGTCAAAGCACCCATGTGCTGCCCGTAGCTGGTAAAAAAGATGCCTTTATATTTATCGCTGATAAATGGACTCCGAAAGATGCAATTGATGGCCGTTACCTGTGGCTGCCTATAAGTTTTAAAGGTGATGATATGGAAATAAACTGGATAGATAAATGGAGTCTTGACACATTTGAGAAATAACATGCGGAATCTTCGCTGCTAAAGTCTTTATTACCTTATTGTAAATTTTGAAAAACACTCATGGAATAATGAAGTGAAAATCATTTATTTTGAGTATTCCAAAGGATGTATACGAGCCAGCATTTTAATCCTAATATTGCCTTTAGAGCATCAAACAATGTCACTAAACTAAATGAGAAATCATTATTAATCTTTAAATCAATTCTGTCCATAACCAGGCCATAAGTGAAAAAAAGAATAAACCACCGCAGATGACTAAACTACCTGTTAACAGTAGATTTGGATTATAACCAAGGTGTTCAGGGATTTCTTTGTCTAAATTATCCTGCTGCATACATTAAACTGAATGATACGGCCCGTAAAAGATTTTTTTTTGTGAGAATAACGCCATAAAATCTTCGTCCAAACCAAATTGCCCAAATCAGAACAACAATATCGAGTAATGACAAAATTAAAATAGAGATGCTTGTTCTATGCATAAATAAGTTTTAAGGGACAGACTTTCCGATACCTAATGGGGCACAGGATATAATTTGTCAGGTGTCGCAAGTCACTGTCAAAAATTATACTGCCTATTAATAGCTACACGGTTAATAAGCCGGAATTTACTACTTCATATTGCAAGAAAAATTTTCAGGGATGAAATTAAAAACGAATGGTCGCTAAATCCCATTAATGATCATGTTATCAGATATTCTCATTTAACTCATTAAAATGCATTAAAGAGAATAGTAAAATAACCATTTCCATTCGTGTATAAACAGGAAACAACATTTCCATTATACTATGAAATTTTTTAAAAAAATTGTCTTGCCAACCTTTTTGGTAATATCTGCTATTGTTGTATCCTGCAAGAAAAACGGAGAAGCGCCCAATATACTACCAGAAAACAATCAATGGATTTTGGATAGCATGAAAGTGTATTATTACTGGGCCGATCAGTTACCGCAAAGACCGGGTGCAAATACAAATTCTACCGATTTCTTTAAAAGCCTGCTTAATTCTGCAGACAGGTTTTCCTATATGGACGACCCGGAACATCCTCCAACCGAATATTCATCTTTTGGTTATTATGGATTTGAGTATGCATTGATAGAGCATCCGGCTTTTCCTGGTCGTTTATTGGGCACGGTAACGCTGGTTACTCCAGGAGGACCTGCCGCGAAACAAGGACTACGACGTGGGGATTTATTTTTATCAGTAAATGGAACGGAGATTAATTCCGCTACAGCGGATGGGATTATACATACTTTAAAGCAAGGGGCAGATATTGTATTGCAAATGACAACAATTAGCAACGGTCAGCTAATTAACGGATCTGCACTTTCAATTTCACATTCCTATTTCCGGGAGCAGCCCGTTTACCTGACTAAACTGTTTACCAACGGAAGTAAAAAGGCTGGCTATATTTATTACAATGGTTTCACCCAAGAGTTTGACAGAAACATACTTGATTCCATTGCAAGATTTAAAAGCAGCGGTATTTCAGATCTGATAATAGACTTACGGTATAATCCGGGTGGCGACGTATCCACGGCTGCGAAAATAGCTGTAGCATTAGCACCTGTTAAAGAAGGCCAGACATTTATAATTAGCCAGGCAAATAAAAATGGCGGACAAATTACCGATTCATTTGCTCAAAGCATTAACAAAGGTAATTCACCTCCCAGAACTTTTGCCGAGGTGAGAGATTCAAGAATAACTATTTCTAAACTATATGTGCTTACCTCTTTAGCTACTGCCTCGGCAGCTGAATTATTGATCAATAATCTTAAACCTTATTTGCCTGTTGTACAAATTGGAGAAAAAACTGTTGGAAAAGACATGTCTGGTTTTGAAATCTACGACCAGCGGACACCCCCCCAAATAACTTATTTATTACATCCCCTGATTTTTAAATTATATAATGCAAATAAGCAGGGGGATTATAGTCAGGGATTAATTCCTGATTATTATATTGATGAATTTGGCGCCTTACCATTAAAAGAATTTGGAGACAAAAATGACCTTTTGCTAAAAAAAGCATTGGAATTATCGTTGGAGTCCTCATTAACAACTTCTTCCTCCAGAGTTACTTCAAACTCAGAAATGTTATCCAGGAGAGGCAAAGCTATATTTCAGTCTTCTGCTGCTCGTAGCGCAGGTATGTCGCCTGTTAAAGCAACAAAAACAGGACTAAAATTTTAAAAATAAAAAGCGTAGTAAAAAATACAATCTCATTCGTATTACTAATAAAACCAGAATAAGTCTGGATGCCCTTAAATTGATGACAAAGCAATTAATATATAAATATTTCGCCGGTAATTGTTCACCTGAAGAATGTGCAATGGTTGATGAATATCTTAAAGGTAGTGATTTAAGATTGCTTCATGATTATATGGATAACATGGCTAAAAACATTGCTAATGAAAGTGTTTTTAGTAAAGACGAATCTGATAAATTACTGGGTTCTATCCACCAAAAAATAAATAGCGAAGAAAAATTCCATTATATACATCAGAAAATTAATTATAAAAAACTTCAGGTAGTTTCTGCAGATAAGGATGATAAAATAAAACAGATAGACATATATGAGAATAAAAGAAAATCATCATGGAAACCTCAGCTGCGCATAGCGGCAAGCATTACCTTGATTTTGTCAATTGTAGCAGGGTCTTATCAAATATGGAAGCGACAGGGAAATAGCACAAAATCAAGCCTATCTGTATCCAACTGGACAATGGTAGACAATGCTTCGGCAAATGTAAAGGAGTTACAAATGCCAGATGGTACAAATATCTGGTTAAATGCATACTCTTCTTTGGCTTTTAAAAAATCAGAATACAATTGTTTGAAAAGGGAAGTGCGGATTAGTGGTGAAGTTTTTTTTGATGTAGCGCACAATGCCAGCAAACCTTTCATTGTGCGGGCCGGAAACATAAGTACTACAGTACTGGGTACCGCTTTCAATATTGAGGCATATGGAGCTGAAAAAGATATCAGGGTAATATTGGTTCGCGGTAAAGTTCGTGTTAAAACCGGGATTTCTGAACATATACTTACTCCAGGCCAAGTGCTGAAGTATAATAACAGTAATCGTCAGATAGCTGTAAATGAAATCCAAACCAAAGATGTTAATTCCTGGATTAACGGAAAGCTTGTATTTAATGATGTTCCATTGCAAGCCGCCTTCAACAGGATCGCACAGCTGTATCATATAAGGATAGTTGTGGCTAAAAATACAAAACTGGAAAACAAACGCCTTACAGGTGTTTTCGAGCGCAAATCGCCTGAAAATGTACTGAATAATATCCTTTTTGTTTACAAGTTGAATTACCACAAGAAAGGAGGCGACTATATTGTAAATCCTTAGACAAAAAAGGAAAGCGTTGTTCCACCAACGCTCTCCCGAATAATTTTTCAAGCTGTTAGAACTTAAAAAAAATAAATTTATGTATCTCTTTACACAATTACGTGTTTTTAATAAAAAAAAAATAATAGTTATCCTCCTGCTATCTACGCAGTTCTTATTTGCACAGGGTTCATCAGGCCAGTTTGCAAATAATAATATATTTAAGATCAATGCCCCGGTAACGCTAACCCTGGCTAATCCTACTTTAGACCAAGTGCTGATGAAACTAAGCGGCCAGGCCGGTTATCGTTATGTGTATGACAATAGCCAGGCTAAAACAGTTAAAATTAACAGCTTAAATTTTAATAATATACCATTAGGCAAAGTTTTGCAAAAGTTGCAGGATGAAGCCGCGCTAACCTATAATATGGAGGGAAATTCAATCATGATCAGGATTGAAGAGCGCAGGAAAATAAAAAAAGTTGATCCGGGTAAAATTACAGGTAAAGTTTTGGATGAAAAAGGCGAAACGTTACCCGGAGCTAATATTAAAGTAATTGAAACAGGTACAGGTACACAAACCAGTGTAGATGGCAGCTATTCGTTAAGCCTTTTACCCGGTACCTACACTTTAGAAATATCATACATTTCGTTTCAAACACAACGTATTACGGGCGTTGTGGTTGGTGCAGGCAAAATGACTTCATTAAATATTGCCTTAAAAATAGCCACCGGAACTTTAAATGAGGTATTAGTCACCTCCACTTATCAACGGGCTTTTGTACAAGGTTTATATGCGCGCCAAAAAAATAATGCGGCTATGTCTGATGGTATTACCGCCGAGCAAATTAGCCGTACGCCAGACAACAATGCCGCTCAGGTTTTAAGAAGAGTGAGCGGTTTACAGGTATCTCAAAACAAATATGTGGTTGTACGGGGGCTTAGTGACCGATACAATAATGTATTACTTAATGGCAATCAACTTCCGAGTACTGAACCTAACCGCCGGGATTTTGCTTTTGACTTGATCCCGAGCGCCCTGGTAGATAATATCGTAGTTAATAAAACAGCCACGCCCGATCTTCCGGGTGAATTTACAGGGGGGCTTGTACAGGTAACCACCAAAGATATACCAGATGAAGACTTTGTTACGCTTTCTATAGGCAGTGGTTTTAACAGCCAGGCAACCGGAAAAGATTTTATCGGCGGTCAAAGAGGATCATCCAATTATTTCGGCTTTGCCAATGATGTGCAAAAAAAGCCAACAGGCATGTCATTTGCCGATTATAATGTACTGGCTGCTAAGATCGATAACAGTAGCGCCTCGACCGAAGAAAAGCAGAAAGCCTCACAATTTCTTGGTAAATTCCCGGATAACTGGGCTATGCGCCGTTATACCGCGCAACCTATCCAAAGTTACTCTTTAGCAGTTGGCCGCAGTATCCCTATTAATAACTCGAAATTGGGGGTAATCGCGGCCTTTACTTATCGTAACGAACAAACAGCCGATCAGGATGATCAATATTTACCCACCGTACTTGATTATAAAGGTACCGATTATGTATTTACCACTTTATTAGGCGGCAGCTTGAACCTGGGTTATAGTTTTGGTAAAAATAAATTCACTTTAAAAAACACCTACAATCGCCGTTTTACCGATAAACTTTACCAATTTAGGGGTACCGATCTATTAAGTACTGGTACACTTAATAATTACGCTGCGCAAACCCTGATTAATGAATTATTCCAGAGCAGTTTTACGGGCGAACACGCTTTTGGCAAAAGAGGCATTAAACTCGATTACAGCGGCGCCATTTCTACATTGGAACGCGACCAGCCCAACAGCCGCGTGGTTAGTATGCTTGGGGACCCTGTAAGCAGTGGGTCGCCTGATAATTACTATCACTATAATTTTAATGATTTCACAGCAAGTTTAGGTTCTGTTTTTTATTCGCACCTTTCAGAGCGGCGTTATGCTTACCAGGCCAATGTCCAATTTCCTTTTAAACTGCTTGGCCTCGACCAAAGCTTTAAAACAGGGTACCAGGGTAGCTACCGGAAGGCAAATTTCGGCGCTGATTCTTACAGGATCAGGAACTTTCCGGGCAATGTAACTAACTTTTCTGGATATGCTTACACCGATGTGTATAACAACCAGAATTTTATTGACCAGAAATTATTTTTCATTCCTTTTATAGGCGGAGGGGAGCCCGCAAGCAACGGCTCCGCTACCGGTTATAACGGTAAACAGCAACTGGATGCCTATTATGGTATGTTGGATATTAAACCTGTAGCGAAATTAAGATTGATAGGCGGCTTACGGTTGGAGCAAAATAACCAGCAGGTTTTTACCAGTACCTTAGGCAAAGCCGCTGACAACCAAGTAAGGCCATTTGTTGACAGTTTGATAGCTGTTAAAAAAACGGATTGGTTACCCTCTGTAAACGCCATTTACGCGCTAACACCCAAAATGAATATAAGGGCAGCTTTTTATAAAACGATAGCCCGACCCGATCTGAGGGAACTTTCATTCTTTCAGTATTTTGATTTTGATGTTTTTCGCACCGTAAGCGGTAGCAATCTCAAGCCTACGCAGATCAAAAACTACGACCTGCGCTATGAATTTTATCCCAGCCCCGATGAGATTATTTCTGTATCAGGGTTTTATAAAAAATTCACCAACCCAATAGAGTTAACATTCGAAAACACCTCCGGCGTACCCAATTTAGTGTACCGCAACCTGGCCAGCGCTAAAGATGTTGGCTTTGAAGTTGATTTTCGTAAATCCTTAAAATTAATTTCGCCATCTTCGCCATTTTGGAAAAACCTGTATGTATCGGGTAGTTTTACCCTGGTTGATGCTTCTGTTGATCTTGGCGCACGGGCCGGGGTAGATAGCACGGGAAAAGCGATCATCAGCAAGCGCGACCGGCCTTTATACGGGCAATCGCCTTATATCATTAACGGAGGCATCAATTACACTGGCACCCGCTTTGGCCTCAATGTGGTTTATAACCGTTACGGAAAAAGGGTTGTAACATCTACAGCCAATATATCAACCGATGAATATGAGAATCCCCGCGACCTGGTTGACATGCAAGTGAGTTATAAGTTTTTAGAAAAGCGGCAGGCAGAACTACGGTTCAATATCAGCGACCTACTTAACCAGAATTTGATAACGTACCGAAACCAGTATGGCGAAGGCAATCCAACTTATCCGCCATATACTCCATCCGTTAAACCATATCCCGGAGACGGATCAACTTTTGGGCCTGGGCAGCTGGATCCTAAAGGTACTTCCTACAATGCCAAATATGATGCAGTTACTTTCCGCCGGAAGAGTGGAACCAATTATACACTCAATTTTATATATCGCTTTTAATTGTACCTATAAATAAAACAACCCTAAAAAAGAAAGGAGAAAGGCTTATTAAAAAAAGAAAAACGGGCCGGATATGATCTGGCAGAATCAGGAAAATGAAAATTCAAGTATCTATTTTATTAAAATCAAGCATTAAGCTTAAGTTATAAAAACTACTAATATTATGAAAAATCAAAATAAATTTACAGGTATCTATCTTTCTAAATTTTCTTTTTTATTCGTCTTAATTGCCGCCATGTTTATAGCTGGCTGTAAAAAAGATAACGGAAGCAACGCCGCACCAGAAGGTGAATTTAACCGCGCTGCTAATGCCTTATTTCCTGATAACAGGCCAGTTCCTACCACTGTTGTTACTTTAAGTGGTGTTTTAACCGGAACAATCAATCTTGTTAATACCACTTTGTATAAACTTAATGGCCCTGTATATGTAGACAGCTTAGCCACAATTAATATCCAGGCCGGTACTTTTATCAAAGGGTTGGATAAAATCCATACTACTTCTGGTTTTCCTTCTTATCTGGTAATTAGAAGAGGCGGTAAAATTAACGCGACTGGAACTGCAACAGCTCCTGTTGTTTTTACGTCTGAGTACGCTGCTGGTAGCCGTGCCGAAGGAGATTGGGGTGGTATAGTGTTATTAGGCCGTTCACTGGTTAATAATGTTAATCCTAAAGTAGAGGGCATCCCTGCTGCGCAAATCCCAGCTGTACTTGCTGGAAAAGATGCAATAGGCTATGGCGGAAATATTGAAAATGATAATTCAGGTATACTAAGAAATGTAAGGATCGAATTTGCCGGTGAAGTTATTACAGAAGGTAATGAGCTAAATGGCTTAACTTTAGGAGGCGTTGGATCTGGCACTACTTTAGATCACATCCAGGTATCATATGGCGCCGATGACGCGTTTGAATTTTTTGGCGGATCGGCAAATGCTACTAATTTGATCTCTTACCTGAATGATGATGATGACTTTGATTTTGATCAGGGTTACCAGGGCAGTATCCAGTTTGCTGTAGCTCAAAAAGATCCAAGAGCTGCTTTCCCAAGATCAACCAGCCCTAATGGTATTGAATCAAATAATGTAACAGCACCAATAGTTATCGGTGGTGTTAATGCAGGGAGGGTTACCAATCCTATATTGAGCAACTTTAGCCTTTTAGGTGATACATCAAGTACCACAGCACCGTCTGTAGGTAATGGTACTGTATTTAGAGTAGGCTCAAGCGCGGTGTTTAAAAATTCAATTGTTGGCGGTTATATTACCGGCGCAAACGTTTCAACAGCTGCTGCTTCATTGGTTTACACTAATAACCTGGTACATTATTTTACTACATCAGGTGTTCCAGCTGGAAACACTACTTTCACAGGTACCGCATCTGATCCGTTCAGACTTTTGGCTCCATATAATATCACAACACCTGATTGGAGATACAATACTGGTTTACCAACTTCTCCTGCAGCTACCGGATGGAATGCTACCGGCCTTACTGTTACACATGCCGGAGGCTCACTTGCATCATTTACCAATACAACTTACAGAGGTGCATTTGGTATCAGAACTGGCAGCAGATGGGATTCTACAGGATGGGCTTCATATCAGCCAACATCAAATCCTTACTAAAAAGTTTATAAGTACAATTAAAAGAAACATCCCGGGGACTATAAAGCATCCCCGGGATTTATTAATAAATAATTCAAACATGAAAAAAATCAAACCAACATTGTTCTTGCTTTCTATTATATTAATAATTACAGCCTGTAATAAAAATGGAGAAATTGTTAAATACCCGTCTTTTGGAAGCTTAAATATCTCCGGAACTTTATCAAGCCCATTAATTGTTAAGATTGATGGAAAAATAATAGATACTTTAAACGCTGCATCAAATGGAATAATTAGACCGGTTGAGGAGGGGAAACATAAAATTTCTTTATTAAACAGTGCAAAAAAGTCTGTTATCGATACCGTTTTAACATTTCAAAAAAGGAAAACAAGATACCTAACTAACTTTTTTTATACCGGATACGGAGTTCTTTTTCCAGACCCTGATAAAACGCGAAAACCAAAGCGTGGAAATATGTTAGTGCGATTTGTGATCACTGATAAAACTCTTCCTAACGAATTAAACTTAAAACTATTTATTCTTGATTTTGGAACGGGTATTAGCACTCCGCTCAATATTAAAATTAACGGGGTAAGAAAAGATAAGTTTTCAAATTATATAGAATTAGATAATCCTGGATCGAGCGATTTTTATTATTTGTTAGAAGGGTACGATTTAAGTGGTAAAAAGATAATGTCCATTGATAACAATACTTACGGATATGTAGTATCAGACAACAACTACACCCCTTTTACAGAAAATAGTATAATTTCATTAGGAATAGGTCCAGGAAATGAATCTGCCCCTTCTCATCTTCCTCAAGTCATTTTTCAAAGGATTGCACAATAACCAAACAAAAGGCTTGCCATAAGCAAGCCTTTATGAAAATTCAAATTTCATTACAGGTATCTATGCTGTAAGATATTGCAATATACAATATATATTAATTTGATGTAAAAGTAAGTTCATAAAAAACCAGCAAAAGACTGTCTTTTTATGAACTTTCATCATTATTAATCAATACCGGTCTTTAAATACACCTGCAATTCGCTGCGAAGAATGGATAAGGATTTCTGTAAATGATTATCGACGGTATTGGGTGAAACACATAGTTTTTCAGCCAGCTTTTTTCGGGAAAGCCCTTCTTCCAGGTACAACTGGATAACCTGCCTTCTTCGGGTTGTTAAACGGGATAATACGAAGTTGATGGCCTCCAGGTATTCCTTTCGTTTATATTGGCTCTCTGCCGATGGACTATATGTATCAATAGTGCGGGTTATATTTGCTACCGCCGCCCGTCCACATCCAACCTTCCTTAAGTCATCTATATAAATATTTTTAGAATAGGTAAATAATAAAGGGAAGAGGTTTGCTTTATCCTTTATATTATCCCATTCCTCCCACAATTTAAGATATACTTTTTGTAAAATATCCGCCGTAAGGTCATTATCCCGGCAGATATTTAAAATAATAGAATGTAATTTTTTATGTGTGGCATAATAAATCGCATTGAATTGCTCTGTTTGTAATGTTTTAGCAGTCATAAACATAGATGCAGATGTTTATTTAAAACTGCACTTATATTGTTAATTACACGTAAACCAAAGGTTATTTCTATTTATTATTTATATTGATAATAAATACTTTTTATTAAAAAATAATTCGTAGTTAAGAAATTTGTTATAGCTGATCTCTTAGGAGTAGCAGCTTTATTACTCCGCCGCCTTTAACCCAATATGATGCCGCCGCTACGCCTATGTGGCGCAGTTTTAGTAATAAGGCCGATTTGCGTGCTTTTAAGGTAAGGCCAAACAGGGTGGATTTGAATGAAAAGAACGAGGTAAAGAATAAATTTAGTGCGCTGTCAAATAAGCTCGATTTTTCAAAGGAAGATGTTATCCCGGACCAAATATTAAATGAAATCATTTGGAAATCGGTTAAGGGTGAAAATTCACAACTACCAGGCCCAACAAGAGCAGCATTTTTTAAAGAAATTAAAAGTGACAAGGATTAATTGATAAAATCTCATTGTAAAGCTCTGTGAATTTATAACTAAATTCACGTTACTTATCTGCCACGCATCTGAAGCCAACATGTTCCATACCGCTGTCTTCTGTGCTTTTCATACGGCGGGCTACCCGGTAACCAGAACAATAGCTATCATTACACAGGTAGGAGCCACCTCTTATCACACGTTTTTTAGCATAAGGTTCCTGGGGATCAAAGCTGGTTGCCGGCCCTTTGGGATTGGAAATACCAGCAGGTTTGTTTATTGAGCTATAATATTTGTTATTGTACAAATCATTGCACCATTCCCAAACATTGCCTGCCATATCAAACAAGCCAAAATTATTTGCTTTGAACGATTTAACAGGTGCCGCGAAGTAAAATTTGTCGGTTAGCAGATTTTTATAGGGAAAACTTCCCTGCCATGTATTGGCTTTGGGCTTCCCCGAATCAACGGGTTCATTGCCCCATGGGTATATATTATTGGTTACCCCCCCCCTGGCGGCCCATTCCCACTCAGCTTCGGTAGGCAGGCGTTTACCAGCCCATTTGCAGTAAGCCTGTGCATCATACCAGGAAACCTGTACAACCGGGTAATTATCCTTACCCTCAATATTGCTGCCCGGTCCATGGGGGTGGCGCCAGTCGGCACCTGCCTGCCATGACCACCATTGGCCGTAGTCATTTAAATCAACAGCCTGTTTTGGTGAGCTGAATACGAGCGATGCCGGTACCAGCAGCTTATCGTCAGGTTTTGGGGTGCCGGGGGGCAATTGTTTTTTAAGTTCGTTCCAATCGGGCTTTTTTTCTGCGGTGGTAACATAACCTGTAGCTTTAACAAAGCGAGCAAACTCGGCATTGGTAACTTCGGTAGCATCAATCCAAAAGCCGGTAACAATTACTTTATGTTTAGGATATTCATCTTCGGCAGCCTGTTTATTATCTGCTCCCATCATAAAGTCCCCATTTTTTATCCATACCATTCCCTTATGCGAGCCACTTCCTTCCGGTATGGTTGATAAGGTGTTTGCCGGCTGGGTTTGCAAGCTGGCAAACCTCTTGGGAATATTTGATTCGCAGCAAATTGCTTTGTTTTTCTTTTGTGCCGTTTGCTGCGGTTTTAAACTTGCCACAGGCTGGCTTTTAGGTTTGCAGGCGTAACAAAAAAATAATAATATATAGATGAAGAATTGTGCTTTTATATGCATTTTATAGAATATGAAGTATCAGGATATCATTACTGATTCTTAATGTTTTGTAGTAAACTTTTTAGCTCGTTTAATTTTTCAGGATTCGAATCAGCTAAATTATGTTTTTCGCCAATATCATTCTTTATATTGTAAAGCTGCGGTTTCGGATCGTTACCCAATTCAATATTTACCTCTTTATTAATACGTGGGCCATTGCCAGGTTCAATATATTTCCAGTCACCTGCTATTATCGAAAGCGTATTGTTCAAGGCCTGTTCAATAATATGCTCCCTACCGGTTGTGTTTTTACCTAACAACACGTCAATAGCGTTTTTACTATCGAGTTCAGAGTCGTTTTGTAGCGGATTCCCGGTAAAGGCGGCAAATGAGGCTAAAAAGTCAATCTGGCTTAGCAAGGCATTTGAAACACCTTTCGTAACATGCCCGGGCCATGATATAATTAGAGGGATCCTGGTGCCGCCATCAAAAGCGCTGTACTTTCCACCTCGTAACGGGCCTGCTGGTTTATGACCGTTTAGCTTTTGAACAGCCTGATCCTGGTAACCATCATCCAATACCGGACCATTATCGCTGGTAAATATGATCAGCGTATTATCAGTAAGTTTAAGACGGTCAAGAGTCTTTAAAACTTCGCCTGTGGTCCAGTCCAGCTCCAAAATGGCATCGCCACGGGGGCCCATAGTGCTTTTACCTGCAAAACGTTTATTAACAACTCTGGGAACATGAATGTTATGGGTGGCAAAATACAGGAAAAAGGGTTTGCTCTTATTGGTTTCAATAAATTTTACAGCTTTATTGGTTATAACGGTGCTTATTTCCTCATCAACCCAAAGCGCCGATTTTCCACCGGTCATATAACCGATCCGGCTTACGCCGTTAACGATAGTTTGATCATGCTGATGCGACGGCTTTAGCTTTAAAAGCTCTGGATGATTTGCTCCGGTTGGCCAGTTGCCGACAGGGTTTTTATAATTCACCTGTATCGGGTCGGCCGGATCAAGGTTGGCCACCCTATGCCCATCAACATAAACACAGGGAACGCGATCAACCGTAGCCGGCAAAATAAACGAAGTATTAAAACCAAGTTCTATTGGTCCGGGTTTAATTTCGCCGTTCCAATTAGGGCCGGTACCTTGTTCGCCTAATCCCAGGTGCCATTTACCAATTACACCGGTTTCGTATCCGGCCTGTTTAAATACAGACGCGAGGTTTGGGCGATTTGGGTTTATTAATAAAGCGGCATCACCGGGAGCTATGCCAGTACCTTTTTTTCGCCAGGCATACTGGCCGGTTAATAATGAATATCTTGATGGTGTACAGGTTGCCGAGGTAGCATGTGCGTTAGTGAATAAAAGACCGTTTGAGGCTATGCGGTCGATATTAGGGGTATGTACGTTTTTTGCATTGTAACAGCTGATATCTCCATAACCTAAATCATCAGTATATATAATAACGACGTTGGTTTTGGTTTGCTGCGCGGCAACGTTTAAGTTAAATGATAAAAATGTGAAAATGTAAAATACAGACAGATAAAAAAAATGCCTCATAGGTAAGCTGATAATTTTGTAAACCGATTAGAGCCAATACAACCTGGCCATAAATATACAGAGACCTTTTTTAAGGCTGAATACCATTAATTAATAAAAAACTCCAGTAATAGGGGTAAAACAGGAGCTAAGCTATAGAAGTAATTTTACTAAATGACAAGGAAATTCATCATAGCGGCATTGGTCCTGTTGTCGTTATCAAACTGTATGTGCAGGAAAAAATAGAATGGTAATGAGCCTTACATACTGTTAACGGTTGCACCTGTTATTCATGCAAAACAAGGATAGCTTTGACAGAACGATTCATGATTTGGTTAATCGTGCTGCGATTAAACAGGCGATAAATGATGTTGTGATGGTGTTTCACCAAGCATAAAATATCCGTCTCGTTCTTTTCGATAAAACCCATGATTCCGCTGAATGGACTACTATCTTTCAGGTAGTTAAAATTAAGTGCGGTTTTCGGAATGAGCTCTTTGAGTCGCGCTTCTCCGGCTAGAAGATGTTTGGCGTCTGATTTTTCTTCGACATACAAAACTTCCATAGCTACCAGTTTGAATGCTTTTACTATTTCATTGAGTGCGGCTACATCTGTTGACGATAGTTTGGTTTCGTAGTCTGTAGCCAGGGTGATTGCAGGAATGCTTGGGAACTTACTGTCCAATGGAATGATCAGTGTTGGAATCTTGACCTTGGTAACCACCATGCTTGCATTGCTACCTACGATGCCACTCAGACCGGTAGCGCCTGTAATTCCCATGACCAGTAATTCTACCTGATGGTTGTCAATGAATTTGGTGATAACGGTCTTTAAAAATCCTACATCGCAAAGGGAGGTAACTTTAACGTCCCTAAACGCATCTTTTTGAGTATAAGCATTAGCCCATTCTTCTAATGCCTCTCCTTTGTTGCGGTAATAATCCTCAATAAAGATGGCATTATAGATGTTGTTATTAATGCCTTCTGTAGGATGAATTGCGTGGATGGCACATACTTCCAATTTGAGTAGCGCAGCCAGAGCCATAGCGTATTCCATCGCGTTAGCCGCGCTGGGAGAAAAATCGGTCGCAACCAGGATCTGTTTCATTTTTAATAAATTACAAAAACTATATGAACAAATGGAAAAACATAAACAGTAACGCCGCTAAGATAATAGACACAGGCAGTGTCAATAACCAGGCCAGTGCTATATTTTTTAAAGTATTGTTATTTAAGTTGCCTTTGCCGCCAGAAGCAACCATAGCGCCTGCAATACCACTCGATAATACATGGGTGGTACTGACCGGCAAGCCAAAGACAGTGCTCAATCCGATAGTCGAAGCTGCAACGATCTCAGAGGTGGCCCCCTGCGCGTAATTCAAATGCTCATTGCCAATTTTTTCACCAATAGTTACAACAATCCTTTTCCATCCGATCATAGTGCCCAGACCAAGTGATAACGAGATCATGGCAATAACCCAGATAGGGGCAAAGTCTGTAACGTGTTCTAACTCTGCAGCAGTACCTGTAAGTGTATCCCTGTCTTTCTGTGAGAATTTAATCTTTTTATCTTTGATAACTGCCCTTATATCTTTAATTACGCTTTCAATCTGTTTCCGGTAGCTATAGGTTTTAGCCACATCTTTTTCGCTTTTGGCAGCCAAAGAAGCCCTGGTCTGGTTTATAGCTCTGTTTAATTGTGTCAGGAGGTCATTGCGGCCGGGATCGGCAGTAATCGTTTTGGTGATCACCTGCTCCGTTTGATTGAGCGCAGTTAATACTTTAGCGTTCGGAATGTTGTGGTTCACCGCAAACCGTGCGGGCATAAAAGCAATCAGGATCAGCATAAAGAGGCCCACACCCTTCTGCCCGTCATTACTGCCGTGAAAAAAGCTGACCAGCGTGCAGGTTGTAATTAGCATCAGCCTGATGTGGATAGGGGGACGATCATTTTCTCCCGAAGGGATATGAAACAAGGCATGCGATTTGGTGACATGTTTCAGGAAAAGCATCAATAGCGCAGCAACACCAAAACCGATTATGGGTGATAAGATCAATGACGATCCAATTTCACCGGCTTTATCCCAGTTAACACCGGGGCCATTGTAATACCAGGTGAAAACGAGGCCACCACCAATCATCGCACCGATCATCGTATGTGAACTGGAGCAGGGAATACCAAGATACCACGTGCCCAAGTTCCAGATGATGGAGGCTAATAATACTGATAACACCAGGCAGGCACCTACACTAACGGGCAGAGTCATTAGATTATCTAATGGTACCAGTTTTAAAATGCCCATAGCAACGGTTACACCACCAAGCATTACTCCTAAAAAATTCCATATGCCTGACCATGGTATGGCGTAAACAGGTTTCAGCGCTTTGGTATAGATCACAGTGGCTACCGCATTGGCTGTATCATGAAATCCATTTACAAATTCAAAGCCTATTACCGCTATTACACACAGAAAAAAAACGATTAATAAGTAACCGCTTAAATCAACCTGGCCAAGAAAAGGAAGAATAACCGCGATGAGTGAATGATGCATAGAAGAGCTTTGTGAAGAAGGGGATTTATCGTTGTGGTATTTTATTCAAATAACAGCTTCTTAAGTTGCCTTAATGCAAAATTCAGGTTAATATATCATTACCTTATAGCATGCAGCTTTCTACGAGGGCGGCTTTGATCAGAAGGGAGATCAGCCACAGTATAATATGAACCGTACAATTTGATCAGGCTGTCTGCCCTGATTAAGCTTTGCGCGTTGATGTCTTTTTCGTCAAAATATCAAAATATAGAAAGCTCCTTATCTGTTAATTGTAACTTAACAATGGGATTACTTACCTAAGCTACCTTTGATTTTATCAAAATCCGCCCGAATCGTCATATGCATAAAAATAATGTGAGTGATGAATATTTGCTTGAACAGGTTTGTGTTTACAGCGATGACCAGTCTTTAGAATACCTGTTTGACCGTTATTTTCAGCGGCTCTGTACGTTTTCGCATACTTTTGTTAAAGATCATGCTATAGCAGAAGAATTGGTTGCGGATACATTTTGTACCATTTGGTTTAACCGGGCTAATTTGAACGTACCTGATAAAGCACGACCTTATCTTTATACTGCAGTCAGAAATCATTCGCTTAATCATTTAAAGAAAAAGAGAGTTGAGCATATCGATATAAGTTATGCCGAAACAATGCCCGATAATAACCTGGGACCTGAGCAACTGCTTACTTTTAATGACCTGTTAAAGGAGGTTAATTTACTGGTTGATGCCCTGCCCGAAAAAAAACGGATCATATTCCGCATGAATAAAATAGAGGGTTTCAGATATAAAGAAATAGCCGATATTTTAGGAATATCCGTACATACTGTTCAAAACCATATGGTAGAGGCTATAAAGATACTGGCAGAAAATGCCCCACAAAACAACCTGCTGTTTTTAGCGCTTGTGTTCCTTACATTATCTTAACAAAAAGATAGCTTTTTGTTAATCGCTTCGGGTAGTTGATTTTTTTTCGGATCACTGTCTATAGGAGTGATTATGGATAAAGATCTTTTTTATATACTGACCACAAAGTACCTGAGTGGTGAATCAACCCTGCAGGAAACCGATCAGTTGAATGAATATTTAGAACAGGAATATTTTTTAGAGCTGTTTCTTAAAATCAATGAAACCTGGCTTCAAAAAAACAAACAGGATAACGAACATATATATGACCTCAACAGAGGGCTTACGCTGTTAAGAAACCGCATCGCAGAACAAGCCGAAAGTAAGACCATTCCTGTAATTCGTCTTTATAAAAAATACTTTGCTGTTGCGGCGATACTGGCCGGTCTGGCTTTAAGCGTAGTACTCCTGATATATGGTTTCAAAAACGACATGGTTAGCATTACGGCACAAAACGGGGAAATTAAACAGTTTGATTTACCCGATGGCAGCCATATTGCACTAAATGCTGGGAGCACCTTATCATTTCCCTCAAAGTTTGAAGAACCAACCCGGGAGGTTTACCTTACCGGCGAGGCGCTTTTTAAAGTAAAATCAGATAAAACCCACCCCTTTATTGTACACACCAATAACTACGCTACAAAGGCAGTTGGTACTGTATTTAACATAAAGGCATTTACAAATGAAAATCATATTATCATAGCGCTTATGAAAGGAAAGGTGTTGATTTCCAATACCCAACATGCTCTTAATGATTTGGCTTTGCTGCCTATGCAAATGCTGACAGTAGATAAAAAAACGGGTAAAACTTCCATTGAGTCCTTTAACTCTAACCTGGTAACCAGTTGGGAAGATCATGAACTGAGATTTAAGGAAGAACCGCTTCCGGAAGCATTTAACAGTATAGCCCGTAAATATGGCATTACCATAAGCTACAATGAAAAGCTATTTAAAAATTGCAGGGTTAATGCAAACTTCACTAACGAGTCGGTTACCCAGGTGCTTGAAGCCCTGAAATTTGCCCTCAGGTTTAATTATAAAATCACAACCAACGGCAAAGGCGGGCAGGTGGTGATCATTAATGGTTCAGGATGCTAACAGTAAATAATGATTTAAATATGAAATAGAAACTAAAATGAAAAGAAAGGCACCCTGCTTATAGGGTGCCTCCTGAGTAGTTTCCCGAAGGTCTCAAGCTTCCGGAAACTTAATTAATTATAAAATTAATCCAAACAAAAATTATGAAAATTATCATACAAAACAAGGATTTTGTATTTGTTCTTCTATTGTCTCTATTTTTGAGCAACAGTGCGTTCTGTCAGCTATCGTCTAACAGCCCGGCCCCCACCGGCTCTTCAGGTGTTGCAATTAACATTAAGGCACAAAAACTAAGCCTGGCCGATTGCTTTAAAAAAATTGAAACAGCCACAGGCTATCAATTTGTATATTCATCTAAAGAGGTAGATATCAATGAGCTAACAGGTTTAAACTTTGTTAATTTGCCACTGGGGCAGGTTTTATCTAAACTGGGCGAAAAGCATCATTTATCTTTTAAAATTATTAATAAACAAATTGCCGTTAAAAGAAATCCGGTTAATATAGGCACGCCACATTTAATCAGTGGTGAAGTTATTGACTCTGCCACCCGTGAAACCATAGTTGGTGCGGCTATCCGGTTAAAAGATAAGCCCAATGGTTTATCTACCGATGCAAACGGCAAGTTTTCACTAACCGCCGGTTATGGTGAAACGCTGATAGTTTCTTATATAGGTTACAAAACGCAGTTGGTTGCAGTTACGCAGGATCATATGACTATCATGCTGGCAGCTCAGCGTTCGTCCTTATCAGAGGTTGTGGTTGTTGGTTATGGTACACAGAAAAAGCGTGATGTAACAGGTTCCGTAGTTTCAGTTAATGCAGAAGATATTAAGCAGATACCCGCAACCAATCCATTCCAGGCTATAAAAGCCAAGGCAGCTGGGGTTGATGTGTTTAATGGTGGCAATGAACCCGGTGCGGCGATCAATATCCAGATCCGTGGGCAAAACTCAATGAAGGCAAATAATCCTCCGCTGGTAGTACTGGATGGGATTCCGGCAATTGAGGGTTTTATTAACGATATAAACCCTTCCGATATTCAATCTATCGAAATTCTGAAAGATGCTTCCGCGACTGCCATATATGGCTCAAGGGCATCTAATGGCGTATTGTTAATTACCACCAAACGTGGGGTAACCGGTAAAACCAATATTAATTACGATTCTTATTATGGTGTAACATCTACCATCAACCGGTTGGATTTGATGAACGGGCAGGAGTTTGCACAACTACGCCGGGAAGCTAACCGCACAGCTGACCCCAAAGGGGCATATCCTCAGGATAAAGATATTTTTGACAATATCGCTCTTGAATCTATCGCTACGGGACGGAGCACTGACTGGCAGGATGTGATTTATGGAAGGGGTAACAAACAAAACCATCAGCTTTCTATCAGCGGGGGTAAAGATAAAACCCAGTTTGCCCTTTCAACCAATTATTTTAAGGAGAACGGTATTGTTGATAAATCTGATTATACGCGCGGGTCTTTCCGTATAAATGTTGACCATCGCATAAGTGATAAGCTAAAGGCCGGGATCTCATCCTTTGCAAGTCGTTCGGTTCAGCACGTGCCCAGCGGCGATGTGTTTGACAACGCCCTGAGACTAAACCCATTGGGTGTACCTTATGACGCCCAGGGAAACTTGCTTTTCAGGCCAAATAATGATGAGGGCCAGCGTGTTAACCCGATATATGATATTAACGCATCGCTGGATGAGCGTTATCGTACGCGGGTGTTCGCGAGTATTTATGGCGAATATAAATTCTCTCCGGCGTTAAGCTATCGCTTAAATGTTGGCCCCGATGCCGAATTTGCAAATGGCGGCACATTTAACGGAAGTTTAACCACTGCAAACCAAGGCGGTTCATCAACAGCGGGTGTCAACGAAACCAATATATTTTCAATCACTGTTGAAAACATATTGAACTATGATAAACAGTTTGGCCACGATCATCATATTACAGCAACAGCAGTTCAAAGTTATCAGAACCAGGTAACCAACTCCTCTTTTACCAGTGTAAGCAAATTGCCTTACGAATCGCAAACTTATCATAACCTGGCAACTGCCGGCTCTGTTATCGGTGTAGGCAGCGATTATCAAAAATGGGGCCTGGCATCTTACATGGGCCGTATCAATTACCAGTATAAAGATCGTTACCTGCTTACCGTTACAGGACGGGCCGACGGCTCATCTCGTTTTGCCCCTGGGCATAAATGGGGTTTTTTTCCATCTGCCGCATTAGCCTGGAAAATATCTGACGAGGATTTTTTAAAGAGAAGCTCATTTGTTTCCACACTTAAGCTCAGAACCAGTTATGGCAGCACAGGTAATACGGGTATTGTTCCGTATCAAACATTTGGTGTATTGCAAAAAACATCGTATACTTTTGGCGATACCGGCGCGCCGGGTTTTTTACCGGGTAGCATTTCCAATCCAAATTTGAAATGGGAAACCACCAACCAGATCGATGGCGCGGTTGATTTTGGTTTCTGGAATGACCGCCTTACCGGAACCATTGAGTATTATCAATCCAAAACACACGACTTGTTGCTTGACCGCAGTATTCCTACCAGCACCGGATTTGTTTCGGTACTTGAAAATATAGGGTCAACACAAAATAACGGTCTTGAAATTTCTTTATCATCGGTGAACATAGCCTCTTCCAATAATGGTTTCCGGTGGAAGACTGATATTAATTTCTCCAGAAACCGAAACAGGATTACCGAACTGCTGGGCGATGGTAAGGATATTGTTGGAAACAGCTGGTTTATAGGACATCCTATTAAAGTATTTTATGACTACAAAAAAATTGGCATCTGGCAAACTGATGAAGCCGCGGTAGCTAAACAAAATGGTTTTGCAGTTGGTGGAATTAAAATTGAAGACACCAATCATGATGGGAAATATAATGCTGATGACCGCCAGATCCTCGGCTCTTATACGCCTGCGTGGATAGGGGGATTAACCAATACTTTTTCTTATAAAGGGTTTGATCTGTCGGTTGTATTACATACGCGTCAGGACTACTTAACTTATTCGCAATGGTATGATAACAATAATAGGCTTGCCGGCAGGTACAACAATCTTAATGTTAACTACTGGACACCTGAAAACCCAACCAATGAAAATCCGCGGCCTGATAAAAACCAGGAAGGTGTTTTTCTGGGCTCAACGCTGGCTTATAAAGATGTGAGTTTTGTAAGGGTTAAGAACATGACATTTACCTATCACTTTCCATTGGCCTGGATTAAAAAGCTGCAGTTAAGCGCCCTGAGCCTCAATGTATCTGCCGAAAATCCATTTACCATAACGGATTATAAAGGCTATGATCCGGAATTTGAATCAACCGGGCAACGTGCGCTTTATCCTTCTACAAAAATGTATGCTATAGGGGTTAATGCCTCTTTTTAAAATATTAATCAATAAAGTCATGAAGTACATAAGCTTAAAAAAGAAATGGATGCAGGCTTAGCACAACATAATGACCGTTAAAACAATTTTAAAATGAAAATTATAAAAAAACTTTTTGTTGCCTTATGTGTGGGAGGTATCGCATTGGGTTCTTCCTGTAAACTGGATGAAATACCGGTGTCACAGGCCACACCAGAGATATTATTTGCCACACCATCAGGAATACGGGATGGTGTATATGGGGTATATTCAAAATTAAGAGCCCTTTACGGTTCACAGGTAGGATTTACTCTCACCACCATGGGTACCGATATTTTTCAGCATGGTAAAGATGGCGGTTATAAATTTCTGGAGGCTTATGATAGCCAAACCAGCTCGTCAGTAGGCTATTTTGCACAATTATGGTATGATTGTTACCAGGGTATTAACGCGGCCAATACCATATTGGCGTATACAGACAAGGCTGGTCTGCCCGAAAGCGTGAAAACACAATACAAAGCCGAGGTCCGTTTCTTAAGGGCGCATTTTTATTATTGGCTTACAGTGCAGTTTGGAGGTGTAGTATTAACCACAACCGAAACAAAAGGCGTAAATACCGCAGCTGTACGTACATCCAAAGAAGAGATTTGGAAACTGATGAATGAAGATACCCAATACGCGGTTGATAACCTGGGCTGGACGGCCGACGCTTATGGCAAAGTAACAAAAGGGGCGGCATTGCAACAGCTGGCTATCATATTACTGATGCAAAAGGACTATCAGAAAGCGGCGGATGCTGCCGAAACCATTATCAAATCAGGGCCCTATAAATTGCTGGATTCTTATGCCGATATTTTCAGGTACGATAACCAGCAAAACGCTGAAATTGTTTTTGCTGCACAATACACCAAAGATATACTTCAAAATGGTGATGGTAACCAGGGACATGCTTTTTTTACGCCCGCCTATGACCAGTTTCCCGGTTTACAGCGTGATTTAAACCAGGGTGGTCGTCCGTATACCCGTTTCAGACCTACTGAATTTTTTCGTAATCTTTTTAATCCGAATGATAGCCGCTTTGAAGCTACCTTCCGTTACGTATGGACTTATAATAATCCCGCGACACTTCCCAAAGGCAAAGCTATAGGTGATACAGTAGAATGGCAGATAAGCCCGGGTGTAACTTCAAAAATAGCACCCAATACTGATAATATGCACTGGGCCATCAAAAAACATGACGACCCCACAAGGGCAAGCGTACAGGATCTGGCCGGATTCAAGGATTTCTTCATCTACCGGCTTTCTGAAACCTACCTTACCGCTGCCGAAGCACTGCTGCTTGCCGGTAAACCGGCCGAGGGAGTGGTATACCTGAACAAGGTGAGGGCAAGGGCCGCCAAACCGGGTACAACTATGCCCATGCTGTCTGCTGTGGAGCTAACTATGGATCAGATACTGGATGAGCGCGCAAGAGAATTAGGAGGCGAAGAAAAACGCTGGATGGACCTGGCCAGAACCGGGAAACTGGTAGAACGGGTAAAAAAATACAATCCCAATTCATCAGCTATAAAAGATATGTATATCGTTCGCCCTATTCCTCAATCACAAATTGATCTTTCAACTATAAAATTTCCACAAAACCCAGGTTATTAAAATTATCATTATGAAAACTATATTAAAAAACAGCCTCTTCGCAGGCATATTATCAACCTTATTTATGATACAACTGGCTGAAGCTCAAACCAGGGCCGACGTATTGGCTGACGTATTTGTCAATCATCCCGAACAGATCATGGTAACTGCTCACCGGGCAGCACACACACATTATCCTGAAAATTCTTTGGGAGCCCTTCAGGAAGCCATCAGGCTCGGTGTAGATATTGCCGAAGTTGACATCCGGCAAACTAAAGATCATGTACTGGTTATTATGCATGATGGTAAAGTAGACCGCACAACAAACGGAAAGGGTGCCCTGGCCGATCTTACCTACCAGCAATTAATGGAGCTGCGTTTAATACAAGATGGTAAACCAACTGATGAAAAAGTGCCGACATTAGAGCAGGTACTAAAAATGGCAAAAGGGAAAATCTTGGTTGACCTTGACTTTAAGTTGGGCGATGAGGATGCTTTAAAAAGAACCTATAAAACTATCGAAGAAACGCAAACTACCAACCAGGTTTTGTTTTTCCTATATCAGTATAAATATGCACCGCTTGTGCATGCAGTAAACCCTGATGTTAAAATTATGCCGCGCGCGTATAAAGTGGACGATGTTAATAAAATACTCGACATGAAAATTGCCAAAGTGATCCACATAGATGAAAAATTTTACAGCGATACCTTAATGAAAAAAATAAGAGATCAGCATGTACGAGTTTGGAGTAATGCACTTGGGGTATATGATGATCTTGAGCTATCATCGCACACCGGTTTTAAAGCGTTACTGACAAAAACAAAATATGTAAACGTCATTCAAACTAATCTTCCCGAAGAATGGCTAAAGTACCTTAAGCAAGCGGGCCTGCATAATTAATAGGTCTCTAAAACCTTATTGAGATGGCCTGCCATCTCAATAAGGTTTTATGTATAAGTATGCTTTTAGTTTTTCTTTCCCCTCAGCAAATTTAAAATCTTACTTACCCCTCTCTTTAATTTTGTTTTTTTTATGTATGCCGGGGTGAACTTATAAAAATGCCTTAAATTTTCAAGTCTTTTTATGTAGCCAACAGCCGGTTTAAAATCGTTTACTTCTTTTGAATGCGATACGCCCGGTTTAAAAACAGCTCTTACATACTCATCACCATAAATAGGTACAAAACCATGTTTATTAAACAAATTTATTAGTGAAGTTAGGGTAAAATGATAGGTATGAGCATTTTGAAAATAAGTCAATATGTTCATTTTATAATTTTTGTCAATTTGCTTAACTCCAGGCACTTCTATATATATCAAAGTATTTTCATTGGATATATTTTTAATTAGCTTAAGCTCTTTTTCTATATCAAGCAAATGTTCTAAAACATGCGAATAAATAATTAGATCCGGCAGTTTGTCCAATTGAATCGTGTCAAGCATGCCTGTTGTTAAATCTAACCCATGTTCCTGGCGCCCAAAATTAATATACTCATCCCCCAGGTCAATCCCTTTAACGGTATGGCCTTTTTGCTTAAAATATTGCAAAATCCCACCGGCCCCGCATCCTACTTCCAAAACAAATTTGGATGTGCCATCATTAAGTAAGTCATGTGAGGTAATGGAATCATATATTTTAGAGCCCTTATGATATTGATTTAAAAAAAACTGTTGGCTGGGAACTGATGTGCCGTTGTATAATTTACGGTATTCATCATTATAAAATTTGTTATATGAATTTTGAGTCATGCGGGGCGCTGTAAATATTAATCCACAACTTTTGCATATCCTGGTGGGATAATAGAACCCATACCTATCCTTTTCTCCAATTAATTCCGAATCTGACGAGGAACATATAATACAGTAAGCCTCTTCAAACTCGTAAATATTACGTTTGATCTTATCTTCAACTTGCTGTTTCATTTCTCGTTGAAGCGTGTTAAGAGTTAATTCAGGGATTCCGTCATTTTTTAATCTTGGTAATAACATTGCATCTAAGTTTATTTGGTTTATAAATTCTTAAGCAACAGAACTGCAAGCTTTCTTGTTGTGTATTTTCCTGATTTTAAAAGATAAGGTGGGTTTATTTAATCCTAAAACGATGGAATGCGTATTAGGAATACATACTGACAACTTTTAAATGTCCTCACGTCAGTAATGCATAATTTAAATTTATGGAAATTATATATAAATCAATCTTTTTTATTAATGATTCTGTAAAAGGTGAATAATAGAGATAGAATAAGTGCGAGGGGAAACCTGAACTTCAGGAGTTGGAAAGCTTTTATTATGAACCATATTTTTTCATAAATCTGCATGGTTTTAATGCAGGTGTTGCCCCATCAAATTAGCAACATTCTATTACATAATTTGGTAGCAAACCAAAGGACTTTTTTTACATTCCACGTTACAAATATGCAACATTCCCAATTTTGACTATTTCAAAATTAACCGTAACTTATATATTATAATTAATGCGAATCATCAGGGATTTTAGATCTTAAAGTATTATAGATCACTATCATCAGGGAGCATGAACAGTATCATTATTTAGGTATAAAAGTTTGCTCAGCTTAATATTCAAATATCATGAAAACAATACTTTTTGCAACAGACTTTTCAGCCAATGCCAGGCATGCGGCTGAGTATGGTTATATCCTGGCTAAGCAGATAAAAGCCAATATAATACTGTGCAATGCAGTAATAATACCGGCAGAAATGCCGCAATCAGGATTGGTTGTCTGGCCGATGGAGGAATCTGAATTGTTATTAATGGATAGCAAAAAAGAATTACAACACTTAAAAACTCACCTTGAAAGTGCAGATCATGAACAGGGCTTTAAACCGGGTATTATATGTAGAAGTGAATCGGGCATAATGACCAATGTGATTCAAAGTGTAATCTCCAGCCATTCGGTTGACCTGGTGGTCATAGGGACACATGGCAGCAGCGGGTTAGGCCATTTTTTATTAGGCAATCATAGCAGTAACATGATAGATACTACCACCAAACCCTTAATGCTGATCTCGCCTGAAACTCCTGTTTTGCCTGTTAAGAAGATCGCTTTCGCTACAGACTTCACACATATGGAAAGTGACCTGGAATGTTTATATCATTTAATACCACTGGCTAAGTTGTTGGACGCAAAGATTTTATTGACGCATATCTACAGTGAACAGCAGCCAGCACCTGAACTAAGAAAAAAGATAGACCACTTTATGGTGCAGGTTTCCAATAAAGCCAATTATCCGCATATCTATTATAGAGGTTTAAAAAACGGTCATATAGAAACAGGTTTGAGCTGGTTATGTGAACATGGGCAAATTGATATGCTGGTGATGATACATAGACCGCACAGCTTTTTTTATAAATTGTTGAAAAGCAGCCATTGTGAAAAAATGGCTGGTCATATTGCCGTTCCTTTATTGATTTACCCTGCCGAAAAATAAGCGTATGGTTATGACATTCGGGCACTAAACGAACGCATAAACATCATGTTAAACCGCCCCATTTTATTTTTGAAGATGGCTGTCAATAAATAAAATCTATCATTATTTAAAGGTTTTAAAATCAGTTTGTTATCCATATATTTATATAAGCGTTTCAATTCAACCAATTAAAGCCGATATGTAACGATGCCGGAATATGTATTGTTCTTAAGGTACATTGCCATGAACTAATCTAAGTTTTTGTATTGGAACTACTACGTGGTTTAAATATTTTTTCATCAACTTAAATAAAAAAGTTATGTTACCGGAAGAAAAAATCACCCATCTGAAACAGGCTCTGCGCGGGAGGCTGATTCAGCCTCATGATGACGATTATCATACTGCACGCAAAGTGTATAATGGTATGATAGACAAGTGCCCTTTATTAATAGCTAAATGTGCAGACGTAGCCGATGTTATTACGGCAGTGAATTTTGCAAGAGAAAATGATCTGCTTACAGCAATAAGAAGTGGCGGCCACAATGGTGGTGGTCTGGGTATATGCGATAATGGTTTGGTAATCGACCTTTCGCAGATGAAGGGTATTAATGTTGACCCTGATACAAAAACGGCATGGGTACAAGCGGGCTGTACTTTGGGTGATGTTGATCATGCCACACATGCATTTGGCCTGGCTACCCCCAGCGGAATCTTTTCTACCACGGGAATAGGGGGGATTACTCTGGGCGGAGGCCTTGGGCATCTTACACGGCAGTATGGTCTTGCTATTGACAATCTGCTTGAAGCAAATGTAGTATTGGCCGACGGAAGCTTTGTTAAGGCCAATGAAACAACTAACAAAGATCTTTTCTGGGCGCTTCGCGGTGGTGGTGGCAACTTTGGTGTGGTTACTTCGTTTGTATTCAGGTTGCATGCGCTAAGTACTATATATGGCGGGCCGATGCTATGGGAATTGGATGAAACTGAAGATGTATTAAGATGGTATCAGGATCTGATTAAAAGTGCTCCTGATGAGCTTAATGGGTTTTTTGCTTTTCTTTGTGTTCCGCCCGGACCTCCTTTTCCGGAACATTTGCATACAAAAAATATGTGCGGCGTAGTGTGGTGCTACAGCGGTGACATGGAAAAAGCTGAAAAGGTTTTTGAGCCTATCCGTAATTTTAAAAAGCCAGCCCTTGATTTTGTAGGTCCCCTGCCTGTTCCGGCATTAAACAGTATGTTTGATGCACTGTTGCCACCCGGATTAAACTGGTATTGGAAAGCTGATTTTGTAAATGAGTTGAGTAGCGAGGCGATTGACCAACACATAAAATTTGGAACTCAATTACCTACTTTACTTTCAACTATGCATCTGTATCCAATTAATGGGGTTGCTTCCAGGGTAAGTAATAAGGATACCGCATGGAGTTATCGCGGCGCAACATGGGCCATGGTAATTGCAGGGATTGATCCCGATCCTGCTAATAATGATAAGATAAGTAAATGGGCAAAGGATTACTGGGAAGCATTACACGGCTATTCGGCAGGTGGTGCTTATGTGAACTTTATGATGGAAGAAGGAGAAGACAGGGTTAAAGCGACTTATGGAGATAATTATGAAAAATTAGCTTCTATTAAAGCAAAATATGATCCGGATAACTTGTTTAGGGTAAACCAGAATATTAAACCCGCATTACATGTTCACATGGATTAAAACTCTCGAACGTTTTACCGGGGTGTTCTGAATTTTACACCCACGTGGTTTTATACAAATAATTCGGATTCAGTTTAAGGGTGTATCATAGATCATGATACACCCTGTTTTACTACAACTCATTTATTAGTTTAATTAATAACTCCAGGCTATTTTGTAAGATTTACTTTGCAAAATAATTACTTAATGCGCCGCTGGCTTCCCCATAATTCCAGCGAATCTGATCTGGTTTTCCATCGCCGTTGATATCGGCAAAATAAAAATAAGTACTTGAACTTGCTGAAAGCCCCCATAATGAATAAACCGGGCCATCGAACACATTGGTGGCCTGCGAGTAATAAACTTTTATTTTACCTGAATAATTCCCGGGGTTCCAATATATTTTATCTGCCCTGCCATCGCCATTTACATCAGCAAAATAAAATGTTGTACCTGCCGATGCACTTGAGGCTCCTGAATTACTGAACGTTGAAGACGCGGTAAAGGTACCATCACCATTGGATAAATAAACCATAGGTTTCCCGGAGCTTAGTGTTGGTTGCCACATTATTTTATCCGCCTTCCCATCACCATTTACATCAGCAAAATAAAATAATGTACCGCCTGTAGTGCTCATCCCGGCATCAGTATTAGAGATTACTGTATTACTAAAAAAACCTCCGCTTGTAGCCAGGTAGATACGTGTATGGCCGCTATCAACAGTACCGTTCCAGTAAACTTTATCGGCTTTACCATCGCCATTCACATCATCAAAATAGTAGGTTGTAGTGGTTCCTGCACTGGTTCCCTGCGTATTGTTGATTGCGGTGGCGCTAAAATTACCACTGCCTGTAGCTAAATAAACCATTGTTTTGCCTGAGTTCAATGTTGGGTCCCATAGTATCTCATCTGCTTTTCCATCACCATCTATATCAGCGTAATAATATCTGGTAGTGGTAAGGGCCGAAGCTCCTGCAGCATGTGCAACGGCAGTTGTTGCAAAAGTGCCATCGCCATTTGACAGAAAAATCTGAGGTTTACCGCCGTCAAAAGTAGAATTCCAATAAATTTTATCTTTTTTCCCATCGCCATTTACATCGGCAAAAAAGAATTTTGTATTAGGATTTGCGCTTAACCCATGAGTATCCGTATGCGGAGCACCAAAAATTGCAGGTATAAAAGTTGCCATTACAGGCCAGTGGTCTGATGGCCAAAAGCCACCATAACTTGTAGTGATAACCTGGAAGGATGTATAGGCAAAACTCTTATTGCACATTAACCAGTCAATTTTTGCATCACCGGTAGCATCCCAACCGTGAAATGTTGGATCGCCATCACTATCGCCAAGTGCATCGGCCACGCCAAGTGCATTTTTCAGGTTTGAAATTTGAGTTGTACCTGGCGCAGAATTAAAATCGCCAAAAACAACCTCTGGCAATCCGTCAGGATTATTGGTTTGAACCGCGGTTATTACTGCCTGCGCATTAGTAATCCTTTCATTATTATTAGCTTCAGGCGACCAATGGCTGTTACAGAAAAAGTACTTGTTGGAATTTACATTATCTAATAAAATGACCCAGGTACCAGTTCTTAAAGGATCGATTAAAAAGGTACCACTGCTCTGCAAAGTAAACCTGCTGGTTTTATAAAAAATAACTTTGGGAGATCCCAACCCTGCCGATTCATTAAAATATACGCTATAACCTAACGTAGCCATTTGAGGCATAAACCAGTTTTCAAAATTATTTTCAGAAAACTCTTGTAACCCAAAAACATCAGGCGTATTGTCTACAATTATTTGACGGATATTGCCTTGCCGTTGTTCCATGGTTTGCGGGTCCGAAGCACTATTACCTCTGACATTAAACGACATTACTTTGATCTGATCGGTACTTGTTAATGCTGATGTGCGTAACGGGGAAGAAGAGGAAGTTGGAGTTGCGGGTTCAATTGCTTTTCTCAGTTCTGTTTTATTGCACGCTGAGAAACATAAAATAACTGTTAAGAAAAAAAATGTTTTCTCCAATATACCGTGTGTATGGTAACGGGGAGCGTGATCTTTAAACAGCACTTCTTTAATGCTCTTTTGGTTTAGGTTTGGTTTTTTCATATTGATTGGTTTGATTCGTGACTTTTTTTATTCAGGTTGTAATTTGTCGGTCTGTTTATAAAAGCAGGCTAATAATTGCTGAGTGGCAAAATCTCTATCAGCGTTAATTTAGCATAAAAGCAACTCAGTATTCTTGATATAATCCTGCCATAGCGTTTTTACACCTTTTAGTTTTTGAAATAAAATGATTAGTATTTAAAGTTTGTAAAGTACTAATGTAATAAATTTTAATAAAAAAAAACCATATGAAAGTTATTTGTTAATATTTTGAAAGTTTGCCGAAATTAAAAAGGGTGTAACAATCAACAATTAAGAAAATGTTAACCTTTATAACCTATGCTATATTTTTATTTCAGAGGTATATTACTTCCAGCCCCAAAATGAAAATATAAGGCCGGGAGAAATCTATAAAGGGAAGGACCCCGAACCATTTTTGAATGATTTGAAGGATTGATACATAATTTTTTAGTTAATAGCAAACCGATAGGTAGTGCTTCGGTTTCCCAGCCAAACAGCCGTTCATAGAGTTTGCGGAAGTAATTAGCCCGGCGTTTTACTTTTTTTAAATGAATTTATGCAATCGATTGAGTAATTTGCTATTTTGCGTCGTATTAAGGGATTACTTATGTTAAATGCTGTAACAGGAAGTAGCTGCCCTTGATCTGATAAACCAAATTATAACCTAATCAAATGTATCTTTTTAAGTATCCCGCTGTAAACTTTAGCAGTAAAAGCTTTTTAACGCTGATAGCTTGCCTTATGTGGTGCCCGGCACTTATGGCACAAACCACCGTGCCGCTAAATGATCTTTCTTTTTTTCAGGATCCATCACCCAACTGGAAACTTGCAGCTAATGTACAGGCCGACCTGCTACAGGATGAGGTATTAAGCACTTCAGATGGCACAGGGATCTTAGTAAATCTGCCCGATAAGAAAGGGGCAAAGGATCTGTACACCAAATCTGTTTATGGTGATGCTGACCTTGAGCTTGATTATATGATGGCTAAAGGATCAAACTCGGGCATCTATTTACAAGGCCGTTATGAAATTCAGTTGTTGGATAGTTGGGGAACTGTAAACCCAAAATCAGGAGATAATGGTGGTATTTATGAACGCTGGGACGAAAGTAAACCCGATGGGCAAAAAGGTTATGACGGTCATGCACCAAGACAAAATGCTAGCCGTGCGCCGGGATTATGGCAACACATCAGGATCTCGTTCCAGGCGCCGCGTTTTGATAATAAGGGACAAAAGACAAGCAATGCAAAAATATTGTACCTATGGTTAAATGGGGTTTTAATACAGGATAATGTGGAGCTGTCCGGGCCAACCCGTGGGGCTTTTGACAATAAGGAAGACGTATCGGGCCCTTTACGCCTGCAGGGCGATCATGGCGCAGTGGCCTTTAAAAATATCAGCATTACCAGTTTTGATAAACCGAACCCCACCTTATCTAATTTAAAATACAGCATATATGAAGGTAGTTTTGCTGCTGAACCTGATTATAAGAACTTAAAACCCGTTACAGAAGGCAATGCGTCGATATTGTCATCAAATCAGGGGAAATTAACGAATGATTTTTTAATGCACTATACCGGCACTATCAAAATAACAGAAGCCGGTGAATATACATTTAAACTGAGTGTTCCCGGCGGTAAGGGTGCTCTGCGTATTAGCCAGAAAACGGTGATACCCATAGCCGAAAACAAAGGTACTGGCAAAATAAGCCTGCAACCTGGCGAACTGCCAGTTGACCTTTTTTATGCCAAAACTGTCGACTGGGCTAAACCGGCTTTAGGGCTTATAGTTGCCGGACCGGGTATTCGCGAGTATTTGCTGACCGATGCCAATGTAAGTTCAAACGATCCGATTGACCCCATTCTGATTAATGCTACTGCCAATACCATTCTGCGGAGTTTTACTGATTTGCCTGGTGGTATCAGGGTAACGCATGGCGTAAATGTAGGTAGTACGGAACAGGTACATTATACCTATGATCTGGATAAAGGAATGATAGTGCAGGTTTGGCGCGGCGGTTTTTTGGATGCCACACCCATGTGGCATGAAAGGGGCGATGGCTCATCGCTTCCCGCAGGGTCAGTGCAATATTTGGGTAAACCTGTTCCTGCCATTGAAAAACTAACCAATACGCAAGCCGGCTGGGCTGCTGATACCGTTGGTACGGGTTATAAACCGAAAGGATATATTTTAGATGGAAACGACAGACCGGCTTTCCGATACATGATCTATGGTTCGTTGGTTAATGATGCCAGTACGGTTTTACCAGAAGGGCAGGGGATTCATCGGGAAGTAACGGTGCAGAACCCCGCGGATAACTTATTTATGCACCTGGCCGATGGTAATACCATTGAGCTGCTTAAAAATGGGTTGTACACAGTTGATAATAAATCCTATTATATCCGGATAGATGATGCCGGCGATGCAAAACCGCTGATCCGTAACGTAGGCGGCAGGCAGGAATTGATTATCCCGATCCAAAAGAAATTAACCTATTCTATCATTTTTTAAGCCGCCTTAGTCATGAATTATACATTAAAACAAATGATAAACAGGTTTTCGTTAATTATACTAAGCGTTGCTATCCTGTTAGCGGGCAGTCAAAAAATTTATGCTCAGGCCGAATCAGCAAAAGAGGATGATTATTTTAAGATCATGAAGATACCTGCTCCCGAAGGTACTATACTGGAGGTGGGCGGTTTGTGTACCTTACCAAACGGTAGTCTTGCCGTAACAACGCGTCGTGGCGATATTTTTATAGTGGAGAACCCAACCAGTCAGCATCCTTATTTTCGCAAGTTCGCGTCGGGACTTCATGAGGTGTTGGGAGCTGCCTATAAGGACGGCGCCTTATATGTTGTGCAACGCGGCGAGCTCACCAAACTGGTTGATACCAATATGGATGGCAAGGCCGATGTTTTTGAAACCATTTATGCATGGCCATTATCCGGTAATTACCATGAATACAGCTTTGGGCCTAAAATAGCCCCCGATGGCTCCTTTTTTGTTACGTTAAACCTCGGCTTTCCGCCGGATTGGTGGCACCCTAAAAGTTTTGTGCCCTGGAGAGGATGGACGTTGAATATTAAAGAAGATGGCACCGTTACCCCCTGGGCGGCAGGTATGCGGTCGCCCTGTGGTATCAGTATGATTGATGGTGAACTCTGGTACAGCGATAACCAGGGTGACTGGGTTGGTTCAGGCAGTATCATGCAGGTTAAAAAGGGTGCCTTTATGGGCCATCCGTCAAGCCTGGTGTGGACGAATTTGCCAAACTCGCCATTAAAGCTTACAGCCGAACAGTTTTTTGCGAAAAACAATCCGCGGCTGGAGTTTGATAAGGCCGGGCAGCCTGTAAAACCGCAGGATGTGGTGAATGAAAAGTTTAAAACTGAATTTGAAGCTAAAAAGGAAATTCCCGAACTGCAATTACCCGCTGTTTGGTTGCCGCATGGCATATTGGGTATATCCAACTCCGAAATTGTGAAAATACCTGAAGGGGCTTTCGGGCCGTTTGCAGGCCAGTTATTGGTGTGCGACCAGGGCCAAAGTATGGTTGACCGTATTTTTTTAGAGAAGGTTAACGGCGAATACCAGGGTGCTGCCTGGGCTTTCAGAAGCGGTTTTCAGTCGGGAATTGTACGTTTGGCCTGGCTGCCCGATGGTTCACTGGCAACAGGGGAAACCAATCGTGGATGGGGATCTGCCGGCGAAGCGACCATGGGACTGCAGCGCCTGGTGTGGAATAACAAAGTTCCGTTTGAAATGAGGGCCATACGTGCCATGCCCGATGGGTTTGAGATTGAGTTTACCAAACCGGTTGATAAAAAAGTAGCTGCGGATATCGCATCGTATTCGGTAGAAAGTTATATCTATAAGTACCATGGTGTGTACGGAAGCCCGCCGGTAAATACTGCAAAATGCCCGATAACAGGTGTTAAAGTATCAGAAGATGGTTTAAAAGCCAGGTTGATCGTCAATAATTTGCGCAGGTATTATATACATACCATTACACTTAGTGGCATCCGCAATAAAGAAAACTATTTTAACCTGGTGCATCCTATAGCTTATTATACTTTGAATAATATTCCCGAAGGCCAAAAATTGTCGATGGCAGAGGTAAGCACAGTTAATTCAAAAAAAGTAACTAAATCCGCTAATATTAAAAAAGGTTCATCAGCCAAAACAGTGGCTTCTGTTTCGAAAGTAGCTGTTGCAGATAACGCAATTCCAAAATTTGAGGAAGTTAAGCTGCTGCTGGCAAAAAATACCTGCTTATCGTGCCATAACGTGAATAAGCGCCAGGTTGGCCCGGCTTATACTGATGTGGCTAAGCGTAAATACAGTGTAAACGAGCTGATACAACTGATCCGTAACCCAAAACCCGAACACTGGCCCGACTATTCAACCCCGATGCCGCCAATGCCACAGGTGCCTGTGCAGGAAGCCCGCAAAATTGCGCTCTGGATCAGATCGCTTGCTAAATAATTATATTATAATTATAATGGCAAACATTAAAATTACATAGGGTAGCTAAATTTTAGCTGCCCTATGTAATTTTTTCTATAATGAATGAACCGGATACTGATTGTACGTTCCGGAAGGCTCTACTATGCAAAACTTGTAACAATATTGTTCAGTTACCTTACTGTTTATACCGCTAACAAAAATGTTACCTGAATAATAATGTAATAATAAAGGTTTTTATCACTTTCGCTCACCCTGCTAACATAACCGGAAATTCATCCTTTTAAGGATGCCCGGGCACTTACATTAACCGAATCATTTATTGGTTTTTTAACTAATATCATCTTCATTTTTTTGGAGGGTGATGAACATGTTTTAGTATGGACAGGAGTCGCGTTTTTTTATTTATTTCTACATTGTTTTGTTTACCGGTGTTTGCCCGGGCTCAAAATAATCACTCAAACAATTTACCACCGGTTGTTCAGCCGGATACCAGCAAGAATATCCTGATCATTCCCCTGAATCCGCATGGTGCAGGGCAAGATAGTTCTGGTCAATTCTTAACACTTCAGCAATGTATTGATTATGCTATGCAGCATCAACCTGCATTAAATAAAGCATTGATCAATGTATCAGTTGCCAAAGCTACCAATGCCATCAATTTGGCTGGCTGGCTCCCGCAGGCCAGTGCCTCCGGTGATCTGATCCATTACATCCAAACCTCCAATAGCTCGGCGGCTATTACAACCGGCGGCACAGTAACACCCGGTGGAACCTCCACGGGCGCGTCAAGAGGGCAATACACCAATACTTTTATACCGGGCGTATCGGTTACACAGGCATTATTTAACCCCAGTTTGTTATATGCCGCTAAAAGTGCTCCTGTTTTTTTGAAACAAGCGCAACTGGTTACAGACAGTACTAAAATATTTCTGGTTTCTACAGTAAGTAAATCGTTTTATAATGTATTGCTCACACTCGAACAAATTAATGTACTGAAAGAAGATACCACCCGCCTGGGCAAAAATCTAAGAGATGCTTATCACCAATATAAAGGTGGTATTGTTGACGAAACAGATTATGAACAGGCAGCCATCACCTTAAATAACTCAAAGGCCCAGTTAAAACAGGCTAATGAAAATGTGGTTCCGCAATATGCTGCTTTAAAGCAACTAATGGGCTTTTCGCCCGAAAAAGAGTTTAATGTAAGCTTTGATACCGTACAAATGATAAAAGGTATCTATATAGATACCACACAGCAGTTACAGTATGAAAAGCGAATTGAGTTCCAGCAAATTAAAACAAATAAAGACCTGCAAGGGCAGCTTGTAAATTATTACAGGACCTCGTTTTTACCAACAGTATCCGCGTTTTACAATTATAACTTGGCCTATGAAAATAACAGATTTTCAAACCTGTTATCAAACTCCTACCCGAGCTCATTAGTAGGTCTGTCGTTTAATATACCAATTTTTACAGGTTTTTCAAGACTGCATAATTTACAAAAGGCCAAATTGCAGCAACAGCTGATAGGGTGGGATGAAGCAGACCTAAAGCTACAAATCAATAAAGAATATACAACAGCTTTAGCCAGTTACAAAGGCAATTTTTATAACCTGCAGCTGCTGCAAAAAAATGTAGCTATGGCCAGGCGGGTTTATTTTGTTGTGACCTTACAATACAAGCAGGGCATAGTTCCCTATTTAAATGTAATTACTGCCGAATCTAACTTAATTACTTCCGAAATAAGCTATTTAAACGCGTTATTCCAGGTGCTTTCCAGTAAAGTAGACCTGCAAAAAGCTATGGGAAGTATTTCTTATTAATATATCAAATAAAAACATGCCTCTATGAATAGAGTAATTTTAAGTACCGTTTTAATTAGTTGCGTGGCCGTAATGGCTTGTACAAAAAAGCAACCGCCATCAAATCCTGAGGTACCTGTTAGTTTATTAAAGTTAAAAACGCGAAACGTTTTATACTATGACAAATATCCGTCAACAACCGCGGCGTTGAGCCAGGTTAGCCTGCTGCCGCAAATACAGGGTGCAATTACGAATATATTTTTTACGGAAGGCACGTACGTTAAAAAAGGACAGAAATTATATGAGATAGATGAGCGTATTTATCGCGACAACTATGATGCTGCAGTTGCTAATCAAAGGGTAGCAGAGGGCAACCTTGCACAGGCCCAACAGGATGCTGACCGCTATGAATATCTGAATACATATAATGCAGTTGCCAAGCAGTTGTATGATCATGCCATCATCACACTGCAAAATTCAAAGAGCGCTGTTAAATCGGCCGAAGAAACTGTTAAGACGGCGAAAACTAATTTAAATTATGCTATTGTAACTGCTCCGTTTGACGGAACCATTGGATTTAGCCAGGTAAAGCTGGGTGATGTGGTTACCGCGGGTTCAACAGTATTAAATACTATTTCAACCAATGATCCTATCGCGGTTGATTTTATCATCAATGAAAAGCAATTGTCTCATTTTGAAAAGCTTCAGAGCGGCAAACCGGTAACCGATTCGTTATTTACCATTTTACTGCCTGATAATACGCTGTACCCTTACACCGGAAAGATCTCGGTGATTGACCGTGCCGTTGATTCGCAAACAGGAGCCATCAGGATCCGGCTTGTATTCCCGAATCCTAAAAACAATTTAAGAGTAGGAATGAGTTGTGTGGTAAGGGTGCACAATGAAGAAACCACACCTCAAATGGTATTGCCAAATAAAGCGGTTGTGGAGCAAATGGGCGAATATTTTGTATTTGTTGCGAAAGATAGCGTGATCAATAACCCCAAAGCACAAACAGATACCGGAAGAATAAAACATAAGATGCTGGCATTTCAAAAAAAGGTACAGGTTGGACAAACGATAGGGCCAAACGTAATTATAAAAAGTGGTGTAAACCCTGGCGACAGGATAGTGACCGATGGTGTACAGCTGCTTCATGATGGTTCACAAATTACTACAGCAAACAAAGTGGGTCCATCAGCAGGTGGTAAAGGCGGCCGCGGATAATAAATGATTACACAGGCGCTTCTGTGTTAAGATGAATGATTATATATGATAGCTAATACCTTCATTAAAAGACCCATAACGGCTATAGTTATATCTATTGTACTGGTAATTACCGGTACAGTATGTATCCTGCTTTTGCCGATAGATCAATACCCTGATATTACCCCGCCAATTGTACAGGTAAACGGCCAGTTTACAGGAGCTGATGCGCAAACGGTTGAACAAACAGTAGCCACGCCTATTGAAGAGCAGGTAAATGGTACCCCCGGCATGGAATACATGCAAAGTAACAGTACCAATAACGGGCTGATGTCAATGAATGTAACCTTTAAAATTGGTACCGATATTGATGTTGCCGCGCTTGATGTGCAAAATCGGGTGAGTATTGCCACCCCCTTGTTGCCGGCAGTGGTAAGCCGTTTGGGGTTAACCGTTAGAGCGGTAAATCCAAGTATGCTGATGATGGTTGCCATATATGCACCCAAAAACACGCATAATGTTACTTTTTTGGATAACTACACCAATATTTTTATTCAGGATGCTTTATCACGTGTACCAGGTGTAGGAACTATTAATAGGTTTACTGATGATTTTAGTATGCGTATATGGATGAATCCGGAGAAAATGGCATCATACAGTTTAACCCCTGCCGATGTTATTGCTGCTCTTAATGCGCAAAACGTACAGGTTGCGGCCGGAACGGCTGGTGTACCTCCGCAGTCGTCCAGTCAAACCTATGAGTTAGGCATTTTGGTAAACGGAAGGTTGAGCAAAGTATCTGAGTTTGAAAATATTATTGTTAAAACTATTCCTAAAACCGGAGAGCTGGTTTACCTGAAAGATGTAGCGAGGGTTGAGCTGGGTAAATTTACTTTCTCAAGTAACTCTTTTGTTGATGGTCACAGGGCGTCATACCTGCAAATTTATCAGGCGCCTGGCAGCAACGCACTCGAAACAGCTAAGGGAATTTATGATGCATTGGCTAAGCTAAAACAAACTTTCCCTGCCGATGTGGAATACAGCGTTCCATTTGAATCGGTTACGGTTGTGAAGGTGTCTATGCAGGATGTTGTTGGAACGTTGTTAAAAACATTAGGTTTAGTGGCAGTTGTGGTGTTCCTTTTTCTGCAAAACTGGCGTTCTACGTTGATACCTGTTCTTGCAATTCCGGTATCTATTTTTGGTACATTCTGCTTTTTTATCCCCCTGGGCTTTACCATTAATACGCTAACTATGTTTGGTTTTGTGCTGGCCATCGGTATTGTGGTAGATGACGCCATTATTGTTGTAGAAGCAGTACAGCATTATATCGACCATGATAAGATGTCGCCCAAGGAAGCTACCTATCAGGCCATGAAAGATATATCGGCGCCGGTTGTGGCTATCGCACTCATTCTGGCAGCTGTGTTTGTTCCGGTTGGTTTTATTCCGGGTATAGTGGGACGTTTATACCAGCAGTTTGCTATCACTATAGCTATATCTGTAATGATATCAGCATTTATAGCATTGTCATTAACTCCTGCGCTTTGTACTTTATTATTAAAACCTACAGACCCAAGCAAACAGAATACAGGATTAAATAAATGGTTTAATAAATTCAATGCCTGGTTTGACCGGGTTACGGCCAAATATACTCGTGGTGTAAAAAAGAGCATCCAGGGTTCAAGATACATACTGATCCTGTTACTATGTATTTGTATAGGTACTTACTTTATGTTTCAGGGAAAACCATCGGGGTTTATACCGTCTGAAGATGATGGAAACCTGTATGTTACTTTCCAGTTACCTCCGGCCTCATCAACTGCTGCTTCGGTTGATGCCATGTCAAAGCTGATGCATGTAATTGGGACAACGCCCGGTGTTGCCCATTATGCGGCACTATCAGGCCTTAATGTGGTTACCAATGCAAGTAACTCCAATAGCGGTACCATTTATTGCCAGTTGGCCCCATGGGATGATCGCACCAAATCAAGCGAACAAGTGCCCGGAATTATTGGTGTATTGAAAAAGCGTATTGCTGATGCCGGTATTAATAATGCCAATGTACAGGTGGTGCAGCCGTCACCATTACCGGGTGTAGGTACAACTGTAGGTTTCAGCATGCAAATTGAACAGCGCAGTACAACAGATGATGTGCATGCATTTGAAAAAGTAGTAAATGATTTTGTAGCAGAGGCTAACAAAACGCCTGGGATAGCTAAGGCCAACAGTTATTTTACAGCGCATACCCCGAATGTTAATTTAACCGTCGACCGTGAAAAATGCGAGAAACTTGGCGTTAACATAGCCGACGTATTCACTACCATACAGGCCTACATGGGTAGTTTGTACATTAATGATTTTACAACCTATAACCGTACCTTTCACGTAGTGGTACAGGCAGATACTGCATTCCGTACAAATGTATCTGACATGGATAAGTACTATGTGCGTAATCAGGTGGGTACTATGGTACCGCTTGGAACCCTGATCAGCAATAAGCCAACAGAAGCCGCACCGTTGATATCGCATTTTAATATTTTCAGAACTGCTGAAATTGACGGATCAAATGCCCCGGGTTACAGCAGCAGCCAGGCATTAGCTGCCCTGCAAAAATTAGCAGCCGAAAAGCTGCCGGAGGGTTATACCTATGAGTTTTCAGGCCTAAGTTATGAAGAACAAAAAGCCGGTTCAACTACTATATATATCTTCATATTCTCTATAACTTTTGTATTTCTTTTCCTGGCGGCGTTGTATGAAAGCTGGTCGGTGCCTTTTTCAGTATTGCTTGCGGTGCCTATTGGCGCGTTCGGTGCCATATTAGCATTATTGTTGGTTCCCGATCTTACAAACAATGTTTATGCGCAAATTGGTTTAATCACACTAATAGGGCTTGCAGCTAAAAACGCCATCCTGATTGTGGAGTTTGCCAAAGTACGTGTTGACAGGGGAGAAGATCTTTTACAATCAACGTTAGATGCGGTAAGCCTTCGTTTACGCCCAATTATCATGACATCACTCGCGTTTATTTTAGGTGTATTGCCTCTTGTTTTAGCAACAGGTGCAGGTGCCGTATCCCGAAGAACAATAGGTTATACCGTTCTTGGAGGGATGTTCGCGGCTTCCACCATTGCCATATTTGTTGTCCCTGTGCTATACGTAGTAATTACGCGCTTGTCATACGGTAAGGCCCGTTTGGAGTACCTAAAAGAGCATCATGAAGAGTTGATGGAAAAAGCCAGAAAAGTAGAGGCACAAAATATTGACCCTGAATTAGAATACGAAATCGCAAAATCACGCGATTTAAGTAAACCAGATCATATATGATTGCGAATACATTTATAAAAAGGCCTGTAACTGCAATCGTTATATCCATAGTTTTAATGATTGCGGGTACTATTTGCCTTTTCAATTTATCGGTAGATCAATATCCTAATATATCGCCTCCAAGTGTATCGGTTAATGGGTCATATACGGGGGCTGATGCCGAAACCGTTGAGCAAACTGTAGCCATTCCTATAGAGGAACAAGTTAATGGTACACCGGGTATGGAATACATGCAAAGTACCAATACCAATAGTGGTGGTATTGGTATGAGGATAACTTTCAATATTGGTACCAATGTACAAATAGCCGCGCTTAATGTGCAGAACCGGGTAGGAATAGCCAAGCCGATACTCCCCGCGGTAGTGAGCAAATTAGGATTAACCGTACGGGCAAGTAATCCCGATCAGCTGATGCTGATTGCTATTTATTCGCCAAAAAAAACGCATAATATAACATTTCTTGATAATTACACCTCTACGTTTATTCAGGATGCCATATTACGTGTGCCGGGAGTAGGTGATGTAAGTGCACGTACGGATAATTTTAGTATGCGCATTTGGATGAACCCCGAAAAAATGGCATCGTATCATTTAACTCCTGCAGATGTTTCAGCTGCTTTAGATGCCCAAAATGTATACGTGGCTGCAGGTTCTGCAGGAGCACCGCCTCAAAAATCATCGCAATCACACGAGATAGGTATACTGGTGAACGGTATGATCAACAAAGTGCCTGAGTATGAAAAAGTGATCGTAAAAACTATTCCATCAACTGGCCAACTGGTTTATTTAAAAGATGTAGCGCGGATAGAGTTGGGTAAGTTTACCTTTTCAAGCAATGCTTTTGCCGATGGTAACAGGTGCTCTACGATACAGGTTTACCAATCGCCGGGAAGTAATGCGCTGCAGACTGCCGAAAATGTATATGCCGAATTGGCTAAACTTAAAAAATCATTCCCTGCTGATGTTGACTACACCGTTCCTTTTGAATCAGTAACCATTATTAAGGTTTCCATGCAAGAGGTGATCGGTACTTTGTTAAAAGCGTTGGGCCTGGTTGCTATTGTAGTATTTCTATTTCTGCAAAATTGGCGCTCGTCATTGATCCCTATTTTAGCTATTCCGGTTTCCCTTTTATCCACTTTTTGTTTTTTCATCCCCTTAGGGTTTACCATAAATACCCTTACCATGTTTGGTTTTGTGCTGGCCATAGGAATTGTGGTAGATGATGCCATTATTGTGGTTGAGGCGGTGCAGCATTATATTGATGAAAAGGGAATGTCGCCCAAGGAGGCTACTTATCATGCCATGAAAGAAATTTCTGCACCGGTTGTAGCCATCGCGCTTATTCTGGCTTCGGTATTTGTACCGGTTGGTTTTATTCCCGGCATTGTAGGAAGGTTATACCAGCAGTTTGCCATAACCATTGCCATCTCTGTAATCATATCGGCATTTACTGCATTATCATTAACTCCAGCTTTATGCACATTGCTTTTAAGACCAAGCCATTTAAACAAAAAATCATCCAACTGGCTGGATAAGTTTTTTTATCGTTTTAACGGTTGGTTTGACCGGGTTACTTTTAAATACTCCAATGGCGTAAAAAGAAGTATAAAGAATGCTAAGTTCATAGTAATTATACTGGTGTGTATTTGTGTAGGGACCATCCTTTTATTTAAATCCAAACCATCGGGCTTTGTTCCGTCTGAGGATGGCGGACGCCTTTTTGTAACCTACCAATTACCCGAAGCTTCATCAACAACACAATCGGTTAACGTTATGGAAAAGTTGATGAAGATAGTAGGTTCCACTCCGGGAATACTGCATTATACGGCTATATCAGGTTTTAATATTTTAAACGGCGGAGCAAATTCAAATAATGGTTCCATGTTTTGTATGCTAACGCCGTGGGATGACCGTACCACACCAGAAACACAGGTGGCTGGTATAACCACAGCCATAAAAAAACGAATTGCCAAAGCCGGAATAAAAAATGCTAATGTGGTAGTAATTCAGCCGCCGCCAATTAGGGGTATTGGTCTTGCTGCCGGTTTTAGTATGCAAATTGAGGTAGGTAGTTCAACAGACGATGTGCATGCGTTTGAAAAAACGGTTCAGAAATTTGTGGCCGAAGCAAAAAAAATACCGGCTATATCCACCTCCTTCAGTTATTTTTCGGCACATACACCAAGCTTTGAGCTTACTGTTAATAGGGAGAAATGCCAAAAACTTGGGGTAAATATCTCTGATGTATTTTCAACCATGCAGGCCTATATGGGTAGCCTGTTTGTAAATAACTTTACCTTATATAACCGTACATACCACGTAGTTATTCAGGCTGATACTGCTTATAGGGCGTTGATAAGCAATATGAATAAATATTATGTGCGAAACCAGGCAGGTAATATGGTGCCACTGGGTAGTATTATTAATTACAAGCCTACGGTTGCTGCCCCGCTTATTTCGCATTTTAATATATTCCGTTCGGCAGAGGTTGACGGTGCCATACCTGAAGGCTACAGTAGCGGTCAGTCATTGGATGCTTTAAAAGCATTGGCTGCAAAAGTATTGCCGCGGGGTTATACTTATGAATTTTCGGGACTGAGCTATGAGGAAATAAAAGCGGGGTCAATTACTATATATATATTCCTGTTCTGTATAGTTTTCGTGTTTCTTTTTCTGGCTGCATTGTACGAAAGCTGGTCGGTGCCGTTTTCTGTAATGCTGGCAGTACCTATCAGTGCCTTTGGGGCCATAGTTGCCCTTACAAGCGTTCCGCAGCTTACCAATAATGTATACGCGCAGATAGGGTTGATCACGCTGATTGGCTTATCTGCCAAAAATGCCATCCTTATAGTTGAATTTGCCAAGATCAGGGTTGACCGGGGTGAAGAGTTGATCAAATCAACGCTCGAGGCAGTTAGATTACGTTTAAGGCCAATTATTATGACCTCATTGGCTTTCATCCTGGGCGTGCTGCCGCTTGCCCTGGCAACCGGGGCAGGAGCAGCTTCAAGAAACACTATAGGTGTAACCGTTTTAGGGGGGATGATAGCTTCCTCAACCATATCTATATTCATAGTGCCGGTTCTTTTTGTTTTATTCACTCGCTTCTCATACGGTAAAAAACAATTAGCCTGGCTACAAGAACACCATGAAGAGTTGATGGAAAAAGCCAAAAGAGTTGAGGAGCAAAATATTGATCCCGAACTGGAATATGATATCATGCTGGCTCATGCCGAGAATAAAGCATCGCGGGATGAACATGAAAAGGATAAAGAGGATAAAAAGCAGTAATATTAAAATTAAAGTTTATGGAAAGTGTTCAATTAATATCACATAGATTAAGAAAGATTAATTATTTATATAATAAAATGCTTTCAAAAGAACTGTCCGTTTTTAAACTGGATCATCACTTTGAAGTATTGATGGTATTGGCCACCCAGGAAACACCGGTGACGCAAAATAAATTGACAGAGTTATTACAGATTGATAAATCACGCACAGCGGTAATTGTTTTTGATCTTGAAAAGCGCGGACTTGTGCAAATAAAAATAAACCCCAACGACAGGAGACAACATTATGTTTCTCTTTCCCCGTCGGCTTTAACCTCCATACCGCATATTGAGGTAACCATTCAAAAGATCAATCAGCTGGCAGAGGCTGGCATAGAACAGCAAAAGTTAAGCACCTTTTTTGAAGTATCTCAAATGATCCAGCAAAACCTGGTAAGAATAGGAGTTAAAAACTAACCGCGATTTGTAAGCAAGCCGGCCACCTATGCTGTTCAAATTTACAGGCAGGCAGCCGGCTATAATTCATCACTTCTTTGTGAAGATAGCTTTCGGTAGCATGGCATGTACACCAACATTACCGTCAACCAGTTGTGTAATGTCCATATCTACTGCCACACTGCAAAGCATGTAAGCGTCTGCTTGTGATAGCTTCTTTTCTTCCATCAGATAGCTGATCATTTCGCGTAATGCAATATGTGTGGCAGCGTTTAAGTCCCTGTCACATCCCATTGTAATAACATGTGTTGCGGTTTCGGCCCTTGGCCAGTGCAGCGTTTGGCCTTTGTGTACAATAAATTCCAGATTGCCTATCAGTGAGGTTTCAATAGCAGTAATGTCTACTTCTCCATTACCCTGGGCGGCATGACCATCACCTATTTCAAAAAGCGCGCCTTTTACATGTACAGGAATAAAAAGCGATGAGCCTGCTACCAGTTCTTTGTTGTCCAGATTGCCTCCATGAATCCATGGCGGAGCACTGTTCCAACGGCCAGCTTCTTTGGGTGGTGCTACACCAACGCTTCCAAAAAACGGATGTAACGGAATATCAATGCCATCAGCAAAATGCCCGGTCATTTTTTTCTTATCAAGAGTAATCAGCTTCATTTTCCGGTCAAAAATTTCGTCAGATAAAAAACCGTTTTGACCGATGGCATTGTATCCGTAAGGTATGGCCAGTTCAATGGAATGAAAGCGTACCTCCAGCACATCGCCTGGTTCGGCGCCCTCAATATAAATGGGGCCTGTGAGCACATGCCCACCGGGGCCGCGGTCTTTAACGGTTTGCACATCACGCAATTCTTTTTCAACCTGATTTGGAGGAAGACCTGCTGCTTCCAGCCTTTCAGGGTTGGAGGTAAGCAGGGTGTGTACCTTCACGTAATCGCCTGACCGAATGTGGAGTACCGGGGGCATCTCTGACCAGTAACTACCCCATACCACCGTAGTGGGAGAGGCATTTAATACATGCGGGTTAGAAGCGGATCCTTTTTCCTGTGCCGCTGCAGAAAACGAGAACGCGATGCAGACAAGCCCCGCAAATAGTTTGAACTGATGTGTAAAAAGCATGATGTAACTTATAATTAACGCAGTAAATTTTTATACCTATACTTTATTATTAATATGCTGTTTCCTGTATACGGGTGCCATATGGGCACCGGCTAAGGAATGTGTTTAAGCTGAAAACCGATAACGTTTTAAAGTTAATTGCTCTTTTGATTTGTAGTGGCTGTTGCCGGGCGTGGTCTTCTTAATACGGAAGGAACCACAGGTAAGCTTTCGTTGCCGCCATCACTAACAGATTGCACAGCAAAAAAATAATTATCCTTAGAGTAAGGTAACTTTATCTCGTTAGCTGTTGTAAAAAACTTTTTTTGCCATACCGGGCTTGTTGTTTCCCTCATCATAACATAATAGCCTTTTACCCTTCCAGTAGCAGGGGCCTTCCAGTTTATACTGGTTGAGTTGCCCTGACCTTCCATAACCAAAGAAACGGTTTGAGGCATGGATGGTGCTTTTGCCAAATTAGCTAGATTAGATAAGTTCAGGGCTGTATTTTTACGTAAGTACTCAAAATCCATATACTCCGGTAAATCTCCATAGCTTATTCCATTTTCTGTACGCACATTTTGGTGCTGGTGATAAAAGTTCTCATTCATTTCGGTTAAACGTACGGCGGCGTATCCATTTTGCTGATAAGGCCCGTGATCGCCCCCGCGCCCAAATCGATCAGGCCGGTAAACCATAGATACCTCCAGGTTATCAACATAACGCTCACCTGTTTCTTTAACGTAACGTGCTAACTGCCGGGAAGCTCCATCATTTTCTAACCCCATAAAGCGTATGGCTGCCGCTTTTTTATCATCAAGTTCAAAAGTTGGTAAACCTTCGCTAAATACCCTGATCTTTGTATTCTCAATGATGTTGGTTTCGTTGCTGTTATTGCTGCCTATGATATCATTATTTAAAACAGCCTCAATATCCCAGTTGTTCTTTTTTGCATTTGCAGCCATAAAGCCAGAACCAAGCAAGCCTTGTTCTTCGCCGCAAACGGTAACAAATATAATTGTGGCCGGGAATGTTTGCTTACTCATGATCCTCGCGCATTCTAAAACAGCTGCTGACCCGCTACCATCGTCATTAGCGCCAGGTGCATCGCCTTCCCTGTCCATCACGTTGGTGCGCATATTATCCATGTGACCGCTTATTACAAATATGCGATGATCATTCGGATCTGTACCTTTCAGGGTAGCCACTACATTGGTTAATACAACCGGCACATCAATTCTTTTACCATCGGGGTGATAGTTATTGGTATCCAGCTTGGCAGTTAACCTGCCGCCTGATGATTTTGCGAAAGCGTTAAATCTGCTCAGGATCCAATTACGGGCTGCACCAATCCCTCTTTTTGGGTTAGTAGTAGCGCTTAATGTATTGCGTGTGCCAAAGCTTACCAGTTTAATAATATTAGCGTGTAATGAATCGGCAGATACCTCACTTACCATTTTCTCAATTTGCGCGTCTTTTTGAATAATGACCGGTGATTGCGCAAAAGCGTAAGTACAACTGCTTAATGTTATTAAAAGCAATATTAATTTTCTCATGATGTATTTTATAGGCTAAATATAATTATTAAAAAAAGATAGCCACTGCTTAAGCAATAAGCTATCTAAAATGTTACCTGACTGAGGAATGGCAAATGCTAATAAAATGAAAATAACCGGAAATAAATACCATTAAGGAAGATAGTTATTTTGTTTTTTTTGCATTAATGTTACCTCTCTTTTAATAATTATGCTAAATTACCACATACGATCTTTTGCAAAAAAAAGGAGTTTAAGGTGGCCTGTAATTGAACTGATATTTAGGTATTAGCTACAAAAAGAGATATTGACAACGGAGCCATGTTAAATAGTGTACTTTTTAGTAAATTTGATTTAATTATAAACAGAAGTTAAAAGCTTTTTTGCAATAAACCAGTTATAAATACGGTGTTTTTTCATCACAGAAAGAATATCCTAATACCTAAAACTTGAATATGTTGGTATATATATACTAATGATTGAGTGGGTGAATTTGATTAGTTGATCCTGTTTGGTTAGGGTGACCAGATAGTGATTTATTATTTTACTGCTCCTTACTGCCAAATTAATTATGAATCGGAAGCTGTATTTTTTATCAATTGTGTGCGCAGGCTGTGTTTTGTGCATGTTCTATGCTTGTACCCGTTCCGGATCAAGCCAAAGCACGGAAGAACAGATACCGGATATAATAAGTTATAATTTTAATATCAGACCAATTCTTTCTGATAAATGCTATAAATGTCATGGCCCCGATGCCAGTAAAAGAGAGGCTGGTTTGAGGCTTGATATGCCCGAAAGCGCCTATAATGTCTTAAAAAATAACCCACAGGCTCATGCGCTGGTTCCCGGCAAGCCTGATCAGTCGGAGGTTTACCGGCGCATTTCAACCCAGGACACTGCCGAGATGATGCCGCCACCTGCCTCAAATCTGAAAAGATTATCGTCATATGAGGTTGAGCTGATAAAAAAATGGATAAAACAAGGAGCTAAATATGAAAAACACTGGGCATTTATTCCTCCAAAATCAATGCCTGTCCCCACAGTGGAAAATACCGCATGGCCCAAAAATCAGATAGATAATTTTATACTGCAAAAGTTGGAGCAAAAAGGAATCGAGCCAAACCTTGAGGCCGATAAGGAGCGCCTGCTTAAGCGCGTATCGCTTGACCTCACCGGCTTGCCACCCAGCCTGCAAATGATGGATACGTTTTTGGCTGATAAAAGCCCCGGTGCTTATCAAAAAGCGGTTGACCAACTTATGCAAAGCCCACAGTATGGCGAAAAAATGGCCCTGCACTGGATGGATGTTGCCCGCTATGCCGATTCGCACGGTTTCCAGGATGATAATTACCGCAGCCAGTGGCCCTGGCGCGATTGGGTAATACATGCCTTTAATGAAAATTTACCTTACGATAAATTTATAACCTGGCAATTGGCCGGCGATCTGATGCCAAATTTTACCAAAGAACAGTTGCTGGCAACAGGCTTTAACCGTAACCATAAAATAACCGAAGAAGGTGGCGTAATTGATGAGGAATACCGGGTAAGTTACGTAACCGATCGTACCAATACCTTCGGCAAGGCATTACTGGGTGTTACGCTGGAGTGCGCCCATTGCCATGATCATAAGTACGACCCTTTTTCGCAAAAAGAATATTACCAGATGTATTCCTTTTTTAACAACGTAAAGGAGGTAGGTATCGAATCGACCGTTGGGGGCCCTGAAACCTATGCTAAGAAGCCAATGATGCAGATCAGCAATGAGGATGTAAAAAAGGTGTTAAATTTTATAAATAAGCAGGACACCGCAAAGCTCATCGTATCCATAATGGGCGATAGTGATAAAGTACGCCCAACATACATCCTGAAGCGCGGTAACTATGATGCGCATGGTGATGAGGTTGAACCCGGAACTCCCAAATCCATTTTGCCTTTTACCAGCAACTATCCTAAAAATAGACTTGGCCTTGCCGGGTGGCTGTTTAATAAAAACAACCCGCTTACTGCCCGGGTATTTGTGAACCAAACCTGGCAGGAGTTTTTTGGTAAAGGCATCGTAAAAAGTTCGGGCGATTTTGGCATGCAAGGCGATCTGCCGTCACATCCTGAACTGCTGGATTGGCTTGCAGTTGATTTCAGGGAACATGGATGGGATATAAAACGGCTGGTGAAACAGATTGTAATGTCGGCCACCTACCGTCAATCGGCAATCCTCACACCCGAAAAAGCAAAAACAGATCCTGAAAATACATACCTGTCGCGCGGGCCACGTTATCGCTTGCCCGCAGAGTTTGTACGCGATCTGGTACTGGCCAGCAGCGGTCTGTTAACCCGTACTATTGGCGGCCCAAGTGTTAATCCGTATCAGCCACCAGGTCTTTGGGAAAACGCCACATCGGGCCGTGGTTTATTGGCCAATTATAAACAGGTGCATGGCCCCAACCTTTACCGAAGGGGCATGTATACCCTTATTAAACGTACTGTACCGCCTGCTTCATTGGGTATTTTTGATGCCAGCAACCGCGACCAGTGCGAAGTGAAGCGTTTACGTACCAATACACCACTACAAGCACTTGTGATGCTGAACGATCCAACCGTGTTGGAAGCTTCCCGTGTATTGGCCGCCCGGTTATTACAGGATAACAGCGTGGCTAAAGATAAGATCATTAAGGCTTTCAGGCTCATTATGTGCCGCCATCCACAAGAAAATGAGCTGACTATATTAACTGCTTATTATAACGACGGTCTCAAAACAATAAAAAAAGCTGATGCGGAAAAGTTGCTGAGTGTTGGTGAATACCCGCTGCCTGCTAACCCGGATAAAATAACACTGGCCGCTATGATGAAGGTGGTTGATACCATTTATAATTTAGAAGAAGCAATAACCAAAACTTAAGAGCTATGGAAAAAGATTTTTTAGAAAGCCGGTTAAATATTAACAGGCGCAGGTTCCTTTCCCGGCTTAGTTTAGGTATAGGTAGTGTTGCCCTGGGCTCTTTGCTTATTCCAGATCTTTTTAGTGGCAATGGTGGCGAAAGTGAGGCTGATTTTATTCCGGGCATACCTAATTTTGCGCCTAAAGCAAAAAGGGTGATCTACCTATTTCAGGATGGTGCGCCATCGCAATTGGAATCGTTTGATTATAAACCCAAGCTGCGTGATATGATGGGACAGGAACTGCCTGCATCTGTTCGGGGCAACCAGATCCTTACCGGGATGACAGCCAAACAGGCTTCCTTTCCGCTGGTTGGTTCTTATTATGATTTTAAACAATACGGTGAATCCGGTGCTTATGTGAGTGACCTGTTCCCGCACATAGGTAAAATTGCCGATGATATCTGCATCATCAGGTCAATGAACACAGATGCCATTAACCATGATCCGGCGCTTACTTTTTTTCAAACCGGAGCACAGCAGGGTAACCGTCCAAGCATGGGCTCATGGGTAAGTTATGGTCTGGGCAGCGAGAATAAAAATCTGCCTGCATTTACCGTATTATTATCAAAAGGGAAAGGCAACGGACAGGGGGTATACTCCAAATTATGGAGCAATGGTTTTTTAGATTCCATTCACCAGGGGGTACAATTTAGTAGTGGCGAAAACCCAATACTTTATTTGAACGACCCAGATGGGTTGAACAGGCATGAGCGCAGAAAAATGCTGGATAACCTGGCCGCACTCAATGATATTAATTATAAAGAATTTGGCGACCCTGAAATAAATGCCAAAGTACAGCAATACGAAATGGCATATCGCATGCAAACCGCAGTTCCCGAAATTATGGATATATCTAAAGAATCAGACGATATTGTAAAGATGTATGGCCCTGATTGCCTTATTCCCGGTACGTATGCTGCAAATTGTCTGCTGGCACGTAAACTATCAGAAAACGGGGTTCGCTTTGTACAGCTCTACCACCAGGGATGGGATCAGCATACTAACCTGCCACAGGAAATGGCCGGGCAGGCCAAAGATGTAGACCAGGCTTCAGCAGCGTTGGTTACTGATCTTAAACAACGTGGCCTGCTTGATGAAACATTGGTGATATGGGGCGGTGAGTTTGGACGTACTAATTACAGTCAGGGTAAACTTGAAAAAGCCAACTATGGCCGTGATCATCATCCGCGTTGTTTCAGTATATGGATGGCCGGTGGCGGCATTAAGCCGGGCATCGTGTATGGCGAATCGGATGAGTTTGGTTATAATATTGTAAAAGATCCGGTACATGTACATGATTTTCATGCTACCATACTTAACCAGCTGGGTATCGACCATGAAAAACTAACCTTTAAAAGTTTAGGCAGAAGATACAGGTTAACTGACGTGGCGGGTAAGGTAGTGAAGGGGATAATAACGTAAACGATATGATACCCGCTTTCGGCTGAAAGCGAAGAGAGGGAGAAGTGTACAAAATTACAGAAGTTTAAACTAAAGCATTGCTGCTTATATACAGGTTATTTTAATGAAGACCAGCCACAAAGGTTTTGCAGAAGGATTATTATTTACATTAAATATTTTCATTGTAGTTTTATTGGTAGCCGGTAATAGCCTGGTTGTACCTCAATGGCTACAGCCTGTTGGCCGCCTGCACCCGCTTATATTGCATTTTCCTATAGTGATACTGATGCTGGGCATGGTGATGGAGTTTTTTCGTTTCAGGCCCGAATTCTCGGGTGAAAAACTGTATCAGCGCTTCACCACTTATCTGCTGGTTCTGGGGGCGCTCTTGTCGTCCCTTACCGTTATCATGGGTTTGTTCCTGTCAAAAGAGCCTGGTTACGAGGGTAGTACTTTACAATGGCACAAATGGTTTGGAGTGAGCGTGGCTTTTGTAGCCTATATTATTTATTTATGGCGAAACTCATCGCGCTATACAGCAACCATGGCCAAAACCAGCGCTTTTGTTACCTTGTTTTGCCTGATATTTGCCGGGCATTTTGGTGCCGATCTTACTCATGGTGAAGATTTTTTGCTGGCTCCCATTTTTCAAAAAGAGAAAAATACAGTATCGGTTGATAAGGCACTGGTATACCAGGATGTTATTGCACCCATTTTTGAGGCCAAATGCCTCAGTTGTCATAATCCTGATAAAATGAAAGGCGGCCTAATGCTTACCAATGCAGCTGCTATACTTAAAGGTGGCAAAACAGGCAAATTGTTTGTTAAAGGGCAGCCTGCCATCAGCCTGTTACTGCAGCGCATACACTTACCCGAGGAAGAGAAAAAGCACATGCCACCAACCGGCAAACCCCAATTAACAGACCAGGAGAAAATGCTGCTCTATCTGTGGATTAAAAGCAATCCTGATTTCAAGAAAAAAGTAATTGAACTGCCCGAAACAGATTCTTTAAGAGTATTGGCATCAACCCGTTTAAAACCGGCTGAAAGTACCGAAGAAATATATGATTTTTCGGCTGCCGATGATAAGGACATTAAAAAGCTTAACAATAACTACAGGGTGATATATGCATTGGCAAATGAATCGCCGGCATTGGCAGTAAATATTTATAACAAGAGCACTTATTCTGTAAAAATGCTGGATGAGTTAAATCCCATTAAAAAGCAGGTCGTGGCACTCGATCTGAATAAAATGCCGGTAAAAGATGCAGATCTTAAAACCATTGCCCGGTTTGAAAACCTACGTCGGCTTAATCTTAATTTTTCTGACATTAATGGAAGTGGGCTAAAGGATCTGGCATCGCTTAAACATCTCAAAACATTGTCGTTGGCCGGAACCAAACTAAATCCTGATGCTGTAAATCAAATTATGGGTATAAAAAGCATAACGGAATTAGCCATTTGGGATACCGGTTTAAAACAGGCTGAGATACAACAATTGCAGGCGGCAAATAAAAGGATCAGGCTTCTATCAGGTTATAAAGATGACGGCAGACCTTTAAAACTCACCAGCCCGCTGCTTAAAAATACCAGTCAAATATTCCAGCAATCATTCCAATTGCAACTGAGCAACCCCATAAAAGGCGTGGATATACGTTATACTACCGATGGTAGTGTACCGGATAGTACAAGATCAGTTTCCTATAAACCAGGCACCGTGTTTACAACAAGTACAACATTGCGTGCACGGGCCTTTAAAGCCGGATGGCTGGGTAGTGATACCGTACAATTTAATTTCTACAAAAATACTTATACACCTGATAGTATTAGTTTTTTGGCCCCCGCCGATAGCAAGTATTATGCTGATGGTGCTAAAACAGTAATTGATAAAGAGCTTGGCGGTACCAATTATGGTAATATGAAATGGCTGGGCTCTCAAAAGGATATGACCATGCTGCTGCTGTTTAAAAAACCAATCAATCTGCATTCGCTTACGCTAAACACAATACGTAATATAGACGGCCAGATATTTTTACCGGTCGAAATTGAAGTTTGGGGAGGTACAGATGAGCAACACTTAAAATTATTGAGCACACTAAGCACAGCACCCCCGCATAAAAAAGATCCGGTTGCTGTCATCAGCCTGGAGTGCAGGCTTAAAACGACCGCCTCCATATCCTGCATAAAATTAATGGCAAGGCCACTTAAAAAAGTGCCAGCCTGGCACCCGGCAAAAGGTAAACCCGGATGGGTTTTTACAGACGAGCTGTTTTTAAATTAGAAAATTGAACCTGGTAAATTGAAAGGGTTCTGTTTTAATTTTTATGCAAAATCGCCAAAGATTGTAAACAGATGTATTTTTATGTTATAAATCTTATTCTAAGTAAAGCTGCATCGAAAGGGCGGCTTTTACTTTTTTATGATCACCATATTAGCCGCTCACCAGGCTTAAATTTATAAATCAAACCAAAGCACCTTCTGCAACACGCAATAGAAATATCTGATATTGCTTGCTTAAAATCACCCATAAAATAGTTCAGCAATTTAATTGGAACTGGTAATCAAATTATTAGCAGTAATGGCATGATAATTTTTAATCAGGAAAAATTTGTTTGTATCTAAAATGTTTCTACCTTTATTATAAGAATAGACCAGAATAGAATAACTAAATTAAAAAAACCAATTATGAAAAGAAAAGTACCACCTAAAAACTTAGGCCTGTTAATGCTATGCGGCATTTTGCTGTTTTGTTCCCAGCAGGCTTTCTCCCAAAAACTTAAAAAGATTTCCGGCCATGTAAGGGACGAGCGTGGTTTAATTTTACCGGGTGTGAGTATTCTTCTTCAGGGAAGTTCAGAGGGAACCACAACCGATTCGAACGGATCTTATACCATCAATGTTCCGGATAATAATGCCATTCTTGTATTCACTTTTATCGGCTACGAAAAAAAAACGATAAAGGTTAGTAGTGATTGGACCGGAGACGTAGCGTTGGTTCCGGATAAGAGATCCGGTGAACTGAACGAAGTTGTTGTTATTGGTTACGGAACAAGAAAAAAAGCTAACCTAACGGGTGCGGTAAGTACTATTAAAGGTACCGAACTTGAAAAATCACCGGTTGCCAACGTCTCTAACACGTTGGCAGGAGCGGTTTCGGGTATTATTGCCAATACACCCAGCGGTGAACCCGGAGCTGATGATGCCAAAATCCTGATCAGGGGTAAAGGGACCCTTGGTGGCAATACAGGTCCACTTGTTGTTGTGGATGGTATACCAGACCGCGGTTTTAATCGCCTTGATCCGGCAGATATTGAATCTTTTACAGTACTTAAGGATGCAACCGGTGCTATTTATGGTGCAAGGGCCGCCAATGGTGTTATCTTGATCACAACCAAGAGGGGAACCACTGGTAAAACCTCGTTATCATTCACCTCCAATTTTTCTATCACCCAACCTACCCGGGTTCCAAAAATGCTCAGCTCATGGGAGTACGCGCAATCTACCAATGAGTATAACCAGTTGGTAGGGCAACAGCCTGAATATACCGCTGATGACATTCAGAAATATAAAGACGGCTCCGACCCGCTGGGCCATCCAAACACCAATTGGTGGGATGCGGTGATGAGGCCATGGGCAACGCAAACAAACAACGTATTAACTTTGAGGGGAGGATCTGAAAAAATAAAATATTATCTTTCAGGTCAGCACCTGTATCAGAATAGTTTATACCGTGGCGGAACCGACCGTTATAAGAATGACAACGCGCGGGCCAATATTGATATAGCTGCCACAAACAACTTTAAAATAGGTGTGGATGTAGCTTACCGGGCCGAAAATAAAAAAGGCGTATCACCAGGGTACGATGCCGGGGCTATCTTCAGTCAGCTTTGGAGCGCGTACCCTTATCTGGTACCGGTATATCCTAACGGAAAAGTTGGCGTTGGTATAGGTGGCGGCCCTGCTACCAGTATGGTATACATACTGAACGGAGGCTTAGGTTTTACCAATAATGATTACCAGTTTTTACAAACCAAAACATCGTTTAGCTGGGCCTTGCCAAAAATAACCCCGGGCCTGCACCTTGATGGTTATTTTGCCTATGATGTAAACTCTATTGATTATAAAGGATTTACCGCTATGCCACCTCCGGCCTATAGCTATAACAAAAACACCCAGAATTATGATGAATACACCTCAACCGTTCCTCCAAATCTCACTTTGCAGGATAGCTCAATGACAAGCCGGTTGATCAATCTTAAATTAGGATATGAACATAAATTCAATAAAAGTACAATAGAGGCATTTGTAGCCTATGAACAACAGCAGCAAACTTATAAGGAGCTTGATGCCTACAGAACTGGTTTTTTAAGTAATACCGTTACCGAGTTATTTGCCGGCAGTACCGCCGGTTCTACCAATAACTCATCAACCAGGCAGTTTGCCCGTCAGAATTTTATCAGCAGGTTGTCCTATAATTATGATGACAGGTATTTGCTTGATTACAATATGCGTTATGATGGTTCACCAAATTTCCCTGCCGGAAAGCGTTTTGGCTTTTTCCCTTCATTGTCTGCCGCCTGGAGAATTTCGCAGGAGAGCTTTTTTCATTCTTCATTTATTGATGATTTGAAATTGAGAGCATCATGGGGTAAAACTGGTAATGATGCGGTGAGCGCGTTCCAGTACATACAAACATATGGCCTGCAGGCTGGTCAGCTTTCACAGTATTTAGGAGGAGGCTATTACTACGGCCCAAATGCAACACAGTCGCCGGGTTTTATACTGGGGCCAACACCTAATACCAACATTACGTGGGAAGTAGCTACTACCACCAACATTGGTTTAGATGCCCAGCTATTCCATGCCTTATCGGTAAGTATTGATGTTTTTCAATCCAAACGTAAGGATATCCTGATACCACCAAGTGCCGCTGTGCCGGATTATACAGGCCTTACCTTACCCGATGAAAACCTGGGTAAAGTAAACAATAAAGGTATCGAAATTGATTTGGGTTATGGTAAACGCGTAAGCAACGATTTTTCTTACAATATCAGCGCGAACATGACTTATGCGGTTAACAAGATCATCTACCGGGCAGAACCGGCCAATGTGCCCGATTACCAAAAAAGTACAGGCTTCCCTATAGATTCATGGTTGCTATACCAGGCCGATGGTATATTTCAGAATACCACTGAACTTAATTCGTATCCCCATCCTGTAGGCACAGGCGTTGGCGATATAAGGTATAAAGATGTCAATAACGACGGGCAAATCAACGACCTGGATAAAGTACGCAGCACATTATCCAATACACCTCAATTACTTTACGGTACCACCTTCGGCGCCAAATTCAAGAATTTTGATGTGACCATATTTTTCCAGGGGCAGGCGCGTGCAAAAGCTATCCTGATACCTAACGGTTTAAATATGGCCGAAGAGTTTTTTACCGGTCGCTGGCAAAAAGAGGGGGATAATACATACCCGCGAACCTTTAATGGCCCAACAAGCCGTACCTACGGTTCAAATGCCTACCCGTCGACATTTTGGTTACGCAACGATGCTTTTCTTCGTTTGAAGAATGTGGAGCTGGGGTATAACTTCTCTAAAGAATGGCTGAGCAAGATCAAGGTTCAGGCTGCAAGGATATTTGTAAGTGGTAACAACCTGTTTTCGGTTGATAGTTTCGGACCTTCATTTGATCCGGAAAGTGCTACAGGTACAGTGAATAATGGTCGCTACTATCCGCAGCAAAGAGTACTTAACCTTGGTGTAAATGTTACATTTTAAAATGATCACAGTGATGAAAAAGATATATATAATTTTAAGCGCGAGCCTGGTACTGCTTACTGGCGTTTCCTGTAAAAAGGTGTTGGACCTGCAGCCTACGGGTTCGTTTTCTACAAACAACGTGTGGAGTGATCCTGCGCTTGTTCAGGTATTTGTTAATCAGATATATAAAGAGTCGGTATTCGCCTTTAAAGATGGCGGTTTTGGATGGGGCTCACAAACAGATGAATTGTACAGCAACTTTAACTGGTGCAGCGAAAATACTTATGCCATGGGGCAATCTACCCCCGATAATCAAAAGAGTTCTTTCCCGCTCAATTACAGTTCAACCCTTAACTATTGGACAACCCTATACAGCACCATTCAAAAAACAAACCAGTTTTTTCAAAATGTAGGTATGGCCGATACTGTGGGGCATGGGGCTCAACTTAATAACCTTAAAGGCGAGGTTCATTTTTTAAGGGCGCTATGTTATTTTGAATTGTTAAAGCGTTTTGGCGGGGTACCGTTAATTACCAAAGTTTACAACGCCAACGACAAAACTTTTAACGAAACCAGAGCTACCTGGGATCAGACCAGGGATTTTATTCTGACTGAAATTGCAGCGGCTGTTGCTGCCTTGCCTAAAACGTATACTGATAACAGTAATTTGGGTAAGGCTACACAAGGGGCTGCACTTGCTCTTAAATCGCGGTTGTTATTGTACGCCGCCAGTCCTTATTTTAATACTACCAATGATATGGCCCGCTGGCAGGCCGCTGCTGACGCAGCAAAAGCGGTAATAGACCTGGGGACTTACTCGCTGTACGCAAACGCCCCTACATACAACACCATTTTTACCGATAACTTTAACAGCGAGGTTATTTTCTCGCGCGTGTTCAGCTCAACAGTTCAGGAAGACAGGTATAATACACTTTACCGTGACCTAAGCCCGAACGGGTATAACGGCTATAGCGCCTATAATGTATTGGAACAAATGGTTGAAGATTTTGATATGGCTGATGGTACTCCGTTTATTTGGGGTAGCCCAACCGCAAATCCGTACTTGAACAGAGACCCTCGTTTTTATGCAGATATTCTGTATAACGGGGCACCTTTTCAAAACAGGAACGCACAATTTTATGAAGGCGGTCTTGACTCTAAAACAAGTACATTATCACCATGGAATGCCTCAAAAACGGGCTACACTATCCGCAAGATGATTGACCCGAGTTATAATTTTAATATCCAGCCTTACAGTTCATGCCAGTGGGTAGCCTTCCGTTTAAGTGAAATTTATTTAAACTATGCAGAAGCGGAAGCTGAACTGGGCAATAGTAACCTGGCTTTAACATACGTAAACAAAATAAGGCAAAGAGTAGGCATGCCTGACATTTCAGGGTCAGGTGCGGCTTTGATCAATAGTATACGTCATGAACGGAGGATCGAGCTATGCTTTGAAGGGCACCGCTACTTTGACATCCGCAGATGGGGGATGGCGGACATAGGTTCAAAAGATGCTTTGGGTATAACTATTACCCCAACATCATCTGCAAACACAGCCTTTACTTACAAAGTTATTACTACCCAAAAGCGGGTATGGCTTCCGGCTTTTTATTATTACCCTATTCCCCGTAAGGAGCTTCAGATTAACACTGCTTTGAAACAAAACCCGGGTTATAATTAAACATCTTATAAAAGTTAAGAAGAAAAGGCGGCAAAACGGCTGCCTTTTTTCTTACTTTGGCTAAAAATCAAGATTTTACATGGATAGAATTTTTCAAGAAATAAAAAAACTGACAGACATACCTTCTTACTCAAAGCATGACAGATTTGTTCAGGGCATGATCAATGCAATTAATGAAAAGATCATTGGCCAGGATGAAATGCTGCCTTCAGTAAACAAGCTGATCAAAGAACTTGGTTTTTCAAGGGAAACGATAATGAAAGGGTACAAAGATCTGATCAGTCGCGGTATTGTTGAATCAAAAAACCGGCTTGGATATTTTGTTGGTAATGGCAATACGGAACAAACCCTTAACGTTGCGCTGCTCATGTATAACCTGGATACCTTTGAGGAACAATTTTACCGGAATTTTCGCCATGCACTGGGACCTAATGTGCATTTAAGTACCTATTTCCACCATGGAGATATTGAAATATTTGAAACCATCCTGATGCAGATAAGAGGCAAGTACGGAATGTATGTTGTGGCTCCTATCCCTCATTCAAAAACTAAGGAGCTATTAGATGTCATTCCCCGCAATAAACTGCTCATGTTTGACCGTTTTGAACCACTTGATGGCGATTTTAACCATATTACCCAGGAGTTTGGTCAGTCTTCTTACGAAATATTTGCAAAACTGGCGCCTAAAATAAGCCAGTTTGATGAAATGATATTTTATCACTCGCCCGATTCTTTAGACCCTAAGGAGATTGTACAATCTTACAAGAAGTTTCTGAAGGATTTTAAGATCAAGGGCCATGTTGAAAAGGAATACCTGCCGGGGTCTATTGAGAAGGGGAAAGTTTATTTTACACTGGATAACTTTGCGCTTTGGCAAATTATGCGCGACTGCAATAGTCAAAAACTAAAGCCGGGAAAGGATCTGGGGGTACTTTCAAGTAATGATGAACCCGCTAAGGAGATTATCGGAATTACAACCTTTTCTGCAGATTTTTCCAACATGGGTAAAATGGCCGGGCTTGCGGTGCTCAATAAAGAAAAGATACAGCTTACAGTCCCTATGATCTTATTTGAAAGAAATACGCTTTAAAAGCTCACATGAATTGGCTGGTGATCGCAAGCTTCCTGTTTTTTATTGGTATCCTGGCTTTTGCTTCCTGGTATAAATTAAGGCGCAATAGGCTCAATACACTGAATAGCTTATTCATGGCCGACAGGAGCCTGAGTTTTTTACTGGTAGGGGGCGGTTTATTATTCACCAATATCAATACAGCTACAATAATAGGAGAGAATGAACTTTCCTATACCCATAACATGTCGGTTATGGCTTGGGGCATAACTTCTGTGCTGGCCATGCTCCTGGTATCTGAGTTTTTAATGCCCATGTATCTAAGGCTGGGTATTGCTACCACGCCAGATTATCTTACAGCCAGATATGGCCGCGGAACCGGCAAACTCGTATCCGTCATCTTCCTGATCAGTTATATTATTAATTTATTACCATCCGTACTATATAGCGGGGCAGTTGCCTTCAATGGCTTATTTCATTTTTCTGAAATTTTAAAAACGGATTACTGGACCACGATCTGGATACTGATCTGGGTTATGGGAACAATTGGCTGTCTTTACGCTTTACTGGGAGGATTAAAAGCAATTGCTGTTTCGGATACGCTGCTTGGCCTGGGTATTTTTGCAGGTGGGCTTTTACTGCCTGTGTTTGCGCTCAGGTATCTCGGACATGGCAGCATTCTGCAGGGCCTCCATACCGTACTAAACACACATAAAGAACATTTGAATAGTATAGGCGCCCCTTCAGATCCTATTCCATTTGGTACGCTTTTTACAGGAATGCTATTGGTTAACCTTTATTACTGGGGTACCGAGCAGTATATTGTTCAGCAGGTACTGGCCAGTAAAGATCTTAAAAACAGCCAGAAAGGTATTGCGGTAGCATGTTTAGGCAAGCTCATTTCTCCCTTGCTTTTAAATGTACCCGGCCTCATTGCCGTACATATTTTTACCAGTATGCATAATCCTGCAGAAGTATTTCCAAAGCTTGACAGCCTGGTTTCGCCGCCTTTTATAGCCGGGTATATCGCGGCCATTATTTTTGGTGCCGCGTTAACAACTTTCAACGCCGGTCTTAACAGTTCAGGCACCTTGTTTGTACTAAATATTTATAAACCATGGCGGGAAAAAAAGTTAAAACAGATTCTGGAAAAGGACCTGATCAGGACAGCCAAAAAATTTGAGATCATTGTTTGTTTGGCAGCCATGTTTATCGCCCCGTTTATCATATTTGTTAAAAATGGGTTTTATACGTATGTACAAATTGTCAATGGCTTTTTCAATGTGCCCATTTTTACCATTATGTTTATGGGTTTTGTTACCAAAAGAGTACCGGCACTGGCAGCAAAAGTTGGCCTCACTTTTTTCATCGTTACTTATGGCCTCACGCAACTTGTATTTGATCTGCATATCCATTTCCTACATATACTGGCCATTTTATTTGTTGTAACCTGTAGTATCATGTTTGTTATCGGTAAACTTTACCCCATGCCTGTTCCTTACCAGCAAAAACTCAATAACCAGGTTAATATTGAGCCATGGAAAAACCGGCATATTTATAGCGGGATTTTGCTGGTGCTGATGATCCTGATGTTTATCTTGTTTTCGCCGCTTATTCTTGCAAAATAAATTTTGCACGGTAAAGTATATTTTCTATTTTTATAGAATAGACCAGAATAGAATTAATTTATTTTTATCTTAATCAAACCTAATATAACATGCGCGTTATGATTGCCTTTTTTTACAGGAAACTATATTTTGTATTTATACTATGTACATTTTCTTTTTCGGTTGCCCGGGCACAAGAAACAGGTGTTAAGTTCACTTCATCAGATAAAGAGATGGAAAATGCTTTTATCTGGGCCAAAGGTATGGCATTGCATTATAAAGGTAATGCAAATGATCCGGTAGGACCATGGTATGAGTCGGCATTGCCTCCCAGAGATGCCTTTTGTATGCGGGATGTATCACATCAGAGCATTGGTGCCGAAATATTAGGGTTAAGCCGGGAGAATCACAACATGTTTACTTTATTTGCCAGTAACGTTTCTGCTTCAAAAAATTGGTGCTCTTATTGGGAAATCAATAAATTCGGAGTACCCGCGCCGGAGGATTATAGGAACGACAAGGAGTTTTGGTATAACCTGCCAGCTAATTTCGATGTGTTGAATGCTACCTGGAGGCTGTACTTATGGACCGGCGACAGCAGCTATATCAGCGATCCGGCTTTTGTTCGTTTCCAGGAAAAATCTGTCAAAGAATATGTAGATAGCTGGGTGCTTTCGGCCGATTCTCTTTTAAAAAGGCCCGCACATCCTAACGCACCTATTCCTTTTAATGAAGAAGATTCTTTTCACCGTTGCCGTGGGTTGCCTTCTTACTCTGAGGGAGTGCCCAATTTGAAAACAGGGGCCGATCTCGTGGCTGCCTTATACAGAGGGTTACTTACTTATTCGGCTATATTGACAGAAAAGGGGCAAAAAAAGGAAGCTGCTTTATATGCCCAAAAGGCTGAGCAATACCGGCAGCGCCTGGAGGCCGATTGGTGGGACAAGAAAGATGAACGGTATTATACCTATTATAGCAACGATAATAAATTCGGTAAAGACGAAGGAGAGGCCTTCCTGCTTTGGTTTGATGCTTTGAAAGATGATGTACGGGTTAAAAAGACCATTGATCACATTAGCTCAAAAACCTGGAATATGGAAACCACTTCCTATCTGCCTTTCCTGTTTTATAAAAACGGTTATTGGGATAAGGCGAGAGATTATATATTATATCTTTCAGATCCATCTACCCAAAGAAGAGAGTATCCCGAAGTTTCTTTTGGGGTAATTGAAGGAGTTGTTCAGGGACTGATGGGAATAACCCCTGATGCGCGTACAAATACGATCAGCACTATTTATAAAACGAATAGTACAGGTAGTGCAGCAATAAATAACCTTGCTGTTATTCATACTATAATTGACATTACTCATCTTAATAAACACGAATCAGTTTTACGCAACACCGGAAAACGATCATTAAAATGGAAAGCCATGTTTTATGGAAATTACAAAATGTCTTATTCAAACAAAAAGCCGGTGCCTGTAAAAAAGGAAACTGATGCTCAGGGTAGAAAGATATCTTTTGTAGAAACTACCGTTCAACCCGGTAAAGCAGTAAGTGTTAAAGTTAAAGACTAATCCAAATTCATTAATGAAAGCCTGTAAAAACAACGTACTGATAATTATATTCCTCGTTTTAATTCAATCATCATTATACGCCCAAAAAACAGTTTTACCCCAGCAAACCGACAGGTGGTCTATTCAGCATGACGGTAGTATCACTTGGAATATAAAAGACAGGTTACCACATTCGGATCATATTGAAATGTCGGGCGAAAAAGTATCCCTTTGGGTTGCTTATGGTATTGATACCGCAGGAGTATCAAAAATTATCCGTACCGTAGTTTTTCCAACTTTCAGGATGCTTCCTGATGATACCAGGAGCCATATTGCTTATACCTTCGCTGATAATGAATTACCTCGTATCTACATCAATAATAACTTGCTCCGAACCGATATTTCTAAACTGAATGAATCAGAAGGTACTGCTTTCCAGGTTAAAAGCATCAATCATCATGGCATTATGCGAATATCAGCACAGGCCGTTAACCCCGCACTCGTTAAAATTGAACGGAGCCTGTTTCCTTCGGTTGATAAACCTTTGGCTATTGAAAAGTTTGAGTTCACGAATATCAGCAGTAAACCTGTAACGGTTTCTATGGAGCATTTAAAGCGTGAAGTAACAACCGATACCATCCGTAGTAAATCATCGCCCCATTCGGTTATTATGGAATCTGTTAACGATGGCAGCCGCGTATTACAGCCTGGCAAATCAACTGTTTTTGCTGTGTGCTACCGGGCTACGGATCATCCTTCGTCTCCCATATCTATTTACCCCGAAGCAGAAGAGAACGCAAGAGCAAAACGGATAGCCGAAATTTTGGCGCCATTGCGACTGGTAACTCCGGATAGTATCCTGAATACAGCATTTGCCTTTGCCAAAATACGCGGCACAGAAAGCATTTTTAAAACAAAGGGCGGATATATGCACGGTCCTGGTGGTCTATCGTATTATGCTGCTATATGGGCAAATGACCAGGCAGAGTATATTAGTCCGTTTTTTGCTTTCTCCGGAGATAGGATAGGGAACCTGTCGGCTATGAACTGTTACAGGATGTTTGCCAGATACATGAACCCTGAATACAATGCACTGCCAAGCTCCATAGTGGCAGAAGGTGATACCGTTTGGAAAGGGGCAGGCGACCGCGGTGATCAGGCGATGATCGCTTACGGCGCTTCGAGGTATGCGCTTACCTATGGTAATGTAGATTCGGCAAAGGTGTTATGGCCATTGATCAGCTGGTGTTTGGAGTACAGCCGCAGGCACGTCAACAACCGGGGTGTTGTTGAGTCAAAAAGTGATGAGCTGGAAGGCAGGTTCCCATCAGGTAAAGCTAATCTTTCTACCAATTGTTTGTATTACGATGCCCTGATTTCGGCTGCTTTGCTTGGCAAACAATTGCACATTCCAAAGGAGCAAATAAATAAGTACACAAAACAAGCCGCTGAGCTCAAAAATAATATTGAAAAGTATTTTGATGCTAATATAGATGGGTTTGAAACCTACAGGTATTATGAAACTAATAATGTTTTGCGTGCCTGGATCTGTATGCCATTAACTATGGGGATTTTTGACCGGAGCCGGGGAACGATTGATGCTTTATTCTCGCCTCAGCTTTGGACAGCCGACGGACTGGCCACAGAAGCCGGAAAAGACACTTTTTGGGACCGCTCCACATTGTATGCGCTTCGTGGCGTGCTGCAGGCAGGGGAAACAGAACGGGCAATAACGTTTTTGCATTATTATTCGCGCCGCAGGCTCCTGGGTGAGCATGTGCCTTATCCGGTTGAAGCCTATCCCGAAGGTAATCAAAGACACCTCTCTGCAGAAAGCGGTTTGTATTGCCGAATATTTATTGAGGGGTTATTCGGGATGCGGCCAACAGGTTTTAATAGTTTTAACTGTACACCCAGATTACCAAAAAACTGGAACTACATGGCATTAAATAACATTCATTCGTTTGGGACAGTATTTGATTTGAAAATAATAAGACAGGCAAATGGTAAAATAATGATGAATATAATCAAAGGAAATAATAAACAATCCTATATCACTAAAGAAGGAGAAATGGTTCATGTTAAGCTATAGCTGGCCTTGCTCCGTAAAACGTCATTTAAATAAAACGACAGCAAGGCTGCAGGCAGTTTTGTGATCCACTAAAGGGAGTAAACTAATAAAGCGGCCTAAAGCCGCTTTATTAGTTATTATTTAAACTGATTATTTTTTATTGAGGTGAGCTCCATCCATCTCCCCAGCCGGTACCTCCCTGGTTTTTAGTGTCTTTAATCAATTTGTCATATTTAACAGCCTGATCTTTAGTTAAAACAGTTTTGATCTTGGTTATTGTTTCGGTGCGAAGAGGCTTTATGGCAACTAACATTTTAGCATTGTCACCGTGCTCAGCCGCCTTAATTTTATCAAATTTTTGCGACGACTCCTTGTAAATTGCTGAAATTTTACCGGTTTGTACATCGGTGAGTTTTAGTTGTTTTTGTAGTTCTTTTGCCTTTTCAACCGGGCCTACTGCAGCCGGGTGAGTTTGGGCATTAACTGCTGTTGCTAATCCTATGAACAAACAGCATAGTAATAAGATCTTTTTCATTGTTAAATGTTAATTTAGATGGTTTATGATTTAAATATAGTTTTTATTGTTTGGATATAAAAGCTGTGTTTATAGCAATAGCTAATTTGATTTTGCTGTCATGGGCATACATACGGGTATGCCTTGTTTGTTTATAAAGGTTAGCTTTACCAGTGATTTAACTTTATATTGCTTTATCCCTTCGGTAATATACAAAAATTGATTCGGTAAAATGTTTTTAAAATATTGAACTGTTTTACTTCCAGCCCATTTTATCTCAATTTCGTCTATTGATTTTGCCTGACCAATCCCCATTTCCTGCTGTAATGGCGATGCCCCGAAACTTCCGCCCGAGTTCACATCTTTGTATACACTTCTTTTAACTCCATTTTCAGTAAAAGTCACTTTTATATGGCTTCCTATGGCAGCCTTATTTGCTTTTACTCCCTGCAGCTTTAAACTTATCCAGTTATTATTCCCGATTCCCGGATTTAGGTATAATGAGCTGGTATAAGAATCCCCTTTATAGGCGCCTCCCATTTCAGCATAAATATCCTGTTGCCCGGTATTTCTCAGGTCCGCAAAGGCAATACCATGACCTTTTTGTAAATTACCTGTGCGGGAAGATGCAGTAATGTCAACAAACCTTTTTCCATTAATGTTTTTAAATAATTTATTAGGCACTAATGATTTAAAATCAGGATTGCCTGTGCCAAAATACATGTCCGGGTAACCATCATTATCAATATCACCAAAATTACCCCCCATGCTATAAACCACCTTATTTAATCCTGCTTCTGTAGTTACATCAGTAAAAGTGCCATCATGATTGTTTTTATATAAAAACACGTTACCAGCATTTGGAACAGGGTGTCCCAGTGCTTCGGCAGCGCTATAGTATCCCAGTGTTTGGTTAAATTGGTAATCGCTTACCAGTATATCCTGCCAGCCATCATTATTATAATCGTAAAACCAGGTGGTAAATGTTCTTTCTCTATTTTTGTCAAGGCCGGCTTTCATGGTAACATTTTCAAAGCTGATGGATTGTCCTGTTTTACCTTTATTCCTGAGCAGGAGTTTGTTGCCATTCATGGTTGAAATAAAAATATCCTGCCAACCGTCATTATCATAATCGGCAGAAGTTACCCCCTTTACAAAAGCGCTGATATTACAATGTGCCGATGCTGCAATATTGGTAAATGTTCCGTTGTGATTATTAATATATAATGCACTGGATGATGTATCCCTGTCCTGAGGTCTGTTCATACTTTCAGTACCTACAAAAACATCAAGCCAGCCATCATTATTAAAATCGGCCCAGGTAGCTGTTTGGGTAGGATGAAAAAACAACAGGCCGCTTGGTATAGTAACATCAGTGAAAGTTCCGTCACCATTATTTTTTAATAAAGAGCTGGGCTGATTACCAAAGCTGCCGCTAAGCCATGCTCCCCTCAAAATAAAGATATCAGGATTACCGTCGTTATTATAATCGGTTTGTTGAATATTTAAGCCGCCCGTAATACCTTTTAGGCCACTTTGCCCGGTATGGTCACTAAAACTACCGTCTGCATTGTTTTGAAAATAGTGCATAGGATCACTCAGATCCCATCCCGACGTAATGATATCCAGGTACCCGTCATTATTAAAATCGTCAATAATAACACCACCCGCCCTGCCTTTTATATCCAGGCCCAAACTACCAGCTATATCAATGAACGGTTTTACGCCGGAAACACTGTCAGAATTTAAATCAGGGATTAACAACTGCTTGGGTACCTTTTGCGGGTATTCACCTAAAGTCATGTAAGCAATATTGATTAACCACCTGGATTCCAGATCATACGGATGGACTCTTAAAATTGCTTTATAAACATCAATAGCTTTTCTTGAACCAGTTTCGATCTTATGTACGCCATCATTTTTAATAGGGAAAATACATGATGACCCCGTATGATTAAGCATGCAATTATTGCGCTCGCCTAAACGCATATAAGCTATACCTATAGCAGGCATCAATTCTTCCATTGACATGAAATCCATGCGGTCGATCAATTTTTCATAGACATTAACAGATTGCTCTTCCCGCCCGGCTTCGAGCAAAAGCGATGCTTTTGAAGACAGAAGATAGGAACCCTGATCATAGGCACCTGTATTGAGGATGGAATCGCAATAAGCTATTTTGGTTTCCTCATTAAATGGGTTTGCAATATTATAGCTCTGTTTATTAAGCCTTTGAAGTATTTCAATCATTTCCTGGTGCGAAGAGCTTTGACAGCAAACTAACATGGAAGCCCCCAGAAAAAGTATAATTGGCACTGCAATTTTGTTTTTCATACATTATTTTCAAAACCTTGATTTAGTTTAAAATTCAGGCCCCGGCATACAATACAGGGCCTGAATTTTAAACCACTAATATTTTCCGTAACCAACATGGGCCATTCGTTCACCCATTTCGGCATAAGCCTCATTTGGGCCGGGCGCCCAGGTGCCCAGGCCGTCTACATACCGGTTAAACATGCAGAAGGCAGCTGCTATTAAAACGGTATCGTGAATTTCAGTATCTGTTGCGCCTTCTTCACGTGCTGCTGCAATATCCTCATCGGTTACATTTTTACCGTTCCCTTGTACCTGGTGGGCAATGTGCAATAGTGCCCTTAGCTTATCAGATACGGGTGTATTGGGTAAGCCTGCTTTAATATCATCAATAAGATTAAGGCCGCTTTTTAAATGAGCTGCTGCCGCCGCCGCGTGTGAAGTGTGGCAAAAGTGGCACTGGTTCCAGTAGGATACCGATGATGCGATGATCTCCCTTTCGCCACTGGTAAGGCGTGATGGGCCGCGTAATAGGGTTTCGGCCAGATCAAGTAATGGCCGTGCGGTTTCAGGCCGATAGTTCAGCAAGCCAACAATGCCGGGTAATTCTTCGTTGTTTAATTTAATATGTGCCATGTTTTTATTGATTAATGATTTTGTAATTTTTCTGTATGGTTTATTTATAAACACTTGACTGATAGCCGTCCAGCGCGCGTTGAGGGGCACGGTCTACGTAAAATTGCCGGTCCTGCGGCGCCCATGTTCCTAAGCCATCAACATAGCGGTTAAACATGCAAAAGGCTGCTGCTATCAACACGGTGTCATGAAGCTCCGTATCAGTTACTCCGGCTGACCGGGCATGATCTATTTGTTCGGCAGTTACGTACTTTCCTCCCTTTTGTACACTTGCCGCAATGGCTAATAATGCTTTCATTTTTGGCGATAGATCTGCTTGTTGAAAGTTTTCTTTTATCTGGTCAATATGCCTGATATTACAATCAAGGTAATGACCCGCTAAAGCGCCATGTACATTCTGGCAAAAAAAACAGTCGTTAAGATAGGATACATAAGTAGCTATCAGTTCACGTTCACCTCTGCTTAATGAATTTTCTCCTCTTAATAATACCTCGGCCAGCGCGTTTAAAGGACCTTCGGTTTCGGGCCGGTAAGCCATTAATCCCCGTATGCCGGGTAACTCATTATTTAATTCAATGTGTGCCATGGGTTTTTATTTAATGTTTGAATTTTTATAGCTTAGTTTTTAGTTGCCGGCTTTTCTCTTACAAATAATACCACCAGCAATCCTATAATAAATACGAGTGAAAAGGTAAATATCGCATTGCCATAACCACCAAGTGCTGATACCAGCACACCAACAAATAATACGGCCGATGCAGTAAATATGCGGCCTATGTTAAAGCAAAAGCCGGTTGCCGTTGCCCTGATACCGGTGGGGAACAATTGTGGTATGTAGGCCGATAGTACCCCCTGGCTTGCCCCAAAGAACAATGCCAGTACAGCAATTTCGACATAAATAACCGGGCTGAATACGGTATTGGTTTTAAACAATATGAAAGACATACCCGCGCAGACTGCAAAACAGATAAGCATGGACCGCCGTAATGTTAACAGATTAACCAGCCAACCTGAAAAGAAACCGCCGGTTAAGCCGCCCATACCTAAAAACATCATGCTCAAACCACGCTCTTTTGCGGCATCGTGTGTGGTGATGAGGCTTTGAACCCAGGTAGGCAGCCATGAAAATATGGCCCATAAACCAATCAGCATGGTGCCAAATGTTAACGATCCCACAATCAGTTCACGGCGGTGGCTGGCCGAAAGTAATTTATTAAGCGGATTGTTTTTATTGGCCTTGTCGTTGCGGTAGTTTAACCAGCTTTGGGATTCTGATAACATCCATATGCCGCTAAGTGCAAGTGCCAACGGAATAGCGCCGATCAAAAAACCCTCGCGCCAGGAAGAAACCACGTAGTTTATTAAACCAGCAGAAAATATCCCTACCGGAAAAGCGATAGAAAGAATACCAATAACAACCGCCTTACTCCTGGCCGGCCAAACTTCGCTCACCAAGGTCATGGTGGTTACCAATACGCCGCCAACCCCAAAACCGCTCATGAAGCGGCATAATACTACGCCCCACCAATTGGGCATTTGCCCGGTTAAAATGGTAAAAATCCCATAGCAGGTTACTGCCATGATCAGGGCTGTTTTACGGCCCAGTTTATCGCTGATTACTCCCCAGGTAAAGCCTCCGAATGCCCAGCCAAATATGAAGATGGCATTGATATAACCGCTTATTGAGTTTACCTCACCGGGGGGCAAGTTACCTTGAAGGTCTTTTACAACTACCGGCAGGTAAACAGACATCAGGGTTGATACCGTACCACCCAGGGCGCTGCTCAAAAAACATATCACGAATAATATCATCCGGTAAACCTTAGTGATATTTGTTGTGGGTTGGCTAACCCGCTCATCAATTACAATAGTGCTCATATTGGTTTATTTTAAAAGGTCATCAAATACAATAGAAACATAATATATGGCGCCAATGGCCGGTGAGCCGTAGGACTGGTAGATATGCTTATTGAAAATATTACTGCCACCCAGTTTAATGGTCGATTTTATTTTTGGCAGCCTTTTGCTCACTTGCAAATCAACCATGGAATAAGCGTCTACACGGCCAGGGCGGGTGCCGTTAAACGTTCCGTACCAGTCATAAGCGGTTTGCCAATGCCAGGCCATGTTAAAGCCAAAATCATTAATAACATTGCTGTTGCCAAAAGTGGCATTGGTGCTCCATTTTGGCGTATTAAATGCAGCTATATTATTTGGATTGGCATTACGCAGGTTAAAGGTCGATAAGGTACCATTACCGCCTAAAGCATAACCTTTGTCAAATAGATAGGTTAAACCGGCGCTTGCTCCTTGTGCCGATACTTTGTCGGGAGCATTGGTGTATAACTGGAACGCATGAACCTTGCCATTAGGGATATCACTCGCGGCCGCGGTATTGATACTTCCATCAGCAGCAAGAATAGGATTGTCGGGCTGTATAACTACGGTGTTAAGGATAAAGTTGGTATAGCTACTGTAATAGTAATTTACATCAACCAATAGTTTATCTGCAATTAAACCTTTATAACCCAGCTCAAAGGCTTTTTGCTGTTCGGGCTTAATGTAGGCTACGTTTGATTTTTTAAGCAGCCCTTTATTGTTTGCAACCGCCTGCGGAAATGGTGTGCCGCTTTGCATAGCTGCTCCAAACGCCGCGCCGAACGCGCTTACAGATGATGCAGTGAATGAGTTTTCGTATACGTTTAATCCTTTGCTGTTGTTAGGCGCGCCACCCAAAATGGTGATAGGGCCTACATTGAGATGGATAAACTGATCAACAGGGGTAGGGTTCCTGAAGCCGGTTTGGTACGATGCCCTGAAATTTTGGGTTTTATCAACTGTATATACTGCCGAAAAACGAGGGGTAAAGTTGCCTTTAAAGTTCTCGTTTTTATCAAAACGAAGGGAGGCTGTCAGTTTCAGGTTATCATCAAATAACCTTTTTGCAGCCTGTATAAAGGAGCCATATTCTTTGATGGTTATCTTGTTGGTTTTATCATCAAACAAGCTGCCATTGGTAAACATTCTGTAATCACGGAAACTACCACCTGCAAGCAGTTCAAATACTTTTATGGCACTTGTAAAATCATACTGGCCTTCGGCATGGTAAAATTTACTGTTACTAAAAACTCCCGCTCCGCTCAACCCATAATTATGGATGGATGCATCTTTAGCAGTATTAAATGCATTTGTCCCTGGTAAAAAGCGGCCCTGATCGGCAAATGTTCTTGCGGTGGCATTATTTTGGGCAGTTACACCGTTTACGTTTCCATTATAAGCCGCGCTGTAACGGGTGAACCAGGTATCGTCGGCTTTATCAGGTGTTACTACATTACCACTCAGATCTTTTACCCAATCACGGTTGACGAATTGCGCCAGGGAACGGGTATTGTAGGAGTCATGAGAGTTTTCGGCAACGGAATATCCACGGATAAAAAAGTTGCTGCCTTTTAACTCTGCCCGGTGAGTTTGCAATACAAAGTTATTAAGATCGAAACGGCTGCTGCCTGTATAGCTGGCAGTACCACGACCATAGTTGTATTGATAAATGGCCTCTAAATTGCTACTGATACGGTATTGAAGCGCGCCGTTGAGTTTAAGGCTGTATACATTATAGTTCATCAGGTCCTTTTCTTCATAACCTGTTCTGGAAACAAGGCCTATGCCGGGCAAGGTGCGTGACACTTCATCGCCATAAATATTTAGCGCGTCGCGACCGGGGTTATTAGGGCCACGCTGCGCAGGAGGTGTTGATGCGCTTACATCGGTATAGTTATCCGCATACCAATCGCGGCCGGTAAGGTATGACGCGTTAATTTTAAAGGCAAATTTGTCATTAAATGCTTTGGCATATCTTGCGGCAAAATCGTAAAGACCTTGTGGTTTAACTGCTGACTCGCCGAAATGGTTCATCCCCGTTTTTACCTGAACCGTTAAGCCCTGATATTTAAAAGGGTCTTTTGTGTGCAGGGAAAGTAAACCGTTAAATGCCACAGGACCATACAATGCCGAAGCAGCACCGGGAATCACTTCCGCGCTTTCAATATCAATATCTGATGCACCAAACAAGTTACCTACCGAAAAATTTAGGCCTGGGGTTTGATTATCAACCCCATCAACCAATTGCAAAAACCTGGAGTTACCTGTGCTGTTAAAACCACGTGTGTTGATCTGCTTATAGGTTAGGCTGCTGGTTACCGCTTCAATGCCCTTTAAGCTCTGCAATCCATCATAAAAAGTGAAGGAGGGATTTTCCTTTATCGCCTTAAGATTCATTTTTTCGATGCTTACAGGCGACTGCAAAATGCTTTGGTTAATACGTGTGGCGGCAGATACAACTTCGTTAAGCACAATAGCTTTTTGCTGTAGTTTTACGCTGATGCTGCTACCCAATGTAGTGATCTGCCTGTCAATGGGCTCATAACCCATGGCAGAAATTGTTATGGTAAAAGGTAGCTTTATTTTACTAATGGTTAAGGTATAATTACCCTTTGAGTCGGTTATAGTGCCGGCAAGTTTGTCTTTAACACTAATGCTTGCGCCGGCAAGAGGTTTGCCTGTAGTAGCATCGGTTATATTACCCGTTATTTGGGTTTCCTGCGCAAACAGGTTTATAGATGATAGTAGTAATAATATGATAAATAAAAGTTTTTTCATTGTAATTAGGGGGTTAGATTAATCAGGTTTATTTTTTAAGGTGATCATACCCTTGCGGTAGGCGGGTATAGCCATGATTTACCAGCCGTTCGGCCAGTACATTATAGTAGCTGGCATCAACGGGCAAGGCTGTTGCCATACCATCTACATAGCGGTTATACAGGCAAAACAGTGCGGCTATGAGTACCGTATCATGAATCTCTATATCGGTTGCTCCCTCAGATTTTGCTTTTTCAATAATTTCGGGAGTTACCTGCCGGCCGCTTTTACCTGTGAGTGCAGCAATGGTTAACAGGGCTTTCATTTTTTCGCTTACCGGTGCTGTTGCAATATCCTGTTTTACCATTTCGGCTGTGTTGTTTTCACCAAACAGCATATCAGCGGCAGCTGTATGGGCGGCAGTACAAAATTTGCACTGGTTACCAAAGGAAACTACTGTGGCAATTAGTTCGCGGTCAGCTTCGCTAAGGGTTGATGGTCCCCTGAGCAGGATCTGTGTAAGTTCGCGGATAGGTTGAGCTGTATCTTTACGGTATTCCAATAAGCCGGTTATACCCGGCAGATGGGTTGCAAGAACTATGTGTGGCATAATTGATATTAAATTTGATTACAAGCGGGAGAGGGGCATGTAGTTAATTACAAGGGTAGACCCCCAAATATATATCTGTAAGTCGTCGTCGATTAATCGATAACAATCTGGGTGATATAAAAATAAGGTCTGCAATACCTTGCAAATCATGCCAAAGCATAACAATGCCTCAACTCCGAAAAATGAATTAATGAGAAGGGGGAATTAGCAGGAAAATTTAGGCGGTTGTTCCGGGATATCCAGGTGAGGGTGAACCAGTTGTAATACAGGTTGAAGAACTGGTTTAGCCAATGTTCTTACCTGGATAATTATGGCAAATTGTAATAAAGTGATATTGGAATCATCTTTTAGGGTGCCTTTACCATAAGGAATATGTTGTTTTTGAGGAACCTTAGTGCCGGTCATGTTTTTAGCCTGGATAATGTTTTTATCCGTTAGGCGTGTGGTTTTATAATTCGGAATACACATGAGGTATATTGCATTCCGGGTAATCTTCATTTTTACATAATTATAACTGGTATTCCCAAATTGAACCTGGCCCGAAATGTTTTCGTAATGTTTCCAGTCGGTAATGCCCGGCAAATTTGTAGGCAGTTTAACTTCGGTCAGATCATTTGAATTGTAAAGACCCTTACGTGTTTGTTCGGTAAAAAAATGATCTGTTTTATATTCTAAATATTCATGAATAGCAAGGTAACCCCCTATGTTAAACAGGAAAACAGCAAGCAATATTAAGGCAATAAGCTTTTTCAATTGGTTTATACAAAAGGTTGCTTAAAGATGTGATTTTTAACGGGACTTTCAAAATTTAATTTTAAGTGTTTACAATGACTATTGTGTCTCTTTAAATAATTTATTTGCCATCATCCAGTTAAGGCAACGGTCCATCCAACTGTCGGTGGTAGTAGCATTATGCATTCCAAATCCATGGCCTCCGGCCTCATAAATATGCATTTCGGCTTTTACATGGTTCCTTTGCAATGCATTATAATAATTTATGCTGTTAGCAACGGGTACAACATGGTCATCAGAGCAATGCACAATAAATGCAGGCGGCGTATCAGCAGTAACTTGTAACTCATTTGAGTACTCCCTAACCTTATCACCTGGCGCATTCTCACCAATTAATGCCTTTTTTGATCCTTTGTGTAATATACTGTCCTGAAAAGTGATAACCGGATAAATTAGCAATGAATAATCAGGTCGGAGGTTGGTGTTAGAATCGTTCTCGATCAAACTTTTTTGGTAATGGGTTGATAATGTTGATGCTACATGCCCCCCGGCAGAAAAACCCATAATCCCAACTTTATTTGGGTCAATATTCCATGCGGTTGCATGTTCACGTACAAGTTTAATGGCTTGTTGGGCATCTTGCAGGGGGCCTATCTCTCTTTTTACCATGGTCAGGTCATTCGGTAGCCTGTACTTTAACACAAAGGCGGCTATACCTTTTTTAACAAATTCCTGTGCAACATCTTTCCCTTCGTGATTTACTACCAGGTAAGTATATCCACCGCCGGGGCATATAATTACAGCCACACCATTCGCTTTTGATTTTTCTGGCAAATAAGCTGTAATAGTTGGTAAAACTACGTTGGTTACCTTGCCTCTTACAGAAGTGCTGTCTGATTTTTCGGTTATGGTAGTAGGTTTTGAATTGGGTACTTCTTTGTAAAGCGGTATTACTGTTTGTGCTCTTACTTTTAGTTGAACCATTGTAATTATTAATGCAGCTACTGTTATTAAAATTGTTTTCATAAAAATATAATTGGGCTACAAACCTAATGTAATTTGTATATATGTCCAACATAATAATATATTACCAATCAAAACAAACTCTAATCAACTACTTATTTCTCTTAAGAATTTTAAATTCGGTTTAGCCTGGATATTAAACGGAGTAACTGAACTATAACTTTAACCACGTGTCAGGTTGATTTACACACTTAACAGTGGCAATTAAATAGAAAGTCTTTGCTGTATATATAAATTGCAATATATTCTTTTGTACAACATAAAATTAATACCATTTTTGATACTCAAAGTGTAATGGATTTATGTCGAAACAAATTGAATTAAATAAAGATCTTGGCCGTGTATCTTCTGATACGATGGCAGATGTAGTAGAATCGCGTTTACGCGACTATTTCAAGAAAAAATCTTTTAAACCGGGCGATGCCCTGCCTAAAGAACTGGAGCTTGCCGAAGCATTGGGGGTAAGTAGAAACGTTGTAAGGGAAGCTTTGAGCCGTTTAAGGATGCTTGGCATGATAGAATCGCGGAAGAAAAGGGGTATGATCTTATCAAGTCCGGATATTCTTGGGGCTTTTGAGCGTGTTTTAGACCCAATGATCATCACTGAGGAAACCTTGCAGGATTTATTTGAGCTCAGATTAGTGCTGGAAATGGGGCTTGCCGATATTTTATTTATTAATCTTACTGAGAAACATTTGCATGAACTGGAGTTAATAGTTGATAATGAAATTAGAGACAGTGAGCAGATATTTCGTATAAAGAATGAAATTGCCTTTCATGGAAAACTTTATGAAATTGCCGGTAATGACACCCTTAAACGTTTCCAAAATATGTTATTGCCTATTTTCGGATATGTGTTAAAACTGGAAAAGGAGCCGATTTCTGGAAAAGTATCACATCATGATCTGCTGGATTTACTTAAACACGGTAATAAGAACGATTTCAGACAAGGCATGTACGAGCATTTGAAGCCCCATTTTGATCAATTGAAAAAAATAAAAAAATAATTACTTTTTATGTACTACATAATAACTTAATAATTATATTTGCTTCCCGCCTTCCAAATGCGGCGAGAACCAATTATAATTATTATGAATAGTATAACCTCTTTGTTTAGGCTCCTGGGCTTATTTGTGTGCTTTTCTTGCATCAGGGTAGTTTATGCCCAGGATAATAATCAACCCGCACTTAACTATCTGTACAAACCTGGCGATAATGGTTATGCCTGCTTCAGGATCCCTGCATTATTAAATACTTCGAATGGGGTTTTGCTGGCATTTGCCGAGGCCCGCAAAAATAATTGCGGTGATTCCGGGGATATTGATTTAGTGCTTAGGCGTTCAGAAGACGGAGGAAAAACATGGGGTAACATGCAGGTTGTATGGAGCGATTCTACCAACACCTGCGGCAACCCTGTACCTATTCAGGATGCAGCTACCGGCAAAATATGGCTTATATCGACATGGAATTTAGGTACTGACCATGAAAGACAAATAGTAGATGGAACCAGTAAGGATAGCCGGCGGGTATTTTCATTATCATCTGATGATGTTGGTAAAACATGGTCGGCAGCAAAAGAGATTACAGCACAAGTAAAAATGCCCGACTGGACCTGGTATGCAACCGGTCCCTGCCATGGTCTGCAAATAAGCTGGGGTAAATTTAAAGGCCGTCTGGTTGTGCCAATAAACCATATAGAGAAACCCACGGGTAAAAACTTTGCCCACATTATTTACTCTGATGATCACGGTAGTACCTGGCAATTAGGAGCTAATACACCTGCTGATATGGCAAATGAAACCACCGTTGCCGAGATTAAAAAAGGACATCTGATGATAAACATGCGTAACAGTGGCCGCAAAGATAAAACCCGTAAGTTTGCCACCAGTAAAAATGGCGGTGCAACCTGGCGCCATATGGGTACAGATACAGTACTTATTGAACCTATATGCCAGGGCAGTCTGCTAAATTATCAGCTCACACCTAAAAAGTCCATCTTGCTTTTCAGCAATCCGGCAAACAAATCCGCACGATCTAATCTTACGTTACGCTTGAGTTTAAACGATGGTAAAACCTGGGTAGCAAGCCAGGTGATATTTTCGGGACCTTCTGCTTATTCAGACATCGCGGTTAACAATGATAAACAGGTTGTTTGCCTGTATGAAGCCGGCATAACCAAACCTTACGAAGGGATCGCTTATAAAGCTGTAGATCTTCTCCCATTATTAAAGCCATAAATTAATAGCTATACCAACCAATTATTTAACTAAACCTAATTATTCACCTTTAATATGTAGTACATAAGTACTAAATAATCAAATTATGCGAAGAAAATTACTTATTTTATTACTCATGGCCAGTTGTGTGGCTATTGGTAAGGTAAATGCACAAACCAATGCATTTACAGTATCCGGAGTGGTTTCTGATGGTACCAGAAATGAAACCTTACCTGGTGTTAGCGTGAAATTAAAAGGCACATCAATAGGCACGCTATCGGATATGAATGGTAAATATACATTGCGTGTCCCTTCCTCAAGTTCAACGCTTATATTTTCATTTATTGGATATGATAATACCGAACTATCCATTAATGGCAGGGAAACGATAAATGTAACGTTAAATGCCAATTCAAAATCATTATCAGAAGTAGTGGTGGTGGGCTACTCACAACAAACCCGTGAAAAGAACACGGCATCAATTTCAAAGCTTGATGCAAAACAATTGGTAAACACCGCCAATGCTACTGCAATTAACGCGTTGCAGGGGAAAATTGCAGGTGTTTCCGTTCCCATTTCCAATGGTCAGCCCGGATCGGCCCCAAGTAATATCATTATTCGTGGCGGATCTAAGCTAAATGTATATGGTACAGGTACCGGTAACTCGGGTGGCGACCCCGTGCTAAGTTCAGATGCCTCCAGCCCCCTGGTGATTGTGGATGGGATTTTCAGGCCGATGAAAGACATCAATCCTGATGATATTGAATCATTGCAGGTTATGAAAGATGCCGCTTCAACTGCCATATATGGGGCAAGGGGCGCCAATGGTGTTATCGTCATTAAAACAAAAGGTGGCAAATTTGGATCAGGTAAAGCTAATATCACCTTTAATTACCGTACCAACTGGGAGGTGCCAACGGGGCAGCAAAATTACATGAGCGCACGCGATTACCTAACGCTGGCACGTACCACTGTTAAAAACACATTCGACGCAATTGATAAAAATACTTTGCTCAATAACGGTGGGTTTTCTGCCGGTACTAAAGTGTATACCACCAAAGGACAGTATGGTACAGCTACCAACCTTACCGCGCTGTATGATAATATTGTAGCTGTAGAGGGTCAGGATTATGTAAATAATTTGTTGGCCAAGGGATGGGAAACAATGGATGACCCCATTAATCCGGGAACAAAGTTGCTTTTTGCCGATAATCATTACCAGGATAAACTATGGAACACCGGTATGACCAATAATTACAATTTGGGTGTTGATGGGGGCAGTCAGGTAGCCAATTATAATGTGTCATTTAACTATATAAATCAGGCTGGTACATTTGTGGGTACAAACTATAAGCGCTATAGTGCCTTAGGCAATTTTAGTTTTAAAGCTACCAATAACCTGCAAATTAACGCGATGGTTAACTATCAGAATATATTGCCAAATTATGTGGATGCCTATACCAATGACCTTGTCAGGGCCACGCGTATTACACCGCTCATCCGTATATTTAAAGATGATGGTACGCCAACCACCGGCGAAAATCTGACCACCCGTAACCGCTTTCATACATTGGCTTATGATAATACCAGAGTATCAACCGAGCGATTGGCATCCAGGGTAGATGCCGACTGGAGCATTGTTAAGGGTTTGCATTTCAGGCCAGCCTTATCTTATTTAATTAATGATGGCAGGACGCTGTTTTCCAGGAAAGCATTTCCTGATCCTATCCAGTTTGCCACTTCCCGTTTAAAAACAGAGAATGTTAATAACACCCGCCAATTGATGATTGATCAGATATTACAATATGATTATACCTTGCACGAGGATCATCACTTTATGGCACTGGGCGGTTTTAACTATACCCGTAATACCGGTAATGTGGTCGATATCGGTTCACAAAGAGGTACAAATGATTATATCACTACCATTAACGAGCCAACGGTAACTACTGTAAATGGTATTACTGTTACCAACGTAACCAATTTTGGTACCAGTTTAAGTGAATCAAGATCGGCCAGTTTTTTTGGTCAGTTAAGTTATGATTATCAATCTAAATATTTGTTCAGCGCTGTGGTCAGGCGCGATGGTTTCTCCAACTTTGCTCCGGCAAACAAATATGGTACTTTCCCTTCAGCCTCTGTTGGTTGGAATATCAACAGGGAAAGCTTTTGGAAAGAAAATGTGGTTAGTACATTAAAATTACGTGGTAGCTGGGGCCAGGCCGGCTCAAGCGATCTGAGTTTAACAGATACCTATGGTAATTATACGTCTACAGTGTATAACCAGCTTGCAGGCATTCAGCGTGCAAACTTATCTAATCCAAACCTCAAATGGGAAACTACCCAAACTACAGACGTAGCGGTTGACGCTGGGTTTTTCAAAGACCGGGTTACTTTAACTGTCGATTTTTATAATAAGTTAACTAAAGACAGGCTTGATTCAAAACCCTTACCTGCCGAAGCACCCTTCTCGTCAATAATATTTAACAATGGCACCATTCAAAACAAGGGTGTTGAAATAGAATTGCAGGCAACAGTGCTTCGTGCAAAAGATTTTAGCTGGCGTACCAATTTCTCCTTTGCCTACAATGCACAAAAAGTAATATCGCTGCCAAATAATGGGCGCAATAAAAATCGCCAGGGCGGGGGTGTAGTGATTGATCCGCGAACCGGCAAAGAGATAGAAGTGGGTGGCTATGCCGAAGGTGAACGTCCGTTTAGCTATTACGCCTGGAAAGTGGTGAAAGTATTTTCAACAGATGCAGAAGCGGCTGCCTGGCAGGCTACACATGTTGACCAGATTGCTTCGGCAGCTGGTCTCAAGACAGGTAAACACGCGGGTGATTATCAGTTTGATGACCTGAATAATGATGGCATTATTGATAACCGGGACCTGGTTTTTATGGGTTACAAAACACCAAACAAAACCGGTGGTATGCAGAATACATTTATCTACAAAGGTTTTACTATGCGGGCGAATGTTGATTTTTCATTGGGCAACATGATAGATAATGGTTCGCTGGGGCGTGAACTGGGACAGGGCAGGGCCTATAATGAAGGGGCGCCCATAGAGGCTTTAGGGCCAGATATCTGGCAGAAACCAGGTGACGTTGGTAAGAAATATGCACGCTTCTCTTTCGGCGATTCAGATTTCGGGCAAAAGAACTTTATCCGCCAGGCCGCCAGTGATGTAGGTACCGGCAGCGCCTACTCTGCCGATGTTTCCACGCTCATCAGTAAAGGAGATTTCCTGGCTTTCCGCGAAGTTTATTTGAGTTATGATCTGCCTAAAAGTTTATTGTCCAAAATTAAATCAACCGGACTAACAATTTTTGTCAGCGCTACCAATCTGGGCTACTTAACAGCTTATAAAGGCCAAAACCCAGAAGTTGTTACCGGTTTTGACCCAGGAGGTTATCCACGGGCAAGGCAATTCACTTTAGGCGCATCATTAAGATTTTAATTTTATTATCATGAAAATGAAAAAGATATATATCATACCGGCTATAATCATTTTAGTGACAGCCGTTTGTACCTCATGTAAAAAATTATTAGAGGTTACACCACAATCGCAAATTACCGATCAGGTATATTTTAAGAACGAAACCGACTTTGAACCTTATGTAGTAGGTACTTATACTTCTATCCGTTCCTTCGCCAATTCTGTTTTGTATGGTACTGAACGGAGTGAGGAGCTTATTAATGGTACTAACAGCCGTTTATCAACCGCATGGTCGCAAATACTAAGTCCAACGGTTGGCGCTATTAATTATAACGGCCAGTATAAAGCAATTGGTAATGTTAACCTGCTGCTTAGCAAGATAGAGCCGTTTAATTTTTCAAACCCTGCAATCAAAAACAAATTAAAAGCCGAAGCGCTTTGTCAGCGGGCCTATACCTATTTTTATCTGGTTCGTATTATTGGCAATACCCCACTCATGCTGCAGGCAATTACTGATGATAATGTACCGCTGCTGCCACGGTCAAAGGCATCTGATGTGTTGAAACAGGTTTTTGCTGATCTGGATCTGGCTATCAGTCTGTTCCCTGATAAAAACTATGCTAATAAATACCGCTTTTCTTATGGTGCGGCACAGGCGTTAAAAGCAGAAGCAAAACTTTGGAGCGCTAAGGTTTTAGGTGGTGGCGAAGGTGATTTTAATGATGCCTTAAAGGCCGCTGAAGCGGTTGAGAGCACTGCGGTTAGCCTGTTACCCAACTTTAAGGATGTAACTACTACAAGGGCCAATGCAGAGGTTATCATGTCTGCCTATTATTATCGCGACGAAACAGGTGCTAATTACGGCCTCAATGCCTTACCATTCTTAACGGCCATATCCAGCGCCACTAACCTGGACAGTATTGCCTATTGCTTAACCTCAGTTAACGGACAGGGAGGATATCAGATAAGTAAAGAAAGCCGGGCTCTTTTCAGCGCTTTACCTAATGATAAGCGTATACCCGCAACCTTTATTATTGAGCGACAAGGTAATGTGCAAAAAAGCGCGTGGATAACAAAATTACCCGGTACCAAATATGTTGATGACAGAGTATCGGATAATGACGTGATCATGTGGCGTTTGGCTGATATTTATTTGATCGAAGCAGAAGCCTATGCCGGTTTAAACAATACAGGGCAGGCTATAACCTACCTAAACAAAGTAAGGATAAGAGCTGGTATTAACAATTATGACGGTGCTAACGATAAATCAACTGTTGAACGGGCCATATTTGACGAAAGAGGGCGTGAATTATTTTTTGAAAACAAACGTTGGTATGATATAGTACGCTTTCATTACGGTACAACTATTAATGCTTATGACTATGTTCCAAATTTGAAAGGAAAAACAACACCTTTATTCTGGCCGCTTTCAACAACTGTACTGGCTGCAAACTCCAAATTGGTACAAACGGAAGGTTATTAACTATCTGTATTAATGTAATTTTTATGAAAAAGGAAGAATGGTTCAATTACAAAAAACTAACCAGCGAACAGTTAGATGCATTCCGGGAAAATGGCTTTTTAATTATCAAAGAAATTGTTAAGCCTGCAGGACTAATACAAATGCAGGAGGAATGTATGCTTGCCTGGAACAATGAAAAAGAATCATTTGATCCTGATAAAAGCTGGTTGCAAAACTCCTTGCTGGTTAACATACATCATCATGCGCCAACGGTATGTGATTATTACTTCGAAGGCCCGCTTGTTGATATCGCATCACAAATTATTGGCCCTAATATTAAGGGGGCTACCTCGCAGCTCACTTTTAAAATGAAGGGTAATACCAAACCTTTTGGCTGGCACCAGGACAATGGTTATGGCGAACTGGAACCTTATAACGCGTTAACTACACTTACCGCGCTTGATGATACTGATAGGGGCAACGGTTGCCTGTGGCTGATACCGGGCAGTCATAAACAAGGCCAGATAAGGGTTAATCAAAACGAGGAACAGAAAAAAAGCCAATCCGAAATTATCGTTGATACCGATGAAGGCCTTGCTGTACCGATGGAAATGAAAGCCGGTGATACGCTTATATTTAACTGCTGGATGCTGCATAAATCAGATGGTAACTATTCAAACAATCGCGACCGACGCGTTCTTTTTTTGCGTTATGCTGATGCGGATGCTGTAGAGGTTTATAACGGTAACAAACCACGTCTTGGGCGGCTGTTAAAAGGCAATACCAGGTTTGAAGAAGTTAAAGCATTTGAATCCGACCTATAAATTTTACATCACTGATGCAAAAACTCACAACAGAAACATTGAAAGGTAATTGGGCCACCTTATTATTGCCCATTAACAAAGATAATTCCATTGACTATCACTTATTGGGTGATGAAATTGACTATATGATAGCTGCTGGTGTTAATGGGATATATTCAAACGGTACAGCTGGTGAGTTTCATAATCAAACCGAGCAGGAGTTTGATAAGATCAATGCAATACTGGCTACTAAGTGTACCGCGGGGGGTATGCACTTTCAGATCGGAGCCAGCCATCCTTCGCCCGTTATATCACTTGAGCGGGTTAAAAGAAGCATTGGCCTGCAACCCGGAGCTGTACAAATTATCCTTCCCGACTGGGTAATTGCTAATGGCTATGAGCAAATAGCTTTTTTAGAAGGTATAGCTGAACATGAAACCCCATTAGTGCTTTATAATCCGCCGCATGCAAAAACAGTGCTTAAACCTTTTGAGTTTGCAAAGCTTAAACAAGCAATACCCCAGCTAATTGGCTTAAAAGTGCTTAGCGGCAATGAGCATTGGGTTGAGGCAATGAAACAATACGCGGGAGATCTATCCATATTTGTGCCTGGTCATTTCCTGGCAAGCGGCGTAAAAAATGGTATTGCTTCGGGAGCTTATTCAAATGTGGCCTGTATCAATCCACTTGCGGCACAAAAATGGTGGGAGCAAATGCATATGGATATTAATGCCGCGCTTGATATAGAACGTCGCATTTTACAGTTTTTTAAACAATGTATAACACCTTACCAGGAAAAGCAGTATTCTAATCCGGCTTTAGACAAATTCTTAGCAGCAATAGGTGGCTGGATGCCTTTAGGTACGCGTTTACGGTGGCCTTATCAATCCATCACAGAATTAGATGTGTTACCCGCTCGTAAACTCGGGAAAAATTTAATACCTGAGTTTTTTAATAATTAAATATAATTTAACAATCATATAGATGAAAATAAAAGGCATAGTTGCTGCAACATTTGCTGCTTACAATAAAGATGGTGGCCTGAATACAGATATTATAATAACAATTGTAGAAAAACTTATTGCCGATGGCGTTTCGGGAGTTTATATCTGCGGTACAAATGGCGAAGGCCCTAATATGACCGTGGAGGAACGTATGGCTGTTGCCGAAGCTTATGTAAAATTAGCGCGCAAGCGCATATTGGTGCTGGTACATGTTGGGCATACCTCAATCGTGGAATGCAGAAAGCTTGCCGCCCATGCCGCAGCTATTGGTGCGGATGCATTTTCTGCTGTTGCGGCGTTTTATTTTAAACCGGTGTCGGTTCAAAACCTTGTTGACTGTATGGCCGAAATCGCATCAGCAGCCCCCAGTCTTCCGTTTTATTATTACCATATGCCCTCCCTTACAGGTATAGGCATGGATATGGTTGATTTTTTGAAACTTGGCGAAACCGCGATACCTAATCTTGCCGGTATAAAATATACAGCCTCAACATTGTATGAATATCAGGCATGTTTAAACTATAAAGCAGGTATGTTCGATGCGCTTTTTGGCTTTGATGAGATGTTGCTGAGTGCGTTAATTGTTGGTGCAGAAGGTGCAATTGGCAGTACCTATACCTTTGCAGCGCCGGTTTACTTAAATATTATAGCGCTTTATCGTGCCGGTAAGCTTGATGAGGCCCGCAAGGTACAGCTAACCATGGTTAACGTGATCAGATGCATTACCAGGCATCCATCAATTGCCGCGCAACGGGCCATCATGAAAATGCTGGGTATGGATTTGGGAGATGCAAGATTACCATTAACCTCATTAACACAGCAAGCTTATGATCAGCTCAAAACTGATCTGGAAGAACTTGATTTTTTCAAACTGCTTAAAAGTAACCAGTCGCAAACAGGTGAAACAAACACATTACTGGGTTAACAACACTTATGTTATGCAATTAGGCAATATTTATCTATGTATAATTTTTATGCTTTTAGCAGTAAATAGCAAGGCTCAGCAAAATACCGGGTCTCCTCATTTTCGTTGGTCACAGCTTACGGCATTGCCAGATAAGCATGGTTTTGCCGGCTCATTTGCCGGGGTATCAAATGGTTGTTTAATTGTAGCGGGCGGTGCAAATTTCCCGGATGGCGGTGCCCCATGGACAGGCTCAAAAAAAGCATGGACGGATAAAATTTTCGTGCTTGAAAAACCCGATGGTGCTTGGAAAGAGGCCGGAAGACTTTCACAACCCCTTGGCTATGGCGTATCCATAGTTTATAACAATCAGCTTATTTGTTTTGGTGGCAGTAACGCGAAAGGGCATTATAAAGATGTTTTCAGCATTACCTATCAGCATGGTAAAATAAACATCAGGAAATTACCCAACTTGCCCACCACATTGGCAAACAGTGCCGGAGCGTTGGTTGGAAATACGGTTTACATTGCTGGTGGCTTAATCAGTCCCGATGATAAACATGCGGCACGTAATCTCTGGTCAATTGATCTGGCTCAGCCTGCAGATAAGCAAACATGGCAAATATTAGAAACCTGGCCCGGCCCGGAACGGATGTTAAGCGTTGCTGGGGTTAAAAATGACAGCTTTTATATTTTTAGCGGCGCGGGTTTAACTGATGATGGTAAAGGCTCAGTTAAACGGATTTATTTAATGGACGCTTATAAGTATAAGAAAGGGAAGGGCTGGAAAAAGTTACACAATATGCCATATGCAACAGTTGCAGCAGCGGGGCCGGCGTACTATTTAAAACACCATGAAAAAGATCTTTTTTTGATATTTGGTGGAGATGATGGTAAAATGGTTGAAGCAGCGGGGGAGTTAAAGGATAAACATCCCGGTTTTACAGCTAATATACTTGGTTATGATGTTGCAAGAAACTCCTGGTTTGATGCCGGTAAAATATTTACTGATAAAAAATCAGATTCGGTTTTAAATCCCAATAACAGCATTTGGCTACCTGTAACCACCACATCGGTATTGTGGAATGGCAGTTTGATATTTCCCGGAGGTGAGGTTAGACCAGCCGTACGAACACCCCGGGTGCTAAGGGCCACATACATCCCTGTTTTAAATAAAGAATAATTCAACTATTATTAAATACCAATGGCAAACTCAAAAACCTCAAATTCTTATTACCCATGGCTTGTTGTAGGTATGTTATGGATTGTGGCTTTTCTCAATTATTTCGACCGTATTCTTATCACCTCCATGCGCGACCCAATAGTGTCGGATTTTCATTTAAGTGATGCACAATTTGGGCTGCTTACTTCGGCATTTCTTTGGTCTTATGGTATACTAAGTCCATTGGGTGGTTATTTTGCTGATAAATATGGCAGGAAATCAGTAATAGTTTTTAGTGTATCAGTATGGTCGGCAGTAACCATCTGGACTGGCTTTGTAACCTCATATAATGAAATGCTGGTTGCCCGCATCATTATGGGCATTAGCGAAGCGTGCTATATTCCTGCTGCCCTGGCCTTAATAACCGACTATCATAAAGGCCGCACAAGATCATTGGCTACCGGATTACACATAAGTGGTTTGTATGCTGGTTTAACATTAGGTGGTTTGGGCGGTTATATTGCAGAATTATGGGGCTGGCGATATGGTTTCCAGGTGTTCGGGTTGTTCGGCATATTTTATGCCGTAATCCTTTTGTTTTTATTGCGGGATACATCTAAAGCATCGGATACTCAACCAGAAGCTATAAAAACACTTGAAAGACAAGTTAATCTTGTGGATTCTTTCAAAGTCCTGTTTTCTGAATCATCATTCCGTATCCTTTTATTTTATTTTTGCGCGTTAGGTATAGTAAACTGGCTTATTTATGGCTGGCTCCCTACTTTTTTGAAAGAACATTTTCACCTGGGCCTTGGCGAAGCCGGATTTTCGGCGACCGGATATGTACAAGTAGGCTCTTTTATTGGTGTAATATGTGGCGGCCTGCTTGCCGACCGGTGGTCGCGCAGTAATTCAAAGGGACGTTTATATATTGTGATCATAGGTTTTACCCTTGGTGCACCATTTCTGTTTTTAATGGCGTCTACCTCTGTTTTTTTAATAGGTATTATGGCCATGCTTGTTTACGGGATATCCCGTGGATTTAACGATGCTAACCTGATGCCCATATTATGCCAGATTGTTGATAGTCGTTATATAGCTACGGGATATGGATTCCTCAATTTTTTAAGTACTATCATAGGCGGCATTATGGTTTACGTAGGTGGGATGCTTAAAGACGCACACGTAGATCTGTCAATTATTTATCAGGTTTCGGCAGTACTTATGTTAATAGCTACCTGGTCACTTTTTGCAATCAAGATCAAAAAAACATCCTATTAAGCTTAAATGAATTTATAAAAAAGCCGCCTCAATTATTTATGAGGCGGCTTTATCAATTGAAATGGCGTATTTAATCCCGCCTATTATTTATAATCGGGATTTTGTACCAATACACCACCACTTTTATCAATTTCTGTTTGAGGTAGTGGCCATTTGTAAAACTTATCCTCAAAATGGTAATTGATCAATGAGGTTTTAACATTATTAAGTACCGGACCGGCAATATGCCACCTTAACAGATCATAATGGCGCAGACCTTCAAAAGCAAGTTCAATCCTGCGCTCATGACGTATCCTTTCACGCATCTGATCTTTAGTATAACCAGCCGGATACGGAGGCATGCTTACCCGTGCCCGCAGATCGGCCGTAGCCTTATAAACGTTAGCATCCGGACCAACAATTTCATTCTGAGCTTCTGCATACATCAGCATCACTTCGCCCAAACGTAGTATAACTGCATCCTGCTGGCTAAGGGTTGAAAAGCCATAAGGCATATTATTGGGTTCTAAAAACTTAATGGTACCATAACCGGTAGGCCTCAGGTTTGATGGATGATAAACCTTGCCCGGCCCAAAATCAACAGAATCTGCGTACACTGTTTTACGCAATCTTGGATCGCGGTTATTAAACTGGTTTTTGGTATCGGTAAGTGGTGATGAACCGGGTGAGGTACCATAAGGTAACCCATCGGTACATTCAAAAGCATCAACCATGTTTTGCAGCGGCGCGCAGGCATCCCAGTCGCCATAATACATATCCCATTGTGCTGCATTGTTTGGGGCCAAAAAGTTAATAGAGAAAATGATCTCGGTATTATTCTTTTGTGTGGCATCCCTGAATATATCTTCAAAATTGGTGCTCAGTTTATACTGCCCCATTAAATCAAGGCAAATATCTCTCACCTGTGTCAATATAGCTGGATCTGGCGTTCCTGTAGTACCATAAGCGGCAAATAATAATACCCTTGCTTTTAATGCTTTTGCCGAAGATGCCGCCGCGTGACCACCATTTGCATAATAAGCGGCAGTATTCAAATTGGCAATACTATAATCCAAATCAGCGGTGATCTGGGTCAAAACTTGTGCAGCCGGTACTTTAGGCTGTTTTTGGTTGCTCAGATCAAGAGGCTGCAGCACCAGTGGCACATCGCCATAAATGCTATACAATTGAAAATAGAAAAAAGCCCTGATGAACCTTACTTCGCCTTCGTATACCTTTCTTTGCGCATCAGAAATGTCGCTTCCTTTGTAATTAGTCAGATTTTGAAGGAATAAATTTACCCGCGCAATACCGGTATAACTATCATTGTAAATCCCGGTTTCGTAGCCGCCGGTAGTTGGGTTAAAATTGCCCTGAACAAAATCCTTAGAACCACCCGAGCCAAACTGATTATAGCCATTATCGGTAAAGCAATCCCTGAAACCTATACCTACTGCAAACTCTTCAGGCTGTAAGGAGCCATAAACGGCAGCAAGAGCCTGATCAAAATCAGCTTTTGATTTATAAAAGGTTGAGGTGGCTATCTGATCCAAAGGGTTTAGATCCAACGTTTTTTTACATGCACCTAAAAACAGTGATGTAATGAATATAGTTGTTATTATAATTCGATTTTTCATTTGGGGGCTGATTAAAAAGTAACGTTTAAACCAAAAGAGTATATTTTATTTTGCGGGTATTGCACCTGGTCTCCGCTACCATAACGCTCAGGATCAAGGCCTTTAAACTTGGTTATGGTTAATAAATTATCGCCGGCAAAATAAACTCTCAGCCTGTTGATACCTACCTTTTTGGTAACCTGTGCAGGAATAGTATAACCGAATACAAGGTTTTTAAGTCGCGCATAGGATGCGTCCTGTAAGAAATAAGAAGACCGTCGACCGATTTTATCCGGTGCGCTTTGCCCAAAATAGATACGCGGCATAGTAGTTGACGGATGCTCAGGTGTCCATGCGTTTAACCAATCTGTGGTAGGCGAGGCCCCCTGTACAAAAGGTATGGTGCCCCAACCAGACACATATGATTTTACACCATAAACACCTTGAAGCATGGCAGACAGGTCAAAGCCTTTAAAACTGGCTGATAAGTTAAATGAGTAATTTAACTTTGGATAGACACCACCAATGATGGTCTTGTCATTTTGGTCAATTTTGCCATCACCGTTAACATCCTTGTATTTCAAATCGCCCGGTAAGGTAGAATCGGAAAATTGTTTAGGCGAATTGGCAACCTCTGCCGCTGATTGGAATATCCCAATCACCTGCAACATATAAAATGAATTCCAGGGTTGCCCGTTTTGGTTAATGGTATAATCATTAATTTCTGTCTGGCCAAACTGTACCAGCTTATTACGATTATGATCAACGTTAACACCCAAGTTATAGGCAAAGCCGCTCAAAGCACCATCACGTACAACGTTATTGTATGACAAACCAAGTTCAACACCCCTGTTATTAACAACACCATCGTTAATAGTGGGAGCACCTAAGCCCACAACCGCGGTAACCTGCGCAGTTCTTAAAATGTCAGATGTCGTTTTATTATACCAATCAGCCGTTAAATTAAAGTTTTTGAAAATGGTAACATCCAAACCAATATCGGTCATGGTAGTGGTTTCCCACTTAATAGCAGGATTGTTCAGGTTTTGCTGGGCCACGCCTGTTGTAAGGGTTGAGTTATCAAAAGAGTAACCACTGGTAAAATTCAGCAATGCCTGATATGGATAATTGGCTCCATATCCGCCAATTACAATGTTTTGATTACCTAACTGGCCCCATGAACCTCTTAATTTAAAATTATCCAGCCATTTTAAATTCATTGCTTTTACAAATGGCTCTTCGGTGGCCCGCCAACCTCCTGAAAACGATGGGAATATTCCCCACTTGTTCTTGCCTGCAAATTTTGAACTTCCGTCATCACGGATATTAGCTTCTAACAGGTAACGACCTTTATAATCATAATTCAAACGGCCGAAATATGACATTAAAGCCCATTGATTGGAGGTACCATAAGCATTTTGTATATCTGAACCTCCAGCGTTCAGTTCATGTAAATCCAAGTCAGCAAAGTTCTTGCGATATCCTGATAAATTTTGATATTTACTTTGTTCAATACTGTATCCGACCTGGGCCTTAATATTATGCCCGTGAAAATCATGCGCATAATTTAAGTAGCTATATAAATTGGTATAAACGGTTTGTTCGTCCTGCTCGGTTAAACCCTTGCCCAGGTCCAGTGAAGTTTGCAGTTGATTGGTCTTGAAATTGTATTCATCAAGGGTTGCTTTAAAATCCTTGTATTTATCCATATTAAAGTTCACAGCACCTTTGGTATACCAGGAAAAATCCTTATTGAATTGAACTTCAACCCAGCCTTGTGCATTTACGGCATAATCATTGGTAATCCTGGTAAAGTTTTGATCCAGTACAGCTATCGGGTTCTTATTGTTATACTCAAAGTCATAGGCTTTGTAGGTGTAACGCCCGCTGCCATCAGTCAGATAAGGACCATAAGTAGGTGCTTGTGACATGGCCGAAAGAAAAAGATCCATTGAAGAACCGTCCCATTGGCTGGGTGATGAAGGATTACCTGCAACAGCATCCCTTGTGCCTGATTTTAACAGCACATTGGTTCCGAATTTAATATGGTCGTTAATCTTTGAGGTTAAATTAATACGTGCATTGTATCGTTTATAATCAAAGCCCCTTTCAATACCATTCTGATTAATATAACCCAATGATACGTTATAAGTAGTTTTGTCATTACCGCCGCTAAAGGTCAGGTTATGGTTTTGTGTGGGAGCGGTTCTGAATATCAGGCTTAACCAATCGGTATTAGGGTAATGCAGCCTGTCTGTACTGTTACGGTAAAGATCGATCTGATCCTGCGGGTAAAGCGATTTAGCATCTGTTGTACCACTGTTGATCCGGGCCTGATTAAACAACTCCATGTACTGGGCAGAGTTGGTTACCAGTTTAAACATTTTGGTAGGACTGTAAAAACCCACATTGCCATCATAGGTAACTGACATTTGTCCGGCTTTACCTTGCTTGGTGGTAACCAGTACCACGCCATTGGCCGCTCTGGAGCCATATATAGATGCAGAAGCCGCATCTTTCAGCACAGACACGTTATCTATATCGGTTGGGTTAATATCGCTAAAGCTGCCGGGGACGCCATCAATCAACACCAGTGGATCTGAACCCGCTCCGCTAAATGTACTATTACCGCGGATACGAATAGATACGCTCTCATTGCCTGGTTCACCAGAGCCGACATTTACTGCTACACCGGGAGCCAATCCCTGAAGCATGGAGGCTGGATTCACCACCGGGCGCTTGTTCAATGTTTCGCCGTTAACAGTGGAAACCGCTCCGGTCAGGTTTACTTTCTTTTGCGTTCCGTATCCCACCACTACAACTTCATTAAGGGCTGATGTTTGCTCCTTTAAAACCACATCGATACGGGTTTGATTACCTACCAGAATTTCTTGTGAAACAAAACCAATAAAACTAAATACCAGTATAGCATTATCATCAGTTACATCAACCCTATAGTTGCCATCAATGCCGGTTTGCGCGCCAACGTTGCTCCCCTTTACTTTGATAGTAACACCGGGTAAAGGCAAACCTTTTTCATCTTTAACCTGGCCGGTAACAGTAATGGCCCGAACAGGTTTTGACTCAACCGGTTTTGGCGTAACCACAATGGTGTTGTTATTGATCACATAGGTAAAAGGCTGATTTTTGAAGCATTGATTTAAAACTTCTTCAAGATCGGCATTTGACAGGTGTACATTTACGGGCACTGCCTTTTTGAGCATTTTGGCGTTATAGAAAATACTGAAGCCACTTTGCCGGTGAATTTCCTGTAGGGTTTCTGACAGGGAAGCGTTGCTTTTATCCAGGCTTACCTTTTGTGCAAAGGAAGTGGCAGCGCTAACCTGCAGTATAGAGACCAGGCACAAAAAGAACGACAACTTCATAATTAGAAATAATTTAGCTTTAACGCAGGATAGCTTCCTGCAACTTATTGCAGTAGAATTTTTATACATTTGAATGTTGGGTTAAATAATTGGTTATGAGAAATATGATCATTAGTATTACCTGACAGCTATTTGTAGCTTTATACCAGGGGCGCTGCGAACGCTCCTGGTTATAAACAGGTAACATTATTAAAGCGGAAATGTCTACTTCATAATGATTACCCTCCTTCCATCTATTTTATAGTGAATTGAGCGAGTTAGCTGCATAATATCCAGTAATTCGTTGATGTTTTTGTATTTGGATACGGTACCTCCAAACTCATTGTTTGTTACATCGCCCTGGTATTCTACGTCAACATCATACCAGCGACTCACCTGTTTCATCACTTCAACAATATTTAGGTCATGGAATATGAAAAAGCCATTTTTCCAGGCCATTGTTTGTTGTATATCGGCCATACTAACCTTGATGACGGCACCTGAATTAGCAGCTGCGCCCTGTTGCCCCGGAACAAGCATCACCACCGAGTTTCCGTGGGCCAAACGTACCGATCCTTCAAGCAATGTGGTAGTTACATCATTATTGTCGCCATAGGCATTTACATTAAAATGCGTGCCTAACACCTGCACCTGAGTACCATTTGCCTGTACCATAAAAGGCCTGGCTTTATTTTTAGCAACTTCAAAATAAGCTTCGCCCGTTAATTCAACCTCACGCTGTTTACTTGTAAAGGCTTGTGGAAATCTTAATGACGAAGCAGCGTTTAACCAAACTTTTGTACCATCGTCCAGTATAACCTGATATTGGCCGCCACGCGGTGTAGTTATGGTGTTATACTCAGGTTTTGTGTTTACAGATGTATTATCAGGAGTTTTATTGAAATGATATACCAGCATGCCATTAGTGGTTTTGCTTACCTTAAGGCCTGGCTTGGTTACCAGATCTCCGTTTTTGGCATCATTTAGTATAATACGGGAACCATCGGCCATTGTAAGATAGGCTTTGTTGCCACCCGGAAGTATCACTTTTTGTTTGATCTTCGCCATAGTAGGCTGTGGCTTGGGTTTTTCGTTATTAATAAAAAATAGCCCAACAAGAAATGATAACAACAAAACAGCTGCAACCTTAAGCCATAAATATTTATTGCTTTTTTGCGATGCGATTGGAACTACTCTGCGGCTTTCACTTAAGCGTTGCCAGATACGGGCATGCACATCTTCTTCCTTAATTAAATCATTATTCCACTCACCTTCAAGTAACTTTATTTCGTCAACATAGGTATCCAGCAGTTCTTTTTCTGCAGGGGTACATTGCCCGTTATTGAACTTTTCGTACAAAGTCAAAAACTCTTCTTTGGTTATCATCAGGAATTATAATTACAGGTTTACATTTTATTAGTGTAGATTTTGTTTAGGCACACACATAGTTTTTTTATTTTATTTGTTACATATAAAATAATTGACTTATTAACGGGCTTTTCCTAATTTTATCGACCCAATTGTATGTTTAAGTCCCCGCTAAGTGATGTTGAATTATGGAATGCTATCCGTTGTAATGACGAGTTGGCTTTTACCGCGCTTTTTGATCGTTATTGGGTAAGGCTATATAAAACCGCCGTTCGTTATCTCAAAGATCATGAGGCAGGTGAGGAGGTTGTACATGATGTTTTTTTAAATATATGGGAGCGGAGGCATCAGCTGGAGATTGAATCGTTCCCCAACTTTTTACTTACTGCAATTCGCTACCAGGTTTATAACCGGATGCGATCTGCAAAACCACGTGTTATTTTAACAGCGATTGATATAGAATTAAATGAACTGGACCACAATAAAGGTGAAAATCGTATTAAAGACCAGGAGCTTCAACAGGAATTAAATCAGTATCTTGTTCAGCTGCCCAAACGCTGTCAGGAAATATTTTATATGAGCCGGGTAAACCAGCTTTCAAACCAGGAAATTGCAGGTCGCTTGGGCATATCAAAACGAACCGTTGAAAATCAGATTACCGTAGCTTTAAAACACCTTAGGGGTAGCTTTAAGAACATTTGGATCATTACCTTCCTTTGGTACATCTTTAAATAATCATTTAACACCTTTTGATGGGATAATTTTTATCTATAGGGGAAATAGGATGTTTTCTTATCGCTTACTGTTACTTATTCATTACCAACTAATTGCGGCTTTACCGAGAATTTTGATATTTCCCGTGCTGCCCATCAACCAAATGTTAAATAGATTATCAATTAATGATTTAAATGAAAAATTTGTATTTTCGTGTACGTACACGAAGCTGTATTTGTATATAAATTACTCAAATCGATGATAAAAATATTTAATGGTAAAATTATCACACCGTACCGGATAATTCCTAATGGGACCGTACTGGTTAAAGATGGTGTAATTGTAGAAGTTGCCGCCGGAGATATTGCTGTAGAAGGAGTAAAGGAAATAGATGCAAAAGGGCAATTTATTGCCCCTGGTTTTATTGATCTGCATGTACACGGAGGAGGTGGGCATGATTTTATGGATGGCTCAGAAATTGCTTTTTTAGAAATTGCTAAAATTCATGCGCGTTATGGCACAACATCTATGCTACCAACAACTTTAACCAGTGAGCATGAAGATCTGATGCAAACTATTGAATTGTACCAGATAGCTAATGAAAAAAATACATCAGGGGCGCAATTTCTTGGTTTACATTTAGAGGGGCCTTATTTTGCCATGAACCAGCGCGGCGCACAGGATCCGCGTTATATCCGCGATCCTGATCCGGAGGAGTATCAGCAAATTTTGGCGCATACTTCGGTTATTAAACGTTGGAGTGCAGCCCCGGAGTTAAAAGGAGCAATTGAATTCGGAAAGTACATAACATCCAAAGGTGTGCTTGCTTCACTGGCACATACCGATGCCATATATGAAGAGGTGTTAGAGGCTTTTGAAAATGGATATACATTGGCCACGCATCTTTATTCAGCTATGTCGGGTGTAACCAGGCGAAATGCTTTTCGTTATGCGGGCGCAATAGAAAGTGCATTTATTATTGACGAAATGAATGTAGAAATTATAGCAGATGGTATTCATCTGCCACCTCCGCTTCTGAAACTGATATATAAAATCAAAGGACCAGACCGGATAGCATTAATTACTGATGCCATGCGTGCTGCAGGTATGGGGCCCGGCGAGAGTATTCTGGGTGGATTGAAAAACGGGTTAAGAGTTATTGTTGAAGATGGGGTTGCCAAACTGCCTGATCGTTCGTCATTTGCAGGAAGTATTGCCACTGCTGATCGTTTAGTATGGAATATGGTTAAAATGGCTGATGTTCCTTTAATAGAAGCTATTAGAATGATTACCGTAACCCCTGCAAAAATAATAGGCGTGGCAGATAAAAAAGGAGCTTTAGTAGCCGGCAAGGATGCTGATATAGTAATTTTTAATGAAGATATTGAAATACAAGCTACCATAATAAAGGGTAGGGTTGTGTACCAGAAAGCATAATTAAATAAGATTAATCTTGTAACAATGAATGTTAAATCAATGCCGTACACAATAAATATAGATCGCCTGAAAGTTGAAGTTTTTGAGTCAAGAATAGCAATGGGGCTGGCCGCGGCAAACCAGGTAAGCGAAAAAATAGATGAGCTTTTAAGGACAAAAAACGTGGTCAATATCATTTTTGCAGCTGCGCCCTCGCAAAATGAATTTTTAAATGAGCTGATTAAAAAAGATATTGACTGGACCCGTATCAATGCTTTCCATATGGATGAATACATTGGCCTGGATGCCAATGCGCCACAGGGGTTTGGGAATTTTTTAAAAGACCGGCTATTTGAAAAGGTACCATTTAATACTGTTCAATATCTTAACGGCAATGCAGCTAACCCGGAAACAGAATGTAAAAGGTATACGGATTTACTGGACCAATACCCGGTTGATATCGCTTGTATGGGTATTGGCGAAAACACGCATTTAGCCTTTAACGACCCACATGTAGCTGATTTTAATGATCAAAAAGCGGTAAAAATTGTTGACCTGGATTTGGAATGCAGGCAGCAACAGGTTAATGATGGTTGTTTTGGCAGCATTGACGAGGTACCAACACATGCTTTAACTTTAACCATCCCGTCTTTATATAAAGCTACATATGTTTATTGTATAGTTCCGGACGAAAAAAAGGCCAATGCGGTGTATCATACTTTAAATGAAAGTATAAGCGAAAAGTATCCTTCTACTGTTTTACGGAGTCATCCTAATGCCATACTGTTTATAGATGAAAAAAGCAGCTCACTTATTTAAAATAGTAAGATGTGCAGAATTGTGAACTTAGTATTAATTTACATAAATTATTGAAAAGCGAAAATGAAGAAAGATGGCGGTATAGAATTATCTGGTGTGAAGGAAATAGCCCGCAGAGCAAATGTCTCGATTGCTACGGTTGACAGGGTTATTCACAACAGATCAGGCGTATCTGAAAAAACCAAGAATAATATATTGGCTATAATTAAAGACCTGGATTATCAGCCTAATATTTTAGCCAGAAGGCTGGCTTCAAAAAAAACACTTCATTTTGCGATTTTAATACCTGCAATTTCCCAGGAAACTGAGTTTTGGAAAGCGCCGTTGAGCGGAATTGAGCAGGCAGAATCAGAAATAAAGCCATACGGAATAAAAATTGAAAAGTACTTTTTTGACCAAAATGATAAAAGCACGTTTATAAAGCAAACTAAAAAAATACTCAAAAGCGAAGTTGATGGTATTTTACTGGCACCATCTTTTATTGATGAGTCTTTAGAGTTTACCAAAGTATGTCAGTATTTTAAAATCCCATACGTTTTCATCAACTCCGATATTCCCAATCAAGATAGTCTTTGTTACATAGGGCCCGATTTGTTTCAAAGCGGTTATTTAAGTGCCCATCTTACTAATTATGCCGTTGATAAAAATGGTAAAATACTGATCATCAATATATCCAAAGAAATGGATAATTACCATCACCTTTTAAGAAAAGAAGAAAGTTTCAAAGCCTATTTTCGGGATAATCATAAAAATAATGAAATTATAAAAGCCGATATCAGGCAAACAGATTATCAATCTGTTGTAACAAAGCTTAAGGAACTATTGACAATTCATCAGGATGTAAAGGCAATTTTTGTAACCAATTCAAGGGTGTCATCTGTAGCCCGGTTTTTAGAAGAATCTGAAATTAAGGGTATCTTATTAATTGGCTATGATTTTCTGAATGAAAATATTGAATATCTTAAAAAAGGTGTAATAGATTTTCTTATCTGTCAAAAACCACAAGAGCAGGGGTATAAAGGCATAATGGCACTTTACCAGAATCTGGTATTAAATACTGCTGTAGATAAGGCTTATTTTATGCCAATTGACATTATTACCAGAGAGAATTATAAATTTTATAGAAATTAGCTTTATTAGCTGATTTATCTGTGAACTTTTTTAATAAAATTACGGGTGCGTACACAGTATTGAATTATATTTAAAATATGAATATAAGGATAAAAAAGGCAATCGCGGTTGAAGCAGCATCTCTAAGTGAAAGGGAGATTTTTATCTCCATGCTCATTGTAGCTGTGTTGTTTTTTATATTTGGTTTCGTTACCTGGGTAAACTCCATTTTAATACCATATTTTAAAATAGCCTGCCAATTATCCAACTTTCAATCCTATCTGGTAGCTTTTGCTTTTTACATCTCTTACTTTATCATGTCGGTCCCGTCATCGTACTTACTTAAAACTATAGGATTTAAGCGGGGCATAATGCTTGGTCTTTGGATTATGGCTGTAGGGGCCTTTATTTTTATACCCGCGGCCTTAAGCCGCACCTATGAAACTTTTTTGTTTGGACTTTTTACTATTGGAACAGGGCTGGCTATTTTACAGTCTGCCGCCAATCCTTATGTTACCGTTCTGGGTTCAAAAGATAAAGCGGCTAAGCGTATCAGTATTATGGGGATATGTAATAAAAGCGCTGGGATACTTGCGCCTTTATTATTTGCAAGTGTAGTGCTTAAAGTTACTGATAGTGAACTATTTAAACAGCTGCCGTTGATGGATGCCCAGCAAAGAAATGAAGCCCTTGACTCCCTGATAAGAAGAGTAATAGTTCCTTACGCGTTTATGGGGCTACTGCTGCTGGGTTTAGGAGTTTTTATACGTTACTCCCCATTGCCTGAAATTGATACAGAGCACGAAAGTTCAGAGCTGGCTCATGTCAATTCAGGGAAAAAGAATATTTTTCAGTTCCCACATCTGATATTAGGAGCCCTGGCAATTTTTCTTCATGTAGGCACACAAGTGATCGCTATTGATACCATCATAGGATATGCAAACTCCATGCATATAACATTGATGGAGGCCAAGGTTTTTCCATCATATACTTTATTTGCAACCATTTGTGGCTATCTGATGGGCATTGTGCTCATTCCCCGTTATATAAGCCAGGTAAATATACTCAGGGTGTGTACCATGTTAGGCACAATATTCACCTTGCTGATTGTTTTTACACAAGGTAAAGTAAGCCTGCTGGGACATGTAGCAGACATATCAATATGGTTTGTGGTGTTATTGGGACTGGCGAACTCCATGATATGGGCAGGGATATGGCCGCTGGCACTTAATGATCTTGGGCGATTTACCAAGCTGGGGGCATCGGTCATGATCATGGGCTTGTGTGGAAGCGCTATTCTGCCGCTTGCATATGGCCATTTTGCTGATTTATTTGATGTTAAAAAGGCCTACTGGGTATTATTCCCTTGTTATATGTACCTGGTGTTTTATGCTTTTTACGGCCACAAAACCAGGAGCTGGTCTTTATAAGTTAAATATCATTGCTCAGCTTCATACTATGAGGTAGGGTATATGTTAAATAATTATTTACTGGCTTGGGGGATATTTATTGATACTGTATATGTAAGATTAAATAGCAAATGATATGAAAAAATTATTTCCATTTTTATTTCTCCTGATTAATTTAAATGTTGCGCTTGCTCAAACTAATCCAATGGCTGAGGAGCCATTTCCTGTACGCGGTTTTCATCTCGACTTAAGGATACAGGTAATGAAAATGGATGCTCTTAAAAGCTTCGTTTTAAAGCTCAGCAAAGCAGGGATCAATACCCTGATCATGGAGTGGGAAGGTACTTATCCTTTTGAAAAACATCCGTTGATACCTAACCGATATGCTTATACTAAACAAGAGGTAATATCTTTTATAAAATACTGCAACGGTCTTGGGGTTGATGTTATCCCATTACAACAAAGTTTTGGCCATGTGGAGTACATTTTACGTAATGAACGCTATAAATCATTGCGCGAAGATAAAAAGGATTATTCACAGGTTTGCCCGCTGGAAGCCGAGGGAGATAAGGCACTATTTACTGATCTGTACAGGGAATTAGCATCTACACATACTTCCAAATACATCCATATAGGGGGAGATGAAACGTATTTATTAGGGCATGATGAAAAATGCAGGTTGAAAGCAGAGCAGGAAGGAAAATCCAAGTTATATACCGATTATATTAAAATGCTGTGTGATATTGTCATGAAGATGGGTAAGGTACCGGTTTTGTGGGCTGATATCGCATTGAAATACCCGGATGCCATTAAGTCGCTCCCGAAAGGGACTGTTTTTGTTGACTGGAACTATGGCTGGGATCTGAACCACTTTGGGAATCATCAAAAATTAATGGAAAGCGGTTTTGAAATTTGGGGAGCCCCAAGTTTAAGGTCAAGTCCTGATAATTACAATTTAACGCAGTGGGATAAGCATTTTAAAAACATACGGGATTTTATTCCTGTATCACAGAAGCTGGGTTATAAAGGTATTGTCATGACTTCATGGTCAACCTCAGGTGTTTACTCATCCCTTTTTGAATCAGAGGCTGATCTTGCCGAATTATATGCGATCAGGCATGTATATCCGCTTTCTGGTTTTAATATCCTTATAGATGCTTTTACGGAAGAGTTAAAATCCGGACAAACTTTTGATATAGATGGTTTTGTACAGAAATATTGCAAAGATCATTTTGGGTTTAACAAAGCACAGGCATCAGATTTTTGGGGTGCATTAAAAACCACACCTTATGAAGTTAAACAAGGTGAAGTAATATCACCTGTCCCTATGAGTTTACCGCAATTACTGGATAGTAATAGCGTAGCTGTTAAAATCTTATATACATTAAGCCCGGTAAAAAACAAGCAAGAGTTTGAACACTTTAAGCTGATGGCCGATATCCGCAATTATTATTTGCGTTACCAGGTTATTGAAAAACAGGCAAATGACACAACTTTTAATGATACCCAAAAAGTTGTTGCGATTAATCAGCTGAAAGAGTTACTGGTAGCTTCAAAGGATTTGGACAAGCGTTTCAATGAATTGAATAAAGATTTTTTAAACCCATCAGCAATAGCAGATGAAAACCAATTAAGAAACATGAAAGTAATTAATTTATACAACCGCCTGGCCAGAAATAAATAGGGGGGAATCAAAAAATTATTCACCCTAATTATGAAACATATAAATATCCCGTTAGTACAATCTGTTAATTATAATTCCAGTATTAAAGATGTTTCCATATTATTGGACACATTACCTAAACACTATATCGACAATGAACTTTGGTCTGAATTTAAAAGTAATTGCGAAACCAGCTTTTCTATTGCACACTGCGGTTCCGCCATTTTGCTGAAGTATTATGTTAATGAAGATGTAATTAAATCTACCATGTTTAAAACCAATGATCCTGTTCACAGGGACAATTGTGTGGAGTTTTTTATTTCATTTGGTACCGAAAACGAATACTATAATATAGAAATGAACTGTTTAGGCATTTGCTTTACGGGGTATGGGGTTGATAGGGCCAGCAGAGAGATACTGCCCGAAGCTATAATTAATAAGATCAAGAGGGGAGTACTAATAAGATCAGCAGAAGAACCCACAGGAACAAAATTTGAATGGCAAATAACCCTGGTTATACCCATAGAGGTGTTTACCTATACTGACTTAACTTCTTTTGAGCAAGAAAAAGGCCTTTGCAATTTCTTTAAATGTGGCGACGATTTACCAGAACCTCATTTTTTTAGTTGGAATAAGATTTATAACGAAAAGCCTGACTTTCATTTACCTGAGTTTTTTGGCAATATTCAATTTATGTGATTTAGCAAATTCATTTGTGAAAATAATTGTATTTTCGGGTGCGTACACGGAGTTTTAAATTCATATTATGATAAAGTCTATCCTAATTGGTATAATTCTATTTTTTTCTCTTCAGCGGGCAATAGCTCAACAACCCGATATTATACCACTTCCTGATCAATTCAGTAAGGTTGATGCTGAATTTGTTTTATCCTCCGGCACTGTTGTTACCGTACAGGATAATGAATTTAAAAAAGTTGCCTTGTTCTTTCAGCAACAAGTGCTGGAATATACCGGTATATCACTTCCTTTAAAAACCAAAACTAAAGAACGGTCGGTCAGCTTTATTAAAAAGAAGTCTGGAAAAGATCCAGAAAGTTATTCATTAGAAATGAATGATAAGCATGTCATCATTAGCTCGTCAACAGATAGGGGAGCATTTGATGGTGCTGTTTCCTTGCTACAACTAATACGAAAAGGCAGTGTGAAAGAAAACGCGGTAAACCTTAGCTGCTGGAAAATTGAGGATAAACCGCTTTATTCATGGAGAGGCTTTATGCTGGATGAATCAAGGCATTTTATGGGTAAGGCAAAAGTTAAAAGCTTGCTCGATTGGATGGCTTATTATAAACTGAACAGGTTTCACTGGCATTTGACTGACCAGAATGGTTGGAGAATTGAAATTAAAAAATATCCTAAACTCGCACTGGTTGGCGGTATAGGTAATTATACAGATCCTTTTACTGCGGCAACATTTTATACCCAGGAAGACATTAAAGAGATCGTGCAATATGCTGCGCAGCGTTTTATTGAAGTAATTCCTGAGATTGATATGCCCGGACATGCCCGGGCTGCAAATATGGCTTATCCTGAGTATAATGGAGGAGGAACCCCAAAATACCCTGATTATACATTTAACCCGGGTAAAGAATCAACTTATTCCTATCTCAGTAATGTTTTAAAAGAAGTAAATGTGCTATTTCCGTCCCATATGATACATATGGGCGGAGATGAAGTGAGTTATGGGAATAAAAATTGGGAAACCGACAACGATGTTAAAGCGCTTATGAAGCAGCATGCGCTTATTGATATAGCTAAAGTAGAGCAGTATTTTGTTTCCAGAATGGCAGATTCTATAAGGGAATTAAACAATAAGGTATTGGTATGGGATGAAGCGGTTGATACCAATCTTCCGGTAAATGAAACCATAGTTTTCTGGTGGCGACAAAATAAACCCGAACAATTAAAAAAAGCGCTTGATAAAGGATTTTCCGTAGTACTTTGTCCCCGTTTGCCCCTTTATTTTGATTTTGTACAGGATAGTTTGCTCAGCAACGGGCGTAAATGGGAAGGTAAGTTTAATGCATTAGGGGATGTTTACTCATTTTCGCTGAACAATTTTCCTGATACAAAGGGACATGAAGATCTTGTTAAGGGCATACAGGCAAATCTTTGGACAGAAACTATTCCAGGTATACAAAGGCTCGATTTTATGTTATTCCCCAGGATATGTGCCCTTGCAGAGGCAGCATGGACCTCTCCTGAAAAGAGGGATTTTAAATTTTTCGAAAATCGTTTAAAACCTGAGCTGGGGCTTTTTAAAAAGTCAGGCTTAAATTTTTATGAGAAAAAATATATGGCAAATGAAATCATGGGAAATAATTAAATCGCCGTATTCCTATAATAACTGTTAAAATAACAGGATTACGAATAGTTCCTAATCATTTGTAATCAGCCTAAATTGCTTTAAAATTTAGATTTTCGAATATTTTTAAAAATCCCCCAAATACAATTAATCTGTGAAAAATTGTGCAATCGTTTCCGGGAACGATTGCACAGATTTAGTTGATCATATCTTTTTTTTATCAATCAAGAGTAATTAATCTTGTTTAGGAATTAGGTTTTTATATGCTTAAAACGCATATAAAAATGCCTCTTCTGTACCAATTATTTGGCTAACCATTATTACATAAAACATGTCTATCGTAAAAGGATCATTTGCTATTGTGGCCTTGTTTGCTGCAGGTTCACTCTTTGCCTCGGCGCAGGTTAAGCCCTATTCATGGCAGCATTTACCGCATGTTAGCAGTCCTGTATTTAAAAAAGATACTTTTAACATTTTAAAATATGGTGCCAAATCCGATGGGCATACACTAAATACCAGCAGTATTAATAAAGCCATTGCTGTTTGTAGTTCAAAGGGCGGGGGAGTAGTGCTAATTCCGCAAGGCTTATGGCTCACCGGCCCCGTGGTATTGAAAAGTAATGTGAACCTTCATGTAAGCAGAGCCGCGCTACTGCAATTTACCGATGATAAAAGCCAGTATAAGCTGGTTGAAGGCAATTATGAAGGTCATGCGGCTGTACGTAATGAATCGCCAATTTCAGGTACTAACCTTGAAAATATAGCTATAACAGGTGATGGCATTATTGATGGGCATGGCGAGGTATGGCGTGCCATAAGTAAAGAAAGACTTACCGAGGCTGAATGGAAAAAGCTGGTGGCATCTGGTGGCGTGGTTAGTGAGAACGGAAGATCATGGTATCCCTCAGAAAGCTATGTAAATGGCCTTAAAACCCCAGGAGCCGGAATCCTGGGCCAGGGCAAAACCCTAAAAGACAATGAGCCGATGAAAGATTTTTTCAGGCCCAATATGTTGGTACTTACCAATTGCAAAAAAGTATTGTTGCAAGGGGTAACGCTTCAAAATTCACCGGCCTGGGATATTCACACTCTGTTATGTGAAAACCTGACCGTGCAAAATGTACGGGTAAGAAATACATGGAACGCGCAGAACGGTGATGGTATTGATGTGGAATCATGTAAAAATGTACTGATAGAAGGCAGCACTTTTGATGCCGGCGACGATGGAATCTGTATTAAATCTGGCAGAGACGAAGAGGGCCGCAGGAGGGGTAAACCGACAGAAAATGTGATTGTACGGAATAATATAGTTTACCGTGCACATGGCGGTTTTGTAATAGGCAGTGAAATGTCTGGTGGGGCAAGGAATATTTTTGTGTCCGACTGCACTTTTATCGGTACTGATATTGGCCTGCGCTTTAAAACCACTCGTGGCCGTGGTGGTGTAGTAGAAAATATCTTTATCAAAAATATCAGCATGAGGGCCATATTACATGAAGCTATACTTTTTGATATGTACTACGGGGGTAAATCGCCGGGTGAAGATGACGAGGTTAATGATAAAACTGCTATCCCTGTAACAGAAGCTACACCATCGTTCAGGAATTTTTATGTAAATAATGTAGTATGTAATGGCGCCGAAAAGGCGCTTATGATCAGGGGGCTGCCCGAAATGAGTATCAAAGGCATCCACATAGAGAATAGTTCTTTTCTGACTGATAAAGGAGCCGATATTATTGAGGGGCAGGATGTTAGTCTTAAAAATGTGTACCTGGAAAGTAAAGACACTAACCCGTTGATCAATATACAGAATGGCCGCGACATTACGCTTGACCATGTGACTTATAATAACGCGCAATTGCTGTTTAAAATTGCCGGTAAAAAATCAGCGCGTATACAGCTCTTAAATACCGATACCTCCAAAGCTAAAACTAAGGTTGAATTTGGTTCGGGCGCGGTTAACAGCGCGTTAGTGATGGCTAAATAATAGAGGGAAAGATGAGGAAATTACTGTTATCGATATTGGGTTTGCTTACTCCGGCAATTTTGCTGGCACAGGCGGTTACGTATCCAACTCATTTTACGGTAGCACAGGATGGAAGCGGCGATTTTAAAACAATACAGGAAGCTGTAAATGCCGTGCGCGATCTGTCGCAAGTGCAAGTTTCAATCTATATTAAAAAAGGCATCTATCGTGAAAAGTTAGTCATTCCTTCATGGAAAACGAGAATCTCATTAATTGGCGAGGATAGGGAAAACACCATCATCACTAATAATGATTTTTCGGGTAAAGCAAACCCACAAGGTAAAGATGCCTTTGGTAAGGATAAATTCACTACGTATACTTCATATACTGTTCTGGTGCAGGGTAATGATTTTATTGCCCAAAACTTGACTATTGAAAATGCAGCCGGACCGGTTGGGCAAGCTGTGGCTCTACATGTGGAAGCTGACAGGTGTGCTATAATAAACTGCCGTTTGCTGGGTAACCAGGATACCTTATATGCCGGTACTGAAAATAGTCGTCAGTTTTATAAGGATTGTTATATTGAAGGCACCACTGATTTTATTTTTGGCGAGGCTACTGCGGTGTTTCAACATTGTGAGCTAAAGAACCTTAAAAACTCGTTTATTACTGCTCCAGCCACAACACAACGACAACAATTTGGCTTCGTGTTTTTTGATTGCAGGCTTTTGGCTGTTGATAGTGTAAAAAAAGTATTCCTCGGCAGGCCGTGGCGCCCTTATGCAAAAGTTGTTTTTATTAATACCGATATAGCCAGCCCTGTATTTGCAGCAGGCTGGGATAACTGGCGTAATCCGGAAAATGAAAAGACAGCCTTTTTTGCAGAGTATAAAAGTACAGGTAAAGGTGCGGTTACGAGTGATCGTGTATCATGGTCGCACCAGCTTACTGAGGCGGAAATAAAGAAATATACCATAAAAAACATCCTGAGCGGTACTGATAATTGGGATGTATTATCTATAAAATGATCTACATAATGAAGAAATTATTGCTGTTGTTCACTTTTCTTTTTTTGGGTCTGTTGCTGCACGCGCAAACAGAAAAGCCATGGTCACAACGGATGGCAGCTACGGCTATGCATTTATGGAAAGACTCTTTGCCCAGCAATAACTGGACGTATGACCAGGGCATAGTTTTGCAGGGGTTGCAAAGTGTATGGCTACAAACGGCAGACAATGAATATTTTAAATACATACAGCGAGCCATGGACAGGTACGTTAATGCAGATGGTTCCATTCGCACTTATAAATCGCAGGATTATACACTGGATAATATTTTATCAGGTCGAAACTTGTTAATGCTTTACCGTGTTTTAAATACCGAAAAGTACTATAAAGCTACAAACTTACTGCGCAAGCAACTTAGTCAGCACCCGCGTATACCCGAAGGCGGTTTCTGGCATAAAAAACGCTATCCTAACCAAATGTGGCTTGATGGATTGTACATGGCCGGGCCCTTTTATGCTGAATACGCTGCTACATTCCATGAAGACGCTGATTTTGATGATATAGCCAATCAGTTTATTCTGATGGAAAAATATGCGCGTGACCCTAAAACAGGCTTGTTATATCATGGTTGGGATCAAAGTAAAAAGGAAAAATGGGCTAATCCTAAAACAGGGCTTTCCGCTACTTTCTGGGGCAGGGCAGATGGCTGGTATGCTATGGGCTTGGTTGACGCATTGGATCAGTTTCCGGCCAATCATCCAAAACGTGCGGCGTTACTGGCAATCTTGAACCGTTTTGCTGCGGCTATTACTAATTACCAGGATAAAAGTACGGGTGTGTGGTACCAGGTTTTAGATAAGGCGGGCGAAAAAGGCAACTACCTGGAATCATCAGCTTCCTGCATGTTTGTATATGCTTTGGCCAAAGGTGTAAGAGAAGGGTATCTGCCCGAAAAATATTTATCGGTAGCACAAAAAGCATACAAAGGCATTCTCAAACAATTTATAGAAACCGACGCCAGTGGGCAGGTTAATATAAAAGGCGTTTGTGGTGCTGTTGGCTTAGGAGGCAACCCTTATCGCGATGGCAGTTACCAGTATTATACCAGCGAAAGGCCAGTTGTTAATGAAACTAAAGGCGTGGGCAGCTTTATGCTGGCCAGCACGGAGATGGAACGTTTGGCTCATTTTAACGCAGGTAAAGGTAAAATTGCCCTGCTCGATAGCTATTTTAATGATGAACACCGGCAGGATAATATTACCGGCACAAATATTTCCTTCCATTACAAATGGGAAGAGTGGGACAATAATGGTTCCTCTTTATTCGGGCATATTTTTAATACTTATGGCTTACATACAGAAACCTTATACCAGGCTCCTGACGCTGCAAACCTGAAAAAAGCAGCTGTTTATATTATTACGGATCCTGATATACCCAAAGAAAACCCTGATGTTAAATACATAGAAAACCCGCATATTAAAGCCATAAGCGAATGGGTGAAAAATGGTGGTGTATTGCTGGTGTTAAATAATGACACAGGCAACGCCGAGTTTACACATTTGAACAAGCTGATGGCAAAATTCGGTATTCATTTTAATGAGAATAGCGTTAATCATGTAGCTGGTCGCCAGTTTGAGCAAGGTGCAATCAATATACCCGATGGGAATACCATATTTAAAACCGCAAAAAAAATATATATTAAAGAGTTGAGCACTCTTCAGCTCACCGCACCGGCTGTAGCCCGGCTCACTAATGGGAATGATGTAGTTGTTGCTACAGCTAAATATGGTAAAGGCACCGTATTCGCTGTGGGCGATCCCTGGTTTTACAATGAGTACACCGATGGCCGTAAACTACCACCCGATTATGACAACTTTAAAGCAGCCAATGATCTGGTGCGCTGGGTTACACAACAAACAGCAACAAAACAATAATTAATTTATATAGATACCCCATTTATCAAGCACAATGATCTTATCAAGATATAACTTAAAAAAGATAAGCATACCGGCAGTTGAATTGCCCGGCGAGCAAATATTTGATCTGCCCGAAAGAATATTGCAATTTGGTACAGGTGTGCTTTTAAGAGGCCTGCCCGATTACTTTATTGACAAGGCCAATCGTAACGGAATTTTTAACGGCAGGATAGTAGTTGTAAAATCAACAGATACAGGTTCGGTAACTGATTTTGATAAGCAGGATAGCTTATATACTGTTTATTCAAAAGGGATTGAAAACGGAAAAGAAGTGAATGAACAGGTAATATGTTCAGCTATCAGCAGGGTTCTTTCGGCAACAAATGATTGGGATGCCATATTGAAAGTTGCCCGGAACCCGCATTTACAGGTGGTTATTTCTAATACCACAGAGGTGGGTATAAAGTTGGTAAAAGAAGACGTAAGCAAGCACCCTCCGGTTTCCTATCCAGGTAAATTACTGGCTATTTTATATGAGCGTTATAAAGCATTTGATGGCAGCGAAGACAGCGGATTAATAATTATACCTACCGAACTTATTGTTGATAATGGCAAAAAGTTAGAATCTATAGTATTAGAACTGGCACATTTGAACAAGCTGGAACCGGCATTTATGGATTGGCTGGAAAGTAGCAATAGTTTCTGTAATTCGCTGGTCGATAGAATAGTACCTGGCAAACCAGATAAGGCGCTGAGTGATGAGTTGGAAACTGCAAATGGTTATATCGATAACCTGAGCATCATGGCAGAAACCTACAGTTTATGGGCTATTGAGGGTGATGATAAAATTGCATCGGTATTAACATTCAGCGAGGCAGATAAAGGAGTCGTAATAACGCCGGATATTGAATTGTTCAGGGAGTTAAAGCTGCGCTTGCTAAACGGAAGCCATACTTTAAGCTGCGCGGTGGCCTATCTTTCAGGTTTCAAAACAGTTAAAGAGGCTATGGACGATGAGCACTTTACCAAATTCATCACACAATTAATGTTTAACGAGATCAAGCCCGCCATTCCTTATCAAATTGATGATGCGGTAGCGACTGACTTTGCCGGTAAAGTTTTAGACAGGTTCCGTAACCCGAATATCAGGCATGAGTGGTTAAGCATTTCCATGCAATATAGTACCAAAATTAAGATGCGGGTGATTCCGTTATTATTAAATCATTATAAGCAAACTAATTCGGTACCCTTGGGCATGGCGCTTGGTTTTGCGGCTTTCATCAGATTTATGCGGGTTAAAGGTGGTACTCAGGGACAATATACGGGAACTGCTAATAACACGATATACAAAGTTACCGACAGCCAGGCCGAATATTTTTCAAAGATTTGGGAAAATGCCGATATCAATACCGTAGTACAAAACGTATTAAAGAATAAAGAGCTGTGGGATGCTGACCTGAGTATTTTGCCCGGTTTTAAGGATGCGGTAATTGAACAATTAAACCGTATCAATGCAAAGGGACAGCTTGAGCTTAGTACTATCTGAATTAAACACCATGAAACAAAAAATAATTAAGGTACATCCGGCAGATAATGTGTTGGTAGCGCTTACCGATCTGCAAGCTGGTGAGGAGGTTGTTTATCAAAATAACCGCTATAAAATAATTGAACTGATACCCGCAAAGCATAAGTTTGCCATTGCCGATATTGCCGAAGGCGGCGAAATTATTATGTATGGGGTATTAGTAGGGAAGGCTCAAAGCCATATACCAGTAGGTGGTTTATTATCAACAGGCAATGTAGTACATGCTGCAAACAGTTTTTTAACCGGCAGCAGCCATACCGACTGGCACAAACCTGATGTAAGCAAATGGCAAAGCCAAACATTTAATGGCTATCATCGTGAAGATGGCAGTGTAGGTACTGCAAACTACTGGCTGGTGATACCTATGGTGTTTTGCGAGAACCGCAACATTGAGGTATTGCAGGAAGCACTGGTAAAACCATTGGGCTATGGCCGCAAAAAAACTTACGAGATCAAGGCCCAGCAACTCATCAGTAAGATTAAGGCCGGCGGCGCAATAGACGAAGTTTTATATACCGAAATTGAAGGTGATACTACCCGGATCAGCGGCGATAAATTATTTCCCAATGTGGATGGTATTAAATTTTTAAGCCATACAGGCGGCTGTGGCGGTACACGTCAGGATTCTACCACCTTATGTGGCTTACTGGCGGGTTATATAACACATCCAAATGTGGCAGGGGCTACGGTACTGAGCCTGGGTTGCCAGAATGCGGAAGTAAAAACCTTGCAGGAGGAGATTAGCAAACGTTCGCCAAACTTTAATAAACCTTTATATATCCTTGACCAGCAAAAAACTGGTAAAGAGGCCGATCTGTTAGAACAGGCTATACGCCAAACGCTGGCCGGTTTAATGCAGGCTAATGCCTATACCCGCCTCCCAGCGCCTTTAAGTAAGCTGGTAATTGGTTTGGAGTGCGGTGGTTCTGATGGCTTTTCGGGTATCTCGGCTAATCCGGCCATTGGTTACACATCAGATCTGCTGGTGGCACTTGGCGGTTCGGTTATCCTCGCAGAGTTTCCTGAACTGTGCGGTGTAGAGCAAAACCTGATCGACCGCTGTCTGGATAAAGATAAAGCCGAGCGTTTTGCCAGTCTGGTGAGCAGCTATAGCCAGCGTGCCGAAGAGGCAGGTTCAGGTTTCTATATGAACCCATCGCCGGGAAATATTAAGGATGGTTTGATAACCGATGCCATCAAATCTGCCGGAGCAGCAAAAAAAGGTGGTACATCGCCTGTGGCCGATGTGCTGGATTATCCGGAAAAAGTTACTAAGCCCGGTTTGAATTTGCTATGTACCCCTGGTAACGATGTGGAATCAACTACAGCTGAGGTTGGTTCAGGAGCCAATGTGGTTTTATTTACCACTGGCTTGGGTACACCAACAGGAAATCCGATTACGCCTGTGGTAAAGATCGCCACAAACACTACCTTGTTTAACCGTATGAGCGATATCATCGACATTAATACTGGAACCATTGTGGAGGGTGATGAAACTATTGAACAAGCTGGCGAACGAATACTGGACTATGTAATAAAGGTAGCAAGCGGCGAAATTGAAGTAAGTGCGGTAAGACATGGCCAGGACGATTTTATTCCGTGGAAAAGAGGCGTTTCTTTGTAAAATGATATTTGTATAAATAATGAAAGTACTAACCTGTATAACACCCGGGAAACTGGAATATGGCTCTGCTGATGCTCCGCAAGTTAAACCGGGCTACGCCTTACTGAAAATTAAACGTATTGGTATATGCGGAACAGATCTGCACGCGTTTGAAGGCACACAACCATTTTTTAGCTATCCTCGCGTATTAGGCCATGAACTGGCTGCCGAACTGGTAGATGCGGGGGATGCACAGGGTTTTGAAAAAGATGAGTCGGTAACTTTTATTCCTTATTTTAATTGTGGGCATTGCATTGCTTGTCGCTCTGGCAAGCCTAATTGCTGCGTAAACATACAGGTTTGCGGTGTACACACAGATGGCGGGATGGCCGAATATCTGCAGGTGCCGTCGCATTTATTGGTGCATGGCGAAGGCCTTAGCTTTGATGAACTGGTGCTGGTTGAACCTTTAGCCATAGGGGCACATGGCGTACGCAGGGCCAATGTACAACAGGGAGAATTTGTACTGGTAATTGGCGCCGGCCCCATTGGTTTGGGCATTATGGAGTTTGCACGTATAGCCGGTGGTGTGGTTATAGCCGCCGATTTCAACCCTCAGCGTTTGGCATTTTGTAAGGATAATTTAAAGATTGCCCATGCCATAAATGTAAAGGACGAGAACATGATGGAACGGCTGAAAGAGATCACCAACGGCGATATGCCTACCGTGGTAATTGATGCCACCGGCAATCAAAAAGCTATAAACGGTGCTTTTCAGTATATGGCACACGGAGCCAGGTATGTGCTGGTAGGTTTGCAAAGGGATGAGATTATTGTAAGTCACCCCGAGTTTCACAAACGCGAGGCCACCCTGATGAGCAGCCGCAATGCCACACGTGTGGATTTTGAGCACGTGATCAGTTCCATGAAAAACGGTTTGGTTGATCCCCAGACTTATATAACACACCGGGTAAAATTTGATGAAGTAAAAGATCAGTTTGAAAGCTGGTTAAACCCGGCTAATGGTGTCATAAAAGCCATGGTTGAGGTATAAAATAACGATGAAGAGATCTGCAATATTGGGCTTTATCATTGGTTTGTTGAGCCTCACAGCAATTAATGGTCATGCACAGCAAAAACATTTGCTTGGTTTTGATAAGCTAAAAAACTACGTCAGCTATTTTAATTCAATTGACACCGAAGCTGTTAAGAATTACGTAACGAACGATCATGCTTATGATTGGTTGGCCAAAAATGTCCCGTTGTTTGAGTGCCCAGATTCTGCTATCCAAAAAATATATTATTATCGCTGGTGGACGTTCCGTAAACACCTAAAACAAACACCTGATGGATTCATCTTTACGGAATTTATAACACCGGTAAGCTTTACGGGTGTTTATAACAGCTCAAGCAGCGCGCTTGGTCACCAGGTTTACGAGGGCCGTTGGCTGCATGATCCGCAATATATCAACCAGTATATTAATTTTTGGCTGTATGTTGATCCTAAACAAAAAAAGCCACACCTGCATGCTTTTAGTAGCTGGATAGATGATGCTGTTTACAACTATTACCTGGTTAACCTGAACAAATCCTTTATTCAACAAGCACTTCCTTCACTTAATCTGGATTACAATAAATGGGAAACCGAAAAGCAATTACCTTCCAAACTGTTCTGGCAGTTTGATGTAAGGGATGCCATGGAAGAATCCATCAGTGGTTCAAGAAAAATAAAAAATATCCGGCCCACTATCAACAGTTATATGTACGGTAATGCGGTGGCACTATCAAAAATGGCCTCTTTAGTTGGTAACGATACCCTGCAGGCCAAGTATACCCAAAAAGCAGCTGAATTGAAAAAATTGGTACAGGATAGCTTATGGAGCGATTCTGCCTCATTTTTCGAGGTCAGAAAACCCGATGGGAAATTTGCCGATGCTCGGGAGGAGATTGGATTTATTCCCTGGTACTTTAACCTGCCTGATGATAAGCCAACCTATGCTAAGCAATGGAATCAGCTAACGGATACCAAAGGTTTCAACGCGCCATGGGGTATTACTACTGCCGAGCGGCGCCACCCTTTGTTCCGTACCCATGGTACCGGGCATGGTTGCGAGTGGGATGGAGCTGTATGGCCATTTGCCACCACACAAACCCTGAAGGGCCTGGCTAATTTGCTTACCAATTATCAAAATAAAGACAGCATGACCCCGGTTGTTTTTTATAATGAATTGCATAAATATGCGCTGTCGCACATTAAGCGTGGCGTTCCTTATCTGGGCGAATATCAGGACGAAAAAACTGGCTATTGGCTCAAAGGCGATAGCCCGCGGAGCAGTTACTACAACCACTCAGGTTTTTGTGATCTGGTGATCAGTGATCTGGTTGGATTAAAACCGCGTACAGATAATATCCTGGAAGTTTTTCCGCTTATCCCCCAAAACCAATGGAAGTGGTTTGCGTTGGATAATGTGCTGTATCACGGTCATCTTATTAGTATTTTATGGGATAAAACAGGAACCAAATACCATAAAGGAAAAGGTTTTATTATTTACGCTGATGGCAAAGTGATCATGCGCAGTACTCAGCTCAAACATGTATTGGCAAAGCTACCGGTTTAAATATAGCCGATTTTCTCTCTTTTCTGGATTGCAAGGGTTATAATGATGGCAATATCGTATAGTACCTGGAAAAAATATCAGATGAAATTACCACACCATACCGATATTTTTGAGTGTTATACAACCAATTAAGTTCAAACCTTAATACCATCTTAACATAACCTGCTATATTAAGTCTGCCCCCTGAAATGGCTTTGTAGCAAATGATGTAAAAACATGAAAATGAAAATTACCTTTAGCTACATTGCATTTCTGATACTGTTATTCAGCTGTCTTTATACATCATTAAAAGCTAAAGATCCGTTAAAAAAAATAACCATTATACTTCCTGCGAAACATCATGAGCGTTTAGATTACGGCGCTCAAAAATTAGGTTTGGCTTTGCAACAGGCCGGTTATACAGTTGCCACACAGCAAGGTACCAAAGGTGTTGCGGGTAGTGCTATTTTCGTTGGACTTTTACAGGATGCCTTTATCAAATCAGCATTGATGAAACAACATGCCGGTACTGGCAAAACACCCGGAAAGGAAGGTTTTACCATTAACAGCAATAGCAGCACCACTATTATAGCTGGTGCTGATAATTCGGGAGCTTTATATGGCTGCCTGGAATTGGCCGATCGGGTTAAAAATGCAAACGCTTTACCTGCGAAACTGGCGGTAACAGATCAACCTGAAATGGTTTTGCGAGGCGCTTGTGTCGGGGTGCAAAAACCGGCCTTATTGCCTGGTCGCGGTGTTTATGAATATCCATACACGCCCGAAAATTTCCCCTGGTTTTATGACAAGGTATTATGGTTACGTTATCTTGATTCATTGGCCGAAAACAGGATGAACTCCTTGTACCTGTGGAACGGGCACCCTTTCGCGTCGCTGGTAAAAGTAAGGGAATATCCCTACGCGGTTGAAGTAGATGATGCCACGTTTAAAAAGAATGAGGAAATGTACCGCTTTTTGGCAAGGGAGGCCGATAAACGCGGGATATGGTTGATACAGGGCTTTTACAACATTATTGTATCTAAACCTTTTGCCGAAAAAAACAACCTGAAAACTCAGGATCGTAATCGCCATATTGTACCTGTTATTGCCGACTATACCCGTAAATCCATCGCTGCTTTTGTTCAAAAGTATCCCAATGTAGGTTTACTCATCACCCTGGGTGAAGCCATGGAAGGAGTAGGGCAGGATGACATAGACTGGTTTACCAAAACCATTATACCGGGTGTACAGGACGGCCTGAAAGCATTGGGCCGTACCGATGAGCCGCCTATTGTACTGCGGGCGCATGACTCAGATGCTCCTTCGGTAATGAAATACGCTAAACCATTATATAAAAACCTGTATACTATGGCTAAATATAATGGCGAGGCGCTTACCACCTATGAGCCGCATGGCCCCTGGGCTGATCTGCACCGGACACTCAGCCGTATTGGTACTGTACAGATAGAGAATGTACACATCCTGGCCAATCTTGAGCCATTCCGCTATGGTTCGGCCGATTTTATACAGAAATGCGTGCAGGCAATGCACAATACCTATGGCGCCAATGGCTTGCATATCTATCCACAGGCCTCATACTGGGACTGGCCATATACTGCCGATTATAGCGGTAATACACGTTTGCTGCAAATTGACCGCGACTGGATCTGGTATAAAGAATGGGCCCGCTATGCATGGAACTGTCACCGCGACAGGGCCGGTGAAATAAATTATTGGGCCAAACAACTCGCTGGTAAATACGGCAGCAATGAAGTACATGGCAGAGATATTTTAGCGGCCTATGAGCAATCGGGCAACATTGCTCCCGAACTGTTGCGCCGCTTTGGGATTACCGATGGCAACCGCCAAACCATGACGCTGGGCATGCTGATGAGCCAATTGGTTAATCCCGAAAAATATGGCTTGTTTACACTGCTTTATAATTCTGAAGGTCCGGTTGGCGAAATGATGAGCGAGTATGCTGAAAAAGAATGGAAGCATCAGCCTCATATCGGCGAAACACCCGTAAAGATAATTGATAGCGTAATAGCACAGGGCCACAAAGCGGTTGAAGCTGTTGACGCTGCGTCGGCAGGAATAACAAAGGATAAGGCAGAATTTGAGAGACTTAAAAACGATATGTATTGTTATAACGCACTGGCTAATAGTTATGCTTATAAAGCAAAGGCAGCACTATGGGTACTGCGGTATAAATATTCAGATAATGTTGCCGATCTGGAAAAGGCTCTGCCCGAACTGCAAACCAGTTTAAAGTATTATGAAGAACTGGTAAAACTAACTAAAGACACTTACCTATACGCCAATAGCATGCAAACTAAGCAACGCAAAATCCCCGTTGGTGGTAACGATGCTAAAATGAAAACCTGGATGGAGTTGCTGCCAGTTTACCAAAAAGAGCTGGACAATTTTAAACGGAATATCGATTCGCTGAAATCGCCGCAGACTGCAGCCAAAAAAACAGAAGAAATTGTTTTAACCGATGCCGCTGTAAGCATCCCATCGGCAGATTACTATAAACTTACCGCTGGTAAACAGGTGTTTGCAGATACTACCGTAGCCATAAAAAATGTGGCGCTTGAACTGGCTGGGTTAAGAGCAATAAAGCTAAATAAAGCCAATCAGCTTAAAAATGGAACGGAACTGAAGTTTACCAATAGCAAGTCGGTAAAAGTGCTTGTTGGCTTTTTTAGCACCAAAGACGCCGGGTACTCGCCCGAGCCACAGTTGGAAACAGATGCCAGCGCCAATGATTACGGACAGGCGGATATTAAAATTGCCAATGCTATCCAGATTGAAGGTTTGCCACCGGTTAACATGCACACTTATACCTTTAAAGCAGGCACCAACACGCTCACTTTAGGCAAAGGCGCTTGTTTAATTTTAGGAATTGTTGACGATAATGCGCCTATCCCGGTTTATGATGCGGGTTTAAGCAATGCTGGAAATATTAAGGATTTACGCTGGTTGTTTAATTAATTTAGGCTATGAAAAACACAAGATCATCAGTCTTTAAGCGATTAGTTATTGCGGTTTTATTGTTGCTTAGTGCGAATTTGACCCACGCTCAAACCGACCTGAAACTGTGGTATAAACAACCGGCTCAAAAATGGACGGATGCATTACCTATTGGTAATGGCCGCTTGGGGGCTATGATATTTGGCGGTGTGAGTGAAGACCGGATCCAGTTTAATGAGCAAACTTTGTGGACAGGTGGCCCGAGGGCTTATGAGCGTGAAGGAGCTGTAAAATACTTGCAACCCATCCGCCAGTTGTTATTTGATGGCAAGCAGGCCGAAGCTGAAGCGCTGGCTCAGGAACATTTCATGGGCATGAAAAGCAATGAAGCTAATTATGCTGCCGACTCTGCCGCCTGGTTAAAAAAGGTAAGCTCGGCCATTGCGCCTGCCGCTGCAGATTTTAATGACAGCAATTGGAAAACCATCATATTGCCTGCTGCTAATGGCTGGGAAACAATCCCCGGTTTTGAAGGATTGGATGGTACTGTTTGGTTAAGAACCACATTTAATCTCCCTGCAAATATGACGGGTAAAAACATGGTACTGAGCATTGGTCGTGTACGTGATGTTGATTTTACCTATGTTAATGGCAAGCTTGTTGGTTCGGCAAATAATACTGGTAACCGTAAGTATACTATTCCTGCCGGATTGCTTCATGCAGGTGAGAATACTATAGCCGTTCAGGTAATCAACTTTTTTGATAAGGGTGGACTCACCACAGTTAAAGAAAAATTTGCTGTTTATCCTGAAGGGAGTAATGCAGAAACCGGCATTTTGCTAAAACCTCAATGGAAATACTGGATACAGGATGATAATCCACCCGCATATCCGCGTTATAATGCCGACTATCAGCCCTTTGCTGATGTGTACCTCCAATTTCCCAAACAAACACTAAGCAACTACAAGCGCGACCTGGATATCAGCAACGCTACTGCTCATGTAAGCTACAAGGCCAACGGCGTAACTTATACCCGCGAATACTTGAGCAGTGCGCCTGATCAGGTAATGGCTATTCATTTAACAGCCAGCAAACTAGGCAGCATCACCCTAAAAGCTTTGATGAAAAGCTTGCACAAAAACTTCATTACGCGCAAGGTCGACGATTATACCCTGGCATTGTCCTTAAAAGTGCATGACGGGGTTTTAAAAGGAGTAAGTTACCTGCGTGTACAAAATAAAGGCGGCAGGGTTCTGGTAACATCAAATAATATTACGGTTACCGGGGCAAACGAAGCTACGTTTTATTTAACTGCAGCAACCAACTTCAAAAATTACCATGACGTATCCGGCAATCCGGAGGCTATCTGCAAAAAACAATTAACCGCTATCACTCATAAAAGCTATGCGGCTATAAGGGCAGATCATATAAAAGACTACCAAAAATTTTTTAACACATTTTCTATTGTTCTGGGTAAAGGTATAAATGCTGGTTTGCCAACTGATGAGCGGATCCTTAAATTCAGGGAAACACCAGACCCATCATTTATTACGCTTTATACGCAATACGGCAGGTATTTGCTTATCTCTTGCTCACGCCCGGGAAATGGGCCGGCCAATTTGCAAGGGTTATGGAATGACTTGCTTACCCCGCCATGGGGTAGCAAGTTCACGACTAACATCAACTTACAAATGAACTACTGGCCTGCCGAGGCGCTTAACCTTTCGGCCTGCAGCCAGCCATTTTTTAGCATTGTTGATGATCTGGCGCAAACCGGTAAACAAACCGCAAAAGAACATTATGGCGCATCGGGTTGGGTGTTGCATCATAATACCGATGAGTGGCGGGGCACCGCACCGGTAAATGCTTCCAACCATGGTATCTGGGTAAGTGGCGGTGCCTGGTTGTGTCACCAGTTATGGGAACATTATTTATACAGTCAAGACCAAGATTTTTTGAAAAATCATGCTTATCCTGAAATGAAGGGTGCGGCAGAATTTTTTGTACACTTTTTAGTGAAAGACCCTAAAACCGACTACCTTATCAGCGCCCCATCCAATTCGCCAGAACATGGCGGACTGGTGGCCGGGCCAACCATGGATCATCAGATCATTCGGGATTTATTTAAGAATTGTATTAAAGCATCAGAAATTTTAGGCATCGACAGAACGTTTGCCGATACGCTTCGACTGAAATATAACCAGATAGCGCCCAACAGGATAGGTAAATATGGGCAACTACAAGAGTGGATGGAAGATAAGGATGATACTGCAGATACCCACAGACATGTATCGCACATGTGGGGTGTATTCCCGGGTACCGATATTACCTCAAAAACACCTGAACTGATGAAGGCGGCTGAAAAATCTATGCGTTACCGCGGCGATGAGGGAACCGGCTGGAGTATTGCCTGGAAGGTGAATATATGGGCCAGGATGAAGGAGGGTGACCATGCTTATATGATGTTTAAAAAGTTACTTTCACCGGCCGATGTAAGTTCTGGTAAAGAAAAGGGCGGTGTTTATCATAATCTGTTCGATGCGCATCCACCATTCCAGATTGACGGGAATTTTGGTGGCGCTGCCGGATTATCTGAAATGCTATTGCAGAGCCAGGGCGATGATATTGAACTGTTACCCGCCTTGCCATCGGCCTTAGCTGAGGGCAATATTAAAGGTATTTGCGCCCGTGGTGGTTTTGAGTTGAACTTTAACTGGCAAAAGGGGCGGTTACAAGGTGTACAGGTATTGTCAAAAACGGGCGGTATTTGCCATCTGCGCTATCAGGGTAAACCCATCAGTGTTGATACACAAAAGGGCAAAACATACCGGTTTAATGCCGATCTGAAACAAATATGAGTGTGCGTAGCCTGTATATTAAAGGGCGGTTGTTACGGTTGAATTATCAATCGGTTTTGGCGCTTTTTATTAGCCTGTTATTTACTTTTATTAATAATGCAGCATTTGCTCAACAAAATATCCGGCAAGAAATATCACTCAATAATAATTGGCATACTGTTGCCGATGATAATAACCAGAAAGCTTATTCTGGTTTTGAACAGGTCGGCTTTAAAGATAGCCATTGGAAAACCGTAAACGTACCACATAACTGGGATACATATGAAGGTTATCGCCGTTTAAAGCATGGTAACAGGCATGGATATGCGTGGTATCGCAAGGTGTTCCCATTAGCTGTAAAGCAAGCGGGCAAACGTTATTTTTTATGGTTCGAAGGAGTGGGCTCATACGCTACCGTTTGGTTAAATGGCGAACAGGTGTGCTATCATGCCGGCGGGCGCACTTCCTTTACGCTTGACGTTACAGAAGCGATAAAAGCAGGCAAGCAAAACCTGCTCTGCGTTCGGGCGGATCATCCTGCCTTTATCAAAGACCTGCCCTGGGTATGCGGTGGATGTTCCGGCGATCCGGGTTTTTCAGAGGGTTCGCAGCCTATGGGGATCTTCAGGCCAGTTCATCTGATTGTTACCGATCCTGTTCGTATAGAACCTTTTGGCGTACATATCTGGAATGATACCACGGTAGCTGAAAAGTCGGCCACCCTTAATCTCGAAACAGAGATCAAAAATTACAACAGCCAGTTATCAACTATAAGTGTGATTAATAAACTGGTTGATGCAACGGGTAAAGCAGTAGCAGAGACTCATACTTCAAAAAACCTTAAACCCGGCGAAACAGCTGTACTGCCGCAAGTAATAAAAGATATAACACATGTTCATTTATGGTCATTAGAGCAGCCATATTTGTACAATTTGATCACTCAAATATGGAAAAATGGCAAACTAACTGACCAAACCATAACGCCCTATGGCATCCGCTGGATTAGCTGGCCCATTGGCCGCAACAATGGTGATAATCGCTTTTATTTGAATGGAAAACCTGTATTTATTAATGGCGTTGCTGAGTATGAGCATTTAATGGGTAAAAGCCATGCTTTTAGCAACCCAGAAATTAAAGCGCGTGTAATGCAGGTAAAGGCAGCAGGCTTTAACGCTTTCAGGGATGCGCACCAGCCGCATAATCTCGAATATCAAAAGTATTGGGATAAGCTGGGCATTTTGTGGTGGCCGCAATATTCGGCGCATATCTGGTTTGATTCGCCAGAGTTCAGGGCCAGTTATAAAGCTTTGCTGGTCGACTGGGTTAAGGAGCGCCGTAATAGCCCATCAATTATTCTGTGGGGATTACAAAATGAAAGCAAGCTGCCTGCTGATTTTGCTCGTGAATGCAGTGAATTGATCCGCAAGTTTGATCCGACGGCATCATCTCAACGCAAAATAACCACCTGCAATGGTGGCACCGGTACCGATTGGGACGTACCCCAAAACTGGACGGGCACTTACGGCGGCAATCCTTTAACTTATGGCGATGATCTGAAGAAACAGATCCTGGTAGGGGAATATGGTGCTTGGCGCAGCCTCGGTCTGCATACTGAAGGGCCTTTTAATCAAAACGGTCCGCTTAGTGAAGATCGTTTAAACCAGTTGATGGAAATCAAAGTGCGCCTTGCTGAATCGGTAAAAGATCAGGTTGCAGGGCATTTTGAATGGTTACTGTACTCACATGAAAATCCGGGACGTACACAGGGAGGCGAAGGGCAGCGCGAGCTTGACCGGGTTGGCCCCATTAATTATAAAGGCTTGTTTACGCCCTGGGGGCAGCCTACCGACGCTTTTTATATGTACCGGGCCAATTACGCGCCAAAGAATAAGGAGCCGATGGTTTATATCGTTTCCCATACCTGGCCAAACCGCTGGCTTACTCCAGGTAAAAAGGATAGTATAACCGTTTATTCTAATTGCGATGAGGTAGAGCTTTTTAATGATGTAAACGATGCATCCTTAGGTAAAAGAAAAAGAAACGGAATAGGCACGCATTTTCAATGGGATGGTGTAAACATAAAATATAATGTTTTATACGCGGTTGGCTATGTGAATGGCAAAGTTGTAGCACATGATCAGATAGTACTAAACCATTTGCCCGCTGCGTCGCATCTCAATAAAAAAGCTGATCGCAAAATTCTAAAACCGGCTGTTGGTTATAATTACCTGTACCGGTTAAATTGCGGCGGTCCGGATTATAAAGATAACTATGACAATGTGTGGATGGCCGATAGGCATCGGGACAATAAAAAGCAGGCCGGATCTTTGTCATGGACCGATGATTATCCCGGTATACCTGCCTTTTTTGCCAGTCAGCAACGCACGTTTGACTGCATTAGGGGAACAAATGATAGTCCCTTATTCCAAACCTTCAGATATGGTATGGATAAGCTGCGGTTTAACTTCCCGGTACCTGATGGCGATTATCGCATCGAGCTTTATTTTACCGAGCCCTGGTATGGTACAGGCGGGGGAATGGACTGCACCGGATGGCGTTTGTTTGATGTTGCCGTTAATGGTAAAACCAAGATCAAAAATCTGGATATATGTAAGGAAGCCGGGTATGCTAAAGCCCTGAAGAAAACACTTGCGGTAAATGTAACAGGAGGAATACTTACTGTTTCCTTTCCAAATACCGAAGCGGGTGAAGCCATTATATCAGCTATAGCAATCAGTACTTTAAATAAACAGACGCATGCTGTTTCGGGTAATAGTGGTATAATTAAACATTTAGAAGCGGATAACGATTGGTCGGTACAAAGCTGGATGGATCTTGGTCAAAAGCAGTATGCTCATGCCGATATAGCTTTTAGTAACCTGCCACCAGTTCTTTATGGTGCCGATTGGATACGTACAACTAACGCTGCTGCTAATCAATCAGCCTCATTCACAATCAATGCAGATGCTGATGTTTTTGTGGCGATGGATATTGCCCCGATGCAAAGGCCCAAATGGCTTGGTGACTACGAAGTAACCGGTCAATCGGTAGAAACCGATGCTGATGGCGGACGCAAATTATCGGTTTACCGCAAAGGTTTTAAAAAGGGAAGCATCGTTTCATTAGGCCAAAATAAAGGCAAATACATGTATACGGTGGCTGTGTTGCCCATTTCTACATTAGAGCCTGCAACCGACCTGCGTAAAACGGTGAGCTATAAAGCAGAGATTGCAGAGTTAAAAGGAAACGGTATAACAAAAGATACGCTGAACGGCAAAAAAGTGGTACGCTTTGAAAAAGATGGGGATAACAGTGTGTCATTCCCGGTTACTCCCGGCGTGGCCGATCTGTATGCGCTGCGCATTAAATATTATAATCAAACCGGCAAAACTTTAACGGCTAAAATGCAGTTGCTGGCCGCAGATGGTACCGTAATGAAAGAAGAAAACCTGATCTTTAAGCCTGTGCCGTCTAATAAATCGGGTACTGTGACCTCAAGTACAGGCACGAGCATCAATGCGGGGAATTATAAACTGGTTATTACAGAAGTAGAGGCGGCGGGTTTATGTATATCGGGCATTGAAATGCAGTAACATTTAGAATTTAAATTGATGATAAAAGGAATTTATTTATTGCTGTTTATATTACCGGTTCAGGTGTTTGCACAGGGGGTAAGAGTAGTTAACCTGCAATGTGAGTATAAGCAAAATCCGCAGGGCGTTGAATCTTCTTCACCAAGATTAAGCTGGGAGTTGCAAAGTGAACAGCACAATGCATTGCAAACTGCATACAGGATATTGGTGGCTGATGATCCGGGCAGGTTGAAAAATAACACAGGTAATGTTTGGGACTCTAAAAAAATAAATTCACCGGCTTCATTACAGGTGGCTTATAAGGGTATTACGCTGCAATCAACCAAAACTTACTATTGGAAGGTGATGGTTTGGGATAATCATCAGCAGGTATCGGTATGGAGTGGTGTTGCCAACTGGCAAATGGGGCTGTTAAACAAAGTCGACTGGAGTAATGCTCAATGGATAGCTTATGATAAGTTGCCCGATACCGCAGCTATTGTTCCGTTTTACCATGGCAAAGGACCTAAAAAGTTAGGTATGGCTAATGATGTGTTACCGCTGATGCGTAAAACGTTCAGCGTAGGTAGTCAGGTTAAAAAAGCCACATTATACATTTGCGGATTGGGTCATTTTGACCTGAGCCTGAACGGCAAAAAGGTAGGCGATCATTTCCTGGACCCCGGATGGACAAAATATGATAAACAGGCGCTGTATGTTCCATTTGATATTACAGATCAGTTAAAAGCCGGAAAAAATACTATCGGTGTAATGCTGGGTAATGGGTTTTATTATATCCCACGCGACAAACGTTACCGCAAGCTCACCGGCGCTTTTGGTTATCCCAAAATGATATGCCGGTTGGTTGTTGAATATAAAGATGGTCATATAGATAATCTTTTAAGCGATACCTCCTGGAAAACGTCACCAGGCCCTATCACCTTTACCAGCATTTATGGGGGCGAAGATTATAATGCTAACCTAAAGCAGACCGGATGGGATACCAACGACTTTAACAATGAAAATTGGCGTAAGGCAATCATTGTTGATGGCCCGCCATTATTAAATGCCCAGATGGCCGATCCGCTAAAGGTGATGCAGGAATTTACGCCTAAAAGTAAAACTCAATTAAGCTCAGGAGCGTGGATCTATGATCTGGGTCAAAATTTCTCAGGCATTCCGCAGATCACTGTTAAAGGGAAAAAAGGCGATACCGTAAAGATCATCCCGGCAGAATTGGTTAATGCCGATGGCAGCGCAAATCAAAAAGGATCAGGCGGACCGCATTATTACAATTACATTTTAAAGGGCGATGGTGCGGAAACCTGGCAGCCGCAGTTTACTTATTATGGTTTCCGTTATTTACAAGTAGAAGGTGCGGTTCCGCAAAATGAGGCTAATGCTAAACAGCAACCTGTTATTATCGGCATAAAAGGGTTGCATACCCGCAATTCCGCTGCAACGGTTGGCGATTTTACCTGTTCAAATGACCTGTTCAATAAAACCTTTAAATTGATTGATTGGGCCATGAAGAGCAATATGGCCAGCGTATTTACCGATTGCCCTCATCGCGAAAAGTTGGGCTGGCTGGAAGAAGCGCATTTGGTTGGTAGTTCGCTGCACTATAATTACGATATAGTTGGACTGGCCCGTAAATGCATCAACGATATGCGCATAGCACAAACTGAGGATGGATTGATCCCTGAGATAGCCCCAGAGTTTGTAAAGTTTGAAGAACCTTTCCGCGACTCGCCCGAGTGGGGAAGTAATGCCATTATACTGCCCTGGTATGTGTACCAATGGTACGGCGACCAAGAGGTGCTCACCGAAAATTATGATATGATGAAGCGTTATCTCACTTACCTGGATAAAAAAGCAGATGATCATTTGCTATATCAGGGGTTAGGTGATTGGTTCGATCTGGGGCCAAAACCACCGGGCGTTTCGCAATTGACACCTAAGGGTATTACAGCTACAGCTTTATATTATTATGATCTGGATATAGCCGGCAAAATAGCCACTTTGCTTGGTAAAACTCAGGATGCGGCAGCGTACAAAAAACTGGCAATGGCGGTGAAGCAAGCCTACAACAAAAAGTTCTTTAATGCCGAAACCAAGCAATACGGAACAGGCAGCCAGGCTGCTAATGCCATGTCGGTTTATGCAGGACTGGTTGAACCGCAATATAAAACCGCGGTAGTGAACAACATTGTAAAAGATATCCGCGATCGTGGTAACAGCCTTACCGCAGGTGATATTGGTTACCGTTACCTGTTGAGAGTTTTGGATGATGAAGGTCGCTCTGATGTGATATTTGACATGAACAGTCGTGCCGATGTGCCGGGTTATGGTTATCAGTTAGCACATGGAGCAACTGCCTTAACCGAGTCATGGGCAGCATTGCCGGCAGTATCAAACAATCACTTTATGCTGGGGCATTTAATGGAATGGTTTTACAGCGGGCTGGCCGGCATCCGTCCGGCAGATGATGCCATCGCTTTTAATAAAATTGAGATCAGACCAGAGGTTGTGGGTGATGTCACCTGGGCCAAGGCCAATTATCAATCGCCTTATGGCACTATATCCAGCAGCTGGAAAAAAGAAGCCAGCAAATTTGAACTAAGTGTAAGCATCCCGGCGAATACTACAGCTACTATCTGTTTGCCGGTGAGCAAAACAGCGGGGGTTACTGCGGATGGGCAAAACATCAAAAATAGAAAAGATATGAAATACATAGGGTACCATGATGGTAAAATGCTGGTTAAGGTAGGTTCAGGTAATTACACATTTATCGCCAAATAAAGGTGGTATATGAGCTTTTATAATATTATGAAATATACATTTAAACACTTTGTATTATTGGTTTGTCTGTTACTGTCGGTCAAAGTAAACGCGCAAACAGGGCCAAATGCAGTACCCGAAAAGGTAATGCAGGATATTTATCAGCAGGTAAAAACCCCCTACAAATATGGTTTGGTGATGGTACCTGATAGTAATTCAAAAAAAGTGGATTGCCCCAGTGTTTTCAGAAAGGGAAACAACTGGTACATGACCTACCTGATATTTAACGGGCGTGGCTACGAAACCTGGCTGGCTGATAGCAAAGATCTATTACACTGGAAAACCCTTGGGCGCATCATGTCATTTTCTGACACTACGCAGTGGGATAACAACCAGAAAGCCGGGTACGTTGCCCTGCAGGATTACAAATGGGGTGGCTTGTATCAGCTACAAAAATATCAGGATAAATATTGGATGTCGTACTTCGGAGGACAGAGCAGGGGATATGAGAAGGGCTTGCTATCTATCAGCATAGCTTATACCGATAAGGACCCGGCAACGGCTCATGAATGGCAGCGCCTTGATCACCCGGTATTATCAAGCGTTGATAAAGACGTAAGTTGGTGGGATAATCATACCCAGTATAAGGAAACTGTGATATGGGATAAAGCCAAAATCACCGGACACCCATTCGTAATGTATTACAACGCTAATGGTGACAGCGTGAACAAAAAACGCGGTGCGGAACGTATTGGCATGGCCGTTTCTGATGATATGCTGCGTTGGCAGCGTTTTGGTAAAGATCCGGTGCTGAACCATGGTGACGGCATTACCGGAGACCCATACATACAAAAAATTGGCAATGTGTATGTGATGTTCTATTTCGGAGCTTTTTGGAAAACTGGTACTTCGGGCGTGTTTAATCGTTTTGCCTGTTCTTATGATCTGATACACTGGACCGACTGGACTGGCGATAAACTGGTAGAATCATCTGAGCCCTATGATAACATGTTTGCCCATAAATCATTCGTAGTTAAATACAAAGGCGTGGTATATCACTTTTATTGCGCGGTTAACAAAGCCGATCAGCGGGGTATAGCGGTTGCTACATCCAAAGATATGGGCAAAAGCGAATTGAATTTTGTTGCGCCACCTATAAAAAAGAAAAAATAGTTTTCGGTATGCGGTATCATTATTTTTTGTTGATTGTTTTATTAAGTTGTGTTTTTGCAGCTAATGCTCAAAGTGCACGTAAAACAGAGCGCTTTAACGCCAATTGGAAATTCTTTTTGGGGGATGAGCCACAGGCAAAAAACACAGAATTTGATGACGGTAATTGGCGTGCCCTTGATTTGCCTCATGACTGGAGTATTGAGGGGCGATTTGATCCTAAAAATTCAACCACACAAGCTGAAGGTGGTTTACCTGCTGGTATTGGTTGGTACCGTAAAACATTTACAGTGCCTGCATCAGCCCAAAACAAAAATGTATTTATTGATTTTGATGGCATTTATCATAACAGTGAGGTCTGGATAAATGGGCATTATTTAGGTAAAAGGCCAAATGGCTATATATCGTTCAGGTACGAACTTGATAAATACCTGAAATTTGACGGCTCTAAAAATGTAATCGCTGTTCGGGTTGATAATTCTGATCAACCAAATTCCCGTTGGTATACTGGTTCAGGTATTTACCGCAATGTTTGGCTGGTTACCAATGCTAAAACATATCTCACCAATTGGGGCACATTCATTACTACCCCGCACGTTGATGAAAAATCGGCAGATATAGCGCTGAATATATCTATCCATAAATCGCAATCGATAAATCAAAAATCAGCTGTTCAAACCATAGTTTATGATGCCGCGGGGAAAATGGTTGCGCAAAAAACAACATCGGTAAATAACCCGGCCGATTCTACCACCACAGTTGATCAATCATTACAGGTAAATAATCCACGGTTATGGTCGGTTACTGATCCGTACCTGTACAAAGTAGTAGTAAAACTGTTGGAAAACAACAAGGTGATTGATGATTATACCGCTCAAACCGGTATCCGTTATTTTAATTTTGATGCGGACAAAGGTTTTTCGTTAAACGGGAAACCCATGAAGATTCTGGGGGTATGTATGCACCATGATCAGGGGGCTTTGGGTGCGGCGGTCAATGTCCGGGCTATAGAACGTCAATTGCAAATACTAAAAGCGATGGGATGTAATGCTATCCGCACATCGCATAATCCCCCGGCACCCGAACTGCTTGACCTCTGCGATAGAATGGGCTTATTGGTGATGGACGAAGCTTTTGACATGTGGAAGAAAAAGAAAAGCAAGTTCGACTACCACCAGGATTGGACCAAATGGCATGTAAAAGACTTACAGGATCAGGTGTTACGTGACCGTAACCATCCTTCCATATTTGCCTGGAGCATAGGAAACGAGATCAGGGAGCAGTTTGACAGCACAGGTATCAGCATCGGCCGCGAACTGGTTGGCATTGTAAAGCAACTGGATAAAACCCGGCCAGTTACTTCGGCATTGAGCGAAGCAGATCCTAAAAAGAATTTCATTTATCAGTCCGGTGCACTTGACCTGGTAGGATTAAATTATCATCAGGAAGTATATGCTGATTTTAAAAAGAACTATCCCGGTCAAAAATTCATAGGTGCCGAAAATATGTCGGCACTGGCCACCCGTGGACACTATGATATGCCGTCGGACAGTATCCGTCGCTGGCCAAAGGACGGCAAAACGCCGTTGAAAGATGGTAATCCCGATTTTACAGTATCTGCCTATGATAATGTTTCGGCCTACTGGGGCTCCACGCACGAAGAAACCTGGAAGATCATTAAAAAACATGATTTCCTTTCAGGTTTATTTGCGTGGACGGGTTTTGATTACATAGGTGAGCCAACACCTTATTTATGGCCCGCGCGCAGTTCATACTTTGGTATTGTTGATTTGGCGGGCTTCCCCAAGGATGTTTATTATATGTACCAAAGTGAGTGGACTACCAAACCTGTTTTGCACCTGTTGCCACACTGGAACTGGAAACCCGGCCAAACTATTGATGTTTGGGCCTATTACAATAATGCCGACGAAGTGGAAGCTTATCTGAACGGCAAGTCATTAGGTATCCGGAAAAAAACCGGGGACGATCTGCATGTTATGTGGCGGGTTAAATATGAGCCGGGTATTTTAAAAGCGGTTTCGCGAATGAACGGTAAGATCATAAAGACCACGCAAATTTCAACAGCAGGTGAGCCATACCGGGTTCAACTTAAAGCAGACAGACGACTAATAAAAGCCGATGGTAAAGACCTTTCATTTATTACAGTAACCGTACTTGATAAAAATAATAACCCTGTACCTAATGCTAATCACCTCATTAAATTTACTGTAAGCGGGACGGGTATATTAAAAGCGGTGGATAACGGATCTCAAACAGATCCTGACCCTTTTATTGCCAATGAACATCGGGTATTTAACGGGTTAGGCCTTGCCGTGATACAATCAAAAGTACAAGCAGGGGAAATTACCATTAGAGCTACGGCAGCTGGTTTGCAGCCGGCAAAACTGAATATCGAAAGTAATTAAAAACTGTAAAGCCAAATGATAATATCATACAATAGCTTGAGAAAATGTTACAGGAAAGGGTAGGCTTACAACGCTACATTTGTTTATACAATTTTAAACCGCAATATAAATCTTAATGGAAATTCTGTTTAACGCATGAAAGTGTTACCCGTGCTTGATTTTACCATTATAGGTATTTACCTGATAGGGATGATACTGGTTGGCTTTTATTTTTCACGCAAAAATAAAAGTGCTGAGCAGTTTACCATGGCATCGGGATTAATACCAGGCTGGGCTATTGGTCTATCCATATATGCCACATTTTTAAGTAGTAATACTTTTTTAGGAGTGCCTGGGAAGGCTTATGGTAGTAACTGGAATGCCTTTGTATTTAGCCTGTCCATGCCACTTGCCGCATGGATCGCCGTAAAATATTTTGTACCATTTTACCGTAACACAGGCGAAATATCAGCATATACTCACTTTGAAAAACGCTTTGGCCCCTGGGCACGTACTTACGCGGTGATCTGTTTTTTACTTACCCAACTGGCGCGCATGGGTTCGGTGTTTTTTGGTATCGCGTTGAGCTTGCAGGCGCTAACGGGAGTTTCCATGAAAATGATCATGCTGATCATGGGCATATCCATCATATTATACACCGTATCGGGCGGTATAAAAGCAGTAATATGGACAGAGGTGGTACAAGGCATTATAAAAACATTGGGTGCTATACTGATCATTTACCTGGTGGTTACCAATATTCCCGGAGGTTTTACAAAGATCATGGACATTGGCAAAGCCGATCATAAATTTAGCCTGGGGAGTTTTTCGCTCAACTTTACCGAGCCAACCTTTTGGGTGGTGCTGTTTTATGGTTTCTTTATCAACCTTAATAACTTTGGGATGGATCAGAACTATATACAGCGTTATCATGCTGCAAAATCGACTAAACAGGCGGCCAAATCGGTATGGCTGTGTGTTGGTATATATGTGCCTGCATCATTCCTGTTTTTTGTAATAGGTTCTTGCTTATATGCTTACTATAGTCAGCACCCTGATCTTATCATCAGCCTAAAACATCAGGCTGCTGTAGAACGGTTACCGGTAACAGCAACACCAGCACAGGTTGCCGCGATGATGGCTAAACTAACACCAGCTGATTATGGCGATAAAATAATGCCTCATTTTATGGTGACCAAAATTCCGGCAGGATTGGTTGGGATCATTGTTGCAGCTATACTATCAGCAGCTATGAGTACCATCAGTTCGGGCATGAACGCATCAGCTACAGTTTTTACAGTTGATATTTATAAGCGATATTTTAAACCGCAATTAAACGAAAAACAAACCCTGAATTTACTACACATCGGAACAGTTGTGTTTGGGTTGGCAGGTATGGGAGCGGGGATAGCCATGATTGGTGTAAAAAGTATTTTGGATCTGTGGTGGCAGCTTTCCGGGATATTCGCGGCAGGTATGCTGGGGTTATTCCTGCTGGGTATCATCAGTAGGCAAACCCGTAATCATGAGGCCCTGATTGCTACATTGATAGGACTGTTAGTTATTTTATGGCTCACTTTCCCAACAATAATTCCAGATGAGTACGCAGCGCTTCGCAGCACTTTGAATACCAATATGATCATAGTAGCGGGCACACTTACTATTTTCCTGACAGGGATATTTTTAACAAAAACAAGACAATTAACGGTAACGCCGATTAATTAATACAACAATTTATAATACAATGGAACAGGAAAAGAAAGGTTTTATACCCGTAATGTTAACTCCTTTTAAAGATAATGGTGATATTGATTATGAGATACTTACTCAATTAACTGAAATGTATTTGCAAGCCGGTGCATCGGGCCTGTTTGCCAATTGTCTGTCCAGCGAAATGTTTGAACTTACCGATGAAGAGCGCTTACAGGTGATAAAGCATGTTATAAATGTAGTTAACGGAGCCATACCTGTTGTTGCTACCGGCACCTTTGGCGGGCCAATTACTAAACAAGCTGATTTTGTAAAGCGAGTACATGATACCGGTACGGCAGCAGTAATAGCCATCACCAGCTTATTGGCAGATGAGAACGAAGCCGTTGCCGTGCTTAATGACAGGGTATTTGAGTTGATAGATCAGACCCCGGGTATCCCTCTGGGTTTTTATGAATGCCCTGTTCCATACAAAAGGTTATTATCGCCACAACAACTGACTGATTTTGTGGCAACTGGCAGGGTAATTTATCATAAAGATACCTGTCTTGATATTAACCTGGTAAAGCAGAAACTGGAGGCTGGCAAAGTTAACCCGGCTTTTGGTTTATATGATGCTTATATGGCACACGCGGTTGATTCGCTTAAGGCTGGTTCAGCAGGTCTTTCCTGTATTCAGGGTAATTTTTTTCCGGAGATGATTGTTTGGCTTTGCAATAACTACGCTGATATAGCCTTACAACAGGAAGTGGCTATGGTACAGCAATTTTTGATAGACAATATGGATGTGATGCATAATGTGTACCCGTTAGTGGCGAAATACTACTTAACAAAACGCGGACTAAAAATATCAACTACTACCAGGCGTGATGTGGGTAATTTTTCGCCGGCTATCCGCAATCAGATCGAAAATTTATACAGCGATTATACTCACCTGCAAAGCAGTGTAGGGATAAAAAATTATTTATAATACTTTAGCTGTTTGCCCTTTCAGGTATCTTCTTTTATATTCAAGCGGGGTCATTTTTGTAACTCTTTTAAAATGACGGTAAAAGTTCGAAATATTGTTATACCCACATTCAAAACACAACACCTCGGTAGGTAATTTATCTTCAATTAAAAAACGGCAGGCATGACTGATCCTGATCTCGGTTAAAAAATCAAAATAGGTTTTCTTGGTCATCAGTTTAAAATACCTGCAAAATGAAGTAACACTAAGATTTCCAATAGCAGCTATTTTTTCCAGACTGATCTCGGTTTTATAATTCGCCAGTGTATAAGAGCAAACCTTGTTTAGCCGTATGGTATCAGACTCATTAGATTGATGGAACTCATTAGGCGATAATATAATCGGTTCAAAATCCTCATTTTCGGCCAGTATCTTTAATATCGATAGCAGAATAATTATACGGTCTAAATTAGTGGAATTAACAGCTTGCCTCATCAATTTGGCTAACTCCAGTTTTGCAGGGCCGCCAATAACCATTCCGCTTTTAGCTTTTTCAAATAGCTTAGGCAACAAATAAGTCTCTGGTAAATTTAACAGGTACTTGCCCAGGCAGTCGGGTAAAAAATGAATAACAATTACTTCAACGTTCAAGCCAGAATCAGGTTGGAAATATTCATCCTTGCAGCGCCAGCAATGCGGCAGGGTTTCACCAAGCAAAGTAATTTCTCCCGGCGAAAAATTGCTGATATTATCACCGATAAAACGGACACCTTCGCCCTTAATCACATAGTGTAATTCCAGTTCAGGATGATAATGCCATATCCCTCTGAAGGTGGGTAAAATATCATGCCTGATACTAAAAGAGTTTTGCGGTTTTACAGCAACCTTAAGAAAATGGGGCTTCATTTTTAAAAAAATCACTAACTGGTTATCAAATGGACAGATTATACGCTGTGTATTGATTGGTTTATAATTTTTAAAAATAGAAAATTTAAATGAAACACTGTTTATATAAAAGTAACATTCTCTTGACCTTCATCAGATAGATTGAAAAAGCAGTGTTATGATAGGATTGTACAATAAATTGATAAATACAGGTAGAAATGACAAGGGCTAATATTTGATATTTGTTAAAGCATCCTGTGATACAGGAAGCGACTACCCCAAACATAAACCAATATAGTTAAGCGATACATTTTGTTTTTGAATTAAGTATTGATAAAATATATGCATTTGATTAATTGTGATAAACACAATTAAATTATGCAAAAAGATAATTGATGATGCGAAATTAAAACCAAATACAGAGCTCCTTTAAAATTAAATTAATGAGTATGAAAAGATATATAATAATGTTGATGTTCATTTTTTCGGGAATTGCAATGGCTTTTGCTCAAGCAGCCTCATCAGGCACCGATCAGGATAATTATACCCAGGTAATTACACAACGATCAAGCAAAATTGTCATGGTATTAAGTATCACCGATTCTGTTAAGTTTAAGAAAGTGCGTGATATTATTGTAGAGCAGTATCGTAGTTTAAACGATATATATAATAGCAGAAATGCAAAAGCTAAGCAAATAAAAGAACAATCAGGCGATGATAAAGCCGCAGCTACTATCAAAATTGCTGATATAGATAGTAATGTAAATAAGCAGTTAAAAACATTGCACACAGTTTATCTTGCAAAATTAGGTAAGGAATTAAGTGCAGACGAGATTGATAAAGTTAAGGATGGCATGACCTATAGGGTATATCCTATTACTTACGGAGCCTACCTTGATGAACTGCCCAACCTTACCGACTCCCAAAAAGTGAAGATCAAAGGATGGCTGATAGAAGCCCGCGAAAATGCTATTGATGCGGAGTCGTCAGAAAAAAAGCACGCCTGGTTTGGCAAATTCAAAGGACGTATCAATAATTATTTATCGGCACAGGGCTACGACATGAAAAAGGAGGGCGAAGAATGGCAGAAACGGATAAAAGAAAGGAATGCTAAGAATTAATAAACCGATAACGGCTTTAGCTATAGTTAATAATTGAGAAGTATTAACTATAGTGCCTGTTCAAATTTTTACCAATTAATTAACCCAATTATATGAAACCCAAATCAATTTTTTATGAGAAAAATTTTCCTCTTGTTTGCAGTATTGCTTTTAATAAGTAATACACTCATGGCACAAGACCGCACCATAACGGGAACGGTTGTGAGCAGCGACAAAAATGAACCCCTAATAGGCGTTGCTGTGCAGGTTAAAGGCAGCAATGGCGGTACAACAACCGATTTGAATGGACGTTTTTCACTTAAAGCCACAAATTTACAAAGCATAGTGGTAGGTGTAAGGTACATAGGATATGCTTATCAGGAAAAGACCTTAAAAATAGGCGAAATGAATGCCGATTTTAAATTGGTAGCCACTTCAAGCAGCCTGGATGAAGTAGTGGTAGTAGGTTATGGTGAACAAAAGAAGATTCACTTAACCGGAGCTATTAGCACTATTGATACCAAACAGATACAAGATATACCCACAACAAACCTGGCTTCAGCACTGCGTAACCAGTTGCCGGGTGTTAGTGTTGCCGGCGGGGTTGCCCGCCCTGGCGATAATGCTTCAATTACTATTCGTAACCCGGTTTATTTATCAAAAGATGGTGGATCTAACCAACCGTTATATATTATTGATGATGTTCAGCGTAATCTGGCTGATTTTAACTCCCTTGATCAAACCGAAGTTGAAAGTATATCAGTGCTTAAGGATGCTGCAGCTGCCATTTACGGTATCAGAGGTGACAATGGTGTAATTGTAGTACGGACCAAAAGAGGTAGGTCAGGCGCGCCAAAGGTTACTTATAGTGGGTCTGTGGGTTTAACAGATGCTACACAATTACCTGAAATGATGACCAGCCTGCAACAGGCCACCTATTTAAATGATTTTGCACGTGCAAGTCAATCATATAATGGTAATCATACCATTGACGATCATGGTTACATTGATGGCAGTTCGACCAATAAGCTTACAAGCTTTTATACGCCAGACGAACTTGCCTATTTTGCTGATCCGGCAAATAGTACCAATTGGCTAAAAAAAGCCTGGCAAACATCATACTTGCAGCGTCATGCACTTAGTGTAAGCGGAGGATCAGACAAAGTTACCTATTTTGCCGGTGCCACGTACATTTCTCAAAACTCAAATTTTAAAGGTGTAAATACAGATCGCTGGACCTACAGGGCAAGTGCAGATGCTAATGTAGCCAAAGGGTTAAAGGTATCCTTATCAGTGAGCGGGTCACTTAATGACGATACCAGATTTTTTTATAAACAAGGTAGTGAAAATGCCGATAATGATGTAAGATATCTTTCCCAGGCCCCTCAATGGACACAATATTATATTAATGGTTTGCCGGCATTGATTACTCCCGGAAATACCAACTCTAACAATGGCGAAAGCTTTAACTTTTTTGAAGCCCGTAAGGAGAATAACTACACACAAAGCAAAACTACGGTACTTAACGTACAAACCCGGGCAGATTATGATGTGCCATTTTTAAAAGGCTTAAAATTAAGTGTTAATTATAATAAAAACATTAACAACTTTTTTGGAAAGCAATTTGGTACATCTTATTACGCAACCCAATTCGCGGGCCTGGGCGAAAATCACCACATTCCTGGTGGAGATGTAGTTGGAAGTCCTGTATTGTTAAAGAATGGTGACAGAATAAGGCTTAATCCAACCTATACCAATAATTATCAGTTAAATGGTATTATATCATTTAATAAGAAGATCGGCAAGCATGAATTTTCAGCGCTGGCACTTGTTGAACAATCTGAGGTTTTTACCGATGGGTTAGCCGGAATGGTTGAAGGTGTTGTTGTAGGCGGATATGATAACCAGAATTTTGCTATCGGTACACAAACCTCTGTTGAAACAACCAGTGAATCTGGAAGGTTATCTTATGCCGGACGGTTAAATTATAGTTACGATAATAAATACCTGGTTGAATTGTCTTACCGTGCAGATGCGAATACTAATTTCCCTCCCGAAAACCAATGGGGATATTTCCCATCAGCTTCTATAGGCTGGGTAGCTTCTGAAGAAGGATTTTTTAAACGTAATATTAAATTCATAGACCTTTTAAAAATAAGGGCATCAGTTGGTTTGCTGGGTAACGATAATACCAAGCCCTTCCAATATCAGGAAAATTACAATTTTGCACAACAGCAAAAAGCCGCTGTGTTTGGTGGCAATGGAGACAGGGGGTTGGCTATATTTCAAAACGTAGCTATTGCTAATCGTGGTATCAGGTGGGATAGCGATTTAAAAAACAACGTTGGTTTGGATATGCAATTCCTGAACAACCGTTTAGGGCTTACGGTTGATGGCTTTTTGAATCACCACTATAATATGCTTCAAACCCTTAACGCTTCTGTTCCTTTAACTATTGGCGCTTCCACCCCTCCTGAAAATTATGCCTCTATAAACAGTTTTGGTTATGAGATATCCGTTTCATGGAAAGACAGAATTGGCAAGGATTTTAGCTACTATGTTTCTCCATTCCTAGCCTGGAGTGATGACAAGATCTTAAAGATAGATCAGGCTGCTGGTGATGTTGGGACATATCGTGATTTGCTTGGCCGTTCTGATGATCTTGGATTTTTAGGTCTGAAATCATTGGGTATGTTTAGAACTCCGGCCGAAGCGGCTGCTTATGCTGCAGCAAATCCTAATTATACGGTGTATGGTTTTAAACCAACAGCTGGTATGTTATACTATCAGGATGTAAGGGGGGCAAGAAACCCGAATGTTCCCGGAGGTTATGATGGCCCGGATGGTAAAATTGATGATAATGATATGATTTATCTTACCAACAAGAATAACAACCATTATTCTGGTGGCTTTAATTTTGGTGGATCATATAAAAACTTTTCAGTGTCTGTAGTAATGGGCCTTTCATGGGGCGGTGCTACAAATATCGAGGGTGATGCCAGAAGTGCCGCAACCGCCACATCAAACAGACCAGCTTTCTGGGCTGATCACTGGACACCAGAGAATACCGATGCAAAATATCCCAGTCCATATTTTGCGTCTGATTATAACGTAAACTCTGATTTTTGGATGAAAAGTACTTTTCAATTTAGAATGACTAACCTAAACTTGTCATATACATTTCCAACAAAAATATCAGGCACATTAGGGGTAGGCAGTATCCGGGCATTCTTAAATTGTGTTAATCCGCTCAACCTGTATAATCCATATGATTATAGGGATAATGGTTCTATTTACACCACTTATCCTGTATTAAAATCGTATACTTTTGGTTTAAATGTAGGCTTCTAAATAAAGAAATTATATGAAAATATATAAAATTACAATAGCAGTTTTCATAGGAGCGCTGCTGTTTACAAGTTGCAAAAAAGCACTTGATAAAGTTGATCTTTCAAAGGGTACTGCCAGTATTATTTTTGGCGACTCAACACTGGTAAAACAGAATATTGATTATATATATGACCAAAATTTGCCTGTGTGGTATGGTAATGACGGCGGAGCCATGTTTAGCGCAAGCGGTGGTATCAGCGGCTTATCAGATGAATCATATGGTGATAATAAGTTTTTGCAGGGTATTGCTATCAACACTGATGTGGGCGACATAGGTGTAGCAAATTCAAGTGGCAATACTTATGGCAAGATAAGGGTTATCAATACCTTCATAAGGGATTGTGGCGCCGGAACTTTAGCTGCCGGTGTTAAAAGAAGATTTTTAGCACAAGCCTACTTCTTTAGAGCTTATCGTTATTTTCAATTGGTACGCGTGTATGGTGGTGTGCCTTTAGTTTTAACACCACTGCCTTCGGTTGGAGATGCTAAAAGTGAAGCTGCATTACCACGTAGTAAAACATCAGAGTGCTTTAAGCAAATTGCCAGTGATCTTGATTCGGCTATCAAATATTTGCCTGTAAAGTGGCCACAATCTAACGATTGGGGACGCGTAACATCGGGAGCCGCGGCGGCATTTAAAGGCCGTGTATTACTAACTTATGCAAGTCCGCAATTTAATCCTGCTAATGACATATCAAGGTGGCAGGCGGCCTATGATGTCAACACACTGGCTAACAACTTATTGAAAAGCGGCGGCTTTGGTTTAAATTCTTCTTATCAAAACATGTGGTTTTCGGAAGTGAATAATCCCGAAGCCGTATTGGTAACCGGATTTAATAATTCTACGGCTCAGTACACCTCAAAAAACAACACCTATGATAAATCGGTAAGACCGGCTTATTTAGGTGCTGGGAGTAGTTCATCACAGCCAAGCTGGGATTTTGTTCAGGATTATCCAATGCTTGATGGTAAAGCTCCTGGTGTATCAACTAAGTATAGCTATTCCCTGCAAACATTTTATAAAAACCGTGACCCGCGTTTTGATGCTACAGTTGCTTATAATGGCTGTTTATGGCCAATATTAGGAAACAATAACTACAGGTTGTGGACTTATCTATTCTATACTGATGATAATGGAACTAAATCATCCAGTACCGAAATAACAGGTGCTACCAATACCGGCTTTTATTTGCGTAAAGCAGTTAACTCAAGTGTTGATGCCAGCAATGTACAATATAGCGGGACCGATTGGATGGAGATACGTTATGCCGAAGTATTGCTGAACCTTGGAGAATGTGCGGCCGAATTAAACAAGTTAGGCCAAGGCGAAGAAGCTTATTCGGGCATAATTGCTGTAAGAAAAAGAGCAGGTATTGAAGCTGGGAGCGATGGCTTATATGGTTTGGATCCAGGCATGACACATGACCAGATGATCAATGCAATTATGCGTGAACGTGAAATTGAGTTTTCATTTGAGGGTAAACGCTTTTGGGATTTGAGAAGAAGAAACCTGTTGTTGCCATTATTGAATAATAAGAAAACCAGGTTAGGCCTTACCATTGTACTTAAAAATACGGGGAGCAAATCTGATTATATAAAAAATACACGTGAGACCGGGCCTTTAGATGACCTGTATTCAAACACTTTTACTATTACAACAAAACCACTGGATACAAAATACAACTTAAACTGGCAGCCAAACTATAGCTTCTTTGCTATTCCACCGTCAACCATAGCCAATGATCCCAAGATTTTGCAAACCAAAGGTTGGGATAATGGTTCTTTTGACCCATTACAGTAAATCAATTTATAAGGCAGCGGTACTGCTGCTGTCTTATATAAACCATAAGAATAACGATCATTTTAAATATGAAAAAACACACAGCCTTATTTTTAATAGCAGCAGCGTTGGGTTTTGCAAAGCCTGCTTTTGCGCAGTATCCGGATATACCTCAAAAGGTAAAAGAAGAGAGTGAAGCATTAATGAAAGAGGCAACACGTCGTTCAGATTCCGCATGGCAGGTGGCATTACCTATTATAAAAGCCGATCAGCGAAGAGGTAAAGTATTTGTGCCCTGGGCAGCCAGACCAACCGATTTGCCGCAGGCAAAAATACCTGCATTTCCAGGCGCCGAAGGTGGTGGTAAATATACTTTTGGCGGACGTGGAGGTAAGGTTTATGTAGTAACGAGTCTTGCCGATAGCGGACCAGGAACCTTACGTGACGCTTGCGAAAAAGGTGGTGCACGTATCATTGTGTTTAATGTTGCGGGTATAATCCATATTAAAACACCAATTATAGTACGGGCTCCATACATCACTATTGAGGGACAAACAGCCCCAGGTGATGGTATTTGTGTGGCGGGCGAATCGTTTTGGGTAAATACTCATGATGTGATTATCCGTTATATGCGTTTCCGCAGGGGCGAAACCAATGTGGGCCGCAGGGATGATGCCTTAGGCGGTAACCCCATAGGAAATATTATAGCTGATCACGTATCAGCAAGCTGGGGTCTTGACGAAAACTTCTCTATGTACAGGCACATGTTTGATCCTGGTGATGGTTCAAAAGAACAAAAACTTGGAACGGTTAACATTACCATACAAAACTGTATTTACTCAGAGTCGCTTGATTACTGGAATCATGCCTTCGGTAGCACTACGGGTGGCGAAAATAGCACTATGCTTCGTAATCTTTGGGCCGATAATACTGGGCGTAATCCGTCGGTTGGTTGGAACGGGGTTTACAATTTTGTTAACAACGTAGTATTCAACTGGCACCATCGTTCAATGGACGGCGGCGATTACACCACCAATTATAATATTATCAATAATTATTTTAAACCCGGTCCGGTTACACCTAAAGATCAGCCGGTTGGTCATCGTATACTTAAGCCGGAATCAGGCCGTAGTAAGCTTAAAGAAAGAGTATTTGGTCGGGTATATGCGGTTGGCAACATCATGGAAGGCTATCCCGAAGTTACTAAAGATCCCTGGAAAGGTGGCATTCAGGTTGAGGGCCCAGGAGGTAAAGAAATGCCAGATGCAGGCGAATATAAAGATTACATGAAATCTGATAGCCCTTTCCCAATGGCTCCGGTAACTATTCTGCCGGCTACCGATGCGCTTAAATTTGTTATTGCCAATGCAGGTGCAACTTTGCCAAAACGCGATCCGGTTGATGTACGTATAACTGAGCAGGTACGTACCGGAAAGATCACTTTTAAGGAGATGAAAACCGATACTGCATATCAGTTTAAAGTGCGTAAATTACCAAAAGACTCTTACAAGTTAGGTATCATCACAGCTCCCTGGCAGGTTGGCGGATACCCTGAATATAAAGGATCACCCTATAAAGACGCTGATAATGACGGGTTACCTGATGATTGGGAAACTGCACATGGTTTAAACCCTAAAAACGCGGATGACTCTGCACTGCCGGCAAAAAATGGTGGTGGTTATACCAATATTGAGGTTTATTTAAATGCGGTAGCCTTAAAAGGCGAAAAAAAGATTAACTAACATAAAATAAGTATATACAAACGGCGATGTTAGGATTTAAGTTTAAAAAAGGTCTTTTTTATGTTCTGAGTTGGTTAATGCTGGGGTGTGTGCAATTGCATGCACCCTTATTTGCTCAGGGTAAAAAAAAGGCAGTTAAACCTCAGTCTCCTGTCGCTGCTGATAAAGGAGGGAAGCTGATCTATGCCATTGCCTCAAATGGCGACCGCATTCCTGATTATTCCTATTGTGGATATATGGCTTCGGAGAAACCAATACCTGAGGCCACTGTGCGTGTAGTAGTTCCATTAAAACCAGGTGATGCTACCCTGAGGATACAAGCTGCACTGGATTATGTTGCAGGATTACCTGCCGGTCAGGATGGTGTTCGTGGTGCTGTATTGCTTAATAAAGGGGTATATAATGTTAATGGTAGCCTTAAAATAAATGCCTCGGGAGTTGTTTTGCGGGGTAGTGGAATGGGTACAAACGGAACCATACTATTGGCTGCTGGAAAAGACAGGGAAACTTTTATTCATGTTTCAGGTAAAAACGACAGGCAAACCGAAAAAGAAATTAAAATCACCGATGCTTATGTACCTGTAAATGCCAATATTGTGCATATAGCCTCCGGTGCTGATATTAAAACCGGTGATATGGTTATAGTGCACAGGCCAAGCACGCAGGCCTGGATCAACACTATAAAAACTGATCATTTTGGTGGCGACCTAACCGCATTAGCCTGGAAACCCGGCGAACGTGATATTTACTGGGATCGAAAGGTAGTTGCTGTTAATGGCAGTGCCATCACCCTTGATGCACCTCTTACTACAGCTTTAGATACTGCCTATGGTGGTGGGCTTATAGCAACCTATAAATGGCCAGGTAGAATAGTGCAGGTGGGTGTAGAAAATTTAAAATTACAGTCAACTTATGATCCATTAAACCCAAAAGATGAAGCTCATCGCTGGATGGCTATCACTATGGAAAATGTTGCTGATGCCTGGGTGCGCCAGGTTACATTTGAGCACTTTGCAGGTTCAGCGGTATTTGTAGGATCAACAGGAAACCGTATTACTGTTGAAGATTGTAAATCTCAGTCTCCAATATCCGAAATAGGTGGGCAACGCCGTAATACATTTTTAACTATGGGCGGGCAAACCCTGTTCCAACGTTTATATTCGGAGCAAGGCTTTCATGATTTTGCCACCGGGTATTGTGCTCCTGGCCCAACTGCCTTTGTACAATGCATGTCATCACAATCCTACAGCTTTAGCGGAAGTATCGACAGCTGGGCTTCAGGAATTTTATTTGATATTGGTAACATTGACGGACAAGCATTAAGCTACATGAACCGCGGCCAGGATGGCCAGGGAGCAGGATGGAACGCTGCCAACAGCTTATTCTGGAACTGTACTGCTGCCCGTGTGGATTGTTACCAGCCACCAACCGCCCAAAACTGGGCCTTTGGTACCTGGGCACAATTTGCAGGCGATGGCTATTGGGAATCACCAAACAGTACTATCAATCCGCGCAGTTTTTACTATGCGCAGTTAGCAAACCGCTTAAATAAGGATGTAAGTAAGCAGGCCAATATTTTATATCCGGCTACAGAGCCATCAAGCAGTCCAACTGTTGAACAAGCAGCCGCGTTAATGGCCGATGCAAAAAAGCCGGCAGTAACCATTGTTGACCTGATTAACCTGGCTGCTGAAAAAACACCGGTCAATACCTCATCAGCCGGCGCTAAAACCATTGATCAATTGGGTTATAAGCAAGCCGCTGCGCCTGTTATGGCTCCAAAAATGAGCGTTGAAAATGGCTGGCTGGTGCGTGGTAATACCGTGCTGGCAGGCAGGCATTTTGAAACTCCCTGGTGGAGCGGTACTGTTCATCCAGATTATACATCGACAACAGCCAAGCCAGCCATTACCCGCTGGGTACCTGGTCAAACCGGAACCGGATTGACCGATGATCTGAATGAGGTAGGCAATTGGATGGTTAAAAATAATATTGTAGCCTTTGAGCATAATTACGGCTTATGGTATGATCGCCGCCGTGACGATCACGAACGCATCCGCCGTATGGATGGCGATGTATGGGCGCCATTTTACGAGTTGCCTTTCGCCCGTAGCGGTAAAGAGTTAGCCTATGATGGCTTAAGTAAATATGATCTTACTAAATACAACACCTGGTACTGGGATCGCCTGAAGAAATTTGCTGATCTGGCCGATCAAAAAGGGTTGGTACTGGTACATCAGAATTATTTCCAGCACAATATTATTGAGGCAGGAGCTCACTATACCGATTTTCCATGGCGTACAGCCAATAACATTAATGGCAGCGGTTTCCCCGAACCTGTTCCTTATGCAGGCGATAAGCGCCAGTTTATGGCCGAACAGTTTTATGATGAAACTAATCCGGCAAGGCGTAAGCTGCATCAGGCTTATATCAATAAATGCATGGATAATTTTGCGGGCAACAACGGTGTAATTCAGTTGATTGGGGCAGAGTTCACCGGCCCGCTTCATTTTATGCAGTTTTGGGTTGAAACCATTAAACAATGGGAAACCACCCATAAAAAGAAAGAAATTATAGGCCTTAGCGCCACTAAAGATGTACAGGATGCGATACTGGCCGATCCCACTAAAGCATCGGTTATTAACGTGATCGATATCAGGTATTGGTATTACCAGGCCAACGGCGATGCTTATGCACCTATTGGGGGTCAAAGCCTTGCCCCACGCCAGCAAGCACGTATTTTTAAGCCCAAAGCAGCATCGTTTGAACAGGTTTACCGTGCCGTGCATGAATACCGCACCAAATACCCGGATAAGGCGGTGTTATTCTCTGCCGATGGCTATGATCATTTTGGTTGGGCTGTATTCATGGCAGGAGGTTCATTGCCGGTATTGCCTTCCGGAACGGACAGCGGGTTTTTAACTGCGGCAAGCAGCATGAAATCAATTGCATTACCAGGTGCACCTAAAGATCAATTCGCTTTAGGGGCGGCTAAGGGATATGTTGTTTACAACAGTTCTGATAATGCCATTCGTTTAGACTTGCCGACAGGTGGTTATAAAGCGCAATGGATAGATGCCCAAACAGGCAAAATTGCAATCGGAGAGCAGATAAAAGGCGGCAATGGTGTCGAAATAAAAAGCCCGAAAGCTGGGACTGCCATTTTATGGCTAAGCCGTAACTAATTATTTATGATGAAGAAAGTTGTTTTAATAGTATTTGCTTGTGGTTTGCTTTTTTCTTTTAAAAGCAGTGATCCGGTAATGCAGCCCTTAAAAGTATCCGAAAATCACCGGTATTTTACTGCAGATGGGAAACCATTTTTCTGGCTGGGTGATACCGGGTGGCTCCTGTTTTCTAAAATGAAGCGTGAAGAAGCCGAGCAATACCTGGATACACGTAGTAAACAAGGTTTTAATGTAATTCAGGTAATGGTGGTACACAGCATAGGCGAAATGAATGCTTATGGCGATTCGGCTTTGATCGGTAAAAATATCGCCCAACCTAAAATAACGCCCGGCAATACCTTTGGCAAAGGCAATGAATACGATTATTGGGATCATATTGATTGGATAGTTAGTAAAGCCGCTGAAAAAGGGATTTATATAGCTATGGTACCTGTATGGGGCGCAGTAGTAAAAGGAAGTCATATTGGAGCAGCAAAAGCGAAAATATACGCCGAGTTTTTGGCTAAAAGATACCGTAACCGGTCAAACATTATCTGGATGAACGGTGGTGATATCCCAGGCACAGATTCACTAAAAACATGGAATGCTATTGGTAATGTATTACATGCGCTGGATACCACACATTTAATTACCTTTCATCCCCGCGGGCGCACACAATCATCTACCTGGTTTCATGACCAGTCATGGTTAAGCTTTAACTGCTTCCAATCCGGTCACCGTACTTATGCGCAGGACACTTCTAAAAAAGATCTTAATTATGGAGAAGATAACTGGAAATATGTACAGGTTGACTACGCTAAAACACCCGTAAAACCAACGCTCGATGCCGAGCCATCTTATGAAAGGATCCCTCATGGGTTGCATGATGTTAACCTCCCCCGGTGGACGGCTGCCGATGTAAGACGTTATGGTTACTGGTCGGTATTTGCGGGTGCCTGCGGATATACTTATGGCAACAACGATGTAATGCAAATGCATAAGCCTGGCGAGAAGAGAACCGCTTACGGTTCAAAAGGATACTGGTATAATTCCATCAATGACCCCGGTGCCCAACAGATGATCTATCTGAAAAAACTCATGTTATCCCGGCCGTTTTTTGACCGGGTACCGGATCAGTCGTTAATTGCCGGTGGGCAGGGGCAAAAGTATGATCGACTTATCGCAACAAGGGGTAAAAACTATGCATTTATATATACTTATACCGGCAGGGACATCAATATCAATACCGAAAAACTGGAAGGGACTAAGATAAAAGCGTCATGGTATAACCCGCGTAACGGACAAGTTACAGCTATTGGAACGGTTGCAAAGGCAAAAACGCTTAAATTTAATCCTCCCGGCCAAAAAGCAAATGGCAATGATTGGGTACTGGTCATTGACGCAATATAAACCTGAAAATAAAGTACAAATGAACCGATCTGTTAAATACATGTTATTAGGATTTGCCCTTGTTTTGATGTTATCATGCAAAACAGGTAAAAACGTGTACTTATTCACCTCGTTTCATGAACCGGCTAATGAGGGCTTACGCTTTTTATACAGCTATGATGCTTATCACTGGACAGATCTGAACCACATATTCATAAAGCCGGAAGCCGGCGACGCTAAGATCATGCGTGACCCATCCATAGCCCAGGGACCTGATGGCGTTTATCATTTGGTATGGACTACCGGCTGGAAAGATGATCAGGGTATTGGTTATGCCAGCTCAAAAGATTTGATCCACTGGTCGGCGCAGCAGCACATCAATGTAATGAGTTATGAGCCAACAGCGGTTAATGCCTGGGCCCCGGAGCTATTTTATGATGATGAAGTTGATCAGTTTATCATTGTATGGGCCTCAACTATACCAAACCGTTTCCCTAAAGGGCAGGAGCCTGAAAATAACAATCATCGCCTGTATTACACCACCACTAAAGATTTCAAAACATTCGCTCCAACAAAATTATTCCTCGATCCCGGTTTCAGCGTAATTGACGCCGAAATTGTTAAACGGGCAAAAAATGATTATGTGCTGGTGATGAAGGATAACACCAGGCCAAACCGCAGCATACTGATAGCTTTCAGCAATAATCCGCTTGGCCCATACACCAATTATACCAAACGCTTTACAGAAATGTACAGCGAGGGGCCATCTATGACCAAGTCAGGTAACAACTGGCTTATTTATTACGATTCGTACCGATTAAAAAGATATGGCGCCATGCGCACAACCGATTTTAAAACTTTTACAGATATATCAGATAGCGTAAAGGTGCCCGAAGGGCATAAGCATGGTACCATATTTAAAGTGACCAAAAAACAACTGAACCTATTGTTAAAAGAAACACAGTTGAAAAACGACAGAAGCTAACATGAATAAGATCATCATCAATATATTACTTTTTACCTTAATTACTTATGCCGCGCAAGCGCAGGATACCGTGCACTATACCGGCAATACTGTAGTTAATGTAGATTATCATCATGGGCAATTAAGCCCTGTAATAGGGGTTCATAGTCAACAGATATTCCGGGCTAACCGCGAACATCCTGAGCTGGCTGATGGCTTTGGTTTTACCTATAACCATGCCCCGATGCTGGCCTATTGGAACAATACTTTTTATGTAGAATATTTGAGCGATAAGGTAGGAGAGAGCATTCCCCCGGGCCAAACACTGGTAATTACTTCTAAAGACGGTCAAAGCTGGTCGAAACCAGCGGTGGTATTTCCTCAGTATAAAATACCAGATAGCACTACAAAAGAGGGACATCCCGGTGTAGCTAAAGACCTATATTCGGTGATGCACCAGCGTATGGGTTTTTATACCGCCAAATCAAAACGCTTGCTGGTACTGGGTTTTTATGGTATTTGTTTAGATGGCCACGATGACCCCAATGACGGTCTTGGAATTGGTCGCGTAGTGCGCGAGGTTTTGCCCAATGGTAAATACGGCCCAATCTATTTTATCCATTATAATCCTAAATGGAACGAAAAAAACACCAGTTATCCTTTTTATAAAACCAGTAAGGACAAAGGCTTTGTACAGGCTTGCGATGAGCTCATGGCTAACCCTTTAATGATGATGCAATGGGCTGAAGAAACCGACAGAAAAGATCCATTAATACCATTGCACAAGGAATATAAAGCATTTAATTTTTATCACCTGCCTGATGGTCGCGTGGTGGGTTTATGGAAAAACGCCCTTACGGCAATCAGTATAGATAATGGCAAAACCTGGCCCGCAAATGCTTCGCGCGCGCCGCGCTTTGTAAATAGCAATGCCAAAATATGGGGGCAGCGCACATCTGATGGTAAATACGCCACAGTTTATAACCCGTCGGAGTTCCGGTGGCCGCTGGCTATTTCCGTAAGTCAGAACGGGTTGGATTACACGAACCTTTTATTGGTGAATGGTGAAATTACCTCGTTGCGTTATGGAGGTGCCTATAAATCTTACGGACCGCAGTATGTGCGGGGCATAGAAGAGGGCAACGGTACCCCGCCTGATGGTAAACTATGGGTAACCTATAGCATGAATAAGGAGGATATATGGGTATCATCCATCCCGGTACAGGTAACAGAAATTGCCGATGCTCATGCCAGTGAGGTTTTTAATGATATGCCCGCAGGTAAAGAACTTGAAAAGTGGAACACCTATAGTCCGCAATGGGCGCCTGTAACCATTGAAAAAGCCCCTGATGGCGAAAAGAGCCTTACGCTAAAGGATAGCGACCCGTTTGATTATGCCAAAGCGGAACGGGTTGTACCTGCATCTAAAAAGTTATTGGCCGATTTTACCATCATCCCCGGGCAAAACAATACCGGCAAACTGGATATTGAATTCCAGAACGAAAAGGGAGATGCCGCTATCAGGCTTACACTTGATTCGACTGGCAGATTCTATACCAAAGCAGGGTATCGCGATAAGAACATTATGAAGTATGAGGCAGGTAAGCCCTACCACATCATTCTAAAATTACATACCAATACCCGCTTTTATACGGTGAACGTAAATGGGAAGGATGTATTGACCAGTTTGTTTTTTGCACCTGTGCTCGATATTAACCGTGTAGTTTTCAGAACCGGTGATGTAAGACGTTTCCCTAACGCAGATACCCCAACCGATCAGGATTATGACTTACCTAAACCCGGTGAAGCTGCTAAACAGGCTATATTCTATATTAAATCATTTAAAACAAGCAATTATTAAGGATGAAGAGGGGGGCGATTTTTTGCTGGATGATAATAGGTCTGTTTTGCTTTACTAACAGCAATGCCCAGGTAGTTTTACCTAAAATATTAGGCAATGGTATGGTGTTACAACGTAATCAATATGTGCCAATTTGGGGAACCGCTACTGTTGGCGAAAAGGTAACCGTTAAGTTTAACGGACAAACTAAAACAACTACAGCCGATGCCGCAGGTAAATGGATGGTAAAGCTTAACCCTATGCCTGCATCAGCAAAACCTGCGGTATTAACTATTGCTGGTACCAATACTGTAAAACTTGATAATATCCTGGTAGGTGAGGTATGGCTATGCTCGGGCCAGTCAAATATGCAGTATGAAATGCGTAAGAACAGCAAAGTAAAAAAGCCAGATACCAGTACAATAAATTCACCGGTTGATGAGCTCGACCGGGCGCATAACCCGCAAATCAGGATCTTTTTAGTTACCCAAAAGAACCTGCAAAAGCCCGACTCTACGCACTCAGGCTGGAGCATTGCAGAAGATTCAGCCTTACGAGCATTTTCGGCAGCAGGTTATTTTTTCGCTAAAAACCTTAATCATGATCTGAATGTACCGGTCGGTATCATTTCATCAGCAGTAAGCGGCAGCCATATTGAACCATGGGCACCACAGGAGGCCTATGATGCCATTCCTTATTTTAAAGCCAACAATATCAAAATTGAAAATGATCCTGGTAAGTTCTACCCCAAAATGATAGTGCCGTTGGCACCATTTGCTATTAAAGGATTTTTATGGTACCAAGGGGAAACCAGTTGTTTTTTGGCCGAAACCATTACTTATACCTACAAAATGGAGGCGCTCATCAATAACTGGCGCAGGCTTTGGAACAACAAAAACATGCCCTTTTATTATGTGCAAATAGCGCCATTTTATTACTCGCAAAGTAAAGGACAGGTACCTTTTACAGAATTTACAGAACCCGAATTGCGTGAGGCCCAAACCCTGGCCCTGCAGATCCCTCATACCGGAATGATTGTTACTACCGATCTGAACGATGATCTGAAAAATATCCATCCTCCTTTTAAATGGGAAGTTGGCCGCCGGTTGGAATTACTGGCTTTAGCCAATACTTACGGACAAAAGAATGTGGTTTTCTCAGGGCCGATGTACAAGGATATGAAGATCAGCGGCAATAAGATCATTCTTGATTTTAAGTATGCGAGTGATGGTCTGGTTAGTCATAATGGCAAACCGCTCACTGATTTTACCATTGCCGGATCAGATGGCAAATTTGTAGCTGCCGAAGCTGTGATCAAAGGTAATACAGTGGAAGTTTCAGCCTCATCGATAAGCGCCCCGGCAGCTGCACGTTTTGCCTGGTCAGAGTCGGCCCAGCCCAATTTTTATAATAAGAACGGATTACCTGCAGTTCCATTTCGTACAGATAACCCATTGAAATTTACCTTAACCTCAAACTAACAAATCTATGAGATCTGCCTGTTTTAAAATATGTATAGGTGCACTGTTAATACTAACCGGATTAAATACCCGTGCCCAGGAAACGCAAAAAATGTACTTATCAGGCACCGGCAGCGATCATACAGTTAACTGGCAGTTCTTTTGTACCCAAGGACGTAACTCGGGTAAATGGACTACTATCCCAGTGCCATCAAACTGGGAATTTCAAGGTTTTGGAAAATACAATTACGGCCTGGCTAAGGATAGTTTAAGGGGAAAGGAACAAGGATTATACAAATACGAATTTACCGTGCCGGCTGCCTGGCAGGGTAAAGCTATTAATATTGTTTTTGATGGCTCTATGACCGATACTGAAGTTAAGCTCAACAGCAAATCGGCAGGGGCCATCCATCAGGGCTCGTTTTATCGATTTAAATATGATGTGAGCGGTTTGCTTAATTATGGCAAATCAAATCTATTGGAGGTAACAGTTTCCAAACACTCGGCCAATGCGTCTGTGAACGCGGCTGAAAGAAAAGGTGATTTCTGGATCTTCGGTGGTATCTTCCGCCCGGTTTTTCTCGAAGTTTCTCTTAAAACAAATATTAATTATTATGCAGTTGATGCCAAGGCCAATGGTAATTTGAAAGCGGCTTTGAAACTTTCGGCAGCTAAAGCAGGCACCATAACCGGGCAGGTATATGCACTCAACAGTCAAAAAGTAGGTGCAGCGTTTACTACTAAAGTAAAGAGCGGCGACACGCTGGTTAATATCAGTACCCGAATTGCATCTCCTAAATTATGGACACCGGAATCTCCTAACCTGTATAACGTGGTGTTTACCCTCAATCAGAATGGCAAGGCTGTGCATAGTGTAAAACAAAGGTTTGGTTTCCGCACGGTTGAGTTGCGTGTTCATGATGGTATTTACGTAAACAACGTAAAGATCAAGTTTAAGGGCGTCAACCGCCATTCCTTTTGGCCAACCACCGGCAGGGCGCTTAATAAAAAAATAAGTATCGAAGATGTAAAGATGCTGAAGGATATGAACATGAACGCGGTACGCATGTCTCACTATCCGCCTGATGATCATTTTCTGGATGCTTGCGATTCATTGGGTCTGTTTGTATTGGATGAGTTAACCGGTTGGCATCAACATTATGATACACAGGTAGGCTCCAAACTGGTGAAAGAACTGATTGAGAAAGATATTAATCATCCTTCCATTGTATTATGGGATAACGGTAACGAGGGTGGTTTTAATTTTGATCTCGACCATTTATTTGACGAGTTGGATATACAAAAACGTCCGCTCATACATCCCTGGGGTATTTTCCGGGGTACAAATACCCAGCACTATATCAATTATGATTATGGTACAGGTACAGGAATGCATGGGCACGATGTATTTTTCCCAACCGAGTTTTTACACGGTCTTTACGATGGCGGCGCAGGCGCGGGTTTAGATGATTTCTGGGATCAGATGTGGCACACGCCTATATCGGCAGGCGGCTTTATCTGGGATTTTGCTGATGAGGCCGTAGTGCGTACAGATAAGAATGGCGAATTGGATACAGATGCCGACCATGGCCCGGATGGTATTGTTGGCCCGTATCACGAAAAAGAAGGTAGCTATTACACCATTAAAGAAGTTTGGAGTCCGGTTTATTTAGAACCGCGTGAAATAACTCCGGCATTTAACGGGACGATAAGATTAGAGAACCGGTTTTTCTACACCAACTTAAAACAATGCAGCTTTAGCTATAAACTGGCCAGGCTGGATAATCCATATCACAAAGCGGGCATCGCACCTAAAACCGGAATTATTGCTTCGCCCGATGTAGCGCCGGGTCAGTACGGTAACCTGCAATTGCAATTACCTGCAGGCTGGCAAAATTTTGATGTGCTGTATGTAACGGCTTATGACATTACTAAACATGAGCTGTATACCTGGAGTTTTCCGATCAGCAGCCATGATAAAATTACTGCGGGTATGATCACTAAAACCGGAGGGAGTAAAGCCTCGGTCGAAGAAACAGATTCCCTGTTTAAAGTTAAAACCAACAATGGCATTGAACTGGAATTTAACCGAAATTCAGGCATACTGGTAAAAGTAAAAAACGCTAAAGGAAATATCCCTTTTAATAACGGCCCTGTATTGATCGAAGGGCAAGACCAATCAGGTTTTCAAAAACTTACGCACCGTTACGATGGTGATAACCTAATTATTGAAGCACAATTCCCTCCCAAGAAAACCGAACCTATGCTTAAATGGACCATCTACCCATCGGGTTGGGTACAGCTGGATGTAAGATACTGGCCGATAGGCGAAGAGGCTGCATTATTGGGTGTTAATTTCTCTTTCCCCGAAAAGGAAGTAAAAGGCGTAACCTATTTAGGCGATGGCCCATACCGCGTTTGGAAAAACCGGATGAAAGGAACCTCATTGGGTGTTTGGAATAAGGCATATAATAATACCATAACCGGGCAGGGTAATGTAGTTTATCCCGAGTTTAAAGGATATTATTCTAACCTGTATTGGATGAAGCTGGAAACTACCAGTCAGCCCATAACTATAGTGTGCAATAACCAGGATGTGTTCATGCGCCTGTTTACACCCGCTAATCCTCAAAAAACTTACAACGTTGCACCTGCATTTCCATCTGGCGATATATCATTTATGCACGGTATCACGCCAATAGGTACCAAATCGCAAAAGGCGGAATACCTCGGTGCAAGCGGACAAAAGAATAAATATTTTAATTACGATAAGAATATTGAGGATGCATTGCCGCTCACTTTATACTTTGATTTCTCGGGTAAATAATTGATGAAGAAGATATCGGTACATATCACCCTCATGTTCATCGCTGTTTTAAGCTGCTGCTTAAATTGCTATGCCAATGTCAGCTTCCAAAACCTGAAGTGCGAAATGCTGGAAAATCCTTTGGGCATTGGCACCGTTCATCCGCGTTTAAGCTGGCAGATCATGAGCGATGCGCGTAATACTAATCAAACCGCTTATCAAATAATTGTAGCTTCAACGGCTGCAAAGTTGGCCGCTAATCAGGGCGATCTGTGGGATTCGCACAAAGTAAATTCAGATCAATCCATCCTGATCGCTTATGCTGGTAAGCCGTTAATAAGCCGCACGGTCTGTTTTTGGAAAGTTAAAGTATGGACCAGCAACGTTGAAAGTAAATGGAGCGAACCCGCAAAATGGACCGAAGGCTTGCTGAACACTGCCGATTGGAAAGCCCGTTGGGTAGGTTATGATCATGGTTTTCCCTGGGACAGTGTTTCCAAATTCTCCCGTTTATCAGCTCGCTACTATCGTAGACAATTTGATGTTAAACCGGGTATAAAAAAAGCTACGGCTTATATAGTTGGCCTGGGTCATTATGAATTATATGTAAATGGCAAAACCATAGGCGATCAGGTTTTGGCTGAGCCGCCAACAGACTACACGCAGTCGGTAAAATACAGCACTTTTGACGTTACTCGAAACATTAAACAAGGTGAAAATACCATTGCTACTGTATTGGGAAATGGCCGCTTTTTTACCATGCGCCCAAAGTATAAACCCAAAAAGATCAAGGAGTTTGGCTTCCCTAAAATGTTGTTGCAGTTGGAGGTGGAATATGCCAATGGTACCAAACAATTAATTGTAAGCGATGGCAGCTGGAAATTTACTGCAGATGGCCCCATCCGTACCAATAACGAGTATGACGGCGAAGAATATGACGCTACCAAAGAGTTTCCGGGGTGGAACAGCGGCGGTTTTGATGATAGTAAATGGTTAAAGGCAGAACTGGTTGAATCACCGGGCGGCAGGGTAGAGGCGCAGATGAATGAACCCATCAAAGTGATGGCTACAGTAAAACCTATAGGTGTTACCCAGCTTAAACCCGGCACCTGGACCATGGACATGGGGCAGAACATGGCCGGTTGGTTGCAAATGCGTGTAATGGGTAACCGAGGCGATAAGGTGACCCTACGCTATGCCGAAACACTACAACCTAACGGCGAATTATACGTTGCTAACCTGCGCGATGCTAAAGTAACTGATGTGTATACGTTAAAAGGAGGAGAACAGGAAACATGGCACCCGGTATTTGTATATCACGGTTTTAGGTACGTAGAGATCAGTGGCTATCCCGGTAAACCCGAACTTTCAGATTTTGAGGGGCAGGTAGTATATGATGCCATGGCTACTATCGGGCACTTTGAAACATCAAATCCACTCATTAACCAAATCTATCATAACGCCTATTGGGGCATACTGAGCAATTATAAAGGTATGCCGGTTGATTGCCCGCAGCGTAACGAACGTATGCCCTGGTTGGGCGACCGCGCGGTGGGTTCGCTGGGCGAAAGCTTTGTGTTTGCCAACGGAAACCTGTATGCCAAATGGCTGGATGATATTGCCGACTCGCAAAAGCCAGATGGAGCCATACCCGATGTAGCCCCTGCTTATTGGAACTATTATAGTGATAACATGACATGGCCTGGTACATATATCCTGGTAGCTGATATGCTTTATCGTCAGTTTGCCGATAGATCTTCCATTGAGAAGCACTATGCCTCCATGAAAAAATGGATGGCTTATATGCGCTTAAAATACATGAAAGATTATATTGTGACTAAAGATAAATATGGCGACTGGTGTGTACCCCCTGAATCGCCGGAATTGATCCACTCTAAAGATCCTACACGTAATACCGATGGTCAGCTTATTGCTACAGCATATTATTACCACCTCTCAGGTTTGATGCAGAAGTTTGCCAAACTGCTCCATAAACCTGCCGACGCGCAAGCCTTCGCGACTTTGCAACTGAACATTGGCAACGCCTTCAACCAAAAATACCTCGATACAAAGAATTTTAAATACGATAACAATACGGTTACAGCTAATCTGCTGCCGCTTTACTTTGGTATTACCCCGGCTGCAAATCGCCAGGCAGTATTTAAAAACATAGTTGATAAAATTCAGAATGAAGCTAATGGCCATATCAGCACAGGTGTTATCGGTACCCAATGGCTCATGCGTGGGCTCACAGAATATGGCCGGCCTGATCTGGCTTACCGTATAGCCTCCAACAGTGATTACCCAAGCTGGGGTTACATGGTTAAACATGGCGCTACAACCATTTGGGAATTATGGAATGGTGATACCGCTAACCCGGCCATGAACTCGCACAACCACATTATGCTTCTTGGCGATCTGATAGGCTGGTTTTACCAGGACCTGGCTGGTATAAAAACTATAAACGCGGGTTTTAAAGAAATGGTAATGATTCCCCCGGTCATTGAAAGTCTGGATAAGGTTGATGCCTCGTATCAAACTCCTTATGGATTAGTGAAAAGTAGCTGGACAAGCGATAAAACCAATTTCAACTGGCATATAACCATACCACCCAACAGTAAAGCTTTGGTTTATATACCGGTAAATTCGACCAGTAATATAACCGAAGGCGGCCAAAAAATAACAGGCATAAAAAATATTAAACTGATTAAAATGGAAAATGGGAGAGCCATTTTTCAAATTGGATCAGGTAGTTATGGTTTTGAAGTTAAAAATTAAATGATTTATAAAATTAGATGATTATGAAAAGATTAAACATCGCGGGTATAGCATTAGCATCGTTGCTCCTGTTATCAACCATAAGTAAAGGGCAGGATCAAGCCGCGACAAAACCAGCGCCATCGCCTGAAGCGCAGGCCAAAGCAGATGCTGATGTAGATAAAAAGGCTACCGACTGGGTAAGCTCATTGGCGCTTAATGATGCTGCAAAAGAGGCAAGGGTAAAGGATGTAGTAGCTATACACCTGAAAGCTATCCGCGATTGGAATAACAGCCATTCGTACGAATCGGTTCCGGCAGGTATTGATCCGACAACGGGCAAGACATTAAGTACTATGGATCGCCAGATCATCGTTAATTCATCCCTGCCAAAATCTGTACATGAAAACCTGATGACGGGCTTACGTAAAGATTTGACTGAAGAACAGGTTGAATTGGTATTGGATAAGTACACCATAGGTAAAGTAGCTTTTACTTTGGCGGGCTACAAAGCCATAGTTCCTGATCTGACAGCGACGGAAGAAGCAGCCATCCTGACCAACCTGAAACAGGCCAGAGAGCAGGCAGTAGATTTTAAGAACATCAAACAGATATCGGCCATATTCGAGATCTATAAGACTAAAAATGAGCAATACCTGAATACTAACGGCCGCAACTGGCATCAATTATTTAAAGCTTATGTTGACGCTGTAAAAGCTAAAAAAGCTGTCGATGCGGCCGCGAAAAAATCGGCACAATAAATTATAAATACCTATGTATAAAAATATTTTACTCATTATATTAAGTTTCTGTTTATTGACAGGAAATAGTATTGCTCAAACCAACCCGTGGCGTAAAGGAATCTTGACGGATGAGTTTATTTACGAAAAAACATCATACCCAGAATGTCATGCAGCTACCATTGCCGAAACCCCAAAGGGCCTGGTGGCTTCCTGGTTTGGTGGTACTAAGGAGCGCAACCCTGATGTTTGTATTTGGGTAAGCAGGTTGGTTAAAGGTAAATGGACTGAGGGTATTAATGTAGCTAATGGCATACAGAACGATAGCTTACGTTATGCCTGCTGGAACCCTGTATTATACCAGGTTCCGGGTGGCGACCTGCTTTTGTTTTATAAGATAGGCCCAAGTCCTTCCAAGTGGAGAGGGTATATGAAAACATCGGCTGATGGAGGTATCACCTGGTCGGCACAAAAGGCTTTGCCTGATGGTTTTTTGGGACCTATTAAAAACAAACCTGTATTGCTGAAAGATGGTACACTGCTAAGTCCATCAAGTACCGAAGGTAAAGGCTGGCAGGTGCATTTTGAGGCGAGTAAGGATTTTGGCAAAACCTGGACAATGATTGGCCCTATTAATGATACCAAAGATTTGATGAAAGCGATACAACCAAGCATCTTATTTCATCAGGATGGCAGGTTGCAGATACTTTGTCGCAGCCAGAACAGGGCAATATTAACATCATGGTCAAAGGATAACGGGCAAACCTGGTCGCCCCTTGAAAAAACAAACCTGCCCAATAATAACTCCGGTACTGATGCGGTAACACTTAAAGATGGGCGTCAGTTGCTGGTATATAACCATGTATTGCCTCCGGGTACCCTTGCAAAAGGCGCACGTACGCCATTGAATGTGACTGTTTCAAAAGATGGTGTTACCTGGTACGCGGCTTCGATCCTGGAAGATTCACCTATCAGCCAGTATTCTTATCCGTCGGTGATCCAATCATCAGATGGCCTAGTGCATGTGGTTTATACCTGGCGCAGGCAGCGGATCAAGCATGTGGTGATCGATCCTGCAAAACTGGATCTAAAAGAGATTAAAAATGGCGAATGGCCTAAGGTGAATGGTTATACGGCCCCTGTGGCAACTGGTGATACTAGGGATCTATAAAAAATAGAGCGATGAGAAAAAGCATATTCTTTGGCCTGCTAACTTGCCTAACACTGTTGTTTTTTGGTGCTAACGCTCAACAAACTACAGATGGCTTGTATAAAAAGTCATTAAAGGAAGTACTGGATGAAATACAGGAAAAATACCATGTAACGATTAAGTACAGCCCAAATACGGTTAAGGATAAGTGGGTAAACTACGCTGAGTGGCGCTTTCGCCCGGATGTAGATACTACATTGACCAATGTATTAGCACCGCTTGATCTGAAAGTGAATAAGGAAGGCCCGGGCAAGTATAAATTAAAAGAATATGAATATTTCCGCTGGTCGGTGACTGATGGCTGGAAAGAGCTGGATCGTATTGCCTCACAGTATCATGATAAGGGCAGTTGGGAAATGCGCAAAGCTATATTAAAACCACAATTGTATAAAGCTTTAGAACTATCACCAATACCCGCTAAACCTGCGTCAAAACCAATTATAACTCCTAAAAGAGTATTTGACGGCTATACGGTTGAAAATATTGCTATCGAGATATTGCCTGGTTTATATATCAATGGGTCGATATATAAGCCACTGAAAATCAAAGGAAAAATACCGATTATATTAAGCCCTGATGGACATTGGGAGCACCAGCGTTATCGTGCCGATTGCCAGATCCGCTGTGCTACACTGGCCCGCATGGGAGCAATGGCCTACAGCTATGATCTTTTTGCCTGGGGCGAATCATTGCTGCAATTTAAAGCGGCGGATCATCGCCGCAGTTTGGCGCAAACTATCCAGGCTTTAGGGGCTATCAGAATTTTGGATTATGTGCTCGCGCTAAAAGAAACCGACCCGGCAAGGGTAGGCATTAGTGGAGGTTCTGGTGGTGGTAGTCATACTGTTTTAATGACGGCGATGGATGACCGTATCAAGTTGAGCGCGCCGGTGGTATCCGTATCATCGTACTTCTACGGTGGCTGCCCCTGCGAAAGCGGTATGCCTATACACCAGTGTGGCGGTGGAACAGACAATGTGGAAATTGCCGCCATGGCGGTCCCACGCCCGCAATTGCTAATATCTGACGGGCAGGACTGGACAGCCAACATGCCAGAACATGATTTTCCTTATCTGAAAAAAATGTACGGCTATTATGGTGCCGAAAATCTGGTGGAGAATGTACATATCCCAACAGAAGGCCATGATTTTGGACCTTCGAAACGATATCCATTGTACGCATTTATCGCCAAAAATTTTCATTTGAATCTCAATTCAATAAAGGATAAAAGCGGCAAGATCGATGAGTCAAAAGTAACGATAGAGAAAGAACCTGCCATGTATGTTTTTGGTAATAAAGGTGAAAAACTGCCAGCCGGTGCAATAAAGGGGTTTGACCAGTTACAGAAAGTTTTTGCGGCAGCTACAAAATGAAAAATATGAAAGGATCAATATGGATTTTAGGTTTAATGTTCCTGATGGGATTTCCGTCAGAGCAAGTGTTTGCACAAACTTCGGCGGCAAACCAAAGATATAAAATAGCCGTGGTTGACCTCATGATCCTGAAAAGGCAAAAGCTCGGCGCTTTTCAACTCACCAGAGATATTGGGGCCGATGGGGTTGAGGTTGATATGGGCGGTTTGGGCGATCGTGAAACATTTGATAATCAATTAGCCAAAGATTCGGTCCGTAAGCAATTTTTAAACAAAGCTAAGGAACTGAACCTTCAAATCCCTTCAATGGGCATGACAGGCTTCTTTGCGCAGTCATTTGCCGAACGGCCAACCGCTGTAAAGGCGGTTACTGACTGCATCAATACCATGACACAAATGAATGTTAAAGTTGGTTTTTTGCCAATGGGCACAAAAGGCGACCTGGTTAAGTATCCAAACCTGCGTCCGGCCATTGTAACCCGGTTGCAAGAGGTAGGGAAAATTGCAGAAAGGGCGGGCGTGGTGATCGGTATTGAAACATCTCTGGATGCTAAAAATGAATTACAATTATTGAAAGATATAGGCTCACCTGCTATAAAAAGCTATTTCAACTTTCAGAATGCGCTTGACAATGGTCGTGATCTGGAAAAGGAATTGCAAATATTGGGAAAGAAAAACATAGTGATGATCCATTGCACCGATACCGACGGCCAATGGCTGCAAAATGATCCTAAGATAGACATGGAAAAAGTAAAAATTACCCTTGATAAAATGGGCTGGAGCGGCTGGCTGGTGATAGAGCGGTCAAGGGATATCAAGGATGTACATAATGTGAAGTGGAATTTTAGCGCCAATACAACATACCTGAAATCAGTTTTTCAAAGCCCTAACGAATAAGTTAATGAACATTAGCCGCATAATTGTTTTCGTTTTACTGTTAAATATAATTTTAACAGATGGCGTTTTCGCGGCTGAAATTTGGGTTGCTCCAAACGGATCAGATAAGAACAATGGTACGCAACAGCGGCCATTGGCAACCGTGGCCATGGCCTTAAGAAAAGCCCGTGAGTTGCGCCGTTTAAGTGATCCTGCTGTAAAAGGTGGTATATACATCAGGGTTGAACAAGGCATTTATCAATTAACAGAAACGCTGTTTATCCGTCCCGAAGACTCTGGTACGGCTGATAGTCCCACTATCATTGAAGGCGCTACTGAAGGGCAGTCTATTTTAAGCGGAGGTATGAATCTAAGCGGATGGCATAAAGCCACAGGCAATATCCCCGGTTTGCCCAATGAAGCCAAAGGAAAAGTTTGGGTAACCGACGCGCCGTTAATCGGGAATGAAGCGCTGCAGTTCAGGCAGCTTTGGGTAAATGATCATAAAGCTACCCGTGCCCGTGGAACAGATGCCCCATTGATGAACCGTATTTTATCCTGGGATCATCAAACGGAGACCTGCTGGATACCCAATCCAAAATCGATTGATTTAACCCGAGTTAAAGGCATGGAAATGTTTATCCACCAGTGGTGGGCCGTTGCTATTTTGCGGATCAGATCTGTTGAGATGCAAGGCGATAGTGCAAGGTTATCCTTTTATCAACCCGAAAGTCGTATCCAGTCTGAACATCCCTGGCCCGCGCCCTGGATGTCTAAAAAGACGGGTAACTCGGCTTTCTATCTGAGCAATACCATCCAGTTTTTAAACCAACCAGGCGAATGGTATCTGGATACAGAACATCTTAAGGTTTATTACATACCTCGTGAAGGTGAGAACCTGCAAACTGCCACCGTAACTGTTCCTATCCTTGAAAATATTATAAAGGTTGAGGGAACGATAGATCGTCCGGTAAGTTATGTCAGCTTTAAAAATATTTCCTTTCAGCATAGCAGCTGGCTGCGCCCATCCAAAGCCGGATTGGTGCCCCACCAGGATGGTATGTACATGCTGGATGCCTATAAGCTGAAAATACCCGGTACACCTGATAAAAAAGGACTGGAAAACCAGGCCTGGGTTGGTCGACCAGCTGCGGCGGTTGAAGTAGCCTATGCTTCTCATACCACTTTTGATGGATGCCGCTTTGAGCACATAGCTTCAACCGGGTTGGATTATCAGCGTGGTACACACGATGATGAAATAAAAGGCAATCTGTTTAAGGATATCGGCGGCACAGCTATTCTTGCCGGGGTGTACTCAGATGAGGCGCAGGAGGTTCATCTCCCTTATAATCCCACTGACAAACGCGAAATAAGCACTAATGAGCATATTGAAAATAACCTGATCACGGATGCTACCAACGAAGATTGGGGATGTGTGGGTATAGGCGCGGGCTATGTAAAAGGCATCACTATAGCTCATAATGAGATTTGCGATGTAAACTATACCGGGATTAGCATGGGTTGGGGTTGGACAAAAACCACCAATGCCATGAGCGATAACCGTATTACTGCCAATAAGATCCATCACTACGCCCGTAATATGTATGATGTGGCCGGTATTTATACTTTATCGGCGCAACCGGGTACAGTGATCAGTAATAACTATGTGGATAGTATTTATAAGGCCCCTTACGCGCATGACCCCGAACATTGGTTTTACCTGTACACCGATGAAGGCTCATCATACATTACCCTGAAAAATAACTGGTGTCCCGCCGAAAAATTCCTGAGGAACGCAAATGGTCCAGGGAATGTTTGGGAAAATAACGGTCCGCAGGTAGCTGCTGAAATTAAAAACGCGGCAGGGGTAGAGGCGCCTTACCGGTATCTGTTAAAGTATAAAACTGTTAACCGGGAGGGTCAGCCCATTAATCATAAGTTGGAATGAAGGCTTTAATTAAACACATCACCCGGAAAAGTTTTGGGCTATTAGTTATAACTATATTACTGTTTAATATAGTAAAAGCAGGTGAAATAAATACCTCATATACTGCCATTGAAATTACCACACCGGTTGGAAAAACCATAAATCTCCGGCCTTTATTGAGTCTTATAAAGGACCAGGGATTGCCATTATCTTCAATTTATGCGTGGAGTAATCATTTAGTTATTTATAGTAATAATCTGAATATAAATATTTTATATAAAATAATTAAAGGGTCGTATCCAGGCCTAACAATAAAGGTATATAGTCATCCCTTTTATGTTTTCAATAAGCAACAATGTTGCGTTAACTCAGTTTTAGCGCCGCAATGGGACAACATTATACTAACAGCCAATTTGGTGAAAGACCCTAAACTGCAGCAGGAATATTTAAACTACCATGCTACCCAATTTAAAAAATGGCCCGAAGTAGCCAACGGTTTTTGCAATGCAGATTTTCAGCAATTGCTGGTTTTTAAAAATGGCAGGCAACTGTTATTGGTGATCAGTATACCAAAAGGAAAAAGTTTAGATGAACTGAATCCTAAAACAACAGAGAACAATCCCCGTGTGGATGAATGGAACAAACTGATGGCAAAATATCAGGAGGGTATACCGGGTACAAAATCGGGAGAGGTGTGGGTGTTTTTTAGCCCCCTAACCCCCTAAAGGGGGAATGAATAAACTACGGTGGTAATAAATAAATCAATAATTCAGTAAATCAATAATTCAAAATTAATGAAGATAGGAATATTAGGATTAGGCGAAGGCCGCAGTACCATGTCGGCAGCATTGCAAAGCGATAAACTGGAGCTGAAGATGATATGTGATATGAATATAGAAATGTGCAAACGCCGGGCCGAAGAGTTCAACTTTCATAACTACACTACCGATTACCAGGATATGCTTGATGATGCGGAAATTGATATTATTGCTATATATACGCCTGATCACCTGCATGCTGAACATGTTAAACAAGCCCTGCTGCATGGCAAACACGTAGTGTGTACCAAACCCTTTATTGATGAGCTAAGTAAAGCCGCTGAATTGTTAGCACTGGTTGAAAAGAGCGGTAAACGGGTATTTATTGGCCAAAGTTCCCGCTTTTTTGAACCCATGAAAAAGCAGCGTAAAGATTATGAAGATGGTCTGATTGGGGAACTGATCACGATAGAAGCGTATTATCATGCTGATCACCGCTGGTTTCTGGAAAAGCCATGGTCGTTACAACAGGCTTTTAAGTGGTTGTATGGCGGGCTAAGTCACCCTACAGATTTTATACGCTGGTATTTACCCAATATTGAAGAAGTGATGGGGTATGGTATGCTTAGTTCTAACGGCGCAAGAGGTGGCTTAAAGAACCCGGATACCATGCACTTTATTTTTAAAGCTAAAGATGGCCGCATAGCCCGCGTAAGCGGTTGTTACACCGGCCCGGTGCAGCCTGCAACCCGCGACAGTGAGATGAGTTGTGTTTTAAGAGGTACCGAAGGCTGCAGCCAGGGCGATTATATGGACTTGCGCTATGCCATAACCGACAAAACAGGTGAAGAGCGGATGCTTACCTGGGAACATAAACTGAAACACTATTTCAGGTTCGAGGGCAAAAGCCACCATGCAGGCGAATATCAAAACTACCTCGAATACTTTGCCGACAGTCTTACCGATGGTTATACCGCTTATCCGGACATTAAAGAGGGTATAGGCACCATAGCACTGCTGCAGGCTATGGACCGATCGCTGCAAACAGGCAAACCGGTAAAAGTTGACGATATATTAGCAGAATATCAATTAACCCCTAACCAGTTAAGCGCATGACCATCGCCATGAGCAATATCGTGTCGCGTTTGACTGCTTTGGATTATGCTGTTGTGGCTATATATCTGATTATCTTAATGGTGATCGGTTACCGTGCCAGTTTTGGTAATAAAAGCCAACCCGGCGAAACACTTTTCCTGGCCAATAAATCATTGGGATGGGCCAGTATTGGATTCAATATGTGGGGTACCAATGTTGGGCCATCCATGCTGCTGGCCTTTGCCAGTATTGGGTATAGTACTGGCATTGTGGCTGTAAATTTTGATTGGTATGCTTTTGTGTTCCTGATGCTGCTGGCGCTTGTTTTCGCGCCAAAGTATATCGCCGCCAAAGTATCCACTATGCCCGAGTTTATGGGTAACCGTTATGGCGACTCCACCCGCAATATCCTGGCCTGGTACGCGCTTATCAAAATGCTCATTTCATGGTTGTCATTGGGCTTGTTTGCAGGCGGTTTTTTGGTGAGGCAGATCCTGGGTATCCCCATGTGGCAATCGGTTATTGTATTGGTTTCATTCGCGGGTTTGTTTGCCTTTACCGGTGGATTAAAAGCTATTGCTAAAGTAAACGTGTTTCAGATGTTGCTGCTTATAGGCGTATCGTTAACCTTAACAGTTTTGGGTGTAAATAAAGCCGGCGGTCTTTCTGCTGTTTTTCACCAGGTACCCGGTAATTACTGGAACCTGATCCATCCTGCCAGCGATGTCAAGTATCCCTGGTATGCTATTTTATTGGGGTATCCGGTCTCGGCAGTTGCGTTTTTCTGTACTGATCAGGCCATGGTGCAATCGGTATTGGGGGCTAAGAACCTGGAGCAGGGGCAACTGGGGGTTAATTTTATCGGCTGGCTCAAGATCTTATCCTTACCCTTATTTATCCTTACCGGTATTTTATGTTTTATCCTGTACCCACACCTGAGCGATCCGTCTCTGGCCTACATGACCATGGTGACTAATCTTTTCCCTCCGGGGATGAATGGGCTGGTGATCGTGGTATTGATAGCTGTTTTGGTTGGCACTATAGGGTCATCGTTAAACTCATTAAGCACGGTGTTCACCATGGATGTGTATGCCGAAAAGATAAATCCCAATGCTACCAACAAAGACCTGATCAGGGTTGGAAGAATGACTGTAGTAGCCGGTTGTTTATTCGCCATAGGTATGGCGCTGGCCATTGATAGCATAAAGGGGCTTAATCTGTTTGACGTATTTCAATCGGTATTGGGCTTTATTGCCCCGCCGCTGGCTGTAGTTTTTTTATTAACCGTTTACTGGAAACGTACCACCCGTAAAGCCGTGAATACAATTCTTTCTGCCGGTTCGGCTTTTAGTTTGGGCACAGGAGTAATGTATCTGTGGGTATTTCCTTCTGACAAATATCACTTTTGGCCGCATTACCTGTTGCTGTCGTTTTACATTTTTGTTTTTCTTACTGTTTTGGCAATTGTTATTTCATTACTGGATGCTTCGCCCAACGTATATCAACCTGATGCACAGGAGATCAGTCGCATAGCCAAACCTACTAAACGTGTGAAATTAGCCTGGGCGTTGCTAACTGTAGTGATGATCATCTTATACCTCATTTTTAACGGACATTAACCATGAATAAAAATTTTACCTGTAAAAAATTCAAAAGCTGGCTGATTGCTATGCTATGCTTAGGTTTTATGTTTTTTGCTGATGTAGCAAAAGCCCAAAAGGCCACCTGGATTTGGTATCCCGGCGATTATGAAGTGTGGCTAAGCAATAAAATGCAAAACAGGCGTACAGAACGTGGTGCGTTTTTTCCGCCCTTCTGGAAACTGGACAGCCATTATGCACTAATTGATTTTCATAAAGATTTTGTACTGCCCAACCCTGAAAAAGTGGATCTGGCTGTTGAAGGACAATATAATGTAAAGCTTGATGGTAAAGCGCTGTCAGGCTATCCTAAATCTATCAATATACCGGCAGGAAAGCACCGGTTAAGCTTAAAGGTATACAATTCAGGTAGTGTACCTGCTATATACGTAAAAGGTGCGCACCTGGCATCTGATACCTCATGGCTGGTAACTTATGAGGATAAGGAATGGATAGATGCATCCGGTAAAACATCTGATGTATCGGCAACGCAATATGTATCTGCGGGAGCGTGGAATTTTGATTCGGCCGATAAAACCCCATCAACATTCCGCTTACCTACAGAAGAACATCGCCCCGAAAAAACAGAAAGAAAAGAACACTCCATACTGGTTGATTTCGGTAAGGAGACTTTTGGCTACGCTAAACTGAATGGCTTAAAAGGAGCAGGCAATGTAAAACTTTGTTATGGCGAATCAAAGGAAGAAGCCCTGGCAACCGCTACCTGTGAACTATTAGACAGTATTCATATTGATCAGTCGCAAAAAGCGGATCTTACGATGGAAGGCTCCCGTGCTTTCCGGTATATCAATGTGTTGTTTGATGAAAACGTGAGTGCCGATGATATATCCATGCTGTACGAATACTCGCCGGTAGAGCAGCGGGGGAGTTTTCGTTGTTCCGATGAGGAGATCAATAAAATTTGGGATGTATCGGCCTATACATTGCATCTGAATACCCGTGAGTTTTTTATCGATGGCATTAAGCGCGACCGTTGGGTATGGTCAGGTGATGCTTACCAGAGCTACCTGATGAACTATTACCTCTATTTTGACTCGCCTACAGTTACCCGCACCCTGTACGCGTTGAGAGGAAAAGACCCCGTTACCAGTCACATTAATACCATTATGGACTATACCTTTTATTGGTTCATGGGTATTTATGATTATTACCAGTACACTGGCGACAAAAGCTTCATAAAACAAATGTATCCACGTATGCAAAGCTTGATGAGCTATTGTTTGTCGCGCAGAGATAAAAATGGCCTGATGGAGGGCTTGCCCGGCGATTGGGTATTTATTGACTGGGCCGATAAACTGAACAAGCAAGGTGAAGTAAGCTTTGAACAATTACTGCTTTGCCGTAGCCTGGAAACTATGGCCCTGTGTGCTAATATTATGCAGGATAAGCCGGGGGCTGCACGATACAATCAATTATCAACCGGGTTAAAATCAAAAATATTCGCTTATTACTGGAGCAATCAAAAACATGCTTTAGTACATAGCCGCGTAAACGGCAAGCAAACGGATAATGTAACCCGCTATGCTAACATGTTTTCTATATTCTTCAACTATTTCACTGAAGCACAAAAACAGGATGTGAAAAAATATGTGCTGCTGAATGATAAAATTCAGAAGATAACCACACCGTATATGCGCTTTTATGAACTGGAGGCCCTTTGTGCAATGGGCGAACAAAGCTATGTGCTTAAAGAAATGAAAGATTATTGGGGCGGTATGCTAAACCTGGGCGCTACCACTTTTTGGGAAGAATATGATCCGAATAAAAGCGGCGCGGCGCACTATGCCATGTATGGTCGTCCTTTTGGTAAAAGCCTGTGCCATGCATGGGGCGCGAGTCCTATCTATTTGTTAGGTAAATACTATCTGGGTGTTAAGCCCACAGCACCGGCTTATCAGCAATATATTATAGAGCCTAAGTTGGGCGGCTTGCAATGGATGGAAGGGAGCGTGCCAACCCCTAAAGGTGATATAAAAGTGTATTGCAGCACCAAACAGATAAAAGTAAGCGGGGATACAGGTACCGGGATTTTGCATTTTGCCAGCAGTACTATGCCGGTTTGTAAAGAGGGTACGGTAATAACAAAAGGTAAAAATGTTTACGAATTGAGTATCGTCAAAGGCAAAAAATATACGGTTGATTATAGTGCGTTGTAACCTCTCCTAAGTTCTCTTCAAAGGAAGAGGACTTGTTGATATGCTTAATTGTCCCTTAGGGACAAAACATTTGTAGAAAAAGTAAAAAAAGTTTTTGCTCCATAGGAGCTACCTAAAATAGATGCAAAAATATATAGCCATAATAGTTAATCTGTTATTTGCCTTTAACGGTTACGCGCAACTGGTTGATAAAACTCCTGCGCCGATACCCAACGTGCCTGTTGTTTTTGATGCAGAACCCTGGGAAAATCCACTGGTTGATGGTATTAACCGCGACCCGGCAAGGGCTACGGCTTATTCCTATACCAGTGTACAGGATGCTTTAAAAGGTGATCGTGAAGGATCGGGCCGAATGCTGTCGTTAAATGGGTATTGGGATTTTAGCTATGCCAGCAAACCTGCGGATGCACCAAAGGATTTTTATAAAAGCAGGGTAAGCGGCTGGAAAAAGATCATCGTACCATCAAGCATTGAGATGCAGGGTTATGATAAGCCTATATACAAAAGCGCAGTTTATCCCTTTCGTCCTGTTAACCCGCCACACGTTCCGCAGGATTATAATGGCGTAGGCAGTTATCAACGCACTTTTACCTTGCCCAAAAACTGGAAAGACATGAACATTACCCTGCATTTTGGAGGCGTAAGTTCTGGCTTTAAGGTATGGTTGAACGACAAGTTTTTAGGTTACGGTGAGGATAGCTTTTTGCCATCTGAATTTAACATAACCCCTTATTTACAGGCAGGTGAAAATGTGGTATCGGTACAGGTGATTCGCTGGAGCGATGGCTACTTTTTGGAAGACCAGGATCAATGGCGCATGAGTGGTATTCATCGTGAGGTAATGTTACTTGCTGAACCCAAACTGAGGATCGCTGATTTTCAATGGCAGGCCAAACTGGATAAACAATACAAGGATGCCATATTCAGCATTCGTCCGCGTATTGAAAACCTGACAGGCAAAGCTGTTCCAGGGTATAAGATTGAAGCCCGGCTTTTTGATAAGAATAATAAAGAGGTATTGCAGAAACCACTGGAACGCAGTGTGGAAAGCATCATCAATGAGATCTATCCGCGACTGGATAACGTAAAGTTCGGCTTGCTGGAAACTAAATTGAAAAATCCGGATAAGTGGAGCGATGAAGAACCAAATTTATATACGCTTACGTTATCATTAGAAGACAGCACAGGGCACATATTGGAGGTAAAAAGCTGCAAAGTGGGTATCAGGAGCATTGAGTTTGGCAAAGACGACAGCAAACTGCTCATCAATGGTAAGGTAACCTACCTGTACGGGGTAAACCGGCCAGATCATGATCCTGTAAAAGGTAAGGCATTATCCCGTGAGGATATTTTAAATGATGTGCGTACTATAAAACGCTTTAATTTTAATTGTATCCGCACCAGTCATTACCCCATGGATCCATACCTGTATGATTTGTGCGACCAGTATGGTATCCTGGTGATTGATGAAGCCAACCTCGAAACGCATGGCCTGGGTTCTAAACTAAGTAACGATCCTATGTGGACCGGCGCTTACCTTGACCGGGCAACTCGCATGGTCATGCGCGATAAAAACCATCCGAGCATCATTATCTGGAGTTTAGGTAATGAGGCCGGGCGCGGCCCCAATCACGCTGCTATGGCCGGTTGGATTCATGATTTTGATATTACCCGACCCGTACATTATGAACCCGCCCAGGGAACGCCGCAGGCCGAGGGTTATATCGACCCAACTGATTTCCGGTATCCAAAAACAAATGATCATTCACACCGCTTGCAAAACCCAGTCGATCAGCCTTATGTGGATATTGTTAGCCGCATGTATCCGGGTTTATATACTGCGCCACTACTGGCTAATCAGCAAAATGGGGATAACCGGCCTATATTTTTTGTGGAGTATTCGCACGCTATGGGAAACTCTAACGGAAATTTGAAAGAGTTTTGGGATCAATGGCGATCAACCAAACGCATCATCGGGGGAGCTATTTGGGAGTTTAAAGATCAGGGGCTATTGAAAAAGGATTCCGCAGGAGTATCATATTATGCTTATGGTGGTGATTACGGCGAACGCTATTTTGATAATTTCACCATCAAAGGAATTGTAGCATCCGACGGTCGGCCCAAGCCTGCTATATATGAGTGCAAGCATGTTTTTCAACCTGCCGTTTGCGAACTAACAGATGCCTCAAAAGGTCTTATTCATATTAAAAACGGGCATAGCGTGGCTAATCTGAATGAATATGATGTGTATCTGCAGGTTTGTGAGGATGGTAATATCATCGCTAAAAAACAATTGCCGCATATTAATCTTACGGCAGGTCATGATACGGTGGTCAGTATAAAACCCTACTTACCTGTTTTAAAATCCGGGCACGAATACCTGGCTGACATTCATTTCACTTTGACGCAGGATGAACCCTGGGCCGGGAAAGGTTATGAAATAGCTGCCGATCAATTTGCATTGACTGAAGTACCGGTTATTAAATTACAAGCTCAAAATTATCCTAATATCACTGTGACGGATGATGCATCAATCAGCATCAGTGGTAATAATTTCAACATCCAGATCAATAAGGTTACCGGGGCATTAACCTCTTATTTGTGGAATACGAAGCAACAGGTGTTTGCACCATTGATGCCCCATTTTACCCGTCCGGTTACCGATAATGACCATCGTGGATGGAAGGCGGAAAGAAAATTAAAGAGCTGGTTTAACACACAGCCAAAATTAAAAAGTATCAGTATTGACCGATCTCAAAATGGCATAGTCAAAATTAATAGCACTTATAATCTGATCAATGACAGTGCATCAGTAAACGTAATGTATACCATAAACGGCAATGGGGTTGTCAAAGTAGATTACAGTTTACAAGCTGATAAAAGCTTGCCCGATCTGCCAAAAGTAGGTATGCAAATGGGCATTTTACGTGCCGATAGCAATATCACTTATTATGGCCGTGGGCCCTATGAAAATTATATCGACCGGCGGACAGCTTCAGAGACTGGTATTTACTCACAACCCATTCATCAGTTTATGGAGCCTTATGTGGTACCACAGGAAAACGGTAACCGCACCGATGTACGGTGGATGTTGTTACATCAAAAAAATGACGGCTTGCTAATAGTGGCTGATAGTCTGCTTAGCATGAGCGCCTGGCCTTATACCGAAGATAATATACTCCATGCTAAGTATACCAATAAATTGAAGGATACAGGATTTATTACCTTGAATATTGATCTGACACAGATGGGAGTAGGTGGCAATGATAGCTGGAGTGAAGTGGCCGCCCCATTAGACCAATATCGAATACCTGCAAAGGATTATCATTACAGTTTTTATATCATGCCTTACAATGGCAATGCCGATAAAGCTGGTGAAGTGGCCCGTAAAATAAAGTTCAAGTAACAACATGAAGAAATTCATCTTTATAATCACTGTTTGCATTTGCTGCTTAACGTTACACGGAACAGCTCAGGTGCGGAGCAGTTCCTCTGCAAAAGATGAATTAAAACAGGCGTTCCTGCACCCCCCTGAATCGGCCAAACCCTGGGTGTTTTGGTACTGGATGCAGGCCGCGGTGACCCGCGCAGGTATTACTGCCGATCTACAGGCTATGAAACAGGCAGGCATTGGTGGTGCCTACCTGATGCCTATAAAAGGAGCGGCAAATCCCCCATACTTAACCCCACCGGTTGAGCAGCTAAGCCCGGAATGGTGGACCATGATAAAATTTGCCATGCAAGAGGCTAACAGAATAGGTGTTAAACTGGCCATGCATGATTGTGACGGCTTCGCTTTGGCGGGTGGCCCGTGGATAACGCCGGAGCTGTCTATGCAAAAAGTGGTATGGTCAAAAATATTGGTTACGGGAGGTAAAACCTACCGGGATACTTTACCCAAACCGGCGCATTATAAAAACTATTACAAGGACATTGAGGTGTTGGCCTATCCGTCATTACCAGGCGAGGGTACAAGCAGTTATGATGCCCATCCTAAATTAACCACCAGTATAGCCAATACCGATGTACAGCATCTTTCAGAAAAAGGTAATAAAAAAAGTTTTGCAAGCAGTGAACCTTGTTGGATCCAACTGGAATTTGAAAAACCCTTTACCTGTCGTTCGCTCGTAATTCATACTTCGGCCAGTAATTACCAATCAGAGCGCTTGCTTATACAAGTGAGTGATGATGGTAAAAATTTCAGGTCACTGGGCAGGTTAGAGTCGCCGCGTCATGGCTGGCAGGATGGCGATGCGGAGATCACCAATGATATTGTGCCAACTACAGCCAGATATTTCAGGTTTGTATATGATAAAACAGGTTCCGAGCCCGGTGCTGAAGATCTGGATTTTGCTAAATGGAAACCATCACTGAAGCTTTCAGGTATCGAGCTATCTGCCGAACCACGTATTCACCAGTATGAAAGTAAAACCGGCGAAGTTTGGCGGGTGAGCAAGCGAACTAATAAAAATCAACTGCCAGATGAGCTGTGTATTCCAAAAGATAAATTCCTCAATTTAACAGATAAAGTAGATGCCAATGGGCAATTAAACTGGAATGTACCTGCCGGGCAGTGGACCATACTACGTATAGGCCATACTTCCACGGGGCATACTAATGCAACAGGTGGCGCGGGCAGTGGTTTGGAATGCGATAAGTTTAACCCTACAGCAGCCAAAGTACAGTTTGACAACTGGTTTGGGGAGGCGGTGAAGCAGGGCAGCCCTGCATTGGCGAAACGGGTATTAAAGATATTTCATATTGATAGCTGGGAATGCGGGAGCCAAAATTGGTCGCCGGTATTTGCAGGAGAGTTTAAAAAGCGCAGAGGATATGACCTGCTGCCTTACTTGCCGGTGATGGCGGGCGTACCGGTGCAAAGTGTGGATGTATCCGAAAAAGTATTAAGTGATGTGCGGCAAACTATCGCCGAACTATTGGTCGATAATTTTTATGGTACCATGGCTAAGCTGGCCCATGCGCAAGACTGCACTTTCACAGCCGAAAGCGTTGCGCCAACTATGGTAAGCGACGGTATGCTGCATTATCAACTGGCTGACATACCAATGGGCGAATTTTGGTTCCGAAGCCCTACACATGATAAGCCAAATGATATGCTGGATGCTATTTCGGGTGGGCACATTTATGGTAAAAATATTATTCAGGCCGAGGCATTTACCGAGTTGCGGCTATTATGGGACGAACACCCGGCTATGCTTAAAACTATGGCCGACCGTAATTTTGCTCTTGGTATTAACCGTTATGTGTTCCATGTAAATGTGCATAACCCCTGGCTTGATCGGAAACCCGGTATGACACTGGATGGTATCGGCATGTTTTTTCAGCGTGACCAAACCTGGTGGAAACCGGGCAAGGCATGGTTTGATTATATACAGCGATGCCAGGCTTTATTACAGCAGGGGCATCCGGTAACTGATATTGCTGTATTTACCGGCGAAGAAACACCTCGTCGGGCTATATTGCCCGATAGATTGGTTAACACGTTGCCTGGTATATTTGGTGCAGAACGGGTAAAACAGGAAGCTGAAAGATTAACCAATAAAGGTGAACCTGTAGTAAGTTCCATCTCTGACGCCAGCCACTCGGCCAATATGGCCCTGCCCGAAAACTGGATAGACCCATTGCACGGCTATGCCTATGATTCCTTTAACCGCGATGCTTTATTGAGATTAGCTACAGTAAAGAACGGCAGGGTCATTCTACCCGGCGGTGCAAGCTATGCCATACTGGTGATACCGGGTGCACATGCCATCTCGCCGGATTCAGGACTAATGTCGCCGGAGGTAGTTAAGAAGTTGCAGCGATTGGTTAGTGATGGGGCTACTGTGTTAATTAATAATCAACCCATGCGGGTACCCGGCATGGCCAATGATGCAGACGTTGTACAGGCTGGCAAGCAGCTTTTTGCTGATGCTGGTAAAAAGGGCAAAGTCATTATCGGGCCATATAAAAAAGACACATTTGATGAGCTGGGTATAGCAAGGGATTTTATAAGCCGGGAGAATGGGCAAATAGCAAAAGACATTGCCTGGACACATCGCAAATCACCAGCTTTTGAATTGTATTTTATATCTAATCAGCAGGCCGAACAGCGTACTATCAATTTATCGTTAAGGTCTACGGGTTATGTGCCTGAGCTTTGGAATCCGCTTACTGGTGAAATTCATGCTATAAATGATTGGCAGGTAATATCAGGGCGTACAGCATTGCCGGTTAGTTTAGCGCCAAATGGTTCTGTGTTTATTATTCTCCGTAAAAAAGCTACGATCACTGATAGGAAAAGTAAAAACCGGCCGGTTGAGAATCTGGTTCAAACGCTTGCCCAAACTTGGAAAGTGAACTTTGATCCCAAATATGGCGGACCAAAAGACGCAATCACTTTTAATCAATTAGATGATTGGTCAAAACGTGGGGAAAGCAGTATTAAATACTATTCGGGTACGGCCAGTTACAGCCAAACCTTTACATGGAACGATATCATACAGGGAGAGATCTGGCTTGATTTGGGCAGAGTGGAGAATCTGGCCGAAGTATACGTAAATGGTATAAACTGTGGCGTAGCCTGGACCTGGCCTTATCGGGTAAACATTACCAAAGCACTAAAAAAGGGCACTAATCAATTAAAAATAGAAGTGAGCAATACCTGGGCCAACCGGCTAATAGGTGATCGTGCACTACCTGAAAAAGAGCGCGTTACCTGGACCAATGCGCCTTATCGACTCGAGGGTAAACCTTTATTGCCTGCCGGATTGTTAGGGCCTGTCAAATTAATCAGACTTAATTATAAATAACTGAAAAGATATGTGGAGTAAAACTTTAAAACTGTTAGCCGTTAGTATAGTATTAGTAATAGGTAACGTTAATGCCCAGAATAAAGCGTTAGTGAATACCGGCAAAAGCACCTACGCCAAGTTGAGTAGTGTGGATATGGGGAATGTGACCTGGACGAACGGTTTTTGGGCTGATCGCTTTAAAGTTTGCCGCGATACCATGATCCCTAATTTATGGCGGATTTATACAGATCCTAAAATTAGTCACGCTTATCGTAATTTTGAGATTGCCGCCGGGTTGGATACCGGTTCGCATGAAGGACCACCGTTTCATGATGGCGATTTTTATAAGCTGTTTGAAGCCGTGGCCAGTATGTATGCATCCACTCATGATCCTAACCTGGATGCCCTGATGGATAAAACTATTGCGGTGATTGCCAAAGCCCAGCGTGCAGATGGTTATATTCATACCCCAACCATTATTGAGGAACGTAAAAATACGGGTAAAGAAAAAGCGTTTAATGATCGTCTGAATTTTGAAACCTATAATTTGGGCCACTTAATGACGGCCGCCTGTGTACATTACCGCGCAACGGGTAAAACTACCCTATTGAAAGTAGCTGTAAAAGCAACGGACTATTTATACAATTTTTATAAGACAGCATCGCCAGAACTGGCACGGAATGCCATTTGTCCCTCACATTATATGGGGGTGGTAGAAATGTACCGCACAACGCGTGATCCTAAATATCTGGAACTTGCTAAAAATCTGATCAATATCCGCGGATTGATGGAAAACGGGACTGATGATAACCAGGACCGCATCCCCTTCAGGCAGCAAACCCAGGCTATGGGGCATGCCGTGAGGGCCAATTATCTTTTTGCCGGCGCGGCCGATGTTTATGCCGAAACTGGGGATACTACCCTGATGCATACCCTCAACCTGATGTGGAACGATGTGGTGAATCGGAAAATGTACATAACAGGTGGCTGTGGCTCATTGTATGATGGGGTATCGCCCGATGGTACATCATATAACCCAAATGATGTGCAGAAAGTGCACCAGGCCTACGGGCGCGATTATCAGCTGCCTAATTTTACCGCGCATAATGAAACTTGCGCCAATATTGGTAATGTGCTTTGGAACTGGCGCATGCTGCAAATTACCGGTAAAGCGCAGTATGCCGATGTTATGGAGCTGGCATTGTACAACAGTGTACTCTCCGGGATCAGTTTAAGCGGACGTGATTTTCTGTACACCAATCCGCTGAGTTATTCGGACGATCAGCCTTTTAGCCAACGATGGTCAAAGGATAGGGTGGGATATATCAAACTGTCTAACTGCTGTCCGCCCAATGTGGTGCGAACGATATCCGAGATCAGTGATTATGCTTATAGTGTGTCTGATAAGGGAATTTGGTTTAACCTGTATGGTGGTAATGTACTGTCGACCAAATTGAAAGATGGTTCTTCAATAAAACTTACACAGATAACCAATTACCCCTGGGATGGTAAGATCAGTATCAATGTTGATCAGGCGCCGGGCAAAGCAACTTCCATGTTTTTCCGGATACCTGGATGGAGCAAAAACGCGGTTTTGACAATTAATGGGAAAGCAGTTACTACTATATTATCACTAGGCGATTACGCAGAAATTAACAGAGAGTGGAAAACCGGAGATAAAATAGAACTTAACCTGCCTATGCCAGTAACGATGATGGAAGCTAATCCATTGGTAGAGGAAACCCGAAATCAGGTAGCCGTTAAACGCGGCCCGGTTGTTTACTGCCTGGAATCTGCTGATCTGGCTAAAGGGCAAAGGGTGTTCAATATTGCCTTGTCATCTAAAAATGAACTGAAGCCAGAGATGATTAAAATAGACAACAGCAACATCATGAGCCTTACCGGTAAAGCAGATGTACGTGATGAAGCAAGCTGGAAAAATCAATTGTATAAAGAGATAGCTACCCCAAAACAAAATGCTGTTGATATAAGATTGATCCCTTATTATGCCTGGGGCAACCGTGGGCATGTGGATATGGAAACCTGGATACCATTGGACAGATAGGGGAAGCTAAAAGCGAAAGGCAAAATAAGCTCATTCATGTAAATCAGTAAATTATTAATTGATAAGTCATCCCGAATTTATTTCGGGATCCCACTTGCAGGGCTGCAATATTCAAGGTATACCAACATGCCAGAAGCCATCCTGAGAGATCCTGAAACAAGTTCAGGATGACACTTTTCTCATTTTAACATATTAACCACATCCTTCATTCTTTCCTCCGGTAATACTTTCAAATTCTCAACTTTTCCATTTTTCAATGTTGCCTCAATAGTAGTATTATAAGATGCGTGGAGCTTAAAGTGTACATCCCAATCCTTTGGCCAGGCAGGGAACAGGTAGATCTTCTTATCATCAACCTGCAATAGCATGTCCTGCAGACCGATCATGCCCGAGCCTCCCCAGTTATGGTCAGGCGTCCAGTCGAAGCCCGGCCCCCAGAAGGCTGGGAAACGCCTGCCGGAATCTTTTAGTTTAAAGGTAGTTAGTTCAGCAGCTTCTTTGGTTAAACCTAAACGGGCCGCGAATATATTGTCCTGTTTCCAGCCAATGCCACTTCTTAATTTAATGGCAAGGGTATCCAGTTTCCAGCTGTTGAGCGCTATATCCAAGCCCGGTTTGCCAATGCCATAGATGCCCCAGGGAAATACCGGGTAAAACTGCGGACTTTCTACATTGTTAACACGTTCCCATGTTTTGGCGGGAGTAAGTACTTTATGACCTTCTATTTCACCAAAACTAATAGGGGGAGTGCGTTTTAATAATCCCGCCAATTTCAAACGCTCGTCCTTATCCAGATAAGTATCCGGTAAAGCCAGCATACGTTTGGTAATGGTTTGCAAAGCTGCGATAGTGGAGTTGGAATTATAAGCCATCTTAAAAGTCTCGGCACCCGAGCCGGGGTATAAGACTAAATGCCCGTTGCCATCAAGTGCCTTACTGCTACGCTGCCGTGCCAGGTATTGATAGTGTTCATCAAAAAAAGTCAGACAGCTTTTAATAAATGGGATATACTGATGAATGTCTTTATCTGCATAACGTTCTGTTTCCAGCATCATCAGGCAAAACTCAAATACGGTATCCCAAGTATATTCCAGCCAGGCGTTATATTCCACGCCCTTATCAAAACCTGCCGGACGTTTCCAGTTATATTCAGCGCTGTTGGGCAGACCGAAGTTTTCTACTTGCTCCGTAAAACTGGCACCTTTATGCCCCCAGTAAACCTCGCTGCGCAACTCGGCATTGCGTAAGGATCGCAGGTAGAAATCAAATTGCGGTTTCATCATTTCTATATCGCCGCTTTTGAGCATTGGGAAATATACCAGTCGCTGGTTTTGGGCCGTCATTAATCCGCCACCCCAGTTTCGGAAATCCGGTGTATAGTTCATTTTGGGATTTACAAAAACAGGGTCGTAGGTAAACAATCCTCCATTGAATTTGGTGGGATATTGCCCGTAGGCATTGCAACCCAACATATACCGGAATAGCTGATAGTTTTTACCAGTTTGCCATGCGGCTGTGTCGGCTTCGGGTTTGTTAGGGTTGATATAAATAAAACTCCTGTTCCAATATTGTTGCCACCAATCGGCTGTTTTTTGCCACGCTGTTTTTTGGTGAGTATCAGCATCCTGAATGACTTTGTTAAGTCCGTTTTGCCATTTGTCAATAGAAGCAACTTGTGCTGTGTTCAGGTAGATCTCAATATCCTGATCACGTGCTGGCCTAATACTTTGTAATTTCCAGCCCTCAAAATCAGTATCCAAATACTTACCGGTATAAGTACCTGCGGCTTTAAGGTTTTTGCCGCGCATAAGCCCCCCGAAAGTGAGGTTTTTAAGCGGACTGAACATTTGCTGCTTCACAGCATCCATACCCTGCTGTTTTACGGTTACATCAAATATGGTAGAATCAAGGTTGTGGTGATAAAACAGGATCTCGTTGTTCTTAAAGGCGATCTCATCCTTCAGTGTTTTAACTTGTCCTTGTGGAGCAAATTTCCAGGAGCCCTGGTTATTCTCAGTACTTTTTACCGCTCGGTCCTGATATCGCCAGCTTTCAAAGGCTGCTTCGGTTTTTATGGCTCTATTGCTTTTAATACTGAGGTGGATTACCGGCCTGTAAACATCAACCCAAAGCTTAATTTGCGCAGTGATATCACCATTTTTACCGTTGATAAGCACAGAGCCATTTTGCAGGGTTAACCGTTGTTTAAAATCATTACCATCAATTGTGTTAGGAGAGAGCTTAACCCTTACACGACCCAGTTTGAGCATGGCATTGTTTTCGTCGAACGTGCCACTGCGGGCTATGTAAAAAAGCAGTTCGCCTTTCTCCACCCATACATTCAGCCCAATGTCGCCGCCGCCGCAAGGCATGGATTCACCTGAGTTTTTGCTCTGGCTTGTCCAGGTTACATTATACTGCTCCATATTATTGGTTTGTGCAAAGGAGGAGGCACAATACAAGGATACCAATAGCAGCAGCGTAAATTTCATATTACCAATCGTCAGTTCTGAATGATGAAGCTGGTAAACCATTAGTGCCAAACAGGTCGCCCACCACAAAATCCCTGAAAGCATAACGAACGGCCACAGGTTCCTGAACCAACGGGGACGATACCACAACGGTACTGCCTGAGATCATGGCTTGCGCCGGATAAAACATTTTATTCTTCCCCGCTATTTCAAAGCTTTGCAAAGGTTTATTCCAGGAGGTTAATCCGTTTTCGGCATAATCAAACCTGATAGAAACCCTGCTGCCCTCAATGGTCATAGATTTATAGATTGGGCTGGCATAATCAAAACCCTTGATGCCATAAGTTTGTGCCAGGGCCAGGTAGGCCAGGCGGGTGCCCGCAGGTTCTTTACGCGGAGGATGTATGGTGGTTTGCTCACCAACATCAAGCAATACGGCCATGCCGCTGTTGGGTATACTGTTTAATGATTTACGCTGAGCATCGCGCAGATAAGCTGAGTTATATTTACCACCTGAGTTGTAGGGTGGAGACTGTGTATAATCATAGGGTGCTATCTGTGCATAATAAAAAGGGAAATTGCCTTGTCCCCATAATTCGCGCCAGCGTTTTACCATAGCCGGAAATAGCTTTTCATATTGGTCGGGATGTTCATAATTGGATTCGCCCTGATACCAGATACAACCTTTTATACCATAACCAATAACGGGATTGAGCATACCATTAAATAATGTAGTAGGGGTACGTGATACGGCTTTAATGGAATCCGTTTTGGCTGGAATTTTTATTTCGGGGAAGTCACTTAATCCTTTCGGATCCATCCAGGCCTCGGCGCTTGAGCCTCCGTAACAATCACTGATTAATCCGATGGGCACATGCAGCATTTCGTTTAATAACCGCCCAAAATAATAACCTGTAGCACTAAAGTTGGCAACAAATTCAGGCGATGCCACATGCCATTCAGATGGTTTGCTGTTTTCCTGCGCTTCGGTTATTGATGAGCGTGGAACTGTATAGATATGTATATTATTGTTGGCCGATCTCAATATGGCATCAGTTGAACCAACAAGCGGTTGACTTTTAAAACCCTTCATTGGCATTTCCATATTTGATTGCCCGGTGCAAAGCCAAACCTCGCCTATCAACACGTTATGCAGTTTAATGGTAGTGTCACTCTTAATAGTTACAGTATAAGGGCCGCCATAAACCGGAGTAGCTATTTTTACCAGCCATTTACCACCACTATTTGTTTTTACATTATAGCTTTTTTTATTCCACGAAGTAGTTACAGTGATACTTTTACCAGCTTTACCCCAGCCCCAAACCGGCACCTGGCTTTGCTGCTGCAATACCATGTTATCGGTAAATATTGATGCTAATTTTACTTGTGCATGCACAGCAATATTAAAAAGCAGGCTGCATGTTAATAAGGTCAGTGATTTAATTTTTATCTGCATTAATTTCATCTACACTAATTAATTTATTCAGTTTATTGGCGCGTTTGGCTTCGAGCCATCCGCTGAAAAGTAAATTTTTATTGAGTATTGGTTTCGGGAAAAACAAGCTGCTACCATAACCAACAATAATTACTACAAGATGGCTATAAACACCCAGCATGTATTTGTGCTGGTTAAAGTTGTATTTACCCAGATCAAGCAATATATGTTTTTGATCCCCCAATCCAATTTTTGTGGAAGTTAAAAAGGCATAAGCGGTGAATATGATACAAGCCGTAATGCCAATGTTAACACCCTGCCTGTTAGCGCGGCTGCTAAATAACCCTAAAAGGAAGATACCTGCTATACCACCCGAAAATATAGCATATAAAGTAAATACAATACCCAATGCCCCTTCGTCACCAGCCAACAGATACAGCGTAGCAATAAGTATGGCACCCAGGCCCGCCGCCACTACTATCCATCTGCCAGCTTTTAGGTATTCTTCATCCGTTTTATTGGGACGGAATTTCTTATAATAATCCTCTACGCCAATGGCAGACAGGCAGTTCAAATCAGCGCCAAGACTTGAAATAGCTGCTGATATTAATGCCGCCAGTATCAAACCCACCACACCGGTAGGCAGTTTACTCATGATAAAATAAGGGAAAACGGCATCGGCTTTAATGCCGGCAGGCAAAGGGTTTTGCTGGTAAAATGCAAATAACGCTGTACCTATAAACATAAAAAGCGCCCATAAAGGAACAGTTAGGGCCACACCCATTATGGAGGCCCTGATTGCTGCCTTATCTGTTTTAGCAGTGAGATAGCGTTGTACCATGGTTTGATCTGTACCGTACTTCTGTATGGCATAAAAAACGCCGTTTATAGCCATAACTATAAAGGTGAGCTTTTTAAAATCCCACGAATAAGGGCCAAAGTTATTTTTATGATTAATGGTGGCAATATGCCAAAGCTCAGGGAAACCACCTTTTATAGAAAAAATGAGGATAACGAATGATACTATACCGCCACCTATCAGCAGGAAGCCTTGAACCACATCGGCCCAGATCACGGCCTCGATACCACCTATCAGCGTAATCACAATAATTACAAAACCAATGATCCAGATAATGGCATAAGTATTGGTATTGGTCATGTTGGCCAGCGCGAGGGCCAACAGAAAGAACACAGTACCCATTTTTGAAAAGTGGGTCAACACAAAACTAATGGAGCTGTAAAACCGGGCAAATGTGCCAAAACGCTTTTCAAAATACTCGTAAGTACTTACACCAATTACCTCGCGGTATAGGGGTACAATGAACCATACCATCAGGAGCAATACGATGGGCACCATAAGCCCTTGTACCAGCAATATCCAGTTTGATGAAAAACCTTCGCCGGGGTAGGCCAGGAAGGTTACACTGCTGATGAGCGTAGCCATGAGCGACATGCCAATGGCCCAGGCCGGTATAGATCCACGTGATACAAAATACTTTTTGGTTGAATTTTGTCCTTTTGAAAACCTTAGGCCGATGGTTAATGAAGTAGCCAATGCTACTGCTATAATAATATAATCTGCCAGGTGCAGGGTTTCATGTCTCATAAATAGCTATATATTAATTGGTTGTCCAAACAAATGCTGGCCAGTCATAACTGCCGGGTTTTAAAGTTAAATATAATTGATTATTGCCTGCTATTTTCATACGGATAACCCCGGGGCCTATTTGTTCCAGGGGATATAATTTTGAAATATTAAGCTGTGCTAATATTGCCCACGCGGTAGCGCCACCCTCAATCAGCAGTTCGTGCAGATGTGTTTTTAAGTTTATATATTTTACAATGGTACCCATTTTATGAGTAAGCAGAACGGGATCAATGTTAAGTCCCTTAGTAGTATCAGGATGTATGGCCATTATAGCGTTGTGGTGTTCTGTAAGCGTTTGAACAACCTTGTTAGCATAGCACTCATATTCGGAAGTCTGTGGATCATCACTATCAATGATGGACGAGGGGATATAAACCACAGGGATATCATTAATAAAGCCGTTATGATTATAGTGTATGTCCTGATGAAATGTACTGCCGAATACAAATAAGCGGGAAGGCGAAATTTGATAAATAATAGTAGTGTCAACAGCTGGCTTTGCCGGGATTAAACGATTAAGTAAACAATTGAATAAACCTGATGCGCCGGCAATAATGGTGTTATCATCAGCAAGTTTAATCCAGTGTGTGAGGGCGTTTTCATCTGCCGCTTCACATATCATTATACCCGTATCTGGTAGTTTTTCATGGGTTTTTAGCAGAGGTAGATCATCATCAGCCCTGAGCATGTGCCTTACATCTGACGACGTTACCGGGAACGCCGGATCAACTGAGTAATTGCTTAAATGCACAGGCACATTATTAAAATAATAAATGCCGTTAATGATCTTTTTGCCATGCAGAGGATTCCCCGGGATGATCAATGTCCTTTTTAACCCGGATGCTTTCATTTGACTGCTAACTTCATCTAAAATATGTCCTCGCAATACGGAGTCGATCTTTTTAAATAGTACCCTTGGTTTAAGGGCCATTAACTGACGAGTTAGCTCGTAGATTATTCTTATGGCTTCGGCTGCAGGCAGGGATCGGGTATCTGTCGCAATGATCAGCAGATCAGCTTTGCAATCCGGTTCAACAATGGTATTAATTTCGGTTTTTAGCTGATAATCTAATCCAATACCGGCCAGTTCGGCCGCTCCTGTAAGATCATCTGCAATTACCGCTATCATATATTTTGATTTAACCTGGTTTTGCTAAGCCTTACAGCCGATTCAATAGCCAATATCATAGCATCGCTGCTGGCCACACCTTTCCCGGCTATTTCAAAAGCAGTCCCATGATCAACAGATGTGCGGATGATAGGCAATCCCATGGTGATGTTTACGCCTTTTACACTATCCATCTGCTGCTTTTGGGCGTTCCATTTAAAGCCGGTAAGTTTAAAAGGAATATGTCCCTGATCATGGTACATGGCTACTATGCCACCATAATAACCAGTTGAAGCTTTAGAAAACAAGGTATCGGCAGGAATAGGCCCTTCCACATCATAGCCAGCTTTCAGTGCTTCCTGTACAGCAGGTAATATCTCCTGATCATCTTCGGTACCAAATAACCCTGAATCACCAGCGTGAGGGTTTAACCCGGCAATGCCAATTTTTAGATTTGTTTCACCTAGCTGTATCAATCCGTTATGCAGCAGTTCAATCACCTCTATAATTCTTTCTTTTTTCACCAGGTCACAGGCCTGCCTTAACGAAACATGGGTTGATACATGGATCACTCTCATTTTTTCTTCCACCAGCAGCATAGCATATTTTTTAGTGTTGGTGAAGTGGGCGTATATCTCCGTATGGCCGGCAAAATGATGGCCGGCCTCATTAACTGATTTTTTATTAATAGGTCCCGTAACTGTAGCGTCAACCTCGCCAGCAAGTGCCAGATCGATCACTTTTTTTACTGCCTCAAATGATGCATTACCTGCCATTGCTGATATCTCACCAAAGCGCAACTCGCTCATATCCACATTTTGCAGATCAAATACATCGGGCTCGCCATAAATGAATTTGGCATCCTGTATGTTTTTTATGGGATTGATCCTGGCATTAAATCCTAATCTTTTAACAATATCATTAAAAACAGCTGCATCGCCAATAATCACCGGGTTGCATATTTCAAACAATTGTTGGGTAAGCAGCGCTTTTACAGCTATTTCCGGTCCAATGCTGGCCGGGTCGCCCATGGTAATCCCTATAATTGGTTTTTTTGTTATCATTGGTATATAGGCAAGTTAAGATTTTCCTGAGTAATGATGCTTTGCAGGGTTTGTCTGAGTTCGGCTGCATCGGGTTGTGATACCTGTTGCAGTGGCGGCATCATGTGTGACTGGCATAAACCTGCACTTTCCATTAATGATTTGAGCGCTGCCAATGATCCGCCTAATAAACGTTTGCTTTGGTAAAGATCACCCAGCATATTAGAATGTCTTTGTAAGGCCAATGCAGCCTGCTCATCATTATTATCTGCAGCTACCAGCATTTTATAATAAATATCAGGAAATAAATTGCCGGTGCTTGGTACAAGTCCATCGCCACCTGTAAACAAAGCGTGGGCAGATTGCGCGCCCCATCCTAAAAAGTGGCTAAAATCAGACCGGTTGGCCCACAAACCCAGCGATTGTTTTAAACGCTCATGATTACGTTCAGAATCTTTAGTGCCTACAATATTATCATGAAAGCTCAATTCATTCAATAAGGACAAATCAATGGAAGTATGGGTGGTTGCCGGTATGTTATAAATGATTAACGGCAGCGGAATCTCATCGGCCAGGGTTTCAAAATACTGCTTTATTTCCTGTTCAGTTAATGTAAAATATGCCGGCAAATGGGCCACCGCTACATCAACTCCTTCATCAGCGCACAGTTTGGCTATAGCCACTGAATCTGCTACGCAGTTAGATGAAATGCCCGCATAAAGCAATTTGTTTGGTTGCTTAAGTTTTGTGGCCAGTTTAATAAAATCGAGCTTTACATCACTTGATAATGAAGATGCTTCGCCTGTTGTACCCAGGATAAACGGAACGCCTCCATAATTAAAGATATTGTCAAAAATCTTTTCAACAGCTTCATGATCCAACTTATAATTTTCTGTTAGCGGTGTAATTGATGGCACCACCAAACCATTATATTTCTTTTTTATTTTCATTTTATTTCAATAAGCTGCTTCATAAATGTAGATAGCGTCGCTAAGATTTATCTGACGTGGATTATTTTTAAGTAGTCGGGCAATTTTCATAGCATCGGCCGCCATAGCCGGTATAGCTTCTTTGTTTATACCAGCCTCGCTAAGCCGAGAAGGGATACCACATTTTTCAATCAGCTCCCTGATCTTATCAACTCCGGCATACGCTGTGTAAACATCTGTTTTTCCGCTATTACAACCCAATGCACGGGCAACATCAGCATAACGCGCAGGTGCCGATGGTATATTAAATTCCATTACATAGGGTAATAGCAACGCGTTTGATAAACCGTGTGCCATATGGAACATACTACCCAATGGATATGATAAGGCGTGTACGCCAGCAGTATTTACCGGGCCTAAACAAAACCCGCCTAACAGGCTGCCTATGGCCAACTGTGTACGGGCATTTTCATCGGCTCCGTTGTTAACTGCTTTAACCAGATTTGCTGCTATAAGCCGCATGCCCTCATAGGCGTACATGTCAATAAATGGATGTGCAAACAGGTTCGTATATGCTTCCAAACAATGTGTTAATGCATCAAGTCCGGTTGCTGCAGTTATATCAGGTGGCAGGTTATAAGTCAGGGCCGGGTCAATGATCACCATATCAGGAACAAGGTAAGGGCTTATGATACCCTTCTTTTGGTTATCAGCATCATCAATCAATATAGCGTTAGGTGATGCCTCACTGCCTGTACCTGCTGTAGTGGGCACACATATTAATTTGATGTTGCGTTTTTTGAGCAGACCAATGCCTGTTATATCACTTAAAGTTTGGTCATTATCAATTTGTGCCGCTAACAGTTTGGCTACATCGAGCACGCTGCCACCGCCAATGCCAATAACCACATCAACTGGTTTATCAGCAACAGAATTTATCAAAACATCAAAATCACAGAATGATGGTTCCTGAACTATAGTTGTATTTACGTTAACGGTTATGCCTTGTATTTTAAGTTGTTGTATAAGCGGGTCAAGCTTTGTTAAAAGCACATTTATAGTAATGATCAATACGTTGGAATATCCTGCCGCAGCTACTTCATCAGCTAATTTCAGGTACGAGTTTTTCCCGATAATTATTTGAGCAGGAAATCTGACAGTGATATCCCGGTAAGCAATATCTGTTTGTGTCATATATATTAAATGCGATCTTTTAAAATGAATCTCATTGCAGTGTTTCTATTAACTTCTTTAACCGAAGCCTCATTTTTTACCGGTATTGTTGACATGGGGGACAGGTTATTAATTAGTCCTGGGTTAAATATTCCTGTAAACTTTAAAGAATAAATAGATTTAAGCTGCATATATTTTATAATGAATAGAATAGAGGTTTGGTCAATTGGTTGATATGAACAAAGATGTGCAAAGACACACCTCGTTTTTACCTATGTGTTATCAAATTATTGTACGATATTATCTAAAGCCCTATGTATGCAGACAGGATTAGCAACCAACTATATTTTATTGCTCACTATATCTGAATTTAACACTTACTTCATTATTAGGGTATAAACATTTATAGGAAGGCAATTAAATATCAGGACAATTTATTATAGAGAAATAAGCCGTTTTGTTATACAAAAGTCTTTAATGTTAGGGGCACAAGGTAACATTATCGATAAAAACTTGCTCGTAAAGACGTTAGTTAATAACTTGCGGGCTTGTATGTTATTAATCCATATAAGTAATGATTAAAATTTGCAGGCTCTTATTTCTCGTTTCAATTATTTCACTTGCCAGTACTGTATTTGCGCAACAAATTAAATTAGGCGCAAATGTGGAACAGTCATTAAAACAGGTTAGCCCCGAACAAATAAAAACAGATATTACATATTTGGCTGATGACAAGTTAAAAGGGCGTGCACCAGGAACGGAAGGTTATCAAATGGCGGTTGACTATGTTATTGGTCGGCTAAAATCACTTGATGTTAAACCTGCCGGCGAAAATAATACCTGGCTGCAACAGGTAAAGCTGCGCAAAGCATTTACCAATAATGCTGTTTTATCTTTAAATAGTGGCCAGTTAAAAAATTTGGTTGTACGAGACGATGGTTATGTAATTTACCCTAATCCTTCTGTCCCTGAGGTTAAAACCTCTGCAGATTTGGTATTTGCCGGATATGGTATCAGTGAACCCAGCCTTGGTTATGATGATTATGCCGGGTTGGATGTAAAAGGAAAGATCGTACTGATTACCCGGGGCGCTCCTGAAAAATTTTCATCCTCGGTTGCCGCGCATACCATGAACTCCGCCCAGATATTAAAAGTAGCGGCAGAACATGGGGCAGTAGGTGTTATTATTGGTTTGGCCGATTCTACAGCTCGTTTGAACAATGTTAGTAAAGGCATTTACAGTGTAATGGATAACGAAGGCAAAGTTGCTGTTTCACGCGTTTATTATTCTGATCAGATAAGTGTGTTTGGTAATATGAACTATGCGTTGTTTAATTTGTTGCTTAGTAATTCAGGTAGATCCCTGCCGGAAGTTATGAGCCATTTAAAAGCGGGTCAATCTTATTCATTTTCATTAAATGTAGGTGCTAAAGTTTCGTATACCTCAACTTACCAGGATATTACCAGCTATAATGTTATCGGAAAAATACCGGGCACAGATCCTAACCTGAAAACTGAATATGTGGTGCACAGTGCCCATTTAGATCACCTGGGTATCGGCACACCGGTACAGGGCGATTCCATTTATAATGGGGCGCATGACAATGCCTCGGGTGTAGCCAGCCTATTAGCCATTGCTAAGATATATAAAGGTATTAAACTGAAGCCTAAACGCTCTATCCTTATGGTATTGGTAACCGGCGAAGAGTTAGGTGATCTGGGATCTGGTTATTTTGCCAAACATCCAACAGTACCTGCTAAAAGTATGGTTGCAGATATAAATACTGACATGCCTACTATTATTGCTCCCTTATTATCAATTACAGCTTTAGGGGCCGAACATTCATCGCTGGCTAACCAGGTTGCTGAGGCGGCAGATCATCTGGGCTATTTAAGTGTGGAACCAGACCCCGAACCTAAGCAAGCCCGCTTTACACGGAGCGATCAATATAGCTTTGTTTTGCAGGGTATTCCGGCCTTGCATATTAAATACGGGAGTAAAACAGCCGATGGTAAAAATAATATGAACGAAATAGTGGCATCATGGCGCGAAAAATATTACCATAAACCACAGGATGATATAAATGGGATATTTGATTTTGAAGCCGGAAAGAAATACGCCCAGCTTAATTTTTTGATAGGTTATCTTGTAGCGCAGGATGTTGCCCGGCCAACATGGAACGCAGGGGATATATTTGAGCAGAAGTAATTACCCGGAAATTACTTTTCGCAGTTTAGGTTTTAATAACTTTATCATATCTAATGGTTAATAATATTGAATTGACAGAAACTTCCTTGTTAATAAATTTAAAGTGCCCCGAATGCGGCACTATACATAATACTGCGGTTATCAATACGGTTTGTATTAATGAAACCTGCAGATCTACCTTATTTGCGCAGTATAATTTAAGTACGGGTATCAACAAAGCTGTTTTACAGGGAAGGGTGGCAACAATGTGGCGGTATAAGGAATTTTTACCTGTTACTGATGAAAGACATATTGTTACGCTTGGCGAAGGTTTTACCCCTATAATACAAATTGAAAATTTAAAACAATTTACTGGGAATAATGAAGTGTTCTGGAAAGATGAATCTGGTAACCCAACTGGTTCATTCAAAGCGCGGGGCATAAGCGCAGCCGTATCCAAAGCTAAAGAACTGGGCATCCAGACAATTGCCACACCTACCGCCGGAAATGCCGGGGGCGCATTGGCTGCTTACGCGGCCCGCGGGGGAATGAAAGCGGTTGTATATATGCCCAAACAAACACCCAAGGTTTTTAAAGATGAGTGCCATTTATACGGCGCCGAACTGGTGGAGATTGACGGCAATATAAGTGATTGCGGTAAATTGGTAAATGAACATGCCCTGTTAAATAATTGGTTCCAGGTATCAACGCTGAAAGAACCCTATCGGTTGGAAGGCAAAAAAACCATGGGTTATGAAATAGCCGAGCAGTTTAACTGGCAATTGCCTGATGTAATATTTTATCCGACAGGCGGCGGTACAGGGCTTATCGGGATCTGGAAAGCATTTGATGAGATGGAGCAATTAGGCTGGATAGGCAGCAAAAGACCGCGCATGGTGGCTGTACAATCGCAAAGTTGTGATGGTATTGTTAAAGCATTTCATGCAGGGCAGTATGTTTCTGAATTTGCTGATGGTGGATTTACCATAGCCAACGGTTTGCGTGTGCCCAAACCTTATGCCGATAAAGTTATTCTGAAGGTTTTACGCGAAAGTGAAGGATTTGCCCTTACTATTAGTGATGAAGAAATGAGCACTGCATTAAAAGAAATTGCGAAATATGAAGGTATGCTTATAGCGCCTGAGGGGGCCGCGTTATGGCAAGCCTATAAAAAATTGAAAGCCACTCAATGGATAAAGCCCGAAGAAAAAGTGTTGCTTATTAATACAGGGAGCGGATATAAATATCTGGAGAACATTAATATATAGGTCTCTTGTCTTTCGGGTTTAAGAGGGTGCAAAAAAAAGTCGTTTTCTTTACAAAACGACTTTTTTGTATCTTATAGAATAAGAATCCACCACAATATTGATGAAAATATGCTCTATTTAATCTGATCCTGAAAGCTTCCAAACAAGTTTACCAACTTATCAGGATAGTCGGAGATAATACCATCTACTTGCCACTCTGCCATTTTTTGCATGGAGGCTTCATCATTAACAGTCCACGGTATTACTTTAACATTGCTTTGGTGGGCATTTTTTACAAAATCAGCATCTATTAAAGCATAATTAGGGCTGATGACTGCCGGAGAAAAGCCAAGTTTCTTAATATTATCATCAAAGTTGTCTTTATTCTGTACTAAATATGACAGCGGTTGTTTAGGATATTTTTGATGCAGCAATACTAACGGTCTGGTATCAAACGACTGGATGATAACCCTTTTTTGAACGCCTTTTTTCTTTAAAACATCCATTACCAGCTTAACGAAAGCCGCAGGTTGTGGATGCGCGATATCATCAGCCGCGGGTGAGCTTTTAATTTCTACATTGTAATATACAGCCTTTAAATGATGAGCTTTAACGTATTGTTCAACACTATCTATCAATGTTGACAGCAGCGGCTTATATGTTTTCATTTTCTTCTGTTCAGGAAACTGAGGGTGTGGTTTAGTACCCGCGTCAAAACGCCTGATACTATCGTAGGGCATTCTGTATAATAAAAATTGTTTTTCCTCGGCTTTGCTGATCAAACTGCCATCAGGTTTGAGCATAAAATCGGACGACATATAAACATCGTGCGATACAACTACCTGTTTGTCTTCTGAGATCACGCAATCCAGCTCCAGCGTTTTAACTCCCAGGTCAACGGCATGAAGCATGGTCGGAATGGTGTTTTCAGGCATTAGGGCCCGTCCGCCGCGATGGCCTTCCACATCTAACTTTTGCTGTGCAAAAACTGAAGATATAATACAACTGAACAAGGGTACAAATAAATATTTCATAGATAAATTTTGATGACTGGTTATTTAAAAATTAACTTTCTTAAATTTTGCTTGATTTGTAATGTAGTTAATCAGGGGCGAAAGTAGGGTAGGGTTGTTAAGTTGGATTTGGAGGTTTATTATCAAATTGATAAATTTAATGAACTATTTGGCGGATAATCCGGTTAAGATAGATTGTATAAAACCATCCATTACCTTGGCCGGGTTTGCACTAAATTTATTTGTTGACCGGTTAGCAAGGATAACATTAAAAGATAACGCATGATGACCAAGACATTGGGCAAGGCCGTATATTCCAGCGGTTTCCATTTCAAGATTGGTGATTTTTTCTCCTCCTGACGATTTAAAAGCAGAAAGTATGGATAACAGTTGGGGCATTGATGACTTTGCCCTTACCTGCCTGCCCTGGGGTGAATAAAAACCGGGAGCAGTAAGGGTTAAACCAAGTGGCGCCATATAGTTAAATTGATTAAGTAACTTATTGCTGGCAGATGCTAAATAAGGATCAAGGTTGTAGCCACCCGGAATGGATGAGCGGAATTCTGATAAAAGTTGCTGATCTTTTAAAGTTATTGAATACTCATAAAAATGCATGAGCGAATCCATGCCAAGTGCGGCAGACGAGATCAATAAACTATCAATCGGGATCTCTGGCTGCAATGCGCCGGAAGTGCCAATGCGGATAATATCAATACTACGAAGGTTTGAATGGGGGAGCCGGGTTTTAAGATCAATATTTACAAGGGTATCTAATTCGTTTAATACAATGTCAATATTGTCTGTACTGATGCCGGTTGAGATAACAGTCAGGCGTTTATTACCGATTCGTCCGGTATGTGTAATGAATTCACGTTTACCTTTTTTTATTTCAATATGATCAAAAAATTTGCTTACCCGTGCAACCCTGTCCGGATCTCCAACCAGAATAACAAGGTCGCTTATATCGTCAGGATGCAAATTTAAATGATAAAGGCTGCCGTCCTCATTTAAGATGAGGTCGGTTTCTGAAATTCTTTCCAATAGTTTATGTTGATTTGGGGTATATTACCGATACTTAAATTAATTTATCAGGAGTGATAGGCAACGTTCTTATCCTTTTTCCAGTGGCATTATAAACCGCATTGGCAATTGCCGCGGCTACCCCGATGAGTGATATTTCGCCAATACCTTTTGTTCCTAACGGATTAACATATGGATCTGGTTTGTCAATAAAGATGGCTTCCATTTGGGGTATATCCGCGTTAACGGGTACGTGGTAATCGGCAAAATTATTATTTACATACCGGCCATAACGGTCGTCAAATAGAATTTCCTCTGTGAGTGCCATTCCAATGCCCCCAACGGCTCCGCCAATCATTTGGCTGCTGGCTGTTTTGTGGCTTACAATTTTACCGGCATCAACAACGGCAACTACTTTTTTTACTTTAACAACACCTGTTGCCGGATGTACATGAACCTGTGCAAAATGTGCGGAGAATGAATACATGGAATATTTTTGGCCCTCATCTCCACCTTGTGAATCTTTGGTCACTTCCAGGTATGGCAAATTAAGCTGTTTTAATACATTATCATAAGCAATTGGTGCAGTATCACCTTCGGGTTTGCCTGTTAATGTGTTAAGCTTTTGTTTAAGCGCTATGCAAACATCATGTACTGCTGATCCTACTGTAGATACCGTGGCTGATCCACCCTGTGTTGGAGCTTGGGGATAAGATGAATCGCCCAGATCAAAAGTGATTTTGCCTGGGGAGATACCTAAAACATTTGATGCAATAAGTACCATAGCTGTGCCAGTACCCGGCCCGATATCGCTTGCCGCACTTTGAATATTTACAGAACCATCGGGCATTAGTTTAGCTTTTGCCAAAGCCTTACCCCGGTGGGCGCCGAAAGCGCCACAGCCAATGCCATAACCTACAAGCCATTCGCCATCGCGTATGGAAGCGGGTTTGGTGGGGCGTTTATCCCAGCCAATATGTTCGGCGCCTAATTGGTAACATTCTTTTAAATATTTACTTGACCATGGTAAATTCCGTTCAAGATCTGTATCAGCATAATTACGCAATCTTAATTCTATGGGGTCAATATTTAAAGCATAAGAAAGTTCGTCAAGGGCCGATTCCAGTGCAAAAGATCCGGTTGCTTCACCGGGGCCACGCATTGGGGCTGGTACCCCTACATTCAGAGGGACTACCTTATAACGGGTATTGGCATTGGGGCTGGCATATAAAAATCTGGACACATTAACAGAGCCCTCTGTGAATTCTTCATAAACCGCTGTCTGAGAGTGTGATTCATGGGTGATGCCAACTAATTTACCATCAGGGGTGGCGCCTAAGCCAATTTTTTGAACGGTATGCGGTCTGTATCCCACCAGCGTGAACTGCTGCTCACGGGTAAATACCAATTTTACCGGGCGATTAACCATTTTAGCGGCCTGAACCGCTGCAATTTCATGCGGCCATGTACGCAAAGCCGAACCAAATGCGCCACCAACAAACCGCGAGTTGATTTGCACATTATTTATATCCAGTTTAAACGCGTCTGCAATGGCCCTTTGGGTATTTTTAACTCCCTGGGTTTTTGTATACACGGTTACTTTATCAGCCGTATCCCATATAGCAGTGGTAACGTGTAATTCCATTGGGTTATGCATTTCTGATGGCAGTGTATATTCCTGTTCCACTTTTACAGGTGCATTTTTATAAGCATCGGCTTCACCGCGTACATAATCAGTATAGCGGCCTCCCCCTGGTGTAACGCCTTTATCAATGTTTTTATTAAAATCAGTTTCAAAAGCCTTCTGTTGGTAGGTTGCTTTAACCAGGGATGCGGCATAGGTGGCACGTTCAAAAGTATCGGCTATTACCAGTGCTATGGGATGGCCATTGAAAAATATTTTATTGTCAATGAATAATTTTAAACTTTTTCTTGCCGGCTTGGATGGGTCAGGTTGATAGCCAGGCACTTGCGGTGCATTTAGATAGGTCATTACTGCGAGCACCCCCGGAGCATGTTCAGCAGCTTTTGTATCCATATCAGTAATGGTGCCGCTTGTAATTGTAGCGGGTACCAACACCGCATAAGTTAAGCCAGGTACTTTATACTCTGCCGAATATTTTGCTGCGCCAGTTACTTTCAATCGGCCATCTACACGGCTCAAAGTGGTAACTGCTCCATCGTTTTTTAATTGTATCTCTTCCATAGAATGAAATTTAAAATACTGCCATTAAGTTAACAATTGAATATTAAAAAAGCAGTGTGTAACCACATTGTTATTTTAATAATTCTGTCATCAAATATCGGTAATGTATATATCGTTATATTTTATAATTTCATGTGTTGGTAAAAAACAATCGTTTTTACCAGGATAACCAATCTTATGCAACTGAAAAGTTACCGGGTTGATATTATTCTTAATAGGTAGTTAACCTAAATGCAACATTCGAGGCGCAATTTTGCAACAATTTTTAAAAGCGTTTATAGTATTCTATTTAACATGTAATTGATTCTTTATTACATGTAATCTTGAGCAAACGCCAGCTTTTAATAATATTATGATCAACAATGATTCAAGTTGTATGTTTTATTTCCATCTCTTGTATCAGAAATATCATATTTCCCAAGCATTTTAATTAATACTTTTGAACTATAATAATGATAATAAATATGAAAACTCTTTTAGGCGTAATTTTAATACTGGCTTTACCATGCTATAAGTGGAGTGGTGATAATGATGATCTGCCAATTAATAAGATCCAGGTAATAGGTTCGCACAACAGCTATAAGGAAGCTATTGACCCGGCTTTGTTTAAAGTTTTTCAAAAACAAAATCCTGAGGCCGCCGAAAAAATTGATTATGAGCACATCAGCCTTACAGATCAGCTTAATATGGGCTTGCTAAATCTTGAAATTGATGTTTATGCAGATTCAAAAGGAGGCAAATATGCGCACCCCAAAGGTTTGGATTGGGTAAAAGATCAGCCACCATTTGATCCGGATGGTGAAATGAAACAGCCTGGTTTTAAAGTATTTCACATTGTTGATCTTGATTTTAGGAGCCATTGTTTAACTTTTAAAGATGGTTTAAAACAATTAAAAACATGGTCAGATGCCCATCCTGATCATAATCCCATCTTTATTACTTTAGAGCCTAAAGATGGAAAACCCAAAGATCCCAAGCTTACCGTTCCTGAAAAATTTACCACGCAAACGCTTGATGAACTTGATCAGGATATCAGAGATGGTTTAGGTAATTCTATCATTACACCTGATATGGTTAGGGGTAAATATGCTACCCTTGAAAGCGCTGTGCTGCATGGCAACTGGCCAACTTTAAAAGCTGCAAAAGGTAAGTTTATATTTATAATGGATAACAACAAGGAAGACCGGGCGCTTTACATTCAGGGGCATCCATCTTTAAAAGGAAGGGTATTGTTTACTAATACTGATCCCGGCAATCCTGAGGCTGCCATGATGATCCTGAACAATCCCCAAAATCCGGATATAAAAGAGCTGGTTAAAAAAGGATATATCATCAGAACCAGGGCCGATTCAGATACCGAACAAGCCCGTGCCAATGATAAAACAGATTTTACAGCAGCCTGTAATTCCGGTGCGCAAATAATAACTACAGATTATTACTTAAAAAGCACGCACTTTAAGTCTGATTATGTGGTGAACTTTGATGGAGGAAACAAATATTTCCGCTTAAATCCTGTACTTAATAATAGCATAGTAAACAACGGTACTGGCAATTAAGGATAATTACAAGGGACTGCTAAACAGCGGTCCCTTGTAATATTGTATACTTTCGCAAGTATATCAGTTAGTAATATTAAGGCTAAACTGGTCGGTTAAGGTGGCTTGATCGTCCTGAGCGGTTAACGCGTAATATTGACCGGTTATGGTTAATCCTTCAGTGGTTTTTTCTACAGCTATCTTTAAAAAACCATGTTTGGAATCACAATAGTTTACCAGCTGAATATGATCAAATAACGGGTCTTCATTGGTAAACCGTTCATCATCGGGCTGCGCTACGGCATGCAACTCATCAAAGCCGCCTGCTCCTGCAACAATATAGGTCAACACTTTATTATCTGAATATACCTTATTGAATCGCTGGTAGTTATGTACGTGGCCGCTCAAAACCATGTCGGGTTTCATGCCCGTTTCTTCAAATACCCCTTCCAGTAATTCAATCATAGGGAGGCTCGAACCGTGGTTAATATCGGCAGAATAGGGGGCATGATGTAAACAAAGCAATAAAGCTTTCTCCGGGCGTTCCTGGTCATTGGCTTTAAGCTCTTCTATAAACCATTTCCGCTGTTCTGCTGTAATAACACCAAATTTAGGTACGTTGCTGTGTAAACCGATAATATTGATGAGCGGCGTTTTTAATGTCCAGTATATATTAGGCTGAATCATGCTCATTCTATCAGTATCTCCACCCAAATTAACCGGGTTTGAAACCGTGTCGCAAAATACTTTAGTAAAAGCTTCCAGGCTATGATAAGGAACCGGGTTGGCCGGGTTTACATCGCTATCATGATTGCCCGCGATTGCAAAAATAGGCCCCGGATAATTTTTATACGGTGAAAAAAACTGTTGGTTATAACAGGCTGATTCACCATGATTGTAAACAATATCGCCTAAATGGTACAGGAACTGGGGCTTATCAGTTATTGCTGCCATTTCATATTGTTTAGACATCTCCGCGGCAACTAACTGAATGTTTTCAGGGTGGCGTACACTGCCGGTATCGCCAACCATGTGGAAAACTATTTTCTGGTCATCAACTCCGGGCAGTATTTTATTTATAGATAGATGATAAGGGTACAAACCAGTAGGGGAAGGTAAAGGTTGAAATTTATAGATATCATCAGGCTGATCCAGTTTAAACACCGGTTTTGCCTGCAAAGTGTTAAATGTTGTCATGTTGTCAAAAATACCAAACGGGTATTAAGCCTTGATTAAATAAATGAAAGTTGACATCATAATTACCCTGAAAATTCAATTGATGTAATAGGAAACATGCAATGGTTCTCTATTTTACCCCATAATTTTCTACTTTTAGCATTATATTATAAGTATTGTATGTTTTGGTACGAAGAAGAGGTTAAAGGACTCGAAAAGGAAAGGTTGCAATTAACCTATGAGCCATCAACATTGTTCTATGGAAGTTCGTCTATAAGGCTATGGGATAAACTATTTGATGATTTCAGGCCCTTTAAACCAGTTAACCTGGGTTTTGGAGGGGCTACACTTGCGGCATGTTCCTGGTTTTTTAACCGTATTGTTGCTCCCTATGATGCTAAATCCATCGTGATTTATGCAGGAGATAATGATCTGGGAGATGGAAGGCATCCTGAAGAAATATTTATTTTTTTTGAGCAGTTAGCCAGCCAAATTTCCAACCGGTTTGGTGATATTCCTTGTTATTTTATTTCTATTAAACCCAGCATTGCCCGTTGGGACTTGATCAACTCACTAAAGTATGCCAATAACATAATTGAAAACGAGATCATAAAGCAGGATAATAACTGGAAATTCATCAATATATATAACAAGATGTTAAATAAGGATGGATCTCCTGAAAAAGAGTATTTTCTGCAGGACGGGCTTCACTTAAGTGCTAAAGGATATGCATTGTGGAAACAAGTGGTATATGCCAGGCTTTTAGAAAATTTTCATGCAGAATTAATATAAAGGTCATACGATAGCCTCATCTTGCAATGCACAATATGAATAGAGAATATATTCAGTGGTATAGCCCTTCTCTTCAAAAAAATATGGAGATGCTTATTTTTGGTTATGGCGGAGCCTCTGTTTTATTTTTCCCAACCAGGATGGGAAGGTTTTATGATTACGAAAACTGGAGGGTAATAGAGTCCATGCGTGATAAGATTGAAAAGGGCTATATTCAGGTTTATTGTGTTGACAGCTGCGATTGCGAAAGTTTTTATAGTTCAGGATTCCATCCATCGGCAAAAGTAATGCGCCATATTCAATATGAACAGTACATTCTGCAGGAAGTTATGCCTTTTATGCATAAGAAAAATCCCGGTTCATTTAAAATTGCCGCCGGTTGCAGCCTTGGGGCCTATCATGCTGTAAATATCTCACTGCGGCACCCTGATGTATTTAATAAGGTGATTGGTATGAGTGGCAGATATGACCTTGCAAGTAAAATTGGGCATTATGAAGATCTGTTAGAAGGTTACTGGGATGAGAATGTTTATTTTAACATGCCCCTGCAATATATTCCTAATTTAATGGATGAAGACCGGTTGTTTAATATAAAACAAATGCACATTGTTATAGCTATTGGGCAAGAGGATGTATTGCTGGAAAATAACCGTACGTTATGTAGGATGTTATCGGAAAAGGGGATAAACAGCTCATTATATATCTGGGATAAAGAAGCACATCAGGCCCGGGCATGGCGCCAAATGGTAATTAATTATTTATAGGTTTCAGCAAAATAGAGCTCATTTATAATTAGCCATTTGAAAAATAGTTAAAAGATGGTGGGCTTCATGCAGTAAAAAAAATTCGGTCCATTTCAGGATATTCAAATTTCCGTAAACCGGGTGGGTGCCTGTTTTATTCAACTCTGTTTCTGAAATACCTTCAATTAATTGGAGTATATCCTGACGGTTTAATTTGATCTGTTCAATCAAATCTTTTGTAGGCCTGGTTCTCCAGCCTTCAAATTCCGGATCATCTTCCGCTTTGTAGCGGCCAAATGAAGGGTTCTCTGTTGATAGAATTTTATTGATCCTCTCCATAAATACAAGTTGATATCTTGTTAAATGCGCTATGTTATCATGTATGTTCCATTTATCGGGCTGAAGTTTTTTAAATAATTGTTGTTCATCAAGATCAAAAATGATCTCACTGATTGTTTCATGCTGCAATTTTAACCTGCAGGCTATTGAATCACTAATTTTCATATGCGGTTATTATGGTTGTTAATAGCAATACTAAGTAACAATTATGATAATTTAGTACCTCTTAACTTTCAATATATATTGTTACTATAATTTTACTGTTTAGAAGATAGAACGTATGATCAAAAAAAGCCTGGCAATAAGCACTTTTATAACTTTTATAGTGGTACTATTTATATCACTTACAGCCTGCCATACCGTGAACAGCAGTAAGCAGCCTGATGAAAATGAACAGGCCAACATGCACAGTGCTTATGATGATAGTACGCTTAACCGAACTATTTTGCCTGTTTTAATGCCGTACAACCGTATAATTGACCCTGCAGGGAGGGTTATATCTTTTGGTGATGCTGGCGATGAGAACCATAGCATGGATGTAAGATTGATACCTGGCAGCAAACTCATAGCTGTTGAGGATAGGTATGGCATTACTTTAATTGATACGGTACAAAGTAAAGTGATCACCCGCTGGACTTATAAACAGGATTCCCGGTACAGGGGCCTGACAAGTACTTATTCTGGTTTAAAAGTTTTAAAGGCTGGTGATCAAACCCAAATATTCTGGAGCGCGGCAGTTGGTAAAGGCAAGGATTCAAAATCATATGTTTTCCAGGCAATTTGGGATGGCGAAAAGATCAGCATTAAAAATACGTTTGCTTTTAAGGCCGAAGGGGAATCGCCGCTGGCATTACCTAATGACCTGGCTATAAATAATGAAAGCGGAATCAATTTTCTTTATGTGGTTTTAAACGGTAATAATCAGTTAGTTAAAATTGATCTTTCAACCAATAAAGTAGTTTGGACAAAATCTACTGGTGTTGCACCTTATGGCATTGTAATAGCCAAAAATAAAGCTTTCATAACAAATTGGGCCGGTCCGCAAGCTGTTGATACGGTGAACAGGGAAACAGCGGGTGTACCATACGGCAAAGCATATATCGATCCTAAAACCGGTGCCACGGCCAGGGGCACGGTCATGGTAATGAGTTTGGAAAGGGGGGAGGTAATAAAGGAAATACCGGTAGGCCTGCATCCCAATGCTATCATTAGTAGTGCCGACGAAGCTTTTGTTTATGTTGCCAACGGCAACAGTGATATGGTATCGGTTATATCAACAGGCTCACTCCAAAATATTGATGCCATTGATGTAAAATTAAATCCGGGCAAAAAAAGTTATATAGGTGATACCCCCAATGCCCTGGCCATTAACACAGATGGAACAATCTTATATGTTGCCAACGGGCTTGATAATGCAGTAGCGGTGGTTAAGCTCGGCTCAAAAACTGCCACCAAAGGCACTGGCAATAATGCCGTAAAAGGTTTCATACCAACCGAAGCTTATCCGGGTGGGCTTGCTGTTGATGGTAATACCCTGTTTGTAACCAACCTTGAGGGCGAAGGTTCACGCATAAACAGCAAGGAAATTGGTAAAGCCGGATTGGGAGGAGAGGTAGCTGAAGGGAGCCCTAAAGCTTATAACTCGCATCATCAAAAAGCAACAGTGTCTATTATTTCAATTCCTGACGATGCATTATTAAAACAGTACACCCAAAAGGTGCAGGATCTTAACCTGAGTTTCAGGCAGCAAATTGCTCAGTTATTACCCCGTAAAAATGTACCGGCGCGTCCTATGCCTGAGCGTATTGGCGAACCATCGGTATTTAACCACGTACTTTATATCATAAAAGAGAACCGTACTTATGACCAGGTTTTGGGCGATATGCCCGAAGGTAACGGCGCTAAATCATTGTGTATTTATGGGGATAGCGTTACACCTAACCAGCATAACCTCGCCCGTAATTTTTTACTGCTTGATAATTATTATGCATCCGGAAAATGTTCGGCCGAGGGCCACCAATGGACAGATGCCGCTATGGTAACCGATTATGTTGAAAAGAGTGTAAGATCATGGTTCCGCAGTTATCCGCATGTTCAGGAGGATGCGCTGGTTTATGATGGCAACGGTTTTATATGGAACAACGCTGCCGACCATGGCAAAACAGTAAGGATATATGGCGAGGCTTGTGCCGTTCACTTTGATAACAAACTTAGCTGGACAGATATTTACAATAACTATAACGCAGGTAAACCTTTTGTATTTAATAATACCAGCACCATATCGCGTGTAAGGCCAATGCTATCACAAAACTATCCTGGTTCTGATGAGCACAAGATCAATGAGCAATTACGCGCAACCGCTTTTATAAAAGAATTAAATGAGTATGAGAAAAAGCCTGGTGATCAGTTACCCCAATTGATGATCATGGCCCTTTCTGCCGATCATACCGTAGGAACCAGGCCAGGTTTCCCAACCCCCGATGCTATGGTAGCCGATAATGACCTGGCGCTTGGTCGTATTGTTGAAGCGGTATCCAAAAGTCGTTTCTGGAAAAATACCGTGATCTTTGTTACCGAGGATGATTCGCAGGCAGGCTGGGATCATGTTTCTGCATATCGTACTACCGGTTTTGTAATAAGCCCTTATAGCAGGCTGCAAAGCAAAGTGAGTAAAAATTATAATCAAACTTGTATAGTCCGTTCAATTGAGCAGATATTAGGGTTGCCGCCAATGAACATCATTGATGCAACAGCATTACCTATGTTTGATTGTTTTACCAGCAAACCATCTGATTATACCTATCAAAGCTTGAAAAACCGTATTCCTTTAAATAAGGTTAGTCCACCGTTATCATCACTTAAAGGAGCAAGCCTTCATTATGCAAAGTTGTCTTCAAGACCCGAGTATGACCATATTGATGGGGGTAATGATGATGTTATGAACCGGATATTATGGTTTGCAGCCAAAGGTAAAAAAGCTTATCCGGCTAAACTTGCAGGTAAAGATACAGACGACGATGATGATTAATTGTAAAACAGGCAGGTAGAAATTAAGACTATCCTGCCTGTTTTTACAATATTATAGGTTCATGCCACCAGATACTTCAATACGTTGTGCATTGACCCATCTGGCTTCTTCTGTACATAAAAATGCTACCACACCACCAATATCGTCAGGTAATCCTACACGACCTAAAGCGGTAAGGCTAGCAATTTGCTTATTAATCTGTTCGTTATCACGAACCATCCCACCGCTAAAATCAGTTTCAATAGCACCTGGGGCCACCACATTTGCTGTGATCCTACGAGAACCAAGTTCTTTTGCCTGGTATCTGGTTAAGGTTTCAACGGCACTTTTCATTGCCCCATAAGCTGATGAACCGGGTATACTGAAGCGGGCCAACCCAGATGATATATTAATGATACGGCCACCATCATTAATAAGCGCTAAAGCTTTTTGAGTTAAAAAATAAACACCCTTAAAATGAATGTTAAACACCAGATCAAAGTCTTCTTCACTTGTTTCCGCAAATGATGAGTGCAAGCCAATTCCTGCATTGTTCACCAAAAAGTCAAAATGATCTGTATTAAAAGTATCTTTCAATGTTGTGGTTAGCTGGCCAAAAAAAGCGTCAAAGCTTTTAACGTCGCCTGTATTTAGTTGTAAAGCAACAGCTTTTTGACCCAGTTGTTCAATTTGTGCCACTACAGCAAGTGCTTCATCTTTTTGGCTGTTGTAGGTTAGTATTACATCAAATCCTTTTTTTGCAATGCTTAAAGCCATGTTTTTGCCTAAACCACGGCTACCACCTGTAATCAGAGCTATTTTTTTTGTTTGTGTCATGTTATTTTTGTTTTAGATAATTATTTAATTTGATGACACAAAGATAGGACGCTAAACAGGCGGGTTGTTTGCAAGTATCAATCTGATATTTGCAAAATTCAAATAGAAGCATTACATCCTGAAGGTAATTGGCGAAAATGAGGTTTGTTTTCTGAAAAAGTTAGAAAAATGGGCTACCTGCTCAAAACCAAGACAATAACTGATCTCCGAAATATTCCAGTCGGTTTGTTTTAGCAAGATCTTCGCCTCCTGTATAATCCTGCTGGTAATAATATCAGTGGTGGTTTGCCCGATATTCTCTTTTAATACTTTATTCAAATGGTTTACATGAACAGCCAGGCGGTCGGCGTAATCTTTAGCGGTACGCAGGCTGAGTTTTTGATGAACAGATTCAATAGGGAACTGCCGTTCCAATAGTTCAATAAATAAAGAAGAAACACGTGCCGAGGCAGTATGTAATGGATACAGAGCGGTTGCCGGTTGCAGCTTTTGACCGTAGTGAATCAGTTCAAGAACGTAGTTACGCAGCAGGTCATATTTATATGCATAATCTGACGATAGCTCCTTGTACATCTTTTTGAAAATAAAGGTGATATCTTCGGCTGCCTCGTCTGTAAGCTGGAAAATAGGGTATCCCCGGGGCTGAAAAATAGGCAGATCGTCAAGTACAACGCCGCTTTTATGCTGGATCAAAAAATCGCTGGTGAAAATGCAGAAATAGCCAGACTGGTCTTCATCCTGGGGCACATAGTGGTAGGGGATCTTAGGCGTTGCAAATAATAACGCGTTTTTTTCAATATCGATCACCTTATCTGCATATTCGGCCCGGTTATGGCCGCTTATCATGCTAATTTTATAATAAGCCCGCCGGTTATAAGGCATGATCCCCTTCTTCCGTGTTTGGGCCATCATCTCATCTATCTTAAACACATTAAAATGCCCTATGTCCTTGTTAATGCCTTCAGGAAGCAATAAGGAGGTTTGCTTATAAAATTCCTCGAGCGTGGTAATATCAGGTGCCATGTTTGCAAAATTCAAATGTTATACAAATATAAGCAACTTCATAAACAGGTAAAAAATATAATATTCCACGGCTTAATTAAAGGTTTTGAGCCTTTTTGAAGCATTGACGCAGAATACTGTACTATTTATGTGTTATGTAGTAATAATTTTACACTTTTGCTTATCAAAAACATTTTCAATTAATTTAAACTGTTGTTAAAAAAAAATGCCGGCCATTGTGAGTACACAGGAGCGTATTCGTCGTATTCAGGTTAACGGGGATGAGGCTGCATTTAATGAGCTGTATGAATTGCACGCGGCCAAGTTGTACAAATTTGCCTATTCGTTCCTGGGCGAGAGAGAAGCAGCCCAGGAGATTGTAAATGATGTTTTTTTAAAGATATGGATAGGACGTGGAAGTCTTGACAATATTAAAAACCTACAGGTTTATTTATATGTGCTAATAAAAAATGCCTGCCTGAATCATTTACGAAGTATTTCATCAAAAAAAATAAAAGAACTGAAACTTACAGAAACGTATTATTTTCAATTATCTGTTGATCCCTCACAATTGCTGATCAGTAAGGAATTACAAACTAAAGTTTTAAAAGCAGTTAACGGATTACCTGCCCGTTGCAAACTCATATTTAAAATGGTAAAAGAGGACGACCTGTCCTGCAATGAAGTTGCAGCCATACTGGGGCTTTCAAATAAAACCGTTTTTGCCCAATTGTCCATCGCCCTTAAAAAATTGGATGATGCGCTTGGCGGCAAATAAGTGTAAATTACCTCCTGAAAACCCACTCAATTAAAACCCTCAAAAAAAAGTTTTATTTTCTTTAGGAAAAACCACCCGGTACTGTGTCCTTACTTCAGAATCTAAAATTATTATGGGCAAATCCAGGTTTATTGAGTTAATGGCTAAAAGTATGGGTAAAACAGCCACAGCAAATGAGTTAACCGAGCTTGAAGTTTTTCTTGAAAAATTTCCTGAATATAAAAGAATGCACCAGGTTACCGATGCTTTAAAAGGTGATGCAGGGCAACCCGATGTAGTTAAACCAAAAGACCTCCGTAAAAAGCTTGAAGAGCTTTGGGATAAAATAAAAAGTTCAAATGAAGGCTCAATAGCTCTTAATGAAACAAACAGGATAAAACCCTTGTTTAACTGGCGATGGGCTGCAGCAGCTATCCTTATACTTGGCATAGCCGGAGGGGTATTTTATAGCGTTAAATCGGGGTATAGTGACCAAAGTGCGAATTTGGTAGTGCATGAAGTTCATGTACCATACGGAACTACCAAAAAGCTGGTAATGCCTGATGGTACAAAAGTGATGCTAAACGCCGGCAGTACATTTACTTATCCCGAAACATTTTCAAAAAGCACCCGGGATGTAAACCTTAATGGTGAGGGCTTTTTTGAAGTAACCCACAATGCTAAAAAGCCATTCCTGGTTCATACCAGTAAACTAACCATAAAAGTACTTGGAACGGTATTTAATGTTAAAGCTTATAATAACGATAAGACAACTGAAACAACCCTGCTAAAAGGTAAAGTACAGGTTGACCTAAAAAACAACCCCGAAAAAACAATTATATTATTACCTAACGAAAAGTTAATGGTGACAAATAACCCGCCTCAAAAGCAAGTTACAAAGGCTGGTAATATTAATGTTGGCAAAATTGAATACCAGGTAACCACATTACCAATGGTTAAGCCTACAGAGATCAAAGAAACAGCATGGCTTGATAACAGGATATTGTTTACCAACGAAATGTTTGAAGATGTGGCAAAGCAAATAGAACGCAAATACAACGTACAGATAGTATTTGAAGATTCTGCACTTAAAACCGAACAAATAAGTGGTTTGCTTGATAAGGAATCACTGAAAAATGCTATGCAAATTATTGAAATGACAACCCCATTCAAATTCAGAATGGATGGAAAGGTTGTTTACCTGGCACAAAAATAAAACAACATAAAACTAATTTAATTAACCCCTTAAACTAACTGCGTATGACATTGAAACAATACTTATCAGATTCCTGAAAATTCGAAATAAACAAGGGAAGAGCTGGCACTCCTCCCTGTAAAAACAAATAGGATTTATTAACAAGAGTAAGGTGTTGTAACACAGTGCTTACTCTATCCATTAATTTTCAAAACAAATGTAATGAAAAAAACAAGAAGGGCATTTCCGCTTCAGGGAACCCCCGTATGTCTAAAATTTATTTTGCTAATGAAAGCAGTTTTTTTTCTAATTCTGGTTACATGCATGCAAGTTTCGGCAACAGTGTATTCTCAGCAGAAATTTACACTCAGCATTAAGCAAACCGAAGTGAGCAGTATATTGACCAAAATTCAAAAACAAAGTGATTATCGGTTCTTTTACAACTATGCATCCATTAAAAAATTGGGTAAAGTTGACCTGAACGTAAAAGATGCAACGATTGATCAGATATTGAATTCCATTATTGACAATAAGCTATCCTATAAAATGGCTGATGATAATGTGGTTATTATCTCAAACCAGGACGATGCCGATAAGCAGGTTATTATTAAAGGAAAAGTTGTTGATAAAACAGGCGAGCCTTTAATTGGTGTAAGCATAAAACTGCAAGGCACAAATGTTGGTGTTACATCGGATATCAATGGTAATTTCAGCATAAACGCCCCTGACAATGGCGTACTGGAGTTAACCTACATCGGGTATGCCAAAAAAATAGTCCCCATAAGCGGTAACCAAACTTTAACCATTACTATGGAGGCCCTGCCATCTGCATTAAATGAGGTGGTAGTGGTAGGTTACGGTACCAGTAAAAAAGTTGACCTTACCGGATCGGTAGCAAGCGTTAAAGGGGCCGATTTGCAAAATCAGCCTGTAAGTAGCGCGGCACAAGCCTTAACCGGACGTGCGAGCGGTGTAAACATTGTACGTAACGATGGCTCACCAGGCACTGCCCCAAGTATCCGCATCAGAGGAACAGGTACCCTTAATGATGCCAATCCGCTTGTGGTTATTGATGGTGTACCCACAAGTAACCCCGATGCTTTAAGTGATATTAACCCTAATGATATTGCTTCGGTTGATATTTTGAAAGATGCTTCTGCAAGTGCTATTTATGGTACAAGAGCAGCAAATGGCGTGGTTTTGGTAACAACCAAAAAAGGTACCTATAACCAAAAGCTGGGTACTACGGTTAACTTTTACAATGGTTTTTCAAACTCAACAAAATATATAAAATTACTTACGGCGCCTCAATTATATGATCTTAAAAGAGAGCGTTATGCCAATGATGGAGCTGATATTGGTGAACCATGGAATGATAGTTATTACGCTACGCAAAGAACCGACTGGCAGCGTGCCATAATGGGAACAGGCCATGTAACTAATGGCGATGTTAACATACAGGGAGGTAATGATGTATCTAATTATTATTTTTCTACTTCCATTTATAATGAAAAAGGCATCATTGATAAAAGCGACTTTAAGCGCTACAGCCTCAGGATCAACTCTGAGCACAAAGTAAAGCCCTGGTTTAAACTGGGCGAAAATGTGCAGTTAACTTATGCTGATAATAACGGCTTTGATACCCAAAGTTCACAAACCGGGCTTGTTTTCTCGGCATTACGCTTTAACCCGGCTATACCTTTGGTAAACCCTGATGGTACGTTTGGTACCTCAAAAGCGTTTGCAAATCAGCTTGGCGATATCAATAGCCCTTATGCTACAATACAGGAAACTGATCGTTACACCAAAAAATACCGTGCATTAATTAACGCTTTTGCCGAGATCTCGTTTTTAAAGGAACTAAAACTTAGGGTTAATTATGCTTTTGATGGTACCATTAATCGCGGTTATAATTTTGGTATAGCCGATGTAAACCAGGCGCGTCAAAATCCAACATCTACCTTAACTCAAACCGAAGGTGAATTATCATCACAATTGCTTGAGTCATTTTTGACATATGATAAAACCTTTGGCAAACATCATTTGACATTAACCGGTGGTTTCTCCTATCAAAACTTTAAAGAATATGGTTTTAACGCATCAAGATCAGGTTATGATGATACCGATGTAGATCAGCGTTTTCTTAATAACGGAACACAGCAGTTCAATTCCAATGTTATACCTGATCTGTACGCACTTGAATCTGGTTTCGGACGTGCTTTTTATGATTATGACGGTCGGTTCCTGGCTACTGTAACTTTCCGTGCAGATGGTTCCTCAAAATTTGCCACTGGAAAAAAATGGGGTTATTTCCCAGCTTTTTCATTAGGTTGGCGGTTATCAAACGAGCAATTTATCAAAAACATCACTTGGATCAGCAACCTGAAACTGACAGGTGGCTGGGGCGAACTGGGTAACCAGAATGTTGATCCTTTTCAATACGTAAATATCATACAGATAAATAACACCTACGGCAATGGTGGCTATGCTTTTGGCGGCAATGGTGTAAGTGGTTCGGCTATTACAAGAATAGCCAATCCTGATATTACCTGGGAACGGGCATCAATGGCCAATGTAAGTTTAGAGGCTGGTTTTTTAAATAATCAGTTAAATACAACCATAACCTATTTTAATAAAAACACTAAAGATATGCTTATACCCCCACCCGTAGTGGGTACAACGGGGTTGGTTACTATTCCCGATCAGAATATTGGCACCATGAATAATAAAGGTATTGAAGCTGAAGTAAACTACCAGGGTGGCGATAAGGTGAAATTTTCGGTTGGAGCAAACGCATCGTTTATTAAAAACAGGGTTACGCAGCTTAACGGACCTGGCACTTTCATAGGTTCTGTAGTTTATGGTCGTTCGAGCCAGGAGATATCCAGAACATACCAGGGTCAGCCAATCGCATCGTTCTACGGGTGGAAAACCAATGGCTTATACCAAACCCAGGCCGATGTTGACAATGATCCCGCTTTGAAAAACGATCCGCGCAAAGGCAATATCAAACCTGGCGACGTACGTTTCCTTGATTTGGACGGCAATGGTTTAATTGATGGTAATGACCGCACTAACCTGGGCAATCCTAACCCCAATGTTACAGCAGGTTTACAGGGTAGCGTATCCTATAAAGGTTTTGATCTTTCGGCAAACTTTACCGGTGTATTTGGTGTAAGCTTGTACAATGCCGACAGGATGCAGGGTATTGACCCAACCTATCCGTTTAATTTGTACGCCGAGACCTTAGGTCGCTGGACAGGGCCGGGTACCAGTAACACCATTCCAAGGATGACGCTTGACCGCGCGAATGACAACTACCGTACTTCTGATCTGTTTGTTGAAAGCGGTAACTATTTCAGCCTTCGGAATGTAACCATTGGTTATACCTTGCCGTCACTTTGGACACAAAAAGCAGCGTTAAGCAGTGTAAGGATATATGCTTCAGGTCAAAATATGTTTTTCATAACCAACTACAAAGGCTATACACCTGAGTTGGGTTACACAGATGGTAACAGACAAAGAGGTGTAGATGTGGCTCAGTATCCTTCTGTACGCACAATAACTTTTGGTATAACAGCAAAACTATAACGCCATGAAATCGAAAAAAATATTATATATAGCAGCCCTGGCATTATTATCGGCCACTGGTTGTAAAAAAGCGCTTGATCTGCAACAAAAGGGCGTTTACAATACAGATAATTATTTCAGGAACCAGGCCGATGCCGTAAATGCCATAACTGGTATATACAGCTTGCTGGAAGGTGAGGATTACATTGCTCACGCCGAAACAACTTTTGACGTGGCATCTGATGATTACTGGCGTTCTGGCGACCATAGTGAAGATGAAGCTATTGAGAACTTAACCTATGACGCATCAAACGCGCAGGTTAATTACAGCTGGAGATGGAAATATGAAACAGTGAATCGGTCGACAAATTGTATTCTTAATATTCCAAAAATTACACAGATTGATGCAGCTATTAAAACACGCAGCATGGGTGAAGCTTATTTTTTCAGAGCTTTTGGCTACTGGCGCCTAATGGTAATTTATGGCGATGTGCCTATCATTACCGAGGATGATTATTCCAAACAAAATTTCAACGTGCCTAAATCGCCTATTGAGGAAGTACGTAAGCAAATAGAATCAGACTTGAAACAGGCTGTAAGCATGCTTCCTGAAAGCTATGGCCCGGCAGATCGTGGCCGTGTAAGCAAAGGTACTGCCCTTGGGTTTTTAACCAAGTTGTATATGTATTGGGAGAAATTTCCTGAAGCAATTGCTACAGGAAACCAGGTAATATCCAATGCTAATTATGCGCTGGCTGCCAATTATCAGGATAACTTTACCCGTGCCAATGAAAGCAGCAAGGAAATATTATTGTCTATACAGGCAATACAAAATGTAATAATGAACGATTTTACCGTGTATTATATCCCGAGGCCGTGGGGTGGTTATGGTTTTAGCCAACCTTTGCAGGGGCTTGCTAATGAGTTTGAAGCTAATGATTCCAGGAAAAAAGCTACTTTATTAGCTGTTGGCGACACCATTGATATTGGTTTGGCCACCACCCGTACCAGTGTATTTACAGCCGATCTTTCGGCAACCGGGTTTGCCTTCCGTAAATATGCTGTATTTAATCCACCAAATGGTGATCAGGATGGTGGTGTTGATCATACCTTCGCGGTGCCTTTAATGCGCTCAGCCGATATTTACCTTCTGGTTGCCGAAGCGCTGATCCGCACTAAAGGTGCTGGTGCAGGCGATGCTTTAATTAACCAGATCAGGCATAGGGCTTCACCTTTATTGAAACCTGTTGCGGGCGCGGGCATGAAGGAGCTGATTCACGAGCGTCGTATGGAACTTGCAGGTGAAGGTGAGCGTCACCAGGATCTGATGCGTTGGGATAAAGATAAGATTGTTGATATCGCAGCCATCTATAACTCACCTGTATCCAAAGCGCCGATAGACAAGAATAAAAACGTTGTTTTCGTTCGCCCAAAACATTATTATTACCCAATTCCACAGGTTGAAATTGACAAGAGTAAAGGTGTTTTAAAACAAAACCCTAACTTTTAAAGGATGGTGAAATAAATTGCCGGCAATCAGGATAAAAATTTCTTTTCGAGGAATGATTTGTTCTGGTTGCCGGCGTTTTGTACTCAGCGTTTACTGGGATCTTTCAAAAGACTAAAAAATTGTCATTTCGAACGATAGTGAGAAATCTTATACAATTTGTAATGTTCACTTTGCATATCTCATAAGATTTCTCCTCGTTCCTCGTTCGAAATGACAATACTATTTTATATTCAATAACAGACACATTACTACTGATAGATGAGAAAGATTTTACTTGTATTTATTGTTATTGCATTTGCCATCAAAGCCAGTGCCCAGGTTGATCAGAAGGCTTCAATTGCTTTTATTGAGCGCATTATTCCGGGTAAAAGTGGTTTGTTTATTGTTGAGGCTATCCAACCACAAAATGGGAAAGATGTTTTTGAACTGGATAGCAGGGATGGTAAAATAGTTTTGCGGGGTAATAATGGCCTGTCAATAGCATCGGCATTAAATTATTACCTTAAAAACTATTGCTTTTGCGATATCGGCTGGAACGGCACCAACCTTAACTTACCGGCAACTTTGCCGATGATCAAAAGCTTGGTACATAAAACCACACCTTATCAATACCGCTATTATTTAAACTATTGCACCTATAACTACTCCATGGCCTGGTGGGATTGGGAGCGCTGGCAAAAAGAAATTGACTGGATGGCTTTAAACGGTATTAATCTGCCATTAGCAATAACAGGAGAAGAAGCTGTTTGGCAAAATGTTTATAAAAGCATGGGTTTTACTGATAAACAACTCGATGAGTTTTTTAGCGGTCCGGCTTATTTTGCCTGGTTTTGGATGGGTAACATTGATGCCTGGGGTGGCCCACTGCCGCAGCATTGGATGGACTCACACAAAGAGTTACAAAAAAAGATCCTGGAGCGTGAACGCTCATTCGGTATGAAACCTGTATTGTCCTCATTTACAGGTCACGTGCCGCCATCATTTAAAGATAAATTTCCTGGTGCAAAAGTAAAAAAGACCAACTGGGATGCCGGTTTCCCCGATGTATATATCCTTGACCCTGACGATCCGATGTTTGAAACCATCGGTAAAAAATATATAGAGGCACAAACCAAAGAGTTTGGTACAGACCACCTGTATTCTGCCGATACCTTTAACGAAAATGTACCACCAACAAACGACTCTACCTATCTGGATGGTATGAGTAAAAAGGTGTTCAACTCCATGGCTGCTGCCGATCCGAAAGCTATATGGGTAATGCAGGGCTGGATGTTTCATTATAACAACAAATTCTGGCAGCCGCAGCAGATCAAGGCCCTGTTAAATGCAGTGCCCAACGAGCAAATGATCGTTTTAGATCTGTACAGCGATGCCCATCCCGTATGGAACCGCACCGAAGCCTATTATGGTAAACCCTGGATCTGGAGCATGTTGCAAAATTTTGGTGGCAACATAAGCCTGTTTGGCCGTATGCGTCACGTAGCTGCCGATCCAGCCATAGCCCTGCATGATCCCGAATCAAAAAATATGCGAGGCATAGGCATCACTCCTGAGGGTATCGAACAAAACCCGGCTTTGTTTGCATTGATGTTGGAGAATGTATGGAACGATACGCCAATTGATGTAGATAAATGGCTCGTGAACTACGCTCAAAGGCGTTATGGACAAAGCAACAGTCAGATTAATGAAGCATGGCATATTCTGCTGAATACCGTTTACTCCGGCGGTTTGACAGAGGGTGGGCAAGAATCAATTATTGTTGCAAGGCCAACGTTGAAAAAGACCATCGATAGGGTACTTACCAAACTGGATTATGATCCGGCACAATTGGTTAAAGCGTGGGGCATGTTTATAAATGCCTCTGATAGTCTGAAACAAAGCGATGGCTTTCAGTATGATTTGGTTGATATAACCCGCCAGGTACTGGCAAACTATGCAAGTCCGTTGCAGCAAAAAATGGCAAATGCTTACAAAAGCAAGGATAAGGAACACTTTAAGCTATACAGTACACAGTTTTTACAACTGATGGATGATATGGATGCTTTACTAAGCACACGTAAGGATTTTCTGCTGGGTAAATGGATCAATGAAGCAAGGGCTAACGGTATAACCAAAAAGGAAAAGAACCTGTATGAACTTAATGCCCGCGATCTGGTTACGCTTTGGGGCGATAAAGAAAGTGGCTTAAGCGAATATTCCAATCGCCAATGGGCCGGACTTATCAAAGGCTATTACAAACAGCGTTGGGTGTTATTTTTTAGCCAGTTAGATAAATCCTTGTCGGCAGGTACTGAATTTGATGGTAAAGCTTTTGATAAGCAGGTAAAGGATTGGGAATGGCAATGGGTAAACAAACATGATAATGCCTATCCCAATACTACCAGCGGGAACGCGGTTGACCTTTCAAAACAGTTATTTGAAAAGTATAACAATGTAATTCAGCAAGCCTATAATCAGCAGTAATGAACAGGCGTAATTATATTATTCTTTTAATTATCGCTTTAGCTGTTTGCAGTAACACAGTTTACAGCCAGGCAATTAATGACCATATATTCCCAGCTCAGGCATCAGCTAAGCCGTTTATTGATTTTGACAATAAAGGCTTTTTAATAAATGGTAAGCGCACTTTCCTGGCCTCTGCTGGTATGGAATATGCGAGGGTACCACATCAGTTATGGCATGACCGTTTGCTGCGTTTAAAACGCGCGGGTTTTAACTGTGTGGAGATATACACCCTGTGGAATTTCCATGAACCGCAGGAAGGCAAGTTCAACTTCACAGACGACCACGACCTGAACGCGTTTTTAACTATGGTTAAAGACTTAGGTATGTACGCCATTGTTCGTGTCGGACCCTACTATTGTGCCGAGTGGGATATGGGCGGTTATCCAATATGGTTAAAATTTAAACCAGGCTTAAGGGTAAGGGAAGACAACGAGGAATTTGAAAAATACGTCGACCGGTTTTTTGACAAGCTTCTACCTATTGTATGCAACCAACAGATCAACAAAGGCGGAGCGGTGATCATGGTTCAGCTGGAAAACGAACATAACAACGGCTGGGGAACTATAATACCCGATAATTACTTTAGACGTTTACAAAGTAAGGCCTTGGGTATGGGCATGCAGGTGCCATACTTTTTCAGCGGCCTTCACCATGCCAGCGACCCGGCGGGCGATGATATGCTGGATGATAGTACACGGCCCAACCCCTGGTTTTCAACCGAGTTTTGGAGCGTATGGTATTCTCAGTACGGAGCTAAGCCGACTGATTCGGCTGTGTATGACAGGCGCACCTGGAAAATAATAGCACATGGCGGCGGTGGGTACAATTACTACATGGCGCATGGCGGATCGAACTTTGCTTATACCAATAATGATGAAGACGCAGCCTCGTACGATTACGGAGCGGCTATCGGTCAGGCAGGTGATTTGCGCCCTATTTATTATGCCTTTAAACGGGCTGCTATATTTGCACGCAGCTTTCAGGATATATTAGAAAACAGTACTGATGCAACTGCATCGTATAAAAACATAACTGCTGATAAGGGGATAAAAGTAACCTCACGATCCAGCAATGTGGGTGATCTTGTCTTTCTGGATAATCCGGGCATAAATACGGTTAAAGCTACTATTAGGGTAGATGCCGCGATACCAGCATCAAACATAACAATAGCTCCCGGCGAGATATATCCGCTGGTACATAATTTTACCATTAGCAAAGCAATTACCCTTAATTGGGCACTTACACGTATTTACGGATTGGTAAAACAAGGGAATACTACCACCATTTTGGTTGAAACCACAAAGAGCAATCCTGCATCACTTTATTTTAAAGTAAGCGGGAAGCCAACGATAGTTAAAGGAGCACCGGGGTTTAGAATAACAAATGGCAACATCAGCCTTATAGCTCCCCAACATCAAACCGATAACCCTGCAGAATATACATTTGAAGTTTCCGGCCAGCGTGTCCGAATTTTGGTATCTGATGCACAGGGTATGGACAAAACCTGGATCACGGAAATACCCGGATCAAATGCTATTATCAGTGGAGCATCATACCTTGGAGAAGTTAAAGTGCAAAACAAACAGCTGCTGGCAAATGCCGAATATCCTTTGATGGCTAAAAAAGACGGTCAGATCAGGTTGTATTCAGATAAGAGCTTATTTGTATTATCTACTGTTTATCAGAATGATATAAATTCAAGCTCAACTATTAATTTATCTGCATGGCAAAACAAAAATGCTGCTGTTTATGCTTTACCTGGTTACGATGATAAAGATTGGTTCAGTTCAGCTAATCCTATGCAAATGGGAGCTGATGATAATATTACTGCCAATGCCTGGTATCGTACCAAATTAGATGTTCCATCCTCAGGTAAATACACCATGCAGGTTGACGGTGGTGACAGGGCTACAGCTTTTATTGATGGCAAGCAGGCTGTACGTTGGAAAATCCGTGATGGAGAGGTAACGTTCGATATAGAAAAAGGCAAACATACGCTGGCAGTATTTACCGCGCATGATGGTCGTGATAAACTGGCTGCGTATATGGGCGCAATTACCGACGTGGATAAAAAGGGTTTATCAGGCCAGGTGCAATTAAAAAAGGGTGGACCTTTTATCTCTACTACCACAAACTGGTATTTTATAAAGGCTGAAAGGGCAACGGATGTAAAAAATGCTATCCCGGCATTTGACACTGTTCAATGGAAAAAATACAAGATCGGCGATGATGTATTTAATAAGCAGGAGGGTTACGGCTGGTTTCAAACCATTATTCCTGTATCCGAAGGCAATCCTTCAAAGCTGATGATCAATTTCAGAAGCGTTGATGAAGATGCTACCGTATTTATTAATGGTAAACAGGTAGCACAGCACAAAGGCTGGAACTCGCCATTCGCGGTTGAGGTTAATGATGCGGAGATCCTCAAAAAGCCAATCACCCTTACTTTGTTTATCGAAAACCATTCGAATGAAGGCGGGATAGATCAGCCGGTAAAAATTAACAGTATTGGCGGTGGCATGGTATTATCCGGATGGAAAATGTTCGGCGGTCCGGGTGATTCCTATGCAACCTCGGGTTGGAATAAAATTTCACCCAAAATAACATTCTCCGGTCCGCAATTTTTCCGGTCGCAATTCACGGTGCCGGCGTCAAAAGGGAAACACCTGGTATGGCGTGTACATACTGATGGGTTGAGTTATGGCTCGGTATGGGTAAACGGTCATAACCTTGGTAGGTACCCCGAAAAAATTGGCAACATTGGCATGTATATACCGGAGTGCTGGTTAAAAACCGGCATAAATCAACTGGTGATCTATGACGAAAATGGTAAACGACCCGATGGGGTAAGCATCCGGTTGGAGAAAGAAGCAAGTAAGGTTAACTATAATATTAGGTCATTGCGAGGCACGAAGCAATTTCATTAGGATTGGGTTTAAAATAAAGCTGTCATGCTGGGCTTGTCGAATCATGGTAGGTAGGCCTTTACGCACGATCTCCTTCGACAAACTGGATGACTGCAGGAAATGAATTATAAAACGGTTGTCATTTCGAACGATAGTGAGAAATCTTATACGATTAGTAATGCTTAAGTTGCATATAGAATAAGATTTCTCCTCGTACCTCGTTCGAAATGACATCAGAATAAAAACTAATCAATATTACCAATAATGACGCTATCCAATAACAGATTTATAACGCTCGATATTTTCAGGGGGATGACGATATGCTTTATGATCATTGTGAATGCTCCCGGTTCTGGCGCGGTACAATGGGCGCCGCTTGATCATGCCGCCTGGTTTGGTTTTACACCTACCGATCTTGTTTTTCCATCCTTCCTGTTCGCGGTAGGGAACGCGCTTAGCTTTTCAAAAAATAAGTTTGAAACCAACGGAGCTTTTTTGCGCAAAATTGGTAAGCGCACGCTGATTATATTTTTATTAGGATACCTGATGTATTGGTTCCCGTTTTTTCACCGCGAAGCTGGGGGATGGGCGTTTAATCCGCTGGCCAATACCCGCATTATGGGCGTACTGCAACGTATCGCGCTTTGTTATTTCTTTGGATCGCTTATCGTTCATTATTGCTCCAAAAGAGCGGCACTTATAATTTCGGCGGCGCTTTTATTGGGTTACTGGGTGTTTCTGTTATTGTTTGGTGAGCCGGGCAAGGAGTTTACTATGCTGGGTAATGCGGGTACCCACCTGGATATTTTAATCATGGGTAATGCGCACCTGTACCATGATAAGGGCGGCCCAATCGCTTTTGACCCCGAAGGTTTGTTGAGCACCTTAACAGGTATTGTAAACGTAATTGGCGGCTATTTGGCCGGTGCCTATATACAGCGTAAAGGCCGGAATTATGAAACGGTAGCCAAATTATTAATAGTTGGAGCATTTTTAATTGGCGGAGCCTTGTTTTGGGGCCAGTTTTTTCCGATCGCGAAAAAACTATGGACAAGCTCGTTTACACTGCTCACAATAGGCATCGACCTGGTGATCATCGGTGTACTGATCTATGCTATCGAAATAAAGAACATTAAGCGGGGTACAAATTTTTTCCTGGTTTTTGGCAGGAACTCACTGGCCATATATCTATTATCAGAGTTATTATTCACTGTAATTTCAACTATCTGGGTAAAACCCAATTTAAGTTTTTACGACTGGATAAACCAGGTGTTTTACCAACCACTTTTTCCGGGAGCATTCGGTACACTGGTTTTTGCATTGTGTTATATGATGCTCTGCTGGTTTGTGGGCTACCTGATGGATAAAAGAAAGATCTATATCAAAATATAACCCTGTGCTTTATGTTTAAAAGAATTTTTTTCGGGATAAGGTATATATTGTTTTCGCTGATATTGCTTTTAGCAGGAACCAATATTTACGCGCAGGAAAAAACAAATCTGCACTATGTAAATCCCTTTATAGGCACTACTAAAAGTGGTGTACTTACCCATTGGGGTGGCGACGGTGGCACATATCCCGGCGCTGTGGCCCCGGCAGGCTTTATCCAGATAAGCCCCGAAACGCGGGTTGCAAAAGGCTATGATTATACCGATTCGGTTATTTATTATTTTAGCTGCCTGTGGCATCACAGTGGCTTTCCCGAAGGTTCGGCCGGGCGTTTGTTCATTATGCCGGTAACCGGCGAAAAACAGTTTGAACCTTCTAAATACAACAGTCGCTTTTCGCATCGTAATGAAGTAGCCCGGCCCGGTTATTACAAGGTGAAATTTAGTGATAACCATATCATTGCCGAAGCCAGCGCCGCCACACGTACAGGCGTGTTGCGTTTTACTTTCCCGGTTAAAGCAAAGGTTCAGGTTTTTGTAGGTAATACCGATAATATCAGCCTTATTTCAGGCCGGATAATCCACGGAGAGGTTCTAAACACGGTAATTAATTTCAGTGAAGATTACATTGAAAAGAAGCAGGTTAAAGATGGCTACCTGTTTACATTTAAAAACCCTGTTGCCAGCCCAAAGGTTATTGAAATTAAACTAAGTACATCAACAGTGAACTTTGCCGGCGCGCAAAATAATATTGATAAAGAAACTGGTAAGCTTAGTTTTGATGCACTTGCTAAACGTACATCAGGAGAGTGGGTAAAGCAGTTATCAACGGTTGATATCAGGGATACCAGTGAGGCTAATAAAACCATATTTTATACAGCACTTTACCATTCGCTTTTAATTCCCTGGGTAATTTCTGATGTTGACGGCAGTTATCGTGGAGAGGACGGGGTAGTTCATCGTGCCAGTGGAAAATATCAATACGGCGGTTTTTCGCCCTGGGATACCTTCCGTTCACTGCACCCATTGTTGAGTTTGCTGTATCCCGAAAAGCAAAACGACATCATTTTATCCATGCTGGATATTTATAAGCAGACCGGCCATTTACCAACCGAAAGCATGACCGGCAACCATTCGGTGCCTATTATTGTGGATGCCTATTTAAAAGGCATTACCGGCTTTGACAAAACACTGGCTTATGAGGCCATGAAGAAGAGCATCATTGATTCGCCTTTTGTACAAAAGGACATGGAGATCTATCATCGTATGGGCTACGTTCCTTATTCTAATTCGGAATCAGTAACCCGAACGGTAGAGTATGCCTATGACGATTGGGCATTATCCCAATATGCCAAACAAGTGATGCATAACCAGCCCGACTATCAGCTTTTGCGGCAACGGGGCTTTAATTACAGGAACCTGTTTTACCCCGAAGGCTTGTTTTTGCTCCCGCGATTAGGAAAGGATTTTAAGATCAACCCGGGAATGTCAGGCTATAAAGAAGGAGATAAATGGGTATATTCTTATTTTGTGCCCCATAATGCTAAAGACCTGGTAAACCTGATGGGAGGCAACGAGGCTTTTGCTAATCGTTTAGATTCAGCTTTAAGGAATGATGTAATACTGTTTGATAACGAGACTGTTATACACTTGCCTTATCTTTTTAATTCAGCTAACCGTCCTGATCTTACTCAAAAGTGGTGCAGGGATATTATGTTATCGCGATATAAGAACCGTCCGGATGGCTTGCCCGGCAATGATGATCTGGGTGCCATGTCAAGCGCCTATATATTTAATGCGCTGGGGATCTTTCCGGTATCTCCCGGCCGACCGCAATATGCCATAGGTTCTCCATTATTTCAATCGGTAAAGCTGCATTTAGCTAATCATAAAACATGGGTAATTGAAAGCAAAAACCAATCTGCCGCAAACAAATATATAGCGTCATTAACCATAAATGGTAAACCCCATGATCAGTTGGTGATACCTCATTCCTTAATAACACAAGGGGGCACGATGCAGTTTACCATGAGCCAAGGTGCACCTAACCGCTGGCCTGTTGATAAAGATCCCATATCCTTATCAGAAACTAAAACACCAGTTGATATACAGCTATTAAAGTACAACCTGCAAAAAACTAAGGCAGAACCTAATGAACTTTTATGGCTGCATTTTACAGTCAAAAATAATGGTGCTCCCGGTACTAAGAATATCAAACTATATGTTGATGGAAAAGAAAGTGCTTCTAAAAATTATCTTGTTCAGCAAGGCGCCACGATAACAGATTCCATCAGTTTCAGGTTGTACCGTTTAGGAAAAGTAAGCATAGGCCTGGATAGCAAGGGTGGTAATATAGTTGAAGTTATTGAACCTGCAGGGCAGGTAAAATATCCTTTTGAAATATCAGCGCTTAGCCTTAAACCGCTTATACAGCAAAATCAGGAACAAAGGATCAGTTATACCGTAAAAAATCTGACCGGTAAAGACCAGCAGTTTAGCATCCCGGTAAATATGAATGATTCCCTGTTATATACCGACCATATACAGCTTACTCCGGGAGAAAGTAAAATGCAGGAACACCGTTTTATTGATCATAAAACCGGGCTTAAAGCGCTCAGGGTTGATAGCTCAGGAACAAAATATAAGGTTTATAATAACAATACCACATCATTACTTCTTGACTTATCGCTCGTTGCAAATAGTAAAGATCAGCTTGTTACAGATCGGTCGGGTTTTGATAATAATGCACATATTATCCGCTCAAAGACAGAGTCAAACCAAACAGGGAAAAGGATATTATTGGGTGATGATTGTTTTGCAGAAGTACCACACGCCCTAAGCCTGGATAATATGGGGCAAACTATTACCATGATGACCTGGGTTTATCCGCAGGGACAGGAAACAGGCCTTGTGGATATGCTAACCAAGGGCGATACGCATGTTTTACAAATGATGAATAATAAAGCGCTTACCTTTTTTGCAGGCGGATGGGGCAGGGGAGATTGTACAGTAAATCTTCCGGCCGATTGGAAACAACACTGGCACCATATTGCAGGTGTTTGCAATGGCAACACCCTGTTTATTTATATTGATGGTAAATTAAGTGGTACGTCAACAGTTGAAGGAACGGTGAGCCTGTCTACACCCAACAAATGGCAAATAGGGCGCAATGAAGAATTTCCCTCAGAGAGGGTGTTTCATGGTTATATGGATAACATAAAGGTTTATGCTCAACCACTATCTGCTGATGAGGTTATGGAGGTTTTTAATAAGGAGCGGGCCAGCTTTGAAAATCATCCGGAAAACTAAATGACCTAAGCAGATACGGGCACTTCCGTTTGCTTAAACATGTATTTTTTTAGTTTTTTAATCGGCAGATAAGTAAAGATCACGGAGTACAAGCCGGCTAATAATCCATCAAGAAAAGCCAGTAGTGTTCCATTAAAACTATAGTGTTCAGGCAAGTTTAATTGTACACCAAACATAAGCGCCAAAACAAACAATAAAACACAAAGACCATGAATGGTGGCCATTTGAAAAATAAACTTGTTTTTGTTAAGGTTATCATCAACTGCCAGATCAATAGCGCCCTGCTCTGAAAGCAGTATGGTCTTTTTGAGAATATCAAAGGTGATGATGAATGGTATAAATAATGACATAGGTAATGTAAGCCTTGCCAGATTCTGTTCGCCCGCAAATAAGTAAGCATATCCCAATTTAGCGAAACTGGCATAGGCAATCAGGGTATTAAAAAAAATATTGGGAATAATATAGTACAGCAGTTTTTTCCGCAGAAACCGCTTTAGTGTAGTTTTGGCTTCTTGTTTAACTATATCAGGCATGTGATAATTGCTGTAAATTGGCAAACAGTATTTCCATTGTTGCGGCTTTGATCTTTATAGCGTCGGCTTTATCAAGGAATGCATCGTTTGACATAAATGTAAAATCCATCCGGTTTTTAAATGTTGTTGTTACCAATGTATTAGGGTTACGCCACGGGAACGCGACCGTTGGACTGTAAATGGTTTCCAACTCAAAAGACTGATAGGTTTCAGGGATATTCAACCTGCCCATATTAGATAGGGTAATATCATGCGTACCATCAGTTGCCTTTAAAAACTTAACCATCCTGTTAACTGACGCGTGCATATATTCACCCATCCATAACATTTCATAGGTGTTCATGGCTTCAATTTTGTTCGTAAGGTCGGTTTTAATGTTACGGGCCAGAGTCCAGAAATCAATATCCTGCTTCTTATCTATAGTGAGCTCAACTATGGGGGCAAAGGCAAACATGGTGTCCTGTTTTATTTCAGGAATAAAACGCCTGATATCAACCGGGCTTATAACCTTCCCCCGGGCTTTATCGCCCCTTATTTGCTGAAACGCTTTCATAAAAGCTACGCATAAAGCACCATGTACAGAGGTGCCTGCATTTTTGCAAGCATCGGTTATTGAAAGGGTGTGTTCTTCATCAAGTTTCCAGTGCAGTGCATAATTATTTCCGCTGCCAAATTTGTTGCGGGTGTTTTTAAACAGAAAAAACAGCTTACCTAAAAATGAAAATATCCGGGCTTTACGGGCATTTTTAACCCGGTCAAAAGTATCAGGCATTAATTCTTTTACCGAATTAAATGTAGTATAAGCTTCAAGTTCCTGCTCAGGATCATCCAACAAACTTAATATCTCACGCATTAGGGCTACGCAGGTACTTCCATCACAAACGCAATGCGGCATTACCAATAGCAGTTCAGACACCGTTGCTGACCGTACCCAAACCAGCCTGGCCAGTGGCTCATTTACTCCATCAAACAGCTTATACCATTCTGTTTCCGACTCTTTTAGCCAATCATCATCTGTGAACCGCTCTGCTATACGAACAGGGATCATACGAACACTGTCATTCAGAATAAAATATGGCCCACCTTCCTGATCTTCATCGATACATACACGCAAGAGAGGGTGTTTATGCTGAACTTTAAAAAGCGCGGTTTGCAGGTTCTCCGGATTTATACTGCCATGTATCTTTGCGGTGAATACACAATTAAGCGGCGTAGTAGCATCTACGTGCATAATTCTTTCCACCATCATCAGTTTTCTTTTCATACTACGGCTATAACTGCATGACCAATCTGTTCTTTAATGATCGAAATTATTTTATCCTTAATAGCCAGAGCTTCCTCATAAGGGATAAATCCTTCGCTGGCGATAAAAGAAAAATCCATATGTCCCCTGTAAGTAGAGGTAACCAACGTAGTAGTATTACCAAGCGGGCCAATTACCGAAGGGCTGAATATGGTTTCCAGTTCAAATAATTGATACTGATGCGGGATATCGATCTTGCCAAGATTAGAAAACATACAGTCGTTACTGGATTTCCCATTTTTTAGAAGGTTAGTGAAATTATCCATGCAGGCATGGGCCGATTCCATCATCATCATAGTTGCATATGGGTCAAGCTTTGCCGATTTTTTATCGACGTGTTTTTGCCTGGCCTTTATATTATCTAAAAAATCAAGCCCAGGATAAGCCGACACCACCAGCATTAAGCCAAATGCGAAGATCTGGTCTTTTTTAATTTCGGGAGCAAACCGACGGATATCTACCGGGCAGGATACTTTGTTATGCGCCTGCTCTTTTCTTACTTGCTTAAAGGCACTCAATACCACACCGCACAACATGGTATTTACAGTTATCCCTGCCGATTTGCAATAAACAACCAGATCTTTACTCAATTCCCGGTCAAATTTCCAGTGAATAAGGTAATCGTTTTTCCTGTCAACGCCGTTTTTCTTAACCGGTATAAGCCGCAGAACCAACGTGGCTAATCCGCCAATCAGCTTTGCTTTTATTTGTTTCTTTCTGTTGTTAAGTATGGCTGGGGGAATAATATCTTCGACCCCTTTTATCGGATCTTCTTTGCCTATATCGGCATTGGGGTCATCCAAAAGTTGCAGCAATTCGGTTAAAATACTCATGGCCGAACCACCATCACATAAACAATGATGTATAACAAATATCATATCTGAAACAACATCGTCCTTTATCCATACCAGGCGTATAAGCGGCCCTTTTGCAGTGTCAAACGGTGTGTGCCATTCTTTTTGTGACTCTGTTTGCCAATCATCATCTCCTGTTCGTTTTACTATTCTGACAGGAATTTTAACTGATTGTGCCTCATCAACAATAAACCAGGGCCTTTGCTTTTCGTCATCCTTTACAAATGCATTTAGCCAGGGATGTTTTTCCTGTAATTTTTCCAGTGCATGATGCAGGTCAGCTTCAAAAAAAACGCCCCGAAGCCTAAACGGAATAACCGCGTTAAAAAGGGTGTTCCCATCGCCGTGCAGCATTCTTTCGCCAAATAGTAGTTTTCTTCTCATAGCCATTAATTTAATGGTTCAAGAATTTGTTCGGCTTTTGCAAAATCTTCCAGTAATTGTACTGCCTTGTCATTACCGCCGGCTGCTATAAAGGTTTCTCTAACTTTTTGTGCGGCAGTACGGTAATTAGGATTTTGCAACAATTCAAAAACAGTATCACGCAGATCGGTTATCCTTAAACGTTTGTAGCGTATGCTGATACCTGCGCCTGAATTTTCAATAAGCTTTGCCGTGTGGAAATGATCATAAGCGATAGGGGTGATGAGCATAGGTAAACCATTGGTAAACGTATCATTAACGGTATTAAAACCGCCATGGCAGATCACCATGTCCATATGTGGCATTAGTTCCGTTTGGGGTACAAAACCATTTACGATAAAATTATCCGGCCATACCTCAAAAATATCAGGATTAGTAGCGGCAATGATGGTTACCGGCTGATCAGCAAAAGCAGTGATCAGCTTTTGGAAAAACTCCTTGCGGATATCAACCAGCAGGGTGCCTAATGACACAAAAACTTTTGGAGTGGTGGCTTTCGCCAATCGTTCCCAATCAAAAGCAGCTTCGTTTGGCCTTCCCTTAACAGGGCCTACAAATTTCATGTGCGGGGGCACATCACTGAACTCCGCAAATGCCTGAGAGGTAAATATCATATTAAGCTTATGCGAATGGATAAATATTTCATCGCCATAAACCCCAAACTCCTGTTGCAAGCCTTTGGTCAGGTTTTGCTGCCACTCAAATATTTTAGGGGCACTGTTTGCGGTATCGCCCATTACATCAGGTGGTACCGGGGTAGTTGTTACACATGGGATGCCTTTGATGTGGGCACACAATGCACCTGCAAAAGTGATACAATCATTAATGATCACATCCGGTTTCCAGGCATCAACAAAATTACTCAGTCCTGGCATCATGATACGGGCGAAGGGTACGTAGGTTTCTTCCAGCGCAAGCTTCATAACTTCGGGACCTGAGCAGGCTGGCCCATCGTCCTGTCGTTTTAATATACGGGTTATTTGCTCCTGGTGTTCTTCCAGCTCTGCTTCGGGAACTATAAATTCACCGCCAACTGGCACATGCTTAGTTGCAAGTGGTGTTATGCCCAGCCATTTTACTTCATGCCCGCGGGCAATTAAGCTGGCGCCTATACTTAATGTGGGACTGATGTGACCAAAAAATGGCGGAACAACAAATAAAAATCTTGCCATAATAGCGTTTTAATTTTTTAATACTTCTAAAGGTTGTTTAATGGCGACCTGTTCGAGCAGATCAGTCGCGGTTTCTGTACCGCCGGCATTCAGGAACGATTGTTTTAGCTGTTCTGCAGCTGCTTTATAATCAGGGGTACTTAATATCTCATTAACGGAATCTTTAAGATGACCGGCTTTAAAACGGTTAAAATTTAACCGCAGTCCGGCTCCTGTACGAACCACCCGCCCTGCAACGTGCGATTGATCATAAGCAATAGGGATCACAACCATAGGCAAACCATTCAGCAGGGTTTCGCAAACGGTATTGTGCCCGCCATGGCATACTACAGCATCCAGGTGGGGGAGTAATTCTAACTGTGGTACTTGTGTTTTAACTATAAAATTTGAGGGCCATTCATCAAACAGGGCAGGATCTGAAACTACTACAACTGTAAGCTCCTCATTGTCAAATGCCTCGATCACTTTGGCAAAAAAGCTCTTTTTATGCTCGTGATCAAACGTGGTACCAATGCTTACCAGTATTTTTGGCCTGTTACTTGCCTGTAACCTATACCAATCAAACGTTAACTTAACCGACCGACGATTGATCACCGGTCCCGTAAAACGATAGTGTACAGGTAACTCCATTTCGCCAAAAAACAATTGTGAGGTAAGTACCATGGTAAGCAGGTTTGAACATGCTATAGACGAGGCATTATCGATACCAAACTCCCGTTGCAGGGCTACTATCTGGTTCACTTCCCATTCATGTACCTTCGGCAATTCATCCATTACCTTTATAGCCGCCGGGGCTGTAACCGATGTAGCATAAGGCAGGTTTTTATTAACCGCGGCAATGGCTCCGGCAAACATTTGGTGATCAGTGATAACCAGATCAGGCTTAAATTGATCAAGCAAGTTGACTATACCCTCATAGCTATGCCGGTTTAGGGGAATCAACACCTCTTCATACAAAAATTTGATGCTATCTATACCGTAAACAATTTTTTTGGTGATGATATCCAGGTATTGCTCACTATCCTGTTTCTGCTGGTCGCTTTCGTCATAGTTGATGTATAACAGTTCGCCGCCTTCAGGTAATTTTGATGCTAACGACTTATCGAGTGTTATCCAGCCAACCCGGTGACCACGCTGCAGCAAAACAGCACCCATACTTAAAGTTGGGTTAATATGCCCGGTTAAAGGAGGTACAACAAATACAAACTTTGCCATGATGATGCTTTAGGGGTATTATTTAATTCATAAAAAATGTATTGATCATATTGCCAACCAATACCGGTTCCTGTATCGGGATGTTATGATCACCGGGTACAGGCATTAGTTCCGAGCTTTTTATCATTTTGCTTAATTGTTCTCCGGTTCCCAAACAGTTAGAGTCTGATCCGTAAAGCAGCAGGGTTTCTTTGTTTATGGTAGTAATTTCAGGATCGCTAAAAAAGTCTTTTTCGGCCACCATATCGTTTTTTATACTGGTTTGGTAAAACAGATATTCATACATCCGGTGATTGCGTTCCATTTGGCGTTTACCCATTTTTACCTTGGTGGTATCTGTGAAATTCTCTACATAATGCTCCAGGAACTCCCGGCTATAATCATCAATAATACCACGCGCTTTTTCGTCGCTAGGATCAGGCGCTTCAATAATGGCCAGTTTTTTAAGTTTTTCAGGAAAACGAAGTGCCATTTTTAAAGCGATCAACCCACCAAAACTGTAACCCGCCAAATGCACTGTATTTAAATTCAGTGTTTCCATCAGGGCATAAAGGTCATCGGTCATGCTATTCAGGTCATAGCCATTTAATGTACATTCGCTCATGCCATGGCTTTTCAGATCGTACATTACCACATGAAAATGCTCGGCCAGTATTGGAGCTATATTAAAATAATACACAGAGAGGTTGCTAAACATACCATGGATCAGCAGCACAGTTTCAGTAGCTTCTTTGTTAAGCTCCTGGATATGTACATCCCTGTTATTTATCTTAATTATTGGCATTCGTGAATGTAATTGATGATCATACCTAAGTTCAGGTTAATAAGCTGGTCAAGATCCATTGATGATAACCAGCCGGTAAAATCTATCTGATCGCCAAAATGTGCCTTTATTTTTTCGGAGAAGGATACAATTTCAATACTGTCCATTTCCAGGTCTTTGGTAAAAGAACTTTCAAGGGTGATATCCATCTCTTCAACAAATTCTTCGCCTATTACTTCGGTAATAAATTGTTTCATAAGATCAAAGATCTCGTCGCTGTTCATTTTTGCGGTTGATGCTACTGTGTCCATCCTATTATGTAATTTTTATGTTTTAATGTTTTTATGAAAATGTCATTGATGCGCAGTTCATCGCCCTTGACCTCTTGAACTGCGTATGCCTTCGGGTTACCCTGCAGGCCTTTGCCCAGGTATTTGCCATAGGCTTCTTTAGCCACCCAAAAGCGGGTTGCCCATTCGGCTTTGTCTCTATCAGCTAATAAGATTATTTCTGTTTCTGAAAATACCATGTCAAAAAAGCCCTCGCCGCGTTCTTCAATCGTTTCTATATCGATGCCTACCGGTTTATCAAATTGGGCAATACCAACAGCATCGGTGCCTTTATGGGCAATAGATATGTGAATGCCATCGGTAAGGCCTCCATGCGGATAGGGTTTACCCAGTTCATCTGATTTTATTTCGAAAGTGATAGGGTAGCAGGCTTGTTGTTTGGCTTTATTCAACAGGTTCCTCACAGCATCCTTTACGGCAACGCGACTGATCATCCAAATTTTTCTTTTATTAGGCATCATGCTATTATGATGCTTTTTCTCGTCCTGATTGAAATAGCGTTTCAATATAAAATCCCAGGAAACCACGCGCGAATAAGCCTGATGGAACATGAAAATGCCCGGAGCAATTTCTTCCGACAAACGGTTGTGCAAGGGAGACATAGACACATTCCATAAAGGTTCGTCAATTTCAAGCCGCCTGTTTTGCCAGCCCGAAATAATGGCCCAGATCCGGCCATCGCGTTTCATCACAAAATCTGCTGTGGCAAATTCATCATTAAGTTCTGTAAGTACACAGGTGCATTCAAATTGTCCCTGCTGATCTTCCATTAGCCCGAAAAATTCGACCTCCTGTATTTTTACTGGGAAAGCTATGCGGTCTTTGGTGAGCGTTAACTGTAACCATAATCCAAATAATTGCCCTGCATTGTCTAACAGGGAGCCTTTGCCGGCAGCGCCTTCAATAATGCCTGTAATGCCTTTGCTGCCAACCGCTTTTAATGATCTGATGCCCTGATAACGCGGGCCATGAAACATATGTGCATCATAGATCTGTTCAGGTGTACGTTGTATATCCAGCGTTTCGCCAATATCAAAATGCCTGTTGGGTGCTGCATTAAGCTGTTTGGACAACTGTACCTCGGCATTGGCAAATCTATCAAGATCAAGATATACGCGTTGCTGGTCTTTCCATTCACCAGTGACAGTTTCACGGAAAGGTTTCACTACGTTCATCCATTGAAACACTTTGATGTTCATGATCTTTTGAACCTGCTCACCCGGTGATTGCTCTGCAGCTATTTCACCAAACATTTCAAATATCATGGTCATGGGGATCACGGGATCCATATCTTCCACACAATGCCAGCCTTTTGGTTGCCTTAACAAGGAGTGGTCTATCAGATATGGGCAGTTATCCAATGTAACGTCTAATTGTTTGGAGAACGGAACCCGTTTTGCCGGTGATGTTGTTACAGATAGTGGTGCCGCTACCGGGGGAGATGTTACTACTCCCTGCATTGTCCTTACTACCGGTTGCAAAGTACGGTTCTGAAAAAGCTGCAGCATTTCTGTTTGGATGCTAACCATTTCGGCCACATTGCTGTTAAAAGCCTGCATAATAGGGTCTGCTACATCAACCAGTAATGCTTCGCGGTTGATTGGAGTCGGTTGATGAGTTTGAGTTGCAAGCCCTTTTACACCTTCCAGTTTACGAACTATGGGAGATCCTAATTGTAGTTTAATACCTTTAATTGCTGCAGGCGCAGTAGTTTTTTTATGTCCCATAAAGTCCATTCCAACTTCTTTACCCTCTACAAATAACGCTGCCAACACCCGTTGTAATTGAGTTAAACCCGACCGGATAGGTACGTTGGAGGCTATGGTACTAAAGTTCTTTCCTTTTAAGGTATCGTCAATAAAACCCATTAAGCCACCTGAACCAACCTGGATAAAAACCCGGGCGCCTTCACTGTACAATCTTTCTGTAAGCTCACGGAAACGCACCGGTTTGATGAGGTGTTCGGCGCTTAATTGCCTGATAGCTTCAAAACCCTCGGGATAAAGCGCTAAAGTGGTTGCCGACCATAACGGTGTAGTTGTTTTACGGAACTGCATATTACGCATCCCGTCAAGAATCAAATCCAGCTTGTCGGCCACAAAAGGGGAGTGGAAACCCGATTGAAAAGGCAGAATCTGGTGAAAGATCTGCTTAGCTTTCAATATAGGCACCAGTTCATCCAAGGCAGGTTTGCTACCGCAAAGTATTACCTGTTGCGGGCAATTATCATTGGAAAGATATACGTCTTTAATATTGGCTATAATCGGCTCCAACTGGTCAATTCCGCTACCTACGGCAATAAATCTGGAGTCTTTTAATTCAAAGGTTTCGGGGTTTAAAACATCAAGCAGTTCCATAACCGAAGTTTCTTCGGCCAGTTCAGATGAACGGGCTGCCAGCCATTCGCCTAAGCTATGCCCGGCGTTCATATCAGGCTTTATACCTAATTGTTTAAGGGCGGTATCCAATACGCGGCTCTTGTTTAATATTCCTAATGCTTCGCTTAATAAGCCTTCGGCTTTTGTATCGGTGTCCGTAGCTATGTTAAAATAATCAGCTACAGTAGTAACCTCGCCACCCGCCAAACCATCCAAGCCGGGGAATACAAAAGCAATTTTTCCGCCATTGTTAAGCAGGGGCGAATTGGTGTACCAGATGTCCTGTTTATTGCGCCATGGATTGTTTTTAGTAGCAATTTTAGCAGCTTTTTTTAGCCGCTCAGGTGTTGGATTGAATACGGCGATGCGGTAGTTGCCACTTCCTTCGGTGAAATCCTGTGTTTTCAGTGCTGTGATCAGCGCTTCGTTACTTTGCCTGGCAAGGAGTAATACTTCGTCTTTTTTAGGCGAATTAAATCCTTCAAGCACCACATGGGCGTTAATACCCCCAAAGCCAAATGCATTTACCCCCGCAAGTTTGGGCAAACCTGATTCGGCCCAGTTCCGTGGGTTCTTTACAGCCGAAAAGCGGGTTTTGCCCATCTGCGTCAAAGGAGTTTCGCAATGCAGGGTTGGGGGTAAAGTATCGTGATATAATGCCAGGCAGGTTTTTATAAAACCGGCAATACCAGCCGCGGGCATGGCATGACCAATGTTTGATTTTACAGTTCCGATACCCGCGTTAGGCAGATCGGGGTGATGGCCAAAAAACTGTGTCAGGGTTTCCAGTTCAGTTTTGTCACCAAGAGGAGTGCCAGTGCCGTGGGCCTCCAGGTATCCAATGTCATTTATAGCTACACCTGCATTTTCCCACGCCTGTTCAATAGCTTTAAGCTGACCTTTTACGGATGGGCTCATTACGCTGGTACCACTGCCATCACTGCTAACACCAACGCCTTTAATTACGGCGTAAATCTTGTCTTTATCCTCAATGGCATCTTCCAGTCGTTTTAAAACCACAAAACCACAGCCTTCGCCAATAATCAATCCATCGGCATTGGTATCAAAGGGTTTTATTTTTTCCTGACGGGACAAAGCGCCCAACTGCGAAAATATACTCCAGAAAGCGGCATTTTGACCCACGTGTACACCACCGGCTATAACCATGTTACAGCGCCCGCTGTTAAGCTCCTGAACGGCATGATCAATAGCAATGAGTGAACTGGCACAGGCGGCATCAAGCGTAAAAGCCACACCGCCAAGATTTAGACGGTTAGCTACCAATGAGGCAACCAGGTTGGGGATAAGCCCCATAGCGGTATCGGCACTAAAGCGACCTTTGCGCAGCTGAAATTCGTGCTTTACTTTTTCTATTTCATCCTCACCCAAGTTTGGCAGGATATCTTTTAGAATGGAGGCTATCTGCTCACCCGTTCTTACAATTTCAATAGCCCGCGTTGCGCCCGGACCTGCATAATTACCTTTGCCTATAATGATGCCTGTTTTTTCGAGCGTGATATTTTTTGCAAATACACCGGCATCCTCCAAAGCTTTATATGCCAGATCGAGCGTTAATAAATGATCAGGCTCGGTACCTTCAACCGCTACAGGAAGGATGCCAAAACGACGCGGATCAAATTCATAATCGGGAATAAAGCCCCCACGATTGCAATAAAAGCGGTCGACACAAGAATCTCCTTTGTCAAAATGCACCGGATCTATGCGATCTGACGGCACTATTTGAGTTGAGTCGACCTTATTAATTATATTTTGCCAAAAAGTTTCTACATCAACCGCACCTGGAAAAATGCATGACATTCCAATTACTGCTACGTCGGTTTTCTTCATGAGTGATGGGTTTAAGCTGGTGAATGTTTACCAGTTGTTGCCTGCCATGATCAATACCTGGCTTTCTTTTCCGTATTTTAATTCATTTAAAAATATTTCGCGACCATCCTGCAGCGGAATAAGCGCTATCCCGCGACGTTCATATTCTTTTTCAAGGGTAGGCGACACCATTCCGGCACCTTTCCATGGGCCCCAGTTTATGGAGATCACTTTACCATTGATCTTTTGTTTTAGTGCCCAGGCATACCTGTCTAACACGCTGTTTGCAGCTGCATAATCTGTTTGTCCGCGATTGCCATAAACTGAAGCAATGCTGGAGAAAAATATGACGAATTGGGTATCAGGCCTTAGTTGTTCTGCCAGTGTGCGCAATGGAGTAACTTTGGTGTCAAACACGCGCCCAAATGATTCGGAAGTTTTGCTATGGAATAATTTGTCTTCCAGTAAACCAGCGCCATGTACCACACCATCTATGCGGTCATATTTTTTGTAAACGTTACTAATAAAATTGCTTAAGCCAGCTTCATCGCACAGGTCAAGTGATTCATACACTACAGTTGATCCACTTTTTTCCATCAGGGTGATAGTGCGCATAATTTGATTGTTCTTAAAGATGCGCGCTGTTTCCCGTTCAATCTCTACAGGTTTTTTAATTTCTCCCTGTTGAACTAAATAATTGCGGATCTCATCCTTAGTTTGCAATGTATCAGCATGACTTTGAGCTATAGTTCTTGGATCGGCAGATCGGCCTACCAGAATATAAGTACAAGGGTAATCTTTAGCAAAATGGATCATCAGTTCAGAGGTAATGCCCTGGGCACCGCCCAATACAAGTACTACAGCATCCTTATCCAGTTTAATGTGCGATTCTTCCAATCCTGTGATCAACTGGGAAGGTACCAGCTCCATGACATGTCTTTTATTATCCTGGTAAATGATCTCTGATGGTTCATCAAGGGTAAGTATTTCTTTTAAAGTGATATCAGCTATTTCATCTGCAGACATGGGGCTTCCCAGGCTCACCAGGCGGCATTTGGTATGCTCATATTCGCGATCCAAACTTTTGAAAAAGCCCGGATAACCCTGGTAACGCCTTAACAGGCTGATGTCTGTAAATTCTGTTAAATGAAGTTTGGTATCCGATATAAGATACACCCATTTTACTGCCGAGAAATCAAGCTTTTTGATCAATAAGAAATGGTCAAAGATCCCAACTCTTTTTTCGGCGGCAAACATGTTCAGGATAATTAAGCCCTGATAACCCTGCAAATTTCCGCCTGGATATACAATATCAGCCGTAGCACCATGGCGCTCAAACAGATCCTTCATCCTGATTGCCTGTACACCGCCGTCATCAGTTATAGCAAAACGTTGTCCTTTAATAACGGAAGCTTCGGCAGGGGTTAATGTTGCCGGGGTAAGCTCAAAACGCAGTCTTGATAGTGTTTCATTAACTATTGTTTCCGTGTCGGTTTCCTCAATGATCTTTTTTGCTTCGGTAAGTAATCCTGCGCTTTCTGATTCTATCTCGGCTATCCAGTTAGCTAAACCATTCAGGGTTTTTATCGCGGCAAGTTTTTCCATGATATCATCACCCTGATCCTGGTTTTTACCAAAACCTATTTTGATCTTCAGATCGCCAATAATTTCCATCCTTTTAATGGAGTCAATGCTCAGGTCGGCCTCCAGGTCAAGATCCATGCCCAGCATATCCTGCGGATAACCTGTTTTTTCACTTACCACGGATAGTATGGCTGATCTTAATTCTTCAATTGAAAATTTAGGCTGAGCGCTTTGTACAGTTACTTCTATATCAATATTAATGGCAGCAGAGGGTAAAGCTGCGGCAGGTACTGCATTCTCGGTGATCCATTTTACCAATCCATTTAAAGTTTTAATACCGGCAAGCTGCTCCATTACGGTATCTTCATTCTTACCGCCCTGGTCAAAACCACCTAATTCAGTACGCAACGTTCCAATGATCTCTACACGCTTAATAGAATCGATGCTCAGATCGGCTTCCAGGTCCATTTCCATACCCAGCATATCCTGCGGATAACCCGTTTTGTCGCTTACAACCTGTAGTAAAATTTCTTTTATATCTTTTTGTACTGCGGTAGCCTTTGAGACCACAGGTTGATCAATAACCTGTATATTTTGCTTAGCTGTTTCGGCGTGTGTAGCAACGGGTATTACTTGCGGAGTTATAACCTGGGGCTGCGGAGCCTGGTAGGAATTAAAGTTACTTATGGTTGGATTTTGTCCTAAAAAGGTGAGCATGACATCACGTTGCGCCTGGATCATCATTTTCATGCTGTTCAGGTATTCCTGCATCATCAATTCGGCAGCAGAATTTACCACCGGAGAAATTTCAGTTCTTGCTTCTTTATTTTTCATTTTTATAGGTTGAGTAATAGGCATTACCCCATTTGCAGGCAGCTTTCCGGAAGCAGGAATGGCATGTTGACCATTAACATACCAAACAGCTGCACTCTTTTTATACAATGCCGGTTCATCAAGATTTAACAGTTTAGCACCACGGCCTTCAAATAGTTTTTCTATATGGATATTGCGGCCTGTGCCCATATAATCGGCCAGCATGCAGAGCAGGTGGGTTAACTTATTTCGTCCGTTATCTTCGGCATACAGTAAGATCTCATCTTTGCCTAAACATGCTTTTGTTAAACCGGTTAATACCTTACCTGGGCCCACCTCAATAAATACCCGGGCGCCGGCAGCATACATTTGCTGTACTTCGTCAACAAATTTTACTGGTTTTATCAGGTGATCAGTAAGCCGTTCTTTGATATCCCCGGCTTGAATAGGGTACTTAGCCGCTGTAGTGTTTGACCATACAGGTAAATTCAGGTTATTGAATTCAACATTAGAAAGCACCTGTTTGTAAAGATCCTTTGATTTAGCTACCAAAGGGCTGTGGAAAGCGCAGGCAACTTCCAGCTTCCTGAACGATATTTTGGCTGTTTTAAGCACCTCCATTAAATGTTGTATGGCAGGGGTAGAGCCGGCAAGTACACATTGTAATGGTGAGTTGTAATTTACCGCATATACATCTTTTAAGTCTGAAATGACCTTTATCAATTCATCCTGTGCTGCATTTATAGCAACCATAGCGCCTGCATCACCATCTTCAACCGCATCTAAGATGGATTGGGCACGCTCGGCACTGAGTTTTACCAGGTCATCCTCGGTAAAAGCACCGGCAAAGCACAATGCAGGCAATTCGCCATAGCTATGACCGGCAACCATATCCGGTTCAATACCCAGTGTTTTTAAGAAATTGGCTATAGCCAGATCAACAATACCTAACAGTGGCTGGGCCATGCGTGTATCTTTAATGTTTTCTTTTTGCGCTTTTATCAGGTCGGCATCAAATGCGGCATTTGGGAAAAGCACTTTTTCATATTCCGGGTGCTGTTTTAACAGGCTGCGCATAGTCGGGAACACCACAAAAAGGTCGCGTGCCATATTAATACGCTGGCTTCCCTGTCCGGGGAACATAAATGCAACCTTACCTTCCTGTTTTTTAACAATATAGGTGTCTTTGCTTTCAATACCTGTGAGGGCAAGTTCTACCTTCATCATCAGGTCATCCGCATTATCAGCAACTATGCTGAGTTGCACAGGTTTGGTACTGGTAGCTGCCAGACTAAAGGCTATATCTTTCAGATCGATATTGTCATTTATATCCAACAGCGCTTTAACTGAATTTAAGCGTGCTTTGGCTTCATCATAATTATCGCCCCTGAAAACAAAAAGCTCAGAAGGCCATGACTTAATTGAAGGGTTTTGTGTTGATACCGGATCTGCGTTTTCAATTACAGCATGGAAATTAGTACCGCCAAAACCAAACGCACTTACACCCGCATAGCGTTTTTCATCCATCCACAAACCGGCTTCGGTATGGAAGGCGAAGGGGCTGGTTTCGGGATTATAAAAGCCGTTAGGGTTTTTTAAGTGGATGGTTGGTGGTTTAATGCCATGATAAACAGCTAATGATGCTTTAATGAGCCCAGCTAAACCTGCCGCGCATTTAGTATGCCCGATCTGTGTTTTTACAGACCCAAGGTGTGTTTGACCGGCAAGCGCACCTGATTGGTTAAGCATATCGGTTAAAGCGCTTAATTCTGTTTTATCACCAACTACGGTTCCGGTTCCATGTGCCTCAACCAAACCAACAAGGGATGGTGTGATACCTGCCTGATCATAGGCGCGTTCTAAGGCGCGAACCTGCCCAATTTTACGGGGCGCGGTTAAGCCTAAGGCCTTACCATCGCTTGAACCGCCTACACCTTTAATTACGGCGTAAACCCTGTTGCCATCGCGCAGTGCATCTTCATGCCTTTTTAGTACTACCATGGCAATACCCTCGCCTAAGGCGATGCCATCTGCTTCGCCATCAAAAGTGGCGCACCTGCCTTTGCGCGACAGGGCATGGGTGCTTGAAAACATCAGGTAATCATTAATGCCATTATGCAAATCGGCACCACCTGCAAGCACCATATCTGATTTTTCAAGGAACAACTCCTGACAAGCCAGGTCAACAGCAGCTAATGATGAAGCACAGGCAGCATCCACCGTGAAGTTTCGGCCCCCAAAGTCCATTCGGTTAGTAATCCTGCCCGAAATTACGTTAGCTAAAATGCCTGGAAAAGAATCTTCGGTAGTTTTTGGTAATGCTTCGTCCACTTCGGGTGGCATATCACCAAATACTTGTTTAAAGTATCCCCTGAAACTGTAGTTGTTGGCCAGATCATTACCACCTTCGGCACCAATAATTACAGATACATTATCATGGTCAAAATTACCATTAGCATATCCGGCATTTTCCATAGCCTGTTTGGCTACCATAAGGGTTAGTAGCTGGGTAGGCTCAACAGCTGCCAGCGATTGCGGCGGAATCCCAAATTCAAGCGGATCAAAGTCTATTTTGGGGATAAAACCTCCCCATTTAGAGTGCGACATGTCGTCTGCGGTAGATGCAGGATCGTAGTATAGTTCTTTGTTCCAGCGTTCGTCGGGTACTTCCGTAACACAATCTTTCCCTAAAATAATATTGCGCCAGTACTCCTCTATGTTTTTTGCTTCGGGGAAGATGCAGGCCATACCAACTATAGCCACGTCAAGTGATTTTTCTGTTGACTGTGGTATTTGCGGTGTTGCTGCATTTAAAATATGCTGATAATTATTTTCGGCAACATCCTGGTGCAACTCCTGTAAGGAAATTACCTTATTATGCATTACGGCAACCTGACCTATCATGTACATACCCAGGTTTAGCTGATCGGCCTCATTAATAGTTACCAGTTCATCGCCGCGCCGCTCTATACCTTTGGCGGCAATCCGTAGCCTGCCCACATTAAGGGTTTCAAGTTGTTCCCATATTTCTTTTTTGCCGATACCGCTCTGTTGCAGTTTTTCTTTTTCGGTATTAAAGAAATCTGCAAAGGGAGAGTTCAGGCATCTTGTTTCATGGCCTGGCGCAGTTTCAAGTAATACGGTATCAGTAGCCTGCATCGCCTGCTCCTGAAATTTATCCTGTATGGCTCCGGTAATAACCGCTTCTTTGGTATACAGATAAGCTGTACCCATCAGCACACCAACTTTTACTCCTTTGGCCGCTAAAGGCGCTGCCATTACGGCTATAAACGCAGTAGAAAATGCATCATGGATACCGCCGGCGAAGAATACACTAATCTGTTCGGGTTGATCTTCTTTTAGTAAGCGTTCAATTTGTTTTTCCCAAAGCACCATGCTTGATAGCGGCCCAACGTGCCCACCGCATTCACGTCCTTCAAAAACAAACCTTTTGGCGCCTTCCTTTAAAAACATATCCAGCAGAGATACGGAAGGGACGTGTAAAAATGTTTTTATACCTGCTTTTTCAAGGGGTTTAGCCTGTGATGGCCTGCCGCCCGCAATTAAAACAACTGGTGGTTTAGCCTCGAGGATGTACTGCATTTGTTCGTCGCGTAGTTCTTGTGGGGCAAAACCAAGTATACCCACGCCCCAGGTTTTGTCGCCCGCCAGTGCTTTGGTATCGTTTACAAGTTCTTTTGCACGCGCTCCTTTTAATAAGGATAGCGCGATGAAAGATAAAGCACCCGCTTCTGATACGGCATTGGCAAATGGCGCTACATCACTTACCCTTGTCATAGGGCCTTGTGCTATAGGGTACACTATATTAAGGTCTTTTGCCAGGGCATTACCCGGACTGATCACATTTAACGATTTGGCCTGGTTTAAATGCCCATATATAGCTTCGTTAATACCAAATATAAGTTTGTTTAGTTTTTTATACCGGTTAACAAGGTCGGTAGCCAGGGCAATATCCTGCCCCATAGGGATATAGCTCTTTTCGGGATCAAGATCTGTAAAATATGCTTTAAGATCGTTATAAGATGCATTATCGGGAAGAGCAGGGGAGTTTGGACGAACCAAAACACGGCAATTATCAATCAATTTGGTTTCGGTACCGCTTAATTTGGTACAAACGTCTTTAATGGCTTTTGGGGCCGAGCATTCAGGGAACAATGCTAACTGGCTATCAAGTACTATACCCGCAGCACCCTGGGCAGATAGTGCAGCCGCTGTATGGATACCCACGCCACCCTGTACCCAAACAGGTATATCCTTAATTTCCTGTATAACGCGCTGAAAAAGTACAAAGGATGATTCATAGCCAACGTTTCCGGCACCCTCGTTACCTTTAATAATAATACCATCTGCGGATTCGGCTTTTGACATCCTTGCAGATTCAAGGTCATGAACCTGGTAAATTACTGAGGTAGTTATATTTTTACGTTTGATTTTTACACCATAAGGTATAATTATCATACTAACCTGGTCAGGTAGTTTAATGGTTGTAAGATCACTTGAAACAAAACAGACACCGAAGTCATTTAAACCACTCTTTACTAATTTTGCAAGCGCCTCTTCGGCAGTGGCTTTGTTAAAGCCAAGATTTAATATGGGAAAGGCTCCTGCCTTGTGCAGAGCGAGTGCGAGCGAGACGTCGGGTTTTTCAAACGGGGTTACCCCAATTATTGCACGTTTTTTCATGTTGTTTAGGTAGGTAAAATGTTAAACGTTAATGGTTATCTGCAAAAACTACCATTAATCCCAGATGATGGATATACAGAACAATAATATATGGCAGATAAAAATAATAATCTCATTTGATATTTTAACCAAAAAGTAATAATTTAACAATAAAGACATCTTTATCTTATAAATTATACAATAATAAGACTAAAATTTTATATTTATGCATAGTGAATACAATGAACAAAATGAAAAATTGTAGTAAAAAAACGCCTAAAAAGATATTATATGGCCATGTGCTATGTGTTTTATAAAAGAGGTGAAGGGATTTATCTTAAATAATAATGATAATTATTGGTTAATAAATAGATGCTTTAAAGTTAAATTCATTGATTTGGTAGTATTTAAATCATTTTGTTGATGTATACTTAATATACAACGAGTTTTTACAATCGATTTAAGTATTACTTATTTTTAGTTTATATTATTAATAATCAGTTATTTAATCAATATAAAGAATGTGATGTTTTTGCACTATAAGGTTGTGAAATTTTCAATCTCGAAATTTTCCAAAAACTTGGCTGAGGGATAAAATGGTATTTTAAATAATGATTAAACTAATCTTGCCTGAAAAGAAATATTTGTAACATTTTGCATATAGATAATTGATCTGTAATAATATATATGTAAGGCTAATATGATTTTTTACTGGTAATCAGTAATTGCATGTTCAACAATAGTGGTCTGATTATGCCAACAATAGTCGAAACAAATATCTTTGTGAAGACTAAAGCGGTACTTAATCCCATCAGATTTGGAGAACAACCTTTCTATAAAGAAATGGTGACGCAAATCTCCTTAAAAAACAAAAGAGGCCGTATTAAGTACGGCCTCTTTTGTTTTTTAAGAGAAACTATTAGTTCACATCAAACCACAATTTAGTGATAAGCAGATCAGCGCCCTGCCGGGCAATAGCTGCTTTATAACTTGTGCCGTTTAGCGATTGTTCAGTGCCCGGATAAATGAATCTTACCGGTAGTTTACCGTTAAGTGCTCCCACAACAGCCGGTTTCAATTGCGGATAATCAAGTCTGCGCCATTCTGCAAATGCTTCAAGGCCTTGCCCAAACAAGGCAATCCATTTCTGGTTGCCTATTGATTTTTTATAATTGGAAGCATCATACTTAACCGCAGGCTGAGCTATATAAGTATCGACTGCCGCACCACTAATGCCATATTGCAGAAATGCGGCCTTTATGGCTTGGTTATACAGGTCTTCGGCATTTTCGGCAGTAAAGCCGCGGGCAGCTGCTTCGGCACGGTCAAATAATACTTCTGCATAGCTGATGATCACGGCAGGAGCATGCGGTGCCAGGAAGTAAGCGCCTGGTTTTGACGTTTTGGTAAAGCCCAGATTGGCGGCGTCACCCACTAACAAACCATTAGGTATGCCTACATAAGTTTGTGGAGTTACATCTTTTGTAGGACTGGCATAAATAGGTAGGCGGGGATCTTTCAGCTCAAATAGTTTGTCGACAATGGTTTTACTGATACGGTAATCATCGCGGGTATCAAATAAATTGCTGATGGGGTTTTGATTTGGCGAATCCAAATAACCAAACTGCGCTATTTCGCTATTTGAGCTAATGTAACCGCTTCCTTCTGCCTGTATATCAGCCAATATCTGTTTCGTCTTTTCGGGTTCTCTGTCGGCTATTCGTAACGCAATACGCAAACGTAATGCATTGGCAAATTTTTTCCATGATGCAACATTATTTCCATAAATAACATCACCCAAAATAGCTTTGCCCGATGGATTGAGCGATGCCTGAGCTGTTTTCAAATCATCAAGAAGAGCGAAGTAAACATCTTTTTGCGCGTCATAGGCCGGTGTTAGATATTGATCGATATTAATTGCTTGTTTATAAGGTATATCACCGTACTGATCAGTAAGTAAAGTAAATACCCATGAACGTAAAACCAATGCCACACCCTTGTAGTTAGGGTTGGCTTGCGCATCGGCCAGCTCAATAATTTTATTCAGATTGGTGACACCTTTAGAATAACCTATAGTCCATAAGTCTTGAAATGACGTATTTGTATAGATATACCTGTCGGGATCAGTGTACTGTATTTTTGCCCAATACTGTACAAAAAGGAGGCTTGCATCCATATTATTTGATGTGCCCCAGTAAGTATCAGATATGTTTTTAGTAGCACCGGCAAGCAAATAATCTGGCTGCGGATTTTGAGTAGCGTTCGGGTTTTGATTAATATCAGATAGTTCTTTTTTGCATGCGGCAAATGATAGCAGCAATGTTCCTGATAGTAAAATGGATATATATTTAAGTTTCATGATTGTTAGAATTTAAGGTTAACGTTAAAACCAATGTTGCGTACAGTAGGTAGGGTTAGGTCCTCCAAACCTTGTCCGTTGCCTGTGTTAAAAGCTGTTTCAGGGTCGATATTAGGCGCGTTTTTGTGAATGATCCATAGATTACGACCTACAACAGCAAATGATGCTCCCTGGAAACCGATGCTTTTAGCCCATTTTTGCGGTATAGTATAGCCCAGTTTAACTTCTCTTAATTTGATGTATGATGCACTATAAACGAATGGCTCATCGGCATTGGTTAGTGCTTTATAATAAGCCTGTGCTGATAAAACGGTGGTGTTTTTGCTGCCATCAGCCTTTACACCGTTAAAAATAATACCATCGTTGAAAGTGGTTTGGCCAACAGTATAACTTAAACCGCCATTGGCTGCACCACGTCCTGGTAAAGTTGAAGCCAGTACGCCTGTATAAGTACCGGTGCTGTTGGTGCCCGAGTAAATGGAACCACCTATGTGTGCATCAACTAATACGCTTAGGTTTATTCCTTTATACGTAAAACTGTTATTGATACTGCCTAACCAGCTTGGTGTAAACTTACCAAGGTATTTTTGGGTAGGATCGATAACTGGTGTTCCATCGTCGGCTACAATAACCTGACCACTGGCATTACGTTGAAATGCATTACCATAAATAGCTCCATAAGGTTGCCCTACTGCGGCCAGTATTTGTACGGTACCATCAGATCCTAATATGTAGCTTTGCAGCCTATTTTCTTTATCTAAAGAAACCACCTTGCTCTTATTGCGCGAATAGTTTACGTTTACGTCCCAACTAAAATCCTTAAGTTTTACAGGTGTTAAACCCAACTGAACTTCTAAACCTTTATTATTAATGGTGCCACCATTGATCAGTTTTTGGTTATATCCTGTAGATTGGCTTACATTAACTTTCAGTATCTGGTTAATGCTATTTGTGTTATAAACACTCGCATCCAAACGAATCCTGTCATTAAAAAAGCCCAGTTCAAAACCTGCTTCTGCCGAGGTAGTTGTTTCTGGTTTTAGATTAGGGTTCAGATCTACACTATTGGCGTTTTGCTGCGGGTTGGTACCGAAAGGTGCAGTGAAATCATAAGCATTAATTAACTGATACGGATCTGTAGCTTTACCTACTTTTGACCAACCGCCGCGAAGTTTGGCATAACTCAAAATGTCACTTTTAATATCCAGCGCTTCGGATAGTACCAAACTTCCATTTACAGATGGGTAAAAATAAGACAGGTTTTCTTTTGGAAGTGTAGATGACCAGTCGTTACGGGCTGTAACGTTGATAAAAGCATAATTCCTGAACCCGATTTGGCCGGAAGCAAAATAACTGTATGTTTTATATTTATAAAAAGCATTTGATGAAATCAGCGGATCACGGGAGTTACTCAAAGTGTACAATCCACTTACTGCCAGTTTGGGAGCCTTTTGATCATGGTTTTCCGATGTGTTTACTTGAATGTTACCACCTATAAATGCATCAATAGAAAAATCATCATTTAACTTTTTGGTGTACTGCAGCCTGCCCTCGGTGTTGGTTTCGGTAAAATCATAGGCATCTTCTTCGTACGAGCCAAAGGGGGTACCATTGGTGCCATATGCTATTTTGATCTTGCGGCGGTCGTTATAATAATCGGTACCGGTACGGAAGTTTGCAGATAACCCATCGATAATTTTATAATTCAGTTCGGCACTGCCTATAAAACGGTTGCGGGTTTGGCCAACAGTATTTTCATAAGCCGTAAAATAAGGATTGCTATAATAACTATTGTTCCAGTTAAAGGTATTCCCGTTAGCATCGCGGTAGTTTTTTAACTGGCTCACGTCAACTTGTCGGCCAAACCAGGTAAATTGCAGCATGGTACTGGTAGCCCGTCTGCCACCTGCTCCCGGTAAATTACCGGCATCGTCTTTAATATAATTGGCAATAGTGGTTAAGGTTAGCTTCGGCGTTATTTTATAGCTTGCGTTTAATAAAAATGAATTGCGCCCCTGTGAGGTATTTGGGATAACCCCGGTTTGATGCAGGTTGTTGTATGACAGGCGGAAATCGTATTTATCGCCCGAACTGGCCAGCGATACGCCGTTATTTAAAGTTACACCTGTTTTAAAGAAACTGCGGACATTATCAGGATGTGCTACAAATGGCACAGGTTTTCCATTTGAATTAAACTGCGGAATAAGGGCACCGTCCAATGCCGGACCCCAGCTTTCATCCACACCATCATTAACACCACCGCCTTTGCCATCAACATAGCTGAATTGGCCGTTTGAACCTTGTCCGTATTGATTTTGATAATCTGGCAGGATCAATAAGCTGGAAAATGATGTGTTTGAATTGATGGTAACACCAATGCCTTTAACACCTTTTCCGGTTTTGGTTTTTATTAATATAACACCGTTGGCAGCACGAGAACCGTAAAGTGCGGCTGCATTAGGGCCTTTAAGTACCGATATTGATTCTATATCTTCAGAATTGATATCAGATATCGGGTTGGCAAAGTCCCTTGAGCCCCCAACACCCAGTTGTTGGGTATTATCAACAGGCAAACCATCAATCACAAATAAGGGTTGATTGTTATTAGCGATAGAGGTTTCGCCACGGATAACAATGCGTGACGAGCCCATGTCGCCCTGGCTGCTGGTGATATTTACACCGGCAATTTTTCCGGCCAGTGCATTTACCAGGTTGGTTTCTTTAGCCTCCGATATATCTTTTGATTTTAATCCCTGTACAGAGTAACCCAATGACTTTTTATCTTTTGATATATTCAGCGCCGTGATAACCACCTCGTTTAAAGAGTTCGCCAGCTCGTCGAGCGTTATTTGAAGGGCCGTTTCATTTTGCGTAATTGGTATTTCTTTAGGGGTAAAGCCAATGTAAGTAATTCTTAACACATCGTTCACTTTGGCGTTTAAGGTAAACTTGCCCTCATTATTGGTTTGAGCTCCCGTAGTGGTTCCTTTGATAGAAACACTTACACCGGGTAATGGCAGTCCGTCAGACTTGGCGGTCACCACTCCGCTTATTTTAACAGATTGCGCAGCAACTGTTTGGATGAAAATAAAGGGCAATAGTATTGCCAATAACAATTTGTAATTTTTAAGCATGGTAATAGATCGTGAAATGATTAATGATACCAGATACAGTATTTAAAGACGATCAGTTAATAGTAGTTATGAATAGTAAATTATATCCAGCTGCTTATATTGTCTTCTAAAAGTTGTAAAGGCTTTGATTGTTGAGTGTTGTTTAAGGGTATCAAATGCAAGTATTGAAACAGCTTAAACAAAGGTTTTTTAACAGCAACAATGCATGTTTTGCATACAGGCAACCAGGGTATTAAAGGTGGTAAACTTTGTAGAATAATTAATGTTAAGGTAGTTTGTGTTAAGGATTGTACTTTGTGTTTCCATGTACTGATGTTATATTTAGTGTAGATTGTTATTAATTGCGTTGTTATTGTTTATACCGCTATAAGCAAGAATTATAAGGCATAGCTAAACGCTGTTTTATTTGTTTTTTTAGTTTGCTGATGCGTTTTTATTGTTTACAAAAGCATCAATAACTTTAACCATTGATGCAAATTCCTGTGGGTCATACAACCGTGTGAGGTATACGATGCGACCATCCCTGTTAATCACTACGTTACGGGTAACACCACTTTTTTTATTAGCAAACCTGCCGAAAATATTTGCCTGAGGGTCAAGTGCAAGATTATAAGTGATCTTCATATCCTGATGGAATTTTTGTACCTTTTTAATAGGTTCGTCCCGGTCGACCCCAATAAGTACCAGGCCTTTATTTTTATAGGCTTCCCATACATCTTTTTGTAAATGGGACATTTCTTCACGGCATACACTGCACCAGCTGGCAGTAAATTGAAGTATTACTACTTTGCCGCGTAATTGTTTTAATGATGTTTTGGTACCATCAGTTAATACAAGTTCAAAATCGTCAGGCGCCTGATCGCCCACTTTAACAATATACCCCCGGTCAGTTTGGGCTGTATCAGCAGAAGTGGTTGCATATGTAGCAGCACAGGTGAATGTTAATAAGCAAATTATTAGTAAAAGTTTTCTGTTCATGATATTTAATAGCATCAGCTATAATTAAGCAGGTTAATAAAAATGTTAACGGATGTAATTAAACAGAAATACAGGGAGGGTAATATGAACAGCTTATAGCTGCAATTAGTGTAGTATCATTATCTTTTCTGCTTTTTTATGGCAGATAGGAATTAGCACCTTTATAACAATGTGTACAGGTTGCTAAGACATCACAGGGCCTTTCCCTCAGTCTTTCTGGATAATCAAAAATGAAATAAAGAACGTTTTCTGATGCAAATATGTAAATAATTCTACTAATTCCATAGAATTAATATTAATTATTGAATTAGCTGATCGTTTTGACAATAAGATGGCATTAAACACTGCCAGCGAAGGAAAACTAACCTGTGCAAAAAACAGGTAATCGATTAAGTAAAAAAAGAAAATGTTTTTGTTGAATATGATCTTAAAAATAAGAGATTTGTCAGAGCCTCATTGCAGGAGATATTCACCAATTATATTTTCTTTTAATGATCATGGTAATACTGCTCAAAGGGCAGACAACATGAAATGCAGGCCTGATAAATAATGATCTTATTGAAATACCATTTATGATTTGCATGCAATTTAAACGCAGTATTTATCTGTTAGGATTACTGACCTTTTTTTATGGAAACGGCAATGCTCAAAATGCCGCCTCGAAAAAACAACTTGACGAAGTTGATTATGTAAACCCGATCATAGGCACCGCTATTAAAGGCTTTGGCAAGGGTTTGTTGGAGGGCAATGGCGGCGGCGGTACTATGCCATGTGTAAATGTACCGTTTGCCATGACCAACTTTGTTGCGCAAACCCGCGAAAACAAAATGAGCTACATGGTTTACCAGTATGAAGATAATTCAGTTATCGGACTTACCGCCACCCACCAGCCCACCGTTTGGATGGGCGATTATGGCTATGTTTCTGTTATGCCCCAGGTAGGCAACCTCCGGGTTTTGCCCAAACAGCGTGTGCTGTCATTTAACCATCAGGATGAGATTTCTAAACCATATTATTACTCGGTAAAGTTAAAAACTACCGGTACTGATAAAATTAAAGCCGAAATTGCAGGTGCCAATACCTGCGGCATGTTCCGGTTCACGTTTCCAAAGGCAGATCAGGCACATCTGATCATACAGGGCATTAACCTTAACCCCGAGCTTACCGATTGGGCAAACGATTATACTTCCCGGATGAAAAAATTAAAGGGGTATGTTCATGTTGATACCGTTAATAACGAAATAACCGGTTATAATCCAGACAGGCAATCGGCGCAGCTTGGCCCCGAGTTAAAGAATTTTAAAGGTTATTTTATTATTAAGTTCAATAAACAGATAAAAAAATATGGCACCTGGGATAAGCAGGTGATCAACAAAGGCAGCCAGAGCCAGTATGGTACACGAATGGGGGCTTTTATTTCTTTCAGAACCAAAGCAAATGATGAGATAAAGGTAGTAGTTGCTACTTCTTTCATCAGTATTGATCAGGCAAGGGACAATCTTAAAAAGGAAATTACCGGCTGGGATTTTGATAAAATAGTTAAAACAACACGTAATGAATGGCAGCAAGCTTTAAAGGCTATTCAGGTAAGCGGAGTAACCAAAACACAAAAAACTATTTTTTATACCGCAATGTTCCATACTATGTTATTTCCGCGTCAGTTTTCGGAATACGGCAGGTATTACAGCGCTTTTGATGATAAGGTGCATCGTGGTTCGTCATACAATGATTATTCGCTTTGGGATACTTTCAGGGCTTTGCATCCATTATTAACCCTTACACAACCTCAGCGGGTTGATGGTATGGTAGAGTCGCTGCTGCAAATGTATAAGGAAGGAGGGTGGATGCCGATGTGGCCAAATCCTACCTATACCAATATTATGATTGGTACCCATGCCGATATTGTTGTGGCCGATGCTTATGTTAAAGGCTTTCGTGGTTTTAATACAAAACTGGCTTATGAAGCGCTGCATAAAGATTCGTACGATGCGCCCGATGGTGATACACATAAAAGATGGGGCGACCGTGACCTGTGGACAAGCTTTGAAGCAAGAGGTGGTTTAACCAACTATCATAAATTAGGTTATATCCCGGTTGATAAAACAAGAGAATCGGTTTCGCGGACTATTGAATATACAATTGACGACTACGCTGTAGCCCAGGTTGCCAAAGGATTAGGGAAAGATGATGATTATAAACAGCTCATGGCCTGGAGTAAAAACTATCAAAACGTGTATAACAGCGCTACCGGTTTCATGGCTCCCCGTAATTCAGACGGTCATTTTTCGGCCAAACCAGATTCGGGCTTTACGGAGGGCACCAAATGGACCTATACTTTCGGTGCCATGCATGATGTGCCCGGCATGATCAAAATAATGGGCGGCGAGAAAAAATTTGCCAATAAACTAAGCAAAAACTTTAGTGAAGGTCATTACCATGCAGATAATGAACCCGGTCACCACTACCTGTACCTGTTTAATTATTGCGGCATGCCCTGGAAAACACAGGAATTGGTAAGGGAACATACCTCATCACAAAATTTCAGAAACGCGGCGGTTGGTATTAATGGCAATGATGATTGCGGCCAAACTTCGGCATGGTACATTTTCAATACGCTTGGTTTTTATCCGGTGGCACCTGCGTCAGGTTATTACAGTATTGGCGCCCCACAGTTCCCGTATATGGTATTGAACCTGCAACATGGTAAAAAGTTGATCATTCAGGCAAAGGACCTATCAGCCAAAAATAAATATGTAAAAGAAGTGACTTTTAATGGAAAGCCTATTAAGGATTTTTTGATCTCGCATCAGGATATTATTGCGGGAGGAACATTAGCTTTTACAATGACCGGTAGTCCCCAAAAAAACTAATACAAACACCAACTGATTTAGTCAGAGATCCGGGTTGAATCTCTGACTACCAGTTTGGATGGTAAGATAATCGTTTCTTTTTCCATTTGGATGGGCTTACCTGATAAATGCCAAAACAGTAATTCCGCGGCTTTTCGCCCCATATCGTACGCGGGTTGTAAAACGGTAGTAAGCGGAGGATTAAGTATAGCCGCGGTTATCTGATTAGTAAAACATACCACTTTTATATCCTGGGGGATATTTAACTTCATTTCTTCGCAAGCCAGGTAAGTAGTAGTAGCTAAATGCTCAACCGTCGCAATTATGCCATCTGGTTTTACTTTGGCTATGTGATTTTTTAAAACAGCAATATTCTCGTTTGTGTATTTATTGGAGCAACTAATTATGTTATGTTCTTCTGGTTTTATATTTCGCTCAGCCAATGCCTTTTTATAGCCATCTTCCCGCGCAAGTAATATAGAAGGATAACCTTCAATGGTAACCAGCGAAATATTTTTACATCCCTGATCAAGCAAATGGCTGGTAGCCATGTAAGCACTATTAAAATCATCAGTTTTAATCTTTGCGGTAGGTACATCCTCGCAAACCCTGTCAAAAAAAACGATAGGGATACCAGCCTGCTGTAACTCTTTAATGTGTCTGGTATCTTTGGTATTACTGGCAACGGACATTAATATACCATCGACCCGCCCACTGGTAAGTTCGTTAAACATTTGAGCTTCACGTTCATAACTGTCATGGGTTAAATATATTAAGGCATGATATTTTTCCAGATCCACAATACTTTCAATACCATTTATAGCCTGGCTAAAAAAACTATCCGCAATTTCAGGAATTATAATGGCTATGGTATTACTTGACCGTTTACGGAGGCTGCTTGCGTAAGGGTTAGGCACATAATGTAATAGTTTGGCAGTTTCAATAACCCTGAGTTTTGTTTCATCACCTATATCATGACTATCCCTAAGCGCTTTGGATATTGTTGCGATAGACACATTTAACACTTTTGCAAGTGTTTTCATATTTACTTTATTACTCTTTGTTCCGTCGGCCATTGATAAAAGGTTTTTTCAAAATTTTAGAAGTCTGTTATTTGACTTTTACTGCGAAACTATGAATGTTCATGATTTTGTATTGGTTTATAAAACAAAAGTTGAGCAATATAATAAAAATAGCTATTGCAAACTCTACGGCAGAGGGGGAAGGACGTTAATGGGCTATAAAAATTTAGGTAAACGTTTAAGCAAATAAATCAGGTACTTTTCATGAATTTAACTTTAAAAATGAAGAAATTTGTATAAGACAGCTATGAAAATTGGCTATAAAGGATTGTTTGCCAATTATACTCCTTTTAAATTTTAACGTTATGAGCAAGAATACAGGAACACCAGATCAAGGCCCTTTAAATTCTATAGAAGAATGGGAAGATGATTTATTAGTTCGTTATCCGGATGCAGATTCAATAGCCGCAGGGCGAGATACTGATGCATACCGTGATTATGAGGCCACAACAAAAGATTCCGTTCGTGAATTTTATCGTTTGCAACATATTAACCAGACCTACGATTTTGTTCTCGCAAAGAAAGAACAATATTTATCGTTCGATAAAAAAGAAATGTCGGTTTGGGATGCTTTTGATTTTCTTAACCAGCTTGTAGATGATTCAGATCCTGATACAGATCTTGATCAGTTACAGCACCTGCTACAAACCTCTGAGGCTATCCGTGCCGATGGCCGGCCTGATTGGATGGTACTTACCGGGTTATTCCATGATATGGGCAAAGTATTGTGCCTTTTCGGCGAGCCACAATGGGCGGTAGTAGGTGACAGCTATCCTGTGGGATGTGCTTTTTCGGATAAGATTGTTTTTTCTGAATATTTTAAAGACAACAAAGATCATCACGACCCGCGTTACAATACCAAATACGGCGTTTATGAGCCCAATTGCGGTTTAGAAAATGTACACATGACCTGGGGCCATGACGAATATATTTATCACATGATGAAGCCTTATTTGCCTGAGCAGGCCTTATATATGCTTCGCTATCATTCCTTTTATCCGCAGCACAGGGAGCATGCTTACAGCCATCTCATGACCCCTCATGACCACCAGTTATTTAAAGCAGTAGATTTATTTAATCCTTATGACCTTTATTCCAAGAGCCCGGTTCCACCGGATTGGACTAAACTGCGTCCGTATTATGAAGATCTTGTTGCCAAATACCTGCCGTCAACATTAAAGTTTTAAATAAGGATATCATAATATTGTTGTTGTATGGCTGCCGTTTATTTTCGTGCAGCCTTGCCAATTCATTTTATTTCATAGATTTGAAAAATTGAACCGGCCCTGAAAATTAATGGCCTAAATTTCCTATTGCAAAAAAATACTCATGCTGAATCATATTTCTACGGCCGATCTTCTGGTCTTTTTCGCCTATTTCATAATAGTTTCTTGCTATGGATACTTTATTTATCGCCGAAAAAAGAATGAAACAAACACCAGTTCACACAGCTTTTTCCTTGCAGAGGGCTCGCTCACCTGGTGGGCAATAGGTGCATCCATCATCGCGTCCAATATCTCGGCCGAACAATTTATAGGCATGAGCGGTGATGGTTTTTTTGCTGGTATTGCTGTAGCTGTATATGAATGGGTTGGGGCTGCTGCATTAATTATTGTGGCTGTATTTTTTATGCCGGTATATATCAAGAACAAAATATTTACCATGCCACAGTTTCTGCAAAACAGATATAATAGTGGCGTGGCTTTGGTAATGTCAATATTCTGGTTGCTTTTATATGTATTTATCAACTTAACCGCTATTTTGTACCTGGGTGCTTTAGCCATTAACGGTTTACTTGGTGGGGCATATTTTCATGAAATTATGATAGGCCTGGCTATATTTGGGGCTGTTATTGCTCTGGGCGGGATGCGGGTTGTTGGCTATACAGATGTTATACAGGTTGGCGTATTGATAGTAGGTGGTTTGGCTATCACTTACCTATCACTTACTATTGTCAGCGAAAAATTTGGTTTTGGAACCAATGTATTTACCGGCTTTAATTTACTATTAAAAGATGCCCCCGATCACTTTCATTTAATCTTTAAAAAACCAGCTGCAGGGGCATCAACCGAAACTATAACCAAATATCTTATTTTACCGGGCTTTGCCATGTATGTTTCAGGGCAGTGGATCAGTAATTTGAATTACTGGGGCTGTAACCAATACATAACACAGCGAGCTTTAGGCGCCAATATAACCACTGCACGCACCGGTATTTTGTTTGCAAGCTTGCTGAAAATACTGATGCCGGTAATTGTTATGCTGCCGGGTATTGTTGCTTTTGTGTTATACAAACACGGTCATTTACCTCAATTAGGCAATGGAGGTAAAGATGGTGCTTATTCGGCCATATTATCTTTTTTACCTTCGGGACTTAAGGGGTTGTCGCTTGCTGTTTTAACCGCAGCCATAGTTGCTTCCCTGGCGGGTAAAATCAATAGCATCGCCACCATTTTTACCCTTGATATTTATAAAAAATACCTGAATATCGAAGCCAATGAACGGAAAATGGTTTGGATTGGCAGGCTTGCTATCGTGTTTAGCTTGTTGATAGCCGTTTCATTTACCTGGCACGATGTATTGGGTATAGGAAGTTCAGGAGGATATACATTTGTACAGAAATATTCAAGCTTTGTAAGCCCCGGTGTACTTGCTACATTTTTACTGGGCATGTTTTGGAAAAGAACCACTGCCGAAGCCGCCATCATTGGGATATTGGTTGGCTTTGCAGCGTCAGTATTTTTTAATCAGTTTGCCGTTACTGTGTTTGGCCCCGAAACCATGTTGTATTCAGCATTTAAAAATGCGGCGGGGCAATATGAAATTCCGTTTTTTATATCACTTAGCTGGTCGTTCCTTATAACTTGTATTGTAATGGTATTTATAAGTTTGGCCGGCCCGGTGGTAAATGCCAAAGCAATAGTTGTAGATAAATCAATGTTTAAGTTAAAGCCTTCATCAGTTATAATGATAGTCGTTATTCTGTTATTGCTATCGGCTATTTATATAAGGTTTTGGTAGTAATATTCCAGAACCCTATTTAACAAAAAGAGCCCGTAAATATAAATTACGGGCTCTTTTTGTTAAACATGTTTTTTTACTCAAAGGTTTTTGCTAAAAACAAAACGATGAGGATCATCAGTGAAACTAAAGGCAGTTTAGGATAGGACATTCTCAGGAACCTCAGCGCAAACGTAATTTGATTTTCAACAGTACGTTTGGAGATATTAAGTTTATTGGCAATTTCTTCATTACTTAAATTTTCTACCCGGCTTAACCAAAAAATTTCCCGACAGCGGCGGGGCAGTTCCAGTAATACTTGTGCAAGTTCCGATTCAAGGGCTTCATAACCCAGCTTACTATCGGCGGTGTTATAAACAACCATGCTATCGCTTTCGGCAAATTGATCAATATATTCTACACAGTTTATCTTAGCCGCTTTTAAATGTTTAAATACCTGATACCTGGCAGTTACATGAATGTAATTTTGAAAATTTTGGATCTTCAGGTATTTACGCCTTGTCCATAACGCCACAAATACATCGTGTGTAATCTCCTCAGCTACAGTTTCATCTTTTAAATAATAATTAGCGGTTTTATAGAGTTTTTTCCAATACCTGTTGTACAGGACTACAAAAGCCCTGGAATTATCTGAGACAACGGAGTCCCATAATTCACTATCGGTAACTTGACTGATCATAATTGGTTTGATAAAAATAAGAAATGTTTATCAAATACAATTGTCAGCCACACATGTATTTTAATGTTTAAAAATATTTTCAAAATCATGTGTGTTGAATTAGATTTTGCAGCACTTTATATATAGTAAGCAAAACCAATTTTATGACTCCTGAGCAATACATACTACTTTATGAAAAACACCTTTCGGGTTTATGTACTCCTGAGGAAGAAGAATTATTAATGCAGCATAAAGATAATTTTAAAATACACGACGATCAGGAAATCAGGCTATTAAGAGGCGATAAGTTGATCAGAAGGAGTATTTATGGTCGCATCGTTCAATCAGTATCAGGCAGTAAATCCAGGGTTGTAAAGATGGCCTGGTGGTGGACAGCCGCTGCGATGGTACTTTTATCAATAGGATTGGGCAGTTTGTTTTTTAATAACCAACCTCAAAAGCTGATTGTTAAAAATGAGATCAAAAAAACAAAAAATAACATCATAAAACCTGGTACTACAACTGCGGTTCTTACGCTGGCTAATGGAGCCAATATAGTTTTAGATAACGCCGCGAATGGCGTTGTGGCTACATCAGGAAATACTGCGATAAAAAAATTAAAGAACGGCTTGTTATCCTATACTGATAATGGAACAGATGCTGGTGTGGATGCCAATGCTTTAAATACCATAACCATCCCCAGGGGCGGGCAATACACAGTTACATTACCTGATGGTACAAACGTATGGCTAAATTCCGAATCGTCATTAACTTATCCTGTTGGTTTTAAAGGTACAAATCGGAAGGTGAGCTTAAAGGGCGAGGCTTATTTTGAAGTAGCAAAAAATAAGCAAATGCCTTTTATTGTACATACCAACGAAGTGGATGTTAAGGTTTTAGGAACACATTTTAACGTAAAAGCTTATCAGGATGATAGCGGCGTAAAAACCACTTTGCTCGAAGGTTCGGTACGTTTATCAAACACGGTGGCATTTGCCATGTTAGTTCCAGGCGAACAGGGAGTCGCTGATCGTTCTGCCAAAAAAATTGCAAAGAAAAAAGCCAATATAAACCAGGTAATGGCCTGGAAATCGGGATATTTTGTTTTCAGAGAAGATGATATTCATGATATCATGAAACAGATAAGCCGGTGGTACGATGTTGACGTTGAATACCGCGGAAACATGTCAAATATAAAATTTGGAGGTACTTACTCTAAAAATAAAGATATAAATGAATTATTAAAAGGCCTTGAATTAACTGGATTGATTCACTTTAAAATTGAAGGAAGGAGGATAATTGTTATGACTTGATAAAAAAGTTTAACGGTTATCTAACAAATAGATCAGGAGCGTTCCAACCGCTCCTGATCATCAGCTTACGCTGAGTTAGTTAACTACATATCAATTGCGAGAACAATCAATTATAAATTAAACCTAACATTCAAATGTATAAAATATTTACTGAATCAAAGTTCAGATGGCATAACCATGTCCTGCTTAAATTTATTCGCATCATGAAATTAACCTGTATCCTAATAATGGTAGCCATACTACAGGTTAGTGCGAGTTCATATGCTCAAAAAATAAATCTGGAGGTACAGAAAGCTCCTTTAGAGGATGTTCTTTTTACGCTTCAGCAGCAAAGCGGATACGATTTTCTGTATAGCGCGCAATTAATAAAATTGGCTGCGCCGGTGTCGTTATCTTTAAAAAATGCAACTATTGCACAGGCACTTGAGAGAATTTTCAGTGATCAGCCGCTTATTTATCTGATCAATAAAAAAACGATAACCATAAAGTCAAAACCTTTGCCCGAAAGCGTAGAGATCTTGAATATTAAGGGGAAGGTTACGGATAAGAAAGGTGTTCCGCTTCCGGGTGTTTCCATACAACTAAAAGGTTCCAAAACGGGTACCGTGAGTGATGTTGATGGCGCGTTCAGCCTGAATGTGCCGGATGGGAACGGCATATTGGTATTTAGTTTTATAGGTTTTGCGAAGCAAGAAATAGCCATTGATGGAAAAAGTGTAATTAATGTTACGCTCCTTGAAGATAATCAGGGCTTAAGCGAAGTTGTAGTTACCGGGTATAGCACCCAGAGTAAACATACGCTGACGAGCGCCATTGTTTCGGTTAAGGGCGAAGACATGACCAAAAGGGTGGCAACTGATGCTACTTCCTTACTGCAAGGGCAACTACCGGGTTTATCGGTTATTCAAAATTCTGGCGAACCGGGTAACGAAAATGTGCAGCTGCGTATCAGGGGGGTAGGTACCTTTAGTAGTGCGGGTAATAATCCGCTGGTTATTGTTGATGGGATACCCGGTAATCTTGGAATAATTAATCCTAATGACATAGAATCGGTAACCGTACTAAAAGACGCCGCTGCTGCTGCCATATATGGTTCGCAGGGCGCAAATGGTGTGTTGGTAGTTAAAACCAAAAAGGGCAAAGCAGGCGGTTTTAGACTTGCCTATAACTATAACGTAGGATTTGCCAGTGCAACCAGGCTGCCTGAACTGATAACCAATTCGGCTCAGTACATGGAGTTATTAAATGAGGCCGAAGCAAACGCCGGAAACGCACCCATATATACACAGGATCAGATTGATCTGTATAAAAATGCTACTGACCGTGTCAAATACCCGAATCATGACTGGTTGAAGGATATGTTTAAAACAGCAGTGGTGCAAAATCATTACTTAAACCTGAGTGGTGGTAATGAAAGTACCACATATAGCCTGGGTTTGGGTTATACCAACCAGCCAGGTAGCATGCGCGGTTTTGAGTATAAAAAGTATACCGTTGATCTGGGCCTTAGTTCAAAAATAAACAAGCGAGTTACCCTGGGTACAAATATTCAAATCCGCTATGGCGACAGGAATTACTCTTTTGTAAACAGTACCGATCTTTATATATCCACATTGTCCCAATCACCGCTATATCCGGCTCAAACAGCCGATGGTTTATGGATTAGTAAAGCTTATGATAAAGAACTTGGAAATAAAAACCCCGTATTGGCCTCCCAGATACTTACACATAACCCTAATTATTACGGGCAGGGTAATATATCATTGGATGTAGATATTCTTGATGGTTTGAAATGGGAAAACCGAGCTGGAGTGAGCTTTAGCTATAATAAAAACAAAACATTCCGGCCAACTATACCAACCTATTATTACAGCGATCTTTCTTTTAGCCATAATGCTGATGTAGGTACCCCCGGTTTATCGGTGAATAATAATGATGAAACGCATTCTACTATTTATAGTCAGTTGAATTTCCATAAAATGCTGGGCAAGCATGACCTGACCATTTTGGGTGGTGTACAACAGGAGGTAGATAATGTAAGTAATGTTAATGCTTACCGCATCGGGTATCCTACAAATGACCTTCAGGAATTGAATGCCGGGTCGGCAAACAATCAAACTAACGATGGTACATCTGCCCAATGGATCATTCACTCACTTTACGGAAATGTGAATTATAATTTTGAGGATAAATACCTGCTGGGAGCAAGTGTACGCTATGACGGTACATCACGTTTGCCGAGCCATAGCCGCTGGGGTTTATATCAATCGTTCTCGGCCGGATGGCGCATCTCTAAAGAAAACTTTTTAAAAGATGTAAGTTGGATAAATGATCTGAAACTACGTGGTTCATGGGGCCGTTTAGGTAATCAGAACATAAATACAACTAATGGTAATGTTCCTTATCCATATCAACCTATCCTTAATCAAAACACATACGCATTTGCCGGAAGTGTTTCTTCAGGTTTTATACCCGGCGCCCTGGTTGATCCCAACCTGACCTGGGAAACCACCCGGATGACAGATCTGGGTTTTGATCTGGTGGCATTTAAAAACAAACTGACTTTTACCTTTGACTGGTTTAATAAGTACACCTATAACATTTTACGGCAATCACAGGTTCCCCTGGCCCTTGGTGTAAATGCTCCGGTTGTTAATAATGGAGCTGTAAGCAATAAAGGCTTTGAGTTTAGTTTACGCTATCAGGACCGCATATCCGAAAAATTCAGCTATTATGCCGTGGCTAACCTGCAATTATATCGTAACAAACTGGTATCATTTGGAGCTGATGAAATAGGGGGGCCTGACGGGCAAACCATTATGCGAAACGGATACCCGGTTAGCTCATTCTATTTACAAACTATGGATGGCATTTTCCAGAGCCAGGCCGAGATCAATAACTCACCGGATCAGTCGTCTTTAGGCGGTGTCCCAACCCCAGGGGATATTAAATACAAAGACGTTAATGGCGATGGAAAAGTAGATGCCAATGACCGCAGTATTATACCCGGACAATATCCCAAGTTTGAATATTCCTATACCATGGGAGCAACCTGGGGTAATTTTGACGCCAGTGTACAGCTATATGGCTCATACGGTAATAAACTTTATTTGTACAAATGGGGTGTAGATCCGTTTGCACAGGGAGCTATGCCTACTGTTGACTGGTTAAACAGATGGACACCGGAGAACCCATCAACCACGATGCCTAAAATTTATCTGGGTTTTTATGGTTACCCCAAAATCACCAATGTACAATCAACCTATCATTTATATAATGCCAGCTTTATGCGCATTAAAAATTTACAGATAGGTTATACCTTCCCTAAAAGGATGATCAAAGGCGTTAATTCGCTTAGGGTATTTGGTTCGGTTGATAATCTGGTACTCTTTACCCCACTTAAACAGCCCACTGACCCTGAAAGGCAGGACATCACCAATAAACCCGATGCCTGGTATGGCTTTGCCAATTATCCGCAAAACCGCACTTACACGTTTGGTGCATCTGTTCAATTTTAATTTCAATTTAAAAGCAAATGAAAACAAACATAATCATATTTATAGCAGCAGTGTTTTTTATAACATCATGCAAAAAATTGGATGTTACGCCTCCTGATAAGCTATCAACAAACAACTTTTGGAAAACAGCTGCTGATGCCGATCTGGCGCTTACCGGCCTTTATGGAACACTATACGCGCAAAACGGTCAAATTACCGAATATGCACCCATGTGGTGGGAAAATTTCAGCGATAATTCCTACAGTCAAAATAATCAGGGTAGTTCGCAACAATCACTTATCGCCGGTCTTACATCTACTATAGGAGGGTTCCCGACTGATAACAGCCAAAGCTTATATGCAAACGCTTACATAGGTATAGCTGCAACCAACAGCTTTTTAGTTAATGTAAGCAAAGTATTAACCGGCGACAAGTTAAATCAATATAAGGGTGAGGCTTACTTTTTACGCGCGTTTAATTATTTTTTACTGGCCGAAACCTATGGTAACGTTCCTATAGTAACTGCCGATCCGGTGACCGTTGATTTTAAAAATAAGGTATCAAAATCAGCAAGAACCGATGTTTTAAAGTTGATAGAAAGTGATCTTGACCAGGCCATTGCATCACTGCCAAACGCAAAATACAATACGGGCCACGCGGTAAGGGCTTCGGCACAGGGGATAAAGGTAAGGGTATTGTTGTTTGAGAAAAAATATGCAGAAGCAGCCGCCCTGGCCAAAACCATTATTGACGGTGGTTTATTTTCTCTAAACGCTAACTATCCGGCCAACTTTTATAAACCCGATCAAAGCTCCAGCCCCGAAATTATGTTTTCGGTACAGTTTCAGGCTCCGGCTGCACCGCATAATTTCCCGATCACCATTGCAATCATAGGCGCCGGGTATAAAGATTTGCAGGGCACACAGGATATGATCAATGAGTATGAGGCCAATGATCCGCGGAAAACGATGACCTTTTTCTTCCCGGGTGATACCCCCGCAAAAGGCTGGCCGTTCCCGAATACAGTTGGAACCCCGGGTGTAAACAACTGGACCCAGGGTTTTTATCCGGGAAAAAAATGGCTCGATCCCAAAAATGTAAATCCGCAGCCGGGTATGCTTGATGATCAGGATTATGTATGGCTGCGATACGCTGATATTAAACTAATGTATGCCGAAGCTCAAAATGAAGCATCAGGGCCCGATGCCAGCGTTTATCAGCAGGTGAATGAAGTTCGTGCCCGCCCGGGTATTAATATGCCGCCACTACCTGCCAATCTTAATCAGGCAGACATGCGCGCACGCATTCAACACGAAAGAAGAGTTGAATTTGCGTTAGAGGGGTTGCGTTATTTTGATCTGCGTAGATGGGGCCTTGCCAAGCAGAAGCTAAATGGCTTTATACAAAATCCGTTAACTCCGGCAGTAAAAACTATTTATAAAGATAATTTTGATTTTTGGCCAATACCACAAAACGAAATTGACAGAAACGCGCCGGTACTTATTCAAAATAATGGTTATTAAAAGTACACTATAAAAACAAAAATGATCCGCTTTTTAAAAGGAGCAGATCATTTTTGTTTTAGATCATTTGATAAACCCCGGGCGTGAGGGGTTAAATCTTATATATATGGTTATTTTTAAGTATTGATTTAAAATAATATTCATATCTTGTTATTCTTATAAGTTGTTGATCCTGTGTAAAGGGGGAGTTAATGGTAACTACCATTTGAATTGGATTTTGTTGGATCAAACTTGTAAGGAAGTTGTTATAATTTAAAAATTACCATGAATTTTATAATATAATGGTTAATTTGCATAATAAGATCAAACACCTTTATTGCTTATTTTTAAACCGATGCCAATAGACTGTATGATTGTTGACGATGACGAGATGGTGCTTTCCCATCTTCGCAGTCTTGTTGTCCAAACGCCCTTTTTAAACTTACTATCATTTCATACTAATCCTGCCGATGCGTTAATAGCCATTGAAAACCAAAACCTGAAACTCGTTTTCCTTGATATTAATATGCCGGGCATTAGTGGTATGGAATTAGCCCGGATAATTAACAATAGAAAAGGTACCGAGGCCCCGCGTATTATTTTTACCACAGGCTTTGAACGTTTTGCCCTGGAAGGGTATAAAGTTAATGCTCTTGATTATCTACTTAAACCCATTGAGTACGAAGCCTTTATTAAAGCCGCCTATAAGGCTAAAGCTGATATTGAGAATAATATTAAACCACTTCCTGGTGTAACCGGGTATACTGAAAATGATTTTATTTTTTTAAGGGTGGAGTATGAACTGGTAAAAGTTTATTTAAAGAACATTCTTTATTTTGAAGGGTTTAAAGACTATGTGAAAGTTTATGTAGCTAATAGCGATAATTACATAAAATCACTTACTACCATGAAAAGCCTTGAGGAAAAACTAACCGTAAATTCCTTCATGCGTGTACATCGTTCGTTCATTGTATCGCTTGATAAGATCGATACTATCACTAAAAATACCGTTAGGGTAGGAAAAACATTGATCCCGGTTAGTGAACAATACAAGGAATCATTTAAAAAATTTATTGATAAGTGGTTTTAACAATTTTAAATTCTATCCAACTCTTTTGCCTTTCTGTCGATATTATATAGCTATCTATCGAAACTACTCCACATTCGGTTTAAAACTCATTTTATTTGATTAGGATTTTCGGCCTGATTGTTCATGTTATAAAGTTATGATATGGCTTATCCTTAGTTTAAAATCAACAATAGTTTGATCATACTTCATCTAATCCTTTTATTTAATTCAATTTCACTATGGAAACAAACACCTTCTCCAAATTTTCAGCTGAGCTTTTTGGTACGCTCGTATTAGTTTTAATGGGCTGCGGCAGCGCGGTAATTGCAGGAGCAAACGGTACAACCGGCGTAGGTCTTTTGGGTATAGCTTTCGCTTTCGGTTTGTCTGTTGTGGCAATGGCTTATGCAATTGGTCATATATCTGGTTGTCATATTAACCCGGCTATTTCTATTGGTATGGTTATATCAGGTAGGATGAAAGCAAGCGAAGCCGTGATTTACATTATTGCTCAGGTATTGGGAGCCATTGCAGGAGCCGGTATCCTATTGCTTATTGCATCAGGTAAAGATGGGTATAGTGTTGCTGCTAATGGTTTAGGTCAAAATGGCTATGATGCTTTTTCGCCGGCGCATTACAATTTACTATCAGGGTTTGTTGCCGAAACTATTTTTACATTTATATTTCTTCTGGTGATATTTGGCTCAACTTCTACAAAAAATATACATGGTGGTTTTGCCGGTTTAGCAATAGGTTTAAGCTTAGTGCTTATACATATAGTAGGCATACCGGTTACTGGTGTATCCGTAAATCCGGCGCGCAGTATTGGCCCGGCATTACTGGTTGGTGGTGCTGCCATTAGTCAGCTATGGTTGTTTATTGTTGCTCCTATATTAGGTGCTGCGCTGAGTGCAATTGTTTGGCGTTATGTTTTGGAAAGAAAATAGAATAAGAACTAAAACGAATGTTTATCAAATCTGTTAAACATTCGTTTTTATGCATTGAATGGTGTATGACCAGTTATCATATTTAATAATATATAATTGATTTTAGTATTCTTTGAACTGCCTGCTTAATAATTTTTCCTTTAAATATTCAAATCACTTCATGTTAAACACTGCTAACTCCGCTCTTTACGGTTTTAGTGAAGAAGTCTTTAAATTTTACCTTGCTATACTTTATATCGTCAAATCAAAAAAACGCTAATATGCAATATTATTTAACTGCATATCAGACCCACCTCCTGATGTGAAACTTTCGTTAAGTTTAATTATTTATTTAATCGTTTATATTTTAAACTCATCATTACAGTAAGGTTAAAATATATGATTCTGACTTTATTAAATACTATTATTGCCCCTTAATTTCATGATGACTATCATCATTGTACTCTTTTAGCTAACCGCTTTAATGAAATCGACGTATACTCAAAAAATTTCAAGAAAAATCCTGCTGGCATTTTTAGCATTCGTTATTATTTTGGCCATAGCAGCCCTTTTTGTTCGGGATTCTATCTCCCATAAACTGCAAAACATCTCTAAATTAGCGCGCAATGTGGAATATGATCAGTCAAAACCACAACAAGCCCTGTTACTATTACATGAGGCAGAGGACGACTTTCAAGAGTCATTATTAAACACCGATGGCGCAATAAGTAAAGCCTATAAAACAAAATTATCTCAAGCTTTTGATGAGATAGATACCCTGCTTAGGGAACATGCCGATACGCTGAGTTTAACCTCGGTACAACACAAAAAGGTACAGTACTGGCATAATAAAAAAGTACAACTGTCGGCCAGGTTGTATTCACTTAAACATAATTTTGATTCCCTGCTTACCGTTTATGCCGATTATAATACCCTTGCTAATAAAAATTCAACCCATATTAGCATAGATAACAGCCCCAGTAAAAAAACTGTTGAGAGCAAAACAGACACCATAAGGAAAAGCACCGTAGCTAAGAAAAAGGGCTTTTTTGCAAGGATAAAAGATGCTATCTCCAATAAAAATGGCAATGCCTCATCTACAAATATTATTGAGGTTAATCATAACCGTACAAGCCATGTAGTTGATTCAACCACTCGCAATATTGCTTACAGGGATAAAAGGATCTACGACCAAAAGTTAAAGCAGCTGCAACAACGAAACACAGCGCTGCTTACAACACAAAAAGAACTGATTTCGCTTAACGTAAGTATCAGGAATGAGCTGGAAAGTATTATAAATGATATTAAGGAGATTAATTACGGTATAGCGAATGAATTTAAAGGGATGACCTTTAAAAACTATCAGGAAACAACGGCATTGCTAAATAACTTTTACCTGGCAGCCCTTTTTTTAGTATTGATATTTGCGGCTTTGCTTATTGTATTTATACTTAAGCTTGGCGTATCTGAAACACTTTTACTCCAGGAAAATGAACGGTCGGTAACTATAGCTCAGCAAAAAATGGATCTGTTGCAACATATGAGCCATGAAATACGCAATCCGCTTACTGCCATTAAGGGTTTCCTGTATATATTCAGTCAAACTCAGCTATCTCCCCGCCAGGCCGATATGCTGGGTTCTATCAGGTTGTCTTCTGATATGCTGCTGCGTACACTGAATGATACGCTGGATGCCGCGAAAATGGAGAATAGTGAATTTAAGATCAATAAAGATCCGTTTAATGCTGATTTTGTATTAAAAGAGGTTATTGAAAGCATGGAATTTAGCGCCACCAAAAAGCAACTCGATCTTGATTATAACTTTGAGGGCAATAGGGGAGCTTTGATTTTAGGAGATAGTTTCAGGCTTAAACAAATTATGGTTAACCTGCTCAGTAATGCCATTAAATATACCAGTACAGGTAGTATTACAGTAAATGCAAGCCTTACATCACTAAATGACGAGCATAGGTTAAAGGTTGATATCGTTGACACGGGGGCTGGGATTAGTTTAGAACAGCAGGTAAATCTTTTCTCAAAATATTATCAAACCAACTCTGCTAAGGGCCAAACGGGGACAGGCCTTGGGCTTTATATTTGCAAACAGCTTGTTCTGTTGCAAAAAGGGCAGATTAGTGTAAAAAGCAATGCGGGTAAGGGCAGTACTTTTAGCTTTTGCATTCCTTATGAGGAGGGTAAAAACATTAATTACTTTATAGATAAACAAAAAATCGATGACCCATTATCGTTGCTTAACGGAATAAGTATCCTGGCTGTTGATGATAATGAACTAAGTTTAATGTTCCTGAAGATGATGACCAGCAAATGGAATATCAAGTTTTACCAGGCATTTAACGGAAAGGAAGCATTGGACATTTTAACTAAAGAAACCATAAACGTAGTATTAACTGATATTCAGATGCCCACTATGAATGGGCATGAACTTATTGCAGCAATAAGGCAATCAAAAGCGCCATTAAGTGAAGTGCCGGTAATTGCCATCAGTGGTAACGCCAAACTATCAGAAACCGAAAAGCTTTCAAAAAAAGGATTCTCGGGCTTTGTTACCAAACCGTTTATCGAAGCTGAGTTAATAAAACATATTGTTGATGCATTGAAATTATAACCCGGCAGCCTTAACTTAAAAATCGTGATATAAATTTCTGAACGAACTCCTTAAGCCGAAAGTAACCATTGTGGTTTTTGTGTCGCTCTGCACGTTTTTTTCCTGCCTGTAAAGGCCGCTAAGTTCAATACGTAAGTTATACTTGGGGTTGATAAGGAATGATACCGTACCCTCGGTGTAATAAAGTTGTGTGCTTAAGCCCTGACCTATAACAGGTACTGGGTTGGGTGTTGCCGGGTACGGTTTGTTTATCAGCTTTCCATTGTTATCTGTTTTGGCAGCGTCAAGTCCATATTTTCCATAATCAAACTGGCCCTGAAAATCAAAACGGCCAAGCGAATAGTTTACGATGCCTAAAAACTCTCTGAAGTTTGCGCCAAACGGATGGGCCAGCGGATCGCCAAAGAAAGTATAACTATCAAGTGGTTGGGTGCTTGAATAAGTATACGGTTTAACGGTATTAAATTCAAAAAGGTAATTAAGCCGGTTAACTTTAAATATATCAGCCCCACGAATACCCAACTGTACGCCATTGGTATTATCAGTATTATTACCAGAAAAGAAATTGCTGGCTTTAAACCTGTCAAGCATCAATTGTCCGTAAATGGCTGTTTTATCAAATATTTTATACTTGCCTGTGAAACCCATAAAAACGTTGTCTTTAGGAGAAGCTGATGAACCCAAAGAGCTTGAAAACAGGATTGGGTTAATAAAGTTTACATCAAAACCGCGCCTGTTTCCCTGTGCATCAGCTTCGGGAGTAATAAGCGCGTTAAAGAAACCAAATGATAACCTGTTGCTTACATTCCAGTCTAAATAATGGAAAAGCGCCCATTTACGGCGATTACTGCCAAAAGTATCGAATTTCTTCTCTTTTATATCCTCAAGGTATGTCCATGCCATCATATACTGTAACTTTCCGAAGTTTGCTGTAACCCGTAATAAAGGCATATTAGCTGCATAATCTGATAACAACAGGGAGCGATATCCATCGCCTATAAACATTTTATCCTGCCCTAAAGTAATGTTAAGCTGTTTTATAGGAGTATAAGAGACAGTTGCAGTAACATATGACCAATCCTGGCTAATCTGGGCCAGGCCATTATAATGCCGGGCATAAGCCTGTCCTGGTACAAAACCATTGGCATTAACAAGATCATTATAATAATTGGGGAATGTGCCTTGGTTTTCAAAACCACTGGTGTAAAATGAAAATTTAGTGCCTACAGTTCCACCAAACTGGTAGCCGCGTGTATTTAAATTAGGTGTTCTATGGGCGGTAAATTCCCTTCCGGTTAAAAGATCAAGGATGATATCACCATAAAAAGTATAATCTTTAGTTTTTACATCAAATAAATGCTCATTGAACAATTTACGCATTAGCCAGCTTTTATTGTTGCTGCTTACCCCAACATTCATAACCGAATCATAAGTGCGATTTATTGAACTATCAATTAAAAAAGGGCGCAAAGAAGTATGAAATGAGCTTTTGGTACTATAAATATCTGCATTGAATTTTTGATAAAGCTGGTAGGAGTCGGGCAAATAAACAGACTGTGCATTAGTTAGTTGCGCTGAAAATAAAATGAATCCAGTTAGCAAAAATAATTTTATAAAGCGAAAAAAGTAGAGTTTCTGCATCGGAGCAAAGTAAGTATTATTTATGGTAAGATAAAAATTTCGTTGCACGTGTTTAGGTTATAATAATCCTGAGGTTTTACTGATCAATAAGATGTTAAATGATCTTAAAAGTTAATTAATGTTAAATTTGTTTGCATGAAACTGTTTTTTTTAAATAAGTTATAAAAATCCTGATATTTGCCCGCGCGATAAAATCATACTATATCATATTATAAATGCAATACAAAAAAATCAATAACCTTTTAGGCTGGCTTTGCTTTGTTATAGCTTCTGTTACCTATATTTTAACTTTAGAGCCATCCGTAAGTTTTTGGGATTGCGGCGAATTTATTTCATGTGCCTACCGTTTACAGGTAGCCCACCAACCTGGGTACCCCGTATTTGCCATGCTTGGCAAGTTGTTTTCGCTACTCTCATTTGGCGATAATACAAAAGTGCCATATTATACCAACATGGGTTCGGCAATAGCCAGCGGGGCAACTATTATGTTCCTGTTTTGGACCATAACCGCACTGGCTAAAAAAATGCTGCTTAATAAGCGTGATGATGTTGTAGATCAGTCAAATCTTATCCTTATTATGGGGGCTGGCCTTGTTGGTGCATTGGCCTTTACTTATACTGATACATTTTGGTTTTCGGCTGTTGAAACCATCGTATTTGCTTTGTCGTCAATGTGCACAGCCATAGTATTTTGGGCCATTTTAAAATGGGATGCCCATGCCGATGAGAAAGGTTCTGATAAATGGCTGATTTTTATTGCCTATGTTATGGGCCTATCCATAGGTATCCATTTATTAAACTTATTAACAATTCCTGCAATAGCTATGGTTTACTTTTTCAGGAGGAGTAAAAAGGTCAATACAAAAAATGGTATCCTGGCATTCTTAGCAGGTATTGTTATATTGGGTATAGTGCAGTATGGTATAAGAGGCTATACCATAAAATTTGCTGCTTATTTTGATCTGTTCTTTGTAAACTCGCTTGGTCTTGGCTTTGGCACCGGTGCGTTTTTCTTTATATTGTTAATTGTTGCGGTATTGGTAGCCGGTATAGTATATAGCATTCGTGCCAGGAAACCAGTACTTAACCTGGCACTGTTGTGCATAGCTTTTATTTATTTTGGATATGGTTCTTTTGCATATATTCCTATCAGGGCCACCGCAAATACCAACCTGAATAACTCTCATCCCGATAACGCATTTACACTTTACGGCTATTTAAACCGTATTCAGTATGGTGAAAACCCTTTATTGACCGGACCTTTTTATGATGCCACCATTACCGATCAAAAAGAAGGCAGCATTATTTACCGTAAAGGAAAAACACAATATGAAAATGCAGGCCGCAAAGTAGAAAGTGTATACAGTCACACTACCTTCCTGCCGCGTATGTACAGTACCGAACCACAAGACGTTCAGTTTTATAAAGATTGGTTGCACATTCCCGATGGACAAGCGCCAACCTTTACTGATAACATGAAGTGGATGTTTAGCTGGCAAATGTACCAGATGTACTGGCGATATTTCTTTTGGAATTTTGTAGGCCGGTATAGTGATGCCGATGGGCAAACAAACACCGAAGGCATTGATGGTAACTGGACAACTGGTCTTTTTGATAAAAACTTACCTAAATCAGTGGTTAACGGTACAACCTATACACCATTATATGCATTGCCTTTAATTTTAGGTTTAATAGGAGCTTTCTATCATCTTAATCGTAAAAAGAAGGATGCACTGGTTGTTTTATTGCTGTTCTTTTTCACCGGGCTTGCCATTGTATTATATGTTAACCAACCCTCGGTACAGCCGCGAGAGCGCGATTATTCCTACGTCGGCTCCTTTTACGCCTTTGCCATTTGGATAGGGTTTGGTGTAATTGCTATTGCTGAATTTGCGCGTAAGTATATCAACCCAAAGATTGCAGCAATAGGATCAATTGGCGTTTGCCTGTTGCTGGCACCGGTACTGCTTGCCAGTAAGGAATGGAAAGCCCATGACCGGTCAACCAAGTGGACAGCACATGATATGGCCTATAATTACCTGATCTCGTGCCCGCCTAATGCTATTTTATTTACCTATGGCGATAATGATACCTATTCGTTATGGTATGACCAGGAAGTAGAAGGCATAAGACCCGATGTGCGCATTGTTAACCTGAGCCTTTTTACAGGTGATTGGTACATACGTCAGATGCAGGGAAAAATGAATCAGTCGGCTCCGTTACCCATTACTATGCCTTATGATAAGTATAAAGAAGGGGTGAGGGATGTTATATATTACAGCGACAGGAAAATACCTGGCCCTGTTGAGGTGAAAGAAATATTTGATTTTATATCGTCAGATGATAAGGCCGCACAGGTGCAATACCAAAGTGGCGATTATGGTAATTACCTGCCTACCAAGAATTTTAAAATTACCATAAACCCTGATGAAGTAGTAAAGAACGGTGTAGTTACACCTGATCAAAAAAGTAAGCTTACCAAAAGCATGGAGTGGAAATTTACCTCCAACTATGTTACTAAAGATAACCTGGCCATGCTTGATATACTGGCACATAATCATTGGAAAAGACCAATTTGTTTTACTACTACAATTGGGAATGATAACCTTATTGGTTTACAACCTTACCTGTATAAAGAAGGGTTTACTTACCGTTTAATCCCATTTGAAAAGGATACTACCAAACGTGATCAGTTAGGTAAAACAAATACCATGGTGATGTATAATAATATCATGAACAAGTTTAAATTCGGTAATTTTAAAAATGCCCGTTACCTTGACCATGAATCAACCTCCATGTTTTATCCGGTAATGACATCTACTTTTATTGATCTGGCGCAAAACCTGATGGAAGAAGGTCATAATGACCTGGCATTAAAGGTTATTCATAAATATGACCAGGAAATGCCAGATATAACTCCCTATATAGATGTTGCTGGTCGCAAATTATTTTTAGCCCAATTGGCGTTTCAGCTGAATGATGTGGTACTGGGTAAGAAATTGATAACCAGCATTGACAATTACGTTACCGATCAGCTTGATTATAATTACCACCTGCTTACCAACAATGCAAATAGTATAAACATGCGCGATGTGCAGATCAGTATGCAATTGCTAAATGGTATGGCCGATTTTACTAAGGAAAGTAAACAAGCTGATATCAATAATAAGGTACAGGCACAGTTAAAAGATTATATGAAAAAATTTGCCCCCGTTTTAGGCGGTCAGCAATAAGTACTATAATTAAAAAAAGATAACAAAGCCACTTCAGCAAAATGAGGTGGCTTTGTTGTTTAATGATATGGTAAGTAATTGATTTTAATAGATAATATGAAAATAAATAAAAGAAAAGTCAGGTTCTTTATTTATTTTCATTGCCTGTATGCAGAAGCTTTTTAAAATATACCTCACCTTATTTGTTTGTTTTTTATTTGTTAACAACCAGGTTAAAGGCGGCACACCAACCGTTCATATATCGGCTAAACCAACCTGGCTTAGTACCTGTAAAGTTTATAATCAAAAGCCATCTTCGCGTACCATTGAAAGAGGCTTTTTTTACGCCCTTGCTGAACAGCAGGTACATGTAGAAAAACAGGCAGATTATCATCATGTTATAAAAGAGATAGTTTCTGAAACCGGTATACAAAATGCATCTCAAATATCGGTAGGTTTTGACCCGGCCTTTGAACGGCTTGATTTTCATGATATCACCATCTGGCGGGATAATAAACCGATTAACCGGTTAAAAACATCGGCCTTTAAAGTAATAGCTGATGAACAGGATCTTTCGAATTTCATATACCAGGGTAGCTTTTCGGCCCTATGCATCCTTGACGACATCAGAAAGGGTGACCGCATAGAGTACGCATATACCATTACCGGCCGCAATCCAATATTCAATGATAAGTTCTGTGAAGATATTTATTTACAATGGTACCAACCCATTGCGCACCAGTATACAGCAATTATCACTTCATCACAAAGGAAATTAAATTTCAAGCCTTTTAATAAAGTACCTGAAGTGGTTATTTCTGAAAGTAATGGCTTAAAACGGTATGAATACGAGGATTTCCAGGTATCGGCTGCCCACGATGATAATAACCAACCGGCATGGTACAATGCCAGGGGATATATACAGATCAGTGAATATGATAATTGGGCTGGGGTGGTTAACTGGGCATTAGGTATAAACCCGGCAGCCACAAATATTAAGGGCGAACTGGCCGACCGTATAAAACAGCTAAAAACCATGGCTGGCGGCAATAAGGAAAAATACTTTAGAGAAGCGGTAAAAACCGTTCAGGACGAGGTGAGGTATATGGGTATCGAGATAGGGCAGTACTCGCACCAGGCAAATAAACCTGAAAAGGTATTTAAACAACGTTATGGCGATTGTAAAGATAAATCACTGTTATTGGTGTCAATACTTAAAGCAAATGATATTGATGCATCCATGGTTTTAGTAAATGCGGATCGTGGTGCACATATTGCAGAATATATACCAACCTATAATGCTTTTAACCACGCTGTTGTAGTTGCCACTGTTAACGGGAAACAAGTTTGGATTGATGCTACTATTGATTACCAGGGTGGTTCGGGTACTGATATTTATTTTCCGGACTATGGCAAAGGACTGATATTAAAGGCAGGAAATACTGAACTTACAACCATATCGCCATCAAAAACCGGCAAAATAATTAATAAGGATATATATAAGATCAAGGATGCTAAATCGCCAGTTCTGTTTACGGTAAAAACCACTTATACCCTTAACCACGCCGATGATATCCGGAGTAGGCTGGCATCATCCGGCATGGCCGAAACAGAGAAAAGCTATTTGGAATATTATTCAAAGACATATTCAAAAATTGAGGCCAGGGATTCAATTATTGTAGTTGATGATCTGCAAAAGAATGTACTAACCACTACCGAAACTTACCTGATCAATAATTTCTTTAGAAAAGATTCTACAACAAATAAATTAGTAGTTGATCTTTTTGCAAATAGTATATCACAACAGCTTCCATCTATAACAGGGCAAACAAAAACACCTGTATCAGTTTCCTATCCTTATGATCTGGAATATACCCAACAGGTGATATTGCCTGTGAGCTGGGATATCACCGAAAGAAGGAATACTATCAGTAGGGATTATTATCGGTTTGCATCTCATTATACCTCATCGGGCGATACCCTGTTGCTTAATTATAAGTTTGCATATCTTAAAGATTATGTCCCTGTCGACAAGCTTTCTGAATTCAAGGATGATATAAAGCAGTTGAATGATAGTGGTTTAAGTTATAGCTTTTCTTATACGCCAAATGATGGCTCAACAATATCAAACGCCAATAACTTTATGGTGATTTTTGCTGGTTTGCTTACTGTAGGACTCATCTGTTTAGGTGTTTGGATCTACCAGCGCGAAACTCCAGGCATTGTTTTTAGTTATGGCGCTACATTTACACCAATTGGCGGCTGGCTTATATTGATTGCCATTGGTCTTGCCTTAACTCCTTTAAATGTAGTTATATCACTGTTTACTAATGACTATTTTAATTTAAAGACATGGAATTTACACACAACGGATAAACTCGATCTTAATTTTAAAATAATAATAGCGTTTGAAACAGCTGGAAACATCATATTAATGTGTTACGCTGTGTTTTGCCTGATATTGCTCTTAAACAAACGTGATATATTTCCTAAAGCCATAATTGGTTATCTTTTGTTTAATGTAACATTTTTATTGATTGATTACCTTGTAGCTTTACCACTTCATAACGATCTGATTTCGCAAAAAGCTTTATATACTTTGATCCGTATATGTATTACTGCGGCCATCTGGATACCTTATTTCAGAATATCTACAAGAGTTAAGGATACTTTCATAGTTCCTTATCCGCCTTATAATTACAGTTATGAAGGACCTGAAAACCTGGTTGAAGAATCTAAAAGTTTATAAGCTTGATTTAACCATTCCTTGTTTGTTCATTATTTCTAAATAAAACACCTAACTATTTGAATGTTAATTTGGAGTGTTAAACTTTAATAATAATTAAGGGTTTAAGCCATTTCTGGCTGTAATTAAAGATTTTTAGAATAAATTTGTCTACTTTAACCATAAAAAGCTACCATGAAATTTCAACAGTTGTTAGACGAGGTTAAGCATTATGTAATATCGTATTTTGATGTACATCATGATCCTGAACTAATATATCATAATTTAAAGCATACAAAGGATGTTGTTGCTGCTGCCACACAGGTAGCTAATCATTATCAGCTAAGTGATGAAGACTTTTTTATAGTAATATCGGCTGCGTGGTTTCATGATACCGGTTACTTTACCGATAAAAATAATCATGAAACAAAAAGTGTTGATATTGCAAACCACCTTTTAAAGCAGCTTAATATAGAAGTTTCTGTAATTGATAAGGTTAATGCGTGTATTATGGCCACGCGGATGCCACAAAAACCAACAAACCTGTTAGAAGAAATTTTGTGCGATGCCGATCTTTTTCACCTGGGTACAGATGATTTTCGCGATAAAACCAGGCTGATGCGTAAGGAAATGGAAGCCATAAAGCATACGGAATTTGATAAGGAGGCCTGGCGCACAATTAATATTGAGCTGTTGCAAACGCATAATTATTTTACTGATTATTGCCGCTTGCTGCTAAATGATCAGAAACAAAAAAATCTGGAGAAGTTAAAAGATAAACAAGCTGGTGTTAAAGAAAAAACTGAAGTGAACGAAGTACCTGAAGTAAATCTGGCTGACGTTGGTCTTGTTAAAGCTGATCTTGTTGATCATGATGATCATGACAAACATGAAAAAAAACATAAAAGTGACAGGCCCGAAAGAGGAATTGAAACCATGTTTAGAATAAGCTCAACTAATCATCAACGCTTAAGTGATATGGCCGACAATAAGGCCCACATCATGATCACGGTAAACTCTATCATCTTATCGGCTATTATCAGTTTGGTTTTACGTAAGCTTGATGAGCATTCAAACTTGTTCATTCCCACATTTATGTTGCTTACAGTAAGTTTGCTCACCATGATATTTTCAATATTGGCAACCAGGCCATCAATACCTCAGGGCTTATTTACACCCGATGATATTGAAAAGAAAACGGTGAACCTGCTTTTCTTTGGTAATTTTTACCGGATGTCACTTGATGCTTACAGTGATGGTATGTTAAAAATGATGGATGATAAAGACTTTCTGTACGGCAGTCTTATCCGTGATAACTATTCTCAGGGAGTTGTTCTGGGTAAAAAATACAGGTTGCTACGGGTGTCATATAATATATTCATGTTCGGGCTCATTCTCTCAGTAATGGCATTTCTTATTTCATCATTGATATAAGATACGTTATTATAATTCTAAATAAAATTTCTGCTGTATGGATAATTACTCATTTTTTGACAGGGATCTGAGCTGGCTGCTATTTAATGAACGTATTTTGATGGAAGCCGAAAAGGAGGATATACCTGTAATGGAAAGGGTGAATTTTCTTTCTATATATTCTTCTAACCTTGACGAATTTTACCGGGTAAGGATGCCTGTTATACTTGCATTGCACAAGCTGTCAAAACATGCCCAGGATGATAAGGAAGATGTTTTGCTGGAAGCCCAGCAGCTCATAGAGGGTCAACAGCAAAGGTTTGGGCAAATATTTACAGGCCGGCTTATTCCACTGTTAAAAGAAAACAAGGTTAAGCTGCTATTTAATGAACCACTCCCGGCAGCAATACAGAATAAAGTAACCGATTTTTTTTTTAGTCAGGTCATGGCTTTTTTGCAACCAATTGACCTGTCTGAAACAGGTAAGAAATTCTTTCCTGAAAACAATAAGTTATACTTTTTAGTAAACCTGGGTTTAAAACAGGCAAAGGAAAGAACAATATTGCTCAATATTCCGTCAAATCAGTTGCCCCGTTTTTATAGTGTGAATGTTGATGACGAGCAATACATTATATTCCTGGATGATATTATCAGGTATAACCTCAATAAGTTGTTTAAAGACGAAGAAATAAATGGTTGCTATAGTTTTAAAATCACACGTGATGCCGAACTTGACCTGAAGGATGAATATCGCGGTGATTTGTCTGAACAGATTGAAAAACAATTGCTAAAACGGGATATGGGTATAGCTACCCGGTTTTTGCACCAACCTGGCATACCTTTACGAACCCTGCATTTAATTACCGAAAAACTGGGTTTACAAGGCTCAAGTGTGGTAGAAGGGGGGATGTATCATAACCTTAAAGACTTGATGGGCCTGCCTGTTAGTTTACCTGGTGTGCGCTACAACAAATGGCAACCCATAACCAACAGCAGGCTAACCGAACAAGGTTCATTATTTGATTACATTGCAAAGCGGGATTGTATTTTTCATGCGCCTTACCAATCATATAACAGCATATTACGTTTCTTTAATGAGGCTGCTACCGATGTAAATGTACAGGAAGTATTTGTAACCCTTTACCGTGTTGCCAGCGACTCACGCATTGTAAATGCCCTAATCAGCGCTGCCAGCAATGGAAAAAAGGTAAGAGTAATGGTTGAACTTAAGGCCAGGTTTGATGAGGCTAACAACATTAAATGGGCCAAAAAGATGAAAGAGGCTGGTGTAGAGATCATTTATAGTGATAAAGCCTTAAAAGTACATGCCAAAATTGCATTGGTTAAAAGACTGGTTAATGGTCGCGTAATCTATTCAGGATTGCTGGCTACGGGTAATTTTAATGAAAGTACCGCGGCTTTTTATACCGATCATATTTTAATGACCGCCAATCCGTTAATACTGCGCGAAATGGAACTGCTGTTTATTTTCCTGGCCAAAAAAGCAAAAACATCTGATGGGTACCCCATTGATTTTAAACATTTGCTGGTTGCCCAGTTTAATTTACAACAGCGTTTTTTAGAACTGATTGACCGTGAAATTAAAAACGCTAAACAGGGATTGCCGGCGGCAATTACCATTAAACTGAACAATCTGGAAGAACGGATATTAATATCCAAGTTGTACGAAGCATCACAAGCCGGAGTTAAAATATCGCTCATAGTGCGTAGTATATGCTGTATTATACCGGGGGTAAAGGGCATGAGCGAAAACATTACCGTGCGTCGCATTGTTGACCGTTACCTGGAGCATGGCAGGATATTTATTTTTAACAACAACAATACTCCCGAAGTTTTTCTCGGTTCAGCAGATTGGATGAACCGCAATATTTATAGACGTATTGAAGTATGCTTTCCGGTTTATGATCAGGAGATCAGGAGAGAGATCACCGATATTATCGATCTGCAATTAAAAGATAATGTGCAGGCTGTAAATTTAAATGACCAGCTGCAAAATGTTGAAATTGAAAGGCATGAGCCTTTGATACAGTCACAACGGGCTATATATGAACTTTTACAGCAAAATATATATGACAGGGTTTAAAATTGATAAAGCTATGCGTAAAGCCATTACATTAATAACTGTATTGCTTGTTTCTGCCGGTATACTTTTAAATATATCCTGTAAAAACAAGCCCGAAGTAAGTAGCAATCTTAAGGGATACGACCTCAGTAAACCTACTAAGTATAATATGCACATCAATTTAACCGAGATATCAGGCATTGATTTTCGTCATGGTAAAAACGATTCCTTATACGCTGAGGAAGACGAGGATGGCAAAATATACTATTTAAAATTGGGTGATAAGAAAGTAAGTGAAAGCCGATTTGCCAAATCAGGCGATTATGAAGACATAGCCATTTGCAACAACTATGTGATCATGCTGCGCAGTGATGGTTCATTGTTTACTTTTCCATTTAACCAGGTGCGAAATAAGGTAATCCCTAACGTACAAAAGCTAAAGGATGTTTTGCCGGCAGGGGAGTATGAAGGCATGTATGCCGATGAAAAATCAAACCGCTTATATGTATTATGCAAACATTGCAACGATGATAAAAATAAGATTAGCAGTGGTTATATTTTGCAGTTACAGGCGGATGGCACAGTTAAACCGGCCGGAGGTTTCAGTATAAACGTAAAAGCTATTGAGCAGCTGAGTGGTAAAAAGCGTGGCGTCTTCCGTCCATCCGCTTTAGCTAAAAACTTAAATACCAATGAGTGGTATATCCTTTCGTCGGTTAATAAAATGCTGATAGTTGCTGATGCCAATTGGAATGTTAAAAATGTGTACGCCTTAAACCCGGCACAGTTTCACCAACCCGAGGGTATAGCTTTTGACAACCAGTTTAACCTTTATATATCAAATGAGGGTGATTTAGTTAGCCCCGGTAATGTGTTGAAATTCAATTCTATAAAATAGATGATAAAAGGCAAAAAGTTTTTTTTAGTATATTTTGTTGTTTTTGTCTTTACTGGTTATACCCATTGCTTTGCTCAGAATCTTGATGTTGATATTTTAAAGAGTATTAACCCAAGACACCCAACTTCGCTTTACTGGCGCAATACCAGTAACTCCGCTTACTATGCTATTGGCGCGGCTTCCTTCGGTACATTAATTTACGGTTTGGCAAGTAACGATGAAATAGCAAAACGTAATGCCACAGAAACCTTTATCTCTGTAGGCGCGAATGTACTGGTTACTCATCTGATCAAATTAAGCGTTAACCGTACACGCCCTGCCGATAAATATCCAAACGAAATATTCGTTAATTCAATGACGCATAACCAATCTTTCCCATCGGGGCATACCAGTTTGGCTTTTGCTACTGCCACAACGTTATCCATACAATACAAAAAATGGTACGTTACGGTGCCCGCCTATGTATGGGCCTCATCGGTAGGTTACTCCAGGATGTACCTGGGCAAACATTATCCAAGTGATGTACTGGCCGGGGCCGCGGTAGGCATTGGTACAGCCTGGGCAGGACACTGGTTCAATAAAAACCTTTTCCAACAACGTTATAAGAATAAAAATACCTTAATCCATGATTAAAAAATTACCCCTGTTGTTTATTTTATTATTAGGTCGATTTGCGGGCCAGGCACAGGATTCAGTGCGTTACCGTGTTATACTCATCGGCGATGCCGGTGAAATGGATATGCAGCAAAATGCCGTTTTAAAACATGCTGCTAATAACATTATTAAAAATAAAACTACGGTGATGTACCTGGGCGATAATATATATCCGCATGGTATGGGCCTGCCAGGTAGTCCTGAAGAGGAGGAAACAAAAAAGATCCTGCAATCACAATACCTGCCCATGCGGGCCAAGGGGGCACCTGTTTATTTTGTCCCGGGTAATCATGATTGGGATAAAATGGGTCCGCAAGGGCTGGCAAAGATAAAACGGCAGTGGCAATACCTCTATGAACAACAGGATAGTTTGCTTAAAATGGTACCCGCAAACGGTTGTGCTGATCCTGTGGAGATAAACCTAACCGAGAACCTGACCGTTATTGCCTTTGACAGCGAATGGTGGTTATTCCCCTTCAATAAAGATAATCCCGGTGTAGAATGTGAATGCAAGACCAAAGATGATATAATTGATAAAATACAGGAAATATATGACAGGAACCGGAATAAGGTGATCCTGCTGGCATCGCACCATCCATTTCAAAGTTATGGTACGCATGGCGGTTATTTTTCCCTTAAAGACCACCTATTTCCGTTAACAGCGGTAAACCATAATTTGTATGTTCCACTACCTGTAATTGGTTCCTTATACCCATTTCTGCGGTCGACATTTAACAATCCTGAAGATCTTGGACATCCCTTATATAAGGATATGATAAAAAGGATCGATGGCGTTTTTGCCGGGTTTCCCAATATGATCCATGTGGCCGGTCATGAGCATGGGCTGCAGTTTATAAAAGACAAGCAGATACAGATAGTAAGTGGTGCCGGGGCTAAAAATACGTATGCTATAAAAGGTAAAAATTCCTTATTTGCCGATGCAACACAAGGCTACGTCATAGCCGATATATTAAGCGATAATAGTATGCGCTTTACCTATTATATTGATGATGAAGCAGGTGTAAAACAAGCATTTACCTTTACCCAGCCATATACTCCGGTACAAAACCTGATTGATGCGGCTACTAAGCCCATTACAGCTGATAGTGTGACAGTTAAAGTACATCCTTCATATAATGACGTAAGCGGTTTTCACCGGCTTTTATTTGGCGAAAATTATCGTAAGGAATGGGCAGCTGATACCAAATTACCCGTAATTAAAATATCTGAGATATATGGGGGCTTAACACCTGTAAGGATAGGAGGTGGGTTCCAGACACATTCGCTGCGCCTGGTTGATAAGAATGGTAAAGAATGGGTAATACGTAGTGTGGAGAAAAGTCCGGAGAAAATATTACCCGAGGAGTTCCAGGAAACTTTTGCAAAGGATTGGGTAAATGATGCCATGAGCGCGCAACATCCTTTTTCGGCCCTTATTGTTCCGCCGTTGGCCGATGCCGCCCATGTACCTCATGCTAATCCTATGATCGGTATAATATCGCCAGACGAAAAGCTGGGCAAATACAACAAGATTTTTGACAATAAAGTAGTTTTACTGGAAGAAAGGGAACCTGGGGGCAAATCGGCCAATACCACAAAAATGATCGAGGACCTGCTGAAGGATAATGATAATAATGTGGACAGCCATGAGTTTTTGCGCGCCCGTTTACTTGATCTGTTAATAGGCGACTGGGACAGACATAGCGATCAATGGCGATGGAAAAATGAAAAAAGCAAATCAGACAAAAGCGATTTTTATACAGCTGTACCCCGTGATCGTGATCAGGTTATGTATACTAACCAAGGTATACTGCCAACCATAGCTGCTCAACCCTGGCTGGCACCAAACCTGCAGGGCTTTAACGGCGAGATATATGATGTAAGGTACTCTTTATGGAAAACCATGTTCATGGGCAGGTTTCCGGCCATGCAGTACAACTATGATGAATGGATGAAAATTGTAAATGATTTTGTAGCTGCCGAAACCGATGAGGTTTTAGAGGCTGGTTTAAAACGTTTGCCCCAGTCATCATACAAATTAAGGCATGATGTATTACTCAGGCAGTTAAAGGAGCGGAGGGCTAATATCCCGGCAGCCATGTCATATTACTATAAGTTTGTAAACGAGATTGTTGACATACATACTACCAATAAAGACGAATTGGTAAACATTAAAGATATACCGGGCCAAGGTCTTAACGTTACGATCAACAAGATCAGCAAGAACGGGAATGTTAAGGATACGCTGATGAATACCAATTACAGTCCCGGTATTACCAAAGAAATAAGGCTGTACATTGCAGGTGGTGATGACAAGGTTGTTTTAAATAATGCTACGTCGCCCATTAAGTTAAGGTTCATTGATAGCACAGGAAACAAAAGCTACGATATTGTTAAATCAAGAAACACGGTACAGCTATATGACAGGGGTAAGAAGTTAAGTATTACTGGCGACAGCTCATCTGTAAACAAACATATTTCTGCCGATAGCGCCAATACCGCTTATTTAAGGGTTAATTTGCTAAGCAATACCATGCCGCTGGCCAATATCGAAATAAACCCTGATGAAGGCGTTTTGCTTGGTGTCGGATTTAAGTATACCCACCAAAAAGGGTTTCGCAAACTGCCTTATAACGATGTGCAAACGGTATTTTTGAGTCATTCATTTTCGACCAAAGCATTTAAACTAAAATATGCGGGCGAGTGGATACAGGCTGTTGGCAATGCCAATTTCCTCATGCAATTTCAGGTGAATGCGCCTGGCAACCTTAATTTTTTTGGCAGAGGGAACGAAACCGTTTTTGATAAAACCGGCGACTACAAAACTTTTTACCGCGCCAGGTTCAATACCGTTCAGTTTGATCCGGCATTAAGCTGGAATAATAAAAGCGGTACCATAATAACTGTAGGTCCGTCATTTCAATACTATAGTTTTGACGATAAGGATAATACAGGCCGATTAATTACAAATCCATTACTTACAAATGCTGATGATAGTTATACCTTTGACAAACGAAAAGTATTTGCAGGGATTGTTGTAAACTTTACCAGAGATAAACGTAATAATAAGATACTCCCGGCATGGGGAAGCTACGTAAATGTTAAACTACAGGGTTATACCGGTTTAAATACATATTCAACAACTTTTACACAGCTTATCCCACAAGCGGCATTGTATAAAAGTTTAAATACCAAAGGTACCATAGTATTGGCCGAAAGAATTGGCGGTGGTATCACTGTTGGTAAAACAGCCTTTTATCAATCTTTATTTTTAGGCGGGCAGGATAACTTATTAGGTTACAGGTTATACCGGTTTGCCGGGCAGTACAGTTTGTACAACAACCTCGAGCTGCGTATAAAGCTGGCAGATTTTGCCAGTTACATTGTTCCGGGGCAAATAGGTATCTTAGGCTTTTATGATGTTGGCCGGGTTTGGAAAAAAGGTGAACATTCTGATAAATGGCATAACGGCACTGGTGGTGGTATTTATGTAGCACCAGCGAGGCTCGCTGTAATAAAAGTAGTAGCAGGTCACTCTGAAGAAGGATGGTACCCATATCTTTCAACAGCTTTCAGATTTTAGTTTTGGGTAATTTTTTATAACAACAATGCACACTGAGGTTTTAAATATTAGCAAGGACGACTGTTTTTTATGCCAGGTACAAACGTGCCTGTCATTTAATCCGTTTGTGGAGCATTTGAAAGAACGGATACAAACAGAAAAGACACTTAAAAGTGAATTTTACAAGTATGTATTAGACAAATTTGAACAGGATACCTGCATAGATCTGGATATGCATCCCGAAAATGCTGAAAAGTATAGGGAGATGCTTGAACTGATCTATAGTATACTTACGCCTCCTATTTTAAACGAAAAAGAGTTTTATTGGGCGTTGAGTACACCCGTACCCGAAAAAATATTTTTTAGTACCGATGCCTTTTTTGATTTTCATTCCAGCCACCATTCTGGTTTACATTCGGTAAATATTAGCCAGGGCGAATTATTTAGCCAGCGGCAAAAACGGTTTATTTACAATTTAATATTGGATCGGCTTTATGGCTTTTCAACCGTGTTGAAAAATGAATTGCTGTATGCCTATGTTGATCCTGAAACAAGCCTTTCGCGATATTATAACATTCAAACCAATACCCAGTTCATCAATATAAAATTAATAGGCGATTTGCCGGCGCTTACTTTTGAAACAATTGAGCCCTATATTAATGATTATGAAGGAATCGAAAAATTAGAGGACATATTGCCGCTTACAAATTTCAGGTTTGAAGGTTTTTCGGTTATCACTTTAACTGATGTAACACTTCCGCATGCTATTGAGAGCATCAGGAATGAATTGGTTAACCATGCCAATACAGAAACTGATCAGTATAACCTCATTATAGATTCACTTAAAACCCTGTCCGAAAATCCGGCTATTGAATTTGGGTTACTACCATTTTTAACGGTTAATAATAAACTAATATTTGACACCAATGAGTGCTCACAGAGTGTATTGATCACATCGGCAAAGGAATTTAGCCTGGCCGAGGAGACATTTTACTCCATAACTGATGATTATAAGAAGAATCCGAGACCCGTATTTTTCAGATCGATTACAGAAGAAAAGGTATTAAAACACCCGTTCCTCAATGTTTTAAAGCAATCAGGCATAAAATCATACGGCATTTTCCCTGTTTATTACAATAAAAAAATGGCAGGGATAATGGAGGTTTACTCTTATGAAGAGATAGTTTTTTATGAAAAACTATTATCAAAACTGCAGGTAGCTATTCCGTTGATAGCGCAATTATTGCAAAATAGTATTGATCAGTTTGCTTCGCGTATTGAAAGAGTTATTAAAAATAAATTTACCTCACTGCAGCCATCGGTTCAATGGAAATTTAATGAGGTAGCGTGGAGCTATCTTAAAAAAGGCACCAGAAATAAAAAGAACCAGGAAATTGAAACTGTGGTTTTTGATGACGTTTATCCGTTGTTTGGCGCAGTTGATATCAGAAATTCGACCATTGAACGTAATAGCGCCTTACAAGAAGATCTGAAAGCCCTGCTTACCATCATAATGGAAACATTGGCTGTATTAAAAGGGCATATACACTTAACCCTTACCGACAAGCTAATATACAAATGTGAAGAATGGCTTGAAAAGGTAAGCGGATTTATAACCACCAATGATGAATTGATGCTTGATACTTTTCTGCATGATGAAGTTAACCCCTTTCTTAATCATTTCAGGCAAAACTATCCGGATGAGAAAGTGATCATTGACAGGTATTTTGATGCATTAAACGAAGAGACAGGTTCGGCGTTCGGCAACCGCCGCAACCTCGAAACCTCCATGCAACTTATTAATACCTCCATTAATCATTATCTTGAACAGGCACAGGAAGAAGTGCAGGAGTCGTTCCCATGCTATTTTGAAAAATTCCGTACCGATGGGGTGGAATATGATATTTATATTGGGCAATCCATAGCCCCCGACCGGGTATTTGATCTTCTGTATTTAAAAAACATCCGTTTGTGGCAGCTAAAATCAATGGCCGAAATTGCAAGGCTTACCTATGGGTTAACTGACCAGCTTTCAAGGCCGCTGCAAACAACACAGCTTATATTTATACATTCAAATTCTATCGATATAAGTTTCAGAAATGATGAAAGACGGTTTGATGTGGAAGGTGCTTACAATATCAGGTATGAGGTTGTAAAAAAACGCATTGATAAGGTTTTGATAGCCGGAACTATTGAACGTTTAACACAACCCGGCAAAATAGCCATGGTTTACTTTAACCAAACAGAAGCCGCAGAATATCAGGAATATATTAAGTACCTGCAGGAGGAAAATGTATTAGCCGATGATCTTGAATATCTTGAATTGGAAGAACTACAGGGTGTTACAGGTTTAAAAGCGTTAAGAGTGGGAGTTAATTACGAAATAGCTTTAGAAAAATAAAACTATTTTGTAATATGCATATATACTGCTATCGCGAAACAAGAACCTTTGTATGGTACCCCGTAAAAACCTGTTTAAATATTTATTCCTGTTTTTAACGGGCTTTTTACTATTAAACTCTTTACGATCACAAGCGCAAATATCGGGCGATAGCATAAAACTGGCTATTGAACCAGATTACAATAAAGTAAGCAAAACCCACCGTTTTTTTCTTGGCGAAAACTATCGTAAACTTTGGTCGGCTCCGGTTAAGCTAAGGATATTTCATATATCTAAAGAAAAGGGTGGTTTGAAAATTTTACAGAGGGGCGGGGGGAAACAAACCAAATCATTGCGCCTGCAGGATCCAACCGGGCAGCAATGGGTTTTAAGAACCATTCAAAAATATCCTGAAAAGGGGTTACCGGTAGATCTTAGGCCTACTGTAGCCAAAGATATATTGCAGGATCAGGTATCAGCCGCTCATCCATTTTCGGCATTAACGGTACCGCCACTGGCCCTGGTATTGGGTATACCTCATTCTAACCCCGAAATTGTTTATGTACCTGACGACCCGGCGCTGGGTGAGTACCAACAAGATTTTGCCAATCAGGTTTTTTTATTCGAAGAGCGGGAACCGCTGGATGCCGAAAAAACAGATAATACAGAAAAGGTACAACGTAAACTACAGGATGATAACGATAACCGGGTTGACGAAAAGATAGTTTTAAGGGCGCGCCTGCTGGATATGCTTTTAGGCGATTGGGACAGACACGAGGATCAGTGGCGGTGGGAGAAGATAGATGGTAAGCATGAAACAATTTATGAACCCGTTCCCCGCGACCGTGACCAGGTATATTACAAAACATCGGGTTTATTTCCGTGGATAGTATCTCACCAGTGGTTAAAATCAAAGTTTCAGGGCTATAGCAATCAAATAAGGGACATTAACGGCTGGAATTTTAACGCCCGGTATTTTGACCGTTATTTTTTAAACCAATTAAGTGAGGATGATTGGAAAGAACAGATAGCTTATGTTCAGGGTAAACTGACTGATGATGTTATCAATAAAGCGATAAAACGTATGCCCGATACCATTTATCAACTTTCAGGTAAAGAGATCGCAAATAAAATGATAGCCCGCAGAAATGTGCTTGCCCAGCAAGCTTTAGAATATTACCGGTTTATATCCAGGGAGGTAGAGATACCTGCAAGTGATAAAACGGATAAGTTTAGCGTCAATAATGAAACTGGTGGCAACTTAACAGTAACGGTTAACAAAATTAAGAAGGATGGCAGCATTGATAAAGTAACCTACCAACGCACATTTAAACCTGATGTAACAAAAGAAGTTAGGCTATACGGTTTTGCGGGCGAGGATGTTTTTTCGGTGACCGGTACCGAGCCTTCACCAATAAAAGTACGCATGGTTAGCGGTGATGGGGTGGATAGTTTTTATGTAGATAATAACCTGCATAATAAACGTAATTTATATGTGTATGATCGTTCTGATCAGCAAAATAAGTTGCCGCTGCCATCGCAGGTAAAAAATAAAACATCAACAGACACCGCTGTAAATCAATATGACAAAACCAGTTATAAATTCGACAGGTTTGAACCCATCATACTGGCAAATTATAGCAATGATATTGGCATATTACTTATTGGAGGGTTCTCTTATGAAAAACATGGGTTTAGAAAAGAACCCTATGCTTTCAGGGAAGAGTTTTTAACCAATTATTCCCTTGAACGGAAATCATTGTTGTTCACCTATGTTGCTGAGTGGAAAAAACTGATCGGTAATAATGATCTGGGTATTAATATATTGTCGAGGGGGCCTAATAACCTCAGTAATTTCTTTGGAATAGGGAATAATACTGTTTTTGAGAACCAGGGAGACCATAAAATGCCTTATTACCGTAATCGCTATGATTATGTTACCGGCGATGTTTCTTTGCATCATACTTATGGCAACCTCCGATTAAGCGCGGGCATAGCTGGCCAATTTTACAACAGCAAGGCATCAAATAATACCAAGCGCTTTTTAAATGGCTATGATCAATTAAACCCCGATGAAAGTGTTTTTGGTACGAAGCTTTATGCGGGACTAACTGCTAATGCCCAGTTAGATACACGTAACAAAAGGATCATACCCACCCAGGGAGTTCTCTGGAATACAACTATCAGCGGCTTTAGCGGAGGTGGTGGAGGCAGCCATAATACCTATGGACAGATCTTGTCTGAGTTTAGCTTTTATTTAAACCCCGACAGGGATTCTGTTTTGGTGATCGCCAACCGTACAGGTTTAGGAACTACAGTTGGTGATGCCGCTTACTTCCAACTCATGAAACTGGGGGGCGCGCAAAACTTCAGGGGTTTTCATACCAACAGGTTCACCGGTAAAACCATCGCTTACAATAACCTCGAATTGCGTTTAAAAATACTTGATTTTAGTTCGTACCTGCTTCCGGGGTCAGTGGGATTGATTGGCTTTAATGACATAGGCCGTGTTTGGGTACCCGGTGAATCGTCAGATCAATGGCACGACGGTTATGGTGGTGGCATCTACCTGATACCAGCGCAGCTTGTCTTGATTGAAGGTGTGGTTGGTTTCTCCAAAGAGGGTGCCTTGCCTTATATATCTGTTGGTTTCAGGTTTTAAAAGAATAACGCGTCATTGCGAGGAACGAAGGCAGCAAAGGGCCTGTCATCCTGAGCTTGTCGAAGGATCGCGCGGAGAGGCTTGCCCACCATGCTTCGACAGGCTCAGCATGACAGCTTTATTTTGAATCTATATATGTGAGGTCACAATAACAAAATATCTATCTGATGCGCATGAACCATGTTTACAATCGGAGACCATGCAAATACCGTAAACCGGCCATCCTGCGAAGCTACCAGTGCAATGGCATCCTGTTGATCAAACACAAATTGAGCGGCTGCCAGGTGCCGTGTGCCACCGTTTTGAGCCGGGTGTATTACTTTGGTTGAACAGCCAACCACAGGCTCAGTAACAATGATCTCTTCAACTCGTGCGCTTTTTGATGAGCGGCCTATTTTGGCTCCAAAAGCCAACAGCTCGTGCTTATCATTTATTACCGTTGCACCATCAATAGATGTTAAACCGCCAATGGTATCTACGGCCCTGCGCAGTTTTTCCTGCCACGAGGTATGGTATTTTTCAATCCCCTCATGTATCATCAGATCAGTAAGACCTGAAAATGCCGGGGATACAGGATAGGAGATAGGTGTAATGATAGATTCCATCCACTCTTCATTACCTGTGGGCACAACCAGTAATATGCCCCCGCGTTTGTGGGCCTGCATGGAGGCCGCCAATTGTACCAGTACGTTTACAGGGTCGTTCCAGGATGAGGGCAGGGTAAAATCAAGCATAGAGGTAAGTATTGTAGGGCAGTCTGAAAGGGTTGAACCCTGCTCATCCACTACTTTTATATCATCACCTTTTAAAATGGCAATGTTCACAAATTTGCCAAATCCATCAACCCGGCGATGTTTTACAACCAGCAGGCCTGGTTCAATTACCTCTAATACAAAACAATAGGCCGGTATTGCCAGGGTGGTTCCCCATACATAAAGTTCGCCATCCTCAATCCACACGCCCAGATGTATCCCCGGTTGCTGAACAGCAGAAGCAAATTTTGTTAAAATGTTTGGTGCAAGCGATATTTTATGACCAAACAGCAATGGTTGTCCGGCACTTTCAGGAGGCAGAAAAGCAAGTGTAAATTTTGGTGAATATCCCTCTTCACGGCGCAAACTGGCCCAAAAGGCGATGTCAATTATCGTTTCAATTATATTAATATCGGGTGTAGGGGCAGCAAGATCGGCCTCATCTCCGGCAGCATTTACTTGCGAGTGAAAATACTTAAAATGCCGCTCTATTGATGGAGCCACAACCCGGGCAGCTTTATAAGTAGGTTCAGATGTTGTGCTGCTGGTTTTCATTTTTTAATGAGTAGGTTTTAAGCGTAAATTGCTTTGTTTATTTAATTTATGTTCTCAAAAATAATGCTTATTAACTATGGGCACAAACAAATGGCTCAAAATTGCAATTGCCGGATAATTCTGTTTTGATAAAATTATATCTTTATTTTTGATTGACTGCATTACCGCTAATGCTGAAATTAACTACAATGTACAATATACTTTTACAATATATTATTGATTATTCATCGTTGCCAGTATCTGACGAGGACTTTAAGCGGATACAGGATGCCTTTAAACCTAAAAAACTGCGAAAAAGACAATACCTTTTACAGGAGGGAGATGTATGCAAATATCTTTCATTTATTACAAAAGGCGCGTTGCGTCAATATTCGGTAGATCATAAAGGCATTGAACACATCGTAAGATTTGGTATTGAACGATGGTGGGTGGCCGACTATGAGAGTTTTACCACACAGCAACCAGGTACCTATAATATTGATGCGTTGGAAGATTCTGAATTATTACAAATTACCAGCGCGCACCTGGAAGAACTTAAAAGAACAGTTCCGGCTGTTGATGCTACCATGAAAAAGATAGATCAACGCAGCTATATCTCACATCAAAAAAGGATTCGCTCGGCCATTAGCCAAACTGCCGAAGATCGTTATAATGAACTGATGAATAATTATCCAGAATTGGTTCAGCGTTTTCCTCAAAATATGATCGCTTCTTATCTGGGTATTTCCCCAGAAACTTTAAGCCGTATCCGTAAACAGATTGTTTCAAAGTAGGGTTTTACACTTATAAATTATCCATACTTTTGCACTTTAAAATAAGTATGGATCAGGTAACGGCTCCCGGGAAATTAAAATTACGAATTGCCTGCGGAGTATTCTTTTTTATTTCGGGTTTTGGATACTCATCCTGGGCCTCACGTATCCCATCAATACAACAGCAATTACATTTAAATGAGGGGCAGTTAGGAGCGGTATTATTTGCCTTGCCAATAGGCTTAATGCTCACTATCCCTTTAACCGCTAAAATGCTTAAGCATTTTAGCAGCAGGAGCATAATGCTTGTGGGAGCTATTGCTTTTAATCTTTTATTGTGTGTACCCGGTTTTACAGCATATATGTGGCAACTGGTTGTACTACTCTTTTTCTTCGGATCGGCCCGTAATATATTTAATCTGTCTGTAAATGCGCAAGCGGTAGGTGTGCAGTCGTTTTACGACAAATCTATCATGGTTACCTTTCACGGCATCTGGAGTATGGCTGGCTTTGCGGGTGCCGCGGTAGGTTATTTAATGGTATCATATAATGTTGCTCCATCTTATCATTTATTGTTTGTGGGGATAGGCATGATCATTATAACAGTCATCTTTTATCCATATGCTTATCATGAAAAGCCAGTTGTTCAGGCTAACAGATCTGTTTTTTCGTTACCTGATAAACACCTGCTAAAATTTTCTTTGATCTGTTTTGCTTCTATGGCCTGCGAAAATACCATGTACGACTGGAGCGGGATTTATTTTCAAAAGGTGCTGCATGCTTCAAAGCCGGCCGCAACAGCGGCCTTTGTGGTTTACATGGTAGCCATGACCATTGGGCGGTTTACAGGCGATAAATTGGTTGCATCGGCAGGGATAAAGAAAGTGTTGAGTTTTAGCGGTATTTTGATCCTGACAGGCCTGTTGTTTTCGGTAACATTGCCCTATACCTATACCGTTTATTTAGGGTATGCTATGGTGGGTTTGGGCGTATCATGTGTAGTGCCCTTAGTTTTCAGCATGGCCGGTAAATCGCAAAGTATGAATACCGGGCAGGCGCTGGCTGCAATATCTACAGTAGGTTATCTCGGGTTTTTAATAATACCACCGGCTGTTGGTTTTATAGCTCAGGCGGCTGGCCTGCGTTGGGCGTTTGGTATTGTTGCGGGTTTTGGGGCACTTATTATTTTAATGGTATCTAAAATTTCGGAAGCAAAACCAGAAGTTTTGCCGCAAAACTTATAATTATTCTATTTATTGTAAAAGGCTTGACAAATGTCAATGCAATTTTCTGCCTTATGTCATTTGGCAGGTTTTGTGGTCACCGCACCTTTGTTATGTAAATAAATACATAACAAAATGAAAAAGATAATTTTTATAACCGGCACAAGCACCGGTTTTGGTAAATTAATGACTCAAACTTTATCAAAAGAAGGTCACACCGTAATTGCTGCAATGCGTGGCGTAAATGGTAAAAATCAGGCAGCAGCCCAGGAACTTGCTGCATTGCCCGGTGTCGATGTTATTGAGCTGGATGTAACCAGCGATACATCTGTAAATGAAGCTATAGCACAAAGCCTGGCCAAACATGGCCGTATAGATGTATTGGTTAATAATGCCGGTGTAGCAGGTTTTGGTTTAACCGAAGCTTATACACTTGACCAGGTAAAACGCTTGTTCGATGTTAATTTTTATGGGGTGCTGCGTACCTATAACGCGGTATTGCCATCTATGCGGGCAAATAAAAATGGCCTGATCGTCAACATTTCAACAGGTGCCAGTGGCTTTACAATGCCTTTTATGGTGCCTTACATGGCTTCAAAATTCGCGATGGAATCTTTAACAGAAGGCATCCAGCAGGAATTAAAAGCTTATGGTATCGAAAACGTATCCATTCAAAGTGGTGTATACCCAACCGAAATGAATAACGGTAGCAAAACTGGTTTTAATGCTGATAAAGAAGATATTATTGCCGCTTATGGTGATGGCGCCACCAATGCTTTTAATAAGATGGGTACAGCTTTATTTGGAAAGATGGCTGAATTTAAAATGGACCCGCAAACCATTGCCGATGGGGTTCTTGAATTGATCAATAAAGAAAAGGGAACCCGCCCGCTGCGTTTCCCGCTCGATGCAATTGCTTTAGGCGCTGATCATGAATTTGTAAAATCACGCGCAGATATCAAAGATAAGTGGTTAAAGAATTACGGATTTACTTTATAAGTAATACCTTGGTGCCATAATAATATATTACATAAAACATATTACATAGAATGTCACGCCGAACTTGTTTCGGTGTGACTTCAGATTTATATAGTCATAAAAAATCAAAACCAAATCATGGAAACTCAACCGGAAATAAATACCCAACCAACTGAACTTTTTATTAAAATAGCTGTATCCAATTGGGAATTACAGAACACCAGACTAAACGGATTGTTAAATAAGCTGACTGATGAAAAGTTACTTTCAGAAACAGCGCCGGGCCGTAATAGTGGCCTTTATTTATTAGGACATCTTACTGCGGTGAGCGATGGTATGTTCACATTTCTGGAACTTGGCGAAAGGCTTTATCCGCAGTTAGATCATATTTTTGTGAAAAACCCGGAGACATCCGAAATTGAAAAACCTTCAATTACTGAGATAAAAGAATATTGGAATAAGGTAAATATATTGCTTAAACAAAAAATGGATGCAATGCAGCCCGCTGATTGGTTTACAAAACATAGCGCCATATCTGCAGAGGATTTTGAAAAGGAACCACACCGCAACAAGCTTAATATACTCATCAATCGTACCAATCATCAGAGCTATCATATGGGGCAGTTGATCTATTTGATAGAAAAAGCCTCCGTTTAAACATCTTTTACCTGACATTAAGATGAAATGAATTTGACAAAGCGATGGTAAATAAAATTCAAATCCTGTATACTTTTGCCTAACGCTGTTAAATAAATTAATGAGTGTTAAAACCGGGTGATAAAATTTGTTCCCGGTTATTTTTGAAAAATCATTTAACGCTGTTAAATAATTTAATCACATAAAAAAGTGGCAAGTAAAGAACGAATACAACGCTTAAAAGATGAAACCAGGATAAACATCCTGGAGGCATCACTCCAGATTGTGAAAGAGGAGGGATGGCAGTCTTTAAGTATGCGTAAAATTGCCGATGTAATTGAATACACCGCGCCTATCATATATGAATATTTTGCAAATAAAGAAGCTATACTGCTTGAGCTTACCCGAAAAGGATATTTAATTTTATCCAGAGATTTGCAGGAAGCCCGTGGTAAGCATCGCCTTCCCGCTAAGCAGTTGGAAGCTATGTGGCTGGCTTATTGGAATTTTGCCTTTGATAACAAAGAGCTTTACCAGCTGATGTTTGGAGTAGAGATGAATTGTTGCTGTGACCTTGTAGAAACCCTGCCTGAGTCAGAAAACCCATCCACACTGTTTAGCGAAGTAATAATTGAGCTAATGGATATAGAAAATCCATCCAAAGATTTGATCTGTTTAAAATATTATACTTTTTGGTCGGTTGTTCATGGTCTTATTTCTATCAATATTCTCAGAAGGGGTTATTCTGATGAGGTAAACCGCCAGGTGTTAAAAGATGCCATTGGCAGTATAATCAGATCTATTGAGAGAGAGAAAGAAAAGGTGTAATTTTTTAATCTATAAATAACGGTGTTAAATAATTTAACACTGTTAAATGAAACTTCTAAGCATCTACGTAATAATAAAATATAAATAAAATGGACATTAACTTTTACCTACTACTAATCAGAGGTGTTAAAAATATTAACACCGCTAAATCAAAGCAATCATGTAAAGAGAGTTAGCTACGCTAACGCATTTGTAAGTGATTGCAAAATATAACTAAGAATATAACTCAATCAACATATACATCTACCAGCCTTTGGGCTGGGTTTTTAACACCCTATCATTTATCATCATTAAAATTAATCATTCATGAAAAGTATCATTTTAGCGCTCATCGCCCTCTCATTATATGGTTGCTCTTCAGCGCCGCAAACACAGCAAGCTCCGCCGCCACCATCATTACCTGTAGCAACCATTGCTTCAGGAACAGAAACCACTTACCAGGAATATCCTGCATCAATAGAAGGTACTGTTAATGTAGAAATACGCCCGCAGGTAAGCGGAACTTTAGATAAAGTTTTTGTTGACGAAGGCGCCTTTGTAAACGCAGGTCAGCCAATTTTCAAGATCAACGAACAGCCGTACCGTGCAGCTTTAAACAACGCGCTGGCGAACTTACATTCCGCTGAAGCATCACAAATAAATGCACAGCTGGAAATTGATAAGCTTACCCCGCTTGTTCAAAATAAGGTAGTATCTGAGTACCAGTTAAAAACCGCCAAAGCTGCTTACCAGGTTGCTACAGCCAATATTGAATCGGCAAAAGCAAACGTATCAACAGCACAGATCAATGTGGGGTATACCCTGATCAAAGCCCCTGTAAGTGGTTACATTGGTCGTTTAGAAAAGAAACAAGGTAGTTTAGTTGGCCCACAAGATGCCACCTCACTTACTCAATTATCAGATGTACATGATGTACACGTTTATTTTGCTTTAGGCGAAAAGGACTTTGTAAACTTTAAAGAACAATATCCTGGTCAAACCCTAACGGATAAATTAAAACAACTGCCATCAGTATCATTATTACTGGCAGATGGTACCGAGTACACCAAACAAGGTAAAATAGATATGATCGACGGCCAGTTTGATAAAAACACCGGAGCAATTACCGTACGCGCAACTTTTGCTAACCAGCAAGGTCTGTTACGTTCTGGTAACACCGGTAAAGTTCGTTTAAGCCTTGAACATAAAGACGCTTTAATAATACCTGAGTCAGCAACTGTTGATATGCAGGATAAAGTGTTTGTATTTACCGTTGGTGATAGCAGTAAGGTGAAAAAGGTCGCCATTGGCATTGTTGGTAAAAACGGAGCCAATTACCTGGTTAAAGACGGCGTAAAAGTAGGCGACCAGATTGTGTTAAGCGGTGTTGATAAATTACAAGAGGGTATGGTAATCCAACCTCAAAAGGCCACAGATAAAGTAGCCGCCGCTGTAACAAAAAACTAATACATACACTTAAACTTTAAAGTCATGTTTCAAAAATTTATAGAAAGACCGGTACTCTCAACTGTTATCTCCATATTATTGGTGATAGTTGGTGTGCTTGGTTTAACAAAATTGCCCTTAGAGCGGTTTCCGAATATCGCCCCCCCGTCGGTATTGGTTTCTGCTGTGTACCCGGGCGCAAATGCCGAGACTATTTTACGTTCCGTTACGCCTTCATTGGAAGAAGCGATTAACGGTGTGGAAAATATGACCTATATGACATCCACTGCCAGTAACGATGGTACATTGGGCATCACCGTTTACTTTAAACAAGGTACCGACCCCGATCAGGCAGCTGTGAACGTTCAAAACCGTGTTTCTCAGGCAACAAGCCAATTACCTGCAGAGGTGGTACAATATGGTATAACTACTACTAAACAGCAAAATAGCTTTATTGGAGCTATGGGTATTTACTCAGAAGATCCCAAAAAATACGACGCGATCTTTGTAAATAACTACGCACAGATCAATATCATTCCCGAAATCAAACGTATTCCGGGTGTAGGTTCTGCCAGCGTATTTGGTGGTATTAAGGATTACTCCATGCGTGTTTGGTTAAATCCTACTCAATTAGCAACTTACAAAATTACACCCGCCGAAGTGATGGCCGCTATACAGGACAAAAATCTGGAAGCAGCGCCTGGTAGGTTAGGGGAGCGAAGTAATGAAGCATTTGAATATGTAATTAAATATAAAGGTAAGCTTACCACGCCAGAGGAATATCAAAATATTGCTATCCGTGCAAATTCAGATGGTTCTGTATTACGTTTAAAAGATGTAGCACGTGTTGAACTGGGTGCTTATAGCTATAGCAGTGTGAACCGCTTAAACGGGCATGAGGGTATTACTATTGGTATTATACAATTGGCAGGCTCAAACGCCAACGAAATCCAGATTGCCATTGATAAGCTGATGGTGAAATTATCAAAGGATTTCCCTGTAGGTATCAAATACAATCAGTTTTATCGTACCAAAACCGACCTGGATGAGTCAATTGACCAGGTTGAACACACATTGGTAGAGGCTTTTATACTGGTATTTATCGTGGTATTTATATTCCTGCAAGATTTCAGGTCTACATTGATCCCGGCTATAGCGGTTCCGGTGGCCATTATTGGTACCTTCTTCTTCATGAACCTCTTCGGTTTCTCTGTTAACCTTTTAACCTTGTTCGCTCTTGTATTAGCCATAGGTATTGTGGTGGATGACGCGATTGTGGTGGTGGAGGCGGTGCATGCCAAAATGGAGCATGACCCGAGCCTAACCCCAAAAGCGGCAACTACCGAGGCAATGCATGAAATTACCGGTGCAATTATATCCATTACGCTGGTTATGGCGGCGGTGTTTTTACCGGTTAGTTTCATGACGGGTTCAACGGGTATATTCTACAGGCAGTTTGCGTTAACTATGTCTATAGCAATCATTATATCAGCTGTAAACGCGTTAACATTAAGCCCGGCATTGGCTGCCTTGTTCCTTAAAAATAAACATGCCGGAGGTGATCATGATAAACCCAAACAAAGTTTCACTCAGAAATTTTATGCAGGCTTTAATGGCGGGTTCAACTATATGACCAACAGGTATGTTGGTGGCTTGAAATTTCTGATCCGTAATAAATGGATTAGTATGGGGGGCCTTGCATTAATAGTTGCTGCTACAATTTTCCTGGTAAACAGAACAAAAACGGGCTTTATTCCTACAGAGGATCAGGGCTTTGTGGCTATCGCTGTTTCAACACCATCCGGAACTTCATTAGCTAATACCAGTAAAATAATCAACCAGGCAGAAAAAGAGTTGAAAGCCATGCCATCAGCAAGATTTGTTATGGCGTTGTCTGGTTTTAACTTCTTAACACTATCCAACAGTCCATCAGCGGGTCAAATTTTCCTGTTGTTAAAACCTAATAAAGACAGAGGTGCCGTTAAGAATATTGATGATATACAAAATATAATAAGAGGGAAATTAGCCGGCATACCAAGCGGTACTTTCTTTGTGTTTAGTTTTCCAACTGTTCCTGGCTTTAGTAACGTAGAAGCCATGGACGTACAGCTACAGGACAGAACCAATGGCAGATTGGATAAGTTTAGCGGTGTAGCCAATAACTTTATCGGAAAGCTGATGGCAAAACCTGCAATTGCTTTCGCTTTCACTTCATATAAAGCAGATTATCCTCAGTTACAATTAGAAGTTGATGATGAAAAGGCTAATCAGTTAGGGGTAAGTGTTAGAGACATCCTGGCTACTATGCAGGCTTATTTTGGTACTGCACAGGCATCAGACTTTAATCGCTTTGGTAAATACTACCGTGTGGTAGTTCAGGCTGATATTGCCGACAGGACTGATCCTGCGTCTATTGATCGTGTGTTTGTTAAAAACAAGGCAGGAGAAACTGTGCCTATTAACACGCTCGTTAAACTAACTCGTGTTTATGGTTCAGAAACTGCTTCACGTTATAACCTGTTTAACTCTATCGAGGTTCAGGCTATCCCTAAACCGGGCTATAGCTCAGGTGATGCGATCAAGGCTATAGAGGAAACAGCTAAAGAACAATTGCCAACTGGTTATGCTTATGAGTTCTCTGGTCAAACACGTGAGGAAATTTCCTCAGGCGGACAATCGGCTGTGATATTTATGCTTTGTTTGATATTTGTATATTTCTTATTATCAGCACAGTATGAAAGTTACATCCTGCCATTGGCGGTAATACTTTCAATCCCTACAGGTATATTCGGGGTGTTCGTAGTGTTAGGTTTAACCGGTATCGAAAACAACATTTATGTACAGGTAGCTCTGATCATGCTCATCGGTCTGTTGGCTAAAAACGCTATTCTTATTGTGGAATTTGCTGTACAGCGGCGTAAGCAGGGGCATAGTTTAGTTGACTCGGCCATCGAGGCAGCCAGATTAAGGATAAGGCCAATCGTCATGACATCACTGGCATTCGTATTTGGTTTGTTCCCGATGAGTATCGCTACAGGTCCATCTGCACAAGGTAACCATTCTATAAGTATTGGTGCCGCTGGTGGGATGGTGTCAGGAGTATTGTTGGGTTTATTTATCATACCTGTATTGTTTGTAATATTCCAGAAACTGCAGGAAAAAATTAGTGGTGTGCCTTTAGCTGTATTGAACAAAGGAGATCACAATGCAGATGTTCATACAAAAGACCTTGAACTGGCAAATAATTAATTGAGCATTGTTATTAATAATAAAAATAAAATGAAACGATATATAAATCCATATGCCTTTTTGATATTGCTGGTAGCTTTTGTAAGCGCCTGTAAAGTATCAAAGGATGTGGCTACACCCAAGCCCGAGTTACCTGTAGCATTCAGGAACTCGGCTACTACCTCCGATAGCAGCAGCATTGCTGATATACAGTGGAAAAACTTTTTTACCGACGCTACCCTGCAAAAACTGATTGACAGCGCCATAGCTAAAAATTACGATATGCAGATAGCTGTTAAAAACATTGAAGCATCACAGCTGCTGTTTAAACAGGTAAAATGGAACTATGTACCAGAACTGAACCTGAACGTAACGGCCAATACCAACCGTCCGTCAGATAATAGCGTTACCGGTTTGAGCTTAACTCAATATAACATCGGCACCAAGCACATTGAGGATTATAACGCAAACCTAGGTTTAAGATGGGAAGCCGACATCTGGGGCAAGATTCGTAACCAGAGCCGTTCGGCGTTGGCGCAGTACTTGCAAACTAATGAGGCCAAAAAGGCTATCCAAACCAATATAGTAGCCGGTGTATCGCAAGGTTATTACAACTTGTTGATGCTGGATGCACAACTGGATATAGCCCAGAAAAACGTAAGGCTGAATGACAGTACTTTACGTATTATTCGCCTGCAGTTTGATGCTGGTCAGGTTACTCAGTTGGCCGTACAACAGGCCGAAGCTCAGCAGCTTTCAGCAGCACAACTGGTGCCTGGTTTTGAACGCGATATTGCCATACAAGAAAACGCGATTAAAATTTTAACCGGTGCCCTGCCCGACAAAGTTGAGCGTACTGCCCATTTAGATGAGTTAACCATTCCTGAAAACCTTTCAGCTGGTGTACCGTCAGCTATTGTAAGCCGCAGGCCCGATGTGAAAACCGCAGAACTTGCCCTGAATGTTGCTAACGCCAACGTAGGTATAGCACAGGCTAATATGTACCCTTCATTAACTATTACTGCTAATGGTGGTTTAAATACCTTCAGGGCAAGTAACTGGTTTACTGTTCCGGCATCGTTATTTGGTACAGTTGCCGGCGCTTTAACTCAGCCATTGCTGCAACACAGGCAATTAAAAACACGATATAAAGTGGCTTTGGTTGACCGTGAAAAAACCGTACTGCAATTCAGGCAATCAGTTTTAAATGCAGTAGGCGAGGTGTCCGATGCGCTGGTTCGTATAGAAAAACTGAAAACACAACAGTCTATCATCGCTAACCGTGTAAGCACCCTGGAAAAAGCTACCAGTAATGCTAACTTACTGTTCAGCAACGGTCAGGCTACTTACCTGGAAGTGATTACCGCGCAAAGCAGTGTATTGCAAAGCGAACTTGATTTGGCAACTGTTAAAAACGCGCGTTTAAACGCCATGTCGGATTTGTACCGCTCATTAGGCGGTGGTTGGAAATAAGCAATAACTCCATCATATATAATTACAAAGCGACTATGCTCCGGCATGGTCGCTTTTTTTGTTAGCTATTTTTACTTCAAAGCCAAAACCAGGGGCATCAGATAGTGATGCGTTTTTTATTTTCCTCTACTTTAACATATTACAAATAAATTACCCTGATATATCCAAAAAATCCCTATCATAGTGCACCCCAGTAATTTTGAACTTTTTATTTAATGAAACTTAAACTTTTAGCGGCGCTTCTTTTGTTTTCTGGTTATTTAAAGGCGCAAAACGTAAATATTATTCCGCAACCCAAATCGGTTATTAACACTGCTGGCCAATTCAATTTTAATAGCCATGCTACAATTGGTGAAAGCGACACTTCTTTAATATCGTTAGCCAATTACTTTCAAAAAGAAATATCTAAGGCAAAAGGCATAACGCTTGTTGTAAGTAATAATGAAACAATCAGTGCTATTGACCTTGTATTGGTTAATACACCGCAAGCAACGGGAGCATATACGTTGAAGATAACACCTGAACACATCACTATCATATCGCAAAGTAAAGAAGGTATTTTTTATGGCTTAACGTCGCTGTTACAATTGGTAAAAGATCAGCAGCGGGATAACGATGGTGATCTTTGCATACCGGCCTGTAATATAGCAGACTTGCCGCGTTACCAATGGCGAGGCTTAATGCTTGATGAAGCAAGGCATTTTTTTGGTAAAGAAAAAGTTAAGCAATTACTCGATTGGATGGCTTATTACAAGCTTAATAAGTTTCACTGGCATTTAACAGATGTGCAGGGATGGCGCATCGAGATCAAAAAATATCCTAAACTTACATCTGTAGGTGGTGTTGGTAATTACAGTGATTCAGCTGCCGAAGCCCAATATTATACCCAGGACGATATCAGGGAAATAGTAGCTTATGCTGCCAGCCGGTTTATAACTGTGATCCCTGAAATTGATATGCCGGGCCATGCCACAGCAGCTAACAAAGCTTACCCCGAATTTACGGGCGGCAGTGTTGCTGGTTATCCGAATTTTACGTTTAACCCGGCCAATGAAAAAACCTACCAGTATTTAGCCGATATCATCAAAGAAACCAATACGCTTTTTCCGGCCCACATGATCCACCTTGGTGGCGATGAAGTTGCGTTTGGGATTAAAGCATGGTCGCTTGATACGGCTATGGCACATATGATGCAAAAAATGAATTTTGAAGGAGTTAGTGATCTTGAACGCTACTTTTTTAAACGGATGACGGATACTGTTACGAGCCTGGGAAGTAAAATACTGGCTTGGGATGAGGCCACCGGAACTAATCTGCCTGCCGATAAAACCATTATTTTTTGGTGGCGGCAAAATTTACCCGGCCAGTTACACCTGGCGCTCCAAAAAAACTATGAGGTAGTACTTTGTCCGCGTTTGCCTCTGTACTTTGATTTTGAGCAGGATAATAGCCATATATCAGGTCGCAAATGGAATGGTGAGGTCAATAAAATAACTGATGTTTACAATTTTCCGGATAGGCAAATACCGGCAGACGAATTGAGTTCAAAACTCATCATAGGTATACAGGCCAATATCTGGACGGAGCGTATAGGATCTGAAAAACGATTGGACTTTATGCTTTTTCCGCGTATAGCCGGTTTGGCCGAAGCAGCGTGGACCGCGCCCGAACTAAAAAATGAAGTTTTGTTTAATGAACGGTTAAAGGCAGACTTGAAGAATTATGATAGTGCAGGTATCTATTATTATAATCCATTTGATCCTGCATTTCATCCCGAAGCTATTGACTTTATTCCTCGTATCAAAGTATCTGAAATTCAAAGATATAAGCATCGTCATGCTTCAAAAAAATCGCATGTCAAATCCCCCGTAAAAGGTAAAAAGGGTTTAACCAAAAAACACAAAACATCAGGCAAACTGCATAAAAAAAGGAAATAACTTATTGGGTTATTTCCTTTCGTAATTATGTTTTTAAGCCTATCTGTAAGTAGAAAGGTGGGTTGTTTTTATGCTGAGCATAAATGATTTTCCGACGCTTATTTTTACGCTTTTATCTAATAAAAGGGCTTTTACCGCCTCGTCGGCTTTAATTGCCTCGTAAAGGTCACGTGCCACTGCCGATCCACTAATGTTATTCATAACCTTACCATTTTCCATGGTGATGTTAAATGTATAACCTGATTTTCCGCGGTCACCTGCCGATTCAAAATCAGTTATATTCAGTTTAAACTGCTGGTCTTCATTCAGGCTTTTTTTCAAATGCAAACGGATAACGGGCATGTACCTTTTCCAGGTAGTTAAATACTTTCTTTCTTCCATACTGTGCTTTCTATATAAAAATGGAGCCCTTGTGAGGAGTATTCTACAAGGGCTTCAAACGATGTTAAGAACGGGGACGTATCCCGATCTTATATTAAATAATTTGTTGTTTGTTAAATTTAAGGTAGCCTGGCTTTTAAACCGCCAATAATGTTACCACATTATTTTTCAAAGCTACCTAAATTAAAGGGTAATGAACTTATATAATTCATATAAAGTTCTGTAATTAACATTTTTATTAAATTCCTGCAAACAATCTATTATTAGGCTATTGGTAAACGTATAATTTTAATCTTGTAGTGGTTATATAGGGGTAACCAAAGTTAACTTTAAGCTTATTTATAAAGCTAATTAGTAATTTGCAGCTATAACCACAGGTTAATATAATGCTGTTAACACCATTTCTTTACCCAGAAAAAACTTCCTTAATGACGATCGCCAATTTTAAAATGAACCATACCGGGCAATTTAAAGCAATCCTCACCTGTTTTTTAGTTTTATTAGGTTCGGTCATCAAAGCCGCACCCATAATTTATGTTAATCAGGTTGCTTTTGATGCCCGTGGAGCAAAAATGGCCGTTATAAGTAATGATAATAAGCTAAGTGGCAATACTATGTTCACGCTGATAAATGCATCTGGTAAAGCCGAATTTAAAGGTACACTAAAAGGTCCGCAGCAAATAAATGAATGGGCACAGGGTAAATATTTTTACCAGGCCGATTTTTCCTTGTTCAAACAAACCGGCAAATACAGGGTAAGCATTACTGTAAACGGCAAACAATACCAGTCGGATGAGTTTGAGGTAAGCGAGAACGCGCTGGCGGTAAATACCATTCCATCCATTATTAGTTACTACAACAAACAAAGAGCTAATACGCCAACCGAATTGGAGGTTGATAAAGCGGTAATTCTTTATGGCAGCACAAAAACAGCCGATGTGCATGGGGGATGGTGTGATGCATCTGGCGATGTAAGTAAATATTTTTCGCACCTGGCTTATGCCAATTACATGTCGCCACAGCAAATACCTCTGGTTACGTGGTCAATGGTTAACGCGGTACAAACTGTGCCTGGTTTGCTTAATAAGTTGGGGGCTTATGAAAATATGGTTAACGAGGCGTTGTGGGGTGGCGATTATATGGTGCACTCGCTATCAAAAGAGGGCTATTTTTATATGACCGTTTTTAGTTATTTTAGTAAAGATCCCAAAGCACGCCGGATAGTGGGTTTAAGGGCCAACAGTGTTACTACTGATGAATACCAATGTGCTTTTCGTGAAGGCGGCGGTATGGGCATAGCGGCCCTTGCCAGGATCTCTCAGCTAAAAAAAGACGGGGAATTTAAATCGGCGGAATACCTTGATGCTGCAAAACGTGCTTTTGCCCACTTGCTGATTAACAATACTAAATATGACGATGACGGCAAAGAAAATATAATTGATGATTACTGTGCCCTAATGGCTGCAACTGAACTATGGATAGCTACGGATAGCTCGCTTTACCACGATGAGGCTCGTAAACGCGCGCAAAACATAGAGAAACGCATGAGCCCGGCTGGTTACTTTATAGCTAATGATACCGGCCGGCCGTTTTGGCATGCTTCTGATGCAGGCTTACCGATAGTTGCTTTGTGCAGGTATTTGAGTAAAGAGAGCAATACAGAAGATAGGAGTGCTGCCTTAGATGTGATCAAAAAAGCACTTGATTACAACTTGCGGGTAACCACAGCGGTAAGTAACCCTTTTGGTTACGCAAGGCAAACCTTCCGCATGGGTGATAAAATTAAAGACGGATTTTTTATACCACATGAAAACGAAACTGGCTGGTGGTGGCAGGGTGAGAACGCGCGCTTAGGATCATTAGCTACGGCTGCATTGATAGGGGGCAGGCTGGTTTACCCGGAAAAAGGTGGTTGGGGAGTGAAGAAGGGATTTGCCACTTATGCATCTGATCAAATATCATGGATATTGGGTTGTAATCCTTATTCCATGTGTTTTATGTACCAGTTCGGTAAAAATAATGTGCCATATATGAGCTCAAGTTTTGGTCATGGATCAGGCAAGGGAGGCATATCTAATGGTATTACCGGTAAAGAGGGTAATCCTGATGGCAGTGGGATTGATTTTAAAACACAAGACAAAGGCAATGAGTGGCGCTGGACGGAACAGTGGCTGCCTCATGCCGCCTGGTTTTTACAGGCCATCACCGCTATGGCCCAGCCTGAATAATATGAATAATACTTAATAAGTCACCTTAGTTATTATCTTTATCGGCTTTAGGTCATATTGTTAAATAAAGATAATAAACAAAGGCACCACATGAACCAACTACCCAGGCGTTTATTATCTATAGATGTGTTCAGAGCGGTTACCATGTTGTTCATGATATTTGTGAACGACCTGGAAGGCGCACATAACATACCAGATTGGATTGAACACGTGAAGGATAATGTTGACGGATTAGGTTTTGCTGATACCATTTTCCCGGCTTTCCTTTTCATTGTAGGGCTTTCACTGCCATTCTCCATCAATAATCGTTTAAAAAAGGGCGAATCATTTATTTCAATCGCCGGTTATATTTTGCTGAGGTCAATGGCTTTAATTATCATTGGCGTTTTTCATGTAAACCTGGAAACTTATAGTAATGTATCGCTGCTATCAAAACCCATGTGGGGTTTACTGGCTCATATTGGTTTTTTCATGATCTGGTTGGATTACCCTGCCGAAATGGTTAAAGCTAAAAAGTACGCACTTATGGGCACGGGTATAATTATACTTATTTTTTTAGCTATTGTTTACAGGGGCGGCAAACCTGGTCATATCCATATAATGCAGCACTCGTGGTGGGGCATATTAGGTATCATTGGCTGGGCTTATTTGGTTTGTGCAAGCGTGTATCTATTGGTTAAAGGCAGGCTTTGGGTATTAATTACCATGCTCCTGATCTTTTTGACTATAAGTATTGTTTCGCATTTGGAGTTGTTTGATATGGATCTGTGGGTAATAGATGATGCATCTTCAGTTTCACTGGTAATGTGCGGGGTAGTGATCTCGGTATTATATGCGCAACTGGCCGAAAAAGGAAAAGCAAAATACATTTGGGGCATTTTTGCAGCGATAGCCGTAGCTATGCTGGCCGGTGGTTTTATAGTAAGACCATATACGGGCGGTATATCAAAAATATACTCCACAACGGCTTGGGTAATGATATGCTCAGGCATCAGCATATTGGTTTTTGAACTTATGATATATCTTGTTGATGTAAGGGGAAAGCAAAACTGGTTTAAGCTTATCCGCCCGGCGGGCACAAGCACCCTTACCTGTTATTTAATTCCGTACTTTCAATTTTATATTTTAAAGCTGCTCCATGTTAAATACCCCCATATCATTAATTCAGGGACAGGGGCATTGATAAGAGCGATGGTTATCTCTTTTTTAGTGATCATTTTGGCAGGATACCTGGAAGGAAGAAAGTTCAGGCTAAAAATATAAAAGCCAGGGTATTTCACCTTACAACTATTTACAATTTCTGAATTATTAATCATTTACCTATCTTAGGCTTCAGTTAGCCGGGACTAATCAACCGCAGGCCAAATATCTACAAAGCCCAACCAATCATGTGCTTTACGGTTCTGTAATGGCGACTTGTATGTAGTTGCACAAAAAAATATCCTATGTTGGTAGCTATAATGAAGATCTTTATTTTTTTATGTATTTTAATTGTACCGCTGCGCGGTCCGTCAAGAAGAAGAGAAACCAAATATGACCAGCCGGAAAGTGCTAAGATTTTTTCAAAATATAGCGTTAATGAGCAAGGCATGTTAGAACGGATAAATAATGAACACAAAAACAAATAGGAGTAATCTCTATTAATTACTCCTATTTCTATATAAGTTGGGGCAACCCCGAATTTAATCTTTACTTTTTTTAGTTAGCGCTAAAATTTCATTCTGCGCTACACGGGCCAGTATAATTTTCCTGATCAGTTCAATTGGTATTACTTCATCAGGTAAAAAATGAAGGGTTGATCCGGAGACTTTAACATCCTTAAGATCTTCTTTTAAGGTTTTTACCAGAGCTGGGTTCATTGTATAAAAGCTGCAATACTTTTGATTCGTGCCAATGCCAACCAGCATATAAAGATACTTATAGCAGGGTAGCTGGTAGCTGATCGATTCTATAGCCTGCGGAACTGTTGTTTGGATGATTGATCGCAGCTTTTCAAGCGTAGCCCTAAACTCCACGGGTTGCTGTGCTATATATTCATCAGCAGTACGCGGAGTTGGGAAATTTGAACCTCTCATAATATAAATATAATGAAATCGATTTGGGTTATCACCAACGTTATTATTGCTCGTATGCTTCTTTTAAGGTTTTAATATCGAGCTTACCCATTTTCATTACTGCCTGCATTACGTTAGCCGATTTTTTAGGGTCCTGTATCCAATCATTTAGTTCAGCTGGAACTATCTGCCATGACAAGCCGTATTTGTCTTTAACCCAACCACAAAAGGACTTTTCACCACCATCAGAGGATAGCGTTGTCCAGTAAAAATCAATTTCCTCCTGGGTCTTACATTTAACAGATAATGAAACAGCTTCGGTTAATTTAAACATTGGGCCCCCGTTTAAGATCATGAATTCTTGCCCTTCAAGTATAAAGGTAGCCGCCAATACGGTTCCTGCAGGTTGATGTTGCCCTTCGCCATAATAGCTGATGTCTTTAAGTTTTGAGTTTTTAAATACTGTAGTATAAAAATTAATTGCCTCTTCAACTTTACCGTCGAACCATAAGCAGGTGGTGATCTTTTGCATAATAATTTCTCCTTTTAATTGTAATTACTGTTTTATCATTTTGTTTTGATATCTCAAAGTTACTTGCTCTGATTTCCATTAAAAGGGTGTGAAAGTGACAATCTGCGGGGGGTATTGCGCAATAGTGTAAGGCGATGAAAACAATAAAGCCTGATCCGTTAAACGGGTCAGGCTTTATACATCCAAAAGGATCAATATTGAAACTTATTTGCCTAAGGCTTTATAAGTTAGGCGTTTTTTGATTTTTGTCCGGCGTATGGTAAAGATGATATAAAGATCACCATGCCTATACCAAAAGTAACAAATCCACCGTAAACAATTCCGGCTGACGCGTCAATTCCACTAACCGAATCGGCCGGGTTAAATGCGTGATTTGGGGTAAAAGCAATATAACCGCCTACAATTAATATGCCTATCGCTGTAATTAAAAGCCCTAATGTTTTTTTCATGTTCAGTAATGTGAAGCTATAATGCGACAAATGTATAAACTTTAATGTAATCAACAAAAAACCCGATGCTTAAATATCGGGCTATTGTGAATAATTTTCTCAATATAGGTTAAATCAGGCTTTGATTGATAATTTATCGATGCCATCTTGTTTGATTTAATTAGCCATGAACTAATTTATACAATAGGGTAGGAATAAGCCCCGTCTAAATTTAAATGTATTCTGTATCCCCACTTTTGGTGATAGTCGGATCTACCTTAAAGTTTATACATTAGCCCCGCATAAAAGCACATGCAAAAATAAATCTTTGGTAAGTTTAGATTTGAATTGGCTGCATTGAAAAAATGAATATGAAACATTTAAAGATCTTAATATTAATAGCCGCTACATGGTTATGTGCGTGCAAAAATCCCGAAGGGCAACAAAAAACAGAACTGAGCTTAAGCAGCTTTTTAAAAGATACCACCGATGGTGTACAATCGGGCGGGATAAAGGTTATCGCTATTAATACCCCTAAAGGAAAATTCAATGTATGGACAAAGAAAATAGGCAACAACCCTAAAATCAAGGTGCTGTTGCTTAATGGAGGTCCCGGTGCCACCCACGAGTATTTTGAATGCATGGAAAGCTTTTTACCAGCCGAAGGTATCGAGCTGATCTATTATGATCAATTGGGTACCGGTAATTCTGATAACCCAAAAGATACTTCTATGTGGAGCTTGCCTCGTTATGTAGAAGAGGTAGAGCAGGTAAGACAAGCATTAAAACTGGATAAAGATAATTTTTACCTGTTAGGGCATTCATGGGGTGGGATACTTGCTTTGGAATACGCGTTCAAGTATCAGCAAAATTTAAAGGGGCTCATTATATCAAACATGATGGCCAGCTGTCCCGACTATGGCAAATACGCTGATAATGTGCTGGCAAAACAATTTGACCCCAAAGTATTGGCACGTATTAGAGCTATTGAAGCAAAAGGCGATTTTCAAAATCCTGAATATATGCAACTGTTAATGCCCAATTATTACGCTAAACATATATGCCGCTTCCCGGTAGATGAATGGCCCGAGCCTTTAACCCGTTCTTTAGATAAAATAAATCAATCATTGTATGTAACCATGCAAGGGCCAAGTGAATTTGGCATTGCCGGCAAGTTGCTTAAGTGGGACCGCAAGGCTGATCTGCCCAAAATTGCTGTTCCGGCATTAAGCATCGGGGCGAAGTATGATACTATGGATCCCGCGCATATGCAATGGATGGCCACGCAGTTTCAAAATGGCAGTTACCTATATTGTGCAAATGGTAGTCACATGAGTATGTATGACGACCAGCAAACTTATATGAACGGCTTAATTAAGTTTATTAAAGGAGTAGATGCGGGAGAAAAAAAGATAAAATTATAAGCTGAACATCCTATACAACATTTAAACAAAAACGCCCGATGAACATATCGGGCGTTTTTGCTGAATCTGTTTGATTTTACCACCGTTATTGTTTACCGTAGTGATGTGCCGCAATCAAATGCAATGAAAGTATTTAAGGATCTGTTCTGATCAGGGTGCATTAGTCTTTTTTATGGTGCTATTCTTAATAAACAGGAACGACATCAATGCTCCCAAAAAAGCAAGTGCTGCGGATAGCTGCATTACCCTGGCATAAACATCAATAAAACTCGCATGGTATAGTTTTTTAACTGCTGCCTGCTCATGTTCATTAAAACCTGTGGTCACTTTAGCGTCACCCAGGTTAGCGGCCTGTGCCATTACTGCCTGTTTTTGTTTGGAGTTTAACTGAGTATGCTGTATTCGATGTTGTAATGATCCCGTGAAAAATAAAACGGCCAAAGCGCCTAAAATAGCATTGGCAAAAACATTTGATATACGCGTAAGGGCATTGTTTACACCAGATGCTGTTCCTGAAAAATGATCACTTACTGAGCCCATTACCGCCGCGGTGAGTGGCGCAACAGTAAATGACATACCCGCTCCAAAAACAAGAATCCCGGGAAAAAAGGTTGTCCAATAATCACCAGGGCCGTTGGTTTGTTTTACAAAAGATAAGATCAGCAGGCCTGCACCTGCGGCGGCGGGGCCACCTATCAATAATAGGCGGGGGCCATATTTATCTGCAAGACCACCTGCGAATCGTGCCATAGATATCATGAGTATGGTGAAAGGCAAAAAGGTAAGTCCAGATTGTAACTGACTGTAACCCTGTGCCTGAACTAAGTTTAATGAAAGGAATAACATACCCGCGCCAAGCCCGGCATACAGAAAAAAAGTAAGCAGGTTTACCCCCGTAAAAGTCATATTGGTAAATAATTTTAACGGCATCATGGGGTGCTTACTCTTACTTTCAATAAAGATAAAAGCAGCCAGCAATAACAAGCCGGCTCCCAAAGTAGTATATACCTGCCAGTTATTTAAACCAACGGCAGGTACCCGCAGAAAACCAAAAGTAAGCGATGCTAAGCCCAGCGCGATGGCTACAGCCCCGGGAAAATCCAAAGCATGGTCGCTTTCTTCGTCGCGACTTTCTTTCACTTTTTGCCATAGGATTAAAAGAGCAACCATACCTATGGGAATATTAATGAAAAATATATAACGCCATAAACCTGCATCGCCAAAGGCCCCACCCAGTATTGGGCCACCCAGGGTGACCACCGTAGTAAACGCCGACCATGTACCAATGGCCTTGCCCCGTTCTTTTTCATTAATTGAAGAGGATATCAATGATAAACTACCGGGTATCATCAATGCCCCTCCAATGCCCTGCAGCATTCTGAAAACTATAAGCAAAGTAACATCGGGTGCAAAACCGCAGGCCGCTGAACCTATTATAAAAATAAAAATGCCTGTCATGAATACTTTTTTACGGCCCAGCTTATCGCCCAATGATCCGCCTATCATAATAAGGGAGGCCAGCATAACCAGATAGGCATTTAGTATCCAGAAAAGATCGGTACCGGTTGCGTTTAAACTTTGTTGTAATGATGGTAATACTACGTTTAGTGCTGTGCCATCAATAAATGCCATTGCCGATGCCATGATTGATGAAACCATGATCCATTTACCAGCAGAACTACCAAGTGCAACTGTTGCCATAAAATAGGTTATATGGTAAATGTAAGAAAGTACAATCACAAAATTGTTCTTAGTAAAGTTAAATTATAAGTGCTTTTTCACTAAACAGCCAGACTGCCACCGAATGGAATGAAAAACACCCGTATTGAAATAATCGTTAAACTTTTTATCTTTACTCAACCTCAGCTCAGGAACAACGTTTTATTGCCAATTACCATAATTATCAGATTCTGAGCATTCAGCAACAATTAAAAACGAAAATAATGGAACATAAAGCCACGTCTATTCGACCATTCATTGGAGCCGAAAATTTTGAAATATCAAGAAGTTTTTACCGGGACCTGGGTTTTCAGGAAAGTGTTTTGGCTCATAACATGTCTTATTTTAAAACTGCGGGTTTAGGATTTTATTTACAAGATGCTTACGTGAAAGATTGGATAGACAATTCAATGATTTTTTTAGAAGTTGAAGACGTTAATCAGCATTGGAACGAATTGGTGGCTTTGGACCTTGCATCTAAATACGAACGTGTTAAACTAACACCAATCCGGGGATATGACTGGGGTAGGGAATGTTTTTTGCACGACCCGTCCGGAATCCTCTGGCACTTTGGTGAATTTTACAAATAGTTAAAACTGTCAATAAATTTTTACTACAGGTCATCATTGTTTTTTATAAGTTCATCACGTCTGGATATTTCAGCGGCACGTGTGGTGCCGGCCACTAATCAGGTAAATTTTTTTGGATAAAGAAAAATAAAAAAACTACCTTTCAACCTGTCATCGCAAGTGTATATAAAAGTTTGAAACTATAAATTGTTAAAATAGAATATGAGAAACTTATCCATGTTTGGCAATAATGCCATTTGCCGTTTTTTTTGCATGCAAATTATCCTGACGTTATTTGTTTTTTCGACAGTTAAGGCATCAGCTGGCGAGACAGAACCGAAGAAAGACCCCGATGTGATTGGCCGGTGGGACCTTACCATCACCAAAGCTGGCAAAAGCTTACCTTCCTGGTTAGAAGTGCAGAAATCAGGTACACATACGCTGATTGGTCGATTTGTATATGCTTTTGGTAGCGCGCGTCCTATTTCAAAAGTTAAACCTGATAATGGTAAATACAGCTTTTCTATTCCTCCACAATGGGAAGAAGGGAGCAGGAACATGGATTTTCAATTTGAAGTTAGCGGCGATAAAATAAAAGGCACCATGGTTTTTACCGATGGCGTTACTTATGAATTTACGGGTGTCCGTGCTCCATTACTTATCAAGTATAAAAGTCCGGTTTGGGGCACGCCGGTGAAATTATTTAACGGAAAAAATGTTAAAGGCTGGCATGCAGATGGCAAGAATCAATGGATAGCAGAGGGTGGTATTTTGAGAAGCCCGCATTCAGGCGCTAACCTGATAAGTGATAAAACTTTTACCGATTTTAAACTTCATATTGAATTCCGATACCCGCAGGGAAGCAACAGCGGCGTTTACCTGAGGGGCAGGTATGAATTGCAGATCATCGATACAAAAAGCGGCGACCCAGAGCCTATCAACAACCAGTTCAGCTCCATATATGGTTTCCTGCCGCCAAATAAAATGATGGCGAAAAATCCAGGCGAGTGGCAATCTTATGATGTTACACTGGTTGGCAGAATGATAACAATTGTAGCTAACGGAAAAACGGTAATATGCGACCAGGTGATCCCCGGCATAACCGGAGGAGCGATAAACAGTCAGGAAGGAGAACCAGGCCCGATACTGATCCAGGGTGACCATGGACCGATTGATTACAGGAATATTGTTATTACTCCTGTAAAGTAGTGGATACTAAGAGACAACAAAGCCTTCCTGAGCAATCAGGAAGGCTTTGTTATTTCAAGACATAGTTAGATTGAATCTTTCCATTGAATACACAACTTCGGCGCTTGTAAAGCGTATACAAAGTAACTCACGAATAAGAATGATCTCGATTGGAATACGGTGAGGTTGAAATAACAAAAACCATTGTAGAATTTAAGCCTTCAAGAGGCCAATAAGGAGCAACGTTGCACTATGGTTCAATTTCAAACGGCAAACGCCTGAACAATATAGGAATTGATGAAAACAGCAGAAGAAATAATTTGGTCAAAAGCAGCTCACGCCGAATATCCATCTTATTATAATGAAACAGACATTGAGGACATGATGGAATCCTACGCTGAGCAGTTTAAACCTCAATGGGTTCCGGTACAAGACGTTTTAACTTCAGAGCTTATTAACAACCTTGATAATCTCTACTTGTGGGATGGCCAAAAAAGGGTAACGGGCAGGTATAGCCCAAGTGATGGAAAGTTCTACGGTTACCTAACCAAGTCTGAATTTTTGGCAACACATTGTATGGAATTACCTGGCCCGCCCAATATTTAATATATCTCCCCACTCACTATGGTCGGTGTTATAACAACAGAGCCCTCCTGATTGCTCAGGAAGGCTCGTAACCAGTGACCGGGCCATATACTTCATTCGCAAATAACTATGGCCCGGTAAGATTTAAAGTACAGATACCAATTCGGCTATCCTGTTGGAAATGCCGACCTCATTATCGTACCAGGCGACTACTTTCACCAATTTTCCGATGGATTTGGTGAGATTACCATCCACAATGGAGCTGTGAGTATTACCCAATATATCTGCAGAGACGAACTGCTCTTCGGTATATTCCAAAATTCCTTTCAAAGATTGATCTGCATAGCTTTTTAAAATAGCATTGAGGTCTTTTGCTGAAACTTCCTTTTTAAGATTGATCGATAGGTCGACAATCGATCCGTCGATCACCGGGACACGGTAGGAGAATCCGTCCAACTTGCCTTTTAGCGCTGGCAAAACATCACCTATCGCTTTTGCAGCGCCGGTTGTGGTAGGTATTATTGAATGCGGTGCAGAGCGCGCCCTTCTCAAGTCTTTATGCGGCGCGTCCTGCAAATGCTGGTCGGCTGTAAAAGCATGCACAGTGGCCATAAAGCCGGATTCAATACCGAACTCCTTATCCAGTATGAATAATACTGGAGCAATACTGCCCGTTGTACAGGATGCTGTTGAATAGATCTGGTCGCCGCCGATCAGGTCATTGTTTACGCCATGCACAATGGTTTTGATCCCGCCGGTTGCAGGGGCAGTAATTAGTACCTTTTTTGCACCCGCGTCAATGTGAGCCTGCGCGGCCGATTTGTCAGTAAAGCGGCCGGTCGATTCGATGACCACATCAACACCCAGATCTCTCCATGGCAGGTTTTTAGGATCTTTTTCGCTCAGTAGTTGTATTTTTCGGTCATTTACCAACATGGCGCCGCCTTCTTGGGCAACCGAGCCTGGAAAGCGTCCGTGAGCGCTATCGTATTTCAACAGGTGGATCAACGTCTGCAGATCCGTCAGGTCGTTGATCGCAACAACCTCGATATCCTTTTTGTTTTGTAAAGCCCGTAGCGTCATCCGGCCGATGCGGCCAAATCCATTAATTGCAATTTTCATATTTCTGTAGTTTTAAAAATCTCCTGTAATCTGATGGTGTAACCATCAGGTGTCTTAAAAATAACCGTCTCATGGATACCAATCCCCCTAAACCGCAACGCAAAGCGATTTCTTCAAGCGACAGATCGCTTTGCTCCACATAAACACTGGCAGCTTCCACGCGAAGCTTTTCAATGAATTTGGCTGGGGAAATTCCAGTTTGCCTGGTGAATACCCGGGTGAAGTTCCGCGTACTCATGTTCAGTTGTTCCGCTAAACGGCCAATATTCAGGGGTTCGTGCAAGCGCCCTGCCAGCCATTCTTTTAACTGTACGGCCAGGGCAGAAGTATCAACCAGTGTCCCGAATTGCACCTGGTAAGCCTGCTTGTTCAGGTAAAAGAAAATGAGTTTCCTTGCTACATGGGCTGCAACGGCCCGCCCGCAATCTTCCTCTACCATCGCTAAAGCCAGGTCTATTCCGGAAGATACCCCGCCGGAGGTATACAACTGCCCGTCCCGGGTATGAAAATAATGATGGTCCAGTAATAGGCCCGACCTTTCTACAATGGTAGCGCCAACGCCTATCGTTCCGATCCGGCGGATTTGGTTATGCACGCCTGCCAGCCAGGTATAGAATTGCTTATAGTTTGATTCAGAGTCGTTCCCGACAATCAGTAGCGTATCAATACTACCCAGATCCCTTAACGCATTACCATTGATTTGTAGCCCGCCAATGCCTTTCATTGTTTCGCCATCCGGAGAAATCAATAATACCTCGTATATATCCCGGAGCGCATTGGCATGCCTGAAAACATCAGCAGGTCCTGCGAAATCCATCAAGAAGTTACCGGACATCACCACAATAGTGATCTTCTTCTTATCCATGTTCAAAATTATATAATACTAAACCTGTCTCAAAGGACATAAATTATACAATTTAGGCCATGTACCAGTTGCCTGGATATTGCCAAATTGGGTTCAATGACAGACCTAAATGAAACGAATGCGAAATTTTGGACTTTATGTTAGAGGCCTTTGGCATTCCGAACAGCCAGACGCGGCTGCCGTTGATGGACCTTCAGCCTATTGTCGGTGTTATCACCGCACCATTAAAACAACAAAGCCCTCCTGATTTCTCAGGAAGGCTTTGTACTGAAACGATTAGCCACTCTGTTTGATAGTTAAGGCCGATTTGAAATATCTAACCCGATTCCGATATCTATCGGGACTATCATTGATTGTTTTAATTTTAACCATTCGATGATTTTCTATAGTTCTTTTATTTTAATATTTCTGAACGCAATACCGGTAGCCCAGTCTTGCAGAACGAGATGGCCGCTGATATGCTTGCCGTATTCGGGGTAAGCGTGAAAATGCGAGTTTGCTACTTTTTGTGCCCAAGCTTTGGAAGTAAAGTCCTCCTCTGTGGTGAGTATACCATTAAGATAAAACTGCACTTTGCCGTTTTTTTGCCTTATTTCAGAATGGTTCCAGGTATTCTCAGGTTTGGTTTTCGCCAGTTTTTTTTGCGAAGACATTCCGAATAAGCAGCCTGAACGGTATTGCGGTTTGGCATAGTCTCGGTTGGCATTGTCGAGCAATTGATATTCCGGCCCTGATGCCCAACCTGTCGGAACATCTTTTCTTTCTAAAACGTTAATAAAAACGCCGCTGTTTCCTCCTTTTGGCAGTTTCCAGTCAAATTTCAGATCATAGTTCTTATATTCCTTATCGGTGATCAAATCACCCGGACCTGTCTTATCCATTGCATCACAGAATAGCTCCCCGTCCTTGGCCTTCCATACAGTGAATGCCCCCTGGCTGTTATACAAATGCCAACCGCTGGTCGAGCTTCCATCAAATAATAGCTTCCAGCCCTGTTTTTTTTCTTGTGCGGAGAGCTTATTGTTTTGGTCTCCACTGAAGGAGTAGCAAGTAAAGATGGCTGCCGATATAGCCAGGATAAATAAACATTTGGTGTAGTTCTTTTTCATAATTTTTCAGGTTCTGATTTATTGGCATCAATTTGCAAATAATTTTATCAAGATCGTTAAGATTTCTCCCTAAGAAACTAACATAATAGTCAAAGTGCAATTTGAACGGGATTATTATAGATGAAATAATATTCAACCTATGGTCGGTGTTATCACCGCACCATTAAAACAACAAAGCCCCTTCTTTCGAAGAGGCTTTGTACCCAGCGCCGGAGTCGAACCGGCACGGTTTCCCACAGGTGTTTGAGACCAGCGCGTCTACCAATTCCGCCAGCTGGGCATAGTATGTTGCAAGTGATCGTTGATTTTCTTACAAGCGGGCTGCAAATGTATCTAAACTCTCTTTAATTCGCAACAGATATTTTTGTCTGTAGTAAATTTCTGCAATTTCATTCCGTCTGCTTTCCTGCGCGGTATGGTCGATTTGTTCATAATCTGCAGTAAGTTCTGCAATCTTGTCGTTAATATCTCCCTCAATAGCAAGCACTTCCGCGGTAACTTGTGCCAGTTGTTCTGCATCTTCAACTTCCATCAGGCGCTCATTAATATCCATCATTTCCATTAAAAAATCTGCCGGAAGTTGTGGTTTTGCACCCTCAGATACCAGATCATGCAGCTTTAAAATGTATTTCATACGGCGTGCCGGGTCCGAAAGTACCTGGTAAGCCTTGTTATTTAATGTTGATAGTTCCAGTATTTCCTGTTGTTTGGCCTCATCCTCGCCCGCATAAAAATCAGGGTGATATAACTTACTCAGTTCGTAAAACTTTTTTTTTAGCGTGGCCTGGTTTGTATTAAATGATTCAGGGATGCCATAAAATTCAAAATAGTTCATAGCGCAAAGGTAAGGAGATGTAGACGTGAATTTCATTGATTTAATTGAATTACATGAATTTTGATGATCAGTTAACATTCATGATTGCGAATTACTTTCTAATTCGTGTAATTCATGGTTATCCTTATCTTTGCTCCTTATACCATAAATAAGCTATGTTGTTTGAACAAATACGGCAAAAGCCGTTCTTTATATTAGGGCCCTGTGTAATGGAAAACCAGGAACTTTTATATCAGGTAGCAGAGAAAGTTGCCGAAGCTGGTCAGCGCTACAATGTACCTGTGATCTTCAAATCGTCATTTGATAAAGCCAATCGTACATCTATCCATTCGTATCGTGGCCCGGGTATTGAAAAAGGTATGCAAATGTTGCAAAATGTAAAAGATCGTTTCGGACTGCCGTTTACAACCGATATTCATGAACCCGCACAGGCAGCCATAGCTGCACAAGTGGTTGATATATTACAGATACCAGCCTTTTTATGCCGACAAACAGATTTGCTGGTGGCTGCTGCCCAAACAGGTAAAATAGTAAATGTAAAGAAAGCTCAATTCCTATCTGGCCAGGATATGTTTTATCCGGCTCAAAAAGTGATAGAAGCCGGTAATACTCAGGTTATACTTACTGAACGGGGTAACATGTATGGTTACAATAACCTGGCTGTTGATTTCAGGAACATTTATGATATGAAGGCTTTTGGCCATCCCGTTTGTATGGATTGTACCCATTCGGTACAGCGACCAGGAGGGGCGGGGGGCAAAACAGGTGGCGACCGTACCTTTGTACCTATGATGGCATTAGCTGCAAAGGCTTTTGGTGCCGATGGTTATTTTATGGAGATACATCCCGACCCGGATAATGCGTTGAGCGATGGACCTAACATGGTTAAATTACAGGATCTGGATAAGGTAATGGCGCCTTTAGTGGGATAAATAAATGAAAGATATTGCCAAAAAGGTTTTTGATATTGAGATTGAATCGCTGCAACATGTGGCTGGTTTAATTGATGATGAGTTTTCGAAGGCCGTAGAAGCTATACTGGACGCTAAAGGTAAACTTGTAGTGACCGGCATAGGCAAATCTGGGCTTATTGGTAAAAAGATAGCCGCTACACTTGCCAGCACTGGTACGCCCAGTTTTTTTCTGCACCCTGGTGAGGCTTTTCATGGCGACCTGGGTATGGTTGGTACTGATGATATTGTGATGATGATATCATACTCCGGTGAAACCGAAGAAGTGCTCAGGATAATTCCATTTTTAAACTGGAACAAGAATTTAATTATCGGTGTTACGGGTAATCCCAATTCAACTGTGGCTAAAAACAGTCACCATCATCTCAATATAAAAATTGCCCGCGAAGCTTGTCCGTTGGAGCTGGCGCCTACATCATCAACTACAGCGGCCCTGGTAATGGGCGATGCGCTTGCCATAGCATTAATGGAATCGCGCGATTTTAAACAGCATGATTTTGCCCGTTTTCACCCCGGCGGAAGCCTGGGGCGTAAGTTGCTGGTTAAGGTGAAGGATCTGATGCGTACCGATAAACTGCCCTTTATAACAGAACAGGCTTCGTTTATGGAGTTGTTGCTTAATATGTCGGCAGGGCGCTTAGGCATGGTAATGGTGGGCGATGCCACTTATATTAAAGGTATAGTTACTGACGGCGATCTGAGGCGTGCTTTATTGCTTCACCCTGATACATCAACCTTAACTGTTGCCGAAATAATGACCATAAATCCTATCATCATTGATGGTGAGGAATTTGCAAGCCAGGCCGAACAATTAATGATAGAAAAAAAGATAACCACACTGCTGGTTGGTTCGGCGCAAAACAGAAGCATTAAGGGCGTTTACCAGATCTATAGTCAATAGAGTAGGTTGTGCTCACAAAAAATAAATCTATATTTACAACCTATCTACCGCTGCTATAAAACATGTTTGATCATCAGTCAAATCAACCCGTTGAAAAATTTGTACCGCCTGCAAATATCAGTATCGCAATTATTGGTTTGGGATATGTAGGCTTACCATTGGCTGTGGAGTTTGCTAAAAAATTCCCGGTAAAGGGATTTGATATTAAACAAAGTCGTGTTGATGAGCTAAATAGTGCCTTTGACCGTACCCTCGAAACTGAATCAGCTATACTTTTATCAGTATTAGCAACCGATATTACAACAGACAGGGGGCTTATATTTACGTCAGATGTTAATGATATTGCCTCATGCAACGTGTTCATTATTTCGGTTCCTACACCTACAGACCAGTACAACCGCCCCGATCTGAGCCTGCTGATCAAAGCCAGCCAGAGCGTTGCTGGGGTACTTAAAACAGGCGATGTTGTGATCTATGAATCAACCGTATATCCCGGTGCTACCGAGGATGTTTGTGTGCCTGTATTAGAGCAAATTTCAGGATTGAAATACAATAGTGAATTTTTTGCCGGATACTCGCCTGAGCGCATTAATCCCGGCGATAAGATTCATACACTTACCAATATTTTAAAAGTAACATCAGGGTCAACGCTTGAGGCTGCAGACTTTATAGATGGACTTTACCGCACTATTGTAACAGCCGGCACACATAAGGCGCCAAGTATAAAAGTTGCAGAGGCCTGCAAGGTGATCGAGAATTCGCAACGCGACATTAATATTGCTTTTGTAAATGAGCTGGCCAAAATATTTAACATTATGGATATTGATACCCATGCTGTTTTGGAAGCTGCCGGAACTAAATGGAACTTCCTGAATTTTAAACCGGGCCTGGTTGGTGGTCATTGTACCGGGGTTGATCCTTATTATTTGGCTCAAAAGGCGCAGGAGGTAGGTTATCATCCTGAAATTATACTGGCCGGCAGAAGACTTAATGATGGCATGGGTACCTACGTTGCTCTTGAAGTAATTAAGCTGATGATAAAAAACGATATATCAGTTAAAAAATCACACATATTGGTGCTTGGTTTTACCTTTAAAGAGAATTGCCCTGACGTGCGTAATACCAGAGTTATTGATATTGTTAATGTTTTAAGCGGATTTGATGCTCATTGTGAGCTATATGACCCCTGGGCTGATCCGGCCGAGGTTAAGCATGAATATAATGTAGACACCATAAAAGATCTGGATAAGTTAAGCGGAAATTATGATGCTATAATTGTAGCAGTTGGGCACAGGGAATTTTTTGATCTGAATTATGACAAGCTCAAGAAAAACAGCTCATCGGTTATATATGACATCAAAGGAATACTGGATAAGGATATGGTGAACGGTCGTTTGTAGATCCTATATATGCATTAAAATTAATGTTTGTTTTATCGACAGACATATTGGTTAGTTGCTTAATTATTTTATATTTGATTTTGTATAAATTTCTTAATTTTTAATTTTGTTGATAGTAATATGAAATTTTTGTAACTGGTTGCGCATTCAATTATCAGATTGTTATTTATAAATAAATATGCTAATTTAGCGTGCATTTTCTACTTCAATAAGCTCTATAAATGATTCACAGATACGCTACTTTTATTAAAGCAGTGAACCTTACTATTGATTATATTATACTTAATATAAGCATGGTAATTTCTTACTTCATCGAAGACAGATCGTATATTTTTTGGATAAATAACAGAAGGTATTTACCCATTGTATTGGTATTCAATTTAATTTGGTTGTTATCTGCCAATATCACCGGTTTATATGAACACGTTTTAAACAAAGATTCTATAAGAACTTATCGTGGTGTAATTAAAACGTACCTTTTGTTTGTGAGTTTTATATGCTTTACCATTATTATATTGATTGGTACCAAAGCTTATTTTATTACCCGCGAATACCTGTTTTATTCATTAGCCCTGTTTGGATTTTTATTGGGATTATGGAAACTGGTGTTTTTAACCATACGTAAAAGCGACCGTGCGTCATTAATTGATACCAGGGCCGTAATTATTATTGGCGGCGGCAGGATTGGATCAGACTTGCATAGTTTTTTTAAGCAAAACCCTGAACGTGGTTACAGCTTGGTTGGCTTTTTTGATGATAACCCTGAAAAGGTTATGGATAGCCGTCTTTACTTAGGCGGTACTGATGATTGTATCAGTTATGTGCTCAATAATAAGGTTGATGAGATATTTTGTACCCTTCCAAATTCAGAGGCCCTAACAATCGAAAGGCTAATGCTCGATGCTGATAAAAACCTTATTAGGTTTAAGTTCATACCTGAGTATTATGATTATGCTAAAAAACCAACTTTTATACAAAGTTTTGGACATATCCCGGTAATATCAGTAAGGCCTGAGCCACTCGAGAATATGCTTAACAGGTCAATTAAACGCTTGTTTGATGTGGCGTTTTCGCTGTTCATTATCCTGTTTGTTTTCAGCTGGTTGTTTCCTATACTGGCTATTTTGATCAAACTGGAATCAAAGGGGCCCATCTTTTTTGTACAGGAACGTTCGGGCAGGGATAATAAACCATTTAAGTGTTATAAATTTCGCAGTATGCGGGTAAACAATGATTCTGATAAAAAACAAGCTACCCGTGGCGATTCACGTATAACTAAAACAGGGGCATTTATACGTAAAACAAGTATCGATGAGCTGCCTCAGTTTTTTAATGTGCTATTGGGCAATATGTCAGTAGTAGGGCCAAGGCCGCACATGATTAGCCACACACAACAATATTCACAGCTGATAGATACCTTTATGGTAAGGCATTTCCTTAAACCAGGTATCACAGGCTGGGCGCAAATAAAAGGTTTAAGAGGTGAAACCCAAACCACACAAGCTATGCTTGAACGTGTGGAGGCTGACGTTTGGTATCTGGAAAACTGGTCGTTCCTGCTGGATATGAAGGTCATTTTCCTTACCGTATGGAATGTTGTAAAAGGCGAGAAAAACGCGTTTTAACATGGCTGTTTTTCACGATCAACTAAATCGTGTAATAAGCCTGCCAGCAGTGCCTAAAAGGATTATATCTGTTGTGCCATCACAAACTGAACTATTATTTTATTTAGGGCTCGATACCGAAGTTATTGGCATTACAAAATTTTGTATCCACCCGGAGCATAAATTTAAAGCCGTAACCAAAGTAGGGGGGACTAAACAATTAAATATCAATCAGATAAAGGCAATGCAACCCGATCTGATCATAGCCAACAAAGAAGAGAACGAACGTCGCCAGATAGAAGAGCTAATAGGCGTTTGTCCTGTTTGGATAAGTGACATTCATAACCTTGATAGTGCGCTGGATATGATCCAATCTGTGGGCACGCTCATCAACCGCGGGGTAGAAGCTAAAACTTTGTGTGCTGATATACTCAGTCGATTTGATAAACTCATCTTACCCATTTTAAACCAGCGTGTGGCCTATTTTATTTGGCGCAAGCCCTATATGGTTGCAGGGCGCGATACTTTTATTGATAGCATGCTGCAAAAATGCGGATTGATCAACGCGTCTGAAGCCGATAGATATCCTGAAGTAACGGCTCAAGGACTATTGTTGGCAAAACCCGATGTGATATTTTTATCTTCAGAACCATATCCATTCAGGCAAAAGCACATAGATGAATTTAAGGAAATACTGCCTAATGCAAAGGTAATATTGGTTGATGGCGAAATGTTTTCGTGGTACGGCAGTCGGTTATTGTATGCCCCGGCATATTTCAATGAGCTAATGTATAACGTAACATTAAATTAATAGCAAAGAAATGAGGCAGATAGCCAAAAAACAAAAATTATGTTTTATAGTTTAGCATAAAACGCTATCTTTGCGACCTGTTAAAAATCCTAATGCGGAAGTGGCGTAATTGGTAGCCGCACCAGACTTAGGATCTGGCGCTTCACGGCGTGGGGGTTCGAGTCCCTTCTTCCGCACCACATGGGAATGTGTCATTTTCCCGAGAGGGCTGCTCTAAAAGAGCAGCCCTTTTTTATTGATTATCTGCAAGTTATGACGAAAAGCCGGGTTGATGAAGGGTATTCTAAATGCACCGTCAGCATAATTGCCGCAGAAAATACCTTGATGCGGGAAAAGGCGGTTTGATTTACAGTCTTATAACGACAAAGGCGAACAAGTTGGGGTACCCATCAAAGGCAGCGCCATCTATAATAAGCCAACCGAAGAAACATGAAGGTTTTATGGCTCGGAATACAAATGTCAAAATAAAAGATGGAAAACAATCTTGTCAGGCGGTAGGTGTTGGGACGCCTTTTTCCATTGAGATTTCTATCACCTTCGCACTCCATGAGGGGTTGTTAGAACCAAGTAATTTTAAAAACCTCCCGTTAGTCAATAACTTGTCCCGATATCGAATTACGACCTCTTCGGCACTTAAATATTCTGCTAAGGAATCGTACATAAACTTCAAAAGATTATCATTTGCTTCTCCGGTTGATACCAGTAAGCCACAATTAAGGTAAATATCGACATGCTCATCTAAAGAATGGGCATGAACGAAATTTAAAGAAATCCACTTGGGCGTAATTTCTGAAGGAAATTGATCATCAGCTTTCGTTTCATAAATATAGTCCACTAATCCAATACTAGTAGTGGCCATTTTCCTTAAGTTACGAATAAGGGTTTTTTGGTCACTCAAATTATGAAATAATCCCTCGATATATTTATTATAAAGCTTGGAGACAGATACTGGCAGTTCCACAGATAAGGATTTTCCCTGGTCAAGTAGTGACGATGCTTCCAAAATGATAGCCTTTAAAATAATAATTGGGACCTGTTCATTCCCAATTTGGGCAGATCGAATGAAACCAAGAACTCTTTCTCTAATTATTTCTCTCTGATTGCCGAATTTGTCTGCGCCTGCGTAGGTTTCTATGAATCCGTCAAGCAGGTAATCAATAAATGCCAAACTAAGTGTATGTGGAATAACCTCGTTTATATTCCTGATCGCTAAAGATTTTCTGGATGTAAAAACGGTTAGAAACGTGTTTTTTCCGCCATTTTGCGGCTCGATAGCTGCAATCTCAAAATCATTCATCTCTGAAACGCCGTCAACAAGGGCAATTATCCTTTTTTTTCGTAATAATGCATTTAAAAGGGTATCGGAAATTTGAGCTTTTCCTGTAATCAAAAGCATCTGGTTTTTACAAGTATTGTCCAATGTTTCATCAATTCGATTAATAAAAACAGGCAGTGCGATTTTTTCCAGAAATCGCAAATTGGGATCTTTATTTGACACCCAATTGCAGATTTGTACGGCCAAAGTGGTTTTGCCACTTCCCCCTTGTCCTTGAATGACGACCGAGCATCTGTCTCCTGACTTTATTGTTTGTTTTAGTTCAGAAAGGCCTGGTGTATAGTTGTTTGTTGTTTTGTTGAAAGAAGTGAAGCTTTGATTGTTGATTTTTAACGGCGCAGGAAGCCATTTTAGGCGCTCGGAAATCTCCGGAGAACTTTGGAACACTTTCCAAAAGTCATCGACATAACGATTAACATAAGCATCGAGACAATGATCAGAATCAATCAGGAAAAGTAATAAATACTTCGAGGTGTTTTTCCGACATAACATGAAAACGTTTTTGATTTTGCAGTTATACCGTCTGAAACACTTATTAGAAAACGATATTTCTTATTATATTCCAGATCATCGTTGCTCCAATAAATCTGAGGTAAGTCATTTAGTTAAAAACTGCGGGTAAGCTTTTGACTTCCATTTATTGCGACGATGGAAACAACTAAATTTACCGAGTCTAATTTACCTTTATTAAGTTGTAGCTTGGGGATTTGGTGATTATTTTGGGATACAAGCTCAAATTTAATGATATCGAAGACACGATTATCCTTCTTAAGAGTCTTGAAATATCCATTATTTCCTATAACTTTTACTTCTCCATTTTGTTCCAAAAGATCGAATAAAGAATAATAAGTTAGTCTTGGCGATATCTGAAACCAATTTTCGCCATTATCCAAAGATTCTAAGATATTACCATCTGTGGTTAATAGCCATAAGCGATCCTTGCCAAAAATAAGATTTGTAAATTCATTAATCCGATCAAACTTTTTTATCGCATGCCAGGATTCTCCGCCATTCGTTGTTTTTAATAAAAAACTACCTGTTTTTACAAGTTGGCCATGCTTTTTTTGCGGTTGAACGATGATAAAACCATTATTGAAATCTTTATCAAAGATAATATTGGAAAAATTAAAATTCTCTCCATCTGATAAAGGGTGCTTTGACATCCAGGGGCCATTGGGTGAGGTAGAAATCCATAACATGCCATGGTTGCCAACGATAAAGCACTTTGTTAATGACTCGTTCGCAACAATGGCATTCAGCGAGTCCTTTTTGTCGAAATCATGATTAGTCCATTTTGCCCCGCCATCTAATGTATTATACAGTTTACCTTCATAAGTTATCAGCCAACCTGTTTTATTTGTCTTATCAAAACATAACCCTGTGATTTTACTATGACCGATCTGCGAACCTTTAAATTTCCGCTGCCCCGAAGAATAATATATCTTTCCTGAATCACCGGTGAGCCAGATATGATCTTCGTCATTACAGTAAGCGAACCTCATGCTTGGAGACGTATATGGTATTTGAAGGATCGGCGGACTATTATTTTTTTCACTTCGGAAACTGTTACTCGTGAAGATAAAGGTTTGATTTCTAAATTTTATAAAACGATGTGAATCATCTCTCGATAAAGTATCGCCGTAAAATGTTATACCACCATCAGTAGTCGATAAGCGTCTACCGTAATCCACTACAAAGAAGCAGCCATTACGACTATCAAAAAAATGCATTTTTTTGATAGTTAAAAATTTATTTTTCAGTGAAAATGCTACTTTCCAATTCCGTCCGCCGTCTTCAGTTTTGCAAAGCAGGGTAGTGTCTGCAGCTAACCATCCAGTTTTCGCATCGACCATTGATATGTTGTTTATTCTGCATTTGAGCATTGGTGTTTTTGTATGTGAAATCAGATTGGCATTCTTACCAAGACCAATGGTGAAAATTGTTCCGCTATCTGTCCCCACAAAACATTTATTGTCGGTCACATCAAATGCTGAAAATACGCTTTTATCGAGGTCATTTATTTGATCAGACAGTTCATCAACTATTAAGTCAGTCCACTTTTTACCTTGATCATATGTAACTAATAAACTTGCTGAGGCGAGAATGAAGCCATATTTGTCATTGATAAATTTCACTCTCAATAACTTATTTTCTACGTTATAGCTATAGCCACGCCAATTCACCCCACCATTATAAGTCTGGAAAATCTCGTTCTGATTGGTAAGGATAATTCCATATTTGTTATCAGAACTGAAAGAAATAGATTCTATATTGTTCCATGTGGCCTCATGATAAATATTTTCCCATGATTTGCCACCATCCTTGCTTCGAAGAATGATTCCATTATTTCCGGCAGCCCAGCCATTAAGATTATCCGGCGAAAAATAAATACAATTTATATAAACATCAGTAGGTACATGGGTGGAAGTGATCCAATTTCGTCCACCATCAACGGTATATTGAATAGTCCCATAATCTCCACAAACCCATCCATAGTTTTTTGTTTTCGAATAATATTCACCTTTTACCAAAAAGTTATTGTTTTGATATCTCGATTCGTTTAGATACCGAGATATAAGAGTTTGTCCCCGCAATTGAAAGGGCAAAAACAAAATAGCAAAAAAGAGGAAGGGGGATTTTAGTGTCATCCTTTTAGGCTTTATCTAAAATACATATAAAATTATCAGCTATATCTAATATTGGGTTGTTTTTTTTAATTAAGTAATTGGTTGATAGGTAATTAATCCATCTATTTCTAAAAACCAGACACTTTCGGACGCGGTTACTCGATATCGAGATCAGCAACAGCCACCTATTTAATACAGCTGATGATCTGCGATCATTAGAGTAGAAGTATCGGCGGTCATTCTGAGGTAACTTTTATGTTCAACAGGTTCTTCGTAAGCTACATAGATGGAAACCTGTTTATAATATTAGTTTAGGTTTAATAGATAGAAGTAATTAAATATTATTAATTTTCACTAAAGAATCGAACCTCAAACCGCTTATTTAAATTCCGCTTGAACAAGCAGCAAATTGATCTTTGATGATATTCGCCTAATTATTACCTAACCGACAATTATTTCAGTTTTTAACCCTTTCTTATCATGGACATTATAACCGATCTAACCTCCCGTGCTGTATCATTTATCTCGGTATACCGGGACATTTGCAAAAGCTGTGAACTGGAAGCCAACCTGCAAATTGAGCAGGTCAAAGGAAATTTCGAAGTATTTAACCTTAAAGACCTTAGGGTACGGGGAAAAATCGATAGCCAATTCCATGAAAATCCGGAAGAAACAGCACTGCGAAAGCGAAATGACCTTATCGACAAACTATTGATCAGCTTGGTATGGAAAGGAAATATAAAAGATAATAAATTGATATTGAAGGACCTGGCCGGTTCGATAATTTTCCTTGTAGATATTCTGATCAAGAACCAGGAAACTGTAAAAAACTTGCATTACAAGCCAGAAGAAATACAGGCTATGAATATTGATTCCAGCCCCTACTTCTGGCGTGTATGTTTTCGGTATATGCTGTATCAGAATCCGGAAATTCGTATTGAGTTCGCCAAAAGCCTGGAATACATACCGTTGCTGATCTTACTCGCAGTTGGTGGAAAAGGAAAAAAGCCTTACAAAAAGCGGCTATACCAGGTTTGGGGAAAGGGGGCGGAGAGGTTAGGAGTCAACGAAACACGAAAATATTGGCGGCAAGGCAAGAAAATAACTGATGAATGTAAAGACTGGAGGGATTGGTGGGCAGGTGATTTTACCGGAACAAGTAAAGGAAAATATACAGACGAAAAGTCACTCTATCAAAACCCTAACTCCCGGATCAACCAGATCTTTAGGCTATTGACCGATGACACGGCTCTTTTGAGCCTTCTCAAAACGCAGGAAATACCTTTGCCCTTTGAAAGTCTATATCATTTGGAAATGAATGAGATTGTTAAAACCAGGAATAAAAGGACAAAGGATGGCTGTATAAGCGACCTGTGGCCTGTTAAACCCTTTCCCACTGACGCCAATGACCCGCTTGACCGGGCAAAGCAATTGCAGTTTGCAGGCCTGGCGCTTTCGGGCGGTGGGATACGGTCAGCTACATTTAATCTTGGGATTATACAAAAACTTGCAGAACTAAATGTACTTAGCCGGTTTGATTACCTGTCCACGGTTTCCGGGGGAGGGTATATAGGTTCATGGCTGGTTTCCTGGATATACCGATCCGGATCTGTTACCAAGGTCAGTAACCGGCTTAACCCCAAACTGTCATCAGATCCCATGGGTGAGGAGGTTCGGCCTATCAGATGGCTTAGGATGTATAGCAATTATCTCTCACCAAAAACCGGGATCATGTCCGGAGATTCCTGGACAATAGGAATGACATGGCTGAGAAACGCGTTTGTCAATCAGGTCATACTGGTGCTCCTGCTTTGTACTATCCTTTCAGCCGTAGTCATGACCCATAGCCTTTGGCACAGCTGGAGTAAAAAATTAGTGGGGGTTTCCTGGGATCATGTCTTGGTGATAAGTGCGGTTTTGTTGCTTTTCGGGGCGATCATAACCGGGCTAGCTATGCGGGTTTTTGATCGGACGGATTCGCCGCCAAGTCGATTTAAGATTGGCTCGAGTAGGTTGCTGCCTATATGGTTGGTCGTCTGGGCAACATTGACCGGTTTCATTGGCAGTGCCTGGCTTGTCGCTAATATCAATGGCGAAAAAACGACCGAAGATTACTTCAAAATGAATTTGCCTATTGGCATATCGGGATTCTTCGCCATGATAGTCATAGCGGTCCTGGGGCGTTACCATGCCAGGAGTAAGACAAAAAAAAGCGAGTGGAAGCTATGGAGTGCCGTGGCCTTAACCTCTGTCCTGTCGGCAGGGTTTGGTGTTTGGTTATTGGCTTTAGTGTGCGACGTTTTGACCGCCATCGGTTCAACACAGGTAAATACTGAAGAATATCAATTTATTTTCGGTACGCCGCTGGTTTTGGAAGCAACCAGTGTTTGCGTAGTTTGCCGTATGGCACTAATGGGCGACCTTTTCCCTGAAGAACGAAGGGAATGGTGGGGACGGGTCGGTGCCGTCGTACATCGTTTTATCCTCATTTGGATATTGATCTCAGCATCGGCCCTTGTTTTACCGTTTTTGATCGCTCAGTTGCTTCCCTCCGCGGATAGCAAGATATTACCTGCGGCTATTGCTACTTGGAGCGCTGCCATCGGTACAGCAGTGAAACTCGCTTTTCAATCGAAATCAGATGGTGACAAGGTAACAAATGGTGTAGATTATGTGAACTTGTTTGTCAAATTCGCCCCTTATCTTTTTATGATCGGTTTTTTGATGATCGGTTCCAATATCTTTGAAGCCTTAAGCTACAAAATATTTCCCTATATCCGGGGCTGCAGTTTTTTCAGCAATGATTTCAGAACTTATTTAGCGCTAACCCTTATACTGGGTGCCATAACTTTTATATTAAGCTGGCGAGTGGGGGTCAACGAATTTTCCTTACATCACTTTTACCGGAACAGGTTAAGCCGTGCCTACCTTGGAGCGACACGCCGAAGGACCTCCAGAGACAGTACAGCCAACCGGTTTACCGGATTTGATGATAATGATGACATCGCCATGAAGGACTTAGCGTATGACGAATATTTGTATTCCGGGCCATACCCGATCATCAATACAGCTTTGAACGCGACTACTGTTTCAGCATTGGACAGGCAGGATCGGAAAGCTGAATCCTTTATCTTTTCGCCACTCTTTTGTGGCTTTGATTTCAGTCCTACAAATTCGGCGGCGGACTCGAGTAACGGGATATTTCAATATGGGTACCGTTATACTGATGCCTTCAGCGAACAATCAAGCCCGACACTGGGAACTGCCATGGCTGTTTCAGGTGCTGCGGTAAATCCTAATATGGGCTATCACTCCTCGGCACCTACCGCCTTTCTGCTCACAATTTTCAATGTCCGTTTAGGGCGTTGGATTGGCAATCCCCGGACGGATTGCTGGAACCGGTCGAACCCGATAACAGGACTGATGTATTTGGTCAAAGATCTGATAGGACGCTCTGACATTGAAAATGACTATGTGTGTTTATCAGACGGTGGACACTTTGATAATATGGGGATTTATGAACTCATTCGTCGTCGTTGTACCTATATCCTGCTTTGCGATGCTGAGGAAGATGAACGGGCCTCGTGCGAAGGGCTGGCAAATGCGATCAGGCGTTGCCGAATTGACTTTGGTGTTGAGATAGACCTCCAAACAGAAAAGATAACCCAGAAAGATAAGGACACCGGGCTGTGCGAGGACCATCTGGTTTCTGGAACGATCACTTATCCAGGCGACAAAAAACCATCTGGAACCATAGTTTACGTCAAGACATGCCTGACCGGAAAAGAAGGCGTCGACATTCGCGAGTACCAGATGAGTAACAAAGATTTTCCACAACAGTCTACCGGTGATCAATTCTTTGACGAAGCGCAATTTGAGAGCTACCGTCAATTGGGATACCGTTCGATGGACGAATTTAAAAAATACACTTAAAACTCATTGGGGCCAGTTCAGCAAAAATCGTAGGATACATTAGAAAAATGCGCATGGTATAAATCAGGCGCATTTTTTATTTTTTTCGGATATAGATGTGTTTGATGTGGTGATTTTTACCGCTTTCGCGCTCATCTACTTCAAACTGTTTCATGCTTTTTATAAAAGGCAGCATTTTGAGAAAACCGTAATTCCGGGGATCAAAATCGGGTTTCTTCTTCAGCATCAGATTACCCAAATCACCCAAATAGGCCCAACCATTATCGTCTGCTAAATCGGCAATGCTGGTAACAATTAGTTTAATGATCTCCGGATCAATATTACTTAACGGCTTATCTTCGGCTTGTTTTGCCTTGTTTGATGTGGATTTAGGTTCATCTTCAACTGGTGCAACAAGCTTCTTCTTAAGTATCTCGATATAAATAAACTTGTCACAAGCCGTTATAAAAGGATTCAAGGTTTTCTTTTCGCCAATTCCAATCACTTTCATCCCTGCTTCGCGCAAACGTGTTGCCAGCCTGGTAAAATCACTATCACTGGATACAATGCAAAAACCATCCACTTTACCGGTATATAAGATATCCATCGCATCAATAATAAGCGCGCTATCAGATGCATTTTTTCCTGTGGAGTAACTGTATTGCTGAATGGGAGTGATGGCATTTTCTAACAAAACGTTCTTCCATCCGGAAACTGTAGGTTTAGTCCAATCTGCATAGATCCTTTTAAAAGTAGGCGTACCATACTTTGCAATTTCCTCAAACATCTCCTTCACGTTGGCATAAGGCACATTATCCGCATCAATAAGGACGGCTAACTTCAGATCTTTTTGGGTTTCTATCATATTAAGTTTTAGGCTAAGCGTTCTTTATCAAATAGATAATGGTTAACGATTAAATGATAAAGATATGATTTTTAATGTACCTCGAACTACATTCGTGTAGGGCGCAACAATTGCTGGTTACAGCGGCTTACAGCGAATGCTATTAGGGAGCACGGCCGAATATATCCCGGAACACGGCAAGATACCCACTTTGATAATCCGCAAATAAGGAGCCGGATATGGAATTTTCACCCTTAATTAACCCCATAAACTGACTAATTTCCTTAAATTGTTTACGATGATTCGAGATGCACTCATGAAGGCGCACAATTGTATGCCCTAATGAGATCGAACGGTAAAAACAAAATCGAGCAACTACTTTTCCGCCTCCTCTATTGATTTGATTATCAGCAAAATACCTTCAAGGTGTTCAAAGAAACACACAGGTTTCGCGTAATAGTTCAAATGGTATAGTGATAACATCGAAGATCATAAGCTGAATTATGACACTCGTATCGTTTCCATGTCTGCAAGTTCGATTGTAAGATTGACCGAGCGCGAGCCTTTGGGCCGTGTACGGTGATGAACATTAGCGGCAACAGTGATCATCTGGCCCTTACCTATCTCTATGGTACCGGTTTCCAGATCAAGGAGCATGGTGCCTTCCAGTACAATAAACGTCTCGTCAGAATTAGGATGGTAATGCCAGTAAAAGTCTTCTGTCATGATGCTTATCCTAATTACATGGTCGTTAATATTTGTAAGGGCGTGATTGGCATACTTGTCAGAAATAGTCTGATGGTATTCGTTTAAATCGATCAGTTTAGAAGGTAAAATGTTCATATCGTATTCGTATCTCATAAAAATAGCTAACATTATTAGGATAATGATCGTTCTCCTAATTTTCTTTTTCTACTTAATGATCGCTATAAAAATCACCGCAATAACCCGATGGCGCGCAATATGTTAAAAATCAGGTTAGGTTTAACCGGGTTCTTTTGTTTAAATGTTGAGGTGATAACACGACCATATGCTGAAAACAATACAAGGGGCTTTACGTTAAGAGATACATTACCTATGCACAACTTCACCAAAACTCAACAATAACAACCCTACGAAGTAGTTGTATTCTATAACTTCATGATTCTTGCCATTTGCGGCATTTATATCCGCGTGGCTTGAAGTAGTTTTAATTTGATGTTTATAGTTACGCTTTTCGTGGTAATACCAATTGGCATTATATGAGCGTGTTTGCATCTTTTAATATTAAATTAACCAAAAACAATACCATCATGAAAGCATTAGTATACCACGGTCCTGGAAAAAAATCCTGGGAAGAGAAACCCCGTCCCTTAATCATTGTAGCCACAGATGCTATTGTAAAAATACTCAAGACCACAATTTGTGGGACAGACCTCCATATTATGAAAGGCGATGTTCCTGAAGTTACAGATGGCAGGATCATAGGCCATGAAGGAGTGGGTGTTATAGAAGAAGTTGGGGATGCGGTAAGTAATTTCAAAAAGGGAGATCATGTGCTGATTTCCTGTATTACTTCGTGTGGTAAATGCGCATATTGTAAGAAAAGCATGTATTCACACTGCGAAGATGGTGGTTGGATACTTGGTCATCTGATAGATGGTACACAAGCGGAATATGTGAGGATACCACACGCTGATAATAGCCTGTACCCGGTTCCGGATGGTGCTGACGAAGAGGCGTTGGTTATGCTTAGTGATATTTTACCAACTGGTTTTGAATGCGGCGTTTTAAACGGTCAGGTGAAACCAGGCGATACGATAGCTATTGTAGGATCGGGGCCAATTGGTATAGCCGCATTATTAACCGCTCAATTTTATTCTCCGGCCGAAATTATTATGATTGACCCGGACGAAAATCGTCTGCAGGTTGCAAAAAAATTCGGAGCGACTCATATAATTAACAACACAAGTAACGATGTCATAAAACAGATCCTGAGTATTACTGGCGGTAAAGGGGTTGATACAGCAATTGAGGCTGTGGGGATTCCGGAAACATTTGAACTGTGCCAGGAGATTATTGCACCGGGAGGTTATATTGCCAATATTGGTGTTCATGGAAAAAGCGTCAGCCTTCATCTCGAAACGCTATGGTCAAAAAACATAACCATTACTACGCGGTTGGTTGATACCGTTTCGACCCCAATGCTATTAAAAACGGTTATATCCAATAAACTAAAACCAAGCCAGTTGATTACACATCATTTTAAATTGGATGAGATAATAGAGGCCTATGATACATTTGAACATGCTGCTAAAGAAAAAGCACTAAAGGTAATCATGACTAATACAAACTAACACCCTGTTCGCTCAATAACCACCAGCCTGAAATAGTACCCGGTATAACTCCCCCCTGGGGGAGGGAGATTGCATGGTGGCAGGGAGGGGTTTCTACGCACGATTAAACCTTATGCTCAATAAACGCCTAACTCACCTTAGGAATGAATCGCACTGTCCCCAAGCTTCATTACGAATGGGCTACGCGCCTTTTTAATGTAATGCTTGCCAGTGCCAAAACTGCCAGTATTAAGATCGCCCAGGGGGCTTGTTCTGCCTCCTTATTTACAAAAGCTGAAACAAAATTAGGCATTTGGGTAACACGCTCCCAGATCCATGCCATGGCAACTATGCCGGAGATAATGGCGCCGCCACCCCTTACATACTTATAGGTAGGTGTTTGGTTTAGTAAAATTAGCCAGGGAATAGTAATCAATACAACAAAAAGCTGCATCACCTCGATCCCCAAATTAAAGCCTAAAATACTTAGCGCCATAGTACCTGCACTCAATTTAAGGTTAGCTAATATAGATGCAAATGCTAAGCCATGTATTAAGCCAAAACCTGCCGCTACATACATTTCTTTCCCTGGAAAAATTGGCTTTATGGCATGAATTGCTGAAACCAGAATGGAAAATGCTATCAATATTTCTACCGGTTGTACAGGCAATCGTAACCAACCTAAAGCACCTATTAGCAGGGTAATAGAGTGGCCAATCGTAAACGAAGTAACAATTTTCAATAACCTCAGGATACTGTATTTTGTGCCGCCAAATTTTCCCCATTGTTTGCCATCTATCACAAGTGTGGCGGGCAATAGCAGCACGATCAAAAACAGTAAGTGATCGGTACCTTCTTTAATATGCTGCATGCCTAAAGCAAGCATACTTTTGAAACCCTTAAACCAGCTTCCCTGCTGCAAATTTATTTCCAAAGGATGTATCACATTAGCTTTGGTATCCCAGCTGATCACCATTGCGTCTGCCGAAGAGGTATTTAAATTTCCCGCCTCCCAATCGCTGCGGATGGAAACAAGGGCTGCATGGTTAATAACCTGGTGCATGATCACATCGTAATCGAGCATAAACTTCCGGGTACTTTCACCTGATTGCGGTATGATAACAACATTGGCAATTACTTCCCAATAATCCATACCGTTCTCAATATATTTTCCTTTGTCCATCCTCAAAGTTTCTATTTCAACCTGCCATGGGGCAGTTTTTTTCAAATAGGCATGTATGTGCGCTTTGAGGTATTCTTTTAACTGCGGCCCGAGCCTTTCAATAAGTGTTTCCGGGTTTTTAGATATATTATTGCCAAAAGCAAGTTCCAGTTCTGATAGCGGCATTTGCAGTTCCAGTGCAACCCTGTTCGGACTTGCATCTAAAAAAACAAGTGTATTAGGTGTTTGATGTGCACTGGAAATTGTTGGCCTTAATGCTGTAACAGCAAAAATAGTTACAAAAATAAACAGCCGCCAACTGTTTTTATGGCGACTGTTTATTGAAAAGATGTTGTGCATAATCTCCATAAATCTTTTTATAAACCTATATAATCACGGCTATGATCTCTCATAACGCTATGATAATGTATTTGTGAAGCGATCACCACACCTGTTTGGCAAATAAACTCTATCCAAACACTTGGTCCATCTATTCTTACATAATCAGTATTAGTTGTTAAAAATGAACTGGCTGTACCGGCAACAGCAGATGTATTGCTGGAGTAGCAGACATAAGTATTGGCAAGTTCATTTTGATAAATGGTGGTAAAAGCAGCCGCCGAAGTGGCATCCAGATCGTTAATCCATGGCACCATGGCTGCCAGCACTTTTGCCTGTGCGGCACTGCTCAATGTACTTACCTGAATTCCCTGTTTGGTGGTTGGGAATGTATTAGTGGTAGAGCCAGGTATCATCAAACAGTCTGAAAAAGTACCGGATATTTTTGCCGAAGCCAATTCGGTACTTGTGAAAGAACCAAGCATATTTTGCATAGCAGTATGCTCAGATTCCATTGGACCGCTATAGGTAGTTCCGCTTAAAGTAAATGAGCCTTTGGGTTCTACTCCCTGGTGCAAAGGTGTGATACTGGTAACGCTGCCGGCATCATAAGTAATATTTTGCGCGTAATGGTGCCCGCCTATTTGCAGCATCCATTTCCCTGTTGTAGTTGGGGTACCCAAAAACGCGATAACATAGTTGCCTGAAGAGTAGCCGGAAGCAGTTTGCCCCAGGTAGTCATCGGCAGCCATAATTTGCATGAATTCGTCATAACCTTCCCCGCTTGTTGTTCCAAAAGCCGCCTGTGCAACAGCTTTTGCAGCGGCTAACTGTGTGCTGCTTAAACTGCTAAATGCTAATCCGTTTCTGCACGAAAGCCCGCATGGCAGATTTGACCATCTTTTCGCATTGCTGAGGTTCAATGTAAGTACAACAGATGCTTGCTGTGTAGTAGTAAGCGTTGCTAAAAAAGCATTGGCTAAGCATACTACTTTTGATGCAATGGTTGTTGAGGTAGAGCAACCTGTTGTGGTACTTGCAGCATCTACAGTGACTGAAAAACTGCACGTTTGCCCACCAAAGGTAATAGCAAACGAGGCGGTACCCGTTGACGTTGGTGTACCGGTAATGGCATATGTGATGTTACCCGCGCCGCTGGCTAATGTACCCGCAGCTAAAGTTGCCGTTAGTCCGGAAACCCCGGTTGAAGCGATAGCGGTGCCTGCGGTATAAGTAGCGCCGTTGCCACCTGTATAAGGTATAGTAGCACTGCCGCTAAATGCTGTATTAACGGTTGCAGTTGATGACACTACTGCCGAACCACAAATTAAAGCCGAAACTGAAGCAGTGGTAGTTGTTGTAGTTGTTGTTTCGTTGCTCTTTTTACAAGCTACCAGGATGCAGACCGTTATTAGTAAGCTCACACCCGAGAAAAGTATTAACTTTTTCATGATTTAATAAGTTGTTTTAGTTTGCTTATCCGAAAGTATCGCCAATTTTTTCAGCCAATAAATATTATCGGTCAGCAGGATGAATGTGTCGATGAATGGATGCTGATCGACAATATTTTAATGAACACCAGAAGGATTTGGCAAAAGTGGGAGTGATCAGGCCGACTATAGGCTGAATGTCATGTACGGATCACATTTTTGCTTTATATATCTACCCGTTGTATTTTTACGTATTCTCTATTATGATCAAGAAATTTACAGGCTTGTTAGCCTTATTACTAACTACCGGTTTTGCGGTATTTGCCCTGCCTCATAGCAGGGTTGTAAAACCTTTGTCCAAAACAGACACAGCCACTTTTGCGACGGGCTGTTTTTGGTGTACCGAAGCGAAGTTTAAACAATTGAAAGGTGTTAAAACGGTCGTGTCCGGTTTTTCTGGCGGAACTGTAGCTAATCCCACCTATAAACAAGTTTGCACCGGAACCACAGGTCATGCCGAAGCCTGTAATATCATTTATGATCCGGCGCAGATTTCCTATGATGAATTGATCGAAGCGTTTTTTGTAGCACATGACCCAACCCAACTAAACAGGCAAGGGAATGATGTTGGTACACAGTACCGGTCAGCGATATTTTACCACAACACGGCTCAAAAACAAAAAGCAGAGTATTATATTGCCAAGCTGAATGCCGAGAAAGCTTATAAAAGCAAGATCGTTACCCAGGTAACGCCATATAAGGTATTTTATAAAGCGGAGGATTACCACCAAAACTATTTTGCACAAAATGGCAACCAGTCCTATTGTAAGTATGTGATCCAGCCGGAGCTGGAAAAGTTTAAAAAGGTGTTTAAAGACAAACTCAAAAAATGAGAACAGCCATCATTTTATCCTGGATCTTGACCATATCGACTTTTACTGCTTATTCACAACAGCTTAAAGCTAATAATGAACATAAAAATAATCCCTACTATTCTAATACAGATACCCGGCATTTGAATGTATCAAACGCCGAATGGAAAAAGATACTGCCACCAGCTTTATATGCCACCTCAAGGGAGCAGGCTACTGAGCAAGCTTTTACAGGTAAATTTTGGAATAGTACAGCGAAAGGAACCTATTATTGTGCGGTTTGCGGCAACAAACTGTTCCGGTCGGATGCCAAATTTGCCAGTGATTGCGGCTGGCCAAGCTTTTTTGAGCCGATTCGGAAAAACAGTGTGATTTACCGTGCTGATAATTCTTATGGGATGCAGCGGATGGAGGTGATCTGCGCACGTTGCGGCTCCCATTTAGGGCATATCTTTGATGATGGCCCTCCTCCAACACATAAGCGATTTTGCATGAATTCCGTTTCTTTGGATTTTGAGCTCGATGGGTTTGCTAAATAATGCTTATCTGGTAATGATCGCGTTCCGCACAAACCGATAACTTATTCAGTTATCGGTTTTTTTTATGCGTTAGAATAAATAAGAACCCGAACAATTACCCGGCTGATTTGTACTATGAATAGACGCCTAAATAAAGAATACTATGACACGTACAATAAGCCAAAGCATTAAAAAAGATAACGGTACCACAAGAAACATTATCATTGAGCCTGTAATGACGCAATCAGCAAATGATAAATTGGATCTTACCGGCATTTATACGCTTTATAAAGATACTGATAAGCAAAAAATGGACCTTTTGGAAATTCAGGAAATAGCCCCGGAAATTGGCGAAAGCAAACCATTGTTGGATGATAAAAACAATCCCGATTTTCTTGGCCAGATAATATTTAAAAATGACGGATCTGAGTGGCAGTATATAAAAGGATCACTATCAATAAATGAACTGGAACAGATCGTTTCATTTATACAAAACACCCATAGCCAAAATTAAATTATTGTTTCAGTTATCCGCTTCAATAAATTTATTTCAAAACCTCACCTCACTGTTGACATAGGGTTGTCATTAGCCATAGGTTTCTTTGTTCTGTAATCACTAAAACAAATAAAACCATGGAAACAAATGCAATTCATCAGCAAGTAAACGCTCAGGTTGAGCAGATCATTTCGTCCGAAGCTTTATTAGAACACTGGCAAGGCCACCGCCGTTTAACCAGGAAAACGATTGAAGCCTTTCCCGAAGATAAAATATTCAACTATTCAATAGGAGGGATGCGGCCTATGGCAGACCTGGCCTTAGAAATAATGGATCTCAGTAAAGATGGCATTGATGGTATTGTTACCGGCGAATGGAAACCGGTTGCAGAACTTGATCATGCTATAGAAAAAGTAAAATTCAAGTCTAAAATAGAGCTTTTGGAACTGTGGGATCAGATAACAGTACAAATTAACCAGGTATGGCATCAGATTCCGCAACAACGTTTCCAGGAAGTTGATCTGGCCTTCGGAGCCTATGAAGGGAAAATCATCGATCTGCTGCTTTACTTTATTGATAACGAAATCCATCACCGTGCCCAAGGTTACGTTTACCTCCGGTCGCTTGGTATTGAACCACCTGCATTTTGGAACAGGTGGTAAGCTTGGCTCTACATCTTACTCAAATGATTTCAGACACAAATGCAGGGCTTTACAAAGGGTTTCCTGCATTTGTGTTTTATAAAGATGAAGGGATTTATTTTCCCTAATTTTGGCGCTTAACTAAACAGCAAATCAAATAAATTGTACTCAAAAGACCAGGCATCACAAATCAGACAGGCTTTTTGGACCGCATTCGGACAATACATAGCGCCGCAATTATCGGCCGATGGCTTAAAAACCAACTGGATAAATTATAAAACCGGCATCAAGCATTTAAACTTTAAAATGCAGGCCGATAATCGTTCGGCATATATAGCTATTGAAATATCGCATCCCGATGCCGGGATGCAGGAACTTATATATGAACAGTTCAAGGAACTAAAGACTCTACTACATACTTATCTTAACGAAGAATGGGAATGGCAGCTTCACGTAACCGACGAAAACCGTAAAACTGTAAGTCGTATTATTAAAATTTTGCCTGCCACCAGTATCTTTAACCGCGACGACTGGCCTGCACTTATCTCGTTTTTTAAACCCCGTATTATTGCCCTTGATGAGTTTTGGAGCGTAGCCCAATATAGTTTTGAATTGTTTAAGTAAATCTGCACACGTCTATGCATTTTATTAGTTTTGACTAAATGAAAACTTTAGGACTAATAGGTGGTATCAGCTGGGTTTCAACTACAGAATACTACAGACATATAAACGAAGGCATCAACCTAAAATTAGGCGGCCTCAACTTTGCGCAATGCATTATTCACTCCTTTAATTATGCCGACATTGTGCATAATAATGAGACCAATAACTGGAAGTCGACATTGAACATGATCACCAATGCCAGTTTAAATTTAAAACAAAGCGGAGCCGACGCCATTTTGCTTTGCGCCAATACCATGCACAAAATAGCTGATGAGCTGGAGCAAAACATTCAGCTGCCTGTTATAAACATTGCTACCGAAACTGCCCGCGAAATTGAGTGCAAGGGCCTTAAAACAGTCGGGTTGCTGGGAACAAAATTTACCATGGAGTTGGATTTTTTCAAAGATAAACTGACGCAGCATGGCATTAAAACCCTTATCCCGGGTGATGAAGACCGGGCCTTTATACACCATACCATTGCCGACGAATTGGGTAAAGGCATATTTAAACCCGAAACCAAAGAGCGCTATCTGTCAATTATTGATCAGCTGATAGCCGCTGGTGCCGAAGGGGTAATATTGGGTTGTACAGAAATTCCCTTACTCATCAGCAATCATGATACCCCAGGTACATTGTTTGATACTATGCTCATTCATTCCAAAGCGGCAGTTAAATTTGCTTTGGGTAACTAAAATATACGTGTAAGGCACATCTTCTACATATCGTCTCAATTAATCGTCGAATTGACGCTTTTTGTAAAAGTCTGTCCGTTTTAAAAAAGAAAATACAAATATTTACAGTGCTTAATTTACTATATTGCATTAACCACTTATAAAACACATGAAAAGGTTTTCATTAATTGCCGGCATGGTAATCACCGGTCTTTTTGCCCGGGCACAGGCTACCAAAGCACCGGCTTATCCACTTATTACACACAATCCTTATTTCAGTATCTGGTCGTTTTCTGACGAACTTAATGAGTCGACCACCCGGCATTGGACAGGTAAAGATCAGTCATTATTAGGTTTAATAAAGGTAGATGATGTTGTTTACCGCTTTATGGGTAAGGAATCTGCTGAGTATAAAACCGTATTGGCCGCTGCTAATGAAAAACCATACACCTGTAAGTACACTGAAGCAGAACCGACCAAAGAATGGGCAACTGCACAATTTGATGACAGTAGCTGGAAAACCGGCACAGCTCCGTTTAGTGATGACAAATCAGCGGCTAAAACATTGTGGACAAGCAAGAATATCTGGGTACGGAGAACTTTCACCATCAACAACCTCGACTTTAATAAACTTTCACTAAAACTGCACCATGACGATGATGTAGAGATTTACCTTAACGGCGAGAAAATAGCGGAACAAAGTGGTGCAAATGGCGATCTGCAGTATTTTCCACTTAATGCTGATGCTGTAAGTAAATTAAAAAAGGGCGAAAACGTACTGGCTTTACATTGTACCAATACCGGCGGTGGCGCATGGCTTGATGCTGGCCTTGCCGATGAGTTAAAACCCACTGAACATGCAGCTTTAGAAACAGCGAAGCAAACAAGCGTGACTTTGAATGCTACCCAAACCATTTATAACTTTAAATGTGGCAAGGCCGATCTCCAGCTCGCCTTCACTTCACCACTACTCATGAATGATCTGAGTATCTTATCAAGACCTGTATCTTATATCAGTTATAAGGTTAAATCAAATGATGGCAAAGCGCATAATGTAAAAGTTTATTTCAGCGCATCTACCGATGTGGCCAGGAACACACCACAGCAAGTCATAACTACACAGCAATATACAACCAATACACTGACTATTTTAAAGGCAGGCACAGTTGAGCAACCTGTTCTGCAAAAGAAAGGTGATGACCTGCGTATTGACTGGGGTTATATGTACGTAGCTGTACCCAAAACGGCTAAGGCTTTACAATATGTAAGCACTGGTAAGGAAGCAGTTAATTCTTTTTTTAGTGGCGATAGCAAATCGACCGCCAAAGAGGGGAGTAGTTTGGTTTTAAATACCGTGATACCTTTTGGTATGGTAGGTAAAATGGCTATCGAAAAGTTTGTGGAGCTGGGTTATGATGATATTAATCCGGTACAATATTTCCATACCAATTTAAAGCCCTGGTGGCAAACAGCACAAACCAAAACCATTGAACAGGTATTGGCTAAAGCTGCTTTGGAGTATTCGGTGGTGTTGAAAAAGTGCGGGGTGTTTAATGCCTCTATGTATAAGGACACTAAAAATGCAGGAGGCGAAGATTACGCAAAGCTTTGTGTACTTGCTTATCGCCAGAGTATTTCTGCCCATGCACTGGTAAAAAGTCCGAAAGGAGAAACATTGTTCCTGTCAAAAGAAAACTTTAGCAATGGGTCTATCAATACTGTTGATGTTACTTATCCGTCAGCTCCATTATTCCTGATCTATAATCCTAAGCTGATGGAAGGAATGCTTAACGGTATTTTCTACTTTAGTGAAAGCGGAAAATTTGCACATGATTTCGCCGCGCATGACCTGGGTACCTATCCTTTGGCTAATGGTCAAACTTATGGAGAAGGTATGCCTGTTGAAGAATCAGGCAATATGTTGGCATTAACAGCCGCTATAGTCAGAGCGAATGGCAATAACCCGGAGTATGCCAGAAAACACTGGAAAATATTAACTGCCTGGACTAATTATTTGGCGAAGGAAGGATTAGATCCGGCTAACCAGCTATGTACAGATGATTTTGCGGGTCACCTGGCACGCAATGCCAATTTATCGGCAAAGGCCATTGTTGGGATGGGCTGTTACGCGCATTTAGCCGACCTGCTTGGTCAAAAGGATGTGGCTGCAAAATACAAGGCAATGGCTAAAGAAATGGTTGCCAAATGGATGCAAATGGCCGATGCCGGCGATCATTATTCTTTAGTGTTTGATAAAAAAGATACCTGGAGCCAGAAGTATAATATAGTTTGGGATAAAATATTAGGATTAAATCTATTCCCACAGTCTGTTTATGACCGTGAGGTTAAATTTTATCTCACCAAACAAAATGAATATGGTTTGCCACTTGACAGCCGTAAAACCTATACAAAAAGTGACTGGATCATCTGGACAGCTACCTTAGCTAACAAAAGGGCTGATTTTGAAGCTTTGGCCAACCCGGTTTATAAATACGCTATCGAAACACCGACCCATGTACCTTTAAGTGACTGGCACGAAACCACTAATGGCAAACAGGTAGGTTTCCAGGCACGCAGTGTGGTAGGAGGGTACTTTATAAAACTACTACAGCAAAAATGGGCCAGTAAGTAGAGTATTAGAGTCAAGAGAAAAGAATCAAGAGACAAGATAAAACATACGTCATTGCGAGGTACGAAGCAATCTCTACACAGGCAGGTCGGTCAATTAAGGTCGCTCTGTATAGCTTAGAGATTGCTTCGTACCTCGCAATGACGCTTTTTATTATTTAGCATAAGTACACATCAACTCTTATCTCCTGATTCTTTTTGGAAGCTCCAAAAATTGCATACTTTTATTGTTCAATGGAAACCAAAAACAATAAGAAAGTCATCAGGGCCTGGGCTATGTTTGATTGGGCCAATTCGGCTTATAACCTGGTCATCACTTCCACCATTTTTCCGGCCTATTATGTGGCTATTACGGCAAACGCTAAAAATGGCGATAGAGTTATGTTTTTTGGCAAAAGCTTTATTAATACTGCACTATCTAACTACGCCCTTGCCGCTGCCTACATGATCATGGTTTTGCTTTTACCCATACTGTCGTCCATTGCCGACTATAGGGGTAATAAAAAAATATTCATGCAGTTTTTTACCTGGTTGGGTTCCATGTCATGCTGTGGCTTGTTCTTTTTCGGGGCCGATAACCTGGAGTTTGGCATCATTTGTTTTGCTCTTGCAGCTATTGGTTATAGTGGTGGTTTTGTTTTTTATAATTCTTACCTGCCTGAAATTGCCACCCTCGACATGCAGGATAAGGTAAGCGCTAAAGGTTTTACCTATGGTTATATTGGCAGTGTTATTTTGCAGGTTATATGTTTGGTTTTTGTGCTTTCGCCTAAAACCTTTGGCTTAACCAATGGCAAGGCGGCCCAACTATCCTTTTTACTGGTGGGTATTTGGTGGATAGCATTTGCCTATATACCATTTTTTGTATTGCCAAAGGGCAGTCCCAATGCGCAAACCCATCGCCATAATATTATAAAAGGGGGCTTTATTGAACTGGCTAATGTTTGGGCAAAGGTTAAAACCATGCCCTTATTAAAAAAGTTCCTGCCTGCATTTTTCTTTTACTCCATGGGGGTGCAAACCATTATGCTGGTTGCCGCCGGTTTCGGGGCCAAAGTATTAAAAATGGAAACCAGTGGCCTGATCGAGATCATCCTCATTATACAATTAGTAGCTATCGGCGGCGCTACATTAATGTCGCGTTTATCGGCTATTTATGGTAATGTAAAAGTTTTGCTGATGGTAGTTGTCATTTGGATAGGGGCATGTATAGCGGCTTATTTTATAACCACCATCCCACAGTTTTATATGCTGGCCATTGTGGTTGGTTTAATTATGGGTGGTATACAGTCGCTTTCAAGATCAACTTATTCTAAATATTTACCCGAAAACATTCCGGATACTGCATCGTTCTTTAGCTTTTATGATGTAACCGAAAAGCTGGCAATAGTAGGGGGCATGTTCAGTTTTGCATTTATCGAAGAGTTAACAGGTAGTATGCGTAATTCTGCATTGGCATTATGCGGTTTCTTTATAATAGGATTGGTATTATTGCTTTCTTTGTTATCGGCAGAAAAAAAGATTAAGAAAAATATGGAATTTAGCGCCGTGTAATTTTGTGTAAGAGATGAAGATAGAGTTATTTGTCCCCTGTTTTATTGACCAATTATTTCCTGATACTGCTTTTAATACTGTGAAGGTGCTGGAAAAGGCAGGCTGTAAAGTTAGTTTTAACCCAAACCAAACCTGCTGCGGTCAGCCGGCCTTTAACGCTGGTTTTTGGGACGATGCCAAAGCCGTTGGCAGTAAATTCCTGAATGATTTTTCGGACGATAGCGTAATCGTAACTCCATCGGCTTCCTGCACCGGTATGGTTAAAAATTATTATAATGACCTGTTTACCAATACAGCCGTGCACAACAAGTGCCGAAACATACAGGGCAATATCTATGAACTGTCTGATTTTTTGGTGAACATCCTGCAGTTTGATTATTTCGGTGCCGAACTGGACGGCAAGGCTGTTTACCATGATAGCTGCGCAGCCCTGCGTGAATGTAAAATAAAGAACGAACCCCGTCAGTTGCTCTCTAAAGTGCTCGGCCTTGAATTGTTGGAGCTAAAAGATAGCGAAACCTGCTGCGGATTTGGTGGCACCTTTGCTGTTAAGTTTGATGGTATCTCCACCGCCATGGCCCAGCAAAAAGTTGATAACGCGCTGGCAGTAGGAGCAGAATACATTATATCAACAGATGCTTCGTGTTTACTGCACCTGCAAAGCTATATCGATAAAAACAACCTGCCTATTAAAACCATGCACCTTGCCGATGTGCTGGCATTGGGGTGGGGGAATGTGTAGTTTTTGATTTCGAAATTGAGATGTTCGATTTCGGATTGATCGTTATAAAAATTTATGGATATAATTATTGAAGGGGAACGAATTACAACAATAGATGATTTTCACCTGGAGATTAAAAAAAAATTAGGATTTCCGGAATACTATGGTGAAAACTTGAATGCTCTTTGGGACTGTCTTACAAGCTCGATTGACCTCCCCGTTACATTAATCTGGAGGAATTTTGATATTAGTAAAGCAAACCTGGAAAATGAATTTAATAGCATTATTGATCTTTTTTCGTCGGCAGAAAAGGAAATCAATGGCTTTAGTATAAGATACGAAAATACTCCGCCCATTTAAGCGTGCATGTTTGAATGATTCCCTACCGCAAGCGTCCTACTCGCAGTTTTTTCGTGTAATGAATATCTTAAAATAGCTGCATAATTACCACAAACGGAACGCTTGCGGGAGCAGCAACACGCATGCGCCAGCGGAGATATCACTTATACTATACACCCTAATTGGGGATGGCTCTAACCAGGTTTAGGGATTTATACAATTGTTTAATCTGTCGATTTTTGAAATAAAAATCCATGAAAAATAACTTTTGGCTACTTGGTATCCATCGCAACATTATAGCCGATGGTGATGATACAGATGGACAATATGATTTTATTGAGGGGGTTGCACAACCAGGTTCCAAGACCCCGCCGCACATACATCATCAATACGCAGAGACGGAATATGTTATAGAAGGTGAGCTAACCATATTTACCGATACAGGCACTATTGTTCTTCATCCGGGACAGGGGTATACTATTCCAAAAGGGAAGCCGCACGCTCTGGCAGCAACAGGGCAAATTCCAACCAAAACGATCACCGTATTTTCACCCTCGGGCTTTGCAAAAGTGATCAGAGCTGCCGGCATTCCGGGTATATTAACGGATGGCTTGCCTGATAAAAAAACCGACATGGAACTTTTTAATACCTTATCCAGCGAAATTGGGGATGTTACCCTTAGGCCTGATACGTTTATAGTTTAAAGTGCTCGTTAAACGTTCCGTCTTTTGTACTCATGCTATTGTAAGCGTCCCGCTTTTGGTTTTTGTGAGTAATGAATATTTAAAACGAACGTATTCCCATAAGGAATACGTTCGTTTTTTTGGTAATTTATAATTCAATCCGCAAATTTGATCATGAGAATAATATCACCGCCTCGACCGGGAGAGTATCCGCCTTATGCCATCATGTATATGAAACTGCTACCCACAGATGGGCTTATTCTAAAATATCTGCGGAATAATTTTAATATGGTAAAGCAGTTGATATACTCGTTGCCCGAAAGTGTTTTGTACCATAGGTACGCGCCGGGCAAATGGAGTATTAAAGAAGTATTGGTACATATTATTGATGACGAACGCATTTTTGCCTACCGCGCCCTGCGATTTGCGCGCAATGAAAAAAATAACCTGATAGGCTTTGATCAGGATGCGTATGCTACCTATTCTGATGCTGATAACAGGGATCTTGATAACATTTTTGAGGAGTACGAAGCGGTGCGGAGAGCAACCATAGCTTTATTTAATGGCTTGCCCGATGAGGCTTTTGACAGGATGGGTCATGGTACCGGTACAGCCAATGACGCCACTGTAAGGGCTTTGGCCTATCACATTGCTGGGCATGAACTGCACCATATCAATATCATTAACGAGAAATATTTAAAATAACACTTAGTCATGCCGAACTTGTTTCGGCATCCCATCTGAATAGCGATAACCAGCGCGAGAGATCCTGAAATAAATTCAGGATGACGGGTTTAAATGGCTGTAATTTGTCAAATAAATCCCTATTTTTGCACCTCAAAATATACGATCACTTTGTAGGTGATTGTTAAACGTAATTTTATAAAATTTAAATCATAGTTGTAGATGATTAGTATTACACTTCCCGATGGCTCCGTTCGTCAGTATGACAAAGGGGTTACTTCTATGCAGATCGCGCAGTCGATCTCTGAAGGATTAGCACGTAACGTATTAGCAGCCGAAGTTGATGGTCAGGTTTGGGATGCCAGCCGCCCCATTGAGCAGGACGCCCATGTTAAATTATTAACCTGGAACGATACTTCGGGTAAATCGACTTTCTGGCATTCATCGGCCCACTTAATGGCCGAGGCGCTGGAGGCTTTATATCCGGGTACAAAATTCGGTATAGGCCCTGCCATTGAAACCGGATTTTATTATGATGTTGATTTTGGTGATAAGATACTGTCTTCTGATGAGTTTAAGCAGATAGAAGATAAAATAATTGAGTTGGCCAAAACCAAAGAAGAATACATACGTAAACCGGTAAGTAAAGCCGATGCCATTGAATATTTTACTGAAAAAGGTGATGAGTATAAGCTTGACCTGATCAAGGACCTTCCCGATGGCTCCATCACTTTTTATACACAAGGTAATTTTACCGACCTATGCCGCGGACCTCACATTCCAAACACTGGTTTTATAAAAGCGGTTAAGCTGATGAGTCTTGCCGGTGCCTACTGGCGTGGTGATGAAACCCGTAAGCAGCTTACACGTATTTACGGTGTTACTTTCCCTAAGGCCAGTGAGCTTACTGATTACCTGCACATGATTGAAGAAGCTAAAAAGCGCGATCACCGCAAGCTGGGTAAAGAACTGGAACTATTTGCCTTTTCTGAAAAAGTAGGTATGGGCCTGCCATTGTGGTTACCAAAAGGTACCGCATTACGCGAGCGTTTGACTAACTTTTTACAAAAAGCACAGGTTAAAGCCGGGTACGAGCAGGTAATTACACCACATATTGGGCATAAAAACCTGTACGTAACATCGGGACACTATGAAAAATATGGCGCCGATTCATTTCAGCCCATAAAAACCCCGCAGGAGGGAGAGGAGTTCTTCTTAAAACCGATGAACTGCCCGCACCACTGCGAGATCTATAAAACTAAACCACGTTCGTACAAAGACCTTCCGGTACGTTTAGCTGAGTTTGGTACTGTTTACCGTTATGAGCAAAGTGGTGAGCTACATGGTTTAACACGTGTACGTGGCTTTACTCAGGATGATGCGCACTTATTTTGCCGCCCCGACCAGGTAAAAGAAGAGTTTATGAAGGTAATTGACCTGGTATTGTATGTTTTTAAAGCCCTGGGCTTTGAAGATTACACTGCACAGATCTCCCTGCGCGATCCTGAAAACAAGGCAAAATACATTGGTACAGACGAAAACTGGGCTTTGGCCGAATCAGCTATCATTGAAGCAGCCGAAGAGAAGGGTTTACGCACCGTAACAGAGCTTGGTGAAGCCGCGTTTTACGGCCCTAAGCTTGACTTTATGGTGAAGGATGCGTTAGGCCGTAAATGGCAACTGGGCACCATACAGGTAGATTATAACCTGCCTGAGCGTTTTGAGCTGGAATATACAGGCAGCGACAACCTGAAACACCGCCCGGTAATGATCCACAGGGCACCTTTTGGTTCCATGGAACGCTTTATTGCCGTATTAATTGAGCATTGCGCGGGTAATTTTCCGCTGTGGTTATCGCCAGAGCAGTTCATTATCCTCCCGATATCAGAAAAATACGAGGAATATGCAAAAAAACTTTCTGATGTGTTAAAAGATTCCGATATTTGCGGGCTGATTGATTTTAGAGACGAGAAGATAGGGCGGAAGATACGCGATGCTGAAGTCAAGAAGATCCCTTATATGTTGATTGTAGGTGAGAAAGAGGCAGCCGAAGGCATGGTTTCTGTCAGAAAGCATGGTCAGGGTGACTTAGGGAGCATGAGCATAGAAGATTTTAAAGAACAAATAACTAAAGAAATAAAAGTATAACTTGGCATTAAACAAACCTTTCAATAGAGGACCAAGGCTTCCTTTTAAGAAAAAAGAAGCTGAACACAACATTAACCAATTCATCAGAGCTCAGGAAGTTCGTCTGGTAGGCGATAACGTAGAGCAGGGAGTTTACTCTTTAAGAGATGCACTGGCAATTGCACAGGAGCAGGAATTGGACCTGGTTGAAATATCTCCAAACGCTGTTCCACCGGTTTGTAAAGTAACGGACTATAACAAGTTCATTTACGAACAAAAGAAAAAGCTGAAAGAGATCAAGAGCAATGCCAAGCAAACAGTTATTAAGGAGATCCGTTTCGGGCCTAATACTGATGATCATGACTTTGAGTTTAAATTAAAGCATGCCATCAAGTTTTTGGAATCCGGCGAAAAGGTAAGAGCTTACGTACACTTTAAAGGGCGTGCCATTGTATACAAAGAGCAGGGTGAAATATTACTGCTGCGTTTTGCACAGGCGCTTGAAGAAGTTGGTAAGGTGGAGCAATTACCAAAGCTTGAAGGAAAAAGGATGTTTTTAACCCTTGCTCCAAAGGCTGCTAAAAAATAGATTTAAGATGTGCAGCTGTGCAAATTTCAGATTTACACAGCCTCACTATCTAATATAAAGACATTTACAAGTCTGCAGGGTTGCACATTTGTAAGTTAAACAAACAAATAAATAAAGTTATGCCAAAAATGAAAACCAATTCCAGTGCTAAAAAGCGTTTTAAGCTTACTGGAACCGGTAAAATCACAAGAAAGAACGCATACAAAAGCCACATCTTAACAAAGATGTCAACAAAACGTAAGCGTAACCTTGGTCACACCAGTTTAGTATCTGATGCTGATTCAGGAAACGTAAAACGTATGCTTTGTATCGGAAAGTAATTCACAAATTTTTTAACCAGGTATTAGAGTTTTAAGTTCTGTTGTAAAAGCAGGCACTCACTACCAAAATCAAACAAGATGCCACGTTCAGTTAACGCAGTAGCGTCGAGAAGACGCAGGAAAAGGATCATGAACCTCGCCAAAGGTTATTGGGGTTCAAGAAGCAAGGTTTATACCGTTGCAAAAAACACAGTTGAAAAAGGTTTACAGTATGCTTATCGTGACCGTAAAACCAAAAAAAGAGAGTTCAGAGCTTTATGGATACAGCGTATTAACGCAGGTGCCCGTCAGCACGGAATTTCTTATTCACAATTAATAGGCAAATTAGCAGCAAAAGAGATCGGTTTAAACCGTAAAGTATTGGCTGATTTAGCAATGAATCATCCAGATGCTTTCAAAGCCGTGATTGATGCAGTAAAATAATTAGCGCAAGCTTTATAAGAAAAAGCCTTCTGTTAACTCAGGAGGCTTTTTTTGTTTTAATAGGTTTTGGTACTATCTTGTATTAAATTCCTGAACCAATGAAACCTTTACAAAATTTAGCATTACTGGTAGTAGTCATTTTTACCTGCACCAATTTAACGCGGGCCCAAACAAAACTGGATAAAAAGTCATCAACTATAATTGTTACTTATGGTTATGTTGGCTGCACCTGCGCGCAATGGGTTATTAATGATAGCCGTATAAAAACAATCGATGCAGAATACATTTACCTGGAACCTGCAAATAGCAAACTAATTGACGCTGATAACCTACCTGACGGTCTCCATATCACAAATGTTAAAGTAACGGGACATTTTTATATGAAGAAAGGATATCCTAAAAATTTTATTGTTGGAAAGGGCGATCCAAAACCTGCGCGTGTATTCAGGTATGATAAAATACAAAAGCTCAGGGGAAAAGATAAAAACATTTAATAAAATGCCGCAATTAGCGGCCTTTGTGGTTTGTAGTAAAAATGCACTGTCATGCTGAACTTGTTTCAGCATCCCACTTGCAAGTAACAAGGCGTAGATATGGCATATGAGATCCCGAAATAAATTCGGGATGACTTTGATATGGGCCTATTTTACTCAATCACAATAATCCTCTGATCACCATATTCTTCCGCATCATTATCAATATCCATATACTGTTTAAAATTCTGCACATCCCTGTCAACCATATTTTTAAATACAGGGTTTAAGATCTTTGCTATACCTGCGCCAAACCCACCCGCCGGCGGCTGGTAACTGATTACCACATCAACAATGGTACCCTTGCCATCAGGAGTATCCTGAAATCGTATTTTGCCGGCATTATCAATGATAGAACCAGGCAGGGAGCTCCAGCCTATCATTTCGTTTGGTTCATCATGCACTATTTCGGCATTCCAGCTTACAGTTGCTAATTCAGTAGGTAACTTTAATACCCAATGCGAACGTTTGGCATCCAGCATATCCACACTTTCCAGGTGTTTCATAAACAGGGGCAAATTATCAAGCTTGCGCCAAAAGCTATAAACCTTGTGTCTGGGTTTATTTACTGTAAAAGTAGACCTGATATTTATATTGATAGGGTGAGTTGACAGCTTACCAATACGTTTATACAATTCACAATGCCCGGTAATGCCCCGACTTAAAAGATACCCGCCGGCACCAATTTTAAGAACACTTGCAAAAGGATTGGAGAAAATGTTTTTAAAGCCTGAGAAACCCAGTTTTACGCCGCCTATAATAGAGGTATAACGTTCGGGCCAGTTTAAATTTATCCTGTCATCGCCATAAAGTACAGGGTAGTTATCGGTATATTTTATTATAGTTGATACCATAATATTGTTTAAGTATGTGTACAATTTAAACAGCATATGCCATGCTAAGTTTTTGTTAATCGAATTTTATTTAACCTGCTTGTAATTAAATTTAAATTTGGTTAAATCGGGGAGGTGCTTTTTGGGTCTTTGCAGTTCATATTGGTAAATAAACCGCCCCAGATTTTTTAAAAATGGCAGGCAAACGGTAGCATATTCATATTTGTTATCATTATAAATGCCATCCTCATTTGATTGCACCACAGCAGTGAGCATAAACTCAACCTTATTTTTAAAGTCGACGATGTAGGCATTATCAATATCATAACCATAGCTATCCCCAACCTTATTAAATATCCTGATGTTGGGTTTCATAGTTGCTGTGCTATCGCCGCCGTAAAATAAAAATTTGCAATACGCCGGGAAATATTCGGGCCGGTTATAAGTAGGTTTTGAATTTTCGGTAGGGAACATACTCATATAATGGTATATGAATTGGTAATCGGCAGAGGTTAGGTTATAACGCTGCTCTTTGGAGAATGCTTCCGGAAAAAGCAAACGTTTTAATACCTGTTGCTGATCGGCAATGGAATACACATTCTTTTGAGTAAAATCAAAGGGTTTGTTTACCAATCTGTCACTGCTATCCATATAGGCTTTACCCTGTATCAAATTTTCCAGTTGCATGGGGTAGTCTGTATTATCAAACAAAGCTGGCTTATGGTAAACAAGCTTGCCATTATTAAAAAAGTCAATAGGGTTGGTGTGCTTTGTACTTTCGCCAGCATCGCCAACAGACAGGCGGCCAATTATGCGGGTGTTGTTCAATTGATATTTTTTTAATTTGCGGTTGATCTCCTCGCGACCAACAAATTCATACAGGCGATTAAAGGCATCGTTATCACTTACCAATAGTATCTTTTTTATGTAATTTTCTATGCTGGGCAGCCCATTAACAGACGAAGTATCTGCCTTCACTTTGGTTTGTTTTGCAAACGCACTATCGGTTATCATAACCGATAGTTTGGTTAATCCTTCAACATGCAATTCTTTAAGCTTTTCAAGCGCGAATATGGCTGTTGGTAATTTCACCGTGCTTGCCGGGTAAAAATAATGCTTCGCATTAAGGCGATAACTATATGATTTAAAATGTGGTATATTGTTTTTATCCCTGTTTATCTGCGTATACAATATTTGTATTTCGTTTTGGGTAGGGTGGTTCAAAATGCCGCTGAATAGCTCCGGATGATCTTTCAAAAGTCCCTTTAAAAAAACCGTATCAGGCTGCTGGGCAAAACATGTTATACTGGTTAGCAGCAATAGTAGTGTAAAGTATAGCTTCATGAGGCATAAATATACTGATTGTTTAGTTTGTGGATATTAATACTTATCCTACTTTTGTTGTGCTTTAGGTTTCATGCAGTTATTACTGTAAATGAATTAAAAGGGAATATGGTGAAAATCCGTAACTGTCCCGCAGCTGTAAGCTCTTTAACCATTGCCCGTTCATTACGTCACTTTCCGCCGAGGCGGATGGGAAGACGGGGCAACATGGGGAGTAAGTCAGAACACCTGCCCAGGCACTATAATTATTCACGGCTTTCGGGGATTGAAGCTTGAATGTGAATGCTCTTCATGTAGTGTATTTTCATTTCAAAACTTTTATTTACCGTATGCCAAGCGTTTTGCGCATAACAATATGAAGAAAATTTTACGCTGCTTTTGTAAGTATTCATTAACTGCACATAAATGCGGTATAATGCTTATTATATTTCAGGTAACAGCACATAACAAATCATCAGCCCAAACAGATACCACCAAAAAGTTAAAGGAAGTAACGGTTTCATCATCCATTATTCCTCAAATACAAACCATTACACCCGCCCAACAGGTGTCGGCCATTGATTTTGCACGTTATAGCGCTTTTAACGTGGCTGATGCGATCCGGAATTTTGCGGGCGTTATTTTAAAAGATTATGGTGGGGTGGGTGGATTAAAAACAGTGTCGGTACGCGGCCTGGGAGCTAATCATACGGCCGTTTTATACGATGGCATACAAATTAACGACACCGAAAATGGCCAGATTGATCTGAGTAAACTGAATTTGAATAATGTACAACAAATTACATTATATAATGGTCAGCCGCCTGCAATCTGCATGCCGGCGCGTTCATTTGCTTCGGCCAGTATCCTTTCTATAAAAACAGTACAACCAATTTTAAATGCAAATAAGCCTTACCAGATCACTGCCGGTATAAAAAGTGGCTCATTCGGACTGATAAACCCATACCTGCAGTGGCAACAACGTATCAATAATAACTGGGCATTTATTGTAAACAGTTATTTGGAAAATGCCAACGGACATTACAAATATAAAGCCATGGGTGGAAGCGGGGATTCTGTTCGTACTCGTAACAACGGAGATATTACCGCTAAACAAATAGACGGAGCTTTATACTGGACAAAAAACGACAGCAATAAATTTAACCTGCACATTAACTATTACACTTCAGATCGCGGGCTTCCGGATGCGGTTATATTATATGATCCCTCAACATCAAGAGAGCGTTTGTGGAACCGTGATTTTTTTGCACAGGCAGGTTATGAGCACATCTGGAACAGCGGACTCCATCTGTTGTTGAATACAAAATTATCCAATACATATCTCCGTTATCTCAATCCTGATTATTTTAATATTGAAGGAAAGCTGGATCAACGCTTTACCCAGCATGAATTTTACCAGTCTGCCGCACTGGCTTATCATTTTACCTCAAACTGGGAAGTTTCATATGCTATAGATTTTTCAGTTAATGATCTGGATACTAATCTACCCAACTTTCCCTATCCAACAAGGGTGAGTTTCCTGAATGTGCTTGCTTCAAATCTAACTATTGGAAAGTTGCGCCTGCAGGGAAGTTTACTCAATACAAATATTAGCGAAACTGTTAAAAGCGGCAGGGGAGCACCTAAAAGAAATAACTATTCACCTACTGTAATGGCTGTTTTGCAACCGTTTAATAGCTCAAACCTTCAATTTCGCGCATTCTATAAATCCATATTCCGCAATCCAACATTCGATGATCTTTATTATGGGGGTATAGGTAACCCCAATTTAAAACCAGAGTTTACCAAACAATTTGATCTGGGTGCAACTTATAGTAAAGCTTTGAATGGCTTTTTTAACTACATAACATTTACAGCCGACGCTTATTATAACAACGTAACCAACAAAATTGTATTTATTCCTAAGGATGCTTATAATGGCTCTATTCAAAACTATGGCAAAGTTGATATTAAAGGTTTGGATGCAGGTTTAAAAACCCAGGTTAAATTAACAGAGAAATGGAAGGGTTCATTAGCTGCAAATTACTCTTATCAGCAAGCATTAAATGTAACAGATCCTGCTTCGTCTATATATCTTAATCAGTTACCTTATACCCCTAAAAATACCATGTCCGTTAACGCTGGTATTGATCATGATCATATCGGGATTTACTACAACCAGGTAGTTTCATCATCAAGATATTACACCAATAATAATCTTCCGGCCGATTTTATTCCGGGTTACTCAACGAGTGACGCATCTGTTGTTTACCGTTTTTCAGTAAGGGGTAAAGCAGTGGTTACTTCTTTTGAGGCAAATAATCTTTTTAATAAAAACTATTTTGTTGTACAAAGCTATCCAATGCCGGGGCATTCGTTTCGGTTTTCCTTTCAAATAACTATTTAATTATTACTAATATGAAACAGATTAAACTTAATCTTCTTTTGGTCGCCATAGCATTTACTGTAGTGTTGGCGTCATGTCATAAAGACAAAATTAATCCTCAGCCAGATAAGCCGTCGGCAAGCAGGTTGGGTTTGTATGTATTAAACCAGGGTGTTTTTCAGTCTAATAACAGTACATTAACTTATTATGATTACACCACAAAACAACTTACTCCTGATATTTACAGCAGCGCTAATGGCGAGGGCTTAGGCGATACAGGTAATGACATAGGTATCTATGGAGCAAAAATGTATATTGTTGTTAATTATTCTAATGTGGTTGAGATTGTGAATCCGAAAACCAGTAAACTTATTAAGAAAATTAGTTTTAAGGATGATAAACAAAATGGCCGTCAACCCAGAAGTATAGCTTTTTATAAAAACAACGCCTTCATCACTTCTTATGATGGAACTGTTGCCGTATTGGACACTGCTACGTTAACCGTTAGCAAGTATATAAATGTGGGTCGTAATCCGGAGCAATTGGTTGTAAGCAATGATAAACTTTATGTAGCAAATAGTGGTGGATTAAGTTTTGGTAATCCTGATAATACAGTGTCTGTAATAGATTTGAACACTTTAACAGAAACCAAAAAAATTACAGTTATAAGTAACCCTGTAAGTATAGTTGCCGATACCTACGGCCATGTTTATGTTCTTTCATTGGGCATAACTGATTATAGTAGTGGGGTGCCCGTAGTAGTTAAAAAACCAGGTATGTCAATTATTGATAATAAAAATGATGTTTCTATATCGCAAACCGATTTAAATTTAGGTTTTAGTGTACCTATGGCCGTACAGGGCGACTTTGTATATTATGTTACTGCTGATAATAAAATTGCTGCATATAATGCCAAAACACAAACACCTGCCCAAGCTAACTTTATTAGTGATGGTACCGTGATCACAAGTGCTTATTCTGTCACGGCAGATCCATTAACAGGCGAAATATTTATTGGCGATGCTAAAGATTATAACTCCAACGGTACTTTATATGCCTTTGATAAGACCGGTAAAAAAGAATATTCAATAACTACCGGCATAAGTCCGGGTAAAGTTGCATTTGTTAACAAGTAATCGTTGTATATTTATACAGATTATAAGTAATTTTACCTTATAAAAATTGATCATGACCGCAAAAGATAATACAACCAGGAACATAGTTCTTATTTTAATGATCGTGGTGGCTGCTTCGTTCAGACTTATCGCTTTTGAATATAAGGACCTGAGTAACTTTAACCCGGTAGGGGCTATCGCCATATTTGGCGGGGCGTATTTTGCAAGCAAATGGAAAGGCTATCTTACCGTATTGCTTACGCTATTTACAACCGACATTGTTCTTAATTATTTATATACCTCGAAATTTTCTATAGGGTACGATGGCATAATAGGGGTTTATTTAAGCTTTGCCCTGATGGTGCTATTGGGTAGTATGATAAAGAAAGTAAATGTGCTAAATGTAGTTTTAGCTTCCTTAGCATCGGTTTTAATACATTGGCTGATCACCGATCTGCCTTGGTTTTATAGCACACTTAACCTTTATCCGCATACTTTAGCTGGTTATGGTACATCATTAGTAAATGCTATACCGTTTGAGTACAACATGATATATGGCAACCTGGTATTTGGTTTATTGCTATTTGGCGGGTTTGAACTGGCCAAAAGTAAATACGCCTTTTTACAGACTAAAAAACAACTGGCACTTTAATTTTCGATATTAAAATGAAGAAGCGATTTGCCACAAGGCAGGTCGCTTTTTTTATGGGGATATAATTTTATTTATAGCATGGAAAAACTGGTAATACTAACAGGAGCAGGGATCAGTGCGGAGAGCGGTTTAAAAACCTTTAGGGATAGCGACGGGCTATGGGAGGGTTACAATATTGAAGATGTGGCCACCCCCGAGGCCTGGGAGCATAATCCTGTTCTGGTGCAGGAATTTTATAATGCCCGTCGTAAATCTGTAATGGAGGCTGAGCCAAATGCTGCGCATTATGCATTGGCCCAACTGGAAGAAAAATACCACGTAACCATCATCACCCAAAATATCGACGATTTGCATGAAAGAGCGGGATCAACTAACGTGGTGCATTTACATGGCATTATTACCCGTTCGCAATCAAGTATTAATCCTGAGCTTACTTATCCTATTGATGGCTGGGAGTTAAGGATGGATGAAGTTTGTGAACTTGGCTCACCGTTACGGGCGCATGTGGTGTGGTTTGGCGAAGCTGTGCCAATGATTGAGACCGCCGCACGTATTTGCTCAGGTACAGATATCTTTATGTTGGTAGGCTCATCGTTGGTGGTTTACCCCGCAGCCGGATTAATAGGTTATGTTGGCCGCGAGGTGCCCAAATATATTGTCGACCCTAAAATACCTGATGTGAATGTGAGAGGGCCGGTGATCAAGATACAGGAAAAGGCCACCGTTGGTGTACCTGCTTTGGTGAATGAGTTGCTGAAGAAATAATTCATTAATATAAGCCCATGTCATTTCGACGAGCATAGGGAGGTGCAGAGGTGAGGAGAAATCTTATACAGTTGGAAAAGCAGGCAATGCAAATCGTATAAGATTTCTCCTCGCCCTAACACTCAATTCCTCTCCATGCTCGTCGAAATGACATGTTTTTTGATTGATTTTAATGTAATTTTTAATCTAACTAATTCAATAATTTATACATGCAAAAATGTATATTCAACTGGAGCGGTGGTAAAGACAGCGCCCTTGCGCTATACCACTGCCTTCAAAATCCTGAACTGGAAATAAAATACCTGGTGACCACCATAAACGACGCTGCCGACAGGATCTCCATGCATGGGGTACGAACTGAATTGCTGATTAAACAAGCAGAAAGTATTGGCATTCCACTGTACCAGATCCGGCTGCCCGAAATGCCGGGTATGAGTGAGTACGATGCCGCGATGCTTCAGCACTTAACGCATTTTAAAAATGAAGGCATTACACATTCTATTTTTGGCGATATATTTTTAGAAGACCTGAAAGCTTATCGTGATACCCGGTTGAGCGAGGTGGGTTTGCAGGGAATTTATCCTTTATGGAAACGGGATACGAATGAACTGATCAATGAGTTCTTTAGCCTCGGATTTGGCACCGTGATAGCCTGCACCCAGGAACGTTTGGAACGCATAGTTGGCAAGGAGATAAGCCCCGAATTGATAAACGCTTTGCCAGATGATGTGGACGTTTGCGGCGAGAACGGGGAGTTCCACACCTTTACTTTTAAAGGGCCAATTTTTAAAAGTGAGATAAAATACAAAACCGGGGTGAGGATATTTAAGGAATATGAAGCTCCTAAAAATGCTGATGACTCCTGTGTTTTACCTACTGATCAAAAGCGCTCTGGTTTTTGGTATTGCGACCTTATTCCCGCTTAGTTTGTATTTATTTGGCAAAATTATGCACCAAATTAAATTTTGTTTATTAATATAAATAGGTATATTTCAATTAATTAGTATTTACATATTAAAGTTTTAATTTATGAAAAATAAAATGTATTTACTTTATGCGAAAAGTAGGGTCGATTTGCCAAATAAAATTTGGTTTCGATTTTTTAATAATTATAACAATTTATAAATTAGATAGTTAATGTAAATTACCGTTAGTAATTATGGATGGTATGTAACACCTTAATAAATGCGTACAAGAGTTGTTTTCAAATACAACTACCGTCACCTATCTTTACAAGGCCAAATTGATACTATCATTAATAATATGGTGGTACGATTAAAATATAAGGAGTTAACAGCAAATGATAGACGTTTATTATTCACCAAAAGGGACACCCTATGTAATGGGTAGTGATCTACACGAAGAATTGCAAATCAAGACTCCACTTAGGAAATGGTTTCCAAGCATGATAGAGTATGGATTTGTTGAGAATCAAGACTTTAGCCAGATGGACAAAAAAGTCCACTTGGATCAAGGTGGCAATACTGTACGTAAAGACTGGGCTGTAACGGTCGAAATGGCTAAGCACATTGCCATGGTTCAGAAAACAGCTCAAGGCAAAATTACAAGAGACTATTTACTTCAACTTGACCAAAAAGTAAATGATGGAGAATACCTTAATCAAGGCCAAATTTTAGCCTTAATGGATATTTGCAAGGTAATGGGATATTTTAGTGTGCAAGATTTCTTTGAAAAAGAACACTACGAGAAAATTTTTAAAGGCACTGGAGCTGAATGGTGGGAGAGGCGAGCCAGTTTATTTGGTTATTCAGCCGCAGATTTAAAAAAGGCATTATTAGATATTGGGGAGAAGTATAAAAACCAAAAACAGGCATTATTTAAAACCGATAGGTTGGAGTTAATTAGGAGGGGTGTAGTTGATATGTTCATTGTGATGGGTAAAAGTGTTGCATTTGCTAAGAATGTAGGCAACATAGCAAAAACAATGTCTGAAAAGCTTGAACTTGAAATTTATAATGATTTAGATACCTCAATAGATTTTAAATCAGAGGAACAAAAATTAATTGTTACTGATTTAAAAAATTATGCTACAGATAGCGCCTTATTCAAAAGATTTACAGGGGGTAAACAACAAAAAGCAAGTGTCGATAAAAACTACAATCAACTTAACTTGGGATTAGAGAAGGGACAAAGCGGTAATACTACTTTTGATGATGCTATGAGTAAAGCATTACAGAATAAACCACTCAAATAATCAATTTAATACTTTTGGACTTAATACAACGAATAAATATATCACCAATGTGATAAATACTATAGAAGATATAAAACTACAAATAGTAACTAATACTCCTAAAAAGCTCTTTTCGAATCGTCTATTTCTATAATTTGAGAATCCAATAATGCATATTATAATCAATGCAATTATTACGAATATATTAATCTTCATTTTCTAAACTTTGTTAATTAGTAAAACCCTTGGTGGCTCTATATACCCCTATAAAAGACGGAATTAAAAAGAGTGCTGATAGCTTGATTGCATGCATCCAAAATGAATAATTAGAAGGTGTCAAAATAGATGCTGTAATTCCGGCGATGATAATGCTAAAAATAAACGCAGTTGCATATAATGGAGCTATTTCAGTGGCTTTACCAGGAGCTGAAAGTTGTTTTATAGAAGTTGTTTTACTTACTATGTAAAACAGCCAAATGATAAACCAAGAAAAAAACGGAGCAAGAAAATAAATAACAAGCTCATCCACGTGACGAGCCTGTGCTGCACTAAAAAAATATGTGGTTTTCATGGTCGTAATTTGGATAGAAACGAAAATTCAATGCTGTATTATAATATTCCTAATGTAACAATCCGTGCGCATTTACGCAATAGGGGCATTAAACTTAACACTTCATTACTCGATATTTTGAATTAAAGAAATAAAAATGGTATCCTCCTATGACGACTTTTGTTCGTGGCCACGGGTATTAGTTAACCAACAATTTTTAAAAAGTCAGAATAGTGTTCTGTTTAGGTTATTTTAGGCATTATTTAGACCACCTTGAACAAGGTAACAATAACCAATTAAATAACAGCGAGGTAAGTCCAAAAGATTGAAATAACAATTTATAAATTAGATAGTTAATGTAAATTACCGTTAGTAATTGTACCGATAATAAGTATCCTTAAAGTCGGTACGCATTTCTATAAAGCGGGCGCCTATTTTTTTTAAAAACTCTTCATCAAGTAATTCAAAAACGCTGTTAACGCCATCAGTTAAATCCATCTCGGCTATCTTGTAGGTTTGCTCCAGAGTACCCTGCTCAATCTTTATAATAAACTTTTGGTTCATGCTCAGAATGGATATTTTAAAATCAGGATGTGGTAGTTCGGCAATAATTCTCATAGCTTAATTATTTCAATAAATCATTTAAAGGGTCTTTTCCGTGGAGGGAGCCAAAACTTTCAATCGGCTTAAAACGGGCAAAAAGTTCTTCGCTGTACCAGTTTTCACGCCTGGTTAATTTAATCACTTCTGTATGTTCGCGGCTTATGTAGGCGAAAGCTTTTACAGCATCTAAGCTTTGCCAAACCGAAAAGGTAGCCTGTCGGTAAACCGGCGCTTCGCCTATGCCAAACGAAGTGATATAGCCGGGAACACTCGTCATTAAGTCGGCAACTTCGTCCACATGCGACCAAAAGTTTCTCAGTCGGCTAATTCTGATCGTAGCTCGGGTTAAAACCACTACAGGACCGGAGTGATCTTTTATATTCGGATTGCCAAAAGGTTCCCGGCCGTTCCATTTGCCGTGGCTTTGCAATGGCTCGCACAATATCGTCCAGCTTTCGCGGCCCAGGGTTCTCCACCAGTCAGCAATAAAGGATTTTTTGTAAAACTGGTCAAAATCTTCCCGACTATCCCAACAGGCCAGCAGGCCCCATTGTTGCCAGTCGGGCTGCAGGTCAAAAGTGCCGTTACGGCCCGAACCAAGCAATTTGTAAAACATACAACGCTTATTAAGCCATAAGGGCAAACGATGCAACGCCATGGCCAGCAAGGCAAAAGGAATAAACAGTTTGCGGTATCGTACTATGGTTAAACTAACGATCATACGATGCTAAATAAAAGATTAAATATGATATTTGCCTTATTTACTTTCAACATAGCATCCTTACTTTTGTAATATGGCAGAGGATTTAAACATAACCGCATCAACCGATAAAACAGAACAATACACCACACTTGTCCCGCAAATTGAGGCCTTGCTTTATGGTGAACCTGATCTGGTAGCTAACTTGGCAAACATCAGCGCGGCTTTAAAGGAGCAGTTTAAATGGTTTTGGGTAGGCTTTTATCTGGTAAAGGATAATGAGCTTGTTTTAGGCCCGTTCCAGGGACCTGTAGCCTGTACACGCATTGCCTTGGGCAAAGGTGTTTGCGGCACAGCATGGCAGCAGGCTCAGACCATCATAGTGCCCGATGTGGATGCATTTCCCGGGCATATAGCCTGCAGCTCGCTATCCCGGTCAGAGATTGTGGTTCCGGTATTCCATAATGGCGAAGTTGTTGCCGTTTTGGATGTGGACAGTGAATTATTAGATCAGTTTAATGAAACAGATGCACTATATCTGGAACAGATTGTTAAGCTCGTTAAATTTTAAATGAGCAAAATATATCTGATAGCCGGGCTCGGGGCAGATACCCGGGTTTATAACAATATTGATCTGCATGAACATGATGTAACGCCTGTTGATTGGATAGAACCTAATGAAGGTGACACTTTAGGTACCTATGCACAAAGTATTATACATCAATATAATATCTCTAATAATTCCATTATTATTGGCAATTCTTTAGGCGGAATGATCGCCGTTGAAATAGCAAAACTGATTCCAGTAAAAAAGGTGATCCTGATATCAAGCATCAAGACCATCAATGAAGCCCCGTGGTATTTTAGCCTGTTCAGGGCGTTACCGGTTTATAAACTAATCCCCGGAAAATGGTTTACTTCATTGGGTTTTCTCATCAAGCCACTATTTGGGCACATGAGCGAGGAAGATGCCTGGCTGTTTAGCGATATGCTTAAAAACACTTCGCCGGTTTTTGTGAAGTGGGCTATGGGGGCCGTGCTGCACTGGAAGAATGAAACCATCCCGCCAAATTTGTATCACATCACCGGGAATAAAGACCTGATATTTTCATACAAACGAATCCATGACGCTTCTATAGTTGCTGATGGAACCCACATTATGATATTTGATAAAGCTAAAGAGATCAATAAATTATTAAAACACATTCTTAAAAAATGAAGTTAACTGAGCAGTATTACCTGGGTAATGATGTGGTAGCGATCAGTAAAAGTCTATTAGGAAAGTATTTATTTACCGGTATTGATGGTGTAACTACTGGTGGTTATATTGTTGAAACAGAGGCATATAATGGCATCATTGATAAAGCTTCGCACTCTTATGGTAATCGCATCACGCCCCGAACCAAAACCATGTTTATGCAGGGTGGCATTGCCTATGTTTACCTGTGTTATGGCATTCATGAAATGTTTAATATAGTAACATCGGTTGAAGGGCAGCCACATGCTATTTTGATCAGGGCAGTTCATCCGACAGAAGGTTTGGAGGCAATGCAGTTAAGACGAAATATGCCGGTACTTAAACCAACTATCACTGCTGGCCCGGGATCTGTTGCCAAAGCGCTGGGTATATCCCGTAATATCAATGCCATCAGCCTGCAAAGTGATACCCTATGGATTGAAGACCGTGGATTGAACTTTACCGATGAGCAGATAACCTCAGGTCCGCGTATAGGCGTAAGCTATGCTGCCGAAGATGCCTTGCTGCCATATCGCTTTTATGTTAAAGGTGATGTTTATGTAAGTAAACCCAATAAATAGTTTGTTGTTGATTAGGTATCAAAAGCAGACAGAAGGGCGAATTCAGGGGTGTAGTAATGTGTTTTCGTCGCGTGTAAAAACACACCCCTGCCATTTCACTGTACCAACGCGCCCCCCTCTCAAGAGGGGATAAAAAAACAACACATTAATCAACCACTCGCCTAAATTTATTAATATTGAGGCAATGAATTACCAGAACAGTTTGACATTTGCCATAGAGCAGGATAGGCTTGACCCGCTAAAAGATTTCAGGAACAGGTTTTTAATTCCGCAGCACCATGGGGAAGATGCCATTTACTTATGCGGAAACTCATTGGGTTTACAACCGGCATCTGCTCAGGAATACATTGTCGACCAATTAAGCACCTGGAAAAACCTCGCGGTAGAAGGCTGGTTTCAGGGCAATGATCCCTGGTTAAGTTATCACAAACAGCTTTCGTCGTCTATTTCAAAAATTGTTGGTGCAAAGGAAAGTGAAGTTACCGTAATGAATTCACTTACAGTAAATCTTCATTTACTGATGGTAAGTTTCTATAAACCAAATGGTAAAAGGTTTAAAATTATTATGGAAGGAGGGGCTTTTCCGTCAGATCAGTATGCGATGGAGAGCCAGACAAGGTTTCATGGTTATGACCCTAAGGAAGCCATCATTGAAATATTTCCTCGTGATGGCGAGCTTACTTTGCGCACAGAAGATATTATTCAAAAGATAAACGAACATGCCAGTGAACTGACTTTAGTGCTTTTTGCCGGCATAAATTACTATACCGGACAGTTCTTCGATCTGGAGGCAATTACCCGGGCAGCTCATATAGCCGGTGCTTATGCTGGTTTTGATCTCGCACATGCAGCCGGCAACGTTCCGTTAAAACTGCACGACTGGAGAGCTGATTTTGCCTGCTGGTGTTCATACAAATACATGAACTCAGGTCCGGGTGGCATCAGTGGTATTTTTGTACATGAAAAGCATTTTGAAAATAAAGAGCTTGATCGCTTTGCCGGCTGGTGGGGCTATCGCGAAGACAAGCGCTTTTTAATGGCACCCGGCTTTGATGCAGCTAAGGGTGCCGACGGCTGGCAGGTAAGTACAAGTCCAATATTGCTTCTGGCTTTATTTAAAGCCTCTATGGTCATTTTTGATGACGCGGGCGGCATTGATACCCTTCGTGCCAAAAGTATTGCCTTAACGGGCTATATGGAGTTTTTGATCAATAATATAAATGAGCAATTCGGTGAGGAAATTTTTAAAGTGATCACACCCGGCAATCAGCAGGAGCGGGGTTGTCAGCTCTCCGTTGTGTGCAAAAAAAATGCAAAAGCTGTTTTTAAGCATCTTGCAGATAATGGCATTATAGGTGATTGGCGTGAACCTGATGTGATCAGACTAAGCCCTGTTCCGCTTTACAATACTTTTCAGAACGTTTACAAGGCGGCCCAGCAATTAGCCGCTGCAATTAAATAAATAACAAATATGGTTTACTACAATCCCAAAGAGTGGTTTTCATTTATCTTCAAGATCGACAAGGCTGATACCCTGCGTGAACTTTTCCCATTGATACTTGCTGTGAGCGCTTATGCCGGTGTTGTTACTTATTTACTGATAGATTTTTGGCAGTTGCCCGATACAAGCTTGCTCAGAAAAGTAAGTTATATCCATCAAACTATTGGTTTTGTATTCTCGTTATTACTGGCCTTTCGTATCAATTCGGCATATGATCGCTGGTGGGAAGGGCGTAAGATATGGGGAAGCCTAACCAATAACAGCCGCAACCTCGCCATAAAACTTAAATATTTGGTTAATAATACCGATGCGGCATTTTTCAATTACATGATACCGCTTTACGCCCGGTCGTTAAAAGATCACCTGCGCGATGTTTATGTGCCCGAACAACAGCAGTTTATCACTATTGACCAGAATAAACATGTACCTAATCAAATAGCATCGGCCATTATAAAAAATGTGTACAGGTTGAATAAAGAGGGGGTAATAAACGCGGAGCAATTGTTTAGTGTAACTGCCGAAATAACTTCGTTTACAGATATTTGTGGTGCTTGCGAACGGATCAAGAAAACGCCGATCCCATTCTCGTACAATGTGTTTATCAAGAAGTTCATTTTTACTTATATCATGACTTTGCCATTCACCTGGGCTTTTGATCTGAAGTATTTTGTTGTGCCTGTAATTGGTTTTATCTTGTTTGTGTTTGCCAGTATTGAGTTATTGGCCGAAGAAATTGAGGATCCGTTTGGCAACGACGCCAACGATCTGCCGCTTGATAATATTTGCGAGAACATCCAAAAACATGTTGGTGAGATATTAGCTTAATCAGTAATGCTCAAAATAGCTTTCGACCCGATATATGCGCATCCATTGCCTGAAGGTCATCGCTTTCCGATGCTCAAATATGAGCTGATCCCGGCCCAGTTACTACATGAAGGGGTGATTGGGGTTGATAATCTATTTTCTCCGGGCCTGCTAACTGAGGATATTATCCTGGATACACATGATGAAAATTACTGGCATCAATTACGGGATCTGACCCTGCCTGTAAAGGAGCAGCGACGTATAGGTTTTCCGTTATCAGCTCAATTGGTGGAGCGCGAAATAAGGATAGCCAAAGGAACTATTGATGGCTGCAGGTTTGCTTTTGACAATGGCATAGCATTTAATGTAGCCGGTGGAACCCATCATGCCGGTACAAATTGGGGTGAGGGCTTTTGCTTGTTGAACGATCAGGCTATTGCAGCTAACTATTTATTAAATAATAATTTAGCTACATCTATCTTAATAATTGATTTAGATGTTCACCAGGGCAATGGTACCGCGCAGATATTTGAAAACGAACCACGGGTGTTTACATTCTCCATGCACGGGGCAAATAATTTTCCATCGCGAAAGGAAACTTCTGATCTTGATATTCCACTGGTTGATGGGGTGGAAGGCGATGAGTATTTAGGCATCCTGAATGATATTTTACCCCAACTGATCAAACAGCAAATGCCCGATTTTATATTTTACCTGGCCGGAGTTGATGTGCTGGCAACCGATAAGTTGGGTAAGCTTGCATTAAGTAAGGATGCTTGCAAAGCCCGTGACCGATTTGTATTTGAACAATGCATAACTAATAACATACCGGTGCAGGTTAGCATGGGAGGGGGCTACTCACCGCATATCAAAGATATTGTAGACGCGCATTGTAATACTTTTCGAATAGCGGCTGATCTGTATTTCTAATCCTTTGCCAATATAGGTATTGTTTTATCGCGATGGCTTTTGCTGATAATGTTGAACCGAATAAATAACAGCACCGAGGCAGTTGCCAAACCTAATGTTAATCCGTACCAAACACCATTAACACCCAAATGAAAATATATTCCCAGGATATATCCAACAGGTAAACCGATTACCCAATAGGCCAAAAATGTAATAAAAGTTGGGATATTAACATCGCCCATTCCGCGTAAAATACCCAGGCCAACAACTTGTGCACCATCGAATAACTGAAAAAATGCTGCAATTATAAGTAACTGTGCTGCAATAGTTATAACGCCCTCATCGGAAGTAATTATCCAGGGTAATAAATGCCTGCCAAAAGTAAATATAAGAGCCGTAATGGCCATAAATACCAATACGATGTGATAGTTGGAGATAGCCCCCAACCGCAGGTTCTTATGATCGCCAGAACCAAAATAGTTCCCTGATTTTATAGCTGCGCCGGCAGATATTCCGCTGGCCATCATGTAGGTCATGGATGCCAGACTAATAGCAACCTGGTGGGCGGCCTGCTGAACAAGGCCAATAGCACCTACCAAAATTGCCGCACCGCCAAAAGCGCTTACTTCAAATGTATATTGCAAGGCTACAGGAGCCCCAATTTTCATGATCTGTATGCCGCGGATGCGATCGATGTTTTTGAGGGCGAAACTTTTTAAATATTCTTTAAAAATGGGCGACCTGAAAACATACGTAGCCATTACTATGGCCATTACACAGCGGTCAATAAGCGTACTATAACCCACGCCCCGGATACCCATGGGATGTACACCGAACAGACCTTTTACAAAAATTACGCCCAGGCAAATATTGAGCAGGTTACCCCATATGGAGATCAGCATGGCTTGCTTTGTAAAACCCAGGCCTTCGGCGAATTGCTTAAATGTGTTAAATATAAGCAGCGGGATAAGTGACAAGCTCAGCAGCAATAAATAAGGTTTAGCTTCCTGTACAACTTGAGGCGACTGGTCAAGATGACCTATGAGTAACATGGTGCCAAAGTAAATACCGGCAAACAAAATAATGCCGCTCAGCATGTTTAAAAACAAACTGTTTGATAACAGTAAACCACATTCCTTAAAATTACGGCGTCCGTTATTTTGCGCTACAAGTGGTGTTAATCCGTATGATATACCCATGCCAATAACCAGCGGCACCATAAATAAGCTGTTCACCAATGAAACGGCAGCTAATGATACAGTACCTGCAAAGTGGCCAACAATAATAGAATCAGACATTTGAACCAGTGTATGCCCAAGTTGTGATATAACTACCGGGATAGCCAGTTTAAGACTTGCGGAATAATAAGGTTTGTATTTGAGGAAGGTGCTTTTCATTATTTAGGTACCACAGAGAGTGCAAAAGTAATGATAAAGGCAATACAAAGGGGAATTAACAGGCTGTATAAAACTCTTCCTTTTCTGTAGTGTTGATGCGGATCAGACCGGATAGTATCAGATCAACCAGGATTCGCTGGGCACGGCGACGGCCTACTTTAAGCAGTTCACTTACCTCTTTAATGGTTATACGTGTGTTTGTTTCAAGATATTGCAGCAGTAGTTTTTCATTATCTGAATACGATATTAAAACCCCCTTATCGTCGGCAGAGCGCTTGAGTACCTCTAAAACAATCTTACTGGCTAATACACTTTTGTCTTTCACTCGCACGTAGGCCCACCATTTTCCATCATCGGCTAATGCATAATGTGGCTTGATCACGCTGGGTTGTGTATCAACAACAAGCACCAGCTTATCATCTACATAAACCTCTTCAAAAACAGGTTCAAGAGCTGGTCTGGCAAAAAGATGCGCGGCTTTGGTGATCATATAGCGCTCTTCATCTTCAGATTTTACACCTTTAATAGTACCATCATCAGCAACACCTATCAATAGCCGGCCACCCTTATTATTAGCAAATGACACCATGGTACGGGCAATTTTTTCGCAGCTGGTAATTGTTTTTTTAAAGTCGAGTGTTACACCCTCGCCCTCAAAAATTAGTTTTTTGATATTCATTTTAGCTCTATTATCCCTTAAACCAATTACTGAGGCTTAATATAGGGATTAAATATTTCCATCCATCTTTCAGGACGGGTTATTTCTTTAAAACCGAACTGATTGTACAAGCCCTGTGCATCAGCAGTTGCCAATGACCATCGTCTTAAGCCCTCCAGATCGGGATGATTAACTATGGTTTGTACCAACCATTTTGATAAGCCTTTTTTCCTGAAACCAGGTAAAATGAATACATCACAGAGGTAAGCAAAAGTAGCATTGTCAGTTACCACTCGTGCAAACCCAGCCTGGTTGCTTTGCTGGTAAACCCCAAAACACAAGGAATTTGCTATTGCCTTTTCCAATTTTTTGCGTGGAATGCCCTGAGCCCAGTAAGAATCGTCATTTAAATAATTATATATAACGTCAACATTAAGCAAATTTTTATCAGTTGATATTTGAAAGCCCTTTTTAATAAAGGCATCATCGTTCATAAGTACAGTAGTCATTAAAATAAAATTATAAACTTGTATCAGTAAAATTCAAATTGCGCAAGTATATTTCGTTCATTACAGATACGCATATTTCGCCATCTTTATTATAAATATCAATAGGGTGGTGGGCCATATATTTCCCCCCGGTATTTAACACCGATTCTGCGTTAGTAATATCTTCATCGGTTAAATTGATTTTAAAGTGAAGATCAGACAAACCTGGTTTTAAATAATGTATGGATGATGATTTTGACCATACCTTTAATTTATATCCTTTTTTGCTAAGTACCTGGTGAAATAACACAGGATAAAAAGGATCTGCAGCTGCAAAAATGGTTCCACCAAAAATAGAATTATTGTAGTTTTTGTTTAAAAAACTCCTTTTGATCTTAACATGTACACCCTTAAATCCTTTGTCAACTTTTACTACCCAAATACGCTGCAAAAAGAGGGGAGGGTAGAAGCGCATTGCCCACTTTAACATTCGTTCAGATACTACCATAGTTCTTAAATATCTGAAATTTATAAGAAAGTAATAGTATTTGTTGCGTAAAATTAGCATGTCTATTTCCAGATCGCTTTTTTTACGATACGTACTTATAAAGAGTTATTTACTTAATAAAAAAATTTAACCTAAACAATATGCCCGATGTATGGTTAATAGTATGTTTAACAATACATTGACAATTAATCTCTAACAACTAACAACTATGAAAAAGCAAATTTTGGGTTTTGCCCTTGTCGCGGCAATGATAGGTACAATGGCAACAAGCTGTAGCTCTTCAAAAACAGCAAGCAGTGGGTCTGACAGTACTAAAGTAGATTCAGCCTCAGCTACAACCCCAACTACCACACCTGCAAGTACTGATACTACTAAAAAGGACACAACAAAAACCGATACTACTAAAAAACCATAAGTGGTTTATAGTGCTACATAAAAAAGCCCGGGTCAATCTTGATCCGGGCTTTTTTAGTTTTTTTGCTAAATATTTAAAAAGCTGTTTTAATAACACCGCCATCGGCCCTTAAAGCCGCACCGTTGGTAGCTGAAGATAGCGGACTTGCCACATAAGTTACCAAATTTGCAATTTCATCAGGTGTTATAAACCTTTTGATTATTGAAGTTGAGCGCATAGTGTTAAAAAATTCTTTCTCCATTTCCGCATCGCTCAGGCCTTTATCTTTTGCCAAAGCTTTCATAAAATCGCCAACGCCTTCAGAAAATGTTGGACCAGGCAATACCGAGTTTACCGTAACCCCAGTACTTACAGTAAGCTCTGCCAAACCACGTGCTATGGCTATTTGCGCGGTTTTGGTCATGCCATAGTGTATCATTTCGGCGGGTATCTGTAATCCTGATTCGCTTGAAATGAAAATAATACGGCCCCAGTTTTTCTTTAACATTTTATCAAGGTAGGCACGAGACAGCTTTACACCGCTTAAAACATTAACCTCATAAAACCTAATCCAGTCATCATCAGTAATATCCCTGAACTCCTTAGGTTCAAAAATACCGATATTGTTCACTAATATATCAACCTCGGGTAATTGCTTAATTAAGCTTTCTACTTGTTGTTTGTCCGAAAAATCAGCCGCAATACCATTAATGTTGGCATTACCGGTTTCGGTTTTTAGTTTTTGAACGACTGTATCAATTTTATTTTTATCCCGGCCATTTATATATAATTCCACGCCTTCATTAGCTAATGATTTAGCTATAGCATAGCCAATGCCTGCGGTTGAACCGGTTACTAATGCAGTTTTACCACTAAGTTTAAGATCCATATTATTTATTTTAAGAATTTATTGGGTTGTTAAACACAAGTGTAATGCCGTTTTATACAACTTTCAGTTTTAGCTTTAAAAGATGTTATTACAGTGACCGTTATAGCAACCTGATTTTAATGTTTCTCCATTCGCTTGATCCGGGATGTTGTTGTAAAGCTATTTTACCTTTAGCCACCTTTGCAAAATTACTGAACGCCGGGTTTTTAAATTTGCTGGTTGCAACAAGCTTATTCCAGTCATCGCTGCCTATTTGTCCTTCATAAGTTTTTATTCCGTTAAGCCAAAAGGTTAAGTGCCCTTTATTTTGTATCAGCTTAACCTGGTTCCATTCGCCCACAGGTTTAGGTTTTGATACGGTTGAATCACCAGCCATATCATATAAACAGCCAGCGAGGTGATTCTGCTTTTTATTATCTTCAGCATCTTTATTATCTAATACCTGCATTTCTGGACCTGTAAGGTAGGTTGCATTAAATTTGGGATCTTCCTGTATATCAAAAATAATTCCGCTGTTTCCACCCTTGGAAATTTTCCATTGCAGACTAAGCTCGTAATTTTCATACGCTTCGTTGGTAACAATGTCTCCGCCGCCTTCTTTTGGCTGAGACGGGTCAAAAACTATAGCTTCATCTTTTACTTGCCATTTAGAGCCTACTGTATCTCTTAGATAAGTATGCCAGCCTTTGGTTGTTTTACCATCAAACAGTAATTTCCAGCCTTCTTTTTTTTCTTTTTTAGTAAGTGTGTTTGGTGCTTGCGCTTTGCTAACACTAACTAACAGCGAAAGTCCTGTTAAAATAATTAATAACTTTTTCATCGATTTTAGATTTGGATGTTCTAATGTAAAGAAAATAGCACTAAACTGTGCTAAAACGATATCAAATGAGTTAAAACTGTTACAAAGATTATTTCAGGTGAAAAATAAAGGTTTTTATTAGCCAGTAAAGTACAGCATATATTAATTCTCATAATTAAAATTATGTTAAGTAGTTGTTTTTAAAGAGAGGGGCTTTTTGAAAAGCCCCTCTCTTTTTATCTCTTATTGCGCGTTTAGAGCATCAATTTTTTTCTTAGTTGCATCAGCGTTCACATTATCTTTTTTACCTAAGTAATAAGTTCTAAGATTTGTTAATGCATCTGGCGATTTTGGATTTAACTCCACAGCTTTTAGTAGATATGGTTTAGCCAGGTCAAATTGTGCATTGGCTTTGGCTATTGCCGCATCATATTCCTTTTGTTTATTGGCTGGTAATTTATTAGCTGCATTGTAAGAATCAATTGCCGGGTTAAGAATTACGTAGCCTAAATTTAAATTGGCTTCAAAATAATTAGGATCAATTTCTAAAGCTTTTTTATACATATCAGCAGCTTTGGTGTAATTGTCAACTTTTTGTTGCTGCAATGTGTTTTTTGCTGCTGCATCTTTAGCTTTAGCTTGCTCTTTTATAATAGCTTCGGCAGTTTGCGAATAAGTTAAACCTGCATAATAATACAGTGTTTTGTTTTTAGGATCAGCAGCCAAAGCGGTTTGTATCTTTTGAGCTACTTCTTTTTCTTTACCTGTTTGCAGACTTATCTCGATCTCTCTTTTACGCAAATCTGAATTTGAAGGATATTTTACAATACCATCACTAACTGCTTTAAGTGCACCTGTTGTATCCTTACTGGCTAAATACAGTGATGACAAGTCCATATAAACACTTGCATTTTTTGAGTATTTAGTGGTAACCAATTTATTATAGTTGGTTATAGCCGCCGGATAATTTTTAGAATTTGCCGCCGCCAAACCTGTATAGTAAATGGCATTGGTATCCTCAGGTAAAACGGTACGATAATAATCAAATGATTGATACGCGAGGTCATATTTACCTGCGGAATATTCTGCAACACCTTTCGTTAACTGGTACTGCGCCATGTTTAAATAGGCATTGCTAATCAGTTGTTTATTTTCACCTTTAGTATCAAGCTCTTTAGCCTTTTTCAATGATTCTTCGGCAGTAGTAAACAATGGCAATGAAGTAGCCGATACAGTATCCTGAACCGCAAGTGATGAGTAAATAGCTCCTTTTAAAGCAAAAGTTTGCGGAAGCGCGGCTGTTTTTTCGTTAGCTGAGGCCTTGTCAATTGAAGTTTTGGCGGTAGCAAGACTTTTAACAGCAACTGCTAAAGTGGCCTTTGAATTTCTTAGTCCTTCGTAGTTGTCATACTCACTTTTTGCAGTACTTAATTCACCTTTTTGTGCAAACGTTGTTGCTGAAACTAAGCCTAACAGGCCTGCCATCAAAAGTTTGATTTTCATGATTTATTAGTTGGTTATCTGTTTTAATTTATTATTTACTTTGTCTAATTGATCTTTATTGCCGGTTTTAGCGTAAGCCAGCTGTAATGCTTTTAATCCCTGTACATTATTAGGCGATATTTCAGATGCTTTTTCAAGCCATTGTATAGCACGCCCAATATTTCTGTCATCATTGCCCTCCTGCCCTGCTGCACTCTGTTTTAGATAAAGTAACCCTAAATTAAAAACGGGGTCATAGGCTGAGCTGTTTAATTCAATTGTACGTAAATAAAGCGACTCGGCTTTATCATATTTATTTAAATGATCGTAACAATTCGCAGCAACAAATGCAATATCGGCGTTATTTGCATTAATGTCAAGTAAAGGGCCAATTAATGGCTCCAGGGCCTTATAATTTTTTTGGTTATTGTAAATATTGGCTTCGTCAAGTAACAGAAATCTATCGGCCGGCAATAATTTTCTTCCTTTTTGAAGTATTTGCAGGGCCTTTGAAGTGTCACCTAATGATTTGTAAATACTTGAGGCCGTTTCAATATATTCGGTACGTGTACTATCAACGGCTAATAAATTACTATAATATTTAGCCGCATCTACCAAATTACCCGCCTTATTGTTTGAATAGGCTATATAATCAGTAATGGGTTTAAAATTTGGAGCGTATTTGCGCGCATTTTCAAATGATTGCCTGGCATTGGTAAAGTCTGAATTATTGGTAAACTCAAATCCTTTTCTTATGTAAACGTTAGCTAAACAACGTTTTGCGTAATCAATTTCTGCCTGAAATTTATAGATCTTTTTATTGGCCGATAGTTTATCAACCAAAGTTGAGGTTTCTGCCAGCAAGGTTGCCGGCTGCCCCAGTTTGTTTAACGAGTCAACATATAAGATACTTGCATTAACCAGTGCGCGATAAGTGTTCTTTTCTACGTCAGCAGTATCTGATCTGGTAATAATTAAGCTATCTGCAGATTTTTTTGCCGCGCTTAAATATTTCAAATCATTTTTTTGCTTGTAAAAAGCCAGATCATTAACTACAACCTTTAATGCCTCGCTTTGAGCGAAAGCAAAGGTTGTAGTAATAAATGGCATTAAAACCGATAGGATAATTTTACGGCACTGCATATTAGTTATTCAGTTGTTTCGTCAGTAGTTGAGTCGTCGCCATTGTTTGTTGCTTCATCGTTATCGGCAACGTTATTTTCGGCATTTTCATCAAGTTCCTTTTCTTCATCCTCGTCATGCTCAATTTTTGCAACTGATGCAATCTCGTCATTATTTTTAAGTGTTATTAACCTAACACCTTGTGTAGCCCTGCCCATAGTTCTTAGTTCGCTTATGGCTATACGTATAATAATGCCCGATTTGTTGATGATCATCAGGTCCTCTTTATCAGTAACACCTTTTATGGCAACAAGGTTTCCGGTTTTTTCAGTAATATTTAAAGTTTTTACACCTTTACCACCACGATTGGTTACCCTGTAGTCATCAATGTCGGTACGTTTGCCGTATCCTTTTTCTGATACTACTAAAACAGTTGTTTCTGAATCGTCAATACTGATCATACCAACTACCTCGTCGTTTTCACCATCAAGGGTTATACCACGAACACCAGTAGCGGTACGTCCCATTGGTCTAACTGTTGATTCATTAAAGCGTATGGCCCTACCTGATTTAAGCGCCATTACAATTTCACTTGTGCCGCTTGTTAAGTTTGCTTCCAGTAATGAATCACCTTCGTTAATGTTGATGGCGTTGATACCGTTGGCACGCGGGCGTGAATAGGCTTCGAGTGAGGTTTTCTTGATAGTACCTTTTTTGGTACACATGATGATGAAGTTATTCTCCAGATAATCTTTATCCTTCAGGCTAATCAGCTTGATGTAAGCCTTGATGTTTTCCTCCTTAGGGATATTGATAATGTTCTGAATGGCACGCCCTTTTGAAGTACGTGTTCCTTCCGGAATTTCAAATACCCTGAGCCAGTAACATTGTCCCGACTCGGTAAAGAACAGCATGTAGTTGTGATTTGATGCAACCAGCAAATGCTCAATAAAATCGGCATCTCGGCTGTTGCTGCCTATGGAACCCTTACCCCCCCTGCCCTGACGGCGATATTCCGTTAACGGTGTACGTTTTATATAACCCTCACGAGATATGGTGATCACTACATCCTCATCCTCAATAAAGTCCTCAGTCTGCATTTCGGCTGATGAGTGCACCATTTCTGTTCTGCGCTCATCACCATATTTCTCTTTAATTTCTAACAGCTCATCTTTAATGATCTGCATCCTTAAGCCTTCATCATTTAAAATTGATTTTAAATATTCAATCAACTTCATTAGTTCGGCATATTCATCTTTGATCTTATCGCGTTCAAGTCCGGTTAACCTACGCAGGGTCATATCCAGTATAGCGCGGGCTTGTATATCGCTCAAACCAAACTGGGCTATTAATCCCTCCCTCGCTTCATCTGGTGTTTGTGATGCACGTATCAAACGGATCACTTCATCCAGGTGATCTAAAGCGATCAATAAACCTTCTAAGATGTGGGCACGTTTTTCGGCTTCAGCCAATTCAAATTTGGTACGGCGTACAACAACATCATGCCTGTGCTCAACAAAATGATGAATCAGATCCCTCAGGTTAAGCATCATTGGGCGGCCATTAACCAACGCAATGTTATTTACACTGAATGATGTTTGCAGCGCGGTGTATTTAAACAGGTTGTTTAATACGATAGCGGCATTGGCCTCCCGTTTAATTTCGTAAACTACACGGATACCTTCCCTGCTCGATTCATCACGAATAGCAGAAATACCTTCCAGCTTTTTATCATTAACCAGTTCGGCTGTACGCTCAATCATCAGGGCCTTGTTTACCTGGTAAGGTACTTCAGTTACAATAATGCGTTCCCTGTCGCTGCCATGTATTTCAATTTCGGCTCTTGCACGGATCACTACCCTGCCCCTGCCAGTTTCCAATGCCTCGCGCGGGCCTTCAAACCCATAGATGATACCACCAGTAGGAAAATCAGGTCCTTTTACATATTTCATTAACTCGGCAACCTCTATATGGCGGTTATCAATCAATGCTATAGTAGCGTCAATTACCTCCGAAAGATTGTGTGGCGCCATATTAGTGGCCATACCTACCGCTATACCCGATGCTCCGTTAACCAGCAGGTTAGGGAATTTTGCAGGTAAAACCGTTGGTTCCTGTAAAGAATCGTCAAAGTTTAATTGGAAGTCGATGGTATCTTTATTGATATCGGCAAGCATCTCTTCGGCCAGTTTTTGCAAACGGGCCTCTGTATAACGCATCGCTGCCGGTTCATCACCATCAATTGAACCGTAGTTACCCTGGCCTTCAACCAGCAGATAACGCAAGCTCCATTCCTGGGCCATACGCACCATAGTATCATAAACGGATTTATCGCCATGCGGGTGGTACTTACCCATTACCTCCCCTACAATACGGGCAGATTTTTTGTATGGTTTGTTATTATTTAAACCCAGATCGAGCATCCCGTATAAAACACGTCTGTGTACGGGTTTTAGTCCATCGCGGACGTCAGGCAATGCTCTGGAAACGATCACCGACATTGAATAATCAATGTAAGCGGATCGCATTTCCTCGTCAATATTTATCGAAATTATTCTGTCTTCTTTGTGTGAATTATCGTTTTCTGTTCCTTCGGCCATTTTTATTAATTTGTGGAATCTTCTCTTATAATTGCGCGTTAAAAAGTGTTTTTTAAACGACCTGCGAAGTTAAGAAAATAGTTGATTATTGTGCCATTCTTGGCAAGAATAAACGCATTCATTTATACACATCAGCCTATTTGTTAACGTTCCGGGCGGTACGTTATTTTACTTTTACCCAATGATCTTCAATCTTATTACCATTTGGCAAAGTAGCCCTCAGTTTAAGCGTATCATTACTAACTATGTAGGTGTATTTTACTGTTTTACCTAATAATTTTGAAGGTTGGCTGCAATAGGTTTGTGTTTCAAAACAAGTATCAGCAATTAGTTTGTAATCACCTTTTTCATAAACAAAGTTCTTCTGCCCTTTTTCAATTACCAGTGCCTGGTAATGCAATTCGTCATAGGTGCGTTGTAATTTATAGGTGGTTGATACGCTGTCAGTTTTACCATTGAGCAGGCCTCCCCTATATTCCCATACACCATTAAGCGGACTTTTATTGTTGATAAATGAGCATAAAAAAGCTGCAGACAAAAAAGGGAAAATAATCTTTTTCATAGGTTTTGTATTAAGCCCAGTTAATACCTTTTTTAAGTAAGGACAAGGTCCTTTCTTCTTCACTACCCGCTGTTGCCTGGTAATTATAAAGCCATTTGGCTGTGGGCGGCAAACTCATTAGTATAGATTCAATACGGCCATTGGTTTCCAGGCCAAATTTGGTTCCGGCATCATATACCAGGTTAAATTCGGTGTAACGGCTTCGGCGTTGGTATTGCCATTGTTGTTGTTCTTCGGTAAACGGTGTGTGGCGGTTACGCTCAACCAGCTCCGTATACAAAGGAATAAATGAACGGCCCAATGCTTTTGAAAATTCAAAAATTGTATCCCAGGATAGTTCATCATTAGCGGTGAGCCGGTCATAAAATATGCCGCCTATACCGCGGGTTTCATTACGATGTTTGATATAAAAATAATCATCGGCCCATAATTTAAACCGGTGATAAAAATCGTGATAATAAGCATCGCACACCGATTTAATGCTACTGTGAAAGTATTGAGCATCGGCATCAATAATGTAATGAGGTGTAAGATCAATGCCACCGCCAAACCACCTTAATGGTTGCTGGTTGCCACCAAATGATGATGGCATTTCAAAATACCTGATGTTCATGTGGATGATGGGTACCATAGGATGGTTGGGGTGGATCACTATGGATACGCCTGTAGCAAAAAAATCTTCCTCATTTACCTGCAATGCCCGTTTCATGTTTTCGGGCAGTTGACCGTGTACAGCAGAAAAGTTTACGCCTCCCTTTTCAAATATATTGCCATTTTGAATGATACGGGTACGACCACCGCCACCACCTTCGCGCTCCCATTTTTCTTCTTCAAACCTACCTTTCCCATCAGTTATCTCAAGCGCTGCACATATTTCATCCTGTATTTGCTGATAATCGATAGTTATTTGTTCTTTGCTTATCATATAATGTAAAAGTAGTTTTTTAGTATCAAGTAGCGAATATCAAGTATCAAGATTTTTATAAGCAATAAATGTACTGCGCTGTTCAAAGTCAGAGATTGAGACGCACAGGACAATATTTCTCTAGTTAATTAAATACCATAAATAAAACAAATGGGAGAAGGGTTGAAAAAAAAGCGAAAATTATCACCATAGTTGCACCTGTATCATTACTTATATTGAATAAGGAATGTTTAGATGAAATGATTGACTCGTAGCGCCTTTATGTTATATAGGCATACTTATATATCTGCATGATAGCCAATCCTATAATAAGAAATGGCAGTAATGAATAATCAAATTTCACTTCTTTTGACATAAGAAATTGAATTACCTTCCCTATGCTAATTAACCAAAACATCGTAAATAACCCTATGGCATATACAGATCTTTCTATTGGGCTACTCCAGCTAAGCTTATCTTTATTTTCTGTAAACCAATAAGTAAAATAGTAAAATAAAAAATCTAAACCTTTCATCTTTATTAATTATTCACTAAAAAATTTGGTTTTGTTGATTATGGATTAATCATAAAATTATTGAATTGCAACAACGATAAAACTAATAAGCTATTGATTTTGTCAGGTACCAAATCAATAATTCAGTAAATCGATAACTCAACTGTAAGATATCAATTCACTAATTCAATAATTAAACCTAACTTATCTCCATATAATTCAAATCCTTGCCAAAAGTTTCCTTTAGTTGACTTAATGACAGTAATGCAATGAGTGTAAGTATACCCATCATAATATAACCGCTGGAAATAACGCCGTAATTAACTTTAAAAGCGTTAAACGCAATTGTTATAGGAATAAGTGACCCACGTACAAAATTTGGAACAGTGGTGGTTACCGTTGAGCGGATGTTGGTACCAAACTGTTCCGAAGCGATAGTAACAAAAGTAGCCCAATAGCCAACAGTGCAGCCCATAAAAAAACTAAGCCACGCAAAACCTGTTGGGGTAATACCATGATTGCTAAGATAAAAATATACGCTTACTACCGATAATAACAAAAATACCGCCATGGTTAATTTTCTCGACTTAGTTATTTGAGCAAGCAAACCTGCAAAAATGTCACCAATAGCTATACCTATATAGCTGTAAAAAATGCCGTCGCCGGGTTTTATAATGGTTTTTGCACCCAATGCTATTCCAAACTGGTCAGAAAAACTAATCAATACACCCACCACATACCATAATGGCGCACCTATCAATATACAGAAAATGTACTTTTTAAACCTGCCCCAGTTATTGAAAAGCATAAAGAAATTTCCCTTCGAAACTTTACTTTGCTCCATGTTCTTAAACATTCCTGATTCAAAAGTGCCGATCCTTAGCAGCAGTAAAAGAATGCCCAGTCCACCACCTACAAAATAAGCATTCCGCCAGCCAAATTTTGCAACCATATAAGCTGCAGTAGCACCAAATAAGCCAATAACTGCAACTATCATGGTGCCATAGCCTCTTTTTTCTTTACTCAAAGTTTCACTAACCAGTGTAATGCCGGCGCCCAATTCGCCCGCAAGGCCAAGGCCCGCAATAAATCTGACTAAGGCATAAGTATTAACATCATGTACCAATCCATTGGCAAAATTGGCTATGGAGTACAATAAGATTGAGCCAAAAAGCACTTTAATGCGCCCAAGTTTATCGCCTATAACACCCCATAAAATACCGCCAAGCAGCAAGCCAAACATTTGAACGCTGATAATAAACTGCCCTTTAGATGTTATTTCCTGATCTGTTAAACCTATATCTTTTAGACTGCTTATACGTACAATTGAAAAAACAAGCAGATCATAGATATCCACAAAATAACCAAGCGAGGCAACAATAACAAGAAAAATAACGTTTCGGGTTGCTTTGGCAGAAGTAGCTGTATCGAGTGTCATAGTTTTTTTATAGGCGTTTGAACGGCTAAAGTAGCAGAATTATATATAATCAAAAATTTAAACACAAAAAAAACCCCTGTTTATGCAGAGGTTTTTGTTAAGAACATCGGTTAACTATACTTTTTTTACGTTTACTGCTTGTAATCCTTTTCTGCCTTCTTCCACTTCGTATGTAACGTCATCATTATCTTTAATGGCATTTACGCCGCCCTGTACGTCTTTGAAGTGTACAAAAAGATCTTTACCATCATCGGTAACAATAAAGCCATAACCTTTTTGTGTGTTAAACCATTTTACTTTTCCAGTTTTCATAATTATAATTATCGTATTAAAAAATTCGTGTTAAGATTAAAAACTAAAGCCAAACTGAAAATAAAATGGTTTTAATAATCAGAAGGAATAGATAAGCCCACCTTTTTCAAATATATAAAATAATTAATAAACCAAATAAAATTATTTATTTGGTTGCGGAGTTATCCTTAAATAGGGTTTTATGGCTTTATAACCCTTTGGAAATTTGGCAGGGATATCCTCAGTTGCTATTGCCGGCACTACAACTACGTCCTCTCCATCCTTCCAATCAGCGGGAGTTGCCACACCATAATTAGCTGTTAATTGCAACGAATCAATCACCCTTAATATCTCCTGAAAGTTACGCCCTGTTGATGCCGGGTAAGTAATGATCAGCTTAACGGCTTTATCAGGCCCGATGATAAATAATGATCGCACGGTAGCATTTACCGATGCATTTGGGTGAATCATATCATAAGCTTCAGAAATTTTGCGATCCTCATCGGCTATGATCGGGAAGTTTACCTCTACCCCTTGCGTTTCGTTTATATCATTGATCCACCCGACATGTGATTCAACCGAATCAACACTTAAGGCCAGTATTTTAACATTGCGTTTGGTGAATTCATCTTTTAAAGCAGCTGTTTTACCAAGCTCAGTGGTACAAACCGGTGTATAATCGCCGGGATGCGAAAAAAGCACGCCCCAGCTATCGCCAAGGTATTCATAAAAATCAATTTCACCTGCTGATGTTTTTGCTTTAAAATTGGGGGCTTTGTCGCCTAATCGTAAACTCATGATGATGTGGTTTTATATATAATAAATGACTACTAAGTTAATATACATTGTTTGATAATTCAAAATTTAACAAAAATTATAGTACAATTTACGCCAACATTACAGAGGGTTTATTGTTGAACTCTTGATTAAGTACAAATTCTAATAAATTAATGGATAGACATACCTACGAAACCGGAATAATTGGGAACTGTGCCTTTATGGCTCATATAAATAAAAATACAAATGTAGATTGGCTTTGCTGGCCAAGATTTGACAGTACCTTCATTTTTGGAGGCCTGTTGGATAGAAAGAAAGGTGGAGAATTTTCCATTTTGCCAGAGGGTGAATATACTTCAGAGCAACACTACCTTGAAAATACCAATGTTTTAATAACAGAAATAAGCCCCAAAAGTGGCGGTAAATACCGTATTACTGATTTTGCACCGCGTTTTTACCAGCATCAGCGCTATTATAAGCCACTAATGCTAATCAGGAAGATCGAAGCCATTGAGGGCTCACCAAGGATCATTGTTAAATGCGAGCCGGTATCTGAATATGGGGCCGTAAAACTGGATGTAAACCGCGGCAGCAATCATATACAATACCTGGGTGGCGAAGAAAGCATGAGGCTAACTACCAATATACCTATAAGTTATGTATTCGATGAACAACCTTTTGTACTAAACGAAAGTAAATACCTGGCCCTAACCTATGGCGAACCGTTGGAGGCCGCATTGATCAGTACATCTGACCGGTTTTTATCAGAAACCATTCAATACTGGCGCACCTGGATCAAGCACTCTTCTATTGCTACTTATTATCAACCTTTTGTGATCCGTTCAGGACTGGCTTTAAAAATACACCAGTTTGAAGATACCGGGGCTATTATAGCCGCAAGTACCACCAGTTTGCCTGAGTCGCCGGGAAGCGGTCGTAACTGGGATTACCGGTATTGCTGGCTGCGCGATACCTACTATGTGATAACTGCCTTGAACCACATTGGGCATTTTGAAGAAATGGAAAAGTATTTTGGCTATGTTACTGATATCTCCTTTTCTGAAGATGACCGGTACCAGCCGCTTTATGGTATTACAGGCAAGAAAAATCTTGTTGAAAAAATTCTGACAGATCTGGATGGTTACCTGGGCAACCAGCCGGTACGTATTGGTAACCAGGCTTACGAGCATATACAAAACGATATTTACGGCCAGGTAATGATATCCCTGCTCCCATTATATACCGACCACCGCTTTGTTTTTTCTGAAAGAAAAGATTCTGTAAAATGGATCGAGTTCCTGTTGAAAAAAATTGAGCATACCATTGATGAAAAAGATGCCGGGATATGGGAGTTCAGAAATACGGCCAACGTACATTGCTACAGCAACCTGTTTCAATGGGCAGGTGCATCTGCAGCCGAAAAAATGGCTCGTACCATTGAAAATCAAGAACTTGTTGATAGAGCTATAGCTGTAAAAGAACTCGCCGCTGCCCATATTGAAAGTTGTTATGACCCGGTAAGGAAAGTTTATACTAATTCGGCGGGTAGCTCTAATTTGGATGCCAGTACGCTGCAGCTTATTATGATGAACTATCTTGATCCTACATCACAAAGGGCAAAGGATCATTTAATTGCATTAGAGAAAGAGCTAAGGACACCTAACGGATTATTTTACAGATATTTATATACCGATGATTTTGGTAAACCTAAAACCACTTTCCTGATCTGCGCATTTTGGTATGTGGAGGCATTAGCCAGTGTTGGCCGACTGGATGATGCACAGCGGGAATTTGCAAATCTATTGCAATATTCAAATCACCTGTTATTGTTCAGTGAAGATGTTGATGAAGAAACAGGCAGTCAATGGGGTAATTTTCCACAGGCTTACAGCCATGTTGGTTTAATGAATGCCGCCTACCGGATAGCTATTAAATTAGACAGGCCGATATTTTTGTAATATTAATAGAGAGTGAGCAGAAATCTTATATACACAGTCGGCAGAATTTGCAAATCGTATAAGATTTCTCCTCACTCTCCCCCTTTACTCAATCCCTCTCTTGAGTTCGTCGAAATGACATTATTTTACACCGCTTCTACTGGCGTATGCTTAGTGAAACTTGTAAGCAACCTGCGTACTTCGATAGGGTTACGCAAGTAAAACTTAGCCGCCGATAAGTTACTGCCAACTTTTATGGTTATCGCACTATCAGGCAGGGCTTTAAAGATATCCTCATCAGTATAATCATCGCCAAAGGCAATAATAAAGTCGTAGTCCTTACCCTCAGTTAGTGTTAAAGCAGCTTTGCCTTTATTAATATCCATGTTCTTTACCTCCAGTACCTTATCCCCCGCAAGCAGTTGTAAACCTTTATCGCTGGCCAGGTACTTCAGGTTATTCATCAGTTCGCTTGCCCTAAGCTCGCCTAAGCCATTTTGAGCTTTACGGTAATGCCAAACCAACGAATAGGTTTTCTCTTCGATAAATGAACCCGGAGTACGGTCTACATAAGTTTCCAGAATAGGATAAATATCATGTTTCCATTGATCAGACAGCCCGGAGATCTTATGCCAGGAGGTGTTATGTTTTTTAAACCAGGAACCATGTTCGGCAATAAGGTACATATCCATATTGTCGAACCAATCGTCAAGGTTTTCGTGTTTACGACCGCTTATCAATACCACCTGATTGGCTGGATCCTCTATCAGTTTATTAATAATGGCATAAAGCTCCTTGTCCGGACTGGCCAGCTCAATCTCCGATTTAAAGTTTACCAGCGTACCATCATAATCTAAAAAGATGATCCTCTTTTTAGTTTTAATATAACGGTTTATGATGGATTGCTCTGTAGCAAAGCTCACGTGCCGCGCCTGCATGGAGCGCTGCATTAATTTTACCTCTTTCAAGCGGTCCATGAAAATTTTAACCCAGTGCGTAATATTAAATTTTGCTACCAATTGGCGCATGGGCTTCATTCTTCTTTGCTGCTCTTCCAGCGGCATGTGAATAGCTTGCAGTATGGCCCTGCAAACTTCGCCTGTATTATTAGGGTTAACAATTATAGCATCAATTAATTCTTTAGATGAACCAGCCATTTCACTCATTATCAATACACCATCATCATTTATTCTACTGGCTACATACTCCTTGCTCACCAGGTTCATACCATCGCGCATCGGTGTTACCAGGCACACATCGGCTGTGTAATACAACGCCGACAGCATCTCAATAGGAAAAGAACGATAGTAATAATGTATAGGGGTCCAGTCCATTGTTCGGTATATGGAATTGATATTACCTACCTTTTTATCAATCTCATCGCGCAGGTGTGCATACTGCGGAACGGTATCGCGCGAGGGCACAACTATCATATACAATGCTATTTTTTCAATACAATCGGGGCATAACTGGAGCATAAGCTCAAAGGCTTGCAAGCGTTGCAATATCCCTTTACTGTAATCAAGCCTGTCTATCGACAGGATTAATTTATTGCCTTTAAAATTATTTCTGATCAGTTCAATTTGTTCCTTAACATCATCCTGAAGCGGTAAAGTAGCGTATTTTTTTTCGTCTATTCCCATCGGGAACGACTCTATCACAATGGAGCGTTCATCCATAGTAATGATGTTTGACGATGAAGTCACCGGCAAAATGCGCGTTGTTGCACCTAAAAAGTGGCGAACATCATCAAACGTATGGAAGCCGATTAGGTCGGCACCAAGCATTCCTTCCAGCAATTCAGACCTCCAGGGGATCAGCCTGAACATTTCGTGCGATGGAAATGGTATATGCAGAAAAAAACCAATGGAAACATCCGGCAATTCATTCCTTACTAATCCCGGTAAAAGCAGTAATTGATAATCGTGGATCCAAATAATATCACCAGGCTCGGCAACACTTAATATAATATCTCTGAATTTTTGATTTACAGTTATATAATAATCCCAGTTTGATTGCTTATAAGTAGCATATGTGGAGGCATAATAGTGAAAAACCGGCCATAATACTTCGTTCGAAAACCCTTCATAATATTGGTTAATCTCTTCCTGATCAAGAAATACGGGAATAAGACTTAAGTCTTTTAGCTGATGGCTTATCTGGTCTTTATCATGCTGATCGGTAATTTCAATCCCGGGCCACCCTATCCACACATTATCACCTTGTTTATATATTGAACCTAAGCCTGTAGCTAAACCTCCTTCACTTGGCGATAAAACGTATTCATCATCTGTTTTTGAAATTTTTACTGGCAATCGGTTTGATACAATTATGGTCTTGGACATTTTTGTTACTTTATATTATACATTTAACTATAATAATAAAGGCATAAACAGTCAAGTTGTTTGCCAAATAGTGATAATAAACACAAATTTGACACTTCTAATAAACAAAAAAAAGCCATCTGCTTGTAACAGATGGCTTTTAATTATAAAAAGCTTTGGAATTATTTTACTTGTTGAAAAAATTCAAGGTTAGCTTGTTGTGTGATCCTTACCAATACTTCATGAGCATCATTTTTAAGATCAACAAAGTATGATGTAGGGTCAATGTTATCATTTAATTCAGTATTAGCCTGATAAACAATTACTTCACCAACTTCATAACCTTTATAGTCTTTAGCAATTTGTTTTAAAGTTTTAGCAGGGATAGCTTTAGCATCAACTCTTTGAGTTACACCTAAAAACTCACCGTTAAGATTGTAGAAAGCTGTTTTTTTAACGCCATCAACTGTAAAGGTAGCTTTTTGGCAATTTTTAGTTACTGTCCAGTTAACATCTTTTGCATCAGCAAAGTCAACTGTAAAACCATGTAAGGCAACGTAAGAAACATTAGTTCCTCCGTCTACTCTTTTACCACCATCGGCAGCAAAAACATTAACACTTAATAAAGCGGCAATTGCGGTTGTTAATAATATCTTTTTCATGTTCGTTTAAATTTTAAATCCATAACAAAAGTATGGTAAGATTGTCAATGTGACAAATAAAATTTAACTTTTATGAATATTTTATAATTATATATGTTTTTTGATAAAAATTTTAAATTTTTGCAATCTACTTAGTGTATAATTTACAATATCTAAATTTAAAACGATACAAAAAAATCGGTTTGCAGTCTGCTAAACCGATTTTTCATAAAATTTCTCCCTTGATTTAACCATTATCTGCGAAGCCGGGATACAACGTCATGCCGCCATCCATAAAAATAGTGGTTCCGGTAATATAATCGGCCTCATCAGATGCCAGCCAGGTAGCCAGTTTACCAATATCATCTGGCTTACCGATCCGGTTATATGGTATAAGCGTCAGCAGTTTATCTAAAGCTTCGGGAGTATCCCAGGCTGCTTTATTGATTGGGGTTTGTATGGCACCGGGCCCAATAGATACTACCCTTATTTTATGTGGCGCCAGTTCCTGCGCAATACTTTTCATAAACATATTGATGCCACCTTTACTGGCCGCGTAATTTACATGGCCCGCCCAGGGAATCACCTCATGCACACTGCTCATACAGATGATCTTACCTGCTGCGCGGCTCCGGTCCTCAACCACTCCTCTGCGTATAAACTCCTTTGCCGCTTCGCGCGAGCACAAAAACTGACCGGTAAGGTTAATGCTGATCACCGTATTCCAATCCTCCAGTGTCATATCAACAAAGCTGGAATCCTTTTGCAAACCAGCGTTATTTACCAAAATATCAATGGTGCCATAACGCTCAAACATTTGCGCAAACATGGCTTTTACCTGCTCTTCCTGACTTACATCTGCCTGAACTGCAAATGCTTCGCCACCCGAAGATTTTATTTCGTTCACAGTAGCTTCGGCAGCATCGTGGTTATGGGCATAATTGATAACAAGCCTGGCTCCGGCACCAGCCAGTGCCATGGCTACACCTTTGCCAATACCGCTATCGGCACCTGTAACCAAAGCCGCTTGTCCTTTTAATGATGGGGATGAGTTCATTTTTAACAGATTTAAATGTTTTAATATAACCAATGTATTTTATACAATATGGTTTTAAAATATTAAAATATGTCTGAACCTAAATGTAATTGTCTGAACCAGGATTAAGCAGATTTATAAGATTTTGGGATTTTATATGCATTTTTAAAAATCTGAGTAATCCTTTAATCTGTTTAATCCCGATTCAGACAAAATAAACATCAAAAAAAAGACGCATGTAATGCGTCTCTATTAAATCATGATAATCCCTTAATCCGCTTAATCCCGGTTCAGACAAAATTTACAGCGCTCTTATATAATCCAAAAACATATAAAGCGCTTTTTTCTTATCATCAGTCAACTCAAAATCGATCTTGTGCATCAGGTAATCTTTAATATCAAAATCATTGCGCATCGGTAGTTCTTCAAAAAGTTGGGCACGATGGTTTAAGCCATATTTCAATGCAGCGTTAAACTCATCCATAAAATCCTGCGGAATAGGCTTGTTGGCTATCCAACCGGCGAACATAAATGGAAGACCGGTAAATTTTTGCCATTCTTCGGCCAGATCATACGCAAACTCGTATTTATTTTTTTTACCGAAGGTACGGTCACCAATTTGTACAAAAGCGGTGTTGGCATCGGTTGATTGAGCATAGTCTGCTGCATCCTTCATCAGCTCGGGCTTTACCTCCCAGTAGTTTTTCAGTAAAACGCGGGCCAGGTTATTTGATGAACGCGATTGCGGGTCAAGCTGCAGGTATTTTACATCTTTGATATCGCAATTACTGAATACAAAAACTGAATTTACCGCGCCAACTGCACCAATACAGTATTCAGAAACAATTTCCCATTGCGGCAGGCTCAGAGTAGCGGCTACGGGGATCAGCCCGATATCAACCACATTGTCAATTAGTTTTTGAGCACAGTCTGACGGCATATCAAGGCTCAATTCAATTTTATCTAATATTCCACTATGCTGGATGCCGTATATAAAGGGTTTGGTGTTGGTATAGCTTACAGCTGATATTCTTATCTTATTCACAGAAATACTCTCTTTCAGGATTGTTTTAAATGTTCGGCATTATTAAAATCGGCGATCTCGAATTTTTCGCCGTCATATAGTACTTTGTACAGAACCAGGTTTTGGTGCGGAAAGGCTTCCATTTCAGTAAGGGACCTATTGGTTAATATACAAAGCAATAAGCGCATGGCGCGGCCATGCATACATATTAATACAGTTTTTTCGTCGGGATGGCTCATGATCACATCAAGCGCTTCGCGCTCACGGACCTCTACCTCGTTAGGACTCTCACCTCCTTCAAATTTACTGTCTAAACGGCCATCAAGCCAATCGCGCATAATTTGTAAAAAGGCTGCTTTATTTTGTGTAGTACTTGGTTGCCCTTCATGTATACCCCATGCCAGCTCATCAAGACCGGGCAATTTTTGGTATGGGATCCCCAGGTCAATAAATGATTGAACACTTTGCTGTGTGCGTTTTAGGGCTGATATGTATATTTTATCAAAAGATACAGTTTTGTAGAATTCAAAAAACTGGCGGGCCTGTTTACGACCTTCATCATTTAAATCAGTATCCATTCCACGCCCCTGCACAATGCCTTGTCTGTTAAGCTCAGTTTGGCCGTGACGTACTATATATAAGGTTTTTTGTATCATTCTTTTTTTAAGCCTAAAGCTAAAAGCCGAGGGCTTAAAGTTTTATTTGCTTTATTTATTACTTGCCACTCCCACTCTTAAGCTTTCAGCTAATTGATTACAGGCAATTTATAATATTGCGGTTTACTTTCTTCTGGAAATTCAAAATCAGTAAAATCGGTAACCACGTTATATAAAGTATCGCGCTCAATAGGTTGCCTGCCTACATGTTTTATCAGCTCAACTAACTGTTTGGTGCTCATACCGGGGTGCTGCTCTTCTGCGCCGGCCATAGAATATATTTTGGTAGTATCATCAAGTGTACCATCAATATCATCCACACCAAAGTTTAAAGATAGTTGTGCTGTGGTACGACTGATCATGGCCCAATAGGCTTTAATATGATCAAAATTATCAAGGTAGATACGCGCAATGGCATAATTCCGAAGATCCTCAACCACCGTAGATTCGGGCACATGCGACATTTGGTTATCCTGATTACGGAATTTTAGCGGGATAAAGGTTTGGAAACCACCTGTTTTATCCTGCAACTGGCGTAAACGCTCCATATGATCAACCCGGTGCCAGTATTTTTCAATATGGCCGTATAGCATGGTAGCATTTGAACGACCGCCCAGTTTGTGCCACTCTTCATGTATGGCCAGCCATTGATCGCCGGTACATTTATCTTTTGAAATAAGATCGCGTACTTCGGGGTGAAATATCTCGGCGCCACCACCTGGGATTGATTGCAAGCCCGCTTCCATCATGAGTCGCATGCCGGTAGCGTAATCAATTTTAGCCTTTTTAAATATGTAATGATATTCAACAGGTGTTAGAGCCTTGATATGTAATTCGGGACGATGGGCACGGATGCGACTAAAAAGTTCCTGGTAAAAAGGCACGTCGTATTGTGGTAAAACACCACCTACAATATGTACTTCGGTAACAGGTTCGCCATCGTATTTAGTAACCATGTTGAACATTTCGTCCATGGTATATTCCCAACCTTCTGATTTTTGTTTAAGCAAACGTGAATACGAACAAAATTTGCAATCGTAAACACAAAGATTGGTAGGCTCTATATGGAAATTACGATTGAAATATGTTTTATGACCATGCCGTTTTTCGCGGATGTAATTTGCTAAAACTCCCAGATAGCCCAGGTCGCCCTGCTCGTACAGCACCACGCCCTCATCAAAGGTAATGCGCTGGTTGTTCAGTACTTTTTCGGCAATGTGCTTTAAATCAGCGGATAGATCCGGATTTTGTAATAATAACTGTAAATTACCTTCAGCTTCCATGAAAAAAACTTTGGGCAAATGTACTAAAAAGCATAAAACTATGCTTAGTAAGATGATTCATTGCTTAAATGAAGGGAAGTAATGACATTGAGTTTACAGTGCGGTAATGGCGGTTATACTTATGCCGTTAAAACAATCATCCTGGCATCCTTTAGGTACAAAACCGCAATTTGATATCATGCCATTGTTTCTTGCCTCAAAATATATATCGTTGGCTTTTTTATCAGCTTTGAGCCAAACGGTTTTGGCTTTTTGGTAAACGTCATCTAAGGTCAGCAGTTCAGCTCCCTGATTAGTATGTGTATTTAAGCTAGCTAAGTCCTCATGCCAGCGTGCTGTAGTATCTTTATTATTGGTACCGTCTCTGCGTATTTGGATTGCAATAAAATCGCGGGAAATAATTTTTCCATTGCTTACCCCAATTTTAGTTTCAGAAGCATAACCGAAAACAGAGCCCTGATTTTGTGTATAGCTATATGAATTATGTACACTGGCCTTGTAATCAGTCCACGCTTTATAGCTTTTGTTATAATCGCTTTTGTTGGCGATATCTTCTTTTTTGCAGCTTGTTGCCGAAAACAAAATGATAATAGTAAACAGATACAGTTTTTTCATAAGGTTGGTTTTTATATCTATTCGTAAAAAATTGCATAAACGCTACAGCAAAAACTAAATAATCTTATTTAATTTGGCCGGATATCTAATACAGAATGAAAACTGAAACTATAGCTATACACGCCGGAAATAAAAAAGATGAATCATCAAGAGCTGTAATACAGCCCATTATACTATCAACTACTTTTGAACGAGGTATTGAAGGTGATTTTCCGGGTGGGCATATCTATAGCCGGTCATCGAACCCAAATCGCGAATCGCTCGAAAATGTGCTGGCTAAATTAGAGGGTGGTGCTGATGCGGCCTCTTTTTCATCGGGCAATGCGGCAGGTATGTCAGTATTTCAGTCGCTGCCGCCGGGTACGCATATTATTGCCCCCGATGATATGTACCATGGTTTGCGTAACCAGCTCAAAAACCTGTTTGCAGGTATTTTAACTTTTGATTTTATTGATGTTAATGATACCGAAGTATTAGAACAGCATATTAAACCCGAAACCGGGTTAATATGGATAGAAACCCCATCAAACCCCCTGCTTAAAGTAACCGATATTAAAAAGATAGTAGCCATTGCCAAAGCTAAAGGCATTAAAGTAGCTTGTGATAATACCTTTGCCACACCAATTTGCCAGCAACCACTTGCTTTGGGTGCCGACCTGGTGATGCATTCAGCAACCAAATACTTTGGCGGGCATAGTGACCTGATGGGCGGCGCATTAATTACTTCCGAAAAAAGCGATTGGTGGGCAAAAATTCGCCAGGTGCAGGAAATGGGCGGTGCTATCCCCTCTCCAATGGATTGCTACATGTTGGTACGCAGCATCAAAACCCTGCCTTATCGTGTTAAGGGCCATGTACATAATGCACAGCTATTAGCTGAGTTTTTAGAGCAACACGCTGGTGTTGAGCGGGTGATGTATCCCGGTCTACCCTCGCATCCGCAACATGAAGTTGCCAAGGCACAAATGTTGGCTTTTGGTGGCATGTTATCATTTATTGTTAAAGGCGATGAAGAATATACCCGTATGGTAATAAATAAACTGCGGCTCTTTACCAGGGCTACCAGCCTTGGCGGTGTAGAGAGCCTGATAGAGCATCGTGCTACTGTTGAAGGCCCGGATACTAAAACGCCACGCAACTTGTTACGGGTATCTGTTGGGTTGGAGCATATTGATGATCTGATAGCTGATTTGGATCAGGCACTTCTATAAGCCGAAAGCAAAAAGCTGAGGGCTTAAAGCGAGTTCATCCACTTCAAAAAAAAGCTTTGTGCTTTTGGCTTTAAGCTTTCAGCCCTATCCTTTTATCTAAAAGAAAAATTTAATTTGGTATTTAAATAAATATCCTCTTATCTTTGAAACAATATTTGGTAGCAATACCATTGATCAATTCTCCGCATTAGTTCGGGTTTTGGTTTATAAAGAAGCGGCGAGAGATCAGGCTCAATGACCCGCTGGCAACCCTCCAAAATTGGAGAAGGTGCCAATTCCTGTCCCGGAAAATAACCCCGGGGAATATAAATTTATAACCATGAAAAGTTTAATTAAGATTACTACGAGCAACATTTTTAACACCTCAAACGGTGCTGTACAATATATTAGCTTAAATATTGGCTGTATTTGTATGTGTTGCTGCTGCTGACTGACCTAACACGATCCTTTTTCAATTCCTGAAAAACGCTCGTGTTTAACAACTGGTAAAGATCATTTACCGGCTTGCCAAAAATCTATAGGATCATTAAAAATTTAATTAAACACATTTAAAAACCGTACTACCATGTCTGCCAACAACTTAAAATTCGAAACCCTACAATTACATGCTGGTCAGGAAGTTGACCCTACTACGGGTGCAAGGGCTGTTCCTATTTATCAAACCACATCGTATGTATTTAATAATGCCGAGCATGGTGCAAACCTTTTCGCGCTGAAAGAATTTGGGAATATATACACCCGTATCATGAACCCTACTACGGATGTGTTTGAAAAACGCATAGCGGCTTTAGAGGGTGGTGTTGCAGCGTTAGCCACAGCATCGGGCCAGGCTTCGCAATTTCTTGCATTAAATAACATATTACAAGTTGGCGATAACTTTGTGACCTCTCCTTTTTTATATGGGGGTACTTATAACCAGTTTAAGGTTTCCTTTAAACGCCTGGGTATTGAAGCCCGCTTTGCTAAAGATGATACCGCCGAAAGTTTAGAGGTATTAATTGATGATAAAACCAAAGCTATTTTCCTGGAAACTGTTGGTAACCCAGGCTTTACCATTGCCGATTTTGACAAAGTTGGCGCTCTGGCCAAAAAATATGATCTGCCTTTAATAGTTGATAATACATTTGGCGCAGCCGGATATTTATTCCGCCCGTTAGATCATGGAGCACATATCGTAGTGCAATCATCTACCAAATGGATAGGCGGTCATGGTACTACCATAGGCGGTGTAATAGTTGATGGTGGTAATTATAACTGGGCCAACGGGAAATTTCCGCAATTTACCGCACCATCAGAAGGTTATCACGGTTTGGTATTTGCAGATGTATTTGGTATTGGCGGACCGTTTGGCAATATTCAGTTTATTATACGTGCACGTGTAGAGGGTTTGCGCGATTTTGGCCCTTCACAGGCACCGTTTAATTCATGGCTGAATATACAGGGTTTAGAAACCCTTTCCCTGCGTGTGCAGCGTCATGTTGATAATGCATTGGAGCTGGCCAAATGGCTTGAGAAGCATCCGCAGGTGGCTTCGGTTAATTATCCGGGTCTGCCATCATCCAAATACCATACATTGGCTAAAAAGTATTTAAAAAATGGTTTTGGTGGGGTATTATCATTCGAGATCAAAGGAGATAAACAACAGGCCAGTAACTTTATTGACAGCCTGCAACTGGTAAGTCACCTGGCCAATTTGGGAGATGCTAAAACGTTGATCATTCAGCCATCAGCCACTACACATCAACAGCTTTCAGATGAGGAACAATTGGCGGCTGGGGTTACACCAACATCATTACGTGTGTCTGTTGGTATTGAGCATATTGATGATATTAAGGCCGATTTTGTACAGGCATTTGCCAAAATAAAGCAGCTTGCTGCCCAATTAGTATAGTTTTTTTAAGTGATATAGTAAAGTTGTAACGGATGGTTTTAAGTACTAAGCCTAAAGTCTCAAGTCTAATAACTTCAGACTCAAGACTTAAACCACCCGGAATAACAAAACAAAAGAATGAACACAGAAATATTTAAGTACACACAAACATTTGAGTTCGAGTCAGGTCAGCAGATACAGGAACTGGAAATTGGTTTTCATACCTATGGCAGGTTAAATAAACAGAAAGATAATGTAGTGTGGATTTGCCATGCCCTTACAGCTAATGCCGATGTATTTGACTGGTGGAAAGGATTGGTAGGCACCGGCGGTCTGTTTAACCCTGAGGAACATTTTATAGTATGTGCCAACATATTGGGGTCGCCTTATGGTACAACCAATCCGTTAAGTATTAACCCGGTAACCGGGCAGCCATATTTTCAGGCGTTTCCAAAATTTACCATTCGGGATATTATTAAAGCACATCAATTGCTGGCAGATCATCTGCAGATAGATCATATTCACATCCTGATAGGTGGTTCACTTGGCGGGCAGCAGGCCATTGAATGGGGTATCATAGAACCGGAGCGTATTAAAAACCTGATTCTGATAGCTACCAACGCGCGTCACTCTCCCTGGGGAATTGCCTTTAACGAGTCGCAGCGCCTGGCTATCAGTACCGACCGTACTTTTTATGCCAATACACCTGATGGCGGTCAAAAAGGTCTTAAAGCGGCAAGGAGCATAGCCCTGCTCTCCTATCGTGGCTATAAAACTTATTCAATAACCCAACAGGAAGAAACTGATGGTAAAACAGATGATTACCGTGCTGCTACCTACCAAAATTACCAGGGCGAAAAATTAGTGAACAGGTTTAATGCACATAGTTATTGGTATTTAACCAAAACAATGGATTCGCACAACGTAGGTCGCAATCGTAATGGGGTTGAAAAAGCATTAAGTCTCATCAAGGCCCGTACATTGGTGATCGGTATTAAATCAGACGTATTATTTCCAATTGAGGAGCAGGAATACTTGTTCAGGCACATTCCTAAATCAGCTTTTGCCGAACTGGATTCGTTTTATGGGCATGATGGTTTTTTAATTGAGACAGAAGCATTAACAAATATCATCACATCGTTTTTTAAAACTGATGTAAAAGGAAAAATTATAGAATTGCAACGTACAGCGTAATGAGTAAAAAGTTAAATATCGGATTATTTGGATTTGGCGTAGTTGGACAGGGACTATATGATATCATCAAAACAAAACACTTAAATCTTGAAATAGTTAAAATCGCGATCAAGGACGATCATAAACAACGCTCCTTACCCGCGCATTTATTTACAACTGACAGGGACGAACTACTTAACAATCCGGAGATCAACACCATTGTTGAGCTGATAAATGATACCGAAGCTGCCTTTGAAATTGTATCAAGAGCACTTAGCACGGGTAAAAACGTGGTTTCAGCCAGTAAAAAAATGATAGCCCTGCATTTGGACGAGTTGATCGATCTGCAGCATAAATATGGCACCTCCTTATTGTATGAAGGTGCTGTTTGCGGGAGTATCCCCATTATCCGTAACCTGGAAGAATATTATGATAACGAGCTGCTGCACTCTATAAGCGGCATTTTTAACGGATCATCAAATTATATACTGTCAAAAGGATTTATTGATGGGCTTGATTACGAAAGCGCCCTGAAACAAGCCCAGGACCTGGGTTTTGCCGAAACTGACCCAACCAGTGATGTAGGTGGTTTTGATGCCAAGTACAAGCTGGTAATAGCTGCCGCGCACGCTTATGGTGTAATTGTACAGCCCGATGAGGTATTTAATTTAGGCATACAAAACCTGGGCGCCCAGGACCTGCAATACGCCCGCGAAAAGAATCTCAAAATTAAACTGGTACCCGTAGCCAAGGAGCTTGACGAACGTAATGTTGCTTTATTTGTACTACCTAAATTTGTAAACGAAACAGAGTTTTTATACAACGTAGAGTATGAATATAATGGCGTAACCGTGCAGGCCGCTTTTGCCGATCAGCAATTCTTTTTTGGTAAAGGAGCGGGTGGCCACCCAACAGGCTCGGCTGTATTATCCGATATTGCTGCTCTGCGGTATAACTATCAATACGAATATAAAAAAGCTAAGGAAAAAACAGATCTTAACTTTACCAATAATATTGAATTAAACATTTACCTGAGGTATGATGATGAAAGTTTAGTAGAGGCCTTGAATTTTGAACACATACAAGAGCGCTACTATTCAGGTAGTTATAAATTTGTTATAGGAAAAATCAATTTGCAAAATCTAATCGATAACCAAACCCGTATATCTGAAAGCAAAGCATTTATCGCTTTTGCCGATCAACTTACGGGGGTCAGTTTAGCATCGGCATCAAAACAAACAGCGGAAGTTTTGTAATAGGTTGTTTGTAATTAAAAAAGGCTCTCAAAAGGAGCCTTTTTTAATTTTAACTCACCAATGTTATTTAGCAAAATAAGCAGCTATCCGTTTACCATAAGCCACCGTGATAATACCAATAAATATTCTTGCGCATGATGACACAACATCACGCTGATCACCCACGGTTGATAAATTATACATACGATACAGAAGGTCGGGCAAAGTATTAACAATAAGTAAACCTCCAATGATGACTAATGCAATCTCGTATATTACCTTTCTATCGGCAAACAATTTTACATTCTCCTGCTGATCAGAAGCATTGGTTACCAGGCGGGTAATAAATTTTGTTTTAGCGATTAAAAATATTGCCAGGATTAGCAACAAGCCAAAGCTCAATCCATTTATCCATAATAAATTAACCTGTTCAATTCCCTGATCGGCGTTCATTCCAGAACCATGCCCTCTTATAAACGTTAGCAAACCCGGTAATTTTGAAATATCGGCCACTAAAAGGTAAATACCCAGAATTTTTATGGTTATTTCATAAATATCAAACTTCTTCATTTTTGCTTGGGGATAAGGTTTACAGCGCGACGAATATAAACAAATGTGGCACATATTGAATAGATGGAAAGCTGATTGTAGAAAAAGGGAGCCACCAATTAAGATAAACCTTAATCCAAATAGTAATGCCGTATTTGATTTAACCCATGATCAAGTTCGTAAACCCATGGTGTAGCTGTTGGTATCTCCAGTTGGGTTACCTCTTCGTCGCTAAGGCAATCAATATATTTTATTAATGAGCGCAAGCTGTTTCCGTGTGCCACCACAATTACCTTTTGGTTACGGCGCATGGCATTCACGATGGTCTCGTTCCAAAAAGGTAGCACCCTATCCATAGTTTCGCTCAGGTTTTCAGTTAAAGGTAGTTCACGCTCCGTAAGATCTTTATACCGCAGGTCATGGCCCGGGTAGCGTGGATCATCCTTAGTTACAGCCGGTGGATGCTCATTAGGGTCGCGCCGCCATTTTTGTACCTGCTCTATACCATACTTTGCTACGGCATCATCCTTGTTCATTCCCTGCAGGGCACCATAAAAACGCTCATTCAGGCGCCATGACTTTTCTACAGGGATCCATAAATGATCAAGCTCTTCCAATATAAAATGCATGGTTTTGATTGATCTTTTTAAATATGATGTAAAACCGGCATCAAAATTATATCCGTTCTTTTTAAGTATCTGGCCCGCTTTTTTTGCTTGCATATAACCATTTTCAGACAGATCAACGTCTTCCCAGCCGGTAAAGCGATTCTCCTGATTCCAGGTACTCTCGCCGTGGCGTATCAATACTATTTTTTGCATAGGTATTTATTTAACGTAAATGTAGTTGTTGAGTTATAAAAAAAATTGTTTAATATATATAAATCACTTAGATTGCCCCTAACAAACCAATTAAAACCTCAATCTGTCTATTATGATTCCTACAACACCTGTACCTGTAAAGGATGGTATTGCCAACCCCGCCCCTCTTGGTCTTTGTGCCTTTGGTATGACCACCGTATTATTAAACATCCACAATGCCGGCTTTTTTGAAATGAACAGCATGATATTGGCCATGGGTATATTTTATGGCGGACTTGCACAAGTTATTGCAGGTGTTATTGAAGCAAAAAAGAACAACATTTTCGGTTTAACAGCTTTTACATCGTATGGATTTTTCTGGCTGTCATTAGTAGGTTTATTAGTAATGCCTAAGCTGGGTTGGGGAGCTGCCCCATCAGAAGGTGCCATGTGTGCATATTTAGGCATTTGGGGGATATTTACCTTTCTAATGTTTTTTGGCACATTAAAACTTAACCGTGCGCTTCAGTTTGTTTTTGGATCATTAACCGTATTATTCTTTTTGCTGGTAGCCGGCGACGCTACCGGGAATGCCTCCATAAAACATTTGGCCGGGTACGAAGGAATAATCTGCGGTGCATCAGCTATATATACAGGTATGGCCAACGTATTGAACGAGGTTTACGGCAGGGTTGTATTACCTATTGGGCCAGTTAATGTTTAATTTAAAAGCTAAAATTAATTCTGCTAAATTGCGCAGGTGAAAGATTTTAAAAAATATTACAGCATACCTGCTACGCCTGACGAGATTTATATGGCCCTGACCAACCCCATTACCATGGAATTATGGACAGGTGAAGTTGCCGAAATGTCGACCGAGCCTGGGTCAGAATTTTCTATGTGGGAAGGCAGTATCGCTGGAAAAAACCTGGAATTTGAACAGGGTAAAAAAATAGTGCAGCAATGGTATTTTGATGGCCAGTCTGATAATTCTATAGTAACCATTAAGCTTCATGCTGATAAAAATGGAACATCTGCCGAATTACGCCATACCAATATTCCCGATGCTGATTTTGATGATATGGTTGATGGATGGAACAACAGTTATTTTGGAGCACTGATTGAATTTTTTGAGGGAGAATAATCTCCCCCCTTGTCATCCTGAGGAACGAAGAATCTATTAATGAGCTATGCATATTGTAGAATGGATGCTTCACTGCGTTCAGCATGAGAGAAAGAAAAAAGTATCATGGCAAGCATATAGTAAAACAACAAAGCCACTCAATTGAGTGGCTTTGTTGTTTTATATAGATTTTCTTTTGGGGAAAAATACTATTAATATAAAGTGAACTCAACCCTGCGGTTTGCCTGACGGCCTGCTGCAGTTTTGTTTGTTGCAATTGGCTGATTTTGACCGTAACCGGTAGCTTCAATACGTGATGCATTAGCACCTTTACTTACCAAGTAAGCTTTTATTGATTCTGCGCGGTCTTTTGATAACCTCATGTTCAGATCTTTAGAGCCTGTATTATCAGTATGTCCTGCTAATTTAAGGCTAAAGTTTTTGTCAACAAGTAGTTGAGCTACCCTATCTAAACTTGGTAAAGAGTGTGCACGGATGGTTGATTTACCTAAATCAAATTCAAGGTTCTTGATGGCATCCTTAACAACTTTCTTATCCTCTTCAGTTACATAAACAACTGGTTTAGCAAGCGGGCAACCTGATCCATCCACCTTTGTTCCTGCCGGTGTGTTCGGACATTTATCATTAACGTCAACCACGCCATCGCCGTCGCTATCTGTTGTTAATTTGGCAAGGTTTGCATTAGTAGTGTTCAAATCATTTCTTAACTGGTCGTTTTTAGCTTTTTCTGCATCAATTTGTTGTTGTAGTAAAGTTTTGGTTTGTTGATTTTCCCATAAGTATTCTTTACGCATGGATGATACCGGGTTATGCGTTGCCATTTGAGGCTTTTTACGGCCGCCCAAAGCAAACTCTAATCCTACGTGTGCATAAGAGAACCTGTCGTTGGTTGATCCATGGTTAAAACCATCAAAGTTATCAGATTGTACAAAATTAACCGCATAACCTAAATCAAGGTTTACACCCGGAGCAATGTCAAATTTCAAACCAAGCCCCAGAGGAATAAATATTTCGTTTATTGAAGCTTTACCATCAGTTTTAAAATTGGTTTCCTGGCCGCCCGGTGTGGTAATTTTAGGCGTATAGTTCATGGTACCTGCACCTACTGTTAAATAAGGCTGAATAAATGGTTTGTCATGACGCCAGTTGATGTTGGCCAATGTAATGTTGGCACTTAGCGCCGCCGACCAGTTAATATTAGTAGTATACTGGCTATAAACCATATTACCGGCTGCATCAGGCTGACTATTATTGCCTTTTACTTTACCTCTCAGGAAATCGGCCTGGATACCTAATGATGGCAATATTTGGTTTTTAATATAAACACCATAGCCTACTTGTTCGGTTGGGTTTTTAAAATCCTGCCTGCCATTGGTACCAAAAATGGTGTAAGGCGTTAACATACCGCCATGAACACCTATTGACCAGGTGCGAAAGTTACTGCCACCAGAAAATGGTTTTACATAATCATTAGCTGTAGTGTCGGGAGTTTGAGCAAATAATTTACCACCTACCATAAGTCCTGTTAGGAGCAGGGTGGTTTTTTTTAAATTTGATTTCATATTGTTGTGTTTAATTATAGGTTTATTGTTCAGTAAACCGTAACCACAACAGGCAACATTAATGCCATCCAAATTTAATTTTAACAACCACGCATGTTAAAATTTCATCAATTTTATAGATATTAAGGTTAAAAAATTAACATAAATGATTGATAGAGCATCGTTTAAGCGCTGAGGTATGATGTGGTAAAAACCCGTGTTTTAACGGGTAGCATGTACTACTTATTAACTTTTTGCACCAAATAGTAAATGAGTTGAAAATAGTACAGTTGTGTATTAAAAAGTTATTTTGGACTTATATTACTCAATACAATAATTAACTATAAGTACATTATTTTCAAAGCCTAAGAAACAATAAAGATGAAATTTAGATGAAATTTGAACTTTTTGTTGATTTTTTCATTGATTAACTTTACGCTAATCAATAAATATTTAATATCATTTTGTGTAATATTAAAACACATATACATTAAATAATATATCTAACTATCAGGCCATAACAGCCACTGCCTCGAATATTTTCTCGCCCAATTTAATATTGCCTTTCAGCGTTGAATTTTGTAAAGCAAGGTTGGGGGTTATACCTTTTGTGAAAAGTTTCCAGGCGGTATCTGTGCTTATACTTACCACACAATCTGCAGGTTTATCATTATTTGTTGTTAGCACCCAATTCTCCATGCTTTTTTGCAGATACCAGTTGCCAGTAGTTTCACCCAAAACAATTATTTCAATCAGGGTACCCACATCGGCATTTACATTACGGTAAGTATGGGGTAAGGCATACATGAAGGTAGCTATACAGGGATAAAATAGTTCCTGATGCATGATACCCGGTTTGTTTACGGCCTCGCGTATTTGCTGTTGGTGATGCCACCTTTCAGTGTACTCCCTGGCAATGTGAAACCAGTTGACTGATTGCTCCTCTCCTGCCCATGCCACTGAAAATATTGCCCTGGCAAATGGATCTAACGATGCCATGTGCTCAGCATATTGCTTTCCGGTTATCTCCAATAACTGTACAAGCAAGGCAGGGCTTACCCTTTTCATGGCCTTTACCCAGGTTGCATTTAGCTCATTAAGATAATTAACAAGATCCTGATAGTTACTGATGCTTGATGGGGTTTCGCCGGTAAACTGCTGTTTTGATGATATGGTACGCATATTCCCATCCAAAAGATGGGCTGCAATATCTTTAACAGTCCATAATTTGGCTAATGTCGGTTTGTCCCAATCTTCGGGTGATAAGGATTTAAGCAGCTCAATAAGCAATTGATCCAAAACCGGGAAAAGGTGTATCGTTTTTATAGGTACATCCCTGCTTGTCATAAAAATAGGCTAATACTGCTATTGGGTTACAGCAGCATGTACAAAAACCTTCGATTTAATATCTGCACCAGCTTTACCTAATGTGGCGGCTACTGAGCAATATTTATTTAATGAAAGTTCAACAGCACGGGCGGCTTTATCTTCATCAATATCACCGTATAAATGAAATTCAATTTCAATATTTTGCCACAAAGAAGGCTCCTTACCAGCTTCGCGTTCGCCGTTAACTACCATTTTATAATCTTTTACTTCCTGACGTTGTTTTTTCAGGATGCTGATCACATCAATGGCAGAGCATCCGGCAAGGCCCATTAAAAGCATTTGCATAGGGCGTACACCAAAATCCTGGCCACCGCTTTCGGGGCTGCTATCCATTTTTACGGTATGGCCTTGGGCATCAACTGCTTCAAACCCAAAATCACCATGTACACGTTTAAGTTCTATCTTATTAGGCATATTAAATATATTATTAATGCTAAGTTATGTATTTGTATGCGGTTAGTAAAATAAGCAAGCCTGGTTTGTGCAGTTTTTAATAAAAATGATCTTAAACTGATGCTTTTCTGTCCTTTACAGGTATTACCAATTTTAGGCCCGACCATGTTTCATCAATAGCGCAAACCTTAATATCAACCAAACCTATTCTTAGGGCATGGTTTCTTATTATATCCTCTGTTATATCAGTAATTACTTTAGATGCTTTCTTGGGCCACGATACCCATATCATCCCATCGGGTTTAATCTGGGCTTTAAGTATAGTGAGCCTGGTTAATAATTCATCTTTTTGCCTGGTAAAAAAGTGTATAAGATCTTTTTTTGATACCTCATCGTCTTCAAAGTACAATTCAGCAGGTATATCTGTAAACAGTTCCATATAGTTATCGGGTGCGTTAATCAGCTTAACCCTGAAAGCAGATTTAATGCCCAACTTTTTTGCAAGAGGTGTGCCCGAATACCCAGCCATTATTTTATCTGTTTTAAGTGATGTTTTAAATGTTCTACATAATCATTTGCCAACCATTCAACCGTTTGCAGATTTGGCTCCTGCTTGCTGATATTGCAACGGGTGTTAAGCCTATCCGCCGGATAATTTTCAAGTACCCTGATGATCTGCCTGTTAAGCAAAGTCCACAGATCAAGCAGGTCATTAATATCGGTATCCTGGTAACGTTGTACCACTACCCATGCATCCTGTTCGTAAGTTAGTTTAAAACCCTCTTCATAAGTACAGCGTATAAACCGTTGCAGGTTTATCTGGGCGCTATCTATCAAATGGCCAATGATTTCTTTATTTGACCATTTGCCGGGCAATGGCCTGGTATCCCAGTTAACTGGTTGCGATCTTATCGCCAGGAAATCATTAACAGTATTAGTAAGGAGTATTATAGTATCATTCATTTTATAGCCACTTAAATAGTATTTAAAGATTGTTATTTCATATTAAATAACAAAACCATTAACTTCAACGCCTTAAACATACCTAATGGCCCTTAATTATATCTGGATAGCATTTTTTCTGATCGCCTTTGTAGTTGCATTGATAAAACTAATTTTTTTCGGCGATACAGAGGCTTTTAAGCTATTGGTTGATGGCATTTTCAGCTCTTCCAAATCGTCTGTAATGGATATAGCTCTGCCGCTGGTTGGAGCTATGGCTTTTTGGCTGGGTATACTTAATATTGGTGAAAAGGCCGGCGCTATTCGTTTTCTGTCGCGTATTGTAGGGCCTTTTTTTAGCAGGTTATTTCCTGAAGTGCCCAGAGACCACCCGGCTACAGGACAAATGCTGATGAATTTTTCGGCCAATTTACTGGGACTTGATAATGCAGCCACGCCATTAGGGTTAAAAGCTATGGGGAGCTTACAGGAATTAAACCCTGATAAAGAGTCGGCTTCAAATGCTCAGATCATGTTTTTGGTACTGCATACATCGGGCTTGCAATTATTACCAGTAACTATAATAGCACAACGAGCCATATTAAACGCAGCCAACCCTACCGATGTATTTATACCCTGCATTATAGCAACTTATGTAGCCACCGTAGTTGGTTTGCTTGTTGTAGCTATCAAACAAAAAATAAACCTGTTTGATAGGGTGATCATTACCTGGCTGGGCAGCTTAACTGCCTTTATAACTTTGTTGGTTTGGTGCTTTACCCATTACCTTACCAAAGGGCAAATCAGCACGGTTTCAACAATAGCCAGTAACCTTTTGCTATTTACCATACCTGTTCTGTTTATTTTAGGCGGACTGATTAAAAAGATAAATGTATTTGACGTTTTTATTGAAGGTGCCAAAAGCGGATTCGAAACCTCAATAAAGATCATTCCCTACTTAGTGGCCATGCTGGTAGGCATCAGTGTTTTTCGCAGTTGTGGCGCTTTGGATTATATGAACGATGGACTGCGATGGGTATGCGTTCAGTTTAATATGGATACACGTTTTGTTGATGCCATGCCTGTAGCTTATATGAAACCTCTGAGCGGATCAGGATCAAAGGGCATGATGATAAGCACGATGCAAACCTTTGGTGTTGATAGTTTTGCCGGTCGTTTGGGCTGTATATTTAATGGTTCGGCAGATACAACCTTTTATATAGTAGCGCTTTACTTTGGGTCTGTAGGCATTAAAAGATCACGTTATGCCATACCTGCTGGCTTAATAGCCGATCTGGCGGGTGTAATAGCCGCCATATTTGTGGCTTATTTATTTTTCGGTTAACAATTTCCATATCCACTTACTTCCTTTGAATTTCCATTGGGTTAATTAATGGCTCTATTTCCTCTTTTTTTGTAACCACGCGATAAATGTTGCGTATAAGTGTGTGCGGGAAAGGCAATCAAGCCCTCTGGTTGCTGATTGTGATTAACACTTGTTTTACCCCCAAGTTTATAACAAATGAATTAAGAAACAAGTGATGATAGCGAAATTGATGCTTAATGGACATAAACCTTTCTAAAAAATTATTTTTTTTAATAATTTTTAACTTATTGACTTTGGTTGTTACGGCACAAACCATTACCATTGGAAGTGTTGATGCCGGCCCTTATGGTCAGGGTTCAACTATTGGTATACCTATAAAAGTTGATGTTACTTCAGGTTGTTTGTCTACAACTAATGCATATAGGCTTTATCTGTCTGACGCCAACGGCAATTTTGGTGCACAAAAAGAGATAGGCAGTATAAGCGGTTTTTATGCTACGTTTATAAACGGCACCATTCCCGCAGGAACACCTGCCGGCAGCGGTTATAAAGTAAGGGTTATTTCAACAGCTCCTGTAGTTACGAGCACAACCTCAACGGCCTTTGCCATCAATAGCGCAACAGGTGTTGTAGCCGGTTTAAGCTCACAGATCATTAATCCGCAATATCCGGAAGTGTTTGGTACGTGTAATGGTAAAGCAAACGGAACAACCGCATATACTTTTTTGAATGAGTCCTCGTCAGGGGCGTCAGCAACAGTTACATTTTTTAATGATCTGGCGCAAACGGCAGAAGGCGGTACAGCCACGCTTTCGCCCAGTACCCTATTTAATGCAAAAGCTGCAAACTACACAGTTACTGTTAAGGCAGTCAGTAATGGTATTATAGGCACAAAATCATTCCTGCTTTTGAATAATGTTGTAAATACCAGTTTTGGTGTTACTGGTAGTACTACAATTTGTTTAGCTAATGGGGGTGCTTTAACTTTTAATGTTGATATAACATCGGCAACCGGTATACAAAATAATTATCCTGGTATTATTTATAATATAAAATGGGGCGACGGTGCTTCCAGTAAGCTGGCGCTTTGTGATATTATAGCACAAGGTGGTAAAGTAACTCATACCTATGCCGAGTCATCCTGCGGAAATAATATCAACGGAAAAAAGAATGTTTTTGAGGTGGATCTGCAGCCAGCGAGTACTTATTGCGGCAGTGTAGGTACACCGGTAACTACTTATGCAAAGGTTATAGCCCCTCCTGTAAATAAATTTGTAAGTGTAGATGCCGCCTGCGTTAATACTCCGGTCACGTTTAATAATGCATCTTACCCCGGTGAAGACCCCAGCACAAACTCAAGCAGTTGTATTAACCCTAATGCTTTATACGCCTGGTATGTAGACGGTGACCCAAACCCCAAAGCGCAAAACTACGGCGCAACTCAACCATTTGTTTATACATTCAGTACAGCTGGGAAACATACTGTTAGGCTTGTAATGCAAAACCCGGCCGGATCATGCGTGCCGACCAGTGTTTCAACAGATATATGTATTCAAAACCCGCCTAAGCCTATATTTAATTTCCCTGTAAAAACTGGTTGTGGCCCCTTGACCTTAATACCTGCCAATACTTCAGTAATTGATGCCAATTGCGATGTGTCGAATACTTTTTCATGGTTGGTTTCTGGTCCGGCTCCGGTTAATTTTGCTGATAATACAGATGCTACCAGTGCCGAACCACATTTTGTTTTTACCAAAGCAGGCGTTTACAAGCTTAAGCTGGTAATAAATACAAAAAGCTGCGGCCCGGTTACGGGTGCGGAACAAATTATAACTGTAGATGATGTTCCGGTAGCTCAATTATCTGGTGATGCTTCAATATGCGGCATTAATCAAACATTTAAATTTAATAACTCCCCAGGCATTACCCGCACTACTTTAACGGGCATTGGCGAGCTGAAACCAGATTCCTATGTATGGACGGTAACAGGTGGAGCTTTTGAGTTTACCGGCGGGACAACAGCTAACTCGCAATACCCTCAAATATTATTTAAAGACGCGGCTAACTATGCAATTACGGTTGTAGCAAAGAATGGCTGTGGTGCCCCGGCTACGGCAACCCAGCATTTAAATTTCCAGGTGTCGCCAACGCTTACCGCTACTGCCGATCAAGCTAATATATGCGCAGGAGCAGACGTGATAGTTAGAGGAGAGGTTAAAAACGGTACTATAATCTCACAACATTGGTCTGGGGCAGGTACGTTTGGCGCTCCCGATGCACTATCTACAAGCTACTCCCCTTCGGCGGCCGAAATTGCTGCCGGAACAGCAACTATTGTTTTAACGGGCACCACATCGTTGCCCGCACCTTGTGATAAAGTAATAAGTACTGTTACTGTAACTATTGAACCACAAAATTCAATCACAAGCCCTTCGGTTGCTGCTACAGTATGCTCTGGCACCGCCGTTAATTACCATATAGATGCGTTAAAACCTAACAGTAACTTTTCATGGACGGTTGACCCCGCCAAAACATCAGCATTTATAACGGGCTACGCATCAAGCGGCAGCGGCACTGTCATAAATGACATTCTTACCAATACCGACGCTAAAAATGCAGGTGTAGTTACTTATGTAATTCAAGCTATTGGGGGCAATTGTAATGGTAATAGTTTCGTACTAACGGTTCCTGTTGCGCCAAATCAAATAACAGCAAGCTTTACCGCTAATATAACAGAGGGTTGCGGACCTGTAACCGTACAATTCAACAATACATCGTCGCCAATAGCAAACAGTAGCTTTACCTGGGATTTTGGCGATAATACCACATCAGCCGAAATTAACCCGCTACATACTTTTGAACCCGATCCTGATGGTAAGGATAAAATTTATACGGTAAACCTCCTGTTAACAAATGCATGCGGCGTAGTTTCGGCATCACCTGTAACCATAACTGTAAGACCTCAATTACCAGTAGCACTCATTAAACCAGGGCAGCTAACCGCTTGTGCCCCATATGTACTAACGGTTGATAATAAATCGCCGGGGACTAATAAAAGTTATACTTATTATTTATATGACGGGACCGATCTGGTTCAATCTATTATTTTAACGGATAAAAGTGCGGCTGTTTTTAATGCTTTAAACCCAACCACTACCAAACAGTACAAGTTATATATGGTAGCCGAGGGATTTTGTAATAACACTCAGAAAAGTATTGAATGGCCCATAACAGTATCACCACCAACTTTTGAGGCCATTACGTTTATAAAAGATAATCAGAATAAGGGCTGCTATCCTTTTTCCACCAGTTTTGTAAATGCTTCTACCGGCGGCGAAAAGTTTATCTATAACATATATGATAAAGATGGGAATGCAATTGACCACAAGGATGCCGGTCCGTTGGGTACCATCCTACCTTATACATTTACCCAACCGGGTACTTTTTATGTATCCATAAGCGCGGCCAACAATTGCTCGCAAGTAGAATCAGATAAAACACTGAATGTAGTTGAAGTATATCCACTACCCATACCTAACTTTTCGGCCGATGCCACTACGGGATGTAAAAACTTATTAGTCACCTTTAATAATGAAACCCAGGCACCTGACGGAAATACACAGGCCAGTTCCTACAGTTATGACTGGGATTTTGGAGATGGAAGCCTGCACGCATTAGTACAAAACCCTCCGGCTCACTTATATACGTATAGTAATTCATCTTATACGGTTACACTTGTAGTTACCAATTTGGCTACATCATGTACAGCTACATTGCGTAAAAATGCGCTGATCACGGTTAATCCGCCGCCTTTTACTGCATTTTCGGCCAAACCAGATTCAGTGATCAACATACCTAATTACCGTTTCTCATTTGTAGATCAAACCACGGGCGGGGCCAACGGATGGAAATGGGACTTTGGAGACGGACAAACATCAAACAATCAAAACCCGGAACATACTTACAGGGATACAGGTATTTATAAAGTTACACTTACAACCACCAAAGGAGGTTGCGACAGTACCATTATACACAAAGTACGGATTACTGGCATACCAGGTCAGCTTTATCTACCTAATGCTTTTATGCCAACCAGTGGCACTACTGAGCTTCAAAAATTTACAGCTAAAGGCTCGGGGATTAAAAGCTGGCATTTGCAGATATATAATAACTACGGACAACTGATGTGGGAAACCTCAAAATTAGCAGACCCAAAAGGAACCCCGGTTGATGGCGACGGATGGGATGGCACATTTAAAGGCACACCTGTACAACAGGGGGTTTACATTTGGCAGGCTTCTGCAACATTTATAAATGGTACCGAGTGGAAAGGCATGACCTATAATAACTCATTGCCTAAAAGAACGGGAACAATAAATTTAATAAGGTAGCAAATGCATAATTTGACAAAGAGGTATATTTTATTTTTTGTATTGCTGCTCATGGGCCCGCAAATATTTGCCCAGGACCACATGTATTCACAGTTTTTTAATTCGCCGGTATATCTTAATCCGGCTTTGAACGGGCAGTTTCAGGGCGATCTGCGTATGAACCTGATCTACCGTAATCAGTTTACATCGGTACCTGGTGGATTTAATTACGTTACCGCATCTATTGATTATAATATACCGCAATTTGGCGGAGGTATTGGGTTGATATTTACCCGTGGAAGCGAAGGTGCTGCAGGGCTTGTAAAAAACAATATTGCAGGAGTGTATTCTTACAGTGTTGGTTCTGATGATTTTGTATTATCGTTTGGTTTACAAGCGGGTATCACCAACCGCTCGGTTAATTATAGCAGGCTGGTGTTTAGCGATCAGATAGATCCGCAGTTTGGTTATATACCGGGTACACCAACATCTGCAGAACCACCGCTTTTTGATAACAGGTTTTATTTTGATGCCGGATTAGGAATTAACCTTGCCGTGAGCAGTTTTAATATTGGCGGTGCATTACAGCACGTTAACCGGCCAAATGAATCATTTACAGGTACACCAGCCAAATTACCGATGCGTGGCACAGCCCATATGAGCTATCGCCTGGACCTTAACCCTGACGCGAATCTTGATGAGGATGAAAAATCATTCCTGATCCCCTCAGTTATTTTATATAAACAGGCAAGCGCACAATCAGTAAATGCAGGACTGCAATTTAAACGTAAAAGCATCAACGCAGGTTTGTGGTATCGTACAAGTGGGTCAGGCGGGCCGGGTGCGGTTGTGGTTTCACTTATATTTGATCTGTTTATTAATAGAGATGGAGGCGAAAAATTACGTTTAGGCGTAAGTCATGATGCACCTGCCGGGGGCTTAAATTACAGTAACACAAGCGGCTCATCCGAAGGAAGCATCGGGTACGAAACCACCCTTCCATCCCGCTCAGATACCTATCGTAAATTTGCCGGATCACGCCGCTGCTATGATTTTTATTAATAACATCACCGTAATAAATTCATGGTTAACACTTATATTTGCCGTTTTTAATCCATCTACTAATAGTTATCTTTCTTGATTGATTTTTAGCTTTTATTAAAAAAAAATAAAAAATCCGGGCAACCTTTTAATATTAGCTAACGTGATGACTATAAATAAAATAAATAGCGATAAACTTTAACCCATTAGCCCCTTTATATGGGAGAAGCGGAACTTCAACAATTAATTGCCGGCTGTTTGCAGCATAGCAGAAAAGATCAAAAAATGCTTTATAAAGCGTTTTATGGGTTTGCTATGAGTATTTGTCTGCGTTATGCGGGTAACCGTTATGAGGCTTCGGAAATTATGAACCAGGGTTTTTTAAAAGTGTTCACTAATTTGCATAAATATGATACCGACCGGCCTTTTATTGCATGGGTTGGCCGTATAATGATGAATACCTCGGTAGACTATTACAGAAGTAACTTGAAGCTATCGCTTACTGATGACCTGGAAGTTGCAGAAGAAATTGGTCATAATGATCTGCCCGATCAAAAACTTAACTATGACGATCTGTTAGGTATGATACAGCAACTGCCCAATGCTTACCGCACGGTATTTAATTTATTTGCTATTGAGGGGTTCTCGCACGATGAGATTGCATCCAAACTGAATATCAGTACCGGAACATCAAAATCAAACCTGTTTAAAGCGAGGGAAAAATTAAAAATTATGGTAATAAATTCCGGACGACTCCCGGATAACAATTCTGAAAACTCTATGCATAAAATTGTTGCCATAAGTGCTATCAGTATTGGAATGTCATATTTGATTGAATTAATAATGAGATGAAGGCGAAAAACGAAAATAAATTAGATCAGCTATTCAAAGACGGGTTATCCGGCTCTGAAGATCATATTGCTTTTCGTGAGGAGGATTGGACTTCTATGGAACGGCTGCTGGATAATAAACCCAGCAAAAGAGTAGTCATGATGAGGCGTATCTATTATGCATCAGCTATAGCGGCTATCTTACTGCTTGCTATTGGACTATTTTTCTTTAATAAAGACGACAAAACAGATTCGGCACAAAAAAAATTATATTCTAAAAGCAAAGCTAAACCTCAAGATAATAACGACCAAACCAATAAGCCATTTAAAGATTCAATTTCGCATCTTCCGGCTGGGAATGAAAGTTTGGGTAGTAATAGTGTGCACAGTCAGGAAAACAGATCGGGATCATCCTTACCTGCTAACCGGAATGGCCGTTATTTTCCTGGTAATGTAAAACAACAGGCAACAGAAACACCATCGGCAATAGCTAAAACGTCAAAGGATAATTTAACTAATAATGATAGCGCTATTAATAAAAGTAATAATATAGTTGATCCTTCAAAAATAGCATCAACCGAGAACCAAACACAAAATAACCTGGCAGTAACCACGCAACCAGATACAGCTGCTACTAACGTAACAGCACCTGTTCAGCAAGTAAAAAAAGAGAAAGCAGAAAAAGCTTCAATTAAGCCGATATTAAGGACCGGGCCGCGTTTTACGCTAAGTATATTGGCAGCACCTGATATTAATGCTGTTAATTCGTTTAACAGAAACCAGGTAGGTACAAATTTTGGCTTACAGGTTGCAGTACACCTGTCAAAAAAATTCAGTGTATCTACGGGTGCAGCCTATGCAATTAAGCCTTATGAGGCAAGTGGCGGTCAATACAATTCAGCACTTTGGCAAGGTAAGGCAGTAGCCGACTTGCCAACAAACGTAGCGGCTAATTGCAAGGTTTTGGATATACCGATAAATGTTAATTACCGGTTTTACTCAAAAGGTAAAAATGCCTTTGCACTTGGTACGGGATTGTCATCGTACATTATGCTAAGGGAGAATTATCGTTTTGATTATGCGTATGAAAGTGGGTTACCTTCATATGATATCCAGATAGATAACCGTAACAAACATTGGCTTGGTGTGCTTAATATTAATGCCACTTATGAGCGTAAAATCAACTCTAAATTTAGTACAGTAATACAACCTTATGTTAAGCTTCCGCTTACAGGAATTGGGAACGGTCGTGTAGATCTTAAATCCACAGGTGTTGCGCTTGGTATTAGCTGGAACATTAACTCATCTTCTTTGAAGCCAAAATAATCATGTTATCACAGTAATAACAAAGCCCCTTGCACTCAGTACAAGGGGCTTTCTTTATTATTACTAAAGAGATAATTACTTAACAGATGAAAAACTTTACTGGGCTTTAGCGAGTAAAATAATATCCTTTCCATCCACAACCTTTTTACTATAACCCCGATTAGTCACATTGATCATAGCCAGCGCTAATTCTTGCAGCGTACAAAATCCGGTGGGATATAAAGCACGGCCAATAGGGAACATCCAGTTAATGTATTTATAATAACTGTGTGTATGTGATAATCCCTTTATGGGTTTAATAAAACCAGGGCGAAATGCAAACACTTGTTTGAAGGAAAGCTTCATCAGATCGTTCTCTGTTTTCCCTTTTACACTGGCCCAGCCATTGCCTTTTTCATTGCTATCGGTCCCCGCTCCCGAAATGTAACAAAATGTCATTTCGGGATTTAATTTACTCAGGGTTTCGGCTACATGCATGGTTAGCGTGTAGGTTAGCCTAAAATACTCATCTGCCTTCATGCCAACAGACGAAACCCCTAAGCAGAAATAGCAAGCGTTATAACCCGATAGCTCGCTTTCGATATCAGAAAGGTTAAAAAAGTCACGATGAACAACTTCTTTGAGTTTTGGATGAACAACACCGCAGGGTTTTCGATTGATCACCAAAACAGCTTCCACATCGGGGTGCTGTAAACATTCGTACATTACCCTCTCACCTACCATTCCGGTAGCTCCTGTTATGATGGCTCTTATTTTCGTTTTCATTTTTATTTCGGGAATTAACCAGATCAGTTCAAATGATTTCTGGCCTCACCGGCAATTCTGCCGATTGATGTACCTATTGCACAAACCATGTAAGTGACTGATAATATAGATGTTGACCTTTCCATATATAAATTGACTGATCCTTCTATAAAAATAGATAAAATAACAATCCTCTAAACCGCTTTCGTAATTATTCAGATTATAGTTCAAAATATTAAAATAAAAAGACAAATAGTTTTTAGTTACGGGCAACCCTTTGCTATAAATCAACGATATAATAATAGATGTTCAATTTTTTGTGCCGTTGTGATCGGCCTTAACCTTGCGAATAACTGATAAATTAATTTAATTATACATGGTTCCAGTTTCTGTTGTTATCATTACTAAAAACGAGGCCGAAATGATTAGCCGAAGTATTTTTATGCTCAAGCAGATCACTGATGATATCATTATAGTTGATAATGACAGTACCGACCAAACATTAAACATAGCTATTGAAAATGGCTGCCGCGTGTACCAGAAAAACTGGGATGGTTATGGTGCCAATAAAAATAAGGGTATTGCACTTGCACGGTATAATTGGATATTAAGTATTGATGCCGACGAAATACCAGATACCGCCCTGCTAACATCAATAACTGAATTGAAGCTTGATGACAGCAATACGGTATATGATATACCATTTAAAGCATATTACGGTGATAAACCAATAAACTTTGGCAATTGGGGCCGCGATCACCATATTCGTTTATTTAACCGTACCTGTGTTAAATGGTCTGAGCCCCCTGTACATGAAATATTAATACTTCCGCAAAATGTACGTGTAAAAAAACTGAATGGCCACCTGCACCATTATTCAGTTAAAAACGCGCAGGAACATGAGGCTAAAATCATTCATTATGCGCAGCTAAGCGCCTTAAAATATTTACAAAGCGGTAAAAAGGCAGGCTTTGTAAAACTATACATAGCCCCTGTATTCCATTTTGTAAAAACCTATGTGTTTTTATTGGGTTTTTTAGATGGTAAAGAGGGATGGAACATTGCTAAAATGGCGCTAAAAAACACCTGGTTAAAATATTATTACCTTAGTAAGGCACAACAAGCATCCAATCAAAAAAGCTATTCAAACGAAGTACCGGCTATGACTTACAAACTTAAAGCCGATGCTCAGACCGAATAAAGTTGGCCCCTGTTCATGAAAAAAAAGCTGGTACAAAATCTTTCGGCTAATACGCTTCAGTTGGTGATTAACCAATTATTTGGTGTCCTGATGTTTTATGTACTGTCGGTAAGTCTTGATAAAAACAATTTCGGGCTCGTTAACCTGGCTTTAACCGTAGTATTCACTGCATTCAATATCCTCTCTTTTGGCATTGACCAGGTAGTGGTTAAAAAGATAGCCCATGGCGATGATACCCGCTCGGTATTGTCTCTTTATGTATTTCACGTAATTTTTGCAGGCCTTTTATTTTATGGTGTTTTGTTGCTGGGTAAAGTATTTTTTGCAAATCATACACTGCTTTACAGGCTTATACTATTTATAGGTGCAGGTAAGCTGATGATCTTTTTTTCGACCCCGCTAAAACAAATATCAAGCGGGATGGAAAAATTCAGGCTGTTGGCATACATGCTCATTGTATCCAATGTGATTAGGGGTACTGCTTTAGTAATATTGGCAGCTTTACATTTAATAAGCCTTGATAGTATCATGTGGGTTTTTATAGCTGGTGATACCTTAGAGCTTGCCTTTTCCATGTATCTATTCAACAGGCATATACGCATCCCTATAGTACCCCGTTGGAATAAAGCAGAATATATACAACTGCTGCACCAGTCATTACCGCAGGTGGGTGTTGTGCTCGTCACATCGGCATTGGCCCGGTTCGATTGGTTGTTTATCGGTTTTATGGTTTCGGCGGTAAAACTTGCCGAATACAGTTTTGCCTATAAGGTGTTTGAGATATCTACTTTGCCGCTATTGGCCGTTGCTCCATTATTGATACCCCGGTTTACTAAGCTATTTAAAATGGAAAATTACAGCGAAGGCAACCTGAAACTGATCATAAGGATAGAAATGATCATAGCCACTTTTACAGGCCTGCTATTAAACATGTGTTGGAACCCGGTTATTGATCTGCTTACTGCTGGTAAATACGGGGCGGTAAATACCAAAACTATATTTATACTATCGTTATGCCTGCCACTTTTGTATTTCATGAATTTTTTGTGGACAATTTATTTTGTGCAAAATCGCATGAAAATGATCCTCCATATATTCCTGGTTACTTTTGGTGTAAACATAATTGGCGATCTGCTGCTTATCCCTTTCTTTAAAAATGAAGGGGCTGCCATTGCGTTTTTAGTATCATGCCTGGTACAGGCTGTTTTATTTGCAGTAAAAAACAAGATCGGGGAGCTTAACGGGGCACTTTTTACTTTAGCAGCATGTGTTTCTTGCGCCTTAATAAGTGGATTTTTAGCAAAAACATTATTTCAAAACTCGTGGTTGGCCTTATTTATTTCGATTGTGTTTTACCTTTCAACTTTATTGCTTACCAGGCAAATAAAATCAGATGACCGTAAAAATCTCTCCAAAATATTGAATTGGTGAAATAATAAACATTCCCCGTTTATACAGGCAACCAATCCCTTTTTCAGGTCGTAATGACTGTAAAGAACCCCCGGATAATGTTGACCAGAGCAGTGGCTTTTTATATAGATAAAGTGAAAGATAAGGTGGATTGGAAATTGCTCACTTTTCTGCTGCTATTTTTAAATGTAAAACTGGTTGTAAAAATTCCGGTTATCATTTTTTTTACTTTATGGCAGTTCAATTTCAAATTTGGGTTCAGTTTTAAAAACTCACGCCTGCCACTTTTTTATTTATTAATTATAGCCATTGCCTTAATTAATTGGTTTATAAGTAAAAGCTATACCAATGTTAGTTATACTATACTGTTATTAACCGGTATTGCTTTTTGGCTCATGTGCATATTAGCCATACACCAGGTTAAACTGGCTGTTGACAACAATGATATAGCTATCATCCATCAAACAATACTCACTTTTTTTATTATCAACGCGCTGTTGTCTGTGTGTACCCTTGCCATTATTGTTTTAAAAACACATACAATTAACCCATACACCTATCAGGGTGAGTATCAGAAATATTTTATTAGCACTGGCGATTATATAAAAGGTGTCACATTTGATACTTCCATAACCAATGCCGTACTTAATGCTTTTGGCGTAATTTATTTCCTGACCCGTAAAAACGTGGTCATGCTTTTTGTATGCATGTGCACTTTGCTACTCACCGGCAGCAACTTTATTAACCTTATTTTACTGCCTATACTTTTATTCTTGTTTGCTTTTAAAACTAACCGCTACCAAAAAAGCCTTATTGTAATATGCCTGGTTTTTCTTGGGGTTTTCATGGCAAAAATATCACCGCAAAACAACAAATATGCAACCCTAACAATAGCGCATATACTTGAAAAGTATAAAGATGTGGACGCTGATTCAATTTCATTCCCACTGGTTGTAAACGCAAACATACCGATCACCTTAAGGCCGGATAGTACTTTAAACCCGGAAGAGCGCAAGCAAAAAATAGCCAGGTTATACCTTGACAGTGTGAGTAAGGTATTAAGCATAAGATTTAAAAAAAGGGGCCTGAAACTGGGTAAGGACGTGTATGTAATTGATGGTGGCCGAATTACTATTAAAGAGCCTGATATCAATGGCGATTATTATCAAAGCAGTAAAGAAACACCTCCTGAGCAAATGCAGCTGGTCAATTTTATACGCACTCATAATGACTCCCTACCTATATCAGGCAATAGTAATTATACAACCACTGTACCCGGAAAAGTTACAGGCTTTTTGCAAACTGTAAACTTTTTTCACAGTCACCCGGATAAAACAGCCGCAGGCATTGGGATGGGTAATTTCTCGTCAAAACTTGCTTACCGGGCAGCAGGGCTTGGTTTTGCAGGCGGTTATTTGAGCAAATATATTTATATCAATCATGATTTCCTGGTTAATCACCTCGACCTTTATCTTAATTTCTATAGTAAAAGGTCGGGTTTTCATTCTTTAACCAATAGTCCTTTTTCGGTATATGATCAGTTAATTGCCGAGTATGGCCTGATCGGCCTTGTTGCTTTTCTGATATGGTACCTCGGCTTTTTTGTAAAACATTATAAAAATTTAACCTATGGCATACCCATTTTAATTTTAATGATGGCTGTTTTATTTACTGATTACTGGTTTGAGCAATTATCAGTAATGGTGTTTTTTGAACTGCTTTTATTGCTCAATATTAAAGAAACCCAAACTCTTAAACCCCTCAATAATGAATTTTGATGTCCCTAAGATAACGGTTTTAATGCCTGCTTATAACGCCGGTAAATATATTGGAGAAGCCATTGAATCGGTTCTGCAGCAAACTTTTACTGATTTTGAACTGCTGATTGTAAATGATGGTTCAACTGATGATACTGCTGATGTGATCCGGTCATTTACCGATCCCAGGATAGTAATGATACATCAGGACAACAAAGGTGTAGCTCAGGCACTCAATAATGGGTTAAAATACGCACGTGCCCCATACATAGCCCGGTTTGATGCAGACGATGTGTGCCACATAGAAAGGCTGCAATTACAGTATGATTTTATGATAAGCAATCCCGATTACAGCATTATAGGTTCAGCGGCCGATTATATGGATATGGAAGGTACTTATCTTTTTACCTCCACTCCTCCCGCGCTTAATAATGAGCATATACAACAATTAGAACATTCCGTTTGCCCGTTCATACACTCCACCGTATTTTATAAAAAAGAGGTGATATTAAAAGCCGGTGGTTATAATGAGCATGCTTATACCTATGAGGATCATTTTTTATGGGTAAATATCCTGAAAGATCAAAAAGCCTGTAACTTTTCGCAGCCGCTTATCAAATTAAGATTAAATCCTGAATCAATCACCATTGACGAAAAATGGCGTCCGCGCAGGTTTCTGGAAATCAAATACTCCACACTTAAAAGCCGCAATATCACCTCGCACGAAGGTAACCTGCTCGCAGAGATCGGCGAAAAACAATATTCCCCTAAAATTAAACAGGGTTCCTATTATGCGTTGTGTGCAAAAAAGTTATTGATTAATAACTATCATCCGCAAAAGGCTCGTTTGCATATGGCACGGGCAATATGCGTATCTCCGCTCAGGCTGGATAACTATCTGTTGTACACAATAAGTTATCTGCCCGAAAAATTGATTGCCTGGTTACATAAAATTAGTTCGGGAGGGCATTACAATGATTAAAGTAGCATTTATTACCCGGTCAACCATTTATACCGTACCTGGCGGCGATACCATTCAGGTTGTACAAACCGCACGTCATCTAACCGAAATGGGCATAACCGCCGATATAAAATTGGCTAACGAAAATATCGATTATCATAATTATGACCTGTTGCACTTTTTTAACCTTACCCGCCCTGCTGATATCCTGTACCATAGTCAAAAAGCAGGGATACCTTACGTGGTATCAACCATTTTATGCAATTACAGTGAGTATGATAAATACCACCGAAAAGGCGCCGGACGGCTTTTACGCTATTTATCGACCGATACCATTGAATACCTTAAATCAATAGCCAGATATTTGATGGGGCGCGATAGCCTGGCAAGCCCCTCCTATACCTGGCTGGGCCAGCGTAAAAGTATAAAGAACATATTGAGCCGGGCAGCCATGATACTGCCTAATTCCGAATCAGAATACCTGCGCGTAATCCAGTCCTACCAGCCTGATGTAAACCACCTGATAGTTCCCAATGGCGCCGATCAAAATATGTTTCAATACGATGCCTCGATCAAGAAAGATGAAAAGCTGGTAATATGTGCCGCCCGGATAGAAGGAATAAAAAACCAGTTAAACTTAATACGCGCCCTAAATAATACGCCTTACCGTTTGCTGCTTATAGGAACACATGCACCCAATCAGTTAGGCTACTATCAGGAGTGCCGCAGTATAGCTGCCGATAATATCACTTTCATTGATTATATACCACAGCATGAACTGGTAAAATATTACCGGCAGGCTAAAGTACACATACTGCCCAGCTGGTTCGAAACTACCGGTCTAAGCTCCATTGAAGCGGCGTTGATGGGTTGCAACATTGTGACCAGCGATAAGGGAGATGTACGTGAATACTTTGCTAACGACGCCTTTTACTGTGACCCATCATCGCCCGAAAGTATTTTGGCAGCAGTTGAAAGAGCAAGTTCGGCAGCCTACAGCGAAAATTTAAGGCATCGCATATTAAAAAAATACACCTGGAAACAGGCCGCTTCACAAACTTTAAAAGCATATCAATTAGTATTATAGACATGAAATTACGTATAGCCATATTAGGAACCAGGGGCATACCGAACTATTACGGTGGCTTTGAACATATATCAGAATATGTTTCGGCTGGTTTGGTAAAACGGGGCCACTCGGTAACCGTTTATAACTCGCACAATCATCCTTATAAGGAAGATCACTGGAACGGTGTGGAGATAAGACATTGTTATGATCCCGAATACCTGGTAGGTACTGCCGGACAATTTATTTATGATATGAATTGTCTGCTTGATGCCCGGAAAAGCAAATTTGATGTGGTATTACTAATGGGCTATACCAGCAGTTCGGTTTGGGGCAAATTGTACCCTAAAAACAGTACCATTATTACCAATATGGATGGCATGGAGTGGAAAAGGTCAAAGTACTCCAGGCCGGTACAGCAATTTTTAAAATATGCCGAAAAACTGGCTGTGCAATACAGCCAATACTATATTGCTGATTCACTGGTAATAAAATCATACCTGAACGATAAATATAATATCAACAGCGCATATATTCCTTACGGGGCCGATGTGTACACAGATATAGAGCGCGAACAGTATGATTTTAAAGCAGCTTTAAAAGAAGACTATTTTTTACTGATGGCACGGATGGAACCCGAAAACAATATTGAAACAATTTTAGAAGGGTTTAACAAAAGTAACTCGAGCAGAAAATTCAAGGTTTTAGGCGATACAGGCAACCGTTTTGGCAGATATATCACCGATAAATTTAATAACGATGAACGTATAGAATTTAAAGGGGCCATTTTTGATAACCCCAGGATACGGGCCTTACAAAATAACTCTTACCTGTATTTTCACGGGCATAGTGTTGGCGGTACAAATCCGTCGTTGCTGGAGGCTATGGCCAGCGAGGCCTTAATAGCCGCACATAATAACCCTTTTAATAAATCGGTGCTGAATACGGATGCCTTTTACTTTTCAAACGCAGCCGAAGTTAGGGATCTGGTTGAAAATGTACAAAGAAAAGACCAGGAGAAAAACATGGTGAAGAACAATCTGCATAAAATACAATACCAGTTTAACTGGGAGGGGGTGATTGATCAGTACGAGGAATTTATTGTAGAAAGCTATAAGCATTCAAATTATGAAAGAATTATTGCTCATTAACGATAGTAAGGTTAATAAGATCAGTTATTACCATTTAGTATTGCTAATGGCAAGCTTGCCGTTTGATTTTTTTTATAGTCATATTATACTTATCAGCTTTGCTCTTCACACGTTCATCCATCTAAAAAAAGAAAGGTTAAGGTCACTGTTATCCTTAAAAATGCTGGTATTGCCATCAGTTTTATTTATTACGATAATAGCGACCATTTATACCATAAACACTCCCGCGGCATTTACAGAATGGACGCTTCGGATACCGGTTTTGCTTTTTCCAATACTTTTTTCCCTAAATGGGCTCGATTTTAATAAATATAAGTCAAAGCTTTTGTTATCGTTTTCGCTGGTTTGTACCGCTACAGTCTTTTACCTGTATGCCGATGCTCTTTTTACCATCAGATATTATCACCTGCCGTTAAGCTCAATTTTTGCGGAGGGCTTTACCAATCACAACTTTGCTCAACCCATTAAAATACACGCTACCTTTTTTTCTTTCCAGCTGTTAATAGCGCTGGTTAACCTTTTCTATATTTTAGTGAAAGGAGTACCGGTCAGGTCATTAAAAATATTTTATGCCATTTGTTGCCTTATCCTGATAGGTGGCCTTATACAATTAAGCTCAAAATCAATATTGCTTATTTTGTTTGTGATCGTCAACATGGTGCTCCCCTATTACCTGCTTAATGGTAAAAGAAGGCAGCGGTTTATATTAACAGGAGGTGCTATTACGGCAATAGTTGTTGTTGGGATTTTAAGTATATCCACCTTCCGCGAGCGTTACGTAACACTTTTAAAATCAGACCTGTCAGCAGATAAAACGGTGCTTAGAAACTCTGATTCGCGGATAGAGCGGTGGCGTGTAGCTGCCGAACGGATAAAAGTGAGACCGCTTACAGGTTATGGATCAGGTTCAGAAATTGGTTTATTAAAGGATGATTTTTATAATGCAAAACTGTATAGCTCTTACCTGTATGGTTTAAACTCGCACAACCAGTATATCAGTTTAGTTTTAAAATCGGGGGTATGGGGACTGCTCATTTATTTGCTAACGCTTATTTATGGCTTTAAGGCTTCCCTCAAAAATAAGGATGTCGTATTTATCAGCTTTATGCTGGTGATAACCATTGTTTCCTTTTCAGAAAATATACTCGATGTTGATAAAGGAGTAATGTTCTATAGCTTTTTCTTCTCCTTTTTTATCTTCTCGGATATTGAAAATGAGGAAGTTATTCCCATAAAGCAAAAGCCTGACGATTATTTAGGCACATTGGCAACCAACATCTTACCCGTTACGTCATATTAGTATAATCCCTTAAATCATCATACATTGGCAGAACTTAAAAAAAATATATTAGCAACCCTGGCCTATTTTGATGTGTTCAACTATCCGCTTACAAGGGAAGAAATTTGTTTGTTTCTTCCTGCTAAGTATGAACCCATGTTGTTTGATGTGGCTATGGCTTGCCTGGTGAGCTGCAGGCTTATTTATCGCTTTGATAAGTTTTACACCCTAAAAAATGATCCCTATCTGATACAGCGCCGGAACGATGGAAATCAAAAAGCTTTTGAAATGATAAAAGTTGCCCGAAAGGTTGGTGATATTTTGATCAGGTTCCCTTATGTACGTGGCATTGCCATTTCAGGCTCACTGTCGAAGAATTATGCTGATGAGGGATCGGATATTGACCTGTTTATTATTACTGCCGCCAACCGTCTCTGGATAGCCCGTACATTGATGCATTGCTTTAAAAAGCTTACCTTTTTGGTTAACCGCGAGCATTATTTTTGTATGAATTATTACATAGATGAACAACAGCTTGAAATTGCCGAAAAGAATATTTATACGGCTACAGAAGTTGTTACACTAATACCCATACAGGGCGATACTACATTTGCAGATTTTTTTACCGCCAACGCCTGGACCCGTAATTATTTGCCTAACCATATTATGCGGGTTTCAACAGCAAAATCACTAAATAAAATAGTTTTAAAGGGTATGACGGAGTGGTTATTTAACAATCGTTTTGGGGATGTGCTGGATGATCGTTTAATGAAAATTACTGCCGGCAGGTGGAATCAGAAAACACAGCAAAAAAGGCTTAACAACCATGGCATTCTATTGGCTATGGCTGTCGATAAGCATTACGCCAAACCCGACCCTGAAAATTTTCAATATAAACTTATAAGCCGCTACGAAACAAAGGTAGCGCAGCTACTTGTTGAGAACCATCATAGCGTAGCCAATTAAGTTAAAAGCCGGATCGATATACTCATCTCTGTCTGTCTTATTTTTATCTCATGGCCAGGGCGTCAGCTTTTCCTTCAACATGAATATTTATAAGACTTGTATGAGGCATATTTAACGTTTTTCCTGGAATTACCTGCAAATAATATTTAAGATAACTATTCATAACGGCCTGTGACTCATGAATATAATTTTCCCTGAATGATTCACCCGTAAAAGCAATTAAGGGTTCTCCATAATGCATTTGTCCTTTATCATCAACATATACACTAAATGAGTAGTAAAAATTTGTGTGTGCTTTATTAATAGTGATATTATATGTTGGATCGAAATAATCATCAGAAGTGTCGAAATTATTCAAGAGACCTCCCTCTGCTTTCCATTTTTCTACTTTTATTGATGGGCTCTTACTTATAAACGCAACGGGTTGTCTTGCCGCAAAAGCCTTTTTAATGTCGGTGTTAGCTTTGATTACTAATGATTTTATAAACAAACTGTCTTTTCGACTGACACGTCTAAGTATAGTTGTATCACTTCGAAGTACATTTTTCACATAATTATCAGCGTAAAAAGTCATATAAACCCCAGCGCCTGTGATGTCGACAGTATCATTTTGGGCTTTAAGCATTTCCAATACGAGGCTGTCTTTACTCATCTTTTTTACTTTAAGCCAGGTTCGGATTGTGTTAAAAACAGAGTCGTAACCCCGTGAGAGCGGAAAATTAAAAAAGCGTTTTTTATTGAGGCTATATATGCTTACTGAATCATCTGAAACGAAATTCAATTTCCATTGAGGTTCTAACTGGTAACCATACTCGTTAAATGAAAGGCCATTTTTTTGACGACGATTTACCTCAGTGTAGCTAATTCCTTCTATTGATTTAAAAGAGATCAGGTCTTTTTCGCCGTTATGCTTAACAATATGGGGATTATTATTACAGCCAACAATGATAGTGGCATTGATCAATAATAGCGTTAACCCAAAGGTTATTATATTTAGCTTCATGGCCAGTGTTTTTACTAAGATAATAATATTATCTTTTGCTATACACTTATTTTTTTTATGAAATACTTATTTCTTTTATAGGAAAGTATTTTATAAGGGGTGCCACAAGTTATTTATTAATTTGGTTTGTCTGTTTATTTCTTCTCCAATGAAATAATAAAATAATCGCCCATGTATTTCCATGGCCATTTATCCTTCCATTTGTCCTCTTTATTTTTCAGGAAATTATAGGCCCTGGGGTGCTTCTCGGCAAAGTCTTCTATGTATGATGGTGGTACCAGCGTACATAGCCCTTCTAAGCCCAATACCCTATATGATTGCTGTAAGGTATTGGTAATGAATGACGGGTTGTAATAATAACATTTAAAATAAGTCCCTTCAATATGGGCTGTTCTTCCCTTGCTGCTAAAAAACCTGCGGAATGCGGTCTTGAATTTACCCTTGAAAACAAGCAGTGTTTCCCACAAACAAAAGCCGGGAATAATAACCAAAGTTACTTTACCGCCCGGTTTAAGCAATGCATCAAATGATAGCAAAACTTTCTCCAGTTCGCCGGTACAATTGAGGCCGCCAAAGTTTGAAAATATATGATCAAACGGCCCCTGGTTTTGTAATTGATCAAGCTGAGTAAAAGAGCAGGTCTCAAAGCTGATCCTGTCGCGGTAAGGGGCAGACTTTTGCTGTAGCACTTGTTGCATTCCTGTTGATATATCGGTAGCATGAACCCTATGCCCTGCTTTGGCGAAAAATATGGCGTCTTCGCCGGTGCCGCTGTTTAGTTCCAGTATGCTGCTATCTGGTGCCAGGTGTTGTAAAACATGCTGCCTTACCCTCGTCCGTTTATAATTGATAATGGTATTACCTGAGTAGATCTCATCAAACACCACCGACTGCCGGGTAAAAGCCGTGGACGCGTCGGTTTCATTGTTATGTATTATACTGATGTTTGTCATGACACTTTTTCCAGTTGACTTAACTTATACCTTTCTATCATCATTGCCGGTGCATGGTATAAAACCGATACCGCTTTCCTGATGCGCTTTGTGTTTAATTTAAAGGGGTTGTTAAGCAGTTTTACAAGATTGTATGTAGCCAAATGGGCATGATAGTTTTGATGCACGTACTTATGCAACTGTTTATAATAAGCGGGACTAAAAGTATTGCTAAACATCAGTGCCATTTCGTCGGAGTCTGTCCAGTTGGTCTTTTTTTGAAGATCGGCTTTTACCTTTTCATAAAACAAGGTACCCGGCAGCGGATAAGAAACCGAAATACCTATTTCATGCGGTAAAAGATTGTTGATCATCCGGATAGTTTGCACTATGTCTTCCTTAGTTTCGCCAGGATAACCAAACTGGATAAAAAACGATGGTTTTATGCCATGCTTTTTCATGAGTTGCGTAGCTGTAAATATCTGCTGTGTGGTAATGCCTTTATCCATGGCATCCAGTATTTTTTGCGAACCGCTTTCGGCACCTATCCAAACGTTATCACAACCCGAAGCCGCCAGCGCCTGTACGGTTTCTTCTTCTAAAAGCAGGTCGGCCCGGGATTGGATCTTATAGCTGAACTTAAGATTTTCCTGTTCAACAAGTTGTGCAAACTTTACTACCCAACCTGGTTTTAAACCAAAAATATCATCACAAAACCAAATATGATCCATATGAAAATTATCCTTTAGCAATTTGATCTCGGTGATCACGTCCTCGGGACTGCGTGAATTGTAGCGGTTGCCGTATATAGGCTTGGCACACCAGTTACATTTAAAGGGGCAGCCGCGTGTAGTACCTACATTTAATGAAAAATATCCCCGGTGTTTTAACCAACATTCGCGATATGGGGTCATATCAACCAGGTCCCAGGCAGGTAAAGGTAAACTATCAAGGTCTTTGAGTACAGGGCGGGCAAAAGTTTTAAACGGTACACCTTGTTTAGTATAGGCCAGCCCTTGAATATCAGAGAAATCATCTATTCCGCTTTTAATAGCGTTAGCCAGTTCAAGCAGCGTGTGTTCCGCTTCGCCTATGATCACAAAATCAGCACCTTCCTGTAAGTATTCTTTAAAACGGTCGGTTGAATCAGAGCTGGATACAATAACCGTACAACCCCTGGCTTTTGCCAGTTTACACATTTTAAATGCAGCCTCGCGCATGTTGGTAAGGCACATTTTGGTGAGGTAGTTAAACCCATCATCGTATATCACAAAAAAACCGGGCTGGGTTTTATCAATAGCAGCAATAACTTCATCAGGGGTATGCGTAAACATGGTATCAAAAAGTGATACCTTATATGCGTTCTGCCGCATTAAGGAAGCAGCGTACAGCGTGCCCAGTGGCGGATACGGTTGTCCCTGTGCCCATTGTTTAGGGTCAAAACGCAAAAAATAAGAATGCGTAAAAAGTATATTATTTAACTGTTCCATTGATTAAGCAATATTGGTTAATGGTGACAGGTTAAGTGAGCAAACGCATTTTACGCAGGTTGGGTGTGTTAAAGTATCCAACGATCTGCGAAACGCAATGGCCTCGGCGCTGTTTAAAATATTGTGAAGCGATGTATCCCTGATGTTACCCATTGATTCCATGAAAAAGCAGGGTCTAACGGCCCCATCAGCTTCAACAACGGTTGATACCCAGGGTGCATTGCACTTTTTAAAAGGAAAAGCATTATGCCCGTAAAACGCGGCGTAATAATGATATATATTCTTGATCTTTTCGCGGCTTTCAGCAATAAAGCCATTATCAAATTCCTCCTCGTACTCCGTAAATAAATAACTGATCACCTCGCTTAGTTCAGGTAGTTCATGTTCTGGTATCAGTATCTCATCTTGTTTAGGCTCGGTCCAGGCTTGTTGCCTGTTAAAAGCATGGCTGCTTACATCAGCTGGTAAAAAACTTACCTGATCAAGCCCCATCTTTTTTGACTCTGCTATAATTGCCGGCCAATTGCGGTAATTAAGCCGGTGTATCACCGTGCGCCCGGTGATACGGTAAGCAGGATTTAATTTTTTAATATGCTCCACCCCTTCTCTGAGCTTGCGGAACGCATTGGGTATGTTTCTGATAGCATCATGCAGTGCTTCATCCCCATCCAGCGAAACAATAAGGTCATCAACCCAGGTAAGCAGTTGTTCTGCATGGTTTTTTATGGATAAACCGGTTGTAAGCAGCGTTACTTTTATACCTGCATTTTTAAGTATGTGGCATAGTACAAAAAAATTGGTATTTAGCAAAGCCTCCCCGCCAGACATGAGCACCTGTTTGGTATCAAGCTGTTTGAGGGACGTTAGCAGCCCACTGATGTCCGCCTCGGTTAATTGCTTCAGGTTTTTGTTATCCTTCCAGATGTCACACATCACACAACGGCAATTACAGGCGCTATGCGGCATCAGTATCACAATAGGCAATGCTGATATCATGTGCGTTTGCAGTGTGCGGTAACGCTTAAAAGTATGGTATAATGACTGGCCTGCCATAGTTAAGGTTTTAACATTATCCAATAAAAAACATCCTTTTTAACCAACCTGTTCCAAAAGCCACCGGGATTAAACAATATCTTATGCTTAAAAGCATTAAATTTTTGTAGTGCATGGTGAAAATAATGATCGGCCATAACTTCAAAGCCCATATCCTTATAATATTGACGGCATCGCGTCACCGATTTTCTAACATCCTCTTTATGATAAAACGGTGTATCCAGAACATGTACCTTACCATCCTGATTTAGTAATGAAAACGCGTCGCCCATTATTACCCTTACCGACGGAAAGTACTGCAGTGAAGCGGCAAAAATGATCACATCAAATTTTGCCCCGTTGTTAAAAGTACCAGGGTTAAGCCCCTTCTGAATAAATTGCAAATTAGATTTTTTAAACACCCGACGCGCTTGCTCAATTTCAATACGGTTGGTATCAAGCCCGGTTACCTTTGCATAAGGTATGTTAGCAAGTTTGGCCGAAAGCCATCCATTGCCGCAACCAATTTCCAGGATACTGAGCGGCTTTTGCATTTGTTTCAGGTGGGTTATCAGTCGCTGGGATGAGCGTTGCCGCACCCTCCATTCTTTATAGTACCGGTGTCCGGCATCAATATGAGGTAACTGGGCAACCTGCTTATCAGTATAAGTCCTTCCCTCCTTTTCGCGTATAGCAATATACATTTCCTCCAATGCTTCATCAGTTATTGGGGCAGCGTTTGGGGTCATATCAATTTTGGTTTCTTTCAAAGTTTTAAGGCTAATTTAAAAACCCTGTATCTCCGGCTGACGGTATTGCCAAAACCTTTGCAGCAACTTTATTTCATATGGATACTTGTATATGTTTGTTTTGTAGCGTAGTGTTGACAGCAGCTTTATCGATCTTCTTTTCAGATCATTAAGCTTTATATCGGTAACCGTAGGATAAACGCCATTCAGCACTGTTTCAAAATTCCTGATCTTATCAATCATTTCAGGTTTGATCCACGGAGTTAAAGGATTCTTGCGCAAGTCAAAATTTTCCCAGGCGGGGCTTATCCAATCCTCTAAAGTTTGTGGATATGCAAAACCCTGTTCCAAAACCTGTTTGTATAACTCAGATCCTTCTGTAGGTACAGGTGTATACGTGTATATAACAATCTCCGTTTTAGGGTTAACCTCTTTTACGCGCTTGATAAAATTGATCTCAAAATCAATTTGCTTTTGCACTTTTTCGGGAGTTGCAGCCGGTGTGCCTAATACAAAAGAGTATTCGGGAATAATATCAAACTGTTTTAACCGCTCGGCAAAACGGATAATCTGTTCGCCGGTTTGGGTACCGCCTTTATCCATTTGCTCCAGAATTTCGTTGTTGCCGCTTTCGGCACCAAAAAAGATACATTTACAGCCGGCTTCACGCATTTGCTCCAAAGATGAGTCTTTAAACTTATCCATCGTATCAATACGTGCCATTCCCCACCAGGTCATGCCTTCGGGTTTAATAAGTTTTGAAAAGTCTACCGAACGCTTTTCAGACACAAAGAAGTTATTGTCATGAAATTCAATGGCATCTGCTCCCCAGTTATCTTTAATATATTTAATATCCTTATAAACGGTTTGGGCCGACTTAGCCTTCCATCTTGCCTCGTAAATAGGTACTACCGCGCAAAAAGAACAGGTAAAAGGGCAGCCAATACTGGAATGGTAAGCCATAGTATGTTCGCCCAGGTAAGTTTTGCCTAAAAATTTACCTAAAGGATAAAAGTTATTCAGTTTATCATAAGGCAATGGCGGTAATGAATCCTGATCAAGCAGATCTTCTTTTATGGTTTTGGTTATCTTACCATCTGCTTTATAGATCAGGTTTTTGATAAACTCGTAAGGTTTATGATTTTCAAGAGAATCAATCAACAGCGGAAAGGCATTATCGCCGGGGCCGTTGATGATAAAATCAACATAACCTGAATTTAAAACTACATTAGGCTGGGTTGAGGGAAAATATCCGCCCCATATCATGGTAGTATAGGGATAGCGGTCTTTAATAACTCTCGATAATTCGATAGCTTGCTTTAGCTGCGGGCCAGGCATTACGGTAAAGCCTATATATCCGTATTCGCCTGTTTTTAAATAGCTTTCCATCTTTTGCAATGGATCTGCCTCACAGTTTCCATCAACAATTGCCCAATCATATTTGCCTTCAATAGAAGCTGCAATATTTAAAATGGAATTGGGGATCCGGTATTTGGCTATAGCACTTTTAGGATTAAAAAGTATTACTTTATTGATCTTCTTTGTTACCATATTGATAATTAATAATCACTGATTATTTACACTAAACCCGACATTTTTTAAGGCTTTCAAATAATAAGCGATGGCATTTTACATCCATCGCTCACACAACCCCAAATTGTAAAAAATGTAAATCGTTTACTATATAATACGCTCTACAATTAGCAGTGGTTGCCTGTGATAATAATAAAAAAGCTACGGGCAACCTTAAGCCACGAAAACCCGTAATTGTTATAAAGACTGATACTATGTTAGCCACCATAAAAAATTACATAAAAAGCAAAGTATCTGCCCCGGCAGTAACCGAAAAAAGTGTTGTAGAAGCCTATGACCTGTGGTCGGCTGAATATGACATGCAACCTGATAACCTGATGTTACACCTTGATGGCCAGTTATTTTCATACCTCATTAGCCAGGTGGATATTAAAGGAAAACAGGTAGCTGATATTGGTTGCGGTACAGGCAGGCACTGGCCAGCCATGTTTAACAAACAGCCTGCGGGTTTAACCGGCTTTGATGTATCTGGCGGAATGCTCGGGAAATTAAAGGAAAAGTACCCGGCAGCACATACCAGTCTCATTATCGATAACCTGTTCATGAATACTCCTGATGCTGCTTTCGATGTAATAGTATCTACCCTTACTGTAGCCCACATTGAAGATATTGAGGAGGCTATGCTGGCATGGTGCCGCTTACTAAAAAATGGCGGCGAAATGATCATCACCGATTTTCATCCACATACACTGGCATTTGGCGGCAAAAGAACTTTTAAGCATAACAATGCGGTATTGGCAGTGCAAAATCATGTTCATCCTATTTATACCATTAAGGAAGTACTGCTAAAAAACGGTTTTCATTTATTGAGCCAGGAGGAGATTAAAATAGACGAAAGCATGAAACCTTTTTACGCCAGGCAAGATGCTTTGCATGTGTATGAAAAGTATAAAGGCTTTCCGGTAATATATGGCATCCACTTAAAGAAAGAATAAATGATACTCCGTGGTGCGAAGTTGGCTAATAGTGGGCAAGCAGTGAATATTAGGATAAGTCACGGCAAAATTGATAAAATAACTCCTGAAACAATAACTGATGCTACTGCTGTACAGTTTCATTTTGATGATGCTATAGTTTTCCCTGGGCTTATTAACTCTCATGATCATCTTGATTTTAACTTGTTCCCGCAGTTAGGTAATCGTATTTATAAAAATTATACCGAATGGGGAACCTATATCCATCAGCAATTTAAGCAGGAAATAAGGGATGTATTGAAGGTTCCCCCTCATCTGCGTATACTTTGGGGCGTATATAAAAACCTGCTCTGTGGGGTAACAACTGTTGTTAACCATGGCAAACGTTTAACCATTAACAATGCGCCCCTTACTGTTTACGAAGATACTCACGACTTGCATTCGGCGGCATTTGAAAAAGCCTGGAAACTTAAATTGAACAATCCGCTAAAAAAAAACTTACCTGTAGTGATCCATACCGGCGAAGGAACAGATGAGGCTGCCTCTGATGAAATTGACCGCCTGATATACTGGAATAAGCTGCATAGAAATTTAGTAGGCATCCATGCTGTTGCCATGACAGCGCAACAAGCTGTTAATTTTAAAGGCATCGTATGGTGCCCGCAATCAAACTATTTTCTGCTGAATAAAACCGCGGCTATACAGCTATTAAAACAGCATACCAGCATTATATTCGGTACCGACTCTACCCTTACCAGTAACTGGAACATTTGGGATCATATAGCCATGGCCCGCAAAACTGGGTTGCTAACCGACGAAGAATTATATGATTCACTAAATATTAATCCTGCAAAAATATGGGAGGTAAACACCGGTGAATTGCAGAGTGGCAAAGATGCCGATATAGTTATAGCCCGGAGAAAAGAAGGCGCCGTTGATCTCGATGCTTTTTATAAAGTTGTACCGGCAGATCTGCTGCTGGTTATGCACCGGGGTAATATCAGGTTGTTTGATCAGGAATTATTAGCACAATTGACGCATCACCTTAAGGGCAGGCATTTTAGTTTAATTAAAATGAATGACGCTTATAAATATATAGATGAAAATATGGATGACCTGGTTAAACAGATCAAATTATATTTACCGGGGTTTGTTTTTCCCATTGAAGTTATTGGCCATCAAATACTATAAAAATTGATAAAGCTGGTTGATCTTACTTACTACGCGCATCGTAATTATAACCGGTCTGGGCAGGTTGTTGAAAACCATGCCCCTGCTTTAGCTTTTGCACTCCATCTTAAAAATAAGCTTGATTTTACTTTTGTAAAACATGCCGCCTTTGAGGAGCATACTGTTATTGATGGCATCCCCTATCATTTTTTTAAAGGGCATAACAGATTTTGGTCAATATCTTTTAAAGCTCATCGGTTCATCCGTGAGCTAAAGCCGGATATAGTTTTGGTACAGGGGCTTGTTTTCCCATTGCAGGTAATGTTTTTGCGATTGTTTTGCGGCAAAAACTTTAAAATGGTTATTCAGCATCATGGTGAATTACCTTTCGGCGGAATAAAGGGATGGCTGCAAAAGCTGTCATGCAATATGGTGAACGCGTTTATTTTCACAGCTGCGGGCAACGCCGAGATATGGAAAAAAAATGGCATCATTAAGTCAGACGCTAATATATTTGAATTGTTAGAGGCATCAACCAACTTTACCCAAAAAGACAAGCAAGAAAGTAAAGATCGCACCGAAATAATGGGCGAAACCAATTTTCTGTGGGTTGGCCGGTTAAATGCCAATAAGGATCCGCTTACTGTTTTAACCGGGTTTGGGCAATATCTGCAAATAAACCCGGATGCGAAACTTTACATGATCTATCAAACAGAAGATATGGTGAATGACGTGATGCAATTGTTTGCATCGAACAGGGTATTATCAAATGCGGTGGTATTGGTAGGTAAAGTTCCTAACACTGAATTACCTTATTGGTACAGCGCTGCTGATTTTTATATATCAGGCAGCCATAAAGAAGGCAGCGGGTATGCTTTGCTTGAGGCTATGGCTTGCGGTTGTATTCCTGTTGTTACAACTATCCCATCCTATCAAAAAATAGTGGGCAGTAGTAAATGTGGTTTTTTATACCCGCCTGGTAATGCTACCGCCCTTGGCAGATTATTAGGTATCATCGATAATTTAGACAGGGGGAAATTTTCTGCCCAAAATTTAAATTATTTTAACCAAAATCTCACCTTCAAAAGCATTGCTGATGATCTGGTAGATATTTGCAAATATTTAATGGCCGAATAATGCTGCTACTTTGGCCACAATGGTTTGGATCGGGTAAACCAATACCTGTTCATGAACCAGGTTTTTATTTTTAAGCAGTTCTTTAATTATATCCGGTAAATGTTCCGCGTTATCGGGTACATGGTGTTGCACAGGTCGGGCATTCATAGCATTAACCAGGCTCACCACATGGCACCCAGCATATAAGGCCTCACTTAAAACAGTGCTATAGCCCTCATATGACGATGTATGTAAAAATACTTTTGAACGCTGCATCAGCGCAAGTACTTCAGGATGTGATAGTTCTCCTTTTAATTGAATATTGTTTTCAAGTTTTAGCCTGCTTATCTGTTTTTTAAGATTCTCCATTTCGGGACCTTTACCGCAGATAACTGTTTTTATTTTCGGAAATTCGGCGGTTAAATTTTTAACTACATTAACAAACAAATGGTATTGCTTAAGCGGAATAAGTGAACCTGCCCCCATAATATCAATATCCCTGCCTGCCGGTACTGTTTTAAAAAGCGTAGTGTCTATACCTGTTGGAATGGTATGTTCAGGCAATAAGCCATAATTTATCCTGAACTCTTTTGCTAAAGAATCAGATATGGCTATTAGTGATCCCCGATCAGGTTTTATCCGGTTTACATATTCATTGCCGGCTTTTGCATCCTGACCCAGTAACCATGTGTAATGTAGCAAACTGTACTTTTTTGCAAATTTGTTGCCAACAAAGGCACATTCACCTATCCAAAAACTCAACAGCCCTGTCAACTCATACTCGTAATGAAGTTTTTTTAGGGTTTTCCATACACGTCTCCAGGTAAGTAGTCTGTATAACTGGCCCCTGCCTTTACCTGCCAAAGCAATCACATCAACCCCATACCACCAATATCGCGAAGCGGTAAAAGGATATTGAAAGCTTATCACAATAACATGCAGCGGCGGGTTATGCTGTTTTAAAGCTTTTACAAAAATTTGCATGGGTGGTATGCAAGTAGTATCGCCTTCATCAGCCGGAAACCCGGGACTAAGAATTACCAATGCTTTTTGTTTGTTCATTCAATGGTTATCAGTTTGTTGCAGTAAGTAAGACTTGCAGAATTATGAGTAATAAACATAATGATCTTACCTGATGCGGCCAATTGCTTTAGTTGTAAAAGAATAGCTTCTTCAGCTTCCTGATCTACTTCGCCAAATGGCTCATCAAGTATCAGCACATCAAAATCATGATAAAGCGCCCGGGCCAGCATGATCCTTTGCCGTTGCCCGCCGCTTAGGTTTTTACCGTTTTCCCTTATCACTTTATTTAATCCTTCGGTGTTACCTGTAAGTAAGGTGTTAAGTCCGCAAAACGTAATTACTTCGGCCAATTTTTCATCATTACTTTCATCATCGCTAAGCGTAATGTTTTTCAGGATGCTATCGTGAATAAAATAGTTTTGCTGTTTTACATAAGCTATCCTTTTCCAGTATTGTTTTCGTACACCTGTATCTGCCACCTTTTCGTTGAACAAAATATTTCCGCTTTCGGTTGTTAAAAAACCTAACAGTAAATTGATCAGCGTTGTTTTACCACGTCCGGATACGGCCGATATACCCACAAGGTCCCCCTCATTAATATGGAAGCTGGTACCTTTTAGTATCTCCTGATTTTTATAGTTAAAGCTGATATTATCAAACCGGATAGATATGATAGGTAAAACAATATCGGGTGTATTACTGGTTGGTACTACTGGCTCTTTTACCGTTAGCAGATCATTCAAAGTAAACTCATAAGTTTTTATCTGCCCGGTGCTGTTCAATATTTTAATAATGCCGGGAATGATCTTATATGCGGCAGCCATAAAAACGCCTATGGTTAGCAAATCAACTACCGGCCCGTGTGCCGACCATTTGTTAATAACCACCAGTATAAAAAAACCAAATATGGCAAAAACCTCCACAAGGCGCGAGGGTAGCCCCTGCAAAGTTTGCTGTGTGGCCAGGTTATTATTTAGTTGCTGCTGGTAGTTATGATAGCGGTTGGTTAAAAAATCACTTTTATCATAAATATTGCTTTCTACAAAACCAGATAAGGATTCCTGCAAATGCTGAATAGTTTTTTCGCTGGCCAGTTTGGTATGTACCCTAACTTGTTTTGATCGCCGCCTTATGAAATAAGCCAGTACGATGATGGGCGGTAATAGCAATAGCAGCAATAATAAAAATAACACAGGCTGATAGATCAATATAGCGCATACTGTAAATAAAATAAGGATACTCTGGGAAATTACCTGCTGAACATTGGTCAGGATATAATGACTGAACTCAATGGGTTGCTGACTGATTTGCCGGATATGAATGGATGAGTCAACATGTACAAAGCGCATATAATCATCCTTCAGGTAATGGATGATATTTTTTTTTGATAGCCTTGAGGCTACTCCATAAAAAAAATGATGCTGAAAACGCAATATCAAATACCCAAACCAGTTTTTAATGCTGAAAAGAATTAAAAAAAGACTTATCAGCAGTATGGAATTTTTATTAAACCAACCTACAGGCAGCACAATGGAACCTGAGTTTAGTACTTTATTTGAAGTATAAAAGCTTATTACCAATAACAACAAGCCCAAAAAAGCAATATCAAGCACGCTAATAACAAGGTCGAACAGGATAAGCCTGCACAGCCTTGCTTTCTCTTTGGTGTTCAACAGGGTTAAGATCCCCTTAATTATATGCTTCAAGGTACCCGATAAGTATTATTGCCATTAATTATCATTACGGGACAGCAGGCATAATGGTTGCCAATTATAAAAGTAAAGCCCTGATAAATGATTTACCAGGGCTTTACTTTTAGCAGGAGTTTTATAGATTATTTATTAACCTTAATCTCAACCCTGCGATTTTGTATTCTTCCTTCTTCAGTGGTATTGTCTGCAATAGGGTTACTTTCACCATAACCTTTCACAGTTAAGTTATCTCCATTGATACCACTATTCACCAGGTATAATTTTACGGAATTAGCTCTTTCAACAGATAGTTCCATATTATGATCTGGTGTACCTTCGGCCGAAGCATTACCATTCAATACAAATTTTACAGTGTTATCTTTCTTCATTTCGGCAGCAGCCTGGTCCAAACTTTGATAAGAAGTTGTTCTTAAAACAGCAGAGTTAAACTCAAACTGGATATTGCTGAAATTATAGTTAGGCTTAGGGGCTGGCGGCGGTGGCGTAGGAGCTGGTGTAGGTGCCGGCGCAGGAGCTGGTTGCGGGGCCGGAGCATACTGTTGTTCAGTTTCAACCGGTACAGGTTTTTGAGCCAGTTTTTTTGATTTACATGATAATACCGTGATGGCTAATAACGCGAAGATTAGGGTAAATAAAGGTGTTTTTAAAGCTTTCATAGCTAAGTTTTGTTTTTTTGTAAACATAAAAAATATTAGTCATTTCAACCTAAGTTGAATATAACACATTGATAAATAAAGCATTTACCAGCCATTTTGTTTGAAATAGCCTGGTAACAGCATTATCTTGTGCCGGTAACTAAACGGCAAATTTACGCTGCAAGTATTCAGCAAAAGTTTAAATGGCTATTAAACCAGTCGATTAATTTAAATAAAAAATCGAGATAATTAATTGATCATCAATTGATTGATTTAATGAACTTAAATAAACAATGTTAAAACAATTAACTTGTATTAACATTTCTTTATCAGGTACTTATATTAGCAAAGCATGAAACACTTATTGATCCTATTATTTCTTATCAACATTTCCCATTTAGGTTTTTCGCAGGATATTAAAGGTAATTATGCCATTAAGAATGTGCAAACAGGAATGCTTTTACGAGTAAAAGATGCCGACTCAAAAAACGGGACTCCTTTGGTAGCTTATTATCCTGAAAATTGGAAGTGCATGACCTGGAATTTTAAGAGTACCGGAGAAAATACCTATCAGTTACAAAATCTTTTAACCAATAAAACATTTCAACCATCGGCTGCAGCAAGTACAGATGTTCCTTTTGAGGAACAACCACTGATAGCGGGTGCGCCTAATCAACAATATGAATTTATACCGGTAAAAAAAGATACCTACCTGATTAAACTAAAGGGAACAGATTGGTACATTACCCCTGCCGATCCTAAAGGCAGTGTAAATTCGGCAATAGTTCTGGCTAAAAAACGAAACTCGGCTGATCAGTATTGGAATATTTATCAGCAGGCGCCAGCTATGTAAACATGGTTTTACCATTTTGATCTGGCTTACATAAACAAAAACCCTGAAACTATACGATTTCGGGTTTTGTTTATGTAGGTATTTATTAATAATAACTTTAATTAACAAACATAAATATTTGAAAATTAGCTTATTAAATGAATTAATTTACAACCTTTACTGTTCCTCCAACTAAATTATCACTGCCTGGTTGAGTACTTTCTTTAAGTTTTTTGTGATAATAAATGTAGGAGCCGGCTGCCACAAACAGTATTATAAACATAGGCGCCCAGTTACCAATAGATTTACCGGAGTTGATAATGGAATAGGTAGCACCAATCAGATCAAATGTTAACCCGGCATAAGCCCACTCTTTAATACGGGGATAACCAGGGATTAAAATGGCTATCACTCCCAATATTTTAGCGACACCTAAAAATGGAATGAGGTAAACAGGATACCCCATTTCCTTGAAACCGCCCACGGCTACAGGCATAACAAGTGCATCTGGTATTGCTGAACCCAGCATAAAGAATGCAAATAGTCCCGTAAAAATCCAGTAAATAATTTTTGTCTTTTTCATGATGATTGATTTATTTTAGGTTAATAATTATTACTCCTGTAAAATTAAGGTTACATTGGCATATTGAATACGGTGTTAATGCGGCTATTTTAGGGGCTGATTACGACTAAGTTACAAAACCTATTTATCTATATGAGACATATATCAATATTGGTTCCTAAGAGAGCCATCCTTGGAAGTTTGGAAGGTTCGCGCCAATTGTTTACCCAGGTAAACCAGTTTTTTATGGCTGCCGGCAAAGAACCCATTTTTAAGGTTGAGCTGGTAGGGCTTACCAAAGAAACACCCGTTAGCGGTGGTTTATTCACTGTTAATGCTAATAAAACAATTGGTGAGGTCCAAAAAACCGACCTGATCATTATTCCTGCAATTGATGGTGATATCAGTGTAGAAGTTGAAAATAATAAAGAATTTTTACCCTGGATAACCGAACAATATAATAACGGCGCCGAAGTGGCCAGTTTATGTATGGGTGCATTTTTACTGGCATCAACCGGTTTATTAAATGGCAAAAAATGCGCTACGCACTGGATGGCAGCTAATGAATTCAGAAGAATGTTTCCCGAAGTTAATCTGGTTACAGAAAAAATCATTACCGATGAGCAGGGCCTTTATTCAAGCGGCGGAGCCTTCTCCTACTTGAACCTTATTTTATACCTGATAGAAAAATTTGCCGGTCGTGATATAGCCATTTTAAGCGCAAAGGTATTTGCTATTGAAATGGAACGTAATAACCAATCGTCATTTATAATTTTCCAGGGTCAAAAAGACCATGCCGATGATCCTATAAAAAAGGCACAGGAGTTTATTGAGAAGAATTATCAGGACAGGATCACTGTAGAGCAGTTAGCATCTATGTTTGCACTGGGCCGAAGAAACCTGGAACGCAGGTTTAAAAAAGCGACAGCCAATACCGTAGCAGAATATATACAGCGTGTAAAGATTGAGGCTGCCAAAGTAAGCCTGGAAACCTCGCGCGAAAACGTGAACGAGGTAATGTATAACGTGGGCTATACCGATACCAAGGCATTCCGTACTACATTTAAGCGCATAACCGGCTTATCACCTATTGATTACCGGAATAAGTATCAGCGGGAATATGCTACTTAACCGATAATATTATTACCAGTTAAGTAGCCAGCTTAAAAATGGGGTTGCTTTAAAAAATTCCACCATGATTTCTGTGTTTTTAAGTTAAAACTGTTCTATGATAAATAAGAGCTAAACACCCAATTTTCAGTTGAATCACTTATTTTACTCCATTCATCAGTAATGGCAAAAACTGTTACCTGTGTACCCTTAGTAAGTGTATGAACAACCGGGAATGATTTGTCCGGCCCCGAACGCACATTCAATACATCTGCATTTACTTTTAAAGATACTGTTTCAGGTGTGCCATTCATCTGTTTGATCTTACTATCAATTAAAGGGAAAAAGTTAGCTTCGGCCGAAGTGATAGTATTAGTTCCGAAAAAGGCAGTACCCGGACAGGTTTTCTGCTCGCCGCCAACCTGATTATTGTTTACTTTACTCTCAGGAAACCTTTTACCTGTTCTGTCAAACCAGTGGTGGTAAACCACCTGTTCTTTTATCGGTTCAAGGTTGAACTTTATACAAAGCGCCGCATTTAGAAACACAATGGCATCTTTATGCTCCTGGGTCATTTTGTCGTGGCCTGCGTCAAAATTTCCCAAATTTTCTATACATATGGCGCCCGTGTTAGCCCCAAAGATGCCGGCAGGTGTAATATCTATAGGTCGGCATAAACCAATATTCCCTGATGGGAACGTAGTAATGTTTTGACCAAGATCGCTCCATCCGTTATCTTTGATATGATAATTTCGCATCGACTCCAGCCAGTACATTTCTCCATGACTTGGGCTTAATGATTTGTAATTAGGTTCCCAGGTATGATGGTTCTGTATAACCTTGATCTCCCTTGAAAAATCAGTGTTCATCAGGTATTTTTGAAAGTCCTGTGGTGTATAAATACGAAATTGAGCTAAAGCCATGATTTGTCCTCCTGATTAATGGTTTAAGTATTTAATGATATGTAATGATTATTGATTAGGCCATTGTACGTTCTTCTTTACGGTATTCTTTCCTTATTGCTTCCACTAAATCATCATTACGTATGTATTTGTCGTTTCTTGAGATGGATTGCAGAGCAGCATAATGAATAATATTCAATATGGCCGCGCCGTTCAGTTCATATTTGTCGGCCAGTTCACGTAAATTAATATCAGGTTCGGGCTTGTATGAAGCAGGGAATGCCTTTTCCCATAATTTTAGCCGTTCAAAGGCATTAGGTATGGCAAAGTGGATGATAGTGTGAAAACGTCTCAAAAACGCGTCGTCCATATTGCTTTTTAAATTTGATGCCAGGATCAGTAAACCTGGAAAATCCTCAATGCGCTGGAGCAAATAACTCACTTCCTGGTTGGCATATCTGTCATGCGAGTTTTGCACATTGGTGCGCTTGCCAAACAGGGCATCGGCTTCATCAAAAAACAATATCCAATTCTTATTTTCGGCTTTAACAAATACCTTTTCAAGGTTCTTTTCTGTTTCGCCGATATACTTGCTCACCACCTGCGACAGATCAATACGGTATACTTCTTTATTTAAATGCCTGCCAAGCAAGGTTGCTGTTAATGTTTTACCAGTTCCTGAGGGGCCATGAAAAAGCGCGCGATAACCTGGTTTTATCTTTCGCTTTAATATCTCGTCCTGCATCAGGGTATCATTGTGCTGCACCCATACCATGATCTCATTAAGTTGATTTTGGGTATAATTATTCAACACAAGATCATCCCAGGTCATGGCGGTAGTTATATTTTTTGCAGGGAAATCCGGGCTGAATTTTGGTGTAGCCTCCGTACCCGTTATTAAACGGGTTACCAATTCCTGATCAAGTATAATACGACCGCTCATTAATGGTTCGCCATCTTTTACCGGTTCCAGGGATAGCATCCCATGTTTAGCCAGTATTCCGCTGGTAAGCAAATACTGAACAGAAATGCGTTTTTCTATATCATTGCCGGCTATTATAAATTGCGCGGTTTCGCCGGTTGGCAATAATCCACGGTGGTTGTTACCCTTTACGCCTCCAAACTCAGAAAAATCGCCCCCTTGCGGTAAAAACTCCTGTATAATATTTTCAAAAAAGGTGGCTTTTAAATGTGGCACCAAAGCGGTTAACAGTATAATGTACTCTTCGAGCGGTAACTGATGCTTAATGATAAACCCGTTCAGGGGGCTGCCATCATCCTCTACTTTAACTGCAGGAAAAATGGCATCTGCATTATTAAAATGAGATTGCAGTCGGTTGTGAATCACCTGATTCAGGACTTCAAAAGAATCAGTTATAGATTGAGTTTGCATTATACGTTATTAGTTATTTATTTTTTTATATCACAATCCTTTATGATCTCTGCGGATGGATGTTGTCCTATATCGGGTAAATTACCCGCGCTTAAAGGCGTAATCGCTTTTTGACAATGTTCATCAACCCTGGTTCTTACTGATTTTGGAGAATGCCATTTTTGGCTATCTCTTTCTTTTGTTTTACTGGCCAAGCACCAGAAATAATTGTTCCACTGATCGGGATGAACACCGGTTTGTTTTTCCAGGGAGGCTTTGGCCAGTGCATCTGATGCAAATTTTTGACCGGCGGCAGCATTTACAGCATCTCTGAATTTGGCTAAGCTTAAATTAAACGCCAGCGTAAAATCATTGCAGTGCTCTTGTTCTCCTTCTTTAATTTTATCTGAACCTGATTGGGTGATCTGCCAATATTTATCATAAGTGCCTTTAGGGCAAAAATGATGCTCTTCTCCCGCGCCGCCATCCTGAATAATCACACTACCTTTGTCTTTAAACGTCTGTGGCAATAAATAAAATGAACTCACCGGCATACCTGCGGTTGTTTTTTGTAAGACTCCGTTTGTTAAAACAACTTCAGGGTTGGTTACATCGCCCCTGTTCAAGGTGGTTTTTCCAAATGAGTCATCTGTATTACCTGCTTGTTTTAAAAACTCATCAATTGTTACTCCCTGCGGATTGCAGCTTGGGCCTGTACTGGCCTTGATTACAGTTGGGTTAACTTCATCGGTACCACCATCTTTCTTTACACCGCCATTGTCAAGCGTTTCGGCATTAGTAACTTCAATGGGATTACTTTCTTCCCCCTCTTTTGAAACATAGGCATTGATCGTATTTTGGTCATTATCAGTAGCTTTTCGCTGTATATCTGACTTCTTTGGTTCATCGTGTTTAAAAAGTTCGGGTAAACGCAAAACATCCACAGTTAAAAAAACGCCACTTCCTTTGGGTAATTGATCATCAAACTGCCCGGGAAGTGTTCTCATTATCCACATCGGCGATTCTCCGGGATTGCTAACCAGCATAGGTGTGGCAGGCAATGTCTGGTTAACAAATCCTTGCAAATCAATAATGCCACCGCCAAATTTTAGTTTGATAGACCCGCCGGTAAGTCCAAAACCGCTTTGGGCAGAATAACCACTGCTTAAACCCAATGTAAGATCTGTTTTAGGTATAAAGCTCCATTTTTCATGCATCATGTCCAGGTATGGTTTAAACTCAAACTCTGTGTCAAAAGTAACAGGTGCTCCCGTAGCCTGAGGTAATTTGTACTTGAACGATGATAACGGGAAATACTCATGATGCGGGATAAGGGAAAGAGGTAAGGTAATATTTTTATCGTCCAGTAACTTTATAGTATCCGCCCTGAATCCTGGATCAGATGCAATTACGGAGCCTAATATGCCCAGTGAGCTTAAACCAAAGCCAATTATACCAGCTTTAAACCCTGTAGGTTGTGTATCCCATACTGCTTTTTTCAGGGCATCTGTTTGCTGATCCTTCCATTCGTCAAAACCTGGTTTATTACTTAATTCATCCTTAACAACTGAGGCACCTTCGGTAAGGGTTTTAGTTGGATCATCCTCCCTTTGAACCAAATTGGGATCAGCCTTAAAAAAAGTATTTTTCTCCGAATCGCCGATGGGTGTGCGCATTACTTTATCAGCCCCTTGCCCATCGTATGCCTGATTTACAGATGGCTTGGGTTGAAAGAAAGGAATGGCTTGTTTATCCTGCCGGATAGTACTAAGGAGGCCCTGATCAACTTTTCCTTTAACTAAATTCATTTCAAAATATCATCCATTGTTTCATATACATATTCCTTATTCCGTCAATTACGGTTGTTTTTTGTCTTTAATCTTGTCGGCATTCATCCGAATTAGCCCTCCTGGTTGGCGACCACCCTCAATACGGGCAAATGCCTCGTCATCTGGCCCGATCCAACTTATAAATTTCCCTCCATCTGCTTCAACTTTTACATGACACAACCTGAGTTTGCCCCACGCATCTATCTCCACAATCCTATCTCCTTCTGAAATAGGGTTATCGATATGTCCCTGTATAGGCAGCCCAAAAGAACTGTCATAAGGATCATCGGCTTTAACTTCCTGAAGGCCAATCTGTTTTTTGAAATTACTTCCCTCCTCCTGGGTTTTACCTGCAGCTATAGCAGTGCCTTCAACTTCAGGTGAAACCCATTTTATAAATTTCCAGTAATCCTTTTTTGACGCGGCGATACTTATCGGGGAATATTCAATCAGGGCCGGTTTTTTTACATTATAAGCTTCAAGCATTATAATTCGGTGATAATCAAATGCATTACTAAATGCTCCAGCCGTTTCATTTGCCGCATATTTAACTATTTCTTCATGCTTGCTTACAAGGTCGCGTATTTGAGCAACATATACCCCCTCAGTTGCAACTGCCGGATCAAATGCAGCATACACACCCATTAGTGCAGCACGCTCTTCAGATTGACCTATTTTGGCATTTATCTGATCCAGTTCCTGTGAATATGCTTCAGAAAATTGTATTAGTAACTGTTTTGCCGGCAATGATTTTCCGGTACCTGGCGCCAGTGTTGTGGCATGCTTCCTGGCATTATCAAGAAGAGCAAGATATCCATCTTTTGCTGTTTTACCATCCAGATCAATATATTTATCTGCCAATGCTTCAGCTTTTATATATGCATTTATTGCTGCTTCATCTTTCCCTTTAAGTACTGCACCTATTACCGTACTGGCTACGCCTTTTAACCCGTCTCTTATCCGGGGTAAAAAAGCACCTGCAATTCCAGGGGCTAAAGATCCAATTGCGAGGGATATAAGCTGTTCAAGTAAAGTTGGTTGGGCTTGCTTTTTATCCATTTCCTCTTGTATCGTTGATATAGCCGCCCGATACTTTGTATATGACAACGACATACGGAAAGCCGATTGACGGCGAATTTCTAATATCCATGCCGTATCAGCAGCTGCATCAACACCGTCTGGAACTGATCTCATTAATAATGATGTTGAACTCTTGCTTAAAGAAGGATTATCAGCCTTATTAAGTAAGTCATTTGATCCCTTTTGCTGTACTACATGTGTCAGCTCATGGGCCATTAATTTCTTTCCGCTTTCGCTCTCAGGCGAATACTGGCCGCTGTTAAAAACAATATTATTCCCTGTTGTGTAAGCCAGTGCATTAATGGATTGCGCAGATTTTGCAGCCACCGAGTCGGTATGGATACGTACCTTTGAAAAATCCTGACCAAAACGAGGTTCATAAAACTGGCGGCTACTTTCAGGCAAAGCCTGCCCTGATGAGCCTAAAGATCCTACATAGCTATCCAGTTCGTTACTTCCCTGTACTTCAGCGCCAGAGCTTTCTTTGCGGTGCAGTTTTTCTTCTTCCCCACAATGCTGGCATTTACGCTGAACAGTTGTTAATGATGGCTTAAAAAAAGCATTACCATTCATTGTAGGATCAGTCATGCGCATAACCCGGTCGGCCATAGTATCAGCCTCCTGCTCGTAAATATCATTGGGCTGGTTAATGGTGAGTTTTGTCTGAAAAAATGGCTTATGCCCGCTGCTCTGCACTGCAGTATACTTATTAATTTTTGAATTGAAAAAACTCATTATATACTTAATTTGGCCTGGGGATAATCCCCCATATGTTATTTAGTTTAATTTAATGCTGCCTTGCACAGGCTGTTGGAGGGTTTGTTGGCGCATTACCTCTTGTACCATTAACAGTTTGTCGCTTTGTTAATAGTTCCTGTTGCTTTGTTTGGTGTGTTTGTTGTAATGTTTGATCAAGGCAATAATAATAACCTAATGCCTGATCAATAATAGTTTTACGCATACTGTCGGCCATGCGCCTGGTTCCTGCAAATTCATCTGCTATGGCATTGTGGTAAAAAGCAAGGAACTCCCTTTCATCTTGATGTGGCCTGCCTGCAAGCCCTGTTCTATATTGACCTATATGATCAAGCTCATGCCCTGTTTGGAGCACTCTCCTCGCAATTGATGTTTGACTGATATTATTTACAAAATAATCACCCACATCAATATCACCCTGAGTTGCGGCTCCTGAACCTACAGATTGGGTATGAAGCCCCGCTTCAGCACTAACATAGGTTATATTTCTAACCTTGCCTGAATCCTGCGGATAGTAAGCACAAACGATATCACTTACTGCACGGGTAGCTCTGGTTGCTATGGGCACGGTGGCATCAGCGGCCCTGTCTATTATGTTTTGAGCTCTTGTATCAATATCATTTCTTACTCCCGGTGCAACCGTAGCAGGTGCTGTCGCGCCTTCGGGACAAGTTATTCTTTGAACATTAGATAAATTTGTTGCAGATTGCTGTACCACATGAGTTAGCTCATGTGCCATCAATTTTTTACCGCTTTCACTATCGGGCGAATACTGGCCGCTGTTAAATACTATATTACTACCGGTAGTATAAGCCAGGGCATTGATGGATTGTGCAGATTTCGCAGCTACAGAATCAGTATGAATACGTACACTTGAAAAATCCTGACCAAAACGCGGCTCAAAAAAGCTTCGGCTACTTTGGGGCAGGGCCTGCCCTGATGAGCTTAATGATCCAACGTAACTATCGAGCTCTTTACCTCCCTGTACTTCTCCAGCCGAACTTTCCTTACGATGCAATTTTTCTTCTTCCTCACAATGCTGACATTTGCGCTGAACAGTTGTTAAGGATGGCTTAAAAAAAGTGTTGTCATTCAGCGTAGGTTCACTCAGGCGCATAACCCGGTCGGCCATGTGATCAGCCTCCTGTTCATAAATATCGTTGGGTTGATTTATGGACAGTTTGGGTTGGAAAAAAAAATCATTCGCCTTATTTATTAAAGGGTTTGTTTCAGGAGGATGATATGCAGGGAGTGAATTTTTCATCTAAAAAAAGTAAATTGATGATTAAGGGTTTACAATATCTGTCATTGCTTTACTAACACGTCTGCTGGGCCTTGGTGTTAAACAAGGGGACATGATAAACCCACTGCCATGCCCAAGTCCCAGAAAATGCCCTGCTTCATGTGGAAGTCCCAGCCCATCCGCGCAAGGAGCATCAGCAATCAATGTATTACCTCCATTGGTTATTCCTCCGCTGCAACGATGATCCCCACCGCAAACCGGGGATGTCAGATCTCCAACACGAAATACGTTATAATTTACACCCGAGCCTAAAGCAGTAACAGTAGCCATTTCACCACCACCACTGCCATTGCTATCTACCTGGGCACCAAGATCGCCGGGAGCTACAACATCATTACTTGCACCACCGGTAAACATTACGTTTGATTGAAGTTGCCAAACATTGTTGAGCAAAGCCTGCATAACATTGGCAGCAGGGGTATGGTCAGAACAATGAGGGCCGCCGGCTGCCGCAGCGGCAGAATCACAAACATAATGGAATGCAACACTTCTATTAAGCTGGCTTTTAACTGATATACGCAATGTAGCAAGTACAGTAGCTCCTGCCATTGCTGTAATATTGGCTACACCTGCACTAATTCCATTAACCGATATTCCTGTGGCAGTGGCAGTTACCGTTGCCACACCAGGTGTATCACTTACAAAAGTTGGAACAGAACCGGCAGGAGTTACGGTAACTCTTGCTATGCGGCGTTCGGTAACAGGAACAACTAACCAATTGGGCGCGACAGAATCATCATATCCGGCAAATTGTTGAGCAGGATCTTCAGAAAACACAGCAGCTGTGGCAGGCGCTGGAGCTGGTGCAGGCGCTGGAGCCGGAGCAGGTGCTGGAACCGGAGCAGGTGCTGGTGCTGGAACCGGAGCAGGTGCTGGAACCGGAGCAGGTGCTGGTGCTGGAACCGGAGCAGGTGCTGGTGCAGGAACTGGTGTTCCCGACATACTGATATTAGCTACCTGGTTATTTAATTGCGAACCAAATTCATTGGTTTCGCCATGTGCAAATATGGTAATTAAGCTATCAGGAACACCGTTATTACGAAGCTCGTTTGCTACTGATAACGCCCTTGAACATGATAGTTGCCAATTCAATTCGTCGGTACCAGGCGTACTTGAATAACCATCTACACGTAAGACATCAGTACCTCCGCTGGCACTCCAGCTTGCAATAAAATTAGCTATATCAGTTCTCTGCGCTGGTGTTAATGTTGATGAAGATGTTTGAAATGAAGAACTTAACACACTTGGCGATGGGCTTGTATTGGCAACATCACATGCCATTGGGGGTATTGCAGCGGGGTTTCCGGCACGCTGGATCCTTTTGGTAGCCACACCACTCCCCTGTTGTACCACATGGGTAAGCTCATGAGCCATTAACCTTTTGCCGCTGTCACTTTCGGGCGAGTATTGCCCGCTGTTAAAAACAATACTATTGCCTGTGGTATAAGCCAGGGCATTTATGGATTGTGCCGATTTAGCGGCCACAGAATCGGTATGGACGCGTACATTTGAAAAATCCTGATTAAAACGTGGTTCAAAAAACTGACGGCTGCTTTCGGGCAGGGCCTGCCCCGATGAACCGAATGATCCAACATAGCTATCGAGTTCATTACTTCCCTGAACTTCATTAGCTGAGTTTTCCTTGCGATGCAATTTTTCTTCTTCTTCACAATGCTGGCATTTACGCTGAACAGTTAAAGGGTTTGGTTGAAAAAATGCCGCCCCGGCCATTGATGGCATAATCATACGCATAACGCGGTCGGCCATGGAATCGGCCTCCTGCTCATAACGGTCACCAGGTTCATTAACCGTAAGTTTAGGCTGTATAAGGGGTTTAAAAAAAGATGTCCTGTTGTTAGGTTGACAAAGCGCTCCTCTTTTTTCGTTCTGATGATTACCGGGTATAAGCGAAGTCATTTCCATAAGCTTTACTTTTAAGAACATAAAATAACAAACCGGGCCGAATCACGATATATTACATCCACCCCGGAGTCTGCATCATGCAAGGTTGCTGTAACATTTAATTGTCCATCAGTATCAATATTAACAGGAAAAACTTTACCAAATGATGGTTCAAGTATCAGATTAGGCCCATTATATACAGGCTTAGTATCGGTTGAATGGTATAATACATTTGCGGGCTTACCAGTTGGTGTAAACGTAATATCAATACTTACAGGCCCTGGCTGAAAAGGTTGTGCATGAGGCGAGCTAATCCTGTCAACAAAAAACTCAACCCTTAAGGGGATATTAAAGCTCCGGCACGATGGCCATTTCATACAAGTACTTAACCCTGAACTTTCACCGGGTGTAGCGCTGCCAAAGCAATTACCTTTATAATCATCATCATAAACAATAATAGTAAGCAATTCTTTTGACCAGGGTTTATTTAACTGTTGCGGCGTTGCCTCCTCCTGCCGCTGAATAGCAGGTTTAAAAAAAGGGGCCTGTTTGCCGTCATCAACGACATGTACGGCACTTGTGCCGTTTTTTATGAATTCATTTGTAAACATTCCCATCTTTTTTAATACCAGTCTACGTTTAATATTTGTTCCATCCACGGCAGGCGAATGGTTGAAAAGCCCCATGGAAGTTTGCCTAACAGCACATCAACCGTTCTTTGTTCAACCATTAGTAACCAGCCATTTTCCTTTGTTGTTAATTTGCCATCACGTTCAAAAAATGTATTGCGCAAACCATCAACTGAGGTGTTTTTCAAGGGTGTCCAATGATCTATGATAGCCTCCAATAACTTCTTCGATTCCATTTTTTCTTTCTTGCTTAATACTATGGAGGCCGGTAAGGTTTCATCTAGTGGGTAGCCGCATAAAATTTTCTGAAGTATCAGGTCAAATTCAGCAACTTCAACATTGCCTGTTGCTAAATAATGAAGTAGTAATACAGCCCGTTGGTGTGCTGTGTCATCAATAAATTTGCCATCAGCCAATAATTTTAGGCCTGTAAAAAAGGGAGCCAGGAAATAATGCAGTATTACTATTCCACAGCTTTTTATATATAATTCATGGTCGGTACTGGTATGCTTATTATTTTTTAATGAGGAATGAGGGGCTTTATCACCTTTTTCATTAATATAGTTTTGGTTAGCCTGGTTCGGTTTATTTCCATTTTGATTAAACTTATGAGCCTGATCGGCTTCTTCTTGCTTTGACAATCCATTCCCGTCTCTATCGAGCTTGTTTATCTCCGTGTTTTTCTGATCCTCTACAGTGTAATTACCCTTAACCTTATCTTTAACCTTACCTTCAACCCTATCCTGCCCTGGCCTTTCCTGTGCTGTCATGAAAAGTTTAAGCTCCTTAAAAGCACTTTTAACTATGTTTGTTTTAAGCTGCTTATTTATCTCAGTTTCTTTGGATGCTGTAATATCATTCTCGGATATATTGAAATGATCAGCCAGTAATTTTAGTGCCCTAAAAACCAATTCCATATCTTCGGAGCCTGATAAAGCAGTATTGTTCCATAAAATAGGATCGTTTAATAAAGCATAGAAAATGTACTTCCATACTTCATCACGAACGGAGGGATGTTTCTTTAGGCAATTGCTAATTACAACACTAAGATCATCGTAAATAAGCCCCCATCCTTCATCTGTTTCGGGAGCAATGGCTAATAATAACTTTTCTACAAAATCATCTGTAAACTGCAAAATAAGTCTTTGTAACACAACTGGTTTAGCTTTATAATTATCGCGTAACCAGTTAAAGAGATATTGATTTTTATTTCCGGCAAAACCTTCCAAAATTTCATTTTCCCAATCGGTTATTCTTTTTACAGAACTATACCAGGGCAGATGACCATGTTCGAGAAAGTAAATAAAGGATTTTACCAACGACTGTACACCGCTCAATACCTCTTCACTATTGGCATCATTTAACTTATCCTTTTTTGATGATAGATTTTTGCGCAACTCTTCAATAAAATGGTCTTTAAATTCCTGTTCAAAATTTTGCGGATTTATGTACCCCAAATCGAGCTTCAAAGTATCAATACGTATAACATCGTCAGACGGGAACAGCTCATCAAAAACAGCCTCCATATTGCCGGGTAATTCATTTTGCATCAACGCACTCACGCGATTTTGAAAAGCAAACGCCTCCTCCTTTTTGGGAAGGTTCAACGTGACCTTTTGCTTATGAATAATATGCCTCGACATCTGAAATTATTTATAGACTATTAAACAGTTTATTTTTTCTTCTTTCTACTAACAAGCTTTTCGACTCTTCCTGCGCTTTTAACCGGATCTATATTGGGTTCAAATAAACCATTAGCAGAAATATGCAGAATTTTAACATTCTCCTCTGATTGGTGGCAATTTCCATTTGATACCATTAGTGTTACCTTAACTTCCTTTTCACCGGCTCTTGGGTCAAATTTTATGGTTACGGCAGCAATGCCCACTGGTGATATATCCTGTACTATCCAGTCCGGATCAAAATTCCATTTATAAGTAAAGCTGGCATCCTGATCTTTTGGAATAAATTTTGCCATTATAACATTATCAGTAATGCCCGAATCAAATGTAAACTCGTTACCAGGAGTAGGAAGTACGGTAACTTCAAACGGATCAGAACTAACGCCATTTACAGTATAAATTATGGAGTATTTGCCCTTCCCCGCGGTTGCCGGAGTAAAGGTTAGGTTTTTACCATCAAGCCCTGGTACCGTATTAAAAGTGCCGTTGGGTTCAGATACTTTAATTGGTCCGGGATTAGCATCATTATCACAAAAAGTTGATTCCATGGTAATGGTAGGCTTTTTCTGCACTGGCGGAGGTGGCTCTTTCTCAGACATAATATAGGCTACCGGCGGACAATCCGAACAGCACAGATATGGAATATAAAAATCTGCAATAACAGCGCCATTGGCTACCTGATATTTGGAGGTTGTCGCGGCCCGTCCTACTAAAGCGTTTATAAGGCTCTGTTTTTCTGATTCAGACACATCCTTACTATCAGTGAGGATCTTTTTAAATCTGTTAATGGTATTTTCATCCAGATCTGCTGCTGTAGCAACGCGGGCCTTTTCTGCAGGGGCGGCAGCCATCATTCTTCTTTTTTCACTCGCTACATCTGCAGCCCTGGCAATTGGTGTATCTGTTATAACTGCACCAGCATCATTAAATGTACGCCCCGGGACGGTTGCAGGTATATTTTTATAAACCAGTACCAGTGTACCTCCCTTGGGTACGCCTGCTTTATGTTCAAGACCAGGATGGTTTTTGTAATAATTTAAAAAGGTAAGTTGCTGCAGATATTGAGTAAGCCTGTTGGTGTATTCATTCTTTAATACCTGTAAACGTTCATCAATACAGATGTTGGTTAATACTCCAAACTCTTCAACTAAAAGATCCAGTTGATAATCTTCAATGAATGTTATCGCTGTACTATTTGCATTACCTGTGTTTTTTACCGTGAGGGCTATTAATGAATTAATGGCCAAAGTGGTGTACCGTATATAATTTTGATATAGCACTTCAAACTTATCCATATCAATACCAGAAATAGTATTAGTATTTAAAGTATACATCAATTCCTCAACTGTATCAATAAACTGGAAAAAGTAATAATAAATAGCAGTAAGCGGATCATTTGAATTTATAGTTACCGGGTTGGTAAATACACCTGTATTACTTAATGAACTTAAATATCCGCTACCGATAGTATTGGGCTGGGCCGGGCAATATTTGCGTAAAAAATCACCTTTTTTATAAGCTTTGCTCAGTAACATTAACGGTTCTACGCCAAAGGCGGCCTGTAATTTAAAATCCGAGAATTTTATAGCATCTGCCGCAGGCGCCGTTGATATAACTCCGGGTGGCGGTGGGGTTGTAGGTGTTCTGGCTGGCGTATAAGGCATTTTTGAAATAAAGCAAAAGGTAACATGTATCTTACACATTGCTTCGCTAACTATAAGGTCATAATCTGTTTCCAGATCCCGAATGTTACAGTTAGGCAGCGTTGCCGTGCCGCTTAACTGTTCAGCAGAAATAGCTACCACATCAAAAGGCAGGTTATAATTTAAACGCTGGTTAAGAATGTTGGATAAAACGGTTTGATAGTTTTGCCCGATATGCCCTTCAACCCTGAAGAAATTATAGGGTTCAATATCATACAAAAGCGGCTTTACCATAGCGGTATTAGTGTTATACAGATTGGCATTATAACTTAAATTAAAATCGGCATAGCCATGGCTGGTTTTATAATGGCTCCATGATTTATATAATTCATTGCCTGCTTTGTTTACAGTATAATAATATGGGATAGCCCTTTCAGAAAGTGGTGGAAACTCGTACTGGCTCGGGGTAATCCTTATGGCTGTTTGGCTTAATATCCCTTTACTTTGAGCTATAAAATTACTCACCAATAGCATCATACGTTTAAACAACAAGATCACCTCGGCCGATTCGGTACCCATTTTTGAAAACAAAGGAGAGTAAATAAAATAGTTGCGATAGCTATCCCTTACATAAGCATTGGTAGCCAGCGAAGCATCGCCCAGAATTAAATGGAGGGGGAACAGGTTTTCATCGGGGCAACAAGTTGAAATGATGTTTGATACTTTTATTAAAAACTCATAATAGGCTTTTATCAGGTCATCAATAAAATCATAAAAATACTCAATGAGTACCGGGCTCTGTTTCAGGATCAGCGCGCGGTATTTCTTCAGATCGTCTGTCAGTGTGATGAACGGGTTTGAGCTTACTTTTAAAACTGAACTGTACTTAGTATAGCAATTATTGTAAGCAGCTGACACCTGGGTTAAGGTAGCATCATCAACAAGTTTTACAAATGCATCCAATACATCATCTGTAGTTTTCAGATCAGTATAAGGTACATTAAAGCGTTTTAACTGTATCTGATATGGCAAATTCACATTTGCTTCTTTGAGTGCAATTCCGCTTAGTTTAACTTCCTTAAGCGCGGTTTTGGCTCTTGACACTGCTTTGATGGCGGGAGTAGTACTTGTATCCGGCAAATCTTTTTTGGCGACAAGTAAAGGCTTAACCTGAAAGGCCATCTTCTCCCCTTTGTTATTACAATCCTGTGTATCGCAGTTCTTAAGATCAGTTTCCCTGGCTTCCAGAAATAGCACAACCACATAATCACTTAAATTAATAGCCGCAGACGACAGGGTTTTTGCGTTTAACTTTTGCGCGCTTTCCAGATTGTTAAACTGATCATCTGATAACAATAACCAGATATCTTTACCAGTGCAAAATGGTTTATAAAAGGGCAGATCACCTTTGTCATAAACAAATGGCAGGTCATTGGGCATCTCAATGGCCGGATAAGGCACATAATAGGTATATTGGGTGGTATCCTGTGTAATTAAATACCCTTGTGAGGTAACTCCGCAGCCTTTGGTAATTTCAATAACTCCGGGATTAAGCACAATATCCAGTCCGCAAACAATGCCAATACCTATCAGCTTGTTGCGTGTCCAGCGGTTTTGCTGATCAAGGTAGTTAAAAGTTTCATTGAGGTGATCGTTGGTAAGCACCTGATCTGGTTCGAATACGATGTATTCCATTGGATTTGCCATATATCAATTTTTTAAAGATCCTAAAATGGTTTTGCCCAGCATTACCGGGTTGGTATCCTTACTTTCATCACAATCGTGCAAAGTAGCTACCGGGTATTCACTATGTAAATTAAACAGCAGTTGTACCAATGTGTCATTTGCCGTTTGCAGGTTATTTATGGTTGTATTATCAAATGAATAATTTGCCAGGGCTGTTATCCATGTTTTATAAGCATTCTCAAAATCAAAAAGCGACTGATCATTTATCCAGCAAACTTTTACCATGGTGTGAGCCGGTACTTCCTGCCTAACAATATCTTCAAAGTAATTTCTGAAAGCCATACTGCGGAAATGCACCGGCCAGTAAGGCAACACGACCGACATTTTGAATGAATAAGGATCCTGTTCGCCACAGAAATCGCAATTGGGATCCAAACATACGGGCGCAAACTTAAACTGGTTGTTGCGAGGCCTTAATAAAAGATGCTCAATCAGGTGAAGCCCATCTGCATCGCACTCCGTATTGAACTCTGTTATAAACAGAGTCAATGCAGTATTAGCATCCTGTTGCGATGAAAAATCATTACTTACAGCCAGGTTATTGCCGCCATCATCAGCAACATAAATATTCCAGTTGCTACCGGTTTGTTTAATAGTGTAATTTTGGCCGGCCAATACCAGATCCATAAATGCCGGCAATGCATTGTTCAAATCATTCTTTGTGGCATAAGCCGTTACGGAGGTAAGCGTTGCCCCATGTTGATTGCTGAATACAAACTGGAATTTAGCAGGTGTATCATTTGTGGTGGTGATGGTGGCGTTACCAATGCAATACAAAAATCGGCGATAATAATTATCGATACCTCCTAAATGGCATAGCTTTTTTTCTAAGCCTGATACATTGTCCGTATCCCATAATTTGGTGGTATCAACTGTAAAATCGGGCTTTGATGGAAAATAATTGAATGCCCTGCCTCTTTGATAGCTGATAACGGGATAGTCTTTTAAAAAGGATATCTTACTATCTATCAGATTGGCCGGGGTTATATGAGTTTCTTTTTGGGTAGCATAATCAAGCGAATAATTGAGCAAAACATATTCGTTAAATGACTCACCAAACCTGCTCATCAAGTGATCAAGGAAACGGTTGCGCCTGTCAGCAAAAACTTCCTTCGATTCATATAATTTTTGCCAGTTGTTCACCGTAGCTGCAGTTGAATCCTGGTTTTGCATAACCAGTTGCTCAATGGTTTTCGCTGATCCATCTATTTTATAGATAGGCTGGATATTCTTGATATCCCCTAAAAACTGTGCATAATAAGTTTGTACTATCTTATCGGTTGAGAAAAGCTCCTTTGCACCATTCAGTTGCGAAAAGAAATCGGCCAATAACTGGTCAAACAGTAATAAATACGCCTGGAGTTGTTTGGCCTGCGCTTTTCTTTCTTCACTTACAGTGAAGGGCAGCCCGGCATTCCCAATGCCATAAGTTTGGGGGAAAAGATATTCAATAGAGGTATAATTATCTAAAGAGGCATAACTACCTGTAGGAATGGCCAGGTCATCAGTATGCCCCGATAGCTTATTACGGGCCTTTACCGCGCGCAGCCATTTTAAGGTGTCGCGAACTTCGGCCAGTGATGGTAAATAAGGGAACTGATTTTTATAGAACAGGAGTTTTGACTTGGTTTCTGAAAACACTGGCTTGCAACCGGAGGTAACCGGCATGCACCAGTTTTTACCGCTTTGACCGGGAACCGGTTTATCGTCGGCTCCGTATTTGGTCATCATGAAGTTACGCGCGGCCTGTACACCATCAATATCCATGATCAGGCTGATGATATCAGATGCATATATTTCCTGGCGCAGCTGGGTTTGTTCCAGTTCGGCGGTATCAATAAAGCCATGTTGCAAAACAGGCCCTTCAAATATCGTGTCGGTAGTGTAACCTTTATCCTGCAGTTCGCTTAGCAGATAAAAGTTTACCGATGGGTTCATATATTCTTCAATAGCGTAAAATACCTTGGCCTGTATCTCTTCCATATCGGCTAATGGCGATACTTCTATGTCGCAGCAAATAGCTATCTCTTCATCTTTTATGGTAGTAACACTTACAAAATCCTCGCACAGGTTCCGGTTTTCATTCAGTGTATGTATAGCGGTTTGAACAATGCGTTTTGACTGCTGGATCTTTAACACGTACAGGTTAAGTACCTGTGTGGTAAAATCGGTGCTAAAAAAGCCCTGTACATCTGCTACCAGCACCTGCTGGCCCGATGGCTGCAGATCAATAGCAATGATACCGGTAAGCGTAGCTGAATGATTTGAGCCGCCCGATGTATACTTAAAATTAATGATTATAGTAATGTTGTTTCCTGCAGGGAAGCTGGTGTTCACACCGGTAATTGAGGCCGGATCAGCGGATAATAAGGCGGCTACGCCCGGGTCATCCCAAACCGGAAAAATAACGGATAGACTTACATCGCCCCCTTTAAACTTAGCGGATGTGGGATTTAAAACCTGCAATTCGCCATTATTCAGGTCGCCAAACTGCTGGTCGTAATCCAAATCCAATATTACTTTAAACAAACCCGATAAGTAAACCGGATGGGGTGTTAGGTCATATGATAAGGCATCCTGTTTACAATCGGCATAAAGCGCTATCTCACCTGCCGGAATATCTTTTTTGTTAACGGTATAAAAATCATCATATAAAAACCATGCATTGTGTACCCCTACTATATCTACCAGTAATTTGCGGTAATCATTTACATTGAGCGGTGATTGTGTCAGGATGTTTTTCGCGGTGAATAATGTTTGTGAAGAGGCTATTTTCCCATCTGCGTCAGTAAGCAGGTCCTCCATTGGCATACCTGTTCTGTAGCCTAATTCGGTAATGGCATAGCAAAGAGCCTCTAAAATGGTTATACCCGGGTCGTGCTCGTTATAATCGGTCCATATTTTACCGCTTAGTTTTTCAATATAGCCCAAACCAGCCTCTCTGAGAAAAGCATAATCCTGGTCGGCAATAAGGCCCGGATCTTTTTGAATTACTTTTGGCTTATCCATTACAATCACAGTTTGCTGGTGAATTAATCAGGTGTTTTATCTTTTTTTCTTCGTCGTAGTATGATACGAGGATAGATCGGGCTGTACTTGCCACGGCCTCTTCAATGTTATACAGCACATGTACTGTTTGATCTTCGAGCGGTATAAAGTGGTTCATTTTAAAGCAGGTAACAAAATCTACATAAGGTCTTTCCTCAATAAAATTGAGCACTACTGATTTTTCAATACTGTTGCCAAATTGAATTGCCTGGGGGTTACCAAAAGCCCACGGCGTTAAAAATTGCTCAATTTCATTATTCAGCTGATTGGTGAAATAAACCACGTCGATATTTTCATGGAACGTAACACTAAAATCAAATTGTACCTGCTCAAACAAAGGGTTACATAAGTGAAGTTTTACAAATGGCGATGTTAGCGTTTTGATATACTTTTCTATTTCGGTTAACAGGCCAATACTGGTATATGGCCTAAGCGGATTGGCATTGTTTAAATTGGTCAAATCAGGAATGGTGATCACCATAACATGCCCTGCCAGCGTCTCACTGTACTTTTGTTGATTGGTATTTTCGTCTATTACAAAGCCGGTATGATTAATGCATTTTACCTTGAAAATTTGCGGATAATATTGCAAAATCAAATGTTCATAATCCCAGGCGGTAATAGCACGGTGCTTATGGCGCAGGCGCTCGCTAACGCGCTGATAAAACTGGTCATCAGTTTCCTGCACGCGGCCATCAAATGAAGTATATGGTTGTTGTGTTTTCTTTAATGCCGCATCAGCAACTGCAGGTTTGCTGATGGTATTTGGCGGCAACGCTTTAGTAAATATTATACCCTGATCAATATCCTGTGCAAATTGTGCTTTGGCTGCATTGGTATCTATTGCAACTAAATTACAAATGGCATCGGTATCATGCTGCACTACTGCTTTAATCCATATCAGGCCACTATCGGCACGAGTATTACTAAGCGTAGCATCAGCGGGAACATTAACTATTACCAGACCTGAGCGGGTCAGGTTATTAGTTTGATCTGTTATGGATTGTTTTTTAAACTGGAGCCAGTTATTATTGTTCAGATAATACCAATCAACCTGGGTCATGTTTTTTAATGGGTTGGCGCTTCCGTCAGATACCTGAAACAGGATCGAGAAAGTTTCATCGGGCTTAGCGTTGGCTAAACCTATCCATAGCTCGCCACCATCATCTTTAGGTATCCCGTCTTCCAGGTTAAATACCGGGAGTAATGTTTGCGCATCAGCAGTGATAGCAGGATGCATTTCGCGGAAACCAAAAGGCTCCAGGTGATAAAAGAAATTGCTTCGATCATTAAAAGCGTCCTTATTAAAAGTAATATTATCCTGAGCCGAATAGGTTACGTTTATTGACTTAATAACCGGGTGGTTAGGCACCGGAGTAGTACCGGTATCCACTGTATAACTGGTAACTACACCGCCTGTACTATTTACTTTAACCGAGGGTTTGGGTATCTTAGTTAGAAATGTACTCAGACTATAATCATTGCCTATCATTTCCAGTTTGATATAACCATCAATCGATGTAATAGCATAATCTTCATTGGCCGTAAAATCCTCCGGCGATTGTACAATGTTTTCTAATCCGGTGATATCAATTTCTCCCGGGGGGGTGACCGTAACCGTATATATGGGATCCATCATCACCATTTCCATATCACCAATGTTTATTGATAAACTATCATCCAATATGCTTTCACTCTCCAATGACTGGCTTATCCCGGTCATATCATCCATAGCCATTAACAGACTGTTATCAGCCATAGCTATGTCGTCTGCTTCAAATATTAAACTATTATCAAATGTGACATCATTAAATGTAAATTCGCCAAACAACTGCGGTTCAGCTATTTTAAACTGGGTGTCGGTAATCACAATGCTTGATGCATAAATACTTACACCATTTAAAACAGGCGCCCAGTTACCTTTTACCAATGACGATATTTTTACCGTTGAATTATATAAAGGTGCCTGTTGCCAATCAAAATCAATGGTTAATTGAGTAAGCTGTTTTTGGAAGATCTCTTTATTGCCAATAATGAACGATGCGCCATTTTCAGGGAAATCACCAAAGGGTTTAAACGGTTTGGCAGGATTTATTTTACCGTCATCATTTTGCAGGATCAGATTTTTAATAGCATCAACCGTTACGGATACAACCACTCCATTTATCCTGAGTGTTTTTATTTTTTGATACGATGCATAACTGTTAAGCAATACCTGTACCATTGGTAGTATAACTTCAAAATTACCGCCATGCAACTTTGAAGAATACGGAACTATGGCTGGTGCATCACCCTCCAGGATCACTGTTAATGAAAATGAGGTATTGCTTATTACCGAAGCTGTATAATTAGGCGCCGTGTACCAATCCTTTTTACCGGTTAGTTGTATGCTGAAGATATCTGAAAGATCAGTAGCTGTAACGTTGGTTAAACTATCGCAGGTAAAGGTTAGTGTAACCGTCCGGTTGCCTTCATTTAAAAACAGCACATTTGATGCTATAGCAAGGCCTATGGCAGCCGGTTCAATATTTTTAGGGTTGCCAAATGGAAACCAGGAACTATCGGTGCTTAACAGTTTACCACCCTGTCCATCTTCTGAATTGGCCGTTGGTGAAGCAAATAAGGTTACAGGAGTAATGTTTTTATTAAGATAGATGGATTTTAGTGTTTGTACGCTGCCTGTTTGCACTACAAGGTCATCTGTAAGCGAATAAAACAGATCCTTTTTATTGGCATCTTTCCCGGCCTTAAATGAGCTACCTTTTGACAGCAGATGTTGGTCAATATTTTTTTGAAGTTCAAAAACCAGGTGCACAAAATCAGGCTCAGCTACATTATTGCTTAATTGTAAAACTTGTTTGTAATAAAAATCAAGGTGCTTTTTGGTGTATTGATTTAAGTGTTGCTGTGCAAAACCAAACAGCTTTAAAAAAGCAAGATATAGAGCGTAATGCGGTGCATGTGTTGGATAATTATCCAGGGTTTCGGCCAGGTAGGCCGGGGTGCGGCTCACGATATTCACTATGGCGGCAACAAATGATTGTAAAGCGCCGGTAAATAAATTGTGCGCAAGGATGTGGTTAATATCATCATGTACCGCACCGCTTAACGTTATTGGAAACGCCGTAACCGGCGGGTTAACGATGAACACGTCGCTCAAAGAATCGATCAGAAAGTTTTGTGATAGCGTAATGTTATCAACAGGGGTTAAAGTATCTGTAAGGGTTGAGGTTGCATCAATAAGTGACGCTGTTACAAAACTTTCATAATACTGATTTAAAACACTTAAAGGCGCGGCCAGTTTTGAGGTTATGGAAACTGATAAAAAGGTTTTATAAGTTAAATTATCAGTTAAATGTTTATAAGCATCGTTAAGTTCTGTAGTAACAGAAAAAACAAAATCAAACAAGACCTTAAAATTGTTCTTCGCGTCTGTATCGTTAGCTGCATTGATTATTTTATCATTCAAATATTTAATGAATGATGCATAGTCATTTGTTTTCCACTCGGCCACTGAAGAAATTACTACAGCCAGGTCTTTACCCATGAGCTGTTGCCAATCGCCGGCAATAGTATTGGTGTTGTCGTAATAATTTAACCAGGCACTATATTTCTTAGTGAGCAGGACAAGATCAGCAGCTGTTCGCTCATCTACCAGGGCGCATTTTGCCAATAAGGCATCCAATGCACGCTGCGCCTGGCTGGTGCCGTTATAAGATAAAAGCTTGGTATCGAAACAATTATTTGCCATCAGTGTATTTCTGTTCCTTCGTTTTTATAGTAAGGATATACAAAATTGAACCTTGAATTTGTTGTGCGAACAGTGTAATTAAGGATAATGAGGATCACACCTTCAGTTTCGCGGCTGTCATCAACCTGTATCGAACTCAGATCAATACGGGGCTCATAATAGAGTATGGCCGTTTTGATCATTTCGCGGATATAGGTTTTAAAGGTAGTGGTCATGGGCTCAAAAAGCATTTCGTCAAGGTTGCACCCATAGTCAGGTACCATAACCCGTTCACCTTTGCGCGTTGCCAGCAATATTTGAAGGCTGAGTTGTATATCAGCCTCATCGCTTGTCATGATCACCGTGTTTAAAACCGTATCAAATGATGGTGGAAAACCCCACCCCGTTCCTAAAAATGAATCTGACATATTAACCTCCTATAATTACTGTTGGACATCCTATTATTATTGAACCGCCATGCGCCGTTGGATCGCCCATACGCGCCGCTGGTTTACCGCCTATTAATACGGTTGATGAACCATTTGCAATAACATCCGGCGGACCTGCACAGGTGCACATATCGCCCACACAAGCTGCAGGCAATCCCCCAATCAACACGGTTGGGCTGCCCGGCGGTAATATGGGTCCGCCTACATGCGGAACCGGCCCTGTAAACATTGGGCAAACGTGCATATCCGAAATTCGTGCTGCAAATGGCATATTTTTAGTTTATTGGTTGATTGATCTCACCCAACTCTCCCCAAAGGAGAGGGCTTTAAATTCTTTCTTAAGTCTCCCTTCTCGGGGGAGATTTAAAGGGGGTATTTCAATCCTTTATTAATTAATCATCACTACACCGCCCTTTATCGTTGCAGTGCCTGAGCCCTCCACCTTTACAGATGGTGCTGATAACGAGGCGCTGCCGCTGTCTGCTTTTATAGATGCCCCGCCTGCACTTACCGAAAAACTGGATGATGGACTAAGCGAAATATTCACCGCTTCAATGGTAAGATCACCGGTTGCTTTTAATTTGATATCAGCACCGCTTTCCAAACTTATTGCCGATGAATCCATCGTTACTTTGTTATTATTTTCGTCTTCTATCTTTATATGCCCGTCTTTTTCGCTAATGGTTACTTTTTTACCTGCGGGCGTCTCAATTTTTAATGATTTTTCATCATCATTAAAGATCATTTTCATACCGCTGCGTGAGGTATAGCCTTTTTCGTCGTTTTTATTGGCAGCTTTAAGCGGTGCGGGTTTTGAGCTGCTGTTTAGCATTCCAAGCACAACCGGGTGCCTCGGGTCGTTATTTAAAAACCCTACAATTACCTCATCACCAATTTCGGGACGGAAAAAAGTCCCCCGGTTATTCCCTGCATCCAGGCAGGCAATACGTGTCCATATACCGTCTTCACCGGCATCAATGATGGGCAACCTTACCCTGATCCTGTCCTGGCTGTCGGGGTCATTTTCCAGATCAGTAACCACGCCTATTTGCAGGCCTTGTATAGCAGGCAACATATCAACCGCAGGCGCCGAAACAACATCAGGCTGGCGCATAAATAGTTCATTCGATAAACCAAACTGTACATCGGTTGTCCAGTTTCCGTTCACTATTTCATGGCGCACGCCTGAAACAAATACTTTACCATTAAAGCGGTCGCCTACGCCACCAATGTTAATCAGGTCGCCAGGGTTTAAAGCGCCTCCATATCCGCGGAAGCGAACCCGCCCGCGACAACGCGACATACGTGCTTTTTGCAAACGGCCATCAGCCAAACTCTGTAATTCATCTGCTGTAATATCCTCACCTGAGTACAAGTCATATTCCGCTATACCCAGTACATTCCCAAGGTCACTGCTCGAAATATTCCCGTTCTCTTCAAAACCTGGTTCCGCGGCACTTGCAGTAGCTACTGCCTGGGTAGTATAATCCCAGGTTTTGGCGGTAAGGCTCTGGTATTGGTTACGTGCATCAAGATCTGCATCAAACTCCAGTATGGTTGCGCCAAATAATGCATCAAGCACGGTTTCCGAACTAAAATCGGGCTTTTTAGCAGTGATTTTACCATTGTCAACCGTGCAGAGTTTTCCATTTGCTTCCATCCGCGATATGATAAAATCCCAATCGGTACTGTCATACTGCACTATAGATTCGAGCTTAACACGGGTATCCTCAATATCACTATCAAGCCCGTAAGTACCAATAATAGTACTGGCCGCATCACTATCTTTTGAATCATAGAAATATTTGTTCTTACGCGCAACGGTCATTTTTACAGCTTTGTCGCGGCAATCCAATATTAAAACCGGCGAGCCATTACCCCTTATTTTTAAACTATGCCTTAAAATGATGCCGTTAAACAGTGTGGTCTCATCTGAGTGGTAACCTACTGCTATTTCAATTTCGGCTCCGGGTACAAGGGTCGATTCGTTACTTATCGGAAAATCCTGTTTTGAAACATCTCCGTCATATATCATCAACTTAGCCATAGGGATGCGGTTTATTTCCTTATGAAAATTTACCGACACCATTTGGTAAGCTGCACCCAATACATTGCCGTTTACCTTAACTGTGAAGGTAACCAGATCTGTATTTTGTGTTCCGGGTAAGGTTTGACTTAGTGCCATGGTTTATTTTGCAATAGGAGGAAATATGAGTTTCATTCCCGGTGTTAATCGTTTAAAATCTGTTAGCCCGTTATACTGAGCAATCTGGTAATAGTATTTGCTGTTACCATATTCGCGGTAACACAGCAAAGGGAGCGTATCGCCCAGCTTTACGGTACGGATGTGTGTAAGATCAGGCGACTGTCGATTTTCAATGGTAGCCAGCTTTACTTCGTCAATCACACCATTAAAAGTGCAATCAGCCTCCGCACGTAAAGGCGAACCATCGGGGTTAAATAGTTTAAAGGTCAGCGTCATGCGGGTCATCTGGCAATTGTAGAGCAGCGGCCCCCATTGTAGTTGTACATAACGCGGCATGTGCGTTATACCATCGTAGTCATAAACCACGCTCTTAAACTTTTCAAAATCTTCAACCACATTGGGTTTATCCGCCGGCAAACCCGGTACAGCTAAACCTGACAATAATCCTCCTCCGCCCCTTTTTATTACACCAGTACCATCAAACAAAAACTTGAAAGTGAGCGATTGCGGTGATCTTTTACTAAACGAAGTAATACTCTCGCTTGAACCCTGGGTACTTTTTTGACTAACCTCGGTTCCGTAAGTAAGCGCGTACGATTCGGGATTGATCAATACATCGTATTCCAATCCGTTGACTTTGGTACCGAAGCTGACATCCGTATAGGCAACCAGCTTCATCTTTTTTAATTCGCCCAGGCTCATCGTTCAGTTTTTTCTTTTAAAATTTCCAATACCTGCTCAACACATTTGGCAATAATATCTTCATTGCCGGCAGCCGGGGCTGGTGACGACGATGATGTACCACCGCCTTCCTGCACCGTAGTTGTAATTTGCAATTCGCGTATCTCTACTGGCATTGATTTTATTTTTAAACTTGCTTATCAAAATATACAGGTTATCCTACCGAAATGCTCGCACTCGCACTGGCTCCGCCAAACAGATCGGCCGCGGCCCCAATAGCTCCCGCTACAGCGGCCGACAGATTTAGGGTTTTGTAATACTCATACCGCAAGGTTATTGACTCAATAACTATCTGGTTTTGTTCCGCATTAAATTCTGAAATAGCATATTTAATGGGGATTGCGTTGGCTATGTACCATGATGATACCGGTAAATGATCTTCGTTTAAAAGCGATATCAACATGTTGGTAGGCTGATAATTGAAGTTCTCGATAGAATCAAGGCACCATGCGGTTACACCTGATACCAATGTCATCCCGCGTTTTAAAACCAGGTCGGCATATTTGTTACGCCCGGGTAAACGGTGAACAAAACGGTTCTCACCACCCTCTTTGTAGGTATCCAGATCAACATCAACGCTTAAACCTGTAACATTCTGAAAACGAAAATCATTAGGTACCTGCGGAAATATTTCAAACACCACCAAAAAGTGGAACCCGGTAAAAGGATAATCAAACATAATTAGTCGTTTTGTATGGTAAAGCCTTCGTGGGCCAGTTCAAGTGTTTCAATAGCCACATCATTACCATCAGCTTTCAAATCGGTTGATGTAACTTTGGTTGGCCATGCGTTTTTAACTTTCCATACAACAACCGGGGCCAATAATTCATCGAGCAGGCTGATGGTAATATCACGTCGGTCAACCGTGTTCATATTGATAGTGTTGAACCAGCTGTAAAACTCGTTGTCTGATTTAAAAACGCCACGTTTTAAGGTAATGTTGCTGAATTTACGTTGTCCGGGCATCTTAATTTTATGATACTCAGGGCTTGCGCCATCACGATATTCAATTACATCGTTCGTTATATCAAGTCCGCTTACGTCAGTGAAACCGATGCGTGTGCCGCCCCAGTCAACACTAAAATGGAATTTCGGAAGTGGGTAATTAGCCATAATATTTAAGTTTTAGATTGATTGATAATTAATTTTTAATAAACAATAATGTTAAGCTTGTTGCTGGATCTGTGAAAAGCGCAGGATGATAAATTCAGCCGGGCGTACTGGTGCCATACCTATCTCAATGATCATTTTACCGTTAAGTATATCATCAAAGGTCATGGTTTGTCCCAGGCCTACTTTTACATAAAATGCCTGCTCTGGTTTGGGGCCTGCAAGAGCTCCTAATCTCCAAAGATTGGTCAGGTAGTTTTCGATCATGGCACGTATGCGTACCCAGGTATTGCCATCATTAGGCTCAAACACAAATTGCATGGCAGCCTTTTTTACCGACTCCTCAACCATGATATAGAAACGGCGAACAGATATGTACCGCCAATCGTTGCTGTTACCGTCAAGTGTACGTGCACCCCAAACCAAAATACCCTTACCGGTAAAGGCGCGAATGGCATTTATTGATTTTCCTGCATCAGTATCAATATTCAGGTCCTGCTGGATATTATCATCAATATTCACCAAAGGCTCAATTATGCCATTAACACTTACGTTTGCAGGCGCTTTCCAAACACCCCGTGTACCATCAACAGCTGCATAAATTCCCGCGATAGCACCACTTGGCGGTACTACAATACCCTGGTTTTTAATAGCAACAGTAATGTTGTTATAAGTAGCGTTTGAATCATTTAACTGAATTTCCAGGCTTTTTACGCGTAAGTTCACTTCGTTTACAAAGCCGGTTACGGTATTAATTACATCTGAATACAGGTTATTAACACGAGCCCTTATAAATCTTACCGCGCTGGATATATCAGCAGGTACAGGCGAACCATAAGCATTAGGATCAACAGGAATGTTAGCGTTCAGGAAAGGCGGATTAAATTCGGCTTGAAGCGCCGCGCCAACGGCACCGCCAGGGAAACTTTCATCCAGCAGAACCAATTCACGTATTAATTGATCCATTGATGAAATATCAGCCGCTGTAGCACCTGCCCGGATATAATCCGAGTGAATATCTTTAGTAGTACGCCCGCCAAAAACATGCGTTGGATCAACATCAACCAGGGTACTATTAAGGGCTACAAAACCCAATATTATATGTTTGATATATGAAAATCTGAGTGTCAATTCGGCTTTGTTATTGGTAAGAGGTATTAAACCATAAGCCGATTTTATACCCACCGTGTTGTATGGGGCTACATTAAAGGGAGCAATAAAGGCTGGTACATCAATAAATTTGTTAATACGGGTTTTTAAATCCAGAATTGCCCTGTCTAATTGTGTTATAAATGGATTATTGGGGATAATGGTTTTAAAAGCCACAGGAGCGCCACTTTTTTGTATCTGGATGTTCTGGTATGAAAAACCATAAGACAAACTTGAACGCAGCCATGGATAATAAGCGGCACCATAGTTAAGGTTGGCAGAGCCTATTCCGTTTCTGAAAACGGTTACTACATCTGTATTGTCAAAGCTTCTTTCTTTATCACCATTAAGTATGTCTAATATTGTAAACCTGTCTTGTAGCTCTGCACATAATTTAAGCGATGTTGTTGCCAGGTTATTAAAATCAGCAGAGCCGAAAGAAATAGCATCAGGAATAACGATGAGCGTTGGCTCATCCTCTTTACGCAGAACTTCAAAGCATTTTACCTTACCGGCCTCAATAAAGTCAGTAATAACTACCGAGCCATTGCTGTAATATTTCCCTACAGAAATAATATAACAGTTAACGCCTCCATTGTCATAAAACATCCTTACGGCATTGTACAACTGGTATTTGGGCGATATATTCACTGTATCAACGCTGTTATCTGCCTTGAGCGATACATTAGCGGTAAGATCAGGAAAATCGGCACCAAAATACTGTGCGTACTGTACCAGCGACGAAATGCGTACGGCCTGGTTCACTACGGTTTTACCATTTTTTGTTGCATCCTGCGTGTATCCGATGAATACCGGAACGGCTGTGGCCACCTGTGCAATAGATGGCGGAAAGGATGGAATTTCATTCACATAAACCCCTGGAGTTTTAATTGTGCTTTCGTTTATTTGTGACATATTTATCGGTTTTTGTTAAAAGTTTAAAAAGATCTCTGAACAAGGATATGTATCTGTCCCCTTCTTAATAGTGACCAGCCGTTGCGGGTCTGCACAAGCTATGGGAGAAAATTCCTGGTTGTTTAACGGAAATGTTAATTTTAAATTCAATGCCTTATTACTCAATGGTATAGGTGTAAGCGAGGTAATGACACTAGCCGGATTGGCAAATTGATATAAGTTTGCCGTATCACTTATATTCCCTGATTTATTGCTTGCCAGGATATACTTCCAGATAGTTGCACGACTTAAAAAATTAATAGAATATTTTGGCGATGGGATAACCAGATGTCCGCTTACATCCAATAGCTTGCATGAGGCGGGCGCAGCTTCATGAAATATATCAATCACCGCAAAAGCATTGTTACCATTCAACTCATCGTTTATATAAATCCATTGCTGCTTTCCATTAACTGTTAATGAATATTTGCCGGGTTGTAAAATGTTCAAATCAAGTTTAAAGGACTCAACTAGGTTGGCAAAGGTTATGGTATTTGATATTACAGATTTGTTGTAGGTAGCCGTAGCAGTATTATAGCCCATAACTGCAATAACGGCTGACGGCTGCAAAGACCCCAGCTGATATGTTGATAAGGATGGCAGCCATTGCAAAGCATCTTTTTCAGACAGGTATTGATTATTATCAACTTTCATCCAATGATTGGTATCGGTAAGACCGAACTTGTGTAAAGGATCGCTGCTTCCTATTGCCCGGTACACCATACCCGGTGTATTTGTTGCCAGATCGCCGGGAATGTAGGTATTGGTGTTTTTATAAGTATCTATTTTTGACGACAAGAAGCTTTTCCCGTTAGCTACATTATTATTCCTGTTAGTGAAATAGTAAATTTTACCTGGAACAGTTGATGGTAAATTGGTGAAATTAAAGAACAAAGGATTATTCAGTTTCATGAAAAAAGTAAACTGCGTACCTTCATCTATCGTTGTAAATGGTTTTAACGGGTTTACATTACCATCACAATGTACTCCTGCAAATAGTTGATTATCCTGTTGCTTAACGATCATATTGTGACCATTTATAGCTTTTACAGTTTCAGCTGATGCTGAAATATTAAAATCGGGACAAAGCTGATCTTTGTAGTAACTATGCAGCAGTTCGATAGCAAACAAGTTTCCGAAATTGATATCTATCATAACGTTTGCACAGTTTTATCGTTAACAATAATTTCATGCAGCAATGGTGCGTTGCCTTGTGAAAACTCTTCGCTGATACTGATCATCCTTATTTTATACATTACTGATGGTAAATATTTGGAACCGAGTATTCCCCATAAGTTATTCATATCCTGAAACGATAATGTATTCAGATCAAGGACCAGTTTTTCGACTCCGGCGGGTAAACCGGGTGAGCCCAATGGCGTAAATACATTTTGGTATTGAAAAAACTGGATTATAAATGAAAGCCGTTTCAACGATTCTGGATAGGACGACAGGTTTACCGCGAACAGGGCATACAGGTTAAGGTATATCTTCGGGTTCTTATATATAAGATTATTATCCTGACGTACATAATTTTCTGGTGATTTGCTGATCCGGTCCTCTTCTATATTTACCAATGTTATAAAAGCATTTGATGGGGTGTTACCATTACCCCCACCCGAGGTTTCGGTATCGTTCCAGGCAATGTTAGCTAACTGTATAAATGAACTGCCGTTGGATGGATCCAGTTTCTGCCGCAAATACGTATCCAGTTGCGAATTCAAGAATGTTAAAACCTGATCTATCATTTATATAAGTTTATTGGTTAAGGTTCTGGTTTATGTAAGGGACACATAAAACAGAGGTGTATAATAATTGCAAGGGATAATTATTATGAGGGTAAAAGTAGGGGCTTAATTATTAATTAATGTGCGTACTTCTACTAAAAAACTAAAGAATACTCACGTATTTTTACGTAATTTTAACTGACTGTATAACAGTTGTTTAAACACCAATTAATGTTTAAGGGAGTTAATTAACAAAGGTGTAAAACAATATGCTAACAGCCTGTTCTTTTGTATCTAAATGGGTTGTTTTAATCATCTTTTTAACTTATGATTAGATGATAAAAGATGTACTAATCATCAACTCCATTCATGTCCGTAAGTACCTTACCTTAATTGTCAGCTTTAGGTTATAATTCTATTTTATCTCCCCTGTATCCATTTTAAAAAAGATGAATTCATACATTTGCGTAATTAATTACGTAATTGTATTTTAAATATGGATTTTTTTAATCAGGTTGGAAAATTGGCAATAGGCAGCCGGCTAAGAATGCTTACCGAAAAGATTACAGAGGATGCTGCCCGCATATACAAACTGTATGATATTGATATGAACCCTAAATGGTTCCCGGTTTTTTATGTACTGTCACAGGGTGAGGCTAAAACCATAACAAACATAGCTAAAGAAATAGGCCACTCCCACCCTTCGGTTAGTAAGATAATCAGTGAAATGTCTGAACATGGCCTGGTGGCCGAAAAGAAGGATAAAGACGATGGACGCAGAAACATGGTCAGCCTGGCTGCCAAAGGGAAAGTCATAACCAAAAAAATAGCCGACCAGTATACCGATGTTAACCAGGCCATAGAGCAGCTATCGGCCCAAACCAGGAACGACCTTTGGAAGGCTATTGAAGAATGGGAGTTTTTACTGGAGCAAAAAACACTGTTGCAACGGGTAAGCGAACAACGAAAAGAAAGAGAGAGCCACAAAGTAAAGATCATTGATTATGAACCCAAACACCAGCAGGCCTTTAAGCAGCTGAATGAACAATGGATAACCACTTGGTTTAAAATGGAAGAAGCCGACCACAAATCGCTGGATGACCCGCAGGGTTATATCCTGAAAAAAGGCGGGCATATATTGGTTGCTTTATATAATGATGAACCCGTTGGCGTTTGTGCCTTAATTAAAATGGACGACCCTGAATATGATTTTGAACTGGCCAAGATGGCTGTATCGCCCACTATGCAGGGTAAAAATATAGGTTGGTTATTAGGAACCGCTATTTTAGAAAAAGCAAGGCTGCTTGGTGCAGATAAAATTTACCTGGAAAGCAATACTATTTTAAAACCAGCCATTAATTTATACCATAAGTTAGGCTTCCGCAAGGTGGCGGGGCATACCACGCCTTATGAACGTTGTAATATTCAAATGGAACTATCCTTAAACAATAATTAAATTTATGTACGATAATAAGATTGCTATCGTCATTAAAGACGATTTGCAAAGCTGGCAAAAGTTAAATGTCACTGCTTTTTTGGCAAGCTCCGTAGCCATCAAGTTCCCGGAAACGCATGGAAAATCATTGGTTAGTGCGTCAGGCTCAACCTACCTGCCGTTTTTTAAGCATCCTATACTGGTTTACAAAGCAGATACTGACGACCAAATTAAGCGCGCTTTTGCACGGGCCAAAGACAGGGAACTAAATATTGGTATTTATACCCATGCACAGTTTGGCACCAGGAATGAAGAGCAAAATGTCACAGAAATAGGTAGCCGCACGGATGATGAGCTTGACCTGGTTGGGTTAATTGTTTATGGGCCAAACAAAAAAGTAGATAAAGCCCTGGACGGCCTCAGGTTTCATTCATAAAGAATTAAACAAAAAAGGAGGACCTGTTGCGGGCCCTCCTTTTGTATTACATAGCTATTAATTAATAGCCTGGGTTCTGATACATTTTGGTAGGGTTTAACTTAGTTTCATTGAAAGGAATAGGGAAAAACCTGTCCTTGGTAGTGAAATTAGTTAATAATGCTGAACCAAAGTCTGCCTGGTTTTTAGCGTGGAAATATGCCACCAGTTCATCAGTGGTAAAAGTTCTCAGCAAATCAAACAACCTGTGGTGTTCAAAAGCCAATTCTACACGGCGCTCGTGCAATATCGCCAGTTTAAGCGTTGGATATTTAGAACTGTAAGCAGGATCCTGTGATGATACTGCGTAGGTTGGCATACCGGCCCTGTCGCGCACCATATCCAGATATTGAATAGCAGCAGCATTATTGCCTAAATACATATTTACTTCAGCAAGCATCAGGATCACATCGGCATAACGCATCAGTATCCAGTCGTTACCTCCGTAACCGTTTGTACCTGCTCCGGAACTTGCATCTCTGAACTTGGTTACAAACCAATCTTTAACAGTAGCATCATTAGCAAATTTGATGGAAAATGCACCACGGGGATCATTAGCTTCATAATCATTCACGAGGTCATGGGTTACATTATAACCTGCCCCACCTGATGTTTTTAGAGAGTTAATGGTTTCGCCTTTGGCCTGGCTGCTGGCAGCTATACCTGAAGAGTAAACAGGATCGCCCTGGATATTCACTATCTGCCAGATAAGTTCAGGACAGGCAGATTTTTTAGTTACATCAAATACATCGGTATAAGGAATATCCTTTAACTTGCCGAATGTTTTAGCATTGTAAGCAGCAGTAAGACTTGTTAACGCGCTATTCAGGTTTGTTGTTTTATTAGCTGCATCAAGCGTGGTAGCCATGGTTAAATACACTTGTCCTAATAAAGTATTTACAGCTGCCAATGATATACGACCAATAGTGCCTGTGGCTTGTGTAGCCGGTAACGGACTACTGGCTGCATCCTTCAGATCGGTAACTATCTGTGCGTACACTGCTGCCTGCGGGTCACGTTTTGTACTCGCTGCAACCTCGTCTGGATTTGAAAATTGCTGGGTAACTAATGGCACATCTCCCCATTCCCTAACCATGTGAAAATATATCAAGGCACGTATAAATTCAGCCTCGGCTTTGTATTTCTGTTTAGTTTCAGGTTTTGCAAAAGTTACCTTATCAATATTTGATAATACTATATTACAGTTGGCTATAACTGCATACATAGCGCTCCAATGTGTGTACAAATAGCTATTGGTAGGTATCAATGAAAAGTTATTGAACCCAAAAGGTTCGCCGGCGTTTGATTGATTATCGTTTGTACCGGTATCATCAGCACGTTGGTCTGTCCACAGGTCACTGCCCTCGCCTATGGTATTACCGCTCCTTAATAGCGAATAACAACCATTAACCGCTAACAATACATCATTTTCGGTTTTAAAAGATTTGCTTATAGCTACAGCATCAGGGTTGCTTTGTTCTAAAAAGTCCTTTTTGCATGAACCCAGCGCTAATAACGCTACCAGGCAAAATAACTTTATATTTATATTCTTCATTTGCTTCAGAATTAGTTTTTAATTAAAAAGTAGCTTTAACACCCAAATTATATGAACGTACCAGCGGGTAAACACCATAATCAATACCTGGGGTAAGGTTTGTATTTTGCGAACCGCTAAAGGTATAGTTATAATTAACCTCCGGGTTATAGCCTTTATATTTAGTAATGGTAAAACCATTGTTAACCGCACCGTATATTCTCAGTGACTCTAAACCCAGGTTGCGGCTTATAAAATCTGATTTAAGTGTATAGCCCAATGTCATATTGGTATTCCTTAAAAAAGACCCACTCTGTAAATAAAAGGTTGATAACCTGGTGCTGTTACTTTGGGTACTACCGCGTGATGCACGATAAACACTTCCCTGACCCGGATCGGCGGCATTGCGGTAACGACCGGCAACATCTGCATACTGGTTACCCGAGCCTTCCATGTTGTATAGGTAATAATCCTGTCCGTCAACTATCTGGTTGCCATAAGAACCTGCAAATGCTGAACTGAAATAGAAGCCTTTGTAAGTTGCGTTTATAGCAAAACCATAAGTAAACTTGGCATACGGCGTACCGATAATACCTGCATCCTTGGCATTAATTATACCATCGCCATTAACATCTTTAAAATAAAGATCACCGGCTTGTATCGGAGTGGTTGAAGCTGTAGAGATAGGCGGGCCTTTAATTTTATAACCTGCCGGGTAAGATTGTGTAGCCGCATTATAGTTGGCTTTGTCTGTAGCTATATTAGCAAGATCGGCCTGGGTAACCATACCGGCAGCTTTATAACCATAAAACATACCCACAGGTTGCCCTGCCTGAGTAATGCTGGTTAAGTATGACCGTTCAGCTCCCGCACTAATAATGGTATTGTTACTACCCAGGTTCAATACTTTATTGCGGTTTATAGATATGTTACCGCTTAAATTTAAAGTAAAGTCTTTATGGGCTATTATCTTACTGTCAACCTGAAAATCAAACCCTTTATTGCTTATTTTGGAGTCAGGTCCCAAATTGGTAGTGATAGTTTGACTCCCTGAAATAGCAGATATTGGCGCGTTAATTAACAGATTATAAGAATGACTAAGGTAATAATTGACAATAAGGAAAAGGCGACCTTTAAGTAAACCTAAGTCAGCACCAAAGTTATATTGCGAGGTTGATTCCCAGGTTAACCCTTCATCGGCGATATTACCAGCGGTAAGCGCAGGCGCTGTAGCCCCGGGGCCACCAAATACCACGTTTGATGGCGGGTTAAATACCCGCTGTGAAGTATAATTACCAATATTATTATTACCGCTTAAGCCCCAGCTGGCACGTAACTTAACGGTTGATTGATCGCCAAACCAGCCATGGTAAAAAGATTCGTCAGACAAGTTCCAGCCTGCGGATACTGATGGAAAATTCGCATACCTGGAATTAGCCCCGAAACGTGAGGATCCGTCTGTACGGAATGAAGCAGATAAAAAGTATTTACTGTCATAATTATAATTTACCCTGGCCAGGTATGACAATAATGTATAGGTATCATCTCCGGTTGGCTGTACACCTTCAATTTGGGCGCTCTTTGGTGTAATCTGCGTTATTTGAGCTGGATTGGCGCCGGTTAGATTAGGTATATTATCGTTCTGAAAACCTATACCCTGTAAAGTAAGTACGTTATTGGTGGTTTTTTGAGCGGTATAACCCACCAGGCCGTCAAAATGGTTTTTACCTAACTGTTTGGTATAGTTCAGGGTAAACTCACCTAACTGGTCGCGATAATCAATGGTTTGGCGTATGGCTTTTGCCGCCTGTATTGATTGAGGCGAACCCGGTGGGTTTACACCATTACTGATATTGGTAGGCAAATAATAGTTATAGTTTTCGGCATAGGTTTGCATACCCAGGTTGGCGTTGAATGAAAGGCCATCCCAAATAGAATAGTTGGCATGCACATTATAAGTACCCCTGTCGCCTACACGGTTTATCTTAATTAGTGTTGCAGTAGCTATCGGGTTTTCAATTGACTGATAAGCATAAGCATTTGATTGTGAAGCGGCTACGTTTGTAGCAATACTGCCATCAGGGTTATAAGCCGGAAAGAACGGCATATATATCAATGCGCCAAATGCAGGGCTGTGATCCCAACGGCCATCCTGCGATTCCTGATTAGTGGTTTGAGTAAATGCTATATTTGCACCTACTTTAAGCCTTTTACCAATCTGGCCATCAACATTGGCACGCAGGTTAATTTTTTTCTGTCCTGTACCCAGCATAATACCCGGCTGATCCTGGTAACCGGTACTGAAGTAATATCTTGTACCATTTGAATTACCTGAGAAAGAAAGATTATGGCTTTGCATTAAAGCATTCCGGTATAATTCATTCTGCCAGTCGGTATTAACAGTCTGGTGAATAAGCGACTGTGTTTGAAAGTTATATAAGTACGGTGGAACACTTACCGAACCAGCGTTACCTACGTTTTTAATACGTACATCATTAGGGTCAGAATACATCGCATCGTTCCAGGTATGGCCTGTAGTTATCCAAAGGTCATGGTATGAATTGTTACGGCCGTCTATCACCAGTTGTGCAAACTGATCAGAATTTAAAAGATCAACTTTTTTTGCTAATTGGTTAATGCCAACCTGGGCATCATATTCAAACTTGCCTTTGCTATTCTCTTTTGAACCATGCTTGGTTGTAATGAGCACAACACCACCTGCTGCCCTTGAACCATAAATAGCTGCCGATGCCGCATCTTTCAATACATCAATTGATTCAATATCATCGGGGTTGATAAACAAATCGTTACCAGCTGCGTAACCATCAATTACATAAAGCGGATCTGAGCTGGCAAGGAATGAGCCAACACCGCGTACGTTAATTTTAGTGGTAGAGTAAGGCGAACCGCTAATTTGCGCTACCTGAACGCCGGCTACTTTACCAACAAGCGCCTGGCCTACGGTTGGCGCAGTTAAATTCAGTTCTTCCGCCTTAACGCTGGCAATGGCGCCTGTAAAGTCGCTTTTGCGTACTGTTTGATAACCAATTGCAACTACTTCATTCAGGATGTTAGTTGAAGGCATCAATTTAATTGTTATTGTGGTTTGGCTACCAACAACAACTTCCTGATTGGTGTAACCAACAAATGCGAAAACAAGGGTTGATCCAGGTTCGGCAGTAATGGTAAATTTACCATTGATACCTGTTGCTGTTCCTTTATGTGATTTTTTTTCATAAACACTTACACCAGGCAAGGGTAAGCCTTTTTCGTCAACTACGGTACCTGAAATTTTTACAGGTGTTTCGGCAAGCTTGTTAAGTTCTGGTTTTATTTTGATGTGGCTTGCATGTACGGGTTGTAAAAATGCAAACAGTATAATCAAAACAGCGTTTATCTTTATAAGATTTTCTTTTAAAAGATTGGGTGTAATCTTTTTATACATATATTTAAATATTGATTGTTAATGGTAACTTCCTTAAAGCATTGCAACCGCTTTTCCAGTTATTTGACAATTAATTCCGGACCGGAAGAATATGAGCGTATTCTCCGGTTCATTTTCGCCGGTTTCGATTTTAGAATAGAACGATTTCTACATAGGCAAAAAGTTTATGATTAATAAATATCGTTTTAGCAATATATAATATTTGATATTTATAATAAATTAGTGCAGGTATTATAAATATCATAATGAAAAGCCAAACTTAGTTCAATAGTCTTAAGCTAATGATGCCTGTGTGTTAAGTTTATATTAACCACATAAAGGTTACAAATATTAACTATTAGTTATTGATCGCTAATTGCAGCGTACAGAAAGAGAATTTTACCAGGATGTATTGGTAAACGTTACGTTGTTTTTGCGTGAAGAAGATACAGCAATGCCTTTATTAAGATCTACCAAAAATGAAAAGCCTTCCAATTCGTCCTGCTTCCTGTCTATGTTTACTTCTTTAATCACCTGTTGAGTACCGGTTTCAATTGATTTTTTAAGATCGATATAAGTAAATCGCCACATCCTACCCTCTTTTTGGTTTTGAATAAGTACCAATACGCCCTTAGATGCTACCCAATGCAGGTTTTGCACCCAGGCTGTGCAGGTAAATTTTTTATATAGCACACCTTTTTCACTTGTTTTAGTTGCTTTTTTTAATGCGGCAGGATCATATAGTCTAACCTCGTTACCGTTATTTCCATAATCGGCAGTGGCCACATACCACTTATTATTATATTTTACATATTCGGGTCGTGTACCTTGTATACAGGCATCGTCATCAATGGTGTTGATCAGGTTACCGTCAAGCGTACCTGTTTTTTGCAGGCCCTTCCAGTCAATACAATAAATTACAGCCTTCCATTTTGTGCCTTCGTTATTTAAGCGGATAGAATTGCCCATAAAAGTTGGTCCGGTTCCATTATAGGCTAATCCTGTTGGATGATTGATCACGTCTTGCCCGTCTTTGGTAAGCTTATATTCTTTGTTAATATAGGTCAGGCTATCCCCAATCAACTTAAATTCGCGTATCATGCCTACTTCCCTGTCGCCATATAAAAATACCCGGCCGTTTTGATAGGATATACCCTGGCATGCTCCCAATGAATCGATAGTTACAGAACGCACTGTATTCATTTGAACTGTGTAATCTAAAAACGACATCAACCCCAACGATAAAACGGCAGTTAAAGCAAAAAATATTTTCTTCATTGTTTATATACTATGTAAAATAATATAATCCTGATAATTGATCAAATGATCTAACCCCTATGGATCAAGCGGCTCATCTGCATCAATCTGCAAAGATGTTATAACCGGGTAAAACTCCTGTTCGGTATCTGAAAGGCGTTTGCCTAAGGTATACGGTACATAGCCCAGCTCCTTCTCGCACCTGCCGGCCATGTGTTCTATAAAATAACTCTGCGATTTATCAGTTGAGGTGATACATGGTTTATTAAACGGCATACCGTAACGGAATATGATACGTACACAATTACGCATATTGGTAGTAGTATGCCTTGCATGGGGATCAACCAATATGGCACTCTCCGGAACATGCAGTTTTTCGACCATGAATTTTTTCATTTCATCTGCCTCACTGTATTTTGTTTTATAAGGATGTACTTTACCGCCCGATGTCATAATGAATGGCGCCAAACCTTCAAAATACCTTAACGCGGCTACCCTGCAACGCAACATACCTTCGGCACTTAATGCAACACCCGCTATATCAGGGCCAGCTCCGGGTATCAGGATCATGGTGTATTTATAATTAGCCCATTTAATGGTTTTTACCCTGTTGTAGGCATTTTTGTTGTCTTTCAGAATCATCGGCTCATCATTGGCTGCATCATCCCTTTCATTTATTTCCAGGCTATGCAAAGCGTAATTCATTGATGGGATAAAGAATAGCTTGGTCTGTTTGCTCTCATCCAGTATGGTTGCAGATTCATCGTAAACCAGGTTAAGGTATGATCGGCTCTTTACATTAAAACTTATAGAATCAATAGCCGGGTAATTGGGTTTCCTGCCTTCGGCATAAACTTCAATGGCATAGTTTACCGCTTTGGCATCCTGCTCCCATGCTTTAACCAGTAGCTGAACAGGCGACAGATCTTTATATTGTATATAAGTACCAGATGGAATTAAATGCTGCTTTACCAGGTTACCTAAAGCATTATTGGCTTTATACAAACTGGTAAGCCTGTCACTCACCGTTTTAATCTCGTCATCACTAAACTTAAGGTATTGTGTAAAACACAATGGGTCCTTACAGGTAGTAAGTGATGATTTAATGTTATCAAGTCTGGTTTGTGTTAGCTTTACAAGTTCGGCATCATTACTGACCAGTTGTTTTGCTGCCGCGTTGTTTTCTAATAATGTTAACAGGTAGTAATTTTTGGTTTGTACATAATTAGTACCGATCAGTTTGTAATTTGGATCTGCTGATTGACCATGGGTGTAAAAAGCAGTAAAACTTAATATGATGAATAAATATTTTTTAAAGTTCATTGAGCAAAGGAATTCTTTTGTTATTAAGTAATGATTAATAGCAGTTAATGAAATTGAGTAAGAATTAATTAAAACTGTTTAATCAGTCATCATCATCTTTCTTTTTCTTTTCCAATAATACAAAAGCGCTTCTTTTAGGGGCAGGCATTACCGAATGTTCACCTTTTACAGATTTCCATACCACTTCATTCAAATCCAAATCGGGTACAGCATCTTCTTTTGCAAAATTAAACAGCTCAGACCGGCGGCTGCTTTCATTATTTGCCACATTTACCCGTTCCAGATCAACCTGGGCTGGTTTTAATTTATAAGGGGTAACATCAGCTTTGCTGGTGAAGCACTCATACAACGGCATAGCACCGGCATCATACTGGCTCATAGGTGGCAAGCCAAGTATCAGTTCCATGGTTCGTAAAAAGCCCGATGTTGAATACATGGTATGTATAACAGCGTTACGCTTTACATAAGGACCTACTACAAATGCAGGCGAACGGTGTGCATCTACGTGGTCGGGGCCGTTTTGAGCATCATCTTCCAGGATAAATACAACCGATTCCTTCCAGATAGGACTTTCAGACAGGTGTTCAATAAACCGTCCAATAGCCAGGTCATTATCGGCAACTGCAGCTACAGGCGATATTTTTCCTTTTTTTTGACCGCTGGTATGATCATTTGATATCCGGATGGTATTAAACTGTGGTACAGCATTTATGGTAAGCAGCGAGTCAAAATCATGCTGCCAGGCATCTACACGCACCTGATCTTTAATATCGAGGTCAAAACCCGGTGAGTGCAGGCAAATGTGCCCCTGTAATGTTTTAATGTTGGCTTTACCATCATCACTAAATTCGCCATAACTGCGGTAGCTGATGCCTGCACGTTTACAGTAATCCCATATAAAGCCATCTCGTGGATAAGTAGCCGGCCGGCCGCCCTCAAAGCTTGTACTTCCACCGCGGTTACCATAACTTGTTGGCCATGTTTTTTCAATTACATCTGTTGCATAGGCTGCCATGCTCCAGTTATGCCCATCAGCGCTAACTTCTGCATCAACGTAAAAGTTATCAAGCAAAACAAAGTTTTTTGCCAGCGCGTGATGATTAGGTGTAACACGCTGACCAAACAAGCACAGTGTACTATCACCGTTCCCTTCGGGCATATCGCCTAAGACCTGGTCGTAAGTGCGGTTTTCTTTAATAATATAAAAGATATGTTTTATTGGAGATTTTTCACCAAGCTTGCGCGGCACCGGATTCCCGGCTTCGCCATCGGCAGTGATAGTCCGTTTGTCAGTAAATGGTGTATTGGCGTAAACCTGGCGGGTATATTGCTTTAACTGATCAGGTTTTGGGGCGTCAATAAATGATAGAGAACCCTTAAATAAACCGCCAATATATTGCAGCCTGTTGTTGACTGTGCTACCGGTTTGATAACCGCTGTTATCGGCCTTTGCAATAGGTTGTGGCCCCTGCGGATTAGCCATTGAGCTTAGGCCCTTTCCATTGGTTACCAGTATTTTACTGCCTAATGTTTTTACGTTGGTTGGATACCAGCCCACCGGGATAAAACCAAGGCTTTTACTATTCCCCGATATGGACACATCAAAAACAGCCAGGCAATTATTATCGGCATTGGCAATGTACAATGTTTTTTGGTTGGTGCTTAACGCTAAACCGTTGGTTGTTGAGCCGGTAAGCCTGGTAGGATATAATGTGGTAGCAACCGTTTCAATTACTTTATTAGTTTTCGTGTTGATAATGGAAACAGTATTATCGTTAGCATTAGCTACAAACAAATTAGTGCCCTGTTTATTTAAAAGCAGCTCGTTAGGGTGATCGCCGGTAGAGATGCGGTTATCAATAGTTTGTGATGCGGTATTAACCACCACAACCGACCTACCGCCCCAAAGAGAAACATATAATTTTGTTTCATCGGGCGATAACAGACAACTATAGGCAATTGCAGGTAACTGAACTTTATTAAGTATCCGTTTTGCCTGCGGATCAATGATATATAGCGTACTGTCTTCTTTTGTTACGGTATATAGTTTCGTATTGCTTTTATTAACGGCAATACCTGTTGGGCATATTTTATTTTGCGGCCACGGTGTTCCCAGTTTTATGGTGTCTGCTTTGTTTAATTTATTATCCTGCAGATGAAAATCCAATATCCAGTTATCATTACCACCAGATGCATACAAGTGCTTTTCATCATTGCTAAATGCCAATCCGTACCATGATTTACGCAACACCTGTTCATCCAGTAGTTTTTCGCTTTTAGGATCTATCAGCTGCAATGACTGGGTGCTTTGGCCATTGTTGGTTACTGCCAATAACTTGCCAGATGTACTTAACTGCATATTCAAAGGCAGATCGCCAAGCGGCAAAGAGCGTCCCGCGGGACTTAGCTTCCAACCATTTGGCAGTATTACCTGCCCTGTACTTTTTACTTTACCCGGTAATTGGGCTATAGCGTATGCACTGGCCAAAATGCACAGGGCAATGGTAAATACTAATTTTTTTACTGAATTATTCATAAGATCAAAGCAAGGTATTAATGTATATTAAAAGAGATCTGGGCCCTTACGGTATAACCGTTTTGACCTACTTCAGACAGGTCACGCACGGCCTCTGAAGGTATAACATTGCTATGGGTAGCATAAAATATAGGGCCGCCACAAACCGAAAATGCAAATCTTGAGCCGCGTGGAGCATAATTTACTGAAGGTCCTACCAATAATTTAGCCCCGCCTTCTGCTTCGTCAGCCTCCCAAAAACCTTCCAGATCTTCGCCCAGGGCTTCAACACCAGCAAAAAACTGACCGGCTACGCGATGATGAAAGCCAAAACTGGTAACCAGATCAATGCCATCCCGTGATTTATCAAATGCTTTTTCAAAACGCAGGTTTCCCGCAAACTTCCATGAAGCGGCATCGAACGATGCGGTTATACGGCTGAATACAGCTTTCACGTTTGTCCAGTCGCGGCTTCCACCTAAGCTTAAACCAATGCGTGGCCCAAATAGCTGCTTACCACCTATAAAATCATGCATCACCTCAGCCTGTTGAGCACTGGTAGTACCACCGTCACGCGCAAAACCAACTGCTGCATTGGCATATAGTGTAAGCTGGTTACCCAGATAGCCTTTAACTGCCAGTTGCTGATCAACACCATTATAACCAAATGGAGTTGCTGCCCGCTCGCCATAACTACCTGAATAATTTAAGCTCCAGTATGGTGTGCTACCGGTAAGTGTGTTAACTGAAAATAAAAATGGCTGCGGAGCAGTTGCAAATTCATTAAATGGTTTTACATCTGTAGGGGTTTGTGCCTTTCCTGCTAAACTCAATAACAGCAATGACAATACAAGGTAAAGCTCTCTTTTCATAATGTGAAATAACCCTCTTAATATTAAACTATAGTTAAGTAAAAGTAAACAGTAGGTTTATTAGCTAATGGTTATAATTTTGTTACAAACACTCATTAGCTTTTCTGGCCATAATTGATATGCTTAATTGCTTACTAATGGCAATACCAGCAACCAATCCACATGCAAAATATCCTGGTTTTATTTTATTAATTGGTTGTATAAAATTAAGCATCTCAAAATAATATAAGATACTTTTTTGCTGCTGACAAACACCTGTCATTTCCCGACTTTAATTTTAACTTTATAATTTACCAATTGACGTCATTATGAAAGATCATCACCTGGCCAGTTTAAGGATCTATAATCAACAAATTTATAAATCAGAATTTAAGCAACCCGAGGATGTTGTAAAGTACATGGTTGCCATGCAGGCACAGGATTATGCCGGCGCCAAATGGGCTATAGGTTTACGAATGCAAAATGCCAGCGAAAATGTAATAGAACAAGCTATTGCTGATGGTAAAATATTACGTACGCACCTGTTAAGGCCAACCTGGCATTTTGTTTCGCCCCAGGATATACGCTGGGTGCTATCCCTTACCGCCCCACGTATTCATGCCGCCAGTGCTGCCATGAATAAAAAATTTGAATTGAATAACGCGCTGTTTAATAAAAGTAATGATGTGCTGGCAAAGGCTTTGCAGGGAAACAAACAGCTTACCCGGCCAGAGCTTGTAGATGTATTTCAACGGGCACAAATTGCAACTGACGATATGAGATTTACCCTATTATTAATACGGGCGGAGCTTGACCAGGTGATTTGTAGCGGAGCCAGAGCCGGAAAACAGTTTACCTATGCCCTGCTTGATGACCGTGCACCGGCCACAGTGCCCTTGAAACATGAGGAGGCTTTAACCAAACTGGCACATGGTTATTTCGGGAGTCGTGGCCCTGCTACCGTACATGATTTTGCAACCTGGGCTGGACTTACTGTGGCCGATGCCACCACCGGACTTGAAAATGTTAAAGCAGAACTCATTAACGAGGTAATTGATGGCAAAACCTATTGGATGCCCAACAATGCCGATACCTTGCTCCCCAAAAATCCCAAAGCTTATTTATTGCCGATGTACGATGAGTTTGCCATTGCATATAAGCACCGGGACGCGCTGGTTAATCCTCTATATTTAAAACAGGCACGCCATGTAATTTTTGAACAGCCTATTGTAGTTGATGACCAGGTGGTTGGTACGTGGAAACGAACCATTAAGAAAGCCACCGCCGATATTACCATGAACCTGTTTGGCAAACTTAATAAAACGCAGATGAAAGCGGTTGAAATGGCTATGGAACGGTATAAGAAATTCCTGTTTTAAGTTTATAAATACATTACAGGGAAAATTGTCCATGTACTAACGAAATTCATCCATGTTACAGCGTGCCTGCAGTATGCAACTTTGTATTGTCAATAACGACAAACTAAAATTACTACAATGGCACGTTTAAAAGCTATAAATCCTGACGAAGCAACAGGCAAAACCAAAGAATTATTTAATGCAATAAAAGGCAAATTAGGTTCAGTACCCAATATGATGCGCACAATGGGTAACTCACCAGCGCTATTAGAAGGTTATCTTAATTTCAGCGGCGTATTATCGCATGGTACACTGGGCGCTAAAACAGGAGAATTACTGGCACTGGCCGTATCAGAAAATAACAATTGTGATTATTGTGTAGCTGCACACTCTTATATAGGCGAAAAATTGGTTCATATTGATGCCGATACTATACAAAATGCCCGTAATGCAAAAGCTGCTGATGCAAAAACAGATGCCGCTTTAAAATTTGCTACTATGCTGGTTGCCAAAAAAGGCTTGGTAAATGATAGTGATGTTGATGCTGTTAAGGCTGCTGGTTTTACAGAAGGTGAAGTAGGCGAAATTGTTGGCCATGTTGCTTTAAACATATTAACCAACTATTTTAATAATACAGCCGATACCGAACTTGATTTTCCTGCTGCTAAAGTGTTGCAACAGGTTGAAGCATAATACATGAACGATAAACAAATAAGGTAACAGTAAGAGCCAAAGCGTTTGCAATGGCTTTTGCTGTATTATTAAATTATTAAAAACTTTAATTATCATGAACTACTCAAAAATTGCTTTTACTGATGCTGTAAAGGGTTTTCAGGAACGTTATGGCAGCCGGGCAAGCTATGGCCGTATGGAAGAGCACAAGTACACCGAAGGGCTAACTGAAAGCGAAGTGGAATTTATAGCCCATCAGGATAATTTTTACATGGCCACTAACAGCGAAAGCGGCTTTCCTTATATCCAGTTTCGCGGAGGGCCAAAAGGCTTTTTGAAAGTACTGGATCATGAAACGCTGGGTTTTATTGACTTTGGTGGTAACAAACAATACATTTCTGTAGGTAATTTGGCCACCAACAATAAAGTATCGCTGTTTTTGCTTGATCAGGCGGCTAAAGCACGGTTAAAGATATTTGCCGAAGCCAGTGTTGTATCTATGGAGGATAATCCTGAATTATTTGACAAACTTGATCTGGATGATTATAAATTTAAGCCCGAAAGGATAATTTTGTTAAAAGTTAAAGCTTATGACTGGAATTGCCCGCAGCATATCACACCCAGATATACACTGGAAGAGATACAGGATGAGTTTATGGCTCAACATGAGTATATTGACAAACTAAGAAAAGAAAACGCTGCTTTAAAAGCACAGTTAGCACAATAAATGACAGACTCACAAAATACATTTACACTGGTTGACCCTATAAATGGTAACCTGGCCTTTAAACTGTTTTGGTTTGAGGATAACAGCTATTTTGATCATTTACAACGTAACAATTACTTTTCGGTGATTTGGATAAATGAAGGATCAGGCAAATTAAAGTCTGATTTTTCGGAGTATGATTTTGATGAGGATACTTTGCTGGCCTTTACGCCCTATCAACCCTTTATGCTGGCTTCAGAGAATAAGCTAAAGGGTGTGGCTTTACAATTCCATCCCGACTTTTTCTGCATCCACAAACATCATAAAGAAGTATCATGCAGTGGTATTTTGTTTGATAATATTTATCATCCTCCTTATATTAAAGTTGATGCCGCCAGTGCTGCCACATTTAATATGATGCTTAGCCAGATAAAAACAGAAATGCAAAACAAGGCAATGGCACAATACGATATATTGGTATCATACCTTAAAATATTCCTGATCACGGCCTCGCGGTTAAAATCAGAACAACAAGCCATTGAACGGCTACCCGATAATGAAAACAAAGAACCTTATATATTAAATGATTTAAAGGAAGCCATAGAAACTCACTATAAAACAAAACACAGTGCAAGTAACTACGCCGATATGCTCAATATATCGGCCAAGGCATTGGCCCGTATCACCAAAGCGCATTTTAATAAAACCATTAGTAACCTTATTGCTGAACGCATTATTATTGAAGCGAAACGCGAATTATATTTAACCAATAAGCCGATCAAGGAAATTGCTTATGAACTGGGTTATGATGATGAATATTATTTCAGCAGATTTTTTAAAACCAATGCCGATGTTTCGCCACAATTATACCGTGATACAGTTGGTTTTGGCCGGGCAAGCGCTTAAATTAAAACTTATCGTATTATATTTGGTTTTCCTTTTAAATACCTATAAACATGCCCGAATTACCCGATCTGCAAGCATTCAGCCAAAATCTTGATAAAAAATTAGCCGGTAAAACGGTTAAACAAATAGCTGTTATCAACGCTAAAAAACTAAACGTAGCACACAAACAACTCCAGGATACTCTTGAGGGTCAAAAGCTTGATAAAGTATATCGCGAAGGCAAAGAGCTTTATTTAAAATTTTCAAAGGGCGATATCCTTGCCTTACATTTAATGCTGCATGGCAAGCTCGTTTTGTTTACAGATAAAAACGAAAATAAGTACAGCATTATTGAGTTGCATTTTAGCGATGGTGCAGGTTTGGTATTGACAGATTTTCAGGGAATTGCCACCCCCACCCTAAATCCCGAAGAAAAAGATGCCCCCGATGCTTTATCAAAGGATGCAGGTGTCGACTACTTAACCACCCGGCTGCAAAAAACAAAAACCAATATTAAAACCGTACTACTCGATCAAAAAATCATTCGCGGCATTGGGAATGCCTATGCCGATGAGATATTATGGCACGCGGGTATTTCACCGTTTTCGGCCAGCAATAAAATACCGCAGGATAAGCTAAAGGAGCTGGTTAAATCAATCCACACCGTGTTAAAGGATGCTGAAAAAGAGATCATTAAAGCAAGCCCCGATATTATTAGTGGTGAGATACGGGATTTTATGAACATCCATAATTCGAAAAAGACCCACAGCCCAACTGGTGCAGAGATCCTCATTAAAGAAGGATCACGCAAAACATATTATACGGAAGAGCAGGAGTTGTATAGTTAAGTCCATCCCTAAAGTCATGCCGAACTCGTTTCGGCATCTCACAGGCAAGACTTTACCATATGCAAGTATTTATCCTGAGAGATCCTGAAACAAGTTCAGGATGACTACATGTTTATCCTATTTTAGTTTCTTCACCAATACATTAAAATCAGCACCTACTACGGGTATCTTTTTCCATTCTGTATCCGGACCCTTTTTATAATAAGTGCCCCCATTTAGCAAACCACACGAAAAACCAAGGTTTTTTCCGGGGATTGTACTTAAAAACTCAACAGAAACCAGTATCTCTCCTTTTACCCCAATTTTATAAGGTGAAAGGTCAACACTGATCAACTGATTACTGGTCAACGGAGAATCGGGATCTTTTTCCCTTGCTATTGATCCTTTTATTTCTTCCTTAACCAGGTTATCACCCTGCGGCAATTTATCACCCATGGTATACACATTAACTTTAAAGGGGATGGTATCCTTACCCAAATTGTCAACATGAAAAGTAAGCTTTAGTAATTCAACCGGTTTACGGCCCGCATTCATTTTTATACCCACCTGGCCACCCTGTACAATATTAAAACTATTATTGGTTGTTCCTGAGCGGGATTTATTACCAATTGTTTTGGTCTTGTCCTGTGCTAAGCTATTTAAGGAAATAAAACAAAACACACAGGAAAGCAGTAGCTTCAAACTTTTAACTAATTTTTCAGATAAAGAGTAATATTGGTTTATCATAAGGCTATTAATGAAATATGTTTAATTAATAGCAAGACGACGCTATACCCCAATTGGTTGCATGAAAAAAACAATTCCCGCTTTATTTCCTGATCATTTTATAATGCCTGATGCCGGCCTCTTCAAATTCGGCCCCCACTTTTTCGAAATTGAATTTTTCGTACAGCGATACGGCCTGTACTTGTGCGTGTAGGTAAACATAAGCAGCATCAGCAGGCAGATCATTTAAAACAGCCTGAACCAGGGCCTGCCCTATTCCAAATCCCCTGAATTTTTGCAGCACGGCAAAGCGCTCCAGCTTATAGCCTTTATCTGTTTTTCGCCAGCGGCAGGCCCCTGCGGTTTCGTCATTAACAGTTGCCAGGAAATGATTGGCTTCTTCTTCAAATTCCCACTCCAGTTCTGGCGGGCAATTTTGTTCCACTACAAAAACTTCGCGCCTCACGGCAAATACTTTATCCAGGTCGGCCTGTGCCGTTACTTTTTCTACTCTTAAGTTTAAGTTTATGGGCATTGTAGTGTGGTTTCGTTTTAAGTATATTTAATTTACTGGTATGATTCTCTTCGGCAGCATCAATGGAGTGCGTACAGGTAATATCATCTTCTTGTTGGGCCAAAATAGCCAATTGCTGATAAAACTTATGCAATTGATCAAGTTCTTTTTCGGTAATATCCTCAATATCAACCATGCGGTTACTTGCACCCTGGTGGGAGGCCAGCAATTCATTGAGCTTTAAATGTATGGCTTTTGAATCTTTATTCTGTGATTTCTGGATCAAAAAAACCATCAAAAAAGTAACGATAGTTGTACCTGTATTGATGATAAGCTGCCAGGTATCGGAGTAATGAAATATAGGTCCGGTTACTCCCCATATAATAATAACGCTTATAGCAGTTAAAAAAGCTGTAGAACTGCCGGTAGCAATGGTTGCCCAGTTGGCAAACCGTTCAAACAAATTCTTCTTTTTTGGAGTCATTATTTTGGCTTTATTACAAAGTGTATAAACAGCAAAGCGCCATTACAACAAATGTAATGACGCTTTGTTAATTTTTAATGAATATTATAATTTGCTGTTTACATCAACACAGTTAAGGTCTTCAAAAGCAGCCGCTAACCTTTTAACAAAGGTTTCTTCGCCTTTACGCAACCATACACGTGGGTCATAATATTTCTTGTTTGGAGAATCTTCGCCTTCAGGGTTACCAATCTGGTGCTGAAGATAAGCTTCTTTTGATTTGTAGTAATCTTTTATACCTTCCCAGTAAGCCCATTGCATATCGGTGTCGATATTCATTTTAATAGCACCATATGAAATAGCTTCGCGGATCTCTTCCTGGCTTGAACCAGAACCACCGTGGAATACAAAATTGATTGGCTTTTCGACAGTTAAACCAAATTGTTTTTTCACATACTCCTGTGAGTTATGCAATATAACAGGTTGTAATTTAACATTACCTGGTTTGTAAACACCATGTACGTTACCAAAAGCAGCTGCCACGGTAAAACGCGGGCTTACTTTTAAAAGATGCTCATATGAATAAGCCACATCCTCAGGTTGAGTATATAAACGTGAGCTATCAACATCAGAGTTGTCAACGCCATCTTCTTCACCACCAGTTACACCTAATTCAATTTCCAGTGTCATACCTATTTTAGCCATCCGGGCCAGGTATTTTGCAGAAATTTCGATATTTTCTTCGATAGGCTCTTCTGAAAGATCAAGCATGTGCGATGAAAAAAGTGGTTTACCTGTTTCGGCAAAGAATTTTTCGCCATGATCCAGCAAACCATCTATCCATGGTAAAAACTTCATTGCAGCATGGTCAGTATGTAAAATTACCGCTATACCATAATGCTCCGCCAGTAAATGAACGTGCCTGGCTGCAGATACCGCACCTAAAATGCAGGCCTGAAGTTTTGAATTATCCAATGATTTACCGGCATAAAACTGTGCGCCGCCATTTGATAGCTGGATAATTACCGGAGAGTTTACCTGCTTAGCGGTTTCCATAACTGCATTAATGGTATTTGTACCAATAACGTTTACTGCCGGTAAAGCAAACTGGTGCTTTTTAGCTACTTCAAATAGTTCCTGCACCTGATCGCCGTGCAGAACACCTTTATAATTTTTTAAATCCATGAGCTTTTATTTGGGCCTCGAAGTTATAAAATTTCTTGGTTTCGGGCATAAGTATCTGATTATTTGTTACGATTTAACTTCTGCATAACGTTAATTATACACATTACTGAAAAAAAATAGTTTTATATATAAAACTCATAACTTATAACAGCTTACATGTTTAATATTTTTTGTTTCTTTGTAGTCAATTGAAAGAGCTAGACATAGATATGGCGTGGTTTAAACGAGAGTTGAAAGGGATAATTACGACTACTGAGGAAAAGAAAGAAACCCCTGATGGTATCTGGAATAAATGCCCGAATTGTAAGAAACCCCTGCATTATTCTGAGCAGGTTGAGAATCAATATGTTTGCCATTACTGTGGCTATCACCTGCGTATCGGTTCAAAAGAATATTTTGCGGTACTATTTGATAATAACGAATTTACGGAGTTGTTTGCCAATCTTACATCTGGCGACCCACTGCATTTTGAGGATACAAAAAAATATACTGACAGGCTAATTGAAACCCAATTTAAAACCGGGTTAAAAGATGCTATACGTGCTGGTGCTGGTAAAATAGATGGACAGGACCTGGTAATTGCCTGTATGGATTTTAATTTCATAGGTGGTTCGATGGGATCAGTAGTAGGCGAAAAAATTGCACGGTCAATTGATTACTGTATTGCCCATAAAGTTCCGTTCCTGATGATATCAAAATCTGGCGGAGCAAGGATGATGGAAGCCGCGTTCTCTTTAATGCAGATGGCTAAAACATCTGCAAAGCTGGCTTTGCTATCACAAGCTAAAATACCGTACATATCTTTATTAACCGACCCTACCACCGGTGGTGTTACTGCATCATATGCTATGCTGGGCGATATTAATATTGCCGAACCTGGTGCATTGATAGGTTTTGCCGGCCCAAGGGTAATTAAGGAGACTATTAAAAAAGATTTGCCTAAGGGGTTCCAAACTGCTGAGTTTGTTCAGGAACACGGCTTTCTTGATTTTATAGTTGACCGTAGAGAAATGAAAGAAAAACTGGCTTCGTTTATAAAGATGATGGCCAGTTAATCCATATACTATAAATAAAAAAAGCGCAGGATTTATCCCTGCGCTTTTTTTATTTATAACGAACGTTAAGTTCCAAGTCCTACTGTTCCTTCCAGTGCGCCACCACCCTCCACATTCTGATCTGGAAGATCGGCAAGGCTACCATCCGAATGCAGGACTTTCAGATTTTCTCTATTAGGTCCGTTCCTTTCAAGACAATGTGTACTTTGATTCATACTTGTACCAACATTTCTGTTACTTTCCCATATTCGCTTGCTACCACCCTGTTTTCGGGTAGGTTGCCAATAATCGTTCATCACGCTATCCTCCTATATTTTGGTTTAATAGATATCTAATTTACTCAAATTTTAACAGACATCCAATTAAATAAAATTATCATATGCCCTCTGTACCCGGTTCATGACCAATCATGCGGCCGGTGGTACGCCCATGCGGACGGCTTTCAAAATCGGCTTTAGAAGGTCCCTCTGATGGAAATTCCTTTTTATTGGGTGGTGTTACATCATTTTGCTCACTGTACGAGGTATTGGCCCCTTCTTCAGGCTGATTCACTTCTGTCTGTCTGGGATAACCTGAGCCTTCAGATTCGCCCTCTTCAGGTATTTCATTATCATCTCCTTCATCGGGTAGCTCAATTGGCCCGTTATCTTCGTCTTCATCATCCAGGTCGTCCTGGCTATAAGTTGGTTTCAGGTCATTATCATAATCCCCATCGTCATCTTTTAATTCATCATCATCAAGATCACTGTTTGCAAAGGCGTCTTCATTTTGCCCCGCGAATGAGTTGGCTGTATTGTCGAAATCGTTACGATTATTATCCCGGGGATCCCAGGCTTCTTCATTATTAGTCATCATAGGTTTTAGTTTTATCTGTTAACCAATAAACCTATGGGATTGCTGTATTGTTTTTATTTTATCGAAATAAGAAAATTAATTTCTAACTTAATAAATAATAAGCATAAAAGCAAGAGTTTGTCATTTAAAATCCTGGGAACCCTGAAGAAATGAAATGACGTCGCTAAAGTTCAAAAAAAAGACTTACGAAATTTTAAAAATTCCGTAAGTCTTTAACAAGTTGTAAGGGAGAGATTAAAATATCAGCAATGCTTATGCGTTCACCGGGCAAAGTTCACGTACTTTGGCTACGGTATAATCAACCTCTTCTTTAGTGTTGTATTTTGAAAAGGAGAACCTGACTGATGGTCTTGAAGCACTTGCACCAATTGCGGTAAGCACGTGAGATCCAATATCGGTACCTGAGCTGCATGCACTGCCGCCAGAGGCCGAAATACCGGCAATATCCAGGTTAAATAGTAACATATCACCCATTTCCATTTCGGGGAAGGCAACGTTCAGTACGGTATAAAGGCTTTTATCGGCATCTGTTTCACCGTTAAAGTTAATACCGGGTATCTGATCGGTTAACTTGCCCATCATATATGATTTTAACCCCTGAATGTGCTTTTGGTGCTGCTCCATTTCAGCATAGGCCATTTCAAGCGCTTTTGCAAGGCCCACAATACCATAAATATTTTCGGTACCACCACGCATGTTACGTTCCTGGGCACCACCGTAAATAAACGGTTTTATTTTAATGCGATGATTAACATGCAAAAAGCCAACCCCTTTTGGTCCGTGGAGCTTATGCCCGGCACAAACCAAAAAATGAGTTTTAAGTTTACTCAAATCGTGTTGATAGTGCCCCATGGTTTGCACTGTATCACAATGATAAATGGCATTATATGCTTCGCAAATATCACCAATGCGCTGCATGTCTGAAAGGGTGCCAATTTCGTTATTGGCATGCATGATAGATACAAAACTGCGCTCATTATCTTTTAACAATGTTTCCAGGTGGTCATAATCAATATTACCCTTGCCGTCAACGTTAACAAAGCTCAGTTTAATGATACCCGACTTTTCCATTGCTTCCAGCGTGTGGATCACCGCATGGTGTTCTATCCGGCTGGTTATGGCGTGTGTAATTTGATGATCAACAATGCCACAACGGATGGCTGTATTATCAGCTTCGGTACCGCTTGAAGTAAAAAATATCTCGGCCGGTGATGTATGTAGTAAATTCGCTACCGTTTTGCGTGCCCTTTCAATCAGTGTTCTTGCCTCGCGGCCATGCGAATGGATAGATGAAGGGTTACCAAAATGGTTTTCCATAACCTTATACATTTCTTTTAAAACCTCCGGATCAATCGGTGTAGTGGCAGCATTATCAAAGTAAACACGCATCTTTTTTATCATTATTGAATTAGTGAATGATTGAATTATTGTTTTTTTTAAGGATTAAAGAACTATTAAATCGATAATTCGATAACCCAATAATTCAATAATTAATTCACTTTTAAAATTTCTTTTATATCGGCAATTATTTTATTTGCCAGGCCATTTGCAACCGTTTCTGAATTACCCTCAGAGTATATCCTGATGATAGGCTCGGTATTTGACTTGCGCAAATGTACCCATTCTTTGTCAAATTCTATTTTAAGCCCGTCAATAGTACTATGCGGTTGTTTACTGTATTTATCCTCTACCTTGCTTAAAAGCGCATCTATATCCATTTCTGGCGTTAACGTTATTTTATTTTTCGATATAAAATAACCTGGATATGACATACGCAAACTTGAAACGGATTTGCCATACTTAGCCAGCTGGGTTAAAAACAAAGCGATACCCACCAATGCATCGCGCCCGTAATGCAATTCGGGATATATCACCCCGCCATTACCTTCGCCGCCTATCACAGCGTTAACTTCTCTCATCTTATTCACCACATTCACCTCTCCTACTGCGGCTGCATGATATTCGCCACCGGCTTTCTCCGTAACATCGCGCAAAGCCCGGGTTGATGAAAGGTTTGATACGGTATTACCTTTATTGTTTTGCAAAACATAATCGGCCACGGTCACTAAGGTATACTCTTCGCCAAACATATTTCCGTCTTCGCAAACAAAGCAAAGCCGGTCAACATCAGGATCAACCGCTATACCTAAATGAGCTCTTTTAGCAAGCACTTCTTTTGATAGTGCAGTAAGGTTTTCTGGTAAAGGCTCGGGATTATGCGGAAAGTTACCATCAGGCTCACAGTACAGTTCATGAACTGTTTCAACGCCCAATGCTTTGAGCAAAGCGGGTACAAAAATACCACCTGTTGAGTTAACACAATCAATTACAACACTAAAATCAGCCTTTTTTATAGCTACCACATCAACCAATGGCAATGCCAGTATCAGGTCAATATGTTTTTGCAACCAGCTGTTATCAAGCGTAACCTTACCCAAGTCGTTTACATCGGCGTACTTAAAATCACTGTTTTCGGCCATTTCAAGCACTTCTTTACCATCCGCGTCACTTATAAATTCACCGGCGGCGTTTAATAGTTTAAGCGCGTTCCATTGCTTGGGGTTATGGCTTGCAGTAAGTATAATACCTCCCGCGGCTTTTTCGCCGGTAACGGCAACTTCAACAGTTGGTGTTGTCGATAAACCAAGATCTATCACATCAATACCCAGCCCCTGTAATGTACCCACAACCAGGTTGTTCACCATAACACCCGAAATACGTGCGTCGCGACCTACAACAATTTTTTTAATACCTGATTTTTGTACGGCCCAGGCTCCGTAAGCCGATGTGAATTTTACAATATCCAATGGTGTTAAGCCATCGCCAACAGCACCGCCTATGGTACCGCGTATCCCCGAGATAGATTTTATGAGTGTCAAAGTTATTTTGTTTGGTGAGGCAAAAGTAAAAATATTTAACTGATAAGCTATGTATAAATGTGTACAATTTGTAGCTTACAGCCACTTTTATATGGAATTTTATTACGCAAACGTTTGTTTATGAATGCTTTCATTATCATATTTACAGACACAAACCTAAATGCAACAAAGCTACAATATGTATTCTAATTGTAAATTATTGAAGTATTTATAACCATTAACCTTGCTATATAAATGTTGTTTTAAAGTAATTGATACCTTTGACAATTAAAGTTGAATATCAAATTGCCAATCCTCAATATTTACTTAAAAAACACCAATGCCTGACCAACTTTTACAACTCGACCGGCATTTATTCTATTTCATTAACCATGATCTGTCAAACTCGTTTTTTGATTGGATCATGCCACTTTTACGTAACCCCAAGTTTTGGATCCCTTTATATATCTTCATTATTGGTTTTTGCATATACCGTTACAAAAAACAGGGCGCCATTATTATTGTATTACTGGCTTTAACAGCAGGCTTTGCCGATTTTACCAGCGCCAGCATTATTAAATACAATGTAAAAAGGTTAAGGCCCTGTCGTGACCTCGTTGTTTCTCAAACCGATATCAGCCGTGTGCCCTGTGGCCTGGGCTATAGTTTTCCTTCAACCCATGCTACTGATCATTTTGCTATGGCTATATTTTTAAGCCTTGTTTTCTTTAAAAAATGGCGCTGGATATGGTTTTGGGCTATACTGTGGGCCGGTGCTATTAGTTTTGCCCAGGTATATGTTGGTGTGCACTTCCCTGTTGATGTGGTTTGCGGCGCGCTTTATGGTGCACTTACAGGCACACTGTTTGCCTATATATTTAAAAAATTACAACCTACTTTTTAATGGCTTCCTGGAAAATTATTTTATTGTTTTTTAGTGCCTTTTGCGGCGGCACATCTGTGTTTTTCTTCAGGGGTGATAATCATAAAACCCTGAAATTGGTACTTTCATTCAGTGGGGCATACCTGTTTGCTATAACCGTATTGCATTTAATACCTGATGCTTATCATGGTAATGACAATTGGGTGGGTGTTTTTATACTCGGCGGTTTTTTGTTCCAGATAGTACTTGAACAGTTTTCAGATGGCATTGAGCACGGGCACATGCATAAACCTAAACATGATCTGGTGGTGTTTCCGCTGGGTATTATGGTTAGCTTATGCCTGCACGCTTTTTTAGAAGGGATGCCGCTTGCACAAGGCAACCAGGATCAACTGGTTTATGGTATAGCCCTTCACCACATACCGGCAGCCTTTGCACTGGCTACGGTACTTTTAACCAACAGACAAAGTAAAAGGAACACAATCATCTTTGTTACCCTGTTTGCGGTGATGGCCCCTGCCGGATATTTTTTCAGCACTGCGCTTAGTAATGGTGACATAGGTAATTTACAGCATTACTTTAACCGTATTATGGGCGTGGTTATCGGTATATTTTTACATATCTCTACCACCATCCTGTTTGAATCAAGTGCCGATCACCGGTTTAACCTGCGTAAAATGATCGCTGTGTTGTTGGGTGTGGCTATAGCGCTGGCTGGGTTTGTTGGAGAACTGTAGAAGGTTTTAAGAAATTGTCATCACCTCTGTCATTTCGAACGAGGTACGAGGAGAAATCTTGTACGCTGGTATGCCCAATGTATAAGATTTCTCCCGATGGTCGAAATGACATTTATCTTTTATATCAATTTATACTTTCCAGCATTTTAATATACAGATCAATCCCTTCCCGTATCTCATCAACATAAACAAACTCATCAGCAGTATGTGACCGTGCGGAATCACCGGGGCCAACTTTAATAGATGGAATATCCAGCAACGATTGGTCGGAGGTGGTTGGCGAACCATAGGTTGTCCTTCCTAAAGCAATACCGGCCTGTACTATAGGGTGTTCTTTGGGTATGGATGATGGTTTTAACCGGATAGAACGCGGATTAACATCGCAGCTTACATGTTCGCGGATGATTTCCAGCACTTCTTCATTACGATAGGCATCAGTAACCCTTACATCAACAGTAAAGGTGCAGCTTGCTGGTACCACGTTATGCTGCGAACCGGCATTGATAATGGTAACCGACATTTTTATCGGCCCAAAAACTTCGGATTCCTTTGGGAATTTAAAATTACGGAACCAGTCAATATCAGTTAATGCTTTATAAATGGCATTATCACCTTCTTCGCGGGCGGCATGACCAGCGCGACCGTGAGCCACACAATCCAGTACCATTAAGCCACGCTCGGCGATGGCCAGTTGCATCAAGGTGGGCTCTCCTACTATGCCAAATTCCAGTTTCCCTAATTCAGGAATGATCAGCTCCAGGCCGTTCACACCTGATATTTCTTCTTCGGCGGTGGTGGCCAGGCAAAAGTTGTACTTTAAATTTTCCTTGTCATGAAAATAAAGAAATACAGCGATCAGCGATACCAGGCAACCGCCTGCGTCATTACTGCCTAAGCCATAAAGCTTACCGCCTTCAATTTTGGCATCATACGGATCACGTGTATAGCCTGAGTTAGGTTTTACGGTATCGTGATGAGAGTTAAGCAAAATAGTTGGTTTGCTGGCATCATAATGCTTGTTCCAGGCCCATATATTGTTCATCTTGCGATGAGTTTCGACGCCATGCTGTTGCAAAAGCTCATTGATCAGGTCGGCGGTACGGTCTTCCTCTTTACTAAAAGATGGTATGGATATTAATTGTTGCAGTAAAGTAACTGCCAGTTGAAATAAATTATTGCTATCGGCCATATATGTAGGCATATCCCATGATGGTGAGGGGGCAAAATTAATACTTTTTTCTTCAAACCTGTATCAGGTTTTGGTATCAAGTAGTTAGTATCAAGTATCAAGACCGCTGCATTTGTTTTTACGGGGATTTAAAAATCTTTATACTTGATACTAACTACTTGATACTAAATAAAATACCTGATACTTTGTATTATTCATCCTCCATTTTAGAGTGTTTTCGGGTATCGTTCATCGTAATATACAACACAAGCGATAACGCAATACAAATGGTAATATACCAGTAAAACCATTGTTGGTGATGCTCATTCTTAAACAACAAGGCAATATATTCGGCTGTACCGCCAAATATTGATACCGCAATAGCATAAGGAAAGCCCACACCTAAGGCACGCACATTGGCCGGAAAGAGTTCGGCTTTTACTACAGCGTTAATAGATGTATATCCACTTACGATGATTAGCGCACATAGTATCAATCCAAAAGCCACCCAAACATCCTTAGTTTCGCTTAAAAGGGTCATAATGGGTATGGTAGTGAGGGTGCCCAACACGCCAAAGCTTATGAGTAAGGGCTTGCGACCAATTTTATCAGACAGTAAACCAAATGCCGGTTGTATCAGCATAAATACCACCAACGTAAGGGTTGATATCAGGGTAGCACTGCTTTTGCTAAATCCTGAAGTGTTCACCAAAAACTTTTGCATATAAGTGGTGAACGTGTAAAAAGCAAGCGTTCCCCCTACCGTTAGTCCTATTACCGTAAATACAGCTTTAGGATGTTTGGCCAACGCGCTTAATGTACCTTGCATGGAACGGGCTTTTTGATCTTCATTTTTGAAGGATGCCGATTCCTGCAAGCTGCGCCGTAAATACATGGTTACAATAGCCAAAAAGGCACCTATGCCAAACGGAATGCGCCAACCCCAGTCGTGCAGTTGTTGTTCGGTTAAAAAAACACGCTGCAATAATACCAGAACACCAAGGGCCATCAGTTGCCCCATAATAAGCGTTACGTATTGAAAGCTGGAATAAAAACCACGGTGTTTCCTGCCTGCCATTTCGCTCAGATAAGTAGCGCTGGTGCCATATTCGCCACCAACACTTAAACCTTGTATAATTCGTGCAAACACCAACAATGCGGGGGCAGCCACACCAATTGATTTGTAGCCAGGTGTTACAGCAATAATAAGCGAACCAACACTCATTAATAATACTGATGTGGTAAGCGCGGTTTTACGACCTCGCTTATCGGCAAAGGTACCCATGAGCCAGCCGCCCAAGGGGCGCATTAAAAAACCGATGGCAAAAATACCAGCAGAATTTAAAAGCTGCACAGTTTGATTGTCAGAAGGAAAAAACGCGCTCGAAAAATACAGGGAAAAAGCCGTATAAACATACCAATCATACCACTCTACCAAATTACCTAATGAGCCGCCGATTATGGATTTGATCCGTCCGCCGGTTGTTTTTGGTATTGCTGTGATCTGTTCTATCATATATGATTTTGATATTGAATATTTGATGATAAAAGTAAGAGATAATTTTAATTTATTAAGACCGAGGTTGATTGTATAGGTCAAATCAACCAAACGGCAAAGCCTTCTTAAGCACCATTGAAAATTAACGATAGCTAAAAATCAAAAAATCATTTAAATCAACAGTCAAAATACCTACCTTGTTTCATGCTTTTCACCGAAGACTTTTTGCATTACGTTTGGAAATTCAGGTTGTTTGACCGTATTGGCTTGCAAACCGATGATGGGGAAGAGTTGGAGATATTATCGGTAGGAATGCACAATACCGATTCCGGGCCCGACTTTCATAATGCCCGCATCAGGATAGGCGAAACCGTTTGGGCGGGTAATGTGGAAGTTCATCTTTCTGCTTCTGACTGGCAAAAGCACGGACATACTACCGACAATGCTTATGAAAATATAATACTGCATGTGGTTTATCGTAATGATGCCCCGCTTGTATTGCCCAATGGCCGCAAAGTGCCTACTTTACAACTAAAAGATCGTGTACCTGCCGAGCTGTATAACCGTTATCACCAAATGGTTTTTGGCAACCAGAGTATAATTCCCTGCGAAAGCAGCATAGCTGGTATTGATGGCCTGATCATGCAGAACTGGCTTACCCGTGTTTTAGTGGAGCGCCTGGAAAAGCGTTCGGCAGCAGTTATTGATACGCTTACCATTAACCGGGGCGATTGGGAAGAAACATTTTACCAATTCCTGGCAGCAAATTTTGGTTTTAAAACCAACGCTCTACCTTTTGAACTGATGGCCAAATCATTGCCACAGCTTACCCTGGCCAAACACAAGAATAACTCTATGCAAATTGAGGCCATGATATTTGGACAGGCGGGTTTTCTGGAAGCTGAGCTTAAGGACGAGTATCCGCTTAAATTAAAAAAGGAATACAATTTTTTGCGGAAAAAGTACAGCCTTAAACCCATTGAAAACCATTTGTGGAAGTTTATGCGACTGCGGCCCCAAAACTTCCCTACTATAAGACTGGCCCAATTCGCGGCGCTTATTGTACAATCAAACCATTTGTTCTCCAAAATATTAGAGATAAAGGACATCAATGCCTTGCGTGCCTTATTTACCTCCATAAAAGTAAATGATTATTGGGATGATCATTATCGTTTTGATGTACCTTCAAAGCCTTCATCCAAAACTTTGGGAGCTTCGTCTATCGATATATTATTGATAAACACACTGGCATTATTCCTGTTTAGCTATGGCAAACAGCACCAACAGCAGTATTATATAAGCCGCAGTTTAAAATTATTGGAAAATTTACCACCCGAACAGAACAATATTACCGAAGATTTTGTTACCTTAGGGCTGAAAATTAACAATGCATTTGAGTCGCAGGCGCTGCTGGAGTTGAAAAATAATTATTGTAATTATAAGAAATGCCTTCAGTGCGGCGTTGGTAATAAGATACTAAAACTGGCCTGACATGCTACAAAGAATAATTACTTTTTTTGAACGGTACTCCTTCGGTGTATGCACCTATCTTGGCGAAAGATTCAATATTTCTATCGCGAAGATCAGGTTATTCTTTATCTACTCTTCGTTTCTTGCAGTGGGTTTCCCACTTATATTCTATTTCTTTGCCGGCATCGTATTAGATATTCGCAATTATGTTAAGCGTAACCATACCAGGGTTACAGATCTTTGACCGCTGATTTTTTTTGATGAAATGATTGCGTTGATTTGCTTGAATCTTGATTTTAGGGTTAAGGGGATTATCGTAATTTTTGACTGAATTAACTGTCATTTCCCTGAGACTTTCAAACCCGAACCTCGCTCCCCGAAACCGACAACAGAACTTACAACAATCTTCCCGTCATTACAGCATCCTGCAGGTTACGTACTTTGAATTTTGGTTTATAACAATATTGGGCCAGTTGTTTTACCCAGGTACTGTTATAGCCGAACATTATTTTTATCATGCGTACCCGGGTTGATCCTTTAGGGTAACCATACTTATACCAGGTAAATTTAGATTGATCAATCTTAAACTGGTCGGCAAAATCAGCCAGAAAAAGATCTATCTCAATATCAAATATATCCAGATCAAGATCAATGCTGGTATCCAGACTTAAACTACCAGGATCAACATGATGCAGTTTATAGCGGTTGCAATAATCAACTATAAATTCCTTTAAGGGTGGCAGTATCTCTTCCATTTTAAACGAATGAAGTTTTGATCATTTAATGTATATGACGCAGTTTTAAAAATTAGGTTGCATCTGTAGATACATTATTTTAAAAAAAAGGTTACACCAATAATCAATAAATAAACAACTAAAGTTCAACCAGGCTGTTAACCTTTATTCCGCATAATTAAAGCCGTATGATTATTATTGTACTCTGTTAATAAAAGCATATGGAATTAAAAGTTATAGCGTTTGATGCCGATGATACCTTATGGGTGAACGAACCGTATTTTTTAAATACCGAAAAAAAGTTTTGCAGCTTGCTCGAAGATTTTTTACCCCAGCATACGATATCCAACGAACTCTTTAAGATCGAGATAGAGAATTTATCACTCTATGGATATGGCATAAAGGGATATATCCTGAGCATGATTGAAGCCGCATTAAAAATATCTGATAAAAAGATAGGCATGGCAGCTATTGAACTAATCCTGGAATATGGCAAGGAGATGCTTAATGAACCCATTGAGCTATTGGATGGCGTGGATAATGTGCTCGAAACCTTAAAACAACATTACAGGCTGGTGGTAGCTACCAAAGGCGACTTGCTTGATCAGGAACGCAAACTAAAAAAATCAGGGTTGTCGCACTATTTTCACCATATCGAGATCATGTCTGATAAACGGGAAGATGATTATATAAAGTTGATAAAACATCTGGATATTAACCCCGGGGAGTTTTTGATGGTAGGCAACTCCTTAAAATCAGATGTGATGCCGGTTTTAAATATAGGTGGTCATGCTATTCATATCCCGTTTCATACCACCTGGGCTCATGAACATATAGAAACCAATTTAACCCACGATAATTTTAAACAGGCAGAGTCCCTTAATGAAATTTTGCCTTATATACTTGCATGAAACAAAAATTAAACATTGATACCTGGATCCGTAAAGAGCATTTTAATTTTTTCAAAAACTTTGAGGAGCCTTTTTATGGTGTTGTTGTAAATATTGATTGTACTGCGGCTTATAGTTTGGCCAAACAGAACGGCGTATCATTTTTCCTGTATTACCTGCACAAATCATTAACCGTCGTTAATGATCTTGAACCATTCAAATACCGTATTGATGGTGATGATGTAATTATTTACGATCAGATAAACGCCGGACCCACCATCGGCCGCAGCAATGGCACGTTTGGATTCTCTTATATTGACTATCATCCATTGTTCCATGAATTTATGATTGGTGCGAAAAAAGAAATTGAACGTGTACAAAATACCACGACCCTCTTCGCACCAAAGCTTGATAATGATATCGTTCATTTTTCATCTTTGCCATGGATCAATTTCACGAGTATATCGCATGCGCGGGGTTTTTCTTTTCCGGATAGCTGTCCTAAGATATCATTTGGTAAAATGACCGAAAACAGTGGCAAAAGAACCATGCCGGTTTCTATTCACGTACACCACGCATTGGTTGATGGCTTGCACATAGGGCAATATATTGATCGTTTTCAGGAACTAATGAATGATGGTAGCTAAACCGCCTTTTCCAACACCATCAGTTCTATTACTTGTTTAGGTTCTCCAAAACGGCCATGATGATGAAACGGCTGGATCTCGCCGGTAAAAGCATAACCCCGGCGCTCGTACCAACTGATTAGCTCTGTACGGCTGCTGATCACAGTCATGGTAATGGTATGACAATTCAACTGCTTTGCAATTGCTTCAGCTTCCTCAAGCAGGGCCCGTCCCACTCCTTTCCCCTGTAATACCGGCGATACACTGAACATACCCAGGTACAACTTAGGCCCTTTAATTTCCAGGTAAACAGATCCTGTTATTAGCCCATGATCGTCAACATATTTCAGGATGGTGATCGCTTCATTACTAAAGTATTCGATCAGCGCGGCTTCGTCTATTCTGGTCCCGTCAATCAGATCGGCCTCTGTTGTCCAGCCTTTTTTTGACTCTTCGCCACGATAAGCGTTGTTAATTAAAACGTTCAGTTCGGGCACATCCGCAAGGGTAGCTTTGGTGATTGGCATATATTTTATCATTGGGCCGGCAAACTTACTATTTTGGCTGTATCAAAAAAAGTTACAGCAGCTTAAAGTCTTCACGTACCGGATCAAATATGTCAATCAGTTTGCAATCAGTAATAGCTCTGCCACCGTGAATAACATTGGGTGGTATAACCGCGTATGTGCCTGTATCCAATATCTTCAATACACCATCAACAGTGAGCTCAAATTTACCTTCGATAACAAACGCACATTGATGATTTATATGCTGGTGCAAGGCTGATACACAGCCTGCTTTTACCTCGATAAAATTAATGGTATTATTTTCGGTATGTATTATTTTAGAGAAAAAGCCGGGGGCTATCTCTTTGGTTTCGATATCTGCAAATTGATTAAAAACCTGGTTATCCATAGTAATATTATAAAGCTTTTAAAGCTGGCTTCAGCGTAAAAGTAAAAAAATTACGTCTAACCGTGTGGTTACTATTTTTAGTTTGTAATATTTATTTGGTTTGCCTTAGTTAAATAACGAAAACCTACAACAATAAACGGAATGGCCAGCAACAAATCGGCAGTATGGGCTATTGATTCAATTCTTGATATCCTGCTTAATGGAAAAGCTATAGCCCCTAAACAAAGTAAAATACCCAGCCAATTTTCCACTGCCTTTTTTACGATCAAATTTATACCCAATACAAGTAAGCTTAATGGAAACAACGGCCCTGCCCAAAAAAGCAGCACACCAGAACTAATAGGGTATTGAGCTAAAATTTTAAGATATGTTTGATGCGATATGTTAAATACGGTAGAGAAATAGCCAAGCAAACCAAAACCAATGCCTCCCATGCAACAACCATAAATAGCTATAAATAAACCTATTAAATAATAATAAGGCATTTCATTTTTTAATAAGCCAAAAAGTGTGGTTAACGCGGGCACCCAAAACACCATTGATAAAGCCAATATGGTGGCAGCTGTAACGCCATACTCTCCGTCTTGCCAAAAAAATGTAGATGCACCAAATAATATCGGGGCTATAATTGAGGATAATCCAAGTAGCTTTGCTTGTAGTAAGTCTGCAGTTGCTTTCATAATCAGGGTTTTGCAAATTATGACTATCCTGTTTTGGTTAAGGTTACACTGATGTACAACTATTAAAAATCTCTACTACACAAAACTAAGCTGTATATTTAAGGGTTAACAATATACACTATTATATAGTTATGGCTTTTATCGATTATTATAAAACACTGGGCTTAACTAAAACCGCTTCGGATAAAGATATAAAAAATGCCTACCGTAAGCTGGCCCGTAAATACCATCCCGACCTTAACCCTAATAATGCAGAGGCTCATAAAAAGTTTCAGGAACTGAACGAAGCTAATGAAGTATTGAGCGATCCGGAAAAGCGCAAAAAGTACGATAAGTATGGCGAAAACTGGCAGCATGGCGAAGCTTACGAACAGCAAGCCCGGCAGCAACAGCAAAACAATTATGGCGATGCCGGAAGTTTCGGTGGCTTTAGTGACGCTGAACGTTTTGGGGGTGGCGATTTCTCTGATTTCTTTAAATCGATGTTTGGCGGAGGTGGCAGCAGGCAAACTAAATACCGTGGTCAGGATTATAATGCGGAGTTACATTTAAACCTGCAGGATATCGCCGAAACCCAAAAGCAAACAATAACGGTTAATGGTAAAAATCTTCGTATTACCGTTCCGGCTGGGATTGAGAACGGGCAAACTATAAAAATATCTGGCCATGGCGGGCCGGGTGTAAATAACGGCCCGGCGGGTGATCTTTATATTAAATTCCACATCTCTGATGATGCACGTTTTAAACGGGATGGCCGCAATTTGTATGCTCATGTAAAACTTGACCTTTATACTGCCGTACTTGGCGGAGAAATAACAGCCGAAACCCTAACAGGAAAAGTTAAAGTTAAGGTAAACCCCGAAACACAGAATGGCGCCAAAGTAAAGCTAAAGGGCAAAGGCTTACCCGCTTACAAAAAAGATAATGAGTTTGGTGACCTATATCTTACCTATGATATACAAATGCCGGTAAATCTTACAGAAAAACAAAAACAGCTATTTGAAGAACTAAAAAAACTACCACAGTCCTGATATAAATTTAAAGAACATGAAAACAGTAAATTTAATAACAGCCAGTGAATTTTGTTCGTACCATAATATAGAGTATACCTTTATAAAGTCGTTGCAAGAAGCTGGGTTAGTTGAGATTACGGTGATTAATGAAACTACATTTATTCCCCAAACGGAACTGCAAAAGCTCGAAAAACTCATCAACCTGTACCAGTTGGATATTAACGTAGCTGGCATTGAAGCTATAACTTATTTGTTAGACAGGGTTGAGAGTATGCAGGAAGATATGCGCAATTTAAAAAACAAACTGCGATTATATGAAGATGAAGAATAGTAACAGTCTATTCCATAATTCAAGGCATCCCATTTCTGCTTTTTGCAGACCTTCCTTTAGCTTATAATCAAACACCAGGCTCTTGCCTAATTAGCAAAATCCTTACCCAATAATTCGGCCAACTCAAGATCATGGGTTGATATGAAAACAAAATTCTGATTAGTATTGATGTATGATATATTAAACCCAAAACGGGATTTACAGTCATACAAGTATAAATGAACTACAGTACTAACTTAAATTTCGATTTATGAAACTGATCAAATTTTCAATTATAGCTTGTGCACTGTTATTTTCAGTTCAATTTGCGAAAGCCCAAAGCATATCTATCGGTGCCTCATTTGGTTATGGTTACCACTATCCGCATCACAGGGTAATTGTGGTAAATGATTATCCAGCTTATACTTACTACAGTCGTCCGGTTTATTATGGTCGGCCGTATTATCCAGCCCGTTATTACTACCGTCCTGCTTACTATCGTGTTCACCGCCATTACAGGCATTGGTAATAATTAAAATATAAAAAGCTCGCCCAATGTATACCGGACGAGCTTTTTATATTTTAACTGCATCTAAGCTATCAGTTCCTGATATAAACTTATCTGTTGCCGCTCAAGAAGCCCTGCAAAGCCTGCTGGGTAAAAGCCGATAGTACAAGTTCGCCGCTAATTGCGGCCCGCTGGGTTAATAACTCGTCCCAATCTTCGGTGCCTTCCCATAATATTTGCTTTAAGCCAGTAAGCGCATCGGGGTGATAAGAAGCCAGTTTTTGAGTAAGCTCATCAAGCGCTGCGTCAAGCTCAGTAATATCCTCATATACTTCGTTGTATAAACCTTTATCGCAGGCCCATTCTGCTGTTTGAAAATCTGAAGCCCTGATGGTAAGCTGTGAAAAGGCTGGCAGACCGATTTTGCGTGTTACTGCCGGCGATATAACAAACGGCCCTATACCTATAGCCAGTTCGCTTAATTTGATAGAGGCAAATTGAGTTGCCAGGCAATAATCTGCCGCGGCTGCAAGACCAACCCCACCACCTACCGCTTTACCCTGAACACGGACTATCACTATTTTAGGCGATTTACGACAAGCATTGATCACTTTGGCAAAGCCTGAGAAGAATAATGCCCCCGCCTCTTTATCTTTGATCTGAACAAGCTCATCAAAGCTGGCACCAGCACAAAAAGTACGCTCGCCTCCGCTTTTAAGCACAATTACCCTCACTTCCTTATCTTCACCGGTCTGTATAATATTTTGAGTAAGCTCATTTAAAAGACTGGCAGGCAGTGAGTTTTGGGCGGGGTGATAGAAACTAATAGTTGCTACACCATTTGTGCTTTTTTCAAAAGATATATTTCCGTTATCGATAGCAGGCATAATTAAGGGTTTATTTGAATGGGTTTGATCACTAAAAAACCAACATCGATCAATATCAGAAGTATTTAGCTTACCTGCAATTTTCGTTTAAAATGGCTTAAAAACCAAAGCTTTTTTAAGGTATTAATGGCAAATCAAAATAAAAGGTGGCACCCTTACCCAATTCACTTTGAACCATTATTTTACTTTGATGGTTATTGATGATCTCTGTGCTGATATAAAGTCCCATTCCAAGACCGCTGGTCATAAATTTTTTATCCTCAACCCTGTAAAACCGTTCAAATATCCTGTCTATTTGTTCTTCGGATAAACCTATCCCAAAATCGGTCACTGATACACGCACTATATTATCCTGCACAGCTGTTTTAAGGATGATCTGTTTATTATCCTGCGAGTATTTTACAGCATTATTAATAAAATTCATTAATACCTGTTCCAGCCGTTCGGCATTCCCCTGAACACGAAGCTCGGGTTGCGATTGGTTATCAAACTCATAAAGGGGGTAAATATGCCGGGCATTTTCTATAACAAGCCCCATCAAATCAGATATATTCACTTCGTCTAAAGCATATTCTAATCGTCCGGCTTGTATTTTACTTACATCGAGCAAGTCATTCACAAGACGTTGCAATTTATTAATAGCCACAATGGCTTTTTCAATATATTGTTTAACAACAGGTGGAACCTCTTCTTTTTTATAGGATGTTATAAGTTGCAAATACCCTTTTAAACTGGTTAATGGCGTTTTAAGCTCGTGGCTTGCTATCCCGATAAATTCATCCTTGCGATCCATTTCCCTTTTCTGATCCTCAATATCAGTAGCAGTACCAACCCAAAAAATTATATTTCCTTTATCGTCCCTTAACGGTATAGCTCTGTTTAAATGCCAGCGATAAGCACCATCCCACCTTTTGTAACGGTTTTCAACCTCAAAAACATTGCCCGTTTTTAATGATGTAACATACCTGTCTATTGTATTTTGTATATCATCAGGATGTATCACTTGTTGCCAACCCCAACCAATTGTTTCGCCATAATGACTGCCAGTATAATTGTACCATTGCTGGTTATAAAAGTTAACTTCACCACCCGGCAAGTTTGTCCAGGTCATTTGCGGGATGTTATTAGCTAATAGTTTAAAGTGCTCCCTGCTTATCAGCAAATCGCTGGTGCGCTCTCTAACGGTATATTCCAATTCATTATTCAGTATTTCAGCAGCATTTTGGGCTGCTAATAACTGTTCATTTTTTACTTTTAACTCCCATTCAGCCTCCTTTTGACTTGTCAGATCGGTTAGAATAAGACTTAAGGCCGTGCCTTCGTCCAGATCAAGAGTGGTGCATGATAGCAAACAAGGAGTTAATTGAAGTTTTTTATCGACAAGCAGTATTTCTCCATTGCAATCTTCGCTCCAGCCTTTATGTATCAATTCGTTAAACGTTACCAATGATATTTCAGGGATAAATGTTTCAAAATTTAAACCAATCACTTTTTCGAGTGATAAATTCATCATGGCAGCAAAACGCGAATTACTGTAAAGAATAATACCATTGCGGTTTAGGGTCACTGCACCCTGATTCATTTTTTCAATAAAAACACGGTAAGTTTGGTCGGCGGTTTTAAGGGTATACAACTGGTGGCCATCATTACCCTTAACAATAATCGCGTCAACCTGGCCATTGCGTATGGCTTCAATAGTATCATTAGCCTCCTCCAACTGCACCTGGAGTTCGTTATTTTGATTCAATAACTCTTCATATGTATATTTAGCCAGTTCCATTTAGTTTTCTATTGTAACCCAAGTCCTCTTAATACCTTGTTAACGTCTGACATATCACCTATCAATCTTCGTTCCATTCCTGGCGCCCTTTTGATCAGCATGGGTAATGCAATGATCTGTTCGCGCTCGGCAATTAAAGGCTGCTGATAAACATCAATAATTTCCAAATTATAATTACCCTTTAAATGTATCTCACAAATAGCCTTTAAGTTAGATATGGCGCGTGACGAGTTTGGTGAGGCCCCGGTAACAAATAAGCGTAACTGATAAACATGTTGTTCATGTTCATTCATAACATTATTTTCGGATAAAGGCAACTGATCTTGTTCAGACATTGTTTATAATTTAACGCGGGAGAATATTTAAACCCACCAATACTTTTTCTTCGTTAGACAGATCTCCAATTATTTTCCGGATAGGTTCAGGCACTTTTCGTACCAATGTTGGTATAGCAAATATCTGATCACCTTCGGCCAATTGTGGTTTAACTAATAAGTCAATCACTTCAATGGTATATTGTCCTTTTAAATGTTCCTCGCAATACTTCTTAAGATTAGTCAGCGCGCTAACTGATTTTGCAGTTTTGCCGGCAATGTATAATCTTAGTTCATAGCTTATTATTTCTTCTTCCATTACTTTTTATTCTTGATATTATTTTCAGTAAACATGAGTCCCTTCCTCATATTCGTGATATCCTCCCGATTTTTTTCGAGTATCCCCTGTTTCAGTTCCTCTTCAATATAAATTTTATTCAATTCCTCTTCTGCCGACTCAAACTCAGCCTGCAGATTTGATATTTTTGATTCCAACATTTTACGTTTGCGTATAATTTCCTTGTCTTTGCGTGATACTGCAAAATCACGCAGGGCAACTCCGGCTTTCTCTTTTAATTTTTGAGCTTCCCTTGCCGATCCGGTAAGTACACCTTCCGGGCCCAAATAAACGTCAACCAGATCAAGCCCTTTATCCGTTATAATAAATTCACGCACCTGGTTGGAGTGTTTCATTCCCCGCGACTTCATGATATACATTCCCCGGTTTCGTTCCCCGTTATACTCAATATCTCTTACCAAAAGCCATGCATCTACCAATGATGATACTCCCTCATCAGTTTGTTCACTCACTATAGTGTTCAAAGAAAGCGCTGTAAACATCACCGTAATTTGTTCTTCCTGTAAAAAATCAATCAATCGTACCAGCATTGATTTTACTTCACTCACCGAGCCCACGGTTATGAGGTTGGTTATAGGATCAAGAATTATAGCTTCGGGTTTAAATTTTTTTATGATTTTATACATGGACACCAGATGCATCTCCAATCCGTACAATGTTGGGCGCGAGGCATAAAATTGCAGCAAACCATTATCAATATATTGCTTCAGGTCTACATTAATAGACTTCATGTTGCGGATGATTTGTTTCGGTGACTCTTCAAAGGCAAAATACAGGCATCTTTTATTCTGCTTGCAGGTTTCATTTGCAAAATAAGCCGCTAAGCTTGTTTTACCTGTGCCGGCCGTACCCGAAACTAAAACACTGCTCCCTTTAAAAAAGCCTTTGCCTCCCAGCATATTATCTAACGCCGGAATACCTGATGATACCCGTTTTGATGATACCTCTTTTTCTAATTTCAAGGAGGTAACCGGTAATACTGAAATGCCATCCTCATCAATTAAAAATGGGTATTCATTGGTGCCATGTTGCGACCCCCGGTATTTAACTACGCGTAACCTGCGTGTTGATATTTGATTAATAACACGATGGTCAAGTAATATCACGCAATCAGATACATATTCTTCTAATCCCTGGCGGGTTAATGAATTACCATCTCCTTTTTCGCCAGTTATTATGGCGGTAACACCTTTGGTTTTTAAAAAACTAAATAGCCTGCGCAGCTCCGCACGTAATATGATTTGGTTCGATAAACCCGAAAAGAGATTTTCAAGCGTATCCAATACCACTCTTTTTGCGCCGATACTATCAATCGCATAACCCAGTCTTATAAACAAACCTTCCAGATCATACTCGCCGGTTTCTTCAATTTCACTGCGGTCAATACGCACATGATCCAGTTTTACTTTATTTTCGGCCTGTAATTTATGCAGGTCGAAACCAAGTGAAGCAACATTCATGGCTAATTCTTCGGCCTTTTCTTCAAAAGCCATAAAAACCCCAGGTTCATTAAACATAATGGCCCCTCGTATTATAAATTCAAGCGACATTAACGTTTTACCACAGCCTGCTTCACCACAAATAAGTGTAGGCCTGCCTTTGGGTAAACCACCACTGGTTATTTCATCCAACCCGGTGATTCCAGTGGGTGTTTTTGGTAGCATTATGCTATTATCGTGTTGTTGTTTTTTATGAGATTTGGTCATTGTAAACAAATGTTTTATCAATATTGAATAACCGGGTAATCAAATAGCAGGTTATTTTTCATACTAAATGGTTAATAAATACTCATCTGGCCCAAATTGTTTTACATATATAAATTTATCATAGCAGTATTAACGCAACAGTTAATATTGATTTTGTGTTCAATAATAAATTCATATTCAAAATTTAGATACCATAATTTTGGGCATACCACAATAATAAATTCTTATTCCAACTGCTCATTTATCATTGGTTAAATAAAAGAGCATACAATCAAAACAAATTATACCTCTCTATAATTTAACAATCATCAATTCCCTTAATCAATGTTGTATTTTCTATCCCGTTACTATAACTATAAAGGTTTATATTTATACATTTACCAGTAGGAGTAGGATGAGCAACCAGGCAGACCTGAATTTCCAGCAAAATGAGAATATTTTCCGCACCCTGATCGAAGAAACTTCGACCCCGGTTGGTCTTTATGTTGGCGCTGAAATGAAAATTAAAGTAGCTAACAAGGCTATTATAAAAGCATTTGGAAAAGGCGACGATGTTATAGATAAATTATATTTTGATTTGCTGCCAGAGTTAAAAAACCAGGCTATTTTCGGCATTTTAAATAACGTTTACCAAACTGGTGAGGCTTATGAACAAAATGAAGCACTGATAAATATTGTTGTAAATAATGAGCTACAATTATTTTATTACAATTACAGCTTTAAACCCTTAAAAGATAGCAACGGCCATGTTTGGGGTATTTTGAACACAGCAGCTGATGTTACCGAATTGGTGCTTACCCGCCTAAAATTAAAGGAAAGTGAAGAAAGGAAACAATTTACCCTGCAAGCGGCCGAACTGGGCACCTGGGATCTTTACCCTCCAAAACAAATTGTAATATGGGACGAGCGTTGTAAAGAACTTTGCGGTTATGCAAAAGATGAAGAAGTACATTATGATGGACTTTTGAAATATTTGCACCCCGATGATGAAGACCGGCTGAAACAGGCGGTGCAAAACGCCTTCAATTGGGAAACTGGTGGTAACTACGATATTACTTTCAGGGTTATTGATCATACTGGTAATATAAAATACTGGACAAGGTGCAAAGGAAAGGCCTACTTTGATCATAATAATGAATTATGGCGCTTTGCAGGCACTGTTCAGGATGTTACCCGTGAGCTGCAGGACAAGCTGGAGCAGCAAAAACTCATAGCCCTTATTGAAAATACCGGTGATGTAATTGCCGTAGGCGGTATGGATGCAGCTGTAACTTATATTAATAAAGCTGGCTATACCATGCTCGGCATTGATAGCGAAAAAGAAGCTTTGAGGCCCGGCATTGAATATTTTTACGCCAATGATATACAGCAGGTAATGGATGAGCTTATCCCGGCAGTACAGCAAAAAGGTGCATGGAACGGCGAATTGCATTATCGCCATTTTAAAACCGGGGAACCCATACCGGTTTATCTAAATGCCTTTCGTATTGATGACCCATTAACCGGTGAGCCTATTGGAATGGCCTCCATAGCCCGGGATCTGCGGCCCGAAAAAGCGGCCCATAATGAACAATATAAATTATTAACGCTTATCGATCATAGTTCGGATTTTGTTAGCCTTTCAGATCTTGAGGGTAATGTAAGTTATGTTAATGCTGCCGGACGCATTATGCTTGGCATAAAAAGCCATGAAGAATTGCAAACGCATAACAGTCAATATATTATACCCTCCGAAATCTCAAAATTAACCGGTAAAATAAGCAAAGCTTTACAAAAAGATGGAAAGTGGTCGGGCGAAATTAATTACCGGCACTTTGAAACAGGCGAACCAATACCGGTTTTTGACACTACTATGCTGGTTTATGATACAACGACAGGTAAGCCCCAGGGGCGTGCTACCATAGCCCGCGACCTGAGGCGTGAGGTCGCGGATAAAAAAGCACTTACAGATAGTGAACACTTGTTAAAGAGCATCACTAACGCATCGCCAACGGCCCTGTGGATGTCTGACGCGACAGGTGAAATGATTTACGTTAACCAAACCTGGATTGAATGGACTGGCATGAGTTACGAAGAACACATGGGCAACGGATGGACAAAGGCTATTTTACCTGAAGACAGGCCAAAGGCTGGCGAGAAACTCATTAGTGATATTGCCAGCAGGAGTCCTTACGAAGTTGATTTCAGGTTGATGCGTAAGGATGGCGAAATACGCTGGTGCGTTGCCACAGGCAATCCACAGTTTAATCAGGATGGGGTTTTTACAGGTTATGTTGGCTCCTGTATCGATATTACTGATAAAACCAATGCAGAAATGCAATTGATACTAAAAAACCGCGAATTAAATGATCAGATAAAGCAGTTTGAATTTGTTACGAATTTTGTGCCGGTACAATTATGGACCGCCCAAACTGATGGACAGCTTGATTATGTAAATAAAACAGCAGTCGATTTTTTTGGTATGCCCCCAAGAGAGGTTGTAGGTCCCGAATGGTTTACCAGAGTCCATCCTGATGACCAGGCGGGTTGTATAGCCGCATGGACAAACTCATTAAAAACAGGTGAAGTTTATCAGTATGAATTTAGACTGATGGATAAAAATGGGGTTTATAAATGGCATCTTGCCAGGGCATTACCTTTTATACTTGACGATAAAATAATAAAATGGTTTGGTACCAATACTGATATTGATGAACAAAAGCAATTGCAACGCCAAAAAGACGACTTTTTAGGTATAGCCAGCCATGAATTAAAAACACCGGTTACCAGCATTAAGGCTTATGCCCAGGTACTTGGCGCTATGCTTACCAAAGAAGGTGAGCATAAAAAAGCCGAAATGGTAATAAGGATGGATGCGCAGGTTAACAGGCTTACTAATTTGATAGGCGATCTGCTGGATGTTACCAAAATCAATTCGGGCAGGCTCCAGTTTAACAAAACCTGGTTTAATTTTAATCTTGCAATTAAAGAAACCATTGATGATCTGCAACATACCACACAAAAGCATACCCTGATAGAAAATTTTACCGAAACAGGTAACATATACTCTGATAAAGATCGTATAAGTCAGGTAATAACCAACCTGATCACGAATGCTATAAAATATTCGCCGCATACCGATAAAATCATTATAAGCACCCGATTGGAGGAAAATGAGGCAATTGTTTGCGTACAGGATTTTGGCATTGGCATACCTGATGATAAAAAGGATAGAGTGTTTGAACAATTTTATCGCGTAAGCGGCAACAAACAACATACCTTCCCGGGTTTGGGGTTAGGATTATACATATCATCAGAGATCATAAAACGTGAGGGCGGCAGAATGTGGGTAAACAGCGTTGAAGGTAAAGGGTCAACTTTTTGCTTTGCATTGCCTGTTGATATCAGTAAAATTTAACACTGTGATCAACAAAAAGGGTTATTATACTTGCTGCTATACCTATTTATGAACCAGAAATATAAAAAAATCATGATAGCCGATGATGATCCGGGTATTATTGATGCTGTTGAAATGATACTTGAATTTGAAGGATATGAAGTAACGTCAACAATTGACGGAACTACGCTGCTTGACTTGAAGAAGGATCTTCCTGATCTTCTTTTACTTGACATTTGGATGAGTGGTGAGGATGGCAGGGATATCTGTAAAAAATTAAAACAAGGAACTATAACCAAAAACATCCCGGTGATCATGATATCAGCCAGCCGTGATATCAGGGATTCGGCAATGGCAGCCGGGGCGGATGATTTTTTGGCCAAGCCATTTGAAATGGACGAACTCCTGAGAAAAATAGCTCATTTTACCAGTTAGTTTATTCTAAATAAAAAACATTAACTTATGTGCTATGTTTATCATTTATAAAAACAACAGTCATGGGAGTTTTACAGCATATACAGCATCAGATATCGGCACTTAACGATCTGATCAAGATAAATAACGACCGTATAGCCGGTTATCAAAAAGCCATTGAAAGTATTGATGAAACAGGATTAAACCTGCTTTTCAATGAATATACTGATCAAAGTAAAAACTATGTTTCGGAATTAAGGGAGTATATTCATGTATTGGGCGGTCACCCTGCCGATGGTACTACCCTATCTGGTAAGTTTTACCACGCCTGGATGGATGTTAAAGCTACTTTTATAAATAAAGACAAGCATATCATTTTAGCTGATTGTGAGCGCGGCGAGGATATAGCAAAGAAAGCATATCGCAAAGCTTTAGATGATAAAGAACTGATTTGGGAAGATGAGCGGGTTGTATCCATACTTAATACGCACCTGGATGGTTTAAGAATAGCTCACGATACCATTAAAGCCCTGCGTGATGCGGAAGTTAATGTATAACATATCATATATTTAATTTACAATTATGAATACACCGGATCAGGATTTTTTAAATGAGTATAAGCCGTTACATGTACCTCATGAATACGACCAAAGCGCCTGTACACAAGATAATGTTATATACGCTTTAGCACAATTAAAAGAAGGTACAGCAGACGAGGTCGCTGCGAAACTAAGTTCGTTTGATCCTGATACTGATATGCTCATCCATCAAAAAAATGCAGAGGATGTGCTTAACTACTTATTTAATAAAGGCCTGATAAAAGCCATTAATAAAAAGGGTGAATTAAGTTATAACCTGAGCAAGATAGAGATACCAAACTCAGGCAAAGCCGACGAACTTTTTTAATGAGGATGATTATTGGTTAACGGGCTTTGCCGATATAACACTATCCACAACAAATACGCTTACCCCTCTCCACGGTAAAGTATGCAAATATTCTTTATAATGCAGTTCAAGATATGAGCCTGCACTACTGCTAAGCTGCTTTGCCACTTTTTCATCAGTAACTGAAAACATGAACTCGTTTGATGCTATACTACCACCCTGTGCCGGCGTACGAATACCAGTTTGTATTAAACGGCCCTCATAGGTTTTAAACATATAGCCTTTTTTTACAAAATAATTCATGGTACCAGCCTTTGCCCCTTCGCCAAATACAAAATAATAACGTTGATAAACAAAGCCTGTGATCAACAGTAGTATAACCAGTATAATAATTGTCTTGGTTCGGGTTTTCATAAGAGATATATTTTTATCTAAACTACAAAAACTTAATAAGTAAACAATAGATAAGTAAAACTTGTAAAACGGAGTGCTTACATCAATCTATTTAGCAACCGGGGTCAACTTTACTTTTTTATAGGATGATATCATGAAGTTCACCAAGTCAATAATATTTAATGAGGGTTCATTAGTGGTGATGCTCAGCTTCTTTTTAGTATTTTCAAAATCAATAGCAAAGTAGTAGTTAGGCGCATCTGTTACCTGATTACCCTGCTCCCAGCTGTTCATTTTTTTGAGTTCGCTGTGTTTTAATAAGTAGTTTAGGCTATCCAGTTGAACCGGTGATAATTTACCGGTATAATCACCCTTATACGGATCGGCATGTTCTCCCGCCTTTAAGTGATAATCGCCATTGGGCCAAATTTCAATACCCAGCTGTGGGCAATCGCCAAAACAGGTTGATGATAAAAAATAGAGTTTGGAAAATTTAATGTTTTTATCGTAGCTGTTCTTAAAATTGGTGAATTCATAAGTACTGGGTCCGGCCAGCTTTATAGCGTTTGGTTCAATGGCTTTTAAATACAACCGGTTTTGATCTATGTACCTTATCTGAAATTTAAAGTCCTCTCTGCGTTCCTTTTTGAAGTTATCAGTACTGCTATGGTAAATATCGGTCATAATCAGGGTATCATTTACTACGGTATAATTAGCTTTAATACCGGCATAGCCAACAAAATTATAATACACCTTTTTATCAGAAAAATATAGGTGCCCCAATGATTTTGTAATCCACCGCTCCGCGTCAATTTTTACTTTCTGAGCAAATGATGTACTGATCATCAGCATAAATAACAATAAAAAAAGACCGTGCTTTACCATTTGCAATATGATTTTTAAGGCAGATGAAACCCTGATAACGCTTTACAAACTCACAAATTCATATAATATTTTGTTAACGACTCAAAATCATCAAACTTCAATTCATAATCATCTGTTTTACCAAAGCCATAGGTTACAAATATAAAAGGTATACCGGCCATGCGTGTCTGCTCAGCGTCACCATTGGTATCACCAATATAAACCGGCTCTTTAAGCTGGTGTTTATCAATCAGCAGTTGCATATTGTGATGTTTGGGCATGTTATTTTGGCCATAAGCCATGGAATCAGTTATGTCATCCTCAATACCGGCCCAGCTTATAAACAGCGGAATAATACCTATGGCGCAGTTACTTAGTATAAACAGTTTATATTTAGTTGCCAGTTGTTTAATACCTTCGGTAACTCCGCCGTACATTACGCCACCGCTTGTTGGTAATATTTGCCTGCGTGTTTCATTAACATCCATATAAATACCCTGTGCCTTATCATCATCAAAATCAGGCATTAAAACTTTGGTGAGTTTTTTACCCTCCATACCCATTAACTGCATGAGGTCATTACGGCCAATGATCCTTTTTATATCCAATTTTTCAAATACAAGGTTCCAGGAGTTGGCATAGGTGTCAACGGCGTCCCAAAGGGTTCCGTCCATGTCAAAAATCAGGCTATCGGGTTTCTGCATAAAAACAATTCAACTTTTTTGCTAAAGATGTAAAATTTACCTTATTCGTAAAACATAAGTTCATCTTTTCTTCATTATTAATTTTCACCTTAGCAGTGTGATAAGGTTAATGTGGGCCAGCTTAGCAGGAGGTTGGTTCCATAGGGCCTCCACCGTAAAAGGTGGGGGCTTTTTTTATTTTATAGCTGTGCGATCAAATAGCTTTACGATAATAAAAACTGGTCTTGGCATCTTGCCTTACAAAGCCAACAGCTTCATATAGACTTTGGGCAGTATAATTATCAGAGGCAGTTTCTAATTGTACAAATGTAGCACCGTGGCTTTTTGCAAAATCTGCTGCGGCTTTTAGCAACGCTTCGCCTATCCCCTGTTTACGATGATCGGTATCAACAAACAGATCGTTTATCAACCAGTTTTTTGTTGCCCTTACCGATGATAGTAACGGATACAGTTGAGTAAACCCCACAGGTTTATCACCCACAAGCGCCACAAATATTACTGATTCATTATTTTCGAGCCTGTTTTTGATATAGGTTTCGGCCAAAGCAATGTCTGATGTTTGCTTGTAAAACACCCGGTATTGGTCAAATAATTTGGTTACCAGCAGGTAATCGGCCGTGTTAATCTGTTTTATTTCCATGAATTATTGCTAAATAAGGGTTATATGATCAGATGGTTACACTATCGCCAACTTTATATACTTCATGAAATTTTATACCCACCCTGTCAAAATGTTTTACGTAAGCCGCATAGCGTTTCTCCATAAAAAATTGCTTGGCATAACCATCATGAACGGGCAGTATTTGCCGGGGCTGTAATTTATCGGCAAATGCAGCTATCATTACTTCGCTGGCAAATGGAGCCATGGTTACCATGATCAATAGTTCGATGTTTTTAAATTCTAATAATTTGTCCTCCATGGAATCAACCGGATGCAGCACTTTATCATTGATCAAAAAACCGGTCATTTGCGGCAAGGGATTATCCATAATAAGTGCATGTTTTACCGGGAATGCCTGCAGTTTAAAGGGGCCCAAATTTACGGTCGCATCCTCCAAAATAGTATATTTAATACCAGCCTTATCTAATTGTTGCCCTACCTGACTATTGGTTATTACCTGTGCCCCGCTTGCATCAATAATGCTTTTTAAAATATCTATAACAAAATGGTCGGGATGGATATGGGTGATCACAATAACATTTACATCGGTAAACATTTGTGGTGTTACCAACCCCTCTATAAAAGAATAATCTCCCGGATCAAACAATATTTTATAGCTATCAAGCTCAAACACAAGGCAGGAGTGCAGGTACTTTGATATTTTCATATTCGATTAGCAATTTATTGAATTAACCTGTAAAATGCAGGGTTGTTTTTTGTCTGAACCGGGATTTATATGATTAAAGGATTACCACGATTAATTATAATTGAAATTAATAAAACATGTCATTTCAAGGGTCAATTATAACAACTCATTCGCCAAATTGGCCAACTCGCTCCGCTCGCCTTTTTGCAGGGTTATGTGCGCATATAGCGGGTGCCCTTTAGCCTTATCTATCAGGTATGACAATCCATTACTTTCGGCATCAAGGTATGGCGTATCAATCTGGTAAATATCACCGGTAAAAACAAATTTACTGTTTTCGCCGGCGCGTGATATAATGGTTTTTACCTCGTGCGGTGTAAGATTTTGGGCCTCGTCAACAATGAAGAATATTTTGGCAAGGGTGCGACCGCGGATAAAAGCCAGCGGCGCAATGGATATTTTATCATTGGCTACCAGTTCATCAATTTTAGCCTGCATTTTTTCGTCATCGGCAAACTGATCCTTTATAAATTTAAGGTTATCCCATATAGGCGCCATATACGGATCAATTTTTGATTTGATATCGCCAGGCAAAAAACCAATATCCTTATTGCTTAATGGTACTATAGGGCGGGTAACAAAAATTTGGCGGTAATATTTGCGTTGCTCCAGCGCACTGGCCAGTGCCAGCAGTGTTTTACCAGTACCTGCGTTCCCTTGTATGGTTACCAGTTTAATATCAGGATGTAATAAAGCGTGAATAGCAAAAGCTTGCTCTGTATTTTTGGGTGAAATGTTAAACACCGGCTGTTCAGTAACCTTTTCAAGCTGGCGGGTTTGTGCATTATAAAATCCCGGAACATCGTTCTTTTTACCTTTTAGAGTATAAAAATGATTGTTTGTGTACGATTGGATATGTAAACTTTCGGCCGGCAGATTTTCCTGCTTGTTGAACAATGTTATCAGCTTTTCGCTTATCTTATTTACATCAGTTACACCGGTATACAGCTGATCAAGGTTTTTAATCTTACCTGTTTCGTAATCCTCAGCGTGCAGGTTCAGGGCTTTGGCTTTCAAACGCAGGCAAATATCTTTGGATACCAATACTACTTTCTTATCGGGGTACTCTTCCTGCAGCCCCAAAGCCGCATTTAATATCCGATGATCTGTTTTATCTGACCCAAAAACCTGCTCGGCATCAATAGCTGTGGTTTTAACGTCCATAGCTACCTTAAAGCTGCCTTTGCCCTTGCCGTTAAGCGGTATCCATTCGTTTACTAAATTATTGCGGGAAAGATCATCCATGAGGCGGATAAAGCTGCGGGCCTCAAAGTTACGGGTATCATTACCGTTCTTTTTATTGTCAAGCTCTTCCAGTACCTGTATAGGTATGGCTACATCGTGTTCTTCAAAATTTTGGAATGCATTATGATCGTAGAGGATCACTGAGGTATCTAAAACAAATATTTTGTTGCTCCCGTACTGGTTACGCTGGCCATCCTTATTCATATCCTACTAAATTAGCTATTTTAAGGATTGAACAAAATGAAAACGATGTTACAAACCAAAAAACCTTATAAAAGCGAAAACGGGAGTCTCTTCTTTCGAATCGAACTCCCGTTTCCTAACTATTGTTCCACCGTAGTTTTCCAATAGTATCAAGTTTTGTGTATCCATGACCGACAAGATCCCGTCTGTCGTTCTTGCGAACTGTCGACTGTTTCTACGTCATTGGTTCTGTTGCGGTTCTCCGTAAAGTTCCAGCATCTTCCCAATACCTCCTTTAATCACAATCCTTTTTCAAAGACTTTCGTAATTTCATTTTTCATGTGACTCAGGGACTTCTTTTGCTCTTTAGTTCCCCCGAAGGTTCCCCCGATTCAATTTCTGTAATCCTGAAAGGTTGTCAAAGTACGTCGTTCTTGATGATTTCAATATCGGGACATATTGGCGATTTGACAAGTATTTTTTTTATTTTTTATTAACAAGTTATTAACATTCTGTTTTCACTTATACACATTGATTAATTGCTGATTTATAGACAATTATTTCTTCTTAGTTAATAAATTACTTTAGTTATAAACAATAAGCTTATTCACAAAAAGTTGTAAAATCGGAAAATTTAAAAGGTTCAAAAATGCGTGAAATTGAATTTTCATTAAATTTTTTCAAATTAAATACCCCTGGTAATGCCTTGTAATATAAGACCCAGCATCCCTTTTCGACTGGGGTTGCAGGGTAAAACAGTTTAAAACATAAGCCGGTATTCCCGATTGATTTTAGAAAGGGAATTATCATGGAAAAAATATATACGGCTGTGGTTATAGAAGTCGCTTACCGCTTATTGACAACAACACTCCATTCGCTGCCACTGCTTATTTTGTATACATCAGCAAAACTTCCCTGGTTAAGCGCGAAGGATAGCTGCATTAAACTGTTTAGATAAGCCAGTGGTTTGCCCAAAGGCACTTCACCAAAGGTTTCGGTGTATGGGGTGTCGCCTTCGTAAACTTTTTTATCGTTTTTAAATATAATGAAGTGGAGATAATCGCCAAATTTGAGGTTAAGCTTTTTTAGCAGATTGTTACTTATGTTTGTCCATAAATTACCATACTGCACATCGAGCACATCAATAGTACCCTTGAGCTTGCCCGCTTCAAATACAGCTTTTTGATAAGGGATCTTTACCACTTGCTTGGGCAACACCGGGCCTACTTGTTCAAATGTAATAACACCTGCAGCTAAACGTGCAGCAGTATACGAATATACATCGCGGCCATGAAAAGTATATGATCCCTCAGAGCCTTGCCTTCGGTTAACAGCTTCATCAATTTCTCTTATCTCCGCTATCCCTAAAGCTTCGGCTACCAAAGTTAATGTGCCATTGTCGGGCGTTACAATAAATTGCCCGGTATTGGTTTTCAACACTACCGATTTTCGTGCAGTGCCTACTCCGGGGTCAACAACCGAAACAAACACTGTGCCTGCGGGCCAATAAGCAACGGTTTGGTATAAACGATAGGAAGCTTCCCATATATTATAGGCCGGTATTTCATGGGTCAGGTCGAACAATTTCAAATCAGGCGAAACACCCATGGCCACGCCCTTCATAGCCGAAACAGCGCCATCTTTTAATCCAAAATCTGATTGAAAAACCACGATCTTGTTTTGAGCATGGGTGTAAAGTGCGGTTACTAATAGTAATAATATGATAAGTAATTTTTTATTCATGGGTACATTATGATTATGTCATTGCTGTAAGCCTCACCCAACCCTCTCCTTTGGAGAGGGCTTTAAAATACTTTTTAAAATCTCCCCCCCCCTTTGGGGGAGATTTAGAAGGGGCTTCTTGCTTCGTTCCTCGCAATGACATGGTTTTTAGTTCTCTTTCTACTTCACTGCCTTTACCATTAGCACCTTATCATCCAATCCTGCAGGTACGGCTATCTCATTGCTTGTAACCATTAAGGTTTGTATCACTTTGCCTGTAACAACATCCGTCCACGTGACTTTAAATTTTCCTTTTGGCAAATTAAGCAATAATGTATATGGTTTCATAGCAATATGCTCCATGTAGATAATCCATTGCTTACCATTATCACTCAGCGCTTCTGTAGTCGCGCCAGGCGAGGCTTTCACTATATGTTGATCGGGATGTAGCTTTACAAGGTCCAGCGCGTCAAAATAACGTTTCAGTGCACCAAACTGCTTCCGTAACTCCGGACTACCGCCACCAGGTGCTTTATAGGAAGTGTCCTGCCCGGTTTCCATACCAGCCGAAAAGGAATAATCCAACATATTAAATAAAGCCCCACCTGCCATCAAAAATCGCCAGGCCTGCCTTCGGTATGTCGTGTTTAAATTACCCGCGAAACCGGTTTCATTAAAGCCTATCACCTTATTCAGGTAATAATTTTCGTCGACAGCCTTTGGCAGCGCATAGTGAAAATTAAAAATGGAAATATCAGGATCAGGGTTGGTAATTGGATATTGAAAATTGGATATGTTTTGTGAAATAAGATGCTGCTTCGGTAATTTATTTTCTTCGTCTTTGATCCATCCCGCTACCTTACGTTGCCAGTCGTTTGAACGTTGCGATACAATCTCCAGGAAATTCCTAAAATCCTTTACATCGCCATATTCGTTGCGTAAAATCACCGTATCCTTCTGAATGGCATAGGGCTCATTCTGTACCTCAAAATAAATATTATCAAAGCCATTAAGCTCCCTTACAATTTTGCGCACATACTTTTCCTGATAAGTCAAAATATTGCCGTTTAATAAAGTATTGGCCAAAGCAGCGCTAATATCATCGGTTTTATTGATGTTGTTTTTAGTGTTGAGCGGGCTATATTCCCAACCGTGCTGGTAGTATGACGAAAACAGGTTCACTTCCACAATTACCCCATTATGGTTGGCCTCGGTCATAAACTGTTTTAAGCGGATGAAAAAATTTTCGTCCCATTTATCAAGGTCGAATTTATTGCCGCCAAGTTCAAATCCGTTTTGATCACTACGTTTCCAGGGCAATAGTAAATTTTGCTCAGATGGTGCAAGGGTATTGTTTTTAATGCCAAAATCGCCCGGCTTTTCTACATAAGCACCGGTGAATAAGCGGGTGGTGTTCAAGCCATCTTTGGCCATAGTTTGCAGATAGGTTTTATAATTAAACCCCAAATTGAGCACCGCTCCATAATGCTCACCCGAACCTACCAGCAAAGTAGGCTTACCCTTATATAAAAAGTAGTGTGGGTTTTGCGGATGAAGTTTTATTGGTTGATTGGTTTGTGCTAATAGCGCAGCAGATAATAACAGCAGGGTTGCTGAAAAAAGGATGTTTCTTTTCATGAAAAAGGTATATAAAGATTGTTAAATATACAATAATTATACACCCCAAATGCCAGTTAGGAGTATGCTTATTTCAAGCAGATTTTATTATGAAAGCTTCCGGTCAATATCAATAGTAGTTTATAAACATACAGGCACAAAAAAAAGACCGCCCCAAATGGAGCGGCCTCTCTCTTAAAAACCAAACTAACTACTCTATGAAAACAGTCTTTAATTATTTTACAGCTATTTCTCTTGACTGAAATTTAGCTTCTTCTTTTTTGGCTACAGTAAGCTTCAATATACCATCGGTATAATCAGCTTCAATTTTTGAATGATCGGCACTTTCTGGCAAAGTAAAGGATCTGGTAAAAGAGTTGTAGCTGTATTCGCGTTTGCTGAATTTTTTGCCTTCTTCTACGTTCTCACTTTTCCTTTCGGCCGATACAGTTAATACGTTCTTATCTAAGTTGATCTTAAAATCTTCTTTCTTTAACCCAGGTGAAGCCAGTTCAATATGAAACTCGTTTTCGTTTTCTGCAATGTTCACTGCAGGTACGCGGGCTACTAATTTATCGCCAATAAATGAATCGTTCAATATTGAATCGAATACATCGTTAAAGAATGGGCCTACCGCGTTATTTTTTAATCCGTTGTTGAATTTTACTAATGTCATTTTAATATCTCCTTAAAAGTTTTTGTTTTTGTTAACTTCGTAACCTATTAATCAACTGTTATACCAAGAGATAAAACCGATAACACACCAGACAATTTGTCGCAACAAACGGTTTTATACAGACAAATTGACACCAATGGCTGAAAAACTTACTGATTACAAGTACAAAACGGGCATCCCCATCCGTTTTTCTGATATAGATGCCTTCGGGCACGTTAACAATGCGGTGTACTTAACCTATTTTGAAATAGCAAGAACCAACTATTGGAAAGAAATAATTAACTGGGACTGGAACCATGCGGGTATTATACTGGGCCGGTCAGAGATCAATTATCTGAAACCCATCACCATTAATGATCAAATTGCCTGTTATGTGCGCACTATACGCATAGGCAACAGCAGTTTTGATGTCATGCATGTATTGGTAAAAGTAACCCCACAGGGCGAAGAAATTGTAACTACAGGTAAAACTGTTTGCATTAGCTACGATTATGCAGCCAACAAATCAGTGTCCATCCCTGCCAACGAGCGCCGCAGTATGATTGAGTATGATGAACCGAGATTGATCTTGAATACAAATTAATTTTAGATGTGCACATTTGCACATCTGTTAAAATATCTTCCCGGGGTTCAATACACCCTTAGGATCAAATACTTTTTTGATTCCCCGCCAAAGGGCAAAATGCACATCTGAATATTTTATCGGCATAAAATCCTTTTGTACCAGGCCTATCCCATGCTCGCCAGAAAGAGTACCGCCAAGTGATACGGTTAATTCAAATATTTCCTGAATGCCAAACTTTAATTTGTTGTTCCAGTCAGCATCGCTCATGTTGGCTTTAATGATATTTACATGCAGGTTCCCATCACCCGCGTGGCCGTAACATACTGATTCAAAACCATATTTACCACCTATCTCTTTGATCCCTTTTATTAATTGGGGCAATGCTGCGCGGGGCACAACAGTATCCTCTTCCTTATAAACCGAGTTTGATTTTACTGATACCGCCATGGTGCGGCGCAAACGCCAGAGTTCTTCTTTTTGTGCCGATGAATCAGCAAATAATACGTCGTGGCAATCATAAGCTTCTAAAACCGCATTGATCTTTTCGCAATCGGTAAATATAACATCCTGGTTATTGCCGTCTACCTCTATCAGTAAAAAGGCCTCTATGCCATCCTGCAGATCAAAGGCAATATCATCATGTTCTTTTACCCATTCCACTCCCCTCCGTTCCATAAATTCCAGTGCCGAAGGCACAATGCCTGCCCTGAATATGGCCGATACCGCCGCGCAAGCCGCTTCATTGGTTGGGAACGAGGCAAGCAGCAATGCATCAAGTGTAGGTAAAGGTATTAGCTTAACCACTATTTTAGTAATGATACCCAATGTACCTTCTGAGCCTATCATGAGCTGGGTTAAATTATAGCCAGAGGCATATTTAAGCGTATTGGCACCCGTCCATATAATTTCGCCAGATGGTAAAACCACTTGTAAGTTCAGGATATACTCGCGTATTGTACCATACTTCACTACCCTCGGTCCGCCCGAACCATGTGACACATTGCCTCCTATAAAACAACTGCCTTTACTGGCCGGATCAACCGGATAAAGTAAACCTTTGGCCGCTGCCTGGTTCATAAACTCCTCGGTAATTACTCCTGGTTCAACCGTAGCCTGCAAGTTCTGCTCATCTATTTCAAGCACTTTATCAAAGCGCTCCATGGCTATGAGTAAACCTCCTTTAACAGGCAAAGCGCCGCCGCTTAAACCAGTACCAGCCCCACGTGGTGTAACCGGGATAAGGTGCTTATTGCACAACTTCATCAATGCAGCTACCTCCTCCGGGTTTTTAGGCTTTGCAACTACTTCGGGGTAGTAAACCAGATCCTCGGTTTCGTCGTGGCTGTATTTTTCAAGCTCAGCATGGTGTACCACAATCGCATCGGCACCAACAATGGCCGTAATGGCATCTAATACAGGAGTTGTTATTATATTGTAGTTCATTTTGCTAATGGATAATTAATAATAACGCTGGAATACGCTACTTTACCTGCTAAAGGTGGATTTATTTTTTTAATGGTCACCTGTATGGTTTTTACAAACGGATATTTGTCCCTGATCTCGTCGGTAATGGACTGTCCCACGGTTTCAATCAGTTTACGGGGATGTTTCATCTCTTCGCAGGCTATTATATATATCTTTTCGTAATCAACCGTATTATCCAGGTTGTCATCATTCAAATCGGTCTGCGGTATAAAACCAACCTCAATATCCACTACAAAACGGCATCCTAATTTTTGTTCTTCGGGATAAAATCCGTGGTATGCAAAAAACTCAGCACCCTGCAAAGCAATATTAATCATGCTCCAAAAGTAATTATTTAGTTGATTTAGTTTCCTGGTTTGCAATTAAGATTAGAAAAAATTAACACAGACGATGAGGAGATGCAACTTTTTTTTAAAAAATAAAAAAGCTAAAAAGCAGGTTTAAATTGTTTAAACCTGCTTTTTGTAAATAAGTGGTCTGTAGTATTAAAAAACAGCGATTTGGTCTTGTTTAACTCCCCGCTAAATCATCTATATTTGCCCACCAACTATAACATTATGGCTAAAACAGATCTTTACGAATCGCCTGATTATTATCAATTAGATGAGCTGCTTACCGAAGAGCATAAATTAATACGCTCAACAGTACGTAGCTGGGTAAAAAAAGAATTGAGCCCCATAATTGAAGATTATGCCCAAAAAGCCGAATTCCCAATGCAGTTGATAAAAGGCCTGGCCGGGATAGGCGCGTTTGGCCCCACCATACCTGTTGAGTACGGCGGTGCCGGGCTGGATTATATGGCTTACGGCATTATTATGCAGGAAATTGAACGCGGCGACTCTGGCATCCGTTCGGCTTCATCTGTTCAGGGTTCATTGGTGATGTACCCTATTTATGCTTACGGATCTGAAGAACAACGCAAAAAATATCTCCCCAAATTAGCATCCGGCGAAATCATGGGTTGCTTTGGTCTTACCGAGCCTGATCATGGTTCAAATCCAGGCGGGATGACAACTAATATTAAGGATGCAGGCGATCACTATATTTTAAATGGTGCAAAAATGTGGATCTCCAACGCACCGTTTGCCGACATTGCCGTTGTTTGGGCTAAAGACGAAACCGGTAAAATTCGCGGACTTATTGTTGAGCGTGGCATGAAAGGTTTTACAACACCCACAACACATAATAAATGGTCATTAAGAGCATCAGCTACCGGCGAACTTGTTTTTGATCATGTTAAAGTACCAAAGGAAAACCTGCTACCAAATGTTGCTGGTTTAAAAGGACCTTTAGGCTGCCTTAACCAGGCGCGCTACGGCATAGCATGGGGTGCATTGGGTGCAGCTATGGATTGTTATGATACGGCTTTGCGCTACTCCAAAGAACGGGTACAGTTTGGTAAGCCCATTGCTGGTTTCCAGCTGCAGCAAAAAAAACTGGCCGAAATGATAACAGAGATCACCAAGGCACAGCTATTGGTTTGGCGTTTAGCAGTACTTAAAAACGAAAACCGAGCAACCGCGGCACAAATATCAATGGCCAAGCGCAACAGCGTGGAAACCGCCATTAACATAGCCCGCGAAGCTCGCCAAATACTGGGGGGCATGGGCATAACCGGCGAATACCCTATTATGCGACACATGATGAACCTGGAATCGGTAATTACTTATGAGGGCACGCATGATATTCATTTGCTTATAACCGGCATGGACATAACAGGCGAGGACGCATTTAAATAAACAGTTTAATCACATAACAATTAACTCATTATTACGTAAAAGTTAAACATATAAGTATTGTTCATTTTGGTTATGAATATTATATTTGTTATTACGTAACTTAAATGTCATACCCTTACTTTTCTTCCATTTTAAAACGTATTGTTCACAAACATGCGCTATGGTTGTTTTTGGCATTTTCTACCCTTTTACATTCCTGCTCATCCAACAATAATGATAATGGCGACTATTCGCCTAAGTTTAAAGCTATTTATGATACTGTAACGCAATATCAGGAAATTAAAAAGGAGCCTTTAATAGGTACCAGATATCTCGACTCCAGCTTTAAACAGCTTAGGCACCCTTTTGTAAACGACTGGTTTCGATTCTATAGCTTTCATTTTGTATATGAAAGAAAAGCCAGCCACAATGCCAGAAAAACATTATTATATGCTGATAGCATGATGTTGATGGCAAAAAAAAGCATCACCAAAAAGCAATACCTCGTCAATTTTGCCGAAGCCAATTTTGCTACAGGCGACGCTTACTTTGATCTGCTGCAATATAGCGACGCGTATAATTACTATTATAAGGGTTACTTTATTGGCAAAAACCTGATCAATAACGAGATATTAGCCGAATATACCTATCGCATGGGAATGATATTGTTTAAGCAGATGCATTACCTTAAGGCGGCCAATTACTTTAAAACAAGTTATGGGCAAAGCATGGCTTATAAAAACGATTTCAGGGCATTTTACCAGCGGCAGGAACTACTTGGCAATATTGGCGAAAGTTATAAGAACGCTAACATGATTGATAGTGCATCATTCTACTATACAATGACACTTAATTATATCAATTCTCACGCCTCCCGGTTTAGTAATGTACCCAATATGCTTGAGGTAGCCCGTGGTGTTATTTATGGCAACCAGGGTGAAATTGCTTTTATAACCCATAATTACGACGCCGCTGAACAATTATTTAAAAAAGGTATTGCTATTAACCTGCAGAAAGGCCATGATAACCACGACGCCCAGCTGGCCGAAATAAAACTTGCGCAATTATATCTGGAGCAAAATAAAACTGATCAACTTTTTGATTTGCTCAAAAATTTAAGGGTACAGCTGGATAGTTTAAGTAACGGGGATGCTGAACCTAACTGGAATGATTTAATGAGTAAATATTACACTCAGAAAAAAGATTATGCCAGGGCTTTATATTATTTACGAACCTACTCGTCTCTTAAAGATTCAGTAATTAAAAGGACAAACACACTTAAAAATGTTGACATCAACCAGCAACAAGCCAATTTTGATAAACAAAATCAAATAGATAGCCTTAAAGATCACAATAAACTACAGCTTATTTATATTTATTTGACCATACTATTTTCGGCTATGGCAGTAATCATCATTTTACTTGTTTTCAGGAATTTGAAAAGATCAAAACAGGATATCATAGCCATTAAGGCTTTAAATGATCAGATAAAAGAACAGAATAGTCATCTTGAATATGCACTAACTAAACTTGAACTAAACAATCAGGAAAAAGACAGAATATTACGAACTGTAGCGCATGACCTTAGAAACCCTATTGGTGGCATAGCCTCATTAACCAGCGTAATGACCGAGGATGATTATACAGATGAGCAAAAAGAAATGCTCTCCCTGATAAAAGAAACATCATTTAATTCGCTCGAACTGATCAATGAAATACTGGAAGCTACCAACATAGCTACTGCAAAACTTAATAAAGAACTGATTGATATAAATACTTTATTATATAATAGTGTTGAATTACTACGCTTTAAAGCAGCCGAAAAAAATCAGGTCATAAATTTTGAACCGTTAGATAACCCGCAGGAATTATTGATCAGCCGGGAAAAAATATGGCGGGTTATTAGTAATCTGATCAGTAACGCCATAAAATTCAGCCCGGTAAATGCCAGCATCCTGGTTAAAGCAGTAAACTTTGAAAACAAGGTACATTTATCAGTAAAAGATCATGGCATAGGGATACCTGATAAATTAAAGAGCCAGGTGTTTAATATGTTTACCGAAGCCAAACGCCCCGGCACTGAAGGCGAAAAATCGTTTGGCCTGGGCCTTTCCATTTGCCAGCAGATTATTGAAAAGCACAACGGTCAAATATGGTTTGAAAGCGATACGGAAAATGGCACCACTTTTTATTTTTCATTGCCTAAATAAATCAATTACCTACTTCAAAAAGCCAGCATACCAGCTTCCCGAAGCTTTAACAATGCGCTCTTGCGTATCATGGTTAACATAAATTAATCCAAAGCGGGGATGATAACCTTCGGCCCATTCAAAATTATCGGTGAGCGTCCAAACAAAATAACCGTTGACTTTGCAGCCTTCGTTTTTAGCCTTTAAAACCTGTGCTATGTAATTTTGTAAGTATTGCCGGCGTTTGGAATCATCCACAATACCATCTTTTACTATATCAGGAAAAGCGGCACCATTTTCGGTAATGATTATATTTTTTACCTGCGGATAGGCATCAAACTTTTTGATCATGTGATAAATGGATGGTGGATATACCTCCCAGCGCATAGCCGTTAGTTCAACATTCCTATTTTCGGCTTTTACCATTCGGGCACCTATATATGGCGTAAAAAACGAATATTTTACAATTTCGCGGGTGTAATTCTGTATCCCTATAAAATCAAAGTCGAAATGCATGTTATCCTCATCACCAGGCTGAAAATACTTTTGCAAGCCTTTTAATACCGGCAAATCTTTTACTGGGTAACCTAACCCTAAAATAGGTTCAATAAATAAGCGGTTTATCAATGCATCGGCTCTTTTGGCGGCGGCAATATCACGGGGCTTATCAGTAAGCGGTTCAATTTGTGAGCACGAAAATGTGGTACCTATTTGAGCCTGAGGTAACAGGCTACGCAGTATTCTGCCGCCTGCGGTTATACTTAAAACAACATGATGAATAGCGGGTATAAAATTTTTCATCCCGCTGCGGCCGGGGGCATGGATACCGAAAAAATAACCTGCGCCTGTAAATACAACAGGCTCATTCATTACCATCCAGTGTTTAACACGGTCGCCAAAGTTTTTGGCACACAGGGTTACAAATTCACTAAACCAATCAATAATTTCGCGGTTAGTCCATCCGCCTTTTTGTTCAAGCACCTGTGGCAGGTCCCAATGGTAAACGGTAACCCAGGGTTCAATTCCCTTTTGTATGCAGTAATTTATAATGCGGTTATAATAATCAATACCAGCCTGATTAATTTGACCGGTTCCTGTAGGCAGTAAGCGCGCCCATGATATGGAAAACCTAAAATTCGGAATATTAAGCTGTTTGATCAGGTCAATATCTTCTTCATACCTGTTATAAAAATCGCATGAAGTGCGTGCATGGTCGGCGTTTAATATTTTACCTTTTTTAGCAGTGAACGCATCCCACACTGATTCACCTTTACCATCGGCATCATGGGCACCCTCTATCTGAAATGCAGCGGTAGAAACCCCCCAAATAAAATCGGCGCCAAAAAGTTGTTTGTTGAGTTGTTTATCCTGATCAGTTAATTCCATTAAATTGAGCTACGCAAAGCCCAAAAGTGCGATTATATTTACGAAAGAAAAACTTTAACGGCGAACTTAATGTATGAAAGATGATTTCATACTTTTCAAGATCATCCATTCGCGGAAACCATTGATAAGCCTTGAAAAAACTGAGATGAGTTTCATAACTATGTCTTTTTTATATAGTTAAAGGTAAGACGCTGGTGTAACTTAATTGTAACAGTTATATTATCATATTATTAAACCCAATATTTTGAATATAACGATTTAAGCCTGATACTTGTTTCATTAATACTTTTACCGGATGAAAACACATTTCATTAAATTATTTAATTATAACCGCTTTGCTAATGATCTGATATTACAAGCTATTATAGAGGCCAATGAACCTCAAAAACCATTGCAGCTCCTGTCGCATTCATTAACAACCGAGCGGGTATGGCTGGGACGCTGTAAAAATCTGCCGCACCATCCGTATAATGCATGGCCCGATTTTACAGCTGCGCATTGCGCAGAACTTATCAGCGAATGTCATGAAACATGGATATCTTATTTAAAGGAGCTGCCCGATGCCGATTTTAGCAAGATAATTAACTATCAAAACTCAAAAGGCGACCATTTACAGGATCAGCTAAGTGATATTTTTACCCAGGTAATTAACCACGGTACCCATACCAGGGCACAGGCCGGGCAGCAGCTTAAATTCGCTGGTGTACAAAGTTTACCGCTTACTGACTATATTTATTATTTAAGGATATTAAAAAGCAACATTTAACCTGTTTATTTGTAATATTTGCCATTGTTTATTCCATCCTTAAAAATCATGAAAAAATACATTTTTGCCATTTTATCAGCCGTTGCATTATTAGGATGCGCTGATGCAAAAAAGCAGGAAAAACTGCTTTTAGATAGCGTTATTGCCGTTCATGATAAAGTAATGGGCAGTACCGAGCATTTAATGAAAAACAAAATGATCCTGGACAGCCTGATTAAACATGATTCAACTATAGTAAATAAGGATTCGGCAAAGGTTTATTTAAAACTGGTTGATGATGCTGACAATGCCATGAGCGATTGGATGCATAAATTTGACGCTGAAAATAAAGGCAAATCACACCAGGAGGTAATGGATTATTTAGCCGATCAGAAAAAGAAGATCATTGTTATTGATTCACAAATAAATATTGCTGTTAACAGCTCAAATAAATATCTGACCACAACTACAAAAAAATGAAGAATTTAATAGGTTTACTTGTTATTGTACTGCTTTATAGTGCCTGTAAATCAAACAACCAGACTACGCTCCCCATTTTAGGCAATCGCCAGCCAGTTACTAAAACAGTAGATGGCAAAACGGTGACCGATACAGTATACTCAACCATACCCGAATTTAAATTTGTTAACCAGTATGCTGATACTATAACCGGTAAAAGCCTTGACGGTAAAATATACGTTGCCGACTTTTTCTTTACCACCTGCCCTTCCATTTGCCCGGTAATGCACCGCAATATGCTTAATGTATACCAGGAATTTAAGGCCGATGATAATTTCAGGATCATATCGCACACCATCGATCCCAAATATGATACCGTTCCCGTATTAAAAAAATATGCCGATAAATTGGGAATCAGCGGCAATACCTGGTGGCTTTTACAAGGCACTAAAGACGAAACCTATCAAATAGCTAAAAACTACCTGGTATCGGTACAGGAAAAAAATCCGCAGGGCGAGTTTATACATGACGGTTATTTTATTTTGGTAGATAAGCAAAAACGCCTGCGCGGTACTTATGATGGTACCGACCCTGCCCAGGTGACCAAATTGATTGCTGACATAAAAATATTAAGAGCCGAACCCGATGAGGCAGCAGCTAAATGAGATCAAGGTTCATTATAAGTATAGGTTTATTGCTGGTTGTACTGGCTGTTGCGTGTCAGAGCGATGAGCAGGTAGAATTTAACCGTTATTATTCGGGTGGTAGTTTAATATACCAGGCACATTGCGAAAACTGCCATGGCGAAAAAGGCGAAGGTTTACAGGCATTGATCCCACCACTTACCGATTCTGTTTACCTTAAAAATAACAAAACTTCATTAGCTTGTTTCCTAAAAAATGGTATTAAGGGAAAAATCACCATAAATGGGCACCCCTTTGAAGGCGAAATGCCGGCCGCTGACCTAACACCTCTTGAGATTGCCAAAGTGCTTACTTATGTAACCAACTCTTTCGGCAATAAAGCTGGTGTAGTTAACGTGCAGTTGGTTGAGGCTGATCTGGGAAAATGCCGTTGATTTAGATACGTATTATGGGATTCGAGGAGGGGTATTAGTATTTCTTTTACACCCCATTTCATTTTTGCTTTGATGCTTCATCACCTCCCAAAACACGAACCCCGAACCTAAAACCACGCAACTGAACTAAAAATTCCCTACCTTTACACTTGCAAAGCGTTCTATCGCTGCTATCTTGTATAGCGGAGGAAAGTCCGGGCAACACAGAGCATCCTGCTTCCTAACGGGAAGGCGCCGGCAGCCGGCGACAGCAAAGTGCCACAGAAAATATACCGCCCCGATTTATCGGGGTAAGGGTGAAAACGTGAGGTAAGAGCTCACGGCATTTCCGGGCGACCGGAGATGACGGTAAACCTCAGGAGTTGAAAAACCAAATAGGTCCCGGAAGCGGAGTTGCTCGCTCCCGCAATCTGCCATCCGGCAGATCACTCCGGGATGGGTAGGTTGTTTAAACCTGTCAGCAATGGCAGGGCCAGATTAATGATAGAAATTGCCTTTCCGGCAATACAGAACCCGGCTTACAGATTTGCTGCTGACAATATACCCCTTCCCTTAAACAGGAAGGGGTTATTTTTTACAATTAAAAAGTGTTTATTTTTCTATACAAATCTTATATATTAGCACGTTCAACTTTACTACCTAATTTGAAGGAAATAAAACATGGCTAAAATTTTAATAATTGATGATGAGCGTTCAATCCGTAATACCTTACGCGAAATACTTGAATATGAGGACTATGAGGTTGAGGATGTAGATAACGGTGTTGACGGCTTACAACTGATAGAAAAAAAGGATTACGACCTGGTATTGTGCGATATAAAAATGAACCGCATGGATGGCATGGAAGTACTGACCGAGGGGCTTGCTATAAAACCCGATCTGCCTTTTATCATGATATCGGGCCATGGAACTGTTGAAACAGCTATAGAGGCCAGTAAAAAAGGTGCATTTGATTTTATATCAAAACCGCCCGACCTAAACCGCCTGCTCATTACTGTTCGTAATGCCCTTGACAGGGGAAGCCTGGTTGTAGAAGCCAAAGTATTAAAACGCAAAGTTTCAAAAGTGCGCCCTATTTTGGGTAATTCACAGGCCATTATTAAAATAAAGGAAACTATTGACCGCGTGGCCCCTACTGATGCCCGGGTATTGGTAACCGGTGCAAACGGCAGCGGTAAAGAGCTGGTAGCACGCTGGCTGCATGAAAAATCAAACCGTTCCAGCGCTCCTCTTATCGAGGTTAACTGTGCAGCTATCCCTTCAGAGTTGATTGAGAGCGAATTATTCGGGCATGAAAAGGGATCTTTCACCTCGGCCATTAAACAGCGTATAGGCAAGTTTGAATCGGCCAGTGGTGGTACACTTTTCCTTGACGAAATTGGTGACATGAGCCAATCGGCACAGGCCAAAGTTTTACGCGCATTACAAGAAAATAAAATCACCCGTGTAGGTGGCGAAAAAGAGATTGATGTTGATGTACGTGTGGTTGCGGCCACCAATAAGGATCTGCTTAAAGAGATTGAAGCCGGAAACTTCCGGATGGACCTTTACCACCGCCTTAGCGTTATTTTAATACACGTACCACCCCTGGTTGAACGCAAGGATGATATATCACTGCTTACCCAAAATTTTTTAGATGAGATATGCAATGAGTATGGCATGCCCGTTAAAAAAATATCTGATGCGGCCCTGGAAGCTCTTAAGGCATTACCATGGACGGGTAACATCCGTGAACTAAGAAACATGGTGGAGCGTTTAATCATACTAAGTGATAAAACCATAACCGATAATGATGTCAGGGCATTTGCCAATCCATCGGCACCTGTAGCAGCCGGCGGGGATACTAATGGAGCCGCTCAAACAGATTTTGATCAGTTTAATAACTTCCAGGAATATAAGGATTTTGCAGAGCGCGAATATATTAAGTTCAAGCTCGAAAAAAACAACTGGAACGTATCGAAAACCGCCGATGATATTGATATACAACGTAGTCACCTATACAGCAAGATCGAAAAATTTGGCCTTAAAAGAGGCGAATAGCACCAATTAAGGTATTTATTAAAAGCGATTTGCAGCAATGCAGATCGCTTTTTTTATTTGGTTAAATTACTTACCATTGTACAAACCCAAACACATTATGAAACTAATATTTTCCTTGCTGATCTGCATTGCAGCAATCACATCCTGCCAACAAAAAGAAATCAAAACTGAACAAAAACCAGATCAGCCGCTGATAGGCACCTGGCATTTGATATCAAGTAAAAGCATTGAAAAAGGCGATACAACGGTAACAACCCCGCCTAAAGACCAGGAAATGGTAAAAATATTCAACGGTACAGATTTCGCCTTTTTTACACACGATAAAAAAATGGGCAAGGTTACCAAACCCGTATTTGACTCGGGCAGCGGAACTTATACATTAGTTGGCAATAACTATGCAGAACACCTGGCCTACTGCAATTATCGTGATTGGGAAAACCGTGACTTTAAATTCACTGTTCAGTTTAAAAATGACACCCTGATCCAGAGCGGGATTGAAAAGATAGACAGCCTGAACATCAATCATGAGATCATTGAAACTTATGTAAAGCTGCGCTAACAATATCTTGATTAATCGTTGTCATAACACAAAGGGGAACTATCCTTATAACCAAATCAATAATGGCAGCTGAGATTATGACCTGATATCGTTTATACACTTAAACCGGGTACCGATGTTATGGACAAAAAAACAGTAAATTGGATATTGCAGTGAGCGAAACACCGACATTTGTTGAGGCAAGCTCAAATTAATTTACCCGCAACTTATCTGGTTACATCATAGCTTATAAAAATGATTTTAAAGGTCTGTAACCTAATTATAAACTACATATCAAATTCTCGTCCTAAAAAGCTATTTTTGCGGTTCAATGGAGCATATTCGTAATTTTTGTATCATAGCACATATTGACCACGGTAAAAGCACACTTGCCGATAGGTTATTAGAATACACCAACACTATAACTCAACGTGAATCGCAAGCGCAATTGCTTGATGATATGGACCTGGAACGTGAGCGGGGAATCACCATAAAAAGCCATGCCATACAAATGGACTATGAGCTTGACGGGCAGAAATATATCCTGAACCTGATAGACACGCCCGGACACGTAGATTTTTCATACGAGGTTTCACGTTCTATAGCTGCTTGCGAAGGTGCGTTACTTATTGTTGATGCGGCGCAGGGCATACAGGCACAAACCATCTCAAACCTTTATCTGGCTTTGGAGAATGATCTGGAGATCATCCCGGTATTGAATAAAATGGACCTTCCCGGCGCTATGCCCGAGGAGGTTAAAGATCAGATAGTGGAGCTTATTGGTTGTAAGCGCGAGGAGATCCTGGCGGCATCGGGCAAAACTGGCATGGGTGTACATGATATTTTGCGCGCTATTGTTGAACGCGTTCCCCACCCTGTTGGCGATCCTGAAGCACCTTTACAGGCTTTAATATTCGACTCGGTTTATAATTCATTTCGTGGTATTGTAGCCTATTTTAAAGTAGTTAACGGCGAGATCCGTAAAAACGATAAAGTGAAATTTTTTGCTACCGAAAAGCAATATATTGCTGATGAAGTGGGTACCTTAAAATTAAAACAATCGCCTCGTGACGTAATAAAAACGGGCGATGTGGGATATATCATTTCAGGTATAAAAGAAGCGCGTGAGGTTAAAGTAGGTGATACTATTACCCGTGTTGACCGACCTTGCGAAGCCGGTATACAAGGTTTTGAGGAAGTTAAACCTATGGTATTTGCCGGTATTTACCCGGTTGATACTGATGAATACGAAGAACTGCGCGAATCAATGGCCAAACTGCAGCTTAACGATGCATCACTGGTTTTTGAACCGGAATCATCAGCAGCGTTAGGTTTTGGTTTCCGTTGCGGATTTTTGGGCATGCTGCACATGGAGATCATCCAGGAGCGGTTGGAGCGCGAGTTTGATATGACAGTGATCACCACTGTGCCCAACGTATCATACATTGCTTACACCACCAAAGGCGAGCCAATAGTAGTGAATAATCCATCAGATCTGCCTGATCCAAGCAAGATAGATTTTGTAGAGGAGCCATACATTAAAGCTACCATCATCACCAAATCTGATTATGTAGGGCCGGTAATGTCACTTTGTATTCAAAAACGCGGTAGTATTGTTAACCAGTCGTACTTAACATCTGACAGGGTTGAGCTGATATTCGAGCTGCCTATGGGCGAGATAGTTTTTGATTTTTATGATAAACTAAAAACCATATCCAAAGGCTACGCTTCTTTTGATTATCATCAGATAGGTTACCGCCAATCGGATCTTGTACGTTTGGACATCCGTTTAAATGCTGAGCCGGTTGATGCTTTATCATCATTGATATTCAGGGGTAACTCTTATGATTTCGGTAAAAAGATCTGCGAAAAGCTGAAAGAACTTATTCCGCGCCAGCAATTTGAGATCATCATCCAGGCTTCTATCGGTGCCAAGATCATCGCGCGAGAAACGGTGAAGGCCCTACGTAAGGATGTTACAGCCAAATGTTATGGTGGTGATATATCCCGTAAGCGTAAACTATTAGAAAAACAGAAAAAAGGTAAAAAACGCATGCGCCAGGTAGGTAACGTAGAGATACCGCAATCGGCATTTATGGCGGTTTTGAAACTTGATTAAGCCCCCCAGCCCCCTAAAGGGGGAGTTTTTATTAGCATGGTTGGGCAAAAAAATTAAATTATTATACACTATCGTTCCCCCTTTAGGGGGTTAGGAGGCAATATGCAATTACTCGACGGAAAATACGTATCAGAAAAACTTAAGATTGAAATAGCCGAAGCAGCGGCTAAAATATTAGCAGAAACTGGTCGCCAGCCGCATTTGGTAGCGGTTTTGGTAGGCCATGATGGTGGCAGCGAAACTTATGTAGCCAGTAAGATCAAAAACTGCGAAAAGGTTGGTTTTAAATCAACCCTGGTACGTTTTGAGGATAATGTAACGGAAGATGAACTGCTGAAAAAAGTAGAGGAACTGAATGCTGATGCTGATATTGATGGCATCATTGTTCAGCTCCCCCTGCCTAAACACATCGACCCCGAAAAAGTAACCGAACGCATTGATCACCGCAAAGATGTGGATGGCTTTCACCCGGTTAATTTGGGCCGTATGCAACGCAACCTGCCTTCCTTTATCCCTGCAACCCCTTACGGTATCACCCTGATGCTTAAAGAATACGGCATTGATACTGTAGGCAAGCATTGTGTGGTTGTTGGTCGCAGTAATATTGTGGGCTCACCAATGAGTATTTTAATGGCACGCAATACCACTCCGGGTAACTGTACGGTTACCATATGCCACAGCCGCACACCGGATATTAAAAGCATTACTTTACAGGCTGATATTTTGATCGTGGCCATTGGCAAAAAGAATTTTATCACAGCAGATATGGTGAAGGATGGTGTTGTTGTAATTGACGTTGGCATGAACCGTGAAACCTCAGCCCTAACCAAATCGGGTTTTAAACTATATGGCGATGTGGACTTTGAAAATGTGGCCCCAAAAGCTTCGTGGATAACCCCTGTACCCGGCGGAGTTGGTTTAATGACCATTATAGGACTGTTGAAGAATACTTTGGCTTCGGCTAATAAAGAGGTTTATAAGTAACTTACGATTGAAGCGGGATATTTGAGTTGACTTTCGAAATTCTCACCATTTCATGCATCAAATAAGTGTAAACCAACAACTGGCAGAAATATTAATTAATCATGAGGTGTCAATAACCCAGGATGAAGAGTTTATTTACGCCAACTTATCAGAAAAGTTAAAATTTAAGGCAAGATCGACTTACACTGTAATTGAGAATCATATAAGCTCTCAGTTAGACGTTATGATTGTTATCAATAATGGCGAGCAAATAATTGAAAGTTTTGGCGACTTTGGTTTAGATATTGAAAGTACAGTAAATAAAAATTTTAAAAATTTTTGCTCGAGTAGTTTACACCCCTTATTGGCGGCATTTGGACATACTAATCAAAGGTTTCATGACCAGGTAACCATTGAAGGGTGGGAAATAGGTCGTAAAAGCGTTACAGCATATATAGGCAACTTAACACCGAAAACAAACAGTGAAAAATTATTAGCCCCAGATTATGCTTTAAACTTTTTTAAGATAGTAGAGAAAGCAATGCATTCGCAAATCCTAAATAAAGATTTACATTGGTTTAGGGGATATTACTCACAGCATAAAGGTGAAATAACAAACACTGAATTTTTAATAAATAATCAGCCAACGCGCGAAGCTAAACAACTATTTTCTTCAATTCAGATTATTCCTGATATAGAATTTTATAGCTGTAGAATTTTCATTGTTTTAAAGATAAATGATAAGTGAAGCGGATTTAAAAAAAAACTTTCTCTAAACTACTTTTAAAAGTACTCCGCGGATAAACTTTAAAAAGAACCGTAACACTCTTTTACCTAAACGGTTCCCTCAATTTATCCCAGATGGAGTTCACCCCAATAAAAACGTCCCCTTCCCTTATATCCACCGGATAGGTTGCTACAAAGTCATTCTGGCCTTCCCCTCCTTTTCCGGTAGCCAAATTATAGGTGTACCGGTGGTATGGGCAAACAATTTTTCCTTTAACACATAAACCTTCGCTCAAATCGGCCCCGGCATGTGGGCAAACGGACGAAATTGCATAGATCTGCCCCTCAAAACCAACCACACAAATATTTTTACCACCAGCTTTAACTTTTGTAATAAATGGTTTATCGGTATTTTGAATGCCTGATATTTTATACCACTTCATTAGGAATGTAAGAAATTGTAGAGCTCAAAAGATAAAGATTAATTTCAAAAATCGATCTTTAAATTCATTACAGATGGATTTTTGATCACCTCATCCATGCTGGTAACCAGTGTTACACTTCTCCTGTCGGCAGATAATACTGCTTTTGAATTATTCAATTTTTTAACAGGCTTTGCAAATTTGAGGATTACCTTGTAAGGCATATCGATCAGCATAGCCTTGGCCATCATAAAGGTTGATTGGGTTTTCTTTAAAAAGGCATTGAATTTGGCTTTATCAATTATCCTGTAAAATTTATGAGGGGTAATTTGATATGAGTAATAATCCTGTCCGGCTACCATTTGCCGGGCATCAAAGGTTTTGCTTGCTTTATCACTGCTCGAAAAAGCATTGATCTGGCTGTTAAGGGCAATTTTTGAAAGGTTTTGAAGATAGTATTGCAAATCGGCCGCATTTTTGGCCACATGCTTGATATTTACCTTCATGATACTTTTTTTAAGGTTCATGTTGATAGAGAGGTCGCTGCTTTTAGCCATATTACTTTCCTCTATGCTCATTTTTTGCTGTGTGCTATCGGGCATGGCACTATAAAAATTGAGGATTGTGTCCTTAACCAGGCTAAACTGAGGGGTTTCTTTCACCGAGTCAGACATGAGGTTTACCAAAACTGATACCGCCTTACTCATATCAAAACCATAAACTACATTACAGCTGCCATCGCTTTTAAAATCGTACTGCTCCTCAATATCTACGCAGGAGCTACAACAAAGTATTGCCAAAAAAATTAAAGGGAAGTAAAGTTTTTTCATGGCTTAAGGGTTTTAAGTATTGATCAGACTTTCATGATGACAAATTTACACAGGCAATTATAATTGATGAAATAAGGTTATAGTTTGATAATTGGAGTAATAATAGCCATTATTAATTAAAATAAAAAGTACAAATGGAAAAGGTTTTACCTTACGTTTACCATTCGCCTTTATGCTTTCGGCTTAAATAGGTAGCTTTGCAAAATATTATGGCACACCAGATTCCAGACGACGGCTCGCTGCTTCCATTAATGGAAGAATTTTATACGATACAGGGCGAAGGATACAATACCGGCAAAGCGGCATATTTTATACGGCTTGGAGGATGCGATGTGGGTTGCCATTGGTGCGATGTTAAAGAAAGCTGGGATGCCGAGCTGCACCCGCTTACCGCGGCCGATCAGATAGTGGCTAATGCCTCTGTACATCCATCAAAAGCCGTTGTGGTTACAGGCGGCGAACCTTTGATATATAATCTTGATTATTTAACAACCCAGCTGCATGAAAAAGGTATTAAAACCTTTATTGAAACATCAGGGGCCTATCCCCTTTCGGGCGATTGGGACTGGATTTGTTTGTCGCCAAAAAAATTTAAAGCGCCTATACCCCACGTGGCCGAACATGCTCACGAATTAAAAGTGATCGTGTTTAATAAATCAGATTTTGAATGGGCCGAATATCATGCTAAAATGGTTTCGCCTGATTGTAAGTTATATTTACAGCCCGAATGGTCAAAATCAAAGGAAATGACCCCGCTTATAGTTGATTATGTGATGAATAACCCGCAATGGGAAATATCGTTACAAACGCATAAATATTTGAATATCCCTTAATATTTGTAACTTACGATAATTATAATCGTATCAAAACAGATGAAAATTGTAATCATCTCGGTTTTATCAATTTTTATTTCTATTTCTGCATGGTCACAGCAAACTACCACTAACAAGGCAGCTTTAAAATATTTTGCCGCAGCCCACCAAAATCTGGACGACCACACCTATGATGAGGCTATCGACAATCTTCAGAAAGCCATCAATGCGGATTCGAAATTTATTGAAGCACGCGCCCAGTTAGCTGATGTATTTCGTTTAAGGCATTTATATAAACAGGCAATAGACCAATATTTAAAGGTAATTGCGCTTAATCCTGATTTTAACCGTTCGGTTTACCTTAAAATTGGTGAATGTGAAATAACCGAAGCCAAATACCCCCAGGCGCAGCAGCACCTCGAAAAGTATTTAACCTTTTCTGATATTACCCCACAAAATAATCTATACGCCCAAAAACTGATCAATGACAGCAAATTCAGCATTCAGGCGGTACAACACCCCGTTACATTTAAGCCTGTTAACATGGGCCCCGAGATTAATACTGCCGCTGATGAATACCTGCCTGTTGCTACAGCAGATGAAAGTACGCTCATATTTACCCGTAAAATTGGCAATAATGAGGACTTTTATAAAAGCATGAATAATAAGGGTAAATGGCAAACAGCCAGCTACCTTAGCGACCAGATCAATACGGCACAATATAATGAGGGTGCACAATCTGTATCACAGGATGGTAAGTACCTATTTTTTACCGGCTGTAACCGTCCCGACGGAATGGGCCGTTGCGATATTTACATTGCTCAAAAGAAAGGTGACGACTGGGGTAAGCCTTTTGACCTAAGCGCCCCTGTAAACACATCAGGATGGGAATCACAGCCATCTATCAGCGCAGACGGGCGTACACTTTATTTTGTAAGTAACCGGAGCGGAGGCTATGGCGGTTATGATATATGGAAATCAACCTTAACTGATAAAGGCTGGGGACAGCCTGAAAATCTGGGGCCAAATATCAACACCTCTTATAATGAGCAATCGCCGTTTATTCATCCCGATGATAGTACACTTTATTTTAGCTCGAACGGATGGCCGGGCTTAGGTAACAAAGACCTTTTTGTAAGCCGTTTGGGTAAGGACGGCAAATGGCAAAAACCAGAAAATTTAGGGTACCCTATAAATTCAAATGGCGATGAAAATGGACTCACTTTAACAGCCAGCGGTAATTATGCTTTTTTTGCATCGGATAATTTGAACGGTTTTGGCGGATATGATATATACACTTTTGAATTACCCGTAAATGTACGCCCACACGTGGTAACCTATGTTAAAGGCAACGTAAGCGATGCCCAAAGCAAGGCGCCATTGGAGGCCGCTGTAGAGATCATTGACCTGCAAAGCAACCTGCCGGTTTACCAGGATTATAGCAGCGAAGACCAGGGTAGCTTTCTGGCAACTATTACCTCAGGGAAAAACTACGGCTTAAACATATCAAAAAGCGGGTACCTGTTTTATTCAGAAAATTTCTCGCTGATAGGTTATAAGGCTAAAAATCCATTTAACATTTCGGTTTCACTATCGCCTATTGAGGTAGGTAATAAAGTGATCCTTAAAAACATATTTTTTGACACCAATAAATTCGACCTCGAATCAGAATCAAAGTCGGAGTTGCTGAAACTGATAGAGTTTTTAACGGCAAACCCAACCGTACATATAGAAATATCCGGACATACTGACAATGTAGGCCCCGATCAGATCAATCAAACCCTATCCGAAAATCGGGCCAAATCAGTTTATCAATATCTGATAACTAATGGCATTGTAGCCAGTCGCCTGGTTTATAAAGGTTATGGCAAAACCCAGCCTATTGCCTCCAATGATACGGATGAAGACCGCGCCAAAAACCGGAGAACCGAATTTAAGATCATTTCAAAATGAAAAAAATATTATTCGGCTTAATCCCTATCGCGTTGTTTTCTTGTGCCGTTACCCACACCACTACAAATTCGGGCAAACCCTGGCAAAATAAAGTACAGCAGATACCTGGCAAAGTGGAATGCGAATATTACAATACAGGTGGTGAGGGAGTTGCTTATCATGATTCGGACAGTTTAAATAATGGCAGCGGTAAGCTTAATCCAGCAAACGGGGCATATTTAAACGAGTTCAGGATGCATGAAGGCGTTGATATTTCTTACACAAAAGCCCATGACAGCATTGATAACAACCCACACAATGTTGTACAACCAAAAATGGATCAGCTATATGTTGGCTGGACAGTACCGGGCGAGTGGATCAAATACACAGTAAATGTTAAAGAATCAAGAAACTACCGGGTTGATGTGATGTATACCTCCAATGGCGATGGTTCTATATCACTTGATCTTGACGGTAACGAGATAGCGAAAAACCTGAAAATTAATTCAACCCACGATGACCGTGATACGGTTAAATGGCGCCAATGGCATCATTGGAACAGATCTGATTCATTAACCACTATAAGCCTTAAAAAAGGTATTCATGTGCTTACTTTACACATCCTCACTAACGGGAACATGAATTTGGATTATCTGGAATTTAAATAGCTTGAACATATTAATATAATGAGATTATTATAACCTTATATGCTGAAACTTTATAAACAAGTTGATAACGAAATTAGTTATTGGGAAACATGGAACAAAGACGAAAAAACAGGAATTGTTCATTGGGGTATAGTTGGGCAACGTGGACAAGACAAAGAAGTAAAGTCGACCCTTTTTTCGAGCTTTAAAAAGGAGATCCAAAAAGAAATTGATAAGTTAATTGACGATGGTTACGAACAAGTTGATCTTGAAGAACATTGCACTTTATTAATTGAATTTGCTGTTGAGGGAATGGGAACACCCGAGGATGTAGAAAAAAGAACACGATTACAGAACAGAATGGATGAAACTTTGGGTTGGACAGGAGTTGGGCATTGCGACGGAGGAAGTATTGGAAGCGGAACAATGGAAGTTTGCTGTTTTGTAATTGACTTTGATAAAGCCAAAAATGTAATTATGCAGGATTTAAAAAATACTGAGTTTGCTAACTATACGCGGATATATGACGAAAATGCAGAATAAGCATAGATTTTTCATGGAACAACAAAAAAGCCTTCAGAACTCAATCCAAAGGCTTCTTTAATTTTATTCAGGATATTTTAGTTACCCATTTCTGATATGAATTTGATACGCATCAGCTGTACTTCTTCGCGGGTGTAATCATCATTACCCAACTCGGCCAGTGCGTCATCAATAGAGTCAGCTTCAGCAGTACGGAAATAATCAAACACTTCTTCCTGTTTATCTTCGTCAATCACCTCGTCAATATAATAGTTCAGGTTAAGTTTAGTACCTGAATTGACTATGGTTTCCACCTCCTTCAATATCTCCTCGTAAGTAAGCCCTTTTGAGGCCGCAATATCATCCAGGTTTAAATGACGGTCAATGTTCTGAATGATAAAAACCTTAAGAGCCGACTTATTGGCAGCGCTTTTGATCACCATATCAACCGGGCGGTCAATATCATTATCCTCTACGTATTTTTGTATCAGATCGGTAAATGGTTTACCAAACTTTAGTGCCTTGCCGGCACCCACACCCGAAATTTGTTTCAATTCTTCGGTAGTAACCGGGTAATGGGTACACATCTCTTCCAGCGATGGATCCTGGAATATAACAAATGGCGGTAATCCCTTTTGTTTAGCCAGCTTTTTACGCAGGTCCTTGAGCATTTGCAGCAATTGAGTATCTAATGCCCCACCGCCTTGTTTAGGGCCATCAGCGTCATCATCGTCATCGGTATTTTCAATTACCTGGTTCAATACAAAACGTATGCTGTGCGGGTTGTCAATAAAGGTATTGCCTGCTTTTGTTAACCTTAACAAACCATACTGATCAATATCCTTTGAAAGATAATTATTGAGCAGGGCCTGCCTTAATAATGAATTCCAAAGATTTTTACCCAGTTCCTTGCCTGAGCCATAATAATCAAGCAGATCATGCTCATAATTCTTTATCTGGGCATTTTCCTCTCCCATTAGTATGCTGATGATATGATGATCATCAAATTTTTCGCCAATGTGCCTGATGAGGCTTAATGCTCTGTGCAAGTGTTCTTCGCCATCAAAGTGCTCTTTTGAACCACAGCAGTTATCGCACATATTATTGCAGCCTGCCTCATTAAAGTTTTCGCCAAAGTAATGCAGCAATTGCTTGCGCCTGCATACCGACGATTCGCAGTAATCAATAACCTCTTTTAATATTTGTGTACCAATTTCACGTTCAGAAACTGGCTTATCCTTCATGAATTTTTGAAGCTTGTCAATATCTTTTTCCGAATAGAACGCTACGCAAACACCTTCGCCCCCATCACGGCCGGCGCGCCCGGTTTCCTGATAGTAACCTTCCATGCTTTTAGGTACATCATGGTGTATCACATACCTCACATCGGGTTTGTCAATACCCATACCAAAAGCAATGGTAGCCACAATTACATCAACATCTTCCATCAGGAATTTATCTTGCGTATCCGCGCGTACCTTAGGGTCTAACCCGGCGTGATATGGCAGTGCCTTAACGCCGTTTAAATTAAGCGCTTCGGCAACCTCTTCAACCTTTTTACGGCTAAGGCAATATATGATACCTGATTTTCCCTGGTTTTGCTTTACAAACTTCACGATCTCCTTGATCACATTACGTTTGGCACGTACTTCGTAAAAAAGGTTTGAGCGGTTAAATGATGATTTGTATATGGTAGCATTGTTCATCTGCAGGTTTTTCTGTATATCCTGCTGAACCTTTGGCGTAGCTGTAGCTGTTAAGGCTATAATTGGAATATTGTCGCCGATATTACTGATCACCTGGCGTATTTTACGGTACTCCGGTCTAAAGTCATGCCCCCATTCAGAGATACAGTGCGCTTCGTCAACCGCTACAAATGATACCTGGTTAAGACGTAAAAAATCAATATTCTCCTGTTTGGTCAATGATTCCGGCGCAACATACAATAACTTGGTTTTCCCGGCTAAAACGTCTTCCTTAACCCGGCCTATATCTGATTTGGTAAGTGATGAATTTAAGAAATGGGCTATACTATCTGACCCTCCAAAGGCCCTTAACTGATCTACCTGATTTTTCATCAAAGCTATCAGTGGTGAAATTACTATTGCGGTGCCTTCGCTCATTAATGCCGGCAACTGGTAGCACATGGATTTACCACCACCGGTAGGCATGATCACAAAAGTATCATTACCGGCCAGGATGTTAGTTATAATCGCTTCCTGCTCTCCTTTAAAGTTGTCGAATCCGAAAAAATTCTGGAGATTATCAAATAGCGACTTCTTAGTTTCTATCATTGTTTAACGTGATCTTGAGATGTATTTAAAAGTTTAAAGTAACAAATTTTTATGAATAAACGGTGGATTTACTTTTTAATTTTATACTAATATGATTATTGAATGAAAAACAATTTGTTTCTTTAATGTATTTAAGTTGTGAACAAAATGGCTATCCAACTATTTAGTTTTATTTAATACATAATTAACAGATTATTGTACACTTTTGCGCTGTCTAAACCAAATAAAAACTCTTTTACATACACATGAACAAAAATAACTATGCGATCATCATGGCAGGTGGTATTGGCAGCCGATTCTGGCCTATAAGCCGCTCATCGCATCCCAAACAGTTTATAGATATACTTGGAACCGGCAAAACCCTGATTCAAAACACCTATGAACGCTTCCTGAAGGTTTGCCCAAAAGAAAATATTTACGTAGTAACCAATGATAATTATACCAAACTGGTAAAAAATCAACTGCCCGACATGGCCGAAGGTCAGATATTAACCGAGCCGGTGATGCGTAATACCGCGCCCTGTGTGGCTTATGGCTGTTTTAAAATAGAAAGCCTGAACCCTGATGCTGTCATCGTGGTGGCTCCCTCAGACCAGCAGATCCTGGATGAGGATGCTTTTGTAAGCGCAATTGAAAAATCCCTGCAAACCGCTGCAGTCTGCAATTGCCTGATCACCCTGGGTATTAAACCCTCCAGGCCCGATACCGGTTATGGTTATATCCAGTATACCGATCATGTGATCAATCATGATTTTCATAAGGTTAAAACCTTTACCGAGAAACCCACGCTGGAGATCGCCAAAACCTTTATCCAGAGTGGCGACTTTTTATGGAACGCGGGGATCTTTGTATGGTCGGCCGGGGCCATAGTGAAGGCATTTGGCCAGCATTTACCCGAGATGCATGAGATTTTTGCCGATGCCCGTCCGGTTTACAATACGGGTGATGAGAAAACCTATATCCATAAAGCCTACCAGCAATGTACCAATATCTCGATAGATTACGGGATCATGGAAAAGGCGGATAATGTGTATGTGCTGCCCTCGGAGTTTGGCTGGAGCGACCTGGGCACCTGGGCCTCTATTTATGAACTGGCCGACAAGGATTATGTGGGCAACGCGGTGATCCCGTCAGAAAAAGTGATCATGTATGATTCCTCGAACTGTATGGTTAATGTGCCGGGCGAAAAGCTGGTGATATTACAGGGTTTGCATGATTTTATCGTGGTGGAATCAAACAATACCCTGCTTATTTGCCCGCGCGACCAGGAACAGAATGTAAAACAGGTAGTGGCCGACGTGAAAAGTAAGTTCGGACCTAAGTATATTTAGCCCCCCGGCCCCCTAAAAGGGGAGCTTTTGAAAACTTTATTCATTAAAAAGCCCGGCTTCAAAAGAGCCGGGCTTTTTAATTCTTTTATGAGTGACGGAAAAGCTCAAGCAAATCAAAAAACTCCCCCTTTAGGGGGTTGGGGGGCTCGTCCGCTGCCTTATCGCTTCATACAATATAACTCCCGTAGATACCGATACATTGAGTGATTCAATCTCGCCAAACATGGGTATTTTGGCTAAATGATCAGCAATGCGGATCACCTCGTTACGGATACCATCCTCTTCCGATCCCATAATGATGGCGGTTGGAGCGGTATAGTCGGGCGAATAAATATCATCCTTCGTTTTTTCGGTACAGCAAACCAGTTGCAAACCTGATTCCTGTAAAAACCTAATGGTTTGCATAAAATTATCATGCCTGCAAACCGGTATCTTATACAAAGCCCCGGCCGATGTTTTAATAGCATCAGGATTTATTTGTGCCGAACCTTTAGCCGGGATAACAATAGCGTGCACACCGGCACACTCTGCCGTACGGGCAATAGCGCCCATATTACGCACATCGGTAATAGCATCCAAAACCAAAATTAAAGGCACCTCCCCTTTTTCAAAAACTTCGGGAATGATGTTCTCTATCTTCTGATAAATTATAGGCGAAATAAAAGCTACAGCGCCCTGATGATTTTTAGTCGTCAACCGGTTAAGCTTTTCAACCGGCACTTGCTGTGCGGTAATGTTATATTCAGTTAACAGGGCTTTTAGCTCATGCGATAAACCACCGCTCACTCCTCTTTGAATATATAATGCCTCAATTTCTTTTCCCGAAGTAATGGCCTCCATAATAGCCCGGATACCGAAAACCATCTGATTACTTTCACGCTGAGGTCTTGAATTAAATGCCATTTTTACTGATCTAATATTTTGGCAAAAGTAGCTATATTAATTGATTAAGCACTTATTGAACTAATGTGGCATTTTGGTTTTTTGTAAATAGTTAACAATTTGAATGTTTATTAACATTGTTCTATTTATTTGATTACCAATACCTAACTTAGGAAACTAACACATTATTAACATAGGGTGTTGGTAACCAGTTTATAGTTAACACAAACTGTTAATTATAAATACTCAAATTTATGTAGCTGTTAATGTTTAACTTAAAGGGCAAAATGGCATGTTAGCGCTTTAGTGAGCAAATCGAAATTAATTTTGTATATTTTTGTTGCCTTATGAATTTTGAGAACGATAACCTGCAGAATAAACCCAATACAAACGATCGCCGAAGCCGAATAACTACTCCGACTCCATACAGTGGGCTGGGCAAACTTCCGCCCCAGGCTACCGATTTGGAAGAGGCTGTTTTGGGCGCTCTCATGCTTGAAAAAGATGCCTTATCGTCTGTTATTGATGTTTTAAAACCTGAAGTTTTTTATCGCGATAACCACCAGAAAATATTTACAGCCATAAAACAGCTGTTTGAAAAGTCATCGCCCGTTGATATCCTTACCGTTACGGCCGAACTGCGCAAGCAGGGCGAACTGGAAATGATTGGCGGCGCATATTATATCACAGAACTTACCAGTCGCGTTGCATCAGCAGCCAATATTGAATTTCACTCCCGTATCATTATACAAAAGTTCATCCAACGCGAACTGATCCGGATATCAACTGATGTAATTCAAAGTGCTTATGAAGATACTTCTGACGTTTTAGACCTGCTGGACAGGGCTGAAAAAAATCTTTTTGAAATTGCACAAAGCAACCTGCGCCGTGATGCCCGAAAAATGGACGACCTGGTGCATGAAGCGTTAAAGGATATTGAGGCTCTTAAAGATAAAAAAGATGGATTAACAGGTGTACCTTCAGGATTCACCAGTCTCGACAGGATGACCTCAGGCTGGCAAAAATCCGATCTGGTGATTATAGCCGCCCGCCCCGCGATGGGTAAAACAGCCTTTGTATTGAGCTGCGCCCGTAACGCGGCAGTTGATTTTGATAAACCAGTGGTGGTTTTCTCGCTCGAAATGTCCTCTGTTCAGTTGGTTAACCGTTTAATATCCGGCGAAACAGAAATTGAACAGGAAAAGATCCGTAAAGGAACACTGGAAGAGTGGGAATGGCAGCAGATCCACTCTAAAATTGGTCGCCTTGAACAAGCTACTTTAATTATTGATGATACACCGGCCCTTAATATTTTTGAATTCAGGGCTAAATGCCGCCGCTTAAAATCACAGCACGATATTCAGCTCATCATTATTGACTACTTGCAACTGATGCATGGCAAAGGCGAAGGAAAGAATGGTGGCGGTAACCGTGAGCAGGAAATTGGTAGTATATCAAGGGCATTAAAATCTGTAGCTAAAGAACTTAATGTACCGGTGATAGCACTATCTCAATTAAGCCGGGCGGTTGAAACGAGGCCCGGTAACTCCAAAAGGCCAATGCTTTCGGATTTACGTGAATCTGGCTCAATTGAGCAGGATGCGGATATGGTACTGTTCCTTTACCGTCCGGAATATTATGGTTTAACAGAAGATGAAGATGGTAACCCTACAAATAACGTGGGCGAGGTAATTATAGCCAAACACCGTAACGGTGAAACCGGTACAGTGCGATTGAAATTTGTGGGCAAATACGTAAAGTTTGCTAACCTTGAAGAGGGTGTGGAGGGTTTCCCGCCGGCATCAGGCAGCGCGTTCTCTGGCCTTGCACCATCACAGGATTTCGAGAAACAGAGCAATTTCATCATCCGTCCGTCACGTATGGATGATATTGATGATGAGCCACCGTTTTAGCCCCCCTGGCCCCCTAAAGGGTGAGCTTTTGAATATGCAGATGTTCGCAAATCATAAAATAACAAAGCCCTGATTCTTTTGGAATCAGGGCTTTGTTATAAGGTATTTATTCAATTACTTTAAGGCGTTTTTAAACGAAGCCGCTAATCAAAAAACTCCCCCTTTAGGGGCCGGGGGGCTCAAAAAAATATACCCAGCAAAACCCCGATGATGATAACTACCGGGGTTTTTATTTTGGTAAAATGCAGCAGGGCAAAGGTGCCGGTCATTAAGCCATAAGCTACCCAATCACCACCAAATGGCTTTACCAGTAAAATAAAGGCAGTGGCCATAAACCCTACTGCAACCGCATTAATACCGCTTAATGAGTTTTTGATACGGCTTATTCTTTTCAAATCCTCCCAAAAAGGTACGATGAACAATATCAGTATCAGGCCCGGTGTATTTACACCTATCACCGCCACCAGGCTGCCTACAATCTGGCCGCCAATGCCAAAACCCTTGTTCCCTAATGTAATGCCACCTAAAAATGAAGTAAAAGAAAATGTTGGACCTGGTAAAGCCTGTTGCAAAGCATAGCCAGAAAGAAACTCCGAATTGCTCAGGTAATGTTTAACCTCCACAAATTCGGTATACATTAACGGTACCATAACCTGTCCGCCGCCAAATATCAATATACCGTTACGGTAAAAGTTTTCAAACAAACGTATGGGTAAACTAAATGGCGATGTTTGGTTAATAATGGCGCCCAAAGCAGCAAAAAACAACAGTATTCCTATAAAATAAGCCACTTTATTAGGGTTTACATTTGAATATAGCCTAACCCGCAGCTCATTTTCCTGCGGCTGTGTTTCCATGGCCGATGATATGATGCCCCCCAATAAAACCAATATTGGGAAAGCGTAGGCATTCTGTAAAATAAGCGTTGCTATAAGCGATCCGATGGCCAGCATAGTGCTCACCCGTGTTTTTAAAAACCTGTTAGCAAAGGTGTAAGTAGCGTAAGCCACAATCCCCACAGCCATAGGTTGTATATAGGTAATTACATGGGCAAACTTTGCATGATTGGCAAACATTTTATAGCTGATGGCTGCTACCCCCATTATTGCTGCCGAAGGCAGGATCCATATCAGGAAAGTGATCAGCGCTAACCGCAGCCCCCCTACCTTCCAGGCTATGCCAACCAGTGTTTGGGTTGATGATGGACCGGGCAATACCTGCGACAGCGCATTTAGTTCCATCAGTTCATCCTCGGTTATATAATGTCTTTTTTCAACAAATTCGCGTAGCAAAACAGCTATGTGCGCCTGCGGCCCCCCAAAAGCGGTAAATGTGTAAATAAGAACGTCGCGGAGAAATAGAAGATGCCGTTTAGTAATGTTCATCGATTCATTAGTTCATTTAGTTTATTGGTGCCGGGTTTAAATTTAGCCATTGTTTACTAATGAACTAATAAACCAGTGAACCAATGAACTAATAATCATCATCGTCTTCTTCAATACCCATGGCCAGTCTGTAAACAGCCTGTAATTCTGAAAACGCATGGTTGTCACGTTTCAGTTTGGCGGTTTTCATGCCGGTTTCGTAGGTGTTAATGGCATCCTGTTTACGGTTAAGGGCTTCGTATAGCTTGCCTAAATGATAATAAGTGCCTACATAGTTAGGATGGTTTGTAATTAAATCCTCATAATAAGTCAAGGCCTTATCTGCCTGATTAAGACGCAGATATTCTGTAGCGAGGGCATATTTTAAGAACTCGTCCTCTGGTTCATTCTTTATAAATTCTAATAGCTTATCCAATCTGCTCAACTCCATTTTAAACTCTATCTTTTTTAACTAAATTTGCAAAAACCTATTAATATGAAGATCTTGGTATGTGTAAGTAATGTTCCTGATACCACCACAAAAATAACCTTTACTGATAACAACACCCAATTTAATACAAATGGTGTTCAATTTATATTAAATCCTTATGACGAGATAGCTCTTTCGCGCGCTATTGAGCTAACCGATGGCGGTAAGGGTTCAGTAACGGTTATTAATGTTGGTGAAGTAAATACAGAGGCCACCATCCGCAAGGCACTCGCTATTGGTGCAACTGATGCGGTGCGTATAAACGCTAAACCGCATGATGCCTGGTATGTGGCTTATCAAATAGCCCAATATGTAAAAGCCAATCCATTCGACCTTATTTTAACCGGCCGAGAGTCCATTGACTATAACGGTTCAAAAGTGGCCGGTATGCTGGGCGAACTGCTGGATATGCCATCGGTATCCATCATTAAAAAGTTAGATGCTACTGACAGCAATGCAACTGTTGAGCGCGAAATTGAAGGCGGCAAAGAAGTTTTGACTATTCCATTCCCTTTTGTAGCAGGTACCGCCGAAGGTGTTGCAGAACCTAAAATACCTAACATGCGTGGTATCATGTCGGCCCGCACCAAACCCTTAACTGTTGTTGAACCAGTTGATGTAAAAACATTTTCAGAGATTCTCAGTTATGAAACACCTGCCCCACGCGGACAGGTTAAACTGGTACCTGCTGATGATACGGCTAAACTGGTTGAGCTTTTACACACCGAAGCACGTGTTATATAATTAAAATTTAAACCGATTTTTACGAAAACATTTAATATGTCAGTTTTAATATATGCGGAAAATGCCGGCGGTAAATTCAAGAAGTCGATTTTTGAAGCCGTAACTTATGCCCGGGCTATTGCCGATCAAAATAACACCAGCCTTGTGGCTATTTCTATTGGCGATGTAAGCGCCGGCGAACTGGCTGCCTTAGGCAAATACGGAGCCGAAAAGGTGCTTCACGTATCTGGAGAAAAATTGAAGAATTTTGTAAACCAGGCCTATGCCTCAGTAATTGCCGAAGCTGCTAAAAAACAAGGCGCAGATATTGTAGTATTATCCAATACCTTCTCGGGCCGTGGCCTGGCTCCCAGACTGGGTGTAAAACTGGAGGCTGGCGTTGCAGATGGCGCAGTAGCATTACCTGAACAAAATGGAGGTAAATTCACCGTTAAAAAAACCGCGTTTTCGGGCAAAGCTTTTGCTGTTGTTGAATTAACATCGGCCAATAAGGTTATTGCCCTGGTACCTAACTCTTATAAAGTTGTGGAAACCGGAGGAACAGCCCAGGTAGAAGATTTTACAGTAGAAACTAAAGAGTCGGATTTTAAAGCCATGATCAAAGAGATCGTACGCTCAACCGATAAAGTATCATTACCCGATGCCGAAATTGTAGTTTCGGCAGGGCGCGGCCTTAAAGGCCCTGAAAACTGGGGAATGGTAGAAGAGCTGGCCGAACTGCTTGGAGCAGCTACAGCATGCTCAAAACCGGTATCAGATGCCGGATGGCGCCCCCATAGTGAACACGTTGGACAAACTGGTATAGCTGTCAGTCCAAATTTGTATATTGCAATAGGAATTTCAGGTGCCATACAACACCTGGCAGGCATCAGTTCTTCAAAGGTTATTGTGGTTATTAACAAAGATCCCGAGGCTCCGTTTTTTAAGGTAGCCGACTATGGTATTGTTGGCGACGCATTTGAAGTGGTGCCTAAATTAATAGCGGCCGTTAAAGAATATAAAGCTTCAGCATAAATTATTAGGTGCGATGGGTAATAACATGAAAAAAATTAAGCTGGATATTGTAGGCTTGTCATACAGTCAAACACAATCAGGTGCCTACGCTTTGGTTTTAGGCGAAGTGAGCGGACGCCGCAGGCTCCCCATAATTATTGGCAGCTTTGAAGCGCAGGCCATAGCTATCGAAATAGAGAAAATGACCCCAAGCCGACCGCTTACGCATGATCTGTTCAAGAGCTTTGCGCAGGCCTACCAGATAGAGGTGCAGGAGATCATCATTTATAATTTGGTTGATGGTATATTTTACTCCAAACTAATTTGCAGTGATGGTAAAAAGTCTGTTGAAATTGATGCCCGTACATCTGATGCCATTGCCGTGGCTGTTAGATTTGACTGCCCTATTTTCACATACGAATTTATACTTTCAACCGCAGGCATTGTAATTGAAGGCAATGATTTTGTTTATCTTGAAAATATTAACGAAACCCAGGAAGAAAAATCTGTTGGTACCGCGGTAGGCAGCGGATTTGCATCCTTAAGTATCGATGAGCTAAAAACAAAACTGCAGGAAGCGCTTGCCGAAGAATCATACGAAAAAGCAGCCAAAATACGTGATGAGTTAAACAAGCGCAAAGCGTCATAATTTAAAGTAGTGATTTCGGAAGCTTAATTGGTAAAACAATCACCCATGTCATTTCGAACGAGGAACGAGGAGAAATCTTATATGGCTTTTCATAGGAACTTTGAATAGTGTATAAGATTTTTCGCTATAGCTCGAAATGACAGACACTTTAGCGAGTATTAAAAATTCCAATAGTCAAATACATCCCATTTTACTAAATTCCCTGCTTGGCGGTTTCTTGATTTACATTTATTTCATTACTTTCCATTTTTAATTTAACACTGATCATATTTATTAAACCAGGTACTGTATGAATATTAAGTTTCGCTTAATTCTGATGAATTTTATGCAATATTTTATATGGGGGGCCTGGCTTTTAACTATAGGTGCTTATTGGTTTCAAAATAAACATTGGTCGGGAGCCCAATTTGGGGCCATTTTCTCCACCATGGGTATCTCAGCGATCTTTATGCCGGCCCTTACCGGCATTATTTCAGACAGGCTTGTAAATGCCGAAAAGCTATACGGCATTATGCATATTTTAGGGGCATTGGTATTATTTACGTTACCCCTTGTAAAAGATCCTTCCACGTTTTTCTGGGTAATGTTATTAAATATGATCTTCTATATGCCAACCTTATCCCTGTCAATAACAGTTGCATTTTCAGCTTTAAAAAACAGCAATATAGATGTAGTGAAGGATTATCCCCCAATACGGATCTGGGGAACTATTGGTTTTATTGTGGCACTATGGGTAGTAAGCCTCACTCATAATGAAACCTCGCCAAACCAGTTTTATATCGCCTCTGCAATAGCTTTAACATTGGGTATTTATTCATTCAGCCTTCCAAAATGCCCGCCTCTTTTAACTAAAACCAATAATAAGTCGTTTATAGACTTATTAGGATTAAATGCCTTTGCTTTATTTAAGACCCCGAAATTTGCTATTTTTTTCGCTTTCTCCCTACTTTTAGGAGCAGCGTTACAGCTCACCAATGCCTATGGTGATACCTACATCCATGATTTTAAAAATGTAGCTGCGTATAAGGACTCAATTGCAGTAAAATATCCTGCTATCATTATGTCCATATCCCAGATATCCGAAACGCTCTTCATTTTAGCTATCCCATTCTTCCTGCGTAAATTTGGAATTAAGTATGTGATGCTGTTCAGCATGTTAGCCTGGGTGTTACGATTTGGGCTTTTTGCTTTTGGAAACCCTGCCGAAGGGTTGTGGATGATAATCTTATCCTGTATTGTATACGGTATGGCGTTTGATTTCTTTAATATTTCAGGCTCATTATTTGTTGAAACACAAACAACTCCCGAAATAAGAGGCAGTGCACAGGGCTTATTTATGATGATGGTAAATGGATTTGGAGCATTGTTTGGCAGTTTTGCAAGCGGTGAAATTATTGATAAATTTTTCACCATGCCCGATCAAAGCAAAAACTGGCACGGCATCTGGCTTACTTTTGCGGTGTATGCCTTGGTGATTGCTATTGTTTTCCCGTTTGTGTTTAGGTATAAACATAACGCGGCACTCAAACATGCTATTGCACACGCGTAAAACAATATCATCTGAATCAGAATTTACAGGATTTGAAAATTAACAGAATGTAACTTGATTATTCTGAAAATCCTTAAATCCTGTAAATTCTGATTCAGACAATTACTTCTTCCCTATCGCATATTGTATCCCACCCAAAAGGTGCTTCAAATACAAAGGATCAGCGTATGATTCATCGGTATGGCCCAGTTCGGTATAAAATGCCCTGCCGCCATCAAACTCATGGTACCAGCTCATAGGGTGATTATCACCGTTCTCGCCACCTGTATAGCTTTTCTCATCAATCTTGATCAGCACATGCAGATCATCGCCAATCCATTTGTAATTATACCATTCATCCCATCTTTTCCATTCTTCGGGCAAGTGTTTGGTAGCTATAAAATTACGGTCAACCACATGCAGGGTAGCGTTCTGCTGTTTCGGGTGACTTTTAAAATAAGCCCCAACCAGTTTACCATACCAAGGCCAGTCATATTCCGTATCGGTTGCCGCGTGTACACCTACAAACCCGCCACCTGCTTTTATATATTGTTCAAAAGCGGTTTGCTGGGTATCATTCAAAACATCCCCGGTAGTACTTAAAAATATTACCGCCGCGTATTGCTTAAGATTAGCAGCTGTAAATTTTTCGGCATTGGTAGTGGTATCCACATCAAAATTATTTTCCTGGCCAAGTTTTATAATGGCAGGAACGCCTACAGCTATGGAGTTATGATGAAAACCAGCTGTTTTACTAAAAACCAATACTTTGGTTTTGGCAAAAGCCTGTGTAAATACCGAGCTGATCAATAGGGCAACGATGATTAGTTTCTTCATGTTATATTGGGTTAAATTATTTTATGTCAAGCTGAACTTTTTCCAACATCTCATGAGCAGGTCAATTCCAATGATTGGCCCTGCTCATGAGATCCCGAAATAAATTCGGGATGACTTATAATGTTTGATTTATCTTTTGTTCTTTCCTTCTATCTTTAATCCTTTGTTTATTATCTCCTTAAATATTCCCTTTCTTTAATTCATCCGCGGCGAAATTGGCTGCGCGTGCGGTTAGGGCCATATAGGTTAATGACGGATTTTGACATGCTGATGAGGTCATGGCTGCGCCATCGGTAACAAAAACGTTCTTGGCATCCCATACCTGGTTGTGTTGGTTTAATACAGATGTTTTAGGATCGCGGCCCATTCTTGCTGTACCCATTTCATGAATGCCATCGCCTACATGGTGCCCCCTGTCGTGTGTTTTTACATTTTTAACACCGGCACTTTCCAGCATGGCTTTTGCCTCCTTAATAATATCAATGCGCATCTTTTTCTCGTTATCTTTAATTTCGGCATCCATAGCTAAAATTGGCAGTCCCCATTTATCTTTCCGGGTTTTGTCAAGGGTGATCTTGTTTTCATGATAAGGGAGCAGTTCACCAAAACCTCCAATCCCAATTTGCCATTCTCCGGGTTCGGTTATGGCATCTTTATATTGCGCACCAATGTTCAATTCAGCTATTTCCCGGCTCCAGCCTGTACGGCTTGCGGCGCCCTGGTAACCAAAACCCCGCAAATAATCCCGCTTATCACCAAATAAATTGGCAAACCGCACCACATAAATACCGTTTGCACGGCGGCCATAATAATATTTGTCCTCAAAACCCTCTACTTTACCAGATGCACCCAGGTTATAGTGGTGATCCATAATATTATGCCCAAGTTCACCACTGCTGCTGCCCAGCCCATCGGGCCAAACGTCAGTAGCCGAATTCATCAATACCCATGCACTGTTTAATGCCGAAGCGTTAACAAACACAATTTTTGCATAGTACTCATAGGTCTGGTTGGTTTCGGCATCCAGTACCTCTACCCCTGTTGCCTTTTGGGTATCCTTATCATATAATATTTTAGTAACTATAGAGAATGGTCTTACAGTCAGGTTCCCGGTTGCAAGGGCCGCAGGCAAAGTTGACGACTGTGTACTGAAATATCCGCCGAAAGGACAACCTTCCCAGCACCTGTTCCTGAACTGGCATTTTGTACGGCCTGGTATAGCAGCTGTAAGATTAGCCGTACGGCCAATGATCATGTGCCTTGTACCGTTATAGTTCTTTTTAATACGTTCAGCCACATCCTTTTCAACCCAATTCATATCCATAGGCGGCAGGAAATGCCCATCAGGCAATTGCGATAAACCTTCCAATGAACCACTTACTCCGGCAAATTTTTCTACATGATCATACCAGGGTGCAAGATCTTTATAGCGTATTGGCCAGTCAATTGCCCAGCCATCTTTTGCATTAGCTTCAAAATCATGGTCGCTCCAGCGGTAGCTTTGTCTTCCCCATAAAATAGAGCGCCCGCCTAACTGGTAAGAACGCCACCAGTTAAAGGGCTTAACTTCGGTGTACGGAGCTTCCTGTTCATTTACCCAATAATCCATAATGGGCTCAGTAGCGCCCCATCCACGTGAAATAACCGGGCGCACCTTGCGCTGTGCCTGTGTTACATTGCCACGGTGCTCAAAATCCCAGGGATCTTTACTGGCTGTTTTGTAATCTTTGATATGCTCAAAATTTCGCCCGCGTTCAAGCATAATGGTTTTCAAGCCTCTTCCGGTTAATTCTTTAGCCGCCCAGCCTCCGCTTATACCCGAGCCGATAACTATCGCATCATAGGTATTATCGGCCTTAGCTTTGCCGCTTACATTGTTTAATGGCATAATTTAACTAATTATTAAAGGTTAATTAAGAATTGGTTCTGGTAATTGGATAAACAATATTATTAATTAAAATCAACTAAAGCAATCAAGTAGCGCATAAAAATACAATCGATTGTAATTATGCGGTTACAAAAGACTTATTGGGGAATTGACTCACCCGGTCTGCTCTTTGATGACCCCTAACCCTAACATTCTTAATTTCAATCATGTAAAACAGCATCAAATTTTATATTTTTACCCCTCACCTGCACAATGCCATGCTTACTATAAGTGAACTATATATTTACCCTATAAAATCATTGGGCGGCATAGCCGTAACCCATTCGGAGGTTACTGATCGTGGCTTAAAATATGACAGGCGCTGGATGCTGGTGGATGAGCAGAACCGCTTCCTTACACAAAGGGAGTTTCCACAAATGGCATTATTGAAAGTGCAGATTGAAAGTGGTGGTTTATTGGTTACCCACCATTTAAATGGATCTGTTAGTATACCTTTTAAGCAACACAACCCAACCAAACAGCAGGTGGTTATTTGGGATGATACATGCCCTGGTGTATTTGTGAGTGATGAACATGACACCTGGTTCAGTGATGCGCTTGGTATAAAATGCCGGCTGGTTTATATGCCCGATGATACCCGGCGTGAAGTTGATCAAAGATATGCTCCCGAAGGCTCAGTTACCTCTTTTTCTGATGCCTATCCCTTTTTAATTATCGGTCAGGCATCGCTTGATGATTTGAATAGCCGCCTTACCGAACCGTTGCCCATGAACAGGTTTAGGCCGAATATTGTTTTTATCGGCGGCGGGCCTTTTGAGGAAGACCTGATGAAGCATATAAACATTGCAGACATTAGTTTTTATGGCGCAAAACTTTGTGCCCGCTGTATAATGACCACTATAAACCAGCAAACCGCGGTAAAGGCTAAAGAACCTTTAAAAACTTTAGCGTCCTATCGTTTTAAGAATAATAAAATACTGTTTGGCCAAAACCTGATCCATGAGGGTACTGGTATTATTACTGTAGGCGATACAATCGAGGTATTGAGTATTCATAATGAAGAAAGGTTCATTGTACCTCAAAAATGAAAAGGTATATCGCACATATAGCGCTATTGGTTAAAGATTATGATGAGGCCATTGAGTTTTACACTCAAAAACTTGACTTCATCCTTATTGAAGACAGGGCTTTAAGTGACACCAAAAGATGGGTATTAATTGCACCTGATAAACAGGCACAATGTTATATTTTACTGGCAAAAGCGGCTAATGACGAACAAAATCAAGCCATTGGTAATCAATCAGGTAAACGGGTGTTCCTGTTTTTATATACTGATGACTTTTGGCGCGATTACCATAAAATGCTTAAACTGGATATTAATTTTGTAAGACCGCCAATAGCAGAAGAATATGGTACGGTAGCCGTGTTTGAGGACTTGTATGGTAATTTATGGGATTTGATACAGCCGAATTAAGATATCTCTGCTTTATATTAATAGATTAGAAAAATGAAACCAACCATCACCATTGAATATTGCCCCAAATGTAACTGGATGATGCGGGCCGCCTACATGGCCCAGGAATTGCTTACCACTTTTGCTGATGATGTTTATGGTGTAACGCTGCATCCGAGTGAAATAAGCGGCAAATATACCATCAGCGTTGACAGCATTGTGCTGTTTGACCGCAAAGAACAGGGCCGTTTCCCCGAAATTAAAGAATTAAAGCAATTGGTACGCGATCGTGTTAACCCCGATAAAAGCCTGGGGCACTCCGATAACAGATAAATATTATAGAGTATTTTAATTCTATAGTATTACTCGATATTTTTATTTATAATTAACAAAATTCTTATTTACCTTTGTTAGTTTTATTTTAGAAAATGCTATCCAAAAAAACTAAGTACGCTATTAAGGCATTGGTGATCCTGGGCAAAAACATGGATCAACCGCCAATGCAAATTTCAAGAATCGCCGAGGCCGAACGTATCCCCAAAAAGTTCCTGGAGCAAATATTGTTAGACCTGCGCAATGCGGGCTTTTTGTATAGCAAAAAAGGAGCCGGCGGCGGTTACAGTCTTAACCGCGACCCAAAGGAAATATTTTTGGTGAGTATTATGCGCATAACCGATGGCCCTATTGCCATGGTGCCCTGTGCCAGCTTAAACTTTTACCATAAATGTGATGAATGTCATCAGGAAACTACCTGCGGTATAAGGGATGTATTTGTTGATGTAAGGGATGCCACATTAAAAATACTAAGCGAAACCAGCATAGCTGATATCATCGCCAGAGAACAATCACTCATCCACCCGTAATCTCATAAAACTGTAAAAAGCTAACTTTTTTTAATTTAATTCTACCATTTCCCTATACTATGTATATATTTGGTAAATGATTACCACTCATAGCAAAAACATTTTATACAAAAACCCCATGTATTACTGTTTAAAACACAATAAGGCAAGGCTATAATTTTTGTATTAACCATATACGCCTCTTTAGCCTAAAGCAAAAGAGGCTTTTTTTATAATTGATTAAACTATAACATATGCAAAGCTTCAGAACGGAACTGGAGAACCCGATAGTTGAGAAAGATATCATTGATCTTGAAAAAAAGATCGTGGCTTTTCGCGAAGGCAAGATACATGACGAAAAATTCAGGAGCCTGCGTTTAGCAAGGGGAATTTACGGACAAAGACAGCCTGGCGTACAAATGGTGCGTATTAAATTGCCTTTTGGTAAGGTTACATTTAAACAATTGTTGCGCATAGCCGATATTTCTGACGAATATGGAAGCCGTAACCTGCACCTTACTACCCGCCAGGATATCCAGATACATTATGTAAGTCTTGACCGCACGCCCGAACTTTGGGCCAAATTGGAGCAGGATGATATTACCCTGCGCGAGGCCTGCGGAAACACGGTAAGGAACGTTACCGCCTCCCCTGCCGCGGGTATTGATCCGCAGGAACCATTTGATGTATCGCCTTATGCGCATGCCACTTTTGAATACTTTTTGCGTAACCCGGTATGTCAGGAAATGGGGCGTAAATTCAAGATCTCTTTTTCATCAAGCGATGCTGATACCGCCTTTTCTTATGTGCACGATATTGGTGCTATCCCTAAAATAAACCCTAATGGCGAACGTGGCTTTAAGGTGCTATTGGGTGGTGGTTTAGGTGCCCAGCCGATACTGGCCAGTATAGTTGAAGAATTTTTACCTGAGGATAAGCTGATCCCCTATATTGAAGCTATCATCAGGGTGTTTGACCGTTATGGCGAACGCAACAACCGTAACAAGGCCCGCTTAAAATACCTGATCCAAAAAATTGGATTGGAAGAAGTTTTGCGCCTGGCCGAAATTGAAAGAACAGCCCTTAAGGTAAAAAGCTATCCAATTAACCGCGATACCATTGCCCTGCCCGCTATTCCTGAACAAACTTCTTTTGCCGAAGTAAGCATCAGCAACCCATTCAGGTATGAACAATGGCTGGCTACCAACATATTTGAGCAAAAGCAAAAAGGATATTTTGGCGTATATATTAAAGTTCCGGTTGGTGATATTTCATCAGATACCGCTCGCGAGCTGGTAAAAGTTTTACAGCCTTTAGTGGCCGATGAGATCCGCATTACCCAAAACCAGGGCTTATTGTTAAAGTTTGTCCGTAAAGAAGCGTTACCTGCTTTATATGAGGGTTTGGCTAAGTTGGAACTGGCCGCTCCGGGTTTTGACAGCGTTGCCGATGTTACCACCTGCCCCGGTACTGATACCTGTAATCTGGGTATATCAAACAGTATGACCATGGCGCGTGTACTTGAGGACTTGATTTACAACGAATACGAGGATTTTATTTATAACCGCGATATTAAGATAAAAATAAGCGGCTGTATGAACTCATGCGGACAACATGGTTTGGCGCATATTGGTTTTCATGGCAGCTCGCTTAAGGCTGGCACAAGAGTGTTGCCTTCTGTACAGGTAATGTTAGGTGGTGGTACTGTTGGCGATGGCGTTGGCCGTGCTGCTGATAGAGTAATAAAAGTACCGTCAAAAAGGGCTACAGATGTTTTAAGGGCATTACTTGATGATTATAAAGAGCTTTCTACAGAAAATGAAACTTACCACGCCTATTATGACAGACAGGGTAAAGATTATTTTTACAGGCTATTAAAACCCCTTGCCGATTTAACAACACTTACCGATGAAGAATTTGTTGACTGGGGTCACCAGGAAACCTATGTAAGTGCTATCGGGGTTGGCGAGTGTGCCGGTGTGATCATTGACCTGGTGGCTACTTTATTATATGAGTCTGAAGAAAAACTGGGTTGGGCAAATCAATCGTTCCAGGCAGGTGCCTGGTCTGACGCCATTTACCATTCCTATAATGTACTTTTAAGCTCGGCCAAGGCATTACTGTTAGATAAAAGTGTTAGCACCAGCACCCAGGCAGCGGTTATCCGTGAGTTTGATGCCAATTATGTAGATAAGGGCGAATTTGATATCCAGGGCAGCTTCAACGATCTGGTATTGCAGATCAATCAGCATGAACCATCGGCAGAATTTGCTGCAGCATATTTAGCACAGGCTACTGAATTTTTAGATAAGAGTAAAGCAAAGAGAGAGGCGCTGGTATAATAATGAGCCATTTAACTAACGATAAAGCAGTTAAGGAATTGCTCCGATTTCAGCTTAGTAAAGAATTTTATGACATTATTGCCAAAGGATAGTAGCTTAACAAAAGCGCAGAATAATGAAACCGGCGGCAATCAATTGTTTCCTGTTTTTTTAAAGCTGAATGATTTGCATACCGTGCTGGTAGGTGGCGGCAATGTTGGTTTAGAAAAACTGACAGCCATCCTCAATAACAGCAATCTTGCAAAGGTAACTGTTATATCCCGCGATTTTTTACCGGAGATTCATACGCTGGCATCTCAGCATGAAGGGGTAACTATAGTTCAAAAATCATTTACTGATGATGACCTGAACAATGCCGAAGTGGTAATAGCTGCTACTAATGACAGCGATCTGAATAATTATATCCGCCAGTCGGCACATGATCGCAAGCTGCTCATCAATGTGGCGGATAAGCCTGAGCTTTGCGATTTTTACCTGGCTTCGATAGTAAAAAAAGGCGACCTGAAGCTGGCTATTTCAACAAACGGAAAATCGCCAACGATAGCCAAACGTTTAAAAGAAGTTTTAAACGAAAGCCTGCCCGATGAACTGGATGATACCCTGCAGCAAATGAGCGAGCTCAGGAATACGCTAACCGGTGATTTTGCCTACAAGGTTAAAAAATTGAATGGCATAACTTCGGTATTGGTTGAACCCAAACCACGTATAAACAAGAATTTTATATGGTTGATATGGTCTACGATCATTATTGCCATTGCTGTAGTAGTAACCGCCTTATATATCAGAGAACCTGGTTTTAAAACCTTCTTAGAAGGTGTAAGCCCGCAGTTCTATTATTTTTTAGGGGCAGGTTTTTTATTCGCTATGATAGATGGTGCCATAGGCATGTCATACGGGGTTACCTCTACTACCTTTTCCCTGTCCATGGGGATCCCGCCGGCATCGGCCAGTATGGGTGTTCACCTTTCTGAGATATTGAGTTGCGGCATTGCCGGATGGATGCATTACCGCATGGGCAATATTAACTGGAAGCTGTTTAAATTATTAGTAATACCTGGTATTATTGGTGCGGTTACAGGTGCTTACCTGTTATCGTCATTGGAGCATTATAGTCAGTATACCAAGCCTGTTGTATCACTATATACTTTAATATTGGGCTGTGTAATATTATCAAAAGCATTCAATGCTAAGCGCAAAAAATCGGTTGATAAGGTAAAACGCATTTCGCTGCTTGGCTTAGGTGGTGGTTTTATTGATGCTGTTGGCGGCGGCGGCTGGGGATCTATCGTGTTATCTACCCTGATAGCAGGTGGCCGTAGTCCGCGTTTTTCTTTAGGCACTGTAAAGCTGTCAAGGTTTTTCATTGCCATGATGGGTTCTTTAACCTTTATCTCCATGGTAAGCAGCGACCACTGGCAGGCAGTTTCAGGTCTTATTTTAGGCAGCGCGTTGGCAGCGCCAATAGCGGCCCGTATCTCAAATAAAATATCAACAAAAACAATAATGGTTTCGGTAGCGGTGATCGTAATATTGGTAAGCCTGAAATCAATAGTCACCTTTGTAACAAAGGTTTTATAACATGAGCGAAGTAGTTAAACATATAAAAGATATAACTGCCGGCTTAGAACCTGTTGAGGCACTGAGCAAGCTGGCAGAGCTGTTTCCTGGCGAAATTGTATTTTCGACCAGCTTTGGCTGGGAAGACCAGGTAATTAGCCACATGATATTTGCTAATAAAATACCTATAAAAGTTTTCACCCTTGAAACGGGCAGGCTTTTCCGTGAAACCTATTCGGTATGGGCCAGTACTATGGACAGGTATAAACAACCTATACATGCATATTTCCCCAACCAGGACCTGGTAGCCGAAATGGTAAACAAAAAAGGTCCTAATAGTTTTTACGAATCGGTTGAGAACCGTAAGGAATGTTGTGGTATCCGTAAAATTGAGCCGCTAAAAAGGGCGCTCAAAGGCAATAAGCTATGGATCACCGGTATCCGGGCTGATCAATCGGCAAATCGCCAGGATATGGAAAATGTAGAATGGGACGAACAAAACCAACTGGTTAAGTTCCATCCTATTTATAACTGGACGTTAGACGAGGTTAAAGCCTACATCAAGCAATATAATATCCCTTACAACTCACTGCATGATAAGGGCTTTCCGAGCATTGGCTGTGCGCCTTGTACCCGGGCTGTGGCCGAAGGTGAAGATTTCCGTGCCGGCCGCTGGTGGTGGGAAGATCAATCAAAAAAAGAATGCGGATTGCACGAGGTAAAACAGCATTAGAAGAGTTTATCATTTAATTTTAAAAGCTAATGGATTGATCCGTTAGCTTTTTTGTTTTTGTGGCTTACTGACGCCCATCGCCTTACTTGCGCTCGCTTGCATCCCTTCTCCGCGCGTCATTGCGAGGCACGAAGCAATCTCTACACAAGCAGATCAATTATGCAGGTTATACTTTTCTGTTTCCTCTGTACAGCATAGAGATTGCTTCGTTCCTCGCAATGACGTGTTCGGTTTTTTGATTGGGTATGTGGTATGTGGGTTATTTATCTCAAGGGATTACCTCTTTCCAATCACGCAATCATGAAAATCCAGAAATCCTATAAACCAAGATTCAAACACAACAAAAAAGCGGATGATAATCAGTCATCCGCCTTAAAAAACTATATAAAACGTATTAAAAAAAGCGCTTTTATTGTTGCTTGCTTAACAAGCCATCTAATGTAACCGATACATAGTATAAGCCGCCAATAGTTGGGCCACCGGCATATTGAATATATCTTTTGTTGAATATATTGCTTGCACCCAGTTTAAATGTGGCATAATATTGCGGTACCCGGTAAGTAACCTGAGCATCCAATGTACCTATGGCAGGCACAGTACCGGTTACCAGCGGGCTTTCCCACAAGAAAGATTCCTGCCATTTGTATACTACGTTGAAGCCGAAATTTTTAACCACCTCACGGTTTCCGAATGATACGTTGCCTGACCACTCTGGTGTATTAAAGCCAGTCACAAAAATATCAGAGGTTGATTGTGCTTTTAGTTTGTTAAAGCTTACGTTACCAGATACGGTATATCTTTTATAAAAATTATAGGTAACACCTGCTGATGAGCCATAGTTGTTATAAATATTCTTGGCGTTGGTATATACACGGTATCTGCTTTGACCCTGACTCGCAGCGTTAGTGGTGCTTCCGGTAGTTGGATCACGGTTAATGTCGAGCATAGACAGTACAGCAGCATCAGATCCAACTGTGGCGCCGTTAGGTACAAACACCTGCACCTGGCCCAAAAAGCCGTCGTAGCGGTTGGTATAGGCATCTATATCAACAAATACCTTGTTATCAAGTATGATACCCTTATAACCCACCTCGTATGAGGTGATCTGCTCTGGTCTTGCAGGTGGCAGGTCGGCCACTTTTAGCAGGTTCCTGTTGGCAAGGGCGGTAGCATCGGTACCACTTGCACTGCCCGGAGCAGCGTTTACAGCCGCGTTAAAGGCAACTACTGATGATTGTGTATAGCTGTTACCTAAATAACCCAGACCATCGTTAATAAAAGGTAAACTACCCACACGTTTTACACGACCATTGTTCACATATGATAAAGCTTCAAACAATGATGGGAAACGGTAACCGTTTTGGAAAGTGAACCTGAAATTATGATTCTCATTAATAGAGTAAACAGCGGCTAAACGCGGCGTGAACTTAGGATCGAAATACGGGTTATAATCCCATCTTATGGAACCAAACAATTTCAGCTTGTTATCAAAAAATGTTTTGGTAACCTGGGTAAAGGCACCATATTTTTTATAAGTAACATTACTGCCAAAACTGCCATCGGCTAATGGGGTGTTCCTATCGGCAATTGGGCGACTAAAATCAACAAAGTTATTACCATCGGGGGTGATCGAGTACACGCGTACATCACCACCTACTAACAGGTCAACAACTTTTACCTTATTTGTAAGATCCCATTGAGCCTCTGCATTATACATATGGCTTTTTTGCACCAGGGCAGCCCCACCTGTAACCGGCGCGTTAGGGATCAGACTCGACTTGATATCCCAGTTATTAATACCTATTATGGTTTTTCTCAGAGAGTTAAACTCAGGAGTACCTGGCTCTACCCTTCCCTTATCCGCCGCCGCTCTTGCAAACTGCTCTGCAGCTGCTAAATTCGAGCTTTTTAAACCGCCGTTTGCCGCGGCAAAATTATCAAGTCCGTTTTTAAACAACGTTCCCCATGCAGAGTTACTGGCGTGATTAAGGTCAAGGTTATCGGCTAAGGGCTTCACATTAAATGAATTTCCGGTATTCTCAATCGACTCATACGCACGAACCAAAAAGTCCTTTCCTTTTAACTCCACTTTGTGATTTTGTACAGTAGCACCGTCGAGTGATATTTTGTTACCACGTTGAAAAACTCCATCCATCCTGCCATAGCGGTAAGTATATGACAATATGGTATTAGGGGTAATCTTATAGGATAAAGTACCATCTAACTTTAAGTTGGTTACTTTAGGGTTAACCAGGTCAATCTCATTATAACCTGTCCGGGCCACGGTAAGGTTTGGCCTGGCCACACCATCAACGGTAATACCTTTTACAACTACGGTATTACTTCCGGCAAGGGCATCATCACCATATTTGTTCCAGCCATCATAAGCGGCATTACTTATTCCGGTTAGCTCCGGATAAGCCGGGTTCGCAGTTTTAAGGTTACCTGGATTTTGATCTTTTTGAGTGTTTGACTGCCAATCGGTACCCTGCAAATAGCTAAAGTTAACTTTAAAGGCAAATTTGTCATTAAAAGCTTTGGCAAACCTCAAGGCATCTTCAGTAAGAGAACTTGCACCTAAGGCATCGTTCCCTACATGGTTTACCGCCTGACGATGGTAAAAGCTTAACCCCTGGTATTTAAAGGGATCTTTGGTGAATAAATTTGATAAACCATTTATAGCATTTGTACCATATAGAGCGGCAGCGGCACCAGGGGTAATTTCAATGCTGGCAATATCAAGCTCAGTTGGCCCAATGGCATTACCAAGTGGTACGCCTAACGTAGCCGACTGCATATCCACACCATCAACCAATTGCATGAACCTGAAGTTGTTGGGGCTATTAAAGCCGCGGGTGTTAGGTACTTTAAGCGTAATGCTGGTAGTGGTCATCTGTACGCCTTTTACGTTTTCGAGGGCGTCATAAAAACTTGGGCCAGGCGATTGCTTAAGTGCATTAATGCTCAGTTTTTCGATAGCGACAGGCGACCGTAAAAGCTTTTCTTCCTTACGGGATGCGGTAACAACCACCTCATTGATTAATAATGACTGGGTGGTAAGCTGTATATTTAAAGCACTGTTGGCGTTTCTGATAAAAAACTCCTGTGGCTGGAAACCTACAGCGGTAAAAACCAACGTATAAGGTAATTTGGCACTGGTTGTTAAAGAGAATTTACCGGTACTATCAGTCGCGGCTCTATTGGTGGTGCCTTTTATGGTAACAGTGGTGCCAACTAATGGCTGTCCATGCTCATCATTCACTTTTCCGCTTAAAATGTACGAACCATTAAGCTGCGCATAGCTTAGGGTTGGCATAAGGGCAAGAAAAAGTACAAGGACCTTTAATGAATTTGTAAAAATTTTCATGAAGTAAGTAAGGTGGTGGTGGTTCTTAAATTATGTTGATTAAAATGTTTTTGATAGATGTAGGGACAAAAAACATCAACAACAACATGCAGCAGATAGCTGCATTAGTATATAAGGGGTAACAATTGAGTATTTATGATACATAGTCTATGGAATTAGTCGACAAAAATATAAAAAAAATCATTTATATCAATTTTTTTATTCTTTTTTAAATTATGTGGATTGTTTTATGTGCACCGGATATGGAAAAACACCCCTCTTTATATGCTATTTCTCCCATTCGTCCATCAAAATACATCTGATAAAATAACATTAATTTATCCTAATTTCATGTTAAAATAATTAATTTAATGCATTTTATAATCAAAATTGATCAACAATCTCAATATTTACACCAAATAACACATAAAAACATTATAAATGTCATGAAAATTAAATTTTATAATTAAAAAATCTAAATTATACCTGTTTTATTCAAAATACCCGTCATTTTTATATGAAAAATGTTTAATATTGCTACTTTTAAGCTTAACTACAATGTCCTTTAATTATCAGCGCATCATCATTAAAATCGGGTCAAACGTTTTTACCCAGGAAAACGGCCTCCCCGATCTGCAACGGATTGAGCATTTAGTTGAGCAAATAGCCGCGATAAAAAAACAGGGTAAGGAGGTGATCCTTGTATCATCAGGAGCAGTAGCTTCGGGCAGAAGCCTGATAACCATTTCAGAAAAATATGATGCCATTGCCGCAAGACAATTGCTGGCCTCCATTGGTCAGGTTAAGCTGATCAATACCTACTCTAATCTTTTTGAACGTTTTAATATCCTTTGTTCGCAGGTGCTGGTTACCAAAGAGGATTTCAGGGACAGGATGCATTACCTGAACATGAAAAACTGTTTAGAGCTATTGCTGCAACACCAGGTGATTCCAGTTGTTAATGAAAATGACGTGGTATCGGTAACAGAACTGATGTTTACGGATAATGATGAACTGGCGGGTCTTATAGCCTCTATGCTGAACGCACAGGCACTTATTGTTTTAACCAATGTTGATGGCATTTATAATGGCGACCCCAAAGCCCCTGGTTCAGCAGTAATTGAAGAAGTTAGCGGATCAGTTGTCGATTTTGCAACATTCGTTTCGTCGGGCCGCTCGCAGTTTGGCCGTGGCGGCATGATCACTAAATCAACCATGTCGCAAAAAACCGCCCAGTTAGGCATTGCCGTACATATTGCCAATGGAACAAGGGATAATATTTTAACTGATGTACTGGAGAATAAAGTTATCCATACCCGTTTTGTTCCAAATAAAACAGCCTCGGGCAAAAAGAAATGGATAGCTCACTCTGAAAAATCGGCCACAGGCACCGTAAAAGTTAATGATGGCGCTAAAGCCGCCCTTATATCAAGCAAAGCCACCAGTTTATTGCCTGTAGGTATTATTAAGGTAATAACCGACTTTAAGAAAGGTGACATTATTAAATTGGTTGATGAAAAAGATAAACTGGTGGGTTTAGGTATTGCCGAGTATGGGGCTGATAAGGCAAAGGAAAGAATAGGGCAAAAAAATCAAAAGCCCTTAGTGCATTATGATTATCTTTATTTACAGGGTTAACATTATATGAATTACGATATCTATTTCCAAAACGCGCTCGTAGCCGGCAGAAAACCACCCCTCGCTCCTGCTTTAATAAATCAGGTATTACAGGATGTGGCTGCCGAAGCTATAACCCAAACTGATCACCTATTGGCCGAGAACCAAAAGGACCTTGACCGTATGGACCCGGCCGATCCCAAATATGACAGGCTAAAACTCACCGCGGCAAGAATCGAAGCTATTGCCGGCGATATGGTAAATGTTGCACATTTGGATAGCCCTTTGGGCAAACAACTTTCAGAAACCAATATGCCAAATGGCCTGTCTATTACAAAAGTCCGGGTACCGTTGGGTGTTGTGGGCGTTATTTATGAAGCACGGCCCAATGTTACTTTTGATGTGTTTGCCCTTTGTTTTAAAACCGGTAATATCAGCATTTTAAAGGGCGGTAGCGATGCCGACTTCTCAAACAGGGCCATCATATCGGTTATCCATAAAGTATTGCTTAAACACGGGCTGGATGTCAATATTGCAACCCTCCTGCCCGCCGATCGTGAAGCCACCGCCGCATTATTAAACGCCATTGGATATGTAGATGTATTAATTCCCCGCGGAAGCCAATCGTTGATAAACTTTGTACGGGATAATAGCAAAGTGCCGGTTATTGAAACCGGTGCAGGCATTGTACATACTTACTTTGATGAATCGGGCGACCTGGAAAAGGGTGCAGAAATTATTGCTAATGCCAAAACACGCCGGGTTAGCGTATGTAATGCGCTTGATTGTTTAATTATTCATTCCAGCCGTATTAATGACCTGCCCCGGCTTACCCATATTTTAAAGAAAAAACAGGTAGAATTATTTGCTGACGAAGCAGCTTATACAGCCCTGAAAAGCAACTACCCTGCAGATCTGCTGCATAAAGCCCAGCCAGAACATTTTGGTACAGAATTTCTGTCGATGAAAATGGCGGTTAAAACGGTTGATAATTTTAAACAGGCGCTTGAGCATATAGCTGTAAATGGCTCAAAGCATAGTGAGGCTATTATTTCTGAAGATGCCGGTAACATAGCTACGTTTTTGAATGATGTGGATGCAGCCGCGGTTTATGCCAATGTATCAACTGCATTTACCGATGGCGCTCAATTTGGCTTAGGTGCCGAGATCGGAATCAGTACCCAAAAACTACATGCCCGCGGCCCTATGGGCCTTGATGAACTAACCAGTTATAAATGGATAGTTAAAGGCGACGGGCAAACACGCAATCCTTAACATTAAATTTACACTTTATTGCAAAAAAAAGGTGCTTAAAAAAGCACCTTAAATTTTTCTTCACTGTTCGGCCCGGCTCTTACTTAATCAAGTAGTTGGCTACGGCAACAAAGCAAATAATCACTAAAATTACTCCTTGCAGTTTTTGCTCTAATGTTAACTGGCTTATCATTTTAAATTAATTAGGGTATAACAAATTTAAATTGTAAACCTGATGTTGCAATAGTGTTAAGCACTTTTGCATTTTTTTTAACAAAAAACTTACATGTTTTTTACAATGGTCAATTGCACATTTATTATTTAAAATAATCGCAAAAAAAAGCTTTTAATATTGAAATCCGTGTGGGAGTTACACCTAATAAAAAGCTCAAATTTCAATGCTTTTATAGTATTTAAATGCATTTTCTTGTACTTTTTTCCAAATTCGATTTTTTTTACCTCAAAACCTGAAGGAATGTTTTTTTGTTTATTTGAAGTACCTTGTTCTTATATCGCATGAAAAAATTCACGTTCAAGCAATAACGGTTTAAACCAATAAACCTTAGCGGTTTGATTCTGAATTATATTTGATTGATTCTGAATTATATTTGAAATAAAGAACTAAAACTTTATATAACAATCATAAAATATTGATTATTAATACTAATTAATCTATAGTTAACGCAACAATTTATCAAAACACATTCATTTTACGCTCGCCTGACCCAATAAGACACCAACATAAAAATCAAAAAGGTATCTTTGCAGCATTATGAGTAAGCATGGCAGGATCTTAGTGGCAATGAGCGGTGGCGTTGATAGTTCGGTAGCAGCAGTAATGTTGCATGAGCAGGGCTATGAGGTTATTGGTCTTACCATGAAAACCTGGGACTATGCCTCAGCAGGTGGTAGCTCAAAAGAAACAGGATGCTGCAGCCTGGATAGTATTAACGATGCCCGTGCGTTGGCCGTTGGTTATGGCTTCCCCCACTATATATTGGATATCAGGAGCGAATTTGGCGATTTTGTGATCGACAATTTTGTGGATGAGTACCTGGCCGGTCGTACCCCTAACCCATGCGTTTTATGTAATACTCATATTAAATGGGATGCACTTTTAAAACGTGCAGATAAACTGGACTGCGAATTTATAGCTACCGGTCACTATGCCAACATCCGCTTGCAGGATAATGGCCGTTATGTAATATCAAAAGGTAAGGACGAAAATAAAGACCAGTCTTATGTGCTTTGGGGCGTATCGCAACAAAACCTGGCACGTACCAAATTCCCTTTAGGCAGTTTCTCTAAACCCGAGATCAGGCAAATGGCCATGGACATGGGCCAGGTTGAACTTGCCGGCAAAAGCGAAAGCTACGAAATATGCTTTGTACCCGACAACGACTACAGAGCCTTTTTAAGACATAAAGTAGGCGATTTGGAAGAACGTGTTGCCGGCGGTAACTTCGTGCTCACAAACGGCACTATAGTGGGCAAGCATCAGGGATATCCCTTTTATACCATAGGCCAGCGTAAAGGTTTGGGTATAGCGTTGGGCCAGCCTATGTTTGTTACCAGTATTGACCCGCAAACCAATACCGTAGTTTTGGGTACTGCCGATGAATTGGAACGCAAGCAGGCCTGGGTTAAAAATCTTAACCTGGTTAAATATGCCAATATCAATGAGCCCATTGAGGCCATTACCAAGATACGTTATAAGGATGCAGGCACGCAAAGCACCATTGTACAAATGGGCGAACACATGAAGGTTGATTTTCATCATACCGTATCAGGCATTGCACCGGGGCAATCGGCTGTTTTTTATGAAGGCAACGACCTGTTAGGCGGTGGTTTCCTGATGTAAAAACAAGCGGATTTAGTCCTGCAATAATTTCCCTTTACTTCAAAAATTAAAAAATTAAACGCCAAGTGAATTTGCGTTTCACTTTCTTTATGTTTTATTTGCAAAAAATAACTGCTAAATGGCCAAAAATTTACTCATTGTAGAATCTCCGGCGAAAGCCAAAACTATTGAAGGATACCTTGGTAAAGACTTTACTGTTAAATCGAGCTATGGCCACATCCGTGATTTGATAAAATCTGAAGATGCGATTGACACAGCCAATAACTTCACACAAAAATACGAAGTACCTGCCGATAAAAAGCAAGTAGTGAGCGAGTTGAAGAAATTAGCTAAAGAAGCAGAGATGGTTTGGCTGGCATCGGACGAGGACCGTGAGGGTGAGGCTATATCCTGGCATTTATTTGAAACACTGGGTTTAAAAGATGCTACTACCAAGCGCATTGTTTTTCATGAGATAACCAAACCTGCTATTTTACGTGCCATTGATACACCGCGTAAAATTGATTACAACCTGGTAAACGCACAGCAAGCGCGCCGTGTGCTTGATAGGCTGGTTGGTTTTGAGCTCTCCCCTGTTCTATGGAAAAAAGTTAAGCCATCACTTTCGGCTGGTCGTGTGCAATCAGTGGCCGTACGATTAATTGTTGATCGCGAAAGGGATATCAATAAATTTAAATCAGAAGCCGCTTTTAAAATAGTGGCCATATTTGGCAAGGGTAAAGAAGCTTTTAAGGCCGAACTACCCGAGCGTTTTAGTCAGCAGGAAGATGCAGAAAAGTTTTTAAACGACTGCATAGGCGCCGATTTTGAAATACGTTCATTAGAAACCAAACCTGCCAAACGGTCGCCGGCTGCTCCCTTTACTACATCAACCCTGCAACAGGAAGCCAGCAGGAAACTTGGATATTCCGTTGCGCGCACCATGCAAGTGGCACAAAGATTATACGAATCGGGTTATATCTCTTATATGCGTACCGATTCGGTAAATTTATCCGAAACCGCGTTGGATGCCGCTCAAAAAGAGATCGTATCAGCTTACGGCGATAAATACCATCAGCTAAGGAAATATAAAACCAAGAACGCAAGCGCGCAAGAGGCTCACGAAGCAATCAGGCCTACTTATTTTAATAACCATACTATTGATGGTGAGTCGGCCGAAAAACGTTTATATGAGCTGATCTGGAAACGTGCCATAGCTTCGCAAATGAGTGAAGCACAGTTTGAAAAAACCACCGCGAAGATCAGTATATCAAGCCGCAGGGAAGAACTGACCGCCAACGGCGAAGTAATGAAGTTTGATGGTTTCCTGAAAGTTTACCTTGAATCTGACGATGAGGAAGAAGATACTCAACAGGATGGCGAAAACACCATGCTGCCGCCTTTAACCAGGGGACAGCGCCTGGCATTGCAGGAAATGTCGGCAACGGAGCGTTTCTCTCGTCCACCGGCACGATATACTGAGGCAAGTTTGGTTAAAAAGCTGGAAGAACTGGGCATAGGTCGTCCGTCAACCTACGCTCCTACCATATCAACCATACAAAACCGTGGTTATGTAGTTAAAGAAGAGCGCGAAGGTAAAATTCGCCACTTCAGGGTATTAACCTTAAAAGGCGATAGTGTTGTAAAGGAAGATAAAACCGAGAATACCGGTGCTGAACGCGGTAAATTATTTCCAACAGATATTGGTTCGGTTGTGAACGACTTTTTGGTGCTGCACTTTAATGATATTGTAGATTTTAACTTTACCGCCAGCGTTGAAAAACAATTTGACGAAATAGCACAGGGTTTAAAGGAGTGGACAGCTATGCTGCACGATTTTTATAACCCTTTCCATAAAGAAGTACAAAGCACTATTGAAACTGCCGATAAAGCCACCGGCGAGCGTGAATTAGGCGTTCACCCGGAAAGCGGCAAAAAAATATCTGTGCGTATTGGCCGTTACGGCCCGTTTGTGCAGGTTGGCGAAAGTGCTACTGAGGAGAACAAAGAAGAAAAACCATTATACGCCAGCCTAAGGGCCGGTCAAAGTATAGAAACCATCAGCCTTGAAGAAGCACTTGAGCTATTTAAGTTACCTAAAGTTGTTGGCGAGTATGAAGGTAAAGTAATGAAGGTTGCTATTGGCCGTTTTGGGCCGTACATAAGCCACAATAGCGCTTTTATATCCTTGCCAAAAGAAATCGACCCTTTGGATGTTACCGAAGAGGAAGCAATTGTACTGATAGAGGCAAAGCGTAAAAAAGATGCAGAAAAGCTGATCAAAGCATTTGATGAGGATCCGGCTGTTAAAGTATTAAATGGCCGCTGGGGTCCATATATAGAATTTGGCAAACTTAACGTTAAGATACCTAAGGATAAAGATCCTTTAACCCTTACCTATGAGGAATGCAAAGCTTTAGCTGATGCTATGCCTAAAGACGCCAAAAAAGGGCGATTTGGTAAAGCTGCAGCTGTAAAGCCGGCAGCTAAGAAAGCTCCGGCAAAGAAAAAGGCCGCAACGAAGAAGAAGTAGAATCACGTGTCATTTCGAACGAGGTACGAGGAGAAATCTTATACTCATAACTAACCAGCATAAGATTTCTCTCTGCGTTCGAAATGACAGATTGTTTAAATTAATATGCGATGATCAAAGACCTCCCCGAAAATAACGTACAGGATATTGCAGTTGCAGTTGCATTAGAAAGTGAGAACGTTGAGAGCAAAACCTGGTACGTATATCTTATTAACCTTAAAAAAGAGCCTATTGAAAATGTGATGGTTACCTCTAAAGGTTATGGCGAAAAAGATGGTGTACAGGTAAAAACGTCAACCTTAAGGCACATGTTTCCGGTGGTTCCTGATCAATCATTCAAACTTATTGAACCCATTGATGAGCAAACATTCGGGCTTAGTAATGAATACTGGCTCAGTTATTATATTGGCACCAACATTTACGATAAAAAATTTATCTTTCTGCCCGAAAGTATCGTTGAAATGAATTTCATCAAGCTACCCGTTTTAAACAAACCCGGGGTAATGATATTATAAAGTGCTGTAAAATAAGTTTTCCGTTTAATTTATTATCATAAATTTTTATAATTTACATGGTAATAAATAAACCTATTTCATGGAGAACGGATATACCAGATTCCGCAAGCGTAAAACCTTAATAACTATCATTACATCTCTTGTACTGATTTTGTTAGTCGTTTACATTGTTGCCAATGACCATAAAAAAATGAGGGTCGACCCGGCCTTTAGTAAATATATTGAGTCATATACTACCGGTGTTATATCCAAAGAAAGCCCCATCAGGATCCGCCTGGCAAGCCAGGTGCAGGTTACCCATCAACAAAACGAACAGGTTAGCGATGATCTATTTGACTTTTCCCCATCGATAAAAGGAAAGGCATACTGGATAGATGCCCGTACAATTGAATTCAGGCCTGCAAACAAACTTGATCCCGAAAAAAACTATACCGCCGATTTTGATCTCGGGAAATTAATAGAGGTTCCCAATAAATTTGAACATTTTAAGTTTGGTTTCCAGGTTGTAAAGCCCGATTTTAATGTAAGCTTTAACGGCTTGCAAACTGCAACCAGTACATCTACCGATGAAATGAAGCTGGATGGCCTGGTACAAACTGCGGATACAGAAGACCCAACCCTCATTGAAAAACTCATTACGGTAAATTATGAATTCCCGGTTAAAGTAAATTGGGAGCATAATACAGGTACTAAAACGCATCATTTTAAGATAACAGGTTTAAAAAGGCAGTCGGGTAAGGTTACCCCGGTTACGGTGAGCTGGAATGGTGGTAGTTTAAATGTAGATAAAAAAGGCGATCAGCGTTTTGATGTACCCGTCATCGGCGATTTTAAGGTACTGGACATACGCGCCGTGCAAGACAATGACCAATACGTTTTGGTTCAATTCTCTGATGCCATTATGGTTGGACAAGAACTTAACGGCTTAATAGGCATCAGTAATATTGCCGATGCTGCTTATACCATTGATGGCAGTACCGTAAAAGTTTATGCGCCCGAACGCCTGCAGGGGAATTATAGCGTGTTTGTAAACGAGGGGGTCGAAAACATATCGCACAAAAAGATCACCAAAACCTATACAGCTAATGTGTTTTTTGAGAACAGGCTACCTAATGTAACCATCCCTGGCAAAGGGGTGATCCTCCCCGATTCGGGCAAACTGATGATGCCTTTTGAGGCAGTGAATTTAAACGCGGTTGATGTGAGCATCATTAAAATATATGAAAGTAACGTACCGCAATATTTTCAGAATAATGGTTTTGATGGAGGAGCCGAACTGCGCCAGGTGGGTAAGCCAATTATTCAAAAAACCATCAGGCTTGATACCGACAAAGGGTTAAATCTGAACAAAAAGAACCGCTTCATGCTGGATATCGACCAGATGATCCGTACAGAACCGGGCGCTATTTACCGGGTTGTGATTGGTTTCAGGAAAGAATATTCGTTGTATAACTGCAATATCCCGGGTGCGGGTGTAAAAAAAGGCGAGGACGATGGTGATGAGTATGGTGGTGATTACAGCAATAATAGCGGTAAAGTAAATGACGAGGATGACGATTTTTGGGCGAGATACGATAATTTTTATCCCGAAGGCTATAACTGGCAGGAAAGGGACAATGCCTGTACCCCCTCCTATTTCACTAAACAACGCTGGGCCACACGTAATATCATAGCGTCAAACATAGGTCTTATTGCCAAACGGGGTACCAATAACAGTATGCTTGTAGCTGTAACTGATATTTTAAGCGCCCAACCGATGGGTAATGTGGATCTTGAGCTGCTTGATTATCAGAAACAAGTGATCTATAAAACCACATCGGGTGGAGACGGAATAGTTAAGTTCGACCTTAAACGCAAACCTTACCTGTTGGTAGCTAAAAAAGGCGCACAACGGGGCTATTTAAAACTCGATGATGGCAGCTCCCTGCCGCTAACCCGTTTTAACGTGGGTGGCGAGGAGGTACAAAGTGGCTTAAAAGGTTTTATTTATGGCGAACGTGGTGTTTGGCGCCCTGGCGATTCGATCTACGTTTCCTTTATCCTCGAAGATAAATTAAAAACCCTTCCTCCCGATCACCCGGTAGAGTTTGAATTGTATGATCCTAATGGTAAACTTTACAGGCGCATCAATAAAACAACAGCTTTGGATGGTTTTTACAGCTTTCATACAGCTACCGAAACCTCATCACCTACCGGAAACTGGACTGCCAAAGTAAAAGTTGGCGGTGCTTTGTTTGAGAAGAAGATCAAGGTGGAGACTATTATGCCTAACCGCATGAAACTGAGCCTGTCGTTCGGTAACGCTGCCGAGCTTACTAAAGGTAATAATGCTGATGGTAAGTTAAGCGCGCAGTGGCTGTTTGGCGGCGCGGCACAAAACCTGAAAGCTAAGGTCGATGCCTTTTTATCGCCGCAGGCAACAAACTTTAAAAAATATGAGGGTTACGTTTTTGACGACCCAACCCTTGCATTTAATACACAAACTCAAACCGTTTTTGATGGTAAGCTTAGCGCCGAAGGTACGGCCACAGTTAATGCCAATATCAATGTAGAAAAACAAGCGCCGGGACAGTTGAGGGCAAATTTCCTGGTAAAGGTTTTTGAACCGGGCGGCAATTTCAGTATACAGCAAACCACTATGCCTTATAATGTTTACCCTGGTTATGTTGGGATTAAAACACCAGCAGGCAGCGAGCTATCAGGTATGTTGGTTACGGATAAAGATCACCAGATTGACATTGCAGATGTTGATGTGAATGGCAACGCCTTTACCGGCGCCCGCAATGTACAACTGGAGCTATACAAAGTACAATGGCGCTGGTGGTGGGATCAGACAGGTGACGAAACAAGCAATTTTACGCAAGACAAGTTTAACAAACTTATAAAAACCGAAAGCGTACAGCTTAACAACGGACGCGGGAAATGGACCTTACGCATCCCAAAGGCAGATTGGGGCCGTTACCTGATCAAAGTAAAGGACGAGCAAACAGGCCACTCCACCGGGAAGTTCATTTATGTAGATTGGCCAAACTGGTCAGAAAGGTTACAGCAAAGTAATCCTACCGAGGCAGCTATGTTATCTTTCACGTCCGACAAGACAAGTTATAAAGTTGGCGAACAGGCCACGCTCACCATCCCTACTGCTGCTGATGGACATGCACTGATCAGTTTTGAAAACGGCAGCAAGGTTTTAAAAACCACCTGGATAGATACTAAAAAAGGCCAAACCCAATACCGCTTTACGGTTGACGAAACCATGGCCCCTAACGTTTTTGTAAACGTTACCCTGTTGCAAAGGCATTCCCAAACAGTAAATGACCTGCCCATACGAATGTACGGTGCTATCCCGCTGCAGGTTGACAATCCCGAAACAATACTGAAACCGGTGATCAGCATGTCTGATAAGATCCGGCCCGAAACACAATCGGCTATTACTGTATCAGAAGCATCGGGCAAGGAAATGACCTATACCATAGCCATTGTAGATGAGGGGCTGCTTGACATTACCAATTATAAAACCCCTGATCCGCACGATGCCTTTTATGCCCGGGAGGCCCTTGGCGTAAAAACCTGGGACTTGTTTGATTATGTGATAGGTGCTTTTGGCGGGGGACTGGAACGTATTTTAAGTATAGGTGGTGACGGTAATTTGGGCAACAACAGAAACGTGTCTGTAAATCGTTTTAAGCCCGTTGTAAAATTCATGGGGCCATTCCACCTCGACAAGGGCGAAAAGCAAACCACGCCCTTTAAACTTCCCCAATACGTAGGCTCAGTAAAGGCAATGGTAATTGCCGGGCACGATGGCAGCTACGGTATGACTGAAAAAGCCGTAGCCGTTAAAAAGCCGTTGATGATACTGGCTACCCTGCCGCGTGTACTTGGCCCGGCAGAAAAGGTACAATTGCCGGTTACTGTATTTGCCATGGAACCAAATATTAAAACTGTTACGGTATCGGTACAATCAAACGCGTTCAGTAACCTGGCCGGCAATAACCAGAAAACGCTCACCTTTACCAAAACCGGCGATCAGCTGGTTACTTTTGATTTGAACGTTAAGGATTTTGTGGGTGTAGGCAAAGTTAAGATCATAGCCAAAAGCGGTTCGGAAACAGCTGCTTATGATGTGGAGCTTAATGTACGTAACCCCAATCCGCCGGTTACCCGGGTTTTAGAAAAGGAACTTAAACCTGGCGAGGTTTGGAGCACCGCCTATCAGCCGGTTGGCATCAGCGGTACTAATAAAAACACCCTGGAGATAGCCAGCATCCCGCCATTGAACCTGAGTAAACGATTGGATTACCTGATAGCTTATCCTCATGGCTGTGTGGAGCAAACCACCTCTTCGGCATTCCCGCAATTATATTTAGGTCAGCTGCTTGATCTTTCGCCTATTCAAAAGGCCGAAGCAGAGCGGAATATCAAAGCCACTATCAGCAGGCTAAATGGCTTCCAGGTACAAGGCGGTGGTTTGAGCTATTGGCCAGATGGCGGCAATGCAGACGAATGGGGAACCAATTATGCCGGCCACTTTATGCTGGCTGCACAGGCTAAAGGCTACAGTATGCCATTAGGATTTATGGAGCAATGGAAAAAATATCAGAAACAAAAAGCTTTAACCTGGGCACCTGATTCCCGAAGTTTTTATGGTGCCGACCTGAACCAGGCTTACCGTTTATACCTGCTGGCTTTAGCGCGCTCACCAGAATTAGGCGCTATGAACCGCCTGCGAGAGTTTAAGTATTTGAGTATAGAAGGTAAATGGCGTTTGGCCGCGGCCTATAAACTTGCCGGGCAACCAGAAATGGGCTTAAGAATGGTAGCGGGTTTACCCCTTACTATTAAACCATACTACACCATGTACGGTACTTATGGATCTGATCTGCGCGATGAGGCCATGATCCTGGAAACCCTCACCCTGCTTGGGCAGCAGCAAAAAGCTGCCGGATTATTGCGCACGGTAGCAGCAAGATTATCTCAGGATGACTGGTACAGCACCCAAACCACTGCTTATTCACTTATTGCTATTGCGCAATATTGCGGGCAAAACAAGGCTGCTGGTAAGCTTACCTTTAACTATCAATCGGGAACTACTAAAACGGATGTCAACTCAGCATCTTATATCTGGCAGGCCGGTTTGGCAGCAAACGGAGGTAAAGTAACGCTTAAAAACAACGGCACCAATAAACTGTATGTAAGGTTAATACAAAAAGGACAGCCCTCATCTGGCCTAGATGTTAAAACTTTTATTGATCCGCAGATCATGCAAATGAGGGTTGGCTATTTTACCATGAGCGGCAAACCGGTTGACCCAACATCCTTAAAACAAGGTACTGATTTTGTGGCCCAGGTGAATATCAAAAACCCGGGCAAACGTGGCCGGTATGACAATCTGGCCCTTACCCAGATCTTCCCATCGGGATGGGAAATACTGAACAGCCGAATGTTGAATAATGATGAGGTATTTAAGTCATCCCCATCTGATTATCGCGACATACGCGATGATAGGGTGAACACCTATTTTAGCTTAACTGAAGGTAAAGAAGTTACCTATTATGTGATGCTGAACGCTGCTTATGCGGGTCATTATTACTTACCAGCGGTTTACTGCGAAGCCATGTATAACAATTCCATTAACAGCCTTATCAAAGGGCAGTGGGTTGATGTAGTGAAATAAGCTTTAAGCAAAAAGCCTAAAGCTAAAGGCTTTTTGCTTAAGTAATTTTTATTGTTTTGAACTGCTTAGCTCCTGTTGCAAGGCTTCACTAGCATTAGCAAGGTAAGCCAGCGGCGCGTTCCAGTTGATGGCAATTTCATTGGCTGCATAGGCCCTATCGTCATCAATATAGGCTTCATCGGGTACAGTTGAGGGAACATGAATACCATCCTGCATACCAGGATTGGCTCCTCCAACCAATAAACCGGGTATCGGATTAGTTACCCCATCGGCTACCGACGGGCGGTGATGAGGGTGCATAGGCGTTTTACTGCCATAGCCGGTAACATAAGAATAACCTGTAGCGTTACGGCCCAATAAGTAATCAAGATTAGCCAAAGCATAATCCAGATATTTTTTATTATGCGATAGTTTATAAACTTGTATCAATAAAACACCTTCGTTTGCAGCTTCGGAGGTACTACCCCATCCAAAATGCTTTATAGATTGTGTCATTACTGTTTGGTAGGCATTATCATCAACACCATTTATCAGGTCATCGGCTGCAGCTATTAGTCGCTTTTTAATTTCGGGCAGGTCTTTTACATTTTTGACATCCGCAGATACCGTATTTTTCGCCAGCGTATAATACCCCAGCAGCTTAACCTGCGACCATGTTGGCACGTGCATCGGATCATCAGGAAGCAGGTTGATATTTTTCAGGAAACCGCTATCATGTGTGGTAACAAACAGTTCAGATGCCGCCCAGATAAACTCGTCGGCAAAATTATTATCGCCATAAGTTCCGGTAGTTATTTTAGGGCTGAACTTTTCATTCATTTCATCCTGCCTATAGGCTACATCAGGATTTTTAATCGCCCATGCCCAGGCGCTTTGGGCGGAGTTAAGACATGAATCGGCCAGGTCAGGCACTTGTTGCGGATATTGCTTAAATATACGGGCCGATTGTGCCATTACAGCGGCAAAATCTAAGGTGGCGGCTGTGCCTTTTTGCACCACATAGCGGGGTTCCGTCCCCTTATCGGGCATCTCAAACTTATCAAATGCGGCGTTGGTTAATTTATGATAAACACCACCATCATTAGGGTCCTGCATGGTGAGCATCCAGCGCAGGTTCCATAATACCTCATTCAATATATCAGGTATACCATTACCACTTTCGGGGATGTTCAACTTAACTGTTTTCATGTACGCCGGAAAATCCTCATATAATGAAAGCAATGTGCCGGTAGTTATACCGCTGTTTACAATGTATTTGTTATAATCGCCGGCATCATACCAACCACGGGGTGACTTGATCATGGAACCGGCTTTACGTTTTTCGCTTGCAGCTGATGGATGAATCAATACATTGGTATCGGGGTGACCTTCGGCCCGCTGCCATTTACCAGCGTATTTTGCAGGCAAAGGGGTTGAGGCCCGCATAAAATAATAGGCCTTTATAGCCGCGTTGGCTAACGGCTTATGTACCGAAGGCTTTATTTGAAACGGATACGAATTACTTCCACCAGGTATATATAAACGGTAGCTACCCGGTTTATTAAATACGCTAAAGTCGGCTATGTAAGTTATTTTGCCTCCAAAGCTGGGTTTAACAGATGGTTTTAAAATACCTGTAAATACTATAGTTTTACTAAGGGTTTGAATGGTGAAAGCGCCGCCCCGCCCATTTAAAACAATAGCTTTCTTTACCGCATTTGGATAAAAACCTATTTGGTTCAACCTTACAGGTGATGCTGATGTATCAATTTGTTGTGATAAAGCTGCCTGGGCAGTAAACAGCATGATAAATGTCCATACGCTTACACGCAAAGCAGTACTATGGTAAATAGATATTTTTTTCATTCAAGTTATATGAATACCGTTTATTACCCGGTAATCTGGTCAATAAATTTAAGTGTAACCTGTACAATGAGTATAATACTATTATTGCGAATTGTTTAAAAAATATAATACAAAAAAGACCTGCCCAAAATGGCAGGTCTTTTTTGTATTACTCAAGTAGTTTAATCTTACAATGAAAACAACTTATACGCTAAGGCAAGGCTAAATACATTAACGCGCGTGTGCGAATTACCATCTCCATACGCGATTTTGTTTAAGCCACCCTCGTACCGTAAATCAATTGACAGGCTGCTGATGTCAACACCGGCACCTACCTGGAACCCGTAATTGGCGCTTTTATAATCTAATTTTGTCGCATCGCTGGCAGCGCTACTTAAACTCTGATCTTTATTAACTGCAAATGAAAATACCGGCCCTCCATAAAAACGGCCACCTAAACCCAAAGCACCAATTTTACCACCTAATAATAAAGGTACATCTATGCTTGTAAATTTGGCTTTATTTTCGGGTTCATTAGGTGCGCTAACATTTATATTTTTACTGGTCAGATAAAGTTCCGGCTGAAAATTAAAGCCCAAACCACCTACTCTTGCCCAAACACCGGCTAAATAACCTGCACGGTTACTATTATTAAATATACCGTTTGAAGGGAAAGCAGCATAATTTAAACCTCCCTTTACACCAAATGCAAAGCTTGGTATTATTTGTGCCGACGCCATGCCGATAGTAAATAAGCAGATACTTAATGTTAAAATAATTGTTTTTTTCATAGTTTTTCTAATTGTTTTTAAGGTAAAAGATGTTTTGGATTTTTATTGATACTTGCCATAAGCAAACAAATGTCTACTAATTAGCAATATCCGGCTCATAATGTTTTACAAATTTGAAATAAAACATTATAAGCCGGATATCAAGAACTAAATCTGAAATAAAAGTATAAATTTTTTACAGAACCAGCATTATTCTTGTTTTTTTATAACGCTAACCGTCCCTGGTAATAATCAAGGATCTTGTTATAAATAAAACAGTCATAACGGGCGTTAATCAGGTTTATATTAGCCTTATCCAGGTTGTTTTTAGCAACCACAAAGTCAACTGATGTTAATACACCTGCGTTAAACCTTATTTCGGCCGTCCTGAACGATTCAGCATAGGCTTTAACCTGATCAACCAGTACATTATACCTGTTATAGGCTGATGTCATGTTCAAATAGGCCTGTTCAACATTTTGCCGTAAAACTATCTTCGTGTTTTCTTCTATGTATTTAGATTCTAAAAGATCAATTTTAGCCAGTTTTACCCTGTTATGGTTTTGAAAGTAGTTTAATATTGGAATATTTAAACGAATGCCAAATTGAGTGCCGTAGTTATTTTTAAATTGATCGTAATAGCCTATATTATGATTGTCAAAGTTAGCCTGTTTCGTAAAAACAGATTGTGGACCGGTGGGTGTGTTTATAAATCCACCGGTGTTCACAATAGAAGAATCTCTTACTACAGAATTTTGTGCCGCACTTGAATAATTAGTAGATATCCCCCCAAATAATGAGATAGTAGGTGTTAGTGCACCTTTAGCCACTTTAACCCCCTTTTCGGCACCACGGCGTCTTAACTCTGCTGCTTTTACATAAGCTAATTGTTGTAAAGCAGTATTAAATATCTGGTCAGAGTTTTCATCTGTCTGTTTAGCCACATCCTGAACGCTTACCGGTTCCAGCTTTAGGTCTTTTTTATAGGGTAAATTTAAGATCTGCATCAGGTTTAGTTTTGATGCCTCAAGCGTGTTTTTAGTAGTCACTAAATTAAGTTGGTTATCGCCATAAGTACCTTTAAGGTCATACAGATCTGAAGGTAATTTATTGGCGCCTTCTTTTTCCAGGATCTCCAATCTTTCAACTTGTTTTTTTGATACATCAATCTGGTTATAAGCCTGGGCCAATAACTCGGTATTATCCAAAACCAAAAGATAAGCGGTTATCACATTAATGGTCACCTGGTCTTTTGCCTGTTGGAAATCCATTTTACCTGCCTGGTAATTTAATGATGTTTGTTTAATTGCATTTAAATTTTGCAAGCCGCTAAATAGCGTTAAATCGGCATTTAAACCGTAGTCGCCAGAAGTATATGACTGGGTTACATAACTATTGGTAAATGGATTGATACTACGCCCACTATTAATACTATGATTTACCTGGCCGTTAATAGATGGTAACAGGTTTTCTTTTGCCTGGATGTAGCCTACACGCAAGCGCTGCATATCCAATTCACTTTGCCTTACCACCAGGTTATTTTTTATAGCAATTTCAACACATTGCTTTACGGACAGCACTGAATCTGTTAGTACCTGAGTTTGAGTTTGGACCTGAGCCTGAGCTTTAATGGCAGAAAGTGTAATCAAACTAAAAAATATAAATTTAAAGTATCGCATTATTATATAATCAGAGTTGTTTTGAAGATTCGATTTTACCATCCAAAAGATTAATGATACGCGAACCGTATTCTGCATTTTTTTCGGAATGTGTTACCTGTATAATAGTTACCCCATCTTCTTTGTTCAGCTTACGGAACAGTTCCATGATCTCCTCTCCTTGTTTAGAATTAAGGTTACCTGTAGGTTCATCGGCCAGTAAAAGTTTAGGCTTGGCAATCAGGGCACGGGCAATGCCTACCAGCTGCTGCTGCCCGCCTGATAATTGTGCCGGAAAAAGGTCTTTCTTGCCCACAATGCTAAAGCGATCAAGCATATCGGCCACCATGGCCTTGCGTTCGGTGCCCTTAAAATCCTGGTAAATAAGTGGTGTTTCAATGTTTTCATAAACGGTGAGCTCATCAATCAGGTGATAAGCCTGGAAAACAAAACCTACATATTGCTTATACAGTGCCGAGCGTTGTTTTTCTTTAAGCTGATGTACCGCATGACCGGCAAAATAATGATAACCATCTGATGGTTCATCAAGCATGCCTATGATATTAAGCAATGATGATTTACCTGAACCCGATGGCCCCATGACAGAAACAAATTCGCCTTCATCAATTTCAAGGCTCAGATCGTTTAGTACAAAATTTTTAAGTCCGCTTACCTGGTAGTATTTCGAAATATGTTGGAGTGATAACATTTTTTAAATATTTGGTTTTGATTAGTATGTGTTTTTGTTTAAAAATATCAAATCATTTTGGGCAATCAAGTATCAATAATATACCAAACTTTTAATATTCTAATAATCAATACATTACATCAAACATGCAGTATAAATACTGTTCGCTTATGTAACAGGAAGCGTACGGTTATGATACAATGGAGTTTTTGAGTTATGAGTATTAAGTATTGAGTTCTAAGTAAAAAATCTTAAATCAAAAGTAAAAGTCAAAACCCTTATGCACCTGTTGGTGATAACGATTTTGACTTAGAACTTAATGCTTAAGACTATTCGCTCCGCAAGCTTTTAACAGGGTTACTCATAGCTGCTTTTATGGCCTGAAAACTGATAGTCGCAATGGCTACCATGATAGCCAGGATACCGGCCAAAACAAATACCCACCAACTAATATCAATGCGATAAGCAAAGTCTTGCAGCCACTTATGCATAAAGTACCATGCTAATGGCATGGCTATAAAAAAGGATGCTATAACCAGTTTCAGAAAATCAACAGAAAGCAGATTTACAATACCTGGTACAGAAGCGCCCAGTACTTTGCGGATACCTATTTCACGGGTACGCTGTAGCGTGCTGTATGATGCAAGACCAAGCAAACCTAAGCATGATATGAATATGGCGAGTACGGCAAAATTAAAGAACAGTTTACCAAAGCGCTGCTCGCTGCGATATTGTCTGTCAAAAAATTCATCTAAAAAGTAATAATTATATGGCCTGTTTGGGACCAGTACTTTCCATTTGCTTTCAATTTGTGCCAGTGTTGATGATAAGTTTTTAGGTGATACTTTTACGGTGATCAGATCAAGGTTGCGCAATTCGATACGCATTGTTAATGGCTTTATCACCTCCTGTAATGAGCGGAAATGAAAATCTTTCATTACACCCACTATTTTACCTTCGCGCCCCCATTGTTTAAAGCGCCTGCCTATGGCTTGCTGCGGCGAGCTATAACCAAATAGTTTAACAGCTGCCTCATTGATCAGCATGGCCTGAGCTGTATCGGTACCAAAGCTACGCGAGAAGGAACGGCCGGCAACCATCTTAATTTTAAACTGGTCCACATAGTCATAATCAACAAAATACAGATCGAGGTTAGCTATTTGCAGGTCACCTTTCTTGTTTTCAATTTCAGAGTAAGCGCCAGAATTGCCCCCACCCGGGATACTGGAAGCCGATGCGGTTGACTTTACACCGGGCAGCAATGAAATGGCTTGTTTTAAAGCATCTTTAGCCGGATCGCCGTTAGTATTGAGTACCAGCATCTGGTCTTTACTAAAACCCAGATCGCGGTTACGCATAAAATCCATCTGGGTATAAACCACAATAGTGCCTATAATTAGTGCTATGGATATACTGAACTGGGCAACAACCAGCGTTTTACGTAAAACGTTCCCTTTGTTACTGCCAGAGAACCGTCCCTTTAAAACCATAACGGGTTTAAACGACGACAATACCAGTGCCGGGTAAATACCTGCAAGCAAACCTATACCAACCGAGGTAACAAACAAAATAGTAAGGTAGTACCAGTTTGAAAAAATACCCGCACTTATGGTTTTACCTGCCAGTTGGTTAAACATAGGCAGCAGCATTGCCGAAAATATAAGCGTGAGTATAAAGGCAATTAAACAAAGCACTACCGATTCGCCTATGAACTGACCGGCCAACTGACCTCTTTCGGCACCAACTACTTTACGGATGCCGACCTCTTTAGCCCGCTCAACCGAACGCGCAGTAGTAAGATTTATAAAATTGATACAGGCAATCAGCAAAATAAATATGGCTACTATACCAAATATGTAAACATTGCTGATGCTGCCTGTTTCCTGCCCGCCCCTTTTAGAGTATAGATAAACAGTTTTTAAAGGTTCAAGAAAAAGCGTATAAAGCATTTGGCTTTTTTTCATCCCTTCCCCATCGCGGTTTTGAAGAAAAGCTGGCAGTTTGGCTTCAAGCGCCTTTTGAGTGGTGCCAGGCTTTAGTAAAAGGTAAGTTGTTGCGCCAAAATTACCCCATTGGTCATCTATCCCCTTATTAAACTTTTGGGTAAGGGATGTCATAGATATCACCATATCAGCCTTGATCTGCGAGTTCTCAGGGAAGTCCTTCATTATGCCAGTAACTTTTGCTGGTATTGCATCGCCTGTAATCAGTACTGTTTGGCCCATAGGGTTCGCATTGCCGAAATATTTTTTAGCGGTCGATTCTGTAAATACAATGCTGGCAGGTGTGGTTAACGCGGTTTTAGGATCGCCTTTTAATAATTTAAAATCAAAAACTTTAAAAAATGCCGAATCGGCAAACATTGACCGCTCTTCCTGGAATTTGATATTTCCTCTCCTCACCAAAAAACTTCCGCCGCTTATTCTTACAAAAGATTCAACTTCGGGCAGGTCGGCTTTAATGTTTGGTGCAAAAGCCCAGGAAGTTATACCCGTGTTAAGAGTTTCAGATGGTGTTTTTATATCCGTAACCAAACGATAAATACGATCTGCTTTGGAATGAAGCTTATCATAGCTTAACTCAAAAGCAACATACATAAAAATGAAAAAGCCAGCTGTAATACCAATTGATAAGCCGGCAATGTTTATAAATGAAAAGCCACGGTGCCTCCAAAGGTTCCGTAGGGCTATTTTAAAGTAATTTTTTATCATGATAATGGTTAAACTCTAATTTCTAAAAAAAAGCTTTTTGCTTTGAGCTTTCTGACTTTAGCTTAAATCCTATTCACTTCTTAAGCTTTTTACAGGATTTGCTGTGGCGGCTTTAATTGATTGAAAACTTACTGTTGCAAAAGCTATGATCACCGAAACTCCACCGGCTATGGCAAATACCCACCAGTCTATCTCTATGCGGTACGCAAAACCCTGCAACCACTTATTCATAGCGTATAGCGCTATAGGCCAGGCTATAATATTTGCAATAAGGACAAGCTTTATAAAGTGACTTGATAATAACAATACAATGTTTTGTACTGTGGCTCCCAGTACCTTACGAACGCCAATTTCCTTTATCCTTTTTTCGGCCGAATAGGAAGCAAGTCCGAATAAGCCAAGACAGGAAATAATGATGATGAGTCCGGCTAAAATGCTAACTACAGCACTTACCTGGCTGTCTACACGATAAACCTCGCTAAAATGATCGTCCAGAAATTGATATTCAAAAGGCAGATCAGGAAGCTGCTTCATCCAGGTTGACCTGATATAGTCCATAGCCTCCGTTGCCCGAGCCCCGTTTATTTTAACTGATAGCTGGCTAAATCCAAAATCCTTATTGTTAACCATAAAAAGGGTTTCTATCTTATAATGCAGCGAATTAAAATTAAAGTCTTTGGCAATACCGGTAATAACACCTGTGGAATCAAAACCAAAATGCTGCCCAATCAAAGCAGACATGGGCGTATTTTTATGATCTTTAAGGAGTTCTTTAGCCAAAGCCTCATTAATAATATATTCTTTACCCCGGGCCGATTTTTCCGAAGAAAAGTTTTTGCCCATTGCCAGTTTTATTTTATAAAGATCAAGATAGTCATGATCAACCACCAATAAGGTTGAGGTTAAGGTGCGCAATGGTGAGTCACCTATTCTAAACTCAACACCGGTTTGATCAAGATGGCTGCCCAATATATCTTGCGCACCAGTAACGCCTTGTACCAGTGAGCTGGTTAGTAGTTGTTGTTTTAAAACGTCATATTGAGCCGGTGATACCATATTTAACGGTATTGTAACTACCTGATCGCGATTGAAACCAGGGTCGCGCTTTTGCATGAAGCGCAATTGCTTAATAACAAAAATGGTAGCGATCATTAATATAATAGCACTTGTAAATTGGCCTACAACAAGAATGTTCCGCAACGACCCTTTGTTTTTTCCGGTCTCAACAGACCCTTTTAATACCTTAACGGGTTGAAAGGAGGACAGAAATACTGCCGGGTAAATGCCTGAAAGTATCCCGATAAATACAGCAGCTAAAAATATAAGCATGATTAGCCCAGCGTTATTCATTAATGGCAAACTTATATCGCGCTGACTAAGGTTATTTATATAAGGCAATGCAAATGCAACCAATATGGACGCAAAAATTAAGGCGATCAGGGAAAGCAATACTGTTTCGCCTAAAAATTGCAAAGCAAGCTGAAAGCGCTGGGCGCCTATGGATTTACGTACCCCTACTTCCTTAGCCCTTTCTGCTGATCGTGCTGTAGACAGATTAATAAAATTAATGCAAGCGATTACCAATACAATCAATGCAATTACACCAAAAAGATTGGTAAGTTTTTGATCGAATTTTTGAAAATTGATATAATCCAGCCCTATATCGGCAGCGTTTGCATGAACATCTTTAAGTGATAACAGGAATAATTCGTAAAATTTCCAATTATCTGCACGCATATACTTTTTTTGATAAGCCGGAAATTTCTTTTCAAGGGCCTTTATATCAGTACCCGGAACAAGTTCCAGATAAGTATTTAACCAGTTGCCGCCCCAGTTTGTGAACATTCGCGGGTTAAAAATGGTATTGAACGAAAACAAGGCATCAAATTGCAGTTGTGAATTTTTAGGAACATCAGCTAAAATTCCGGTTACAGCGTAACTTGTTGTGTCGTTGCCATAGTGGGTGATGGTTTTACCCATAGGGTCTGCATTACCAAATATTTTTTTTGCAGTTTGTTCAGTAAGTAAAACGCTGTGAGGTTTTAACAAAGCAGTTTCTCTGTCGCCACGCAGCAGTTTAAAATCAAACATTTTTAAGAATGTCGAATCGACAAAAAATACCTGTGGCGAAAATATTTTTTTTAGCTGATATGTTATTTGAAACTTTTGCTGCCAGCGCACCCGTGTAAAGTTTTTAATTTCGGGGAATTCACTTTTTAAAGTTGGCCCCATCGGGAACATAGATAAAGCCACCTTTTGCGATGCTCCCATGCCCTCAAACTTTTGCACCTCATTTAACCTGTAAATGTTTTTTGAGTGCATGCTATCAAAGCTTTTTTCATAAAAAACAAACAACATAATAACAATGCAGGCAGCCATACCAACGGATAGGCCTACGATATTAATAGCCGAAAAAACCTTGTTTTTCCAGATATTTCTCCAAGCAATTTTTATGTAGTTCTTTATCATGATATTTTAAATACTAAATGCTAATTTCTAAATACTAAAAAAGCTTTCGGCTTTGAGCTTTAAGCTTTGGGCTTTTATTTATTCGCTTCGTAAACTCTTAACAGGATTGGCAATTGCCGCCTTAATAGCCTGGAAACTTATGGTTATTAAAGTAATAACGATGGCCGCAATTGCCGAAATGATGAAAACGCCCGGGCCAATATTTATGCGGTAATCATACTTCTGCAGCCAGTTTTGCAAAAAGTAAAGCGAAACCGGCGACGCTATTACACAACTGATGATTACCAGCAACACAAAATCTTTAGATAATAAAAACCATAACTGGCTCACTGTGGCGCCTAATACCTTACGTACGCCTATTTCTTTGGTGCGCTGCTCGGCAATATAAGCTGCAAGCCCAAACAGACCAAGACATGATATTAAAATGGCCAGTCCTGCAAAAATACCCGATAGCTTACCTACTAATACTTCCTGGCTAAATTTGCTGTTATAATCATCATCAACAAACCTGTAGATAAAAGGATAAGCCGGATTGTATTTAGAAAATATCTGGCTGATCTTTTCAACAGCGCTATGCGGATTTACATTTGGAGCGAGCCGATAAATAATATTATACTGTGGGTAGGTACTATACAGGAACATGCTTGGCTCAGCCTTAGCAAAGGGCGAACCCATCAATGCATCTTTCACAACCCCAATTATTTTTACCCGTTTTCCATTGTAAGTAATAACCTGGCTGATGGGTTCTTTTAATCGCAAACGTTTAACAGCAGCCTCGTTAAATATTGCATTGGCGGTATCTGATGCCTTGTTATTAAAATCCCGGCCGGTTAGCATCTGCATTCCAGATGTTTTAAAATAGCCATCGGCTATGGATACAATGCCCATTTCAACTGTTTCGCCGGCCAGTTTACCTGGCCATTGCTCAATGTTATTGTGCATATTAACAGCAGTGGCCGGGCTTGACGCATTACTAATACTTTCAATTATACCGCTTTGTAACAGCTCATTTTTAAGGGCAGGGTAATTTTTACTGAGATCGTTGTTTAAATTCGTAGCCATCAAACGGTCAATACTAAAACCTGTTGGCCTGTTTTTGGCATACTGTATTTGTCGGTAAATTACAACTGTGCTTATAATAAGAGCTATAGAACAGCTAAACTGCATCACCACTAATACCTTTCTTGATAAGGATGCCGACCGGCCAACTTGTATAGTTCCTTTTAAAACTTTAACAGGATTAAATGACGATAGGTAAAAAGCCGGCCTGCTGCCTGCGATGAGCGCTGTAACTAACACACAACTAATTGTCACCAGCCAAAAAGTAAAGCTATCAAATGGAATACGGATCACGGTACCCGTAAGTCTGTTAAAAGGATCTAAAGCCAGTTGTACAAAAAGCACAGCGCATACAAAGGACATAAAAGTGATCAGTGTAGATTCTATTAAAAACTGGAAGATAAGATGTATACGCTGTGAACCGACGGCTTTACGGATACCTACTTCACGTGCCCGTTTTTCAGATCGTGCTGTGGTTAGGTTTATAAAGTTAACGCAGGCTATCAATAAAACTAAAATACCTATAATGCTAAAAATGCGCACATATTCAATAAAGCCACCGCTGGCTATGCCGTTCTTATAATCAGAATATAAATGCCAGTCTGGCATAGGCTGCATGATCACATCAGAGTTTTTGGCGTTGATGTTATCCTCACCTTTTTCTATATTTTTAATTTTAGGGGCTACCTGGGCATAAGTAATACCGGGTTTAAGTTTTACGTATATTGAAAATGCATTAAAACCAAAACTACCGTGTGATACTTTCATCCAAACCTCAGTTTGCTCTAAAAAGCTAAATGGAATAACATATTTAACAAATTGCATTGCCGAATTTGAAGGTACATCTCTTATAACCCCTGTCACCTTTAAATTATAAGCATTATCAATCTTAACTACCTTGTTAATCACATTATCGGTACCAAATAATGCTATAGCTGTGGCTTGTGTGAGCACAATAGAGAAAGGATCTTTCAATGCAGTACCGGCACTACCCCGTAGCATGGGATATTTAAACATGTTAAAAAAATCGTTTCCTGATTCTATACCGTCAAGGTAAAGCTTTTTATCACCCACCATTAAGCCATGTGAACTGCCACCATCAGATTCTGCCACATATTCAATTTCTGGAATATTACTCCGTAACGCATCAGCCAGTTTAAGTGATGTGGTACTAAACGTGAGGGTTTCTCCATTACTGTTAAAATTACGCCTTACCTGGTATAACCTGTCCGAATCTGGTAAAAACCGATCATACGAAAACTCATTATTAACCCATAGCGCAATTAGTAACGCAACAGCCATTCCGGCCGCCAATCCAAGTATGTTAATAGCGCTATAAACTTTATTATTGATAATGTTGCGCCAGGCAATTTTTAAATAATTCTTGATCATACATTTAAAACTCTAAAACCTAATTTCTAAATACTAAAAAAGCTTTCGGCTTTGAGCCTTAAGCCTTGCGCTTTTAATCTTATTCGCTTCTTAAACTTTTAACCGGATTGGCCAACGCTGCAATAATGGAGCGATAACCCACCGTTATAGAAGCAATAATAAATGTTAATAATATGGACACCAGAAAAATGCCTGGGCCAATGGTTATACGATATTTAAAATCTTGCAGGTAATTGTTCATAGCCCACCAGGCCAGCGGGGCGGCAATTACAAACGCTATCAATAATAGCTTTGTAAATTCCTTACCAAACAACCATAAAACGTGCTGTATATTGGCACCCAGCACTTTGCGCACACCAATTTCTTTTGTTTTACGCACGGCCATAAATGATACTAAGCCATACAGGCCTAAACAGCCTATTACTATGGCAATACCTGCAAATGCCTCGATAAGGGTAAGCAAAATATTATCCATCTCATAAAACTTGTTAATGCTATCATCCAGGAACTGGTATGAATAAAGTTCTTCAGGGAAAGTTTCATTCCAGATCTTTTCGAATGCAGCCAGCGACGCTTTGGCATTGCGCATATTGATCTTAACAGCACAGGTTGAATATCCTCCATAATTAGGCATAATGCACACCGGTGAAATTTCACCATGGAATGAATAATTATAAAAGTCTTTAACTACACCCACTATTGGTGCCGTTGTTGATTTTCCGTTTATACTCAACATTTTGCCAATAACATCCTGCGGTTTCAGGTTAAGTTTTTTCACAAAGGTTTCATTCACTACAAACTCCCTTGTTGAATCGGCAGGAAAAAAATTCCTGCCGGCCACCAGCTTTAATCCAAAAGTGGCAATATAGTTTTCATCGGCTGTTTTAGTATTAATACCCCAATGCTCTTCCTCGGCTCTGTGGTTAAAATTAACACCTGTAGTATTATTTGATTGTGATGCAGGTGGCCTGTAACAATAGGAAACTTTTTCAACCCCTTGTACTTCATTTATCCGGTTACGCATGGTGTTCAGTTTTACCTTATCGTTTTGCGGTACAGGCAGCAACACTATGGCATCTTTATTAAATCCAAGATCGGCAGTTTGTGAGTAATGCAATTGTGATACAATAATAATGGTACCTATAATTAAGATCTGCGAAATAGAGAACTGGGTTACAACCAGGATCCTGCGTAATGAGAACCCACCTATATGCTTTTGCGAAAGTTTACTTTTAAGTGCCAGTATGGGTTGAAATCTTGCAAGCACCAGGCCCGGATATGAACCCGACAGAAAGATCACTACAATACTTATAAAAATTATAAAAACAAATAGCTGCCCTTTGTTAAACACCATTTCTGATTGGAACAAATGATTTATGGCGGGTAGGGCGATGTATGATAAACCAATGGCTACAATAACCGCCACAATTGTAATTAAAGCAGTTTCCGCAATAAACTGCCAAAAAAGCTGGTAAGGCAAACTGCCCAGTACTTTACGGATTCCAACCTCTTTTGACCGGTTAAGAGCTTGTGCAGTAGCCAGGTTTACGAAGTTTACGCAGGCGGTTATGATGAGGAATATGCCTATAAAAAATAATGCCCATAGATACTTTTTGTCAGCATAGCCATCTAATTCTGCATTGAAGTGCATATCGTTAAGCGGTTGTAATTTAAAGAACCAAACTTTCAGATCGCGGCCTGTATAATGCTTTTTTACGATCTCGGCCATGGCTTTATTACCCTGTGCCATAGTCACAGTTGGCTTTAAACGTGTAAATGCCTCACTGCCACTATATACTCCGCCCCAGTTATCTTCACGGCGTTTATCAGTATATTCGTCCATATTACCATAAGAAACATAGATCTCCTGTTTACGATCAGTATTTGCAGGCAGATCTTTTAAAATGCCGGTAATCGTAAAATTCACCTTATTATCCAGGCGAAAAACCTTTCCGATGGCATTTTCGCCGCCAAAGTATTTGTGGGCTATTTTTTCAGTTATAATAGCTTCGCCGGGCTGTACCAATACCGTTTTTTTGTCGCCTTTAAGCAATGGGAAATTTAAGATATCAAAATACTGTGGTTCGGTAAAAGCCACTCCATTCTCTTCTCTGAATTTTTTAACCTCATTGCCTTTTGTTATGGTAATTAAATTATCATGAAAATTGATAACCCTTGCAGTTTTTTCGGCAAGGGTAAAATCATTTCTGAAAGTTTTACCTAAAGGTTGCGGCACCCCATTTGATTTGCCAATACCATCATCATGCCACTCGGTATACAACCGGAAGATCCTGTCAGAATTGTTATGAAAGGTATCAAAACTGAGGTGGTAGGTGATCAGCGTAAAGATCAGTATGCCACAGGCAATACCTAATGCCAAACCAATAACGCTGATAGCCGCGTAAGCCTTATTGCGCTTGAGGTTACGCCAGGCAATTTTAATGTAATTCTTTATCATGATATTTTTAAATTCTAATTTCTAAACTCTAATCTCTAAATTCTAAAACCTAAACTCTAAATACTAAAAAAGCTTTAGGCTTTGAGCTTTAGGCTTTTGGCTTTTCTTTATTCACTTCTTAAGCTTTTAACCGGATTGGTAAGTGCCGCTTTAATGGCCTGGAAACTAATAGTAACTAAGGTTATAACAATAGCTACAATTGCCGATAGTACAAATACTCCTGGCCCTATGGTTATACGGTAATCATATTTCTGCAGCCAGTTTTGTAAAAAGTAAAAAGCCACTGGCGATGTTACTACGCAACTAATAATGACCAATAAAATAAAATCTTTGGATAACAATAGCCATACCTGTGCTACTGAAGCCCCTAATACTTTACGTATCCCTATTTCCTTTGTACGCTGTTCGGCTACATAAGCTGCCAAACCAAATAGGCCGAGGCATGAAATTAAAATGGCCAACCCGGCAAAAACACCTGCCAGTTTGCCTACCAGCATTTCCATGTTAAATTTGTGATTGTATTCATCGTCAACAAACTGGTAGATATATGGATAGGCCGGATTATAGGAATCAAATATTTTGGTAAGCTTAGCAATAGCATCTTGTGTATTGATATTAGGCGCCAGGCGGTACATGATCGTATTAGCTACATGTCCGTGACTAAAAATAGCCGGCGCAACGGGTGTAAACGGCGATTCCATCAGGGCATCTTTTACCACCCCAATAATTCGCACAGGTGTAGTATTACCGTTCCAGGTTATTAACTGATTTATTGGATTTTTAAGACCGATCCTTTTTACAGCAGTTTCGTTGAGTATAACACTTGTTGAGTCGGCGGTCCAGCTGTTTGTAAAGTCCCGACCCTCTTTAAATGTCATACCAAGGGTTTTAAAATAGTTGTCAGATACGAATATCGCCCCAATATTTACCGCTTCATCGCCGGCGTTTTTACCCGGCCATTTATCAAGCGACATGTGACTATAAATATTGGTAACCGGGCTTGAGGCAGCAGCAACACTTTCTACCATCCCGGTTGCCATCAGGTCGTTTTTAAGCGCATCATATTTGTTATTTAAATCCCCGCTCATGTCGGTCATCATTAACCTGTCGGCACTGTAGCCGGTAGGCCGGCTTTTGGCATGTTGTATTTGCTGATAAACAATAACAGTACTGATGATCAAAGCAATAGACCAGCTAAACTGTATCACAACCAACACCTTACGCGGCAATGATGCCGTTTTACCCACCTGAATTGCTCCCTTTAAAACTTTTACCGGGTTAAATGACGACAGGTAGAATGCTGGCCTGCTGCCGGCCAGCAAGCCAGTTAGCAGCACATAAAATATCATGATGCTCCAAAACACAGGGTTGCTATAAGGTATGCTGATAGAACTGTTTACCAATGTGTTAAAAGAAGGCAGCGATAGCTGTACAAAAAGTATGGAAAACAAAAATGCAATAAAAGTGATCAAAATGGATTCGGCCAAAAACTGGATAATCAGGTCGCTGCGTTGCGAGCCGATGGCTTTCCTTACCCCAACCTCACGGGCTCGTTTTTCGGAGCGGGCTGTTGACAGGTTCATAAAGTTGATGCAGGCGATAAGCAATACCAATATACCGATGATACTGAACATACGTACATATTCAATAAAACCACCAACCGCTTTACCATTTTTAAAGTCGGAATAAAGATGCCAGTCCTTTAATGGGTGCAGGATCACCTCAGGCTTTGCAATACGCATTTGCGGACTATGGTCATATACAATATTCTTGATTTTAGGTGCTACTTGCTGTAAAGTAACGCCGGGTTGTAACTCAACAAATGCATTAAATGAATTATTTGTCCAGGTAGTACGGGCATTTTTCATCCAGTCTTCTGTTTGCTCTTTAAAGCTAAATGGAGTAAGGTAGCTAAACTGTAATGTGGCATTTTTAGGTATTTCCTTTATAACACCGGTAACTTTCAAATTATGCTGATTATCTATACGGACAAGTTTATTTATAGGGTCGGCATTGCCAAATAAAGCCTTGGCTGTTGACTCGGTTAATACAATAGAATATGGATCTGTTAAAGCATCTTTGGCACTACCTTTCACAAATGGATATTGAAATATTTTTAAAAAATCAGGAGCAGTAGCCCCGCCGCCGAGATAAAGCTTTTTGTCGCCTACCAATAATGAGTGCCATTGCCACCCTACCCAATCTGTTTCGGCAGCATGTTTAATTTCGGGGATTTCCTTCCTTAACACGTCAACCAATGGGATTGCCATTGCAGTTTGCGTATGTTCGCCGTCATGTTGCGAGGTGAAATTCAACTCAACACGATATAATTGCTTATAATTCGGCAAAAACTTATCGTATGAATACTCATTAACCACCCATAAGCCAATGAGTAAAGCAACGGCCATACCGGCTGCCAAACCCAATATATTAATAGCGCTGTAAACCTTGTTGTTCACCATGTTGCGCCAGGCAATTTTAAAATAGTTCTTTACCATGATATTTAAAATGCTAATTCTGAAACTCTAAATGTTAATTTCCAAACCCTAAACTTCAGCTACTAAATATTAAAAGAAGCTTTCGGCTTTGAGCCTTTAGCCTTCGGCTTATAAACTATTCACTCCGTAAACTTTTAACCGGGTTTACCAGTGCAGCTTTTAACGCTTTGTAACCCACAGTGATCCAGGCTATGAGAATAGATGATACGATGGCCAGTATAAACACCCATACGCTTAAAGAAATACGGTAGGCAAAATTTTGCAGCCATCCCGTCATAAGGTACCAGGCCGCGGGCATGGCTATTACAAATGATATACCTATAAGTACCATAAATTCCTTAGAGAACAGGTAAATGATGCTGCTTACCGATGCTCCCAAAACCTTGCGTATACCCACTTCTTTGGTACGTTGAACGGCCATGAATGATACCAGGCCATATAAGCCAAGGCATGAAATAAATATGGCTATCCCCGCAAATACTTTGTATACCAACGCCATCTGGTTTTCCTGCTGATAAAACTTGGCTATGTTATCGTCAAGGAAGTATCCGTTATAGGCATATTCAGGATAGGTATTTTCCCATAGTTTTTGCAATTCGGCTACTGTTTTAGTGAGGTGATTTGTTTGGATCTTTATGGCTAATACACCTTCGGATTGCTTACGCGGACCAATAACAATCGGTCTTACATTTTCGCGCAGCGAGTTGGTTTTAAAATCCTTTACCACTCCGATAATGGGCATCCAGATCCCGCCACCTAAACGCACTGTTTTACCAAGGGCGTTTTCGGCATTTTGAATACCTAATTTATGTATGAAGGTTTCATTGACTACCACTTGTCGCGAAGTATCACTCGCGTCATAACCTTTACCTGCCACAAAGCGTAATCCAAATGTTTTAAAATAGTCAACATCGCCATATTTTAGATAAGTATGAAAACCAATATCCGTTTTTGAATGGTTAAAATAGAAGTTGGTACCCCAGTTATTTTCTGACGAAGGTGCATCTGATGTAAAACTTACCGCTTTAACCGCAGGGTTTTGCAATAATTGCTCCTTAAAAGGATCTATTTTGCGCAGGCTGAGGCTATCTGTATAGCCAGGTATAATAAGTACGGCGTTCTTGTTAAAACCAAGGTCGGCTTTGTTAACATAATCCATTTGGTTAACCGCTACTATTGTACCTATAATAAGTAACTGCGAAATAGCAAACTGCGCTATTACTAATGCCCTGCGTAAGGGGATACCACCAATGGAGGCGGCTGTGATCTTATTTTTAAGAGCCAAAACAGGTTTAAAACCCGATACCACCATAGCCGGGTAAATGCCCGACAGCAAGATTATAGTTACAGTACTAATTATCAAAAACAAAATACTACCGGTAGTAAACAGACCAATGCTACCCGGCACGCTGGCTATATTTTTTAATTGCGGCAGGGCTAATTTTGCAACAGCAGCAGCAAGCAGGGCCGAGCCAGCAACAATGATAGTGGTTTCGCCAATAACCTGAAATATAAGTTGTTTGCGGGTACTTCCCAATACTTTACGGATCCCAACTTCTTTTGACCGCCCTACAGATTGTGCTGTTGAAAGGTTAATAAAATTGATGGATGCCATGATGATAATAAGCAACGCTATAAATGACAAGGTGCGTAAAGTAGCCATGCTCATAACGTGATCGCCAAGGGTATTGCCAAAGCGGGTATCAAAATGCATAGCCGACAATGGCTGTGAAAGTAACCGGGTTTCTGTAGTTTTATTTTTAAAATGCTTGGTTGAAAATATTTTTAACTGCGCATCAATGTTGGCCTGGGTTATGCTTTGCGGAAACAACATGTAAACCTGATGGTTACTGCTGGTTGACCCCCATTCCTCGCTGTAGTCATAATTCTTAGCGTGTTGCTTCCAGGTAACGAATGATACCATTACTTTGAATGGAAAATCGCTGTTCACCTGAACATCCTCAATTATACCAGCCACTTTGAGCGATATTAAATTATCCATTTTAAGAGATTTCCCGATGGCATTTTTCCAATCGCCAAAATATTTAATGGCAGAGCTTTTATCGATAACCACCATATCCGGATCGGCCAGTACCGAAGCATTACCAGCCAGCCACTTTGAGCTGAAAATATCAAAAAACTGAGGCTCAATGAACAGAACGCCAAGATTTTCGGTAAACTTTTTATCACCATTATGACCTGCTCCTTCAGGTACAGTAATCTGACTTCCATAGCTGCTATTTACCGAGGCTACTTTTGCCTGGGGGAAATCTAAACGCAACGCTTGAGTTGCGGGTACTGCTATGCCAGGGTTATAGGTGACTTCTGCTTCATGCTTTTCCTGCGTTACAATGTGGTATATATTTTTGTAATTGGGATGAAAGGTATCAAAACTTAGTTCATACTGAATGATCACGAAGATGAGCAAACAAGCCGCGATACCCACAGTTAAACCGGCAATGTTAATGATCGAGTATCCTTTGTGGCGTATTATATTTCTCCAGGCTATTTTAAAATAGTTTTTCAGCATATCTCGTAGTTTAATCGGCGTTATAGTTTAAAACGCATACCAAAAACATAAATAACTGAAAATCAATTAATTAATATACAGCAAGAGTATAAACGTGTTCGTAAGCGTAACACCACGTGTACGATTATGATACAGTGAATATAAAACGGGTTAACTATGCGCCTGGGATTGCTGTAGCCAAATGCTATTACAGTAATTTTTCTAAAACCATGTATCCATTTTTTGTGCCTGCACTTGTAAAGCCTAACTTTTTACACACTGTTAATGCTTTTATATTATCTTCTTTTACCTCCGTGCAACATTTTTTAAATCCTTTCAGTGTTAACTCTGTAAAGACAAATTCAACCAGTCTTCTTCCATAGCCCATTCTTCGTGCAGATGGCGAAATTATAAGCATTGATAGAAACGCGACTTTATTTTCATAGTCATTAGCATAGTATGCTAAAAGTCCCTTTAAAACGTCTTGCTCTATTATAGTGAGTAAACATGCTTTTTCAATAAGCTTATCAACGTAAGCATTCAAATCGTCAAGTTCAAACAGGCCGCTGCCATCATTAATTAACTGACTCATTAAATCAATAATTTTTAGTTTCATAAGGGGTTCCTGTTTAGGTTATAGTTTTACCATTCTGTAATTCAGACGAATAGTACAATCTATATGAATATTTTTTTATAAACAAGAAAAACAGAACTATGTAAGCATATTGTATAGCTATTATTTTGATTTTACATCAACTTGCACACATTATTCGTTTCGTAAACTATTTATTGGGTTGGCCATTGCTGCTTTTATTGATTGAAAGCTTACAGTTACAAAAACTATTAATATGGCTATAATTGCAGCCAGGGCAAATACCCACCATTGTATATCAATGCGATAGGCAAAATCCTGTAAATACTTGCTCATAATAAGCCAGGCAACCGGCGAAGCTATAATTACGGCGATAATTATCAGTTTCAGAAAATCAACGGACAGTAATGCGGTAATGTGGACAACGGATGCCCCCAGCACCTTCCGTATACCTATCTCTTTTGTGCGTTGAAGCGTTAACAATGATATAAGCCCCAATAAACCCAGGCAGCTTATAAAAATAGCTATGATAGTGCTTGATTTGATAAGTTTATTTAATAGATCTTCCTTTTGGTAAAAGTCAGCAATTTGTTCATCTAAAAAGTGATACTCAAAAACATTGTCAGGATAAACGGATTGCCATTCTTTTTTTATTTGATCAATAACAGCTGATGATTCATTTGAGTTGATTTTAACTCCCATATATTGATAACCGCTTCTTAATGAGCTAATGTATTGTGGATCAATTGCTGTATAAAGGGATTTTGAATGAAAATCCTTTACCACTCCTACTATAATGCCTTGTTGATCACTAATATCACCAGCAGCAAACCGATGACCAATAATTTGTTGCGCGTCTTTTAAGCCTAATTTTTGAACAAGTTTTTCATTAACCAGGTATTCTTTGGCTGTATCACTTTCTATAATATTTCGCCCGGCAATAAGTTGTATGCCAAATGTTTTAACATAGCCAGCATCACCAATAATTGTTTTCCCAATAAACTTCTCCCATGACCGGCTCTCGTATTTAATGGACCCTCCCTTATCAGCGGTGGATGCTGGAGGTCTGTAGCAAAAGGATATGTCTTTAATACCCGGATATGCCAATAATCTGTTGCGCAGAAAATTAGTTTTAGTTTTGGCGTTATCCGGAACGGGTAATACCAAAACCGCATTCTTGCTAAAGCCAAGATCGGCTGTTTTTAAAAATTTCACCTGCATGGCTATCAGTATAGTGCTGATAATAAGAACCTGTGCAATAATATTTTGAACCACAATTAGGCTTTTTCGACCAAAGCCGGCTGATTGAGTGCTCTGATTAAGCTGATTCTTCAAAGCATTTACCGGTTTAAATCTGCTTAATATCAATGCCGGATAAAAGCCTGCCGCCAAAATAATAAACATTAATAAAATAAGTACAAACAGGATCAGTTTAGGACTACTTATAAAGTTAAGCGTAAGGTTAGTTTGCAACCAGGTATTAACTATTGGTAAAGTAATCAGGACCCAAAGAATGGCTAATAAGGCCGCAAAGAAGGTAATACTGGCCATTTCGGCAATAAACTGGAAAAATATAGCCGATGGTGTACTACCCAAAACTTTGCGTGTGCCAATCTCTTTAGCTCTCTTAAAACTTTGAGCCGTTGCCATATTAATAAAATTAACACAGGCAATAACAATGAGCAGCAAACCTATAATACCCAAAGTAACCAACAATGACTTCTGTATAACGCCACTGTAACGGCCATCAAAATGCACCTCATGTAAAGGTTGTAACTTAAATTCAAAAACAGAAGCCCTGTCGCCGGTATAACGTTTAACTATTGTGGTAAGCTCAGCATTAACCTTGCCTGCAGATAAACCCTCGGGTAACAAAACAAATGTAGCAGTGGTAGAGTTGATGAATCCCCAGTCCGTTTGCATTTGCTGCTCCCACTCAGGATTCATCAGTTTAAGTGACGATAATGATAAAAAGATATCCGTTTTAAAGTCTGTATTAGCAGGGTGATCTTTTACAATACCCACTATTTTAAAAGTGTTCTTACTATCAACCTTAATCGTTTTACCGATCGCATCCTGACTACCAAAATATTTTTGCACCAAATTATGACTTAAAACGACAGTATTGGGCTCGGTAAGGACATTGTTTTTGTCTCCTTGCTCCCATTCATAATCAAACATGCTAAAAAAGTGCTTATCAGTAAGGGCTATGTTTTCATGCTCCGCAAATAATTGAGCGTTTGTTTTTCCTGTTTGGGGGATGGTTATAGTAGCGTCATGCATTCTCAGCAATGCCGCCTGATCTTTAATTTGAGAGATATCATTTTTCAGAACCTTCCCCAATACAAGTGGCGAACCTTGTTCGTTCTCAATGCCTCCATCCGGGAGATGCAGGTTAGTAACAATTTTATAAACCTGTTTGGCATCATGATGATAAGTATCAAAACTAAAATGATAAGTAATAAACTGAAATAAAATAATACCGCAACCTATTCCTAATGATAAACCAAACACATTGATTAATGTATAAAACTTATGCTTCCGTAAATTGCGCCAGGCTATTTTAAAGTAGTTACGTATCATATTATTTTCTTTACACGATGATACCTAAAATGCTTTAAATGAGTAGTTAAATAGTGTTAAATTGATAAATTTCAATCACTATTTGAAACTCACTATTCGCTCCTTAAACTCTTCACTGGGTTGGCAATGGCTGCTTTAACGGTTTGAAAGCTTAATGTACATAATGCAGCCAGCAACATACCGGCGCCACTTAAAACAAATATCCACCAGCTAATGGTGGTACGATCGGCAAAGCCTTGCATCCATTTGTTCATGGCATACCAGGCTACCGGTGTAACCAGCACAAAAGCCAGTACAATAAGCCATACCAATTCTTTTGATAACAGCGTAACAATCTGCGCAATAGAAGCCCCAAGAACCTTGCGCACACCTATTTCCTTTGTTCGTAAACTAGTAGTATACATAGCCAAGCCAAGCAAACCAAGGCAGCTAATAAATATGGATAACCCAGTAGCCCAGGTTAACAAGGTTGAGGTATGTTGTTCAGCATCATAAAGTTTGGCGAGGGTTTCATCAAAGAAATGATATTCAAAATCATCCTCAGGATATATTTCCTTCCAGGCTTGCTGCATAGCAGAAATAGCATTTTTCCAATCTTTGTTACCAGCTGATTGTGGTTTTAATGCGATGTGAAATGTACCATTATTATAAAAACCGTTACTTGTTAAAATAGCCAAAGGTTTAATTGGCGAACGTAATGATTCGTGATGAAAATCAGCAACCACACCAATGATCTCCATTTTTGTATCGCCATTAAAATTATCTATCTTCTTACCAACGGCATCGCCCGGGTTTTTAAACCCAAATATTCTGGCACAGGTACTATTGATCAGAAATCCTTTTGTGGTGTCGGCAGGCTGTAAATTGCGGCCCGCAAGTAATTTGATCTTAAATACTCTAATGTAATTTTCATCCCCATACTTTTCCTCCAAATTTATCTTGATCTCTTTTTTACCATCTTTGTACGTAGCCTCTGTTGAATTACTTGAAGTTGAGGATGGTGCAGCTTTACCTGCACTTATCATTTCTATCTGAGGTATAGCGCGCAGCTTATTCATAAATACCTGGTTACGGCTGGCGGTCCGGTTTTTCCATGGAGAGTTTATAATGATGATGGCATCTTTTTTAAACCCCAGATCCTTATGTAGAACATAGTAAATCTGTTTACTAACCAATATGGTGGCCATTATGAAAAACTGGGCTATAATGAACTGGGCTACCGTTAACGATTTTCTTAAAAAGGCTGTTCTTGTTTTACTGCTGTTATTAACCGCTTGATTTTTAAGCACTAAAACCGGCTTAAAACCTGATAATACCATAGCCGGATAGAACCCAGAAAGCAGGGTTACCACAAGAGTCAGTATTACTAAAAACAATACCAGGCCGGGTTGTTGAACAATATTTACACTTATCCCTTTCGGGATAAAATCCGCAAAGAGCTTTAATATCACCGGGGCAAGCAAAACCGCTATTAATACAGCAATGGCAGTGATCAGGAAGGTTTCGCTTAAAAATTGTACGATTAACTGGGTGCGGGTACTCCCCATTGTTTTACGGATACCTATTTCCCTGGCCCGTTGTGACGATTGGGCCGTTGTTAAGTTTATAAAGTTAATACATCCTAATATTAACAGAAACAGTCCAATGGCCAGTAAACCATATAAAGTTGATTTATTGGCAGTATTGCCCGAATTAAATGTACCATATATATTATTAAAGTGCACATCGTTCAATGGTTGTAAACTAAAGTTACGGGTATTACCTTTATTTGATGGCTTTGGCGGATCGTTCTTTTTCAGCAGTTCATTTAGTTGTTTTTCAATATGAGCCACCGTAGTATTTGGTGTTAGCTTAATAAAAAGTTGAGAGGCAGAAGTTGTGCCACCCCAGTTATCAAATCGTACCTCGTCTGAAAGGGCCTTATTGTTCTTTGCAGTTGTATATGATATAAAATCGTGAAAGGCAAAGTCGGTATTGCCCTTTAATGGTTCTACAATGCCGGTGACGGTAGTGTTCACGGTATCATAAATTACCACACGGCCAAGCATTTGGTTATATGGCATTTTAGGGAAATATTTATTAGCCTGGTCTGTGGTCAGCACCACCTGATTAGGTGCGTTTAATGCCGTTTTAACATTACCGGCAAGCCAGGTGTAGTTTAATAAATTAAAATAACGACTATCGGTTAATATCACATTGTCCTGTATTTTGAACTTAACAGGCACGCCAGATTTTGTTGGAATTAAAACATTGGGCTGGGACAACTCAAAAAATGGTGCGGATATTTCAACACCGCTTACCCCTGTCCTTACCGCTTCAGGTACAGGGCCAGAAACCCCTCGGTTATGTGCCTCTTCTCCGGAAAAAGTATAGTTAGAAACTACCCGGTATATGCGATTGCCATCGGGAAAAGACTGGTTAAAAGTAAAGTCGAAATGAACGATGAGGTAGATAACCAGGGCAGAGCTGATACCAATAGATAAACCAATGATATTAATAAGCGTAAAAAGCTTATGCCGCCAAAAATTACGAAAAGCGATTTTGAAATAATTTTTTATCATATGTTTTAAATTCTAAAATCTAAATTCTAAGCCCTAAAAAGCTTTTTGCTTTCAGCCTTTGGCTTAAATCCTATTCGCTTCTCAAACTCTTCACCGGGTTAGCCATCGCTGCCTTGATAGATTGAAAGCTAATAGTTACAAAGGCTATTACCACAGCTATAATACCAGCCATTACAAACACCCACCATTGTATACTAATGCGGAAAGCAAAATCAAGCAGCCACTTACTCATGGAGTACCAGGCTATTGGTAAGGCTATTACTGAAGCTATTAATACTAACTTTAAAAAGTCTTTTGACAGCTCGGTAACAATTTGCGGAATACTGGCACCCAACACTTTACGCACCCCTATTTCTTTTACCCTTTGGGTTATAGTAAATGCGGATAAACCAAACAGGCCCAAACAAGCTATAAATATGGCTATAAAAGAGAATATGGTAAACAAGTTTCCTTGTTGCTGTTCGCTATTATATAATTTCTGAAATCGCTCATCAAGAAAAGTATATTCAAAGGGAGTTTCAGGTTGTAATTTACGCCAGGCCTCCCGTATTGTATTTATGGCCGAATTAACATTATTACCACTTATTTTAATAGATAACCTGGCATAAGTATTATTTTGAAACGATGGCATCCGCATCAACAAGGGTATAATATTTTGATGGAGCGATTCAAAATGAAAATCATTCACCACTCCAATAACTTTCCCTTTTACGCCACCGTAACTTAAATTTTTACCTATGGCATTTTCAGGAGTTTTCCAGCCAAGTACTTTTACTGTTGCCGCGTTTATTACATAGTTATTGCTATCGGTAGCAAAGTCACGTGAAAAATTACGACCCGCGGCCATTTTCATACCATAAGTTGGAATAAAGCCATAATCGGCATTTACATATTTCACATCAGCATTAATTGTTTGTGATGATGATCCTTCAAAAGCAGATACTCCCTGATTGTCAAGCAAACGCCCGGATGGAATACGCGACGAACGCCCAAGCTCTTTTATGTTGGCATTTTTTGTAACCTCATTTTTAAATGTCTCAAACTGGGTGTTTGGAAATGGGTTGTCCATGGTAATTATATGCTCCTTATCAAAGCCAAGTGATTTTTGTTGTATATACCTCAATTGCTGAAATACAATAGTGGTTGCTACGATTAAAATAATTGAAATGGAAAATTGTAATACCACCAGCACCTTGCGAAAAGAAACATTACCTAAGCCTACTTTTAATATACCCTTTAAAACCTTAACCGGTTTAAACGACGACATAAATATGGCCGGGTAAATACCACTAATAAGCCCAATTACAAATGGGAGCAACACTATGGATACTAACACCTGAGGTTGATATAAACTACTGAATGACAAATCCAAATCCGAGAACTTATTGACCAACGGAACAAGGAGCCAGGTAAATACCAGAGCCAGTAGTAAAGAGAAACAGGTGATCAGTACAGATTCGCTTAAAAACTGAACAATGATCTCTTTTTGTTGTGCGCCTATTACCTTCCTGATGCCTATTTCTTTTGCCCTTAATGTTGAGCGGGCTGTTGAAAGGTTCATATAGTTGATACAGGCAATCAGTAAAATAAACAGCGCAATGGCTGAAAATATATAAACCCGTTTTATGTCACCATTAGTTTCTATTTCTGCATCCAAATGTGAGTGCAGGTGTATATCCAGTAGTTTTTGAATATGTAACTTACTGTTTTTTGATTCGCGAAAATTGCCGGGCTGCCCTGGAAAATGAACATACTTATCTAAAAAGGCTGGAAACAACGATTCCAAACGATCTGTATTATAATTTGGCGGTAAAAGCAGGTAAGTATAAAAATCATTATTACCCCAATTGGTATGTAACTGCTTATCTCCGTATAGGGTACTATCCTTTAAAGTGATAAATGACAACAGCATTTCAGGGTGCAGCTGTGAATTTGCCGGAAATGGTTTATAAATACCTGTCACTTTAAAATTAAACTGATTATCCAGCCTGATCTCTTTATTCATAGGATCTTCGTTACCAAAGTATTTACGGGCCATTTCTTCGGTCATCATTACAGTAAACGGATCAGAAAGAGCAGTAGCAGGATCACCCTTAATAGTTTTTACTGAGAAAATATTAAAGAAATTCTCATCAGCAAAGTACGATCCTTTTTCGGTAAGCAGTTTGTCTTTATAACGCATTGCTACATTTCCGTTTCCCCGTATTTGGGTTACCTTTTTAATATCAGGAAATTCATTTTTTAATAAAGGACCAAATGGCGGTGCTATAGATCCCAGGAAAAGTGATTGAACACCATCGGGAGTATTAAAACTTCGTGTTACACGATAAATATCTTTGGCATTAGCATTAAACTTATCATAGCTTAATTCTTTAACAATATATATCAGAATAAGCATACCGCAGGTCAACCCAATAGTTAAACCAAAAATATTAATGAACGAAATAAATTTGTGCCTGGTAATATTGCGTATGGCACTCCGTAAATAATTCTTTATCATGATCTGTAAATTCTAAAAACTAAACTCTAAAAATCTCAATTTCAAGCTCCGCGCTACCCTACCCGCCTTGCAACTGATAAGCATGTAATTACTGCTGATATTGTTTAAAACACATACCAAATAATTAAATTACTGATAATCAATTATTTATTTAAAAAAATGATTTATAACTGTTCGCAGGCGTAACAGTGGGTGTACGTTTATGATACAATAATAAAAAGCAGAAAACTGAAGTTGATTAGGAATCAATATGCAATGGGCCGCTGGCAGTGCTTAAACACAAAGAGCCCGTCGTTTTAAACGACAGGCTCTTTCTTGTAATTAATTACTTTATAATTTCTTAATTAAGATTGAGATTGATACGATTGCCTCTGATTACTACCAACGAGCCGCCACCGTTTAGCTTGCCTTCAATTTTTTCTTTTTCTTTAGTTCCGCTAAAGTTACCCAACAGGTTCGATTCTACCCTGTCGGCACGCAGATCAAGATTTAAACCTTGTTTTGATGGAAGTGATAAGTCGACATGGCCGCTAACATCAACTTTAACATATTTACCAACGCTGTTAAATTGCGCATGAAAACTGCCACCGCTGCTTGATGCGTCAAGCGCACATGCCAGTTGAGTAAGATTGATACTCCCACCAGAAGTTCCGGTTTTAAATTCACCTGCTATGTTATTTGCGTTGATACTGCCACCGCTGGTATTTGCATCTATGATACCTTTTAAATCGGTAAGGCGTAACGAACCACCAGAAGTTTCCAGGTGAATTTTACCATTACAATTGCTGGCCTCAATGCTGCCACCGCTTGTTTCCAGGTCAATATTTTGCCCGGAATTGCTTACATGAATGCTCCCCCCTGATGTCCGGCCATGTATAGCACCAGTTAAGCGCTCAACATGCAGGCTACCGCCACTGGTTTCAAAATCTTGTTTGCCGGTTAAATTGTCCAAGCTGATACTACCACCACTGGTATTCAAGCTTGTGGCAACCTGTTTTGATACAAATACTTTGAATGATATGTTCAATGAATTTCTCCAGTTAAACAAGCCGCTGCCTTTACTTTTCGCGGTAGCATGCAATTCGCCGCCATTTACAGCTACATCCAATATATAATTTTCAAGACGTTTCTTTATTTCGTCTTTTGACAGATCGCCTCTACCATTATTGCCGCTGATATAAACTTCAACCCGGGAATTCTCGCCGCTTGCACCACTAACAGCAATACTACCGCCTGATGTGTTAACAAAAACTGCCTTTATACCCGAATTGGATAATGATTTCGTCATATAAGGTGTTCGGTTATCTTGTGCTAATGCAGTATAACTTTGGCAGGCCACAAATAGCAACAGTAAGTAATTTTTCATAATATTTTTGTTAGGTTTATATATAAGACCCATGTTCGTGGGATTAAGTTGCACCCTGATTGAAAAAATTCTAAAACCTAAATTCTAAACTCTAAATTGTCGGGCATTTTTCACTACTCATTATTCATTCTTTAAACTGTTAACCGGATTAGCCAGGGCTGCTTTTATTGCCTGTGCGCTCACGGTTAAACCAGCTACCAGTAGAGATACCCCACCTGTTAAGATAAATACCCACCATTGTATGTTGATACGATAAGCAAAATCCTGTAACCATTTACTGGACACATACCATGCAATAGGCGATGCAATGATGGTAGCCATAACAACCAGCTTTAAAAAATCTTTAGATATCAGCAAAATAATATTGGCAATATTTGCTCCCAATACTTTACGTATCCCTATTTCTTTGGTACGCCGTACTACCGCGAAGGCCGTAATAGCAAACAGACCCAGGCAAGCCAGTACAATAGCCAATATCGAAAATGTTGTAAAAACCCCGGCTGTACGTTGTTCTGTGCGATATAATGCATCATAATCATCATCCAAAAAACGGTAGTCAAAGGGCCGGTGTATTATACGGCTTTTCCATATTTTGCCAATTTCATTAATAGTACCGGGGGTGTTGTTGCCGTTTATTCTTACAAAAAGCGCATGAGGCATATCCTTATCTAAAAACAGTACCAGCGGCGTTATAGGATCGTGAAACGATTTGAAATTAAAGTCTTTTACCACTCCTTTGATAATGCCTGGATCGCCTTTTGAAATTTGCTTGCCTACTGCTTGTTCTGGTGTCCACCCCAACGCTTTTACAGCCGATTCATTGAGGATAAATGAATAACGGTGATTTTTACCCTGGTTAGTGGTATCTATTTGCAATACATCAGCACGTGTATAATCATTACCGGCCACTACTTTTAATTGCATGGTTTTTATAAAATCCTCATCAACCGGAATGGCATTCACCGAAATGTTTTTGTTATCATTGGTATTTATCCCATCGCTCCAACCCACATTAATGGGTTCATCATAAGCAGCTGCTGCGCTCTGTACATTGGGTATTGAACTGATTTCTTTTTTGAGCGCATCTAATTGGGGTTGCATGGTATTGTCAACAGGCAAAACCATTATATTACTTTTGTTATAACCGAGATCCTTATTCCTGATGTATGACAGCTGCTGTAGAATTACAATAGTTGATATGATGAGGAAAATAGAGATCACAAACTGGAAAACAATTAACGATTTCCTTACGCTTTGGCCTGATGTAAATGAAAACCCCGATTTCAGTACCTTCACTAATTTGGCATTTGATAAAAGTAATGCCGGGTACGCTCCTGCTGCAAAGCCTATCACTATACTTAAAACTATAAGGCAAATGATTATTACAGGGTCAAACAAAACATTAACCTGCAGTTGTTTCCCTGAAATTTGGTTGAACAGCGGAAGTACCAACATGGCCACACCTATAGCTAAAATAGCAGCTATGCCGGCTGTAAATACCGATTCGCCAATAAATTGTGTAAATAGTTCGCCTTTAGCCGCACCAAGCACTTTCCTGACACCTATTTCGGCCCCGCGGCCAGACGATTGAGCAATGGCCAAATTAACGTAATTAACGCAGGCGATAGTGAGTATTAATAAAGCCACCACCAGCATAATGTAAATGTAGGTAATGCTACCCGTAGGTTCAATCTCATTTGGTAAATCGGAATGTAAATGAACACTTGTTAAAGGTTGCAGGTTATAGGTAAGATACTGGCCATTTCCCATTTTTAACTCGCCCTGGCTAACGGTTTTCATATAATCGGCCACTCTTTTTTGTAATGGGGCTACCTCATCTTTATTATTTAACAGCAGATAGGTGATGTTATTAGCTGTCCACCATTGTTCTGGGCCATTCATATCCATGTACAAGCTAAATGGTACTATAAAATCAAACTGGATCTGTGAGTTTGAAGGCACAATATCCACCACTCCTGATATCGTAAAATTCTTTTCACCTACCTTTAACACTTTCCCTATAGCTTCCTGGCCCCCAAAATATTTTTTAGCAGTATTTTGAGTGATCACCATTTTATCAGGCGCATTTAAAGCTGTACCGGCGTCTCCTTTAATCAGATTAAAGGAAAATACCTTAAAAAAAGATGGATCGGCATACAAAAAGTTTTTTTCCTCAAATAATTGATTATTGTATCCAACTACTCTGGGATATTTAAATGTTCTAACAAAATCCTTCACCTCCGGGAAATTTCGTTTAAACTGCGGACCTGGTTTGGTACCAGTAACAGCAGCTCTCCGCACCACATCATGTTTATACTCCATGGTGGCCCTCACTATTCTGTCGGCATTAACATGAAACTGGTCATAACTCAATTCGTGTTGTATGTAAATACCTATCAATAAACAGCTTGCAATGCCAACTGTTAAACCCAATATATTTATAAATGCGTAAAGTTTGTTTTTCTTTAAACTACGCCATGCTAATTTGATATTGATCATATGTTGAAATTCTAAATACTTGAACTCTAAAAAAGCTTTATGCTTTCAGCCTTTAGCTTTAAGCCCTACCTACTCGCTCTTCAGACTTTTTACCGGATTTGCCAATGCCGATTTAATTGATTGAAAGCTGATGGTTAAAAACGCGATTAATAGTGCTCCTGCCCCGGCTAATGCTACTATCCACCATTGAAAATTTACACGATAAGCAAAACCCTGCAACCATTTTTGCATAAAAAACCAGGCCAGCGGCGATGAAATTAATATGGCTATAAAAACAAGTTTGATAAAGTCTTTTGTAAGCATGGCAACAATAACAGAGACATCGGCGCCCAGCACTTTACGTATACCAATTTCTTTTGTACGTTGCTCGGCGGCGTAAGCAGCCAAACCAAATAAGCCTAAACACGCGATAGCTATTGCCAGAGAGGTAAATACTACAAATATTTTGCCTACACGCTGTTCTGACCGGTAAGTGGCATCAAAATCCTGATCCATAAATGAATAGGCAAAATGTTGATTGGGTGCCAGCGCTTTCCATTTACTCTCGATCTGTGTTAGTAAGGCAGGCAGGTTTTTGGTATGTACCTTAATACTTAAGGCTCCATGCTCTTCTTCTAAAAATAAAGTAACCGGCGAAATATTATCACGTAATGAACTGAAATTAAAATCTTTAATAACCCCAATAATAGTAAATCGCTTAATGCTCTTACCAGAATTATCCATAGGGCGATAAATGGGGTTATTTAGTGGAGATTTCAAGCCCATCAGTCGTGCTGCTGTTTCGTTAATGATCACTGCTGATGAATCAGTTTGGAGTTCGGTCGAAAAATTACGGCCGCTGATCATTTTAATACTCAGCGTACTTAAATAGTCTTCATCAACTGACCATACCTGCGGTAAAATCCCCCGCTTTTGATCAAGTGTAGGATCCTGGAACACGGCACTGGTATTCCTGTAGTCGGCTGTAGGTAAATAGCCGGTCATGGTAGCATTATCCACACCCGGCAGCTGCTTGATCTCCTGTTTAAAAACCTTTGCCTGGCGACCAAGTGCGCCGGTATTTTTCACAATAAGTACCTGGCTGCGATCATAACCCAGGTTTTTATGTTGGATATAATTGAGCTGATTATAAATAACCAATGTACCGATGATCAGGATAATTGATATAGAGAACTGGAAAACCACCAGGAAACTCCGGAGCCTGCCACCTTTAAAACCGGTTGACAACTTCCCTTTCAACACATCAACAGGTTGAAATGCCGAAAGGAAAAATGCAGGATAGAAACCGGCCAGGCCTCCAATAACCAACGCTATAGCGATCATTACTGGCAATAACCAAATAAATGATTGCGCTGTTATAGCCAGTTCCTTATCGGCCATTTGATTAAACAAAGGCAACAATACCCAGGCCAACACGACAGCAATAAGCGTGGATATAAAAGTCACTAATATTGATTCTATTAAAAATTGAGCTATTAATGAGCTGCGTGGCGAACCCAGCACTTTACGCACCCCTACTTCACGGGCCCGGTTTGAGGAACGGGCTGTTGAAAGATTCATAAAGTTAACACAAGCAATCAGCAGGATAAACAGGGCGATGGCCGATAGTATATAAACATACTGAATGCTGCCATTACGCCCCAATTCGCCCACCCGGTTCGAATACAGGTGAATATCTGTAAGCGGGGTTAAGTTCATCCGGAAGTAGTTACCTGCTTTTTCAAACTCATCCATAGTTAAATGGATCACACTTTGTAATTCTACATTGATGTGCTTGCGCATTAATGCGGGTAGTTGTGCATTTAGTTTCTTAAAATCGGCGCCCGGTTTTAGCAAAACATAAGTATTAAAGTTGTTGTTTAACCAGGTAGTTTCCTTACTATCTCCATTTGAAGACATAGACAGAAAAAAGCCGTAATTGAAATGCGATTGTTTAGGAATATCCTTAATAACCCCGGTAACTTTATAATTTTGAGTGTCATTCAATACCAGTGTTTTACCAACCACATCTACACTGTTAAAGTATTTTTTTGCTATGCTTTCAGTGATCACTACACTATTAGGTTCAACCAGAGCAGTAGCTGGATTTCCATTGATCATTGGCAGGGTAAAAACATCAAACAAGCCTGGGTCACTATAAACCATCATGTCTTCCTGAATGTTCTCGTTGTCCTTTTTTACGTGTACGCCACCTCTTCCCTGTAGCCGTACAGCAGCTTCAACAGCGGGAAACTCACTTTTTAAAACCTGCGCTAAAGGAGCCATGCTTTGCGCATATTTAGAATTATTGCCTCCAAATTTTATCTCAAAATTCACCCGTGCTATACGGTCGGCTTTTTTGTTGAATCGATCATAGCTCAGTTCATCAATCACATAAAATACGATCAATAAACAGGTAGCCAACCCAACAGATAGCCCTAAAATATTGATAGCTGTAAAGCCTGTGTTTTTCCGGAGGCTGCGGAACGCGGTTTTGATGTAATTTTTTAACATGATTTTTAAATTTAAAAATTCAGACCCTAACTTCCCCAGCTCTTTAAAACCTACTACTCACATAACATACAACTCAAGTTCTGGTTACCCCTATTCGCTTCTTAAACTTTTCACAGGATTTGCCAAAGCTGCTTTAACAGATTTGAAACTAATGGTAAGCAATGCAATTAAAAAAGTAAAAAGCGCTGCCAAAACAAATATCCACCAATGCAATGTGGTGCGAAAAGCAAAATTTTGCAGCCATTTACTCATGCAATAATAACCAACAGGCATAGCGATCACCGTGGCAAGTAATACTGGTTTAAGTAAATCTTTTGATAATAGCAGCAAAATGTTTTGTACCGATGAACCAAGCACTTTACGCACGCCTATTTCTCTTGTGCGCTTAGCTGCTGTGAATGATGCTAAACCAAATAAACCCAAACAGGCTATAAATATGGCCAAGCCTGAAAATATACTCAACATAGTTTGCTGTCTGATATCGTTTCTGTAGGTTACATCAAATTGCTGATCAAGAAACTTATATTCGAAAGGATAAACAGGTGCTACCTGATTGTAAATATCCTTTATGTTTGCCAGGGCAGCTTTGATATTACCCGGTTTTAATTTTATTACGGCTACCCGCCTGTCTTCGTTTGGCGCAATGATCAGGGCATCCATATTTTCTTTTAGCGACAGGAAGTTAAAATCCTCAATCACCCCTATTACTCTCCGTTTTTTATCATCACGTACGGTGTTTTTTACCCATTTACCTATCGCCTGTTGGGGGGTAAACCCAAGCAATTTGGCAGCAGTACGGTTAAGGAGTACCGCATCAGTAGTGTCTGTAGCATATTGCGGGGAAAAATTACGGCCTGCTATTACCTTTAAGCCCAGCGTTTTTATATATTCAAAATCGGCAAATTCAGTTCTTGATTTAAATATTTCATGCTGACCTTCTACTTCGAAGCCATGAATATCAAAAAAGCCACCCGGCTCGCCCGACATAAGTGATACCGAAGCTACACTGCCTGAGTTTTGCAACTCATCTTTAAATGCACGGCGGTGGTTATAAATATCATCATTATCTATACTTACAATAACCGTTTGTTCCTTATCATAGCCAAGCGTCTTGCTTTTTATAAAGTTCATTTGGTTCATGATAACTATGGTACCAATGATCAGTAAAACAGAAATACTGAATTGTAACACCACCAACGACTGCCTAAGCAGCGTACCTCCTTTGCCCAGGCGTAATTTCCCCTTCAAAGCCTGTATAGGCGAAAATGCCGAAAGAAAAAATGCCGGGTAGCTGCCTGCTATAAACCCGACAACTAATATTACGCCAGCCAAAAACAAATAAATGGGCGGCTTATTCCAGGCAACAGTTAATGTAAACCCAAGTAACTGGTTGTACCAGGGCATCAGCATTAGCAATAGACCTATTGATAGGGCACAAGAAATTAATGCCAACAAAAGCGATTCGCCAATAAATTGTATAATTAAATGATTGCGTAAAGCCCCCATCACCTTTCGCATACCTACTTCTTTTGAGCGCTCAACCGCTCTTATGGTTGATAGGTTCATGAAATTGATGCAGGCAATAAGCATGATCAGGATGGCAATGGATATAAAGATGAACACTACGGTTTTGTCGCCGTGCCTTACATTATCAAACGCAGATGATTGTTCAAAATAAATATTATCCAACGGGGTGAGTTTAAGATCAAAGCGGGTACCGAAACGGGCCATATCCTTACCCATATACTTATCCATAAACTGAGTAAAACGGCTTTCAAGCTGCGCCTTGCTTATATGATCATCAAGCAGTACATAAACAAACATGCTGTTGTTGATCCAAACATTAAAGCCATCATCATGAACATAATTTGATAATGGTATCACCATATCAAAATCCATGTGCGAATTTGAAGGTACATCTTTAACTATGCCCGTAACTTTTAGTTGAAGACGCTTATCCATTTGAATAACCTTACCCATAGCATTATCAACACTGCCAAAGTATTTTTTTGCTGTGGTTTCACTAAGTACTATACTACCCGGGTCTTTCAGAGCTGTAACCGCATCACCTTTTTTAAGCGGGAAAGAAAACAAAGTAAAAAAGTCGGCATCGGTTGCGTAAACTTTCTTTTCGTTAAATGCTTTTTCGCCAAATGATACCAGATCATTTCTTGGTGCTACACGTACAGCTTTCTTTATCTCATTAGGATAATCATTTAATAATGCTGGTGCATACGGGCCCGACAAATATGGCACCCTTGCCTTGGTGGCATCAAAACCACGCATAACACGGTAAATATTTTTTCCCTTTGTATGAAATTTATCATAGCTGAATTCATTGGTAATATACAGGAATATCATAAGGCATACGGTGATCCCCATAGTTAATCCAAGTATGTGAATGAGCGAAAATGCTTTATTCTTATAAAGGTTTCGCCACGCTATTTTTATATAACTTTTTAACATGATATTAAAAAAATCTTAAACTCTAAATGCTAAACCCAAAACTTAAATTCTAAACACTAAATCCTAAACTCTAAATTGCCGGGTATTTTTCACTACTCACTACTCACTACTCACTACTCACTACTCACTACTCACTACTCACTACTCACTACTCACTACTCACTACTCACTACTCACTACTCACTCTTTAAACTTTTAGCCGGGTTTGCCGTTGCTGCTTTTACTGATTGTGTACCTACAGTTATAAAAGCGATCAATATGGCTGCAATACCGGCAATGGCAAACACCCACCATTGTATATCAACACGGTAAGCAAAGCTTTGCAACCACTTGCTCATACCATACCAGGCCAGCGGCGAGGCTATAACTGTGGCAACCAATACCAGCTTCATCAAGTCTTTGGACAACAGCGTTACAATATTGGTTACACTTGCTCCTAAAACTTTTCTGATGCCTATTTCCTTAACCCGTTGTTCGGCGGTGAAGGTTACCAGGCCAAACAAACCCAGGCACGCTATACAAATAGCCATTAAAGTAAATACGAACAGGATTTTTCCTTGCTTTTGTTCGGATTGGTATTGGTTGGCAAAATTCTGATCCAAAAAATGAAATTCAACCTTGTTTTCAATATCAAACCGGCTGTATATTTTGCCGATATAATTAAGGGTGGCCGCTATATTGTTTTTACCCACACGTACATATAAATTATCCTCGTCGTTTGCTGTAGCGGGCATTTCCAATACCATTGGCGCAACTTTATGTTGTAACGAATAGGTGTTAAAATCTTTAACTACACCAATTATTTTTTGGGTGATAACGTTTCCCTGCTCATCAACCCCTGTACGAACAGATTTGCCCACCGCATCCTTCCAGCCTAATTCATTCACCAACGTTTCGTTCACTATGATCGATTCTTTTTTATCAGTAGGCATTGCCGGCGAAAAATTGCGACCCTGGGCCATCCTGATCTGCATGGTGGGTATAAAATCTTCATCAATAACCAGGTTCTCTACAATTTTCGATTCAGGGTTTGTTTTTCCATCGGCACCAATGTTAAAGTTTCCTGATCCTATATTATTATTACCTATCGGGTTACCAGCAATACCAACGCTTTCAACCTCCGGGTTTTGCATCAGCTGACTTTTTATAGCCGCTATTTTACTCCTGGCCGATTTATCGCTGATATGAAATGTGAGTACCTGGGCTTTATTGAAACCCAGGTCTTTGTTCATTACATAATGCAATTGCTGATATATGATGCACGAGCCGGCTATCATTACTATAGTGATGATGAATTGAAAAACCACTAACGATTTCCTGAATAATACGGTTGAAGCCTGACTACCTATCTGCCCTTTCATAGCCGAAATGGTACGGAAGCCCGAGAGTAATAAAGCAGGGTATAAACCACTCAAAATACCAGTAACTAAAGAAAACGTGATGAAAGCAAAAACTGTTTTAGCCAATCCAAATTGAAGCAGCACCAAGGTTTTACCCGACAGCTGATTAAAATAAGGTAACACAAACTGAATTAATACACCGGCCAACAATGTGGCTATCATGGTAAGCATAATTGATTCGGCAAAAAACATGAGCATCAACTGCTTTTGGCTGGAGCCGATCACCTTGCGTACACCGATTTCCTTAACCCGTACGGATGAACGCGCGGTGGTTAAGTTCACATAATTAATAACCGCTATTGCCAGTATCAATAAAGCAACGGCGCTAAATACGTATACATAGGTAATATTGCCATTAGAGCCCAGCTCGTAATCTAAATTTGATTTAAGGTGGATGGAGGTTAGTGGCTGTAGTTCAATCTGGTAATGCATTGGCCCAACGGCGCCTTTAAGGTATTTATTAAAGAACACCTCTGACGCTGCTTCTATTTTCCTGAAATCGTCATGATCTTTTAGCAACAAGTAGGTATGCAAATTAGAGTTACCCCATTTATCGGTATAGTTCGCGGGGAAGGAGCGCAGGGCTGCAAAAGTAAAATGCGAATTTACAGGCACATCGTCTATTACACCCGTAATCGTGGTTGGATTAGTTTCTATCAGGATAGTTTTATCCAAAGCACTCGCGGCGTCGCCAAATAATTTTTCGGCCAGCGTTTTTGTTAATACGATGGATTGGGGCTTAGATAAGGCAATATGAGGATCGCCGTATAAAAAATGATAGCTGAAAACGTTAAATATGGCATTATCTGTAAAAAGCATACCACCTTCGTTCATTTGCTTATCACCATAAGTTATTTTGCCGCCACCTTCGGCGTTAATACGCACGGCGTCTTCTACTTCGGGATAATCGTTCTTTAATGCCGGTGCAAATGGCGCCGATGTTACAGCTAAATTAAATTTACCACCGTTCCAACTACCATGCTGCACCACACGGAATATGCGGTCGGCTTTATCATTATATCGATCGTAGCTCCATTCGTCAGCCACATATAAAGCGATCAGCCAAAACGTAGCGACACCAATAGCAAGACCGCAAATATTTAACAATGAAAAAACTTTATGTTTTATCAAATTTCTCCAGGCTATTTTAAAATAATTCTTCAACATGGTGTAAATGGTTTAAACCTTACTTGTAAAATGCGTACCAATTAAGTAAACAACTCATTTACAGTAATTTAAAAAACACAAAGATTAACCAAACGTTCGCATCTGAAACACTCGTTGTGCGGATATGATACAGTTTTAGGGTGAAAGGTGAACCCCTCCCACCACCTCACAAATTTCGGCCTCTTTCTTTTACCTTTCCGTCTTTTGCCCTTAACCTTTCACCTTTACTCGCTTCTTAAACTTTTAACGGGATTGGTAAGCGCTGCCTTAATAGCCTGAAAACTTACCGTAGTAAAGGCTATAATAAGCGCCAGTACCCCGGCAACAACAAATACCCACCAGCTGATGTCTATGCGGTATGCAAAATCCTGCAGCCAGTAATGCATACATAGCCAGGCAACCGGAAACGCTATCAATGATGATATGAGCACCAGTACCAAAAACTCCTTCGAGAGCATATTGACTATTCCTGATACCGAAGCGCCTAACACTTTACGTATGCCAATTTCACGGGTGCGCTGTATGGTGCTGTATGATGCTAAGCCTAATAAACCCAGGCATGAAATAAATATGGCCAGCACCGCAAAATACAGGAACAGGTTACCAAAGGTTACTTCAGATACGTATTGTTTATTAAAACTTTCGTCAATAAATACATAGTTGAACGGACGCTCCGGAACCAGCATTTTCCATTTATTTTGAATTGCCGTGATAGTGGCCGGGATACTTTTTGCCGCTATTTTTAAAGTAAATACATTAGTACCTCTGGCGTTGATACGCATATTTAAAGGCTTTACAGTTTCTTGTAACGATTGAAAGTGAAAATCTTTTAAAACACCTATAATTTTACCCTGTCTGCCCCATTGCGAAAAATTTCTGCCAACCGCATCGGCAGGAGTTTTGTAGCCAAGGCTTCTCGCTGCCGATTCATTGATGACGATAGCCTGGGTGGTATCTGTACCAAAAGCCTTTGAAAATATGCGGCCCGCAGCTACTTTCATTTCATATTGAGGAATATAATCATAGTCAACATCATACATATTCATGTTCATCTGCTGCATGACACCGGTGTTATTTTGAATTTCGGAATAGGCAACACTATTACCAAGACCAGGTAAAGCCCCCGATGTGGTTGCGGAGAGTACATTAGGGATCTTTTTTAGTTCGTTCTTGATCAGTTCTGAACGACTTTGTACCGCGCTGTCACCACTAAAATCAATACTAAGCATTTGGTTTTTTTGAAAACCAAGCGGCTGGTTTCGCATGTAATTGAGCTGATCATATACGATAACGGTTCCGATGATGAGTATAATGGAAATAGCAAACTGAACAATAACCAGGCCCTTGCGCAGCAATATGCCTTTGGTTGATTTGCTGAACCTGCCTTTTAGTATTGTTACCGGTTTAAAGCCTGATAGCACCAATGCCGGGTATAAACCAGCGGTAATACCAATAAAGCAGGCTATAATGAACAGCTGAAATAAATAGCCATTGCTAAAGATGCTGTGACTGATAACCTTACCCGATAATTGATTAAACAACGACAATAAAAGGAAGCTGAACAAGCCCGAAAAAACAAAAGCTATCAGGCAAATAATAACCGACTCACTTAAAAACTGAATGGTTAACTGTTGCCTTACAGCACCTATCACTTTACGGATACCTACTTCCTTTGCCCGCTCTGTAGCTCTTGCCGTTGTTAGGTTGATAAAATTGATACATGCTATTAGGAGTATAAAAACCGCGATGATCGAAAAAATACGAACATTATATAAATTTCCGGATTCAGGTGCTCCTCTTTTTGATACCATATAAACATCTTTTAACGGCTCCAGAAAATAATCGTAATCCATGCCCTGTTTTTTGTCATTGGCGCTGTAATGCTTGTTTACAAATGCCGGCATACGCGCCTGTAGTTTATGATAATCATACCCTTTAGATAGCATGATATAGGTGTAGTTACCAAAGTTACCCCACTGGTTTAGCCTTCCCGGATTCTGTTTTTCAAGAGTTGATAAGGAAACCAGCATATCGAACTTGAAATGTGAATTTGCCGGAACATCTTTTATTACAGCCACTACCGATGCCGGATTCTTACTGTCAAGTATTAATGATTTACCAACGGCATCGGCGCTGCCAAAATATTTCTTAGCAGCGGTTTCGGTCATTATCACCGTAAAGGGTGCTTGAAATGCCTTATTTACATCGCCTTTTATTACCGGGAAAGTAAACATCTTAAATAGCGACGGCTCCGCGAACTGCATATTGTTCTCCTGAAATTTCGAATCGCCGTACTGAACCAAAAATCCAGTGCCAAATATCCTTGTATTGGCTTTAATTTCAGGATAATCCTGTTGCAGCGCGGGCCCTATTGGCGCAATTGACGATGGCCAGTGAAGTGTTTCGGTTGGCGTCTTAATGTCCGAAACCACCCGGTAAATTTCGTCGGAGTTTTGATTAAAATTATCATAACTCAGCTCAAATTTCACATACATGAAAATTAAAAAGCAAGCGGTCATACCGATAGCAAGCCCTATAATATTGATGAGTGAAAAGCTTCTGTGGCGCCAAAGGTTCCTGAAAGCTATTTTTACATAGTTTTTTATCATGATACTTTTTTTGGAGCTTAAAGCATAAAGCTGAAGGCTTAAAGCTCTACGCTGTGATTCGTTACTAAATATTAAAAAGCTTTCTGCCTTCCGCTTTAAGCTTTCTGCTTCTATTCATTTCTTAAACTTTTTGTGGGATTTATAGTGGCTGCTTTTATAGCCTGGTAAGCTATGGTGATGCCTGCTATCAGGAATGATGTGCCTATGGCTATAATAAATATCCCAGGACCTATATTAATGTGATAGGCAAAGTTTTGCAACCAGTTATGCATTACATAATAACCAAGTGGGGCCGCTATCAGGAATGCTATCCCTATTAAAAAGATAAACTCACGGGTAAAGAGGTTAACAATGCTATATAAAGATGCTCCCAGTACCTTGCGAATGCCTACTTCTTTAGTACGTTGTGATGCAGCAAAGGCAATTAACCCATACAACCCTAAACAGCCTATTAAAATAGCTATGTATGAGAACAGCTGGAAAGCGGTATATACTTTTTGCTCCTGTTTGTACATTGCAGCAATATGCTCGTCAATAAATTCATACTGAAACAGGTTATCAGGAAACAGTTTTGACCATTGCTTGCCTATGTAGGCAATGGTTTTGCTCATTGAGGTTGGCTGTATACGAATGCTGGCGGCAAAAAGGTTATCTGCACTGTACTCCAATACGCAAGCTCTGCGTTTTTTATGTTTTGATTCGCTTTGAAAATCCTGTACAACACCAATAATGGTAGAGTTTTGATTGCCATTTAAGATTACATGTTTATTAATGGCTTTTTGCGGGTCATGCATACCTAATGCCTGCAACATGGTTTCGTTAATAACCACATGGTGTGTGGTGTCTTTTTCATTCTTTTTAATGATCTTTTCGCCTGCCAGCATTTTCAACTGAAACATGTCGGTATATTTTTCATCAATAAATTTCACCTCTGTAACATTATCCTTTGTAAATCCCAGTTCGGGCGAAGAAAAACTGGTAAAGGAGTCATTATAACTTGGTGCACCTGATGAAAAACTAAGGTCTTTTACACCTGGATAACTTTCCAGTTGTTGTTTAAAAACTTCGCGTTTGACCTGATCAGGCAGGTTAACAGAAATAACGGCTTCCTTATTAAAACCCAGGTCCTGGTTTTCAAAAAAGTCCATCTGATGGGCAACGACCAGTGTTCCTACAATTAAGATCTGAGAAATGGCAAACTGAGCAATTACCAAACTTTTGCGCAGGGTTAAGCCACGGGATGAAACACCCGCCTTATTTTTAAGGGAATCAACGGGCTGAAATGCCGATTGAATAAAAGAAGGATACAAGCCCGCCAGCAAAATAACCAACAAAGTTATGGTCGCTATCCAGCTCATAACAATGGGCTGAAGTAATTGGCTGGTATCAATATTAATTGACATCCATTTTCCCGCCTGGGTAAGGAAAGTAGCGCACAGGAGCACTCCCAATATCACCGATATAAGAACGAGCACCGTGGTTTCGCCCATAAACTGCCTGATGAGCTGCGAACGGGTTGCACCCAACACCTTACGCACCCCAACTTCTTTTGAGCGCCTTATAGCCTGGGCTGTTGCAAGGTTTATAAAATTGATACAGGCTGTAATGATAATAAGCAATGCTACACCCACTAATGCCCAATAAGTATCTCTTGATGTGGGGGTTACAATATTATTAATATAGCGCTGATCGAAATGAATTTCTTTTAATGGCTGTAAAGGCATAACAGCGGCTTTAGCTATATCGATACCCCAATTTTTTTTGATAAAACCAGGCATCTTTTTTTCGAGCTGATGGATGGAATAATTAGGCGGGATTACAATATAGGCATAACTTGCACCGGGAATTGCCCAGAAATTATGCATAGCCCCCTCCAGGTTTTTTTGGATGCTTGCCAACGATACCATGAACTCTAAAGGTAAACTGGTATTGCCGGGCAGATCTTGAATAATCCCGGTAACTTTAAGGTTCAATCTATTATCAAGATTAATGACCTGCCCCATAGCATTCTGTTTACCAAAATACTTCTTTGCAATGGTTTCTGTAAGTACAACACTGTTGGGTTGCTGCAGCGCAGTATTCGCATCACCGGTAAGCCAATGGTAATCAAAAACTTTATTGATCTGTTCATCAGCAAAGGCATAACTTTTTTCACTGTACCGGTTATCGCCTACTTTAACCACAGCATCACGTCTGTAAAAAACTTGCGTAGTTGCCTCCAGTTCGGGAAAATCTGTACGTATAGCCGGTATAATGGCCAATGATACGTTGGCGTTGAAATCAAGAGCATGTAATGTTACCCGGTAAGTACGGTTCGCTTTAGTATTGTATGTGTCATAACCAAGTTCATTCCTCACTATTAAAAAAATAACAAGGCAGGCCGCAATACCCAGGGTAAGCCCAAAAACATTCAGGAATGCGTAACTCAAATTACGCCGGATATTTCTGAAAGCAATAACTACATAACTTTTTAACATAATGAAGATATTTAAACGAAAATCCTTAATCCTAAAACCTAAACTCTAACTTACCCGGCATTTTTCACTACTCACTACTCACTACTCACTACTCACTACTCACTACTCACTACTCACTACGTAGGCTTTTTACCGGGTTATTTAAAGCTGCCTTAATTGCCTGAGAACTAATAGTTATAAAAGCGACCAAAATGGCTGTACTACCGGCTATAGCCAGGATCCACCAATGCAATTCTGTTCGATAAACATAATCCTGTAACCATTTATTCATGGCATACCAGGCAATTGGCGATGCTATTATTATAGCGATCACTACAAGTACCAGAAAGTCTTTTGAAAGCATAGTTGTGATATTGGCAACACTCGCTCCCAATACTTTACGGATACCTATTTCCTTAACCTTTACCTGCGCGGTGTAAGTTGCCAAACCAAACAAACCAAGGCATGAAATAAATATGGCTATGCCGGCAAAAACGTCAAATAACGTAGCTGTATGCTGTTCCGATTTGTAGAGTTCATTATAATCATCATCCAGAAATTTATACTCAAATGGAAAGGTTGAATTGTATTGCTTCCAAAACTTCTCAACGGCCTTGATTGCTGCCGGTGCATCTTTACCTGTTGTTTTTACAAACAATTGCCATGTACTTGCCCGGTAATTAAAAATTACAGGTTCAATGGCCTGTTTTAATGAGGCAACATGAAAATCCTTTACAACCCCAATAATAATTCCGTTAGTATCATGAAATTTAAACCGTTTGCCAACCGGGTCTTTAATACCAGCAAGTCTTACAGCGGTCTCATTCAGGATCCAATGAGCCGAATCAGATTTGGCCCCGGTAAAATTACCACCGCTTACAAACTTTATTTTAAATAAATTCAGATAGTCTTTATCGATACCGTAAGGGTGTACCAAAAAACTCATGTTAGGGTCTTTGCCATCCCAATCTGTATCACTGGTAGTACTGCCGTTGTTTACAATATTGCCATCGCCGGTAGTTATACCGGTTATGGCATGATTATTCAATAAGTCGGCCTTTATGGCTTCATAATGATCCTGCATGCCATGCATCTGCAAACCAAAAACGTATGATTTATCGTACCCTAATTGCTTTTGCTGTATATAATTTAATTGCTTATTAATCACGATAGTTCCAATAATCAACCCAATAGAGAACGCGAACTGACAAACCACCAGTACCTTTCTAAAAGTGGCATTGCCCGTGCCGGATATTTTACCTTTTAACGCGTTAATGGGTTTAAATGATGAAAGTAACAACGCCGGGTATATGCTCGAAGCTACAAGTGTAGCCGCTATAGTAATCGCTATTACCTGCCATACACGAGCATTAAACAAGTCAAAACGCATTTGCTTACCCGCAATACTATTATAAACCGGCATTACGGCATATATAACACAGAAAGCCAGTAAGAGCGCTATGGCAAAGCATAAAATAGTTTCAATTATAAACTGTATAAATAAATGCTTTCTTTCGGCGCCTATTATTTTACGCACACTTACTTCCTTAGCACGCATCATGGAACGCGCAGTTGACAGGTTGATGTAGTTGATACAGGCTATCAGCAATATCAGTATAGCCACAATTGAAAATACCTTTACTATCTGCATACCGGCTGATGAACCATCAGGGTTATACAGGTGTATTTGAGTAAGCGGCTGAAGCATAAATATGCCATCAGTTGGTTTTATACCCTGGTGGTGTTTAAAATGAATTTGTGTCAATTTTTCGCCGATGGTTTTTGTTGAAGCGTCGGGCCTTACCAATAAAAAGGTCTGGGCATAATAATTACCCCAATCTTCGTCCATTGCTTTCCAATAGCCATTACCATTATATTGTTTTTTCTTTATATTCATAGAAAACAACATGTCACCATCTATACTTGAGTTGGCCGGAAAATCAGCCAGTACACCCGAAACTACATAAGGATACCTGCTATCACCAGTGATGGTTTTACCAATTGGATCTGCATTTCCAAAATAGCGTTTAGCTGTGCTTTCAGTAATTATAACCGACTGGTCATTTGGAAAAGGGTTATTTACATTTCCTTTTAATAATTTATAGTCAAACACCTTAAAAAAGGCATCATCAACCCATGATAATTTTCCGTAATCTTCCTTGAGCAATTTATCCTTATACCTGAAAACAGTATAATCAGAATTGGTAATTACCCTTACCGCGCTAACAACACCGGGTACTTCCTTTAAAGCATAAGCAGCTACCGGCGCCGGGGCCCATGGCCATACCTGCTTGCTTACACCACTACCAATAGAGGCATTAACTTTATATATCTGGTCGGCTTTTGAATTAAAGCGGTCAAAGCTTAGTTCGTCTTGTACCCAAAGTAAAATAAGCATCCCCACGGCTAAACCAATGGTAAGTCCTATGATATTTATGGCGCTATAAAACTTCTTATTAACTAAGTTTCGCCAGGCTGTTTTGATGTAATTTCTAAACATGTCTTTCTTAAATTCTAATTTCCAAAACCTAAATTGTTTGAGAACACACAACACGATCCCCGGTCCTCACTACCAATTACATTACTCATTCTTCAAACTATCAACCGGATTTGCTATGGCTGCTTTAATTGATTGAAAACTTACTGTAATAAATGCGATGAATAATGCTGCCACACCCGCCAATACCAAAACCCACCATTGAATGTTTATGCGGTAAGCAAAGTCTTGTAACCATTTAGTCATTAAGTACCAGGCCAGTGGTGATGCTATTAAAATGGATATAAATACCAGCTTCATAAAGTCTTTTGATAACATGCTTACAATAGCCGATACATTGGCCCCCAATACTTTACGGATACCGATCTCTTTTGTACGTTGCTCTGCGGCATAGGCAGCTAAACCAAACAGACCCAAACAAGCAATTACAATAGCCAAAGTGGTAAACACTATAGCGATTTTTCCGGTAAGTTGTTCGGTGCGATATGAGGCATCAAACTCCTGATCCATAAATGAATAGTTGATCTGTACGTTGGGCGATAATCCCTTCCATTTATCTTTTATTTGTGATAGCAGGGCCGGCAAGTTTGAAGTATTTACGCGGATGCTCAACGCGCCGTTATTTTCTGCAAGTGTCATAACAACCGGGCCCACATTTTCCCTCAACGAACTAAAATTAAAATCCTTCACTACCCCTATTACATGGTATTGCTTTACATTATCTAAAGTCTGCTTACCACCTAAGCTTTTGTACAGGGTCTTATTTACAGCGTTATTAAAACCCAGGAATTTAGCTGCCGATTCATTAATTACAATACCTGTCGAATCTGTTTGCATATCCTTTGAAAAGCTGCGCCCCGAAGCCATCTTCATACCCAGTGTGGATACATAATCTTCATCTATCTCCCAGTTCTGTGGGAACATGGATCTTTTTTGATCAAGCGAAGCATCTTTGAAATAAATAGCGGTGCTTTTCCAGTTTGATGTTGGCAGGAAACCCGTCATGGTGGCGTTTATAACCCCGGGAATTTCTTTTACCTCCTGTTTAAATATTTTGGCCTGTTTATTCAGTTCAAAAATATTTTGCACTATAAGCACCTGGCTGCGATTATAGCCCAGGTTTTTGGTTTGGATATAATTTAGCTGATTATAGACAACCAGCGTACCAATGATTAGAAAAATAGATATGGAAAACTGGAAAACCACCAGAAAACTCCGGAGCCAGCCACCTTTAAAACCAGCAACCAACTTGCCCTTTAATACATCAATTGGTTGAAAAGCCGAGAGATAAAAGGCCGGGTATGAGCCAGAAAGCGCACCTATAAATACAACGATAAACAACAGGCAAGGCACCATCCAAACCAGAGATTGCGTATTGATCAGTATTTCTTTGCCTGATAACTGGTTAAATAAGGGAAGCAATGCCACAGCCGCAATAAAAGCAATTACCGTAGCCATGAACGTTACCAAAATTGATTCGGTTAAAAACTGGGCGATCAGGTATTTACGTGGCGAACCTAAAACTTTACGTACACCAACCTCGCGGGCCCGGCTTGCCGAACGCGCGGTGGATAGGTTCATGAAATTAACACAGGCTATTAAAAGTATAAAAATGGCTATTGCCGAAAATATATAAACATATTGCGTTGTACTGTTAGGCCCCAGTTCACCGCTCCGGTTTGAGTGCAGGTGAATATCTGTAAGTGGTGTTAAATTCATCCTGAAAAAGCTGCCGCTTTTTTCAAAGGCGTCAATGCTCATATTAAGTTGGGCCTGCATCTGCGCACCGCTGAATTTTTTTAATAGCTCCGGAAAACTTGCCTCCAGTTTTTTAGCGTCAGCAGGATTTTTTAACAGGACATAGGTATTATAATCGCTCCGCAACCATTCGTTCGAGCGGCTATCGGGCCATGAAGACATGGAAATAAAAAAGTCGAAATTAAAATGTGATTGCTTAGGAATATCTTTTATTACACCTGTTACTTTACAAAGCGTATTATCATTAAACAACAAGGTTTTACCAACAACATTTATGCTGTTAAAATATTTTTTGGCTGTAGTTTCGGTAACTACAACACTGTTTGGCTCAATTAAAGCCGATGCAGGATTGCCGTTGATCATGGGCAGTGTAAACACATCAAACAAAGAAGGATCGGCAAAAGCTATCTTATTTTCTGATATATTAAAGTTGCCCTTTTTTACATGTGATGTGCCGGCATTTTTTAGCCGTACAGCATTTTCAACATAAGGATATTCGGCCTTTAAGGTTTTGGCCAGGGGTGGCATGCAAACGGCATAAAGCACGTTATTTTCGCCAAGTTTCAGGTCTTCATTAACACGGTATATCCGGTTCGATTTGGCATTATACCTGTCATAGCTTAGCTCATCAAGCACATATAAAACAATGAGCAGGCAGGTTGCCAGGCCCAAAGCCAGGCCCAGGATATTTATAGCGGTAAATCCTTTGTTTTTTCTAAGGCTCCGAAAGGCTGTTTTTATATAATTCCTAATCATCTTATTAAAATATTAATAGGTAAACTGCCAATTATAAACCACCCTCCATCATTCCCCAAAATATACCGGCGGACTGCCCCAAAATAAAAAACGGAAAAACTCAAGCTAACCCCTCCCGTTGAGGGAAGGGAAAGCGAGGCACTTATTAACTTATATAAACTATTTTCTTTTGGGGGGATGATCCTGATTTAAACCATTATATTCTCCATAACACTTTGACCATCAAGCAGGCGTATAATACGGTGACTGTAACGGGCATCATGTTCAGAGTGAGTAACCATAATGATGGTAGTTCCTTGTTCGTTCAGGTCGGTAAGTAATTCCATTACATCGTTACCGTTGCTGCTGTCAAGGTTACCTGTAGGCTCATCCGCAAGTATTAGTTTAGGTTTGTTAACCACAGCCCTGGCAATAGCCACACGCTGTTGCTGACCACCCGATAACTGTTGCGGGTAATGGTTACGGCGATGCATGATCTGCATTTTGTCAAGTACCTCTTCTACCCTTTTTACTCTTTCAGCTGCTGCTACACCTGTGTAAATTAAGGGCAGTTCTACGTTTTCAAATACGGTAAGCTCATCAATAAGGTTAAAACTTTGAAATACAAACCCAATGTTATGCTTGCGCAGATCAGCACGTTTACGCTCTGTAAAGTGCGCAACTTCTATATCGTTAAAAACATAGCTCCCTGCATCCGGATCATCAAGCATACCCAAAATATTGAGCAATGTTGATTTACCACAGCCAGACGGGCCCATAATGGCCACAAATTCGCCGGTTGCAATTTCAATGGATAGCTTATTTAAAGCTATGGTCTCTACCTCTTCTGTACGGTAGAATTTTTCGAGATTTGTAATTTTTATCATTGGTGCCTCCTAAATCGTCTCCGTTATGTAGCGGATAGACCTGATTTTTTTAGTTAATTAGTTTTATATATGATGTTTTATAATGACTTTCCGTTGCAGGCTACTGTCAATTTATTTTTTTAATATGAGTTCCTGTATATCTCCATAAGTTTCATAGCTCGAGGTAATTACCTTATCACCCGGGTTTAAACCTTCGGTTACTACATAATAATCAGGGCTTTGTCTTCCAAGCTGAATATCAACTTTATAAGCACGCTTACCGTCTTCGCTCACTTTAAATATCCAGTTGCCTCCTGTTTGCTGGTAAAAACCACCCTTAGGTACCAATACCGCCTGGGTTTCATCGCTCAGTGCAAGCCTTACCTGCAAGGTTTGGCCTTTACGTATGCCTTTAGGCACCGTGCCTACAAACTGCATATCAACCACGAAACTGCCGGTTGCTTTTACCTGCGTGTATACCTTTTTGATAACCAGATTATATGTTTTGTCGGCAAAAGAGAAATCACCTTTTAAGCCGGTATATATACGTGATAAATAATGCTCATCAATATCAACCCTCACTTTAAAGCCGGATTGTACGTCGATCTGACCCAGATGTTCGCCTTTATTTTTGTTCTGGCCAACCTCGGCGTCCATGGAGGTTAACTGACCATCAATTGGCGCTCTTAAAGTAAGGCCTGCAACTTTTTTGCGCATCAGCGCCAGGGCAGCTTTCATTTGTGTATAATGCTCCTGAGCCTGCTGATCCTGCTGTTTAACAAGCGTGGTATCCTGCTTTAATATTTGTATAGCTAACCTTCTGCGGTTAAGCTGGTAATCATACGTATTTTTAGCCGATTGATACTCCTGTAACCCAATTGCTTTTTGATCATAAAGCCTTTTATCTAATTTGTAGATCCGTTCAGCTTCTTTAAAAGCATTATCTACATCGGCCATGGTATTGAGTTTGGTAATGGTAGCCTGTGATGCATTGTTGTGTGATATCTGCATTTGGGTTTGCTCAGCAAATACCTGCGACTCCTGGGTGGCCAGGTTTAATTCTTCATCAACATTGCTTAATTTTAAAATAGGATCACCTTTTTTTAGCATTGCACCGTCTTCCACATACTTTTCTTCCACCAAACCACCTTCAGTAGCATCAAGAAAAATAGTTGTAAGGGGCATTACCACGCCATTTACAGGTATAAACTCCTGAAATGGGCCTTTTGTAATAGTACTAATGGTTATGCGTTCGGTATCAACATCAAGTTTACTTTTACCCGATGTAAAATAAATGCTTCCGCCAACTAATAAAACAATGCCTGTTATGCCCGCAATTGTTAATATCCGTTTACTGTTCCAGGTCTTTTTTTCAATTTTTCTGTCCACTGTAGTTTATTATATTTTGAATAGTAGTTACAAAAAGATATGCCACAAATTAAAATACTGTATTTCAGTACATTAAACACAAAATAAGCAATTGAAGCGTACGCTTCTGTTACAGCAAGTGTTCGGTTATGATACAGTAGATTAAGATGCACATGGCCTGCATTAAGCATTCATAGTTGATTTACAGCTTAATACTTGTATTATCATAACTGGTATGAAATTTAAGCATTCAATTATTAATTTGCACAAATAATTTGATTCATGTACCAAGGTTAACAATTCATAGTAACAAATGCGTATACTGTGACTTTTAAACCATAATCTTTAAAAATTTAAAAGTTATTAAATGATACTTAAAAAAGCAACTATATTAATTGTTGACGATGACCCGGATGTGCTAACCGCGGTTAAGCTTTTATTAAAAACAGAGGCGCAGGAAGTGATTACCGAAAAAAATCCGGAGAACTTAAACTGGTTGCTACAGCGTAACGAGGTTGATCTTGTTTTGTTGGATATGAACTTTAACAGCGCTATTAACACAGGCAATGAGGGTTTATATTGGTTGCGAAAAGTAAAGGACTGGAAACCCAATGTTAGCGTTATCATGATAACTGCTTATGGTGATATTGATCTTGCGGTACGCTCATTAAAAGAGGGAGCTAATGATTTTATTGTAAAACCCTGGCATAACGAAAAACTGATTGCTACCATAAAAGAACTTTTAGATAAAAAAGAAGGGGTAAAAACCACCAAGACAGCTGTAAAAAGTACTGCCGGTGATACCTCCATTCTGGGCGAATCGGAAGTGATGCAGGATATTTTTTACAAAGTGAATAAAATTGCCCCTACCGATGCCAATATTTTGCTCCTTGGCGAAAATGGCACCGGTAAGGATCTTATGGCCAAAGCCATACATGAGCGGTCATTACGGGCTGATAAACCTTTTATTAAAGTTGATGTAGGCGCACTTACCGATACTTTATTTGAAAGCGAGCTCTTTGGTCATAAAAAAGGAGCTTTTACTGATGCGCGCGAAGACCGTACCGGGCGGTTTGAAGATGCCCAGGGCGGTACGTTATTTTTGGATGAAATTGGTAACATTACCCTGCAACAACAAGCCAAGCTGCTCACCATACTACAAAACCGCCAGGTAACCCGTTTGGGCACCAATAAAGCCGTTGATATCGATATCAGGCTTATTTGTGCTACTAACGTACCCATGCATGAGCTGGCTAATGAAAACCGGTTTCGTAAGGATTTGATTTACCGTATTAATACCGTTGAGATCAATATGCCGCCACTGCGCAGGCGTAATGAGGATATCACCATACTGGCCAGGCACTTTGCCAAATTGTATGCCAGCAAATACCTTAAACCATCCGTGGATTTTGATGCTGCAGCTTTGCAAAAACTAAAATCATACAATTACCCGGGCAATGTACGCGAATTACAGTATACTATTGAAAGGGCCGTTATTATGGCCGATGATCATATACTAAGACCCGACGATCTTATATTTTCTATTTTAGAGACGGCCACAGACACTGTTGTCGACGACGACAATATACAGTTAAGCACCCTGGAAAAAAATGCCATACTAAGGGTTATTGAAAAACATAATGGCAATATTACCAGGGCGGCCAAGGAACTGGGATTAACCCGTACGGCCTTATACCGCAGATTAAGCAAATATGATATTTAACCGATATGAATGGCGGCTGTTGCTGCGTGTGTTCCTGATGTTTTTGGCCCTCATCGCGGCAGCATTTGTTACCGTTAAGGGCTTGTACCTGTACCTGGTTATATTTATACCATTGGTAACTTACGCGGTTATCGAAATGATCCGTTTTCAGAAAAAAGCGCAGGAAGAAGTAAACCAGTTTGTAGAATCCATACACTACCGCGATTTTTCGAGACATTTTGATGTACGCCGTGCTCCTAATGAACTTAAGCCGCTGCGCAAAGGATTTAATGACATCAATACCACGTTTAAGCTCATTAGCCGGGAACGGGAAACACAGTACCATTACCTGCAAAAGATACTGGAACTGGTTGATACCGGAATTTTATCGTTCGAAGAAGAAACAGGCAGCATAAGCTGGATAAACGAGGCCTTTAAAAACCTGATCAGTATTCCCTATCTTAAAACAGTTCACTCACTTGAAAAGCGCGAACCCGCTTTGTACCTTGAATTGATCAAAGTAAAACCTGGCGATAGCAAAATTATAACCATAACCCGCAACCAGCAGCTGGTTAAAATTTTAATAACCGCCAGTGTAATGCGCAGCGATGATATTTTATACAAGCTGATAGCTTTCCAGAATGTAAGCGAAGCGCTCGACGAAACAGAATCAAAAGCATGGCAAAAATTGCTGAATGTAATGACCCACGAGATCATGAACTCTGTTGCCCCTATTTCGTCACTGGCCGATACATTGAAGAACCGCCTGCAAAGCCCCGAAATTGCCAATAGTGTTCAAAGCAGCGAACTGGAAGATCTGGAGTTGGGCATTGATACCATAAAAAGACGTAGTGAGGGCTTACTTAAGTTTACAGAAAGTTACCGCAGCCTCAATAAAATAACCAAGCTCGATTTGAATAAGATCATGGTGCGCGATTTGTTTGAAAACCTAAACAGCCTGATGAGGCCAACGCTGGAGAAGAAGAACATTGAACTTGAAATTATACTGCGCGACCCAACCCTGGCCATCCAGGCAGATATTAACCTGATTGAGCAGGTAATGATAAACCTGGTGGTTAATGCCATTGAAGCCGTTAAAGACCGTGAAGCACCACGTATCGTATTGTCCGGAGAAATTCAGAGCAATAGTAAAACCCTGGTAAAAGTAACTGATAACGGTTTAGGTATGCCGCCTGAACTGCTCGACAAAATATTTATACCGTTTTTTAGTACCCGTAAAACCGGCAGCGGTATAGGGCTTAGTTTGTGTAAACAGATCATGCTGCTGCATAAAGGAAACATCCAGGTACAATCAACCGAGGGTAAAGGTTCGTCGTTTATACTGCAGTTTATATAAGCTCCCTAACCCCTGAAGGGGGAACTTTTTGATTAGACTGATGGAAAAAGATAAATTAAACTTTGTAACTCCCCCTTTAGGGGGTCGGGGTGTTCTTGCAATTTCAGGCAGTCTTCGATCCGGTTCTTCCAATCACCATATTCTGAAATATCTGGGCAGCCTTGCTCCTGCAAATATCAGTTATACTATTTACAGTGGGCTGGCCCAAATACCGCCTTTTGATCCGGGTTTGGATACGGATGACCCACCAGCCGCTGTTGCGGAGTTGCGCCAGCTTTTAGCTGATGCAGATGGGATTATTATTTGCACACCTGAATATGCCTTTGGCGTGCCCGGTCAGCTTAAAAACATGCTGGATTGGATGGTTTCCAGCAGTTTGTTTGTTGATAAACCTGTGGCGCTTATCACAGCCTCGCTGGGTGGCAATTATGCCCACGCATCCCTCCTGCTAACTTTAGGCGCTTTAACAGCTAAAGTTATTGATGATGCAACTTTACTGATCTCCTTTATCCGTTCAAAAATGGCCGTTGATGGCAGTATTGCAGATATAACAACAAAGGATAATTTATATACGGCATTTAATGCATTTTTGATGGCCATAAGTTAAACTAACACTGCCAATTTGACAAAATATCACCTTTGGAACATGCATTGATGGTTGCAGGGTGAAAATCATATTAAATCAATCATATTATAATATTATGCAAGAAAAAGGCAGCATTTCGATCCACACCGAAAACATTTTTCCGATAATTAAGAAATTTCTTTACTCAGATAATGAGATATTTTTGCGCGAGCTGGTATCAAACGCGGTAGATGCTACCCAAAAAATTAAACGCCTGGCCTCCTTAGGGCAATACAACGGCGAACTTGGTGATCTGCGTGTTGAAATAGCATTTGACGAGGAGAAAAAAACCATCACCATATCTGATAACGGTTTGGGTATGACCGCCGAGGAGATCAAGAAATACATTAACCAGATAGCATTTTCGGGTGCTACTGAGTTTGTTGAAAAATTTAAAGAAGCCAAAGATGCCAATGAGATCATCGGTCGTTTTGGTTTAGGTTTCTATTCTGCATTTATGGTGGCCGATAAGGTAGAGATCCAAACCTTATCATACCAGGAAGGCGCAGAACCAGCTTACTGGGTATGCGATGGCAGCACAGAGTTTGAAATTGGCGAAGGTGTATTGGAAGAACGCGGTACCGAGATCACCCTGTACATCAATAGCGAATCGGAAGAGTTTTTAAGTAAGTATAAACTACAGGAGATATTAGACAAATACTGTAAATTTTTACCTGTACCTATCAAATTTGGTACAAAAACCGAATCTGTTGAGGATGGCGTTGACGAAGAAGGCAATCCGAAATATACTTCAGTTGAGGTTGATAATATCATCAATGAAACCAATCCTATCTGGACAAAAGCCCCATCTGAATTAAAAGACGAAGATTACCTTAACTTCTACAAAACGCTTTATCCTTTCAGTGAAGACCCATTGTTCTGGATCCACCTAAATGTTGATTATCCTTTCAACTTAACTGGTGTATTGTATTTCCCTAAGCTGAAGAACGACTTTGAGGTATCAAAGAACAAGATTAAATTATTCTCGCGCCAGGTATTTATTACCGATGAGGTAAAAGATATTGTTCCTGAGTTTTTAATGCTGCTACATGGCGTTATTGATTCACCGGATATTCCGCTTAATGTGTCACGCAGCTTTTTACAGGCTGATAGCAATGTTAAGAAGATCAATAGCTATATCACCAAAAAAGTTGCTGATAAATTGGCAGAGCTGTTTAAAACTGACCGTAAATCTTACGAAGAAAAATGGACCGACATTGGCTTGTTTGTTAAATACGGCATGGTTAGCGAAGACAAGTTTTATGATAAGGCTAAAGACTTTGTTTTGGTTAGCAACACCCAAAAGGAGAACTTTACTTTAGCCGAATATAAAGACAAGGTTGAAGCCATACAAACGGATAAAGACGGTCAACTGATTTACCTTTACACCAATGACCCATCAAAACAGGATGCTTTTATCCAGTCGGCCGGTAAAAAGGGTTATGATGTATTGGTGATGAATTCGCCGATTGATAACCACTTCATTAGTCAGTTGGAGCAAAAGCTTGAAAAAACATCCTTAAAACGTGTTGACGCTGATGTTGCTGATAAACTGATCAAAAAAGATGATGCATTAGAGCACATTTTAACCGAAGAGCAAGCGACCACAGTAAAAACCATCTTCGACAAAGCCATTAATAAACCTGCCTACAAGGTTGAGCTGGAAAGTCTTAACCCAGATGAGTTACCGGTAACTGTTACCATGGATGAGTTTATGCGCCGCATGAAAGATATGGCAGCTATGGGCGGCGGTATGGGCTTTTACGGCAACATGCCCGATAATTATAAGGTAGTTGTAAATGGCAACCACAAACTAATCACCCGCATATTGCAGGAAGAGAGTGAAGAAGTACAGGCACAACTTTCAAAACAGGCGTTTGACCTGGCCCTGCTTTCGCAAGGCTTATTAACCGGTGCCGAGCTTACTGAATTTGTTAACCGCAGCGTTAATTTAATATAAAATAGCAGCTTAAATATTTCAAAGCCACCCTCATAAACGGGTGGCTTTTTTGTTTTAAATAATGATTAAATTTGATGTAATTAAACCTAAATACTACTTCATCGTCTAACCATCAAATACTTAATTATGAAATCATTAAAGAAAATATCAATATTATTGGTGCTGGCTTTTATAAGTTTAAATGTGGCTTATGCACAAACCACCCGTAAGGACAAAAAAGCCGCTCATGTTGCCGAAATTAAGAGTATGGTTGAAGCCCAAAACTATATATTCAATGCTAACTATGTCATCCCTTCCAGGGGCGCCAGTATGTCATTAACTTCTAATTATGACCTGGTAGTATCTAAAGATACCATTATCGCATTCTTACCTTATTTTGGCAGATCATATGCTGCGCCTTATAACCCTACCGAGGGTGGTATCAAATTTACTAATACCCATTTTACTTATAATTCAAAAGCAGGTAAAAAAGGAGGCTGGACTGTTACCATAAAACCAATCGGCAAAGATAAAAACGTTAGCGACTGGCGAGATGTACAATCCATGATGCTTAGCATATCATCAGACGGTTATGCATCATTACAGGTGATCAGCAGTAACCGCACTCCTATTTCTTTTAATGGAACTATTGAAGCGAGAAAGAAATAAGCGGAAAAGCTGAAAGCCTAAGGCTGAAAGTTAAACATAGTAATGGTTTTGAGCTTTTTGCCTTTGGCTTTATGCTTTCAATGGCTTTCCAGTAACCCTGCGTTATCCTTTAAATCCACACCCGATAGCTTACGTTTAAAAGCTTCACTAGTCAGGTAAAATATTTTTTTAGCTGCTTTTTTGTAGATTAAGCCGCCGGGCCTGATGTTGGATATGCAATTACGCATCTCATCGGTAAGGCCTGGTTTTGGATTATAAGTAAGATATGCACCCAGACTATCTGCCGAACTTAGCCCTGGGCGTTCCCCAATAAGCACGAGGGAAAGTTTTGCATTTAGTCCATGACCAATATCATCGCCAATGGCTACCCTGCCCTGTTCAACCATACTTATAGGTGCCAGCTTAAAACCTGCTGCTAATAACTGCGGAATAAGTGCCTGTAATAAGCCTACGGCGTTTTCGTTAACCGCGGTGGCCGATAAACCATCAGCTAAAATAATAGCAATATCGGTTTCCGGACGGTGATCAAGCAGTAGATCAAGAGATCCATCATTTAACCGACGTCCAAGATCCGGTCTTTGCAGGTATTGACGGCGATCATTAACTCTGCTGTTCAGGTGTAAAACGGGCAGATCAAATTGTTTAAGTACATCAGTTAAATTATTGATATCCAACTCAGAATATACCGCATCACGGGCATGGGCATGAGCCAGTTTAAACTCCAGCGATTGCTTTAAAGGAATGCTGGTACCCACTCGTCCAATAGCTATCCGGGCCGAAGTAAACTCCTGCAGTGCCTTTAATGATTCTATTTCCTGTGGGACGTTTCTCTTCATAGTCAAATTTCCAAATGAGCACCCAATAACCCATGCGACGAACTGACCGGCAGCATATTTCCTTTAAAATCTACTATCCCTTGTTTGATGAGCCATCGCTCAAATTCGGGTGCAGGCCTTAAACCAAGCACTTTACGCAGGTACAAAGCATCATGAAACGAGGTAGACTGATAATTGAGCATAATATCATCGGCACCAGGAATACCCATGATAAAATTACAGCCAGCTACGCCCAGCAAGGTAAGCAGGTTATCCATATCATCCTGATCCGCCTCAGCATGGTTGGTATAGCAAACATCAACTCCCATAGGTAAACCAAGCAGCTTTCCACAAAAATGATCCTCTAAAGCGGCCCGTATAATTTGTTTGCCATCATATAAATATTCAGGCCCGATAAAACCCACAACTGTATTGACCAGTAATGGCTTAAACTTTCTGGCCACAGCATAAGCCCTTACTTCGCAGGTTTGCTGATCTACCCCAAAATTAGCATTGGCAGACAAGGCACTACCCTGCCCGGTTTCAAAATACATTACGTTATTGCCTACAGTTCCCCGGTTTAAAGATAGTGTAGCCTGGTAGGCCTCCTCAATTAAACCCAGGTTTACACCAAAACTGGTGTTAGCCTGCTCTGTTCCTGCTATTGACTGAAAGCAAAGATCAACCGGGGCGCCTTCATTAATGAGTTGCAGTGTGGTGGTAATATGGCTTAATACACAAGTTTGTGTAGGTATATCAAATTGATTCCGAAAATTATCCATCAACCGTAATAAACCGCTTACTGCCGCAGGACTATCTGTAGCCGGGTTAATACCGATAACCGCATCGCCACTGCAATGCAGCAAACCATCAATAATGCTTGCCGCAACACCTTTAGGGTCATCTGTTGGATGATTAGGTTGTAAACGGGTGCTGAAATGTCCCTTTAAGCCTATCGTATTCCGAAAACTGGTAACCACCGAACATTTTTTAGCAACCGCTATCAGGTCCTGATTACGCATCAGTTTGGATACTGCTGCTGCCATTTCGGGGGTAAGTCCAAAGGAAATATCAGTCAATGTTTGTGTGTCTGTTTCATCACTTAACAACCAATCACGCAGTTCACCAACAGTTAAATGGCTTATTAAGTTAAAAGTTGTAACATTATGACTATCAATAATTAACCTTGTTATTTCATCCTGTTCATAAGGAATCACCACCTCATTCAGAAATGTTTTTAAAGGCACGTCAGCCAATGTGATCTGTGCTGCTATCCGCTCCTCATAGCTTTCGGCGCACACCCCCGCCAACTCATCACCCGAGCGGTATGGTGAGGCCTTGCCCAGCAAAGTTCGCAGGTCGTTAAACTTATATACTTTGTTGCGTATGGTATGCTTATAGGCCATTCTATCCGGTTAATTAATTCATTGGTCACTCATTAGGCACTTTATAATTATTATTTTGCAAAATCAGGGCCGGGCATCATAAATTCATCTGTAAGCTGTACTTTATGTTTTCCCATCAGCATAAAAGTTAATATAACAACAACCAATCCTGCAAAAAATATCAAACTTACGAGTACGTTAAAATAGATGATGGCAAACAAGCATACCACTGATATAATTAGCGCTGTTGCCGGGAACACCGGGTAAAATGGTGCTGCGAAAGGCCGTTCGAGCCGTGGCTCTTTCTTGCGAAGGATAAATAAGCTCATCATGCTCATCATATACATTACAATAGCCCCAAGTACCGAAAGGACAATGATCTGCGCTGTAGTACCGCTATAAATGGCTGCAAAGCTAACTACACCGCCGGCAACAAGCGCCCAATGCGGTGTTTTAAAGCGATGGTTGATATTGGCCAGTCCTCTGGGCAAATAACCGCTGCGAGCCATGGCAAATACCTGCCTTGACGATGCCAGAATAGTACCATGTAAAGATGCTATCAACCCAAACAAGCCTATGCTGGCAAATATTTTGGTAAGTCCGTTGGTTTTGCCTAAAACTATACCAATGGCTTCAGGTAGGGGATAATCAAGGTTGCTGAGTTTGCGCCAATCTGTGATGCCACCGGTTAATATCATGACACCCAGGGCCAAAAACACCAGCGTTGCCAATGCCGATATATAACCTCGTGGGATATTCTTTTTAGGTTCCTTTACTTCTTCGGCCACCATGGCCACTCCTTCTATAGCCAGGTAAAACCAAACTGCAAAGGGCAAGGCTGCGAATACTCCAGACCAGCCAAATGGCATCGGATTGCTTAAATAGTTATCCATTTTAAAATGCGGTGATACTATACCCATATATAGCAATAATTCGGCGACAGCCAATATGGTAATGAATACCGAAAATGTAGCTGATTCTTTTACCCCCGATATATTGAGGATAATAAACGCCACATTAAACAACATTGCCGATTGCATAATGGGAATAGTCGGGTATAAAAAATGCAGGTAGCTCCCCAACGAAATGGCTATAGCAGGCGATGCCAGAAGGAAATCAATAAGCGTAGCATAACCCGCTATTAATCCTCCAATGGGACCCATTGCCCGGTAGGCATAAGCAAAAGCGCCACCTGCATGTGGAATTGAGGTGGTAAGCTCTGTATAGCTGAAAATAAAGGTAATATACATCAGCGTAATAACCAATGTGGCTATCAAAAAGCCAATAGTACCCGATACGGCCCAACCTAAATTCCAGCCAAAATATTCGCCTGATATAACCAGCCCAACAGCTATTGCCCATAAGTGAACAGGTTTTAATACTCTTTTTAACTGCTCTGTAGGGACTGTTGCCATAAGTTTGATTTAATGCGCCTTTAAGATACTTAAAGCGTGTGTTAAATCAAAATATTGATATATTATGGAATTGTTAAGGGTGGTTATTGGTTCAATTATTTTTAGTGGGAACTGCAGTAAAAAAAGCGTCATTGCGAGGTACGAAGCAATCTCTAAGCTATACAGAGCGGCTATATAAACCGGAGATTGCTTCGTACCTCGCAATGACGTGTTGGAGAATGGTGGGTAAATACCTATACCTTCAAGGTATTCTTCAAATAACTAATACTGCTGGTTACACTTGCCAGTGCGTCCTTAGGCATGTCATGCTCCACAAAAAAGTGCTGCATACCTGCTGATGCTGCGGAGGCGAAAATGGGTTTAAAATTGATAGTACCGCTGCCTACCGGGAGTATATTTTGCCGGCCTGCATCAAGGTCTTTTACATGCCACAACGGGAAACGTCCGGGGTGCTGTTTAAACATTTCAACCGGATCTTTACCGCCTTTTATAGCCCAGGCCAGGTCAAGCTCCATTTTTACATTTTTAGGATCAGTTTCACTAAGCAACAGATCGTACGGTACTTTGCCATCAACCGCATGAAATTCCATATCGTGATTATGGTAAGCGAATTGTATCCCTACCTTTTGAGTGGCTTCTCCTGTTTTATTTAACACCTCAATGGTCGATTTTATTTCATCAAGTGTAGCAGTTGGCGAGTTTGCGCAAACCAGGTAACTGATGCCACCTTCGGCAGCGTCATCAACAAGTTGCTGCATATTGTCCCGCAGGTTTTTCATTGGGGGTATCACCATTGGTTTGCCATCGGCACCGACAGGCATTTTTGTTCCCGGAGGAAGTTTGAACGGGGCACCCAGTACATGATGTGATGTCCAGGCCATACCCAGATCATTCACCATAGCTTTAAACTCTTTTGGGCTCATGCCGTAGTAGCCGCCTTTTTTGCTAAATGCCGATTCCATTTCTTTGTAACCGAGACCCGCGATTTTGGTCAGGGTGCCTTTTACATCTTCGTCAATGATGCCAAAAAATGTATACAGCTGCAAACCTACCGGATGTTGAACCTCTACATTGCTTAATAAAGTACCGGCCCTGCCAGATAAAGCTATGCCGCCAAGCGCCAGTGCACCAGCGCTTTGAATAAATTTCCTCCTGTTGTAATTCATGCTGATAATTTTTAGTTTTTATAAGTGGTACAGTAAAACTAAATAATTTTCGGCATGAAATAAATTTTATTGTGTAAAAAAGACACAATAAAATCCGAGAAGGATTTTACCCATCACTTCAATTGCGAGGAACTAAGCAATTTTTACATAAGCAAGTCAGTTATTCATATCTATCTTCTCTGTATAGCATAGAGATTGCTTCGTTCCTCAATGACGTGTAGAAAAAAAGTAATCACACATACAAACAATTGGCAATTAATCCTGTCCAGCCGGTTTGATGGGATGCACCGGCCCCACGACCATTATCGCCATCAAAAAATTCATAAAAAAGTATATAGTCCTTAAAATTAGGATCAGTTTGCAGCTTTTGGTAATTACCAAATACCGGTCGGTTGCCTTTATCATCACGTAAAAACAATTTTGATACCCGGCGATAAAGTTCGTTAGCCACTTCTTTGAGGTTCATATAATTACCGGATCCTGTAGGGCATTCTACTTTAAAATCATCACCATAGTACTCGTAAAACCGGTGCAGACTATCAATGATCAGGTAATTTATGGGCATCCAGATAGGGCCACGCCAGTTACTGTTACCCCCAAATAAGCCGCTGTCGCTTTCTGCAGGTGTATAGGCAATACCAAATTCCACACCGTTCACCGCAACATGATAAGGGTGTTCCAGGTGATATTTTGACAAGGAACGAATACCATAATCGCTTAAAAACTCATTTTCATCGAGCATATATTTAAGCAGGGATTTCATGCGGAAACCCCGCAGTAGGCTAATAAGATGCTTCCCATTTGCACTTTTTTCGTTCCAGCGCGAAACCAGTGATGCCAGGTCGGGCCTGTTTTCGGCAAACCATTTCATACGGTCCCTGAATATCGGGCTATCGGTTATATCAGTTTCATTGAGCACTTCGGTAGCAAATAAGGGAATCAACCCTACTATGCTCCTTACCTTCATTTTTATCGAACCATCATCAGGAAAACGAATTTGGTCATAAAAGAATCCATCTTCGTCATCCCAAAGGCCTTCATTATTATCGCCCAGGTTTGACATAGCCCCTACGATGTATATGAAATGCTCAAAAAACTTGGATGCAATATCGGCGTAGGCCTTATTTTTTTCAGCCAGTTCAGTAGCTATGCGCAGCAAATTGAGCGAGTACATGGCCATCCAACTGGTACCATCGGCCTGCTCCAGATGCTGGCCCATAGGCAAATGCATATTCCTGTCAAAAACGCCAATATTATCCAGGCCCAAAAAACCACCTTCAAAAACATTGTTCCCCGAGGCATCCTTACGGTTTACCCACCAGGTAAAATTGAGCATCAGCTTATGGAATATCCTTTCCAGAAAATAGGTGTCTCCCTTTCCATTATTGGCTTCTTTGTCGGTTTTATAAACACTCCAGGCAACCATGGCATGCACAGGAGGATTACCATCGCTAAAATCCCACTCATAAGCAGGTAGCTGCCCGTTGGGGTGCATATACCAGTCGCGGGTAAGCAGTATCAGCTGGTTTTTAGCGAAAACCATATCGATCCTGGCCAGTGGCAAACAATGGAAGGCCAGATCCCAGGCCGCAAACCAGGGGTATTCCCACTTATCGGGCATGGATACCACATCTCTGGTATTCAGGTGCATCCATTTACTGTTACGGGCATTTTTTCTTTGCTCAGGTGGTTTAGGCTGTGCCGGATCGCCTCTGAGCCAGTGACGGATATCGGAATAGTAGAACTGCTTGTTCCATAACATACCCGCAAAAGCCTGTCTTTGTATCAGGTTGCGATCTTCAGTCTGTTTAGTGCCGTGTATGTCATTATAAAACTGATCGGCTTCAGCAATGCGGGTATTAAATATCTGGTCAAAATCCTCAAAGCTGTAGTTAGCATCAGGCGATAGCCGCAAACGTATGGTTACACTTTGTTTGGCGGCAACGGTTATATCGTAATTAACCGAAGCTTTTGTACCTGTATTCCTGGGGTTAATGGTATCTGCCCCGTGGACTATATGATCGTTAATACCGCTTTTAGGATATTTAATCCCATTATCATAGTTATACAGGCGGCGTGTATCGGTCTCATTTTCACAAAACAATAAACTACACGAACCTTCGGTATGTAGCCATAAAGGATCAAGATCTTTATGCGATACCTCTATCTTTCCCTGCCCATTGGCAGCTAAATAAGGCTTATAGTCCTTGTATCCCCAGCTCCAGGTATTACGAAACCACAGGGTTGGCATTACATTTAACGTCGCGTCCTGATCACCGCGGTTGTGTACGGTTATCTTGATCAGAATATCATCCTGCACATTTTTGGCGTATTCGGTAAAAACATCAAAATAGGCATCCTTGTCAAATATCCCGGTGTCAAACAGTTCAAATTCGGGATCATTACGGGTACGGCGTTTGTTTTCGGAGCGCAGCCAATCATAAGGAAACTCCTGCTGTGGATATTTATACAGCATTTTCATGTACGAATGCGTAGGCGTACTATCCAGATAATAATACAGCTCCTTTACATCCTCGCCGTGATTACCTTCGGGGTTGCTGAGGCCAAAATAGCGTTCCTTAATAATGGGATCTTTTTTATTCCAAAGAGCGATGGCAAAACACAGATTTTGCTGCCTGTCGCAAATACCTGCAATGCCTTCCTCGCCCCAGCGATAGGCTTTACTGCGGGCCATGTCATGAGTAATAAAGTTCCAGGCATCGCCATTGGCGCTATAATCCTCCCTAACGGTCCCCCACTGCCGGTCGCTTACATAAGGGCCCCATTTTTTCCAGCTTGTGTCTTTTAACCTTGATTGTTCTGCATTCATTGTAAAAATCCCTCACAGTATAATGCTGCTTTTTAAGCAAGTGTTTGCAAAGTATGCTTATTTGAGGAAAGTTAACACTAATGCGGGGTTTGTTTTACATCAATGTGAAGAATGTAGGGATGTTATCCTAATTTGTCATTGCGAGCGACAGCGTGGCAATCTCACCATACAGGTTGCACAAGCAAAGTTCGTTACTCGTCCTATGAGATTGCCACGCTGTCGCTCGCAATGACATAGTTTTATTTCTTACCTCCAATTTCCTACGCCCAGGCATTTCTTAAGAACCGCAGCCAGTTACCGTGCATCATATTTTCAATATCTGCATCGGTATAGCCACGTTTTTTTAGCAGTGAGGGCACTTTTTGCAGATCAGCAATAGTTTCCAGATCATAAGGGCACTGCTCGCGACCGAAGGCACCGTCAAGATCTGAGCCCATGCCAATGTGCAGGGCATTTCCTGCTATCTGGCAAATATGGTCAATATGGTCAACCATCACCTCAAGGTTGCAATTCATCCCCTTGGGAGTTGATACGCCCCTAACCCACCCGGGTACCATCATCCAGGCATCCAGCGCAGCGCCTATCACCGCGCCACGGTCAATCAGTGCTTTGATCATTTCATTGCTGTATTGGCGGTTGTGGTTTACCAATGCGCGGCAATTATTATGGCTGGCCCAAACGTGACCGTTAAAATTATCCAGAGCTTCCCAAAAGCTGTCATCGCATAAATGGGTGGCATCTAAAATAATATTCAGCCGCTCCATTTCTTTTAGTAACTCATGCCCTTTGGGCCCCATATAACCAGTAGCATCGGTGCCTTGTGCATACCTGCCGGGGCCATAGTGTGCAGGGCCAACGGCACGCAGACCGTAATTATAAGCACGTTCAAGATGTTGTACAGTAACAATTGAATCAGCACCCTCCAGGCTTAAAATATAGCCTACAGGTTTATGATTGGTTGATTGACCATCGTTCCAAAGTTTAAGGTGTTTTTCCAATGATGGCAGGTCATTTACCTGACCCATTTCACCAGCATCTTCCATGGCTTTATACCAGGCTACCTGCCCCTGGGTTTGTGCCCAGGCCTGTTCTGGTGAATGCCAGCCTGGCAATGGATTATCAGGAGCTACATAACGCCCAATTTGTGTAGCAACCACCAAACCAATGTTGCCTTTACGCAATTCGGATAATGAAACTACAGCTTTAGCACGATCAGGTTTATCGGTTAAGCCTTCTTCACGCTGGTTAATTTCGGCAAGCGGACGAGTCAGGTCGCGGTTCCACTCCAGCGCGTTCATGCTTAAATCTAAATGGGCATCAATTATAAACATATCAGATAGTTATTTTACGGTCACGTGCGGCATTAAGCCATTCGCCATTAAGTGTATTATTTTCAATTATATAAGTGCGCTCATATAAAGCTACAGTTGGGCATATATGATGTGGCATGCCATATAGTACATCACCCACCTGGTAAGCATGATCTTTACCAGCCTCTACCACCAAATGCTCTTCGCTCTGCCCTACTGGTTTAAGTTCGGGGGCATTTAAAAAATAAATTCGTTTGTTCAATTCGTTTTCAGCAGATACTGATTTATGCCCAACATCCAGGCAAACTTTAGTCGCATCAGGCAGGGATATTACTCTTGTAATTACCAATGCGGCTGGTAAAAACGGCTGTTCAGGCATTCCCAGTTGATAACCTTTATCCCAATAAACAAAAGTTCCGGGACTGCACTCAACTTGTTTTCTTTTGGAGTGAATAGGAAACGTGGGAGATCCACCAGCCACAATAATAGGTTCGGGATAGCCCCTTTGTTTCAAATCCTGTTGCAGCTTTAATACCGGTTCAAAACCCGCATTACAACGCTCTGTACGGGTTTCAAGATCAACATCATGAATATGCCCATCATAGGCATGAAGGCCAACCGGGTTAAGACCAGGCAATACGGCACAATCCATATATAACTGCAGTGCTTCAAACCCTGCAGGGATGCCAGTGCGGTTCATGCCAACGTTAAGATCGAGATAAACATTGATCGTTAACTTATTGGCTTGTGCAATATCAGATATTTCTTTTGCAGCAACGGCATTATCAACCAAACATGAAAACTTGGTATGAGAATACGTTTGCATCAGCTTGACGAACCTATAAAGCTTAGGGCCAACCGGCTGATAAGCAAGCAGCACATCGGGCGCTTTACAAACCGCCAGCAATTCAGCCTCAGCAATAGTAGCGCATTTAAACTTATGGACATCCGCGGCAAGCAGTAATAAGGTAACTTCCTTATTTTTATAGGTTTTTACATGCGGACGTAACCGATCAACATTATTGATCATGGATTTAAGCAGATCAATATTTGCTTTTACCCTATCAGGATAAACTACCAGGGCCGGAGTATCCAGCTTTTCAACGTCGTCAATTATGTACCAATCTTGAGTCATGAGTTGTGAGTTTTGGGTAGTGAGTTTTGAGTACTGGTGCTGAGTTTTTTGTCTGAACCGCGATTCATCAGATTAAAAGATTGCCATGATTTTCGACAAATTATTTAACAACTCAAAACCCACCACTCAAAACTCTTAAAACTATTCTCAGGCTAATTCAAACAAAGCCTCGATCTCTACCGGGATATTATCGGGTAATGAACCCATACCTACAGCACTGCGTACGCCAATGCCATTTTCTTCGCCCCATACTTTAGCAAAAAGTTCACTGGCGCCGTTTATAATAAAGGGATGTTTCTCAAAATTAGGTGTGCAATTAACCATACCCAATACTTTTATTACTCTTTTTACTTTGTCAAGACTGCCTATGTTGGCTTTAATGGTGGCCAGCATAGCTAAACCAACCTGACGGGCAGCCAGTTTACCATCTTCCTGTGAAATAGTATCGCCAATACGACCGATGATCAGCGTACCATCGTCCTGTACGGTACCATGACCTGATAAATACAGGTATTTGCCATCAATTAAACATGGTTTATAAACGCCAAGCGGCTTTGGTGCAGGCGGTAGGTTTAAACCCAACGCTGCAAAGTTTTCTTCTGGAGTGTTCATGCGATAAAATTATAAAGATTAACCAATAAATAACAACAAAAAAGCCGGGGATCTCACTCCCGGCTTCTACTTATCAACTAAACTCTGTATATATGTTTTAAAATCTAAAAGATGCACCAATATTTATAGAGTAATCTGCAAACGCAGCGTCGCCTATAACATAAGTACCCGTTCTAATGCTGTTTTCTTTGTCGGTTACACTTTGTGTACGGTCACGTTTTAAGGCGATAGGTACATTAGCAAAAATGTTTATCCTTTTTAAACTATAATTTATTGAAGGCTCTGCGGATATGATATATCCCGGACGGCGAAATGCATTACTTTTACCAATCAGGTCATGTACCGGGATACCTTCTATTCTTCCACCTGCAGATAAAGTAAGTGCGTTTAATGCCCCGCCAAATGTATAGTTTACTCCAATCCTTGCCAGATATTGATCAGGCACGCTTGATATAGCCTCGTTAGCTAATGAGGCGCTTAATACCTCGCGGTAAGTGCGGGTACCATTGGTGTTGCGTGGATTTGCCATATAATACAGATTGGTATATCCACTAAACCGACTGGTAAAGTTTAAAAATCCGTTCATTTCAGCAATAATACCAACACCACCATCGCCCAACTGGATAGATTGATCAACCGGGCGTGTTTCTGGCGTTACATTAAAAAATTTAGACTGGTAATTGTAATCGCCGGTTGGCAGTTTAACACCCAGGCCTACCTGAATGTTGCCCTTTGATGCAGTATGACTGTTAAACAACCATCTGTTGGCAACTATGCGCATATCGCCAATTCCATGCGAGTATGAACTATGCCTCTCTTTACCACCATGTTCATATAATGACGAACGGGTATTGATGAGATAAGGCATACCAACAGATACCGACCAATACTGGTTAAAAATCCTGGTTATACCCAAATCAATGGTGCTTTGATGGTTTATCACCTCGTTGCCTATTACCAGGCGTTGTTTTTGTTCATCAGCACCTTTAAAATGACGGAATGATTTAAAGTATCGGTATGATACAGAAAGCTGCCAACCTTTACTGCTGGAATCCTGCATGGGGTGTTCCATGTTGGCAAGTGGGCCACTGCTCTTAATGGCTACACATCCCTGGGCGTTTGCATGAGTATAAGTAAATACTGTGTAAAAAGCTATTGCGAAAAAGAATTTTAGAGTAAATTTCATGTTGTTTTTTATGATGATTTTTAAAGGTTTAAGACAAATTTTTTAAATAAAGTCAGGCATTTAAGCCTGACTTTAACCTGCTCTCATACAGGATTTTATTTTGATCAACTAACTCTCAGTTTATTTATATTTTTCCACGGAAAGACGATAAACCCCGATGGCGCTTTTTTAACCGCGAACCATAAAGCCAGCAATACACCATAGCTGCCCCCCCGCTCTATCCACTCAAACATTTCATAGTGCGGATAAAACATCTCACTTGTTATTTTCCAAATGATAAATACGAGTAATAAATTTTTAAAAGGACGGATCAATAGCGAAAAAGCCGCTATTATCTCAAATACACCTACTATCTGGGCTGTTTTGCCGGGATCATGAAAACCTATGGAATTATATTGATTAACTAGGCTGGCCTTCTCTATAAAATTAAGGCACCCGTGCCCCAACAGCAGCAAAAATGCAAACACCCTTAAGCAATTGATAACCGTTTTCAAAGTGGATGCATTAATAACCACGTTATCATCCATACGGCTAAACCATTGCTTAACGGGTATTTTAAAACCGCCCTGTAATAACAATAGCACAAAGGGAACCCCAAAATTACCTGCACGTTCAATAAACTCAGCAAATGGCTCTCCTGATAAAGGGCGCATAGATGCAGTGACTACACCCCATATAACCAACCATCCGGCCACAGCGCGTACGGGGTAAATAAGCATGGATATACCCATCAATATGTCAACAACACCCACAACCGGCATTAAACGGTAAGCTGCATCCTGACCAATACCAACCAATGCAAAATAATTGCACCATATTGGTTTGGTGATAATACCGAATGCGCCATGCCCAATAAAGCACATAGCCACAGCGAGACGAAGTGTGAAATAAATTTTTTGATCGGTAGTTAAACGTAACATTTTATCAATTTTAATACTTCGGATTGTTATTTATCTGCTCCGTCTGTTTTTGCTCTTTGTACCGCGTACTGGCCAACTTTGTTTCCGGTTACCAGGCCAACTTCACAATCACTACGGTAATGAATAGCACCGTATAACCTTGACATGGCAGCATCATGCGCCAGGTCAGTAAATTTAGTACCCCTGTCAGGAAGCAAATAAGTTAATACAGTCGCGGCTGCTCCGCTAAAATTAGAGTGCCCGGATGTATACGCCGGAAAATTTGGCACCCCAGTTAAAGTTTTAATTGCAGGGTTTGCCTGTGATGGGCGCTGGTTAAAGTAAAAATACTTGGTATCCCAGCAAACTATAGCTGCATCCATTTCGGCCATGTTTAGTAATGCAAAGTTACGTGCCCAGCGTACTTCACTGTATTTTTGTTTTACAAATTCATCAGCAGCAATGGCGTTCCAGTGGCCTGTTGGCGTATAGGTAGCCACACCATCGGCCCAAAATGCTACCTGTTCTTCATGTGCGCGTGACCTGTCTTTGCTGAATGCCAATACTTCTTCCGTTTCTTTTTTAAACTCAGGAGAGTTAGTTAAATATGGTGCCGGCGGCCTGATGGCCACTACGGTAAGTGTATCAAACAAAAACGGGATAACTTTTGAAAACAGCGGCAACATAGGAGGCCTTTTAGGTGTTTCCAGGCTAATCCAGAATTGCTCGCCTTTACTGCTGGCTATTGTTTGAAAAGCCTTCCATATATCAGGACTTCCCCCAGCCTTGCCAGCACGATCATTACGTGCACGGTTAGCAAATATAGCGGCAACCTGTTTACCTAATGATTCGCCCGCATTAATCTCTCCCCTGGTATTGGCACCAGCCATTATTCTGTATAATTTTTCTTCATCAGCCTTTTGCTGAATAAAAGCTATTTCGGTTGGAAATAATAGTTTCATTATCTCAACGGCAGCACCAGCGGCAACAGCATCCTCGCTCGGATATGATGGCAATTCAGATGCCGGAACTAAAGCCTGAACTCCTGAATCATTTTTGTAAGGAGCGGTGCGTTTGTATATATTTTTAAAATGCCAGGCAGCCACCAATGCGTCATACTGCGCTGCACTTACATAAGCATAGGCACGTGCCGCGTACGGCGGGTTTGAAAAAGGGAATTCGGGATAATTGAACGGATTGGCCGAATTAGGGGCCGGATAAGTACCGTCAGGGTTCTGATACGGCGGTACATTATGCTTTGCTACCAGCTCACGTAATATCTCATTCCAACGTAATACCGAGCCAGCGCTCCAGTATTTAATAGATGCCTTCTGATCACTGCTTAAATTACGCTGAAGCGCTTTGATTTCATTTAAATCGGCAACATAAGCCGGCGATGCAACGGCATCCGGTGCGGCTACATTCAGTACACTAAAATCGGTTACCAGTACTGGCTTCCAGGTATCAGCATTCAGATCAATATTACCTGGTGCAAGCGCAGGATACAGTGAAGTGCGGTCAACAACATCTTTTTTACATGATGAACCAAAAATGGTTACACCTAAAAGAATGGTTGGGATTATATAAAGTAATGTTCTTTTCATATCGATTATCATTAAATATCTACCTGTCTATTTCTCTTTCTTAGTGCTAAAAACATAGTACACACCTCCGTAAAAGCTTCTTGTTTGCCCAACATTTCTGCCTTTCAAAACATAATTACCACCAGCGGTAAACTCTAAACCACTGATAGACTGGAAGCTGTATTTCAATATCAACCCGGCAATGGTAGCATTCATTTTATTGCTCGGAAAAGGCATGTCGTTTTTCCTGATATCAAAACCGCCAAGGGTTGTTACTTTAGTCAACACGGCCTCAGCATTAAATTTTAAGCTGCGAAAACCCGAGCTTACAAAAAAGTTGGTAACATTTGGCATTTCAACCTCATTGGTATAATGCATTTCGGTTGTGTAGTATGAATTTCTGTCAATAGTGATATTGCTGCGCCTAATGTATTGCCCGGCACCAGCTACAAAGAACCTACCTGTTTGATAATTAAGCAAACCACGTAAAGCCACATTCTTGCTGTGTAAACCTATTGATAAGGGTAAAAAATCGGCTTCGTAATTAGTTAACGGGATCGATCCGGATAAAATAGCATGGAAACTAAATAATCCTTTGCCTAACTCCTCCTTAATGGCCATCCATTTTACAGACCCACTCAGGTCCTGAAAATTTTGTTCCCCTCTTAGAGTCCCGGCTGTTGCGTGGGTTTTAACATAAGGCACCATCAGTGTTAGGTTAATGCGGTTTGATAGTCCGTAAGTACCGCCCACCATATACGTACTGGTGCTCACGGTACCCAAGTTAAGGTTATCGCGCTTAAAGGTACCTTCCCAGTAATGATCCCAACTGCCATGGGTATATATACCGGCCGCACAAAAATAATTTTCAGGGATCATGAGCGCGTCGGCATCTGTTTGGGCCTTAGCAAATTGCGAAAGCGTAAGACAGCAAGCCGTAACTAAACAGCACCTGTAAAAATTCATTGATAAAAATTTCATCATATATATTAATTAGGGTTTTGCTAATAAAATAATTAGAAACAGGCTGAAAGACAATTATTCAAAAGCACCCTGAATAAGAATGTTCTTAATAATTTATCAGCAATAAAAAGATAATTGAGTGTAAACTATGTTATAGTTAATAATATGCGCATTACAATAAAATGCAACAACTTGTTCTTGAACAATTATCAAACGGATTTATAGCTTTAATTAAAGCATATAAAGCAATTCAACATCATAATTTACAGGTAATAATTAGCAGGTAAAATCTGGCGGTTTGCCGGGCGATTCGATAAAGGGAGAATTTAAATGGTAAGATATAGGGTTTATGCGCATTTTAAGCATTGTTGAAAATGCTAAAAATTGGTAATGCATTTCCTGGAAACTATATTCACTACCGAAACTTACTTTTTTGAGAGAGGATTCATGTCCTTTTTTACTCAGGGGAACATCACTGAACTCTTTGGCGATAATTAAGTTTGCAGTTACAAGGCGGGTTTTAACACTATTGGCAATGCAAATGAATGACATCGTGTCCCTGGTAACTTTATATCTTAAATAATTATAATAAACGCCTTTTAGCTGAAGCTGGCCATGATCAACTACATAATCACTCCATTCGTGAATACCCGGTAAATGCACGGGAAGCTTTATTTCAACAAGTTTGGTGGAGTCTACCTTGTTTTCGTAGATCTGTTTAACTATCTGAACTTCCGACCGGTGAATTAAATACTTAAATACCAAATTGTATCCGCCCAAATTGAACAGGTGTACATTTAATAATAATATGGCAATAAGCTTTTTCACCAAATGAAGTAATTAACAAGGGGTATAAACTATTGTAAATATATTGATACAGTTGATTAAAACAAATAAAAAAATAAAATTACTTTTATTCGTGTAAATAGCACTGGTACAAATTATAGTATTGCTATTTACTATAGATACCTTTGTTAGGATGAGTTATGGCTTGTAATTATGGACTTCTTTAAACAACCCTGGCCCTGGTATGTGGCAGGCCCTCTGATAGGCCTTGTTGTGCCCGCCCTTTTATTAATGGGCAATAAGGCATTTGGTATATCATCTTCACTAAGGCATATCTGCGCTGCCTGTTTACCTGCAAATATTCCATTTTTTAAATACGACTGGAAAAAAGAGAGCTGGAACCTGTTTTTTGTTGCCGGCATTATGCTTGGCGGATATATAGCAACTCAATATTTATCAGGGAACCATGCGGTTAATATTAATCCACAAACCGCTACCCTGCTCAAACGACAAGGCGTAAATGATTTTAGCAGTTTATTACCAGGGGATATATTCAGCTTTCAACAACTGTTATCATTAAGGGGCTTCATCTTTATAGTTATTGGCGGTTTTATGGTTGGCTTTGGTACAAGGTATGCCGGTGGCTGCACATCGGGTCATGCTATAATGGGTATATCAACTTTGCAGTGGCCATCAATGGTAGCTACCTGTTGTTTTATGATTGGCGGCTTTATCATGACCTGGTTTATTTTACCATACCTTATCCAGCTATAAATATGCGTAACATCAAATACCTTATTACAGGCTTGCTTTTTGGAATAGTGCTGGTTAAATCAGAGGTTATATCCTGGTTCAGGATACAGGAAATGTTCAAGTTGCAATCCTTCCACATGTACGGCATTATTGGTAGCGCTATATTGGTCGGCATGGTTTCCGTTTTATTAATTAAACATTTTAAAATCAAAACCTTACCCGGCGAAGCTGTAGTGATCCCCACAAAAAAGTTTCATTGGGGTAATGTTTATGGTGGATTGATATTTGGTTTGGGTTGGGCGATTACAGGCGCTTGTCCGGGCCCGCTGTTTGCCCAGATCGGTAGTGGCTTTGGTGTAATTACTATTACACTACTCAGCGCCATTGCGGGCACATGGGTTTATGGTTTATTGCGTGACAAACTTCCGCATTGATTTTTTTATAATTTAAAGGTATGCTGAAAAGAAAAATAACCGCGGGAAATGTTTTGTATGCGTTAATGATGGTTGTTGTTCTTGTTATGCTGATTAACCCCAGCGCAAAGAGTTTGTTGATAAGAAGCCTGATGAAAGTTGGTTTCTTTCAGCCTTCAATACCGGTTGCTGTTTCAAAAAAACCTTTGGCCGATCCATTTAACATCAGCTTCAGGGATAACAATGGTAAAACAGTTAATACAGCCGACCTGAAGGGCAAAGTGATATTTGTTAATTTTTGGGCCACCTGGTGCCCACCTTGCATTGCCGAAATGCCATCTGTTAACGAGCTGTATGCACAGTTTAAAAACAACCCTAACGTAGTTTTTATGATTGTTGATGTAGATAATGATTATAAAAAAGCAAATGGGTTTATGCAGCAACATCAATATAGCTTGCCCATGTTCACCCTGACCAGCGAGGTTCCGGATGATATAATGGACGGTACTATCCCTACCACGTTGGTTTTTAATAAAAACGGGGACCTTATATACAGCCATTCGGGTGCTGCTGATTATAGCAGCAGTAAGTTTGTAAATTTTTTACAAGCGGTTAGTAAACTTTAATTAAGAGTATTTTGATCATTATCTAATAATAATTGTGATCTATACACAAATTAAAACCAATAATTTAACCTGATTATTAAAAATTAATATTTGTTCTTTATACACTTATTAATTTTTTTTCTTTTATTTACATATCCAAATCAGAACCTAAAAATCAATGAAAAAGAAAACACTTATCTACCTGTGTACTTTAGCCTTATGCCTCATTACGGCCTCGGGCTTTGGTCAAACCGGCACAATCACTATCAGCAACGATTCAAAAACAACCATCAGCCGCAACATTTACGGTCAATTTGCCGAACACCTGGGTCGCGGCATCTATGATGGTTTTTGGGTTGATAAATCATTACCTGTAAAAAAACAGGGCCGCATAAGACTTGATATTGTTGATGCCTTAAAAAAAATAAAGATCCCCAACCTGCGCTGGCCCGGTGGATGTTTTGCCGATGAATACCATTGGCGCGATGGTGTTGGCCCCTCCGCGCAACGCCCACGCATGGTTAATACCAACTGGGGCGGTGTAACTGAAGACAACAGTTTCGGCACACATGAATTTTTGGAGCTTTGCAGCTTACTAAAATGCGAACCCTATATAGCCGGTAACGTAGGCAGCGGCACCGTTGATGAAATGTCGAAATGGATTGAGTACCTGAACTCCAACAGCACAAGCACTGTAGTAAAGGAAAGGGTAAAAAATGGTCACCCCGAGCCTTACAAGGTTAGTTTTTGGGGTGTGGGTAACGAGAGCTGGGGCTGCGGTGGTAACATGACACCCGAGTTTTATGCCGATCAGTTTAAACGTTATGCTTCTTTTGCTAAAGATTACCCCGGCGCCAAACTTAAGAAAATAGCCACCGGCGCCAATGCCGGTGATTATAACTGGACCGAAGTATGTATGAAAAACATACCATTACACATGATGTATGGCATATCACTTCATTACTACACTATACCTACGGGCAGTTGGGGCAAAAAAGGGTCAGCAACAGCGTTTAGCGAAAAGGAATATTTTGGTACCATGGTGAATTGTCTAAAAATGGAAGAACTTGTTACCAAGCACTCGGCTATTATGGATAAATATGATCCTGAAAAGCGTGTGGCTCTGGTAGTTGACGAGTGGGGTATTTGGACAGACCCTGAACCAGGTACTAATCCCGGCTTTTTATACCAACAAAACAGCCTGCGCGATGCATTGATCGCTGCAACAACCCTTAACATTTTTAATAACCATAGCGACAGGGTTAAGATGGCCGCTCTGGCTCAAACTATAAACGTACTGCAAGCCCTTATTTTAACCGATAAGGAAAAAATGGTGCTTACCCCTACCTACCATATATTTGATATGTATAAAGTGCATCAGGATGCCAAATACCTGCCTATAAAATTAGATGTACCTGATTATGAAGTTGACGGTAAAAAGATCCCGGCGGTAAACGCTTCCGCATCGCAGGATGCTACAGGAAAGGTTCATATTTCATTGGTTAACCTTGATATCCACAACCCGGTAACCATTACTACTGGTTTTAAGGATATTAATTGGTCAACTATAAGCGGTCAGGTACTAACCTCTGCCAATGTTACCAACATAAACACTTTTAAGGATCCGAATAAAATTCACCTGAGCAATTTTACAGGCGCTAAAAAAGATGGCGACAAACTGGTAGTTACGCTACCTGCCAAATCAGTGGTAACTCTGGAGTTGAATTAGGATCTTAAATTATTCTAATGAATAAAGCCTGTTTGATCCATATCAAACAGGCTTTATTTTGATGTATGCTCTTACAGATCAAATTAAAACTTCGCCTGCATGTGTTGCTTCCGGAACCTCGATCAGCTTGCCCGAATGTACATAATAAATATATCCGTAAATGGGGATACTTTTTGAAACCAGCGGATGCTGCCTTATCCGCTGTACATCCTCAATAACGCTTGCCTCCAGGTTTTTAAAAGTTAAAAAAGCAATATGATTAGCCTCATTCGAGCCACCGCTTTCTTCGGTATTCCGCCAGCCGTTTTCATCTACAGTGGCCGTTTTAAGGCTTTTAGCTAACAGATCGCGGATAATTTCATCCGTAAACAAAGCCATACCACAGTCGGTATGATGAATAACAAACCACTCTTTTGTTCCCAATAATTTATGCGAAATGACCAATGACCTAATGGCATCATCGCTGGCCCGACCACCTGCATTACGTATCACATGCGCATCGCCTTCGGCAAGGCCGGCATATTTAGCGGGGTCTAACCGGGCATCCATACAAGTTAAAATAGCAAACCGGCGCGCCGGAGGTATGGTTAATTTAGACTTATCGCCAAAATGCTTTACATATTCCTGGTTAGCTGCAAGCACCTGCTGATGCACCCTAGTCTTAACCTTTTGTAACTCATCTATTGTGTTTGACATGGCTTTCCTATTAAAACGTTCACAACTATGCCGACTTTTTACTGTTGCCGATCAGTGCTGATTCATATACTGATGAAATAATATCCCCGGCAGAAAAAGTACCTAAAAAATCCCAGTCAATATGACTATAGATAACCTGTTTTGATGGATCAATAATATAAGTAGCCAGCAAAGGCACGTTTACATCAATACCTGAAAATCTATTCCAAACCGGATCGTTTTCAGAGAAAATCCGGAATGCACGGGCTATCTCCTTGTCCTCATCATAATAAAAGTTCAGGGTCAGGCTGTTTTCCCAGGCTTTCTTTTCCAGTTCGTCAGTACGTTCATCGCTAATGATAAGCAGGTTGCCCCCGCTTGCTTTTATTTCGTTATGGATATTATTAAGCTGTTTTAGCAAGTTAAAGCCCTGTTCACGCCAGTGATGCGAGTAAAAGGCAATAACCAATGGTTTATTTAACAAATGCCTTAAAGAAACAGGGCCATGTGTTTCGGCGCCATTAAAAAACTGTTGCCAGCGGCTATAGTCATTATATAATTTAAGTCCGGGTATAAAGTTACCTGCTTTTACAGGTTTTAAAGGCTGATAAGGTTTAAACGGGAGATCAGCATCGGCAACAATTTCTGACAGATCAAAAAACGGATATTTATTATTTGTAGTTAACATTTTTTGTAGAATGAAGATTTAATGGAATAATGTTTTTTATTGATGCGATGATTTACTAATTCAATCGCAACAACGGCACAATCCGTAAATTATATGGTATTGATATAACAGCCTGTTGGTTGCAGACGTGCTAATTTGATTAACCAGATAAGTGTTCATAAAAAATATGTTAAATAATGAAGTCAGTAAAATTTTAATTGATCAGAGGTTTGGAGATAGGGAAAACTCAACAACAGTAACACATACACAGCATATTTTTAAGTTTATTACCACTTAAAAAGCTGGTTATATACTGGTTAAATTTATTGTCTGACATAATTCTGAATGATATAGAACAAATATACTATTAAATCTATAAACTTAGTATACATTTTTTGAAATAATTATTCTATTTTTTGTTTCCTATCTTTCCGGCAAAAAATATTCTATGTTAAGCAGGTCATACACGTACTATACTTTACTTATGGCTGTATGCATTTTTACACTATTTAGCTGTAAGCAAAATGCCAAACGTAACCAGCAATCAAAAGCCGATTCACTAAAAAAGAAAATAGTTAAGGAATGGAATAAAACCATACCCGGCAATTTCAGTGATCAAACTAAAGCTACTTTTGACAGTGCGCAGATAGTAATTTTTCTTAAAAAATATCCGGCCTTTAATGCTTATGCTCAGGATATCAACCTATTTTATAGTAAACGTAGGTTTGCTTACGCATGGTATGTTAATGGTGTGCTGATTGAGCAGGCCGGAAACCTATCAGACAGGTTAATCAATTTGCAAAACGAAGGCGTATATAAAGCCATCCCCTACCCAAAATCGTTAGATTCATTGATATTTGATGTCCATCCCAAAGCAAAGCCAGGAAAAATAAATATCAACACCGAGTTGATGCTTACCGCGCAATATTTTGTTTTTTCAAAACTGGCTTTCCAGGGGATGAGTGATTCAATAACCCGCTCGGTTAATTGGTACCTGCCCCGGAAAAAGGTGTCATACAACGATTACCTTGACAGTTTGTTAAAAAAACCAGGAAAACCGGGCAGTACTATGCCCGAACCTGTTTACAGGCAATATGATTTGTTAAAAAACTACCTGGCCAAATATCGCCATCTTGATGTTACAGACAAGTGGCTACCCATTATTCTGGATGAAAAATTAAAACCCGGCGATTCTCTGGAAGTAATATCTTTAATAAAGAGGCGGCTTTATAAACTGGAAGATTTTAAAGGTGACACTTTAAATAATGTTTACAACGATGAGTTGAAAGAGGCGTTTAAGCAGTTTCAGCTAAGGCATGGCCTAACTGCCGACGGCATTGCAGGCTCAGGCACTATTGCCGAATTAAATGTGCCCATAAAAAACCGCATACAGCAAATCCTGGTTAATATGGAGCGTTGCCGCTGGCTCCCGGTAAGCCTGAACACCGATTACCTTGCCGTTAATATACCCGAATTTAAGCTGCATGTTTATCATGCCGACAGTTTACTTTGGAGCTGCAATGTAGTGGTTGGCCAGGAAGTGCATCAAACGGTTATTTTTTATGGCGTAATGCAGTTTGTTGTTTTTAGCCCTTACTGGAATTTACCCGAAAGTATTATCCGCAACGAGGTTTTACCTGCTATAAAAAGAAACCCTAACTATATTAATGAGCATAATATGATCATTACCGGCAAAGTCAATGGCTTGCCTGTGATCAAACAAAAACCTGGCTCCGCAAATTCATTGGGATTGGTTAAATTCCTTTTCCCAAACAGCTACAGCATTTATTTGCATGACACTCCATCAAAATCATTGTTCGGCGAATCATCGAGGGCCTTTAGTCATGGTTGCATCCGTGTCGGCGAACCGGCCAGGCTTGCATCCTTTTTGTTAAAGTATGACAGCACCTGGACAGCTGCCAGAATCAACAAAGCCATGCACCTGGGTAAAGAGCAGCAAATAACCCTCAAACAAAAAACGCCTGTTTTTATAGCTTATTTCACCGCATTTACTGACAGGAGCAACAAGCTCAATTTCAGGAAGGATATTTATAACAGGGATGAACGACTGGCTTCTATGATCCTGTCAGGAAAAGGCAGTTATTAATTACTATTAATTTACATTAAACAACAATTATTCCTACCTGTAAAGTAGAGTATTATGGTTGCCCTATGCCGTAAATGCCGCTTATAATACTGTTAAATCAAAGCATTAAAATATTTTTCACGGGTTTGTAGGCAATAGTTAAAATTTAATTGTCCCTACTTTAAATCACCATAATGCCGCCCTGAATTATTTGTGGCCATTAATGTGTATTTAATATAAAGACATTATTTATTAAACCCGAAAAAATTTAGGCCTATGTAGAAAATGCTTACTTACCCTACCCCAAGGCACAATTACCCGGCGGGAATTGCTGCCCCACAGAATGATTTTTGAATGTTTATAAATACAGGTACTGGTAACAGCACCTTGTTATTAACTCCCTTTAAATTCAGCAAAATATGAAATTTTTTAAACACCCAATGGGTGTACACAGGCACTGGATATCAAAATCGTTGCCCATATGTAAATTAGCGCTTGCAGGCTTAGTTCTCATAAATATGCATGCTACAGCCGCTACGTCTCCTAAAAAAACAAACGATTTAAACTTTAATACTAAACCCAGCATTGCAAAAGTTACCGGTAAGGTAATTGATGAAAAAGGCGAACCGCTAATTGGTGTAAGCGTTAGAATAAAAGGTACCACCACAGGTACGCAAACTGATACCCAGGGCAATTTCACAGTGGATGCAACTCCGCAAACTGTATTGATTGTGAGTTATATTGGTTTTACTACCCAGGAAATAACTGTAGGTACAAGAACTTCATTAACTATTTCTTTAGTGGCCAATACCAGCCTGAATGAAGTTGTAGTTACCGCATTAGGTATTAAAAAGGAATCGAAAAAGGTTGGTTATGCTTTAACAACGGTTAAAGGCGATCTGCTTGATAAAGCAAAAGAATCAAACGTAGCCTATTCATTAACGGGCCGTGTGGCTGGTTTAAGCATTAGCGGAACCAATGGTGGAGCTGGTTCATCTGCCCGTATATTGTTACGTGGTGTAACCAGTACCAGCACTACCCAGGGACCATTGTTCGTAATTAATGGCGTTCCAATGGATAACACCCAAAGGGGTCAATCAGGCGAATGGGGCGGTGCAGATTATGGTGATGGTATTGCCAACATCAACCCGGATGATATCGAAACCATGACCGTATTAAAAGGTCAGTCGGCATCTGCGCTTTATGGTACCCGTGCCACAGGTGGTGTTATTTTGATCACTACCAAATCAGGCAAGAAAAACTCGGGCTTTGGCGTAGAGTACAATGGTAATTACCAAATGGATAGGGTTTATGATAATACAGATTTCCAAACTACATATGGCCAGGGCGAAAACGGGCTTAAACCAGTCAATGCTGCCGGAGCATTAAGTTCAGGTAACCTGGCATGGGGAGCAAAGCTTGATGGTTCACAAGTAATCCAGTTTGATGGTAAAAGTTATGCATACTCAAAAACAAGCGATAATTACACTAAATTTTACAAAACAGGTAATACTTTCACCAACACCGTTTCTTTAACTGGTGGCAATGAAACCGGCGCTTTCCGCTTGTCATTATCTGATATGAATAACCATGCTATTATACCAAACAGCGGATTGAACAGGAAAACTTTCAACTTTAACGGCTCTCAAACAGTAATCAAAAACCTGGACATTAACCTGGTTGCCAATTACATTATAGACGACGAAAAAAACCGTTCGGGTTTAAGTGATGGCCCGGGCAATCCCAACAACGTACAGTTTTTGGCACCAAATGAAGCGCAGAGCATTTTAGCGCCAGGAACAAAAGCTGACAAAACCGAACAATCATTTACAAATGATGTATACGTAACTAACCCTTACTTTGCAGCCTATAATTTTATATCCAATACAAGAAGAGAGCGCTTAATATCTTCAATATCTGCCAGGTATAGCGTAACACCATGGGCATACGTTCAAGGTCGTATAGGTTACGATAATATACATGATGAGCGTATAAATATTACCCCAACAGGTACTGCTTATAACTCTGGTAACAATGGAGATTTAACTCAACAAACAACACAAACAACTGAATTTAACGCTGATGTGCTGTTAGGTGCTAAGCACGACCTGATTAAGGACTTTTTGAACCTTGATATATCAGTGGGTGGTAACATCCGTAAGAACCAATATGACGGTACAAGAATAAAAGCAAATAATTTTATTATTCCTTATTTTTATGACCTGTCAAACGGTTTAACAAGAACCAGCGGAACTATTGGATCTGATTCTGATTCACCAGATGATGACCCTAAAAAACAACAAGTTAATTCTGCGTATTACACCGCTGATTTTGCTATAAAAAACTTTTTAGTTTTAAGTACCAACGGACGTTATGATTATTATAGCAGTATATCAAAAGAATTAGGCCCCGGAATTTTCACTCCTTCCGTTTCAGCAAGTTTTATATTCTCAGATCTTACTCATATAAATGGCCTTGATTTCGGAAAACTTCGTCTTTCTTTCGCAAAAACAAGTGCTGGTGCGCTACCATATGCAAACAGAGTTTACTACAAAGTAGCCAATTCAATTAATGGGAATAATGCCGTTAATTTTTCTGATCAACTACCTAACGCAAATTTAAAGCCATTTACGCTGACTGAGTTTGAAATTGGTACTGAGCTAAAATTCCTCAACGATCGTATAGGATTAGATGTTTCTTATTTCAGCAGAAAAACTAAAAATGAGATAGTTAACAGTAGTATTGATTGGTCAACAGGTTATCAGCACTATTACATTCCTACCGCGTCCGTTAGCAATAAAGGTATAGAGGTGGAGTTGCATGGCTCACCTGTGAGAACCAGCACCTTTAGCTGGAACCCTTCTTTTAACTTTACTTATATTAAAAATAAAGTATTGGCTACTGATGCTACTGACAGCAATATTGGTTTGGGTACTTATCGCCCGTTAAATGCGACCACAGCTTTTGTTAAAGGTATGGCTGGTCCGCAAATTCTGGCTAATGACTATAAACGCGATGCCAGTGGCAACATTATATTTGACGCCACCGGTAATGCCGAAATCACAGCACGTACACCAATGGGAAGTGTAACACCTAAATTTTACGGTGGTTTCAATAATGATTTTACCTATAAAAACTTTAACCTGGGCTTCCTTGTTGATTATCGTTTTGGTAACAAGGTATTATCAGCGACTAATTACTACAGCATTTTCCGCGGTTTAAACAAAATGACCCTTGTTGGCCGTGAAACTGGTGTAGTTGGCGTTGGTGTAACCGAAAGTGGAACGCCAAATACAGTAAACGTTCCGGCCGAAACTTACTATCAAACCTTAGCGCGTAACGTTTCAGCGCTCAACGTTTTAGATGGTAGCTTTATTAAGCTGCGTCAAGTTACATTTGGCTACAGCATCCCTAAAAACATTTTAGGCAACAGCCCATTCAACTCTATTACTGTTTCATTAGTGGCCAGAAACTTATGGACAATCATGAAACATACCGACAACATTGACCCTGAATCAAATTTTGCTCCAGGTATCAATTATGCTGGTATTGAGGGTACAAGCGTACCTGCAGTTAGAACATACGGGTTAAATGTTAACTTTAAATTTAAAAAATAACAAAGATGAAAAAACAACTGATATATAGTTGCCTGCTTATAGGTGCCACCTTTATAGCGGGTTGTACTAAAAACTTTGACCAAATAAATACGGACCCCACTAAAATAGATGCAGGTTTGCTTAACCCAAACTTTTTGATGGCCCAGGCACAAATTAAGTTTTCAAATACCGGCTACGATCAATTGCTATACCAGAGTATGTGGTCACAATCGTTGGCCTCAACTTATGATTATTATGGCAATGGCGATAAATATATTTATGCAGGCAGTGGGCGCGATTATTATTCAAGAACTTGGAATACAAGCTACGGCTCTTCTACTTTGGTTGATGAGATGAAAGACCTGGTTAAGGGTAACGCGGCTTATACCAACCTTGATAATTGTGGAACCATCTTTAGGATGATGATTTTACAGCGCATAACTGATGCTTACGGGGATATCCCTTTCTCTCAGGAAGGGCAGGCTAAATCAGGTATTACTACGCCTGTTTTTGATACCCAGCAAAGCATTTATACTTCTATGCTTAGCCAGCTTGAAACCGCAACTGCAGCTTTAAATGTATCGAAAGATAAACTTACTTCTGATCTTTTCTATTCAGGTGATATCTCAAAATGGAAAAAACTTGGATATTCATTAATGTTACGCGCAGCTATGCGCCTTACTAAAGTTGACCCTGCCACTGCCCAAAAATATGCTGAAAAAGCGTATGCCGGCGGAGCAATGGCATCTATTGATGATAATGCAAAAGTAAAGGCAGATAATGCCAATGGTAACGGGAATAGTGATGCGGCAGCATTATTGGTAACTGATGACTTCAGGGAAGTAAGATGGTCAAAAACCTTGATCGACTATATGAAATTGACTGCTGATCCACGTATTAGTGCTATAGCCGAAATATCTACCGGTACTGGTAAAAAAGCCAATGAAAATCAGGTTGTAGGTATCAACACAGCAAGCCTGCAAGCAGGCATGCCGAATGGTTACGATCAAAAGGGAGGCGCTTTTGATATTTCAAAAGCTCCTGGTTATCCTGGCACAAGCCCTGCCGACCCCTCAGTTGCAAATGATGCAGCTGCTCCGGATGGCAAATATTCACGTCCGCAGTTTGCAGTATATGACGACCGTAGCCGTTATAATTTTCTGATGACTTACGGAGAAAGCGAGCTTTTATTTGCCGAAGCAGCCACAAGAGGCTGGAGTACTGGTTCTGCAGCAACACACTATGCTAATGCACTTACTGCTGATCTGCAAACCTTAGGTCAGTTTGGTACAACATCTGTACCTGCTGCAAGCATAACTGCTTATGTTGCTGCTCATCCTTTGGTTGCTGGTACTGCTTTACAACAGATTAATATGGAGTATTTTGTTGAAACATCAGCAACATTCAACTTCAATGAAACCTGGGCTAACTGGAGAAGGTCGGGAATTCCTGTTTTAACACCGGTAACTTATCCAAACCAGTTTGCTGTATCAACTATTCCAAGAAGGATCCCTTATCCGCTTGGACTGCCATCAACAAATGCTACAAATTATGCAGCTGCAGTTGCCAGGCTAACAGGTGGAGATACCTTCACTGCCAGAGTATGGTGGGATAAATAATACCCCTATAATATAATCCATTCAAAAAACAAGGCTATGGGTTCATAGCCTTGTTTTTTGATTTTATGCTAAATGGGGCGTTGATATTGGTAGTAATTGCAAATCAATTCCTTATTTTTATACATCCGGTACTCAAAATAAAATCCTCTAATTAATGTATTGTTTACTCCCATTTAGGTCCTTTTTAAAAAAGGTTTTTATCAATAAATGGAGCGCTATACTCTTTTTATGCTATTATAGCCTGGCTGTTAAAGCTCAACAGCCGCTTTTTAAACTATTGCCCCAAGAAGCAACCAGCATAAACTTCCGTAATGACCTGGTTGAGAGTGAGGGTTTAAATGTGCTGTCATACGAGTACCTGTACAATGGCGGTGGCGTTGCTGTAGGTGATATTAACAACGATGGTTTTGAGGATCTGTTTTTCACCAGTAATTTAGGACAGAACAAGCTGTATCTTAACCTGGGTAATATGAAGTTTAAAGATATTACTAAGGATGCAGGTACAGGATTAGCGGGCAGGCCGGGCGATTGGAAAACCGGTGTTACCATGGCCGATGTTAATGGCGATGGTTTACTGGATATTTATGTATGCTACTCGGGCCTTGGCGATAACAGTAAACGCCGCAATCAATTATTCATAAATAAAGGCAACAACAAATTTGTTGAACAAGCAAAAGAATACGGCTTAGATGATCCGGGGTATAGTACACAGGCTGTGTTTTTTGATTATAATAATGATGGTAAGCTTGATATGTTTTTGCTTAACCACAATGTTAAAAAGATCAGCAATTTAGAGTTTGCCCAAAACAAAAAAGAAACCGACGAACTGGCCAGTAACAAACTTTTTGAAAACCAGGGCGGTCATTTTATTGACGTTTCAAAAAAGGCAGGCATCATTCAAAATCCGCTCACTTTTGGATTGGGTGTAGCCATTGCCGATATTAATAAAGATGGTTACCAGGATATTTATGTAACTAATGATTACAACGAACCCGATTATATGTACATCAATAACGGGGACGGAACTTTTACAGACAAAAGCAAGCAAAGCTTAAGGCATCTTGCGCAATTTTCAATGGGTGTGGACATTGCCGACATGAATAATGATGGCTTTGCTGACATCCTTACCCTGGATATGTTACCGCCCGATAACCGCAGGCAAAAACTTTTACAATTACAGGAAAATTACGAATCGTTTGAGCTGATGCTGCAGCAGGACTTGTACAAACAGTACATGCGTAATATGCTACAGTTAAACAATGGCGACGGCACTTTCAGCGAGATTGGTCAACTGGCTGGCATATCAAATACAGATTGGAGCTGGTGCCCATTGATGGCCGACTTTGATAATGATGGCTATAAGGACATTTTTATATCAAATGGTTATTTCAGAGACTATACCAACAAGGATTTTTTACGCTATTGGGGCGATTACAAGCTAAAAAAAGCTATGGACCGTGAGCCCTACCTGTTAATGGACCTGGTGAAAGCCATGCCATCAACCGCTTTATCAAACTACATTTTTCAAAACAATCACGATCTTACTTTCACCGAAAAAAAACAGGATTGGGGCATAACCAAACCGGGGATATCAAATGGTGCGGTTTATGCCGACCTGGATAACGACGGTGATCTTGACCTGATTACCAACAATATTAACAGAGAAGCTTCCATATATCAAAACATGACCATGGAAACCGCCAAAAAGAATTATGTAGCTATAAGCTTAAAACAAAATGGTCCTAATGTAAATGCTATTGGCGCTAAAGTTTATTTATATAATGATAAAAAAATTCAGTACCAGGAGGTTAACCCTAACCGTGGTTATCTATCGTGTGTATCAACAGTATTAAACTTCGGTTTAGGCGATCAAGGCAAAGTTGATTCGATACGGGTGATATGGCCCGATCAAACTACACAGTTATTGACAGCTGTTAAGGTAAATCAGCGCTTAAACATTACTTACAAAAGCGGACTATCCGCATACAAACCTGTCGGCAAAAGCATTGCTAAACCCACCTTTAGCCTTGCAAAACCAATTATTGACTATAAACATACCGAAACCACCATAAATGATTTTAAGCGCCAGTTGCTGATGCTTTTTATGAGCTCAAAAACCGGCCCTGTTATAGCCAAAGGTGACGTTAACAAAGATGGACTGGAAGACCTGTTTATCGGCGGCGATCAAAACACACCTGGTAAAATATATATCCAGAAACCGGGAGGCATGTTCACGATAAACGAAGTGTCTGACCTGAACAATGAAAACACTTCGGCAGCAGTATTTTTTGATGCCAACGGCGATGGGTTCCAGGACTTATACGTAGCCAAAGGTGGCTATTCTTTATTAGAGCCCGGCACCTCTGATCTGCAGGATAAACTATATTTTAATGATGGCAAGGGCAATTTCACTTTATCAACTACTTCCCTACCCGCACTAAATGCAGATAGTAAATCATGCATCCGCCCATATGATTATAATAATGATGGTAAGATCGACCTGTTTGTTGGGGCCAGTACCATTCCCGGCCAATACCCGGTAACGCCCAAAAGTTATTTATTAACCAACGCCGGCGACGGGCACTTTGTAATTACCGATGCGCCATTTGCACAATGTGGCATGGTAAAAGATGCACAATGGGCAGACCTTAATAACGATGGCCGTAAGGACCTGATCATTTGCGGCGAGTTTATGCCCATTTTGGTTTATACCAATACAACTAATGGCTTTGTTGACGAAACCGCTAAATATTTTGACCACCAGGAAAATGGCTTTTGGAACAGCTTAACCATTGCCGATGTGGATGGCGACGGAAAGCCTGATATCATAGCAGGTAACCTCGGTAACAATACGCAAATTCACACAACTGATGCTCAGCCCGCTGAAATGTACTATGCCGATTTTGACGGTAACGGATCAATAGATCCATTTTTTAACTTTTATATACAAGGGGTGAGCTATCCGTTTGTAAGCCGCGATGAACTGAATGAGCAGATCTATCCTATGCGTAAAAAATTCAGTTCGTACAAAGCGTATTGCGATGCTACTATGAAGGATATTTTTAGTCCGGATGATCTGGCAAAAGCCACCAAGCTAACCGCTAATGACGTGCAGACCAGTTGCTTTTTAAACCGAAACGGCAAATTTATAAAAGCGCCGTTACCGCTTGAGGCCCAGTTTTCTATGGTAACCAAAGTAGTAGCTGCCGATTTTAACCATGATGGCAAAACCGACCTGTTGCTGTTGGGAAATCACGCGGATAACCGCTTAAAATTAGGCAGCTTTGATGCAAACTACGGCTGTTTGTTAACAGGTGATGGGAAAGGCGATTTTAAATATCAAAGCCAACCATCGTCCGGCCTATCAGTTACCGGTGATGTAAAATCGGCCACAGAGATAAAAATAAACGGTGCCAAATATGTGCTGATCGGTGTATCGGGCCAGGCGCTACAATTTTATAAAGAGAACTAATGATCAAAAATGTATTCACTTTTTTGCTGGTGATGTGCAGTGTTACTTTTACCTACGCGCAAAAAAGCAAAAAAACAATTCCCGAATATTTACAGCTCGACAAGGCCATCAATGCCATTTCGGCTGTGATGATACATGATGTGGTAAACCCGCCTGCTGCTGCCCGTTATTATAATTATGTGATGCTGGGCGCATACAACCTTACATCTTTAAACAATAAAGATATTGTCCCCCTGGCCAATTTTGTAAAAAGCTATAAAGAAGATAACCATATCAGCATTGATAATGGTAAGTACAATTACCAGATAGCTGCCATATACTGCATGTTGGAAACCGGCAAACAAATGCTGCCATCGGGCTTTATGCTACAAGACGATGAAGATAAGTACATCAAATTACTAAAAGCCAATAAAATTGATGACGAGGTAATAAAACAATCTATAACCGCGGCTACAGAGATGGCGGCTAAGGTCATTAAATATTCCAAAGGCGATAACTATAGCAAACTAAGTGGTAAACTGCGCTATACGCCTTTAAAAGGCGGTAAAAACTGGTATCCTACTCCTCCCACCTATATGGAAGCGGTTGAACCAAACTGGAAAACCATCCGGCCAATGCTTATCGACTCATCCAATGAATTTGTACCGGTTAGGCCCACTCCTTTTAGCACGGATAGTACGAGTGAATTTTATAAACAGGCCTATGCGGTTTATGCGGTTTCTAAAAATCCGCCAATGGAACAGATCAATATTGCTTCATTTTGGGATTGTAACCCTTTTGCTGTTACCACGTCTGGCCACATGATGATCGGGTTTAAAAAGATCAGTCCGGGTGGGCATTGGATGAATATCGCAGGTATCGCGGTAAAAAAAGCTAACCTGAGTTTTGATAAGTCTGTTACCGTGCTAACGCTGGAAGCAGTTACCCTGATGGATGCCTTTATAAGCTGTTGGGACGAGAAATACCGTAGCAATGGCATTCGCCCCGAAACTTATATCAACAAATACATCGATATTACCTGGGTGCCTTATTTACAAACACCGCCATTCCCTGAATACCCCAGCGGACACGCGGTATTGTCAAATGCCTCGGCGGGTGTTTTAACTTATCTGTTGGGCGATAATTTTTCATACACCGATGATTCTGAAGTACCATATGGCGTAGGGCCGCGAAGCTTTAAATCATTTATTGAGGCTGCCGAGGAGGCATCCATATCCCGGTTTTACGGAGGCATTCATTTTAAGGATGCCATAGTTTTCGGTAATAAACAAGGCCGGTTGGTTGGGGCTAAGGTTATTGAAAAAATTAAAGCAGCTAAAGTTACCCGCCAAAACAAGTAGGTAACTCCACGTAGTTAAACAATCAGCTTATGAATTTAAGAGCATTAATTTTAACCGGGCTTTTTGTTTTAACCACCATTATTTGCCTTAACTCGTTCACTGCAAAAAAGCCGGTATCTGTTAATGATGATGGTAAAATGTTGTTCATGAGGTATTGCACCACATGCCATATGGAGCCCGATCCCGCCAGTTTAACTAAAAATATATGGCAAAGTCATGTGTTACCTATCATGGCCAGCCGCATGGGGATCATCTATCCTAATTATGATCCTTTAAGGGGGTTGACCGATGAAGAACGGCTTATTGTAAAAAAGAACCGCATTATACCCGATGAGCCTGTTTTGACCAATGAAGAGTATGGTAAAATTGTTAATTATATCCTGAACATTGCACCCGACAGTGTTTCGCTTGATGAAAAACGGTTAACGCGCAACAGTACCTTAAAACAGTTTGTAAGGCAGGATATCCAGATAAATGACAAAACGCCCTCCCTTATAACCGGCCTGAAATATAACACAACCACAAAAACCCTTTGGATAGGTGATTTTTATAAAAAGGTATACAATTGGCAGTACGATAAAGGTGTAACCAAAGTTGTAGATAGCAATAGCCCAGTGGTTGACTTTAACTTTTATAAAGGCGATACTTATTTTACGGAGATTGGTAAATTATATCCTACCGAATTAAGTACAGGATCGTATTCACAACTTAAAGATAGTACCAGTTCGCCATTAGTTACAGCTTTACACCGCCCTGTTCACACCGAAATTGAAGATTTGAATAATGATGGTGTACCCGAAATTGTGGTATGTAATTTTGGCAACAAAACAGGCTCGCTCTCGCTGTTTAAAAAGGACCGGGCAGGCAAGTACACCGAACAGGTTTTAATGCCGCTTGCAGGCGCTATAAAGTGCTATATTAAAGATATGGATGGTGATGGCAGGAAAGATATTGTGGCCATGTTTTCGCAGGGGGATGAAAGCGTTTGGATCTTTTATCAAAAGGATAAGTTGAAATTCAAAGCCAAAAGAGTTTTGCGTTTCCCACCAAACTATGGCACAACGGATATGGTTTTAGTTGATTATAATCACGATGGCCTTACAGATATTGTAACGGTGCATGGTGATAACGCCGATTACTCCAACATCCTGAAAGCTTATCACGGTATCAGGCTTAATATTAACCAGGGTAACGATGTTTTTAAAGAGAAATTCTTTTACCCTATATATGGCGTAACCCGGGTATTAGCCGAGGATTTTGATAAGGATGGCGATATTGATTTTGCTGCCACAGCCTTTTTCCCGGAGTTTAGTAAACTGGTTGATGAGTCGTTTGTTTACCTGGAGAATATAGACAAGGATAAATTTGCTTTTAAATCTTATACACTAAAAAGTGAGATCCCTATAAAAACATTAGCCCTGGAGGCAGCTGATATTGACGGCGATGGCGACCTGGATATCATTACCGGAAACTTCGCGCAAAGCCCCGGTCCGGCACCGGCAGAACTGGATCAAAAATGGAGATCGGCTAAATACGGGCTAAGTATTTTCATGAATCAGCTTTATCAGCCGAAGAAATAATTATTAAAAAACGCGTCATTGCAAGGAAGCAATTAGCCCAACCCAACCCGCCCCGGAAGGGAGGGCTTAAAACCAAAAGTCTCCCCTACCGGGGGAGATTTAGAGGGGGCTTCCTTACAATGACGCGTTGTGTATTTTACTTCAACACTGATACCGCCCTGTTGGTATCCCCTACACCCCAAACGGTGCCCGGTTTATCGCCCATGGTGATCACCAGTTCGCCGCCATTTATGATATCTGTATGGGCGAAATAGGTTTTATTATAGGTTTTACCATTCAGTTGCATGGCATTAATATATTTATTTTGTGGACCATTGTTTTTTACCACAATATGGAACGTTTTATTTCCCTGCAATTTTAGTGTAGCCTCATTGATAACCGGACTGCCAAACACGTACAGGCCATTTGCCGGGTTAACTGAGTAAAAACCAAGCGCCGATAATACATACCAGGCCGACATCTGGCCAACATCCTCATTACCTATTATACCGTCGGTTTTATCGGTATAAAAATCATCCAAAATATACCTCACTTTTTCAGCTGTTTTCCAGGGTTGGCCCGAATAAGCATAAAAATAGGTCATTGGATGACTTGGCTCATTGCCATGAGCATACTGCCCTATCAAGCCTGATATATCATTCGAAGCAAGTTTCCCCATATCGCCCTTTGCTATAAATAACGAATCGAGCTTGGTATTAAATTTTGCGTCACCACCTAAAAGATTGATCAGGCCTTCCACATCCTGGGGTGCCAAAAAGGTGTATTGCCATCCGTTACCTTCAGTAAAATCGCCGTGTTCATGGATGGAAATAAAGGGACTGTATGGTGTACGCCATGCGGTTTCAGACAAGCGACCGCGCATAAAGCCGGCTTTGGGATCATAATAGTTCTTATAATATTGACCGCGCTTGCTGAAATATTCGTAATCAGCCTGTTTGCCTAATTTTTTTGCTACCTGCGCAATACACCAATCGTCAATGGCGTATTCCATACCCATCGAAACAGATTCAGCAGTGCTATCGGCCGGGATATAACCTAGCTTTTTAACATATTTAATACCGCGGGCATCCTGCATGGCGGTGGTTTTCATGGCTTCATAAGCTAAGTTGGCATCAAAGCCCTTGTAGCCTTTTAACAAAGCATCGGCCACAACCGGTACGGCGCTATAGCCCACCATACAATTGGTTTCGTTGGCCATTAAATGCCAAACCGGAAGACTACCCTGCTGCTGATAAATGGTCAGCATGGAGTTGATCATATCATTAGTATGTTCGGGATGAATAATGGTAGACAGCGGATTGTTGGCCCTGTAAGTATCCCATAATGAAAAAGTAGTCACATTATTAAATCCGACATTTTTGTGCACCTTTTTATCAGTTCCCCAATACTCACCATTTACATCATTAAACACAGATGGAGCTATCATCGTATGATAAAAAGCGGTATAGAACTTTTTAAGCTGTGATAATGAATCGGTTTTGATAGTGATTTTTTCCAATTGTGTATTCCAGGCTTTATCAGCATCGGCTACCACCTTGTTAAAATCCCACCCTGGTATTTCGGTTTTAATATTCAGCATCGCGTTTTCGGCGCTTACCGGTGATATACCTACTTTGGCATAAACTACCTCGCCTTTAGTGGTGCTAAAACTTACTACACCTTTAACTTTTATACCTTTTAGTTCTGCACCCGGTGCATTTGCTGTGCTATCATACACGGCAAACGTTTTTATAGGTTTGGAGAAAACCGCGGTAAAGTAAATGCGCTGATCAACAGCCCAGCCTTTTGAAAAACGATAACCGCAAATAGTATTCTTATCTACCTGTTTAATATATGTTTCCATCGGCCTGTCCCAGCCTATACCCTCCTGCAGGTCGATAACCACATGCGCATCTTTTGATGCCGGGAAAGTATATTTGTGCATCCCTACCCTTGTACTGGCGGTAAGCTCAACGCCTATATCATAACGCTTTAGTTTTACTTTATAGTAGCCGGGTTTTACCACTTCATCTTTATGACTAAACAGGGAGGTATACCCGCTTTGCAAATCTTTTATGCTGCCTTTGAATACTTTTACCGGGCCGGTTGTAGGCATAAATGAAATATCGCCCAGGTCGCCAATACCGGTACCGCTTAAATGGGTGTGCTGAAAACCAACTATCGTTGAATCAGATATATGGTATCCTGAACACCAGTCCCAGCCCTGGGATATATTGGTTGGCCCCAGCTGCACCGCACCAAAAGGCACACTGGCCCCAACAAAAACATGGCCGTGAAAACCCGTGCCAATGTATGGGTCAACATATTGGGTTAAGCCGGCAACTTTACTTAAAGGGGTCGACCTGTGCGACTGGCTAAAGGAATTTAAACTAAACAATGCCAGTAAACCGGCTAAACAAATTTGTTTTTTCATTTGTGATTTTATAGAAAATGGTACGTGGTTTATAATTTCTTTTCAAACATAAACCCGTACACTTAATAGTTTATTAATAAACGCTTAATTCGGCAACTGTAATACCATTGCCAGCAATTACATGCACGGCTTCAAATTTAAAGTACCGGGCAAAAACCACGTGAGATAATGTTACTGTTTGTTCAATTGGATTTGATTTAATATTTGAGAATTCGCCCGAGGCTACTTTTATCCAATCCTGGCCATCCGGGCTAACATAAAAATTATAACGATCAACAGTTCCTTCTGATTGTTTATCCTGTCTTGGCAAATAAGAAAAGGCTTTTATTTCCTGTCTTTTTCCCATGTCAATAACTATTTGCTGAGGGAAAGCAATGGTATCCTGATTATGTTTAAGGGTACTATAAAAGGAGTTGGTATGCTCATCAATGGCATTCTCGGCCCTTTTTCCATCCCCATCTGTACCAGAGGCATCTGTAATTACCCAATCCTTTTGGCTAATGCCAAACTGCTGTGTGGCTGTTTCACTTGCCAGACCTGCACTTTCAAAAGCACGGGCTTTTATCACTTTACCGTTGCCAGGAGGGATAGGTTTTTCATATAAGGGAGATGAGATGGTAGGTTCTTCACCATTTAAAGTATAATGTATGGCATTTACCGGGGCTTCTGTACCTATAACTACTTCCCCACTTTTATTACGGGTAATTGTTGGGGCCGATAAATGTATCGGCTCTTTATAAATACCAAAATCACTTAAAGCAATTGCTACCGGCGACCCCGTAATACGAAGCCTTAATTTACTTGCGGTAACGTTTTGAGTTAAACGGATAAGCCTGTTACCTCCTATGCTGGTCGCGGCGCCAATTTGCTGCCATTTGTTATTTACAAAAGCATCAACAGCTACAGATTCAATGCGTTGCCCTAACTTAATGTTTTCCCTTAGCCTGATCACATTAAATACCTGTGGGCTATGCAGATCTATCATCAATTGTGGGAGTTTTATGTTATCATCAGTAGCCCAGTAGGTATAGCGGTCATTGTCAAGCAAAAACTGAGGCCCGTATTTAGCTTTATTACCACCGCGAACATTACTGGCTATAACGGTTGCGCCCTTTGCCAGGTTAACCGCGAAGGTTTGCTTTAACAAATTACCAAATTCGGTTAATGATTTTACGTCTATCTCGTTGAGTATCCCCCGTGGGTCCGGTGATAAGCCCAGATCAAGCGCCGCGCCGCGGCCTACACTTTTGTAATACAGATCAAGCAAAGTATAGGGCGATTTAACCCCATTGTTTTGCGTTTCGTGATAAAACCATCCGGGCCTTAATGATACATCGCATTCGGCAGGCATCCAGTATAAACCATCCCGGGTACCTTCAGTACCTTCGTAATCCTTAACGTAACCATTAGCCGGAATTTTACCCTCATCAGGTGCATGAGGCGTATAGGTTGCCCAGCTGGTTTCACCGGCATGACCTTCTTCGTTACCAACCCAGCGCACATCAGGGCCAACATCACCAAATATAACCGCGTTGGGTTGTAGTTTGCGGGTAATGGCCCAGGTAGTGTACCAGCCATAGTAGGTAGAGCGATCAATTTTACGCACCTCGCGCTTGCCGCCATAATAACCATCACCTCCGTTGGCTCCATCGTGCCACGACATAAATAGTGGCCCGTAATTGGTATACAATTCTTTCAATTGCTCGCGGTATATGTTCACATATTCGGGTGTACCATAGTTGGCATTATTCCTGTCCCAGGGCGAGCAGTATACGCCTAATTTCATCCCTAATTTATCGCAGGCTTCGCGGTATTCCTGCAACATATCACCTTTACCATTTTTATAAGGGCTTTTGGATATATTATGATCTGTTGTTTTAGTGGGCCAAAGGCAAAAGCCATCGTGATGTTTTGCCACCACTACTACCCCTTTAAAGCCACCGGCTTTGGCCGCCTCAACTATTTGCATGGCGCTAAACTGCGATGGGTTTAGTAATTTTGGATCTTCGCCCCCATCGCCCCATTCCTTATTGGTGTAAGTATCAAGGCCATAGTGTATCAGGCAGTACATACCCATTTCCTGCCAATCCAACTGACCTTTGGTGGGTATCGGCCCATAGGGTTTTGGAGGAGCCTGGCTAAAACCCCGAACACTGACAACGATAAACAATAATACTAAACCAATAAACTTTTTCATTTCAGATCTTTAATTTTTAAACCATTCAGCAGGGATATCCTGCGGGGCCGAACCATTTAAGCTATATTTTAGTATAAGCTTGAAACCGCCGCCGCCCTCAATAAAATCAAGCGCGAAAGGGTGCAAACCCATTTTTAAAGCAACCTGCCCGCTCTTTTCCTGTGCCGAATGATTGCCATCATTATTTACGGTAACCGTTGGCCCTATCTTTAGCACACCGCCATCGTCGCAAGTTAAATAAAAGCTATAAATACCATCCGAAGGTACGTCGATGTATCCTTTGTATGAAATACCAAAAGACGGCGCTTTTACTGTTGCAGGTACAGCGATAGTATTGGTTGTAAAGATACTATCAACCTTTGCGTTTTGCATCAAAGCTGTTTGTTTAAAGGCGGCTTTGTAATAACTACAAACCAATCCAGGTTTTGGCGGTGATGCTTTTACCGGGCCAAGCATTTGTTGTTTGGTATAATTCAAATTATAAACGTCACCGCGTGTACCGTTAGGGGTAAAAGCCGCGACTTTTACCAGTTCTGATTGTTTTATACTTAATGGCGATGGCAGTTCGGGCGATTTGGTATCAGGTAATGAACCATCGGTTGTATAGCGTATGGTTAAGCCTGGCAGTGGTTTGCTGATGCTTAGTTTACCTTCATCAGTAAATACATATTCGTTTAACAAACCAGGCAGATCGGGCAATCGATAGTTAATCTGCATGGCATCCATCCGGCTGTATTGCTTAACCAGGCGTTTTAAATATGAATCATATTTATCCGGTTGGTTTGTCCAAAGCATTTCTGCAAGGGCGGTTAAACGGGGCATATACATATAATCGGCACGTCTTTCAGATGGGATCATTTCTGTCCAGATATTGGCCTGAGCGCCTATGATCGATTTTGCTTCTTCCGCGTTTAAAACCTTTGGTACAGGGTTAAAATGGTACACTCTATCTATGGAATACTGATCGGGCTGGTTATCAAAGTATAAAGGTTCGCCGGGTGTCATGATCACGGTATTGCCGTTTTTAACAGCTTTTACCGGAGCATCAGGAACCCAGGTGCGCCAATACATGATGATAGCCGTTGGACTAATACCACCTTCAATGATCTCGTCCCAACCTATCAGCTTGCGGCCTTTGGAGTTAAAAAATTTCTCCATCCTATTTATAAAATAGCTCTGTAAAGCAGGCAGGTCTTTGATACCCTCGCGCTGCATAAGGATTTTACAGGAATCAGATTTCGCCCAATCTGTACGGTCTACCTCATCGCCGCCAATGTGGATGTATTTTGATGGGAAGATATCCATGATCTCACTGAATACGTTTTGGGCAAATTCGTAAGTGGTTTCGTTACCGGGACAAATAGGTTTAGTGAACAACTTACCCCATGAATTTTCGCCGTTGCAGGTTAAAAAGGGGTACGAGTTAATAGCAGCCATCATGTGCCCGGGCATATCAATTTCGGGAATAATATCAATGTGCCTTGCAGTCGCGTAAGCCACTACACCTTTCATTTCCTGCTGGGTGTAAAATCCCCCATACAGGGTTTTGCCGTCGCGCTGAATAATGTGCTCTTTATCAATAATAAAATCGGGATTGTCTTTTGCACGTTTCATACAAGCCGAATCTTGGTTGTTATAAGTGCGCCATGCCCCTTCTTCAGTTAATTTAGGGTATTTCTTTATTTCGATACGCCAGCCCTGATCGTCAGTGAGGTGTAAATGAAGTTTATTCATTTTGTACAGGGCCATCCTGTCGATAAACTTTTTCAGATAAGCCACCGAAAAAAAGTGGCGGGAAACATCCAGGTGCATACCGCGCCATGCATAAGCAGGCTGATCTTCGATAGTTACCGCAGGTAAAACCAATCGCTTACTTATGGTGCCCTGCTCTATAGAAACAGGCAACAATTGCCGTATGGTTTCAATGGCGTGAAATACCCCCGCAGCGTCTTTGGCTGCAATGGTAAGCTGCGAATTGCTTATGTTTAATTTATATGCCTCGGGCGCAATTAGTGTTGCATCATATACCAGTTTAATTGACTGCGGTTTATTACTTTTAACTATCAACAAGCGTTTGCCTAAAGCTTTTAGCATTAACTTATTAAGCTCGCCCGCTTCATTTACAAACTCCTTTGCCGTAATAATATTTGTTTTACCGCTGATGATAAATGTGCCCTCACCTGCCACGAGGTGACTTGGGTAAGGTATCAGTGGGAATTTGGAGGCATCCTGAGCCTGCACAGTTAAAGTCCCGCAACAGATCAACAGAAATACGAGTTTAAAAGCGATATATTTTTTAGCGAAAGCTATCATATTGGGTTGTTATTATTTATTGATCTGTATAATTTTTTCGCTTACATTCCAGCCAGCTACAGCAACTGAAAGTTGCTTTTTATCTGCACCTTTATAGTCGATGATTACTTTCTTCACTTCCCTCGGTAAAACAGTCACATAATTATCACTGTAAAAAGCTGGTAGCATCCGTTGTTTAGTATCTGCATTTACCAATGACAACCTGTTGAAAAATGCCAGTGGACCGTTGCCGTTATTTGTCAATGTCACTTCTACTTTATCACTGTTCAGGTATTTGGCTGATGCGTTAAGATTTCCTTTAGGCATTTTCTCTAAACCCGAATAGTTCCCGTTTTCGTCAGGTGTCCAGTAAATGTTTTCACTAATGATCTTTTTATCTGTATCTAATAGCTGAAAACAAACGAAAGCACCCTTATCTTTTGACAAGCCATCAATTGCTTTTTTAAGCGATAAATATCTTTTGGTTGTTGTTGGTGTAACATCCGCAAAAACCTGGGTAAGCATTTTTTCTTTGCCATCCATATCATAAGCTTTGGCTACCAGCATCATATTGGCATGGGTTTTAAAAGTATTGTTGGCTACCATCACCATGCCATCAGTAGGGTCGTACATGATATGCAGAGGTTCACTGCCGTTGTGCAGGCCATAAAGACAAGCGTTAGGATCTAAATAATAATCATACATCTGGCCGCGCATGGCAGTCCAGGGGTTTTGAGTTTTCCAGATGATGGTACCGGTATACCAATCCCACATGTGTGAGCTAAAACCCTCCATTAAACCACGATACTGGTCGTAATTTACCAGCTGGGCCTTTGTAGCAAAATCCTCTACATCTTTTGGCTTGCCATACTTATCAATAAAGCCATCATAGCCAATATATTTATGATAATCCCAAACAGAATCGGTTTTGGTTTTACCGGTAGTCTCATCATACTCAGGCAATACCATGTTTTTGGCTGGGATAAATCTTTTTAACGATTCATAATCGCTTACGCCAACTGAGCCAACTTCGGAGTTGAAAGGGTAAGTTTTGTGCGCCCAGAAGGTTGATAAAGGCTGTATGCCATAAGGCCCGTCGCCATTGCCGCCCTGCACGTTGCGTGACATTTCTTCGGAGTTTGAATAAGGGATAAACCAGCGGGTATTATCCAGTTTAGGCATCAGGGTGTCGCGCAGAGCTACCAAAATATCCTCGGGAGGAGTAATTTCGTTACCACCGCACCACATCGCCAGTGAAGGGTAATTACGCACCAGTTTTACCTGGTCTTCAATAGATTTAAGATACAGTCCATGATCATCCGGATACTTTCTGCGTGTCCATTGATCGTCCAGCTTCATGGGGTCAGTCCAGCGGCCGTTGCAATCACCTGATCCCCACATGTCCTGAAAAACCAGCATGCCATACTTGTCGCAGGCCTCATAAAATTCAGGACGTTCAATTAACGCGCCGCCCCAAACCCTAATCAGGTTTAGATTCATGTCCCGGTGAAAACGCACCTCGGCATCGTAACGCGCATCCGAAAAGCGCAATAGCTCGTCAGATATTATCCAGTTACCGCCCTTAATAAATATCTTTTGCCCGTTAATGTTGATCTGCCTGCTTTCGGTACGGGTATTCCATTCTGTAGTAAGTTGCCTTACTCCTACCTTAATATCGTCCTGATCAGATAGTTTACTAACACCAGTTACAAACTGCAGGTGCATTGGGTATAAATGCTGTGCACCGTATCCGTTAGGCCACCACAGTTTTGGATTTTTTAAAGTGTAATCATTTAGCTGTACTAATTGTGTTGAATTTGCTTTTATGGTAACTTTTTTAGATACCACGGTGCCATCCAAATTATATTTTAACTCGCCGGTTACGAGTGCATTAGTAGCATTTTCCAACGCTGCCGATACCTGTATAATAGCCGGCTGCTGTGGTCCTTCAACCTGCCTGATGCCAGGCACCAGCGTAACTATATGTGGGTCTTTTATTCTAACGGCACCTGTTTTCTCAATGGTTACCTTATCCCAAATTCCTGTATTACGGTCTTTGATGGGTTGAATCCAGTCCCAGCCCGCGGTATATTGTATACCTACGTTACGGGCAATAGTTCCATCGCCACCTTGACCACCGTTGGGGTTACCCACTACATCGGGCGGGTGAACAATAACCGCTAACCTGTTATTGCCATCTTTAGCTATCCATTTGGTTATATTATATGACTGGCGCAAAAACATGCCAACATGTGGTTTGCCATTCAGTTTATGGCCGTTCAGGAATACATCACAACTATAATTTACGCCCCTGAAATTCAGGTAAACCTGGCTGCCGCCCTGAGGCTGCGTTTCTTTAAAATCTTTTACAAACCAATAGGTGTAATAATCACGGCCAGTTCTGTATATGTCAGGAATTTGCTCGTTGTTCATGCCGTAAAAAGGATCAGGCATTTTTTTGTCGGCTATTAAGCTGGTTAATACCGTACCCGGAACAACTGCTGGCATCCATGCTGATGTGCTGTAAGCCTGACGAGAAATATCGGCTCCCTGCTCTTTAACATTGCCAATGGGTGCACACTTCCACCCTTCGTTTAACTCATATTTACTTTGCGCTTTTGTAGTTACGCTTTGAAAAACAATGCAGCATAAAAACAATGAAGCTATTGAAAATTTTAAAAAACCAGTTTTAACTGCAGGGTAAATTTTTGTCATTATGTGGTGGGATGTTGGTTTCAAAATTAAGTACTGCAACAAGGGCAGAAATATGGTTATTTAACTATTTGTGTGGTATTTTATCCTAAATCAGCATGCTAATATTCCATTTTAAAGCAGGCAGCTTCATTTAAGCCGCTGTTTTGTTGAAGACCTGCCGGAATGCTTATTACTATACCATCACCCTGTTGCTTCCATTTAAGGTGTTGCTTGCTGCCCAGTAAAGTTACCCTTTTCGGCTTATTTACCTTTACTGATATGGTTGCAGGTAATACTACTTTGTTTTGATCTGCTAACATAAAAGCATAAATAGCCTTATCATTCTTTGCTTTAGTATAATATATATTACCTGTTGAATATGGGGCTACAGATTTGGAGCTATAAATACCTTCGCCATTAATTTTCATCCAGGCGCTTATACCCTGCAAACGTTCGTAAGCTACAGGGTCCCAATCGCCATCAGGACCGGGGCCAATGTTCATTAACAGGTTCCCCCCTCGCGATACTATTTTTACCAGCAGTTGAACAATTTGCTGTACCGATTTATAATTGTCGCCGGGCACATAGCTCCAGGAGTTGCCCATGGTAATACAACTTTCCCAGGGGTGATCAAGCGGTACTTCGGGCACTTCCTGCTCTGGTGTGGTATAGTTTTCATACTGACCGGATACGGTACGGTCAACTACAATAAGACCCGGTTGTTTTTGTCTGCCCATTGCCGCTATTTTAGGCATATCAATATCCTGATCATATTTTATTCCCCGTTGCCAGTCAATTGTAGTGTCAATGCTGCTTTTAGGGCGAACCCAGCCACCATCCAGCCATAAAATGTCAACTTTGCCATAACCGGTCATTAACTCGCTGATCTGGTTATAAGTAAAATCCTTAAATTTTTGCCAGCGTTCTGGATATTTCGCAGGGTCATAGTTCACATTACGGTCTTTTGGTGGAAAATAAGTCCACCAGTAATTTTCAGTATGCCAATCAGGTTTGGAGAAATAAGCGCCTACCATAAAATTTTCCTTCCTGAAAGCATTAAATATCTCCTTAGTAACATTACTCCTGGGATTGCTTGAAAAAGGAGTTTTGGTACTGGTAATTTTATAATCAGTTTCTTTTGTATCAAACATGCAAAAACCATCGTGGTGCTTGGTGGTAAATATTACATATTTCATCCCGGCATCCTTTGCTGCCTTAACCCATTTTTCGGGGTTAAACTTTACCGGGTTAAAAGTGGTCTGCAGATTTTCATATGCCGCTTTGTAACCATTATAGGTGGCGCCATAAGGTCCTTTGCGTTGTGTCCATCCCTCATCCTCGGGGCAAATACTCCAGCTTTCAACTACACCCCACTGGCTATAGGTTCCCCAGTGCATAAAAAGCCCGAACTTTAAGTCCTGCCATTCTGTTATTTTTTTTTCAACCAGCGAATCGCCAGGTGGGACATATTGCTTGGAAACATTGTGCTTTTGTGCCATTAAAATGGTGCAATACAAGCTTAAAACAAGTAGGGTAAGGGTCTTTTTCATTTAGCCGCTAATTTATAATAACTGACAATATTTGGTAGTGTATTGCCTACACACTTTTTAAAATATTTTAATAAATATTCAAACTTAGCCTATAAAATTTCCATTTTATCATTTAATGTGTTATTATTGTTACATTAAAATTAAGGTTTAAATTAAATACCCCGGCCTTGAGAGATCGAAAAGTTGATACATTAAATTTGTGGAAGCTCATTTGCAACAATGACGACGAAAAAGCTTTTGAACTTTTTTTCCATCTGTTAAATAACTCCCTGGTTAAGTTTTGCGTTTTGTACGTAAACCAAAAAGAAATTGCCGAAGAAATAGTTTCGGATGTATTTGTTAAATGTTGGTTAAACCGTAAAACCTTAACCGAGATCCTCAATCCGGAAACTTACCTTTTTGTAGCTGTAAAGAACCAATCCCTCAATCATATCAAAAAATACTCCAGCATACATCTGGTACAGATTGATGAAACCAATTCCGTTGAATTTGTAAACACTTATAATCCTCAAAAGGAAATTGAAAATAAAGAATTGATTTTCAGAATGGATAAAGCCATTACAGCACTTCCTCAGCAATGCCGCATTGTGTTTCGGCTAATCAAGGAGGATGGAATGAAATATAAAGAAGTAGCCGAAATTTTAAACATATCCCCCCGTACCGTACAAACACAACTATTTAGGGCCATTAAGAAATTAAGTGTTGTATTAAGCAACTATAATAAACTTACTGAGCAGGCTCATAAAACCAATATTTTCAAGGCTTTAAGTATTTTTTTTGGTATTTTACAACTATTTTTTATAAACTTGTAGGTAATTTATCAAAAAAAGTTGTCCTTCTATAAAAAGCATGAAATATTAAAATGGGCAATGATAGATTTATAGAACTGGTTAGTAAAAAATTAACCAATGACATCAGCCCTGAAGAAAGCGAAGAATTTCAGCATTACTTAAATAATGACGAAGTAAATCGTCGTGATTTTGAGTCCCTTAGCATTTACTGGAACAATAGCGATACCGAATTTGCCGATAATGCACTTGCTTTTAAAAAAATAAAAGCAAAGATCAAAAATATTGAGGCCCCATCAGCAATTATACCAGCTTCAAAAAATTTTACTTTTTATATTTGGCGCGCCGCAGCCGCTATTATTTTTATTGCAGGTTGTTCATACCTGTTGTATTCAAAATTCACTAAACCGGTAAGTCAGGCCTTAGTTACAACAAAAAATTCGTGGCAAAATAAAACTACAATAAAACGCGAAAAATCAACCATCGTACTTACCGATGGAACCCGTATTACATTAAACTCTCAAAGCTCATTAAGATATCCTTCAACATTTACAGGTAAAACCAGAGAGGTTTATTTAAGTGGTGAAGCTTTTTTTGATGTACATAAAGATCATAAACACCCATTCATTATTCATGCAGAAAAAATGAACATCAAGGTACTGGGCACTTCGTTTAATGTAAAATCATACCCCAATGATCCGCAGAGCGAAACTACCTTGATCAGGGGTACAATCGAAGTTACTCTTGACGACAGACCATCTGACCATATTATATTAAAGCCAAGTGAGAAGCTGATCGTAAAGAATAAATTATTTAAACCGGTTCTCAAAAACACAACTAAACTTAACCCGGCCGAAACCAATATGGGTATGCAGTATGTGTTAACAACATTTACCCGTTTGCAACCAGATGATAGTACTGTGGTGGAAACATCATGGGTAAAAAACAAGCTTGTTTTCAGGGATGAAAGTTTTTCGGGCTTGGCAAGCCGCATGGAAAGATGGTATGGCGTTGATATAAAATTCAAAAACGATGCTTTGAAACAATACCGTTTTAGCGGCATATTTGAAAATGAACGTATTAACCAGGCGTTGGACGCCCTGCGTATGACAGAAAATTTTAACTATAAAATTAAAAACAACACTGTTTATATTTATTAGTTAAAACTGTTTATGGATTTAAATTTTACCCCGGGGCAATAATAAAATAACGCCCATAATTAAATCCTGATGTAACGGGATCACTGTTATATTATTTTTACATATCAGCCTGCTATAGTTAGGAGTTTTATGCTCTCAATCAAATTACTTACTAAAATTTATGTAAATTTAGCACTCATCTATGGATGTAACGACAGATAGTGGGCGATTAAGTAAGTACTAATAAATAATGAAGTTAACGTTTACTTTAATATTATTCTTCAATTTACTGATTACCCCTACACTATATGCCCAAACACATGTGACTATTAATTTAAAATCGGCCGATTTTAAAAAAGTTCTATCAGCAATTGAACGGCAAAGCAGTTACCATTTTGTTTACAGTGAGCGAAAAATACCGGCACTAAAGAAGGTAGATGTTAATGTTGATAATGAAGATGTTATAACTTTATTAAATAAAATTTTAGCAAATTCCGGTTTCACTTATACCGAACTGGCAAATCATCTGGTAGTAATAGCCCCCGTTGATGAGATTGTAAATATTGTTAAGGTTAACGGCAGTGTAATTAATGAAAAAGGAGAAACACTGCCGGGGGCAACGGTAAGGGTTAAAGGATCTACCGCCGGTACTCCAACAGATAAAAATGGCTTATTTTCTTTTGAAGCACCCGATCAATCAACATTGCAGATTAGTTATGTTGGTTATCAAACCCAGGAAATAAAAGTTACCGGTACCTCTCCTATTACTATTCAGTTATCGCTTAGTAATATCTTAAACGAAGTTGTTGTAACCGCATTAGGTATAACTAAAGATGAAAGAAAGTTGGGATACTCAGTAACAACGGTTAGCGGCGACCAGCTTGATAAGGCCAAAGAAACAAACATTGCTTACTCATTAGAAGGACTTGTAGCCGGCCTGAGCATAAATGGTGTAAATGGCGGTCCCGGATCATCTGCGCGTATCTTACTAAGAGGGGTAACCAGCTTTGGCGCGGCCTCGCCCTTGTTTATTATAAATGGCATACCTATTGATAATACCCAAAGAGGTACCGCGAATGAATGGGGAGGTGCCGACTTTGGTGATGGCATAAGCAATATAAACCCCGATGATGTTGAAAGTTTAATTGTACTAAAAGGGCAGTCAGCCTCTGCATTATATGGAGCGCGCGCAGCAAACGGGGTAATTTTAATCACCACTAAAGGCGGTAAAAAAAACTCAGGCTTTGGGGTTGAGGTCAATACCAATTTTCAGTTTGATAAGGCAGTCAATACGTTTGATTTTCAAACTGCTTACGGTCAGGGTGAAAATGGTCAAAGACCTGTTAATATTGCAAGCGCCATTTCAACAGGCAATTTAGGCTGGGGCGAAAAGCTTGATGGAAAACCCACTATTCAGTTTGACGGTAAATATTACCCATACTCGGCCGTTAATGATAATATTCAAAAATTTTACCGTACAGGTTATACCAATACCAATACTGTAGCCTTTAACAGTGGCGGCGAAACCGGAGGTTTCAGGCTTTCCCTTTCAAATCTGGACAATAAAGGTATTATCAGGAACAGCGGATTATCCAGAAAAACCATCAATCTTACCGCCAATCAGAATATTACTGATAAACTGAGCATCAATGTTGTGGCTAATTATATTTCGGAAACATCCAACCTGAAACCTAATTTAAGCGACGGCCCCATGAATGCGAATAATATACAATACCTGGCAGCTAATGAAAATCAGGCAGCGTTAAATCCAGGGTATGACTCAAATGGCAATGAGCTGCGCTGGGGAAATGATCCTTATGTTACCAACCCTTACTTTGTTGTAAATAAATTTGTAAATAATATAGGTCGTGAACGCCTTATTTCATCTATGGTTGCAAAATACAATTTTACCAGCTGGTTATACGCCCAGGCCAGACTTGGGAATGATATTTTGTATGATAACAGGCTAACGATAACCCCCACAGGTACAGCCTATTCGCCCGGAGGTGCAGGAGGAATTGATGAACAATCAAACACCAAGCGGTCTGAACTAAATATGGATGTATTGATTGGCGCAAAACACGATATTATTAAAAATTTGCTCAGTTTTGATATATCAGGTGGCGCCAACATCCGTAAAAACAGCTATGAATATACCAGGCTTAGCGGTAGCCCGTTTATTATCCCCTACTTTTACGATATTAGTAATGTAAGTACCAAAAGCAGTATTTATAATTATAAAAGCAGCGAAACACACTCGGCCTATTACACGGCAGATTTTTCGATTAAAAACTATTTAACATTAAATACCACCGGCAGGTATGATGCTTATTCCACCTTACCGGCTTCAAACCGGGGCATATTTACGCCTTCGGTATCGGCCAGTATGTTGTTTTCAGAACTTGTACATATTCCCGGCCTTGATCAGGGAAAGCTAAGGGTATCTTATGCGCAAACAAGCGGTGAACCATCTGATGTTTACATTACATCGCAATATTACACCATTAATAATTCTATTAACGGTGTATCTGCTGCGGGCTTTTCAGACAGCCTGCCTAACTTCTTCTTAAAACCTTATACGCTAACCGAAACAGAGGTAGGCACCGATCTTAAATTTTTGAACGGACGGTTAGGCTTTGATGTGGCTTATTTTTATCGTAAAACAAAAAACGAGATCATAAAAAGTGATCTTGATGTTTCTTCGGGCTATGCAAGGCGTTATATTGCTACCGGCTCAACTCAAAACCAGGGCATCGAAGTAGAATTAAACGGGACACCTGTTAAAACGCCTGATTTTACATGGTCGCCCTCCTTTAATTTTACTTTTGTACAAAATAAGATACTTCAAACCGATGGTACAGCAGCTTCGCCCAATATAAGTTTTGGTACTTATAGGCCCCTTAATGCCGCTACAGCTTTGGTTAAAGGTATGTCGGGTCCGCAAATAATGGCAAATGATTACCTGCGCAATGCCAGCGGACAGATAATTTTTGATGCCGCCGGTTTGCCCATAGCCGGGCCCCGTATACCAATGGGTAGCGCGGTCCCTAAAATTTATGGCGGGCTAACTAATAATTTTAGCTTTAAGAAAATCAGCCTTTCGTTCCTGATCGATTACAGGTATGGGAACAAAATACTATCGGCTACTAATTATTACAGTATTTATCGTGGCTTAAATAAGCTAACCCTTGCAGGCCGCGAAAATGGGGTTATTGGCGATGGTGTGACCATAACCGGCGAAAAAAATACGGTAGTTGTACCGGCCCAAACGTATTACCAGGGATTGGCACAAAATATTTCGGCATTAAATGTTCTGGATGGCAGCTTTATAAAATTAAGACAGGTTACATTTGGCTATACTTTTTCAAAAGGTTTTTTAACCGGTTCTCCTTTTGAAGGTATAACAGTATCTTTAGTCGGTCGTAATCTTTGGACAATTATGAAGCATTCAAACAATATCGACCCCGAATCGGGGTTTTCTCCGGATATTAAATATGCCGGTATTGAAGGTGCAAGCTTACCCCCTACACATACTTATGGAATTAATATTAATTTTAAACTCAAAAAGTAACAACAAAAAAATGGCCACAACCATAAAAAACATCAGCAGGCTCTCCATAGCCATCTTTGCTATGCTATTCATTAGTGCTGCTACAAAAGCACAGCAAACCCCTTTTTACAAAGATGCCTCGCAATCGATTGAAATTAGAGTAAAGGATCTTTTATCAAAGCTTACGCTCGAAGAAAAAATATCACTTTTAGGTTATAGAAGTCAGGCCGTAGCGCGTTTAGGCATCCCTGCTTATAATTGGTGGAACGAGGCTTTACACGGCGTAGCCCGTGCTGGCGAAGCTACCATATTCCCGCAGGCCATTGGTATGTCGGCCACATTTAATGATGATCTTTTAAAACAAGTATCTACTGCAATATCAACAGAAGCCCGAGCCAAATATAACCTGGCCATTGCGCAAGACAGGCATTTGCAATACATGGGCCTCACCTTCTGGACACCCAATATTAATATTTTCCGTGATCCACGCTGGGGACGCGGACAAGAAACCTACGGTGAAGATCCCTTTTTAACCGGCCGTATGGGTTCGGCATTTGTTAAAGGATTACAGGGAGATGATCCGCGTTATCTAAAAGCCTCGGCCACTGCAAAACACTTCGCTGTACATAGCGGCCCAGAGGCAGACCGTGATCGTTTTGACGCTAAAGTTGACGAAAAGGATCTGCGCGAAACCTACTTATACGCCTTTCATGAACTGGTTGGTGCGGGGGTTGAATCGGTAATGAGCGCATACAACAGGGTAAACGGCGTACCTAACTCAATTAATAAAATGTTGTTAACTGATATTTTAAGAAAAGAATGGGGCTTTAAAGGCCATGTGGTTACTGATTGCGGCGCGCTTGATGATGTTTATCTTACCCATAAAACCTTGCCTAATGCGGTTGAGGTAGCAGCAGCAGCCTTAAAAGCCGGTGTTAACCTTGATTGTTCATCTATTTTACAAAACGACGGTTTAAAAGCGATACAGCAAAAACTGCTTACAGAAAAAGATGTGGACCAGGCCTTGAGCGCTATTTTACGCACCGAATTTAAACTGGGTTTTTATGATGACCCAACCCTTAATCCCTACCATAACTATGGCGCTGATAGCATCCACAACGCACAACACCTGGCTTTGGCGCGTAAAGTGGCCCAGCAAAGTATGGTACTGCTTAAAAATGATAAAAACATTTTACCATTGAATAAAGGGAATGTATCAAGCATTATGGTTGTTGGACCCAATGCGGCCTCGCTTGATGCCATGATAGCTAATTACCATGGCACCAGTAGCAAGGTGGTTAACTTTGTGGAAGGTATTACGGGCGCGGTTAGCAAATCTACGCGGGTTGAGTATGACCTGGGCTGTGATTACCGTGATACCACACATTTTGGTGGCACCTGGGCTGCAGGTAACGCTGAGCTAACTATAGCAGTAATTGGTCTTTCGCCGGTACTGGAAGGTGAAGCGGGCGATGCCTTTTTATCAGAAAGTGGTGGCGACAAAAAGAACCTGAGCCTGCCGGCCAGCGAAATAGCATTTATGAAAGCCTTACGTAAGGGCGTTAAAACCAAACCAATTATAGCGGTTATAACTGCAGGCAGTGATGTTGATGTATCAGCCATTGAGCCCTATGCCGATGCTATTATATTTGCCTGGTACCCCGGCGAACAAGGTGGTAATGCATTAGCCGATATTGTATTTGGTGATGTTTCCCCATCGGGCCATTTACCGCTTACTTTTTACAAAGATATGAGCAACCTTCCGGCTTACCAGGATTATAGCATGAAAGGCCGTACCTACCGGTATTATGACGGCCCGGTTCAATATCCGTTTGGTTTTGGTTTAAGCTATACTTCATTTGCTTACACGCTTGATAGCAAACCAAAAAGCTCCTACAAAAAATCAGATACCGTAACCGTTGCTGTTAATGTAAAAAACACTGGTAAAATGAATGGTGACGAGGTAGTGCAGGCTTATATCGAGTATCCCAAATTAGACAGGATGCCCATTAAAGAACTAAAGAGCTTTAAACATGTAAGTGTAGCAATGGGTAAAGATGAAACGGTTACGCTTAAAATCCCCGTTCAGGACTTGCAAAAATGGGATATGGCAACCCATAAATGGAAAATTTATCCGGGCCAGTATAAGTTAGTACTCGGTAGCAATTCGGCAGATGAAAAGGCAAGTGTTAATTTTAATATAGCTAAATAATAGCCGATTCAAGTTATCAGGCTTTTAACTTTAAAAATGCGCAATGTATCAAAGTACATTGCGCATTTTTTTTAAACGAATGTTACTCAGATTAAAAAGTCTACTCCCTGTACCCCGTTGATCTTTTTAAGTTCTGCTATCACTGTCATTACGGTTTCCTGCTGGGTAAATTGTTTTTGAATGGTGATCCTGATTTCATCGTTGCCATCACCAGCGGTTAAGCTGATTTCCTTAAACGGGATATTATTTGTTTTCAGCACCCGCTCAATAGCTTCAAAATCAACCTGTTTTTGCGAAAGCAGCATCCTGATGTTCCGGTATTTGTTTTTATTAAAAAACCTGTTTTCAAACAGCTTAAATACAGAAAGAATCATTAACGCTATAAATGTAGTACTAACAGCTTCAATATATAAACCCCCACCAACAGCCAACCCTATGGCTGCTACGGTCCAGAGACCCGCGGCCGTGGTAAGTCCTTTTACAATTTCGTTACGCAGAAAAAATATGGTACCTGCACCCAGAAAACCTATTCCACTTACCACCTGTGCTGCCATCCTCGAAGGATCAAGTGAAATACCTGGCTTACCCACCACATCCTGAAACCCATAAACAGAAACCAGCATAATAAGGGCCGAGCCCAGGGAAACCATCATGTGGGTTCTTAAACCGGCGGTCCAATGCCTCCGTTCGCGCTCCCACCCTATTATACTACCTAACAACGCGGCTACAAACAACCGCAGAAGCATATCATAAGTACTTATCATCATAGGTTCAGTTTAATTAATCCAATATATACCTAACAGGCATAACGCCAATTAATTTAAGGTAACATAAAGTTATAACAAACCCCAAACAATATTCGGGGATAAATAGATTAAGCCCCATAAACCAAACAAATTCACACAGCCGTTGTCTATTATTAAAATTTAAATCACATACCATGATCACCAGCGGGGTTACAATTGGAATACACAAGCAGGATGGCACACATATGAATATAGCCATTGATCCGGCTTATGCCAATACAGGAAAAGGAAATGCCACAAATTCGGGTACCTATAAATTATATCGTGATATTGACAGCCCAAAAACTTTTGATAAGGGCTATCTGGGTGCCTTGCTTTTAGATGATACAGATATTGGATATCAGTATTCTGGCGGTGATGAACTTACGGATTTTGAACTAAAACAATTAGCCGAATTTATCAGGAGCTACCATGCTACCGGTAAGGAGTTTGATGATCATAAACGCGCCATCAGCACAAAATAGATCCCGCCCCTATTACAAAAGCGCCTTGCTAAACTCCCGAAGATATTTGGCAATGTAATCCTGCTTTGTTTTTGATTTGTACTGCATAATATAGCGCGGATGTTCCAGCGCGATGATCTGTTTAAAGAATTTCTGGTCAGCATTCAGCTTGCGCAAAAAAGTTTCATTTTTACCTACTCCAAAGCAAAAGCAAATATCAGTTTCAAACCCAAGGTCAATTTGCTTTTGTATATTTTCGATGATAAAGGGATATACCGCCTTTTGTAATTCCGGCTTATCGTAATAATTATAGTTCACTTCTTTCCCATTACTGCCGGTTATAGTAAAACCCAGCGGACAAACTGAATGAATATAAAACTGTTCATAAAATTCAGTGATCCCACCAAATGCCCGGATCATTTCATAAACATATTCTGAAGAGGGCTCATGAGCCATAGGCCCCGGATAAGGTATCTGGCACTGGTTTACCATTCTTTTAGGATCGGTAAACGAAACTCCGGTCATACCTGAACCAAATCTACCCGGATTGATGCCAAATATTAAATGCCGTGGGTGATTATCGTTGTAATACTTCCTGTAAAATTGAGAAGAAACAGCAAGAGCCGGCCCGTTTTCCTTAAAGGGGTTCATGATACTGATACCTAAGGGCAATGTCCCGGTAAAATCGAGTTGCTGGTTAAAGACAATTATCCTATCTGCAAATGTGCTCATATCGGGCACTAACATATTCAAAAAGAACCGATACAAAAAATAAAATCCCGGTCACCCTCGCGGCAACCAGGAATCAATTATTAAACCAATTAAATATTACTTCATATATTCTTTGTCCAGGAACAGGTACCGGGCGCGGTTAACTTCAGTTTTAAGTTCGCTTTTAACATCAATATTCATAAACTTAACGCTGTTGTTACTGGTATTTGCTTCCCACTTTGGCAAACCGTTGCCATTGGGGTTGCCGGTTTTAATGAAATTTGCAAAGTAGTTCTCCATAGTTGAGGATACTTTATAGTCATCGGGCGTCCAGGCATAAACTTTATTGCTGGCCAGGTTGCCCATAGCATACTCAATTTCTGAAGCGTGTGCAGCTCCAACAGCCGGGATTTTAGGGGGAGCAGGTTTTGCAGCATCACCCTTCACCACACCACCGGCAAGGCCTGGCGTTGCATTGCCCATTTGGGCTACCATAGCCGGGCGTATGCGCGAAAATTCATAACGGTACACCGGTTTACCCCCTGTTTGTATCTGCAAATCGGCCCATTTCCAGGTGCTGTAAACTATAAATCGGTCACTTGACAAAGCTGTCGCCACTTTAATCACTTCTTCATCTGTTGAAGCAGGATAAAGTTTTAAAGCTTCTTCGGCACGGTCGCCATAAAGCTGCGATAAAGTCTTTTTATAATTTTCAAGTGTTGGTGCATCACCCCGCATTAAAAACTGATATGGTACTTCGGCCGAGTTCCATCCTACCAGGATCGGCACGTGAGCCTGCTCACCGGCTTCAAAAATGGCAGGCAATGATTTGGGGAGTAAATATCCATCAATAGTAGCTGATGTTTGTACCGCCCCCGCTCTGAAAACAGAATCAAGCAATTGTGCAGCCGGAAGAGCCCTTAATGCCGCTAATGAATTTGCATTCATGTGAGCTGCAAAGGCAACTCCATTCTTTTCGCCATCAGCCAATGGTATAGGAAACAGCGTTGGTTTTATACCTGCACCGCTTTCGCCAATGGCACCGGCTATCAGATCTTTTGACAAAGGCGATGCCATTTGCACCGATACAGAAATTGATCCGGCCGATTCACCCGCGATAGTTACTCTTTTAGGATCGCCGCCAAAAGCCGCGATGTTTTTTTGAACCCATAATAAAGCAGCGTGCTGATCAAGGTATCCATAGTTACCTGATGAATGATTGGGTGATTCCTTAGTTAACTCCGGATGAGCAAAAAAACCAAATACACCCAGCCTGTAGTTTACGGTAAGCGCAACAATACCCTTTTTAGCCATGCTTTCGCCATCGTAACGTGGCTCCGAGCCATCGCCGGCTGCAAGTCCGCCGCCGTAAAAATAAACCAGCACAGGTAGTTTTTCTTTCCCGGTTTTGGCTGGTGTCCAAACATTCAGGTATAAACAGTCTTCGCTCATACCTGCTGAGCGGAAGCCCATATCGCCAAATATTGGTTTCTGCATTCCGTTTTGTCCAAAATGGTCGGCTTTAAGTACACCCTGCCAGTTTTTTGCAGGTTGTGGTTCTTTCCATCGTAAATCACCAACAGGTGGCTGAGCATACGGGATCCCTTTAAAAATAGTGATTGATGAACCGGCATCTTTTACTCCTTCCAGCGTCCCGTTTTCAACGGTTACCTGATTAATTGTTTGGCTAAATACTCTTACCGCGGTAATTTGTACAAGCAGTAGTACTACTAATAACGTTTTCTTCATATGGGTTTGGTTTATTATTTTAAACTGGTGTAAATGATCAATTTAAGAGTTTTAGTTTTCTATTGTATCATTTTGTTACAATAATAAATTAAATTTAATTAACCATCAATTTTTTTGTTATTTGCCCTTAAAATTTTACAATAAAAATGAGTGATGAATTTATAAAGCAGGAAATGAACGTTACCGGCGAAGGCTTTTTGCCAGGCTTAGCCATTGACACGGTTATTTTTGGCTTTCATGACACTCATTTAAAAGTATTATTACTCACCTATAAAAACACCGGCCTGTTTGCCTTGCCCGGAGGGTTTATCCATCAAGATGAAGATGTAAACGAAGCCGCCCGCAGGGTTTTATTTAGCCGTACCGGTTTAACTAATATTTTCCTGGAGCAGTTTTATGTATTTGGAGATAAAAGCAGGCACGATACTGCCCCCCTTAAAACCATCATGACAGCCCGTGGTTTTATACCCGGTAATGACCACTGGTTACTAAAGCGCTTTGTATCCATTGGGTACTATGCACTTGTTGATTTTACAAAAGCAATACCTACACCCGATAGCATATCAGACAGCTGTGACTGGTTTAGTTTGGATAGCCTGCCTACATTAATGCAGGACCACCGGCAAATAGTGGATAAAGCTTTACAAACATTGCAGGCAAGCCTTGATCAGAAATTGATCGGGTTTAACCTGTTACCTGAAAACTTTACAATGGGCGATCTGCAATGCCTGTATGAAACCATTTTAAATAAAAAACTTATCCGCACAGCTTTTCAACGTAAAATGCTCAGTATGGGAATATTGGAAAGAGTTGCCAAAAAATGGACGGGCGGAGCTCACAAGGCCCCTTATCTTTACCGGTTTATTGCTGAAAGATAGTACATTGTCATAATTCACCCCTAAAAGTGTCGTATTCCCCCCTTTCGTATCCTGTTTTATGAGCGTAAATTTGGTTTATAAATAAACAGGGACCTTTAATGTATCCGTACCCTAACAAGCATTAAATCAATATAAAACACTTAAATTAAACTAAAATGATAACGATCAACACTTATCTGAACTTTGCAGGAAACACTGAGGAAGCATTTAACTTTTACAGATCAGTTTTTGGAGGAGAGTTTTTAACGATAATGCGCTTTAAAGATACTTTCGAAGCCGACCGTACACCCGAGGCTGACAAGGACAAAATAATGCATATTGCTTTACCAATTGGAAAAGGGAATATGTTGATGGCTACAGACGCCACAGGCGAAATGGGCAAAGCATTGGTTCAGGGTAACAATTATTACGTGTGCATTAATGGTGAAAACGTAGAGGAAACAAGAAAATTATTCACTGCGCTTGCTGCCGGCGGCAAAATAGTTTATCCGTTTGACAAGGCCCCCTGGGGTAGTTACTTCGGCCAGCTTACAGATCAGTTTGGTATTCAGTGGATGGCAGACTGTCTTGCTGATCAATAATAAAATCGACATTCGTAACCTAAATATTATAAACAATTAAAATTTAAATCCTTAAATCATGAAAATCGCAGCAATTATTGTTCGTATACTGGTAGGCCTGATGTTCCTGTTCTCGTCGGCATACGTACTTTTTAAATTAGGGCCAATACCTGAAGCCCAAGGGAGTGTTAAAATATTTAACGATGGTATGGCCGCATCAATTTACCTGATACCATTGATTAAAATAACTGAGCTAATATGTTCTATAGCGCTTATTACAGGCAGGTTTGTTACACTTGCTTTGGTCGTGTTATTTCCAATCATGATCAACATTGTATTTTTTCATGCTTTCCTTGCACCAGAGGGATTAGTAACAGTTATACCATTGCTTATTGGTGTTCTGTTCCTCGCTTATACAAAACGCCAAAATTACGCAACGCTGTTTGTTGCAAAATAATAGTAAACTGTATAAGAGTAAAAACAAAAAAATAGAACCATGTATAAAACATGGTTCTATTAACCAGATAAATAGCATACTAAATAAGCTAAAATGACGGTAGAAGTATTTAAAACCAATGTTTGTACCCGCAGGTATGCCAACAAACTGGTAAATCAGATACATAAAACCTTTACTATGTATAAAGCAAATTTTGATCTGGACGATTGTGATAAAATACTGCGTGTTCAATGTATTCAGGGTTCAATAAGTTCAGGAGCACTGATCTTGTTTTTAAAGGATTTTGGATGTAATGCCGAAGTACTGCCTGATTGATATTCGGTTATATGCAAACAAAAATCAATTTCATTAATTGATAATTAATAAAAACTAATATTATGTTAGAAGCAAACAAAGCATTTAGCAGTTTTTCGGTAAACGACTTAACCGTGGCTAAAGAGTTTTATGGTAAAACACTTGGGCTAAAAATTTATGATGATAAGAAAATGCCCGAGTTGTTGAACCTGGAGATCAACGAAAACAACAGTGTTTTAATATATCCCAAACCTAACCATGTGCCTGCCACCTTTACTATACTTAATTTCCCGGTAAAAAATGTTGAGGAAACTGTTGATGAATTAACCCGGCGAGGTGTAAAATTTATCGTCTATAATGATGAAAACTTTAAAACCGATGAAAAGGGGATTCTGAAAGGTGGTGATAATGGCCCTACTATAGCCTGGTTTAATGACCCTGCGGGTAATATCTTATCAATTATTCAGCAAGCTGATTAATAACCAGGAGCAACTAAAATCCTTTATCAACCATAAGGCCAGAATGATCATCCACACTCTTAATTATATGCATAATTAAGGCTTATTTGTAACGCCAATTTTTAGTTAATTTATATCGTTAAATATTTCCAACCAGGTGGCATATTTAAGCTATAATATGAGCAAGCCTATGTGCTACGCTTTACGCTCCAATACAGCTGTGTTATTAATTAAAATTATCGCGACGATCAACATTTTCGGGTACTTTTGATTTAGTAATAGCTTACGGAAGCTAAAATGGACGGTGGGGTAATTATTTTATAAATAACTTCTAAAAAAACAAACCCCTGACGTTGTTTTAACGTACACCTATCAAATTTTTGTCTTGATCTTTAAAGCACCCTATTTTTTTAAAAAATTGAGTTTAAAACCCATCTCTTTAATTTTTTTTGTAATGAACAAATGTTTTCTGCTTTATTATTAATTCAACTATTATTCCCCTAAAAAAATGAAAAAAAACCTACTAATTGTTGATGACGATTTAAGCATATTGAAATTACTCAACTTTATCCTGTCGAAAGATTATGATGTGGTTGTTAAAAACAATGGCATTGATGCATTCGGCTGGCTTGAAGATGGAAATATGCCCGAATTGATAATATCAGATCTGCAAATGCCTTATTTTGATGGGCAATCATTTATAAAAAACGTTAAGATCAGCGGTTTTTATCGTGATATTCCAGTTATATTACTTTCTGCAGCGCATGACTTGGATGAACAGGTGAGCAAAATGTCATTTAAAGTTGACGCTTATATGCATAAGCCATTCAAACCAACCGAACTAAAATTGGCCATTAATCAACTTTTACAAGTGTATGAATCAACAAACAGCTGATTGGAACAAAAATTCAGGTTCTCATGTCAGAATTGCTTATGCAGGCTTGGAATTAAAAGAGTTAATATTAACAGGTCTTAATGAGAATTTTAAAATAATTTATAACGATTCTATAGTTCAGTTGGAGGAGTATCTGGGCAATCAGTCGATTTTATCAGTACCCGATATCATTCTGATGGAGATAGACGCGGAAGGAAAATGTTTCAACTTAGTTCAGGAGCTTAAAAAGAGTTTTCTGCTCAATGGGTCAATTATAGTGCTTTTATCATCAAAAAATGATAAAGAGCTCAAACAAAAAGCCATGCAGCTTAAAGTACATGATTTTTACAGTGTACCTTTTTTAATTGACAATTTACGTGAGCGCCTTAATTTTCTTGTTACCTTTAAGTTAATAAAACCAAGACTACTCGAGCTTTCAAAAGAAGTAGATACTACTTATAAAATGCCACTTGGTAAACGTATAATTGACCTGGCTATATCGGGCAGCATGTTGTTTATCTTATCGCCTTTGTTTTTGCTCATTGCCATATTGGTGAAGTTAGATTCAAAAGGACCCGCATTTTATAAAAGCAAACGCGTAGGTACCGGTTACAAAGTGTTTGATTTTTATAAATTCAGATCAATGCGTACCGATGCCGATCAGTTGCTGGCCCAACTATCAACAGGAAACAACCAATATGCAACAGAAGATGGCGGTAATAAAGCTGCATTTGTGAAGATCAAGAACGATCCGCGTGTTACAAAACTGGGACAGTTTTTACGCAACTCCAGTCTTGACGAATTACCTCAGTTATTTAATATCCTTGTTGGTGATATGTCTGTAGTTGGCAACAGACCCCTGCCTGTTTATGAGGCCGAAATGTTAACCTCAAATGAGTGGTCAATGCGCTTTCTGGGTCCTGCAGGCTTAACCGGTTTGTGGCAGATCAGTAAACGGGGAAAAGAAGACATGTCTGAACGCGAGCGAAAAAAATTAGATAATTTCTATGCCCAAAAGTATTCTATTTGGTTAGATTTTAAAATTATTATGGGCACCATACCCGCACTATTCCAAAAAGAAAAAGTATAATCAATGAATAAGACTATTAAAAAAAATCTGCTTCTTATTGGTTTTTACTGTCTTTACCAATCATTCGTTCGCACAGAATCTTTTAAAGATATTTCATACCCTATCTCGAAACACTGATAGCTACTGTAAAGAAAAATTCCATTAACATTGTTATCCCTAACATTTTCAAATGTTCAGTTTGATACCTGGAACATGGCCTTCTTCCTGTACGATCTGAATATATGGGTACCTGATAACTGGGTGATCATGGAAACCTCCTGATCACTCTCAACAGAAAAATTAATTGATTGTGCCGCATTACCCAAATCTGATTACAATTGTAGCCATACACAACCCAGCGGAGAGGTTTTGCCCCCCTTACTGATAACGAAAAGCCGGTAGCTGCTATTTGGGAGGAAGTGAAAGTATGATTTAGAAAAGGCTTAACGGGAGTAATAGTTAATATTAATTAAATTATTATTTGTTGTGTATATAATTTAATATTAAACAATATAAAAAATGCTATATTGAACTATAATTCCTTTTAAAGCCCATGATGAAAATATTTGCAAGCATACTACAAAACTGTTTAAACGAAGCTTCCTAAAAATGGCAACGCAAATGGATTTAATTAATGTTCAAATTAAGTTTCAGGATGATGTTAAATGGCAAAGTGGAACGGATTGTGATTATAAATTAAATGACGATCAGGTTGATGTTTGGCGAATTAAGATCAGTTCAAATCTGACATTTATTGATGACTTTTTTAAAGTATTGCTGCCTGATGAAATCATGAGGGCCAATCGATACGTGCAAAAAAAAGACCGGCTCAGGTTTGTGGTGAGTCGGGGTGCGTTAAGATGTTTACTTAGCAAGTATACTAATCGGTCAGCTTCGGCTATTAAATTTGTTATAAGCGCAAATAAAAAACCATTTATATACGATCAAAAAGTAAAGTATAATGTATCCCACTCCGGCGACTGGGTTTTGATCGCCATAGCAAACACCGAAGTTGGTGTGGATACAGAAGAAATGGATCCATTATTTAGCTACAAGGAAATACTGGCCGACAATTTTAGCAGGGATGAGATAAACTATATCGCGCACCAGGATTCTATTAACAGCTTTTATTTGCTTTGGACACGTAAGGAAGCCATAACCAAAGCAACCGCAATAGGCCTGGATGATAACCTAAAATACATACCCTGTTTAAACGGTGGCCATGAAATAAACAGTGGCATGCTTTCATCGGTCAAAAACTGGCAGCTAAACAGCTTTAAACCCGACGAACATAATATGGCAAGTTTAGCCACCGAGATCACAGTTGAGCAGGTCAGGTATTGGGATGTTAATTTTGAAGGTTTTTTACCGTGCTTTAAACAGTCCGTACTTTAATATACAATAAATAGCCCTTACGCCATCCTTCCATCCTATTTTTTTACCCTCTTCGTAAGTACGGCCATAATAAGAGATCCCTACCTCATATATCCTGATCTTAGGCACCCTTGAAATTTTAATGGTAATTTCAGGTTCAAAGCCAAACCGTCTTTCGGTTAAAGGTATAGCCTGTATAACTTTGGTGTCAAATAGCTTATAACAGGTTTCCATATCAGTAAGATTCAGGTTCGAAAACATGTTTGAAGCAAATGTGAGCCACCGGTTGCCAATGGTATGCCAAAAAAACAAAATACGGTGCGGGTTGCTGCCCATAAATCTGGAACCATACACCACATCGGCAAAACCAGAAATTACAGGCTTTAGCAGGTCGTTATATTCAGCAGGATCATATTCAAGGTCGGCATCCTGTATAATCAGATAATCGCCCGTAGCTTTGGATATGCCGGTATGCAGCGCAGCACCTTTACCTTTGTTTATCTCGTGCTTAAAATATTGGATATTAAGTTCGGGATTGGCCTCTTGGTATCTGTTAATAGCATACTCGGTATTATCCTTTGAACAATCATTTACAATAATGATCTCTTTTTGAATGTCATTTGTAAGGCTTACCGATTTAATTTTATCCAAAATCAAATGTATGGTGTTACCTTCGTTATAAGCAGGGATAATAATTGATAATTTTTGTATGGTCATTATTGTTTTGTGATCAAATTATACAGCCACTACATATTTTTTGCAGTATAAGGCTTATTTTATCTTTATTGAAAATATATTAATGCAAGCAATATTAAAACGGATCAAAATTTACTTAAAAAAACCAAAAGTAATATTAATCCTCATATTCTTGTTTTGTTTAACCCTGCTATTTTGGTTTTGTTTGCCCAAACCGTTATTTAAAAGTCCAACCTCCTATGTAATAGACGATGACAAAGGGCAATTATTGGGTGCATCCATAGCAATAGATGGTCAATGGCGCTTTCCATTTAACGATAGCGTGCCTGATAAGTTTAAGCAATGTATCGTCGCCTTTGAGGATAAACGTTTTGAACATCACCCTGGTTTTGATGTGCTGGCCTTTAGCCGGGCTATGAGGCAAAACTTGCTGTCAAAAAAAGTAACCAGTGGCGGCAGTACCATCACCATGCAGGTTATTAGGCTGGCAACCAAACATAAACGTACCATCTGGAATAAATTGCTGGAAATTTTTATGGCCCTGCGCCTGGAACTCACTTACAATAAAAATGAGATATTGGCCCTTTACACCAGCAATGCCCCCTTTGGCACCAATGTAATTGGACTGGATGCCGCATCGTGGCGGTATTTTGGCCGTAGTCCTGATAAACTATCATGGGGCGAAATGGCTGCTATGGCTGTTTTGCCCAATTCCCCGTCTTTGGTACATCCCGGCAGAAACAGGGCTCTGTTACTCAAAAAGCGTAATTTATTGCTTAACAGATTGAACAGGCAAGGCGTTATTGATAGCGCTACTACGGCACTGGCCGAATTAGAACCAGTACCCGACAGACCCATGCCATTACCCCAACTTGCCCCTCACCTGCTGCAACGTTTTAAAAATGATCACCGGGGTAAACCATTGGGCGATACCCGCATCCAAACAAGTATAAATGCTGCCTTGCAGCAGCAGGTAAATGATATTCTTGAACAGCATCACCAGGTTTTAAAGGCTAACGATATTAATAACATTGCCGCTATTGTTTTAGATGTAGAAACTGGCGCAACCCTGGCATACGCCGGCAACATATCGCACCGGGAAGACCCGCAGATGGAAAGTGATGTTGATGTGATTGACGCCCCGCGAAGTCCCGGCAGTACGCTAAAACCGTTATTATATGCCTCCATGCTGCACAATGGCCTGATATTACCCAATAGCTTGCTGCCCGATGTACCTACGCTGATAGCTGGCTATCATCCCGAAAATTTCGATCTGGGTTATGATGGCGCTGTGCCAGCATCAAGGGCATTGTCGCGCTCGTTAAATGTACCCGCGGTAAAAATGTTGCAGCAGTTTAAATACGAAAGGTTTTATGATTTCCTTCAAAAAGCAGGTATAACAACTTTGACCAAACCCGCCGATCATTACGGTTTATCGCTGATATTAGGTGGCGGAGAAAATACCCTCTGGGAATTAAGTGGCGCTTATGCCAATATGGCCCGTGTGCTTAATCATTATGATAAATATAATGGCAAATACGATCCGGCAGATTATCATAGTCCTGTTTACAGCATCCCCGTTAAAACAAGACCAACCTTAGAAAAATCAGGGTTGCTGGATGCTGCATCCATATACTACACCTTCCAGGCGATGGAAGAAGTAATGCGGCCCGGAGAAGAAATGTTATGGCAGCAATTCAGTTCTACCCAGCGGGTAGCATGGAAAACAGGTACAAGCTTTGGCTTTCGCGATGGTTGGGCAATAGGCATTTCTCCCCGGTATGTGGTTGGCGTTTGGGTAGGCAATACCGACGGTGAAGGCAGACCCGGTCTTACCGGGATCAATACCGCGGCCCCTGCCCTGTTTGAAATTTTCAGGCTGCTGCCTGTATCACGCGATTGGTTTGAAATGCCGGTTGGTGAAATGGTGAAAATAAACGTATGCCACCAAAGCGGTTACCGCGCCGGGCAATATTGCGATGATGTTGACGAAATGCTGGTACCCAAAAGCGGTTTAAAAGCCCCGGTTTGCCCTTATCACCAATTGATCCACTTATCTGCTGATGGCAAATACCAGGTAAACGGTAATTGCGAATCGCCGGATAATATGGTGAACAAAAAATGGTTTGTACTGCCGCCATCTATGGAGTATTATTATAAAGCCCGGAATTACCAATACCATGTATTGCCACCGTTTCGCGAAGGTTGTACACAGGCCGAGAATAGTAACACGATGGAAGTGATATATCCTAAAGATGGTGCAAAAATATACGTGCCGCTCGAGGCCGACGGCAGCCGGGGCAGGATGATCTGTAACGCGGCACATCGTGTACCGGGCATGAAGATATTCTGGCACCTGGATGATCAATATGTTGGCGAAACCAGAGATTCACACCAAATGGCCTTAAACCCACCTCCTGGTAAACACCTGCTTACCCTGGTTGATGGGAATGGCAATACCATCAACATAGGTTTTGAGATATTGAGTAAATAACTATTTATCGAAAAACCAGTGCTACACCCAACGTTTATCATGATTGATGCGATGATGCAATAAAAGACCATTAATTAATCAAAAAAATGAAAAACTTAACTTATGTTGTGCTTGCCCTGTTATTAGCCATTGTTGTTATTGCAGGATGTAAAAAGTCTGAAAATCTGGTTGCTTTAAATGAAAAGTCGACGGCGGCTCTTAAAGTAACTGATACGGTTGCAACACCACCCGCAACTCCCAAAGACAGCACTAAGCTTGTTCCACTTACCGGCGACAAGATAGCCCTACTCTCCGGCCTTTATAAAAGCAGATTAGGCGATACCACCTATGTTTACTTTGTGGCCCAAACAACTAACCAGTATTGTGCAAGCGGCAATATTAATTTTAGTAATGGTCTTGATGCCAATAACAATTTCAGCGTTGATCTGATCAATGCACAAGTTCCTATAGCTTGTAACGTACCCAATGGAACAATAACATCGGGCATTATTCGCTTTTGGCAAAACAATCAAAACCCATACATTGTAAATGGAAGCTACCCCCTCAAAGTAACATTAAATGGTAATACTTATACAGGGAGTATCAACATATCACCCACCGCGGTTACTTTTAACTGGAATTATACTTCAGGAGTAATAATAACACCCACACAAATTATGAGGTAATATTTAAAAAAATAAGCCCAAACAAGCACCTGCCGGTTTTTAACCAGCAGGTGTTTGTTTAAAAAGTTTGTATATAATATCGTTTTAATAAATATTAAAAAATTATTTTTGTTTTTACCCAACGTTTGATGATCTGTATACGAAGAAGCTCTTATAAGCACTTTAAGTGTTAATTTTTTGAATGAATCTTCCCAAAAAGCAGGCAGAAGAGCTAATAAAAAGATGTATAGATAACGATCGTACAGGGCAGGAAGCCTTGTATAAGCTATTTCATGCCGAAATGCTGCGTGTATGCTATAATTATTTACCCGATAAAGCACTTGCTAAAGAAGCCTTTAACACAGGATTTTTAAAAGTTTTTCAATCGATGAAAAACTTCGATATTGAAAAAGGTGAATTAGGGGGATGGATAAGAAAGATAATGATCCATACCTCGATAGATCTTTGCCGTAAAGAATTAAAATTTAATACTCTAAGTAACGGTGTACAGGATCAGGACGATTATTTTATCGCCCCTTCTATTTTAGAGAAATTATACTTTGAAGATATACTTCAAAATATCAGAACCTTACCTTTTGCCACACAAACTGTTTTTAATTTATCAGTATTGGATGGTTTTACGCATAAAGAAATAAGTGAACAATTAAACATAAGTGAGGGTACATCACGCTGGCATTTAGCCGAAGCAAAAAGAAAATTAAGAGACCTATTAGAACCATTGGTGATAAACAGTGATCAGCCTAAAGAAAGGAGTGAAAAAATAAAATGAAACATTCATTAAAGAACCTCAATCTTTGGCAAAAAAAGAGAAACGAATTACCGATTAATGATGAGCCTCAAAATGATTGGTTAGCAATGCAAAGCCTGCTGGATTTGCATTTGCCGTCTATGCCTGCTGTTCCCCAAAAAGTAACAGGGTCATCAAAAGCCCTAAAAGTTGTTAAAGCTTTAAAGGCAATTAAAAGTTCGTCTTTATTATTTGTTTCGTTAACAGCGGCAGCTTGTGCCAGTTTAGTTATTTATTCTATTCATACAAAACATAAACAGCACCATACTAAAGCCGAACACAAAAAACACAGATCAATAAACACTAAAGACACTTTATCAAACACGGTTATTATTGATTCTTTAAACTTAACAGATAGCGTTGATGATAAAAAGGATAGCTCATTCGCGTTAAAGGCCCCGATAACTGGTAGGGACACAGATATTGTTATCCAAAATCACATTTCAGCTATTAAAAACAATATTAATAATAAAAACACACCAGCAGTAATTAATAATGCTAATCAAATTATAGCTGCCGGCAACAATAAAAAGTATCCGGCTTTATCAAGTTATAGTAATCAAAAAGTGGCACAAGGCTCTATTATAACAAATGCCCCAACAAAAAACGGCAACCAGCTTTTATTACAAGGTGTAAATCCAGGTTTGCAATTAAGTGTAGTTACAGGCCAGGGTATCTCCCAATATAATGGCAACATAGTAACAACTTTACAACAGCCAACTAATGGTAAAGATGCCCAGCTACAAATAAATATTGTTGACAGTAATCAAAAGGATCATAACAAGCCCATAGTACAACCTTCATCAAAATCATCCTCAAGTTCAGATAAAACTACCATGCAAAACTTAGCAAGGTCTGGTAGAAATATAGAAGAAACAAATAAACAGATTGCTGCCCGGTTTAAAGGGTCGCAAAAAATCAAGAAAACAAAAACAGTAACAAACAATAGTAAATTACCGCCATCAGATATAGACTGGGGCATTTTAGCAGGTGTAAACTCATCAGGTAGCTTCACTCCTAAAGGCCAGAATGCAAATATTTACGGCAAATTGCCGGTTGATGTGTATTTGGGATTGTTTGCTACTTATCACTTTAATGATAAATGGGCAGTAAATTCGCAGATCAGGGTTTTAAACCCACAAAACTTAAATAGCTCATTTACTCACGTAGTGAACGAAAACAAAGCAGATTCCGGTAAAGTATTGGCAATAACCGACTCCCGAAAGGCATATTTTGTTAGCATTCCAATTCATTTGGTTTACAAGATCAACAATAAGATAAGTTTAAAAGGCGGTCCTGTTATAAACATACCGGTAAAGCAGATCAGTAACAGCACCTCTTTACAACCTGGTATAAAGTTAGATTCTGCCTATAATATTACGGTTTCGAACCAGCTAAAGGCTATAAAATATGATCAGAAAATCAATTTTGGTTTATCAGGCGGCATAAGTCTGCAATACAAACGTTTGATTTTTGAAGCTACTTATTTAAAGAGTTTCAGTGGCTACAATGTTATTTCTGATTTTGGCAATTACAAATCAAATAAAGGTTCATTACAGATCACCTTAGGCTTGCAATTAAACAGATTAAAACTATAATATTCATTTGCAGATGATTGAATAAGGGTAATATTGTTCATATTACAGCTATCTCATCCCTCAAAACTAAAAACTATAATTATATTGCCTCTTAAATTTGAATCTACATGCTTGAACAGTATGATCTGCATAATTTATTGGTGATTGACATTGAAACTGTACCACAATACAGCAGTCATGATCAAGTGCCTGAGCATCTGCAAAAATTATGGGAACTTAAATCAAAGAACCAGCGCAAGGATGATACAGCTGAAAATTTTTACACAAGCGCGGGCATCTGGGCCGAATTTGGCAAGATAGTTTGTATATCAGCTGGGATATTTACCGGCGGGAAAGATACCGGCCTGAGAATAAAATCATTTGCCGGGCATGATGAAAAGGAATTGCTAACCAAATTTTCGGCTTTGCTATTTAGTCAGCCAGCAAACCTGGTTTTATGCGCGCACAACGGTAAGGAGTTTGATTTTCCGTATATCTGTCGCCGGTTATTGATCAATGGTTTACCATTTCCGCCTCAATTACAAATTGCAGGCAAAAAGCCCTGGGAAGTAGTTCATTTAGACACCTTGGAATTATGGAAATTTGGTGATTATAAAAGTTATACTTCCCTAAACCTGCTTACCGCTATTTTTGATATACCAACCCCAAAAGATGATATTGACGGCAGTATGGTTGGCCATGTTTACTGGAACGAGAACCAGTTAGACAGGATATGCACCTATTGTCAAAAAGACGTAGTAGCTACAGCACAATTACTAAGGCGGTATCGTGGCGAAGATTTAATAAAAGATGAATTTATTACCATAATTGGTCAATAATGCTGCAAGTAAAGGATCTGTCTATTAGTTTTAAAACAAGGAACGGCTTATTTAAAGCAGTAAAAAACATATCATTCAATTTAAAAAAGGGCGAAACCATTGGTATAGTTGGCGAATCGGGCTCTGGTAAATCAGTAACTTCACTGGCACTCATGCGCTTACTGAATGCTGATCAAACGGTGATTGATGGCCGGGTGTTATTAAATGACACCAGCCTGTTTAACCTGCCTGAGCAGGATATGCGCCACATTCGGGGCAACCAAATGGCCATGATCTTCCAGGAGCCCATGACCTCGCTCAACCCTGTACTGACTTGCGGTTTTCAACTTACAGAGGCTATTCAACTGCACCTGGGTGTAAGTAAAGCTGAAGCTAAAAAGAAAACTTTAGAACTTTTTAATGAAGTTCAACTCCCCCGCCCCGAAGCTATATTTGACAGCTACCCGCATCAAATATCCGGCGGGCAAAAACAAAGGGTAATGATCGCCATGGCACTTTCCTGTAACCCGGAGATCCTGATAGCCGATGAACCTACCACTGCGCTGGATGTTACGGTTCAAAAAGCGATTATTGAGCTTTTAGTCAACCTCAAAAACACCAGCTGCAGAAGTTTGATATTTATATCGCATGATTTGGGGGTGATCAAAGAAATTGCCGACCGTGTTTTGGTTATGTACAAAGGCGAAATTGTGGAAGAAGCCACAGTAGCTGATCTGTTTACCAATCCGCAGCATCCTTATACCAAAGGATTACTGGCCTGCAGACCTTCGCCAAATCAACATTTAAAAAAACTCCCGGTTATTGCTGATTTTTTTGATGTTGATGGCACGGTAAATACACAATCAACTACTATTGAAAGCATCAGGGCTTTATATAACTACCCCCAGGCTGAAATAGCCGAAAGAAAAAAGGAGTTATATCAACAAATACCATTATTAAAGATAGATCAGCTATCAACCTGGTTTCCGGTCAATCCCGGTTTGCTTGGCCCGTCAGGGCAGGTGGTTAAGGCCGTAAATAATGTTAGTTTTGAGGTATATCCCGGCGAAACACTTGGCCTGGTTGGGGAATCGGGTTGCGGGAAAACCACTTTGGGCCGCACCATTTTACGTTTAATAGAGCCCACGGCTGGCAACGTAAGCTTTGAAGGTACCGACTTGGGCAAGCTTAAAAAAAACGACCTCAGGGAGATACGACGCGATATACAGATCATTTTTCAGGATCCGTACTCCTCTTTAAATCCACGTTTAACTGTGGGGCAATCACTAATGGAACCTTTGCAGGTACACCAGTTTTACAGCAACAATACCAAACGTAAGCAAAGGGTATTGGAGCTATTGCAAAGGGTAAATCTTTTGCCTGAGCATTTTAACCGTTATCCACATGAGTTTTCGGGCGGGCAAAGGCAGCGGATAGTTATTGCCAGAGCATTGGCACTTCAACCTAAATTCATCATCTGCGATGAATCAGTATCCGCACTTGATGTATCGGTACAGGCCCAGGTGCTTAACCTCATCCGCGAATTGCAGCAGGAGTTTAAGCTTACCTATATCTTCATTTCCCATGACCTTGCAGTGATCAAACACATATCCGACCGTATGATGGTGATGAACAAGGGCGAAATAGTGGAAACAGGTTATCCTGATGATATTTACTATCGCCCTAAAGAGGATTATACAAAAAGGTTAATAGCTTCTATACCGCAAGGATAAAACGGGACATATGTGATCTGCCTTATGCACTTTTCACCCCAATCTCCTAACGTTGAAATTCCGTATCTTTGGGCAAATACTTTTGTATGTCTAAAAAGAAAAATAATTCTTCCATAGTTCAGGTACTTACCCAAATGGTACTTGACATATTTGAACAAAACGGCAATACGCCACTAAATTATAAACAAGTTTCTGCTAAATTAAACGTTCGCGACCCAGAATCGCGCGAAATCATATTTGATATATTAAAGGACGAGGCTAAAAAATCTGTCCTTAAAGAACTTTCACCCGGAAAATTCCAGTTACTTGAATTAAAAACATTTATTGAAGGTAAGGTTGACCTGACAAATGATGGCTCTGCCTTTATTGTAACTGATGACGAGTTTGAAAGCGATATTTTTATAGCTCCACGTAAATTACGTAACGCCCTTAATGGCGACAGGGTTAAGGTATACGTATATGCCAAAAGCAAAGGCAAACGCAAGGAGGGTGAAGTAATTGAAATATTACAGCGTGCCAAAATGGAGTTTACCGGTATTGTAAAACTATCGGAGCGCTTCGCCTTCTTCATCCCCGACGACCGCAAAATGATGCACGATATTTTTATCCCTATCAGCGAGTTGAATGGGGCTAAAAACGGGATAAAAGCAGTTGCAGAAATTACCGACTGGCCCACCGAAGCTAAGAACCCAATTGGTCGTATTAAGCACATATTAGGTGCGCAGGGCGAGAACGACACGGAAATGAACGCCATTCTTGCTGAATATGGCTTCCCTCTTTCGTTTCCGGCCGAGGTTGAACATGATGCCGAAGAAATTTCAGACATCATTACCAATGAAGAAATAGCCAAAAGACGCGATTTCAGGAATATTACAACTTTCACTATTGACCCTTTTGATGCCAAGGACTTTGACGATGCGCTATCATTCAAACAATTAGAAAACGGTAATTATGAAGTAGGTGTGCACATTGCCGATGTATCGCACTACATCATTCCTGATTCTGCGTTGGATAAAGAAGCGCTGGAACGCGCCACATCTGTTTATTTAGTGGATAGGGTGATCCCTATGCTGCCAGAGCGACTGTCAAATGGTCTTTGTTCATTACGTCCCAAAGAAGATAAGCTTTGTTTTTCGGCAGTATTTGAACTTGATGAGAACGCCTTTATAATTAACGAGTGGTATGGTAAAACCATTATCTATTCAGACAGGCGCTTTACCTACGAGGAAGTTCAGGAAGTGATTGAAAGCAAGGAAGGCGATTTTGTAAATGAAATATTAAAACTAAATGAACTGGCCTACAAACTGCGCGAACGTAAATTTAAAAATGGCGCCATCAGCTTTGAAGCTACAGAGGTTAAATTTAAGCTGGATGAACAGGGTAAACCGGTTGGGGTTTACGTTAAAGAACGCAAAGACGCGCACAAACTGATTGAAGATTTTATGCTTTTGGCCAACCGTAAGGTATCCGAATATGTGAGTAAACTGGGTAAAGGCAAGCATAAATTTACATTTGTATATCGTACACATGATTCGCCTAAACCAGATGCATTAGCCAATTTTGCCCAGTTTGCCGCAAGGTTTGGTTATAAGATCAACACCAAATCTGACAAGGAAACTGCCAAATCCTTAAACTACCTGATGGAAGATGTGGAAGGCAAAAAGGAACAAAATGTACTTACCCAGTTGGCTATCCGCTCAATGGCTAAGGCTATTTATACCACCAAAACCACCAGCCATTACGGTCTGGCATTTGACCATTACACGCATTTTACTTCACCCATCCGCCGTTATCCTGATGTAATGGTGCACAGGCTCCTGTTTCATTATTTAAATGGAGGTCAATCTGCCAATGCCGAGCATTACGAAAAACTGTGTTCGCACAGTTCGCAAATGGAGAAGAAAGCAGCTGATGCCGAGCGTTCATCGGTAAAATACAAACAGGCCGAATATTTGAAAGATCAGGTTGGCAATATATTTACCGGCATCATATCTGGTGTTACCGAATGGGGCATGTATGTAGAAATCATTGAAAATAAATGCGAAGGCATGATCCGTTTGCGTGATATATCTGATGATTTTTATACTTTGGACGAGAAAAATTATGCTATCATTGGCCAGCGTAAAAAGAAGATCTATCAACTGGGCGATGAAGTGAGTATCAGGGTAAAAAATGTTGACCTGACTAAAAAGCAAATTGATTTTTCGTTAGTACAGGAGTAATACGTTAGTTGATTGGTTGCCATAAGTTAGCTTAACCGCTCGCTTGATCAACCCAATCAACTATTTAACTAATAAAATGAAGAAACTTACAGATCTGCAGGTATTAATAAATGAAGCTGTTGATAAACTTACCTTTCCTGAATCCCCTGCGGAGTTATATGAACCCATAAGTTATATATTGGCCCTGGGCGGTAAACGCCTGCGCCCTGCCCTGCTGCTCATGGCTTGTGATCTTTTTGGCGGCGATGTTGAAAGTGCGGTCGAACCTGCTTTGGCAATAGAGGTATTTCACAACTTTACGCTGATGCATGATGATATTATGGATAAGGCACCATTGCGCCGCGGTCAGGTAACTGTACATGAAAAATGGAACGCCAATGTAGCCATCCTTTCCGGCGATGCCATGATGGTAGAATCGAACAAGTTGATGATGAAGGTTCGGGACGCCATTTTACGCCCGGTAATGGATGTATTTAACGAAACAGCCACGGGGGTATGCGAAGGTCAGCAGATTGACATGAGCTTTGAAGAGCGCAATAATGTAGGCATTAATGAATACCTGAATATGATACGCCTTAAAACAGCGGTATTATTGGGTGGTACCTTAAAAATAGGCGCCATTATTGGCGGTGCTGCATTAAACGACGCGGATCTACTATACAGCTTTGGCGTAAACCTGGGCATAGCCTTTCAGTTACAGGACGATATACTTGATGTTTACGGCGATCCTGATAAATTTGGCAAGCAGGTCGGCGGGGATATTATATCCAATAAAAAAACTTACCTGCTCATCAAAGCGCTTGAACTGGCTAAAGGCCAGCAAGCTAACGAGTTAAACAACTGGCTAACCGCACGACAATTTGATGCGCAGAATAAAGTGACTGCGGTAACTGACATATACAACCAACTACAAATAAGGCAACATGCAGAAAAAGCCATGCAAACCTATGCAGAGCGGGCATTTAACGCATTGGACGATATAAACCTGCCCGAAGAACGCAGACAGTACCTGAGACAGTTTGCTGATAGTTTACTGGTAAGGGAGTATTAGAATTAAAACCAGTAAAGTCGTAAAGTCATGCCGAATTTATTTCGGCATCCCTCATACAAGGCTGTACAATATGAATAGTTAATTGTCTTATGGGATGCTGAAACCTGTTCAGCATGACCAATTGGCACAAAAAAAACCCGGATCAAATTGATCCGGGTTTTTTAATATCTATCGACCTAAACTTACTCAGCTGGTGTAGCTTCTTCAGTATCAGCTGCTGCTTCTTTCTTTGCTTTTGGAGCTGCTGTCTTTTTAGCTTTTGGAGCTGCTTCTTCAGCAACTTCTGCTACCGGAGCTGGTGCTTCAACAACTTTCTTTTCTGCCTTTGCTTTAGGTGCAGGTGCTGCAACTTCAACAACTGGTTCAGCTTCAAACGGAACTACAGAAACGTATGAACGGTTATCAGCTTTCTTTCTGAAAACTACATGCCCATCAGTTAATGCAAATAATGTATGATCCCTGCCTATGCCTACGTTAACGCCTGGGTTGTGTTTAGTACCACGCTGACGAACGATGATGTTACCTGCAATAGCTGGCTGACCACCGAAAATTTTGATACCTAAACGTTTGCTATGCGACTCGCGGCCGTTTCTGGAACTACCGGCCCCTTTTTTGTGTGCCATTGTTAATATCTTTTATGAGCCGATCAATCGGCTCGGTTTAAACTTTAATTATAATGTAATACCGGTGATCTCGATCTTGGTAAATTGTTGACGGTGACCGTTTTTCTTTTTGTAACCTTTTCTTCTTTTCTTTTTGAAAATGATCACCTTATCACCTTTTAAATGAGACACGATCTTAGCTGATACTTTAGCACCTTTCAAATCAGAACCTAATTTGAATTTACCTTCGTTTTCTGCTAACAATACACTGTCAAATTCAATACTAGCGCCTTCATCACCCTGTAACCTGTGTACAAAGATCTGCTGGTCTTTTGCAACCTTAAATTGCTGTCCGGCTATACTTACTATTGCGTACATGTTTGTTAATTATTGTTTTAAAATTCGAGGTGCAAATATAGGGATTGATTATTTAATAAACAATACACCATACTTTTATTTTTTCTGTCTTTCTTCGGCAGTTAATAAACTTTGCTTTATTTCTTTGATCAGGGTTATGTTAGCGTCTACTAATTTAGGGTCGCCAGCAAAATCACTGTCAAACACAACTCTTTTACTTTTTTTCTTGTATCTAAATTCAATTACATAGCGTATCGACTTATTTTTTGCCTTTACACTATCAGCAACTTCATTCGATGGGAAATCCCAGAAACCGAGGTCGGCAGCTTTGCGGTGCAGATAAAGCAAATCATCATTAGTAAGTCGCAGGTGCATCTTTATCAAAGAATCTCTTCTATCAATGTATTGATAGTTCCCGGTTTTTGAATCGTATTTATTAACCAGGCTATCAACCGGGCCATATTGAATAGACATGGAATCAAAATCCGAAAACCGGTATGGCGCATTTTTAATCATCATGCCATAATAATAAAAGCAGTACAATAAAAATGGGACAATGATGGTTAACGCAAAAAATATTTTTTTAGAACGATCAGACATGTTTTAATTATTGAATTAGTTATTGTGTTTTATTTTCTTTTAAGCGTCATTGCGAGGAACGAAGCAATCTCTATGCTATACAGAGCATATATGCATGATTGACCTGCTTATCGGGGATTGCTTCGTTCCTCGCAATGACGCTTTTATTTAATTTCATGTTGCTAATTATTTCAGCTCCCCCTCCCATTTACTTACAACCGCGGTAGCCATGGCATTACCTAAAACGTTTGTTGCTGAACGGCCCATATCCAGTAAAGGATCAATACCTATCAACAGGAACAAACCGGCTTCGGGGATATTGAACATAGATAAAGTAGCCGCGATTACCACCAGCGAAGCCCGCGGAACACCCGCCACACCTTTACTGGTAAGCATTAATACCAGCAGCATTGACAATTGATGCCCGAAGGATAAATGAATATCATATGATTGTGCCAAAAACAGGGAGGCAAAGGTCATGTACATCATAGAGCCATCCAAATTAAACGAATAACCCAACGGCAATACAAAACTTACAATTTTATTACTGCAGCCAAAACGCTCCAATTCAATAAGTACCCTTGGATAAGCAGCCTCACTTGTTGATGTGCTGAACGCGATCAGCATGGCATCTTTTATATTACTTACCAATTTAAATACAGGCTTGCGCAATACCACAAATCCGGCAAAAATAATGACTCCCCAAAGCAGTATCAGTCCAAAATAAAACTCGCTTATAAAAATGCCATAAGTGGATAATACTCCAAGACCCTGTTTGGCAACTACGGCTGTAATAGCCCCAAAAACGGCTAAAGGCGCTACCTTCATCACATAGCCTGTTATTTTTAATATAACGTGGGCAATGGCGTCCATAGCTTTAATAACTATCTTCCCCTGCTCACCTATAGCCGCGGTAGCTACACCAAAAAACAAGGAGAACACCACGATCTGCAATATTTCGTTATTGGCCATGGCCTCAATAAAGCTTCTTGGAAAAACATGCGCTATAAAATCGGTTAATGATAATGCCGATTTTTTAATCCCCGTACTTAAATAACTGTTAGGCAATGGTAAGTGCATAACTTTTCCGGGTTCAAACAGGTTTACTAAAAGCATTCCCAACAACAAGGAAACCATTGTAGCACTCAGGAACCATAACATGGTTTTACCACCAATACGGCCAACAGCCTTAATATCCCCCACCTTGGCCACCCCCACCACTAATGTGGTAAAAACAAGTGGGGCCACAATCATTTTAATGAGTCTTAAAAATATATCACTTAAAATGGTAAAACCTTCCAGTTTATCCTCACGTATAGAATTATTATCTTTACTGATCTTTAATTGTTGTACTTTCTGGGCTTTAAGCGCCATGTAATCTGCAGTAGTACTATCATTTAATAAAACCAATTTTACATTTATGGCTTTTATATTAGCATCGGCAGTACTGATATTTACATTGATGCCATTAATTACGCGAACATTGTAAATGTATCCTGTTATTACACCAAATACGAGTGCGATAAAGATATAGAGAGTTAGTTTGCTTTTTTTTTTCATCAACTTTGTTTGCAGGGCGCTAAACTACAATTATTTTGCTAAAATATTTAAACACACATGAGCATAACTACTTACGGATTACAGCATATAAAAAAAGAAATTCAGCATTTGCCCCATGAACAGTTAACTGAATTATTGCTCCGTTTGGTACGTTATAAAAAAGAGAATAAAGAACTGCTGGCTTATTTATTATTTGAAGCTTATGATGAAGCTGCTTTTATTGAAAAGGTTAAAGCCGAGGCCGGTTTTATGTTTAGCCAGTTGCCGGCCCTAAGTTATCATGCTGCAAAAGGGATGCGAAAAATATTGAGGTTGCTAAGCAAATACACCAAATTTGCAGGATCAAAACAGGCCGAAATTGAATTACTCCTTAATTTTTGCGATAATTACCTGGAATATGCCGACAGGCGCACATCGTATAAACCCATCAGGCTAATACTAACCCGACAGGTAGAAAAAGTGCGTAATTTGATAATTAAGCTGCATGAGGACCTGCAATTTGATTATGCGGAGAGCTATAACACCTTAATAGCTGATGCGGAACAAAAACTCGGATGGTTTAAAAAGAATGATTATCTGTTGTAACATATAGGTATAAATGTAATCTAAATTTAAAAGTCTATTAACACAGTGGCCAACAGAGAAGCAGCATTCAAGCAAATATATGAAGCTAATTCTAAAAAGATATTCCATTTATGCTATGGTTATACCGGCGATGATGATGCCGCCAATGACCTGTTGCAGGAAACCTTTTTAAAAGTTTGGCAAAATTTAGAAAAATTCCGAAACCAGGCTATGATATCAACCTGGATATACCGCATTGCCGTAAATACTTGTTTAACCTACTTACGATCAGAAAAACGACAGGCTAAAGACGAGCTTACTCCGCAAATAGCCGAAACAAAAAGGGAAGAACTATCGGATAAAAACGAGAAGGTGGCTTTGCTGTATAAGTGTATATCAAAATTGGAAGAATCAGAAAGAATTATAATAACAATGGTGCTTGATGAAGTGCCATACCCCGAAATAGCTGAAATTTCGGGCATATCAGAAGGGAACCTGAGGGTGAAGATTTATCGTATAAAACAAAAACTAACAGAATTATATAACCAGTATGAAAGACTTTGATCATTTGATGTCGGTTTGGCAGGGACAGCCAAAACCAGATCAGCTTTCAGTGGATGAGGTGCTGAAGCAGGTAAAGAAGGGGATTCGCAGCATAACTACAAGGTTGTACTGGACTATTATAGCCATGGCAGCAATAGCTGTATTTGCTTTTGTTGTTACATTTTTCCTGGCCTTTAACTCGTGGGTCACTACAGTGGGTATTTTAATTGTGTTGGTCACCATGCTCATGTACCTGTCGCTCATTGTAAGGCACTACCATATACTAAGCAAGCGCGATGCCACTCTTAATCCCTCCGAATACCTTGACGGCTTAAAGGCCTACCAAAAGACAAGAACAAAAATTATCGGCTGGTTCTATTACATTTATATATTGTTGATCAGTACGGGGCTTGCACTATACTTTGCAGAAGTACTGTCAACCTCTTCTCTACCGTTTAAACTCCTTACTTATGGTTCAATAATTATATGGTTTTTGTTCACCACGTTTTATTTAAAGCCACGTATGTTTAAAAATGAGGAAGAAAAGCTTAACCTGATGATAGACCGCCTGGTGCGCCTCAAGGAACAATTTGACTAAGTATTTTCATATCCCTAATTAACCCAATGACGGATAATATTATCACCCTACAAAAGGCTACAATAGCTGATGCGGATACCTTGCTTACATTCAGCAGAAAAACCTTTTTTGATTTTTTTGCGCATTTAAATGCTCCGGAAAACATGGAGGCCTACGCCTCAACCGCGTTTACTCAACAAAAAATACAAGACGAGCTTAACAATCCTGATTCATATTTTTATTTTGCTATGCTTGATGACCAGATTACCGGTTATATCAAAATAAATTTAAATGCCGCCCAAACCGAACTCCAGGAAAGCCAATCCCTTGAAGTAGAACGTATTTATGTAGTGGCCGAACATCATGGCAAAAAAATTGGTTATCAGCTATTAAACTTCGCTATACAAACAGCACAGGATAAGGGCCTTCAATATGTTTGGCTTGGTGTATGGGAACATAACCATAAAGCCATTGGTTTTTACGAGAAAAACGGTTTTAAGGTATTTAGCAGCCATCCGTTCATGTTAGGTAACGATAAGCAAACTGACCTGCTAATGAAAAAGGAACTGACTAAATAAATCAACGTCTGTTTTGGTTGATGAGTGAATGCATTACCTGTTCCCTCAATTGCCTGCTTATAGGTACCTGATGTTGGCCGATATTTAGCATGTTTCCCTCAATAGAAGTAATTTTACTATGCGCAATAATATAAGATTTATGCGTTTGTAAAAATTTACGCTGAGGCAGTTTGTCAGCCAGTGCTTTTAAAGTGCTATGCGTAATTATTCTTCTATTTAAAGTATGGATCTCTACATAGTTCTCCATACCTTTTATATACAATACTTCATCAAACACCACTTTTTCAAGCTTTCCTTCGCTTTTTACAAACAGGTAATCGGCATCATTACTATTGTTCCTGAGCTCAAAATAATCTTTAGCCTTAAAAGCCGCTTTCATAAAACGCTCAAAAGAAATAGGCTTTAGTAAATAATCAAGTACATCAAGGTCAAAACCATCGGTTGCATATTCTTTAAAAGCTGTAGTAAAAATCACTTTAGGCGGATTTGGTAACGATTTTATAAAATCGACACCAGTTAAATGCGGCATTTGAATATCCAGAAAAAGCAAGTCGACCGGTTGTTGTGCTAACACCGCACCAAGCTCCATAGCATCTTCGCATTGTGCTTTCAAATCAAAAAAGCCGGTTTTAAGTACATATCCCTCCAGGCCTTTCCGGGCAAAAGGTTCATCATCGGTAATAATGCAACTGATCGGGTTCATCCTTTTAAAAATTTAATTCCAGTTCTGCTATATAACGATCTCCCTGCCGGCCGGCTACCAACCTGTGCTTTTCAGGATAAAGCAAGTGCAGGCGCCGTTTCAAATTCTCATGCCCAATACCGCTATAATTATCCGGAGATATCATTTGGGCAGGAACATCGTTGGAGACGGAAAAAACAAAAACATCATTGCTCACCTTAGCAGTAATATCAATTCCATATTTTCCTCCTGCATATTTAAACGCATTTTCAACCAGGGGCAGTAAAAGTAACGGGTAAATCTGCTGATCAGCCAACAGTTCATCAAAATATACATTCAAGTTCATTTTTTTACTCGCTCTGATCTTTTGAAGCTGGATGTAATTTTGGAGATACTCCAGTTCCTGCCTTATAGAGACTTGCTGTTGCTGGTCATAAAGCTGATACCTTAACAAGCTGGATAGCAATTCTGTACTTTTTTTGGCCCCTTGCACATCCTCATCCATTTGAAAGTAAATGGTATTTAGCGCGTTAAACAAAAAGTGCGGATGATATTGTGCTTTTAAAAATTTAAGTTCGGTTTCCAGTTGGTCGTTGGTCAGTTTTTCAACAAGCAGCTGATGCTGAACATACGCTTTTAAAAACTTGCCACTACGAATAACCCCATAATAAATAAGAACATATAACAGCGGTACTACATTAATACTAACCAGATCGCTCCATGATAAACCATCATCTGTAACTGACGCCATTGGGGTAAATATTAAATTGACTACCAGCGTATTCATACCTGCGAGCAGTAATATTTCACGCCATAGTAATGATGAAGTTAATTTATGCTCAGATTGGCGCTGGTCATTATGATCACAAACGCGGTTGATCATATATATATTTAAGTACCCTACCACTATGCTTAATCCAGCCTCCAGAGAATTAAGCAGCAGTGGCCTGTTCCAGAAATGGAAACCACTTTCGGTATCCTGCAACAACCTGATTGTAGCATAAACGAGCAATCCATATGCTGCCGGAAAAATAGATCTTAAAAATCGTTGCCTTGTCATCACTTTAAATTGCAACTTCTGTTAATGGTTCTTTTACGGTAAGCACTTTATTGGCTACTGCAACTTTTTTCTTAACGCCGTTTGAGGGCTTCATACCAAACAGGAAACGGATCACTGGGTATGGCTTCACAAAAAAATGGAAAATACCCATGGTAATAAATAAAGTAACAACTATAGTAAAAATGTATTTCATGATAACAGTATCGCCAGCCGAGCGGGTAATGTAATAAGCTAAAATAACAATTACTGTTTGATGCAGGATATAAAAAGGATACACAGCCTGATTTAAATAATTCAAGATGCGATGCGAACGGTTAAGATATTGTTTGCCATATCCAATAAAGCCCAGCACCCAACCCCATGCAATAACGGGGCGTAAAGCGGCGGAAAACAGCGGCCATATAGCATCAGGCACAAACGGAAGTTTTGCATCGTTAAACCATACATAATAGTACAACATCAGGCTCACAAAACCAATACTTATGGCAAAACGACGATTACGCTGCAAACTATCCATTAGCGACGGAATTAGGATACATATAAAACCAGCCAGCACAAAAAGCAGCCAGTAAACAAAATAGCAGCGGTCATGCACCAGGTCGCCGGTTTCGGGGAGTCGTTTGCTTAGCAGCGCATACCATATGATAGATGGAATAGCTAAAAGATATACAAGCTTGCCTTTACTTAAGCGATGCAGGGCCTGTTTAACATTGTTGCTTTTATCAGATATCATCCACATAAAAAATGGAGCGAACACCAGGTCGTATATAAACAGGTAGGCGATAAACCAAAGGTGGTGCCAGCTAAAACTTCCACCCAGCGGATAGGGTTTAAACTCAAATACGGTTTTGTAAAATTCCCAGTAATTGCCTGTAAAGCCTTGTGTTAAGCGTTCCATGTAGATTTGCGGAGGCACTATAATGAACATCCCTACCAGCAAAGGGATAAGTAAACGGGTGCAACGTAACCCAATAAAACTCAAGGCGCTGCGGTGCTGCATCATGTAATAACTTACTGTACCACTGATAAAAAACAACAGCGGCATCCTGAACAAGTGTAAAAAAGCAATGAAATAAGTAAACAGATCGCTGGTTTCCTTATTGCGGATATGCCAGGTTTCGCCAGCGGCATAAGGCATGGCCGAATGAAGAATTAATACACCTGCTATGGAGAAGATCCTTAACCAGTCCAGGTAGCTTTGACGTTGTGTGGTTTCCATGTTGTTTCTTTTTTTGATCAAAAGAAGCAACCGTAAGCGGCCGGGTAAAATTATTTTGACCAATGGTTATGAACCGGTGACCAATGGTATTAAACAAAGCGCGGTTCTGGAACAAAAAACCTTGTCATTTCGAACGTAGAGAGAAATCTTATACAACTTTTCATACGAACTTTGCATGGTGTAGAAGATTTCTCTTTCGCACTACCCTCATTCCTCCCGCTGGCTCTTTCGAAATGATATTTTCTATTCGCTCAGGGTCTCCTGAAAGGGATCCTGAGCCAGAAGGTTCAAATAACCAGCACTCAGTCTTTAAGAAAAGGGTTAAAATTCCGGGTACCTATTTCCATACCCGCGGCGCGGCAAACGGTTTTATCGCCAAACTTAAAATTGATCTTGTCCATGGCCTGGTAAAGCCTGATGCGCTCCTCATTATCCTCAAATAAATTGATCTGGTAACTGCCTGTGCATAAATTGCTAAGCCTTACCCCTATCAGCCGGATGGGCCGGTGCTGGTTCCATGCCATTTTAAGCAGGTTTTTTACTCCCGGTATTAATATATGCTCGGCCGCGGTAAGCGGTATTTTTTGTTGCTGGGTATGGGTTTCAAAATTAGCATAGCGTATTTTTATAGCCATACATGATGATAGCTTATTTTCCCGGCGCAACTTGCCCGATAGTTCTTCGGTCATGGATACCAGGATAGTTTCCAATGTACGCTGGTCGTTTATATTATTGTTAAAAGTATGCTCGGTTGATATGGATTTACGGTCGGAGTATGGCACTATCTCACTGTCATCAATACCATGAGCCTTTTCCCAAAGATACCTGCCTGCCTTACCAAAAACCGCTTCCAGGAAACGGATGTTTGTTTTTTGAAGGTCGCCAATTTTTTCAATACCGTACTGGTACAATTTTTGGCAGGTGCTTTCGCCAAGCCCGGGTATTTTTCCGATGTTCAGCGGTGCTAAAAACTGAATTTCCTCACCATGTTTAATAAATAATTCGCCGTTGGGTTTAGCCTGGTTGGTTGCCATTTTTGCTACTGTTTTCCCCGAAGCCATACCAAAGGATATGGGAAGCCCGGTTTCCCTGATAATTTTCTGACGCAGATTTGATGCTATCTGGTAACAATCATAAAAACGCTCCATACCGGTTAAATCAATATAAAACTCATCAACAGAAGTTTTTTGATAAAGCGGTACCGAGTCATGGATGATCTGTGTTACCTCGCGCGATGCCTCTGAATAGCGGCCATGCGTGCCATGGAGCACAATAGCATGTGGACAAAGCTTTAAAGCCTGACGGGTAGGCATAGCCGAGTGCACGCCATATTTACGCGCCTCATAACTACACGAGGCCACCACTCCCCTTTCGGCAGAGCCACCAATGATCACCGCTTTGCCTATCAGTTCGGGATTAAACTTACGCTCAACCGATACAAAGAAGGAATCAAGATCAATATGTACTATATGCCGCTTAGCATCCATGCACAAATATGAAAATTATTCTTGTAATTTACTAAAAATATTAGCATTTTTGTTTTATTAAAAACAGCTGCCATGTATATGTATGAGGATTATTTAATGCTGCTTTCGCCGCCTGAATATGTGAAACATGAAATTACCCGTTATAAAAAAGCTTCTGCTAAATTAATTGGCAATTACAAAAGCATGGATTCGCCGGCGCATATCTCTGTACATCATTTAGAACGTCAGAAACCATTTATGGCGGATACTAATCATTTAAAACTCGAAAAAAGCATAAATGAAATGCCACCGGTTTTATTACATGTTGACGGGTTTAAATATTTCACCCATCTGCACAGCAAGATGACCATTTATGCGCATATCAGGATCACACCCTCGGTAGATGAATGGTTTACCTTGTTAAAGAAAAAACTAAGCATTAAAAAAACAATCATACCGCATATTACCGTAGTGAGGGATATTCCGGAGAATGATTTTAACCTGTTGTGGCCCAATTTCAGACATAAAAAACTGGTAGAGCCATTCTGGGTAAATGAGCTTAAGATACTGAAGCGCGAAACATTTACACCCTCGCCCCAATGGATGGCATTTAAAACTTTTGAGTTTAAAAGTAATAAAGGATTATTAAATGCAGAAGCTATTATCAGCAAACAAGCCATTGCTGACATAACACTACAAAATCAAATCAATCTTTTTTAACCAAACATCATGGATTACAAAGATTACCTCACCATTATTCCGGCTCCTGAGCATGTGGATAAAAAAATAAACGCGTTCAAGCGCTCATGTGGTAAACACATAGGGAAATTTCCTGGCATGTATGCCAAAGCGCATATTTCTGTTGACTTTATCAGGGATGAAGTTGACAAGTTTACGCAAAAACCCATCGCGTTAAGGGCATTTTACGAATTGATGGATTTCAAGATCAGAACCATACCCTCTCATGAATTAAAGATCACCGGTTTTGATTTTTTTGTACATGGACCAAATTTCAGGACTATTTATGCGGCTTTAGAGTTAGATGAAGAAACAAAATATTGGTTCGATAGTATTAAACAGGCATTAAGGATAAATAAAAGGCTCAACCCCCATATTACCATTACCAGGAAAATACCTACTGCGTTTTTTAATACCTTATGGCCCTATTTTCAAAAAATTGAATATAAAGATTCATTTAAAGTTGATTTCCTGACCATATTAGAAAAGGAAAGCGGCAAACTGTTTGACCATTACAAGGAATATAAAAGGCTCCATTTGAGTAAAAGATCAACTGCTTCCCCCGCTATACTTTAATAAAAGTAAGCGATCAAAAAGATAATGGTCTAAACGATAGATAATTATCTTTTTTTAACAATTTATTAACCAAAAGCAAACCTTTTTCTATATTTGCGCCGGGGTAAGTCTTTTACGGCCAGCTCCTCTTGAACTCCCCCAGGGCGGGAACGCAGCAAGGGTAGAGAGTTGAGCGGCGCGATAAAAGTAGCTTACCCTTTTTTTATTTTCTTATTTTTGCCGGCATGGCAAAAAGGCTTAAAACCTTCTGCGGGTTTCAAATTTCTTTAAAAGTCTTAATAATATATAAATGCTCGATATACTCATTATAGGCGGCGGCCCAATTGGTTTAACTTGCGGTTTGGCTGCTCAAAAAGCAGGTTTAAGTTTTGTTATTGTTGAAAAAGGCTGCCTGGTTAACTCTCTATACAATTATCCGTCAACCATGACCTTTTTCTCCACTTCTGAGAAACTGGAGATTGGCGGGGTGCCTTTTGTCACTGTACATAATAAACCAACCCGTGCCGATGCATTGGAGTATTACCGCCGGGTTGCCCTTTCAAACCACCTGCCTATTCATTTATTTGAGGAGGTTACCAACGTAACAAAAGAGAATGGCAGTTACACCGTAACCACCAGCAAAAAAAGCTATCAGGCTAAAAGAGTAATACTTTCTACCGGTTTTTATGATATCGCAGTTAATTTAGATATCCCCGGCGAGGACTTGCCAAAAGTAAAACACTATTACAAGGATCCGCATTATTATACCCTGCAAAAAGTGGTAGTGGTTGGTTCCAGTAATTCGGCCATTGATGTTGCCCTCGAAACCTATCGTAAAGGCGCCGAAGTTACTTTAGTGGTACGTGGCAGCGAGATCAGCAACCGTGTAAAGTATTGGGTACGCCCCGATATCATCAACCGGATAAAAGAAGGCTGTATTAAGGCTTATTTTAACTCCAACCTTCAGGCTATCCGCGAGCATGAAGTAGATATTAAAACTCCCGAAGGAATAATCACCATCCCCAACGATTATGTAATGGCTATGACGGGCTATAAACCTAATTTCAATTTCCTGAAAAAATTGGGCATCATACTATCTGAAGATAAGTTCATTCCGCAATACAATCACGAAACCATGGAAACCAACCTGCCCGGTTTATACCTGGCCGGTGTAGTTTGTGGTGGTATGGATACCCATTTATGGTTTATTGAAAACTCCCGTATCCACGCCGATATGATTATTAATGATATTGTGGCAAAGGATGAATGATCTTAAATTATAAATTAATTTGTAATGTTAATTTATAATTACACCAACCCCAACTTGCAACAGATATTATTTTTAATAAATATCACTTAAGATATTTTAATTTCCATTATTTATGAAAGCATAAGCAATGGTGTAACATCCTGTTTGAATCCCACTCAAGTTGCTCAAAAAGCAAAAATTCCCCACTATGTGTAGAAAATAATGCCGCTCATATACTTCTCACTCCACACTATTCGCAGCTTTTTATATATAAAATGAAGGTTATATAATATTGGAACAAAAGTTGGCTAAGTGCGTATAACAACACTAATTAATTTACATGAAAAAATTAAATACCCTTCTGTTAATAATTTTAACTACCGGATTTATATCCTGTAAAAAGGAGAACCGCACGCCGGATAATAACGACATTAAAACCCCAATAGAGAAAATTGCTCCCGACGGGTTTAATTTCACAACCTCAAAAGAAGTAAACCTAAGTGTCACGCTTCTTTCTAATAACAATCAGGCGCTGAAAGGTGTAGTGGTTAGTGTTTACGACCCTGCAAATACCGGGGCACCTATATTTAAAGGTGTAACCGATGCCGCCGGTAAACTGCAAGGTAAAGTTACGGTACCCACCTACCTTACCCAATTGATTATTGACCCATCATACGTAGGTTTAATACGCAACGCTACCGCGGCCATTAACGGCACTTCAACAACCGTTGTTATAGGTGGCACTGAAGGTTACTCTGGTGATATCATCCCTGAAGATGTAACTGTTAAAACAACCGGCAATGCACCAACTTCGGGTTTACACACAACAGGCTTATTGGGTGTAGATTATTCTTATCCAAACGGCTACTCAGCTTCAAATGCATTCACAAGTCCAAGCAATCTGGGCCGGCCGGCTTATTTGCTGAGCACAGGCGATGTTATTGACGCTTCATTATTATCATATATCAATGCTTCTCTGCCAGAAGCAAAGTCATTAACCACCACTCACCCCGAATACCTTACTTCATCAGTTACATCAACTATCAACGTTACAGCGAAATCAGACATATGGGTAACCTTTGTATCTGAGGGAGCTGCTTATAAAAACGGGCTGGGCTATTATACCTACAAAACCAACAATCCGCCAACACAGGCAACCGGCGGCCTATTGTTCGGCGGTATTGATGAAGTTACTTATGTTTTCCCTAACGCTTCGGCCACTGGCTCAGGTGGCGGCTTAAAAAGTGGCGATAAGGTAAAACTGGGTACTTTTGAAGCTGGTACAACCATTGCATTTGTACTGTTCCAGGATGCATGGACAGGTAGCGGTGTGAACACCAGTGCAACCAAATTTTACTCAAACGATAAATTCAACCCGGAATCTACTGCAGCTGCCCGCAAACATAGTGTGATGCTGTATGATGCAGTTCATAAATTATTCCTGATGGGATTTGAAGACTCCAACCGCCAATCGGGTTCAGACAACGACTTTAATGACCTTGTTGTTTATGCTACCGCCAACCCTATAACTGCAATATCTAATGATGGTATTCCTGCTATTGATGATGGCGGTGATAAAGATGGCGATGGGGTACTTGACGAATTGGACGCTTATCCAAATGATGCTACAAAAGCATACATTAGTTATTATCCTTCATCAAGTACTTATGCTCAGGTTGCTTTTGAAGATAACTGGCCAAAAAAAGGCGACTACGATTTAAACGACCTTATAGTTAACTACCGTTATACATTTATAAGCAATGCTAAAAACCAGGTAGTATCATTAAGCGGCGAATTTGTGCCGGTAGCTGCAGGGGCCTCATTTAAAAATGGCTTTGGTGTTCAACTGCCTGTAGCTGCTTCATCTGTATCATCAGTAACAGGGCAAAAAATTACAAGTAACTACATTACAATGGCATCAAACGGTGTTGAAAGCGGCCAAAGCAAAGCGGTTATCATTCCGTTTGATAATCATGACAATGTTTTGAAGTATCCAGACAATTCGTACCTGATCAATACCGTGCCAACAAAAGACAAGGTAGACGGTACAACTACTACAGTAACGGTTAACTTTACTTCTCCGGTTGATCAGGCAAACCTTACAGCGTCATCGTTTAATCCGTTCCTGATAAGCAACCTGCGCCGTGGTTACGAAGTTCACCTGCCCGGTTATGCGCCAACCGATAAAGTCGACACCAAACTGTTTAACACAGATGATGATGCTTCAGTACCGGCAAGTGGTAAATATTACTTATCAAAAGAGAACGGTCCATGGGCGATAAGTTATACAACAGCCATTCAATATCCAATTGAAGGGGCGAGCATAACTAAAGCATATCTTCACTTTGCCGAATGGGCAGCGTCTGGCGGTACTATTTACACCGATTGGTACAGCAACACGGCATCTGGCTATCGCAATACAAGCTTTTTATATACTAAATAACATTATCAACTAAACCTTATAATACTTGGGAGGATACCTTATTAACATCATCCTCTCAAGTATTTTCATTTCGCGAAGCTCAGAACTCATTCCCTTTTTGGATTTTATCCTACTTAGCTTGTTAACATAAAACAATCATCAATATTTTAAAGAAAAGAAAGCATTCACAGGAGAGCTTTAACTTTTATATAAAAATTGATGTCATTTACTAAACAAAATGTGAAGCATTCCCGTAGATATGCCAATAACATATTTAAGGACGGGCAGATGGCCTAATGGTCATTAAATAGCAAAAAGAATAACTATGTCTTTTAAAAAATTTCTAACTTTTATTTTCCTGTTAAATCTTTTCTTTCGACCAGACGCAAAGGCACAATTAAGCATTATCCAAGACCTATCTGATACTTATGTCAACAAACTGATAGATACAGCTAAAAAGAACTACCCCAGGGTACGTTCGTATCAAAACCGCATCAATATTGCTAATTCCAATATATCTAAAACAAAAGCCGGGTTGCTTAATGCATTTACTGTTTCCTATATATATCAACCGGGTGTTAACAATACTATTGACCCTGTAAATCCTACAACAAGTTATTTCAAGGGCTTTCAGGCAGGAATATTTCTGAACATCGGCGCACTGGTTTCGCAGCCGTCGCTTATCAAACAGGCCAGGGAGGAGCTTACTATAGCCCATAACGACCAGGATGAATATTTTATAACCCTTACTACCGAAGTTAAAAAGAGATATTATATGTATATACAACGCGGAGCCGAGGTAAAATTACAAACAAGGTCAACCCTGGAGACTGAAAGTGCGTTAAAGGACGCTAAGTACAGGTTTCAAAAAGGCGAATTGACTTTTGAAGATTATAACAAAATGCAAATACAATATACCGAACACCAGCAAACCAAGATACAGGCTGAAGCTAATCTTTTCACTGCTAAGGCCGACCTTGAAGAACTATTAGGCACTAAACTGGAAAACATAAAATAGATGGAATTTAGTGATTTTTTCAAAATCCTTAAAAGGCATAAACTAACACTAATTGTCATTCCGGTAATTACCGTTATTATAACTTATTTCCTGGTGCATAATCAGCCCGATTCCTACTCATCTGAGGCCCGAATTGCAACCGGAATAGTTGATCAGACACAGCAACTTTTAAATAATAACAATGCGCAGGAATCACAGATAAACCAGGAGTTCAGCAATCTTACCGAGATGCTGAGATCCAAAAAAATGCTCGATCAGCTTGCATACAAACTGATCATACATGATTTAACGAGTGATAAGCCCTACCGTGACCCAAGCCCTTTGTTTAAAGAATTAAGCACAAACGAAAAACAGCGTGCCGTGAGCACTCTTACCAGTTTGTATAAAACCCGCGACGGCCTTTCCTTATTTAATCCTGACCAAAACCGGCTAAATAAATTGGTGGTATCTATGCATTATGATGATCAGTCGATACTCAAAACGCTGCAGGTTTACAGGGTTCAGAATAGTGATTATATCACGGTTCACTTTGATTCGGAAAATGCGGAATTATCTGCCATTGTGGTGAATATCCTTTGCATGGAATTTATTGACTATTACACCCTGCTGGTAAAGGAAAACCAGCGTAAGGCTGTAGGTTTTTTAGGTGCGCTTTTACGTGCCAAGGAAGATTCCTTGAACAAAAGAATGGCCAACCTGAAAGCATACAAAATCAGGAATCACGTACTTAATCTTAACGAAAAAGCCAAAAGTATATATGGGCAGATGGCTGATTTTGAAACCCGCCGGGAGGAAGCACAAAAAAACATACAGGCTACACAGGCTGCCATCAATAACATTGATCAACAGTTTAACCCTGCCGACCGTAAATATTTGGAAAGCAGTAAAATTGCTGTAACCCAGCAACTCCTGTCAACCAGGGATGAACTGCAGGCTGCGAATGACAAATATGTTCAGAACAATTTTGACCCAAAATACAAAACCCGGATCGACTCGCTTAACAAAGTCGTATCAACGCAGCTTTCGCAATTGTCTGATAAGTATGTTTTAAACCCAATGTCAACTAAAAAAGACCTGATTGATCAGAAACTGGGCTTACAGATCCAACATCAGCTTGCAAAACACAGCACAGGTTCCATAGATGGCGAACTCTCACGCTTATATAATGAATTTAACGGCCTTGTACCTCATGAAGGTACCATACAGGCTTATGAAAGTGCCATCAGCGTAGCGAGTCAGGAATACCTTGAAATATTACAAAGGTATAACCAGGCCAGTATGGTATCCAATTTTTCTACCCAGCTACGGTTGATAGAAAGAGCAGAACCCGGAATTGCCCTACCCTCAAAAAAAATGCTACTGGTAATTCTGAGCTTCATTATCAGTTTTGCCTTTTGTATTGTTGTGTTGTTTATCCTGTTCTTTTTTGATCATTCCATTAAAAATCCGCATGAACTTGCCAACCGTACCAAAATACCTGTTTTAGGCTACCTTAATTTGCTCAAGAGCAAATCAATTGATCTGAAAGATATTTGGAACGAGCAAACCGAAACAGATGAATTTAAGCAATTCAGAAACCTTATGCAGTCCATAAGGTTTGAGGTAGATAATGAGCTTGCCAGCGGCAAAACATTGCTTATCAATAGCATAACAAAGGCTGAGGGAAAAACTTTTTTAGCTATAAACCTGGCCTATGCTTACGCATCTATCAACAAAAAAGTGTTATTGATAGATGGCAATTTTAACAATCCCGATATTACAAATTCAACCCAAACTAAAGTTTATCTGGAAGACTTCTTAAAAGGTTCTGATGATGTGTCTTTACTACAAGCAAATACCCGGATCTCATTACTTGGAAATAAAGGACATGGCAGGTCTTTACTTGAGGAAAGCGATGTTCAGCAAATAGGCTTAAAACTATCAGCTCTGAAAACAGCCTTTGATGTAATCATTATTGAAGCTCCAGCACTGGAAACACTGAATAAATCAAAGGAATGGACCATGTTTGCCGATAAGGTAATAACTGTTTTTGAAGCCGGAAAAACCATCAGTCGTACAGACAGGGAACATATAGCTTACCTTAAAAACCTGCATGATAAATTTTCCGGATGGATCCTTAACACAGTTAACCGGGATGAGCTAACAAACCTTGAATCAACCTAAAAAATGACGGTGATAGAAATCATATGGATTTTGTTACAGGTACTGATTGGCTACAATCTTGTTTTACCTGTTTGCATCTATCTTTTGTCGTTATTAAAAAAAAGCAACGCAGCGCTTTCTCATGAGGAACAGGAAGCCGATTACGCCATTATTATAACGGCTTACGAGCAGGTTACACATATACCCGCTGCTGTAAACTCACTGCTTGCGCTCAACTACAGTAATTACCTGATCTATATTGTAGCTGACAAATGTGACGTAAGCAAGTTGCATTTTGATGATTCCCGGGTAATCATACTTCGCCCCGAAACAACACTGGCCAGTAATACACGGTCGCATTTTTATGCCATCAACAATTTCAAACGCCAACATGACCGCCTCACCATAATTGATAGTGATAATCTTGCTCACCCCGATTACCTGTGCGAACTGAACAAATGCTTTAACCGGGGGTATTTAGCGGTTCAGGGTATCCGCGAAGCAAAAAACCTGGATACCACCTATGCCTGCCTTGACGCAGCGCGGGATATTTACTATCATTTTTATGATGGCAGGATATTGTTCAAAGCGGGCTCATCGGCTACGCTGGCAGGTTCAGGGATGGCGTTTACTGTGGCGCTTTACCGCGAGTGCCTGGAGCACCTGGATATTACGGGAGCCGGTTTTGACAAGATACTGCAATCGGCGATCGTTGGCCGTAATATTAGGATAGCTTTTACCGGTAAGGCCATAGTTTACGACGAAAAAACCACCAACCCCCATCAGCTCGTTAATCAGCGTTCGCGCTGGATCAATACTTGGTTCAGATATTTCAAATTTGGGTTTACGCTTATTGGTAAAGGCATTTCTAAAGGCAGCTTTAACCAGTTTCTGTTTGGGCTGATTTTATTACGCCCTCCCCTGTTTATCTTCTTGTTACTTTCGGTGATATGCCTGTTGATTAATGCTTTCATGAGTACAACAGCACTTATTTTATGGACAGCAGGTTTCGCTGTATTTATAGGTGGATTTTATTTAGCATTAACCAAATCAGATACCGATAAACGCGTTTACCAATCGCTCATCAATATCCCCAGGTTTATGTTTTACCAGGTGTTGTCGCTATTAAAAGCACGCGGCGCAAATAAACGGTCTGTAGCTACCCAACATTACCATGTCGGCACTATTGATCAAATTATAAAAAGCGATGAGAATTGAGCCATCTGAAAAAGCAATAAAGGGCAAAAAGCCAGATGCTAACGCTCAGCGTAAAATTGATCACATTACGCGTATAGTAGCATTGGTAGTAGCATTTATAAGTGTATTTTTTTTCATCATTAAAATATTATTCCTGTAGTGGATAAACCGCAGCTATCAGTAAAAGAACCGCTATTTGCCCCAAAAAAGGTTGTAGGTTTCTGGCAGATCTTAAGGAGAACAGTGCTGGCAGAAAAACTGTACAACCGCGTGGGTATTACTTTTTTTATCCTGTTGGCAGCGGTATTAGGTTTTGGCATAGCTAAATTCGGTGCCACATTCGGGGTGCTGTTTATTGTAACAGCTGTAGCCCTCCCCGCCGTTTACGCCATTGTGGTTTATCCTAAATTCGGTATTATAGTAGTGCTGATAATGGCATACCTGCTTTTTTTACTGATGCGCATAGGCGTATCCGGACCAATAGGCGTTATCATGGATGTTATGCAGGCGCTGCTGATGCTGGGTGTACTGATTGCCCAAAAAAGAGAGCATAACTGGGAAATACTGAAAGGCCCTATCAGCACCATGATAGTGATATGGATAGTTTATAATCTGCTTGAAATCGCAAACCCCTCAGCCGAATCAAGGGTTGCATGGTTATACACCATACGATCACTGGCCATTGTAATGTTGAGCTACTTTGTTTTCCTGTATAATATCAGGTCGGTAAAATTCATCAGGCTGATATTTAAGATCTGGCTTGCTATGAGCCTGTTTGCTGCCCTATATGCCGTAAAACAGGAATACATCGGGTTTTCGGATGCCGAAGAAGCTTATCTTCACTCCGATCCTGGCATTGCATCGTTATTACTTATTGACGGGCACTGGCGCAAATTCTCTATCTTTTCAGATCCGGTATCCTTTGCTTATAACATGTCCATGTCGGCAATTTTTTGCATCAGCCTTATATCGGGGAATTTAAAGCTTTGGAAAAAAATAATTCTGGGTGGTTTAACCGTGTTATTCCTGGTTTCGATGCTCTATTCGGGTACAAGGGGCGCTAACGTGCTGGTTCCGGCAGCTGTATTTCTTTTCGCCATTTTAAAATATAACCGCAAGGTGCTCATATTTGCAGGCATAGCATTCGCTTTCCTGGTTATATTGATAAACGTTCCCACCGGCGATCCAAATCTGTCTCGTTTTCAAACCGCGTTCAGGCCCAATCAGGATGCATCTTATAAATTGCGAAAATTTAACCAGAAACGCATTCAACCTTATATATTATCACACCCAATAGGGTTCGGACTTGGCTCCACCGGTACCTGGGGTAAAAGATTCGGTAACAACTCCTATGTAGCCCAGTTTCAGCCCGACAGTGGTTATGTAAGGGTATCTGTTGAGCTGGGATGGGTGGGACTCCTTATCTTCTGCATGTTAATGTTCACTGTTTTAAAAACGGGCATCAACAACTATTACCAGATAAAGGACCCCGAACTTAAAACTTATTGCCTGGCAATACTCCTGATAATTTTTGCTTACAACATAGCCAATTTTCCGCAGGAGGCGCTTGTTCAGTTTCCGTCAAACGTATATTTTTCTTTAGATATGGCATTGCTTACGGTATTATTCAGGCTTGATAAAGAAAAACAAGAAAATGAGGCTAAACCATTATTAACACTAAATACTGATAATAATGGCTGATAATTATACCATAAGTAACCGGGATATTATAATTGTTGGCCAGCAACCCTGGGATGTTGAGATAGGGAGCAATTGCAAAAATATTGCCCTTGAATTTAGCAAACACAACCGGGTATTGTATATTAATTCGCCGCTTGACAGGATCACTAAACTTAAACAAAAGGCTGATCCAAAAGTTAAAAAACGTATTGATGTGATTAATAGTAAAACAGACGGCCTGGTTAAGATCGGCGAAAACCTGTGGAATTATTATCCCGATGAACTCATAGAATCTATTAATTGGATCAAAAGCAATTTTATTTATAACTGGTTCAACAAAATAAATAATAAAAGATTTGCCCGCTCTATAAACAAAGTCATAAAACAGATTGATTTTAAGGACTTTATATTATTTAATGACAATGATATCTTTAGGTGTTTTTATTTAAAAGAACTGCTGAAGCCCACCGTAAGTATCTATTATTCCAGAGATTATTTATTGTATGTTGATTACTGGAAACTTCACGGCCAAAAACTCGAACCGGAGCTTATTAAAAAAAGTGATCTGTGCGTGGCTAATTCTACCTATCTGGCCAATTATTGCAAACAATACAATACCCACTCCTGGTATGTAGGCCAGGGCTGCGATCTTGAAGTATTTACCAATAAGCAAGACACACCTTTACCCCAAGACATAATCGGTCTTCAAAAGCCTATTATAGGGTATGTGGGTGCGTTACAAAGCATCCGGCTTGATCTGGAATTGTTACACCACATCGCTACGCAAAAACCCGATTGGAGCATTGTGCTGGTTGGCCCGGAGGACGAACAATTTAAAGTGCATAATTTGCACGAGCTCAAAAATGTCCATTTCCTGGGCAGCAAAAACCCTGATACGCTCCCGGCGTATATTAATTCATTTGATGCTTGCTTAAACCCGCAGGTTGTTAACCAGGTTACCATTGGCAATTACCCGCGCAAAATTGATGAATACCTGGCTATGGGTAAGCCCGTTGTTGCCACCCGAACCGAAGCTATGAGCGTATTTGAGCAACATACCTATTTAGGCATTACTAAAGAGGATTATATACCACTGATTGAGAAAGCGCTGAACGAGAATTCTCCAGAAAAAAAACAGGAGCGCATACAATTTGCCGCAACCCACACCTGGGAAAATAACGTAGGGGAAATATATGCGGCTATTAATGAGTTTGAAAAAACAAAGAAATAGCCTGAAAGTTAATGTTTAGATATTGCCTTTTTTCAGCTCCTTTACTGCAAAATCACAGGCCCGCGCTGTAAGCGCCATATAGGTTAACGAAGGGTTTTGACTTGCCGACGATGTCATGCAACTACCATCTGTTACAAATACGTTTTTTGCGGCATGCATCTGGTTATTTCCGTTTAATACCGATGTTTTAGGAGATCTTCCCATTCGGGCGGTTCCCATTTCATGCACCGTACTACCTCCCGGCTTGTTATAATTAAACGCATTTATTTCTGTAAAACCGGCGGCTTCCAACATTTCGCCTGATGATTTACGGATATCGTCCATCATCTTTGTTTCGTTTTCCCTAAATAAAAAATCAATATTGATTAACGGAAGCCCCCATTTATCTTTTTGTGTCTCGTTCAAACTAATCATATTATCATGATAAGGCAGGCATTCCCCCCATCCGGCCATCCATACCGTCCACGGACCTGGAGTTGTAATAGCTTTTTTAAAATCGGCGCCAAAACCCTGGTTAGTATTCATACTATCCTGCCATTCAGATCGTTCGCCATGCCCCTGAATATTAAACCCCCTTGTGTAATCAAGCCCTTCGCCAGGTTTAAGATTTCTATAACGGGGTATTAAAAAGCCACACGGCCTGCGGCCTTTGTAATAGCTGTCTGTATAACCATGGAATTTACCCGATGCACCTGCAGAAGAATGATGGTCCATCAGGTTATGCCCCAGTTCGCCGCTATCATTACCGAATCCGTTCGGAAACCTGCTGGATTTAGAATTAAGTAATATACCCGCCGTAGCAATGGTTGACGCGTTTATAAAGATCACCTTTGCGTAATATTCAAAGCTTTCATGAGTTTGGGTATCAATAACCCTTACGCCTTTGGCTTTTTGTTTTTGCTCGTCATATAAAACTTCGGCAACAATTGAATATGGTCTTAACGTGAGGTTACCTGTTTGCATGGCGGCCGGAATAGTTGAACTGTTGCTGCTAAAGTAACCGCCAAAAGGGCACCCCCTTGAACACAAATTCCGGTTCTGGCATGGCCCGCGGCTATCCCAGCCTTTGGTTAAATTGGCCACCCTTGCAATGGTCAATAATCTGTCGCCATTATTTTTACGGATAGAAGCATCTAAATGGTTCTCAATACAATTCAGCTCCATAGGCGGAAGGTATTCTCCATCGGGCAGTTGGTTCAAATTTTCCTTTTTACCGCTAACACCAATGTAACGTTCAACGCAGGCATACCAGGGTTCAATGTCCCTGTACCGTATTGGCCAGTCAACAGCTATACCTTCTTTGATGTTAGCTTCAAAGTCAAGGTCGCTCAAGCGGTAGCACTGCCTGCCCCATGTTAATGATCTTCCGCCAACATGGTATCCCCGGTACCAGTTAAAAGGCTTATTTTGTATGTAGGGATTATCGGTGTCGTTAACATAAAAATGGGCATTACCGGCATCAGCACCCGTTGATTGAATAGGACTTTCGGCTTTAAATTTTGGTGTGTTATTTAACCTGTATTCAAAATCCCAGGGATTTAGCATAGCCGTTGGGTAATCTGTAATATGCCTCACATCCCGCCCCCTTTCCAGGAGCAATGTTTTCAGACCCTTTTTACAAAGTTCCATAGCTGCCCACCCGCCGCTGATGCCCGACCCAACAACTATAGCATCGTAATTAAAATTGCCCGTATTAGCCATATATTATTAAATTATTTGGTCGCCCATGCCCGTTGATTGTTCCTTAACGGTATACACGCCTCATAAGTTGCAGGAATATAATCATAGGCCATACCTTTGGTAGCACCTAAAAAGGATGTACAGTAACCTTGTACGGTTAAATCTCTTAACTGATAAAAAAAGGATGGACCAAAAAGCTTTTTCCTTACTTTGTTCAGAATCTCCGGCGAATAGTTTCCCTTATCCTCAAAATGCTTTAATACTTCGTTTTTTTCGATGTTATTACAATCCGTAAATTGTTTATGATAATGGGTATAGGTATGATGTTCAAGTGAGCTTAAACCAGCCAAAAATGATTTTTGCGCTTTTCTCTCTGTATTTTCGGTTATCATTTTGATGATAAAATCGTGCACTTTGGCATCTTTAGCACCAGGTGTATCTGTACGCGGGATAATAACACCTGCAAGAGCCGCAATCAACTCTCTTTTTTGTGAAAGTAATTCAATAGGGATGCCACCGTCAGACTTTAAAAATTCATATAATACCCCTGAAGAAACACCAAGTGTAACAACTCCCAGAATGCCTTTTAGAGCCGTTTTCCTATTCATTTATTTTAATCATTGGGGTAAGTGTAAGATTGCTCATTTTATTTTCGGGGTTACCAGATAATCATAGCTGTGTTTAACATTGCGATACAGTGCCCTAACAACGCTGATTAAAGGATTCGAACTTTGCCTGAAATCACTACGCGTAAGGGTCATGGTGCTTGGTTCGTCGTTTGAGTTTCGCTGGTCAAACAATCCCTTGTAATCCTCATAAAACATTCCCTTTCCTTTATTTTTAAGGAAAGACATCGCCATCAGAAATTCCGTACGATCGCCTTTTATACCTTCACGATACCTGCCAAATTTTTGCAAAAAATTACTTCTGCGCAAATGCGGATGATCGCTGTAACAATGGAATTTGCGATAACCGGGGTACCATATCTTAAACACCATTTCCGAAAATCCCGCCCTGAATGGCTTGAGATAAGGATACTTAAAGTAAGCGTAAAACCTTACGATATCCATATCATTTCTGTCGATCATAATATCCAGCGCGTTTTTCAAATGCTGTTTATAACCAAGGAAAGGATCAAAGTCTTCCTGCACGTACAAAGTAAAAGGTGTTTGCACGGCATCCTGCCCCTTATTAATATTATTACCCAAACCTTTATTGATAGGCGTTGTAACAAGCCGGAAGTTATATTGATCACTTATTGCCTTGAGATAATCAAGGTGTTCGAGCTTACTTCCATCGTCAGATACTACAATGTCGCCAAAAACTATTTGTTGCGTGGCAAAAGTCTGCAGCAATCTTTCGAGCGACCGGCTCCTGTTGTAATGTGTTATTAATAGAGTAACTGCACTAAACTGATCTTGAATCATCATTTAAATTACTTTTTAAGAAGGACATCGTAAGTGCATTTCAACAATTTAAACTGCAGGTAAACCTGGCGGGCGGCCAGGGCAAATATATTTTTGCTCTCGCGCCAGCCAGCCCGTCCCATGGTGCTTGGCTCATCAGGCGAGTTTTTTTGATAAAAAAGCTCGTTAAACTGATCAAAGAACAGGCCCCGCCCCTTTTTCTGTATAAAAGAAACAGCCATACCATACTCGGTGAGGTCGCCTTTAATCCCCTCTGGATAGCGCCCAAACTTTTCCAGAAATGTACTTCGTCGCAGATGCGGGTGGTCGCTGTATACATAAAATTTCAGATGGTTATTTGCCCATAGGTAAGGTTTAAAGATCATTTCAGAAAAACCTTTGCCGATGGGTTTTAAATAAGGATACTTAAAATAGGCGTAAAATCTTATAATATCCAGGCCCTTATCCTCATTCATAAACTGCAGGGCATCTTTAAAATGAGTCGCAAAAACCGGCTTGGGTTCAAAATCTTCCTGCACATATAAAGTATAGGGTGTATGCACGGCGTCCTGACCTTTATTAATATTATTGCCCAGCCCTTTATTAACCGGAGTGGTTATCAGTTCAAAGTTAAAATCCGGCTGTAGTGCTTTAACCTTTTCCAGGTTTTCAGGCCTGCTGCCGTCATCAGACACCACAATATCCCCGAAAGTTATTTCAAGCGCTCTGAAAGCATTTAATAATCGCTCCAACGACCCGCTGCGATTATAATGTGTGATCAATAAGGTAACATCCTTGAAATAATTTTCGTTTACATCCATAATTAAAATCTGCATATCCTGCCCGGAGAATGATGTGTTTTTATTCTCTTTGCAGATAGTGATTTTTTTACGAAACTATGTTTAGAAAAGTTTATAATCTTATCCACAACAAATATATTTTATCACTGGCAGGTAATGTGATCATGTCGGGTCTGGGGCTGATAACCATGACACTGATCTATCGTTCATTATCAAAAACTGAGGCCGGAACATGGGTGTTTTTTCAATCCATACTTCTACTGGTTGATACTTTTAGATCGGGGTTTTTAACTACAGCTTTTATAAAATTTTATGCGGGCTCCGGAGAGGAACGTGCGCGTGAGGTTTCTGGTTCGGCCTGGTTACTTGGGCTTATGGTTACGGGATCGCTGGCACTCATAAGCCTTACATCATTTCTTTTCCTGAACTATATACCCGATGAAGGACTTCTATTATTTTTCAAATGGTCTGGAGTTTACTATGTCATTTCACTGCCCTGGTTTTTGGCTACTTGTGTTATACAGGGCGATCAGCACTTTGGTAAGTTGCTGTACATACGATTGTGTAACCAGGGGAGTTTTGTTGTGTTTATCCTTATTTTAATCATTATTCAAAAGGTTAATCTGCAAAATGTGCTTTTTACGTATCTTTTCTCCAATGGGATAACCAGCTTATACGCTTTGGTAAGAGGCTGGACACGTGTAAGCAATCTTAAATATCGTACCAAAACATGTATCAGGGATATTTACAATTTTGGTAAATTCAGTGTTGGCACATCATTAAGCGCCAATATGTTTGGCACTTCCGATACGTTCATTATTAACTTTATGCTGGGCAAACCTGCCCTTGCCATTTATAACCTTGGCCAAACCCTTATGCAGCTTATTGAGATACCTCTGCGCAGCTTTGCGGTTACTGCTATGCCCGAACTGGCGACAGCATATAATTCAAATGACCGCCAGGGAGTTATAAAGATCATGAAAAAATATGCGGGTATGCTATCCATCATCCTGATACCGGTGGCACTTGTTGGTGCCGCACTGGCAGATGTGCCAATTTATATTATTGGAGGCGGCAAGTATGTGGGTACTGAGGCTGCAAACGTTTTCCGTCTTTTCCTTACGTTTGCCATTTTATTCCCGGCCGACCGTTTCTTTGCCCTGACACTTGATGTAATACACCGTCCGCATGTAAACTTTTATAAGGTGCTGGTTATGCTTGCTGTTAACATAGCAACCGATTTTTTGGGTATCGCCTTAACGCACAATGTTTACGGAATTGCCTTTGCTACGGTGTTCCCAACAATAACAGGCTCTATCATAGGGTACTTCGCCCTAAACAAATACTGTAATTTTACTTATGGAAGTATCTTCAAAACAGGCTACTATGAAACTATTGCTTTGGTAAAACAAACATTCGCTCCCAAAGTACTATAAAAGGTCGATCTACCAGAGCCACCACCCTTTTTTACCGGGTTCTTTTTTGGTGGAAATATTAAACCGCATTTCGATATGTTTAAATGTCCATGCCGATAATAGCCAGATGATGGCATAGTTCAAAATAAAAAGATATGCATAAGCTGAAGGCGGAAATTTGAGCACCCGGATAAATACGATATTGAACAGGCTGAGAATAAGTGTATGTATCATGTATATGGAGTACGAATACTGACCTGTAAGGTGAAGAAAGCGCGATCTTTTCAATAATGCCGAAAGCCGACCTTTTTCAAAAGCAAAGATGAGTATCGTTACAAAAAACAACAACTCGTAAATAAAGCCATAGTCTTTAAAAACAGATCCGTACCAAACAAAACCAACCGTTACGAGCAGCGCGGCCACTTCGAGGAAGCTAAACAGACCATTGCTAAGCGTGCGCAGATATATTTTATAGCCGTCAAAAATATTAAAGCAAACCACGCCGATGAAGAACCCCATGATGCCGCGCAAAAAGCCGTAATCAAAACTGTATATCAACCTCAAGCCGCCTGTGCATACGTATATTACGGCTCCTGATGCGATGATCACCAAAGCGTAGATGAGCAATCTGCCTTTTGTAAAGCCGCTACGGTTGATAAAAAGCATGGTTAAGCCAAAAACTAAGTAGGCGATCATCTCGGCGCTGATTGACCAACTTGCGATGTTCCAGCTTACATCATGAATACCCTGAAATTTGACCGAGTTGAGCAAAAAAACATTGGTAATAAAGGTGTACAGGTTGTTGCTTACATTATCAACCTTATTAACGTGCACATAGCCTGATGCCGAATGTTTGGAAAGCTCAATGGCTACAAATATCAGCAACACAATAAAATGGAGCGGATATAACCTAAAGAACCTTTTTTTATAAAACCGGCCAAGCTCATTTCCGGTTTTTATAAAACGATAACTATAGGCGATCACGAAACCGCTGAGCACAAAAAAGAAATCGACAAAGAGATCGCAATTGTAAATAAACTCGTTGTTGATAATTGGCGTGGCAGAAAAAGCACTGAGGTGAAAAAACACAACCAGGCTCGATAGTATACCCCTGAAAATATCCAGAACCTCGAATCTTTCTTTTGTAGCAGTCATTTTTTAATAAACGGTTCTGATAATGTATCGTCAAGAAGGTTATTCGTTAACAAAATGGTATCCTTGTTTGCGTGTTATACGTATTAATATTTAATGTTGTTTTAATGAATTATAAAACGGATATATGAAACTGGCCCATCTTATCCTTGCCCACAACGAACCAAAACAGTTGGAACGGTTAATTTCACGTTTGGCGCATCCCGATGCCGATATATATATCCATATTGATAAAAAAACATCCATTGTTCCTTTCGAATATTTAAAAAACATCAAAGGCTTGTTTTTTATTCAAAACAGGGTAAAGGTTTACTGGGGATCATACAATATGGTGGAAGCTACTTTGAATGGGTTTAAAGAGATCTTGTCGTCCGGAAATACTTACCAATACCTGAACCTGTTAAGCGGGCAGGATTATCCTTTAAAACCGGCAGCGTTTATTCACCAGTTCCTTGACGAACAGGCAGGCAAAGTTTTTATGAACTTTCTGCAATTTGACCCAGACTGGACCGAAGCCTTACCGCGCATACAGCAATATCATTTTAATAACTGGCGCATGCAAGGCAGATATATACTTCAAAGTATAGTTAACAAGTTGCTCCCGGCACGCCGCATGCCTAATGGGCTTATTCCGGTTGGTCGCTCGCAGTGGTTTACCATTCCTATAGAATGTGTAAGTTATTTATTGGAATACTGGCAGCATAATCCTAAACTGCGGCGTTTTATCAAACTGACATGGGCTCCCGACGAGTTCATATTCCAAACCATCCTTTATAATTCCAACTATCAAAGCCATATGGTAAATGACGATCTGAGGTATATCGACTGGTCGGCCGGGGGGGTAAGCCCAAAAACACTTACAATATATGATACAGCTGCACTTATCAATTCGGGCAAGCTATTTGCCCGAAAATTTGACAAAAACACAGATTCGGCTATACTTGATCTGCTTGACCAAACGATCAATCCTGATTTAAAAGCATATGAACACGAAAAGTATTGAGTCCGGTAACAGGATTATACCGGTAGATAAATTCCTCGGCCGATCGCGTAATGATCAGCAAACCAAAATGCTCCATGATATCAACAAAACTCAAGGAGGTTTTATTTTCCTCACAGATAAACCTCGCCTGGTGATCATTTTCAATAACCGCGTAAATGCTGTACAGATCATCCCGGCTTAATTGTACTTTACTTCCGGTGTTTGTAAACTGAGACAAGAAATCATTAGGATTAAAGGGGTTTCCGTGGTCACTTTTTTCAATAATGAGGTATTCTTTGCTGATGGATATGCTAATAGATATTTCGGCATTGCCGGTATGTTTAATTGCGTTGGTGAGCAATTCGGTAATCACCATTTCAATTTCAAAATGCCGGGTGTACCGGCCGGCACATCCGGATAAATGCCCGTTTATAAATTCAAGAATCTCCCTTAACGAGGTTATGATGGATAACCTTGTATTTTGAAAGGAAAACTGATGAACGATGGGGTACATACCGTTTATCGTGAGTTAATGGCATCGTTAAAACTACCGTATATCTTAAATACCTTATCCAGGCGTATCAGGGAAAACAGGTTGGCGACATCCTCATGCATATCAACCAAAATGATATCCGATTTATGTGACAGCACGTATTTAAGAGCTGCCACCAGCGCACCGAGGAATGAACTGTCAATATACTGCACCGCTTTCATGCTGATGATGAGCCTTTTTTGATGCTGATCAAAAAGCTGCACCAATTTATCTTTAAATATATCAGCATTGTTAAGGTTAGCTTCCTGTATATTCAGGCTAAGCAACAGGTTATTATCGTCTTCTTTATAAATTGTTACCATAGTTTAATTTTTATATATGCTGATTATACTTTGATCGTCAACCTGTCTGTTCAGGTTATTATTAAATAGGCTATCCTTCAAATATTCAAAATTACCAGCCTGCCCTAAAAAGCTGCCAAGCTTTTTAGAAAACTGCTCATAATCGCTTTTTTTACCAGTACTATCTGTAAAATCAATCATACCATCTGTAAATACAAACAGCCCGTCGCCTCTTTGTAATATGATCTCCTGTTCGTCATAATTTCCGTTGGCAAACAAACCTAACAACAAACCCTGAGAGCCAATAGTTTTAAGCTGGCCTGCAGCGGTCTCATAATGCAGCAAAGGCAGGTCCCCTGCTCCCGAGTAAGTAATACGGCCTGTTTCGGTGTTGATCAGCAATAATGACAAACTTGATAATATGTCTTTCAGTACATCATCAAAACAAATTACATCATTTACCTGCTTTAAAATTTTTGCCGTTGAATATTCGCCGTTGTAAGCCGCAAACCTTACGGCCGATCGTACGTAGCTTAAAAAACCAAAAGTAAAAAACCAGGCCATCCACTTTTTACCCATGACATCGCCCAACACAATAAAGTTGTGGGTATCACTCACTTTAATAAAATCAATAAAATCGCCGCCCGGAATATCATGGTAAGCCTGGTGCCAAAAATCAATGGTATAACCATTTATTACAGGAGAACCAACTGGTATTGATTTAATATTAAGAGACTTAGCTGCCTTTTTTATTTCGAGCTCGGAAAGTTCCCGTTGTTTTTCAACAGCAAATAGTATATTATTCACCTTTGATACGATCACATTGACAGATGTATCCTTCGTTACATAATCAATAGCCTGCAGATTAAGACCTTTAAGTACGAGGTCATGATCAGAAAAGGACGTTAAAAAAATAAAAGGAATATCCTTATAAGCGGCATCGAGCATGAGATGCGTGCGAAACTCCAGTCCATTCATTTTCAACATCTCATAGTCTGAGATTATGATATCGGGCGTAGGTATTGTATGCAGTAATTCCAGAGCCTCCTCTGCTGATTGAGCCGTTATATACTCAAACCCCGATTTTTTAAATACCTGGCCCACCAGCTTCAGAAAAAGCGGATCATCGTCAACAAGTAATATTTTCTTAATCTGATTAATGGCCATGTTTACTATAAAATGATCTGATCAGCATATATATACCCGAAAAAATAATACCTAACGAAATCAGGTCCATTAGTGTTATGCCATCATCCTGATTAAAATAAAAGATAGTAAACATTTCAAAATCCGGAGGAGCGGGCATAATGATTATTGCCAAACCCAGGGTAATCATCACGATACCCGTGATCATCAAAATCCACTTGTTCGCTCTTTTAGCTTTTAAATAGCTGCTTGAAATGTTACTGTCGATCTTATTGGATAAAAGCAACATGCTAAACTCATCCAGTAACTCGGTCCTTGAAATGTTATCCTTGCTGTCGATGGCCTTAAAAGCATCAATTGCCTTCGAATTTAATGATTTATCGTCAATAGCCTGGTTAAACCGTCGTTGAAATTGTTTAACTGTTTCGCTATCAAATTGATACCTGGCAAGCATATCTATCAACTCATCCAGCTTTTCTTCAACCGCCAGTTCCTTTTCAGCAATGCTTTGCAAACCTGATATATCTTTCCGCTTATTTGCTTTGATTCTCAATTTTAATTAATAATTTCAACAAAACAGGGGCATCAGGAGCTTTGTTTTTTTTCAACTTTTATTTACATGAAGCCAGTTTCCATCATTACGGTTAATTTCAATCAAGGTTACGTTACACAGGCGCTTTTATCATCAATTGACTTAACAAATAATTATTCCCCGGTTGAAATTATTGTGGTTGATAACGGCAGCGCGGTAAATAGTGTTCCAGAATGGACTATAAAATACCCGCATATTAAATTTATCCGCTCGGAGGAAAATCTGGGTTTTGCCGGAGGGAACAACCTTGGCATAAAAGAAGCCGCCGGCGACTATCTTTTCCTGGTTAATAACGATACGGTGTTTACACCGGGGCTTATAGAAACGTTGGTAAATACGCTTGAAAGTAATCCGCGCATCGGAATGGTATCGCCTAAGATCAGGTATTTTGACCAGCCCGATATGCTGCAGTATATGGGGTTTACATCAATGAACTATTTTACAGCGCGAAACTATTGTACAGGCCAGTTTGAAGTAGATAAAGGGCAGTACGATCAGTTAACCGGCCCCACGGGCTATGCACATGGCGCTGCCATGATGATCAGAAAAGAATGCGTTGAAAAAGCCGGTCTTATGGCCGAAAATTTCTTTTTATATTATGAGGAAATGGATTGGTGCGACCGTATTAAAAAGGCGGGCTATGAAATATGGCTGGTTAGCGGCGCGCTCATCTATCACAAAGAATCGGTTTCAGTGGGGAAGGCCAGTGTATTAAAAGAGTATTTTATGAACAGGAACAGGATTCTGTTCATCCGCAGAAATGCCCCCTTCCACGCGAGAATTATATTTTATTTATATTTTTTTACCATTGTTGTATCCCGCAACCTGTTAAAATACGTACAAATGGGACGTACTGATTTCATTAAGTGGCTATTCAGGGCAATTTGGTGGAATATGACTAACAACAAGAACAGTAAAAATTTGGGGTATCCCATCAAAAAAATATGATCATCACATTCTGGGTAGGTTTATTTATCATTTTTTATGCGTTTCTTGGATACGGTATTCTACTCTTTATTTTGATAAAGATCAAACGTATGATAAGCGGAAAACCCGTTATCCCCCAAGTGGTAAACCTGCCAACATGCACGCTAATTGTGGCAGCTTATAACGAGGAATCGGTTATAGAGGAAAAAATCAAGAACAGCATAGATCTCATTTATCCCGAAAACAGGTTAAAGTTTATTTTTATAACTGACGGCTCTACTGATAAAACAGCGGATATGGTGGCAAAATACCCGCAGATCAAACACATGCATTCGGCAGCACGAATGGGGAAAATGGCGGCCGTACATCGTGCGGTGGCCGCTGTAGATACGGATGTCATCGTTTTTACCGATGCCAATACTTTTCTAAACACTGAGGCCATCGTAAATATCTGCAGGCATTATGCCAACCCGAAAGTTGGAGCTGTTGCTGGTGAAAAGCGGGTACACATTTCTGAAAATGCCGATGCCACTGCCGGCGAAGGATTTTATTGGAAATATGAATCCAGATTAAAAATATGGGATTCTGAACTTTACTCGGTTGTAGGCGCCGCTGGCGAACTGTTTAGTGTACGAACAGCCCTGTACCAGCCGGTTCCGTCAAATGCCATCATTGACGATTTCATGATCTCCATGTTGATAGCTAAAAAAGGCTATAAAATTATATACGAACCCGATGCCTACGCGCTTGAAACCGCCTCAGAAGATATCGGAGAAGAGATGAAGCGCAAGGTGCGCATTGCGGCGGGCGGCCTGCAATCCATCATCTGGTTAAAAAGCTTGCTTTTACCATTTAAGCTGCCGGTGCTGTCACTTCAGTATATAAGCCACCGGGTGCTGCGGTGGACAGTGGTGCCATTCCTGATGATATTGGTACTGCTGTTAAATATATTAATTGTTGCGGCTGGTGGCAGTCCGTTTATCTTTCGGCTCATATTGTGTTTGCAGCTGGCATTTTACAGCATGTCTTTATTTGGATGGCTGCTGGAAACGCGACAGGTAAAAGTTAAAATACTCTTTATCCCCTTTTACTTCTGCATGATGAATTATGCAGTAATCAGAGGCATATTCCGTTTTGCAGCCGGCAGACAAAGTGCTGTCTGGGATAAAGCAAAAAGGAAATAAATGTTATATATAAAACCATGTCGCTGAAAGAGAAAATAAAAGGCAATCCCGGTTTAAAAAAACTGGTTCACTGGATGTTGATCCCACCTGGTGAGGCAAGGCCCCGCCTGTGGGTAAGGCTGTTTCTTAATCCGTTTATACACCACTACGGTAAAGGCTCAAAAGTCAGATACCGGACCCGTATGGACGTGCTGCCTTTTAACAAGTTCAACCTGGGAAAGGGATCAACTATTGAAAGTTTTTCCACTGTCAATAACGGTGTTGGTGACGTCATTATCGGTGATGGTACGCTTATCGGCATGAGCAATGTTATCATTGGGCCGGTTAATATCGGCAATAACGTAATTTTAGCGCAGAATATCGTAGTTAGCGGCCTCAATCATGAATACAGAAATACGGATATTGCCATAAAGGATCAAAAAATCATAACGGCCACCATAACCATTGAGGACGATTGCTGGATTGCAGCCAATGCAGTTATCACAGCCGGTGTAACCATTGGTAAACACAGCGTTGTTGGCGGAGGTGCAGTAATTACCAGGGATGTGCCTGCCTACTCCGTAGCTGTGGGTAACCCGGCCAGGATAATTAAAAGATTTGATTTTGAAATGGGCAACTGGATATCCGTCAAATAGTACGCTTAAATAAATTAAATATGCTGTTTTACCGCATCACAAGTGAAAAACACTTTTGCTGACTGGTTTAAAAGTTAAATAGGCGTTTAAGTCTTTTCCCGACAGCTTTCCAGAGGCCACCATCAATTTGCAGGCGCCTGTCCGTTGTCCATACCACTGCGTTGGATTTGCCTACCCTGTACATTTTTCCAAAGCCTTTATCTGTAAGTTTTAAAGCCAGAAAGCCATCTTCATTAGTTCCGGGTGGATGGTTAAAACCATCAACCTGCAACCCCTGCTCACGCCTAAAACCCGAGTTAAAGCCATAAACATTTACCGCCTCGCTTTTTTTAAATTTGTTATAAAATCTTGTCAGGTCTGCAAGCATCTCATAAAAATAATAAGTGACCCTGCCGGTGCTGCCGATAGGAATAAAAGAAAATGTTCCGTAGGTAATAGCTACCTTGTTGTTATCCAGCGGCTTGACCATCTCCTCTATCCAATCCCTCGGGTATATGGTATCGGCGTCTGCATTTAAGATATATTTACCTTTGGCCTTTGCCAAACCAGCGTTACGCGCCGGGGTAATACCTTGTGTTGTTTCCAGGATGCAGGTTACGCCGCAGGCTTCGGCCAGCGCTCCTGTACTATCGGCGGAGTTGTTATTGACCACAATGATTTCAACCCCCCTGTCAGTGATATTATTACAGAGCGATGCCAGTACAGGCACTATATTTTCCTCTTCGTTATAGGCAGGCATTACAACGGATATCTCCGGCTCACCTTTTACCAGTTTTTTTTGGTAAGCTACTTTAATCTGCTCAAGAACTGTAGGCTCGCGGCTGTTATTTTGAAGATAATCACTAATATATTTTGGAATAAAAACCGGCTTCATGAGGGTGCGTTAGTTAAAATAATACGTCAATCAACATATTACGCCTATACGAATATTGTAGTAGCTATGTTTTAGTTATTTCGCGTAAATGGACTTTGTTTTGAAATAAGCACATGAATTGCTTCAGTTTATTAATAAATGCTGTCGCCCCGAATAGGCGTCCTGCTGTCCTTGTCCATTTAGGATCAACAGGTGGTATGTTTTAAAATACAATTGTTTTATACTCACTATCAATAACTTGCTATTTATTTTATATTTTTATAGAACTATGTATTGCATAATACTATACAAAACAAGTATCTTTATTTGAGTTTTAAACCTATTAAAGTCAAAATCATGAAATCAACCCTCCTTGCACTTTTACTGCTGGTAGCCGGCAGTAGTGTATGCCTCGCGCAATGCGACCAAAAATTGAGTCTCACATCTTCAAAAACGGATCACCTTGATGCCAGCGGTAATTTAGAGCGGACCGTAGATGAGCAAACAGTAATTGAAATAAGTAAATCAAACATCTCTGTTATAATTGAGAACGGAAAACAAACACTTACAGGGGTTGTAAAATCAAATATCTGCAACTGGAAAACACCATTTAAAGAGGGAAAAACAATTATTAATAATACCCTTAGTGACGAAGATGGTGATGGTGAAAAGGATTATACACTTACCATTGAAGGAAAAGATGGAAAAGTTACCTTGCTTGTAGAAAGCACGCAAAGGCCCGATAAAAAGTTAAGATTGCTAATTGATAAGTTCGAAGAAGGAAAATAATTATCAGGATACACCTGTAAAATAAAGCACTGTAACTTACATGTAATTGTAAGTACGGTGCTTTTAAGTTAAACTAACTCCCGGCAAAGCAGGTGCTTGCAGCGCTATTTAATTCAATTTAAATGTAATATTTGCTGGTATGTGCGCATGTATCTAAGTTAAACGTGATTAAATCATATTTTTCTTGCATAAATAAAAATTAATGCGATACTTTGCACAAAATTTAAAAACACAGTAATACCTCAAAAAATGAATCAACAAAGCTTAAATAAGCCTGCAATAAGAGCAACATTTGCTCCGGCTGCCGCTGCTTTGGTTTCAACTGTTTTTTTATGCTGCCCTCCCCGACGAAGGCCCTATATGCCACGGGTTTGAATTAATTTCCTGTCCTGAACCCCTCAAAAAGAAAGTTTTTAAACTTCTTTTTAAAAAAACCATCTAATTATTAAGGCTATTAAGCCAATTAATTTAACGGTAATATCTATTTCAATGACCATACAAGATTTTGATATTAAGGTTGCTACAGCCCAGCATGTAGATTATGCCCCCCAGATATGTGACGAAATGGCCGAGTCGGCAAAGGCCCGCGGCACGGGTATCGCACAACGTTCGCCTGAATATGTGGCCAACAAAATGCTGGAAGGAAAGGCGGTTATTGCCTTGCATAAAGACGGTACCTGGGCCGGTTTCTGCTACATTGAAACATGGAGCCATGGCGATTTTGTGGCCAATTCGGGCCTCATTGTTAATCCCCAGTTTCGTAAGGCGGGCTTAGCTAAAGCCATTAAACACAAGATATTTCAGCTTTCACGTACTAAGTATCCTGATGCCAAAATTTTTGGTTTAACCACCGGATTGGCTGTAATGAAGATCAATTCAGAACTCGGTTATGAACCGGTAACCTACTCTGAACTTACCCAGGACGAAAACTTTTGGGCGGGCTGCAAAAGTTGTGTTAACTATGATATATTAACCAGCAAGGAGCGTAAAAACTGCATGTGTACCGCCATGCTGTTTGATCCAGCCGAAAAACAAAAACAGGACGAAGAAAAAATGAAAAGGATAACCCACAAGGCTACCTTGCTTGAGCGTATTGAAAATGCCATAAAAAAGCGTATCGGACAAGAATAGGTGAAAGGTTAAGGGTGAAAGGTTAAAAAATAGAGGTAATGAGAGATTATAAAAAACTTGACTTTTGGAAAAGATCACATTTGTTAACAAAGCAAGTTTATGCCGATGTTTTGCCTATTATGCCCAATGAAGAACGTTTTGCCTTGACAAACCAGCTCCGCCGATCAACCTATTCAATTCCGTTAAACATTGTGGAGGGTTGTGGTAAAAACACAGATAAAGACTTTGCTCATTATCTTGACAATGCATTAGGATCGGCACATGAAGTAGAATATACTTGCTACTTAATCTATGACCTTGGGTTTATCCCAAAAGAAATTTACGATAAAATACACACTGCAATTAATGAAGTGAAAGCTATGTTAATTGGATTTATAAAATTTTTAAGAGGCGAAAACCTTTAACCCTTAACCTTTCGCCTTTAACCTTAGAAAGCATGAAGAAAAAAGTAGTATTAGCTTATAGCGGAGGATTAGACACCTCATTTTGCTGTATATATTTAACACAGGACCTGGGTTACGAAGTTCATTCTGTTATTGTAAATACAGGTGGCTTTAGTGATGAAGAATTAAAAGGTGTTGAAGAACGCGCCTACAAAATGGGCGTTACATCACACCACGTGGTTGACGAAACAACAAACTTTTACAATACCTGTGTACGCTTTTTAATTTATGGTAACGTTTTAAAAAACAACACCTATCCCCTTTCAGTAAGTGCCGAGCGTGTAAGCCAGGCTACTGCTATTGCAAATTATGCTAAAGAAATAGGTGCCGAATATGTAGCGCATGGCAGTACCGGTGCCGGTAACGATCAGGTACGTTTTGATATGATCTTCAATATTCTTGTTCCCGAAGTTCAGATCATCACCCCTATCCGTGACCTGAAACTGAGCCGTGAGGAAGAGATCGATTACCTGAAAAAACATGGTGTGGATATGAACTTTGAAAAAGCAAAGTATTCTATCAACAAAGGTATCTGGGGAACTTCAGTTGGTGGTAAAGAAACCCTTACCTCAAACTTAGGTTTACCAGAAGAGGCATGGCCTACCCAGGTTACCGAATCTGAAGTAAAAAACCTTGAACTTGTTTTTGAAAAAGGTGAGCTCATTGGTATTGATCAGGAAAGATACGATCATCCAACCAAAGCTATACAGGCACTGCAGGCCATTGCCCAACCCTATGGTATTGGCCGTGACATTCATGTAGGTGATACTATCATTGGTATTAAGGGCCGTGTAGGCTTTGAAGCCGCCGCGCCAATGGTGATCATCAAAGCTCACCATACTTTAGAGAAACATGTGCTTACCAAATGGCAGTTATCATGGAAAGACCAGCTATCTGCATTTTATGGCAACTGGCTGCATGAAGGTCAGTTTCATGACCCTATTATGCGCAACATAGAGGCATTTTTAACCGATACACAGCAAAACGTAAGCGGCAAGGTATTTGTACAACTGCATCCATATCGTTTCCAGGTGATCGGTATTGAGTCTGATCACGATCTGATGTCGAACAAGTTTGGCAGCTATGGCGAAATGAATAATGCATGGTCAGGCGAAGATGTTAAAGGCTTCTCTAAAATATTTGGCAACCAGGTAATGATCTATCATAAAGTTAATAACCCCAATCAAAATGATTAATAAAGCTTTCTCAAAGGGTAACTGTTTAAAACACTACAACTGGGGCGACGATTGTCATGGCTGGACTTTTATTGATACCGAAGCCCTATCAGTTAAACAGGAATTAATGCCGCCTGATACGGCAGAACAGTTACACTATCACGAAAAAGCTACGCAGGTATTCTTCATTTTAAAAGGAAGAGCTACTTTCTCTATTGATGGCAACATCACGGAGTTAAAACCAGAGCAGGGCATTGAGATCTTGCCCGGTCAAAAACACTTCATCAGTAATAATGACCGGAGCGACCTGGAGTTTATTTTATACTCTTATCCATCTACAAACAATGACAGGATCGAAATTAAATAAAGTACGCGCCGGCATCATTGGCGGCGCCGGATATACCGGAGGTGAAATGTTGCGTATACTAATCAATCACACTGATGTGGAGATTGTTTTTGTACATAGCAACAGCAATACCGGTAATCATATTTACGAGGTACATACCGATCTTTTTGGTGATACCAACCTCCGCTTTACTGGCGAGCTTTCCTTCGCTATTGATGTGCTTTTTCTGTGCGTTGGCCATGGTGATGCTAAAAAATTCCTGGAGTCAAATAATATCCCTGATCACATTAAGATCATTGATCTGAGCCAGGATTTTAGGTTAAGCCAAAATTCAAAATTTAAAAGCAAAAACTTTGTTTACGGACTGCCTGAATTAAACAGGGAAGTGATCAAAACAGCTGATAATATTGCCAACCCGGGTTGTTTTGCTACTTGTTTGCAGTTGGGTTTATTGCCACTTGCAGCTAAGGGTTTATTAAATAACGAAGTGCATGTTGCAGCAACAACCGGCTCAACCGGCGCAGGACAAAGCTTAGCGGCTACCTCCCACTTTACCTGGCGAAATGACAATCTGTCTGTTTATAAGGCATTTAATCACCAGCACTTGAACGAGATTGGTCAGTCACTAAAGCAGTTGCAAGCTGATTTTAGTAAAGCGATAAATTTCATTCCTTATCGTGGTGATTTTACCCGGGGCATTATAGCTTCTATATATACCGACAGTGATCTGAGTGCCGAAGCAGCGCTTAAGCTTTACCAGGATTATTATGCAGGCGATCCGTTTACACATGTAACCGACCGAAATATAGATTTGAAGCAGGTTGTAAACACGAATAAATGCTTTATACAGGTCACTAAACACGAAGGCAAAATATTAATAATAAGCATCTTAGATAATTTACTAAAAGGAGCATCAGGTCAGGCAGTTCAAAATATGAACTTGCTATTTGGCCTGGATGAACGAGCCGGGCTGCGATTGAAGGCCACGGGATTTTAGCCCCCCAGCCCCCTAAAGGGGGAGTATTAAATTAACTAAGTGTTCAAGCTTTTAGCTTAAAAAAAATGAAATTATTCGACGTATATCCGGTCAATCCAATAAATATAGTAAGAGGCCAGGGCAGTCTGGTTTATGATAATCAAGACACAGAATACCTTGATATGTATGGCGGTCACGCCGTAATATCCATAGGCCACACCCATCCGCATTATGTAAAACGGTTGGAAGACCAGTTACATCAGTTGGGATTTTATTCCAATTCTATCGAGATCCCTATTCAAAAAGAACTGGCTACCAAGTTAGGCCAGGTATCGGGCAAGGAAGATTACCAGTTATTTATGTGTAACTCAGGTGCCGAAGCTAACGAGAACGCTTTAAAACTGGCATCGTTTTATAACGGCAAAAAGAAAGTGATCGCTTTTACTAAAGCATTTCACGGTCGTACATCATTAGCTGTCGCGGTTACTGATAACCCCAAAATTGTTGCTCCTATCAACGAAACTGATAATGTAATATTTTTACCATGGGCAGATGAAGCCGCTTTGGAGCAGGCTTTTGCCACCAATGAAATATCATCTGTAATTATTGAAGGCATACAAGGCGTTGGTGGTATACAGGTTGCTCCTGAAAGTTTTCTGCAAAAGATCCGCTCGCTATGCGATGAGCATAATGCGGTTTTTATAGCCGACTCGGTTCAATGTGGTTATGGGCGTACCGGCAAATTTTTCTCACAGGATTTTGCAGGTGTTGATGCCGATATTTATAGCATGGCAAAAGGTATGGGTAATGGTTTCCCGGTTGGTGGTATCATTATTTCACCTAAAATACAGCCTGCTTATGGCATGCTGGGTACAACTTTTGGCGGTAATCATTTGGCATGTGCCGCCGGTTTAGCTGTATTAGAAGTAATGGAGCAGGATAACCTGATGCAAAATGCAGCCACCATTGGCGATTACCTGATTAAAGAAGTTAAAAAGCTGGAACAGGTTAAAGAAGTACGTGGCCGGGGATTGATGATAGGCATTGAATTGCCTGAAGAATTATCAAATGTGCGTAAGGAGCTTTTATTTAAACATCATATTTTTACAGGCGAGGCTAAACCGAATGTGGTAAGGTTATTACCTGCACTAAATTTAACCAAAGCACATGCCGATAGATTTTTAGAGGCTTTTGTAAGTGTTTTAAATCAATAATTCGTTATTAAATATCCTGGCTAATGAAACTATTTTCTTCTGTTAATGATGTTGCTGATATCAATGCACTGGTAAAAGAAGCATTAGAGCTTAAACAAAATCCATACGCGCACCAGCATTTAGGTAAAAACAAAACGCTGGCATTGGTATTTTTAAACCCAAGTCTGCGTACCCGTATGAGCACTCAAAAGGCAGCCCTTAACCTGGGGATGAATGTAATGGTGCTTAATATAGATAAAGAAGGCTGGGCATTGGAACTGCGCGATGGTGTGATTATGGACGGAAGTACAGTTGAGCATATCCGTGAAGCTGCGGGGGTTATGGGCCAATATGCTGATATCATTGGCGTACGTTCATTTCCAGGATTAAGGAACCGCGAGGAAGATTATAGTGAAATGATATTTAACAAGTTTGTCGAGTTTTGTAAAGTGCCTGTGGTGAGCCTGGAGTCGGCTACCCGCCACCCGCTGCAAAGTTTGGCCGATCTGGTAACTATCCAGGAACTTAAAACTAAAACACGCCCTAAGGTTGTATTAACCTGGGCACCGCATATAAAACCTTTGCCACAGGCCGTACCCAATTCTTTTGCCGAATGGATGTGCAAGGCCGACGTTGATTTTACTATTGCCCAGCCGAAAGGCTATGAACTTTGCGCTGATTTTACAAAGGGAGCTAACATTACTCATAACCAGGATGAAGCATTGGCTGATGCCGATTTCATCTATGTAAAAAACTGGTCGGCCTATGAGCCTTACGGTAATATATTTGGCGGTAATGAAGATTGGATGCTGACTAACGAAAAGCTGAAACAAACCAATAATGCCAAAGTGATGCATTGCCTTCCGGTACGTCGTAACCTGGAGCTATCTGATGAGATATTGGACGGCCCTAACGCTATTGTGGTACACGAGGCCGGTAATCGTGTTTGGGCTGCCCAGGCTGTGTTAAAACAGATGCTGGAGAGTTTGTAGCTCATCTAATTGGGCTGAAGCCCTTTATTAATCTCTTGCAACCGTTGGCTAAAGCCAACGGCAATGAATTTATGAAAATCTTAATTCATTGCCGTCCCATTCATGGGACGGATAGTCAAAGAAAACAAAGGGCTTTAGCCTCAATCTTGGAAAGCTATAAATTTCATTATTGTTGCTATCTTAATTCTTGAATCTTGTAGTCTTGACTCTTTAACATGTACATACCATCGTTCAATAAATTCGATAATGAGCAGGAAGCCATCAACTTTATGCAGCGCTATAGTTTTGCAACTATAGTTACATCGGTGAATGATGTACCTGTTGCAACACACCTTCCCTTTTTGGTGGAGCAGCGTGATGATAAGATCATCTTGTTATCACATTTTGCCAAAGCCAATCCGCAGGCGGCTCAAATTGTGGACAAAAGTGTACTGGTGATATTTACCGAACCTCATGCCTACATATCCCCCAGCAATTATGAAAAAGAGACTAACGTTCCTACCTGGAATTATTTAGCCGTACATGCTTACGGCAAAGCCACATTATTAGCTGAAGGCCAAAAAACTGCAGACCTGTTAGCCCATACCATAAGTACTTTCGAAGCTGACTATTTAAAACAATGGAACGGTCTGCCTGATGACTACAAGCAAAAAATGATGAAAGGCATAGTAGCTTTTGAAATAGTTGTTGATGACTTGCAGGCTAAAAAGAAGTTGAGCCAGAACCGATCAGTACATGAACAAGAAAACATCATTAATACTTTAAGTAAAAGCAAAGAAACAACTGAAAATGAGATAGCTAAATACATGGATAACTTGAAACCTACTCTGTAGGTTTGGATGCCCGGTTGATCATTGCATTTAAAGTGAGGCCCTGCACTATTACCGAAAATATCACTATAAAATAGCTGCCTGATAGTATCAGGTGCCTGTATGGTGTGTCGGGTAAGGACAGTGCCAAAGCTATCGAAATACCTCCCCGCAAACCAGCCCATGTCATGATGTTAATGTTGTTGTAATTTACTTTTAATGTATTGCGTAAAAATGTCAGTGGCAGCATAATGCTTAGCCAGCGTGCAATTAATATCATCACTATAGATATACCGCCTGTTATCCAGTAATTGTTTACATAGGGCAGGTTAATAAGCTGCAAACCAATCATTACAAATAAAATAGTATTCAGCATCTCATCAACCAATTTCCAGAATTTTTCCAATGCTTCATGTGAGCGTTCCTTGTTGTCCTGATTTATAGAATGGCTCCCGGCAAACAGTCCCGCGGTTACTACAGCCAGGGGAATGGAAAAATGAAGTATAGTTGCCAATACAGACAGTCCCATTACCAATGCCAGCGATATTAAAACAATGGTTTGAAAATCTGTAACCGATTTCATGAGTCGTTGGGCAAGGTAGCCCAAAATTGCTCCTGCAGCAATGCCACCCAAAACCTCCTTTATAATAAGCAATATAACTTTTGATAGTTCAATATTCTCCTCGCCCACCCGCGTTATTTCCAGTATAATAACAAACAAAATAAGCCCTATACCATCGTTAAACAATGATTCGCCCGAAATAATAGTTTCCAGGTGTGCAGGCAGCTTTGAGTTTTTTATGATGGCCGATACCGCGACAGGATCTGTTGGTGATACCAATGCCCCAAACAACAGGCAGTAGATGAGCGGCATATGAATATGAAAAAATGGTGCCAGGTAAAACAACAGAAAACCAAAAATAGTTGTCGACAAGATCACTCCCAACGTGCTTAATACAAAAACAGGGCGCATTGCTCTTTTAAGTTTTGCACCATCAAGGTTAAAGGAACTTGAAAACAGCAGAAAGCCCAGCATAATGTTGAGCACGGCTTTTGAAAAATTAATATTCCGGGCAAGTGTGGTCAAATACCTGGCCGAAGCCGGATTTGTTCTATCGACGATCAGTATAATAACAGACGAAACAGTAGCTATTAAAACGATCCCAATAGTACCGGGAAGTTTAGTAAAGCGTGCATTTATATAAGAAAAAAACGCGCTGACAATAACTAATAAGGCGATGATAACAAACAGGTCCATAATTGTTTAACCTATTAGTAATAAAATAAGCTAAACAATGTTTTAAAGACCAAGCTATTTTTATTTCGATTCAGGGTCTGTCATCCTTGTTTCGATGTCAAAGTAACGTATTATCAGACGGTTATCACTGTTTTTAGTAAAATAAGATATTGCCCAGCTAAAAAATATAGTTCCCTTATTGGTAAAGCCAGCCAATGACATGATGTGCACAGCACCCCATAGGATCCAGGCAAAAAATCCTTGCAGGTGAAGCCAACCCAGATCGGCCACTGCCTTATTCCGGCCAATGGTAGCCAATGATCCTTTATCTTTATATTTAAACGGAGCCGTAGCTTCGCCTTTAATAATACGTACCAGGTTTTTGGCTAAGCAATTTCCCTGTTGTATAGCAGCCGGCGCTACACCGGGATGCCCGTTGGGTGTTTCGGGCGTTATCATGGCTGCTACATCGCCTATGGCAAAAATATTGGAATATCCGTTCACCCGGCTTATCTCATCTGTTTGCAGGCGGTTGCCCCTGGTAATAGTGGTTTCGGGCATTCCTCCCGGCACCTCTCCTTTTACACCTGCTGCCCACAAAACATTCCGGGTTAATATAGTGGTACCATCATCAATTTTAAGCTCGATCCCATTATAACTTTGCACATGCACATTGTTAAATATGGTAACTTCCATATCCACTAAAAACTTTTTAGCCTTGGTTGAAGCATCCGGCGAAAATGCAGCCAGTAAATCGGCTTTACCTTCAACCAGGTAAACCTTCATGTTATGTTTTCTTAAACCATGATAATCCTTCATGAGTATCAGCTGCCGCATTTCGGCAAGTGCACCTGAAAGCTCTACCCCGGTGGGGCCTCCGCCCACAACAACAAAGGTCATCAATGCCGCTTTTTCTTCGGGATCTTTAGAAACTAAGGACATTTCGAGATTTTGCAGGATAAGGCTCCGTAAGTTCAGCGCTTCGGGAATATTCTTCATCGGCATGGCAAAATGTTCTATCTCTTTATTACCGAAAAAGTTGGTGTTTGATCCGGTGGCTATAACCAGGTAATCATAATAAATAGTACCTATATTGGTTGTAAGTGTATTATTTTCCGGATTTATCTGCTCTACTTCGGCCAGGGCAAACCTAAAATTGTTCTGTTTAGTAAATATCCTGCGAATAGGGAAACCAATTGAATCGGCAGCTATGCCTCCAGCGGCCACCTGGTAAAGTAGTGGCTGAAAAGTATGGTAATTATGCTTATCCAGCAAAAGCACATCTACCGGCGCATTTTTAAGATTTTTAGCTAATTCCAATCCTCCAAATCCCCCACCTATAATTACTACACGGGGCTTACTGCTTTTTTTTTGATCCATAGGAAAATTTTACTGCAAGTTTAATGCCTTAAAATTTCAATAATACTAATTATTTCATAATCATATTGTAAAGTTGCATATATAATGTATTAATCATTTTTTAACATTTTTTAAATGAAATACACTATAATTTCATATTTTTAGCAGGTTACAGTTTAATTTAATAGAAATTTAGCATCAACGGGGTTATATTATTGTTAAGAATGAATAAAATTGATACAGTTTCAGCAAATTCGGCTCAATTACCAGGAAATAAAAGCTTGTATATAATAAAAATAGGCGGAAACGTTATTGATAACTCCGAAAATCTGTATCATTTTCTGAAAGATTTTGAAAGATTGGATGGTTTTAAAATATTAGTACACGGCGGCGGAAAGGTAGCAACACAAATAGCCGAAGAATTAGGTATTGAAGCTAAACTGGTTGATGGTCGCCGGATTACGGATATTGAAACATTACGAGTGGTTACCATGGTTTACGGAGGTCTAATCAATAAAAATATTGTTGCGCAGTTACAGCGTTTTGGAAACAATGCGATTGGCCTTACCGGGGCCGACGGTAATTTTATCCGTGCTAAAAAGCGTCCTGTAAAAACTATTGATTATGGATTTGTGGGCGATATTGATGACAACTCCATAAATCCCGAAAATATAAGCCGTTTGATGGAAGCCGGCTTTACTCCTGTTTTTTGTGCCTTAACGCACGATGGCGGGGGTCAGTTGCTTAACACTAATGCCGATACTATTGCTTCGGCACTGGCAGTGGCACTTTCATCCCTGTATGAAACTACGCTCATCTATTGCTTTGAGAAAAAGGGTGTGCTACAGGACATTGATGATGAGGATTCATTGATCAGGGAAATTAATCCCGAACATTATGAAGAATTAAAAACCAGGCGTATTATACACAGTGGCATGTTGCCCAAATTAGATAATGCCTTCACCGCCATTTCATGCGGTGTAAAGGCGGTGATCATTGGCAAGTCAGACGACCTTGGACAATTAAAAGATAATAAACCATTTGGAACACGTTTAAGTAAGAACGCATGAACTCATCACAGCATTTAGCCATATTAGGCTCTGGTAACATCGGACTGTCATTAGCCAAAGGGTTAGTTAAAGCAGGAATTTGCAAACCCCAGCAAATTACCCTGACACGCAGAAACGTAGGGGCCTTAACCGAGTATGCCCAATTGGGTTACTATACTACTGATAATAATGTCAAGGCGGTAAAAAAGGCTGACATTATTGTTTTAGCGGTATTACCTCAGCAGCTTAATAAACTATTAGACGAAATACGCCCCACACTTAAGGCCGAAAAACAGCTTTTAATTTCTGTTATATCCGGGGTTAGCTGTAGTGATATTCGCCAGCAGCTTGATCTGAACGTACAGGTAATACGGGCCATGCCTAATACTGCCATTGCTATTGGGCACTCCATGACCTGTATTGCTACTGATAATGGCACCAACAAAAATATAAACCTGGTTAAATCTCTTTTTGACACCGTTGGCGTAACTATACAGATCAATGAAGAATTAATGACATCGGCCACCGCGCTTTGCGCCTGCGGTATTGCCTTTTTCCTGCGTTCTATACGTGCGGCTTCGCAAGGAGGTACCGAAATAGGTTTCCATGCACATGATGCCTTAAAGATGGCCGCGCAAACCGCTAAAGGCGCTGCCGACCTGCTATTACAGCTTTCATCACACCCTGAGCAGGAAATTGACAAGGTTACTTCGCCAAGTGGCTGTACCATCGCGGGCTTAAACGAAATGGAACATAATGGTTTCAGTTCGGCCATGATCAAGGGGATCAAGCTTTCGGCCGAAAAAGCGGGCGACCTTTATAAAAAAACCGAGTAGGTAAAAGATCACATATATACTTTTTTTTGATAAGGAGTATATCATTTTGATACAACTCTACAATAAAGCACAAAAAACTATACAATCTAATAACCAATTATTTAAAGGTGTCATCTTAAATAAACAGCCATTCTTTAACTAAAGGCATAACTTTGGCACTTACGCTTTAAGCGTTTATTTTTTAAAATGTTAACAGTCGAAAAAATCGGCGGCACTTCCATGACCGCTTTAAGTGATGTTATAAAAAACATCATCCTATTTGAACGTACCGGGCAGCAATTATACAATCGCATTTTTGTAGTTTCGGCTTTTTCAGGAGTAACAAACCTCCTGCTCGAAAACAAGAAAACGGGTGCACCTGGGGTTTACCACAAGCTGGCTAATTACAAGAATTTCCATAAGCCGCTAAACGCGCTGATAGTTAAGCTAAAACAGATCAATAAAAGTTACGAAAACCTTGGATTAAACTTAGCCGAAGCTGATAAGTTTATTGAACTGCATATTAAAGATGCCCAAACTTACCTGGAGAACCTGGCTAATATTTTAGCATCGGGCTATGTAAATAAAGATGGCATATTGCTGGCTGCCCGCGAAATATTAGCATCCATTGGCGAAACCCACTCTGCTTTTACTTTCACCAACATATTGCAAAATATGGGTATTAATGCTACACTGGTTGACCTCAGTGGCTTTCACGACCATAGATCATTAACTATTGACCAGCGCATAAAGAAGGATCTGCAGCATATTGATTTCGAAAACACCATCACCATTGTATCGGGATACGCCAAAGGCACCGAAGGGATTATGCGTGAGTTTGACCGCGGATACTCAGAAGTTACCTTCAGTAAAATAGCGGTAGCTGTTAAACCGCAGGAAGCCATTATTCATAAAGAATACCACTTATGTACAGCTGATCCTGAACTGGTGGGTGTAAACAACTGTTTCCCGGTGGGCAATACCAATTATGATGTAGCCGATCAGCTGGCCGATGTGGGTATGGAAGCCATCCACCCTAAAGCGTCAAAGCCATTGGAGATCAATGATATTGATCTCCGTATTAAAAACACTTTTCAGCCGGAGCACCCGGGCACTTTAATTACCCGCGAATATATTTGCGATAAGAAAAGGGTTGAGGTGATAACTGGTACCGAAAGGGTAATGATGATTGATATTTATGATCCATCAATGGTGGGCAATGTTGGTACCGATTTTCATATTATGCAATTGTTTTACAAGTTTGGCGTGAGCTACACTTTTAAGGCAACCAGCGCCAACAGCATATCCATTGTGATATGGGATAAGGATTTTAATAAAAAATTGATACAGGAACTTGAAGATGATTTTGAAAAAGTAACTGTCGAAAAAATGGCGATGGTTTGCCTCATCGGTTCAAATATGGATCAGCCTGGTTTACTCGCTAAATCAGCAACTGCACTGGCTCAAAAAGGCATCAATATCAAAAGCTGCGGCTTTGCATTGCGCAAGGTTAATATTCAGTTCCTGGTAGCCCGGGAAGATTTTAAGGAAGCAATAAAGGCGCTTAATAAGGCGATGATATGATTTCTGAGGTGAAAGGATAAAGGTAAAAAGCGAAAGGTCTTAAGTCTGAACATTTGTTATTTCATCATTCGATATTCAGCATTCATTATTCGATATTATTTTTTACAAGCACCTTTAACCCTTCACCTTTATCCTTTCACCTTCTTCAATTGTAACTTTCCCGTTAGGTAACTTTTATAACCGCTCTGTTTTACGCATATTTAACTCTTACTTAAGTTCCATATGCGTAAAATTTTACTTCTGATACTTTCATTTGTTATTTATTTTGATGCGTTTGCTCAAAATGCAAGTAAAAAACCTCTTGATCATTCTGTTTTTGATGGTTGGCAAAGCATCAGTAACCAGCATATCAGCAATGATGGTAAATGGATTTCGTATGTAATAAAACCCCAGCAAGGCGATGCCGAACTGGTGATTACGGATACCAAAAACAGCAATAAAATAAAAATCCCCCGGGCCGATACCGCTTGCTTTAGTAACGATTCAAAATTTATCACCTTCCTGATCAGGCCATTTTATAAAGCCATCCGCGAAGCAAAAATCAAAAAGAAAAAACAGGCCGATTTCCCAAAAGATACACTGGGTATTATTTCGCTTGGCACACAATCTGTAACAAAAGTACCGGCTATCCGGTCGTTCAAATTGGCTGCTAAGGCCAGTGTCATAGCTTATCTTGCCGCTGCCGATACCGTTAAAAAAACACTGCCTAATGATACTTCCAAAAAGGCGGTCAGTGCCACCATTGCCCCGCCAACTCACGAGGGCGCAGACTTAACTGTAAGTAAATTGCCGGGCAAAGCAAACCGTATATTTAAGTATGTTACCGATTATCAATTAAGCAAAAATGGAAAGCTCATGGCTTTTGCGGTTACCGCGCCTGCAAAGCAAAAGGACATACAATCAGGAATGTATGTTTATGATATTGATAAAAACGCGGTAAAAACAGTAAGTACAGGCCGGGGCAATTATCGTAATATCACCATTGATGATGCGGGCAGGCAACTGGCTTTTACTGCCGAAAAAAATCCGGAAAAAGCATTGGTTAAACCATTTAAATTATACTACTATATACCCACCCGTGATAGTGCCGAAGTTATTGCAGCAGCAGGCATAAACGGCATCCCCCAGCAATGGGCGGTTAGCGGCGATGGCAAAGTTTACTTTAGTAAAAGCGGCAGTAACCTGTTTTTTGGCACCGCCCCTATCCCCAAACCTGCCGATACCACTATAGTTGATTTTGAGGTGGCCAAACTGGATATATGGAATTACAAAGATGATTATCTGCAACCACAACAGTTAAAAAACCTGCAGACGGAATTAAAACGAAGTTATCTTGCAGTTATAAAACCAGATGAAGCTGACCCTGCACCTTTGCAATTGGGCAGTAAGGCCATACAAGAGGTGCAGGTGGCAGAAAATAAAGATGCCCGTTATGTTTTAGGTGTTACCGATACAGGAGCCCGTATACAAGCGCAATGGGAAGGTGGCTCTAAACAGCAAGCCATTTTAATAGATACTAAAAGCGGTAATAAGCGTCTCATTAATGCAAGCACAAGGGCACGTTACCACATCTCGCCCGATGGTAAATATGTGATCTGGTTTGATCTGGAGAAGCAAAACTGGTATAGTTATACCATAACTACCGGTCAAAAAAACAACTTAACCAGTACCACACATACCAAAATGGGCGACGAACTAAACGATGTGCCCGACTATGCATCAGATTATGGCCTTGCCGGTTGGCTACAAGGCGACAAAGCCGTGCTGATATATGACCGTTACGATATATGGAGCATTGACCCGGCCACAGGCTATGCCACTAACTTCACCAAGGGAGTTGGCCGCAAAAACAAACTGATCATGCGGTATGACATGACCGATCCTGAACAAAAATTCATTCCATTGAAGCAGGTTATGTGGCTGCAGGTTCAAAATGAGGCAAATAAACAATGGGGATATTATACCAAATATCCAGAAAGCAAAGCGACTCCTGAAAAGGTAGCCATGATCCCGATGAGTTATAATGACCTGCAAAAAGCTAAAAATGCCGACACTTACATTTATACCAAGGCCAGCTATGAACTGCCACCCGATTTATATGTATCAACCAATTTGAAGAAGGAAATCAAACTGAGCGATATCAATCCTCAACAGGCTGAGTATAACTGGGGAACAGCGTCGCTGGTACAATGGACAACTCCAAAAGGCTTTAAATCGCAAGGCATTTTGTATAAACCGGAGGATTTTGACCCTAATAAAAAATACCCGATGATCGTTTATTTTTACGAAAAACTATCAGACGGACTTTATAATTATGTAGCACCAACCCCTACTCCATCACGCTTGCCTATTTCATTTTTTGTAAGCAACGGATACCTTGTTTTTGCACCTGATATTAGTTATCAAACCGGGCATCCGGGTGCTTCGGCAGTGGAGTTCATTAATTCGGGAGTGGAATCATTGAAGAAAAATGCATGGGTTGATGGTGCTCACATCGGCTTACAGGGCCAAAGCTGGGGAGGTTACCAGGTAGCTTATCTCATCACCCAAACCAATATGTATGCTGCAGCCTGGGCAGGCGCCCCGGTAGCTAATATGACATCGGCCTACGGTGGCATTCGCTGGGAATCTGGTGTAAACAGGCAGTTCCAGTACGAAAAAACACAAAGCCGTATTGGTGCAACTTTATGGGATAAGCCGGAGTTATATATTGAAAACTCCCCGCTGTTTCAATTACCTAAAGTTAAAACCCCCGTGATGATCATGAGTAACGATGCCGATGGCGCTGTGCCCTGGTATCAGGGTATTGAAATGTTTACAGCACTGCGTCGTTTGGGCAAGCCGGTTTGGCTGCTGCAATACAATGGCGAGGCTCATAACCTGGTGCTGCGACAAAACCGTAAAGATATCACCATACGTGAGCAGCAATTTTTTGATCACTTTTTAAAAGGTGCGCCTATGCCGGCCTGGATGGCCAAAGGTGTGCCTGCTGTTGATAAAGGAAAAGACTGGGGCTTTGAGTTGGTGAAATAGATTAACTTTTAGTTTTAAAGTCATGCCGAACTTGTTTCGGCATCCCACCCGCATAGACCATGTCCTGAGAGATCCTGAAACAAGTTCAGGATGACATTTTCAGGTTAATACCAACAAAAAAACCGGGTAATACCCGGTTTTTTTGTTTTATGTGGAGTGCAATTATATTACTCTGTTTATGTCCCACTGTTCAAGGTAATCCGCAACACGTCTTACAAATGATCCGCCCAGGGCACCATCAACTACACGGTGATCGTATGATAACGACAAAAACATCATATGACGGATAGCGATCATGTCGCCCTCTTTTGTTTCAATTACAGCAGGCTTTTTCTTAATGGCGCCTACAGCTAAAATAGCTACCTGAGGCTGGTTTATGATAGGCGTACCCATAACATTACCAAACGAGCCTACGTTTGTAATGGTAAAAGTACCATCCCGTACATCATCAGGTAACAACTTGCCGGTACGTGCCCGGTTAGCCAAATCATTAACAGACTTGGTTATACCCAGCAGATTTAGCTCATCTGCCTTTTTAATTACAGGCACTATGAGATTACCACTTGGCAAAGCAGTAGCCATGCTGATATTAATTGCCGCTTTTTTGATGATCTGCGTACCATTAACGGTTATATTGATCATCGGGAAATCTTTGATCGCTCTTACAACAGCCTCGATGAAGATAGGTGTAAATGTTATTTTTTCGCCTTCGCGTTTTTCAAAACTGTTCTTAACCTTGTCGCGCCATATCACCAGGTTGGTTACATCGGCTTCAACAAATGAAGTAACATGGGGCGAAGTTTGCTTGCTCATTACCATATGATCGGCAATTAAGCGGCGCATCCTGTCCATTTCAATAACTTCATCTATGCCCGATACCGAAGTAGCAGGTGCCTGTTTAAATTCAGCAGGTTGTTGTTCTGTTGGTTTTGCAGGGGCAACCGGAGGTATGGTAACCTGAGGTCTTGCCGGTTCAGGAGCATTAACATATGCCGTAGTTTGTTGTGCTGGTTCTTCCACTTTTTGGGTGACAGCTGGCCTTTGTTTATGCTGAAGATAATTTAAAAGATCATCCTTTGTTAACCTTCCTTCTGAACCACTTCCTGGTATACTATCTAATTCAACGGTATTTATACCTTCCTGGCTGGCTATATTCCTTACCAGCGGCGAATAAAACCGGCCCTCGCTTTTGAATGTTTCAACAGGCTGAGCGGCAGCATTTTGCTTCAATTGCTCTAAACCGGGTATAGATACCGGCTCAGGTGATGCCAGTGGTTGGTAGGCTTCAGGAGATGGTGCGGTATTATGAGCAGAAAACTGTTGCTCATTGTGCTCTTTTTGTTCTATCGCTGTAGATGGCGCAACAGGAGTTGACTCCGGTTCATCCGGGCTAGTTTCACCAGTTTCAATAATTGCTATTACTGATCCAACCTGTACAACATCATTTTCCTTGTATAGCTGCTCAACTAATTTGCCGGTTACCGGAGACGGAACGTCCGAATCAACCTTGTCAGTTGCAATTTCCATTACTGCTTCATCCGCATCTATATGATCTCCTGGGCTTTTTGTCCATTTAATTATAGTTGCTTCTGCAACACTTTCACCCATTTTTGGCAATAATAGTTGGTATTTGGCCATGCGAAAATTATAGTTTCTTTTCCAAAATTAGGGATTTCGATCTGTACTTTGCAACTTATGTGAGTAAAGTATTCAACATTGATAAAGCCATCACCGCACTTCTTTCAATGTTTTGACGGCGTTTATTGCCAAATGTGTATTTCTTTATTAACATTTTTTGACCGCCTGAAACTGCAATCCACACAGTACCAACGGGTTTGTCAATTGTGCCGCCATCGGGTCCGGCTATCCCGGTTACGGATATGGCAAAATCAGATCTGAAATTTAATAAGGCACCTTCAACCATTTCCTTTGCAGTTTCTTCACTAACTGCGCCGTACTTATCAATGGTTTCGTGTTTTACCCCTAAAATACTCTCCTTTAGCTCGTTCGAATAAGTTACGCCACCGCCCAAGAACACTTTGGAGGAGCCCGCATGTTGTGTAAACAGATGTGACAGATAGCCACCTGTACAGCTTTCAGCAACTGATAGGGTAAGTCCTTTAGCAGCCATCTTATCAAGTATTGCTTTTTCAAGCGCAATATCCTGATCAATTACAAAAACAACGCCTATCCGCTCAATTATTTTACCGGCAAAATCATCAACTTGTTTTTGAAGCGATTCCTGATCTTCGCCAAAAGCGCTTAAACGCAAGCGTACCTGACCCAATTTGGGTAAATAAGCGAGTTTAATATAAGGTGGCAGGTCATTTTCAATATCGGCAATACGCTCTGCTAAAAACGATTCGCCCTCGCCTACTGTTAAAATGTTTTTATGAACAATAACAGGGAGCTTTACTGTCGACTTTATTTTGGGCAGCACCTCTTCCTCCATCATGTACATCATTTCAAATGGCACACCGGGCATTGAAACGTAAATAACACCTTCATGATTAAACCACATACCCGGCGCTGTACCGTTATGGTTTAATATTACCTCACAATTTGCCGGAACATAGGCCTGCAACCTGTTAACCTCTAGCAATGGGCGGTTATACCGGGCAAAAATACGCTCTACATTATCCAATGCTTCCTTATTTTCAACAAGGCCTACACCAAAGTATTCAGCTAATGTTTTTTTGGTGATATCATCTTTGGTTGGCCCCAAACCACCGGTAATAAAAACGATGCTGGCCCGGCCTGCCGCTTCGGCTAATGCTTTTAAAATATGTTCTTTATCATCTGATACCGAAGAGATTTGCTTAACACGCACCCCTATTTTGTTAAGTTCAGTAGCCATCCAGGCCGAATTGGTATCAACAATTTGACCTATAAGTATTTCATCGCCTATAGTTATAATTTCTGCCAGCATTTTAATTAATAAAAAGTTCCGTTGTTTGTGTAATCGTTTCTTTTGCTCAGTTTAAGATCCTGCAAAATGGTTGATTTAACCTTTAGCGTAACATTATACGATTTTAAATACCCAAAAGGTATCCATTGAACCGAAAGATCCCAGCAATGCAGATCGCGATAAATAGAAAAAGATGTGGCGCTACCCAATTTACCTGCTTTAATATCATAGTTGGTAGAGTACTGTACTTTCCACTTTTGTGTAATATTTAAATCGCCGCTAACTTGAATGGTATTACTGGTTGAAATAGTATTGAGGGAATTACTGTAGCTGTAACTATAATTAAATGAAATATTCCAGGGAACATTAAAATCAACATAGGCGTTAGGATCACTATTTACCAATGCTAATCGCTGAGCCTGTTGCGGGTTTATATTTGCCAGCGTATTATTTACCCCGGGCGTTCCCGGAGCTTGAGCTTTTGTAGAATTTAAACTACCGCTCATTGATATACCAATGTTAGATAGTTGAGGAAATTTACCGTCCTGCCAGGTGTACCGGTTTATTTGTGTAGCATACCGTTGAATGACATTATTTTGAATAGAGTCACGAATTACAGTAACATACGGATTAAAGCTGCCCTGAAAACTAATATTAAGCCTTTGGTTAAAAATAGCTGTATGCCCCGAAAATGTAATGGGCGAAAGCTTCATAGAATCGGCTGCAAAATTGTAGAAGGTTGAAAAAGATAAACCCTGCAAAATAGTTATCTTCCGGTCTACACCCGATGTATCGGTACTTTTGGCTTTCACTTTTGCTTCGATGGTGTTATCCAAACTAAAATTTAGTCCTGCCTGTTTTCCCGGTGAAGGTCCGCCGTAAACCGCCCCATCAAAAATGGAATATTTTTGGGAGGTATAGGGGTATGGAATAGTAGCATCGCTTACCGCGGTTTTATAATACCCAAAACTTGGGTCTGAAAAATCCGGACGGTAACCAAAGCTAATTGATGGAGTTGCTATGTGCCTTATGGCCTTTAAATTTCCGTGTTTAAAATTTATCTGTCCGTATAATTTAGTTGATAAACCTGTGCTCAGGCTATATTCTCCCGAGCGTTTAAACCCGGCAATGGTATCAGTGATCAATTGATCTGTATTGCTGATACTACCCCGCTCAAATCTTTTGTTTATGCTTTGAAAATACCAGCGTTCGGTATAATTTACACTACTGTTAAACTGGAAATATTTAAGCACATTTAAACCTAAACTTACCGGTATCTGGTGTTGAAAACCATTTTGCAAACGTTTTGATAGCGTTTCGCTTTTAAACAATTCTGATTCGGGAATATCATTTACCTTATTTGTGGCGGTCATGTTATAACTAACCGTAAGTTTTTGATACCACTTTTGTTCGCCAACTCTGTCTTTTGAATCAAAAGGATTTATTGACGACATACCAAAAGCTATCGTTGGTAACTCAATTGTAATGGTTTTACGTGCAATATCCTGACTGTGCGACAAACCCACACTCAGGTTAAAAGGTGTTCCGGCCCATGTTTTACCATACGAAATGCTGGAACGCAAGCTACTTTGGGCAATATTATTTACGTTGTAATTTGAAAATGCAGGGCTGTTTCTGAAAAAGCCCGCTGTACCCGCATTTACCGATGCACTAAACGTAGACCCGGGATTAGCATTGGCATCCTGCGAGTGTGTCCAATCGATATGGACATCTTTAATAGAAGGATCACCCGGCAGCCCATAATTATGCGAACCAAAGCTTAGTGAAAGATTCCCGGTGTATTTATATCGCTTTAAATAACGCATAACGCTATTTAACTCGTATGATCCTTTTGAATATACAGTAGCCGTAGTGGTAAGGTCAATATAATCATTAAACCCCAGGTAGTAACCAAAACCCGACAGTTTAAATCCCAATTGCTGATCTTCACCAAAAGTAGGTAAAATTACCCCGGATGTACGTTGATTAGGCTTTGGGAAAAAGCCGAATGGAATGGCTAAAGGTAAGGGGATACCCTCAATCTCCAGGTAAGCGGGCCCTGAAATAATCCTGTTCTTTTCGCCAATTCCGCGGGTTATAACAATACCAAAGTGGGTATCGGGATACGGCAGATCACAGGTACTAAAGATCACATTACGATAGGCTACCTCTGTTTCATTTAGTTTTTTTGCCTGCCCACCCGATATAAAGTTACCATCCTGCTCCGACGCCGGATTGTACAACTTTCCTTTCTTTGTCTCGTAATTAAACAGCAGGGAATCTGATGATACCGGTTTATCATTTTTTTGCTTGGAAATAGGCCGGCCTACATAACGCTTGGTACGGGGGTCAATGCTTCCCCTTGCAAATATGAGGTGATTTTTCTGGTCAACCCTTATATAATCAGCATCCAGCTCAAAATCCTCATAGGTAACACGGGCACGCCCATAGAGGTATAAAATATCATGTTCAACATCACTATGTGTAGAATCCTCAGCAACAGCCTTTACTTCAGACTGCAGCCCCCCGTTTTTCTTGGTAGTATCATTTTTAGCGGTATCATTTTTTGGTGCTGGGATACGTCCGTTTTTTTTACCTTTAAGCAGTTTCCTGTCTTTGATGGTATCAAGTTTTATAATAGTATCTGCAACAGGCTTGCCGCTATAGCCCTTATGTGTACCTTTGCTTTCGGCAACAAGTACATTTACCGTTAAAATAATTGCAATGAGAAAAAAGAAAGTTATGGATTTCAAAATGGATTATGAATAGTATTTTTGCAGATATAGTTAACAGCGTTCAAAAATAATGAAAAATAGGGCATTGAAAAGATTGATTTATAGTTTATCGGCATTACTGGCATTCCTTTCATTTTTTCCGGTTACATCTTATAGTTTCATTAAACAAGATACTATTATAAATAATTCAAAAAATGATACTGTTCCAAATAGTACCACCGGTTTTAAAATAAAAACCATCATTATTGACGCAGGTCATGGTGGCGCTCATTCCGGACCGGGACATTTTTCACCTGGTGCATCAGGAAGTTTTTCTAAAGAAAGAAATGTAACGCTTGCTATTGCATTAAAATTGCAAAAAGCCATAGAAAAAGATATGGGCGGAGTAACGGCTGTATTGACACGCGCTACCGATGATGATGTTTCTTTTGAGCGACGGGCAGAAATAGCTAATCAAAACAAAGGAAATGTTTTTATATCGATACACTGCAATTCGTTACCAGACAGACATGCACGTGAAAGGGTTGGCACTAAGCGCCGTAAACCGGTATACAGGACGGTTAGTGTGCCAGACCGTTCCGGCAAAGGTGTGTTATTACTTGTTTATGGATTAAAGCGTACAAGAGAAGCAGAAAATGAAATAAAAGCCAACCAGGTAGAAGGAGATTCTGAAATGGGTGCCGGTTTGGATCCTGACGATCCTGTTACTATTATTTTGACCAATGAGTACAAACGAAAATTTCGCCAGCAAAGCATAAATCTTGCAAACCTTATTAACACTGAATTTGTTCAAACAGACGAAAGACCAAGTGATGGCATGCGGGAACAGAGTATATATGTACTATGCCACAGTGCAATGCCATCGGTTTTGGTAGAAACAGGATATATAAACAACCCTGATGATGAAAAATACCTAAATTCGGAAGATGGACAAAACGAAATTGTGGCTTCCATCGTTAGGGCTTTAACAACTTATAAAAAAGAGATGGAATTAGTGTCGCGATAATTCACTATAAAACGTACTATATAAAAGCCCTAAAAAGACCCACAGCAAAACTACTTAAACCCCATAACAACTCTGCTTAATGAAAATCTCAAACGAAACAAAAATAGGAGCACTTACGGCCATAGCAATTACCATACTTTTATTAGGATACAGCTTTTTGCGGGGAAATGATGTTTTTTCGGGGTCAAACAAATATTATGCTGTTTACCGAAGCGTAGAAGGGCTTGCTTTGGCCAAACCTGTATTGGTTAACGGGTTTCAGATTGGGCGGGTATCAAGTATGAAACTACAGCCTGACGGACATACCATTGTAGAGTTTAAAATTGATCCGGATTACGTTATACCTAATAATACACTTGCAAAACTGTCAAGTACCGACCTTTTGGGCAGCAAGGCAATAGTTTTTGAGCTTGGAAACAGTAAGGTACCTGCCGAAGATAAGGACACATTAAAGGCCGATATACAAGGCAGTCTTGCTGAAAGCCTGCAGCCTATCCAAAAAAAGGCCGAGATGCTGATATCAAAAATGGATTCATCACTGGCAGCCATTAATAAAATATTGAATCCAACTTTTCAAAAAAATATTGACCGCAGCTTCATGAGCATTGCCAATTCGTTGCAAACCCTTGAAGGCACTACTAAAAAAATTGACAACCTGGTTGGTTCACAATCCGGCCATATTGATGCCATCCTCTCCAATGCCGAAGTTGTTTCGGGTAGTTTAAAAACCAGCACGGCCCATATAGAGGGGATGAGTGCTAATTTTGAGAAAGTGAGTAATGATATAGCTGCTTCAAATATTAAGCAAACCCTTGATAACGCCAATAAAGCTATGGCCGATTTGCAGGCTACTATCAACAAGATCAATACCAGCCAGGGTTCGCTGGGTTTATTGCTTAATGATGATAAGATGTATAAAAATCTTGCAGATGCTTCAAACAACCTGAACAATCTGTTTATTGATCTGAAGGCACATCCTAAGCGTTATGTAAGCTTTTCGGTTTTTGGCGGCAAGAAAGATTGATTTATTAGAGTCAAGAGTTTAGAATCAAGAGATAAGACTACTTAAAATTTGAATAATAAAAAAGCAGACGATCATCGCCTGCTTTTTTTATGTCTTGTCTCTTGGTTCTAAACTCTTTGCTCTTCCCTACTCGATACTGAATGTTTTTCCTTCAATTGCCAATTCGGTTGCCGGGAAAACACTTCGGGCCTCATCAAGCAACTCATTTAAAGTTTTATACCTGGCCGAAAAATGGCCGATCAACAACTTTTTCGCATTGATTTTTAATGCTATTTGTGCTGCCTGCAGCGCTGTGGTATGATGGGTAATTAGCGCCCTGTCCAACATATCATTTAAAAATGTGGCTTCGTGGTAAAGCACTGTAACATTACAGATCTGGTTAAAATATTGCTCATTATACAATGTATCTGAACAATAGGCATAAGCTTTAGGCGCCTCAGAATCGGTAGTTAAGGTATCATTTTTATATACCGTGCCATTTGTTGAAGTATAATCCTTCCCCTTTTTAAGCGCCGTATAGTACTCAACAGGAATATTTAACTCATCCAGCTTTTCTTTTATCAATTTGCGTAAACGCTTTTTTTGCCTGAAAATAAAACCGGTACAATCAATACGATGATCAAGCGGAATGGTTTCAATAATGATATCATTATTGTTTACGATCACTTCGGCCTTTTGGGCGTTTGTAAAAGTATACTCAAGCGGAAACTGTAGTGTGGTTTCTGAATATTTTAATTGCAGATCAATAATTTCTTTTAAGTGTGCCGGGCAAAAAAGGTAAAGAGCTTTTTTGCGTCCGTTAAGATGCATGGATGATAGTAAACCTACCAGTCCCAAATAATGATCGCCGTGAAGATGGCTTATAAATATATAATCAATACGGCTGGCTTTAATATCAAAACGCAGCATTTGCTGCTGAGTACCTTCGCCGCAATCAATTAAGTACAGGTGCTCATTAATATTAAGTGCCTGTGATGTAGGATTTCTGTTAAAAATGGGTGTTGCAGAACTGCTCCCAAGTATTGTTACCTCAAATTTCATACAGGGTAAACAATCATAAGGGTTATCTTGCTTCTTTTTTCAGTTCTTTTTCAATCTCCTCCATGAAAATAAGATCGATGCCTTCTTCGGCTGTAGGAACAATATTAAGTACATTATCCAATTGTGAAATGGTAACCAAACGGGCTACGGCATCATTTAATCCTGCCAGGATAAATAATCCTGTCGCATTTTTACACAAACGATGACCTACCAGTAAACTACTTAAACCCGAAGAATCTGCAAATTTTACTTGTGAAAGATCAAGAATTATATTTCGCTGACCTTCAGTATTGATCAATATCAACTCAGATTTTAATTGAGGTGTAACCAATGAGTTTAGTTTTGACTCATTAAGTTTCACTAAAATATATTTCTCGTGCTTATCAACAGTAAATTTCATTCTTGTTAAATATTAAGAAGCTAAGATAAGATTAATTTACGTGTAATTACAAATTACTTAATGCCTGTTTAATTCCGGTCTCCACCCTGTTTAGAACACTTGCATTATCCGGCCTCACAAATGTTTCGCCTATAATTTGTTCATACAGTTCTATATAGCGCTCAGATATCGATTTTACAATATCAGGTGTCATTACCGGTACTACCTGGCCTTCTTTACCCTGAAATCCGTTTTCGATGAGCCATTTCCTTACAAACTCTTTAGAAAGTTGTTTCTGAGCCTCGCCTTTTTGCTGGCGTTCTTCATACCCTTCCTTATAAAAGTACCTTGACGAATCGGGCGTATGTATTTCATCAATTAAATAAATTACACCATCAATTTTGCCAAATTCATATTTGGTATCAACCAGGATCAATCCTTGCTTCGCGGCTATTTCAGTTCCGCGTTTAAATAATGCTTTGGTATAGGCTTCCAGCTTTGCATAATCATCGGCCGATACAATATTTTGTTTAAGGATCTCTGCTTTTGATATATCCTCGTCATGCCCTACTGATGCTTTAGTGGTAGGAGTAATGATAGGCTCAGGCAGTATGTCATTCTCCTTTAAACCTTCGGGCAGGCTTTCACCACAAACCTCTCTTTTACCGGCGCTGTACTCGCGCCATGCATGGCCTGCCAGGTAACCGCGTATTACCATCTCTACTTTAAAAGGTTCGCAAATGCGACCGATGGTAACACTCGGATCAGGAACTGATATTACCCAATTAGGTACAATATCAGCAGTGGCTTCTAAAAAACGTGCTGCAATCTGGTTCAGCACTTGTCCTTTATAAGGAATAGGTTCGGGCAGTACCACGTCAAAGGCCGAAATACGGTCTGTAACCACCATGGCCAGATACTTATTATCTATAGTATAAACATCACGTACCTTGCCTTTGTAAAAATTAGTTTGACCGGGTAAGTTAAAATGTGTTTCTTTTATTGCGTTCATTCTTTTTAGTATCAAGTAGTTAGTATCAAGTAGCAAGTATTTTGCCTGGCGCTTAATGCCGGCTACAAATAGTTAGTACAGCAATCAAAAATCTTGATACTTGATACTAACTACTTGATACCAACTAAACTACCTGATACTAAACTTTTATTGTATATCTCCGTAAGCTTCCAGTATTTTACGAACCAGTTTGTGCCTTACAACGTCTTCACCGCTCAGGTAAACAATTTCAATTCCTTTAATATCGGTTAGTATACGCAGTGCAGTATGCAAACCTGATTGTTGCTTTTTAGGAAGATCTATCTGTGTAACATCACCCGTAACAATAAACTTTGCCGACGGCCCCATACGGGTCAGGAACATCTTGAGCTGCATATCGGTAGCATTTTGCGCTTCGTCCAATATCACAAAACAGTTATCCAGCGTACGGCCACGCATAAATGCCAATGGTGCAATTTCAATGGTACGGTTCTCCAGGTAAAATTTTAATTTTTCGGCTGGGATCATATCATCAAGCGCGTCATATAATGGCCTCAAATAAGGATCTATCTTTTCTTTCAGGTCGCCCGGTAAAAACCCGAGGTTCTCCCCTGCTTCCACAGCCGGCCTGGTTAAAATGATACGTTTAATTTCCTTGTTTTTAAGCGCCCGTACAGCCAAGGCAACAGCGGTATATGTTTTACCGGTACCAGCAGGCCCTATGGCAAAAAGTATGTCACTTTTGTTAATACTATCAACCATCTTTCGCTGGTTGGCGGTACGCGCTTTAACCATCACGCCATTTGGCCCAAAAACTATCACTTCGCCACTGGCAAACTTATCAGTTATCTGATCTGTTGATGGCGCGGCGGTAGCCTTTGATCCAAGTATTCGCTCAAGATCGGTTATGTTCAGGTTTTCGAATTTCTCCACATGTTGCAGCAGGTGATCGAATTTTTCCTGAAAAATATTCAGTTCGTGATCATCACCCAGAATTTTAACTTCGCTGCCACGTGCAACTATTTTAAGTTTAGGATATTGTTTCTTAATGATCTCAAAATGATCATTATTTGGCCCCCACAATACTGCCGGATTTACGTTTTCAATTGATAGCTTTAGCTCGTTCAATACTAATTTGATTTTTTAGTTACCGATTTTTATGAATTAAAAATTGAATATTTGTAGCTTCAAATGCTACTACAAGATTAGCAATAAATATTATAAAATTAATGGCAATAATAACATTAACTACTGATTTGGGCGATAAAGACATTTACCAGGCTGCACTTAAGGGCAGCATCTATAAATTGTTACCCTCAGTTAATATTGTTGATATTACCAACAACGTTGCGGCCTTTAATGTACAGCAAGCCGCGTTTATATTAAAAAACAGTTTTTATTACTTTCCCGAGAATACGGTACACCTTATTGGTATTGATACTGTTTATAATGACCATACCAAATACCTTGCTGTAAGATACAAAAAGCATTATTTTGTTGGTGCCGATAACGGCATTTTTTCGCTGATGTTTGATATTGATCCGGAGGAAATTGTGGAGATCAATATTATGCAGGATTTGAAGTTTTTGCATTTCCCGCTGGCCGATATTTTTGTTAAGGCAGCCTGTCATCTGGCACAGGGGGGTAAACTTAGTGAAATAGGCCTGCCGGTTCAAGACATCGAAAACAAAATGAATTTACAGCCTGTTATTGAAAAAAACCTGATAAAAGGCGTGGTTATTTATATCGATTCGTTTCAAAATGTGATAACCAATATCACTAAAGAATTTTTTAACAGTGTGCAGCAAGGCCGGCGTTTTGTACTAAACTTTAAACGTAACGAAACCATTAACCATTTAAGCTGGCACTATAACGAAGTGCCTGTTGGCGAAAAACTTTGTCTTTTTGGTATAAGCGACCACCTGGAAATAGCGATAAATAAAGGTAACGCCAGTGGCTTATTAGGTTTAAATCTTAATGACAAGGTAATTATTGAGTTTCAATAAGTTTTAATCCATGAAAAAAATCATTCTGCTTTGCTTCTTTTGTTTTTCGGGTATTGGTTTGGCTTATGCACAATCGCAGGTAAATGCCGATTCCATAGCTTATCAACTGCAGCGAAAAAAAATAAACAATATGCTTGATATGCGCAAGCAGCGCTTTGGGCAATATCAGCAGAGCCTTAATGACCACACCGGCATATTTGGCCTGCAAACAAAAAGCGACATACGCCGCTCAAACGACATTTTGATGGATATTGTTAAAACAGATGATAATATTTACAAGGAGCTAAAAATACTGTTGGAGTACCGGGCATTTCAGCAAAGGCAAATCCAAACACATTCCAAAGAGGCCGAAAGCCTCAGCTTGGGCTTTATGAGCACTATTAATAAGCTAAGGCAGCAAAATATAGCTTTAAAGGCCAGTGCTCAAAAGGCAATTCAGCAAAAAGAAAATTCACAACGTATTTATATTATTGTAATTGTTCTCATGCTTGCGTCAATTTTATTTCTGATAAGCAAAAAAAGTAAAGTTAAGGTGTAATTTTACGCCTGCATCTATTTAAAACTATAAATGGCAAGAGGACGACTGAACAGTGGCGCTAAGACCGAGACCGAATTACCAAAAGCAAAAATTAACAGGCAGAGTATCCAAAACATAAGGAAACTGCTCAATTACATAAAACCTTATCGGGGTAAATTCATATTGGGTTTGATATTTTTGCTCATATCAAGCGTGGTAGGCCTGGCATTCCCTAAAATACTGGGTGCCTTGATTGATGCGGCTCAGGGCAAATATCCAAACAACTATTTGCCGCATAGCTTAAATGCCATAGCTATTGCAGGCTTTTTATTATTGTTCGCACAAGCCTTTGTATCATTTTTCAGGGTAGTTTGGTTTGTACAGGTTGCTGAGCGTTCCCTGGCCGACATTAGGCGTGATACCTATTTTAAACTGATTACGCTGCCGATGAACTTTTTTGCCAACCGTCGTGTTGGCGAGCTGAACAGCCGCATATCTGCCGATCTATCACAAATACAGGATACGCTAACTACTACTATAGCCGAGATCATCAGGCAGTTGGTGATCATGGTGGGTAGTGTTATTTTATTAGCGGTAGTATCAATTAAATTAACGCTGGCTTTACTGGCTATTTTACCTTTTCTTGTAGGGTTCGCTGTATTTTTTGGCCGGTACATACGTAAACTTTCACGCCAGGCCCAGGATAAACTGGCCGAATCGAACACAATAGTTGAGGAGACCCTGCAGGGTATAGCTAACGTAAAGGCATTTGTGAACGAGGCTTATGAAGCAACCCGTTACGATAAAATACTGCGCAACGTAGTTGATATTGCCGTAAAAGGCGCCAAATTCCGCGGAATATTTGCATCGTTCATTGTGTTTTGCCTCTTCGGAACTTTTGTTGGGGTGATATGGTATGGCTCGGTATTGGTTAGTCATCATGAAATTTTGGTGGGCGACCTTACCACTTTCATTATGTATTCTATTTTTGTAGGCGCTGCTATGGGTACTTTCCCTGATCTGTATGCCAATTTACAAAAGGCAGTAGGTGCAAGCGAAAGGGTATTGGAGATACTTGCCGAAAACGGCGAAGATATATCCATGGTTGAAAGCAATAACCAAATAGATCAACCCATAAGAGGTGATCTGGCTTTTGAAAACGTTGTTTTCGCCTATCCCTCCCGTTCAGAGCTTACGGTTTTAAAAGGTATTTCGTTTAATGCAGCGGCCGGTCAGCGGGTGGCTATTGTTGGGCCCAGCGGTTCGGGTAAATCAACTATGGCATCATTGATACTGCAGTTCTACTATCCTCAAAATGGCGGAATTTTGTTTGACGGTCGTCCGGCGTCTGATTTCTCCATTACCGATATCCGTAACCAGGTAGCTATTGTACCCCAGGATGTGCTGCTTTTTGGTGGATCGATATTAGAGAATATCGCCTATGGTAGGCTCAACGCTTCAAAAGAAGATATTATACAGGCTGCCAAGCGCGCAAACGCCCACCAGTTCATCACCTCCTTCCCCGAAGGTTATGAAACTATTGTGGGCGAACGTGGTGTTAAATTATCAGGCGGTCAACGCCAGCGTATAGCTATAGCAAGAGCATTGTTAAAAAATCCATCTATACTCATATTGGATGAGGCGACCTCATCATTGGATTCAGAATCAGAAAGACTGGTTCAGGAGGCTTTGGAAGAGCTGATGAAGGATCGTACTTCAATTATCATAGCGCACAGGCTTTCAACTATTCGCGAGGCTGATAAGATCATCGTGCTCGAAAAAGGCGAGATCATTGAAAGCGGCAGCCACCTGGAACTGATCAGTAACGAGCAAGGCCTTTACCGTTATTTGAATCAACTGCAGTTTGATGCACAAAACAGTTAGGTTGTAAGTTTTACGTAATATGCTTTACGTAAAATAAACTATTATATTCACAACAAAAACTAACAACATCATACGTACAACGTACAACGTAAAAGCGTATTATATATAATGAAATTAACCATACACGGGGCGGCCCGGCAGGTAACCGGCAGCATGCATTTGCTGGAAGTTGACCAATATAAGATATTAGTGGATTGCGGGTTGGATTACGAGAAAGACCGCAGCATACAATCAAACGAAAATTTCCCTTTTCGCCCCGAAGAGATCGATGTGGTGATACTTACGCACGCGCACATTGATCATTCAGGTAATTTACCCACCCTCGTCAGGCTGGGCTTTAATGGCCAGATATTGTGCACTCCCCCTACTGCCGACCTTACCGAGCTCCTGTTGCTCGATTCGGTAAGTATATTCATGAATAAGGCCAATAAAGGTAATAGAAGACGCGGCAAAGGCAAATTCAATTCTGGTGGAGGTGTACAACCGCTTTATCTGCAAAAGCACGTAATGGATACGGTAGACCGCTTTGTTACCATCGGTTTCAACAGACCTTTTCGCATTAATGGCGATATCGAGCTTACCTTTATCCCGGTTGGTCATCTATTAGGTGCCGCCGCGGCTGTATTGAAAGTAACGGAGCACGGCGAAGAAAAGTCCATTGCCTTTACCGGTGATATCGGCAGGAAAAACTATCCTGTTCTGGACGACCCGCAAACATTGCCACCCGTTGATTTCCTGGTTTCGGAGTCGACCTATGGAGGCCGTTATCATACCAAGGATAAGTCGGTTGAGCAAGCCTTAATTGAAACCATTGACAAAGCTTGCATCCGGGAACAGGGCAGGTTAATTATACCGGCATTTAGTATCGGGCGTACACAATCATTAGTGTACTCGTTAAACAAAATATTCAGCGAGGGATTATTGCCGAAGGTTAAAGTTTTTGTGGATAGTCCAATGGCTACCATGGCGACCGGGATTTTCAGAAAATATCACAGCCTGGTGAACCAGGAAGCGCAGGATTTTTACAAGGACAAAGGCGACGAGTTTGAATTTGACAACCTTACCTATGTAGAAACTTTAAAGGACAGCAGGCAGATCTCAAATTATTATGAACCCTGCATCATTATTTCCTCAGCCGGGATGCTGGAGGGCGGCCGTATCCAGGATCACCTTTTTTATAATATCCAAAATTATTATTGCACCATCTTGTTTATAGGTTACTGCGCCAAAGGTACTTTAGGTCATCGTTTACTGCGCGGCGATTCCATTGTTCATATTAAAGACAGGGAGCTGGCCGTTTATGCCACCATTAAACAAACTGATGTATTAAGCGCTCACGGTGATCATAATGACCTGGTGGAAAACGTAAAACAACAGGATAAATCAAAGCTTAAAAACGTTTTCCTGGTACACGGCGAAGCAGAAAGTATGCAACTACTGGCTGCCGATCTGGAGCATAATGGTTATATCGTTACCATACCGGAGAAGGACGTGGTTTATACGCTTTAATTTACGATGGGGTACACATATTAAATATTTTACTATTTAACTATCTTTATAGCAAAACTCTGATCAATACTATGGCTATATCGATGGATCCTAAAACTCGCAAGCATATTAGTCGGGCATTTTTTTGTCTTGGTTTTATTGCAGTCAGCTACGGGCTCTTAAGAAGAGAAAAAGCAATGAAGTACACAGTAGTTGTGATTGCAAAAGTTATGGGGTTTCGGCATCCTAAAATTGATAGAACCGAAGTAGATATACAATACAGTTATAATGGGAAGACGATAAACAATGACTTTTCTTTACGCCATCCTGATAGTTTAAAAGTAAATACTAAAATAAGGCTGCTTATTTCAAGAGTGTATCCAACTGAATCTCAATATATAGAATATCTCGGAGTTAAACATTAATAATTTCAATCGTCTTTCTGCTTACGTAAAAATTACTGTTTAAACAAAATGGCACGAACCAAAAAGATCCGTGCCATTCGTATAATTCGCACAAATTAGTGCAATTCGTGTTTACTTATTTTTTAAAGTGATCAATGATCAGGTTAGCAAGCTCCACACCTATCCGTTCCTGAGCTTCGTTAGTGGCAGCGCCAATGTGCGGGGTAAGGGAAATTTTAGGGTGTTTTAATATTTCTTCGCGAGGAGTTGGCTCGTTGTCAAAAACATCCAAAGCGGCAAATGAAACCTGTCCGCTGTTTAATGCATCAATTAGGGCCAGCTCATCAATTAAGCCACCACGTGAAATATTTACCAGACCTACACCTTTTTTGGTTTGTGCCAGTTCTTCGGCACCGAAAAGCGCTTTATCAATAAATGGCGTGTGCAGGGTAATAAAATCAGCTTGTTTGATCACCTCATCAAGTGTAACTGTTTTTACAGATACCTTAACAGTTGTGCCACCGCCTAAAACAATATCAAGCTCAGGGTTAAAAGGGAACAGGTCATAAGCAATAACATCCATACCTACACCTATAGCTATTTTAGCAACCTCGCGGCCGATACGGCCAAAACCTACAATACCTAAAGTTTTGCCACGCAGCTCAATACCTTTTGCATAAGCTTTCTTCAGATCATTGAATTTAGTGCCACCTTCAACCGGCATTTTGCGGTTGCTGTCATGCAGAAAACGTACACCACCAAATAAACTGGCAAATACCAGTTCGGCAACTGATAATGATGATGAAGCAGGCGTGTTATAAACACCGATGCCTTTTTCTTTGGCATACTCCACATCAATATTATCAACACCTACACCACCGCGACCGATCAGTTTTAGATTAGGCGTAGCGTCAATTAAGGCTTTACGCACTTTGGTAGCGCTACGTACGGTTATGGCATCGTAGTTCTTCAACTTTTCAGGAAGTTCATCCTGAGGTATATTATTGGTATCAACAAAAAATCCGGCATCTTCTAAAAGCTGCTTTCCAATCGGATCTATACCGTCATTAGCTAATATTTTGATCATCTTATGTATAGTTTAAGCCCCCGGCCCCCTAAAGGGGGAGTGATAAACTCATCCTTTAAAGATACCGGAGGTTATTAATTATTTTGTTCCCCCTTCAGGGGGGTAGGGGGCTACTTATTCTTTTCTGCAAATTCCTGCATGGCATCAATCAGCACATATACGCTGGTTATTGGCAATGCATTATATATTGATGCCCTGAAACCACCAACACTTCTGTGGCCTTTTATGCCCACTATTCCTCTTTCATCACATAGTTTAAGGAATGGTTTTTCGTGCTCTGGATTTTCAGCAACAAAGCAAACATTCATGTGCGAACGATCTTCAGGAACACAAACACCTTTAAAGAAAGGATTGCGGTCAATTTCATCATAAAGCACTCTTGCTTTGGTGATGTTTTCCTGCTCAATAGCCTCAACGCCACCTTTAGCTTTTAACCAGTTAAGTGTAAGCATAGATACGTAGATAGCAAAAACCGGAGGTGTGTTGTACATAGAACCACCTTCAATTTGCGTTTGATAGTTAAACATAGCAGGGATCTTACGATCTGTTTTGCCTAATATATCATCCTTAACAATTACCAGCGTTACACCAGCCGGGCCCATATTTTTTTGAGCACCTGCGTATATCAACCCAAAATCAGCAACATTAATCTTACGGCTGAATATATCTGACGACATATCACAAACCACCGGTATAGGCGATGATGGGAACTCTTGTAGCTGTGTACCGTAAATAGTATTGTTTGATGTGATATGGAAATATGCAGCATCAGCAGGTACGGTATAATCCTTAGGGATATAAGTAAAGTTGCTTTCTTTTGACGACGCAACAATTTCAACCTCACCAAAGTATTTGGCTTCTTTTAAGGCTTTGTTTGCCCATACACCAGTTTCCAGGTAGGCAGCTTTGCCGCCTGCAGGCAACAGGTTATAAGGAGCCAAAGCAAACTGTGTGCTGGCACCACCTTGTAAAAATAATACCGAATAACCCTCAGGAACGTTGAATAATTCTTTTACCAACTTAACAGCTTCATCCAAAACTGCTTCAAATTCTTTTGAACGGTGCGAGATCTCCAATAATGACAATCCTGTACCATTAAAATCAATTACCGCCTCAGCAGCTTGTTTTAAAACTTCGTGAGGTAAAATGCCTGGTCCGGCACCAAAATTATGTTTCATATAGTTAACAAATTGTAGGTTCTGAATACACGATTAGGAACTTCGTATTTAGTTGGGCCGAAGTTAATTAATTTGACAAAATATATAGAGTTTATTTACATTTTTTGAAAAAATATACAATTAATCAACAAAAGGCCCTTTGATTGCAAATTTGTAATTAATCCTATTAGGTTAATAGAATTTATTACGATTGTAATAACTTTTCGGGGTATTTAAGATTGGATATGGCACCCAGTTGGTTGGCCGACGAAAACACCGAATTACCCGCGACCAGCACATTTGCACCGGCTTCAACTAATTTTTCAATATTACTCTGGTCAACTCCACCATCAACTTCAATCAGCAGGCCAGGATTTTTTTGCTGGCTTAACGCTTTAATATCTTTCAGTTTTTTGTAGGTGTTGGGAATAAATTTCTGTCCGCCAAATCCAGGATTTACCGACATGATTAAAACCATATCCAGGTCGGCAATAATATCTTCGAGCAATGCAACAGGCGTATGCGGGTTAAGGGCCACCCCTGCTCTGCAGCCCAGCTCCTTAATGGCTTGTATGGTACGGTGTAAATGCGGGCAGGCTTCATAATGTACGGTAATACCATCGGCTCCCGCGTCTTTAAAAGCTTTTAAATAACGGTCGGGGTCAACAATCATTAAATGTACATCAAGCGGCTTGGTTGCGTGTTTTTTAGTGGCATTTACAACCGGGAAACCAAAGGATATATTAGGTACAAACATACCATCCATAATATCAACATGCACCCAATCCGCATCACTTTTATTGATCATTTCCAGATCGCGTTGCAGGTTGGCAAAATCGGCAGCTAAAATTGATGGTGCTATTAAATGATTCATATGCAAATATATAAAACCCCCGGGCCAACTGGAGGAGGAGTTATTAATTTAGTGTAAACTTTTTTGGGATGAAGCAAAGTCCCACCGCGCGTCATTACGTGGTACTTAATCGCAATTAAGCAAAAGGTCGTAATACTTTTTCATGAGTATGGTATCATAATTTACCAAAGAGCTATAGGCCTCTGATACCAGTTCATTTAAAATTGATGATCCAAGTTGTCCACCTCCATTGGGAATGGAGTCATAATATACTATTAGTTCTTTAACCCTAATAATCTCATATAATAACAGCTGGACCAAATCGGTTCGTGCCCCCGACTGTATTCCATGCGGATTATTGCTGAGAAAATCTAAAGGATCATTAGTAGCAGAAGTCATGTTTTTTTCAAGCAGGATCGGACTTTACGGTTTTATTGACTATCTATTAACTATTATAAAGTTTAAACAAGTAAGTTTTGTTTTGATTTTTCAAAAAAAACTCAGAACAAAACAGGCTAAATAGCAAAACCCTCTTATCGAGGGTTTTGCAAATAAAAATTCAATAAATTAATTTTCAGCTTTTGGTGACTCCGGCCTTGGCAATAATGCTTTGCGGGAAAGTTTAAGCTTTCCTTGTTTATCAACATCAAGCAGTTTTACTCTTACCTCATCGCCTACTTCAAATATACCGTCCATTTTTTCAATTCTGCGGTGATCAATTTCAGATATGTGCAGTAAGCCATCTTTACCAGGCATGATCTCAACAAATGCACCAAACGGCATAATTGATTTCACTTTACCTTCGTAAACTTCGCCAACTTCAGGTTTTGAAGCGATAGCGCGGATACGTGACAAGGCCTGATCAATAGATGCTTTGTTATCGGCAAATATTTGAACAATACCCTGGTTGTCCTTTTCTTCGATAGAAATGGTTGCACCTGTTTCGCGTTGCATTTCCTGGATAATTTTACCGCCGGGTCCGATAACTGCACCAATAAATTCTTTATCAATTTTGATGGTAACAATACGCGGAGCATGTGGTTTGTAATCAACACGCGGAGCAGTAAGTGTTTTAGCCATTTCACCAAGAATGTGTAAACGACCATCTTTAGCCTGGTTTAAAGCGTTGGTTAACACTTCGTACGAAAGACCATTGATCTTTAAATCCATCTGTACGGCAACTATACCATTGGCAGTACCTGTAACTTTAAAGTCCATATCACCCAGGTGATCTTCATCGCCCAGGATGTCAGAAAGGATAGCATATTTAGTACCCATTTCGTTGGTGATCAGTCCCATCGCGATACCTGATACCGGCGATTTAATTTTAACACCTGCATCCATCAACGCCAATGTACCTGCACAAACTGTAGCCATTGATGACGAACCGTTTGATTCCAGGATATCAGAAACTATACGGATAGTGTATGGGTTTTCATCCTCAGATGGTAATACTTGTTTTAATGAACGCATGGCCAGGTTACCGTGACCAATTTCGCGGCGACCAGCACCCCTGTTTGGACGAACCTCGCCGGTTGAAAAACCAGGGAAGTTATAGTGCAACAGGAATTTTTGATAACCATTGATGAACGCGCCATCAATCATTTGCTCATCATCCTTAGCACCTAAAGTAACAGTGGTTAATGATTGTGTTTCGCCACGGGTAAATACAGCCGAGCCGTGAGCAGATGGTAAATAACCAACTTCGCTCCATATTGGGCGTATTTGTGTAGTTGTACGACCGTCTAAACGTTTTCCTTCGTCTAATACAAGGTTACGGATAGCATCGTACTCCACATCGTGGTAGTATTTTTTAGCAAGGAATTTAGTAACGTCATCAATCTCACCTAAAGTTTCGATATACGCGTCACGAACTTCTTTAAACTTAACCGAACGCTCGTCTTTTGCCGATGCAGAAGAAGCGATAGCGTAAACCTGATCATAAGTTGCAGCGTAGATAGCTTTTTTCAGCTCTTCGTTACTGTTTTCATGACTGTAAACGCGTTTTTGGGTTTTGCCAACTTCAACGGTTAGTTCCTTTTGAGCTAAACACTGTAGTTTAATAGCGGTGTGTGCAAATTTAATAGCTTCAACAAGCTCAGCTTCCTGAATTTCTTTTGATTCGCCTTCAACCATGTTAATGTCATGCTCGCTACCGGCAACAATAAACTCTAAAGTAGCTTTTTCTAACTGGCTTAAAGTTGGGTTGATAACTAACTGACCATCAACTTTAGCTACACGAACTTCAGAGATAGGACCATTAAAAGGGATATCAGAAACAGACAAAGCCGCTGATGCTGCCAAACCGGCAAGGCAATCAGGCATAATATCTTTATCTGCAGATATTAAGGAGATCATCACCTGGGTATCAGCATGATAATCTTCAGGGAACATTGGGCGTAAAGCACGGTCAACCAAACGCGAGATTAAAACCTCATAGTCTGATAAACGCGCCTCGCGGCGTAAAAAACCACCCGGGATACGACCGGTGGCAGCATATTTTTCTTGGTAATCAACAGAAAGGGGTAAAAAATCAACTCCCTCTTTCGCCTCGGGCGATGATACTACAGTAGCCAGTAACATGGTATCACCCATTTTAATTACTACAGAGCCATCGGCTTGTTTGGCCAGTTTACCGGTTTCGATCTCAATGGTGCGGCCGTCACCTAAATCAATAACCTTTTTAATTACGTTTAAACTCATCTTTTTTTGTTTGTGATGCACTTTTCATCTTTCGGAGCGCATCGGTTTTATGTGTGTGAATATTGTTTCAAAGTAAAAAAGCCATCCTCTTAATCAGGATGGCTTTTAAATAAAAAAGGAGAGAATTACTTAATGATATCCCTTAGCTGTAGCGCTTTGATGATAGCACGGTATCTTTCAATGTCTTTTTTGTATAAGTAAGCCAATAATGCACGGCGTTTACCTACTAATTTTTGAAGTGATAACTGGGTCGAAAAATCATGTTTGTTTTTTTTCAGGTGACCAGTTAAATGTGCAATACGGGTTGTAAATAAAGCTACCTGTCCTTCTGCAGAACCTGTGTCTGTAGCTGATTTACCGTGTTTTGCAAAGATCTCTGCCTTTGCTTCTTTACCTAAATACATTACTTGAATAATATTAAAGCGTGAATGATTAATTATTTGAGGTGCAAAGATACAGTTAGTGTTTCATATTTGCAAGGGATTTAGCAAGTTGAATTAGCGGATATTTACTTAATTACCTACCCAGCTTTTATAAATAGCCGCCTGCAAAGAGTCGGGCTTGGGCAGCGGACTTATCTTAAAGGTTTTCTCTTTTTTGGTTCCTAATACAATAGCAACATCTTGTTTTACCAATCCTTTTTGCACTGTAAGCTTCAGGGTATCGCCGTTATTTTTGGATTCAAATGAGTGATAAAGTAGCTGTTGTGTTGCAGGACTACCGTCTATAGTCAATATGATAGTCCCTCCTCTTATATTTTTGTTCCAGGCCGGCGAATTGGGTTCAACCGTAACTATTTTCAATGTATCTCGCTGCTGCCTTACGTTAATACCGATCCAGGAGTTAAGGGTCCTGGTTGCATTGGTATCTATGGACAGGCCACCGTAAGCAAAGTATTTTGGATAATCGGGTGGTTTAACGGTCGAAGCATATTCAAACAATTCAGGAAGCGGTATGCCGGCTATCTTTTCGCACCCGTTCCTAAACTCCTGCTCTGTAAAACCACGTTTTAACTGTTTATAGTATTTAAAATAAAGCAGGCGCATTACATCATCAAGCGTTTTTTTATTTTTGGTAGCATGACGTATGCTAAAATCAAGCATTAATCCAAGTACCGGCCCCTTATCATAGTAAGAGATGGTTTTATTAATATCTTCATTTACACGTCCGTTTGGCCCGTCGTTCCAGGTATTGTAGCTGGCCTGCGTAGCCGACTGGTAAAAATGCCCGGGCTTATTTTCATAGTTTTGAATATTGTTGCTGAAATCTCCCAGCATATCTTCATTACTCATTAAACCGGCACGCCTAACTATCAGGTATTCATAATAAACTGTAAACCCTTCAGATACCCAAAGCATATTGGTATGGTTTTCTTTTGAGTAATCAAAAGGGCCCAGTTCAATTGGCCTTATGCGTTTTACGTTATAATGGTGAAAATACTCATGCGCAATAAAATTGTACAGCTTTTTTCTGGCCTCCGGCGAATTAAAGCCTTCGCCGCCGCTAAAGCTTAATGAGGTAGAGTTTAAATGTTCAATTCCGCCGCCGCCTGCCCCTATTGATAAAAATGTGTAATGGGTATAAGGTATTTCGCCAATAATGTTGCTGCCTGTTTCCACAATCTTTTTCAGATCATCCATGAACGCCTGCCGGTCAAAAGCCGGAAGCTGATAGCCAATAAAATTATGCGGCTTATTTTTCACGGTAAACGGAGGCAGTACCTCCAAATTACCCATCAGAAAGGGGCTATCATATAATACATCAAAATCATCGGCTTTGTACACATGGTATTTGCCTGGGATGGTATCAAGCCCGGTTGCTACCCTATCTGCCCATTTGCTGTATGGTTTCATTGCAATAGTAACCGGGTGCTGCAGTTCCTGATCAAGGTACATGAACAAACCTCCGGGTGTGATGTATCCCCTTGTTTCATCAAGGTACACATTACCCACAAAGGCAATTGTAGCCTTAACATCGTATGAAACTTTTACTATACCTGTGTTATTGCGGTAAACACGCCAAACGTTTTTAGATGGTTTTTCCCACTTTAGCCCGGTGCCTTTAGCATCAGTAACATTGAAATTTTGAACAGCGCCTGCAAAATCAAGCAGTTGGTAGTAACCAGGTGTCCAGGCGCACATTTTAAAGTCGAGTGTTTTCCCCGGGGCCTTGCTTATTAGCTCCACATGGTAAAAATGGTCAGCCGCTTTTTCCATAGAAACGGCATATTGCATGTTTACCGGTTTTTGCTGTGCCTGTACAGCAAAATGTAATGATAAAAAAGCAAGTGGCAATAGTTTACGCAGTATTTTCATTGTAGTGATGAGAGTTTGTTCCGAAGATAAAAAAACCGAATAGATAAATAGAGATTAGTAAAGGAGATTATAAAAAAATAGCCGTTCATTGATCAACCACTCACTTAATAAACCAACTCGCTATCTTTGCCACATGAATACTCCTGCTTATTCCACTTTCGAAACCGAATTTCGTGTACGCCCTGATGATATTGACATGTTTCAGCATGTGCATAACAGTAAATATTTTGATTATGTACTGGCCGCCCGATATGATCAGATGGAACGTTGCTATGGGATGGCCATGGAAAAATTCATGGAGCGTGGCTTTGGCTGGGTAGTAAGTACGGCTCATGTCCACTACAAACGCGCCTTAACTATGGGCGACTATTTCATCGTAAAAACAGGTATCGAAACCATTGACAGCAAAGGCTGCCGGGTAAAATTCAGCATCACCAACAAAGCCACCAATAAAATTTGCTGCGACGGGTGGTTCGATTACACCATGATAGATATGGCAACAGGCCGCGGAGCAAAGATCCCGCAGGATGTAATTGATCAGTATTTGATATAGTAAGCTGTAATACTTACAATTCAGGTGGTAAAAAAAATTCTGATATATTACTAACTGGTATTATTTCGATACCGATCTTTTGCCAATCAGGTAGAATTGACAAAAATCTTGATTTAATATCTTCAGGATTACAATCTTGGATATAAATCTTTTTAAGATTAGTCATAGGTCTAATAATTTTCCTATCGACTTCGCGATTAAAAAATGGAAAAGAATATCCTATTACAACTAACACTCCCGTATCGTTAAAAAACTCTAATGCTTCATTGGAATGATTGCTGTACCATGCAAAATTAATATTTATATTTCCGTCATAAAAACGATTTTTCAACTTGACTTGGCTATATCCAAAAGACAATGCAAAATCTAAATCATCAGATTTACATTCGGGATCTAAAATATTTGTAACTACTGGATAGACTCTGTCAAATTTTCCTTTAAAATTACATGAACCATTAATTTTTAATGAAATAAATTTATTCCTTTCAAAATCCCTTAACTCTGTATTAAATAAATCAAAACTAACATCAAAGCTTCCTCTATTATTGATTTTTTCGTGAGCTATTTCCATTTGCAAATCATAGTTCCATGTTAAAAACTTCACGTTAGCTGGAAATTTATATGAATTTGAATTTAAAATTGATACTAAAAATGTGTCATACCTTGGGTCTAATCCAACAATTTTTTGTTCAATATTAAAATATAAAGCAAGAAAAAAACATAATTCGTTAACTTCTGATGACCTACTTGTTATATGAAGTTTTTTTGCGTAGGTATCAACAGTTGAATGATTTTGTGAATAAGTATATAACTTATCTAATCCCTCAAGTAAATAATTCTTTGCATCATTCTTTTTGAATTGCAAAGAATTAACCGTCAAAACCTCATCGTTTTCAAAAATGTAATTATTTTCAACAAATTGCCTTACGACTTTTATTCTTTCGGGTAGTCCCTTAATTGTTGGTAATGCTTGAGCACTTGCCCCAGCACCGAATAAGTATGTGACTTTAGGTAACGAGTCGTCCATTTTCCTTTAACAACTTTATTTTTTAGTTAAAACACTATATGCATTAATAATAGCTAAAATATTTGTAACCAAGTCGATTAAATAATAATCAATAAGATTAATTACTCATAACTTAACTCTTCTTACTCACCATCCCCTGATACCTGTAATAGTTATTATAAAAAAACAAATAAGCAATAACCAAATTCAGCGGTATCAGCAGCCATAATAAGTAGAACATAATAACCCAAAACAGCACCATAAACAGGCCGAGGATCCATTGCAGGTATTTATCCATATCCAAACCAAACCAGTACAGCAAACAATGAAACAGCATAGCTATGCTTAAACCGGCCAGTAACAACTCTGCAGCCATCAACGGCTGAAACCTGCTGAAAAGCCATACCCCCTCGGGCAGCAGCAAAAAGAAATAAACGCCAATAAAATTCAGGAATAGCCTGTATCTGCTATAAGGCAAATTCCTCGAAAAGCTTAGCAGGGTTTCCTCAAAACGGCGTTCCTCAAATATTAAAACAACATGCGCGGTTATTACCGCCAGGATAGCTATGCCCGCCACCCGCAAATCAGTTTTAACATCAGCAAACAAATAAAACACCCCGCTGATAATTAACCACGACAAGCCTTTAGTGATCAAATAAGGTACTTTTTTACTGTCGAAAATATGATAAATATACAGGCTGAAATAGGGTTTACGCCATTTACCGCTTAGTTTCAACAATAAGGATTGGTTACTGCCATCAACCAAACGGTTAACCATGCGCACATATAATAAAGCGCTGCACCAGATCATGGCTGTTAAAAACACCAGGATCACCAGAGGCAATATATAATAATGGTGTGATACCCCCACCATTACCGCCAGTAAAGCATAAATAATAACAGGCGCCAAAATAACAGCCTGCACATAATACCAGCTTTTACGCTGGGCCGACCGGCTTAATGATGTACTGCTATAAAATAAAAATTGCTTATCAGGCGCGTAAAACTGCCCAATAATGTAGTGCCAGCTTTTTAGAATATATAACAACCATACACCAATTACCAAAAGCAGCATCATGGGGCTGCTGGTCATGGCCAGCATTAATGATGAGTGATAGGTTATCAGCATATTGCCGGGCACCGTACCTACCATTACAAAAAAAACAAAAAACAATATGCCGGCATGTACCTGGTAAAAGCCGCTGGCAAATACTTTGAGCAATACTTTGGTTAGGGGCTGCTGCATCAGGCAATAAATTTCAGGGTTTGCTCCTCAACCAACAGTTCATGGGCTACAGGCAGTTCTGCATGTTCCAAAGCCTGGTGCGATGACAGCAAGAAACTTGTGCCCTCCTGCTGGTAACGTTCGGCAATCCAGCTGTTGAGTATTTTCAGAGATGCAGTATCAATAGTGATCAAAGGTTCATCCAACAGGATCAACTTTGGTTTACCCATAAATGCCAGTACCAACGATAGTTTTTTAAGCATCCCGCTGGAGTAGGTACCTACCGGTCGGTCCACATAGGCCTGCATCTGCATGGTTTCTATATAATGCCGCTCCTGCCCTGCCGGCGCGTCTTTGGCCTGTGCAAACAATGCTATCAGTTCCTTACCAGTTAAAAACTCGGGAAATATGGGCTCTGCTTCGGCAAAGTTCACCAGCTTGCGGTAAGCCACTGGCTGCTTTTTTATGCTGATGCTATTGCTCAGCAAAATATCGCCTTCAAAGGACAATATACCGGCAATAGATTTAAGCAAGGTACTTTTACCCGAACCGTTCACCCCTTTTATCCAGTATACTCCGGGATCAATGGATAGTTCATCAACCTTTAGCGCCGGGAAACCACCATATAATTTTTTGAATTTTATAAATTGAAGCATTGGTGATTTGATGCTGAAAGGATTACCATGTTACATTTTTATTTATTTATAAGACAACGAATAGACTCACCCCGTCTGCGCTTTGCTGGACGATCCTCTCCTCGCCTGCGGCGGAGGGTTGAGGAGAAAAATAATTTTGTCATGCTGAACAGCGTGAAGCATCTATTCAACACCACGTTAATTCGCGAATAGATCCTTCGCTATCGCTCAGGATGACAAAACCCTCCCCTCTTTCCGCCGCACGCGAAGAGAGGGAGACCAAGCGTAGCGATGGTTGGGTGAGTCTACTTTACACCTAATAAATCCAAAATCGAAATCCCAAATCCGAAATCAAATCGCCCCTTCTACCAGCGCTCCATAAAATTCGCCCAGATCCATGCCTGCTGCCCTTACCTGCTGCGGTATCAGGCTGTTGGACGATTGTCCCGGGGTGGTATTTACTTCGATAAAATAAAAATCATTGCTGCCCTCCAGCAGGATAAAATCAACCCGTACCATACCTTTGCAGTTAAGGCGCATGTATACTTCGGTCACAATATCAGCTATACGCTCATTTTGCTCTGCCGACAGATCTGCCGGGGTTACTTCTTTGGTTACGCCTGATGTGTACTTGGCCTCATAATCAAAAAAGTCTTTGGAGGTGATGATCTCTGTAGCCGGTAAAACGGTTATTTTACCATGCAGCCGGGCTATGCCAATGCTAAATTCACGGCCTTTTATAAATTCCTCTACCAGGATCTGCTCATCCTCATGAAATGCTTTTTTAAGCGCCTCGGGCAATCCGGCAACATTATAAACTTTGCTCATACCCACGCTACTCCCCCCGTTATTGGGTTTAATAAACAGCGGGAATTTTAAGGTAGCGGCAACAATAGCTACATCGTGCATATCTTGTTCAAACAGGCGCATGGAGTGGGCTGTATGCAAGCCATGAATGCCATTTACTATGGTTTTAGTATAAGCCTTGTTCATGGTAATGCCCGATGTGGTAGCATCGCAGGTATTATAAGGTATGCCCAGCATATCAAAATATCCCTGTAGTTTACCGTCTTCGCCTGGGGTGCCGTGTATGGTGATAAAAGCAAAGTCGAACTTTATTTTTTCGCCATGAATGCCGATCGTGAAATCATTTTTATCTACATCTACAGGGCCATTATCTGATTCATAAAACCACCTGTCGCGATTGATGAATATGGTATAAACCTTATACTTATCGGCCGATAAATTATTAGCAATATTTTTGGCGCTATTTACAGATACTTCATACTCGCCGGTAAAACCACCGGCCAAAAGGGCTATGTTCTTCTTCATATTTCGGATTTCAGATGTTCGATTTGGGATTTGTTTTTTCAAATGCCTTATTCGATTTCGAAATTAGAATAATAGTCTTAAATATTCTTAATCGAAATCATAAATTCAAAATTTTTAAATCCGAAACGGCAAAGCCATCCTGAGTACCTTGGGGATCAACGATCGTGAAAAATCGAACATCTGAAATCCGAAATCCAAAATAATCACTATGTTTGATACTTATTTGACTATAATTATCCTTACATATACTGATGAGCAAATTTGGGGCTTACTTAAAAACAAAATCATTTCGGACTAACATTATCATGGCTATTATTACGGTAATAGTTGTGGTTTTAATAGCTTTTTATAGTCTTGGATATTATACCAATCACGGATCGGGCATACCTGTACCAAAACTGAAGGGACAATCTGTTGACCGTGCTGTGGCACTGTTAAAAGAACAAGGCTTTGGCTATAAAATCGACTCGGTGTATGTACAGGATGTTGCTCCCGGAACCATTGTTGAACAAGATCCTGACGCCGGTACCAATGTAAAGGAAGGCCGGGTAATTTACCTGACTATGGTAACCCTGCTGGCCCCCAACATTTCACTGCCCGATCTGGAACAAAGCAGTTACAGAGAGGCTACTGCAACCTTACAAAATTATGGTTTAAAGGTTGGGGATACTACCTACCGCTCAGACATTGCCCGCGACCGTATATTGGAAGTGCGCTTTGGCGGCCAGGTAATTAAAGCCGGTACCAAAATACCAAAAGGATCACGTATTGACCTGGTTTTAGGTGATGGCGAAGGTGCCAGCGAAGTGGAGATACCTGAATTGGTAAACCTTGATCTGGATGCTGCACGTTTTGCCATCAAAGGATCGGGCTTAACTATAGGCACCATTACCTACCAGGGCACCATTACCGACTCGACCAATGTGGTTGTAACTGCACAATACCCTATGCGTACAGACTCGTTAAGCAAAACCAGTATTGGCACACGTATAAACATTACGGTTACACAAGGTACAAAAACAACAGATGCCCCAACAAATTAATGCAGCCGACTTGCTTACCCGCCTAAACAACGGCGAGCAATTAAACTTGATTGATGTAAGGGAAATCATGGAATACCACACCTATAATATAGGTGGACAAAACATTCCATTGTCAAAACTGGAGCAAGGCATAAATGAGCTGGGTTACAACAAAACCGACGAGATAATCGTTATTTGCAAGGTTGGTTTACGGAGCGAAACCGCTCAAACTATATTACAGCAAAATGGTTATCAAGATGTTAAAAACTTAGCAGGCGGATTAATTGCGCTCCAAAAACTAAAATAATCATTAAACATTCTATTTATTATGACTGAACAAAAGGCGCCGTCAAAGGGAATATTCAAAAAATTCATTATAGCCCTGGTGCTTCTTATTATTGTTTTACTGGGTTTTACAGCGGTAAACTATTATTTTAAATATTTTGGTCCCAATGTAACCAACAAACAGGAATATTTATACATACACACCGGTGCCACTTATGATGAGGTGCTAAAAACCATACAACAACAGGATATAGTTAAGGATACCGTTTCATTTAACTGGGCGGCAACCAATATGAACTATGTAAAAAGGGTAAAACCTGGTAAATACCGCCTGCACGCGGGTATGGGCAACCGCAAACTGATCAACATGCTGGCATCAGGCACACAGGAACCTGTACAGCTTGAATTTCATGGCTTAAGGCAAAAAGAACAGTTTGCCGGCTTTGTATCTAAAAAGATCGAGCCCGATTCAACTTCAATTATCAACCTGCTTGATTCTGCAAGTTATGTTGCCCAATATGGTTTTACTACCGATAATGTGTATACCATGTTTATGCCCAACTCCTACCAACTGTACTGGAATACATCGCCCGATAAATTCTTTAAAAGGATGTATGCCAACTACGAAAAATTCTGGACCCCGGAGCGCAAACAACAGGCTGCGGCTATTAACCTGTCGCCACCAGATGTATCTGTTTTAGCCTCTATAGTTGATGCCGAAGCCTTACATGATGATGAAATGCCCGCCGTGGCTGGTTTGTACCTAAACAGGCTTAAAAAGGGCATGAAACTGGAAGCCGACCCTACTGTTATCTTCGCCCTGAACGATTTTACCATTAAAAGGGTTTTAAATCGGTATCTGTCATACAATTCACCTTATAATACCTACCTGCATAAAGGTTTGCCCCCCGGCCCTATCATGATGCCGTCGGTTAGCGCAGTAAAGGCCGTACTTAACTATCAAAAAAGCGATTATATTTATATGTGCGCCAAGGCAGATTTTTCTGGCTATCATGCTTTTGCTACCAATGTTGCAGACCATTTGGTGAATGCGCATAAATTTCAGGAGGCACTTAACCAAAGAAACATCAAGCGGTAATGTTTGAGAATACCACCAAAATAAGGGTGCGGTACGGCGAAACCGACCAGATGGGCTACATGTATTATGGCAACTATGCCGAGTTTTATGAGGTTGGCCGGGTTGAAATGCTCAGGAGTCTGGGGTTGACCTATAGCGGCATGGAACAATCGGGTATTATGATGCCAGTATTGGAGCTAAAATGCAAGTATTTAAAGCCCGCCCTGTATGATGAGGAGATTAGCGTTAAAGTGATCATGGATAAAATGCCGGGCATACGCATCCATTTCAGGTATGAGCTTTATAATGAAAAAGCCGAACTGATAAACCAGGGTGAAACCCTGCTGGTGTTTATTAATATGACAACCAACCGCCCCTGCCTGCCACCGCAGGATTTCATAAATAAATTAATACCATTTTTTGAGTAAATTTGGCTTAAATGAAATGGCTACATCATTTTTTGCTCAGGTTTGCTTTTTACCGATACCTTATTGACTGGACAAAATTCATCATACTTCCAGGGTTTCGCCCGCTACCATTGTATACAGTTATTGATTTTTTTATTAAAGAGGTAAGCAATAGCTCATTAGTTAACCGGGCTTCGTCATTAGCTTATAACTTTATGCTGGCCGTGTTCCCGGCAACTATATTTTTATGTACGCTTATCCCTTATATACCCATAGATGACTTTCAAAGGGAATTATTGCGCGTATTGGCAAGTATTATGCCCACTAACGCTTATCTGGCGTTCAGAGAAACCATCATTGATATCATCAAGAACCAAAACGGAAAACTGCTATCGTTTGGTTTTTTGACAACACTGTATTTTGCTACCAACGGCGTAACTAACCTGATGAAAGCCTTTAATAAATCATCGCTCATTACAGACAGGCGCAGCTGGTTAAAAAAACGAGGCGTAGCGCTTGCGCTTACCGTAGCCATCAGTTTCGCGCTTGTGGTAGCAATAGGTATCCTGGTAGCCGGCCAGGGCTTTATAAGCTTTATAAAGCACCATTTTGCAAGCAGAAACTTATTCTGGTATTATTGTATATTATTATTTCGCTGGATTGTTAGCTGGCTTGTTATTATCATTATATTTTTTGCCACTATATCTGTTTTATACCGTTACGGACCGGCGCACAAAAAAAGGTGGAAATTTATAAATCCGGGATCAATTTTGGCAACAGGGCTGGCAATATTAACCTCATTAGGGTTCTCTTATTACATTAACAACTTCTCATCATACAATAAGGTATACGGCTCGATAGGAACATTGATCGTAGTGATGATCTGGATGTATTTAAACTCGCTGATTTTGCTCATCGGGTTCGAGTTAAACGCAAGTATTGAGCTTTCCAAACGCAATCTCAGGATCGTAAAACCCCGTTTTAACAGCTTTAGGAGCAAAAAAAATGATATTTCAAAAAATTAAACAACTGGCTCTCAAACGGTTATTAGCTAATATTAATTAAATGAAAAAAAACGGTAAACAGATTTGTCAATTCGGTTCAGATTTGTACTTTTGTCGCCGGAGAGCTGGCAGAGTGGTCGATTGCGGCAGTCTTGAAAACTGTTGAACTGTGAAAGGTTCCTGGGGTTCGAATCCCTAGCTCTCCGCCAAAAGGCAAACAAGAAAAATTACGTAATTCGTAGCGTACTTCTTTCAAAACTTGCTAAAAACAGCGTCAGTAAAGCGTAGAGGCACTTTAGTTCTAAAACTAACCCTTCGCAGAAGCATTTTAAAAGTGTAAAAAGCCCCATAATTGTGAAATTATGGGGCTTTTTCTTTTCCAATACCTACCAAAACTCGTATACAATCGCAAAACTCTATTGCGTCATTCGTTGCGTCTTTTTAAAATCAGTCAAAAAAATAAAAAGACGCAATGAAAGTCATGTAACAAACTGTATTACAGCATGTTTACGCCGTGGACATCTTGTTGTACAGCAAGCACAAACGTACTTTTGTTTAACTTTTTATTAATGTGTTATGTTGGAAAAAAGCTTTGGATTATTGTTTTTCTTAAAACAAACAAAAAGTCAAAATGATGACCTGATGTTCATCTATTTGAAAATTACCGTAGATGGTAAATCAACCGAACTATCTACAAAGCGTAAATGCGCCCAATCGCGATGGAATCCCGGTGCAGGAAGGGAAATCGGAAACAAGGAGTCAACTAAGGAACTCAATTACTACCTGGACAGTTTAGAGCAATTGGTTTATCAGGCTAAGAGGTCATTATTTGATACCGACAAGCCTATAACAGCCCAAGCTATTAAAGATGTATTAAATGGTGTAACTGAAAAGCCAAGGATGATCCTGGATGTATTTAAACACCATAATGACCAGATGAAAGCTTTAGAGGGAATAGACTTCGCTCCGGGAACGATCGGCCGGTATGAGATCTCTAAGCAGCATACCAGGGATTTTATCAAATGGATGTATAAGATGGACGATAAGCCTATCAAAGAATTAGATCATGAATTTATTTCGCAGTATGCATTTTGGTTGAAGACTGTAAGAAAGTGTAATCACAATTCGACAATGAAATACCTGGCTAACTTCAAAAAAGTTGTCTTGATCTGTGTAAAGAATAGATGGTTGCCTGGAGACCCTTTTGCAAACTTTAAGCTAACGAAAAAAGCAGTTGAAAAAATTGCGTTAACAGAGTCGGAGCTAAAACGGGTAATCGAAAAGAAATTCGATACGGAACGCCTAATCCTGGTGAGGGATATCTTCGTATTTAGCTGCTACACCGGACTTGCTTATGCCGACGTCAAGAACTTAAAAAGGTCAGATATTAAAGATGGTGTAGATGGTAAGGAATGGATATTTATTAACCGTCAAAAAACAAACTCAGCATCTCACCTACCGCTTTTAGGTCAAGCAAAAACGATATTGGCAAGATACGAAGATCATAGCAGATGCAGCGATTCAGGCTATGCGTTGCCTGTTCTGACCAATCAAAAAATGAACGCTTATTTGAAAGAGATTGCCGACACCTGCAAAATAAAATCGGAACTCACCTTCCACATTGCCCGGCATACATTTGCAACAACCGTTACCCTTAATAATGGCGTTTCGATGGAATCCGTATCTAAAATGCTTGGCCATTCTTCGATCAGGCAAACCCAGCACTATGCTAAATTGCAAAACTACAAAGTAAGCCAGGATATGCTGTTGCTGGAAGACGCTTTATCGGCTAAAAGCTATTAAAAATCGAACATTATAGGGTTAGCAATACAACACTGGCCCTATAATTTGATCTCAACTAGAGTTCCCTAATAGCAACTACCAAACATAAAGCAATACTAAATGTAGCTTCATAACACCGCCCTGTAAATTTGCTTTTAGCCGTGTAATTTGACCTTTAAATATATGGGCCTACTACACGTCAGAGCGCGAAAGAATTGCGACAACCTAATTGGTGTTTTTGACACACGCCACTATAGCCGCCTTATTCCGCATCGTTAGTATCAAAATGCCGAACAAATTGAAGTCTCTTTCGGGTTCGGGTGCGCCGACAAGCACAGTTTTCGCATGGCGAAAACTGTGCTTGCTGGTATCGCATTGAGGATAAAGGTTTACGCATGATATGAATAAAGATATGGGAACACTCTCTTTGTTTGGACTTCTGTTAACCCGCAGAGAATTACAATGATCGTATTATTTCAGAGCTGCTAATACTACAAATGATAATGTTCAGTTATCTGTTGTTGAATGCAAAAATGTATAGTTCGCCATTCATCGATATCGAATCATTCAGGAAAAACAATAGTTCGAGCCCAGTATTGAGCGCCTAACTGGGTGCTTATCGAACTATTCCATAGGAGATTTTAAAGAATCGCAGTAATATTAAGATTTAACATTCCGTTAATTAGTTCGAATGCCTTATCTACTATCCAGCTAAGTGGAGATTAGGTCAGTTTAAATGCTAAACAAATCCATGTGTTGAATTGGCCTATCAGCATGTTGCTGGGTTCGAGTACTGGTGAGTTATATCTTTTTGTTGTAACAAGAGTATGCCCAAAACACAGCGCAATTAAATATATGTAGAGGCTATGTTGTTCATCATCCTGCCTGAAAAAAAACAGTAGGCTAATTTTTATTTGATCAATTTTCTGACACGGTTGAATTTGATTGTCATGACGCTAGCAAAACTTTGGCATAATCAATAATAATATGCCAAAGTTTTGAAATGTCGGTTTCATTTTCTACTATTGTACAACCAGTAGAGAACCTAAAATTGAAAGCCACAATTGAACTTGACATTTTAACGAAATTTGCCAATAAAGACATTTTCACTAAAAGTGATTTAGAAATGTATTTAAGGCAGTATTTTCCGACCGCATCGGGAAGCACAATTTCGTGGCATATTCACAATCTTAAGTCAAATGGAACCATATCTCATGTTTCCAGAGGAGTATACTCCCTGGATAATAAGCGGGATTTTCAGCCTGAGATATCCAACACCCTTAAAAGAATAAATAATAAAATCAAAAAGGAGTTTCCTTTTATTCAGTTCTGCGTTTGGGAAAGCAAATGGTTTAATGAATTGATGGTGCATCAATTATTTAAAAACTATTTAGTTGTCGAAACTGAGAAGGATGTTATGGAATCTGTTTTCAATTCACTAACTGATTTCAGCAAAAAAGTATATCTAAACCCCGATCATGAGATTTTCGAGCGCTACATCGCCAATTTTAATGAAGTCATTATTATTAAACCAATGGTTTCCGAGGCGCCTGTCAACATTGATGAAAAAGGCCTGCACCTGGCCGTCCTGGAAAAATTACTTGTTGATGCCCTCATTGAAAAAGACCTTTTTGCGGCACAACAAAATGAGCTGGAATATATTTTCAAGACCGGTTTAAAAAAATACAAGCTCAATATCAATAAACTTAACAGGTATGCCAGGCGTCGCAATCAACTGGATGAACTCGGCAAGTATACAACCAAAACTTTGGCAAAATCACTTTAAATATGCCAATATACTAATATGATAAGTAAGAGGAATTTTGAACTGGAGTGGATTAAATCCGTTTCTGCAAAATTGGGGAGAAAAGGCGACCCAAAGATGTTAGAAAAGGTCATCTACGCGCTGTACTTATTAGAACAGTTAAAAGCTAATGGATTAGATTTAATTTTTAAGGGGGGGACATCATTATTATTAGTAACAGATCCTCCGCGTCGGTTTTCCATAGACATAGATATTATTATTACTGCCAACATATCTGAAATTGAAATGATAATAGCTAAAATTATAGCACAGGGGCAATTTACAGGCTGGGAATCAGATAACGAACGTAAACACGTAATTGATGCACCGGTAGCGCATTATAAATTATATTATAAAAGTCAGGTAAACCAGCATTTTGGTGAAGAGCCTATCTTGCTGGATATTTTATTTGGCGAGAATCCGTACCCCACCTTGCAAGAGCACCCAATTGCACATTCCTGGTTACATCAGGATGGCGAAGCAATAACAATACGCTTACCATCCTTTGAATCTATCCTGGGTGATAAACTAACTGCATTTGCGCCCAATACCACAGGCATTTTATATAGTAAAAATCGTCCTGTAGAAATTATCAAACAGTTATATGACATCGGTTTTTTGTTTGATCTTTCAAATGACCTCGCCACGATTAAAGCCAGCTATCGGAAGATAGTTCAAGATGAGATCGCAATTAGGAAACTGAAAATAGATTGGCAGGGGCCGCTTGAGGATACTATTGAAACTTGTTTTCTACTTGCATCACGTGAAGCAAAGTCAAAAGAATTTGGACAAATGCAAACGGGTATTCGCAATATAGTAAATTTTATTATTGACCGATTTACAATTGATGAAGCCGTTCTCGCGGGGGCTAAAACGGCCTACCTATGCTCTGTAATGATCAATGATGACGATAGCCTAAAGCGTTTCTCTTCTGCCGAACAGATTAGAGGACTGGAAATCACAAATCCCAGGTACAGTAAACTAAATAAACTAAAAAAAACAAACCCGGGGGCCTTTTTCTATTGGCAACAGGCTTTAAATAAAATCAAAATTGCATGAACGAAAAAGCATTAATTCAAGATAACAATATTTCTGATGATATTATCTTAGGAGACGGCCAGCTCGTCTGCGTTCTTACTGGGGAAGTCAAAATGACCAGTGGGAAAGAAATAATTTTGCAATCTGTTGCCCGAATGTTAAATGAGGAATATGGCTTTGATATATCAGATATGGAACGCGAATTTACCATAACAGGATATGATCCCGATTCTGGAAAACAAAAAAAACAAAAAATTGATATTGTAATTTTTGAAAAAGACCTAACACACCGGCAAAGTAATATTATTCGTCTCTGCATTGTTCAGGATGAAAAGACTAAGGAAAATGATAAGAAAAAGGGCGTAGAGATATTATTGCAAAATGCATTAAGTTCGGTAGACGGTTGTGAGTTTGGTTTGTGGACTAATGGTGCTACTTATAATTTCCTACAAAAAGAAGTAGACGCTTTTGACAATTTGCATTTTGCGGATCTCTCCGATTTTCCTGGTGAAGGCCAAACCATTGCAGATCTTGACCGTTCGGATAAAATTATTGCACGTAACCCTGCAAATGATTCACTCATTCGTGTTTTCAAACGTTGTCATGACTACATCTATGGCAATGAAGGCATGAAGAAAACCGCCTTTTGGGAGTTGTTAAATCTTATCTTCTGCAAAATTTACGATGAAAAACGTCGCTTTACATGCGCCGAAAACGGCGAAAGTTATCGGAGGGAATTCTGGGTCGGAGTAAAAGAACAAAATACACAAGAAGGCCGAGAGCGAGTAGCAAAAAGGATAAAAAGTATTTTCGAAAAACTCAGAAAAGACGAGATTTTTTCAGAGGTTTTTGACGGTAATGAACAAATAAATTTAACAGAAAAAGGACTTGCATTTATTGCTGCCGAATTATCTAAATATTCATTTCTAGAAGCTACGGTAGATGTAAAGGGTGTGGCCTATGAAACTATTGTTTCGAACACGCTAAAACAAGAGGCTGGTCAGTTTTTCACTCCACGAAATATCGTTAAATGCATGGTAAGTATGATGGACCCAAACGAAAATCAACGAGTACTAGACCCTGCATGCGGATCTGGCGGCTTTTTGGTCATGGTGCTTGATCATGTCAGGCGCAAATTTGCGAAACAATTATTTCCCGATTTAGACGGGGCGTGGTTGGAGGAAAAATTTAATTCCCTGGAAGTTAATAACCTAGTTAAAGATTATGCCGAGCAGTATCTTTTTGGGTTTGATTTTGACCCGGATTTAAAAAAGGCAGCTCGAATGAACATGGTAATGGCAGGTGACGGCCATGCAAATATTTTTCACGCTAATTCGTTAGCGTATCCTAACGGGGATAACGAGACAGAAATAAAGAAAATTAACGACGCCGTTCTTAAAAGTATTAACAATGGTTATGATGCAAGTTTCCCGTTTGATCAGCATTATAATGCGCTCGGAAAATTCGACCTTATATTTACTAACCCGCCTTTTGGTGCTAAAATACCCATTAACGATGTCGAAATACTTAAGCAATATGACCTGGGACACAATTGGAAGAAAAACAATAATGGGCAATGGCAAAAAGTTGGGATTAGTGGTAGTGAGCCCCCAGAAATCTTATTTATCGATCAATGCTATCAATTTTTAAAGCCGGGTGGAAAAATGGCAATCGTATTACCGGATGGAATTCTCGGCAATCCCAATACTGAATACGTTCGTTCCTGGATATTAGATAAATTTAGATTACTAGCATCAATTGATTTAGCCGTCGAAGCATTTCTTCCTCAAGTCGGGGTTCAAGCATCGCTTCTTTTTCTCCAAAAGAAAACTGAAGAAGAAAGATCTCTTGCCCTCATCAATAATGAAAACTATGATGTGTTTATGGCTATAGCTGAAAAGCTAGGTAAAGACAGGAGAGGAAACCAGATCTACCTACGGGACGATGAGGGCGCGGAACTTCTTTTTGACGAAGTAAAATCCTATTTAACTTTTAATAAGAAAGAAGGCAAAATATTGAAAGAAAGAAAAGAAAAACAAAAACGTTTGGACGACGATCTGCCCCTCATTGCCGCAGCTTATAAATCATTTTTAAATAAGGAAGTTTAAATGAAACTACTCACCATAAGCAAAAAATGGCTAATTGATCCAGGTTTACGCCTTGATGCTGAATACTATTTAAGCGAGGGTTTACTTTCAAAAAAAAGGTTGGAGTATTCCCCATTCACTGTAAAGACACTTGAATCTGTAACTCATAGAATCTTTTCAGGAAATATATTCAAGCGAACCTTTGTTGATAAACCTGAATTCGGTTATCCATACATTACAGCATCCGACATGAATAATGCTGATGTAATTGCTGATAAATATATATCAAAACGATATACGAATCAAAAAGAAAATCTTGAAATAAAAGATGGTTGGATTCTGGTTTCTTGTTCGGGAACATTAGGCAATACAGTTTTTACCACTAAAGATTTTTTAGGAATGGTTGGCACACATGATTTAATAAGAGTTATTCCAGATGAAAACAAAATAAAACCCGGCTTTCTGTTTGCATATTTAAATTCAAAGTTCGGCAATTCACTGTTGACCCAATCAAGTTATGGCGGTGTTGTTAAGCATATTGAACCTCATCATATTCAAAAGCTGCCGGTACCAATATTTACAGATACTAAACAAGCTGAAACCCATGAATTAATACTCAAAGCGTCATGGTATCGGGAGCAGGCGAATAGTCTCTTAAAGAATGCCATTAATCTTTTCGAGTCAAAAATACCACCAATTGATGTAAAAGGGGTTTATAATATGAAAGTGTCATTAATAAAAGATAATAACACTCGAATGGATGCCAGATCTTCTGTACCAGCAATTAACTCATTTTACAATCAAATTGCCGAGGAATATAGGTGTGAACTACTACAAGATTTGGCGGAAACTATATTTACTCCCGCAATTTTTAAGAGAATAAGAGTCGACAATCCGAAACAAGGTATCCCATTCCTAAGCGGTTCTGATTTGTTACAAGCAAGACCACCCTTTAATTCTTACTTATCGAAGAGTATGAAAGACATTGACAAATATATTTTAGAAAAAGGGTGGATTGCAATACAAGACGCTGGTACAATTGGGTATGTTTCAATTATAAATTCTTACTTACATGGTGTTAGTGCAACAAATAATTTAGTAAGGATAAAACCTTTGAAAGACATAAATTATAACCCATATATCTTTATATTTCTCAAAACGGCACAAGGGCAAACAATTTTAAAATCATTACAATATGGGTCAGTACAAAAGCACATAGATTTTTACCAAATCAGGGAATTGAAGCTTCCAATCATAGACGAAATTATGGCCGAGATAACGGAGAACGGAATCCAGTATCTTGAAAAAATGTCGCTGGCATGTAACTTCGAGAGCCATGCGATCAAACTTATCGAAAACGAAATTGAATCATGGCAAAATTAATGCATTGTGGTAATCATCAAGGTCCTGTTAATTCGGGCGAAGAACGCTTGTTGAAATACCTGGAAGTCAACCTTCCTGATGATTATCTGATTTTATCAAATATTGAACTCGCCTACCTCAACCCCAAGAATCACCAGGTTCAGTATTTGGAATATGATTGCATTATAGTTGCGCCACACGCCATATTCAATATTGAAAACAAAGATTTTAGTGGCCGATTAGAGGGAGACGATAATTATTGGTACTTGAATGACCGGGAGACTCGTAATCCTCATAAAACATTACGCTTCAAAACTTCGGTATTAGCTAGTAAGCTAAAAGAGAAAAACGCTTCCTGGAGCAAAGCCTGGATCCAATCTATTGTAAGCTTATCACACCCATACCAAACCAAAAAAGGGCTATGGGGTGCGCACATCAAAGCCACCTACATTCTTGATCAACAATTCATCGATAACCTAACCCAACCGGAACTTATTGGCCGCGAAAAAAACGAGCTTATTAGCATTTATCAGGATATAGCGGCTGAAATCTGCGGCACCGCAAGTCTGAAGACTGCAAACAAAAAGACGGAAGTCGAAGGTTATCAAATTATAGATATTCTTGATCAGGAGCCAAATTATACAGAATATTTAGTTAAACCCAAAGGAGTAACGTCAGCTATTAGAAAGCGAATAAGGGAATATGCTTTAGACGTACCTAATTTACCTTTAGCGCAACGCGAAAAGCGGAATCGCCTGATTCAAAATCAATATAACGCGCTGAATAAGATAAAGACAAATCCCTTTATTTTAAATGTACAATTTAAGCTGGATCAGGAAAATCATATCTTCTATGAGATCACAGACTACCTGGATGAAAACTCCTTACGAGCCGAATTAAAAAGAAAAACATTTACGATAGAAGAAAAAATAAATATCGTTTTCAATCTGATTAGCGCACTTAAGGCGGCACATGAGCAAAATGTTTTTCATAGAGACATTAATCCGGAAAACGTTTTTCTCGCTGGCGGATATGCCTGTTTAGGCAATTTTGGGAAATCCTATTTTGCAGATCACCAGGATGAGGGGTATACTGTAATGCCTACCATCAATGAATCAAACGCCACTCCTTATCATGCTTTAGAACTAAGTTTGCGGGATGCGTCGCGCGCATCGGATATCTATTCGTTGGCCATTCTTACCTATGAATTATTTGTCGATAAAGTCCCTATAGAAAGTCCATTTGAGCTTAATCGACTTGGGGGAAAACTCCCCCCTAACAGAAAAGCAACCCATGTGAAGCCAGGTGTGCCATCTTGGTTAGATGATTTTTGTGATCATACCATCTTAACTGATCCCGATGACAGGTGGGATAATCTGGAAGAAATGGAAGCATTTATCAAAAAGGCAACAAAGGTAGAAGAGGCATCCTCTGGCAGCGTTCTGCCCAAGCCGGATAATTGTGACTTTGAGATCGGAAGTAAGGTATCTGATTTTACGATATATCAACATCTGGGCCAAGGAGGCTATTCACAGGTTTACCGGGTGAAACATAACCTGCAAAGCAAGAGCGATTTTGCCATGAAGGTCTTTAACGAAAGTGTACACGGCTCCTCCGTTACCGATGAATATAACGCGCTGACGAACCTTAACCACGACAATATTGTAAAATTTAGATGGAATGGTATTCTACCTTCCGGACAATTTTATACATTGATGGAACTTCTGGAAGGTGAAAACCTTAAGGAGTATGCCAAGGGCGCAAAGAATTTACCTGTCTATAAAATATTTCAGGTTGCCAAGGATATTCTAAGTGCCTTGACTTATATGCAAGCGATTAGTCCACCGATTTACCATAGAGACATTAAACCTCAAAACATTGTCTGGGATAAAGGAAAGCGATTTGTTCTTATTGACTTTAATGTTGCTTCAGTTGTTGAAAATAACCTGGACTATGTGGGTACGAACCCCTACCTGGCGCCCGACTTGGTAATGGGAAACAACCGCGTAAATTGGGATGGATCGGCAGATACCTTTGCCTTAGGTATCACTCTTTATGAGCTTGCATGTAAAGTTTATCCCTGGTCAGGTTCGATGAAAATGCCCCAGGTTGGAAAACCAGCCGATTCGCCGCAAATTCATAATGCCAAACTTTCCAATGCGTTTTCTGCGTTCCTCTCAAAATCAATCGCTACCAAAAGGGAAGCTAGGTTTCAATCGGCTAAAGAGATGCTTGATGAATTGCTGACCATCGGCGAGCATAATTTACTCCAGATTGAAATGGAGACATCGTCGGTTTCCTTGGTAGCTAGTGGCGGTTCAGATCAGAACATTGTAAATTATATTAATTCTCTTTATAGTCAATCTCGTCATGGAAATGTTGGAACTAGAGCAGGAGATAAAAATTCCCTATATGATAGTTTAACTTACACCGAAACCAAGCTTGACAAGCAACTCATCCCGGATATTTTAGATGGGCGATACAGGTTAGTTATCATAACTGGTAATGCTGGTGATGGTAAAACAGCATTTATCAGAAAAATTGAAAGTAAAGCTAACAACGTAAAGAAACTTATAAATGGTAATGGCGTAACATTCGAAATTAACGGGACTATTTTTCAGAGTAATTATGATGGGTCCCAGGACGAAGATCAAAAAGCTAATGACGATGTGCTTTCTGCCTTTTTTAAACCCTTCGAAAATTTAACCGATTATAGCCTTGCCACTCAGGGTCGTATTATTGCGATTAATGAAGGCCGCTTGGTTGAGTTTCTTCATACTGTTGCCCCATACAGGCAGTTAGCCGACACCATTGAGAATTATTTTTACACCGAGGGCAAATCACAATTACCGGATGGCTTGCTTATAATTAATTTGAATTTACGTTCAGTTGTCGCCAACGGACATAATCAGGAAAGCTTGTTCAAGCAGCAGGTAAAATTGTTAACCCAGAAACCATTGTGGGCAAACTGTCAAACCTGCCCCGTAGCTGAAAATTGTTTCATAAAATATAACGTAGCATCCTTGAACGACTCTGCCGTAGGTAATGAAATCATTGACCGGATGGAATGGCTGTTACGCACGGTTAGCCTAAAACGGGAGTTACATATTACCATGCGAGACTTACGGTCGTTCATCGCATTTACACTAACCCGGGATTATCAATGTTCAGAAATTAAACATCAAATCGAAGTCGGCGACGAGGATTATTTGAATTGGTGGAAACATTACTACTTTAATATTAGCGATAATGCAGCTAATGACTCAGCACAATACGACCGCCTGATTAAGTTAGTTCGGGAGACTGATGTTGCAGAGACTGCTGTTCCCTCTTTAGATCGGGATTTGTATTTCGGAACACATCTACCGGAACAGTTTTTATATTTTGAAGAACGTAAGGAGCAGTTATTGAGCCAATTTAATGAATTCAAAATAAAAATACCCCTTCATGACCAAACCGAAGAAATTCAGCGAAGGATTTTGACTACCCAAAAGATTTTAGTGCGCCATCAGTATTTTGAAGGCAATATAAACTATCGTGCGCGTTTACCTTATCATTCGGTTTTTGATTTTCATGATCTATTGATCGGCATAAGTGCAAATAAAGAAGTCATGATGAACGACACGAAGCAAAGTATTGCAAAGGCGATCTCATTAAATGAAGGCTGCAATAACGAGGGAATCTACTCTAAAAACCTGGTGTTGTCCTCTGCTCAGGTGAAAGACCCCATTAGTAAGTCCTACAGACTATTCGAGTTGGCCAGTTTCGAATTGATTATAAATTCATCTGCACACCTGACAAATTATTTAGAGTATGAGCCTGACAGCTTAACGTTTAGAAGTTTAACAGATAAAAAAGTATCATTGACGATCTCGCTTGATCTTTTCGAAATGTTATATTTTATCAGTCAGGGATATAGCCCATCGCTTAACGACATTAGGGGCAGGTTTGTTGAACTTCAAATTTTCAAGAATTTACTGGAAAATCAGGAATACAAAGAGGTTATCGTGACTAGCGATAATGAATCTTTCTTTAGCATAAAAATAAATGATCAGTACAAACTGGAGTTGCAACCGTTAAACTAAACCTATGGCATTAAAATTAAACTCCGAAGAAACTACGTTTAGAAACGAACTCATTTTTGCGATTGATGCAAAGGCAGTTAACATGGACAATGTATTATTGAATCTATTCATGTTATTGAATCATAATGGTGTGAGGCCGAAACAACGCGCGACTAGCCTTGATAGAGGTGAATTGACTCTTGAAAAACTAAAAAACAACTTTTTGACACTGGAAAAGAAGCAGGATGTTCAAGGGTTTGCCACATATCCTCATGCAGCGGAATTATGGCTGAGAAGCAACCTGGTTAATATGGTGAATCGTGGTAACCCGGATAAAGAAAAGATATCGTCTTTACGTCCCATCCATCTTGAAAGCTATAGACTACGTAATGCACCTAATTCGCGTGATTATAACACTGCCGACCAGTTATATTCAATGCTTGGAGTAAATACAAAAACAAAAGAAGAACTTAAGTCCTTTTTGGCTGAGGGTTGGGATCGCACGTCCAAACGGATAACCAATCTCAAAGGATTGGATGTGGACAGTCTGGGCATTTTAACGCTGATCAAGGACATTGATCAAGGCGTTTTTAACAGCATAGAAACCATTAACCATATTGGTCCATTATTGAAGAAGCAAGCCGAACTTTTTTGCGAAGATATAAATTGCCTGTTGGCATATAAAAGAAGCATACCAAGAAACGTCTTGCTGGATTATCTTAAAACGTTAGTATCCTTTCACCTTTCGATTTATCTTCAAAAACTCATCTATCTGCTACCTAAAATGATTCAAGCCGGCACAACCGATGTTCCGGATGACTGGAGCGTTGTATTGGACGTTACTGGAAAGCTTGATAGCAAAGTGAGTATGTTAGCAATTGCTGATGCAGAAAGGATGCTTAATAGCCTATACGACTACATACGCGCAACCTTCAAGATAAATGCTGCATTGAAAAAACTTGGAAAACCGAGAACCAACTCCAATGATGTCAATTTTGCCTTAAATATCTTAAAAAATCCGCCGCAAGACTTTGAACCGTACTTTCAGGCGCGCTGGGATATTATGATCGATCAGATAGATGCGGAGGACAGGGAATGGATCGAAGACTTCGCAATGTTTGAACCAACTTATTTTGCTAAATACATCGAATTGGTGAACAATCAAAAAGGGAATTATCAATACCGATACCATTTTCAATTGATCGACAATCTCGCTCAAAAGAATTCCGAACGAGGCTTTATAGCTCAGGGGAGAACCAAAAAAAATCCACGGAGATTTGTATTAGGTACACGCTTGTTGGAAACCCTGGTCCAAATACTCCTGTTGAAATCAGACGGAAATAAGTTTACCACGCAGCCAATTTCTATCGAAGATTTAACAACCAATTTGCGTACCAGGTACGGGCTTATCATTAATGGAGTCGAAGAAACACGATTCGAAACAGCAGATTTAAATGTGAATCTCGCATTTAAGGAAAATGTCGAAGCCTTTAAAAATAACTTAAGGCAAATTGGATTTTACAATGTGTTAAGTGACGCTTACATCATGCAAAAAATACGGCCCCGCTATGAACTTTAACCAATATCATTTTATATGATCAACACTTACTTTCAACATATCATCGATATAATAATCGATAAATACGCCAGTGAATTTGAAAGCGCCTTGCCAGGGCACTGTATGAAAATTACCGGATTGGCGAAAGATCAATTAAATGTTTTGTTGTCAAAGGTCAGGATTCAATTTCCTGATTTAGAGACTTATATTCTTTCGGATAAGGAGGTTGGGCCGGATTATATTTCAGCGACAAAGTTGATCGAAATGCGCAATGAGGAAACCTCAGCATTACTGATTCTTATTCCCTCAAATAGCCGCACTGCAGCCGAAGATTCTTATGGAAATGCCACATTTAAGGATATTAACCTATCTGGTATTGAAAATTTATTATTGAGCAGATTAGTTGCCCAGATCCCTGCGGAATATAAGGCCTATATGCAGGAAATATTTAATTACACAAACTCCTACAACTTAAAAACCAATCAGGCAATTCAGTACCTCCTGGCGCTGGAGCAATCCTCCTATTCCAAGGAAAATATTGGGAATCATTTACACTTTTTAGGCATGATCCCTGATGAAGCTCTCCTAAATGATTTTAACAAAATCAGAGCCCGTCTTAATTTTAATCTTAATAGCATCGCAATTCTTTCGGATTATGGAAAATCGATCTACGAACGAATAAAACAACTGCCAATTGAAAAAAAATCTATTCAAAGTGAGATAGTTCTGTTTTTAAAAGGCTCAGAATCGATTAAAAACAGTAAGGAATTAGTTAATAGTATTGCTGAAAATGCACCTGCATTAAATTTTAAAAACTGGCTGATCCCCGACTTAAATCAGATTGATTTTAAACTATGGGTAACAAATATTAGCTGTCCCGAATTGAAATATAAAGACGGAGATACTTTTATCACTGCTAATCCTAATAAAAATGTTAAGGTCAAGGTTCGTATCCATACGTTACCGAAACCTAAGGATGTATCAGAATTAAAAAGCTTTCGATTATCCTTGTATTCCGTGAATGGTCATGCGGGTGAATTTGTTCATGATTTAAGAATTTGCAAGAACACCGGCACTGATAAACCGTATCGTGATCTAACAGTTGAATTAAATCCTTCCATTGTCGAAGAAGGAAATTACTTTATTAAGGTCCAGGCTGAAGATGAAAACGGCATTTTACTCAATGTTGATGATGACTTCAAAAGTGCTGACATACAGGAATATTGGCTGTCAGTAAAAAACACCGATGACGCTCCGGATAAAGCGTCATTAAATTATAAACTATCCAGCGACTCTATTGATTTCTATTTTAGTATCGGCGAAATAGAAATCGATGATAGTATACGAAAGGACAAATTGAGTAATGTTACTCAAGCCTATTTTAAGTGGCGGATCAACCAATTGAAAAACGCCATTCTGCCATCCATACCTGTGCCTGAAAACAACTCGGCAAATTGGCTGGATGATACGTTTAAAAAGACAAATTTAACTTTTCATATTCAGTATAGTTCGAAGGATAATTACCAGATAAATTTGAGTAGTAAACTAGTATCTCTGGAGCACTTGATACTAAACCATGGCGACACCTTAGGTTACGCCAAAGCCCATTTAGACTCAAATTCGGCTAAAATTGATTTAAATTCGGCGACATATATAGCCGCTTCTATCAATGATTTAGCCTCAGATGATTTAAAAAACTGCCGGACAGAATTATTTGAAGCGCTTTTAGCTTCTGCGCCTAATCGGACCGGCGTCTTCGAAACGACATCGAGTTATGAACTTGTCGATCTTGTGAAGAATTACCTGTGTAGTTTCGATGCATTCCTTAAGCATTTAAACAAACGTTTTGACGAAATTCCGGCAGAAAATATTCAGGAAAAGAATGAACTTCAGGAATTATTAACAGAACTGCAAAATCTCGATCTAATTCAGGTCAGTAGCAAATTGCCAGACGGTAAATCTTTAAATTTTCAATTACTTTCACCATTACACCCGTTGAGGCTTGCCTGGTTTTTAAATCTCTTTGATCTTTTCGGGGATTGGGAGGAAAAAACCATTGGGTATGAAGGCTATAAAAAAGATTGGTTTAAAAATCTTGAGAATTTCTTTCTTGGTGATTTGATGCCCGATAATAATTTGCCGGTAATTGTTGAGCCTGACACGCTTAAAAGTTTCCAATACGCGGGCGAAATTACTTATGGTTGGGGCATCTATTTAATGCCCTCTTCACTTTCTGAAACTGAGACCTTAACTTCTGTTAATCGTTTGGTAAAGGGTTATGTCTCCAGACTACTAAATATTGATAAACCCAATAGGTTAGATGACGAAATCAGCCAGGGGCTTATCGAAAGATATTTATTGAACTATATTAGACAGCACCCATATGCTGATAAAATTGTAATCAATCTTTTCAATGCAGGGGACGCGGTCACTTTTGCCAATGCTTTAGTTGAATTGGAAAAGAATCCTTCGTTTCAGAATCTCAAATATGAAATTCGGCTATTTAAAGGGAAAGAAACGATTATCGAACAGGGCGAAGGTTTCAAAAACCTATTAAATCCGGAATATACCGTAAGCGAACAAGCAGAAGCTTTTTCAAGGCCCTCAGAAAATCGATTATTTCCAAAATTAAGATTTTCAGTAAACTCTATTAAAAAATATCTGGAATCACCAGAAAGCTACAGCGCACATCTCAGCTTCTTAATAAGTCCATTTTCTACCAAAATAGAATTGTTCAAGCCCGTGTCAGAACGAAATTCCTTCTTCCTAAACGGTTTGATCTCAGAACCAATAACAGAAGTAAAGGAAACCGGTTCGGAAATTCGATGGGATAAGTTTGTAAACTATGGGGCGCAGGTAAGGCCAATAGGCGAAATTGCTAAATATTCCGTCAGTTTATTTTGTTACCTGCAAAAATTCGTTTCCAGTTCTTTAGCGGGAAAAACCTCCGACTCTTTACCCTCAATATCCCTGGTGCTTGGTGATGTAGACAAGGTTTTGATCAATAATGTGCATGATAATAGCGACTGGGTTATAACTTTTGATAAGCACCTTGGCCCCGAAGTCTTTGATTTACCTGGTAAAGACGGCAATATTCCTTTTTTACTTGACTACATTCCAAACGAAGAACTTTCCGGCATTTCAAGTTTTCTTACAACAAGGCCTAATTCTGAAATAATCGGTCTATTGGGTCCTCACTTCCAAGAATTTGATATCCCATTTGACCCGCTGGCTAATGATTTAACGATCACAATGTTATTGGAAGATTTACGCGCGATAAGCAGTTCGTTGGTGATGCAATTGAACTCTGGAAAGAATAAGGCTTTTGAAGTGATCGGCGCTGCTTTTACCAAGCGCGTTTTAGAAAAGAAAAAGATCCTGGAAGATGCATTCTTGATTCCGATTGACTTACATCAGGATCTATTTAAAGCACTTCCAACAGATGATAAAAGTCGTGCAGATAACATTTTGGTTAGAATAAACCCCGATAAAAAAATAATTGAAGTTACGGTTATCGAGATTAAATGCCGGAGGGCACTAACAGATGTGGATAGGGCTAGTCTAAAAATTAAAATGAAAAGCCAGATTGATAACACAATTCTAGCTTTAAAAACACACTTTGATCCTAATAATAATTTATCCTTCGACAGACTTGACCGCCAAATAAAAAATAAAGAGTTAAAATCTTTACTCGAATTTTATATAAACAGAGCTAAACGCTATGGTTTCCTCGCGGATAACACTTATCAACACTATATATTCTTCTTACAATCATTGGACAATGGCTTTTCAATCGAATTTAAGGAGCTTGGTATCATTTTCGATTTTGCTTCTGCAATTCGGCACAAAAAAGAGACTGTTGATTCTAACCTGACGTTTTTCACTTTTGGGGGCAAATTGATTTCAGACATCATAGATCCTAATTCAGACTTGAATACTTACAGATTAGAGAAAGTCGACGAGGATGCAGAAATAGTAGCTGCATTTGGTGGTAAAAAAGAACTTTCCCCCTTCGTGCGCCAATTTAAAATGTCAAAAGAGCCGGCCCCGGTCATTGTTAAACCGCAAGAAACAAATGAGCCGGAGATGGAGTCCAAGGGTGTAGAGACAGAAGGATTGAAAAAAGAGAACCGTGAAAATGAAGAGCCAGGAGATTCCCTGCCCCTTGCTGCTGAACCGATAGAACCCTATTTACCTGCTTCAAAAACTATGGCCCCTGATTATGATATCATGATTGGCAAGAATTCCGAAAGTCTCCAATATGGCATACTTGGAAAGACCATACATGGCAAGAAAATTGCTATTGATGCTAGCGAAACAAATACCATCAGTCTCTTTGGTGTACAAGGAGGTGGTAAAAGCTACACGATTGGCACCATCACCGAAATGATGCTCAAGCAGTATAATCAAGTGAATTTATTACCGGCTCCGTTGTCCGGCGTAATATTTCACTATAGCGAAAGCATGGATTATGAACCGGAGTTTACCTCCATGATATATATCAATGACCAGGAACGCGAAATAGCTCTGCTGAAACAGCACTATGGTGCAATGCCGGACAAATTAGAGGATGTCATACTTTTAACGCCTACTGATAAACTTGAGGACAGAAAGCGCGATTTCCCCTCAATTCAAGTTTATCCAATAAGCTTCAATTCGAATGAATTAAGTGTTCAGGACTGGATGTTTCTGTTAGGGGCAGTCGGCAATGATGCCACTTATGTTCGTCAATTAAAGGCTTTAATGCGTGAGAATCGAAATAACCTAAGTATTAATGGCTTGATCCAAAGCGTAAACGATTCACTTTTGCTTTCGAACGCACAACGTAGTTTAGCCTTACAACGACTGAATTTTGCGTCGCAATATATCAACGATAAAGATTTTTTAAATGATAAACTTAAACCCGGCCGATTGATCGTGGTCGATCTCAGGGATGAATTCATTGAAAAGGACGAGGCCTTAGGATTGTTCGTAATTATGCTTAATATTTTCTCCGGTGTTAAGGAAGTGAATGGCAAATCATTCAACAAGTTCATCGTTTTTGATGAGGCTCATAAGTATATGAACAATAAGGACCTTACAAATTCCATTGTGACAGCAATCAGGGAAATGAGGCACAAAGGCGTAAGTATTCTGATTGCCAGTCAAGACCCCCCAAGTTTACCTAATGAAATTATAGAACTTAGCAGTATTGTACTATTACATAAGTTTAATAGTCCACAATGGCTTAAACATATTCAAAAATCCATTACCCCCTTACAAGCATTAACCCCAGCTGATTTATCATCATTAGCGCCGGGGGAAGGTTTTCTATGGGCTACCAAATCAACAGACAAAGGAATTACAACAAGGCCGGTGAAAATCAACACGCGTCCAAGAGTTACAAAACATGGGGGAGCAACACTTAAAGCAATATAAAATTGAATACCAACAATTTTCTGAAATTGGCAAAAGGAAGAGTAATCAAGACAAGATTTCAGCACTCCAAATAAATGATGAAACTTCGTTATTTCTGGTAGCCGATGGAATGGGGGGCTACAGCTATGGGGATTTAGCAGCAGAGCTCGTTATACAAACACTAAATGAACAATTCAGTTATCAGTTAAACAATGCCAAAGATGACGAATTGCTCTCATCCGCGGTTTCAACCGCAAATGAGCGGATAAAAAAGCTGGTTCTTGAAAAGGGAGCTGAATCTGGTGCAACCTTAGGCGGCATATTAATTCATGGCTCAAACACTATTGTTTTTTGGGTGGGTGACGTCAAGTTAATGATTTTAAGAAACAATAAAATACATTTTAGCTCGGTATCTCATACGCTTGAAAATGAATTAAGAATTAACAACAAGTCCAAAGAAGTATATATAAATTCATCCGTACGCCATGTAGTGACCAGGAGCATTTGTGGGAAGGATAAAATTTATTACCCGGAGATCAAGCAGATGGAACTTGCCTACGGCGATAAGGTATTGGTAGCATCTGATGGATTTTATGAATTGTATACCGAAACTGAAATACTTAGGATCATTCAATCGGATAAAAACTGGTTATTAAACATAGTCAGTGGAGTTACCCTAAAATCTGCAGTCGGCAATGACAATTCTTCAGGATTTTTGATCGAATTAGGTTCTCCATTTAATTAATATTGATTATTAAACGGAAATGACTACAAAAAGAAGCACCAACAAACCCATTGAAAATCTTGGGGTGGAATTTATTAAGTCAATTGTTAAAAGCCACAACTGCATATATCAAGCAATAAGCTTGAATAATGACCAAGGCAATGACTGCTTCATCGAATTTATAGATAATAATATTGCGACCAGCTTTTGTGTATTTGCTCAAATCAAGAGCGGTAAAAGCTATAAAGATAAAACAGGATATAAAATACCAGCAGACCTTGATCATTTGCAATATTGGAATAATCATCTTTTGCCAATCGCCGGAATAGTTTTCGATGTAGAATTGGAAAGAGCTTACTGGGTTAACATAACTGAATATCTTAAGATCAACCCTCAAATTTTGCTAAACAAATCACATAATATACGGGTAGATAGAAACAACGAACTTTCGCTGAAAACCTTTCCGTTATTCAAAGAACATTTTACCAATTACAGCCGGGATTACAAAAACTACGAGAACTTTGGTAGAAGCTTGGAGGCATTTACAAATCTTTCTCAGCCAGACATCTGTTATACAGGGTTAAAGTCATTATTTGCAAACCATAGGGAAAGACAAGCATCTTGGTATTACATCATTTTAAATTTTGCTAACATTAATGAAAAAGGCATTCAAATTAATATACTTGGGATGCTAAGTAATTATTTGGACAATTCAACCGTTTTTTGGAATTCGGAGGATTATTTGCATTATCAAGCATCAAGCATTCGACTTAAAATTGCAGAATTTATCAACGAATTATTTACCCCAAAAGCTGTGGAGGTATCACTATGTTTTTTGAAAGATGGTATCGCGCAAGGTTCGTTTACTTACCTGGTTTTTTTAGTACTAAACCAATTAAATGATATTCATGATATTGTTTATCAATTTGCTTTGGCGGAGAATATCGAACTTGATGAACGAAATAATTTATTTTGGCTTTATATTCATTTCGCCCAACATCGCTCAGTAGATAAAACAATCGCTGCCATAGATGATTTTTTAATTAGGTATCCTAATAATGATGAAGCGTATTTGTTTGAAGGAATTAAAGAAACGATTCTTAAAGAAGGCTATATACAAACTGGATAAACAAATAAAGATTATAAATAATACAATACCGGCTCATGAAGCCTAAAGCTTTTCCTGTCTGAAAAAACTTGCCACTAAGCCGAATGGGGATCACGCAATGGACCTGTCAGATCATGTAAAAGCAATTGGCGTTAATCTAAACCTCGACAGAAATACTAATGGCCGGGTAAATGTCTTTTCCCGGCCATTGTTTAAGTCCCGCTATAATAGAAGCTTTTTCGCATCAATTAGGGATCTACGAAAAGCCTTTCGGCGCCAGCAAACCAACGTCACCAGCTGCAATGGCGTCGGGGAAACGATCAGAGATCAGCGGCAACTGGTCTTCGACGCCCCATTCCTTCAAGATGGCCTCGCAGCTTTGAAGGGTCTTCGAATTGCCATAATAATAGGGTGCGGTCCGGTCATCGAAATAAAACTCCCTATCGCTATAGCTGGTTTTCGCTGCCGGATCGATCCGTTCTATTAAACCGTCTTTGGATTTTGACCAGATCGGCGTGTAATCCCGGTTGAATAAGACCTCGCGGCCATCCTCACAAAACCACTTACCATACGGTACATAAAGTCGCTTTGGTTTGAATGCGCCAGGGTCAACGATATCCTTAACCGCAATTACCTCGTGGCGGCCTGCTACGAAATAGCCGGCATCGCTGAAACCCTCAATAACATTCCGGCTAAAGTTATGAGCGAATACCATGATCAGTTTTTTACTCCCTTTTTTGGTCACAAATGAACCAGCAGGCAACCGGGACTTCCTTTCTTTATGAGCAGGCAATTTAATGCTGGCCGGCCATTTGTCCATCATCTTCAGCGCTAGGTCAAATCGACCGAGCAGTTCCCGTACCGGCGCACAGTCATGGTAATTTTGTTCAATGATCACCCGGCCTTCACGAAACTTTCTTTTTAATCGTAATTGATCCCGCCGCCGGGTGACCAGCGTTAAGATCAGTTCCCGATGCCCGAGATAGATCTGGTTGAACTCTAGGGTCGGCAATTCGTCCTCGTTATACTCGTAACCCATCCAACGGTCCATGAGCAGAATGATCTCGTTAACGACTTTGTTAGCCCGCTTATGATAACGGGTGTAGTTCAATACTTCTTGCAACACCAGGCCGAGCGAACGGTGTTGTGAAACAGGCATCCGGGCGTTAGGCCGTTTACCCAAAGACTTGCCTCCAAAAGTGTCATAGCAATCAACTACTGCGGGCTTAGGCAGTGCCGGTCTGAGAATTGTTTCGGTCTTTTCAGGTGGACGGTCCGGATTTTTGAGTAAATGCTTCCAGTGGGCAAAGCCTTGAGTTACAGCCACACGGTCGAGTGCAGCGTGATAAGTAATGTCAAGCTCTTTTTGCAGTTTTCTGGCCTGGTGTTTAAGCGTGTCGGCACTAAGGCCATTAATTTTGATGGTCATCGATCCTCTAAACTCCCGTAGAAAAACGTCATTCGCCTACCGTTTTTCGAAACGAGAATAAGGGTTTCGATAAAGGTTAATTGTTAAAAGCGGCGCTATGGAGGGCTTAACTGAGACGAATGGGAAGCTTCCGCTCGAAGCTTTGAACAAATATAGCATTCATAACCTATCAAACAAAAAAAATTAATCTTGATCAGGGAGTGGATTTTTCGACGCTTTTCGTAATTGCTTCTGCTCGTGTTCTTTTAACAGCCGTTTAAACTCTAAACTATGGGCTGTTGCAAAGTCATTATTTGGATTAACGCTAACATTTTCGTCATTCCTGAATTCTGCACCATCCGACCAGTTATAAGAACCCGATACGACCACTTGGTTGTCGATCACACAAAACTTATTATGCATGATCCCTCCCCGTGAGCCCCGCATTTCCACAACATCAAATCCGGTCAGATCAACACCGTGCCTTTTATTAACGCCATCTTTAAAGATGATAATCCTGATTTCTAAGTCTTCCTGCAATTTCTGTAACAACTTCTGTTGCAGGCGTTCGTTGGTAAACCAGGCCATTGCCAGCCAGATCGATACTTTAGCCTTGTCCAATGCGTCGAGGACTTTTGCTTCAATTTGCTGAAAATGTACTTGGCTTGGCGAGATGCCTACGGGCGCTGCCACGTTGCCAAGGATCACATATTTGCCGTCTTGCGAACTGACAGAATAATGATCTTTCAAGATCAATTCATTGATCTCTTTTACCGTATCTTCACTTTCGGCTTCATTGACCACCATGGTCAAAAGCTGGATGATCGCTTGCTCATTGATCAAGTCCAGTCTTGAAGCGACATAATCTTTTTTATACATCGGTTGTTCACGCCCAGGGTAAAAAGGCAAAGTGCCTTTCCAGGCATCGCGTACACCCAAGTTTACAAATATATCTAAGAGCGCCCTTCCCTTTCGTTCCTCAGCATTCTGTTTGCCCATGATGTAGGGTATCAATTTTTGTTTTGTATCGTCTTTAAATGGCATATTGTCTGTTTAAGATCACTAAGTTAACAGCTTTGTTTCAGTATTAACCCATCCACGCTTTCCCCTCATCTATGTACTGCGTCAGCAACTAGGCTAACGCTGGAACTGGCTTCGGGACGTTTTAATATCGGAAATTTGCTTTTGGCCCAATTTCTCTTTGCTAAAAAAACCAAGCTAAGTCAGCAAGCCAATTTTTGGCCTGGCCAAAACGGCTTTCGAGAGCTCTCGAAGTGAGTATTCCACTATGTTAGTATTCAATAGATTATTTTTACGCATGAAGTGTATGGCTAGCAATAAACAACGGATAACTATTTATTATCACTTATAGGTGCCTACCTTAGAATTTCAGCTTTGAAGGATCTGTAATGATGATTTCGGGTTTTCCTCTATAATCGATCACCTCGCCTTCCACGGTGATTATTTTGTCACCGAGTTGATTTCCCAACTCCTTGGCTTTTCCTTTGAGTGCCACGGTTAGTAATTGGTTAGGATAGGCAGCACCTAAGTTTACCAATATCATACTGCCAATATCTTTGCTGCTGAAAACCTTGCCTTGTACCTTAACAGTTTTTCCAATTGCATTTTTAATTTCTTCCAGCTTTACTGAGGTAGCATTTTGCGCTATTGCAGGTGTCACTACAGGAGTTTCAGGTGCAACTTTCGCCTGCTCATTGTTAAATAATTTATTGAGTTCGCCTGCCAGACGGATACCGGCCTGATCGATACGCCTACGAATTACCGATATGTACTTTTGATAGTAAGCTTCATCAATTACCTGGCCCGGTTTAACCTGTGCATAAAGTTCGCTGCTAATCTGGTAGCTTTCCCAAATCCATTCCATTGGGCTATCCGATTGCCACTGCTTGATCTGTGCAGTTGTGGCCACGTCGTAAGTTTTGGCAATTTCCGGCTCGCTTAGGCCTTCATGGTCGACTAATTTACTGTCCCACAGGCTGTGCAGGTTGGTTCCTTTGTTGTCAAAACGTACCTGTATGGTATTGCCTCCCTTGTCTTCTTTACGGCTAATATGCATTGGCTGATGCGCATCCCCTACCAGATGAATCAGGTATTTTAGGGCCTCGTTCTTTTGATCGGGCGTTAAACTTTTATCTCTTAAGCTTGCTTCTGTTTTTAGGATAGCACTGTAAACATTATTGTCGCTTTCACTTACAAACTTTACAAATTGTTCATGTGTTAGGCCCAATGGCAGATTTAAAAAATGCCAGGGTGCAGTTTTATTATTACGATTCTCATCTGCCCAGGTTGCAATATCAGCCATGCTTTCACCTTTTAAGTAAGCTGAAACAACATAGGCTGTATTGCTGGTCAGGTGTTTTTGTGCGATGGTCGCGATTGCGCGGTGACCTTTAAAGCCCCACGATACCAGTACTACGGAAAGGGCTATCAAGCAAAAAATAAACAGTTTCTTCATGTTGCGAATATATGTGGAGGATAGTTTTAAAATTAAATAGTGTTGGTAAATATCAGATCACAACACGGAAGGTCAGGTTCACCCGGGCTTTCATGGGTTTAACCGACTTGGCAATGCGGTGCTCCCAGTGCTCCTGCAATCCACCTTTCATCAGGAGAAACGAGCCATGTTCCAACCGTACCGAATATTTTTCGTTATGGTCTGTTTTGTTGCGGATATCAAAGCTGCGAACCTGTCCGAAGCTCACCGACGCGATCACCGGATGTTTGCCCAGGATGCTTTCCTTGTCACTATGCCAGGCAACAGAATCATTTCCATCGCGGTAATAATTTAATAACACGCTGTTAAACTGAGTACCTGCTAAAGGCTCCACCATTTTTTTAATCGCCAGTAATTCCGGTGTCCATGGGGTTGGGTTAGCTATTCTTCCGGGATGGGAATAATCCGTGCCCAAGTCACCGTACCATGCGGTTAAGCGGGGCGTAATCACCTCTTTATCGTACATTTTTTGCACCGTTTGTTTCCAGGGTGCTGCCGCGATAAATTTTTGCAGAAAGAAGTCGCCCTCCTCCTGGCTAAGCAGTCCCGGAAAGTATTCTAAAAAATCAACAGGCAGGCCTTTACTCTGCCCTGCCTCCGGAAAAAAACATAATTGCTCCATCATCTTTTATAATTCACTGATCAGTTTATCCATCTCTTTATGATGACCGCTGATAAACCCTGCTACATCTTCCTGTTCATCTACGGTCAATACATTCCCGTCATAAATCCAATTATCATCAGCATCGAACAATATCCGGCCGATCGGAACCTCCCGTAAAACATCATATAGCATGTAGCCATCGCCTTTGTCCGGCATAACGCGCACCCATCTTTCATTACTTATTTTGGCCGTTTTCGGCCTCTCTTCGAACAGCTTACTTCTCATGAAAACAAAAGTGGAGAAAAAAATGTATAAAAGAGTGAGGTAATGCTAAAAATATTAGCATAACTTTATGATCTTCAAATTTGACAAGCATGGTACCATTTAATTTACAACTCGAAATCAATGCGCGGCTTTTGACAATTTCAGTCGAACAGCTCGACCAACTGGCTGATAACGTCGGTTTTATGCGCTATCAAATCAGAAGCTTCAATCATAACACAATGATTTTCGTGAACACTGAAGAAGAGCAGCTTCCGCCTGAAGAAGTGATCGGCTTTAGTGAAGATGATGTTTTTACACTGGATGAGGTTAAAGTAATCGCGGCGGCCATCAGGCAATATAATAGCGGCCGTAAACTCACTTTCGACCAAATGACATTTGACTTTTAGCGCCGTACCATGCAACCAACAAAACAAGATATCATTAGTAAGCTCCGCCAGGACATGATCCGCTGGGAAGGCTTTCGTCCCCCCCAGCCTGGCACGAACAATGACCTCGGCCTTGGCCCGGTAGCGGCGGCTTTCCCTGATGGGGTATTTCCAACCGGTGCCATCCATGAGTTTATCAGCAACAGTCCGGAAGCGACAGCAGCCTGTGGGGGATTTATCGCAGGCCTGGTTCAAAAATTATTGAGCGATGGCGGTGCCTGTCTTTGGATCAGCTATACCCGGCGCATTTATCCGCCGGCGCTAAAGCTCTTTGGTGTCGATCCTGACCGCGTTATTTTCGTGGACGTGCCGATGCAAAAAGACGTGCTTTGGGTGACCGAAGAAGCACTGAAATGCGAAGGTGTGGCTACGGTGATCTGCGAAACCAAAGACCTCAGCTTTACCGAATCTCAAAGGCTGCAATTAGCAGTTGAGAAAAGCCATGTGACCGGCTTTATACTGCGAAAGGATGTAAAAAAAGCCAATACGACGGCTTGTGTTACGCGCTGGCAAATCCGCCCTATGCGTAGCCAGTTAAGAACCGGCATGCCCGGCGTTGGGCATCCGCGCTGGCAGGTTGAATTACTCAAGGTCAGGAATGGCAGACCCGGAAGCTGGATAGTAGAATGGAAAAAGCAAAGTTTCCAGACAATCGTCACACCTCAAATTAAGGAACAAACCCGACAGTATGCCTAAGCGTTTTGCGTCCATATGGTTCCGACATTTACTCACAGACCAAAAGGCGATCCGCCAGCCTGGTCTGAAAGGGAAAGCCTATGTCTTCGCCGAACCCGATCATGGCCGCATGCTGATCACTGCGTTAACCGAAGAGGCGCGTAAGTATGGGGTGACGGAAGGCATGACCGTGGCAGACGCCCGCGTCATTGCACCCGACCTCCAGGTTTTTGACGGCAAACCCGGCCGTAACGTGAAGTTACTAACTGGCCTTGCCGAATGGTGCCTGCGCTATACGCCGCTTGTTCAGCTGGACCCGCCTGATGGTTTATTACTCGACGTAACGGGCTGTACGCATTTGAAAGGCGGGGAAAAAGCTTTTTTGCAAGAGATTGTCTCCCGCTTAAAAACCATTGGCTATGATGTTCGCCCGGCAATTGCCGATACCATCGGCACTGCCTGGGGTGTTGCCCGCTGCGCTTCCTCCGGCCTCATTGTAGCCGAAAGCGAACACCGCAATGCGCTTATGCCATTACCACCGTCCGCACTGCGTTTACCCTTAAACCAGTTATTAAAATTGCGAAATCTTGGTTTGCACCAGGTCAGCACTTTTATTTATATGCCGAATTCGGTACTGCGCCGCCGTTTTGGCAAGGATATGGTTCTTCGTTTACAACAAGCACTCGGCCAGGAGCCGGAATATTTATTTCCGCTTAAAGAGCCCGTACCTTACAATGAGCGGCTGGAATGCCTGGAAGCGATTAAAACAAGACCGGCCATCGAGATCGCGCTGAATAACCTGTTGGAGAAACTTTGCAAGAGGCTTTACGGCGAAGGACTGGGCTTGCGTTTGGCGATGTTCACCTGGTACCGTGTGGATGGTAAGAACGGTAACATCACCATTGGCACCAATCACTCCAGCAACCGGGTACAACACCTGTTCAAGCTTTTTTTTAATAAACTGGACACTGTTGCCCCAGGCCTTGCTGGTATTGAACTGTTTACGCTTGATGCGCTGAAAACCGAACCTGTCAGTGATAAGCAAAGCGAAATATGGTCGGCCAAAGGCGGGATCGATCACGAAGAAGTCGCTGAATTGCTTGACCGCGTGGCGGGACGCATCGGCGCAGCTAATATCCATCATTATCTGCCCGGCGAACATTACTGGCCCGAACGCACACCGAAACTCAATACCGATATTAAGAAAACGCCCGAAAGCGAATGGTGTACCGATAAACCGCGGCCTATGCAGCTACTGGATACACCGGAACCCATTGAAGCGATGGCGCTCACGCCTGATTATCCGCCGAAGCTTTTTATCTGGAAAGGCGAACAGCATGTTATAGTCGGTGCCGACGGACCGGAACGTATAGAACGGGAATGGTGGCTTGAACCGGGCGAACACAGGGACTATTATATAGCTGAAGACGAAGCCGGGCAACGATACTGGCTTTTCCGCTCCGGGCATTATAATGCGGAGAACAATCAGCACTGGTATTTACATGGATTTTTTGCTTAACACCGCATATGAGTTACGTCGAATTACAGGTGACCAGCAATTTCAGCTTCCGGCGCGGCGGCAGCCATCCGGAGGAACTTGTCGACCATGCGGCCGACCTGGGTTATGACGCTATTGCCCTGACCGACCGTAATACCTTTGCCGGTATTGTACGTGCATACCAGGTCGCAAAAGACCGTAACATCCGATTAGTTCCAGGTGTGCGTCTCGACCTGCTGGACGGTCCAAGTTTACTGGCCTATCCTACCGACAAAGAGGCTTATGGCCGGCTATCCGCGCTGCTTACCCTGGGTAATCTCCGGGCTGAAAAAGAGAAATGTCATATCTCTAAAAGGGACGTTTACCAGTATGCCGAAGGCAGCTATTTCATCATTATCCCGCCTGCCAAGATCACGCAGGATTTTGAATTTGAACTCGTTTTTACCCACCATGTGAAAGAATACAGGCAAAATTTGCCCAACCTCTATCTTGCGGCAACCAAGTATTATACCGGGGATGATGCGAAGCGCCTGTTCTTGCTGGCAGAATTGAACATTCCGCTTGTCGCTACGAACGATGTACATTATCACAACGTGTCAAGAAAGGAACTTCAAGATGTTTTGACCTGCATCCGGGAAAAATGCACCATTTTCAATGCCGGTTATAAACTGCATCAAAATGCGGAGCGCCATCTTAAAGAGAAACCGGAAATGGAGCGTTTATTCCGTAACTATCCGGAAGCGCTCACCAATGCCCGGGTTATCGCTGATTCCTGCCGATTCGACCTCAAATCACTGAAGTACAAATATCCCAGTGAACTGACCACGGATGGGCGTACGCCTCAGCAACAATTGGAATACCTGACATGGAAAGGCGCGAATAGCCATTATTCAAGCAATATCCCTGCAAAAGTTAAAAAAGCCCTCGAAGACGAACTGGAGATCATCGCGGAACTTGATGTGCCTGATTACTTTTTAACCGTTGAAGATTATGTGACCTGGGCACGCGGTCAACATATTCTTTGCCAGGGAAGAGGCTCGGCCGCTAATTCCGCTGTTTGTTTTGTACTCGGCATCACCTCGGTGCCGCCGGATAAATCTAATTTACTTTTCGCCCGTTTCTTGTCGAAAGAACGCAATGAACCGCCTGACATCGATGTGGACTTCGAACACGAGCGGCGCGAAGAAGTGATCCAGTATATTTATAACCGCTTTGGCCGTGACCGTGCCGCTATCCTGCCAACGGTATTCACCCTTCATTACAAAGGCGCGGTAAACGACGTCGGCCGCGCCATGGGCCTTTCGGTCGATATCGTCAAACAACTTTCGGACGCTTATGGAAACCTTTCTGATGAAGAAATTACTGCTGAGCAAATCGGTGCCTTAGGGCTTAATTTCCGAGATCCGCATTTGCTCAAAGTGATTGAATTAACCGGCCTCCTGATTGGTTTTCCACGCCAGCTTGGCCAGCATACCGGCGGCTTCGTGATTACCGATGGGAAGCTCAGCGACCTGTGCCCGATCTTTCACGCCCGCATGGAAAACCGTACCAATATCGAATGGAACAAGGATGATATTGATGCGCTCGGTTTTATGAAAGTGGATGTACTGGCTTTGGGTATGCTGACCTGTATCCGAAAGGCTTTTGATCTGGTGCAAAATCATTACGGTGTTAACCTGACCCTGGCCAATATTCCGCATGATGACCCAAAAGTTTATGAAATGATCACTGCAGCTGATACGCTCGGCGTTTTTCAGATCGAGAGCCGCGCACAAATGTCTATGCTGCCGCGTATGAAGCCCACCTGTTTTTATGATCTCGTGATCGAAGTAGCTATTGTACGACCCGGCCCGATACAGGGCGATATGGTTCATCCATATATCAGGCGACGGAATGGCGAAGAAGCGGTAGATTATCCATCCGAAGAGATCCGTTCCATTTTGGAACGAACACTTGGCGTGCCGCTGTTTCAGGAACAGGCGATGGAACTGGCTATTGTGGCGGCAGGGTTCACTCCCGGCGAGGCTGACCTGCTGCGCCGGACGATGGCTACCTTTAAGTTCAATGGGATGGTCAGCAAGTTCGAGCATAAATTAATTAATGGGATGACCACGCGCGGTTATAGCGAAGAATACGCACGCCGGATCTTCAAACAGCTGGAGGGATTCGGCAGTTATGGCTTTCCTGAAAGTCATGCGGCCAGTTTTGCCTTATTGGTTTATGTTTCCTGCTGGCTGAAATTTTACTATCCTGAAGTATTTGCCGCGGCCTTATTGAACAGCCAGCCTATGGGCTTCTACCAACCGGCACAAATCGTGCGCAATGCGCGGGAGCATGGGGTAAAAATGCTGCCCATAGATGTTAACCTCTCGCAATGGGACAGTACGCTGGAAGCTAAGCAAGGTCAGTATTTTGCGCTGCGCTTAGGCTTTCGCGAAATCAACGGCATTCACCAGGAAGAAATGGAAAAACTGGTTACCGGGAGAATCAAACCCTACACCGCTCCCCATCAAATTTGTGATGCAGGTGTCAGCGTTGCCACCGTGGAACGCCTCGCTAATGCCGATGCTTTTCGATCCATGGACCTTGACCGAAGACGTGCCCTTTGGGAAGTTGCCGCCCTGCATGACCGTCCGGTACAGCTCATGCAAGGCCAGCCGTCGGAAAGCTTACACGAGCCGGAAGTAGATTTGCCGGCTTTACGTTTGTCCGAACACGTCGTGCAGGATTACGCGACAACAGGCCTCTCGATTAAAGGCCATCCACTCAGCTTTATCCGGCATACGCTCGACCTGCTGCATATTAAAACAGCGAAAGATGCAAACCAAACAGAGAACAAGACAGTTATTAAAACCGCCGGACTGATCCTTGTCCGTCAGCGGCCCGGCACCGCCAAAGGTGTTTGCTTCATAACCCTGGAAGATGAAACCGGTACGACCAACCTGGTTGTATTCCCTAAGCTATTTGACAAATACCGTAAAGAGATCTTACATGCCCGCTTGCTGATGGTTGAAGGGGTAGTCGAACGTACTGAAGTCACGCATATTATTGTCAGACGTGTTTTTGACATCACCAAATTATTAGGTGATCTGACGGCAATCCGGAATGAAAAACAACCGGTGCTCACCCTATCGCGGGCTGATGAAAAGGCGTCACCATTCGTGCCGCTGGAAAAGCCGCTGAAGACACAGCAGCCGGAAGACCATTTCTTCAAGGGGCGGAATTTCAAGTAATTATTTATTTTGAAAATCACCGTCGATGAGCAGTCTTTTTAGAGGGATTCTGGTAACTGAAATGGCCGATCAAATTGCCGAACTGCAACCAGACCAGTTATTTACCATCATAAGAGACACCACGCGTCGAACCCGCCCAAAGTGCGAACGATCCGTCAATCTGACAATCAGCAGCGGTTATACCAAAACCGAAGATATCTTGAACACGAACTAAGCCAATACTTCTTCGGCCGGCCAATGATTGAACTGAAGTTCTTCCGCGGCATCCAAATACGTCATATCTAATGAAGCCAGTTCCGGGTAATCGCGCGGTGTAGCTTCTTTAGCTAAACGATAGTCAGGATCAATGGTACAAAAATCCAGCATTCTTGAAGGTATTTGTGTCCGTGCGATTTCGCTAAGGCGCTCTTCACCCGGCCTGCCCAACAACCATTCGTAAGCCAGATCTTCGGTAAGTATGGTTGGCATACGCAACTTGGAATTGTGAATTTGCCTCATTAAACTATTCGCTGCCGTTATCCCGATAGCTACAGTATTCACAAACTCGCTGGTCTCCGGGTCTAACCACTCGTTATACAAAGCAGGCATGTAAAAATAGTCACGACCTTTCACGGTTACGAAATAAGGATATTTGATCATTTCCTTTAATTCCTGTCCCTTTTTCCCGATTTTAGGAATATGCCTGGATTCGACGATACCGGTTGATAATACCAGGCAACGGCGGTTCTTGGCGGCATCGGCCCACATTGACCGTTTGCCGTCCTCTTTTACAAAAAGATTTTCCGATTTAAAGTTGAGTGTGGTATACTTCGCCCTGAAAATATTAGCCTCTGCCCTTGTCTTCACGAATCCGGGTACATAGCCCCATTCGGCCTGCACGATTTCAAAATCCTTTCCATCCGCTGAAGGAATCAAGATCGCGCAAGGCGCGTAATTGAAACCATTGTGAACGCCAACATTTAGAAAATTGTAGCGGCGAACTTCCTTTTCGAGATTTTTCAGTCGAATAAACTCGGTGCGGGTAACTTTTTGACCGTTGTAGTAGCACATATCTCTTTGTAATTTCGAATGTAAGTGGCAATAAGCCTGCCAACTTCGGCCGCCAGTTCCTGCCGTCCCTCAGGTATGGATGTCCAGAATTTTTTGTCTTCTGAATCGTGGGCGACGGTAACAACTAAAGGTTTTAAGGAGGCATCAGTAAATTCGATACGAAATACCCTGCCGTTTCGGAAACTGTATTCTACTACATTCGCCGCCGAACCGTTGTGGATGATCTCAAATCGCTGTTTAACTGCCATTTAAAGTTACAATTTATTTTACAAAACAAATATGCTAAATATTTTAGTAAAACAAAAAAAATATATGACTTTTACGATTTGATAATGGGCCACTGAATAACGCATGCTTTGCGATGAATTATTTAGGCGGGTGAAATAGAACGATTAATAATATTTGATGGAAATAAATTGAGGGAATGGTTGCCGGAAATGGCAATGATTTATAAATTGGGGGCATCTATGATTATACCAACTATTTGCCTGCAGAAGGCAAACTTCAGTGTACATCCATTTGGGGCGGATGATTTTTTGCGCTATGAGGACCTGGCAAAAGAGATTTACCAGATCCTATCTGATGAGGAAACGTTATATTTTATACCGGAAAAGCGACTGGTAAATATTGAGGATGCCAAGAACTGGCTTAACGGCGCAATCCTTAATTTTCATAATGGGAGGAACGCGGTTCATTTTATCACTTCAAATAGCACAGGGAAATTGGTGGGCATCATTGATCTAATCCCCCCTGCCGTTGCGAGGGAACATTACAGACTTGAGGACTACCCCTACTTTTTGGAGTTTTACCTGATTGGCGATGCGAAAGGTCAATCTATAATGACCAATTTATTACCTGCCATTGTGAAAAATCTCAGATCAAATGGTATTAAGAAAATAGCAGCAGTTGTAAATCGTAAAAATCATGCAGCAGGTAAAGTTTTGGAAAGATCTGGTTTTATACTGCGAAATAACTTCGACCCGTTTCAGGACTTATATGCGTTATCTGCTTGATGAGCTACCGCAAGCTATAAGATCAATTCTATGATACTGCCCTGGTAAGCATCATAAGTCGGCAGATAAATAATATATTCGAGTTCTTTAAGCTTGCTGATGCATTTATGGTAGGTAGTTATGCTGCTAAAATGTGCGCCCTTCATCAATTGTTTCCGCGATACTTTTAATTGTTTTTTATAGCCGCTTTTTTGCCAAAGCGAAAGAATAAAAGTATACAAGCTGATATGCCAGACATTGACGCGCGGATCATCGGCAATTTTTGAATATAGCAATAAGGGCGTTGATGTCTCTGGTTTCATAGTTATTGTCTTTTACCGCTGAGCATATTTTCAATATCAGTGAGTTTATAAAAATGGATACTGCCAACTTTCCGCGATTTGAGCTTTCCGGAGATTCTTAAATTTTGGACTGTACCAGTGGAAATTTTGAGGAGTCTTCGGACATCGGCACATCTGAGCCATTCTTTATTCTCGGGCTTATTGTTGGCTAACAAATCCTGGATGTCATTGAGTAATGATCGTCGAAATGCTTCTAAATCATCTTTGGTGATAACTTCTAACGGCATGGAATATAAATTAGATAATGGTATTCGCGAACAGGAAATGCTGTTCGCTCTACGGGAAGGGTTTCTTGAAACAAATACAGGTGTTGACCTTGCCCACAGACGGGTGAGCGGTAATACAGATTACGTTTAGGTTTTTTTTGAGAAGATTTATTCTATGGGGCTTAAAAATAAAATCCCCTGAGCGCTTGCCGCCAGGGGATTTCAACCTAAACCTTATCACAATACAGACGAGTTGTCTGCAGATGGCGCAAATTAATATTTAATCTTAAAAACGGTGCATCGTGCGCGCATTTTTCCGCATATGTTCATTAAACAAACGTTCCGCGTGGTTACGTTCATTTCTTCTCCTGTTCAGGATTGAAACCCGCCACACACAAAGTGCCCAGGCGGCAAAAGCCACCGCAAGACAAACCAATGTAGTCTTAGTGTCCTTAGAACCCAATGCGCCAAATAGGGCAAAGGTGGATATTAATGCGGCTAACAAGACGTTGCGAACCATAATTTTGTAGATTAATTTATGATTTAAATTTACTAATTCTTTTAGTAGCATGCAAGAATATCTAATTTATTTCATAGATACGGTTATCTTTTCTTGCTTCCTGCACATGCCCCCTGATCGTATCGATCAAATCGGATCGGGGAATACCGGCCAGCCAAAGAATTGGATTTTCAGGATCTGTGCTTTTCAAGGTTACGTTCATCAGACTAAAAAGTTGCAATAATAATGGCTGCGTAACAATGTAGTCTTTCACTCTGTACATTTCAACCTGGTCAATTCTTTTAAAGAATATCCCCCGACTAATCCGGATAACTTCCGGCGTAATGATATAGAGACTATTTCTAATGTACATAAAGCGATACCAAGCAGCTCCGATAGCGGCTATACTGAAAAAAAGAAAAAAAGGAGAAAGCCGCCACGCGAGTAGCAGGAAAGCGCCCCCCAAAAGTATTAGCGGCAATGACTTCACAAAAGCGAAGATCATAGCGGGTCTGAGTTCTATTTCAGGATTTTGCATAGTGTTTCAATTGATCTAAAAAAGTCTCAAATTCTTTGGATTTTGCGGTTCGTACCCCAGTTCTGATACCGGTCGCTTTTTCAAAGCTGTTTAAGGAAATTGTTTCCTGGTCAAAACGATAAACCTGCTGACCGCATAGAATCTGGATTTGTATTTCAGAGCGCAGCAGGCGGACAGGTTTATAAAACAAACCTGCCGCAACCCGTATATCGGCCAGTTTGCCCAATAGATCTTTACCAAAAACGAGCGTAAATTTCCGTTTAGGAAAGTGGGTTTTGATCCAGGTCAATTGTCCGGGGTGCGGCAGGTTGCCGATAGCAATAAAAGATAGCGATTGCAGATTGGGGTAGCTGTTCAGGTTAACGGTCAAATAGGCTATCGCTTCCATAGCGGTGGAAGCTATGATTACTTCACGGGTAACGGCACTTCCGGCAAGCCACAGGTTTTTAGTGGTGGGTACCCGGTGAAAACCCTTGCCGTAATGCTCAAAGTGTTCACCATAACTAAATACCAGTTCATCAATGTCAAAGAATTCCTGAACTGCGTTTGGAACACCCAGTGCTGTGAGCAGCGCATTCACTACCGGGAAGTTACGGGCTTCGCTTTGCGAAGATTATCGGAAAAGTCCGGGCGCTGGCTTTCCATTTCTAAAACAGTGTTGTAATAACCCTTACTTAGCGATTTGGCTGATTTCACATCAGGTTTCTCACCGAACATCGCATTAAGTCCGGTATATAACATATAAGAAATACCACCATCAATGATAATAGAAGCAATAAGCGCCAGCTTATTAGACCGGATACCAATCACGTCTTTGCCGGAGTAGTTGAGTTTGGTATCGTCCGTTAAGGCGACTTCTTTCCCTTTCCGGTAATTCTCCTTTTGCGCCGGTGTTAGCTTTTCGCCGTTGATCATATCAGGAGCCATGATCTTCTCCGTATCAGAAATAATAAATTCCCGTGTTTCCGGGTCGTATTCCACCAATACCTCTTTGGTATCGCCTTTTCTATCCTTGGTTACCTTCAGTAAACTGGCCACCTCTCCTTTCTCTAATTCTTTAGCTTCGAAATCTTCCAGAAAGTCCGGTGTCGCCGGCTTTCTGTAAATAGGATGCACCAGCAACTCTGTTTTGCCATTGCCTGCCGGTTGAAGAGATATTTTGGCATCGAGCGCTTTTATTTTGATATTTTCAGCTTCGAGGTTTTTAAGGTTGAGCAGGCCGGTTCGGCGACCTGAGAGCAACGCCTTCAAATCCTTCACATTGATCAGAAGCTGACCTTTTTCGGCCAGCCCTATCGTTTCCAATTCTTTCATTGGAAGATCTTGTTTATTATATTGGATCAGGTTCATGTCTATCTTCCTATTTTATTGGTTTGACCTTGCTCTTGCTCTTCAGAGATCACCATTTCCGGTTCCCTTGGGTTTGCTTTTGCTTCCAAGAGAGATTTATAAAGCACATCAGTTGGCTTGCCATTGATGCGCCCGCCGGTAGCATCCTCCACCTTGATATTTTTGTTTTTATAAGTTTCCAGCACTTTGTAGGTCGTATCTAAATAGGCGATCTCGTCGCCTTTTTTAAACCCGACCTCGACCGCTGCGCCTTCCTTAACTTCCTTCTTTTTACCAACGCCCAATAAGGTTGAGGCAATCCTTTGTGCATCATTTGCAGCTTTTGAAAGTTCATAAGGATCATCCTTTAAGGTTTTTGCCCAATTGGTTGCGTGGGCAGCATGCGGGCCAAAGTTGTGGCCAATTTTTAGCTCCCCGCCGATGAGCATGGAGGCGATTGCAGCGCGAAATTCTTCCCTTCCGTATTCCAGTGAGCCAAATCTTCCTTCCATCGGACGGTTCTGACGACTTTCGTGGCCTGTCCAATGTGCCAGTTGGTGGATCGCGGCCTGCAGGTATTTGGTTTCATTTTCAAACTGATCTTTCTCCGGCAGGTGGATTTCATCTTTGGCCTTATCGTAAAATGCTTCCTGACCGCCGTGAATAATGATGGCTTTGCTGTCGGCGATTAATTTTTCCGCTCTTTCCACCGGTGATAAAGGGTGCGCTTCCTGCTGTTTTTTCAGGAAATCATCCAGTGGCGGGTAGTCTTTGATCTGTTCTGCGTTGAAAAGGAAGGCAACCCCTTTTTCAGCCTTGGCAAACTCCACCGTTCTCGTTTGCGTTTTTCCATCTTCACCGACAACTTTTGCGCCATCAGGCGTGCGTATGGCCTGGATGTCACTGGTTTTCGGAAAATTGATTAGGGTTCCCTTTGCGCCTTCTTTAACATAATTCCCGGCGTAGCGTGCGGCCTCCGCTGACATCCATCTTGGGTCATCGTGACCTTTCAACGCTAACGAGATGGCATTTAAGGCGCTATAGCCTTTCCCGGTAATCGGGTTGATCGGGGTTACAAAAGCAGGCATCCCATTTTCCTTAATGGGTTTCTGCAAAGGCGAGGTACCTGCCCTAAGTTCTGCTGACAGCTTTTCTGCAAGCTGTTCAAACAGCGGTTTGAATTGTTTACTCATGATGATTTTTAATAAGTGTTTCGTATAAAAATTTAATTGGGTTAATGTATTTGCAGTGATCCCTGATGGCCAGGTGAAGATGTTCTCCGGTCACGCGGCCTGTTGCACCCGTAATTCCGATTGGCGTTCCGCTGCTTACCGTATCGCCAGGCAACACAAATACCTGACTGAGGTGTCCATAAATAAATTGGAGGTCGCCATGATCGAGTTTGATGTGAATGCCGAGATCTGGGTAATAGCCTGTTTCGCTGATCAGGCCATCGATGATGGCGAATACTGTATCGGCGTGGGCGTGAAAGTCCACGCCAGCATGAAAAGCGTATTTTCCGGTAACGGGATGGATACGGTAGCCATAGGAAGAATTCAGGCGAAGATTTTTAAGTGGCAGGCAAATCAGGCAGCAAGCTATCCAGGCTTTCACCTGCCAACGAATTGATCCATTTTTAATGGAATGCTATTTTCGACAGGCACAAGGCTCCGGCTCCATATCGCGGGGTTGTTTCCGGCAATTTCCAAAGCGTTCCAGATATCGATATTTCTGCCACGATCCTGTAAGAGGCTGATTTTGTAGAGGTCTTTATAATCCTCGAGATTCATCGATGCCGCTTCCTCCATCATTGCAGGATATAATTCACTCCGGTCTTTTAGTTGCAGCAACGCATTCGGGGAATATTTCCCTTCGGTTTGGTTATTGTCGAAACTGACAAATATTTCGTCGCTTGAATCTACATAAGTGAGGATGCCGACCTTTCCCTGTTGGCCGGCAGGGTCATTTTCAAGGCCGGGATGTACGAGCACAAGGGTGCCGTGAAGCTCATTCTTGTTCATCATATTACATTTAAAGGTTTGAAACTTGGGTTAATTAAGGGCTGCTCAGGCTCACCTTCCGCGGCTTTGCACCGTTTTCAGGTCGAGGCTATTTTCCAGTGAGATGGTGCCTATGGAGCGTGCTAACGCGCTTTTTTGAGCGATCTCAAATACCGTAGGGATTTGTTCGGGATAGCCATGTTTTTGAAGAAGCGCCATATTAAAAATGTCTTTGTAGTCCGACCAGTTTAGTTGAGGGGCATGCTGCTCGAGATAGCTAAATATCTTTTCAGGTTTTTGCAGGACTAAAAGCGCGTCAGCAGAGTAGACACCTACCTGGTTATCTTCAAAACGCACTTGAAAATTATCCTGCGCTATATCGGCAGCTTCAATCGTTCCGATTTGCCCGATCTTGTCAGCGGGATCAGCGATTAGTTCGGGATTTACCATGACAGTGCTCCCTGTAAGTTCGTCTTGCTGTGCCATCTTATTGATTTTTCATGGTTGCTTTTGGTGGTGTTGGTTTGGCTTCGGGTTTGAACAGCAGTACGATGTCCTGAATTTCCTGGCCGATCCTGAAAAAGTTCTGCGTGAGCTTTGCATCTTTTTTGCCGTCAAAGTCATAGTAAGTAGGCAGCACTTTATATCCCTTTTCCTCTAAAGCGATCTCTTTCATATTCAGGTTAATGCGGCAGTTAATGGCCGAAGTCTCGAACTGCCCGGTGAATTTCTCCTGTGCGTCGGCGGCTATGACGCCGACCATTTCCCCAGCGCTGAGCGAGGCAATTTTGCCCGCAGGTATGAGGACTTCCAGTTTCTCGTTCAGTGAGGTTGATGTTTTGTTCCGGTCAATAGAAAGGCCTTCGCCAAGTTGTTTTGATTTGCCGAAAATGCGTTCCAGCCATTCCAAAGTTTCCTTATTTCGTACCGAGCCGGATAGCACATTGCCGATAACCGAAGTAATTGTCGCAGCGGTATCTTTCCCATATTGCTGGTTAAACTGGGGCAATTCCTGCAGGCCCATCAATACAGCTACTTTATTACTCCTGGCGGTCGCAATCAAATTTTCAACCTTATGAACAAAAAGGGTGGGTACTTCGTCGACAATGAGCGCAGATGGTAAGTTACCCTTCGTGTTGATCAGCTTGGTCAGCCGGTTAATCACAATAGAGTAGCATGCGGAATTGATGTTTTGGGTATTGGGATCATTAGCCAGTACCAAAATTCCAGGTGAATCCTTACCGGATATTTTCAGGTTAAAATCATCACCGGAGAACACCCAAAAGGTTTCTTTCGTGGCCAAGCGGCTGATAAAAATCTTCAGCGTGCCTACCTGCCCTTCAAGCTGATCGAATGCTTTGGCATGAAATGCGGTCATAAAGGGAGATAGCAGGGATTTTAGTTCCGGTTCGGAAACCAGCGCATTAAATATTTCTTCGTAGGATCTGTTCAGCAGCGCGAGTACATGTGGCAAACTTGAATACCGGCCATCGGCATGTTTGCTGAGGAAATAGATACAGGATGCGAGGAAGTTAATGGCGGACTGGGTAAAAAACTGATCGCTTCCCCCCGACCGGTCCCCTTTTTTTAAGGCTTCAACCAGCGCTTCGGCTGTTTCTGCTGCATCTGCTAACGAACGGATATAGTCGGCCCGCCAGGGGTTGATACGGCGACTTTTTTCAATCTCATTCAGATTCAGCACATGAAAAGTGTAGCCTTTCATTTTGCCGGCCTGTTTGGCAAGCAGGTAGTGGTAATAAGCGATATGCCCGAGGTCGGGAAACTTAAAATCGTACAGGCATACCGCAAACTCTTTGGCGATCAGCTGCCTGATAAAGGGATTTACGATTGAAAAACTTTTGCCAGAGCCGGGAGTACCGATTACAATGGTCCCCCGAAAAACATTACAGATATTGATCCAGCCGTTTCTGACTTTGCGGTCATGATAAAACAGCATCGGAATATTCACCGAATAAGGGGTTTCTATCCGTTTAACGGGCTGCATGAAACTTTCGGCTTCGGTATTCCACTTATCCTTTCCAAGACCAGATTTAATCATTTTGGAGATATTGTCCATGGAAACACTAATCAGCAATGCGCCTAAGAAAGAGCAGATCAGGTAAAGCAGGTTAAACCAGCTGGTGTAAGGCAATGCTATGGGCGAAGCCCTTCCCATGTAAACGATACTGCCAAAAAATAAGAGCAGACCGAGGGCAAGCGGGTAGACAATATGCTTTTTTACATCAAGGTCTGTTTTCTTTTTTGCCAGTGTCCCTATACTGACTAAGCAGATCAGTAACAGGGTGGTCAGTTTGCTGAATATCAGCTGTTGATAAATGATGATGTGCCCGATCTTATCGAGGGGATTAATAAAAACGCCCCAGAAAGGGGCGTCGTGATAAATAGAGATGGCAGCTTCTAAAAGAATGGAGATATAGATGGCACATTGCAAGAAGCCGTGCAGCTTCTGCTGTTCTCGGGTCTCTTCCATACATATGGGGCTTAATGGCGGCGGGTGGTTGCCCGGTTTTATTTTTTCTAAAATCAGATAGCTGCCAGTGTGGCTATCTTAAAAACTTATCAGCGCTTGGGCGCACTGTAAACAACTTGTTCGGCTTCCTGATCTTCCGGCAGCAGGTCAATGGTATCGGAGGCAGTTTGCTTGTCAAGTATTGACTTGCTAATGGCTTTTTCAAGCCCTTCCAGTTTAATTTTCATTTCAACCAATTCGGCCTCATTATCGAAAGTTTTGAGCGTAAGTTCAAGAAGCTGCGGCATCTCTTTTTCGGCCTCCTCCAATTGTTTGGTATACTTTTCTACGAGCGGCACTACCCTATCGATTGCGTTCAGGAAATACCTGGCGGCAGCTTTAGGGTTATCAATGTTTGGTGCGCCGTTGTTAAGCATGTATTTGATACCGGTTACCGGGCTTTCGGCGTAAAGTGAAGTAACAAACTCCACTCTGGCCGAGGAGTCGTCCAAGCCGGAAAGCTTCCTCCGGATATACAGCTCAAAACCGTAAAGGAAGCCAAGTTTCCTTTCTGTGTTCTGCGGACTGTCCGGTGCCCAGTTTTTATATAGGTCAATCAATTTATTACCTATAATTATCGGGTCAGCTTCTTGAAAATCAGTTAGCTTCAACAGGTTCATCTTGACACCGTCCGGATCATGTTGCAGTACTTGCTTGTAGGCTTTTTCATCCATCAGCATCAGATCGAGGGTAGCGCGGGTATTGACGACTTTCCGTTCGAGGGATTCTAACCGGATTCGGTTCCTGCTCACGTCTTTGTAGTGTGCAGACCGGTAACTTTCCAGCACGGCTACCTTTTTTTCCAGTTTAGCTTTTTCAAGCAGCGAAGTATCTCCCGAAAGAATGGCGATATACTCAGAGAAATTCATGCCGCTTTGTTCGTCCATAGCACCCTCGTCGAGTGTGCGCACGCTGAGTTCCGAATTTTTCATCTGACTGATAAAAATCTGTTTATTTCGCAGCAGGTTAAACTTGTAGTTATCAAGTGACTTTTCAACGGCATAGATAAATACGCGCACCTTGTTCCCAAAGAACATTTTCGCCAGCCAGTTGCCCTGCCGTGCACCCCGGCCATCGCGCTGCTCCAATTCAGAAGGTTTCCACGGAATATCCAGGTGGTGCATAGCAACAACCCTTTTCTGAACATTTAGCCCGGTCCCGGCTTTTTCCGTACTGCCGATCAATATCCTGATTATCCCTTCATTCATCAGGCGAAACAGTTCCGGCTTTTGCTTATCGCTCCAGTCGTGAATAAATGTTATTTCAGAACGAGGAATGTTAAAGTCATTTACTAGTTTATCCAGTAAGGCGTCATAGATATTAAACACATTGGGCTTGGGCGTGCCGATATCGCTGAATATGATCTGCGTCCCACGGTTTTCCGTACTTTCCCGGTAAATCTCGGCAACGTTACGGCTGGCGATACTTACTTTATTGCCAGGATGATCGCCATAAGTTTCCTCGTCAACGAGCCGCATATCTACCGCCATCTTTTTGGCATAGTTGGTAGCGATGAGCATCCGTCCGATATCTTCATCCGGCGTAAGCGGCCTGCGGCCGATCAATGTAGCATCGCCGGTTTTTGCAAATGCCATTAGCCGGTTGATAAAGTCCTTCTGTTCCTCAGTAGGCGGGATATTGATCAGTTTTTCGTCTATTTCCGGTTTATCGAGATTAATGTGCTTGGCAGTTTTATAGTCCGTTATCTCGTTGTAGAACAAGGCAAGTTCCGGCACTTTTATAAAATGGCGAAATCGCTCTTTGGCCCGGATCTCGTTAGTGACCGTAAATTCAAAATCGACCGTTTTCCGGGCGAACACGGCGGCCCAGGCATCGAAATTACTGATACCCTGACGTTCCAGTTCGTTCGGACGGAGATACTTGAAAATCAGGTACATTTCCGTCAGGCTGTTCGAGATCGGCGTACCGGATAAGAAGGTAACGCAAAGATCAGCCTGGAACTTCTCTTGTAAGGTACGGATGGCAAAGAGCATATTGAGTGCCTTTTGGCTTCCTGCCATGTTGCCTAATCCCGCTACCCGGGTATGCCGGGTGGTAAAGGTTAGGTTTTTAAACTTGTGAGATTCATCAATAAAGAGATGATCCACGTTCATTTCCTTGAAATTGATTCCGGTGTCCTTCCTGTTTTCGAGAGCGTACAAAATACCTTTTAGCTTGCTGTCCAGGTTCTCTTTCCTGATCTGCAAGCCTTTCAGCATCGCCTGGCTGATCTCGCCGCCGAGTGATTGAAGTGTATCCAAATCCCTTTCGACATTATCCAGTTCAATGGTCAAAATTTGTTGCTGGATCTCCGGTGACTGCGGGATCATGCCGAATTGATCGTGCGTGATAATGATACAGTCCCAGCTATTATTTTTGATTTCGTGGAACAGCCTTTTCCGTTTAGCGGGCAGATAGTCATTTTCACCGGGAGCCAGTAATCTTGATTTAGGGTAAGCTAACCTGAACGTGTCCCTGATCTGGCCGATGTTAGCTTTCAGGGCCAGGATCATTGGCTTGCTGACGATGCCAAGGCGTTTCATCTCCATGGCTGCAACGATCATGGTCAGGGTTTTCCCTAACCCTACCTCGTGATCGATGAGCGCCCCGCGATTTTGAATGATGCGCCAGGCGGCATTTTTTTGTGAACTGTACAGGCCTTCAATTTTCAGCGCCTTCATGTCAAGGCCCGGAAACTGTAGATGGCTGCCATCATATTCCCGGAGCACGTAGCAATTGAACGTATCGTTATACAGCTTCTCTAAAAGCCGCTTTTCGGCGGGCGGCAAATCTAATAGCCATTCGTTATAGCGGTTTCGGATGGTTTCAATTTTCCGGTGTGCGGATTGAATAGCCTCGGTGTCCGGTACTCTTACTACTTTACCGTCCCTTTCAACCGGATAGGTAATATTCGGCGAAGTGTTTTCAAGTGCGTGTTCCAGCAGTGCATGCGCCAGAATTTTATTACTCGATTTCGGCACCACAACAAATTCATCCTTGGTGGTCGGATTACCCTTCTTAATTTTGACTTTAAAAGTGTCAACGGAACCAAAGTAATTGATGGAGGTTTCCGTTTTAAAGAGCTCCGTCGCGAAACGCTCATAAAAATCAAGTGGCACCCAGCGTTCACCAAGGTTAAAGTCGAGTAATTCGAAAGCTATTTTCTCGGGCTGCACCCGCCTGATAGCGGCAAGGCTTCGGGCAAATTGCAGATTCTCCGGATCGTTTTTTACAAACTCTTCGGCGGTCTTTAATTTAGCCACTACATTTCCGGACAAATAGTCATCTGAGGTTTCCCATATTTCCGTTTGCGGGTTATAGAGGATTTGCTTTTCAAGTCCGATTACTACATCTTCCTCGGTAAGGCCTGTCGCAGCAGCGATCATTCGAAGGTCAACACGACCTATATCGTTAAGTGTAATCGCCAGCGCCTCGGCAGGGTCTTCGGTTTTAAACTGTTCCGTTCTTGGAAATATCGGGCCCCGGAATATATCGGACTTGACAAAATGACTATCCTGCCTCAGCTCTAAAGAAGATATTGTTTTAAAGCCAAAGGCGGCATCATTCAGTATCCGCGCCCGGTTCTTACTGCTGTTTAACTCGCCGTATTTCGCTAAAAAGTTCCCGTAGGAAAGATTTAAGGAATCGCGCAACTCCGGAAATTGAACCAGATGCTCTGCCTCAAAACCGGAAAGCTGCAAATAGGTATCACGAAGCGTGATATAATCATTATAAAAGCCAACCTCTTCCTGAATTTGCAGCGGATTAAATTCTGCTTCATAATTGCGTACCGGGCCGATTAGTCCAACCCGCCCCTCAAACACGACAAGTGTATCTTGCTGATAATAGGGTCTCAGGTCTGTAAAAGCTTTAGGCCGGTCCGGCGATAATTTAAAAGCCTGTTCTAAGCTGGAATCGCCTTCGTAACGGAAATCGTGACCAAATCCCTTAAGCTTGGCAGCCAAAATATCCAGCTCATGTCCTAAGGAAACCCCGTTCAACCATTTGTTCGAAAAGGTAATCTCTGCAACATTGCTGTAAAGCTTGTACAGATACCTCGAATTAGGCTTCGCTTTGGCGGTAACCAGTATGATGCTATCATGTCCGGGTTTAGCAGTCGTTCTGATCGCACTGATTAATCTGGCTGAATTACTATCAATAACAGCTTTGTCGATATCCGTTAAATAGGCAGCGGCTTTGTTTGAATTTGCCGGGCCACCGGTATCGAATAACCCCAGCTGACCTACCGACGGTGCCGCAGCTTTTAATTGCACGGGCACGGGCAGGAACGTGAATTGCTTTCCAACGGCCTGCTGCTCGGTAAAACTAATGCCTTTCCATTTTTCGGCATTGAAGTTTGCTTTGATGCCTTCGCTGATCAATTTCCGCATGGGAGCAGCCAGATCTTCTATTTTTCCGTTTTGCCAGACTGTTAGCGTTGGATCGCCGTAAGCGTTGGTGCTTTCAATAATTTCATCCCCAAGTACGAGGTCGAAGCGATTGTCGAGGTAAGCATTGATGTGATATTTCCCGAATTCGTTCTCTTTTTCATTCGTATCGATCAGCAGGCTTTCCGCTTGGGACAATGTTTCCTTATTGTTGTTTTTTTGAACGATGAGCAAGTGCATGCCGACTTCCACCCCTGAACTTTCCTTCATTAAGTTTGCGGGAAGCACTGAAACGCTGATCAGGTCGGCAGAAGTAAAGAGATATTTCCTGGCTGTCGCATTGGATGGGCTGTTCAAAAAGGCATCAGTAGTCAGATAGCCTAATAATCCGCCATCAGCTATTTTGTCAAGACCCTTTGCAAAGAAATAATTATGTATTTTAGATACGACCGCGCTGCCGTTGTAAGCCGGGTCAAAGACCGAAAATTTACCGAAAGGAATATTGCTTACAATCAGGTCTGATCCTGCTTTTTCCGATGCGTCCGTTTCTTCCAGGCCTTTGATGGCGACTGTTACAGGTAAGCCCAAACCTGCACTTAGAGCGGTTAATACTTTGCCGGTTAAGACATCCTTTTCTACTGCTTTAATCGTTATTCCCGGAAACGCTTTCGCTGCACTGGTCACGAACACGCCAGCGCCGGCGCTGGGTTCGTAAAGCCTCCGCGGGCTGATGTTATTCTCTTTGAGAGCGGCATAAATCAAGTCCGGAATGAATGCGGGGGTGTAAAATGCCGTAAGCCTGCTCGCCATTACCGAATCAAATGCGACCCTGTAGTCTTTTGCAGAAAGTTTATCTTTCAAAAGCAGATGGAACTCCATGGCTTGCGGATGAAGCTTTAAATCGGCCTTGGAGGCATTCGCGGCTTTCCAGCCGTCAATCGGCCCGGGCTTGTTCAGGATTGCTTTAATTCCGCCGAAGCCGGCGTAGCGGCTTAGCGTTTCCAATTCTGCGGGAGTTAGCTGCTGTCCACTAAACTCCAGCGCAATGCGAATGGCCGATATGTTATCAGCCAGTTTACTGCTGGTGTTAAATGCCATTTTGTTATTCCTCCTCTAAATAAATTGCGATGGTGCCGACGATCTCATATTTCAGGTACCGGTCGTCTTCGTCGAGTCCCTTGAGTAGCGGGGCGCAGACCTCCAGAATGTTCGTTAGCTCGTAATGAAGAATGCCGTGATTGATAAACCGCAGGTAGGTTGCCAGAAACTCCTCTTCCAGTACCAGCCTAACATAATCGTAGGCGAGTAAATCTGTCATAACCATTAGTTTGGAAGTGTGTCGGCCGTAAGGATATCTTTATAAGAAATTTTAAGAGTGATCACCCTGCCGGAAATTTGTTTTTCACTCAGCTCAGCAAGAAACACTTTGTTTCCAGGAAAGGTCATTTTCTTGAAGACGAATATGTTCCGGTAATATTTGCCGAACGCCGGCACTTCCTGTAAGATGAACTCCGGCTTTAATTCTACTGACTGCACATTAGACGCTTTGGTAACTTTAGTATCCTCTACCTTAAAATGAAATTCGTCTATATCATAGGTGAGGCGCGTCTTGTTCTTATAGCTGATATCTAAAAAAATGTAGTCACCTAACGTATAAACATGATTCAGGTGGCCGGTCATGCCAAAAGCTTTCACCTTTTCCCGGTGTCCTTCGGGGCCCTTTGCAATCAGGTTGAGTGACATCGCCCTGAGTTGGTTTTGTGAAAAGCCAATGCCGGAAATATCCAATGGCTTGGTGTCAGCGGGCATAATATTGATTTCGGTTGGTACAATACCCGTGGATGGTATGATATGGTATTGTGCAATAAATTTCTCCCCTGCGATTGTGATAATGGCGTCATCAAACACTTTGCTTGAATCTTTTAATTTGATACGCAATACGTTTTTGAGAGGCAGGTCACCTTCCAGTTGTTTGGTTGAGATGTCAACATATTGGATTGGCTCCGGCGAAATGAAATGAACGGTAAACTTTGGTGAAAGTAAAACGGTGGGTAATGTATCTTGTGCCTGCACATGGATCGTTACCATCAGGGCGATGTAAAGAAAGATCTTTTTCATGTTGATTTTGTTTAATAAGTTTTTTGAGCGTTTTGTAGCGCATCGTTATCGATGAGATAGATATAGGAGTTGTATTTCATCTTCGCTTTGTTTTTGCGGATGAGATCGGCGATGGCGGAGGATGTAGACTGAAAGATTTTTCCGACCGAACTCATAACGAACTGGCTTCCGGAAGAACTGTTATCAATCGTAATCCCCTGAACGGAATTGGCGCCAAGGTCTTTGGTGAAATCGCGAAAAGCAGAAGAAGGAACATATAATCCGGGCATGCCGTCCAGGTCAAAGACTTCCAGTTTCACCGGCATGATCTTACCGTCGGTCAGGATACTGGTAATAACCAAGGTAACCCGCTGTTCCGAAAACCCGTTGATCAGGGCATACAAGTAGGTTCCCTTCCTGATGAGCGTGCTGCCTGCCCTGATGTCTTCCAGCAACCGCAGGCGTAATCTTGAACCGGCATAACCGGTAGTATTTTCATCAATTACAGCCATTATAAATTTTTCATTCGACGGCGGTTTTAGTGTATTGAAGTCATCTGAGGGGCCATCCGCTTTGACGACGGTAAACCTAATTTCCTTTGATTTTTGCAGGGCCGATTTTTCTGCGGCCTCCTTTTTCAACTTTTCAGCTTTATAGGCCGGATCACTCATTTTACTTACACTGTCCATATAGGACATTTGCTGTTTGAAAACCTCCATCGGGTCTTTGTCCTTCGGCTCCTGCTTTACAGGCGCAGCTGCCCGTTGCCGCTTACCTATATTATTGATTTCGCTGGTCAGTTGACGGTCGTGTGCGGAGGCCTGCGGCTGTGCATATTTGGCCTTCATTGCGCGGTCTATTGAGTCAAGGGTTTTCTTCTCCTGATTGCTATAATTATCCTTAAAGGAGGCATTGCTGGAATTCTCTTTTGGGATTACGTTGACCGCGGATACTCCACCAGCATCTTTATAGGCATTGCGATACGCGTCAAGCTTATCAGTAAGCTCTTTTTTGCGCACACCTTTAGACACGCTGCCGACGGTGCCGTTGAGGCCCGCTGTCTGAACTACTTCAGGTTTTGGCTTGGAAAAGCCGCTGTGCCAGGCATAAAAGAAAAGGCAAAGAAAGGGCAAAGCGATGACTGGCAGCACATATTTGGGCTGTTTATAATTAATTTCCATGATGGTTTGTTTAATGATTGGTGTTAATTCGCTGTAGTTGGCTAAGGGCGGTATCGAGCGTCATGCTGTCCGCCTGGGTAAGTGACCGGCGGCTGGTGATGCTGTCGACCAAATGCTTTAACCGCAGCGTTTCTTTAATTTTTGCAGTAGCTTCAAGGATCTGGTCAAAACCTTCATGTACAGGTGCTACCGACTCTCTCAACCCAGGTGCAGGCTGCCTGAACTCCTCGGGTTGACGGAAAACCGTAAAAGACAGCACCATAGATACCGCCATGAGGAATACCATTGCCCAATAGAAAAACCGTGGGTTTCCGGTTAATACCTGTTTGCCGTAGTTCGCCAAGATAATGAAGTAGGTTCCGAACTCTTTTCTAATTTCGCTTAACAGCGTATCCCTTGGATCGCGGTTAGAATGTATTCTTCTCCACATCTTCCAAATCTTTATTTTCTAATGTTTTCCAATTGGTTATCAGTACGCCGTGAGGGTTGTTATCGCTTCGGGGAATATCCTTTAAATAGCCTTCAGTAATCAACGAGCGGACAACCGTCGAACTTCGCCGGTCGATTTTCAACTTCCCGTAGAACCTGAAATACTTTTTGGTCACATCGAGCGAAATGGAGTCCGTTTGCAGGGTAAGCACGGAACTTGACGAAAGGATAGAGTTAAAAAAACCTTTTTCTTTCAGGTCGTTATACTGCTGCATTCCGGACTCGTCAACCAGGTACATGGCTTTTTTCATTTGATATTCCATGTAGTTATCATCGGGCGTTAATGAAAAGAACAGGGAGTGGAAAAGGTCGATATGCGCCCGGTATTCGGCTGGCCGGTTCATTTGCATATCGGTTTGCTTAGCAAGTATGGGTACATTGTTGTCCAGAATATAAATGCTCCGCTGCGCATTCGAGACGAGCCTGTAAGCATAAAAACTATTAATGGCGACAATGATAAGCGAGGTAACAAAACTGCCAATTGCAATAAAGGTCGCCAGCCTGATTTTTGCTTCGATATTTTTGATGATCATAAAATTTGGATTTAAAAAGATGGCCGGCCAAAGAATTGGTCAGCCATCTTAAACAGGAGAAAGGAAATGGATTAAAAGAAGCTGCCGGTCGCTGTGCGCGCAGCTGTCATCACCGTACTGGCACTGCGCCCGAATGTTGAGGTGGCTGAGCTGATCCCTGAAGTAGAAATGATCCAGGTGGAGATGCTTGGAACGGTGAACATGCAAATTGCACCGATCATAAATACGATAATGACCGTTCCGAATGACAAGATGCCGTTACCGGCAAAAAAAGCCATTTTCTCGATGTTGGCGGCAGTACCGTCTTTTCCAACCAGTTCCTGGTATTTGCTAATCTCTGAGGTCAGTGCATATTCCTGCATCAGGCCGCACAAATACATGATGAGATAAGCAATACCTGAATAAAGATTTACAGAAACGAAGCGGGCTATCCAGGTGCTGAAGCTATCCCGGAAAGCGGGCAGTATGCTCACGGCCACAGCGAAGGGGCCAAGAATCACCAATATGGAGGAATAGATAATTTGAAGCATGAAAATGATATACACCGCCAGTCTCAGAATCCATATTCCCAGCAGCTCCAGCAGCTGGGTCATTAGTAATTGCAACCCAACAGTGAGCCGGTTTTTCAATTCAATCAGCGGCGAAACTACGCTGCTGATCCCTTCTTTAACGGTACTGGTTACGGAGTTCCAGGCCTGCCCGTACCATGTATCGCTTTCTTTTTCTGCAACTTCGGTTTGGGCCTGAAAAGTGTAGAGTGAGTTCGCCACAGCTAACATTAAATTGCTTCGATTCATGCGCAGGTTGTTGACGGTGGTCTGCTCGCTACTGAACATCAGTTCGGTTTGGTTGGCGACCAGGTCTGTCGGAAAAGCGACTACTTTTACGAAAGTGCCCCACCACATGATGATCATCGCCAGGCCAAATGGTCTTAATAACGGCATAATCTCCATTCGCTTATCTCCTACCATCATTTCGTATGACTTGATCGCAAAAAAGATGATCATAAAAATGGCAGACAGTGCCTTAGCATCCGTGATAAACAAATCGAAATGTGTCCAGACGGAATTTTTGAGGCCTTTAAGAAATACCATAACCCCGGTTTCGTAAACGCCGTCACCCTGCAGATATTCCAGGGTCTTCGTATTATCAATTGCCGGTGCCGGGGTTTGGGAAAATCCTGCCGCTGCGATGAACAACAGCAGGAGAATACTGCATATTTTCTTTTTCATTGGAGATGTTGTAAGACTTTGTTAGCGATATCGATGTCTGTTTGCGGCGTCCATTGGGGAACGGCAACCTGCCCGGAATTGATCCTTTGCTGCTGTGCGGCCTTGGTCAGCGTCGACTGGGCGGTAGATGTACGAATCGCCCAAACCCCTGAAATGTTCCTGTAGTCTTGCAGGAGTCTGTAGTAAGCGAGGATGCGGGAACCGCGATCCATGTTGGTGGTGTGGGCACCATCAATGCGTTCTTTCAGCATATCGAGTTCATTTTTGTACCAGTTATAGGTACCCTCGGAAATGAGTTTGGTAACTACGTGCGGAGATAAACCGGCCAGGATGGATGTGGCAGAATTATTTAACACTGGCTTGAATTCATTGTTATAATAAAGGAGCCATAGCGGATCAGCATCTGAAATGAGACCTGTCTGTGAAGAAAGCTGCGACAAGGCGGTGTTTCGTACGGTATCGGATTGCAACTTATACTTGTCATCAGTTGAATTCATTGCGGCAACTAAAGCCAGCCTTTGTGTTTGCGGACCGCTTCCGCTCAGCGGCCGGAGATCTGTTTTGTGATAATTCGGATAGAAAAAACCCCAGGTTAGCCAGTAATATGGATTAAGTCCGAGGAAACCGGATGTGGGCTTAAATTTCTTTTGATCCCACTGTTGGTAGACCATCCGTTGTTCCTGATACCGGAACGCTTCGTCGTTGGTTTGGCTTTGCGCAAAGCAATTACTAAACAAGAGCAGTGGTGACACGATCATTAAGATTAAATATTTCATTGTCGTAGGTATTTGGCGTTTTGAATAATTTGAGAGACAAATGTTTTGTCCTGGTTAATAAAGTTCTGGAAGGGGTTCAGCGATGCGATAATGCCGCGTTCCTTTGCCCAGTACATGGCTTTCCAGGCGCCATAGGCAAGGGCATCAAGAATTTGTAACTGGGTAATGACCTTATGGAGAAGTTCGTCCCGCGCGTTGTAGTCGGCCAATACATTGCTACCGCTCTTCAGTACGAAATCGGACACATCAGTGACCATGGTTAACGAGCGGGTGCGCATTTCACCGGCAATGTTTTCGGCGAAGATCAGTAAGTAAGGATCGCTCCTGGCCATCGCGATAGCCTGGTTGATATATCCGGTCATATCTGCAATGATCACCGCCATATTTTTCACAGCAAGGCCATCTTTCAGCGCCGAGTTTACATTGGATAAGCCTTCGTATATCAAGGTTTGTGCAAGAACGACTGAACCAACATTGGTATTCAGGTTATTGATGTCGGTATTGATCTTACCTAAATATTGATCATGGGTGCCTTCTGCTGCGCTTCTGACAGCACCGTTACTGGCGACGGCAGCGAACCGCTGCGGGTCGAAAACGTAGGATTGGGCCAATAGCGTTAAAGGAAGCAGATTTAAAAAGAGTAAAGGAAAAAAAAGGAGATTTTTCATTGCTTCAGGTATTTAGCGTTTTGAATAATGTCGCTGGCGATTGATTTATCAGCATCTATAAAATTTTGAAATGGGTTTGCGGCTTTGAGTAAAGCCGCGAGATTGGAATACTGCATCATGTTGAGCATATTGCCCGAGAGATCCTGGATGATGCTCAATTCCGACAACACATAGTCGAACAGCGATTTTCGGTCTGAAACCCTCATTTGATTAACGTCCCCAAAAGAAAGGGTCAACCCGGCCACATAGCCGATCAGGCTTTTAGCCTTCTCCGCAAATTGAACTTCCGATTGGTAGCCGATGGCAATCAGAGCCGGCGTTTTTTCGGCGAGCTGAATAATCTGTGCCTGATTACTAATGATTCGTTGAACCATGGGAGTAGCGTAGATACCGATATCAGCGATATTGATGGCCGTTCCTAATGCATTATAGCGCTGTTGTAACGTTCGATAGGTTGCCTTCAGCTTTGCCAGTAATGTGAGGTTGGCCTGTTCATTGGTCGTGGCAATGGATTGCTGATTTCTCGCTTTTACCTGCAGCTTATTTTCTGAAATGGATTGCTCTACCAACTGGTGGATGCCGGGAATATTGAGGGTTTTCGACTGGCCGTAAAGGTCAGTTATCAGCAAGACGAGGCTAAGGGTGAGTAAAAGGCGGATCATGGTTTCAGGTATTTAGCATTGGTGAGTACATCGTTGGCGATGCGAATATCCTGGTTCTGCCATTCCGCCCAGGGGTTCAGGGACCGGAAAACACCATTGATCTTGGCCCAGTACATCGCCCGACCCATACCATACGCGATGCCGCGGAGGATACGCATTTCCTCAGCAATGTGGTTAAGCAGCCTTCCCCGTTCCCCTGAATCCATGAGGTTGTTTGTACCTCCTTTAAGTATAAATGCGCTGACGTCTGCGGCTAATGTGGTAGCCCTTGTTTCAAAATCTCTCGCGCCCTGCTCGGCAAAAAGCAGCAGCACCGGGTTAGATTTGGCGAGTGTAATGGACGAAGAAACATCGGTCACGATATCGCCGGCGCATTCTGCGATTTCTTTGATCGTGGTCAGGTTGTTGAGCACCGAAGCCACCTGGCTCAGTCCCGTATAGATTTTACTTTGCAGGTCATTGACGATCAGCAGTTGCCCGGTTACAGCGAGTTGCCCCTTTTGAATAAGGTCGAGTTTATTGTTGGTGGTGTTCAGCTGGCCATTGATAATACCGGCATTGACCGCGATTGCTGCCGAAGTCGCCGGATCAACAACCAGTACCTGACAGAAACCTGCTTTACAGACAAAGCATAAGCACATTATGATAAAGATTTTCATTGGTATTGCTTTTGATTTACTTGGTTAATAAATGCCGGAAGAGACATTTGACTGCTTTTAAAGTCTTCGATGAAGGCATCGAGTCCGTCAGCGTAAGAGCCATAACGAAGGGTATAGGATTCAACGGCAGATTTTTCCGGCTTTTCAGTGGTATAAGTGAGGTATTGCTGAATAGCCACCTCTACACCATAAACTTCACCGACAGCACCCCTCCGAATGTAAACCTCTTTAAAGCGGCCCCGGCTATCGGTGTTGTCGAGCTGATTGATCGTAAAGATTTTCCGACGTTCGGTTTCATTGATCGATAGCAGCGCGGCGATATCATTGTAATTATCTTTAAACTTGGTTTGATCAAGCAGACAGATGGTATCCGAATTATTAATGATACTGTCCTTTACGACGGCGTTACCGATGATGTCGCCTAATTCCTGGGTAACTACAATTGCTTCGCCCCAAAACTTCCGTACTGTTTTGTACAAATACAAAAGATACCCTGCCATCAGCGGGCTGGCGATGGCCTTCCACGCCTCCTCAACAACGAGGGCCTTGCGACGGTCAGACCGGTAACGCATCTTCTGGATGAATACGTCCATAATCGACAGCGTGACGAGGGGAAACAAAATTTTATTTTCCTTAATCGAGTCAATTTCATAGACAATGAAGCGCTCCGTGAAAAGCGATTTATCTGTCTCCTTGTTCAGGATGCTGGCAAATTCACCGCCCTTGTAAAATTTTTTAAGCACATAGCGGAATTCATCAAAATCGAATACTATTTTTTCTTCTGCTTTGATCTCCGGCACTTTGACCAGGGCAAACTCATAAAATGTATCAAATGTCAGCTCGCCATTATCCGCGAAGAATTTGCTGTAGTAAGCTGATATAACATTAGCAACGACATCTCTTTCAACTGGTGTAAACACCCCCTCCGCTCCTTTCCAGGCAACGCCGATCAGCGTACATAAAAAGTCTTTTTTCTCAATGTTATATTCCTCTTCCGAAATGCGAAAAGGATTCATAGTTATCGGGGTCTTATCGGTATAAGTGATGTATTTCCCCTTATAATAGGAACATAGTCCTGAATAGGAATGTCCCGTGTCCACGATGACGATGTCCATGTTGTAGAGCATGTACTGTTCGATCAGCGCATTCATAAAAAAGCTTTTACCAGAGCCGCTCGGGCCAAGCACGAACTTGTTGCGGTTATTAATCCTGCCTGTCCGCATCGGCAGGTCGGCGGGGTCCATGCCAACTGGTATGCCCTGGCGGTCTGTAAACCGAATCAGAAAATCGGACGGCTCATCTTTTGGCAGGGACTCTTTAAAAAAAAAGCAGGCGGCAGCATCACAGGTGGTCAGGAACCAATCGTAAGTTTTGAGTTCAACCGCATTACCGGGTAAAATAGTTCGGAATAGTTCTAATTGGTTATAAGCATTTTTACTGGGTATGATCCCCAATTGAAATAAGGAACTTTCCACGAAGTTTGCGGCCTTTTGTAAGGCCTTCTCCGGCGCGACAACGACAATATTAAAATGGCAGTTAACCAACATTTGATTATCCCTGGCCACATCATTTAACAACAGGTCAATGTCTTCCACACAAAGCTTATTGGCGGGATCAGGAATACCTGAATGACGTTTTTTCTTTTGTTCCAGCTTTCGCAGTGTCCCGACCTGGTTGGGTATCTCGATGACCTGATTAAAGACGATCACTTCACACCCGGGAACCTTAAAAAGAAAAGAAAGAAAGTCTACCGGAAACCCGCGCATGCTCTCCTTATCGTTCATTTCGATATGGGTGCCAACTTCCGGCGGCAGATCAATGCTATCAATATTGACCAGGCTGATATTTTTGAGTAATCGCTGCCCTATTTTAATTTCGTTGTCAGAGGGTGCCAGATTATTTAAGCTGATGTGCTTACTTTTAAAATCCATGCTGAGCATCTGCAAGACGAGCTGGTTGATCTGGCTTTCTTTGAGAACCTTTGCCGATGGTATAATGTCTAAAATCTTATTAACAGCCTGGCCGAAATCACGCAGCGTTTTGGAGTCGTATACATAGAACGCGCCTTTTTTGACCTGCCGGGTAATCGTAAGGTAAGTTTCGACGCGCAGGCACTCCCGCCCGTCGAAATGATCATTGTACTTCTGTTGAAGATATTCTGCTGCAGGCTTGCTTTGATAAGGTGAGCGGCTGATGATGTCCTCTTTTTGAACGATATAGCCATCGCCGAGAACTTTAACGATATTGATCAAAAGATGGTGAAACTCTTCGTACCCTGCGGGATAAGCTGAAAAGCGGATAACAGGGTTGGTCATTTGGATAATGACCGAACATTCACCCTGCAGGCCGATGAGAAAATCGAATTCGCCGTTTTTGTCCACCCCGGCATACGGGATGTCAAACATTGTTTTTGCGGCCATAATGATTGAGGATGTAAATACATTTGGCGCGGCTCTTATCATGTAAGCCGCCTTTTTGTTTTCCGGCGGTGAAAAGCAGGCCGCCGACGATGCAGCCAACGAGGACAATCGCCCCGAGCCACATATTGATGAGGGACATGGTTAAGGCTCCGAGGACAAGGCCGCTTAACAGCGAGCCCAATCCCCAATAAATGAATTTACCTTTGAAGCCTTTGAATATAAGGGGTCGCTGAAGCCCCTTATAAACAGCAAATTTCCTGGCCATTACAAGCCGAAGAAGGCTTTGATTACCAGTGCAGAAACCACGAGAAAGACGCAGCTTCCTCCCCATCCCATAAGCTCTTTGTTGATGTCTTGATCTCCGCTATTCCATTTTGAATAGACGCGAATGGCACCAACGATGCCGACGATACCGCCGATCACCAGGGTGATGTTGGTTACCGGAGCGACATAAGTTTTAAGTGTTGTGGTTGCGGTGTTCAGGCCATTGACGCCACTTTGCGCAAAGGCAGAAACTGAAAGGGCCATCAGGACTGCTGAAGCCAATAATTGTTTTGTTTTGTTAAACATTAATCAGGAAATGAAGAATGAGGCGGAGATCTTTTAAAGGCAATCGGAGTGGCTGCCTGGGTATGTTGAAGAGGCGTTCAGATCACGAACAACGCCTTAGCTTTACACCCGAGGGAGATTGCCGGGGAATGATGGCCGGCAAAGGATAGATAATGATAGAGAATCGTAAGACAGAGATCTTTTAAACGCCACCGGAGAAGTGGCCTAATCAGTAAGAGCGTTCAGATCCCGAACAACGCTCTTAGAAATGCTCCGGAGAGCACCATAAATAAAGCGGCAAAAAACCAAGCCGCTACATCGGAGTCAATGCGATCTTTACCCATCTGCCAGTTATGGTATATTTTAATGGCACCGGTCAGGCCTAAAATTGTGGCGATGACTAATGAGCAATCGAAGGCAGAGAAGAAATCATCAGATAGCGCACTTTGCGCCTGTTGCATTTCGGAAATGCCCGGCTGGGCGTTGGCGATCAATGGCAACAGGAGAATTCCCCATGCCATTAGCTTTTTCATGTACTAAAAGCTTACCGCACGGGTAAATTCGATGGCCTCCTCCCGGGCCAGCGAAAACATTTGTTTCAGGGTGACGCCGCCTGAAGACATTAATGACGAGCCTTTATATTCGTTTACGTCATCGCTTTTGAGCTTGATAGGTTCGACATCTTCAACAAATGTCAACTCGCGGGCTTCTTTGGTTTCGGGCGTTCGCCCGTTTCGGAGATAGTCCCAAATGATAATGATGGTATAGTAGGCAGCATAAATGCCGCACAGCCAGATGGCAAATTTAATCCAGGTCATAATTCTGTGTTTTGAATGAATTGTTTAATAATTGCTTTCAGTTCCGGGTTGGTGTCAAAAAGATGCTTGACAGCAAAAGAGACCAGCTTGGTGACATCGGTGCCTGTCGCCATTTTAAATTGGTTCATTAACCGGACGGTATTACCGTCGAAACGTACATGAACAAGGCTTTTATTAAGGCTGTTATTGTACTCGTTGATTAATACCAAAATGGCGGCGTCGATTTTTGGAGGTTTTGCCTTCTTCACAGCAACTCGAACAATTCCTTTAGCTTTTTTATTCCCCGGCTTAACCAGTTCCTCCCGTAGCTGGTCTGCCAGCGATTTCATATTTTCCATATAAGTGATCGATATAGATTTGTTCAAAAACAGGTATGATTACAGGCATCAGTGACAGTGGTGTCTGAAAGGTATTGGTACGTTGGAAGTCCACACGGTCAGGAAGAAATGAAGTTATCTTTCCAAATTTTGATAGCTGCTCGTTCACCTCCTGCATGATTTCAAATTTTGCGTTGGCTTTGATCCGGTTAGGCACAAATACCATTTGCATTTTCGGGTTGATCTTTTTGAGCACAACTGTAAAAAGCACGGTCGATTCAAAGCTGAACTCATCGTAGGCGAATGGGCATATTACCAAATCCGCGGAGTTGAACACCGGGATGAGCCCATCATCATCAAGTTTGCCCGGCAGGTCAATCAGAACGATATCATCTTTATTTCGGCTGAGAATTTCTTTAAGCACGGGATAGCTTTCGAGGCTTGCCGGTAGAACCTGGTAGGGTTCGGCATTTTCAAGAACTTTGGCTTTATCGAATTTCTGCGCGATTGATTGCTGGTAATCCATATCAATAACGGTTACGGTACAATGCTTTGCCAGCGTGAGGTAGTTGGCCAGCAGCAGCGTAAGCGTACTTTTTCCTGCGCCACCTTTTTGGTTGCCGATAATGATGATCATAAAAGTTGGGTGTTGGTTAACGGGTGTTGGTTCGTGCTTTCTTTTGGCGCCTTCGCCTCATACCGTGAATTTGCTGGTCGTCCACATCGTCAGCGATCCAGATCGATTGAATAGCGGCAGAGTGATAGCTTTCAGCCCGCTCTGCGGTTTCTTCAGTTTCCAAAAGTAAATCGCTGTTGGTTTGCGCTAAGAGTTCTTTAAGCGGTAAAACCTCGCTGCCTTTAAAAACCCGGAGGCTTTCATTGTCAATGATGGAATAACCGTAGGGCTTTTTACCCTCTGACGCATGAAAGATCAGTTCTATTTGGTAATGCTCTTTCAGTATATTACGGAAATCCGGTTGAAATTTGAATTGCTGAAACAGTTGCCTGATCTCGGCGGCGCGCCTTTTATCTGGTTGGTACTTGTCGATTCGTTCTTTAATTTCCGCTTCATCAGGATCGATGCCCTGGAAACCATTTGCTTCCAATACCATCAGAAACTGCGCGCGGGTGCTGAACTTATATTGAAAACCAAGATCGTAACCAAGAACTTTAGCAAGGTTCTGCACAGCACGGACATGTTCAAAACCGCTGTTGATCTTCCGGCCTTCCCTATCTACACGGGTGGTAACCATGTGCACATGGTTGTTACCGGTGTCTTTGTGGTAGACGATAAGATAAGGCTGCGCTCCATATCCCATCTCTTTTAGCCAGGCTTCAGAAATGGTGGTGAGTGTATGTTTATCATACGATTTGCCTTTGGCGGATATAATAGCATGAAATTGTGGTTTTTTTATGTTCGTGTTAAGTGAGGTGACCATTTTCAAGTAATTGATATAGTCCTGCGGCGTTAGCTTACCGAGGCGTTGCAGCGGTCCGAAGTTCGCCACTTTCATCAACTCGCCCCGGTTACGGTCAACCTTGTTGGTATTGTACCGGACACCGCCGAACGACGCAGTTGGTTTTAAGATGCGAACAATCATGATAGCGGTGTATCAAAGTAACTTTGTAACAATAGATCAGAATATGCGGCAGAACATGATAGCGCTCTATCGCTGTAACAATAGAACCGTATAGCTTTGTAGCAGTATAATGATGGAGACTTGTAGCGTTGTAGCAAGGCAACTTAGTAACAACCTATGTTTATAGCCAAGAACCTATAGAGCAATGTAGCTGTGGAACTTTATAGACGGATTAGCGACCACGTGCAAAATCATTTTATTAATGGTGCATAGCGTTCGACACTTGCGATTGTATCATGAATTGCACCGCCATGGCTGAACAGCGCTATTCGTTCCAGTTCAAATTTTCTGCCTTTACCCATCACAATAGAATGATAACCAAAAGTGATGGTTTGGCCGCCCGGCAATAAACAGTTTTCAATCTCGTCTTTAAGCTGCCTAAACGGGCTGCAAACGATGCCTTTATACAATTCCATACTTTTTCGGTATGCGTATGGAGGATCAAGCAAAATTGTTTGAAATGGAGGACCCTTCCAAGTTCTTAAAAATGTTAACGCATCGATATGAAAGTCTGCCGGCATTTCCGGATCAAGATCGTTGCGGGTTTCGGTGACGTTGAGCTTCGTTTGACCAGCAAAGAGATTCAGTACCGTTCCCTCACATGACTTTTCTACCCAATCCCGTATTGGTTTGACTGTGAAAGTGTACCGGTGCAGCGGGCAACGAATATGTTCGAAAATAACCATGTCCATTATTTTGAATTAACTACCTGAACAGTAAGTTTAAACATGCGTGCGCTACTCATCATCAGCATCTGAAGTATCGGGAAAGAGCCTTAGTTCACTGAATGGCACATCAATCGTTTTAAGAGAACCCTCTAAATCTTTGTAAAGGATTTTACGAAGTCCGTCAGGTACGTTCTGGAAATCGGGCCCGGTATAAATCAGTACTGTATCCCCTGTCAGACTAAACAGTGCCTTTTCGCAACCATCGGGTTGATCGATCAACCTATTCTCATATATCTTTGGCATATCGGCAACCGGGCTGAATGCTGCCATATCGGGCTCGTAGCTTGTATTCTGCCGCTTTGGATGATCAAAGTGAACTGTAAGGCCTATTGTCAAAGCGACTACGGGCAAAAGAATAACCGGAAGGTTGATTGTTCTGTAATAATGTTTGTTTCGATATTTCATTTTAAATGGTTTTTTAAATGTTGAATGGGATAGCTGTGTAGCTTTGGATCGCTGTAGCTCTGTAGCGATAGAGCGTTGTAGCTGGATAGCCATACACCTTAATTTCCAATGGCTCGAATAACCTTACGCAAGGATATTTGAAGCTCCTGCTGAATGCTGATATAATCCGCCAGCAACTCATTGAACTTAATAGCCACGGATGGCGGCACGGCACCCTGCAGTTTCAGCACATTAGCGTGCTTGGCCAGTTGATTAATGTTATTGCCCGAACGTCCCATTTCCGCACCTACCGCATCGAGTAATTGAATGAGATCACGGGAATTGATGACCATTTGCCGGGCGCCATTAAGCACCCGCATGCGGATCAATTCGGTTTTGCTGATACCCAATTCCTTTTCCAGCGCAAGCACCCGGTTATATTCCTCCTCGGTAAATCGCGTATCAATTTTTTTACTGCGTTTACCCTCTTTCATTTCAGGCCTGCCGGCCAATTTTTGAGACTTAACCATGTAAAAAAGGAGTTGCGAGTTTTTTCAAATCACCCCGTAGGGCAAGATTCTTTTTGGAAGGGTGAAAATTGCGAAGCCAATTTTTGTCCGACAAAAAGACATCTTGCCCTTACAAAATCAAGGTGATTTTGGGTTATTGAATTTGAATTTTGGCAGTCAGAAATAGGTCAATGCCAGGTAAAAGAAACCTAATGATCATCTTCTGGTACCTCTTTTTATGACGGGCTCAAGAATGCCGGATTCTTTCGAATCCTTTAATGTAAAAATCAACCTATCATTATAATCGTTGAATTTTTCATAGATCGCTGACCGGTCAATGGCATAAGGAAGTTTCGCAAGCAATTCTTTGCTTGCAGCGTGACCGCCAGCGTCCCTATCGAAATACATATTGATTTCGGTAAATCGCTTGGCCTTTTCTATACCTTCTGCTAATAATGAAAGTGTGTTTAAAATAATGATAGTGTGATTTGCTGAAGGGTTTTCTGATTTCCAGCTGAGGTAATTCATAAATCCCTCGAACATCGATACCTTTTTCGGATCGCCTGCGATCGTAGTGACTTCTTTTGTGCCAAGACAGCCCTTGAAATATTTATTTCTGACCTCCCAGCTTCCGTTATCGTTTTTCCAACCCGCTGAGTAAAAATGCTTCGACACTTTATCCTCACCTTTGACTGTATAGTACACTTCGCTCAACATGCTCAGCCCAATTTCGAATACACCTCGGCTTTGCAAGTACTCGGTTATTGCAGGATGAGTTCCCAACGGTTTTACACTTGTAATAATATATGTTGGTATTTTTGGTGATTTCTTGGCTTTTCTTTGATCCGCACGCTGATCTCCAGCGGTTGAATGGAGGGTGTGGCTTAAATAACCATTGATTTTAGTAACGACTTCTTTAAATGTATCGTTCGGCCAAAATTTGAGGCCAAAGTCGATGATGTTGCCACCCTCGCCAATACCATGATCGTACCATTCGCCGGATTTATCATCGACAGCAAACGAGGGTGTATGATCATTATCACGAAGCATGCTGTAAAACATCTGCTCCTTACCGGATTTTCTTTTGGGTTGATAGCCAAGTTGACTCAGGAGTTCCAATAATGACGCACTTTCCTTTAGTTCCTTTGCGTTAAATGTTTTCATGGTAAAAGAATTAAGGTGAACGTGAACTTGGTAGATTATTCATTTGCATAATTGTATACTTAGAACCAGCAGCGGGTAACGAGCCCGAAAATTCATTTCTGCCGGTTAAAAAATTCGGGACTACTTACGTCGGTTCCTACGAACCGGGCTCTCGCCTGCCAATGCGTTTTCGCTTGTTGATATAATCTCAGCTTCGCAAAATTTCCTGTGGCTTAACAGGATAATGCTTCATCCCCGTATGTCAAAGAGCGTAGCAAGCAAACGCCTGCCGTTTTCTAAGACAAAACTTGGATTTTAGGACGCGCGGAAACAGGGGAACAGGGTGAAAGAAGTTCTTCACCCCCTAACGGAGATTAAGGTAAATAATTGAAAATGAGTGATATAAATTACACAGTCGGAAAGTTCAGAATTTCTGAAAACTTATTTTTTCATTTATTACTAAAAAAAATAGTTCGACATATTTATAGAAGCTTCTTAATTCTTGCTTTAAAGGGCTTATGGGGTATGTCTTTGATAGGTAATATTAAATATGAGAAGTTGCAAAAAAGACTATTTTATCTGTTTTATACATAACTTAATAGCGTAAGTGAGGCCTAACCTTAGGTTAAGACCCTAAATCGCATGCGGTATGAAAAATAAAGAGCAAACAAAACGGAAGCTGATCCGGGCTGTTGGAGAGATTATAAGAAAGGAAGGGTTTGCCAATCTTAAGATAAGCCAGGTCGCAAAGCACGCAGAGGTAGATCGGAAGTTGATTTACCGATATTTTGGTAACTTGAACAGACTTGTGGAGGCGTATGTAACCGAGAATGACTATTGGATGATCTTTGCGGATAAAGTGCAGGATTTGATTAAAAAAAATCAATACGGAAGTATTCAACTACTTATTACTGATGTTTTGAAAAACCAATTCAAGTTTTTCTTTAGTGAGAAAGAAATGCAAAATCTTATTCTATTGGAACTCACGGGTGCCAACCCATTAATGAAAAGTATACATAATGCGCGGGAGAGTATGGGACAGACTTTTCTTGAGCTAACTGATCCCCATTTTCAGGGAAGCCGGGTAAACTTTCGGGCTGTTTCCGCGTTACTTGTTGGAGGAATTTATTATACGATATTACACACGGTATTCAATGGCGGCAACTTTGCTGATTTGGATATTAATTCTGAAGATGCAAGAGAAGAGCTTATACGCACCATTGAACAAATCATAGATTGGGCGTTCGTGGAAGCTGGTAATTCAAAAATTGACTAATGTCGATTAGCCAAAAATAACGCAGGGTGTCCTATTCTGTCGGAAGAGTTATGTCTTTATAAAGTTCATTTAAAAGATCGCCAGGAGGCACATTTATAGAAAGGGCAATTTTATAAAGTTCTAATGCCGTTACTTTTGAAGTTTCATTTAAAGTTAACTCCGAAATACGTTGCTTACTAATTCCCGAGCGACGGGAAATTTCCGCTTTATTTACAGAGCGCTTTGCTAAATATAAACCTAAGTCCGTCATTAATTCCGATATCCTTTACACTTATAAAGAATTAATGTACATCTGTAAATTTAATCTTAACAATATTTCTGAATTTGAACGACTTTTCCGTATACTTGTCAATAATTTCTTAACAAATAGTTTCATTTCCATTTTCTAATTTTAAAAAACCCTAATTTACTTTGAAATGGAAACCCCCTCAAAACCTACCAATCCTGACTTTAGTACATTAACTGGCATTATGGATCATTTCCAAAACGTCCCGTTCGAACAGTTTAAAAACGATTTAGATAATTGGTTTAAAACGGAATGGGCAGAAAGGCGTCAGACGTTAGCAAATTCTGCTGATTGCTCGTTACCTGACAATTTCGAAGAGTTTATTAAGAATATATATATGCTGGCTGAAAGAAAAGAGCAGCAGAAATTAAACTAAAGCCTTTTACGAGGCCTTTTCTTTTTCACCTCTTCAGACGACCTTTGTACTTTGTGATAGATTGCTCGGTTCTGGCGTTGATCAGATTGAGAAGGAATAATGCCTTGATCAATTTCATATTTATCGTCAGCTAACTTTACACTCATTTGTCTACTCCCAAATGTCATCCCGTTCAACGCTGCAATTGCACGCTACGAACCTGCTTTGTCCGTCATTGTGATAAATCCATAACCTTTGCTGACACCGCTATCCTTGTCTGTAATTATTGTTATTGAGTTAACCTGGCCATGTGCAGTAAATAATTCCACTAATTGTATCTCATCCATTTCGCGGGGAAAGCCAACGATAAAAAGTTTAGCCATTATTTTTTGAATTATCCACAATTGTGGGATTGATCAAATTTGAAATGTTACGCTTCTTGTAATTTTGTGATGCTTGCTTTTTTACAACTTTCCAAATTAATTCTATGTCTGTGTTTGATACGTCAGCCAGCTTAAACAAATCCTCGATAGTGAACTTTTCAGGGGCGTTAAATTTTGTGACATACCCATTTGATCCAATTCCTAAGGCGGCGATCAAACCAGTTGTGTACATGGAGCCGACTTCAGACATTTTTGAAATTTTCCCAGTTTCAAATCTCGATTGAATTGAAATTAACGTGCTTTTTAATTTCTCTGGATTAACCCGCAGTTTCTTAGCCATATTTTTGATTGTTATTCAAAAATCCGACTCATGTCAGTTAAATAATTCAATTAACACTATAGTGATTGATTATAACACTAAATTAGTGTTATAAAATTTGTTTTCGATGTTATTTATATTTAGTTTTGAGTTGTAAAGAGATAAAACGATGGAATTTCACATCTAATTTTTTTCTTTTCGCTTAATAGACTATTTAATTATAGAATATCGAAATAAGCATTTGAATTTTGAATCTTGCTTTGAAAATGTAGGAATTTTAGAAGTGCAAGATACAGGAGACAAGTGCCCATTCATTATCTTTGCGATAATGGTGGGCTCACTCTTGTATGCACTTCAGCCTCCTACAGGCCTCAAAGCGTACTCGGGTGAGTTCCATCATTATTGAATTCGCCCATAAATTGATTCATAATTTAGATAAAGTTATTATTTGAGTTATGTATCAAAATCAATGTTTCTCTTTTAAGCTAATAATTTGCGCCCCCGAATAAGGTCTCTCGACTAAGGTTCGATTAGAGCACATGTCTATTCAATTAGATTACCATTGCATCAATCGAAGAGAGGCTTTGGAAGTGGTTTACTGGGGGAATTTTCTCAAAAGAGTAATCGAGTTACGACTTAACTGAGAATCAATTCAAACAATTGTTGAGCAATTTAACAAACTACCTACGCTACCTACCGATTAACAAATTTACAGAACGCACAGATACCGAAATAACAATGGTGGCCTTCATGCTTATTAAAACTGTTCAAAATTGGTTCCTCCTAATCTCCCCTCCTGAATGAATATAGGGATGCGGCAATCTATCAGTTAATAGTTAAATTAATGATTGCCGCTATCTCTTCTTGATTATTCCATCCAAAAACTTAAGAGAACAAATGAAAAAACGAATAATTTATATCGTATTGGCTACGCTTTGCCTAAATTTTAATCTTAAAGCACAAGAAAAAATTACGATTTACGGTGTCGTTCTAGATTCGATAAGTTCTAAACCGATCATAGGTGCTACTGTGAAAGTTATAAACTCAAAAATATTAACTCAAACTGATGCTTCTGGAAAATTTTCACTTTCTATAACTGCCGACCAAAGTAAATTGCAAATAAGCACCATAGGCTTTAAAAGTCGGATGGTTGAATGGGAAAAGTCCCAAAATCATTCTCTACAGATCCTACTATCATCTGATTTAAGTGTCCTCAAAGAAGTAATGGTAATTTCTACCGGATATCAGTCACTATCAAAAGAGAGGATCAACGGCTCGGTAGTTCAAATAAATAATGAGTTATTAAATCGGAGTACGGGTGCCAACATTCTAGATAGGCTAAATGGCATTACGAGTGGTTTAAGGTTCAATGGGACAAATTATGGCAATATTGCAACTGGGGCTGGTGACCGCCAACTTGGAATAAATATACGGGGAGAAAGCACACTGTCTTCAAATGTTAGCCGTGATCCATTAATTGTATTGGATAATTTCCCCTATGAAGGCAATATCAATAATATAAACCCCAACGATATCGAAAGTATATCAGTACTTAAGGACGCTGCTGCTGCAAGTATATGGGGTTCTCGTTCGGGAAACGGAGTCATAGTGATTACAACAAAAAAGGGCGTTAAAAACAAGCCTTTAGCAATAGATTTTAGTGCAAATGTAACGGTCCGCAGAAAACCGAATTTATTTGCGGACCGAAATTACTTACCATCGAACGACTATATAAATGTTGAGACAGCACTCTTTAAGAAAGGTTATTTTGACTCATTCCTCAGCGATGCGCAAGATCAACTACCCGTATCACCAGTGGTGGACATCTTGGACAAAGAGCGCCAGGGATTGATCAGTAGTTCAACAGCAAATAGTCAAATCGACGCTTTCAGGCAAAAAGATGTTAGAAATGATTATACGAGATATTTATATCAAAACGCGGTAAAGCAGCAATATTCATTAGGATTAAGAGGCGGTAGTGAGCATAACAGCTATACTTTCTCTGCCGGATTTGATAGAAATCATGATAATTTGGTAAGAAATGGATTTGACAGGCTAACTATCAATGCATTGAATTTTTATAATCCGATCAAAAACCTTGAAATAACAACTGGAATAAATTACAGTGATAATACAACAGCTTTAAATAATAATTTAGGGTATGCAGGAAGTCTTAATGTTGGAGGTCCGATCACCGGAATATATCCCTATGCTGAATTTGCCAGCGCATCCGGCACTCACTTACCAATTGTAAAAGACTATCGTGCGGCTTACGCTAATAACGCCGTTGCGAATGGCTTTACCGATTGGAATTACAGACCGTTGGATGAACTGAACAATGCTGACAACACGACTAAGGTCAACGATCTGCTGCTTAAGGCCTCAGTAAAATACAACATAACGAATTATTTAAACGCGGAGGCACAATATCAAAATGAAAGGCAAATTGTCGATACCAGAAATTATCAGAATTCTGCAACTTATGCGGCAAGAAACTTTTATAATCAATTTACCATTGTCGATCCTGCAACGAATGTTGCTACCTATCAAGCTCCCAAAGGAGGGTTACTCAACCTCGGTAATTATGAATTATTGTCGCAGAATGCCAGGTTGCAGATAAATTTCCACCAGCTCCTGGCAGGTTCACATGAAATCACCGCATTAGCAGGTTCTGAGATCAGGCAGTTAAAAAGTACAGGAAGTAGCAAAAGCGCCCTTGGTTACGATGATCAATTTGGTACAGCACCCTCCAACTTAGATTATGCAAACTACTTTCCAATAAGTCCCAATGGATATGCGAACTTTCCAACACCAAACGATGCCGTTAGTGGTACACTTAACAGGTATGTTTCCTATTTCGCGAATGTTACTTATTCTTTTAACGATAAATACGCTCTGACTTTAAGTGGTCGAAAAGATGGCGCAAATATCTTTGGTGTGAAGACTAATGATAGAGTAACGCCTTTATGGTCAGCCGGATTGGGTTGGGAAATTAATAAAGAAGCATTCTACCAGATCGATTGGTTGCCTTATCTGAAAGGACGGTTTAGTTATGGATACAACGGGAATGTTTACAATGGCTCTGCGTATGTTACTGGAAATTACGGTAATTCTTCGTTAACAGGTGCCCAGCAAATCGCGAATTTAACAGCCCCAAATCCCGAATTACGATGGGAAAAAGTAAAAAACATTAATATTGGAATTGATTTTTCTACGAAAAATAACCGCATCTCAGGTACGATAGAATATTATGTCAAAGAAGGCAAGGATCTTGTAGAAAACATTCCGCTATTTACGTCAACAGGCTTTTTGTCTTTCTACGGAAACGCGGCAAGTACAAAATCCAGAGGATTTGACATCACGGTAAACAGCAAAAACTTAAATGGAAAATTAAAATGGAACACCATTTTGCTGTTCAGCACCTTACACGATAAAGTCACGAAGTATGATGCCCCATTTACTAATATTTCTATTCAACAAGGAGGTAGTCAAGGTATCCCGTCTGTCGGCAAATCGTTGTATGGGATTTATAGCTACAAATGGTTTGGCCTCGATCCTGCAAATGGCGATCCTCAAGGATATTTGAACGGGAAAATCTCGAAAGACTATACCGCCATTATCAATAATTACAAGCCTGATAGCCTGGTATATAATGGCTCAGCACGCCCAACTATTTTTGGATCATTGAGAAATGAGTTTTCATATTGGAACATTTTTTTTTCAGCGAATATTGGCTATGAGTTCGGTTATGTTTTTAGAAGAGGTTCAACAAGTATTAGTGAATCAGATCTGATTAGCGCCAATTACGGTCAAAACGTAGATTATTCGACGAGGTGGCAAAAGTCTGGAGACGAAGCCCATACAAATATCCCTTCCGTTATTTATCCTTCTGATCCAAACCGCAATACATTTTACCACTATTCACAGACATTGGTCAGCAATGCGGCGAATATTCGAATTTTAGATTTAAGGGTGGGTTACAATTTGAATAAAACCAATTGGCGTACGATGCCTTTCAATTCGCTTCAAATATTTTGCTATGCAACCAATTTAGGAATCGTTTGGAGAGCTAACAAATATAATATAGACCCGGATCTTTCGGCGTTTCAATCGCACGCATTACCCAATCCCCTATCAATCTCCTTAGGCGTTAATGGTCATTTTTAACTTTTAAAATCATGAAAAATTTAAATTTTAGTCAACATTATATTCTGTTTGCCATAGTCTTATCGATATCAATTGTTTCAGTGAGTTCCTGCAAAAAACAAGACAATTTCTTAGACGTCAAAAGCAATAAAAGCGATGTAACTCCGAAGACGTTGCAAGACTATCAAAGCATCTTAGACAATACTCAAGTGATGAATGGGTATGGCTCTATATTAGGGTTAGTCGGAACCGATAACATATATATCCCGGACGCGAACCTTGACGGATCAGCGCAAACGTCACGTAATTCTTACCTATGGCTGCAGGACATATACCAGGGCGGTATTGCGTTTGATTGGTACTATGCCTATCAGGAGGTCGAATATGCAAATATTGTATTGGACGGTTTAAAGAGCATTTCGAATAGTGAACAGCCGGCAATCTATAATAATATCAAAGGTTCGGCCTTATTTTATCGGGCGTATGCATTTTATCAGCTTTCCCAGTTGTATTGCAAGCAATTTGATTCCAATTCCGCTGCACAGGACCTCGGTATACCGTTAAGAACCTCGTCTGATGTCAATGCGAAGTTTACCAGAGCTACCGTAAAGGAAAGCTATGCACAAATTATAAATGACTTGCTTGCAGCGGAACAGCTGCTGCCAAAAGTTCCATTATTTAAAACGCGTCCTTCCGGACCGGCATCAGATGCATTACTTGCGAAAGTTTACCTATCAATGAGCGATTACACCAATGGTGGCATTTATGCGGACAAAGCCCTACAAGTCAACGCTAGTCTACTAAATTATAACAACCTCGTAATTGGAAGGGCCAATCCATTTCCAACCTTTCAAAAAGGAAATCCTGAGGTAATATTTCATGCTGCTACTTACGGATTGACGGAAGTTATCGGAGCATCCAGTGTTAAGGCCCGTGTAGATCCAGCACTATTTGAAAGCTACGAAAATGGAGATTTGCGAAGGGCTGCATTTTTTGTTGCCGATGGAGCAACAGGCCTTTATAAGTTCAAGGGTAGCTATACTGCCACGCCATACAATTTTTGCGGAATCGCTAATGATGAACTGATTCTAATTCGGGCAGAATGCTCGGCCAGAACAGGCAACCTTTCAAGTTCGCTTTCCGATCTCAACAAATTATTGCAGAACAGGTACACACCTTCAACCTTTGTCGCATTTAGCACTACAGCCAGAACAGAACTGATCAGTAAAATCATTACGGAGCGCCGGAAAGAAATGCCTTATACCGGAAATATTCGATGGGATGATTTAAAACGGCTAAACATGGAAACCTCGTATGCAAAAACACTGAACAGGACAAGTCATGGAATACTTTACACCTTAAATATTAACGATCCGCGGTACATCTATCCACTTCCAAACGACGAAATCCAATTGAATAAATTAATCCAAAACGCTAGATAAAATCTATTATGAAATACTTTTTTACTGCCCTAATTATATTTTTAGGGATCAATAATGCAAAAGCATTTAATACTATCGAAAAACTTAAAAGGACAAAAACTCGGGAAACTATTATCCGTATTTTTTATCCCAATACTACAAATGAAGACACCTTAGTCATTTACCAATCAGCATTGGGAGGCATTTTGGTTGATATTCAACACCTTGAATTAATGAAATCAGTTAAGTCAGGCCGGGACAAGCGTGGTTGGTTTAACTTCAAAATAACACCATTGAAGTCTGATGTCAGCCCATATTTTTATGTTTGTATCAGCCAACTACCCAGGAGAAAAATTGAATTACAATCAAAAAACACAAATTTTGGTTATGAAATGATACCCTTCTTTCTGCTTAAAAACGGCGACAATATCGTGATTCAAGTAACACCAAAGGCTGTTCTCGATTTGGGTCGTGGGTATAGGCACAATTTTTCGTACCGCATCTCAGGGAAAGGCGCGCTTATGCAACGACTTCGAATTTCATTAGATTCGATACAATATCACAGTTCACCAGATGTTTTGGTTGATTCGAATTTAATTTACAATAAGCAAAATTATGCAAATAAAATAATTGACAACTCGCTTTCCTATTTGAAGAAATATCAGCATGAGCTAACAGTAGCCGACTATGCACAATTGAAAGCATATTGTGTTTTCAGCAACAAGAGCCAGGAAACATTGTTGTTGCGACATTTATATAAAAAAGATTTCGCAAAAGCTACAGATAAACAGAAGAAAACCTTTTTGAACTCCTATGACAGCACCTATGATGCATTAAAAGGCCAGATAGCGCCAAAAACCTACTTTCGCTCGAAGGATTTCATAGAATCAGAATTCGAGAAGGTCATATTTCATTCCAAAGTGATGAATGGTGATCACTATCTGGATAGCCTTTTCAAACTCATAAAAAAGGAAAATAGCGGAGAAATACGGGATAGATTATACGTGGAATATCTAAGTTCTATTTATGGCACTGATATTCGACCTGAACAGCTCGAAGAGGCTATTATAACCGCGTCTAACCCAATTTGTAAAAAATATTTCATGCAAAGAGCTAAACGAATCCCAGGAAACTCAGCTTACAATTTTAATTTGCAAGACTCTAAAGGCAATATGGTAAAGTTGTCAGATTTTAAAGGCAAAGTTATACTCATTGATTTCTGGTACACGGGATGTAGTAGCTGCATCAATTTTTATCAAAATGTTTTATCCAAGGTTGAAGCAAAATTTGAATCAGATACGAATGTTGTCTTTATAACCGTATCCATTGATAAAGTCAGAGAAGTTTGGGAGAAAACCCTTATCAAAGGACAATATACATCATCAAAAGTCATTAATTTATATACCAATGGTCAGGGTGTAGCAAACGATGTTATTAAATATTACGGCATACATAGTTTCCCTCAACCCATTTTAATTGGAAAAGATCAGCGATTGAAGGTTTTCGATAGCACTCTTCGCGTGGAGGAGAACATTATGAGCGCTATAGGTAAAGCCAAAATGGAATAAGATTAACAACGGGGGAATTTCTATTCCCCCATTGTTTAAAGCTACTTCTGAAAAGCTCCATTCTCTACAGTACTTGCTCCCGATTTAGGTATTTGATGTGTTGTCGGGTCCGGGGTTGCTGTTGACTGAACTTTACAAATCCTGGTAGCAGCTACACAAAAAGAACCGGATGTTACTGCCGTAACCACATAATTATTTGCGTTGGTCTGCAAAACTCCCCAGGTTTGCAGGGCTTGAGCTTTGGGCGCGTTCATTGCGAATGCACCGCCAACGCTCATGATCGTTACGATGGCTACCATCGCAATACGTGCTCGTTGTAAGAGACTTTTTTGATTGTTTAACATATTTTATTTATAATGTAGACGCCTACTCTATTCCAGGTTTTCGGCTTTTCCTGATTCATTTGCGCATAGAATATTATTAAAGGCTGGACTCAGCCTTACTTGTCGATATCTTAACCTTTGCATTCAGCCCTAATCCAATAAGGGCAATTAAAGTAAATGCTATATTGAAAAGGAGATGCTCCGGCCATGTCATGTGTTTGAAAACACCGGCACAAGCGCAAGGTACTCTTGGAAAAAAATGGAAAGTCACCAGGCCCACATATATAGAAAACGTAGCCATCAAAATGAAAGAAAGCCATAATCCTTTAAGCCTATATTTGAAACGAAGCAAAAGAAACGACGCTATGATTTCTATTGTGGGCACTGCGATTATTAATATTGAGGCGAACAACTTGTTAAATACCTGATTGTTCATTTCTCTTACAAAATGCCTGAAATCCAGAATTTTACTCAATGCGGTAAAAAGAAACAAAAGCGCCAACAAGTAGATGCATAATTCATACAGCCATTCCGACTTCTTCATGGGTTTCAAGTTTTAAGTTTTCTAAATAATCAATAATGGCAGATTCTATCTCCGTAATTTCCGGTCTATCATTTCTTTTGATTTGGAGGCATCGATTTACGGTCGATGCCAAACTTGTGCTTCCGGTAAGCCTCGCCAGCTTTGCTTTTATATTTTGCGGAGTAGTTGCCAGGAATTCATGGGGTTGACAACCCGATAATGTAAAACTGAGTAATACCCCCAGTGAATAAATATCTTCCTTAATATCTGGCTTGGCATACTGCAATTGTTCGGGAGCTGCATATCCATAAGTACCCAGCAAAAATGGTGGATTCGGTCGTTGCTCAAGCAAGGAATACGACAACTCAAAGTCTATTATACACATGCTACCGTCAGCCATGACCAAAAAATTACTGTCGGTTATGTCACGATGAACAAAATTTCTTTCATGGATACTCTTAACAATCTCCAAAACCATTAAGTAATTCTCTAATAATGTTATTTTATTACTCTTCTCTAATTTCTTCCATTCCGTGCCATTTAAAATCCCTCTCACAACATGTCCAAAGGACTCGCCTTCTACAAAATTGAGAATAAGGTAACAGGTGTCATTTATTTCAAAATAGTCAACAACGCCAGGAGTTGGCACATCGGATTTGAGTGCATTAATGACCTCACGCTGCCACAATAAGCGATCACGCATATCCCTGTCGAAATGATCATCCAAAGCCACAGGTTTGCCTTCCTTAATTAAACACCAGTCGAATGCAAACCTTTTGAGATTTATCGCTTTCAATATATCTCCTTTGGGCGAAGACCTTATCAATTGTATGGGAACATAATATTTACCGACGATGGATTTCTTTCTTTTCCTTGTTCGGAAACGTTCAGGAATTGCGAATGGCAGCCTTTTCAGATCTGGCACTTTGATTTTCAATTCACCAGAAAATGTTTCAACATATTGCAAATAGAGAATTTCCCCTATTCTAAGTGCATTAGGAACGACAGGACCTTTGAAATTTTCGGAAATTAAGACAACCTCATTACTCACAGCTATCGCTTGTTCCACCGATATTGGGAAAATACTTAATACTTTCCCGACCTCGCTTTCACCGAATGAACCCGAATTAAGCCTGTATTGCTGAACCTGATTTTTTATTAGCCTGAATGAGATTGCTTGTTTTTTCAGCATTGGCAGTACCAGATCTAAAAGTCTAACGGTATCCAACGTTCTGCAGGATATCATGAGTAACCATCCGGGTTTGGTATCTGCAAGACCAACAGTTAAACATTTATCATCTTCCCGAAAAGATATCCGATAATTTTTTAGGATGGATGCATAAGAAACTAAGTTGACAGTGAAGGCTTTTTCCATTAGGCATTGTTTAAATAGTCAAAAGAGGTCATCAAACGATATAATCCTATTCCTGATTGACCGTAGTAAAATTATAGGTTGTAAACTGTTCCGAGTTGTGACCATAGCCACAACTTACCATCTCGAATGGCACAACTTTTAACAATGTTTCACGCAATTCCGTTGTGCGAAAAGCACACTATGAAGCTAAATCCTTATCGTTTGGCAATCAGGCGGGTTAAGGTCTCCCTTCCCATATGCAGGTAGGAAGCCAAAATTCTGGTGGGTAATTTCTGAAAAAGATGTGGTTTATTTTTTCTGATGATCTGGTATCGCTCTTCAACCGGCAAATCAATCAGCTTCTGTTTTTCATTTTCTTCACTTTGATATTTGAGGAGCATAAATTTGATAAGTACAGCAACCTCGCTATATTTTGAATCCAATTGGTGCAGGTTGAGGTAGCTCAGCGTGATCAGTTTTGATTCCTCGCGGATCTCCGTATAAAAACAGGATGGCACGTTGTAGTAGCCTTCGTAAGAAAAAATGATTTCACCGGGTTGCCAAAATCGGACTGTGTGCTCGTTGCCGTGGCTGTCGAAGTAATAGTTTCTCGCAAAACCTGACACCATGAAATAAATCCGGTTATCCAGCTGCCCGGCTGCATGGATAATTTGCCTGGCTTTAAAGATCTCCAAATGAAGATGTTGTTCCAACGAGTCTTCAAACTCTTTCGTGAGCGGTGTGATGTCGGATAAGAACTTATGAAGTTTGTCTGCCCACATATCAAATGGATTAAGTAAATACTGAGGTTCAGATTGCCGTTAAGAATATCATTTCCTATCCACTTCGACTAAAGTTTGCAAAGCTAAGGGGACATTTTCGCAAAAGTTGGGACATGCAAATTTATTTCTGAAAACTCAAGTTGCTCGTAAAATAATTTTACATGTCCCAACTTTCAATTTTTTCGTGACCTAAATTAGAGCACGTATGCATATAACCTTACTAACATGAAGTATGAAAATTTGAGTTTCAAAGACTTTGAAAATATCCAGGGGCAGGATATTTTCACCACCGCCGGACAGTTTAATAGCTACCTTGCTTATTTGCAGGGTAACGGCCATCTAAACTACCGGATCGAATCCCTAACCCCGGTCGGCCCGGAAATGAATTTGCTGATGCCTGGGAATAAAATTCCTCAATGGGCAGTATGCCTGGTTTCAAACGATTATTTAGGCTTTAGCCAGCATCCCAAAGTGAAGGAAGCGGTTATTCGTGGAACTGAAGTATTCGGTACCGGCTCCGGTGCATCTCCTGCTATCGGCGGACATTTTGTGTACCATCGCCAGTTGGAACGCAAGATCGCCGCTTTTTACAAAAGGACAGATGCCATTCTTTATACTACCGGGTATACCGCCAATAGCGCCACTTTCCAATGTTTGTTGCACAAAGAAGATATTGCCATTCTGGATATGGCGGTACACGCCAGTGTGTATGAAGGTTGCTTGGCAACAAACGTAAAAACCTTTCTGCACAATAACCTGGAACAGTTGGAACTGGTACTAAAAAATGCCCAGCACAGCTATCGCACTAAAATGGTCATTGTCGATGGCGTTTACAGCCAGGATGGCGATTTGGCCGACCTCGCGAAGATCGCCGAACTCACCCATCGTTATGGCGCTTACCTCGCCGTGGATGATGCGCATGGCGTCGGTGTAGTTGGGGATACCGGCCGCGGAGTGATTGAAATGTATGACCTTTTCGATCAGGTAGACATAATCACGGGCACATTCAGTAAGGCTCTTGGCAACATGGGTGGGTACGTGATCGCCAGTCCCGAGCTGATCCTATATCTGAAATATCAATCGAAACAGCATTTATTTTCAACGACTGCCACACCGGCCATCGCCGGAATTTTAAAGGCAATTGAACTCGTCGATGAAGAACCGCAATGGCGTGATGAACTATGGAATAATATCAATTACCTCAAAGGTGGATTGATCGACCTTGGTTTTGATGTCGGCACGACAGCCTCAGCCGTCATCCCGGTAAAAGTAGGCGATATAGCCAAAACGCTGGAAGCAGGCAAGCTGCTTCTGAAAATGGGCATTTTCAGTAACCCGATTATGTACCCGGCAGTCTCAAAAAAGAACGCAAGGATCAGAATGAATGTCATGGCCACGCATACCAGGGAGCATCTTGATAAGGTACTGAATGCATTTTCGGACATCGACCAAAAGTTGTCGATCTCTAAAAACAAGCTCGCCAGCTAATTACCCTTAACTAAAAAGAAACAGTGCAAAATGCACTGTTTCTTATCGATGAATCAATATCCTACAGTAAGTAATCAAGAAGAATTAATAGCAGATGAAATTATTATTAAAAACATTTTATGAACGTAACCACAGCACTCCAGCTTTTTGTGCGCGATTCCATAAATCCGCTGAAATTAGCTGACCAGACAATATCGAAAGAAGAATTTTCGAAATGGAAATCTTTCCTGATCGGCGAAACGGCGACAATAAAGTTGAATATTCAAACGCTCAATACCGTCCAGCACTACAAAGAAGTAAGGGAAATTCAAACATTGGTTTCCCAGGCCGGTTTGCTCAGCAATACTGTTAGCCGATACATGACCAAATACTTGCCAGTTTGGGAGAAGCATGCGCAGGCGCATGAAATAAAGGTGCACTACCTTTTGACCTGTACAGCAATAGAAGATCTGCTAACTGCTATCTACGAATTGTATCCGGCAAACGCAGCAAAAGCGAAAGTTACCTTATTTGCCCTTCCCCAGGTGAAAATGGAGATCAGACAATCACTATTCAGACTTTGCTTAAACTTTAAAGCGGCACCGGTTGATCCGGAATTGGAAGATCTCGTTTTAACAGGTATCAGTCAGCTCATTAACAAAAAGAACCTGGTCAACAGCGACTGCTCCTATCTGGTAAACTTACTCGGCAAATTGCTGACCCTGACGACCGCTGACAAACAGACCACCATCGAAATATTGATCCTCAACAATTTTAACCTGCCGGAATTTTTTTTGTATTGTGTGAATAACTGGCAAAGAGCCATGGCGGAAATACCGGGGCTGCACGAGCAAAAAGAAATGTTGCTGCGGGAAAAGAATAAGCTTTACGACTTGCAATTAAACAAAGCAAGAGCGGCACCAGGCACCTCGGAACTCTACCAGGATCTTGATCATTTCCTGAGTGAAAAATATGCTTTTGTAAAAGAGTTGGTAAAACTGCGTCGCGAGGCCGTGAAAGATCTGGCAGCTGCAAAGGCCGGGGCGCGATACCAAATCAATCTTCCCGTGCCCCAGTTTGGATTATTTATCAGGATGCAGATCGAGAGAGGTTTATTAGTCAAAGAGAATATCGGAGAACTATTCGGGTTTTTCGCAACGCATTTTTACACCGCCAACGCACCGTTTATTTCTGCTGAAAGCCTGCAAAAGAAATCTACTGATGTCGAGTTCTCGACCGCCCAGAAAATGAAAGGTCATTTAATAGGCATGCTGAATTGGTTAAACGCAAACTATAATTTATCGAATTACAACTGACCTTCCTGAAACTGACGGAGTAGGTTTTGCTCCTTTAAAAGGTTCAGCATATCTGCATACCAGGTATAGCTGAAGTGTTTGTCTTGCTTAAGTTTGGCGAGATTAACTTTCATGATGTCATTCAGATTGAAAATCCGTAAGCGTTCCGCCTGCTGAATAAACTGTGTATTCATGCCTAATTTTGTAAATGAAATTAACAAGTTAGCTTCCTCAACCATGACGTTTGCCTACCGTAAATAATAAATACAAATTAGGAATTAAATATGGTAAACTCAATTCAAGTTGCTAACAAAATTCAGGAAGTAAAAGTAACGATCCGGCGTTTGGCAGTCCGCGCTTATTCGTGAAATGACCAAATCTGAGATTATTTGGGACATCTCCATAAATAATTTTGAAAGAAAACTTTTAACTTTAAGGAATTAACCAACCTTAAAACATGCCTATGTTTGGATCACGGAAAGAAAAAATTCTACGCAAACTTCGCCGGAATGGTTATAACGAGCAAAATGGGCCGGACGAACTTTTCATCATGGATGTTTTAAGGAATACCGCTGACCTTGGCGAATTTATAGAGATCAGCCGGGTATTAGGTAAATCAGGCGGGTTGTTTTGTGTTCCTACACTTATGGCATTTTCAGTTGAAAAAGACTCGCCTAAAGCGATTCCGGCGTTTCTTGCCATCGCCGAAATTTATAACCGGGTTGACAAAACAGAATTAACCGAGCTTACTGATTTCTTCTCACCCGGATGGTGGCGACCAAGGTGGAAAGGCAGCCATAGCAAGTTCATCAGCTATGTGGCCTGCATCACAGAATTGGCCAATAACGAATCAATAGGCCATCCGGACAACTTCGACAGCATTGGTGAAAAAGTGCTCAAAGAGATAGATTTTAATATATTCCCTTTTGAATCTTTTCATGAGCTTCGCCTGTGTACATCGGGATGGGACGCGAAAGGTGATGTTAAAAGAATATTGGGCGAGATCGCAGCGGATACACTCATTCAATCAGTTCACGATCAAAATATTCCAAGCAGCAGTGATACGCTATTTGAAGAAAACATGCTGAATATGCGCTGTGATTATTTGTTGACGAGACTCAATTTAGGGACCCCCTACGAGCCGCTGCGTTACCTGCTGAAATCTGCCGAGGTATTAAATACCGCCAATATTTAATCCTGCCGCCCTTACCAAGTCGAGTAAAAGTCAGCAAAGCTATTTGCGCATGAAACATTGCAAGGTTGAGCAGTTCAGTCCGTACCTTGCAAAAAAAGCAAAACAGAAACGGTCCGTGCTACATGCATAGCCCCAAAATAAAAGACACTGATCCCTATTCTTTCAATCACAACTCCTATCCCACTCATGAACTGGCTGAAAAAACTACTAAATGCAATAACACCTGAAAATAAACTAAAAATAGAAAATGAAACTGAACAGGAAAAACCAAAAGAAGAGGATACACCTCAGCCGGAAAAACCGACCGTAATCAGGCCGACATTGTATGATTGCATTCATGAAAGCGGACATTACCTGGTTTCTCTCCTGTTTCCAAACGAGATCAGGATCAATTCGCTTAATCTTGATAAATCACAGTTTAAATCTGAGTGGAATGGTCAACTGCATATCACCAGGACAACACCCTACGAAAGTACTGACGATTCGGAAAAGCTGATGCTGATCTTCTGCGCTGGCATGGTGGCAACAACCATATTTTCTCACGGCAAATCATACGTCTTGGCCAATCTCAGCAACTTTCCGCGCAACCCGGCAATGATGCACACAAATGGCGGTGACGACGATAACATAGCGATCAGAAATCTTTCGGCAACAGTGGGACGTGACGCCAGGTTTCACCTGCAAGGCCGCTGGGTAATGTGGAACGGGTATCAGGCCATCTTCAACTACCTGATGGAACCTGCAGTGTGGAGTTCGGTCGAGCTGATCGCGCAAACACTATTTGAAAGCGACGCCTTTAAAATGTCGCATGACGAAATCCAGGCTTTGCTGGCTGATCATGGTAAATTGGAAGAACTCAATGGGCCGACAGCGGCATTCCTTGCAGCCCGTTACCCGTTGACCAAAACGAAACTTTCGCAGATGATATAAGACTTTGCAGCATTGCTCTGGACGCCGACCCGTAATAAGTGGTAATCGATATTATATTATCGTTAAGTACGACTAATACTAAATAAAACTTATTATTTTTATAATCAATTACTTACCACCCACAAAACCTTATTGACATGTCACCACTACCCTTTATAAAACCGACTGCGGTAACGGTCAAAGTCAGCTTTGCCAACAACTGCGACGATGTTCAGCTTACCTGGAGAACTTTAGATGGCCAAGACAAAGACAGTCCTGTTGAAGGCTGTATCGGCTTCATGATCGAACGGCAGCGCAGGATCGGCAGCGCCGATTGGACAGCTTCTGAAATCCTACGCAACCGTGTCGGCTTTGATGCCACCGGTATTGACCCGAATAAACCTGAAACGCTGTCACAACCTTCCAATGTATGGCCCTTTCAGCGTTATGACTGGACTGAGCATGGTGCCAACAACAATGAAAGTGTTCGCTACAGAATTTCCTGTATGGGCAAGAATGCCGCTAGTGCGATTGGAAAAACAGTCCTTGACGTGATCGCGCAGTCGCAATGGACGAATGAAATTAAGATAAACGCGATGGCGGATGATGATCTGGAGGTATATTTTAACCGTGGAGCGGTCATGTCGCAATATGTCGCACGTATTGCGCGTGAGAAAAACTGGAGCGCTGATGATATTTCTAAGAACGTCAAAATATTGCAGGAACCGCTTCGAATTTTTCTGTCAGGTGAACTCAGACTTGCCATCCTGCGATTATTGGACGCAGCCATCCAAAATCCGTTCTTGGACATCCATGCGTCTTTATTCGAATTGGGCGACCTGGAACTAATTAGTAAATTGAAACTACTCGGATCACGTGCCCATGTGATCCTTACCGATGGCTCAAATTCAAAAAAACAAGATGGACATACCATCTATATTGATGAAAACGAAGAAGTAAGGGGTGAATTAAAAATAGCCGGTGTGGATGTTTATGATCGCATACTGGCCAAGCTCGGCCTCGGGCATAACAAAATGCTGATTACCGTAGATAACCGGACAGATAAGGCAATCTCTGTGTGGACGGGCAGCACGAACTGGACACCTACCGGCTTATGTACGCAGCTGAATAATGGCATATTAATCAAGAATACGACTGAAGCCGGCCTTTATTACGAATACTGGAAGGAACTCAAAGCTGCCGGAAGCGATTTTCCTCCGGCATTGGTCACCTTCAACGGAAACCAACCCAAATTAGAGGGTAATATCCAAACCTGGTTCACGCGCACCGAGAAAGCAGCAGATGGGGTTACTCCTGTCGATATTAAATTTCTGCAAAACCTGGTGAACAACGCCAAAAGTTCCATTCTGTATGTGATGTTTCAACCGGGCGGCGAACCGCTGGGCAGCATTGTGGCGCAAAGTAAAAAAGCAGGCATGTATGTGCGCGGTGTTGTCAGTACGGTCATAAAAACCAATGAAGAAAATTTCAGCCTTAATGACGAACAGGGACAAAAGCCATATACCACTGATTTGAAGCAGCCTGACGGTATTGCCAAGGATTTTGCATGGTGGGTCAAGGAAGTCACCCGAGGCATTTTTATAAGTCAAATCGGTTATGCCATTACCCATGCAAAAATGATTGTAATCGATGCATTTGGTGACAACCCCATCGTCGTGACCGGATCTCACAACTTTTCTAAAAGCGCGAGCCAGGGCAACGATGAGAACTTTGTCGTGATCACCGGCAATAAAGCATTGGCAAGGCATTATGCCGTAGCCTGTATTTCCACATTTGAGCACTACCGCTGGCGGGCGTATAAGGCGGACAAAAAGGCTGCCAATCAAAACGTTTGGAGTCATTTGAATCCCGATCCCGCGTGGCAGCAAAGCTATTTGAAGAACGACCGCTTAATAAGGCAACTTCAGGAATGGTGTTAAAAAAAGAAGCGCTGCAGAATGCAGCCTTCCTTTTCTCAAATCCGGATTGTCTTTTAACGATAATATTGTCGATTTTCTAATTTCCCGATCGGGGTAATTGCTTATTTTTATTGTTAATATGACCATCCAGTATTGCTCCGATCTCCATTTAGAATTTAAAGAAAACGCCGCGCATATCAAAGCCCATCCATTGAAGCCGACCGGCGAGATCCTCGTACTGGCCGGTGACATTGTGCCCTTAGACCAGGTTGAAGCACATCACGGTTTTTTTGATGCGATCAGTAGGGATTTCCGTGAAGTTTATTGGTTACCCGGCAACCACGAATTTTACCATAACGATATCAGCTTATATTCCGGTGAGGTATTGGAAGAAATCAGGTCGAACGTTTATTTGGTCAATAATACTGCTTTCGAATGGGGCTCATTCCGTTTGATATTCTCTACGATGTGGTCTCAAATAAATTTGGCAACAGCCTGGCAAATAGAGCGCAGCATGAATGATTTTCATCTTATCAAAAACGATGGACAGCCTTTCACCACACAAAATTTCAATGACCTGCACAAAGAAAGCTTAACCTTTTTGGATTCGGAATTAGCAAAAGAGTTTAACGGAAAGACGGTCGTCATCACGCATCATGTCCCTACCCTGCAGCACTATCCAGAAGAATATAAAGGAGGAATTTTAAACCAGGCATTCGCAGTGGATTTGGATCAATTGATCGAAAAATTCGCGCCCGATTACTGGATATTTGGGCATCACCACAGAAACGTGGGAGATTTTAAGATTGGGGAAACTCAAATGCTGACCAATCAGCTTGGGTATGTTCATTTAGGAGAGAACAGAAACTTTGATAGCGGCAAATTGATTACTGTTTAGCTATCTCCATTACAGTTTGCTCTTATGGCACAAAAAATCAGGCTATATCCAGCTTAACCATTCGTATTCAAATTAAAAGAGCCTGTGTTTTGACGAAGCGAACGTGGCGAGAGCCAGCGGAAGATTGGGCGAAAGTCAGGCGCTCACCCAACGCTGAACTGCCTTTTGCGGATGAAAGCAGCAAGTGGCGGAGAGGCCGCGATTTTTTTAAAAGAGCCTGTGTTTTGACAAAGCGAGCGTGGCCGCGGCCGGCGGTCGATTTGGCAGAATTCAGGCTACAACCCAATGCCGAGCTGCCTGTTGCGGATGAAAGGAGCAAGTGGCAGGGAGGCCGCGATTTTTAGGATGGCCCGTAAATCGCTATTTGCATATCCAAATCTCCTATTGCGTTTACTATCATTGGTTTGACGATCTGCCAATCCAGTCCCCCATTTTCACAACCCAAAGCAGGAATTGCGATGCTTTTTATTTTTGTTTCGATCATCCAAGCCCTCAACTCAGCGAGGCCGGTTTCGATGTACCCGTATCTTGACGGATTGCGCCAAAGAGTTTTTGTTGGAAAATTAACAATGACTTTTTCACCATATAGCAAGCTAATATCCTTAACAGCTAGTATAGAACCCATGAAAAATGCGCCATTATTACAAGCATGTTTATATTGTGCATAATTATGAGGAAAAGCGTTTTTAAAGGCAAGGGCAATGCCCTTACCCATTACCCCTACTGTATTGACTGTGTTAACCAAAGCTTCGGCTTCGTCAGCCAATAGGTTACCTTTCTTACAAATTATCATATCACAAAATTTAAGCGGCCTGTTTTTCAGGTTCGTTGTACATGTTTACCACAGGCGCTTCGATTTTAATCGGTTGGGTACGGAACTCTTTCAGGTTCAGGAAGAACCCGTTATTAAATATCATCCCCTCCCTGAAAAGTTGCCAAAGCAAGGAAGAACCCATGTTAGCTAGCGTGGAATTGATGAACAAATCCTGTTTGGTCAATGCCTCCGCCAAAGAACAGCTTGGCGTATCGTCGGTGCTATCGGCATTCTCAAGCAAGCCTTTAAATTTATCAGTAACAAAGGGCAAGTCCTCGACAGGTGTAAACTTAGTAGATTTCGGCTGTTTTCGTTTTCCGATGGTCGATAACAGCACCTGTCCTGTATCCTTGCTGTTACCCAAATCAAGCCAGTAAAGCGGTTTATTACGGAGGTAGTTTTGCAGGTCTTTAAACTGTTTCAGCAGGTCAGCAATAGCAAAACGGGATGCAGCAGTATCTACGCAGGAAATAAAAATATTGGCGTTTCCATCATTTATCCCGCCTGAAAATACCTTACTATCAAAGCGTTTGGTCACTGCTTTCCAGTTCGTACCAAAAAAACGGTTGATCCTATTAATGAGTGCGGATGCCTTGTATAAACCGACTTCCGCTTCAGCAAATAATTGCCTGCCCAGATTGGCGGGGCTCACGGTATCATCATCATAAACCGTGACTACGATGCCGGGATGGTTGAGTGCAAGCATAGCCTGGTTCATTCTTGCCAAACAGGTTAGCATTTGGCTGCCCGTACCCCCTGCCCCAATTAGTGTGACGGTTATGGGATTGGTTGGATTAATTAAATAACTATCTGTAAAATGTACGGCGGTTGGATTTTTCATCGGATGAGGTTATTGAGTTGTGAGCGGTTATTGATTAATACATCAATCGGAAATTCTTCGCCCGTGGCGACAAGGTTTTGCCACAGCTGCACAATGTTGCCTTTAACAGGCTGGTGCTTTTCAAACAGGTGGCTGAAATAACTGTTAAAAAAGTAATCCTGCCATAATTCGATAAACTGCTCCAGTCCGCAATCTTTCGGGATACGGATTTGTACATTTCCCATACAAACCCTGCCATCCTCGTAAACGTTAAAAAACGGTGCATGGCAAAGGGGCGTGTCCTCGAAATAATCAACCTCCCTTACAGCAAATATTTGCAGGCTGTTTTTGCCTGCCCGCCAAATCAGGGCGGGCAGACCTGCCTCCCCCGATTGGATTGCGAGGGATGGCGTAAATAGCAATTTTACTTTTTGGGGTGGCGTGTGCCAAACGGCATAACCGTCTGCGGTGCTTTTCAAAAACAGCACATTTTTGGGTAATAACCCTTTTGGATTTAGAAAACCCTGCGGTTTCTTTTCGTTCGCCTGCAGCGATTTAGCCAGTTTTCCCGCTTCGTTAACCGACAGGGGGTGCGCATTGAACGGGCTACCCTGTTCGTCAATGTCAAAGCTTTCGATGTAATAATCATTTTTCATATTATGTTGGCTTTTCTGATAAATCAGCAAGGCTTTTACGGGATGGAATAAACTGCCAAAACTGTTGGTTAAATCTTTCATGGCTGTGTATAAAAAAGGGAGCATAAATCGGTTATCAATTCGAGCAACTGGTCTTCGCAGGCTAGTTGGTCGGCATATTGCGGTAGTTTTTCGCCAAAGCGGGTGGTTATTTCCGGCTCTTGAAAAGATGGTCTTTCATTAAAATCATCATTCACCATCCGGAATAAGGAGTCGCTCAGCACATCGGTTTCACTGGCAACAAAACCGATGTGTTCGTTCATACCGACATAATTGTTATCTGCATAATAAAAATCGTCGGCATCCTCATCATCAAGATTGCAGGGATTACTGGCATGACTGTACAGGGTGGCATCGGGATAAGTTTGCCATATTCGCCATGTATTTTTAGCGATTGCTAAACTTAGCGTTTCAAAATCCGTGACCGCCCTAAAATTATCAATGAGGGTATCAAGGCTGTGGCGAAAACCTTCGGCCATCATTTTCTGTTGAACAAAATCCCCGACTAAGTTTGCCGTATCAACGGCTTTTTTTTGATTTTGATAATCTTCTTCGTCTGCGCTGTCTTTATCATCTTCTACCCAGTCCGCCAAAATTTCGTAGTTGTAAAACATGTAAGTATCCTCGTCACGGTAATAGCTTAACCCTGCCTCGATATATAAATAGGCAAACACGGCGGTTAAAAGTTCCGCACAACTTTGTTGTTCAGGGATTTGCCACATTTTGTAAACAGGCAGTACCGGAATATAATACAGGCTGAACTCCCTGCGGAGGGATTCTTTGACAGTAATGGTCGTTTTTTCATTCTCCTTTACAATGAATAATTCCCTAAACCTGTATTCATCTTTCAGTTTGGCATTTAACTCCTGCCCTGCCATTAAGATGTTAAAAGGGTAAGGCAGCTTGCGGTAAGCAATCATATCAAGGGAGTAATGTTTTTTCAGAATGGAGAGGGACTTAAAAAAGTCCCCCTCTGTCTCCGAACGTTTGGGCATCTCCGCTCCTGTTTCGTACATGGGCGTAAAGCATTGCCTTAAAAAACCATCGGTACTAATTCCGGCGGTGCCGAGCGCGGGCTGCTCCGTCTTACTTCCTGCGCATCGGGCAGCCTGTCTAAGTCTTGGGCGAATTGGGCGATTTGCTGATGTATTTTCCATTGTGGTTGGGTGCGTTCCTTAATTAATGCTTGATTTGATTTTCTCATGGCTTAACCTTTTGTGCCGATGGTGGATACAAATTCGTATTCCCTGCAATCCCCGTTTATTTCGGGGCCTTTGATTTTGGCGGTGGTCAGTATGGCATACAAACCTGCGAAATGGTTGCAAACCGCTTCGGGGCTAAAATCTTCGTTGGGATCGGTTAAGACTATTCTTTGACCGTTTTCGGTATGGATAAAAACTCGTGGTAATTGTGTTGCTAACATGGCTTTGGGGATTAGGCGTTATAATTGGCAAATGCTTTCTCGTAGAAATTGATTTGTGTTTTTAAGAACTCCGTTTTCTTTTTGAGTTCGTTTTCCTTGTTGGGATAGTCTTCAATCACAGGCAGGATGGCAAGCGCATCACTAAACTTTAACTTTTTAATTAATTCATCTATTTGCAGCATGGTATCGTCGTAAGCTTTTTTCTTATCCTCCTTGCTCACTTTTGGTTCCGGTAGTTCCACACCATCCGTTTTCTTAGCGGTGGTAGTTGCTGTTGCTTGTGTCTTTTCTTTATTTTTTCTGTCTTGCTCCATTTTGGAGGCAAGTTTGGCAGCCTCTATACTTTTAAGGTGTGCTTCCAAATTGGATTGCAGGCCTGCGGATTTTGCAACGGGTGCGGTTATCATATCGAACCAACCGTTATCTAATTCCTCGGCTGTACCTTTCAGGGTGTAAGGGATAATCGTCTTGACGGCTTTGTCGCCACAGGTGGCGTTAAAGAGTTCGGAAACGGTAAGATTACCCGCTTCATCTGTGGTAATTACAATATTCCATGTGCCTGCAAGGTTCAGGCTTGCTATATTTTGAAAGAAATTAGTTGTCATTTTTAATATTTTATTGGTGAATTATTGGGGGATGTTTATTCGTCTTTCAGGATGACTAGGGTATTTCCTTTCATTTTGTAGATAAAACCGCCGTTTGATAAAATGCTCCTGCGGATTAATTCCGTGCCTTCGTCGTCCCATTTAAAATCGGGCTTGCTGTTGGCACGTTTGATTAATTCCTTATTGGAAAGATGCTTGAACATTTTTTTAACAGCCTTGCCCGATTCGTTCTCTATTTTTTTGAGGTATGAGATATAACGGCCAGTGAGATCTAGCCCCTTTTTAAAGGCATCCTTACTGTTGATATAATTTTCCTCATATAAAGTGATTTTTGAATTGGGCAGGTCGATTTCATAACGGTATGTTGCGTTAATGCGCTGTTCGTCCATGGTGCAATGCTCCCGAATGAGTGCTAATTCCTTTACCGCATCTTGTAAATTGAGCAAAGGCAGAATTACATTTTCGACGAAATAGCCTTGTTCGGGTGCGCTGCTGCTATCGGCAACGCAATTGAGATAGTCCCCGTTACTCAGGGTGATATGAAGATTTGAACGTGTCATGTTTTAATTACTAAAAGGTTATGGATTAAAGAATAGGTCAACCGCTGTCTTAAATTTCGGGTCGCTGTGTTTGCCTTTCGCGGTGTAGGTGGTCAGGCAATGGTGCAGGTATAATGCACCGTAACCCTCGAATAACTGGTCGGCAAACACGTTGCTGCTTTTCTCCAGTTGCTTACCGTACCGCTTTATTTTGCGGTCGGCATCTTCGGCAAGCTGAAACCAAAAGTCAACGCCAAACAACTGATTTTTCCAAACCTTGCGCACCTCATCAGGGTTGTCCCTCATGTAAGCGGACAGTGCTTGCGTGTGGGCTAAAAAGCCGGGTATTTCCTGTATAAAAAGGGCATGTATTAATTTTGCCTTATCGACGTTGGTGAAAGATTGCAATGTTTTCATGATATGATTAATTAGTTTGAGGAATGTAGGTGACCATTTTGCCTGTGATATTATCATGGTGGGAAATGGAGGTATAGCCGTGCCTTTCCAAATCGTCCAGATGGCTTCGAATAACCGCAAATTCATATTCGATGCCCCGCCCCGTAAACCTTTCAGATTTGCGGTATTTATAGGCGAACTCATACACATCTTTGCAATCTGCTACGGCCATGACGAATACCCATTTTGGGATTCTGTTCTTAGATTCCATTGCTATTAGGAATTTGGATAAACGGGGGAATTGCTCCCCCGTCCGGGTTTAGTTAAGTGTTAAAAAATTGGTGGTTAAGTGTTTGGAGAAGTCGCTGCACAGGTCAAAGGCGGTTTGCGCTCTTTGCTTGGCTGTTCCCTCGATGATGGACTTAAATTTTGCTTCCCCGTCTTTGTAATTGCGGACGTTTTGAAAATAGCCTGTGACCGAACTATATGCCCCAAACAGAGTTCCCGCTGTGGTTTCCATTTGCTGGGTTGGACTGCTCATGGCATATTCGTACACCTTGTCTACTATGTTGGTATAGGTTGTGGAAAGTTCATCGTTCTTGCCTGCCATCAGGTTATTTAAAACTTCCTTATTCGGCACCATAGCAACCTGTATCAGTTTTTTCACCTCGGCATCGGTAATGCGCACCTTTGACCAATGGTTGAAAACGTCCTTCAATTCATCGGCTAAATTGTTGCTGATTCCCATAAGTTTGTGCGCCTGTTTCAGGCGGTCGTTTGCAGATGCGGTATGACGAATTTTAATGGCATCAGTGTGGTTACGCATGGCAGCGTTAAGGGTATTGTTGCATACAATTCTAATCGGTGTAAATGCTGCGGTGATTGAGCCGAAACCATCGTGAGAGGTGGTTAAAAAAAGGTATTTTTCAATAAAGTCATCCTTGCCAACACGGATGTAACCCGGTAATTTAGCGGTGATGAAAATGCGTTCCCCGTTGCCTAAAGCACCTGCTGTTTCGTATAAAATACCATCACCACCGCCTACGATAGCATCAAAAAATTCAAAGGCATCTATGTTTTGCACGATTTGGTAATCCTTGCCAACTACCCCTAACACTTTTTCGGTGTCGGTTCTAACGTTGGCGAAATAATTAGGAACTTCGATTTCGGGTATTAAAATATCGGAATCGGGGTCGCCTGTATGGTTTTCTGTGTCGAAAGTGAAAAGCGGTCGTTTTTCGACGGTGTAGTCCAGTCCCGCATATTTGATGGCTTCAGCACTGGTCGGGTATTGCTCTACGATTTTTCCTAAACCGTGCCACGCCCTTTGCTTTACACTAAAAAAGGCGTATTCGTTGTTGTCTGCGTTGAAATTCAAGTTATGTGCCATAATCTTTTTGTTTTTTGCTTGTTGAAAATTTGGTAAGTAGATGGGATTAGAATGGTAAATCGTCGTCGTCGTCCTTTCCGGTGGTATCGAGGGCAGCAGGGGAATCGATCATAAATGTGCTTATGTCTTTACCCCCGGTGCTTGATTGCTTTCCCTTTTCGCCTGTGCCTGCGGGAGTGCTGAACAGGTTGATGTCGTTAACGGTGCAGTTGAGCCGGCCCCGCAGCTCCTCTTTTTTGTTTTGGTAGGCCTGCGCCTCCACCCATCCCGAAATTTCAACGATTGCTCCTTTGGTGAGATAAATTGCCAATTTGGGGTTGACCCAATAGGCGCAGTCCACGAATACGGATTTCTCCTTTTTTTCGCCTGCTTTGGTTTTGTAGCGTTGGTTGAGTGCTACGGTAAAATTGGTTACTGATTTGTCGCCCTTAACCGTCTTGACTTCTGCGTTTGCGGTTAACCTTCCTGTGAATAACATACTTTTAAGATTTTGAATGAATTAATTATTTGTTTGCTTTTCTCTCGCGCCCCTGCCCTGATTGATTATTTTTAAAAGAAAAAGGGAAAAAAGAAAGCAAATCGTAAAGCCCGGCAATGGGCAAAAGGAAACGGAATAATTGGAGGGGACCCTCTGGGGAGGCAGCCGTTTATGCCGTAGTCTTTTGCAAACCCCACGACAGTTCCGGGCTTGATTTTAGCTGCGCTTTTTACCCGTTTCGCCTAAAAATATTCATTGATTTAATAAAAAAATGCCGTTGGAGCCGTAGGCGATAAGCACTGCCCAAGAGCCAGAAAGATTAAACATCATTTACCTGAATAGCCTCCGGCTGCAGGTAATGTATTACCATTCACTTTTCGCAACAGCGATAGTGGGCATCGTGCGTTTGTGGATATTACCGGAAAGCCTGGCCTGAAGGGGTTGCCCTATTGCATATTATTTTTTATCTCATCATCGCTTTGAGATTTGCGGCCTAAATTAGAGAGCCACCAGTTATTTGTTACCCTGCACTTGTCCGACCCATTTGACCAATTCCAAAATGATCACCTTAATTGTAGCGATTGAACACTGAAGTACGTATCACATAAAAAGCAAATTACATTTACCGCTAAAAAATCTGTTGTATGAAAATCAGAAAATTACATAATTTGATATTGCTGTGTGTCTTAATTACCGCCGCCAACAGGGTGAATGCTCAAACGAAAGTTGGTATAAAAGCCGGGGTCAACTTTTCGAATGTAACGATGAAAGACGAAAACGGCAATCAGATAAACACCCAATCAGTGCCGGGTATTCTCCTTGGTCTCACGGTTGATATTCCTGTTAGCGGTAATTTTTATATACAGCCGGCAGCTCAATATTCCCGTAAAGGGTATAAGCAGGAAACCGGCGGCTTTTATGGCTCCGCCAGCAACTTTAAAGTTAATGCTTCTTATATAGAATTACCGGTCAGTTTACTGTATAAACCACGTCTAGGTGGCGGCAATCTACTGCTTGGTGCCGGGCCTTATATTGGCTATGGAACCGGTGGTAATTGGAAGTCGGACAGTGATGCAGCTATTGGGGATATCGTTGTAGGAAAAAAGGAGACGTTATTTTTAAAAACAATGCGATGGATGGCGGGGATATTAATTCATATATCTATGGAAAACCACTGGATTATGGATTGAATTTTTTAGCGGGGTATGAGTTCTTCAATAAACTAGCTGTTCAATTGGGCGCACAATTCGGGTTGGCGAATTTGCAGCCGCACATTGATGGTGTAGAGCGGGATGGCAAGCTCAAAAATTCAGGTCTTGGTATCTCGCTTGGCTACAAATTCTGACAGGAAAGTCAATTTTACTTTGCATGGGTCGCCCCAACCCATAATGGCTCAATAGCTGGTAATGCCTTCAGTTTGAATTTCACCAGCGCAGAGCCATTATTTCTCCGTGAAATGTATTGTTGTCACATCGTACTTTTTAACCGGGATAATAATTTTTGGCTTTAGCGTTGCGAATGTTTACCGGTAGTATCTGTATTGATTTCGTTGCTTGTCTTGTGAAAATAGTTCATAAGTGAACTATACCCATTGAGTTCTTTCGTTTTATTTTTAAATAACTTATTGAAAGATTGCGGGTATCCGAAGTTAAGTTGATAAGCGATTTTGCTTACTGTCTGGTGGGTTGTCGCCAACGGGCTTTTTTGCTTTTTTAATGGCAAAATTAAGGACGTGTTGCTGGATGCTTTGCGCGGAGGTCGCGCAGCAAGTCACTTAGGTAATAGGCCGATAAATTAATTATCTTTGACCGGTATTACAACATAGGGCGTCCTTTTTGCAATAATTCCGCATCGTAGTAATATTCCGCAATCAATTGCTCCAGCCTGGAAAGGATATCATGCCTGCCGCTCAAAAACTTGGCGCGACACTGAGCGGAATAGGCCGATCATCTTTCCTAGTGCAGAAAACCGGCAGTGACCGCGACTTATCAGCCTTATACGAAGCAATGGAAGGTCCGCATTTACTCGCTTTTTGCAAAAACACATTGAGGCCCCCCAGAAAACCGGTGCCGCAATAAAGCTATATTTGCCTTATGTCTGAAGACCAAAAGAAATTAAACCTTACACTGAAGGCCATAGCAGAACTCGTCAATAAAGCAGCTGAATATCCTTATATCCTGGATATCATCCGAAAAATGCCAGAAAACGATATTCGATTTGTGATGGATTCTGTCAGCGATGAAGACATTGGCGCTTACTTGGCTTGTTTCGAAGAACTAGATGAGTTCGAGTGGTGCCGCGTGATCCATTTAGTAATGGAAGAGCGACAACAAACTCAATAAGGTTTTTGGGTAGTGTTGTCAAAAAACATATGTCTATTTTTTGTTTGGGGGTCCAGGTTCTGGTAATAGGTTTCGACGAATGGCCGTCCGGAGTGGTTGAACTTGCAATAAAAGTGCGGGGACGAATAATGCTCATCGCCATTCAGGTCGTACTGGAGGATGTCTTCAAAAGCAACGACCTCAATTCTCGCTGCTTTGATAGTCATGGCTTCTTCAAGCGGCTTTTCGCTCGTCCATTGGCCGTCCTCGAATAAGTAGATATTGACGATGCCGGTCACAAAGCCCAGCCCATTATGACTCAACCTGCTGATCTCACCGCCGAACCATTGGGGTTCTTCGTAGGTATTGTAAACATGAGCGGGATAATATTGGTCGTCAATGGAGTGGATGATCATTTTGGAATTTCGAGTTCGTTTGCCGGTATCAAAATTCAGCCAAAGGCCAAAGTCACGCTCAATCTTTTGCTTCATTTCGACCCGGTACTTGATCAGGTCTTCCCGCGGTGCAGCGTAATGGGCATAATTCGGGTAGTAGATTTTGATCGTAGTCTTGGTATTGGCCAGCTTTTTCTGAATGGACTCCCAACCCCAGAAGATAACGGTTGGTTGAAAACCTTTCTCCAGCCTGATAGCTTCACAATATTCATCAAAATCAGGGTCTTCGCTTAAAGTAGTTACAATATATAACGTATCATAACTGAGTGTCGGCTGATGCCCCATCAGCTTATTAATCGTATCTTCAATATCCGCGAAAAGTTCCCTTTTGAGTATAGCTCGGTTCCTCGTCAGGTCTTTCAGTTTACACTGGATCACCGATCGCATGTGATTGGAAAATATATCGATACCCTTTTGCTGATGTCCGTTTTTACCGAATAATTTATAGGATGGTATATCCGTATTTTCATTAAACAGGTCACAGATCAAACTTTCGAATAGTTTAGGATCGTTTAACGGCGGAAGCTGGTAGTCGGGTGTCATGGTTGATGTAATTGTCTTTTTTCAATGATGCGTTCCAGTCGGTTAAATTTACGGACGTGCTCCGGACCCACCTCTTTGGCGATCAGGGCCATAATTTCCAGGTGGTGCCTGGGTAACCACATTTTAATGGCCTTGGTCATCTCCTTACCTTCTAAAAGATCGTAAGCATAGGTGTCATCGATGGGGTCGCCCTCGTAATTGAGGCTAAATATAATAACGGCGTTATGCGCATTGAAAAGTTCGATATACGCGTATAATAATTTGTAATAGGTATCTCCTTTGATATGGATTATATGGGAAACCTCCTGGTCGCCGAGATCATGTATGACGTAATGTTTCGGGTAATAAAAATAACCAATATCATTGAACTTTTTCTCGCCTTTGATGTAAGCCGTAACGTCCTGGCAATAGCTTAGGTCATAACCTTTGCTTAAATAATAATTAAGGCACATTTTCGCTGCCGCCCTGAAAAATTCCGGGCCACCGAACCAAGTGTTGCCTTCGGCATCTGACAAGCTGTTTTTGATCCGGTATTTTGTTTTATCGGGCTCGCGGATGTATTCCTCATCTTCTACCTTGAACTTTTTACTCAGTTCCTTTTTCTTACGATTTTTCAGGATCTCATAATTGGCCTCTGATTCAAAAAGAACAACCTTTTTATCGCCGGTGTCTAATGAAAGCTCATGCCATGGCTCCATGTTTTTTCCAACAACTTTAACAATTCCCGTGTCAGAAATCATTTCGATCCTTATTTTCCGGTCCTTGTTTTCGCGGTGCCGCTTGATACCCAGCAAATCTGTGACCTGACCGATCTGCTTTTCGATATCACTGTCAATGCCATGGCCGAACCGATCATTGCAAGGTTTGCATAGCAATTCGTGCGAGGTCAAATGGCCGCCCAAAGCATTGTTAATAATATGCTCTTCCGACCTGTTGGCATCAGTTAGCTCAGTTTCGCAATTATAACAACGCATAAACAGTATTTCCCATCGTAATATGTAAAGATGCAGGATAAAATGTATTTTTAGCTGCAATGAAATTAAATAAACTTGTAGAGAAGGGTTATTTTCCGGAAGAACTACCTCCACCCTTTAATACAAAGGGATACGCTGCGATCATCAGCATGCTTCTCCCGGATATGGATACTTTTGATCCGGTAACTAAAACACCAGCTAAGAAAAAATCAGGGACACTCACTAAGTACAGTCCCTATTCGATCCCAAAATCCAAATCATACCGCCGGAGTTTGGCTATCGTTCACCCCCTGAGTTTTTTGCGCCTGGCCCAGACGGTCTGTGACGGGTGGACAGATATCACTGCATTAACGGCAAAGTCTAAGCTATCCCTTTCTCCATTAAAGGAGGCTGCAACTTACCGCGCGATAGAACAGCCCTCATTTGATAAGATCACGAAAGAGCGGATACTGCGGGCAACAGGCAGGCGTTATGCTTTAAAAGTAGATATCCAGCGTTTCTATGGCAGTATTTACACGCACAGTATTCCTTGGACGTTGCATACTAAAATTGCCGGTAAAGCAAAAAGAGCCAGATACGAATTAACGGGGAACGCTTTGGACGAGGATGTGCGGAAGATGCAGGACGGTCAAACGATGGGGATTCCCATTGGGCCGGATACCAGCCGTATTTTATCAGAGATCATTTGTTCTTACATCGATCGGCACTTGCAAGATAAAATTGCCGACTTGAAAGGCATTAGAGTTGTAGATGATTATACGCTTTATTTTAAAAGCCTAAGCGATTTGGAAACAGCGAGGGCCGTCCTTTTTAAACTTTTAAAGGATGTTGAACTTGACCTTAACCAGGCCAAGGAAAAGATCATCGAACTTCCGGAACAAATCGAAACAGAATGGTACAATGTTCTCCGGGAATATCAATTTCGCGAAGACAAGGAGTTGCAGCACAAAGACATTATCGCTTATTTCGACAAGTTGTTTTTTTATGCCACCAAATTCCCGGACGATGCAATTTTAAGTTATGGCCTTTCTAAAATAAGCGCGACTATTTTTAAAGAAATTAACTGGCCGATACTGGAAGCTTTACTGTTGCAAGCCATTGTTAAAGATTCTAAATGCTTGCCTTATGTTGTAAAACTGATCATTAGTCATAATGATGAAGAATATGATTTGGATTTTGGGCTGATCGGCGAAGCGTTTCATGAATTTATCATTTATCACCAGGATCTCGACAACCATTATGAAGTGTCCTGGTCGCTGTGGCTTTTTAAAACGCTGGAAATAGACTTGCTGGAAAATGGGGCAAAAATCATCAGCGCCAGCCAGAACGCCGCGATAATCCTTACGGCTCTGGATATGAAAGCAGCCGGTTTAATCCCGAAGGGATTGGACACGACAGGATGGGAAAGCTTATTGGTGGCAGAAAACCTTTACAATGAATTTTGGCTGGTTGCCTATGAAGTAGCCAAAAAGAAATGGCTGCCGGTAAAAAAACCTTACCTACATACGGACCCTTTCTTTAAAATATTGAAAGATGAAGATGTTGAATTTTATGACATGTCACTGAGCATAGATACCTCCAGTGTAAAAATCACATCCTCAGAGATGTCTTTGGTTTCCATTAAATCATCGGCTAAAAAATCAAAAGGCCTGGATGAAGATGCGCTGGACAAGCTGATGGCTGAAATAGAAGACCGGGACACAATTGACCCAGATTATGATCTTGGGGACGATGATATCCCGTTTTAAGTAACCGTTTTTTTGCGATACACTATTTATTCTTTAACATTGATTTTTTATTTAAGTAACTTTAGATAAGCGAACTAGCCCGATTGATGAAAGCGTACTATCTTTATACGGACCAGGAATTTCGCGAACCTTTGCGTTCGGGGGATCAGTCTGCTTATACGGAAATCTATCACCGCTATAAGTTCATTTTGCACCAGCATGCCTGGAATAAGCTGCGGAACAAGGAAGAGGCGCAGGATATTTTACGGGAGGTCTTTACCAACGTTTGGCTGAAACGGGAAACCATTAACATCAGCAGTTATCTTTCGGGCTATTTGTACAGAGCGGTGCGTAACCGCATCGTGGATCATTTTTCGCATAATGAGGTGAAGCTGAAATATGTCAATAATTTAAAACCGGACCTGAGTGACGCGCCTACCGATCACTGGGTACGGGAGAACCAGTTAAATGCAATTATCGAAAAGGAGATCGCCGAACTACCGTCGCGGATGCGGGAGGTTTTCGAGATGAGCCGCAAGCAACACATAACCTATAAAGAAATTGCGGAACAATTAGGCACGTCTGAGGAAACCGTTAAAAAACAGGTTTCCGGCGCGCTGAAAGTACTGCGGGTAAACTTGGCATCCTGGCTTATATCCTCTTGTTTATTCATTATTAGCTTTAATGAGTTTAGCCGTTAAGCGAGCCGGTCCGGTAACCGTGCTGGAGTGGCGGCATGAGCCGACGGAAAAGTTTCTGGGCGCTAACCGAAGTCATATTTACTATGAGATCGGGCTGGCCCGGCCAAACGTGGACAGTACGTTTGATTTTGCAGTCAGGGTCAATATGGTTTATGAAAACCAGTTTAATGGACAGGTTTTTCATAGCCGGATAGAATACATTTTTAATATCGATTATCGGTACGAAGCGCCAACGGTGGAATTTTTATTTCCGCTCATTGACCAGGCAACTTTTGCCTTCGCGCAACTTTTTCATGAACGCGGCAAAGCGACCAATTTGCGTTTTCACCAAGTTCCAAAGCCAAAACTGGCCGATATCCGCGAAACCTTGCAGGAGTCGATCGACCGCTGGGATGCCTCGGCGAAGAAATTCAGGGAGCGCGGTGGCTTCCGGCTCGAACGGTTCAAACATCTACCTGCTATTCCGGAACATAAACAGTATGGTGAACAATACGCATCGACTAATGAACAACGGCTTACTTATAAGCTTTTCCGTAATGAACCGCTGGAAGCCGGCGAGATGGAGATTATTGCGTCCCTCGATGCATTTTACCAGGAATTGAATAAAGGATTAGCTTCGCTTGACTATTCGGCATTCAGCTTGCAGGATTTTCTCGATTTCCGGAACTATATCCACTTTGCCTTTAATTTCCATTTTTTCATCACAAACGAACTGGAAGTAACGTATGAATTATACCGCCTGGTCGTTAACGAAAGTGTTCTACTGCACGATGTCAGCATCACTAACCAGCGTTCGCTAACTTATCCCCCTTTAGCAGTGTTGCAGCGAATCGGTAAGTATAACCGGGCCAGCACCAAAGACAGCACTTTGCTTTACCTCACAGAAAGCGTGGATACTGCGTTAAAGGAACTCCGTCCGCCCGAGGGTAAATTAGTGACGGTTGGGATCTGGAGACCCAGGGAGCGGCGGAAATTTGTTTCCTACCCGATCGAGCACAACGTGGAAGCCGCCGCAGTGAACAGCGAAGTAGCGCAAGGCCGGTTTGCGGTAACCGCCCTAAGTCAGCATCAACATCCCCTTGGCGCACGTTACATGAATAATTATTTTGCATTACTGGCGCGGGAATTCTCCAAACCCGTTAGCCACCATTATGAATATCTTTTATCTGCACTCTTGTCTGAAAATATCTTTGACCTGGAAGACCCTAATCCAGATTTTGATTATGAATGTATCGTTTACCCCAGTGTCGGCAACCGGTTCAAAACGCGTAACCTGGCAGTCAAACCCGCTATTGCCGACAAGGAATTTCAACTGGTTGGGGCTATTGAGTTCCGGGTCGAACAAGGTCTTTATGACCGCGAGCCCTTGCTTACCGGGAACCCGGCCAGCATTTCCGTTGCAACTATTACCAGTTACCGGGAAACGAGAAACGTGAACAAGTCCGGCGATATTTTATGGTAAATCAGTAGCTTTGGTTAAAACCAGGCCTGCATGTATATTTCACAGTTTTTTGCATCCAATTACCGTAGCCTCAAAGAAGTTACGGTACGCTTTGCTAATGGCAAAAATGTCATCGTCGGTAAAAACAATTGCGGGAAATCCAATATCATTAAAGGTATTGAGATCCTGGTTGGCGAGAAGTTCCCTACCTTTCAACCTATCGGGGATAATGATTTCTACACGTATGAAAGTGTCGATGAGGACACGGGTGAGGTCAGCGAGGTGCCGGCTGAAAACCTGTTTCTGGAGGTGACGCTGGAAGGCCGAGATCTTGACCGGGATTTAATTCTCAGCATTAAAAAGCAATCGGCATTTTCGCGCATAAGAGGGCCTGGAGATTTCTATCAAAAAGATCCGGGCACAGGCGCAATCATGGTTAACTATGATTTGTTTCAGAGCTTGGACGACCTGGAGAACCGGCTCGAGGTCGAAGTAATCGATACTTTTTCAGGCGGCCGACAAAAAAAGACACAATGGATGCCGGCTGCGCAGCTGTATGCTTTTATACAGAGCGCGAGAAGATTAAAGGTTTTCTTTTGCAAATCGCGGGTCGATGAGGAAAAAATGGGATTTGGCCTAATCGTCCAGTGCGCGGACGGACATTTCTGGCTAAGCCATTTCCTGTCAAAAAAGTTGCGCGATTCTTTACTAACTACTACGGTGATCAGCGCGACCCGCAGCCATAAAACAGAACTCCGACTGGTGCACTATACCTGGTTTGGTAAACTTGTGGCCGGTATATGGAACAAAAACAAATCGCAGGTCGAAGAAGCGTCCGGTAAAACCTATGAGGAACTGATCAGGCACAGTGCCGAGGAAATCAAAAGCCGGGTGGATATCGTTTTTGCCAGTAACATACAGCTGGTCAAAACACTACTGGAAGGCGCCATTGCCCATAAAGCCATCTCTTTCAAATTCCTGGATAATGCCAAGGATGAACTCTATAAAAATGTCCAGTTGTTTGTCAATGACGGCATCGACCGCCCGATCCATGAAAAGGGAACGGGTATTCAAAGTGCCGTCATCATCGCTTTATTCTCGCTCTACTGTAATGAATACCATAATAATAGTTCGCTGCTGATCGCGGAGGAACCGGAACTATTTCTGCATCCGCAGGCCCGCCGGGTGATCTCCGCCGAGCTGAACAAGTTCCTGAACGGTTCGGAAACGCAGGAACGCCAACTGATCATCAGTACACATTCGACCGAATACTTAAAGCACGTCGATCTTTTTAATATTACGAGAGTATTTAAGGATGCAGCCGGTAACTTTACGATCGCTAAACAACTCGACCGGGATACCTCCGGGCTAGTGACCATGGAGCTCAAGCGTTTTCTTTGGTCGAACAACAGTGAGATCTTTTTTGCTGATAAAGTTATCTTGGTGGAAGGTGGTGAAGTTTTCCTGATACCGGCCATTGTCGATAAAGTCAGCGGCATCCGGCAGAAACTCGACTATGATAATATTTCCGTGGCCCGGGTGAATGGTAAAGGCGCATTTTTGATCTACGCCAGGATGCTGGATTGTTTCCAGATCGATTACCTCATCGTTGGCGACCTGGATTGTTTCAAAGACGAAGTGCGTAAACTGGCGGATCATCTCAAGTTGACCACGGTGGTGGAAGATATCGGGCGTATCAAAACTGCTATCGGTCAAATGGAGGTTGATTACCAGCGTATCGACGACAGGATCAAGAATGTCGAGAAGAATTTTGACGCGCAGGTATTGAAACAATTGTTCGAGCAAGTTCTCGACGGAACGGCCGATCCCGCCAGTACCGAACTATGCGATATCGTCAGTTATATGCAAACCCGTTATACCAAAGGCGACCGTGAAAAGGTCATTATCGACACTATGGGTGAAGAAGCCTTTGTGAGGCTACAGCAAACATTACGCGATAACAAAGTCTTTATCTGGTCAAAGGGTGAACTGGAGCAATATTACCAGCCCGGGGCCAGGCAACTGATCGGCAGTAAGGACATTAAAGCGCTGCAATTATCTTATATCCTGAATGAAGATGAACAACTCATCGAACAACACATGACCCATATCGAAGAAATCAAGGAACTGGTTGGACATATCCTTAAAAAGTAAGGCAGATGAATTTTTCGATCAACAATGGGAATGCCTTTCCATGCGATACCCGGGCTCGTATTCGCTGATCTCGACATCTCCAAAATCGACCTTTCCTGAATTATACAGAATATGGAGTGAAGGATTCGTATTCGCGGACACCATTTGCTCAAATTTCTCTTTGCCCAAGTCGGTTTTATTGAAAAATGCAAAAATTCCATACAACCTGTCATTGCCGTTACTCCTGGCACGAACGATATTTTGAAGCCGGCTGATTTTGTCAAGATCAGCCTGGTAAGTATTCACTTCTTCGTCCTGAATGCCCTTCGTATTCCGGCAAAACTTCAATTCAATGATGATCGTATGGCCGCCAAGTTCAAAAGATTTGGACGGAAGCTTGCCGAAATTACGGTTCCTGGTCGCCTCGATCTTAAATTCAACGGAGTGAAAAATACTCAGGTGCCGGGGATGAACAATAGTAATATCCGGTACCAGCGTTAAAAATCCTTTCTCGTCATAGAACTTGACTTCAGTATGAATGGGGCTGCCATAATTATCCTTGTTTATCGTTGGCATGCGTGAGGGCATCAGTGGTTTCAACCTTGCAAATAAGTTACATTTCAAATCATCTTCCGTCAGGATCATCGCCTGGTTGGACTGATATTCAATTTCAAGCAGCTTGATTTCTGTCAGGATTTTCGCTACTAAGGCTTCATCTATTTCCATGGCTAAATTTAGGCCTATAGTGCATTAACAAATCATTAATTTTATTTTAATTCCCGATACCCCACTCTATCAGCGCTTGCCGTTTCACTTTTATGGATGAGCAATGTAAATTCATCAGATCGACAAACGATAGGGGTGCTAGGGCAGTTCCCGTTCGCATTTGGGGCAGGTCCAGCTCGTAGTTTAACACGCATCCAGGATAACTATCCATTTGTTATCATCATCGAGCGCATAGGTCAGGCCATCGCTCATTTCGTAAACATGCCGACCGAATTTTTCGCTGTGAAAGCTTTTAATTTCGCGGATGATCTGACCGTTATTTTCCTGGCGGAGATAGAACAATAAAGCGCTCAATGAGGGCGACACGTCGTTCAGTTTTTGGTATTCCCCTTCTTTTACAAATGCTGAACTCATAATTTTATTTTATAATCATTAAACAGTATGCGCCTCGATGTTTAAGCCGATCTGGAAGATGACCTCTTCGTCGAGCCCGCCCGGATTATCGCATACGTGCAGGTATTCTTCCTCGTCCGGTTCAAATACAGCAACCAATGTGCCGTTCTCATAGACCTGATAGGCGCAATGTTCCTGCCGCAGAATACGCACCTCAAAATAAAAGACATCTTCTGCACCGTTGACCCTGATCTCAAACTTTTCCATCAAAAGATAAAACCCATTGATATTGAATTTGTTATTCTTCTAACTAAAAAAATTAACTAATATGGCAACAAGAGGCGCAAAAGTGGAAAGGAACTCCGTATCGGAGCAGCCGCACGAACTGAAATACGAAGCAAGGAAAGAAGGCACGACAGCGAAAAACGTAGAGGCCGCGAAAAAAGCGACCGGCAGCAATAAGCGCGCTGCGGTTGAAAAGAAACTTGAAGGGAAAAAATAACAAAGCGCTTTTCCGGTAAGGCCCCGCAAGGGGCTTTGCCATCTAAAAAGAAAGCCATGAAAGACAAAATTAAAAATCAGAGTCAGCACAAAAACCCGGCGGATAAGGACGAGCTGTCACAGAAAGAGCTGATCGCAGGCACCAGTACGTTTTCGTTGACTGGTCCGCCTCATGCCGCGCTCGAAACGCCTGATGGCAAGAACAATGGCGCGGAACCCGCCGTTTACCAAAACTAGCGCAAGTCCCAAACCTGATGTACGATGGCCGAACTGGAACAATACAAAGCCAAGCGGAATTTTAAAAAGACCGCGGAACCTGCCGGCGGTAAGGCCGGCACGGATAAGCTTTTGTTTGTCGTCCAGAAACATGACGCCTCGCATTTACATTATGATTTCAGGTTAGAAGTAAAAGGCGTACTAAAAAGCTGGGCGGTGCCGCGCGGCCCATCGATGGACCCCGAGGAAAGAAGGCTTGCTATGCCGGTTGAAGACCATCCCTACGATTATAAAGATTTTGAAGGCATTATTCCTAAAGGACAATATGGCGGGGGTACGGTCATCGTCTGGGACGAGGGCTGGTATGAACCGGCTGCGGATGAAAAGCTGAAAGATAAGGCCGCTAAAGAACATTGGATGATGTCCAATTATTATAAGAATGCGCTGAAGATCACCCTGCATGGTCATAAGCTCAAAGGCGACTTTATCCTGATCAAATTTAAAGAAGACAAATACGAAGGCGGCTGGCGGCTGATCAAAGCGGACGATGAATACGCCAGCAAACACGATATCCTTTTGAAGGACAAATCGGTCGTGTCTAAAAAGACGGTCGAAGAAATGGCCGGCGACCAGCAGGCTGATGTCTGGCAAAGTAACCGCGCGCCCGAAAAAGCAGAAAAGCCGACCTCTGGCATGGACGACCTGAAAAAACAAGGCATCAAAAAGATAATGCCGAAATCGGTCAAACCGATGCTATGCACCCTGACGAAAGAAGTTGTGCCGGATGCGGATTATTTGTACGAGGTAAAATGGGACGGCTACCGTATCATCTCTTACATTGAAAAAAAGAAAGTCCGTATGGATTCCCGCAGCGCGCTGGACTATACCAAAAAGTACCCGCCGGTTGCCAAAGCGCTGGAAGAATTTGGCCATGATGCGGTGCTGGATGGCGAGGTGGTGGTTTTTAACGAAGAAGGCAGGCCGGACTTCGATGCCCTGCAAACTTTTAACGGACAGGATACGCCCATCAACTATTGTGTTTTTGATATTCTCTGGATCGATGGTTATAATTTAATGGGTTTACCATTAACGGATCGCAAGACAATTTTGAAGGAATTGCTCAAAGGCAACGAAGTGCTGCGCTTTAGTGAATCGTTCGACGATGGCGAAGCGCTTTACCAGCAGGCGCTCGACCTCGACCTGGAGGGTATTGTTGCCAAACGAAAGGACAGCCCCTATGTGCCCGGCGCCCGCGATACCCGCTGGCTGAAAACGCCGACGCGAAAGCGGCAAGAGTTTGTGATCGGCGGCTGGGCGGAATCGGATAAAGTGAGATCATTCCGGTCACTTTTATTTGGCGCTTATAACAGCAAAGGAGAACTGGAATGGATCGGCCGTTCGGGCGGCGGCTATAAGCAAAGCGAAATGCCGGGTATCCTGTCCCAATTGCAAAAACTGGAGCAGGACAAAACACCCTTCATCAATAAAGTACTGGATACGAAGGGCGCCAAGATCCATTGGGTAAAACCTGAACTGGTCGCTAACTTCGAGTTCGCCACCTGGACAAAGACCGGGCGCATCCGCAAACCCGCTACCTTTCTCGGCTTTCGGCTGGATAAAAAAGCCTCCGCAGTAGTACGGGAAATACCACTCTCCGATGAGCAGGAACAGGAAATTATCGAGGAACCCAAAGTAAAAGAACCGGTAGTAGCCTCCGCGGACAGCAACTGGCCAAAAATCGAAAACAAAAGGATCGAATCCGAACGGGATTTCGAATTCGCCGGACAAACGGTGACCATGAGCAATATCGGCCAGGAACTCTGGCGCGGCGTTACCAAAGCAAGGCTCATCACGTATTACCACAGCATCTGTAATTACATCCTGCCTCACCTAAAAGACCGACCGCTTTCCCTCCATATCAAACCAGATGGGGCGATGGCACCCGGATTTTACATCAAGGACATGGAAGGCCACGAACCAGATTATCTGCATATTTTCACTGACCAGCGCCGGCATCCAAAAAGGGGTAAACGTAATGAGATCGATTACGCCGTCTGCGATAACGAAGCCGCACTGCTATACCTTATTAACCTCGGTAATATCGATCTTAACCCCTGGAGCTCGCGCATTAGCAGCCCGCAAGAGCCGGATTTTATCAGCATAGACCTCGACCCGTCTGATGAAGATTTCGGCAAGGCGATCAAAACGGCACAGGCCGCGAAAAAGGTCTTCGAAGAATATAAATTACAAAGCCTGGTCAAAACCTCCGGCAAAACTGGCATCCATTTGTTTTTGCCCTGCCAGGGTTTTACTTTTCCGCAAGCCCGCATTTTAGCTGAAAAGATTTGCCAACGAATTGCTGACGACGTACCGGACATTGCCACTACCGAAGTAACGATCGAACATCGCGGCACTAAACTGTTTGTAGATCCCAGCCAGAATGACTACGCGGATACTTTAGCCAGCGCTTATTCGGTGAGGCCCTATAAACACCCAACCGTTTCCACGCCGTTGGAATGGAAAGAGCTGAAAGACAAGGTCGACCCTTTTAGGTTTACGATGGATACCATACCCGAACGCCTGGAAAAAAAGGGCGACCTGTGGGTTAATTTGCTGAATAAAAAGATCCGGACAGCCAACAGTAAAGTGCTACTAAAACTGTAAGGTTATTCCTCGCCCTGCGCGCCATGACGGTGATGCTGTTCATCGCTTAATAACACAGACCCGTGCTTAAGGAACACATCATTATACCAACGGCAATAAAAATTAGCGGTCGCAGATAAAGCCGTCGGTTCTTCGGCTGCGAGGCCTTCCGAAAGGTTCGCGCCATACTCAATAAAGATCATTTCATCCTCAATCCAGCTGCGAAATTCTGAAACCGGTACATGGAGCCGTTCAGCGATTGTATGTAAATCAACCTGTTCTTCCTCCTTTTCCACCACCGCATCACGCTCCGGGCTCTGATCGATGATATGTTCCGGATCGAGTACCTCCGCAAACGCGTCATTCGCCAATCCGGTCAGCTCACTGGCCTTTATCCGGCTGATGCCCATCATCCGGCCGACATAGGCCAGTACATCGACGTTCGCTGCCATCACAGATCGAGGCTTTGATTAGGCTTATTTGTATCCTCGCCTTTATTTACATTCCGGTTCGGATGCCGCTCCGACACATTTGCCGCGGGTTCTTCGTTATCATCGGTATACCGGTCGGCTATTTCTTCTTCATTTTCCAGGTTCCGGCCGCCAAGGTCTTTTTCACCTTGCTGGTCACGTCCGTTACCGGACGGATTGCCTTTCGGCGGCGTAAAACCGCCATGCGCTGTCTTTGCCATAACATTATTGTTTACAAGGTTAACAATTGGTGGTGCCGTCGGTTTAGGATTTTTTGAAAAGTTCATTTTACTAATTTCAGGCAAAACGAAATTCCGGGGCAAGCGTTATCATCATATCAAGCCCCTTTTTTTACTTGCAAACTGCTCATAAGTTGATCGTAGAGATCATCACTTTTAGCCGCTTTCGGTTTCAGTTTTTTAATGGTCGGGCGTTTGCCTTTAGCTTTTTGCTCAATGATGTTCATCAGCTCGGTGTGATACTCATCTTTGTATTTCGACAGATCAAGCGGCTCGGCATATTGATTAATGAGCGCCAGGCCCATATCCAATTCTTTTTTGCTAACGGCAATATCATCATCCAATTTCAGTTCGCCCTGGTCGCGGATCTGTTGCTGAAAACGGATGCGGGTAACCACGATGTCCTTCTCTACCGGGTGAACGATACACAGACTTTCCGTACTGCGCAGGACAAACCTAGCCAGGCCGGCTTTACCGGATTTTTTCAAAGCTTCCAGGAGCAAGGCATAGGCTTTATTTTTTTTGGTAGCCGGTTCGGTGTAATAGGACGTTTCGTAATACATCGGATTAACTGAAGTGACATCCACGAAACTTTCGATCTCGATCACCTTGCTTTTCTCTGGGGCTGCCGCTTCAAAATCCGCATCTTCAATGATCACATAATCATCATCGTATTTATAACCTTTAACAATTTTATCATACGGCACTTCCTTTTTAGTATTCTCATTTATCCGTTGGAACCTGATATGCGCATGATCGCGGCTGTCCAGCATGTCCAGGTCAAGCCTGGTCTCCTGAACTGCGGAAAATAATTTGATGGGTATGCTCACCAGGCCGAAACCGATGGAGCCAGTCCAAATGCTTCTCATTTCTTTAGCTTTATAATGTTATCATTAACGCCGTGCGGGTGATGCGCTTCGATTTTATCGGCCAGCAAATGAAGGATATCCTCGGCTATTTCGCCGGGATTTTGGCAGATATGCAAAAAATCATGATTGTCGGGTGTAAAACTGGCTACATATGTGCCGTTCTCGAATACCCGGAACTTGCATTTGCCATCTTCGTGATGGGCGTACTCGCCCACTTCAAAATGATGCACTTCTTTATCCCTGGTCACGGTGATCGTGTAGTTTTCCATACCTATACAACTAATTGACCTCCTTATTGTTTATAGATATGCGCGCGAGGCTTAGCCGTGAAGGCTGCATTAAAAAATTGAGCACTGGGGTAACAAGCAGACGGAAAAATAAACGCTCGCTTATTTTATAAGTATCGGGGCCTGAAGATTGATGCTCAATTCGCTATTCAATTGTTTAATAATGTACTCGCACATTTCAGGGCTATTGTTCTCGTCTAGCTGGTGCACGAAAAACCAAACCGTCTGTAATCCCTTTTCTTTCCAGCTTTTGATCTTTTGCACCCATGCGTCCGCACGTGTGTAATCAGTCTGGTGTAGATTGCTTCCCACAAAACGGATCATCGTGTGGGGGGTTGGTAACTCCATGTGGACACAATCCCTCCGACCGGCGCTGTCGGTTATCACAGCACCGATTTTTAAGTTGTGCAGCGTCTCAAATAGTCTTTGCCTGGCTTCGCCGTCCTTAAACCAATCTTTATTACGGACCTCCAGGAATACGGGAGTGCTTGTTGGCAGTGCTTCCAGGTAGCTTTTCAGATTATTAAAGCTTTTGGGGCTAAAGTTATCTCCAAGTTGTAACATTAAAGCACCAAGTTTGTCACCAAACCCGTTTATAGATTCGTAGAACTGGGCCGTCTGCACTTCGGCATTTGCAAGCCTGCGTATATGTGTAATACTTTGAGGAAATCGGGGGCAAAACTTAAAATCGGGTCTGCCGACTACTTGCTCACACCATCTTTTTACATCCTCTGATTTGGGTATAGTGTAAAACGTAGCGTTAAGTTCCAGTGTGTTAAATTGTTTACTGTACTCATTCAGAAACTGTTTTTCGTCGGTTTTAGGCGGATATAATCGACCTATCCATCCCTTATTCCCCCATTTCGTACATCCAACATGAATACCTAAGCTATCACTAAGTTCGGATGCTGCAAGGGTTTTATTGGTTAAATCAGAATCAACCGGTAGCCCGAAGTCAATTTCCGCTAATTCTAAAGGGTCAACTCTGCCAAATTCCATATTGCAAAGTAAAGAGTAAAGAACACAAGTTGTACAATGAGTTGTTTTATATTTAACTTTATGTGGCTGCATAATATTTGAGCTATCGAATGAAACAAGTTCGTTTACGCCATAGTTTATGCTTAAGCAACCCGCAATTGCAATTGTGGCTGCAAATTTTTATTTTGGCAGTAATGGCAAACCCTGTTATTGGATTCGGGATAGTGTATGGCGATGAAATGATCTATTGTGAGGCAAGTATGGCCGAACGGAGTTATGACATATATTTTGATGGGACGTGGACCGCATCAGTTGCCTATACCGACCAATTCCATTGGATACAAGCGTCAGGGGTAATATTACCACAAAGTATTATCGACGAAATAGGGCAAAGAATCGAGAGCTACTATAATTAAAAGAAAACAGTAACCTACTATCAATTACATTTATCATATGCCGGAAATTCCAGACTTAAACATATTTGGTAAAAATTTGACCAAACGCCTTACAGGCAAACGGCTTAGAGAGATCAACATCCTTGTCCCCAGGAAACTTAAGGTTCCGGAATCCGATCTGAAAGAAGCCTTCGAAGGACAAACTTTAACAGCGATCACCAGGGAAGGTAAAGAGCTACATTTCGCATTCGAAAACGGGCATGTATTAGGCCTTCATTTGATGCTGCATGGAACGATGTATTGGTACAACGGCAAGAATGAAAATAAATTTACCATCGCGGAGCTCTTGTTTGCTGATGGGACCGGACTGGCCATTACGGACTGGCAGAAAGCGGTGATATTAACGCTCGACCCAAAACCCACAAAGGTTCCTGACGCATTAAATATCCCGGAAGGTTACCTGATTGGAGCATTAAAAGGTACGTCACACCCTATCAAAACAGTTTTAACGGAAGGAAAGGTGGTGCGAGGTATTGGCAACGCATATGTGGACGAAATCCTCTATGCAGCAAAGATATCACCGTTTTCTAAAGCGAATAAAATTCCCGAAAACAAAGTTGAGGTTATTGTCAATGCTATTAAGACTGTTTTAGCAGATGCCGAAAACCATATATCCAAGGTATTCCCTGATACCATCACGGAAAAGGAACGCGATTTCCTTCAGGTGCATCTACCCAGACATCCGCTGACACCTACAGGCGAAACTATTCTAAAGGCCGAGATAAATTCACGCAAAACCTATTACACAGAAAGTCAGGTACTCTTCGAGTAAATTGTATGTATCTGGAGGATGTTGAAGTTCGCCATGTAATAAAACAAAGGCAATTGTGCATTGTCTTAATATTAGATAACAATTAAGAACATGATCATTGCTACATCCTCACTCGAATTGATACGCGCGGACGGAACCAAATTATACATCGAAATAGAGCCTGTCACCTATCAGGAAGAAGGTAAGTATGTTTATACCGGTGTTTATCAATTGCAGGCGACGCGTCACAACGACCCGGCCGGTGAATATACTGAAGACAACCCAGGCGACACCACGGAGATCGGTTCATTTGCTCACAAACAGGACGATAAATACGAATGGGCTTATATAGGGGATTTTCTGGATGAGGAAGAGCAATCACAGATTGCAGATCATATCCAGCGTCTCGAAGATACGGACGCAGATACAGCCAGTTTTTATGTGCAGGCATTTTATCATGGGGGCATGAATAGCTTTGAGGTGAAAGCGCAGGAAGGCAGCTATACTGTTGCATACGACGGAAACGTGATCGCAGAGCTGCAGCATAACGAGAAATGGGAACAAGTGAATGGTGATCCCTTGGAAGAAGATGTTTTCGTTTCCATCAAACATGCGATTGAAGCAAAATTTGAATAAACAAAGGAGGAAGAATTATGCCCTGGTACAACGGCGAATTCCCGCCATCATATAAGAACCAACCCAAAAAGATTAGGGATAAGGCTACCGAAATAGCCAACGAAGTGTTAAAGACCACCGGTGACGAAGGTGAAGCCATCGCAACCGGCCTTAAACAGGCGAGATTACATTTCGCGAACCTTGAAAAAAAGAAAGAAAAAGATGAGTAACGATAACCTCAAACGCTTTTTAGATGCTCAACAACGTGATTACGCCACCGCTTTAACAGAAATAAAGGCTGGACGCAAGCGCAGCCACTGGATATGGTATATCTTTCCGCAGATTGGCGGGCTGGGTTATAGTGAAATGTCGAAGCGTTACGCGATCAGTGATCTGCCGGAGGCTATGGCTTATCTCGCCCACCCCATCCTGGGTAAGCGCCTGATTGAGATGGCAGCTGCCTTGCTGGAATTAAAGTCTATGAGTGCAACTGGTATCATGGGCAGCCCTGACGATTTGAAATTGCGTTCATCCATGACGCTTTTTGCACAAGTACCCGGAGCAGATTCTGTTTTTGAAGCAGTGCTTAAAAAGTACTTCCAGGGAGAAAAGGATAAGGCAACTTTGCAGTTACTGTAAATGAGTGTAGGATCAAAGATTGTTCACACTTTTTATACTTTGTATGACCACTCCGATCAATTTACAAATCAAACGTGCCGATAATACCTGAAATATTATCGAAGCTGGGCCTTGCTGAGCACCTTTAGGAAAGAATATGCTGAGCCTGTGATCAATTGCAACGGCATTTCCGGCAAAAAAAGAAAAACAAAGCGCCAAAGCCCAAACGGGCGGTTCAGCCGGATCAATCCATTCGAAGTTTTTTTTCAACTGAACCGATCAGCTCGACGCAAAATAGATATTATTGTCTATTTTAGGTCAAAAGGAACGGTGACTCGTGCTTATGTTATTATCTTGATAAATCTTTAATTACTATCGCAGAGATTTGATCTTTTCACATTATACACAAAACATCCAATATGGAATACAGACAATTAGGGGGATCGGGTTTACACGTGCCCGTACTGAGTTTTGGCACCGCTACCTTCGGAGGTGCAGGCGAATTTTTTAAAGCTTGGGGAAATACCCAACTCGATGAGGCAAAAAAACTGGTTCACCTCTGCCTTGAGGCGGGTGTTAACCTTTTTGATACTGCCGATGTATACTCCGGTGGTAAGGCGGAAGAAATTCTGGGCCAGGCACTGCAAGGCTTACGGGACAAAGTGCTCATTTCGACCAAAGCCACTTTTAAAACAGGTGAGGGGCCTAATGATTATGGATCGTCTAGATACCATTTGGTCAAGTCGGCTGAAGACAGTCTTCGACGTCTAAAAACCGATCATATTGACATTTACTATATGCATGGTTTTGATGCAGTAACGCCTGTTGAAGAGACTCTGCGTGCCCTTGACGACCTGGTAAGCAGTGGGAAGGTCCGATATATTGCAGCATCTAATTTTTCGGGTTGGCATTTGATGAAATCGCTGTCAGTTGCTGAACGTTATGGCTGGTCGAGATATGTTGGTCATCAGGCCTACTACTCGCTCTTGGATCGTGAATTTGAGTGGGAATTAATGCCGCTTGGAATTGACCAAAAAGTAAGCACCATTGTTTGGAGCCCATTGGCGTCTGGCCAATTGGGTGGTAAGTTCCGTCGCGGAGCGCCTATCCCACAGGATAACCGCCGCAGCCAGGGCGGTAGCCACGGTCCGGAAACAGATTTTGAACGCCTTTATACAATTGTAGAAGCTCTTGATGAAATAGCCGAAGAAACAGGCAAAACAGTTGCCCAGATCTCGCTGAACTGGTTATTACAACGACCGACTATCGCGAACATCGTCATCGGAGCCCGTAATGAGGACCAGCTGAAACAAAATCTTGCCGCTGTTGGGTGGAATTTGACTACCGACCAGGTTAAAAAACTCGATGCTGCGAGTGAGCGAGAACCTGTTTATCCGTACTGGCACCAGCGCCAGGATACCCGGCTTAATCCCCTCCCAAAGTTTTACTAATAAAAAGAGGCTGTAGGGTCAGCCTCTTTAAAGTTTACCTGTTAAAAATACAGCAACGAACCCGATCCGATAAGACAGCTCACTGTAAAAATAACGAGGGAAAGATAAAATCATCTTTCCCTCGTTCATATATTGCTGTTTACATAACAGCCATTTACATCATTACTGTGAACTTCTCCTGTGGACCAGCCACCGCTTTGTTACAGAACATAGGATTTGTTGCGTCTCCCGCAGTTACAAACATACCGTTGGTTCCACGTAACGATACCGTTCCGTCTTTATTGATCACATAATCAAATGCTTCCCAGGGACCAATAGCTGTCCGGTTGCAAGTTAATGCCGAAGCCCCGTTCTCAGAAGACACATATTTGCCCATGCTTCTTAAAGCGACCTTGCCGCTACCAACATTGATGACCGTGAATGTTTCCCATACATCGCCATGGGGCACGTTGCAATACATCGGGCCGTTGCCGTTTTCGCCGCCAACCCAAAGCTGGTTATAGCCGATTAATTTGATGTCCTGGTTATACGGAGGCAAATTCGAAGGCCCTGCCCCTACCACTGGTTCTGTCGGTCTGAGTGTAGTTAAAGGAATCAGTTTTTTAAACATTTTAGTTCCGTCACTCGTCAGCCGCAGATAATAGTCAGCCGAGCATTTCACGCCATCTTCGTCTAATGCCTGTAAACCAAGGCCAGCAGGCTGCAGCGAGGCATTTTCCGCAGTTTTAGCGATTTGATTCGCCTCATTATACTCGTCGAACATAGAGATATAAAGCCCCTGGGGGCCAAGCTTCGTCATATTATAAAACTGGTGCCACATAAAATCGCCATGCTGGCGCTGGCCGATTGACAGGTCACCCGGCAAGATACAAGGTTGATAGTCAATACCATTCAGTTTACAATAAGCCAGATCGGGCGTATTGTATGAATTAATAAAATCATCAGAAGTATGACTGTTACCAACGGCACCAACCATCCAGGGTGAGATCATATTCAGGGCCTTAAACATGGGTTCAAAATTCTTCGGCCCAGGTTGAATATTATCGTGCCACTGATGAGGAACCCCGCCAATAACGTAACAGCCCTGGCTTTTAAACCAATTCACCACGTCAAGCTCCGCTTCCGGCGTTTGAGCGCGGTCCGCGAATCCCAGGCCCCAGATACAAACAACCGGTTTGCCGTTTTGCATGGCATAAGCCTTAGATTTCGTGAATGCAGCCATCTGGGTTGTCCAGTCAGTCTTCATTTCCGTTTGAAAACCTTCCCATCCGCTGATATCATACATGATATAGAATTTGACATTATGCGCTTCGGCGGCCGTTTTAACTTTTGCCGTGATCATGGTACGCTGGTCCCTATAGTCCTCAAACCGCTGTAAAGCGGCCACTTCGATACCATTTTCCTGCATCCAGCGGAAATGAGTATCCACAGTTTGATCGCTGTAAGAGGAAAACAGCTTCGTTGGCTGTCCGTTACCCATTGCCGGCAGTAGCGACGGAAACAAGGTGGAATACTCCCGCATATCCGGCCAGGACTTCAGGTGATCGGAAATCGTTGGCGACTGGTTGCTTCCAGACCAATGCCACCAAATCGGACCTCCTAAGCCATCGCCTGGGACACTGAACCAGCCCTGGTAACCTACCGCCACCTTTCCAACTACATCTCCTGGTGGAGAAACAGCGCTGACCGCCCGGTTCCTGTCGTTGCTGACGGCCAGTAGCTTGCCATCTGGTAATTCCTTTTTTGCGCAACCCGCCAGGAAGATCGCCGTAACGAGTGAATAACGTTTCAATTGCTTGTTGACGTTTGTAAACATAAGATAGATTATAAAATAGACAAAATTATCTATTTCGTAAATCTAAGATTGAAAATTAATTAATCAAAGGAATATTTAGCTTTCATCGTATTAATTGAGAGTTAAGGTCTCAGGAAGGTAATGGATTGTTCCAAACAAAATGTTCTAGCTTAATAAAACAAATTGTTCCACCTTTAAAATTGCAACGCCGTTTTATAATGCTGCGTGAAATTATATGTCGTGGATTGTTCCAAACAAGTTATTCCAGATTAATAAAACAAATTGTCTACGTTTAAGATAAACCCAGAAGCAATAGCCTTTATAGAAATTGAACATTAACCCGTAGTCGTTGTAAGCAAAGCATCATCCCATTGAGAGTATTCTTTTTTGAATATGGCAGCACCAATCAGGGCCACAACAATTCCCAAAAGAACACAACTCAAAAAAGCCACTCCCGAATTTATGACCGCAAAATATTTGTGGCCAATTTCCAGCGCTTTATCTATTTGCTCCTGGGATAATCCCTGCTCTGCCATTTTCAATCGAGACGCGGCATAGGCTTTACCAATCATTTGCGGACTTAATATTGCATAATATACATAAGTGAATACAGCGGATAATAAACCTACGAAAATAGCATTCAAAAAGCCTGAAAGAAAACCTTTACCAAAGGTCATATGGCCGCCAAGCCGCTCCTTGTACTCTTTTTGCGTTAAAAGCAGGAAAGCGATAAATGGTATTAAATTTAAATACTTAACTGGTGAAGTAAGATCAATATTAAGAAACTGGTAAGCATATGTTAATACTATTGTAGTTACCAAGCCAATTAATGCCCATTTGAATGCAGGTTGCGAAGGACGTGCTTTTTTTATTTCCATGATTAATGGTTATGAATTATTAAAACTAAGATTATATAGGGAAATAAATCATATTTTATCTAATTATTACTGCGTGAATGAATGTTTATTTTATACTAATTGATTCATTGGAATAATTTGTTTTAATAACAATCGAAAATATTTCTAAAAAGGAATGATTTGTTTTCGACACACAACAAATCAAAAAGCCGGCTATAGGCCTCGTATAACTTTTTTTATTTGAAAATCGGCAATTTAAGTATTTGAATAACTTGTTTGGAACAATTCAGTAAGAACCAGCTTATTGGGCATCAACACTAATGGTTAATGTCAGTGAAAACAAGGTTCTCCCGCCTACCTGACTCTTTAATCAAGCGGCGAACTTTGTTTGGCCATGGTTTTGACCTGCTCGTAGCGCGGCAGCTTAAGCTCGGTTGTTTCTGCTCCAAGACAATCTTTTAAATCTTCACTGTCGACCCAGCCAGCATTTTCGGGTATCAGCGAAAACTGTTTGAGGTGATGAGAGAAATGCTTGTCCTGCCAGATGAACCACTCCCATTCATTAAGCGGACCGAACCTGGGGTGCATTTCCTTTTGCAGATCATTTTGGAAATGCCGGTCAAATTGAGTTAACTCTTCCATCAGCTGCTCAACGGCGTCCTCCAGGCCTATGGAAAGATAATGCTCCGGCAGATCACCGGCATAGAAATTCTTTGGCAAAGCGATGTCTGAGTGGATCATTGCATTTTTGTTACGCTCTGCCTGCTCCGCGCTGACGATACATGTGCAGGGACGCTTTCCGTTGCTCCATTTCACCTCATCCACTAAATGCGCCACCATCTGTTGGGGCTTCATCTTTCCCCAAAGCGGAAGATGGGCCGGCTGAAGCTGCATCAACAAATGACGGAGCTTTATTCTATCGATCACATATGCTGTTACGTGTTTCATTTATAAATAATTGATATAATTTAAAGTAATCACCTTAATCACGGGGTCGATCCCCTGCTTTAGCGGATACAATAGACTTGCCAAATATTAAATTATTCAACATCAATCACTTAAATAAATATATCTACACCTAAGAAACTGTATTTCGTGAAAATCAGCACCCCAGTAACGGCATTTAGGAAATCATGAACCGGATAGGTTAAGCCGGTACACGATGAACGAAAGTCAATCAGGAAGAGTCTTAATGAAATAACGCCAGTAAGATACCCGCGGAAAAGATGGATTCAAAAAGCACCGGCAATAGGAATCGGGTTAATGCCCGTCCGCAGATTCAGGACAAATGAGAGTTTTTTTGGAAAGAGGCCCCAAGCCGTTGACCACAAAATTCCAATGCGCGCCGGGCGTAAGCCTGCCGCTACATTGAAACCTGCAATTATCTCCCGGTAGTAAGAAACTACCTTTAAAGTACTTCAAAAATACTGTAGGTCGGGCCGGTAGGCTGGCGGTCGCCGATACCAATGGCTATAATATTGTTTAACCAGGAATACTTTTCCGAAGCGGTTTCAAAAACCGGTACGATACGCAAATAATACTCATCCGGACCGATAGGCTCCCCTTTCTCCATTTTGGAGAGGACAGCCGGCGGGTTTACCCGGATTCCTTTATATTTAATAGCAATAAGTTCGCCGTCGGTTGTTTTGAGGATCAGGCGGCAATCCATCAGGGTGCCGCCGTTCGTCCCGATCGCCTGCCAGTCGCTTCCGCCTGGCAAGACCTCTCCGGATAGGCGTTCGCCTTCAAAGCTGCCGCTTTCCGCCACGCCGACCAGGCGATTCACGTGCGGCCCTTTGCCAACGATCTGGGGTTTGGCTATAGAAAGGCGCAAAACAAAAAGCGGTTTAGTTTTCACCTCCTGCAACAAAACAGGTAAATTCTCTAAAGTTTGATTTGACATGATTAAATAAATAAATGATGGAAAATTTAGAGGAAAAATCACCCAGCGCTGATAGTTTCCAGCGCTAAGTGATTTCGTTACGGGCATAATCTGATTAAATGCCCGATCAGCAAATGATATGAACATGGCCACAAATCCTTGGAGAGATCTGTTTTAAAAGCATTAGTCATTGGAACATACCGGTGTCATAAAGGGTTAATATTGAATTACAGGATTAGAACCAGCAAGCAAATGATTATAAGCAATTGCGTATTCTGATGCCGATTGCTGATTTTGCCCGGTTATCAGTTTACCTGTTACGATCACGTGCAAACCCCAGGGCTCAACATGATCATAAAGGATACCTGCAGCTTCCATTACCGGCTGCGGGAAGTTTGGTATAAAATTAAGCCCGTAAAGTTGCTCCACCTGTGCGTCTTCCTCCCTTGAAAAGCCGGTGGCATGTACACCAGCAACTTTATCGGGTATATTCGCTAATGCGATCGAGCCGTGGCAAATCGTTCCGATAAATTTATTGGCCGTCCAAAAATGCTCCAGAATCCTTTTCACATCTTCGTTTGGATACAGATCGACCGCGGCACCACCACCTCCAACAATATGCACACCGTCATATAATGTTGGGTCAATATCCTTTAATGCGATCGTTTCTTCAATTTTAGCTACGAGCGCTTTATCTGACAAAAAACCTTTGCTAACCAGGTCATTTTTTTCCCAGGATGATTCAAAATAAGGATCGCTTGTCGGATCTATCGTTGTTTTGCCACCCTGTGGGCTCGCGACATCTATCTCGTGTCCGCGCTCTGATAAATGCCAGTAAGGATGTGTTAGTTCTGCCAGCCAGAATCCGTTCTTTGCAGAACTGGCGATAAAAAGAATTTTCATAAATGTTTTTTGTTTAGTTAAAGATTGTTCGTTTCAACAATCACTCAATGAACAAAAGTAGAACGCATTTCTTTCAAATCCACTTTTCTTTTTATCTAAATAGACATTATTATCTATTATTACAAAATCATGACAGCTTAACAAGACCGGAAATAGCTTTGTGTAAGAATGTATATTATTAACAAAAAAGCTAATACGATTTATTGTGACAATTGAAAAACAGGCCCCGCTGTCGCTTCCTTTACCCTTTTTAACGATTTAGCCAGAACAATGTCATTAAGCTGAACTTTTACTTGATTAAATGCCTGAACAATTCCTAATAAAGATATTTTTGTCTATTTATGCACTTCGCTACATGTTATACATGAATAGTATATGATGTTCAGGGATTAATCGGTTAACGATCAAATCACCATAATTCATGTTTGTTTATACCATTCTGACAAAGCGTGCAGCAAAATAATTATATCAAACTGAAGGCGTGACAACACCAGTTAATTCCAATTAATGATTATGCCTTTTAAAAACAAAACATCATGAAAGCTATCGTATTTGACCATATCGGCGCACCTGCTGATGTACTCTATTTAACCGACATTTCTTTGCCTGAGATCAAAGATGATGAAGTGCTTGTCCGTATGGTGGCATCTTCCATTATTCCCGGAGATTTCCTGTTCATTCAAAATATGTACCCCGAGCCAAAGAAACCTGTTTTCCCCCAACAGATAGGCGGAAACCACGGATCAGGGATCATTGAAAAGACAGGTAAGGATGTACGCCTACCTGTCGGGACATTTGTTTTCTTTACATTTTACAATTCATGGGCAGAGTATGCTATCATACCGGAAAAATGGCTCATCGAACTTCCACAGGCTTATCCCGCTTTAAAAGCAAGTCAAATGGTCAACCTGATTACTGCCTGGGATCTCCTTGAACTAACGGGAGTAAAAAAAGATGGCTGGCTTGTGCTCACGGCAGGATATTCATCCATATCACTATTGGTAGCACAATTCGCAAATACACTCGGGATCAAGATCATTTCTATCGTAAGAAAATTGAGAACTGGTGACAGCCATGACACGCTGCACGCCGATGCCGTTATAGACCTATCCGTTTCCCAGCAAACATTAAGAAGCGAACTTCTGCAACTGACAGCTAACCAGGGAGTCAATGGAGTTGTTGACAATGTGGGTGGGAAAGTACTGGAAGAACTAATCAGAACTACAGCCTTTGGCAGTAAGGTGATCATTAACGGAAATATGAGCGTTGACAAATTCGAGCTGCATAATAATGATATCCTTTTCAATAGCATAGAAATCAAGCCATACATCTACCGGTACCTTCTTGCCCCGCCGAAACCTGAGGACAAAGCATTTCTCGAACATATCATCCGAATCACTTCAAGCAGAGACTTTCATGTGAAGATCGCTGTGACCCATCAGCTGAAAGATTACGAGTTGGCAGTATCTGCGTCCCTTTACAAATCCGGGGACGGCAAGCATGTATTTATCTTCCCTGGCGACCACTAACATACTAACCGTCAGGGCCGGGCTTACCATGAGTTTTTATGGAAAGCATCATCGACTTGGCAGTTAAAAAGAACATGGCAATTGCCATGTTCTTTTTATTTACAGTACCCGGTCCCGCTCTTGCAAGTAGTTCGTTAAACACGCACCACCAAATAATCCAAGGTCTTACCATCCTTACTTTATATCGGTAAACAAAATTAAATTAACCGATATATCGTAAACCACACCAGGAAAATAATACCCAACTAACTGTTTTACAGCTGCTTAAATACAGGCACAGGGATTGAAATCAATACGCAATAGTTTGCCGGAATTGTCGATCCAACTTCAACCCTTCTCCGGTCTGCATTTTATAGTAATACGATGTCAAGAACAACAATGAATGAAAAAAAATTGATCCAAAAAAGTCGAAAATTCGTAACGCTGCGTTTCTCAAATTCTACTGCGCAGGGCTTGATGTACCATAACCTTGAACACACGTTATATGTCGCCAAGACCGCTGTAAAGATCGCCAGAACCTATAACCTGGGCAAAGAGGATCTGTGGACACTTGAAGTAGCAGCATTGTTTCATGATACCGGGGTAACAGAGCAGGTAGAGGGGCACGAAGAAATCAGTGTCCTCGTCATGAAAGCTTTTCTGGAAAAAGAACAAGTTGGAGATGGGCTTATCGCCAAAATATCTGCCCTGATCCTGGCTACCAAACTACCTCAAATACCAACAGGTCTCCTGGAAGAGATCATTTGTGATGCCGACCTCTCCCACCTGGCGAAAAAGAGCTTTTATGAAAAATGTGAAAACCTCAGAAAAGAACGCGAATTCATCCAAAAGAAAAGCATCAATCATAAAGAGTGGCTGAGTGCCACACTGGCTTTTATGGAGCAACACCACTATCACACGGTATATGGCATTTCAGAACTGGACCCCGGCAAAGCAAAAAATGCAGCGCAGATGGAAGAAAAGTTGAAAGGGATGGAAAAGCAAAGCACTGACGGAACAGAACAGGGTTCTGAAAAAAACCTGGAACCCCATAAAGAAAAAGACAGGGATAAACCAGAAAAAGGAATTGAAACGATGTTCAGGATCACCTCCTCCAACAACCAGCGGCTGAGCGATATGGCCGATAACAAGGCCCATATCTTAATAACTGTTAACTCGATCATACTTTCTGCGATCATCAGCTTAGTTTTAAGGAGACTTGATGCCTATGGTTACCTCGCCTACCCAACATTCCTTTTGCTGGCGGTCAGCCTGGTAGCGATGACCTTCTCTATCCTTGCCACCCGTCCGTCCATTCCGGACGGGACCTATACTCAGGTTGATTTTGATCTTAAGCAGGTCAATCTGCTTTTTTTCGGAAACTTCTATAAAATGCCCTTAAGCGAGTACATGGCGGGAATGATGAAAATAATGGATGACAAGGACTTTTTGTACAATACCCTGATCAGGGACGTATATGGACAGGGAGCGGTACTCGGAAAAAAATACCGGCTGCTCAGAATTGCTTACAACACTTTCATGTATGGCCTGATCGCATCAGTCCTTGCCTTTATCCTGGTTTCGGCTTTTCACGGCGGACAAGTCCCCCGATCCACTGCCATCATTCCGCTCACACACTAAACGCCAATAGATCAAAAATGAAAAAAAACAAATTCCTATACATTGTACTATTGAATATCCTGGTATCTACAACAGGTTTTGCACAGAACTGGAACGTCAACCTGCTGAAAAGTATCAATCCCGCACATCCGGATTCAAAATACTGGAAAAACACCAGCAAATCGGCGTTTTGGTTACCAGGCATCGCTTCTGTTGGAGGCCTCATTTATGGTATCGCTGCAAATGATGAAACCGCGCGAAACAATGTATACGAAGCGGCAATAAGTTTTGCCGCAGTCGCATTGACGACAGAAGCAATAAAAGTACCCTTCAACGAAAAGCGTCCGGAAGAGCGCTATCCGAATGATATCCATGTGAATGCTCCAAGCCGCGGTCACTCTTTTCCTTCGGGACATACCGCACTGGCCTTCTCCGCTGCCACAACCATTTCGTTGCAATACCATAAATGGTATATCACAGCCCCAGCTTATTTATGGGCTAGTTCTGTTGGCTACTCCAGGATGTACCTGGGAAAGCATTATCCTACAGACGTTCTTGCCGGGGCAGCCACCGGTATTGGTACAGGATATCTGAGCCATTGGCTTACCAAACAAATTTTTAAACCATACCTAACAAAGAAAACTAATGAATAGATTATTTACCTGCCTGTTTGTTACCATATTTTGCGCAGGCGAAGTTCAGGCCCAGGGGCCTGCAACCCGTGTGGAACATATCCCGAAAAATGCAGACAGCGTAAAAACAAGTGTGCATCCTTCGTATAATAACGTCAGCAAAACCCATAAAAAGTTCTTTGGTGAAAATTTCCGGAAAGAATGGGCGGCAAATGTTACGTTGCCCGTGATCAGGATCGATCAGGTCTCCGGAGGCCTGAAAGTTCTCCAAAATGGCGGCGGAATGCAAACCAAATCAGTCAGGCTGCAAGATAACAACGGCAAAGAATGGGTGATCAGGAGCGTTGAAAAAGCACCGGATAAACTGATCCCGGAAAACCTGAAGGGAACGTTCGCAGTGGATTGGGTCGACGACGAATATAGTGGACAACACCCCTATTCAGCGTTGATCGTTCCGCCACTTGCCGATGCGGTTAATATTCCCCATGCTCACCCGGTTATCGGTGTTTTAGCACCCGACCCCGATCTGGGCCAGTTTGGCGTTGATTTTGGCGGACGTGTCGTCCTGATGGAGGAGCGGGAACCAACCGGCAGTTCCATCAATACCTTAAAACTGTTCAGGGAACTCAAGGAAAGTTACAATAACCGCCTGGACGGGAAAGAATTCTTAAAAGCAAGAATGCTGGACCTGTTGGTCGGTGACTGGGACAGGCATGAAGACCAATGGCGCTGGACAGTGAGCAAAGAAGGGAAAGAACGCATCTATGCAGGTGTTCCCCGCGATAGAGACCAGGTTTTTCACGTTAACCAGGGGCTGTTTCCACATATTGCTTCGCTACCGTGGATCAACCCGGTACTGGGTAACTTCAGCAGCGATATTCCTCATGTTAAATATTCGCTGTATAAGACAAGGTTCATCCAGCAATTTATGGATTCGCAAATTCCTTACGATGAGTGGATGGCTATCGTCAAAGAATTTGTGACCGCAGAAAACGATGCCGTCCTGGAGGCGGCGATCAACAGGTTGCCCAAAGAGCTCTATGGCATTCGCAATAAAGAACTAATCGGCAAATTGAAAAAACGCAGGGATTGCATTCCCGCCGCCATGTCGGAATATTATCATTTCATCAACCGGATCGTGGACGTCAGGACAACGGATAAAGATGAATTTGTAACTGTGGTAAGCGGCAATGACAAGACCATGCACATTATCATTCAAAAGCAGGGTAAAAACGGAAATGCCGGTGATACGGTTATGAAAGCAGCATACCGGCCGGATATTACAAAAGAGGTCAGGCTTTATGTTGCAGGGGGTAATGATCATATTGTCATCAAAAACGCAAACTCCCCGGTCAACTTACGTATCGTCGGAGCTGATGGAACAAAAATCTATGACATACAGCAAGCCTATAAAAAGATCGATATCTACGGCAAAAAAGATAGTGTCACCTTCACCGGTCTAACCGGCAGAGTCGACAAGCACCTGTCCAGTGATACATTGAACACCCGGTTCATAACCAGTAACCCGTACAATACCTGGACCCCGCTTGCCACAGGAACACTCAATAAAGATGATGGATTTTTGCTGGGTCTTGGGTTCAGATATATCGGAAGAAGTGGATTCAGAAAACTTCCTTACTCAACCGTACAGGAATTTATGGTAACCCATTCATTTGCGACCAGTGCATTCCGTATGAATTACTACGGTCAGTGGATGCAGGTATTTGGCAAGACAGATTTCACGATGAAGGCGATGATCAATGCGCCGGACAACACGATGAATTTCTTCGGCCAGGGCAACCAGACGTCTTTGGATAAGACGGGCGACTACCGGAAATTTTACCGCACAAGATTTGATCTCTACCAATTTGACCCGGCGTTTCGCTGGCGGACCGGCGCAGGAAGCTTCATCAGCGCCGGGCCTTCTGCACAATTTTATCATTTCGACGCCGCCGGGAACGCCGGAAGATCCATTTATCAGCCTGGATTAATAAAAGGCTATGACAGCGCCAGCGTCACCAGTGACCGGGTGCATGTCGGCCTTGTTGTCAACTATACCAGCAATACCAAGGACAGCCAGGTATTACCGACAAAAGGATATTCCATAGATGTTAAATTGCAGGGCTATGTAGGATTGAATGATAATTCAAAATCCTTCGCGCAATTAAAACCGGAGTTCACCTACTTTCAAAAGATCGACCCGGATGCCCGTTTGGTGCTTTCTGACCGGATCGGCGGCGGAATCAGTTTAGGTAATCCAGCTTTTTATCAATCAATGTTCCTTGGAGGCCAGGGCAACCTATTGGGTTATCTTCAAAACAGGTTTACCGGTCAGCAAATGGCATTCAACGATTTCCAGGCCAGGCTGAAACTGGCCAAACTCGGAGGCTATATATTACCCGGGCAATTGGGCCTGACCGGCTTTTACGATATCGGTCGGGTATGGATCGATGGGGAGCATAATAACACCTGGCACTACGGTACCGGCGGTGGGATATACTTTGCACCGGCAAGCCTGACCGTTATACAGGTAATTGCGGGGCACTCCAAAGAAGGCTGGTACCCTTACATTGCCTTTAACTTCCGTATCTGATAACACATCGTTTATTCTATTCATAATCAAAAACGACAAAGCTCATGGAAAACACAGCAAATGACAACTCCGCAATGGCTCACATTAAGAAGCTTACTGCCAAAGAAGAAAGCCTTTACAGGAACGGGGACCATTCTAATGAAGATGTAAAAGAATTACATCATATCAAAACTGAACTAGATCAATACTGGGATCTTTTACGTCAGCGCCGGGCGCTCCGAAATGCCGGAGAGGACCCGAAGGAGGCAGAAATACGTTCTGCCGAAACCATTAACGATTATGTAAAATAAAGCATCGGGCATAAGGTCTGATAAGAAATGAATCAGCCGCACAGATGGAGATGATATTATCTACAGGTAAGATCTTACGATCAGGCGCTTCCATTACGGCTAAATTTAGGAACACCATTGCTATAGACCCGGCAGGCTCAATTTGATGACGCCTGGGGGTTTATAGTATTACTCATAAAAAAATGAAAGAACACTTTTGCGATCCGCTTATAGCGTACATCAGGAAAACTGTTGATCTGGGAGACAACGAGGCTGAACTCATCAAAGCGCAGTCGCGCGAGGTGACTTTTTCAAAAGGAAATTTACTTACACGAGACGGGCTTCATTCCAGGTACACTTATTTTATATTATCGGGCAAGGCCCGCTCCTATTATATTGATGATAACGGAAAGACGACCACCTGGTTCTTTCATTTCAATGAGCCCTTTAGCTGTGCCAAGAATTTTTTTGCAACTGATTATAAAAGTTTTCTAACCAATGCTCCGGGAAGTTTAACGATCGAGGCACTGACCGAGATCAAAGCTATTCAATGGAGCGCACCGAATATCGATCAAATGCTGGAGCGTATTCCGGTATTCGGCACCTGGATGCGGAAACTTGACGAAAGCTTTTTCCTCATCATCTATGACAGGATGTTTACCCTGATGACTATGTCCGCTCAGCAGCGTTATGAAAAAATGCTCAAAGACGAGCCGCATCTGCAACAGATGTTTTCCAACGATTATGTAGCGTCTTATCTAAGCCTGGCACCACAGTCGCTGAGCAGGATAAAAGGAAACGTCAATCATTCACATCTTGCCGTTGCCGTTTGACACCGGCAGGCAAAACAAACCAAACTCTTAAAAAAATAAAAAAATGGAACCAACGCAATTTACAGTAATCGCTGAATTAACCGCACTGAAAGGATTTGAAGATGAAGTTTTAGAATTAGTCAGTACCCAGGTATCGTTATCACGGAAACAAGAAGATGTAATTTATTATTCATCCAGTGAAGTAATCGGTGAAAAAGGAAAGTATGTTTTCTTCGAAGTATACCGAACGAAAGAAGCTTTTGAGATCAATAAAGCATCAAGCCATACCCAGGCCTTTTTCAAGGCAACCAATGGCAAATTAAAAGGAGACGGCGTAAAAGCCACCTTCCTGAAAGAGGTTAATATATAGATTTCTTTTAGCTTTATCTGTCAGAAAGGACAAAATCAGGAAACCAACCATTCCTGCTGGTAAATCAACCTGCTGCCGGAGTGGTTTTACCAGTTATCGCAGAAAAAAATGAGCACCATAACATTAAAAAGCACCGAAGGAAAATGGATCATGGTGGCCACGGTCCTCCCGTCGTCTATGGCGTTCATCGACGCTACGGCATTAAATGTCGTATTGCCATCTTTGCAACATCAATTAAAAGCCAGCGGAAGTGAACTGTTCTGGATCTTAAACGCCTACCTGCTCATGCTTGCTTCTTTAATGCTTATTGGCGGCTCACTGGGTGACCGTTTAGGCCATAAAAAAGTATTTATGTATGGGATCATTTGTTTTACCATAGGGTCTGCGACCTGTGGATTTGCTGCAGATGCTACGTGGCTGATCATATGCAGGCTTTTGCAGGGCGCAGGCGGCGCGTTTATGATCCCCGGAAGTTTGTCGCTGATATCGTCCTCGATCAACGAAAATGAACGGGGTAAAGCGATAGGTACCTGGTCATCATTCACTACACTCGTGATGTTAGGCGGCCCGATACTGGGTGGTGCGCTTGCAGATGCAGGGTTATGGCGATATATTTTCTTTATCAATGTCCCGATAGGAATTGCGGCCCTTCTCGTGCTGTGGCGCTATGTCAGGGAACCCGAAAGAAGTGCCCCTACCGGAGCGCTCGATGTAAAAGGTGCGCTAACCATTGCCGCTTCACTCGCCACGCTGACTTACGGAGCACTGAGCAGCGCCTCAGCAACCGGCAATCATTTACAAGCCTGGGGATCAGTGCTTTTAGGCATCGTGTTATTAGCTGCCTTTGTTGTGATCGAGAACCGCAGCAAGTCCCCGATGATGCCCCTGAACCTGTTTTCTAACCCGACATTTACCGGCGCAAATTTGCTGTCATTTTTCCTCTACGCGGCATTAGGCTCGGCCATGCTTTTTATCTCCCTGAACCTGGTTCAGATACAGGGATACGACCAGCTGCAATCCGGCCTTTCCTTTTTGCCCTTTACGATACTGGTTCTCCTGTTTACCAGGTTCTCCGGTTTCCTGTCAGATAAATTTGGCCCCCGTATTTTCCTGACTTTTGGCCCGCTGGTAGCGGGTGCAGGCCTTTTCTTCCTTTCTTTACAGGGACAAACCAAAGGGCCCGCCGATTATTGGGGAACTTTTTTTCCGGGCATGATCGTATTTGGTACCGGAATGGCCTTCACAGTTTCACCGCTTACCAGTACAGTAATGGGCGCGGTACGGAAAGAGCTTTCAGGAATAGCATCCGGGATCAATAATGCCATAACTCGAATTGCCAATGTATTCGCCTATGCGATATTCGGGGCGCTGGCTGTACTATTTTTCTCTACGCAATTGCGTAAAGAAATAAAGGCCGTTCCGCTTTCAGCGACGGAGACAAAACAGGTGATCAAAGAAGCCGAAAATCTTGGAAATGCGGCAGTGCCCGGCGTAATAACCGGAGTGAAGGCAACATCAGTTAAAAAAGCATACCATACCAGCTTTATCCATTCCTATCAACTTATACTTCGTTCATCTGCGGTACTTGCGCTGGCAGCGGCATTGATGGCTTTCCTGATGGTAAAGCCGGGAAAAATCGAAAGCAGCGAATTGACCCGGAATCAAAAAGTGGAATAATCAATCAAATTGTAAATGTTATTCTGCGAATTGTCTTCGCTTTTAAACTGTACAATATTAAAACAAGTTAGATGCGGCCCAGAAACTATGATCAACAATAGTAAAAAAAGGTATCTCGAAGCTGCGATTGAATACGAAGGAAATAACAGGTTCAATAATCATGGTAAAGCAATACCAATCCCGGGTTAAAAGTCGACCATGTATTCAGCATTTAAAATACAGATACCTTTAAGGCCAATCCATAAGATTTGCCTTTTTTTATTTTAAAACCCTGCGTCTTATTGATGACTGGAATCTACCTGGCGGTGATCAATTGCGTTCCTAAAACAAAAAATGGAGGCACGCGCCGATATTAACCCAGGTTAAACTTTTCCGGAGCGGCAGTAGCGACATTTGTATTATTAAATATTAAAGCGAAATCAAACATGAAAAATTTACAGATAGGCGATACAATCCCGGATTTTACACTACTTGACCAACAAGGAAAATTATTTAGATCAAGCGAGATCATAGGAAAGAAAAAATTAGTGATCTATTTCTATCCAAAAGATGAAAGTTCCGTTTGCACCGCAGAAGCGTGCGCTTTCAGAGATAGTTTTACAGACTTTACCGATATAGGTGCAGAGGTAATTGGTATCAATTCAGGCTCAGTAGAAAGCCACCATAAATTCTCGTTAAAAAACCGGTTGCCATTCCGCCTGCTAAGCGACCCTGAAAACCAACTGCTTAAAAAATTCGGTATTAAACCCTGGTTGTTTCTTACCGGCCGGGAAACCTTTATCGTAGGTCTGGATGGAAAGATAGTGTACAAATACAGAGCTTTCCTGGATGGCAACGGTCACTCCGGAAAAGTCATGGACTATTTAAAAAACAACTAAAAAAAGCCTCCTCAAAGTTATTTTGATAACGATGAGGAGGCTTTATAACAAATCTTAACAGACATTCAATTAATTAATGCATGACATTAGAGTTGGGCCATGTGAGGAGTTCCTTAGCCTTAGCAGTGCACTATCTTTTATCCGGCGGGTATGTTCAACAGAAATGCCCAGCTTACCTGCTATTTCCTCCAGCGGAATAGGGCTGGCTATATCCAGCCCAAAATACATAGTTAAGATCTGACGATCCCTTGGATTTAAGATAGCCATAGATTGCCTGATCACCAGCTGCCTGGAATCAGTGAGCAGCTCCTGATCGACACCATAATCCGGGGTAGAAATAATATCGTGAAGCGTCTGTCCGACCTCGCTGGTCAGCGGCTTATCCATAGAGATCTCGCTACCGGAAAAGGCAACAACGTCTGCCATTTTTTCGGTATCCAGATTCAGGTAACCGGAAACTTCCTCAAGTGTTGGCTTCCTTGCGAATTTTTGTTCCAATTTAGAGACTCCTTTATTGAATTTACCCATTACGGTCGTAAAATTGTATGGAAGATGAACCATACGTGACTGTTCAATCACTGCGGTGTTGATGGCCTGGCGTATCCACCAGATCGCATAGGAAATAAATTTACAGCCATGATTCTCATCAAACCGCTTCGCGGCAGTGATCAGACCAACATTACCTTCATTTATGAGATCACTGATCGACACACCGCGATGCTGGTATTGCTTGGCTACGGAAACAACAAAACGCAGATTTCCGGTAACCAGGCGATTAAGGGCATCCAGCTCGCCTTTCTTTATCCTGGAAACGAGTTCAGTCTCGTCTTCCGCAGATAATACGTCAATTTTTCTAATATCATTAAAGTACCTGTCCAGAGAGCCATCATCACGAACCGTAATGGACGGAGATATATTAAATGCTTTCATAATTGTTTATACTGAATTCTTTCTGCTTGCTTTAGTTGTACTGACTAAAAGGCAATGACCCGCATATTCTGCAATACATTTACAGGCCATTGCGGTTATTCATTCACGCAGGTCATTTAATTTTGTCACAGCCAGTGATTAAAAAAAATCTGTGGATTTTTCTTCCGGGGTGCCGACGATGTAAACGATGGCAATAACACAAGTCACCAAAATTGTTTTCGTGACGTAAAACACCAGTAGTTCCATTTGTTTTCCGTTTAAAATGAATTGACCTCATTGACAATCGTATAATATATTTCAACTACAATACCAATTATTAACTATTTAAATATCAACCTTTTATCCACAAGCTTTAAATATAAAAACATGGTATTTCGTGATTTCGAAATATAGATTACCGAAATAAAGTATTTGGAAACACCGTTAATCCGGATGCAAGCGCGTAGAAAAAATGAGATACTGAAGTTCCTGGGCTATATCTCTAAACATTTATGGATCAACAAGTTTCACACGGGCAGGATTACCTGGACCAGTAAAGCCCGCAGAGTCTTATTAAGCAAAATGGAACATTTCGAATAAAACTTCGGAGCAAGTCAACATGAAAACCGTTGCGAAACAAAAAAGGCCTGTCATACCCGAATAAATTTCTATCGGGGCATAACAGGCCTTAAAATACTTCTTCTTCCAAAAGGAACTACCGTTTTCCTAAAAGCACCTCAGCCATAAACTCGGCTATCATCAATGTAGGCGCATTTGTATTTGCGGTAGGTATCTGTGGCATCACGGAGGCGTCAGCGACCCGAAGACCACGGACGCCATAAACACTTAACTTTTCATTGACCACTGATTCGGACCCGTCGCCCATTGCGCAGGTTCCAGCCGGATGAAAGTAGGTTCCGCAGGCATCTTTGATATAAGAAAGCACTTCTTCCCTGCTCAGCGGCTTTGCAGGGGCTACCCATTGAGCGATCTGTTCTGCCAGCGCCGGTTCCTGGGCCAATGCCATACCCAATTCAATTGCACCAGCCAAAGCTTCCAAATCTTCCGGGTCTTTTACGAGATTGGGTTGAATCTCCAGCGGGCCATCGTATGCCATCGTTTTCATTTTTACATAGCCCTTGCTCTTAACACCAACAAGACCGACAAAAATACCAAACGAATATTCGGGGATGGGATGAGTGGCTGTGATCTCGCTACTTTGAACCGGAACTTCTATCGGGATCAACATGACATCAGATTTGATCTTATCCTCATTACTTTTCCAGTAGATGATCGTACCGCCGAGGTTATTGGTTAATTTTCCGATCGGTTGTTTTGCCTGAAAGGTCAACTGCAGCAAGGGATGATCCTGGAGGTTCTGGCCGACACCCGGCAAATCCACCAGGCATTGGATTCCCAAATCTTGCAGATCTTCTTTTTTACCAATACCGGAAAGCATCAGGATCCTTGGGCTTTCGAAAGCACCTGCGGAAAGGATAACCTCTTTCGCCGCCGTCGCACGGAAGGTATCGCCGTTCTTTATGTAATTAAGCCCGGTACATTGATTGCCTTCAAAATTCAGTTTAGTAACCGTGGCACCGGTAGACAATGTCAGGTTTTTATGTGTAAGTACCGGCTTCAGGTATCCCGAAAAAGCACTACACCGGATGCCATCTTTTACGGTCGTGCTTGTCGGGCTGACCGAGCCGGGCGCCCTGCTGTTCATATCAGGTTTAAATGGTATTCCGTAAGAAATGGCTGCTGCTGTGGAAGCTACATCTATGCGGTGCAGTTCTTTGGGTTGAGAAATATGAAGCGGTCCCCCGGTACCGTGAAAATCCGATGCGCCAGCGAACCAATCTTCTATTTTCTTAAACAGGGGCAAAACAGATTCAAAATCCCAGCCATTGTTACCGGCATCTGCCCAACTATTATAGTCATCCTCATGCCCTCTTGCCCAGATCATGGCATTGATACTCCCGCTTCCACCAACCAGTTTACCTCTTGGCGCATATATCGCGCGGTTGTTCAGGAGTTCCGATGGTTGATAAGGATAAAGGTAATCATGTCCCGATCCAATGTTTTCGATCCATCGTAAGGGGTTGTCAATCACATCCGCTTTTTCCTGCAGCTCACCTGCTTCCAGCAGCAATATTTTGGCATCAGTTTCATCCAGCAGGCGTCGTGCAATAACACAGCCCGCTGATCCGGCACCAACAATAATATAATCATATTGCTGATCTTCCGCTTTAATGCTCTCTTTTCCTTTTAACTCTTCAACTTCACTCATGACTTTTCAATTTTGATAGAAGCCAAAAGTCCGTCCTGATCCTGGAAATTACATTCACCTATGTTAAAAAAGACAAAATTATCTATTATGACAGGATAGAAAAATCGACTGCCGCAAATTTAAAGCGGGACCTTAACAAAATCACCGATAAGGGTCAATCCAATTTGACATTGAAATTACGACGCGGGCTGCTGCAAACTTTTAATTTTCTCTTCGGCTATGATCTTTTTGCGGTGATTACGACCCCATGTTTCCATTTGTTCGATCAGGTCTTTTAAGGTAGTTCCATAAGGAGTTAACTCGTATTTGACCATAACCGGCCTGCTGTCAACGACAGTTCGATTGACCAGCCCGTTCATCTCGAGGTCTTTTAGCTCCTGCGCGAGCATTTTAGAACCTATGCCGTTAACCCTGCGCTGCAGTTCCATAAAATGAGTTCCTTCAAAATACAGGATTGCCAGAATTTTGATCTTCCATTTTCCGCCCATAACATCCATCGTGTCCTGTACGGCCTGCATTTGTTCCCTGCAATGGGCGGATAGCTCCATGGGTTTTATCATAATAGATAGTTTCTCAAAAGTAAGTACTTCCTAAAAGGGAACTACTTTCAAAAGTAAAGGTATTTACCAAGATTTGCAAACACAGCATTTTGCTGTTGATAAATAATTAAACTTATGAAAAAAGTAATCTTAATTACCGGCTCCAGTACAGGTTTCGGCGCATTAATGGTCAAAACATTTTCCGGGGAAGATCACACTGTCATCGCGTCGATGCGGGACGTGAAGGGCAAAAATGCCGGAGCAGCTGCGACACTTTCATCTCTTCCGGGAACTGAAGTTGTCGACCTGGATGTAACCGACGAAGATTCTGTTCAAACGGCTGTGACCCGGATTATTTCCGCACATGGCAAAATTGATGTGGTGATCAACAATGCTGGAATTTACGGTGGTGGACTATTGGAAGCCTTTTCCGTATCGCAGGTACAGAAACTATTCGATGTCAACGTTTGGGGCGTACTAAGGGTCAACAATGCCGTATTACCGGCAATGCGGGCTGCTGGAGATGGTCTTATCATCAACATATCAAGTGGCGTGGGCAGAATCTCCCCTCCTTTCCAGGCAGCCTATAACGCCACTAAATTCGCATTGGAAGGATTGATTGAAGGCTCTTACCATGAACTGACAGGGCAGGGAATTGAAACGGTGTTGATTGAGCCGGGAGCCTTCCTGACGGAAATCATGGGCAAACCCGGAACAAATGCAGACCGGGATGGTATCCAGGAATCATATGGAAGCCAAACCGCCGAAATGGCCGCACATATCCAGTCCCTGTTTGTAAAAATCTTAACGGATGCAGCACCCGACCCTCAGCTGGTCGCCGACGCAGCCCTTTCACTGGTTAATATGAAAAAAGGAAAACGACCTTTCCGAACACCGGTTGACCCTAATGCAAAAGGCATGGATACCGCGTATAACAATGCTACTATAGAATGGAAAGATCGTTGGATGGCGGCTTATGGCTTTTAACTGATTAAAGATCAGGAAAAGGATCAGTCGTAATTGGCCTTTTCCTGAACTTTTTAACTTTCAGTAAAGGAACGTTAACGATCATTAATAAAGCCCACTCATCTCCAACCAGGTATATTTAAGATATTTTTATCTATTTATACGCTCGCTTCCTTTTACCACAAAACAGATTCATAAGTCATATCAACGTCTAATTATGATTATATAATCATTAGCGCGCTTTTTAGTTCTAATTTTGGTGATGCTTAATAAAGCTAAAGACAACGAAATCCGTTATCTCACTATTAGAAAATAGACATTTTTATCTTTTTTAGAATTCATCAATGACCACGCAGCGCTACTATATTTTAATATTTATCCTGGGGGCTTTAACGGCACTCGGACCTTTCTCCATTGATATGTATTTACCCGGATTTCCAGCAATAGCGAAAAGTTTCCATATCACAACAGCTGAAGTTACTTTAAGCCTTTCCAGTTTTTTTATCGGAATATCACTCGGACAAATCTTGTATGGACCGCTTTTAGACCGGTATGGAAGAAAAAAGCCGCTTTATGCCGGTCTGGTTTTATATCTTGTGGCATCTGCAGGTTGTTATTTCGCGCCCTCTATCCAAGCGCTTATCGCGCTTAGATTTATTCAGGCTATCGGAAGCTGCGCTGCCGGCGTAGTATCCATGACAATGGTACGTGATCTGTTTCCGGTCGAAGATAACGCTAAAATATTTTCATTGCTGTTACTGGTACTTGGCGCATCGCCCATGATCGCTCCTACTTTGGGTGGTTTTATTGCTTCGGCTTTTGGATGGCAAGCTATTTTTGTGGCCCTTTTTCTTTTAGCGTTTGTGATTTTGATAACGGTGATCATATTCCTGCCAGAGTCCCGGCAACCTGATAAGTCGCATTCTCTCAAAGCCAAACCAATATTATTGGGTTTTTGGGAAGTGATTCGGGAGCCCCAATTCATTACTTACGCGGTTGGCGGCGGCATCGCGTTATCGGGTTTATTTGCTTACGTTACTGATTCTCCGATGATTTTCATGGAAGGTTACGGCATATCAAACCACACGTATGGTTGGATCTTTGCCATTCTCGCCATGGGTTTTGTTTGTTCCAGCCAGCTCAACCGGATATTTTCTAAATATTATCAGCCTGATCAGATCGTTGGCGGCGCGGTGTCACTTATGGTTGCCATCAGTATCTTGTTTTTTGTAGGCTTGAACTATGGCTGGTTTGGTATAGGGGGAACAGCAGTTATCATTTTCATCTTTCTCAGCTGCATCGGCATCTTGAATCCGCATGCCGCCGCATTATCTATGGCTCCGTTTGAAAAAAATGCTGGTACGGCCGCATCACTGTTCGGACTTCTTCAATGGGGAATCGCAGGTTTATCCGCAATTGCAGTGAGCATGTTTAAAAGTACGACCCCTATCCCGCTGGCGATGATCATGTTTATATCTGCCCTGCTGGCATTGGTCATATTATACATTGGTGGGCGGTCGCTAAAGAATCACCCCAAAATGTCGCAGGGAAGTAACGTCCGGGTATTGCATTAAACCGATAGCAAACGCGAATCCTGAAAACTAGTTGCAGGATATCGGGATTCATTAATTAATTCAATTGATTAGATTTTAAAAACAAGATTAATATACTTCAAAACAATAAAATGTCAACACTCAATGGAAAAATAGCCCTGGTTACCGGTGGTAGCCGCGGAATAGGAGCAGCAATAGTCAGTAAACTGGCATCAGAGGGCGCAACGGTAGCCTTCACTTATGTGAATTCACCTGAAAAAGCCGAGGTGATCATCTCCGGGATAGAAAAGAGCGGTGGTAAAGCGCTGGCTATAAAAGCGGATAGCGGCAATCCAAAGGAAATCGCCGCTGCAGTTAAAAAGACGGTCGATCATTTCGGTGCGCTAGACATCCTGGTCAATAATGCAGCCCTTTTTGTTACCGGCCCCATTGAACAGGCCGATGAAAATGCCGCCCAGTATGACAAACAAATAGATGTTAATATCAGAGGTATTGCGGCAGCTATCCGCGAGGCTGCCAAATATATGGGTGACGGGGGTAGGATCATCACCATCAGCTCTGCGGTTGCAAACCACTTAGGTACCGCTTACCTGACAGATTATGCCGCTACCAAAGCTGCCGCGTCAGCCTATTCAAGAGGTTATGCATGGGATCTTGGCTCAAGGGGAATTACCGTAAACACAGTTCAGCCCGGCCCTATTGATACAGACATGAATCCTGATTCTGGAGAGTTTGCCGACTCATACCGTAAAAAAATCGCTTTGGGCCGATACGGTAAAACAACGGAGATCGCTGCCCTGGTTAACTTTTTAGCAGGCCCTGATTCAGGTTTTATAACCGGCTCTACACTTACTATCGATGGCGGTTTAACCGCTTAATTTCCCCTGTAATGAGCAATGGTTGCCCGAATATTTCTACACGGGCAACCATTTTATTATACAAAAAAACAAAAGGGAGCTGAGTAATGTGCAGGAGACCGGTGAGGATAGCTCCTTTTTTATACTTTTGTATCTATTATTGCCAGACTCATTTAAGAAACATTTTCGACCGCTTTTTTCATTGCATCTACAGCGCCCTGAAAACGTTTGCTTATCCTTTCACGTTCCTGCCCTTTTGTTTCTTCATCTAATAAAGCTTCATTATAGCTTAACGTGTATATGACCCTACAGGTTGATTCACCGGTCTCTTCTACCACGATACAGCCATGGTATTGATAAGGCGCCATGGGGCCTGCGACTTGCGCATAAGTGTAGGAATGCCGGCCGATCCCTACGAGCACCTCGAAAATCTCTTCACCGATCTGGCGAATGGAACCCAGGCCACCGATGCCGGATATCATTTTATTTATTACAGGAAGAAATTTCCGTGTGTCCGAAAAATTGCCGACGACCGACCAGGTTTCATCGGCTGACCTCGCGATCTCAGCTTTTAAAGCAACGGTAGTAAAATCCCACGCTGCAGTCGTTTTATTGATGTTGTCCATATGATATAATGTTAAATATTTAGCTTCGGGAATCGGGCGCGAAATGCTGCGGTGAATAATCGCCCGGTTTACCAAGCGCTATATTTGAAATAAATACAGCGCCATTTTGGTGTAAGGCATGACCCTGGAACCCGTTATCCAGTTCCTGTTTTAAAACTTGCACGTCGTCATAATCGCCGCCGTTTTGAGAACGAAAAGGAATAGGTTCTACCTGGTTTGCTTCAAGGAGATTTTTAATGTATGCCTGCGCCATTACCTCAACAGCTGCGTCATCGGCTTTTCCAACCTCATAAAAAATTGCTGGTGGTATAACAGTAAAACCTGGGTAAAATAAAAGTCCGTGCTGAATTGGCCAAAGCACATCATCCATCGCGCCATTGACGCCGCGGGGACCATAATGGGCCATTCGACCGCCTACGGTCATGGCTACCATTGCGCGGCGGCCCTTCATTACGCCCTCGCCAAAACGGTCTCCCCATTTATTGCCGCCGTGTTGGCCTACGCCATAGGCAAACCCATTAGCGTATACACGATCGAACCATCCTTTGAGAATAGCAGGCATACCATACCACCAGATCGGAAACTGGAGGATCACCACATCCGCCCACAGGAGTTTTTGCTGTTCTCCGGCCACATCAGGAGATTGGGTCCCTTCACTAAAAGCTTTACGGGATGCAGCAGCATAATTAAGCGGAGAGCCTGTATCGGTTTGCCGCCTGGGAAAGTCATTTTCATCGGCGACCGCCTTCCATTCCATCGCATAAAGGTCAGACACGATAACCTCATGCCCCGATGCCTGGAGTGACTGAACTGCCCTGGCCATTAAAAAGCCCGAAAGAGATGTTGGCTCCGGGTGCGCGTAAATAAAGAAGTATTTCATTTTTTGATGTAAATTTTGCTTGTGAATGATAAGTTCCTGCTATTAATTTGAGTTTGAAGCTGCAGCCAGTTGCTCTTTATGGATAATGGCCCACTCCCTGAACCGCAATGCCGGTTTTCCGGTGACAAAAGGCACATCATTCCGGATCGTTCCGATATACCCCATTTCACCGTTACTCACCTGCCTGGTAAACTCTATGGCGCCTTCTGCATACCAGCTTTCAACCGGTACAGTTCCACTGGTAAAAACCGCTTTAAACTTATCATGCGATTGTACTTCTCCAATTATTTCCTTTTCAAGTACTTCGCTAAGAATCCCGGCAATGTCTGAAGCATCCAGCACCTCGGTGCTCATCCAGTAATCTTTGCCAGCATGTTTTAGCGGCCCATCGTAGAGAACTTTTGATGCAACAGCTGCGATGTCATGTCCCGCCACCCAGCCCATCCGCTGATTTCCCCAATAAGTTGAAAATTTGCCATTCTTCGGAGCAAAGAAAGCAAGGACATTTTCCATAAACATGTTGGGATGCAGGTTTGTCCACACGATACCACTTGTTTTTATATAACTCTCTATTAACTGATGCCATGCGAAATGCGGGTCTGTACAATCCCATTCACCGAAGATACCCAGGTGCACAATATGTTCTACACCAGCCTTTTTGGCGGAATCAATTAATATTTTACTTTGAGTCAGCATCGCTACCGAATATCCCGTTAACAGGAAGACCCTGTCAACACCGGCAAGGGCCGTTGCAAAAGTTTCCGCACGGTCCAAATCAAGATAAACAACGTCTTCCCCATTGTCTTTTAAACGTTTTACTTCCTGGGGATGCCGGGATGTTACCCGGACATTTACGTCGTCCAGCGTATGCAGATTGTTTACGATTAGTCGGCCTATCTGCCCGGAAGCGCCTAAAACCAGTATGGTTGGTTTATTCGATGAAATTAGCATATTGTGTAATTTTTTTCGCTAACCAGTCTTTCCGAAAGGTTAGCTATTTAAGAATTTGGTGAAATGTATGCCCCACATTTGATGCGGAACGTCTGGGTACTAATCCGTAAAAATCATTAATCAAATTCTCTTCCGCATTCACCTATGTTAAAAAATGACTTTCGGTCAAAAATAATTTAAACCTCACAGACCATCAGTCCGATGGATGTCATAAAATAGATAAAATTATCTATTTTATGGAAATTGTAAATAACTTCGTTCGAAATAAATTCCGGTTATCTCCCAATTCTCTCACTAAACGAAAACTCATATGCCTTCAGAAAACAAGGTTCGTCAATACGAAAACTACACCAAAGCAAATACCGGCTTATTAATCATTGATCCTTATAATGACTTCATGACGGAGGGCGGTAAGCTTTTTGAACAAACCAAAGAGGTACGTGAGAAAACCAATACGCTGGAAAACATGAAAGACATTATTTCCAGGATCAGGGAAATCGGCGTTCAGGTGTTCATAGTGCCTCACCGCAGGCCAACTACTTCAGACAGGCAATTCTGGAAATTCCCTAACGCTACCCAGTTGAAAAACCTTGACCTGCAGATCTTCGGCAAGGGTACCTGGGGAGGAGAATTTAATCCGGAATACGGCCCCAGAGCGGGCGACGTTATTGTTCATGAACATTTTGGTCAAAGCGGTTTCGCAAATACAGATCTTGACCTACAGCTGAAACAGCATGGTGTATCCCATATCATTCTAATCGGCATGCTGGCCAATTCCTGCCTGGAGTCAACCGGTCGTTATGGAATGGAGCTTGGTTACCATGTAACGCTTGTCCGGGATGCTACAGCAGCATTTTCATTTGCTGGCATGCAGGCGGCGCACGAGCTGAACGGGCCAGCGTTTGCACATGCTATTTATACGACAGCAGAACTGCTCGAAAAACTACCCGAAAAGCTAAAAAAATAGCGTGACCTGTATGCTTTAGGAAGATATGCAGAGGGCCCCGTGATATTGAGCTAATAAAATTGACTGTTATAGGCGGTAAGCTTTCTTCTTTAATGATAAAAACTCTTTTATGAAAAATAACATCCAAATCGCAATACTTGATGACTATCAAAATGTAGCCCTAACATGTGCTGATTGGTCGGTTTTATCGGAAATGGCCGGTATAACAGTTTATAACGACCACCAGGATCAGGAAAGCGCTATCGTCGCCCGGCTTTTACCTTTCCAGGTCATCTGCGTCATGAGGGAAAGAACACCACTCAGCGGCAGTATGCTCAGGCAATTACCAAACTTAAAACTCCTGGTTTCCACCGGGCCCCGCAATCATTCCATTGATCATGAAACAGCCGCTGAGCTTGGGATAATCATCAAAAACACCGGGTATGTAAGTTCCGGCGCCCCGGAACTTACCTGGGCATTGCTACTCGCTGCCGCACGTCACATCCCGCAGGAAACCCATAATTTAAGATCAGGAAAGTGGCAGTCAACCATTGGTAAAGACTTGAGCAGCCGGACGATCGGCATTATCGGGCTGGGCAACATCGGCGCGAAAATAGCAGTCTATGCTCAAGCTTTTGACATGAAAATACTGGCTTGGAGCCCAAACCTGACAGAAGACACCGCACAAGCTGCGGGAGCATTGAAAGTTACTAAAGAGCAGTTATTTTCCGAATCAGATTTTATAACCATTCATGTACCGCTGAATGCCAGTTCCCGGGGATTAGTATCTGTTACTGAACTCAACTTAATGAAGCCTGCGGCTATTCTGATCAATACTTCCCGGGGGCCGATTGTAAATGAAGCCGCGTTGATCAATGCTTTAACGAACAACCAGATTGCAGGAGCTGTATTGGATGTTTTCGACGTGGAGCCGCTCGATGCGGGTCATCCATATACTCATTTACCGAACGTTATCGCGACACCACATATCGGTTACGTAACTGAAGACACCTATCAGGTTTTTTACGGGGATACGGTAAAAGCCATAACGGAATGGATCTCCGAAAATTAAGCCTATGAACGAGACATTAAGCAACATGGAAATTACGATTCCCAGAAATCAGACAATCCGAACTGTTTTATCTTTTGCACTGATCCCATTATCGGGTTTTGCCACTGACATTTATGTTCCCTCTCTTCCTACGATAGCAACCCAGTTGCACGTGCAGGCTTCCACTGTTCAGCTGACGCTGGTGGTATTTATGATCAGTTATGGACTAGGCCAGGTCTTTGTTGGCAGTCTTTTAGATAGCTTTGGACGCTACAGGCTCGGTACAGCTTCACTCCTTTTGTTCAGCCTCGCCAGTTTTGCGATAGCCTCTTCACATGACATTAACCTGATCCAGGTTATGCGTGTGCTGCAAGGCATCACTGCCGCACTTATTGTCGTCAGCAAAAGGGCCTTTTTCATCGATACTTTTGCCGGTGAAAAGCTTAAACATTACACAAGCCTGTTCTCCATCATCTGGGCGACAGCACCCATTGTCGCCCCATTTGTTGGCGCTTATCTGCAGAAACTTTTTGGCTGGCAATCCAACTTCTATTTTTTGGGTGCTTATACGTTGATCGTTATGTCGCTTGAACTGAAGTATGGCAGAGAATCTTTAATTGTGCGACATCCATTCAAAGCCCGGTCCATTTTGGCGGCTTATCGTAAGGTGCTGACGACTACTGATTACAGCTTAGGGCTTATCATCGTTTCCCTCAACTATTCCATGTTGGTTATTTACAGCATGAGCAGTCCTTTTATCATTGAACACCGTTATCTCTTATCTCCGATAGTGACCGGATACTGCTCGCTACTTTCAGGGATCTCTTTTATGGCAGGTGGTATCATTTCAAAATTACTGATCACCCGGCCATTCCTTAAAAAGCTGGTCGTAGTAATATTGCTGCAAACTTTGTTTGCCGTTGGCATGGCGGTGGTATCCCGCTACAAGAGCAATATTTATCTATTCATGGGTTTCACACTGGCCATACACCTGTTATCCGGATTTATTTTTAATAACATTTTCGCGTACTGCCTGCAGCGGTTCACTAAAAATACCGGTATTGCCAGCGGAGTAACCGGCGGGGGCCTATATTTTTTAACATCAGTATTCAGTTATGGACTAGCCACGATCTTCCTCATCAATGACCAGATGCTTTTGGCATCGGCCTATATCGCTTTTGCAGTTTTAACCTGTATCAGTTTCTACTTTTTTGGCGTGGCCCGAAAAAAAATTTTGGCAGCCGGATAGGTATTTGATAGTGTTGGTTTTATTGTGAAGTTCAAATTAAAAGCAAGTAAAAGCCTTTGACCTGGTTAATTTTAAAATGGCGCAGCGGTTACAGGGATATCCCGGGCGATTCAGATACTCATAAATTCATCTCATCTAATCATGAAGAACATCATAGCATTACTTATCATATTACTACCGGCAATAACTTATAACGGACATGTAGCCGCGCAGGATAGAAAGTTGAGGCTTGTCTTTATACGGCACGCGGAAAAGCCAGCCGATGGTGATAACCTTGACTGCCGCGGGTTAAACAGGTCTATGCTGCTCCCCACGGTTCTATATAAAAAATTTGGCAACGCCTCCGGGATCTATGTGCCCTCTCTCAAATCAGGTAAGTCTACAGGTCGCGCCAGGATGTTGCAAACCATAACGCCCTATGCAGTTAAATACAATCTGAATATTAACTCAAAGTACGCTGAGGAAGACGATGAAGGCGTTGCTCAAGCGCTTTTGGGAGAAACCGGAACGGTTATCATTATTTGGGAACACCATGCGATATTACCGGTATTGAAAGCGCTTGGCGTTAAGAAGACCAAAACAATGGTCTGGAATGATAGTGACTTTGACAGCATCCTGATTGTCACTTTTGCCGACGGGAAAGCAATATTGACCAAAGATCAGGAAGGAATCCGGCCCGCTGACGGATGTCTGTTCTAAACCTTGTTCTGCGATCTTTCCACCATAGCTATGTTTAGGGAATTTCAGAACAGCAGCATATGAAAGACAAGGAATTACTTGAATAACCAAATACCTTAATCGTTTTTTTATTGAATTGAATATGAAAAACATGACGCTTCCAGAATTCGAAGATAATCCTTTCCAGATCAGGCTCTCGTTTCATAAAATTATCGAACACCTGGAGCTAGCATATTCCGAAAAAGAAGATTCCGCAACCAGGAAGCTGCTTGATGAAATCCGTGAACACCCGGAACTCAAAGATGGGATTACCACCATTGAACAAATTGAAGATAATTCAGCATTGATTGCCAAAATTTCAGGGGTGCTTTTTCCTCCGTTACTGACCAATAATGAGATAAAGGCTTTAAGTATTCCCTATCAGGGATTGATCTTCAATTATTCGAAACGTTTCCGGGAGATCATCCAGGCTGCCGGGGATAATTTCGAAATCGCTATCCGCAATTTTGATGATCACCAGTTTTATGTTTTCAGCTGCTGCCTTATTTTAAATCAATTTTACGGAACCAGCATTGACTTCGCAAAACCATTATTTTGCGATATACCATCCGGAAAAGGCTATACCCGGCATTTTAGAATTCTATATAATGCTGATTTTCTGGAGATCGTAGCCATCAAAGAGACGCCGGTATTAACTAAAAAAGACATTAAAAGATTGTTAAACAATTACGATGATCTTGATTTGTGGAAAGAGAAGTTCCCACGTGAAACCTGGCTAATGAAAGGGTTTGCACTCATGAGCCTGATAGACGTAACGACTGAAAATGCGGTGTCGCAATTAAAAGGTGACCTCCTGGGAAATGGTGATGACCCGGAACTGCATTTAAAAATGGAATCTGTATTCAGATCCATCTTCAGGATCAGTGAGGTAAAGATCGGGTTTACCTCCTACGACGAAATAAACGGCAAATTCAGAAATATTACTTTTGGTCAGCAGATCCAAAGCTTTCTCCTCGCGAATGGCAATAACGAGGCCCTTACCCGGAATTTATTTAAAGAGGCATATGAAAAACTTGTGAATGATAACACGTATTTTGCGATCGCTGATGTAAGCGAATTTATACGTCACATCCCCGGCAGCGCCGTAGCAAAGAACTTTAAATCTTTCAAGATTGCAAGTTTCATCCTCGCTCCAATCGTTAAAAATGGCAGTATTCTGGGTTTCCTGGAATTAGCCTCTCCTCATAGGAATGTCTTCAACAGCGTCAATGCGAACAGGTTGGAAAATTTAATGCAATACCTGACAGACACAATAGATCGTAAGATTGCAGAATTCAGGAACCGGGTACAGGCTGTCATTCAAAATAACTACACCACGCTGCACCCTAGCGTAAACTGGAAGTTTGAACGGGAGGTTCACAATTTTATCCGAATAACGGCTTCTGGCAAGGGTTACGACTTGAGGGAAATAAAATTTAAAAATGTATATCCGCTCTATGCACAGTTAGACATTCAAAATTCATCCATAACGCGAAATAACAGCACACTAAATGACCTGACGGACCAATTAGGGCAACTAGCCCGCCTTTTTACCCTGGTCGGATCTGAAAATCATGAAGCGCAGGTCACGCCGGCTTTATCCCGTATCCAACTGATTTTGGATGATCTGGCATCCGGCTTAAAATCTGATTCGGAACAGCATATTCAAAAATTACTGGAAACTTTCTTTCATCCCTTATTGACTCAACAGCGAACATCTTCCCCGAAAACAACTTCAGTAATTGATGCCTATCTTGATCAGGCCGGTTCAGTTAGCGGAGCTTTTTCCATTAACAGGAGGAATTATGACAGGACCTTAGCTGATATGAATGGTATACTGGTAACGATATTAGATAAACGCCATGAGGAAATACAGCAACTTTTTCCTCATTATTTTGAAAGATTTAAAACCGATGGCGTAGAGCACAACCTGTATATTGGTGAATCTATTTATCCGGATCATGAATTTGCGGAAGCCGAACTGGAAAGACTCAGGATGTGGCAATTGCTGGTAACGGCAGAGATGGAAACAGCGCAGCGAAAACTAAAGAACACACTACCCTATCCCCTGGGATTAACTGCACTGATCCTCGTTTACAGCACGCCAATTAACATTCGGTTCCGGATGGATGAAAAACATTTCGACTTAGATGGTGCCTATGATATACGTTATGAGATTGTAAAAAAACGGATCGATAAAGCGCATATTAAAGACACTTCGTTACGTATCACAGAAAAAGAAAAGTTAACCATCGTTTACGCAAAAGACGAAGAGCGCGAGTCTTACTACCAATACATTAGTATATTACAAAACCTGGGCGTATTTTCGGGATCGGTTGAGGATTTAGAAATAGAAGACCTGCAAGGTGTTTCCGGTTTAAAAGCCCTCCGGATCGGGATCGGCAATGATAGATCAATAACAAGTTATGACGGCCTGTACCAAACCGCCTATGATATGCTTTCAAAGAAACCGGGCTGGAATTGATTTTCAAGAAATGAGCGCAGGCTTTGGAAAGCTATCTCCTGTTGAACCTGAAGTTTAATACCCGGTCATTTGGTTATCGGCATAGCAGTACAGCCATCGTTCGCCCGGCTCTGCTGAAATAACAACGGGATGTCCCGTATCTTCAAAATGCCTGGTCATATGCAAATTTGGTGAACTGTCGCAGCACAGTGTAGTCCCGCAGGTCTGACAGGTCCGCAGGTGCACCCAGGAAGTTCCATTTTCCATACACGTTTCACAGGCGTATGCCTTGGGGCGTATCAGGTGGTTGATCTCTTTGAGATGTTGGCAAATGTTTTCTTCCATGACAATTGGTTTATGGTCGCAGTAAAAATCGTTAAGTTTTAAAGGCTAAATTCCCGACCAGGCCACAGTTCTTCACCGGCTTGATCGGGAATGTATTGAGATTATTTCAAATGTGACCTTAACATCCAGGCCATTTTCTCATGAATTTCCATCAGTCCTGTTAAGAAATCGCTTGAACCGGTATCCTTGAGATCGATCGCGAACAAGTTGATATTTTCCCGGAGATGAATGATCAGGCTTTCATGATCCGTAAGCAGTTCCTTAATAAAACCAGCACTGTCGTTCTTTTCGTGAAGCTGTTCAGAGAAATGCGTCAGGGCTAAAAATCCTTTCAAAGACCCTGGTGCATAGTGACCCAAGGAACGAATCCTTTCCGCCACGTTATCCACCAATTCATCAAGCTGACCGAACTGCCCTTCGAAAAACAAATGTTTACTATGAAAATCCGGTCCCTCAATATTCCAGTGGGCGTTTTTTGTTTTAGTATACAAGACATACTCATCCGCCAGAATTTTAATCAATTCTTGTGCTACTTTGGACAGGTTCTCCTGTGTGATACCAATCTTTGCTTCCATTTTATTTGAATTATTTTATTATGTTTTTGCCTTATCATGGCTAATATGATACCATAAAGCATCCTGATCGTTATCAAACACTTAGCGCTGGTGCAACGCATTCAAATTATTTTATATCGTTAATTTTATAATGCGTTACCGAGATAAGGCAAATTTGAACTTCGGTTATCGTGCACTGATTAATTATATTTCACCTGTTAAGCAAATTGAAATATTTGTTTCGTCAACCGTAAAATACTGCAAGTCGTCATACTGAAAATACGACTAGATCCGCCCAGCCAAATTTTCCTGCGCTAACTCGGACGCCGCAGCAAAACAAAAGACTACCCCGAAATAAATCTGAATAGTCTTTTGTACCTAACGGTTACTGAGCACAGCGGCTCACTTTCAGTTAATTGTTCCGCGGATCGGGTACATTATGCCTGATTAAGGGTTTGGAAAGCTTCGGTTGGGTTGGAGAAAAAGAAATCGCGAAAATCTTTGGTCTGACCAACATGGATCTCATAAACATCATTTTCGATACCGTCAACAAGCGCCTGAGCAACAGTGTTAGAAGGCATTCCATTTGCTTCGCCACCAATATCTTTGGAAAACGCAGTATTTACCAAAGGAGGCATCAGCTCAAAAACTTTTACATCCGTATCTATAGCCAGTGTGTGCCTTAAGGTAAGCGTATAAGAGTGTAACGCAGCTTTGGTATCCGAATAGGTAGGGATAACTGTTACAGGAGCAAATGCAACTAAAGAAGTTACATTAACAATCGCTGACTCAGGCTGGCTTTTAAGCAATGGCAATAAAGCCTCGTTCAAACGGATAACAGCTAAATAGTTGGTGGACATCTCTTCGCTGGCCTTATCAAACGATAATGATTCCGCCGAATGTTTATAGACGTTTGCCGCTGCAGCGTTGTTGATCACTAAACTAAGGTCCCCAAAATCCGCTGTAATTTTTTTCACCAGTCTGAGGACATCCTTTGCGTTTGTGATATCGGCCTCAAAAGTGGAAACATTGCTTAGCCCTTCAGCAGATTTCTTTAGTTTATCACCGTTTCTGCCGATAATAAGCACGTTGTTTCCTTTGGCGCTTAGCAATTTGGCGGTTTCATGACCGATACCTGATCCCCCGCCTGTAATTAATACAGTCTTCTTTGAAATTTTCATTGTTGTTAATTTTAAATTGTTGTGCAACTCTTAAAATAGACAAAATTATCTATTTTAGAGAAGGTCTTTGTAATGGATAAATTACCTATCCTGTATATTTTTATGGCTGTTTTTACCGACGGACAATACAGCCTTTGTTTTCTTTCTGGTATCCGGGCGGCTTCCCGCAGCTCGCCTAAAAGTGTTTATGAAACGATCAATGCCGGTGAGGACTAAGTCTAGCTTCTGCTAAGTCAATCTGGGTTTCTTCCTTACGGATAGCGGCATCGCTAAAAATCTTTTCTTTCCGGATCAGATAAAGCTCGCTTCTTTGCACGTGATATATTTCTTTCAGCGTTTTATTATAAAATTCCAATTCCGATTCCTCTACATCGTCCCCCAACAATGATTGTAATTTTTCCGACGTCACAGTGACCCGTCTTTGCAGATCACTTCTCAATCCATTGATAAACCTATTGTGGTCTGCTTCTAAATAATAGCTGTCTTCGATTTTCTTTAGCGCGACATGTATAAGCCGAAGTTTTATGCCGGCCTCCTCTTTTTCGTCAGAAGCCACCGGATCAATTTCTTGTATCTTGATGGCCTTTATCACAAACGGAAGGGTAAAACCCTGTATTACCAGGGTAACCAGGATAACAACGAACGTTATAAATATGATCAGGTTACGGTGCGGAAATGGCTGTGCCTGGTTAATTACCGTCGGCAGGGAAAGTGCGGCAGCCAGGGATACTACACCCCGCATACCTGCCCAACTGAGTACAAATGGTCCTTTCCAACCCGGGTTGGCTTCTGATTGCCTGATACGCTTGAAAAGCATTCTGGGAACAAAAGTCCCGGGATAGATCCACAGGAAACGCACCAATACGACGATCAGACTGATAATAACCCCATACCGCCACGCCTCGGCTACCGAATAGCCCTGCAAGCCCTTGATAATGACGGGAAGTTCCAGCCCTATCAGGATAAATACCAACGCGTTTAACATAACCACCAGTGTCGACCATACGTTCACGGTCTGCAACCTGGTTTGTCCACTGGTAAATATTTCATGAGACCGGTAAGAAAGGAATAGTCCACCGCTAACGACAGCCATGACACCGGAAAAATGAAACTGTTCTGCAAGAAGGTACATAAAATATGGGGTGACCAGGGTAAAAGCGGCATCAATATTTGCCGTGGTGGACAAATACTTGTGTTTTAAATAAATAAGCTGCGCTACGACAAGACCTGTGGCTATCCCCATGAACGTAACCACCAAAAAGCTGAGTGCGGCCTGATGAAAAGAGAATTGACCAGTTATCACAGCCACCAGCGCAAACCGAAAAACGATCAGGCTGGACGCATCGTTGATTAGACTCTCTCCTTCCAGGATCGTTAATACCCGCTTGGGGACCTTCAAATTTTTCAGGACAGACGCTGCCGCAACCGCGTCCGGAGGCGCAACGATCCCGCCCAGTAAAAATCCAAGAGGCATTGTAAAGCCCGGAATGAAATAGCAAGCAGCAAACGCGACAATACTGGAGGTGCAAATAACGAGCCCGAACGATAAAAGGCCGATTGCCCGCTTCCATTTAAAGAATTCATTCAGGGATGTATACCAGGCAGCTTCATACAATAACGGTGGCAAAAAAATCAGAAATATCATATCCGGATCTATTGAAACTACAGGAATTCCGGGAATATAACTGATTACCAAGCCAGCCAGCACCAAAAATAAAGGATAAGAGATCCTTAGTTTTTGCGCAAGGATTATCAAAAAGAAAGCGCCGGAGAGCAAAACCAGGAATAGCAATAAATTATAATGCATATCTGAAACTTTAAATAAATAGCTAAACCTTATTCAACCATCCCGGCGTGGTATAAGCCCGCCGTAACCAAGTCATGAAATCCGTTATTAAAAAGACAAATTTATCTATTTTATCGACAACGACCGATGATCTGGAAGATAAATATGTAGAATAATTTAAAAATTTGAGAAATTTTTAAACTTCAAAAACATTTCTGTCTATATTAATAACCGTTCATCTGACTTATAAATATCCCTTCTGCATTTCATTTTTCTTTATTTAGTAAAACGCAGATCTAATTCACGATATACCATTAAATGAACGACAGGATATTTTTTCCATGTACTTGTAAATTAAGCGACTGACTTGCGGCATATCGATTGCAACTCCGTGTTTTTAAATTTAAAACACGTAATCATGAGTAATTTTCAAGCTGTATTTGACAAACAGAAGGCTTATTTTAATTCTGATATCTCTAAATCATATGAATGGAGAATAGACCAGCTTAATCGCATGGAAGCGATGCTGAAAGAAAACTTCCATGCCTGGTGCCAGGCACTGGGGGAAGATTTCAAAACAGGCAGCGCGGAGCAGGTGTCCGAATTAAACGGATCCATAGGTGCCATAGGTTATATCCGTTCCCATTTGCAAGAATGGATGAAACCAGTCGAGGTCAGTATTCCCAGGTTCCTATCCGAAGAAGGTGGTAAAGGAACGATATACCGTGATCCTTACGGGGTGGCACTGATCATCGGCCCTTTTAACGGTCCAATTATTTTGTTGGTCGAACCAGCGGCGACAGCGCTGGCTGCCGGAAACCCTGTCATGCTGAAAGTAAGTTCCGGCATCCCTGCAATCGCGGGTTTATGGATGAGCCTTATTCCAAGATATTTTGAACCGGAAGCGGTAAGCGTCTCTGATGGTGATCGCGAAGCAGTTACTGAATTACTGAAGATCCCATATAACTTTATATTCTTTACCGGCAGTGTCGCAGTTGGTAAGGTAATCATGCGCGCAGCTGCCGAAAACCTTACTCCAGTGCTCCTGGAATTGGGCGGTCAGAACCCTGCGATCGTTGACCAGACAGCCAATATTGCTGAGTCAGCCCGCAAAATTATCTGGGGTGCCATGGCCTGGGGAGGACAGTGGTGCACCTCGCCGGGATATGCATATGTTCATGAATCTGTCGTGGATGAATTTAATGCTGAAGCAAAAAAAGCGATCATCGAAATGTACGGCGACGACCCTAAAAGTAACCCTGATTTTTCCAGGATCATCAATTCGAAAGCCGTTAGGAGACTGGCGTCCTTAATTGACCCGGCCAAAGTTATTGCAGGTGGGGAATTCGATGAAGAGGCTAAATATCTTGCACCTACCCTGATATACCCCGCGAGCTGGTCTGACAAGATCATGGAAGATGAAATATTCGGTCCGATCCTGGCGATCATGCCTTACAGCGACCTAAAAGAAGCTGTGGGTAAGATCAAAGAAGCCCCCAAACCACTTGCTGCCTATATATTCAGTAAAGACGAGGCCACAATCCAGTATCTGCAGCATACCCTTTCATTTGGAGGAGGTGCTATAAACCATGTGAATATCCACCTTTATGTACAAACCTTACCCTTTGGCGGCGTTGGATCTTCCGGAATAGGAAGTTACTATGGCAAATTTGGTTTCGATTCTTTAACACATGCAAAATCGGTGCTCACAACACCTGCAGATTTTTCGATCGAACACCTGTATCCACCATATACCCCTGAAAAGATCAAAGCTGCTGACACCTGGGGCGATTATTAATTATTTAAAAATAAGATGGTGAAAGAAGATGCCCGCATTGCATTTTCGAATAGCGTCGTAAATGATCATAACAGCCTATATAAAAATAAGCTGTTATGATCCGGCGACAGCGCTAAGCGCCGATTGGCTCCTTCTGTATGATTCCATATTTCAGTCTTCCCGTTCCAAATGAAACTCCAGGTAAGATAACTTTAACACCGCCCGCATGACTATTACAAATAGTAAATGGTTTGCATTGACCATACTAATGGCTGCACCATTACTTTCCGTCCTTGACGTGTTTATAATCAATGTCGCCATCCCCTCCATCAAGCGTGGTATTCATGCCAAAGACGGAGAAGTCCAGTTGGTCATTGCATTATACCTGCTCGGATACGCATCTTTCCAGATCACCAGCGGACGTGCAGGTGATTATTTGGGACGAAAAAGGGTTTTTATAGCCGGAATGTTCTTATTTACTTTTTTTTCCTGCCTTTGCGGTTTTTCGCATACTCCTGTTGAACTCATAATTTTCAGGTTCTTCCAGGGCGTAAGTGCCGCGATCATGACACCACAAACGATTGCAATGATGCAGCTTATTTTTCCTGGGCCAAAAGAGCGGACAAAAGCGGTAGGCTTTTATGGCATGGTGATGGGACTGGCGACGATCATGGGACAATTTCTGGGTGGCTTCCTTTCCGACAACCATTTCTCCATTCCTGGGTGGCGACTTATTTTCTTTGTCAACTTACCAGTTGGCATAATTGCCATCGTTGCGGCAGCTATATTTCTTAAAGAAACGACAAAGAACAAGAACGACCAGCCGGATTATTATGGAGCGGGCATCCTGACTGCATGCTTATTTTCCCTGATCATCCCTTTAATTATCGGCAGGGAGCAAGGTTGGCCATTGTGGAGTTTTGGTTTATTGGCTTTCTCCCTCCTGTCATTCTGTTATTTCATAAAAGATCAGCAGGATAAACTAACAACAGGACTTGCGCCGCTGGTCAATATGAGTCTCTTTAAGATCAAAGACTTCAACAGGGGAATTATCACGGTAGTGTTTTACTTTACTATGCATACCTCCTATTTGCTGATGATCAGCATTTATCTTCAAAATGGGCTTCAGATCAATGCTTATCAAAACGGGCTGTTTTTTGTTGTATTCGGTTTATCTGCAAGCGTATCTTCATTCCTGTCCATCCGGGCGGTATCGGTATATGGAAAAAAGGTACTCCAGGCCGGCGCGGTGATGATGCTTGTTTCCTTTTTCTTGCAGAGTGTTTACCTCAACAAACAATCCTCCTACCTTAATATTTTTTTTCAAATGGGATTTTACGGCTTCGGTGGTGGAATTGTATTGCCGTCCCTATTAAATATGGCGCTCAGAAGCGTCCCTTTAAAATTCGCAGGGGCTGCATCCGGGATATATGCTACTGTTCAGCAAGCTTCTTCCGCTCTCGGGATAAGCATCATCGGCGGGATCTTTTATCATATTTTGGGCAATGCCGGTGGCAAAAGTGCCAATTACAATAGTGCATTTCATTATGGCCTTGCTGCCGAAATAGGCTGCATTCTCGTTGTGAGCTTTTTGCTGTATAAACTTCCACAAAATGAAAAATCAGCTGTAACCGATGCTACGAAAAGTGGGCAAAAAATAACTGCCTTAAATCATTAACTCTCTATCACATTTTAATTCATACATATCATAATTTATAAAACAATGGAAAATCAAAAAGTGGCTCTTATTACCGGGTCAAACCGCGGGTTGGGATTCGAGACTGCAAAACAGCTCGGAGAAAAAGGAATAATCGTTGTTCTTACTGCCAGAGACCAAAATGTTGCGGACGAAGCTGCAGCAAAGCTGACGAAAATTGGCATCAAGGCTTATGGCATTAAACTGGATATTACAAATACATCAGACAGGTCTGCAGCAGCGAAATTCATTCAGGAAAAATTCGGAAAGCTGGATATTTTGATCAATAATGCAGGGGTTGGCCCCAAAGGTGACTTCTTTGTCAATAAATCTGTAGAAACAGACGAGGATGAGTTCCAGTATGTTTTCGGGACTAATGTCTTTGGTCAAGTTTACTTGACAAATGACCTATTGCCGCTTTTGAAAGCAAGTGGTGCTGCAAGAATTGTCAATCTATCCAGCCGTTTGGGTTCATTGGGGACGCATGCGATTCCAAACGGACCGTTCGAGACTGTTAAAAGGCTATCTTACAACGCATCAAAAACTGCGTTAAATGCAGTTACAATACACCTCGCAGCTGAACTGAAAGCGTTTGGGATCAAGGTGAATTCAGCCGACCCGGGCCATGCTAAAACTGACATGGGAGGCCCTAATGCACCGATGGAGATCTCAGAAGGTGTCAGAACGAGTGTAGAATTAGCGCTGATCGGGGAAGATGGACCGACCGGCAAGTTTATTCATTTAGGTCAGGAAATACCCTGGTAGCCAAAAGACAGACCGTCTTATCAAAAGATGCTTTTATCAGTTTAATTGCGAATTATTAAATTAGAACTCAAAAAGAAATCATGCTGCCGATGCTGATCTTTAAATATTCGCTTTGGGCAAGCATATTCACTCACATTAAATAAAATGTCATGCAGGAATTTGAAGTATTGAAAACACATATAGAAGGCAAGATACTTTTCGCAGCGATAGACAGCCCGCCAATCAATCTGCTGGGCCCCGGCCTGGTTAGGGATCTTGTAGCACTCATACAACTTTTGGATAAGGGGGAAGAATATAAGGTGGTTGTTTTCTCCAGTGCTAATCCGGATTACTTTATCCCTCATGTAGATGTGACGAAGATCGCAGAATACAGGGAGATCGCAGGACAACTTACCGGAGAACCGTCCCTGTCATTATTATACAGGCGGCTAAGCGAAACAAAAGCTATCACCATTGCACAGATCTCGGGTCGTGTACGCGGTGCAGGCAGCGAATTTATCCTGGCCTGCGATATGCGTTTCGCATCCAGGGAACGCGCTGTTTTCGGACAGCTTGAGGCGGCTTTTGGACAAGTTGCGGGAAGCGGCGGTGTGCAGCACCTTACCCGGGCCATGGGCCGGGGTCGTGCATTTGAGGTTTTAACAAGCAGCCAGGATTATGATGCCGATCTGGCCGAACGATACGGCTGGATTAACCGGGCGCTCCCGGATGCAGAATTGGAAGCCTTTGTTACCAACCTTGCCCGCAGGATCGCCAAGTTTCCACACCAGGGGCTGCTGGATATCAAGGAGCGCATCAACGCGATCAGCCTCGCTCCCGTTGAAGATTACAGGAAAGACTCGGACCTTTTCGGAAAAGCGACGCAGAACCCTGAAACCAAAGAGCGCTACAAAACGATCCTGGAAAAAGGGTTTCAGCTTCCCGGAGATACGGAACTGAACCTCGGCGAAGTTTTAGGAACATTATAGCGGTATTTAAGCCCAGTATTAAAATCAATGTTTTAAATATCATAGCTTATAAAATCGCAAAAGGAAACCTGTTGAATATTATAGCAGGTTTCCTTTGTGGTTATGAGTTTAATCCTCGTTCGGAACCGGAATATCATAGGCATTAAGTAAAACGGAAATCAAACAATAGCATCCGATTAAATGAATAAGCTCGGCAAGCCCGTTATCCCCAAACTTATTTTTGGCCAGCCCGTAAAGTGACTCCGGTAATTGCGCACCTTTCGTTAAAACGGATGCGACATCGTGTGCCAGGCTTTCTTCTTCAGTAAGATCATCCGGGCGTTGACCCGCATTTATTGCGGCGATCTTATGCTCGGACATCCCCAATAAACGGGCTATCTTTTCATGAGCGTAAATCTCATAACGCGCAGTAAACCTTGCGCCTACAACCAGGATAGCTACTTCACGTACTATTTTCGGCAGCGTAGAATTAGTCGATAGTGCGATATTATACGCCCATAAAGCGCTGCCGAACTGCGGAAAATGAACCATTGGATTAAAGGGGCCTAAAAGGGCACCGTCCTCCCGCTTAGCAACAAAGCCTTTGAAGTTTTCATCGATGCCTTTATAAATATGGACATATAAACTGTGTTGTAATGCATCCAGCCCGTCTGGTTTAATTGGAGTTAGTCTCATTATTCTTTTTTTTAGGTTTAATAGAAATTGTTTAAAGCCGGCAATTATTGTTTTTGGTGAAGTTCCGTTCGATCAGCTGCTTTCTTAGTTGACTCAGGACGATATATCATCCTTAAAGATTGATCTTTCGAAAGATAAGCCACAACCCAACTCACCAAGGTTCTGAATTTATTAGCGGCATTCATCAAAGAAAGCAGATGAACTGTCAGCCATGCCATAAGTGCGATAAGGCCTTTTAAGTGATACCGGTGCTTAAAAAGATCAACCACCGCATGCTCCCGGCCGATAATGGCCATTTCCCCTTTATCGTAATAACTGAATTTTTGAAGCGGTTTATTGTCGGCCATCCCGGAAAGATTTGAAGCCAGCTTTCTGCCTTGCTGAATAGCGACCTGTGCCAGTTGGGGATGGCCTTTCGGGTATTTAGGATCATCGGTTTGAACGCTGCAGTCACCAATTGCAAATACACTTTCCATCCCATTAACCTCATTAAAACTATTTGTAAGTATCCGTTTTCCCGGGCCAATACTGGTTTCCGGGATTCCCGGGTAAATCGTAGCGGTTACTCCGGCGGCCCAAATCAGGATATTGGCCGGTATGATTGTCCCGTTTGAAAGAATAACCTGGTGGTCAATGAATTCATTTACGTGAGTACCCAAAATAACTTCGACATCAAGCCCCGTTAGTATTTTGTAGGCCTCCTCATGTGACTTATTACTCATCGGCGACAAGAGATGCTGCCCGCCATCGACGATGTAAATTTTGGAAGGGATATTCTTCAGTTCGGGATATTCCTTCTGGAATATATTTCTTTTGATCTCCGCAAGCATACCCGTTACTTCCACGCCAGTAGGACCTCCGCCGGCCACAACAATGTTTAGCAGCATCTCCTGTTCTGACTTGTCGGTCGAAACAGAAGCCTTCTCCATTGTTTGATAAAGCACGTTTCGCATACGCAGGGCATCATCAACCGTTTTCATAGGAATGGCATTTTCTTCAATACTTTTAATGCCGAAAAAGTTCGATTTCACGCCGGTAGCTAAAACAAGAATATCGTATGTGACCATTCCATTGTCCAGGCATAAAGTTTTTTCTATCGGGTCTATTTGGTTAACCGCTGCCATCCTAAAAGAGATGCGGTCGTTTCGAAAAAGTTTACGAAAGGGATAACTGATACCAGAAGCATCCAGGAATCCGGTTGCTACCTGATACAGCAGCGGGGGAAAATAATTATAATTATTCCGGTCAACAATAGTAATAGCGAATCTCCTATCATTCAGCAAATTTTGCGCGAGATTAATCCCGGCAAATCCACCACCCGCGATCACTACCCTAATCTTTCCGGAAATTTTTTCGTTGTTAATATTCATGCACTTATGAAGGTTAATATAGCTGTACACCTGTTCAGCGATATTTATTAATGCAGCGAATTAAACAATTGAGATACCACACTATACTGACCTGTTTACTAAAGCTTTAATACAAATTAAACTTTTGTATTTTTCTAAATATCGTTGATTTAAGAGCCTATTTACGATATAACATGAACGCTCGTTGTATTTCATCTTCACACGATGTCGAAATAAATAAAATACAATAATTCGCAAATTTCTTTGGGTGAAATCAGATCAAACTCCCAAAATGCCCGTTCCCATCAGCCTGCGGGATTGTTTTTCTATATATAGTTATTGAGACTTAAAATTTACGAAATCTAGTGAATGAGCAAGGTGAGAATATTCATAATTAGTTGATTATAAAATAGGTATCCATTGGCTTTAGTATTGCTAAACCTCTATCAAATTTTAAAGTTAATATTATGAATACAACAAATGAGCCTTTATCAGTAGAAAGGATGCCTGGGGCACCGCTGATAATTACCAAGCACAGCGCTTCTTTTTGGAGGGTGACGCTGGATAACCCGCCAATCAATTTAATGGGTCCCGACATGGTAGCAGGACTGCAGCGCCTGATGGACATTATTGAAGCAGATACTCAACTTAAGGTGATCGTTTTCGACAGTGTAAATAAAGATTACTTTGTATCCCATTTTGATGTGGTTAGAGGCGGTGAGCTGCCGCAGGTTTCCGGCAAACTTGGAGTAACACAATGGGTCGACGTCTCGAACCGGATTCACAATGCGGGCGTGATCAGCATCGCTGTAATTCGTGGCAGAGTCAGAGGTATCGGATCTGAGATGATTCTGGCTTGCGACATGCGCTTTGCCAGTAAGGAAAATGCCGTATTTGGTCATCTGGAGGTAGGAATGGGCCTGTTACCCGGAGGCGGCGCGGCTGAATACCTGCCGGCGCTGTCTGGTTACGCCCGGGCGATGGAAATTGCGGTGGGTGCCGACGACTTTTCAGCCGAGATAGCTGAAAAATATGGTTGGATCAACCGGGCGTTTTCAGATGCTGAACTTGATGCTTATGTGGATAATTTGGCCACCCGCATTAGCGGATTTGAACTGCCCGCCTTGCAGGCGACCAAACAAACCATGCTTAAACGCATAGGCGGCGGACCAAATCCGTTCGAAATTCAGGAATCGAGTAACAAGTTTTTTGAGCTGTACCAAAGGCCGGAAGCGCAGGCTTTGTTGGCAAAACTGATGGAAATTGGCTTCCAAACGGAAAGTGATACAGAATCAAGGCTGGGTCATTACCTGGGAACGCTTGCGACCAAATAAATTCAATTAACGCTTCATTTATTAATTATATACAAATATCATGATCACATCAACAGGAATATCTACCTGGAAAGGTAGCTGGAAAGAAGGAAACGGAACGATCTCAACTAAAACAGGTTATTTAAAGGATGCCCCGGTTAGTTATTCCAGCCGTTTTGAAGGGACAACGGGTGCAAGTCCGGAAGAGCTACTCGCAGCTGCACATGCCGCTTGCTTCAATCAGGCAGTCGCAAACAACGCCGTGATGAAGAATCTGGAAACAACCAGTATTTACACTACTGCAGACATTGTTCTTGGTTTCGACGAAACCACCGGATATCCACAGATCAAAAGCCTACACTTTAACGTGGAATCAGAAATTCCCGGTGCCACTCAGGAACAATTCGAGTACTTCTTAGAACGCGCCCGTGTAGGCTGCACTATTTCCAAGATCATCAACCAGGACGTATTGCCCCTAACAGTTAGCGGTAAGCTTATCAAAAGCTAAGTTAAATATCCAAAGTTGCAGGGCAAATAGTTGGTTTTTTCCTTAGCCGCTGACATCACTACAGCGATCTGTTGATGGTTAGTTTCCACTCCATTAATAGCAATAGTTAAAGGCAAAACAAATCCGGGAAGGTTCAGACATACTGTCTTTCCGGATTTTTTATGCCAAATGCTTTGCAGAAATCTACTTCTTGTTGAGTCGCTGTATGGGTGATCTATTTACATTTTGGTTCCTGTTGGCGCAATAAAATTACTTTCGAAAGTACTGCGATCAATTTATAATCCCCAAAAATGAAGCGTTTGAAAATTGTTTATCAAAGTATCTTATTCTCCGGTGTACTATTCAGCAGTATCAGTAGCCGCGCACAAAACACTCCTACAGCTACCTGGTTAATGCCAGGTGTTTCTTATCAGGCATCTTCAAAATGGCGATTGCTTGATCAATTCGGTATCAACCCATCTCAGCATTCACAATTCAATTTCGCACAGGGTTTTTATGATTTAAATAAAAACTTAAGCCTCAATGCCGGTTATTTCTTATTCAGGGCGTCGTCAGTCAATGGCCGTAGTTATGCTGAGAATGATGCGCTCCTCGGCGCTACCTATAGTGCATTTGCAGGGAGATTTGTTATTGATGACAGAAATATGCTGAATAGCGTATTTCCCAATATAAGCCAGCAAAAAAAATTTTACAGGAATCGGCTACGGGTTACCTATCCCTTTTCCTTCTGTTCTCACATTGCCAAAGTCTATGTGTTTGATGAAGGGTATTTTTTCATCAATAAAGGGCAGTGGTCGCGTAACCGGTCGGCTGCAGGAGTGAATTACAGCCTTGACAGATTGGTAAGTCTGGATCTGTCTTATTGGAGACAAAGCGATCATTATTCCGGAAACATCAATTTGTTTTTTGTTCAGCTCACCCTAAACTTATTTCATAAAAATATTCTTGATTAGCAAACTCACAGCGAATAAAGTGCCTCGGTAATGCAACCGCCCGGAATAAATGTCTATGGTTCGATTTTGGCGGATCTTTCAGCGTATATCCGCACTCCATCATGTAATACTTTGACCAGGAGAGCCGCCGCGACAAAGATTCCTAACAAGATGATATAGCCGGTTATTTCCTTGGCAGCGGCCATTGATGCCTGAGTTTGCATCGCGGTATAAAGATCTTTGGTTCCTGATACCGAATTAGTATTTGCGGAATCCGTTAGGCCTCCTAAATAATTAAAATGCCGTGTTTTTTGTGTATAAATAAAGTAGTTATAAATAGCGGTAAATACAGCAGTACCCAGGAATGACCGAAACAGAAACGCTACGCCAACGACGGTCAATACATCTTTAATCGTATGGGTACGGGTGATATAAATGCCAATCGCGATATATAATATGCCCAATCCGAACCCTTTAATGAGCGAAGGAAGCCAAAACCCGTTCATTTCAAACTGGTTTCCAAAGCTGTTATACATGATAATTTCATAGAGAACTATGGTTGAAAAACCGACGAGCATCAACAACTGATCATGGTATCCCTGATAAAACCAATAATAACAAAATATCGCTCCGGCGGTTACACCAGGTATTAAGTAAAGTGATAATTCTGCGTTCCTGTAATTTTCATAATGAAGCGTGCCGCCGCTGAACGACACCTGTAATGTGGAGGGTACGTAAATTCCTAAAAGAAAAATGTAAAAAAGTCCCAAACGGAAATTAGTAAGTTTGAACAAACCTAAGGGAAACACAGGCCTTTTAAAATTGAGTTCACGCTGAATAAACAGCAGCAGTGTCACTAATGCACTAGTTATAGCGAGTTTGATTGACAACGAGTTCGTCCAGTCCTCTACTTTTCCGTATACAAGGATGTAATTAACCAGCATCATAAATATTAATAAAAGAAGGATCCCGGTCCAGTCCATTTGGTAAAGGGGAACTTTTCTTTTTAAAGGATGCCGTTCTATGAACAGGACCGAAAGGATGATGCATAATGACAGAATCATAATAATGAAAATGTATGCATATCTCCAGTTATAAATAAATGAAAGTTTGGTGGTGAGCCATGTCATGGAATAAACACCGCCTAAAGCGATAAAATAGACAAACGGATATAACCGGCTGACGTCAAGCTTTTTGCTCCAGACCTGCAGCCATACCAAATATATTTCAGTTGATGCGGCAACTTTGCCCATACCAAGTAATAAACACGCTAAAATGGTGAGGTAAGGATTATTGGTGGTTGCACAAACGACGTTCATGACCAACATGACCATAAAGCCGGACAACACGAGAGATTTTGCTGAGAACCGTTCTCTGATCCTGATATTGGTCATACTGCCGATTCCCATGCCGATATACATAGCGTAATATGCCATGGTATAGGGCTCTGTATAAACGCCGAGGCTCGATGACATATCACCCGTATTTCCGATGTAGACCCCATTTGCGGTTAGCAATACCAGGTATAATAAAGTCAAGACAGGCACTTTTATGTAAAGCGGCACCCATTTATAAAACAGTTCGTAAAACTCCATAACTATCCTTAAAACTAATTTAACAGGCGGACGACGACATTCATGCCCGCTCTCAGTTGTGTGATCACCGGTTCGTATGCTTTTGCTTCTAAAAATTCTATGCGAACAGGCACGCGCTGTCTGACCTTAACAAAGTTGCCAGTGGCATTATCGGTTGGAATTGCCGAATACCTCGAGCCGGTAGCCTCGGAAATCGCTGAAACCTGACCGATAATCTCCTTATCGTCAAGGCCGTCCACGGTCAGCTTTACTTTTTGACCGATGTGCAGTTTTGCGACCTGCTCTTCTGTATAATTTGCGATCACCCATTTTTTATCGTTCCTAACAAAGGAAAGCAGTGTTTGCCCGGCCTGAAGGAGTTGCCCTTCCTGTACGATCAGACGTCCCGTTGTGCCATTATAGGGAGCTACGATAGTGGTGTAAGAAAGATTCAGGGCCGCCATATCCATCATGGCACGGGCGCGTTTAATTTCAGCATTGTTCACTAATATTTTTTTCGAAGTTTCATTTGTGGAAAGGTTCACCGTGTTCTTCTGTTCTTCCAACGCACTTGTTTGAGCGGACATAGCATCGTAATCAGATTTGACCTGGTCAAATTGCTGCTGTGTTGCGGCGCCTTCCTTTAACAGGTTCTCGTAGCGGACGAGGTTCTTTCTGGCATTGAGCAGTCTGGCTTCATTGGCACGAATATTGGCATCCGAAACGCTGATATTGCTATGGACTGTATTTACAGAAAATGATGTGACGTTTTTTGTCGCAAGTGCGGACAGGTAAGTGGCTTCGGCCCCCTCTAATTGAATTCTATATTCCCGGTCATCAACCGATATCAGCGTGTCACCTTTTTTTACCCGCTGATGTTCTTTAAAATATACTTTGCGAATGTATCCCGGGATTCGTGTATTCACGGGGTTGATATATTCTTCAACCTGAGCGTCGTTCGTATAAAGACCGTCGTTCAGGTTAAAATAGGTAAGTATCCCCCACCCGATTCCGCAAAGCGCGCCACATATCAGTAAGATATTCACTACCCTGACCATCCATTTTCCATCCGGGGAAATGTTAAAAGAATTTTTTTCACTCATATTTTCTATAATTTAAAGCGTTCCTGTAATGTGTAAAAGTTGACAATAGGTATATACGACATTGATCTGCGCCGTCGTAACTTTAAGCTCCGACTCAATTTTGGTGTTTGTAGCGTCGATCATATCTGTCAGTAAGGCAAGCTGATTGAAATACTTTTTTTCAACCACCCTGTAATTCTCTTCTGCTGACCGAAGATCTTTAGTTAATGTTAAAAGATCTTCTTTCGCCTCATTATACTTGATAAAAGCGGCGTTTATACCGACTCCCAGATTTTGTTGTTCTAGTGTTTGCCGGTCGCGAGCCAGCTGTAGCTCTATTTCACCACTTCTGATCTTTTTCCGGGCCTGATAATTAGAGGAAATATTATAATGTAAGCCGATCCCGGCCTGCCATATGTTTGAATAGATATCGATAGCAGGCACGACCGAAGTAAAAGGACGTTGAATATTTGATCTTGCATAAAGAAAGACCTGAGGTAACCTGTCACTTCCAAGCAACTTGATGTTGGTCTCTGCGATCCTGTTATTCACCGCTGAGATCTTTAAATCCTGGTTACTGTTTTCAGCTAGTTTCAGATAGTCCGCCATTCGTTTTTCCTGATGGTCTTTCGTTAGAAGCAGACTGTCAGGAACAAGCAACACGGAATCTGGCAGGCCAGTAACAACATTTAATTGCTTATTCAGTATGACGATATCATTCCTGGTTCTTCGTAAAGCAAGCTGGAAGTCGGATATCGTTAAGTCTGTCCGCAAAACATCGTTTTGGGTAACCATACCCTGTTTTTGCATAGTCAACACATTTTTAAGCCGTTTTTGGGTAAGCAGTATATTGTTTTCATAGATCTTCTGCTGGCTGATCAGCCTATAGATATCCAAATATTTAGCAGATACCAGCAACTTCACATCTTCTACATTCTTTTCATCAGCAAGGCTGGCCACCTGCTCCCGTAGTGCAGACTTTTTGATGGTGTTCTCAATTTCCCCGCCCTTAAAAACCACTTGCGAAGCCTGTACCGAAAACGCTGTAAAATGATGTGGTATGAGCGATGTCCGGTGGTCAGAAAAGAATGGACTCCAGCTATCTGCATTACTGAGGTATCCGTAGCTAAGATCAGAACTCAATGCAGGCAATCTCTCTAACTTGGAAATTTCTACCTGTTGCTTCGCATTTAATAAATTCTTTTCGGTAATTTTTAACTGGTAGCTATTCAATATGGTCAATTTATACACGTCTTCCAACGTTAATTTTCGATAAATAGGCGCGTCCTGACCATTTGCTATCTGTGAATAAAAACAGCTTATAAAGAATAGCAGCATAAAAACACTGCATCTAATCTTTCTATTTCCCGTACGAGGGTCAGGCTGGCCATATGGGCCAGGGTCTTTGTAAGATAAACCGGGAGTTCTAAATTTCATTTGTTCACAATTGAATTGACATCAAACAGAATTCAGTGCATTGTCTGAATTTTCTATTGCATCAATTCAATTTTGAGACCATCGTATAAATTGCTATTTGTCAACCATATGAGATAAAAACGGACATATAAATCAACGATATTTCGGAAATTACAGAAGCCATTTCCTATATAAAATAAATGGGTACTGAATGGGCAGTCCAAATTTGATTATACCGGAAGATAACTTACTCGCACCACAACGCGGCCAGTCTATTGATTTGCCGGCGATATTGATTAAAATCCTTAATCATGAAAAAGTCTTATCCCTGAAGCTCAATTTAATAGTTGTTCCACTGCTGTTCTCAATGGAGAAAACACCGTCGAGCTGATCGGTGAGCCCTTTGATGAGCAGCATACCAAATGACGACCGGTCGTCAGCACTGAATCCCTCCGGAAGCCCCCGGCCATTATCCTGAACTTCCAGGCATATTTCATTTGGTGAGGAACTGAAAAACTTGAGTGTTATACAGTCATGTTCCGAAAAAGGGAAGGCGAACTTCAGTGCATTCGTCAGGATTTCATTAAGAATGAGTCCGACAGGAACAGCATGAACCATCTGCAACCTGATTTCGTCGATCTGGAGATCACAGGAGATAATATCCTTACTGTTAAAACTGTCCATCAGGTAACTTACAAGCTCAGCTATATAATCCGGCATAAACACAGTGGCTAAGCTATCCGGCTGGTAAAGCTTTTTGTGAATCAAAGACATGGCCTGTATACGGTGCTGGCTTTCCATGATCGCATTGATCGCAGCATCGTCCTTTAGATAGGATGACTGAGAATGAAGCAGGCTGGTTACGATCTGGAGATTGTTCTTTACCCGGTGGTGAAGTTCCCTTATGAGCCATTCATTTTCCTTCAACAATTGCTCCAATGTGACGTCTTTGGACAAGAGTTCGTCCTGTTTTACCTTTAACAGCTTTTGGTTCCTGCTTTTTATCAGCAAGAAAAAGACGCCAAAAATGATCAATAGCGTTATCGCAACGAATGCTACCGTCGGGTAGATCAACCTGGAGAATAAGAGCGGCAACTTTGCAATTTGGTTTACAAAACGGAGATCAGCTTTTAAAATGTAAATACAACGCATGTGTTGGTTATAATGTACTGTTACTGAAAATTATACTTCCAGACAATTCCAAGTTTTCTCATTCTGGATGATAGTACTGCCGGTGTCATGCCCAGTATTGATGCGGCACCACCTGTTCCTGATATTTTGCCGTTGGTTTTTTTTAGCGCGGATTCTATTTTCTCTTTTTCGTTAGCCGCTATATCTTGCTCGGTTAGCTTTTTGGGTTTTTCAACGATCAATTCATCTTTTGGCAAGTCTATATCGGTGATGATCAGATCGCCCGTCATCAATACCTGTCTTTCGATCAAATTTTGTAATTCCCTGATATTACCTGGCCAGTTGTAATTTTTCAGCTGCTCCATTACCCCGGGCGATAGTTTCTTAGGCTTGCCCCCGGATGATTCTGCCGATTGGCGAAGAAAATGATCTGCCAGCAATGGAATATCTTCTTTCCGCTCTCTTAAGGGCGGTAAAAGTATCGGGAATACATTAAGCCTGTAATAAAGGTCAATCCTGAAGCGTCCGGCGGCAACTTCCATATAAAGATTACGGTTTGTTGCGGCAATAATACGGACATCAACTTTAATCGTAGTCCTGCCACCAATACGCTCCAGCTCTTTTTCTTGCAGTACCCTTAGGAGTTTACTTTGTACATCCAGCGGTATTTCCCCTACTTCGTCCAGGAATATCGTGCCGCCATTGGCCTGCTCAAATTTGCCGACCCGTCTTTCCGATGCTCCGGTATAGGATCCCCTTTCATGACCGAAAAGTTCTGATTCAATCAAACTTGATGGTATCGCCGCGCAGTTGATTTTAATAAATGGCTTCGATTTCCGGTCTGACAACATATGAATCCCGTTGGCCAGGCCTTCTTTACCGACACCTGTTTCACCGGAAATCAGTACCGTCGTGTCAACTGGAGCCACCTGACCTACTAATGCTAAAACTTCCAGTAATTTGGCGCTCTTGCCTACGACGCCTTCAACCTGGGACTGTTTCGGTGCATTGCGATTTACCTGTGATACCTTGTTGCCGGTAGGTTGCTTCCCTCCAGCTGTATCGATATGTTGTATGACATCCTGAAGAACAGGCAGCACTGACCTGGCAAATTCAATATGATCGTTATTAAAACCGTTGTCAAGCGTAGAAAAAAAAGAAATATAGGCCATACTATCGTTCTTACCTAATACAGGAATGTAAAGGCTGGACAAAACCTTATATTTTTCTTTGAGTTTATTAGGAAATACCCCTACAGCGTCACGATCATCACTGCTGAAATAGCTGTCAGTACTAACCTGATCCTGATCAAGGATGGCTTTTCTGAATTTTATATATTCCTTTGAATTTAAGGATACCTCCTCTAAAACATCCCAACCACTCATGAGCTTAAATTCATCGTAACCAGATCTTTCTAAAAGCCATGTACCTCCCATGCTATCTTGTCTGATGTTCAGATCCACCATCATAAAGCATAAGGGGATGATCGGTTCAAATGCCTTTGCCAATTGAATCAAATTATCTTCCTGACTTTCGTTTGAGGTGGTTATGTTTTGCAGCATGTTTGATAACCACTGTTCCTGCCTGGCGATTAGCTCACGTTGATTTTTATATCTATATCCCGCAATGTCAAGAGCGACAAGTATATCCCTTTCCCGGTATGGTTTGACTAAAAAACCGTAAGGCTGGGTGGCTTTTGCGGCTTCCAGCGTAGTTGCGTCAGAGTTCGCGGTGAGGTAGATAAATGGTATACGCATAGCTGCAAGCGTTTTTGCAAGGTCTATTCCAGTGAGGTCACCCTTTAGAAATATATCCAACAGCACCATATCAGGCCTTTCGTCATTTAGAAGCCTGATGGCCTGATCCACAGACTTCGCTATTCCTGTGACCGCAAAGGCAGAACTTTCCAAAATGATCTGTAGATCATTTGCTTCAATCCACTGATCTTCAACAATCAATATTTTATCACCCATTATCGTTACTTCCGAATATTTGATTTATCTTTTTAGCTTAGCCGTCTTCGGGCTTTATCACCAGCAAATGCCATACCTTTATATAAAATATTGATAAACAATAATTTATATAAATTAAACTATTTATTCTTAACGATAAATCGTTAATTCAATTGTTATTTACGAAATATAGTTAAGAACCGTATCCATCCGGTTTATTTCACTTCGGATAAGTACTGGTGAACAAAGCTGATGGCCATGGAGCCTTCACCAACAGCCGAAGCTACCCGGTTCATCGAACCTGATCTGACATCCCCGGCGGCAAAAATGCCCGGGCAACTGGTCTCCAACAGATACGGATCGCGGTCTTGTTTCCATATTTTATCAAAGGATGCATTTTGTTTTACGGCGTTGCCGGTTTCCAGGAATCCTCTTTTGTCTTTCATTATGTCCAATGCTATCCAGTCGGTGAATGGCTTAGCGCCGATAAATATGTACAATGCGCCAGCAGCATGGGTTTCATTCTTTAGCGTCCCCGTATCCTGGATAACCAGTTCTTCCAGTCTACCCGATCCCCTGGCTTCTATTATTTCGCATTTCCCTTTTACCCGGATATTTTTTGTTGCCTCCAACTGATCGATAAGATATGCAGACATGGTACTTACCAGATTTTCTTTTCGAATAATGATATATACGTTCTTTGCGAATTTTGACAGATACATAGCAGCCTGGCCTGCAGAGTTTCCGCCCCCAACAACATATACGTCCTGCCCATTACATGCAGATGCCTCCGTCATTGCCGCGCCGTAATAAATTCCTGCCCCTGTAAAATCGTTAATTCCTTTCTGCTCCAGCCTGCGGTAATTCACACCGGTGGTCACAATAACACTCCTGGTATTGATCGTGGCCCCATTATCCAGTAACAAAGACTTATAACCGTTATTGTTTTGGATCCCAGTAACGCCCACGGGTGATATGATCTCCGTCCCTAAACGAATGGCCTGCGTTGTCCCCCGCTGCGTGAGTTCTGCACCACTTATCCCCACCGGAAAACCTAGGTAGTTTTCTATCCTGCTACTGGTTCCTGCCTGCCCGCCCGGTGCGCGCCGTTCAATCAGTAAGGTCTTCAGGCCTTCTGATGAGCCGTAAACGCCGGCTGCCAGACCAGCGGGACCCGCACCGATAATAACCACATCATACATATCAAACTGGATTTGAGGGGTCAGACCGGCTTTTGCTGCCAGCTCCACGATTCCTGGCTTAACGATAAAAGTTCCGTCATCAAAAAACACGACCGGCAGATCTTCTTGACTTAAGCCGTTAAGATGCATCAGCTTTTCTGCTTCCTCGGTCACCTTTATGTCAAGCCATTGATAAGGCACCAGGTTCCCTGCCAGGAAGTCCTTTAAATTATAAGATAGTTCCGAATATTGATGGCCAATGATCTTGATACCACTGAACACGGGCCTGAAAGTATTCTGCCAGTCGTCCAGCAAGCCATCGAGCACAGGGAAAAGTTTTTCCTCAGGCGGGTCCCAGGGTTTGATCAGGTAATAATCGAGCCGGACAGCGTTTATCGCTTCAATAGCAGCACGTGTATCAGCGTACGCCGTTAACAGGACACGTTTTGCATCCGGAAATATTTTCATCGCCTTTTCCAGGAATGATACGCCCTCCATTTCGGGCATTCTTTGATCGGAAAGGAACAAGGCAATCGTTGTTCCCTTATTTTTCAATTCCAGGAGGCTGTCCAGCCCTTCGGCAACTGAGGTTGTACTTAATATCCTGTAGTCGCTGCGATAACGACTTCTCAGATCCCGCGTTAATGCTCTTAATACCTGGGCATCATCGTCAATACAAAATATAATAGGTAGGCTCATCTTTACGCATTTAATTTTTAAAAACAATTAATTAACCATTGATTGGGAAACAGACAAAAAAAACAGTGTTCCCGGCGACGGATTCAATTTTGACCCTACCCTTATGTTGCTTCAATATGCGCTGAACAACATCCAGGCCGAGGCCGGTTCCTTTTCCTACTGCCTTAGTTGTAAAAAACGGATCGAAAATTCTTGAACAGATTTCCTGAGGAATACCCGTTCCGTTGTCTCTGACCGTTACACAAACCAATTCATCCTCCCGGAATGTACTGATTTCGATCTCCCCTTTTTCTACATCCTCAAGAGCATCTATGGCATTATCTATCAGGTTCGTCCAAACCTGGTTCAATTCTCCGATCATGGCTTTCACCTTCGGCAGAGCATTGTCGTAATTCTCAATGACTTTTATTCCTGCCTTTTGAATCTTGTAATTCAGCATGGTTAGTGTATTTCTCAAACCATGATGAATATCCGCATACTGTTTTTCTCTGGCCTGATCCATATGCGTAAAGTTTTTCACAGAACCCACTATCCCGGCGATCCTGCTGGATCCCTCTTCAATGTCCTTTACGATCTTCTCTGAAACCAAGCTGTTGCTGAGCCAATTGAAAACAGCTGACAGCGTGCCGGCGGAAAGATCCCCGCTGATCTCTTCCGCTTCAGCTATCCCTATATTATAATCAACAAAATTCGATGCGACATCATCCGTATTTTCGATTTCCAGATCGTCAAGCCAGTCCCGGAGATCATCTTCCATGCGGCTTCTTTCCATCATGGTAATCGGTTTTATATCGTTGTTCCCTACAATTTCATCTAAAACACTGTTGATCCGCTCGATCTTTTGGGGACTAACCCCCAATCTGACAATGTTCTGAAAAGAAAACCTAACTTTTTGGATATGCTGTTTAAGAGACGTCGCCCCTCTTACAACAGCGGACACTGGGTTATTAAGCTCATGTGCAAGCCCTGCGGACAATTTCCCCAGGGACATCATTTTTTCATTCTGTTGTTGTAACGTGGTATAATCCCGGATCCTGGTAGTCATGACATTGACAAGCGCCTGAGTCAAGTCATAATGGTGACAGATCATATGGTGAAATTTTTCAGATGGCAGCGCAAGTATCTGGGTGTCAACACCGGCTTCGCCATGTGTCGTATTTGTCCATCCTCTGGAGAACGGTAAGTTACCTGTCACGGAACCGGCCTCGAAAGTGTAAAGATCAAGCATTTCGTCACGCTGAAGCAGATAAAGCCTTACCTTTCCTTCAATAATGATGTAGGTATCGTTAACGTCCTTTCCCGGCATAAAAAGAAACTCGCCCGCCTCCAAAAGAATTTCATAACTATTTTCGATAAGCCATTGCAGCTGTAATTCCGGTACTTTTTGAAAAGCCTCTGTAAGCTTCAATAACCCGGGAGTAACCTTCACTAAACTCATATTATATTTAATTTGCATAAATGTTCCTGATACCGCTGAGCGGTTATCATGGTATCGTCCCTGATATAATCAACAAGACGGCAACACATTCATACAGCAAACATGCCAGTAGATAAACGACTATATATTAAGAAGTTACAGATAAGCAGATATGATCCATTTACGACATTTCGGGGATTTCAATAGACTATTACGATATATAATTGGCTATGTATAAAGTATCAGATGATTCCCTCAGTAGTTCGCAGTTACGATGTTTTAAACCCTTTTCTTTGCAATAATGGAACGCTCTCAAAATTAATTGTCAGCGTAGTTCCCTTATTACTCGAAATAGTTAAATTCCCGCCAAGGTCTTCGGTAAGCCCACGTATCAGTTTCAGACCAAAGGATTTAATTTTTTTCAGATCAATATCCGGAGGTAGCCCCCTCCCATTGTCACTAATGGTCAATGATACCCCTAAAGGCAATTTCTGTGACAGTTTTATGGTCAGAACATCTGCTTCAGCAAATGGAAACGCGTACTTAAAAGCATTTGTAATGGCCTCATTTAAGATCAGACCAACCGGAACTGCCTGCGAAACGTCCAGGCTTATTGGCGCGACATCCTGATCGATGTAAACACTTTTTGCCGTTCTAAAGCTATCTTTAAGATAACCCACCAGATCACGAATATAGTCAGGTAAAAAGATGGTTGACACGTCTTCATTCCCGTATAACTTTTGGTGAATAAGCGACATAGCCTGCACCCTCATTTTACTTTCTAAAACCGCGTTCAGCGCCACTTCGTCGTGCAGATAGGCAGACTGAGAATTCAACAGGCTAATTACAATCTGGAGATTGTTTTTTACCCGGTGGTGCACTTCCCTCAATAACCATTGGTTCTCATTTAAAAGGTGCTCCAGTTCGTTGTTTTTCGCTGTTATCAGTTGTTGCTGACGTTGTAGTTCCTGGTTACTTTTGATCTTGAGCCGGTAACGACTGTAGCCGATTACAAGAAGTAAAATGAGTAAAATTGCGCAACCCGTTATCAAATTTCCCCTTAACTGACTTTTTTCTACCTGATAGTGTTCCAGCTGGTTTTGTTTGGTTAGCAACAATATATCCTTTTTCTGTAGTAATATATTTTTAGACTGAACTTGTATATCTCTGTCTTTTGCTTCTGTTTCAAACCGGGCCTGCAACGACGCCACCTCGTTGATCTTTGAGGCGTTAAAAACCGAATCATTAGTTCTTTCATATCGCTGATAATGCCGGATCGCTTGTAAATAATTACCGGAGGCAGAGTCTATTTTAAAGCGCAACAGCTGCCATTGCGCGAGCTGAATCGAACTGACCAGTTTCTTTGGCGATTTCTCCAATACATGCAAATAATACGCCGCCTTCTTAAACTGCCTGGTTTTAATATAAAATTTACAAATTAACTGGTAGGTTTTCACATAAACCTCCACTGGTAAGAATTTGCTTTTGAAATTCAGGTCATTGAGTGCAATCATCCTGCGGTATGCGTTCTCCGCCCTGGATATATTGTTCAAAGCCCAGTAACAGTCACCAAAAGCAGCGTACATTTGAGATTCGTCGAATGAATTTGCAGGCGGGTATTTCTTTTTGTACGCTGTCACAAATTCCAGGGCAGTGACTGCCTTTTTCTGAGCGATCATGACGCTGACAATTCGGTATACCGTACCATAAACGATGTCCCTGGCGGAATGATATTTATATAACGCTTCTTTATAACTGGCGAGGCTATTGTCCAGCATCCCAAGATCCAGATAGCAGTCGCCCAGTTTAGTGATCAAAAAGGCGGCGTCTGCAGTGTCCTTTGTCGCTACGATGCTTTTCTTTGCCTCAAGATCATAATAAAGCTCGCCCTTTAAATCACTGCGAAGTCTGCTTATTGCAGAAAGAAGAAAATAGGTATGATGAAGTTTTTTAAAGTTGATCGCCTTGTAATCAGTGAGCACTTTCAGCAATTCCTTTTCCGCAAGATCGAGCAAGCCTTCATTCAGATGTACATCGGCAACCTCCTTAAAAGCCCCGATCTGTTTTTCCTTGTTGCCTGTACTTGCGAACAATCGGCCGGCAATTGCAAAATCACTTTTCTTTTCACTGCGCCATCCGACGGTTTCAACCGGAATGACCAGACCAAGATCCCACCAAACCTGTGCCTCGTTATTAGTTTCCCCAACCTGGTGATAATAATTGGCAAGCTTCAGGTAACACGCTTTGCCCTTTCCAAGGTTACCGGTTAAAATAAAATAGGTTCCTTTAAATCTCAGGCAGGCCCGCTGCCACTTCTCCGAACGTAACTTATCAGCTAATAATTCAGCGCGTTTATAGAGAGCCCATGCACTATCTACTTCTGCCTCATTTCTTCCCCACTTGTTTAAATAATAATCACTGAGCTTTAGCAATATTTGTATGCGATTAGTATCGGGAAGGCTTCTTCCCAACTTTTCATATAATGGACCTGGAACATCCACTAACAATCGTTGGGATCTGGAAACTTCTGCCCAGAGTATCAGAATAAGAAAAATGGAAAGCCTTTTCAACATGTTTTTGATATCCAAACGACGTGGCGCATCTGCCAAAGAACAAAAATATAAAAACCTCCATTATCACTGCTATAAAAAAGACAATCTCGTCTATTTTTTTCATAAAACATCATCTCTCTGCAAATAGTCTTAAACATCCTTGAAATGTGGTTTCCAATAATCGGTTAAAAAAGTGTGTTTTAATTTAGTGCGAAGACATTAAATTATTTCATTTCGTTAATACTTTATAAAATTCCCGAAATATCGTCGAAGAAAAAACGATCAATAATTTATCTATCTGTAGATCAAGTTATTATTTACTGGCATCAGTTTTATCCTTATAAAGGATTGACGCATAAACTGAAAACACCGCTTAAAGTTGATGAAATTCGCATTTTAATTTTTATAGGTGTCATGGCCAATTGAAAAGCCTGATAACCTATAAAGAATCCGAAGGAGTAGCATAAAATATTTACCGGTTACTACATTGAGAGGTGTGAATTTTTTGCAGCAACAAACCAAATAGAATAAACAGTACATAATTATACACCGGATAAATGTGGTATTACTTTACCACGATATTTAGCATTACCAAACATTATGAATAAGTCAACCTGGAGATTTTCGGCTAAAGATTCTGCCATTGAATTTAAGATCAAATATTATAAGATAAGCAGTCTTACAGGATATATCAATGATTTCTGGGGAAATGTAACTGCTAATGATGATTTCTCCACCGTTGACATTAATGTCTCTTTAGAAACCGGATCGATCAATGCGAATAATGTGCTCAGGAACAAAAAGCTTAGGTCTCCGGATTGCCTCCATGCCAAAAAATATCCTAACATGGAGTTTACAGCCATCAATGGATGCAGGCTTAGCGAGGGAAATATCAGAGAAGTCAAAGGCAATTTGACCATAAAGGACGTAACTTCAGAAGTAACACTAGTAATCAACTACACACATGCAAAAAAGGGTGCCCACTCCCCGGTGATGGTACTTGGTCTTTTCGGCTGTATCAGCCGGAAAGACTTTAATTTACACCTGGAAGAAGACAATTTGGATGATGAAATTCACCTGACAGCAATGATCGAACTTAGCCGGTCCGAAACTGAATAACTTACGACATTTAGCGATCAAATAGACGATATATAGTTATATATTTCGACTGAATTTCGTTGTAAAATGAAATTTTAACTTAATATCGTAATTTTTATTGTCTTTAATAATTGTAAATCACTGATTTATAATTAATTATACACTGGCACAATAATAGCATATTGGGTTTAAATAAAAACTGTTAAACCAGGCTGCATGCTCACCATTGGAAAGTCACGTCACTAATCTGCAGGTGAGCCATTCGGTCCGAAATTTAAATTTAAATTCATTATGCTAAGTGATCAAACGCTTCAATTACAAGAAGACCTGACAGATGATCAGTTTATGTCCCAGGTCCTGTTATCCATCAGCAACGACATCGCAGCGACCCGCACCAAGGACGACCTCATAGAGGTACTTTTGGAAAGGTTTAAGGCCCTTGTAGCGTTCGATGATATACACCTGATGCTCTATGAGAAGGAAACTCATGCACTCTATTTTTGGGCGCACCGTTTTTATACAGAGCGTTTGATCCATGCTGATTTTGATCTTCGGATCGCGTCCGAATATCCGATCGATGACGGCATTTTAAATATTATCCATGCCCAAAAGGAACCCGTGGTTTTTGATATAGAAGATTTATACAATAGTGGTGAACCTGTTCCCGATTATGTCCCCTACTATAACAGTACTGGCGTTAAAGAACTGGTCGGTGTTGTCATGCGAAGCAATACCACAGATGTAGGCGGTTTCTTTTTAACAAGTACTATAAAGGGAAATTTCAAAAAGGAGCACCTGGCCATTATTAAGGGCATTTCGAGTCAGTTATGTATTGCTGTTTCGAATGTCCTGGCAAACGAAATTATCCTGAAACATCAGGAGGAAAAGTCCATCCTTTTAGATCTGAGCAACGCGATCTCCACGGTGAAAGCAAAAAAAGATCTGCTGAATGTTGTTCGTGCAACGCTGGAGATCAACCCGGCTTTTTCAGAAGTTATCGTTTCACATTATGAACCTAAAAACAGCAGGCATTATATCTATAACAATGACACAGGTTCGTTGATAGATAACCATACGGAGCCTGGCGGAATTTTGCCGGCTGATGAGATCTTTGGAAAGGAGATAAATGAAACGATCGTACACAATAGGAAGCCGGTCAGTTTCGACATAGCTGAACATCTAAACAAGGGACAGGCCACGCCATACATCGAAAGGATTTTCGAAGATGGGGCCAGGGAATTAACCGGTGTTGCAATGAGAGCCGGCGGTATGTTATTGGGCTGCGTTTACATGGCAACGAAAAATGATCCGCGATTCAAGAAGGATGATCACGGATTCATTCAGGGAATTGCAGACCAGCTGACGATCGCTTTGGTCAACATCAATACAAGCGACGAAATAATGGAACGTGAAAAGGAAAAGTCGATTTTGTTGTCAATAAGTAATGCGATGGCGGCTATACGTAACAAGAGCGATCTGCTTGTGATGGTGCAGGAACGACTAAAGAAATTATTCTATTTCAGTCACGCAGTAACCGCTGTTACAGATCTGGAAACCCAGACCTATAAAAGCCTGGTCGTGGATCCGGGATCAAGAAGCAAGAACCATGCGGAATTTCACAGGATCGCCTATGCTGAATATCCTTTAAATAATCCCCTTATAAAAACGGTTATCGCCTCCAAAGAGCCCGTTATTTTTAATTTGCAGGAACTTGATTTTTCCAAAGACATCCCGGAATGGATACTGATGAATTATCGATCCGGGATTAAAGAAATGGTAATGTCACCTTTATTTAACGGGAAAGACCTTATTGGAATCGTGATCGTATTTTCTGATCTCGAACATTTGCTACAGGAAAAAGAACTCAGACTGATACAGGGAATAAGCTGGCAGCTTTCCGTAGCCGTTGGTAATATACTGGCTAATGAGCACGTATTGGAGCAGGATAACGAAAAATCTACATTGATCGACTTAAGTAAAAACTTCGCGGTCATACGGAATAAAGATGAACTTCACCAGATCATTAACTTAAAGCTAAAAAAGTTACTCTCCATTAGCCATGTCATCACCTTTACTATTAGCGATGACGGAAAATGGTATACAGTTTATTCTCTTGATCCTAATTCTGCTGCAAAAGCCCATAAAGACTATGAAACGATAACCACCAGCCGATATGCCGTAAAAGATGGAATTCTTGATGTAGTTCTGGAATCTGAAATACCAATTGTATATGATCTTGATGAAGTTTTAGAGCGGCCATTTGTACCAAAATACCTTCGGATGAATTATGATGTCGGTATGAGGGGGGCCGTAATGGCACCGCTAAAGGACGGTGATAAAAAAAATGGCATCCTTGTCATTCTATTGAATGAAAAGAGTAAATTGAACAAGAACTACATCAGTCTTATTCAAGGGGTCTCCGATCAACTTTCTATTGCAGTGGCCAATATTAAGGCAAACGAAAGAATCGAGCAACAGTTGGTGGAGATCAACCAGTTTAAAAAACAACTGGAAGAGGAAAATCTTTATTTACAGGAAGAGATTCAAACAACAAATAATTATAGTGAGCTCATCGGGAACAGCGTTCCAATGAAAAAGATATTTGAGCTGGTGTCCAAAGTTGCCGAATCAGAAAGCTCCGTGCTGATTCTAGGTGAGACAGGTACCGGAAAAGAATTAATAGCCCGAGCCATTCATAGCACCTCGCTGAGAAAAGACAAAGTAATGATCAAGGTGAATTGTGCTACCCTGCCCGCCAATCTGATTGAAAGCGAACTGTTCGGGCACGAACGTGGTAGTTTTACCGGCGCTACAGAAAAGCGGATCGGAAAATTTGAACTTGCAAACAACAGCACACTATTTCTTGATGAGGTCGGCGAATTGCCTTTGGATCTTCAGGTTAAATTGTTACGAGTGTTGCAGGAAAAGGAAATTGAACGGGTTGGAGGCAGGACAACGATAAAAACAAATGTCAGAATCATTGCCGCAACCAATCGCGACTTGCATAAGGAGGTTCAAATGGGTAGTTTCAGAAGCGATCTTTTCTTCAGGCTCAATGTTTTCCCGATCAATATTCCCGCTTTGCGGGAACGTAAGGAAGATATTCCATTATTAGCGAGCCACTTCCTCGCCAAACATGCCAAGAAAAGCATGAAATCAAACATGACTTTATCGGGTAAAGTGATTCGGGAAATTACCTCCTACGAATGGCCTGGAAATGTCAGGGAATTAGAGCATTTAATAGAAAGAAGCGTGTTGCTTTCTAACGGCAGAATAATAGAACAGGTATATCTGCCAGCCGCCGTTTCTGAAGACGAAAGCCTGCTACCGGGCAGCCATGTAAAGACCATTGACGAAGTTGAAAGAGAACATATTATCTCGATATTAAAAAGATGCAACGGAAAAGTATCCGGGGCCGGCGGAGCCGCCGAGTTATTAAAAATTCCTGCAACGACACTTAGCTCCAAAATGTTAAGATTAAAAATCGGCAAAGGGCTCGCATCAGAAACAAACAATTAATTATTCTAAAGGTTAGGCCTGGCACAGATCTGCCTGCTACACACTGAAAGAGATTATTTATAACATCAGGTTGGACTTTAGCATCCTGGGGATCTAAGGGACACAGGGCGGTGGCGACCATCGCACAAAAACACCTGACCAGGTCATTGAGCTCAAAGCCGGCGCTGTTCTTCCGTTGTTCCATTCATATCGTGGCAAGCAATTTTACCTTTCGAACCAAATAAACGGCTATAGGATAACTTAATGATCTGACGAAGCCGGATTCTCCCTGTAGTTGATCTGCACATTAGGTAGGTCTGACGTGCCTTTTTCGGCTTAACGTGATATATAGTGTTTCTTTGACAAGGCAAAGGCTGTTATCATACATTTGATAACAGCCTTTGCTTTATTCGCCTATCTGGTAGCGTCCTGTAAAGCAGGCGATGAAAAAACGACCAATTAATTTAAGACTGTCCATCTTTCCTAACCCGCAACCCACTTTCAAGAACTTATTTACCGTAGGTGATTTTCAGAAATTCCTTTAATTCCATTGGTTTTCTTCCCAATAAATTTTCAAGATCACTGCGGTTCGTATCAAATTCACCATTTCTTATCGCTGTAGCAAACGCGCTTAAGAATCCAACAACCTCTTTCGGAACGCCGGCCTTTCCAAGCGCTTCGGCATAAGTATCAAGATCAGGATTAAGATACTTAACCTTTTTACCGGTAATATCTGATAGCATGCCTGCTATATCTTCAAACGAATAAGCGTTATTGCCGGTTATCGCGTATGTCTTATACTCATGTCCGGGAGTGGTAAGAACCACAGCTGCGGCTTCCCCAATATCCGTCCTGGGAATAAAGGGAACCTTTCCATCACCGGCTGGGAAGAAAATACCGTTTTCCAAAAATCCTTCTCCGGCAAACTTTCCTATCGAATCTGCGTAAAGCGTGTCGTTAAATATGGTAAAGGCAATCCCGGTCTTCTTAAGATATTCAGCTGTACCTCGATGAACCTGAATTACGAATGGAATGGCTGTTGTCTCATCATCCTTGATTTCCTGACTTATATAAACGATGTGCTGAACACCATTCTCTTTAGCGGCGTTGATGACATTCTTATGTTGCAAAAGCGTATCTGCCGCCACATCATTAGAAGAGATCAGAAAGAGTTTATCTACGCCCTCCAAGGCATCTACAATGGAGTTATAGTCATTGTAATTCCCTGTTTTTAATTGAACACCCTGTTCACTTAAATTGGCTGCTTTTTTTTCGTCTCTTACCAGAGCCGTAATTTCATGGGCGGGAACACCTTTTTTTAACAGTGATTGGATTGCTGTATTTCCTAAATGCCCTGTTGCACCTGTTACTAAAATCATAATTTCTTTAATTTATATTTAATAATTACATTTGTTACTCAAAGTTACCAATGATGATTTCAAAAAGTAACTGTTACCTTTTGGTAACAATGGAAAATAGTGGTAACCTAAATGTGACTAATGGAAAATAAAGTTGAAAATAAGCCTTGCCCGGTTACGGCTACGATAACTTTGATCGGAGGAAGATGGAAACCGATAATTCTTTATCATCTGTCGGACCATACCAGGCGCTTTGGCGAAATAGCCGCACGGATGCCGTCTATATCCCGAAAAGTGTTAAGCGAACAACTAAAGGAACTGGAAGCGGATGGATTAATCAATCGTCAGCAATTCAAGGAAATCCCGCCCCGCGTAGAATATTCTTTAACCGAACTGGGAAAAAGTGTGAGGCCGTTATTAATACATATGGCAACCTGGGGCCAGGAAATGGTATTAAATGCCCGATCGATCAATGTTGGATAATTGTTTTTTTTCAATACAATTTAATTTATATTCTGAACGGTTAAAGCTCGATACTATGGGAAACACTTGAAAAAGCATTTTTAAAGAACGAGGGGTTAATGTGCCGGAAAGACATCATAACCCCTCGATAACTGTTAAAGTTTAATGAACTGCCGTATGCAGGCATGAACGCTGACGCGACAGGGCAGGTAATGAAACAATCTTAGCTTCCCACCCGATTGATGATGATTTTATTTCGCAATCCTTATCAGCAGCGTGGTGACAGAATCCGGTTTGGAAATAAACGGGCTATGGCTTGTATTGAGTTGATACACAGATTTAATTCCTGCAGCAGCAACCATTCTATTCTGAAGATCAGGTGATATTGCGTGATCCTGTAGGGTATGGATATAATATTTGTCCACAGTGCCGTAGTTAGCAGATGTCAGGGTTACAGGTTGTCCGAATGGTTGACCCGGTTCAACTTTGTAATCGGTTAATAACTGGTTCTTTTCAGCATCAGTACCATCCTGAATAAAAATATTGGTGATCTTATCATGTTGGACATCCAGTGTATATGGTGTCGGCATTGATAAGGCGGGCGAAAGCAATGACCCAGGGTCTGTTTTGGCAAGGTCGATCAAACTTTGTCCGGAAGCCGGTATATATGCCGCCACATAAACCAGGCGTTTGATCTTTGCGGGGATTTTCTCAGCTACGGCTGAAATAACCATGCCACCAAGACTATGACCGACAAGAATTACTTTACCGCTGACACCGTTGATCGCTTCAACTACCTGATCCCTGTACACATCCATTGTTATTTTAGAAGGATCTGTTTGGTCTTTCTCGTGACCAGCCAGTTGAATTAAGATCACCTTTTGTCCCTGGGTTTCCAGGCCGGCTTTAACTTTCAACCAGGCTGAAGGCCCCTGAAAAGCGCCGTGTACAATGACGTAGGTCTTGGAAATAGATGGAGGGTTGACATGGTCTTTGGAGCATGATGACAAAACGAAGGAAACGGTTATCGCAAATAGTGCAAAATAAATTAACTTTTTCATGATTGTAATGCCTAATTGTTTAGACGCTCAAAACTATCGGCATCCTTCCATAAAACATTTCACCCAGGTTAAAATCGGCAGGTCCGTTAGAATTTTTACATAAATCAGTCAATATTTATGTTGTTATCTTTTTGAGTTCATTTCTCGAATACAAACGAAAAGCATCGGTCATTTTACATTCATTTTATTCAGTAAATGGTCTCTATAATTTACGAAATTTCGTTAAAAATTAAAGACTAAAAATTCACAAACGCTTAATTATCAATAAGTTAATCTTTGGTCTGAATATTGAAAACTGATGATTAAATTACCAGGATGCCAAAATTTCGTTAAAAGCGATCTGTTTTTTCCGGTAATCATTCAGTCAACTTAAAACATGGATATGTGTTTACAAAACGGTAAAACCAGGAAAGTAAATTACACACTTACCAACCTGATCATCAAACTGCACGATCGTGGTTACACAGAAGACTTTGTGACCAGGAGGCACGAAGGAAGGTTGGCTTTGGTATCAGATAATGATCGGCTGATCAGCGATTTTCAAATTTCCATTATCAACCAGTTTTTTGACAGGCTCGATTTAAAATTCACCTATCTACACGCGATAGAAACCAATTGCGGGCTTCGGGGGATCGTCCTTTCAAATGATGTGCTGTTTGCCAGTAACGTACAATATGTGCGCATGGAATCAACCTATAAAACGGAAACACCAATCCATTCTGCTATTAAACAACCGCTGCCGAGCACATTGCTAAACAGATTGTAACCCGATAATTATGCCGACAAAAACACAAAGCTTCCACAATGCACCAGGTACAAATTTCTGCCCTGATCAGCTCACTATGGAATTGATTCAAACACTTAAGCGGTTACTGATAACCAACCAGTATCTCACTTATAAAACAGCTTACAATACTAAAGATGTAAGGCATGAATTAAATATTGAAGGACAACTGGATTTTCATTTCCATCAGCCCATTGATAAAAACAGGATACATGCTATACGCCAGGCGAGCGATGCATGGAACAGCCTGGAATTAATATATCGTCTAACGGTGCTTGATGCCTACGCTACACTTTTCCGGGAAGTGCTGAACGATTATGACCCAGTCGAAAAAACAATATTGTTTTGCCAGATTTTCGTTAATGATTTTGTGGGAGTGATTACGAGCCACTGATACCGGTTGAGGGAAGCTGACAACGCTGCCTGAGTCCGACTTTTTATTAAAGTGAGCATAATTTCAAACTTCCAAAAACCGCTTTACTGTTTTGTTGAAAATAATTGTTAGATTCAACTATAGATAGTAACGGATATTTATACCAAACAATGTCATTAACCGTTACCGAATCAACATTAAATATGCCGACAAGCTTAGCTGAAGACAAATTAATTCATATTGATGCGGTTACGCAACAGGTTTTTTCAACCGTTTTTGAATTAACCGGTCGTGAAGGTGACAAAATACAGGAGAACAGGCCGGAACAAAAATTCCTTAAAGGCCTGAGTGTTAGCCTATCCCAGGTAAGAGATTGCTTGCAAATTGCGCAGGTTATCCATAATTCAATGGATGACCTGCCTTATTTTTCCGATTTCCTGATTGTGAAGATTCATGGAGAAACCCGTACAGTCGAAGAATTGTTAAGTGGTGGTCACCTGGCCAAGCCTGTTAAATTTAGACTTAAAGTTCGTGTTAAACTGCCTGATAACGACCCCTTTCTTTATTCGCTGATCACGGCTAATCAAATATCCGAATATAACGTTGAAGAGCTTCCACCAACATCATGGCTTGCAGAAAATCTAAGCAGATGGATCCAGCCAGGTGTAAAAAAAATGGTTGTCTCCAGTTTAAAAACAGCGAATGAATTTAACGGCTTGATTTTCTTCTTTTCAAAAAGTCAGGACACCGAATTAGCGCCCTATTATAGCCTCGTAAGAGGCATTGCAGCACAAATTTCAGTAGCATTCACTTGCTTTACAGCCGTGGACAAAATGAAGGTCATGGAGTGCCAGCAGGAAGTAGGTATTTTCCGACAGCAAATACTCGACCGGGACAGAGATAAATCCACGCTGATCGAGATAAGTAATGACATGTCCGCTATCAGGGATAAAAACGATCTGTTATCCGTGTTACATAAGAGGCTCAAAAAGCTATTTAATTTCAGTCATACGCTAATGACGCTGACGAATCCTGTTACCAAAACTTACACGGGATTAATTTTCGATTCGAAGTCCGCAAGTAAAAAGAAACACCCGGATTATAAACGTATTTGTGATGCCCATTATTCGATCAATGACCCTGTCATGGCTGCGGCATTTGCATCGGAAACGTCGTTAGTATTTGATCTGGACAAACTGATGCTGCATCCGGATGTTCCGGAATGGATCACCATGAATTATAACAGCGGCATCCGGGAAATGGTCATTACGCTGCTTGCTTCTGGAAGTAATCATATCGGATCTTTTGTTATATTTTCGGAAAAAAAACACAGTTTTTTAAACAAGGAGCTAGGACTTATTAAGGCAATATCTTCTGCATTGGGTAATGCGGTCGAAAACATTCTCGCCAAAGAAGAGATCATCGAACGTGAAAAAGAAAAAACCATTCTCCTTTCGCTAAGTAAGGACATGGCACAGATCAGGACTGCAGAGGGCTTACTAAAGTTTAATAAAGAAAAACTCAAAAAAGTGCTTCCCATCAGCCATCTGCTGATCTTTACAATGACGGATGATGAAAACCTGTATCTTCCATATCTGTTAGACCCGGATTCGGTTTGCCGGAGTCATCCGGAGTATGAAAGGATCACGCAAAATCCAATTCCTATCAGCGACTGGGTTTCTGATCAGGTGTTCCTCTCTGATCATATGCAAGTATTTGATCTTACAAAATTAGCACAGACGACCACCCTTCCCGACTATCTCAGGATGAACTATGAGTGCGGAAAGAAGGAGGTGATCTACCATGTCTTAAGTATAGGCAAAAAAAAGACCGGGTTGTTGGTGATCTTCACGGATGCAGCGGGTGGTATGGACAAAAATCAGCTAAGATTAATTCAGGGGATCTCTTCTCAGCTCTCAACGGCAGTGACCAATATCATTGCCAATGAAAAAATTGAAAAGCAGTTTAAGGAGATCTCCGAATATAAGCTTCAGCTGGAAAATATGAATGTGTATTTGCAGGAAGAAATACAAACGACCTACAACTACAGTGAGATCATCGGTAACAGCCAGGAAATGAATAAAATATTCCATCTTGTTTCCCAGGTAGCTGATAGTCAAAGTTCGGTATTAATCCTTGGCGAGACAGGAACCGGCAAAGAGCTTATTGCCAGGGCCATCCACAATGCCTCTACAAGAAAGGACAAAGCCATGGTAAAGGTCAATTGTGCGACCTTACCGGTTAACCTCATCGAAAGCGAATTATTCGGTCATGAGCGTGGAAGTTTTACCGGAGCGACCGAACGAAGAATAGGGAAATTCGAATTGGCTAACAATAGCACTTTATTTCTGGATGAGATCGGCGAATTACCGCTCGATTTACAGGTAAAATTATTAAGGGCGCTTCAGGAAAAAGAAATCGAGCGCGTTGGAGGCAAGACTGTCATCAAAACAAATGTCCGTATCATAGCGGCCACCAATCGAAATTTACAAAAAGAGGTAAAAGAAGGACAATTTAGGCCGGATCTATATTTCCGTTTAAATATATTCCCCATCACTCTACCGCCACTCCGAGATCGCAAAGAAGATATCCCGATGCTGGCATCGCACTTTCTTGCTAAATATAAAAAGAAGGGAAGTAAAGAAACCATGCACTTTTCAAACAAAGTAATGAAAGAGCTGGTAGCCTATAGCTGGCCGGGAAATGTCAGAGAGTTGGAACATGTGGTTGAACGCAGTATATTACTGGCTTCGGGGACAACCATAAAAGACAGTTCACTGCCCGTTTCGAGCCGGAAAGAAATGGAAGAAATCCTGCCGGATACCGTTATCCGGACCATAGATGAAGTAGAGCGTGATTATATAGTGTCGATACTCAAAAAAACAAACGGAAAAATTTCAGGGATTGGTGGCGCAGCTGATCTGCTGAAAATTCCTGCAACTACATTAAGTTCCAAAATGCTAAAATACAATCTCAAAAAGAGCGAAATCAAGCGAATATAAGTGTTTTTCATAGTTCGATACATAGCCATTTTACCTTTGAAGAATGGCTTTCTCCGTGGCTCTCGAGGCTGGTAATAACTTGTGCTTTTCGTATTGGACACATGCTAAAAAATATCCCCTCGCTAAACGATCAAAATAAAAGATAATTTTGTCTATTTTTACACCGTCATAATCATCCCCTTCCAACCATTACTATATACGAATAAACAAAACATATAGACAGCACCTGATTTGGGCAGGTTAATAATCAAACCCGGGAGATAACAACGATTTAAATTCACCATAGAATTAAAAAAGACAAAATTATCCGAACATTTCGAATTTATCGGTTACCATCACTTTTCAAATCAAAACAGTTGGCTTTAATCATAAGCCCCTTTAAAACAACATCAAATTTAAATCCCATGAAAGCAATACTTTTAAAAGAATTCGGCAGCGTAGGTAACCTGGAAATAACGGACATTCCAACGCCAAGAATACAGCAAGATGAAGTACTAGTGGAGGTGAAAGCTATCAGCATCAATCCAGTAGACTTTAAAATACGCCGGGGTGCAAAAATGGTAGACCGTGCGAAAGATCCGCTGCCCATGATACTCGGTTGGGACATTAGTGGCATTATTACTGAAACCGGAGCAGACGTAAAAAACTTCAAAACCGGCGACGAAGTTTTTGCGATGATTAATTATCCGGAAGCCGGCAAGGCATACGCCGCATTTGTAGTGGCCAAACCGGGACATCTGGCGGTTAAGCCGGTGAATGTATCGTTCTCTGAATCAGCAGCAGCTACGCTTTCCGCCCTAACAGCATGGCAGGCATTAACCGTCTGTGGGCAGGTTAAAAAGGGTGATAAGGTGCTCATACATGCGGCATCAGGCGGAGTTGGGCATTACGCTGTACAGATGGCAAAACATCTTGGTGCGTATGTGATCGGGACATCATCCGCCGCTAACCGCGAATTCGTTTTGAATTTGGGAGCTGATGAACATATCGATTATCAATCACAGGCAGTAGAGAAGCTTGTCATTGACCTGGATTTTATCCTCGACCCCTTGGGAGGAACAAATACCGCTCTTTCTCTTGATATCACCAAGAAGGGCGGAACAGTGGTCAGCATTGTCTTCGGTTTCACAGAAGACCTCTTCAATAAAGCAAAAGTTCTAGGTATAAATGCACATAACCTCCAGGTCCGGCCAAACGGCGATCATATGAAAGTTATCGCGGAGCTGTTGAATAAAGGTGTTGTCAAATCACATGTTTCACAGCATTTCAACCTGGCGCAAATAAGAGATGCGCACTTGTTGCTGGAAAGCGGCAGATCGGTTGGAAAAATTACTCTGGAGGTCTAAAGTGGCTCCCCAGCGGCCTGTTTTGTCATCAGATTATAACAAAATAAAGGTTACCGGCCCGCGCCTTCTTCATTTAGACAAAATAGACGTTTTATCCATCTCATAATCAATTTGTTATATAAAATAAAAAGCTAAAATAGAAACTTACCTGGCGAAGGGCAAACATCGATCCGATTTTAACATGGGTGAAAATTTATCCGGTGGGGCGCTCATAACTTTGTGGTATAAAAAATGATTTAAAAAACGACAACCATGAAAAAAGCAATTTTAATCCTCCTATTAATATCAGTTGGATTCAACTCATTCTCACAAAACAAACCCAATAAACAAATGGAAACAATAGTCTTAGTACACGGAGCCTGGTCTGACGCATCCGCATGGAACGCGGTAGTTCCGCTTTTAAAAGCAAAAGGTTTCGTTGTGATCGCAGTTAACCTTCCGGGCCATGGAACAGATACGACCTCCTTTGCCAATATTGACTTTCAATCGTACGTAAAGACAGTTGAAAATGCGATCGGTGATAAGAAAAGCGTCATTCTTCTTGGTCATAGTATGGCCGGACAGGTTATCAGCCAGGTGGCCGAGGAAATACCTGGCCAGATCAAAGAACTGATTTATCTTGCAGCATACCTGCCAAAAAGCGGCGAGAGCCTGCTTTCACTCGCACAGCAGGATGCAGGAAGCCATACCGGTAAGTACCTAAGTATCGATAAAGATCATGGCGCAGCGATCATAGCCAAAGAAGGTATCGTCGATGTATTTGCCGAGGATGCAAGGAAAGATGTACAGGACTTCATAGTAGCCAACTGGAAGACAGAACCCCTTGCCCCGCTTGCATCTCCGGTAACGTTGACGGAAGCTAACTTTGGAAGTGTAAATAAGGCCTATATTTATACTGTAAACGACCACGCGATCAGTTATGCTTTCCAACAAAACATGGTGAAAGTGTCTGCTGTTAATAAAACTTTTATATTGACCAGCAGTCATACCCCGTTCATTTCTATGCCGGGTAAGCTTGTTGATGCAATTGTGAAGGCATCGAAATAATTAAGAAATTACGTAAAGGAAAAACTCGCTCAATGCTATTCAGTGAGTTTTTCCTTTAAATCCAATATAAAATGTCGCCAATAACGCAAATAGAACAGGTATTTATCAATCAATTGGGCATGGACCGAGAAAGCTTCAACCTGTCCCTCCCCTATTGGGAATTAAAAACGTATAAAAAAGGAGAGTTTTATAATGAGTACAAAAACATCTGCAAACATTTGGGATTTATCATTGACGGTGTCTTTCGGATCTATCGCGTCAATGAGACAACGGGCGAAGAAAGAAACATGTTGTTTTTTGGCAATAACGAGTTCATCGCGTCGTATAAAAGTTTTCTGAGCCAAACCGCTTGTAATTATTTTACCGAATCCATGGTCGCCTCCACGATACTTTACATTCATATTGACTCACTTAATTTACTTTATGAAAAATCACATAAATGGGAAAGGTTTGGACGGATGGTGGCGGAACAGGCATTTCAGGCGGTGATGAGTGCTACTGAGGGTCTTTTATTCGATTCACCAGAAGGTAGATACAGGGACCTGCTTGCTCAGCATCCTGATATCTTCAATTCCGTACCGCTTTACCATATTGCCTCCTATCTGGGTATAAAAGGGCCCTCATTGAGCAGGATAAGAAAGCGAATGGCCCATCAACATTGATGTCCTGATGTAGGATCAAATGCCCGGACAGCTATACTGCGGATACTGGACAACACCAATACCCTCAGTTTCAAAGTGAATAGACTTGCTGACAGGTCTCATCCCTTTGCTTAGTAGCGCTGGTTTCATAACAGATAAAGTTAGTAAATACTCATTCCCTAATTACCTGATTGCCCCCTTATACAACATTATGGTTTGAGCCACTTTTTTAACGACCGTGTAAGGACAGGCATCACCAGCCAGGTCAGCATAGCCACCATCAACACTGCGATGATCAGCAAGCGGAATACAAGTGGAAGTGTTTTGATCAACGGGCCAGCAACGAGGTTTAAAAATATACTGGTTGGGAATACACCACATAAGGTTACTAAAGCCATTTTCCAGCGTGGCGGAGCGCCGGGGGATCTGAACCAGGCCTCCAACCCGTTCAGTTCCCGGTAAACCGGTTGTTCCGTTACTGTCGATGCATATTCCTCCCACTTTCTGAAATGTTCAGACTGATAGAAAGCATCCCTTTCTTTTTTGTTTTTAAAAGTTCGAAGAATACCAATCTCACGATCATCGTCTCCTTCCGGGCCGGTGATGATACTGGCACCATGCACGCCGTCGTGTTTGAACGATTCGCCCATGAATCGGTGAAGTGCTTCTTTAAATTCTTCTTCCTTACCGGGCAAAACTTTACGGGTAATAGCTACGTGTACAGACATAAGGTGGCGCGATATAGACAAAGTTAAAAAAACGAAATAAATTTAAGTAAGTGCTTGTCGCCGGGAATCATTATAAAAATTAGAGCACCTTGTTTAATTGTTTTTGAATACTTTCCTGCGATGCTTTGAAGGCGGGCATACTCTCATTGGCCCAATGATAAAGGATAATAAGCGGAGAGACAAGGCTTTTCACTGAGCGGCATCATTGTATTTATGATGGCGGCTTCGGCGACTGATAAAATAAGCGAAAGTGAACATGCGCTCGAAATGACGAAATCCTTTGGCATAACGCTTGCCACCTATCGCATATTGGGTATTATAGAACTGTTGTCAGTTATCCTGTTCGCCGTACCGCGGACCAGCATTTTAGGAATCTTATTACTATCATCCTATCTCGAGGTTAAATTGCAACGCATTTGCGGCATCACCGAAGTATCCTGTTGGGCATTGATATCGTAGTTTGGATAACGGCAACGATAAGATTCCCCGAACTAAGCGATCGCCTTTTCTCATCAGATAAAAATCGTAATGACGCCAAAAGTGCCGTTTGAGAATCCGCCCTTGATCAGGAGTTAGTTCAGCAATTGTTTTTTAAACAGATTGGGGCTAATTCCGACTTCTTTTTTAAACAGCCTGGAGAAATAAGAAAGGTTTTCAAAGCCTAATGAATAGGCGATCTCTGAAACGGATTTATCCTCGCTTCTGAGCTGGTTTTTGGCTTCTGATATTAAATAGATATGAATATGTTCCAGTGCGGTCTTTCCGCTTTCCTGTTTGAGTACATCGCTCAAATAGCCGGCAGATATGTTCAGGCGGGCAGCCATATCATGAACCGAAGGCAAGCCTTTAAGCGCAAGCGCCCCACTAGCGACATAGCGGTTTATCTCCTGATTAAACTTCGTGACAGTTTTTCCGGACAGTTCGCTGCGGTTGAGGAATTGCCTTTTGTAAAAGCGCTGGCTGTATTTTAGCAGGGTATCTACATTCGCAAGGATCAGTTCGCGGCTATATTCATCCTGGTTATTCTGATATTCGGTTTCGATCTTATGGTAAAGATCCCAAGTGGTCTTTTCTTCGGTCGGGGAAAGGTGCAGGGCTTCATTGATCTCGTAATCAAAGTAGTGGTACTTCTTAATCTCGTTATACAAACTATGCCCGTTCAGGAAGTCTTCATGGATAAAAATCAGGAATCCGTCCTCCTCCATCGCCAGGTTCTTCATTTCTATCACCTGCCGTGGTTTGAAGAAGGTCATGGAACCTCGCTCGTGATCATACTTGGTACGTCCGTAGAGAATATGTCCGGAAACGATCTTTTTGAAGCCGATCATATAAAAGTCAGAGGTAAATTCACGGTCACCTATCGAGCAAAGACCGCCGTTGCATTGGTAGATACTGAACAGCGGGTTTTCGGGCGGCGGAAAGCCGTTACCCTTATGCAATTCAGCTAAACGTTTATAATGTTTCATTTCGGTAAATACTAATGAATCACAAGCTACACAATTTCTTTGCGTAGCTTGTGATTCATTTTTTTAAATGATTTATTAATGACCGTGGGCTTCCGCAGCTACGTCTTTCCAGCTTTCAAATTCAGCCAAACGATCTGCATAGACCTGCTTAACCCCCGGATAGGCAATTTTTCCCAACAGGAAGTGTAAGGGCGGGTTTTCGCTATCGATTAGCGCTAAGACGGCTGGTGCAGTTGCTTCTGGTTTTCCCCAACTATCGGGAGTGGCAGCCTTAAAGAACGCTTCTTTTATCGGTGTGTACAATTCATTAGGTTCTGTTTGGAAAGCAGACGCCCCTGCCCAGTCGGTTGAGAATCCATTCGGCTCAATCAGGCTTACATTGATCCCAAATCCTTTTACCTCACTGGCTAATGTTTCACTCAAACCATTTACGGCATATTTCGAGGCATTGTATAAGCCTAAAACAGGCAAGGTTACCAAACCCAGAAAGCTTGATACCTGGATAATGTGGCCGCTCCCCTGTTCGCGCATGATTGGCACAACAGCCTGTGTTACCCAAAGCACACCAAAAAAGTTAGTTTCCATTTGCGCACGGGCTTGTTGTTCAGTGGTTTCTTCGATCGCCCCAAATAAGCCAAAACCGGCGTTGTTGATGAGCGTGTCAATACGGCCGAAGTGCTGCTTTACTTTGTTTACTACAGTAAGACAAGCATCCCGGTCATTCACATCCAATTGTATCGGGAACACCGCGTCACCATAGGCGGCTACCAAATCGTCCAGGTCCGCAGTATTCCTTGCGGTTGCAGCAACTTTATCGCCGCGTTCTAGAAGGGCTTTAGCCCAGATCTTACCGAAACCGCGCGAGGCGCCGGTGATTAAAATTATTTTTGACATCTGTTTCTTTGTTAAATATTAAGAACAAAGGTATCGGCCAGGTGAAATTAAGATTTGTCCAAAACACGGAATGATTAGCACATATCCAAGTTGAATCGATCTATACCCTTTCAGTTACTAATGCGATGATTTGATTTCAGACATTTAATCCAAGTGTTTGAATAGCTTTGTCAAGTATGTTTGAATTCTTTGAAAAGTACTTATGCGGGGGGCATTTCTGATGAACAGCTTCAAATCATCCGTGCCGCCAGTACTGAAAAGACGTTGCGGAAGGATCTGAATTACTGTTGTGCATTTTCATATACCTTGTTTTTTGATGTTCAAAATTCCAGCACTTAGACGATCAAGTGCCTGAACAAAAGCGGGCACGAATGGGTATCCAAAACGAAGCTATATGACACAATTTCGCGTTAACATTTGTCACGCTTTTTGAGATTTGTCCCGCGGGAGCCTTTTGGTAAAAGGAAATGCTGAAAGGTGAACAGAGGTAAAATAGATCATTTTATCTTTAAATAGATAAATTTAACCGGAGCATGTCAATGCCTCTTAAAAATGTCATTTTAGTTTTCCTGAAAGGGTCTATCTGTTTCAAAAGCCTGCAATTCGCTTTTCAGACTTTTTACAACACTTTGCATTGGCTGGCTTGAGCCAAGGACGCGACAGATCAAAATTGTTCCCTCGATAGAGGCAAACATTTTGTAGGCAAATGCGCTCGCATCAAGCGTCGGCAAAAATTCACCGTTTTTAATTCCATCTTTAAGGATGGACGTAAAAAAGCGATGAGCAGAAATCATTGTTTTTTTTACCTTTTCTTTAACGATCGGGTTATTGTCGTCAGCTTCAACCGCCAGGTTAAAAATTGGACAACCTCCTGATATATGGGTTTCCATTGGATTTTTGCCAAAATTCAGGTAAGCATGAATTTTATCCCTGGCTGTCTTTCCTTTACTGACAGCGCCAATAACCTTTTCATCGTTCTTCTTTAATAAGAAATCCGCAGCCGCATAAGATAACGCATCTTTATTTTCGAAATGATTATAAAGACAACCCCGTGCTACATTTGCTGCTTCTAAAACCTCATCGACTGTAGTCCCGGCAATACCCTTTTCGTTGTAGATTGGAGCGGCCTGTTCGATGATAAACTGCTTTGTTCTTTCTGCTTTTGTCATTTACCGAAATAGTTATTCAAATTTAGATAAAATTGTCTATTAAATCAGAAACAAATGTTTATAATACAAATTCCAATCACATTTTACATTACTGTGTTTCAGTCCGTACTGCTAAATATCTTGTTGCGTTGATCATTTTTGTTCAACCTGGTTGATTTTTTCCCCGATTAACAAGCAGGATTAGCATTGAACACTCGCAATCCTATAGCAACATACAGTATATCTGTATCGCCCTCATCTGCTCGTTACTGGTATTAGCAGCCTGAAAAACTAGAATATTTAACAACCTTTTTCTGTCCTTATTCGTAAGATTTGTTATATGCAGACGTTGGATGACTTTAATGCGCTTAATGAAACTGAACAAGCCGAAGCCATCTGGCAGGGGACTTTCCTAGCAGACCGCGAGGAAAATGGTTTGATCGTCCGGTTATATAGCTTGAATAGCTTCTATGGAGAGGTTTTTTATAATGCGCATACAAATAAGATACTCCGTTTAAGGGCATTTAAAGCCCTTAATGAGCTGGCGCCTTACCTCGCGCATATTAAGTTTAACCCGCGTTAAAACGCTGATTTTTCCGGTAAAATTATATACTAAGAAGATAGACAAGACATTTATATTTTGTATATTTATTCAACCAACACCAATGCTATTTCTACCGGTGTTTCTATTGTTTATTGATAAAAAATAAAGCTTATGGAAACGATCATGGTACAAGAAAACGATGCTGTCACCTTAGATGTGATCGGCACCGCGTTACAAATGGAAGGATTCCCGGTTTGCGGCCTGACCGGTCAAAGCGAAAACATCCTGGATATGATCAGGCGACACCATCCAAAGCTCGTATTGCTGGATTGCCGGCTCAGCAATTACTCTGGTAAGCAGATCTGCCCGTGGATCAAGGCGCATTTTCCAAGGCTGCCGGTCATCGCTTTAAGCTGCGATAACCATATTGATGTGCGTTATCAAGAACTGGGCTTTGATGATTATCTTAAAAAGCCTTTTGATCTGGATCAGCTTTACCAGGTAGTCAGGAAACAGCTGTCAGGATATAAACAAAAAAAGAAACACACCGAACTAAGCCTATAAATACCTGCTAATTTTGAAGGTCGTGGATATCAATTATTGGTTGACCGGCCTCTTTATCGTTCTAATGATAATACTAATGATCTGGCTCATCAGAAGAAACCGTAAGGACGAGAAAACCTTTGAAAAGGAAATGATCCAGTCAGAAGTCAAACTGGAGGACGACATGGATCATGATGAGTTTTCACCAGATTATGTTTAACCCAAGAACAGTAGATTATGTTGTTGCAGAAAAATCATACGCCTGCTCGTACCCAACAGCAGGTGCCCGTATTAAAAACTGAGGGGCCTCTTTGTGAAAAAGACGAACAGGCTTTAGCGATAGAGCGTACCAAAGTGCTTCAAAAGGAAGCCCTGGAAAAATGGCGGCGCTTGAAAAAAAACAGGTAAACGGGAGATGGCGTTTAACCAAAAAGCCGACACCGTTTTTCATGCAACACTTCATATTTGCAGGTATCGGTTCTTCCCGATTTCCTTTATTCTGATCTCATTGAGAGAATAAGGTGTACCGGATTCTGATGAGTTGCGGGAAAAGTCCAAACAAATACTCGAAAACAGGCCGACTGATTGGTGGCAGGCTATGCTTGATGTGGAGATTCAGAAGGCTTTGACCTGGCCATTCCGTGCTATTTGGAGCACCAATTTGTATATGTCCAAAGTTGGGTTCATTTACTTTCAATTGTTTAACATGATCAAATTGTAGCAAAATGGCCAACCCTGTATTTTCCGAACAAGCCGGTTAATGGCCCAGACGATTCAACTTATTCCTCAGATAACGGCTGAAGATGCCACATATCCTCCGGAATAATATCTTTCAATTGCTCATACATCGCATCCCTAAATAGTTCGGTTACAGGGAATGGCTTGAAAGCGACAGATCTGTACTTGATCTTTCCGTCCTGGTCATCCTCAATCAGTTCAAAACTGACCAGCTTATGCCCATCAATCTTGCCTTCCCAGATCAGCACCGTATCTTGACCCTCCTTAAATTCGTGTGTGAACTGCCCGTCCCGGACTGATGTAGAAGTCAGCATTACGAGCGCCACAAGGTCCTTGCCTTTCACTTCCCTGGAAAATATCGGACTCGAAAAAACCACATCATCGGCGAGCAGCGCTTTTAGGCCCGCTAATGTCGCACCCGGTGACTCTTTGAATTGTCTTAATGGATGTTTGTTCATTTTTATTTTGTAGCTGATGTTGTGTATTAATGAGTTTCTGCGGCATGTTCGTTAAGCTCACGTTTTAGGATGTCCATTAGCATTTTCATTTGGGAAATGTCCTGGGATACCCTTGCAACCAGGATGCCTCCCTCAATCATCGCATAGGCCTTCATCGCAAATTCTTTATAATTCCAGTTGGAGTTAAATTCGCCGTCTGCTATCCCTTTTTCCAGGATGTCCATGATGCCCTGCTGAACATCACATATAGTTTGGTACACTTTGTCCCGGATCACCGGACTGGTATCGTCCGCTTCCATCCCGAAATTCATCATGGGGCAGCCTCCCTGAACAGGCGGATTCAGCGGATCGCTCAGGTAATCCAGTAGTCCAAAAAACTTATTTTTTGCTCCCGTGTACTTTTCTGCCTCAGTCTTAAACTTATCCGTCAACTGGCGGAGGTTCCAGTCAACCGCGCAATGGCTCAGCTCTTCCTTGTTTTGAAAGTGTACATACAGACTTCCTTTGGCCATTTTAGTGGCTTCCATAATATCTGTCACAGCCGTTGCCGCTACCCCCTTGGTGTTAAAGACCGGAGCGGTCTTTTCAATGATAAACTGCCTTGTTTTTTCCGCCCTGTTCATTCTTTACGTATTTATACCAAGCAAATGTACAATGAACGATTGTTCATTTTTGTCATTAATAAGTAAACATCAATCCGGGCTAATCATAATGAACAATCGTTCATTCTATATTTGTCCCGTAGATGTGGCTAGCATGAACGCATCATTAATTAGTCAATAACACGGTTCAGACCGTACCCGACAGGATAGCCTGATCAACTGTCCGGCGGGTAAACACTTACTGATATGGAAAGAAAAGAATTTTTAAAACTTGGCTCAATAGCCGCTGCAGGACTTACACTGCTGCCAAAAAGCAAGCTGTTAGCCAGCTCCGTCGGCACTTATACGGCGAGAACGGCACCCACCAGCTTTGTCGACGTACAAGGCGTAAAATTTGCCTATCGCCGGTATGGTAAAAAAGGCGGCCTACCGCTCGTATTTACCAATTACCTGACAGGCACCATGGATAACTGGGACCCGGCCGTCATTGACGGCTTTGCAAAGGACCGGGAAGTGATCATTTTCGATAATGCAGGCGTGGCGGCCTCAGCAGGTAAAACACCTGATACCATTGCCGAAATGGCGAAAGACGTCGCCGCATTTATTGACGCGCTTGGCCTGAAAAAAATCGACTTGTTCGGTTTTTCGATAGGCGGAATGGTCGCCCAGCAATTGACCTACGATCACCCGGAACTCATTCACAAACTGATCTTATTGGGAACCGGCCCCCGCGGGGGTGAGCGGATGGCAGATTATTCACCGCAGGTTTGGGCACTGTTCAAAAAGCAGTATCTGCATCCTGATGAATTATTGCTGGATACTTTTTTTACACCGACCGCGAAAAGTCAGAAAGCCGGATGGGCTTATTTAAACCGGATCCGGGCGCGGGTCAACAAAGATTCTGCACTGACTGATAAAGTCGTGCCGGCACAACTGGCCGCTATCTTTAGCTGGGGCAAACCCGCGGAAAACAGCTTTGACTATCTCAAAGAGATCAAACAGCCAACCCTGATCATACACGGAGATCAGGACATTATCTGTCCTACTGTTAACGCCCTGATCCTGAAAGAGCATCTGCCAGATGCCTCACTGATCGTTTATCCGGATACCAATCATGCGCCGCATTACCAGTACCCCGCACAATTTCTGCAACAGGTAAACGAGTTCCTTCATCAAGCCTAATTCAATTAAACGCTTCAAATAAAAAAAACATGAATAATTACACCCATAATACTGCACCAACGCAGTTCGCAGATGTTAACGGAGTATCCTTCGCTTATCGCAGATTTGGAAACGGAGGCAGCCTGCCTCTTGTATTTTTCCAGCATTTTACCGGAACTTTAGACAACTGGGACCCGGCTGTACTCGATCCGCTTTCGGAAAACCGGGAGATCATCATTTTTGATACCAGGGGAATCGCTAAATCGGGCGGTGAGCCAAAGCACACCATTGCCGAAATCGCTAAAGATGCTGAAGCCTTTATTGATGCCCTCGGGCTTAAAAAGGTCGACCTGTTCGGATTTTCCATGGGCAGCTTTGCCGCACAGCAGGTAGCTGTGGACCGCCCGGAATTAGTTAACCGTATTATCCTGGTGGGATCAGGCCCAAGAGGTGGAGAAGGTCTGGAAACCTTCCTGCCGGAAGTTTGGGCCTTGTTCGACAAGCCCTACAATCAACCGGATGAGCTGTTACTGGATACGTTCTTTTTACCAACCGAGAGCAGCCAGGCTGCCGGCTGGCAATTTTTGGAACGCATCAGGGCCAGAAAAGAGGACCGGGATATCGCCATCAGTGATAAAGTGATACCGGCGCAGCTGGCCGCCATCGCGGAATGGGGCAAGAAAAGCGAAGGCTCATTTGAGTACCTGCAAAAAATAACCCATCCGGTACTGGTGGTTAATGGTAAGCATGACATTATTTTCCCCACAGTCAACTCCTACTTGCTGCAGCAGAACTTACCCAATGCGCAGCTGATCCTGTATCCGGATTCGAATCACGCATCACATTATCAGTTTCATGAACATTTCGTATTGCAGGCCAAATTATTCCTCGATGGCAAGGTTTAACAATCCCGAAAAACAACATAGTAATAAACATTTAAATTAATCTTATGAGCAATCAGCAAAAGTTTCTGATTACAGGAGCAACAGGTTACACCGCAGGGTATGTTATACCTGAACTACTAAAGAGAGGTGCGCAGGTACGTGGCCTGGTACACAAAATTGATGAACGATCAAAAAAGTTGGAAGAACTGGGTGTCGAAGTTGTACAGGGCGATGTCAATGACTTTTACGCGGTAAGCAATGCATTGAAAGGTATTACCGGCGTCTATTTTATTTATCCGATCCTTACCCCCGGCATACTTACCGGTACGAGTTATCTGATACAGGCTGCAAGGGAAGAAGGTGTTCGCAATATTGTGAATATGTCACAGATTTCGGCCCGCCGTGAGGCAAAAAGTAACGGCGCAAGGGACCACTGGGTTGCGGAGCGAATGCTGGACCTGTCGGGTCTTAATGTAAGCCATATTCGTCCGACGTTCTTTGCTGAGTGGCTGATATACAGCGACACGATCAAAACACAGGACAAAGTGATCCTGCCATTTGGGAAGGGCCGTTATGCACCTATAGCAGCAGAGGATCAGGGCAGGGTGATCGCAGAATTACTGTTAAACCCGGAGGGACACGAAGGCAAGATCTACCCGCTTTTCGGGCCGGTTGAGTACAACGTTTTTGATCTTGCCGAAATTCTGAGTGAAGAATTGGGCAGGAAAATTACTTACGAACCGATAAGTATCGAAACCTATCAGGCGGAAGCTCCTAAGCAAGGTTACCATCCGCATTTTATTCAGCATATATCAAGTGTGGCTCAAGACTGCCGGGACGGGGTTTTTGCAGGGACTAATTCAGCGGTAAAAGATATTACCGGCCGCGAGCCGCTGGGCATGCGGGAGTTTATCCGCAAGCACCGCGTTTACTTCGAATAAAAAACGCTTTTTTCTCATAACTCAATGACAATACAAACATTGGCATTTATCGTTATGGGCTGCCTTAGATATTCATAACGGCGAGTTTGTTTCTCGTCGTTATGAAATATTAGGTAAGATGGTTCTGAACTCTCCCTCTCCTTTCAACAAACTTCAGCGATACTTCTTCTCGAAAAATGCTCGAGAAAAGAGCATCATGATAGATAAAAATGGCAGCTTCTATGGACATATAGATGGCGCATTGCAGAAAGCCGTGAAGCTTCTGTTGCTCTGGCCTCTTCCATAAATAATTAGTAGGATTTAAAATGAAAAAAGCCAACAGCTTATGCGAATGACTTGAATATTAGTAATCTTCTTGAAAACTTTTCAGGCTTCCGTGAGCATGGCGAGAAAAATATCGATTTTTAAACCTTTAATAATTAGACGTAAAATTCTATTTTTGATTAAAGCAGGTCCGCAATCAATGATGAACGAACGGATAAATCCAGCGGCACTTCGAAGGAACTGAATAAATTCATTAATTTAAAGAACTCAAACCTACTATGAAATACATAAGCAAACGGCTCCTGCTACTGATATTTTTCAGCATCATACTTTTTAAAGCAAGCGCTCAACAAGTTGATACGACGAAAGAAAATGCCGCTGTCCGTCAACTAGTCAAAAATTACGAGGAAGCATGGAATAGGCATGATCCGCAAGGGCTGGCAGCAAATTACCGTATTGATGCTACCTGGGTAAATTGGTTTGGCGCTTATTATATAGGCAGGCAGGATATAGAAGATCATTACCGAGCAACACATAATACCTACTTTAAACTGAGTCATTATTATACGCGTAGCATAGAGGATATCCAATACCTTGCAGCGAATATTGCCATTGCCCATGTAAGAACCGGGTTAACCGATGATAAGCGCTATCCTGGCGAAACGTTTGAATTTCGGCGAATGATCGTGTTGACAAAAGAAGATGGCATGTGGTTAATACAGGCTGGGCAAAACGCGAAGCTGGAAAAGGGTATAAAATAAACTGATATTCCAGGCATCATCACGGTTGTTTATCAAACAGAATAACTTATCGTTTCATCGACACGTGGCTTAGCGGTTCCAACACAAATAGTGACCGAATATTTCCGTTACACCTATGCTGGGCTAACCGGAGCAAATATCGACGGAATAATATATCCTGGTTCTAAAATAAATGGTAAAAACGCTTGTGTATTGTTCTATGACCACAAGCAATCTCTGGATGCGCGGATTTTGACCCAAGTATGCTCTTATTGAAGATGTATAACACGAACGTCTTCTTTTTGAAACCTAACGATTTTTAGGTTTCATCATGTTTATGAGATAATACCCTTTAGTAACGCTTAAAATCCTTGCATATAGCTCGTTGCAATGTTCGATATAGCTTACTAGGGACATCTGTCTTCGCCCCCTTCCACCTTTTCCGGTCTTAAATGATATCGTCTGCGTATCCTTGTCAAATGTACTGGCTTTATGATGCGTACCATTCCGTATTCCCGAATCATAGAATTCGCCTAAGCCAACTAGTTTACTATTGGCTTTGAAGTTTTCTGCTTTACTGGATTTGTCGGCGTCAATATATTTATTCAGGTTGAAGCCGTCTGTGTTAAATTTATTAATATCATTTCTAGTAAGCAGATTGTTAAGCGAGGTTGGAATAAGCAACAGGTCGCCGTAGATTTCAAAAAAATCGCCATAAGCCATTTTTAACTTTTCCCAGTTTACAGAAGAAGAATATCCCTCCGGTACAAAACCACATTTTTGATGAAGCAGCGTAGGCAGCAGAACCTCTTCTAATTCTCTATAGCTTTTCATTACTTCATATAGCTTATTCATAAGAAAATCTTCTTTGAACTCAAGCAAGTAGTCACGCAAGCTAGGATAACTTGGGTGCTTATAAGCATCACCGACTACATCGAGAACATGATCTGAAAATTCGGCCCATTTGCCTTGTAAGAAGCGATCAGCCGCTTCAAATACCTCCATTAGAATTTTGTGCTCAGTTACCTTTTGATCAGTTCCATACTTTTCTTCAAGTAGTTTCCAACGCTTCTCTGTTAGGTAACGGAAATCCTTTTGAACCGCATCCCATTTTTGTTGATATAAAATACAGGATTGCTGGGCCGCCTGAAATTCAGCGATTCCATCTTTCCCATTTTGATGCTGGCGTACCATAAAATCTAAGGAGGGAAAATATAGCGGATCATTCTTAGATGCAACATCTAAGGTTAATTCGGGATGCAGGTTAACAATTTTTAAATCCATTTTGAAGGGAATCTCCCTTATGTTTTTAAAAATTTCTTTATCCGTTCCAACACCGAATGTTAAATCTTCACCGCAGGTATGGCATGGAAAGGTGGCACTTTGAGGATATTTATTCCCCAAATTATATCGCAACCGGTATTTTTCCTGGCAATGTTCGCATTGAACGCATTTAGCTAAAATCCCCATTTTTTTGTTTCGGTTGAACAAGGTAATATAAATCCAACTCAGAGTTAATAGAGATATTTTTTTAGAGCCCATCTCCTCTACTATAGTTCGGCTTTTTTGCGCTTGGATTTTGCGCGTTTATTATTGTTGGCTATGACGGTGCTTTACCAAAATGGCCTGATCAAAATTCACATGTGCTCCTTATTTACCTCCTACAAACTAAAGATAAAAAAACTGAAAAATTTTCGCTTCACACCGTTGTTGTTTAGGGGCAATATTGCCTATACACCTCGTCATTAATATTATTTATCTATCATTAGCAGCGAATTCACATACCATCGCCAAGGCGTTTGGCGAAGATCCGACGGTTACTAAAATGGTAAAGACGCTTGCAGAAAAACTAATAGAAAAAAGAACCATGGACGGCGCGGAATTCGCTGCGGTACTCGACTGTATCGAGTGCGATGCAAATGCAATCTTAAAAAAACTGCATGACAAATATTACCCATTATTTTCCAGATCAATAAAATCAAAAAGAATTAGCGGCACTCCTTCACCAGCAGACAGTCAACAGGTCTAACGGAAATTAGGACAACTTACCCGTAACGGTTTACGCTTTTGAAAAAATTCAGTTACCGAACCTCTAGTAAATTAATCCGTTCTAAGAATTTTACCTGATAATCACGTAGTTCATCGTAAGTCATTAAATAGATATTTGTCTGACCGAAATGGCGCATTCGTTTCTCAAGGATATCGCGGTGTTCTTCCTTATCGTCCTGTCGTCCGATCAGTAATTTATATTCGATCTTTTCCGGAACCCACCCATACTTTTGCTTTAAAATTTCTTGATATTGATCACTCTCCAAATAATCCTTATAATCATTTACCTGTCCGAGGTGATCAATAAGTTTTGAATAAAGCGTGGGATGAAAAGCGCGTTGCTTTACAAAGCTTTCATTAGGAAGCTTTACTTCTAAGATGCTTAAATCGGTCTCATAATTCATGTTAGGTTTAAGGCTGTAATCTGGCTCAAGGGACTTTGTTGCAGACAGCGGGAGTTCCATCTCATACCAAGACCGCGAGTAATTATCCCTTAATAAAAATGATTTATTACGGTTAAAAAACTTATGATATAGCTTTTCCTCCCGTTTCTTATTTAAACGATGTGTCCGTTTCAGCAAGGTAACAAATTCGTCTATTGCCATTTCGATCTGCCGTTGATTTTGGATTAACCAATAGTAATCAAGTCGCCTTGGGATTTGCTGAAAATTCTCTGAAAGTATGTGTGTATTTACAAATTTTCTTACCCTGGTAAAATAATATGAATAGTCAATTATACCTGAATTAAATTTTATTCCAAGATTGTCCAATTCATCTAAAACGCCTTTTCTCCAAATTTTGATAGGGTTCTTAAACTTGGTGATGTACTTATGAATATTCTCTGTACCAAGATCCGTCAATACATCAGAAAAGCCTTGACGGGAAAACATTCTTCGGTTTTCGGCAGCCCCAATCAATACGACTATCGGAATCTTATGCAAATTGAAATCCCTGTTTGAGTAGGTTCTTAGAGTATCTACTATTAGTTTATTTTTAAAATCAAGTGCAACCTCTTGAAAAATCTTATTGTGACAAATTATTAAATCCAAAGATTGCTGCTGACCTACAAGGAAAGTAGTAATAAAGTTTTCTGCTTCAGTAAAATCATGAACAAAATATATAGAATCCCTTTCCGCAAGCGCCCCCAAGGCATTGCGGACTATATCATCATCTATAATATTATTGGATACGTACAAGATTCTCATTAAAACAAAAGTACTTCATTATACTCCGCCAGATATCTAACAAGACATTAAATATTCTAATACTTTCCATCTCTCAGCGCTAAAAATAAAATCTCACAAATGGCTCTTTAATAAATGTTTCAACACATTTTTAGGCGTTTTTTCAATATGTTTGCTATGTACAAATTAACAATTTGTAATCTAAAACCAAGTCACAATGAAAACATCACCCAGTTGGGTAAGATATACGGTAGAACGCCGAATTGAAATACATCATTCGGAGCTGCTTAAAAACGTAAAAAAACAACAAACTCAGGATTGGTACGACAGTTGGTTAAAACCAAGCTATTGGCTGGTGCCAATATTGGGTGCTGTCGTTATATATTTTTTCCTTTTTCTCATCCCCCTTACAACTGGAACCTATTCACATGATTTCAAAGATTTTGTAAACGCCGTCGATCAAAGAACGGGTAATCTCGCCACGATCTCCGGAATGAGCTTGGCGGTAATTGCTTTTTTAGTCAGTAACTTGGCCATAAAAGAACCCTACGCATACCAATTACTTTTTCGCAAGACTAAACTATACGCTGTTATTATTTATGTTCTATCAGTTTTAGGATTATTCGTTTTTGTATCAACTGTTCACTACCTCTACACTCCCGGGAAAATTTACGAAGCATTTACGGTAACGGCAGGATTTGAGTTTCTGACAGTAATTTTTTTGATCGGATTTTTATTTATTAAGATAATCAACTTCATCGACCCTGAAAAAATTGATGAAATGATGAACGCCGAATTGGTCAGAGCTGGGAGTGTAATTATTTACGAAGGTCTTATCAGAAAATATAGTCTCCAAGAGTTCGAACGCGTTATGGCCCAGCAAGGGATAAAAATTTATAATTTTGGATCATATATAGATAGCAATTGGCTTAAAGCATCTATGCGAATAATGAATGGCGGAGAGGTCGCTGAAATCGAAAAGAAACAGAAATATATTGTAGATATAGATTTGATTGGACTTGCGCACTATCTCGATGCTAACAAGAAGAAAGGACAGAAATATACCCCGCTGTATATAGGACTGCAAACTGAGGAATCGGGCGACTATATTTTTGTGCCAGGAATTAGCAACACAGCAGGCATATCGAAAGCATTGAAAAAGTTCACTATTATGGATTCTAAAATCGAAGAGGTTATTCCTGTCAGTAAATTACGGGACCACTTTGACGAAAGATTATTGACCTATGCAGAAACGGGGAAGGAAAAAGAACTCATCCGTTTATTAAAGGGATTCACTTCTCTTTTCGAGCAACAATTAAAATATAACAGCGAGGGCAGTTTTGATTTAACTGAAAATTTCATCCCAGTGTTACGCTTGGGTATTCAGGCAGCAGTGAAGAAAAGGAATTTTTCCTGTTTTAAAGAACTATTTAAGTTTTATGCAGGCCTTTCTTTTACTTCTCTTATTGCTTCTAACATAAATATATTTATGCAAGTGGTTGCCTTTTATCCTGAAAACTATGCACTTCTAAAAGTCAAAGGTGCTGAAGCTGGTTACCAAGAATTTATTCCATTCACCCTCGATTCGACTGAGCAACTGGAACTATTATTATACAAAATCGGCGAACTCAAAAAGGAAAAAGGAGACAAGGCTAACGAATTAGACCAATTTAGTTACAATGCCTATTACCAGTTTGGAATGTTATTATTCTACATGGTTAGTTCTAAAGACTACCCGAGATTTAAGCAGGCAATAGGGCTGCTTGAACATAGAAATACGCATAGTACTTACAGGAGGCATACGTTGTTTGGTATAAAAGCATGGCTTATACATTTACGGAAGCACGAAAAAAATTCCTCTTCTGAAACCTCTGACTTACTTGAACAGATACCCGTTAGGTATAATTCTGCAACTGAGGCTATGGAAGATATTTTTGAATTCCGCCGTGGATTCATGGTACAATATATGGCATGGCTAACCTGGCGCTTTCCAGAATATCTATATAGTGGGGAGTTTAGTATTTCAAATCCATACGAATGGTTGACTTTTGGATTTATGGTGGAGCATATACGCGATTTTAACCTATCCCCATATTATAATGGACCTAAAATGCTTAGCTCCGATCAGATTACATTCCTGGTCAATGATCTTATAAATGCAAAAACTTTTTTCCTCAATAATTTCCATGAATGGAGTACTATTTTAAAAACTCCAACACCAGAAATAATGGCTACCAAAGCCGATCAGGCCATTCGTGTTTTTCAATTACTAAATGCTCGATTACAACGAGAGGAGCTTGATAGCATCGCAGGAACTGCAATAAATGTAAATCAGGTTATGAAGTACCGTGAAATTATCAGCAGGTCCTGGAAGCAACAGGCACACATTATAAATCAATTTGAACGGTCTGGTAGAAAGTTACCTTCAACTAACAATAATGGGCTTTCTTTCATAGGAAATAAAGTCTTTATAGGTAATATAAAACAATTTTTTCTTCCAAATAAGAGTGAGTCAGATCTTTATCTATTAAGTACAATTGGACAGGAAGCGGGAAAGCTAGCGGACAACGCTTTCTATGAAACAATCTTAGATGACCCTGAAATTTTTGAGGAAGGTTCGTTAGTGAGTATCGTTGAAAATGCCATTATTTTTTTGAGAGATTCCGGATACCATCCGGATTGTATTTTAGTGCCATCAAGTATGCTTTACTTAGATGAGAGTTTTACACATGATGCACGTTACATGTACGACCGAATACCTATAGCAGAAAAACCTATTGCTAATTCAGCGGGTAAATTCGATGGCATTCCTATTTTCTACACTTATAGTGACGCAATGGACAGGCAAATTATCATAGCGGAATTTGCAAAAGCGTTTGTGATGGAGTATGAATCTCAAAAAGGATGGTTTGATAAATTTTTGAACATAGATGTTAAATCAATAACTTATGAGGAAGCAAGAAATAAAGCCGAAGCTGAAAGTCCTTTTATGTTACATCCTGACGAGTTGGATATTCAGGCCAAAAACATTCAAAACGGGCTTAATACAATTACAGGGATAACCGCAAAATTTGCTATTTCGGACAAGGATGCGTTCCGAGTATGCCGACTAGTTACCTAACTTCCGGGGGATTAATCGGCTTTTCTTTTGCAATCTTAAAGCCGTTGAAATTTTATTCCAATATAATTATAGTGAGTGAAATTAAGATTTTATTGATAAAATATGGTATCCTCCAGCTTTGCGCTTGCTAGGCAGTTTGATAAGCGAAAGTATGGTACACCTTCCCCATGCCCGCGCTCATTGCCGAAACGACGTGACTTTTGAACCATATGGAGAAGGTGGCTACTGCGCGTTAACCGCAAAAGCGTGTGAAGTTTTGCCTTAAAAGCTGGATTCGGAGTGCCTTCATTCTCCATAATAATAGCATATATTGTTTATTGCTCGCTTGCAGCGGTTATCATTCTATTTGAGTAACGGTCCGGGCTGCCGCCATCAATATCAGCTCACCCGGCCGAAACAGTTAATATTTGTCAGCCACTAGGCAATAACAATAAGTCCTTTATTACTTATCCAAATTGTAAGTTAAGTCGAAAAAGCCAAAGACATTCCCCCCCTTTGGATCATATTTCAAGCTAAATTTCAGCCAGGGAGTAGTTGGCAGCCGAGCACGAAAATAAGCATCTAAATAAAAACGCTTATCATATTTAAAAACGACAAAATTGAACAATTTGAAAAACACAAAAAATCACTATATTTGGCTTAACAATTAGAGTAAACTTGCTTTTTGCGTCATTCGTAGAGTAAGGAACTTTTTAAATTGCAAATTACTGATAATTAATACATTAGAGCGATGGTTCTGAACCCTAGCTCTCCGCTAAAAATATAAAGCCCTGTAAATCAAGAATTTACAGGGCTTTTTTAATAAGTGAAAATCTCCCGAACCTAACTTGTTAAAAATGAAAAACCCCCTAATTCCGCTAATTAGGGGGTTTTTCATTTTTGAGTTTGCTTAAAAACACGAAAAAACGTTTAATATCGCAAAACTCATTAGCGTCTTTTGGGGCGTTTTTTTGCTTTAAAAAAGACTCACCAAGCTCTATTTTACAATAGCAAAAACTAATTAAATAAAGTGTTTCTCATATCTCCGTTAATACCCGTAAATTAAGATCTAAGGACTGTAAAATTACCTGTTCTTTTAATTCAATATAACCTTTGACAGATTTGCCGACATTTAAAAAGAACACATGCTAGAAAAAAGCTTCGGTTTGCTTTATTATTTAAAGCAAACCAAAAATCAAAAAAATGAAAACAGATATATTTATCTACGTATCACGGTAGACGGAGAGCGTCGGGAAATATCAACGAAAAGACAATGGATACTCAAAGAGTGGAACGTACAATTAGGCAGGACAACTGGTATCAGCGAAGAAGCGAAAGAATTGAATTGTTATTTAGATTTGATTTCATGTAAAGTTTATCAGGCGAAAATCAAACTACTTGAAGGCAATAAACCTGTAACTGCAGAAAATATAAAAGACGTACTCATTGGAAAAGATGAGAAAAAACACTTCATCATGGAAGCATTCCAGCTTCATAACAAACAAATGAAGGCTTTAGTAGGACGACAAATCGCTCCAGCTACATTAACTCGTTATGAGACCGCATACGACCATGTAAACAACTTTATTAGATGGAAGTATAGAAAAGATGATCTGGAGGTAAAGGAATTGGATTATGAATTTATATCGCAGTTTGTATTCTGGCTTAAAACAGAGAGACATTGCCGTAACAACACGGCAATAAAATACCTGGGAAATTTCAAAAAAGTTGTCTTGGAATGTAAACAAAAAGGCCTGCTAACCAACGATCCGTTTTTGGGCTTTAGAACAAAACGAGATGAGGTAACCCCAGTTGTTTTAACCAAAGATGAGCTAACCAGAATAACGCATAAACAATTCGACACAGAAAGGCTCAATCATGTCCGTGATATATTTCTCTTCAGCTGTTATACCGGATTAGCTTATAGTGATGTTTACAAACTACGCAGTAAGGATACAGTCATCGGGATAGATGGCACTAAGTGGATCATTACAACTAGGCAAAAAACAAAATCAGGTACAAGGCTCCCTTTACTTCCAAATGCCCTGGCTATTCTTAACAAATACCAAGACCATCCCAAATGTTTAAACAAAGGGACTCTCCTACCTGTCCTTACTAATCAAAAAATGAATTCTTACTTAAAGGAGATCGCGGACGTATCTGGTGTAAATAAAAAACTAACCTTCCACACTGCCAGGCACACTTTTGCTACCACTATTACCCTTACCAACGGCGTACCAATGGAAACAGTGTCAAAGATGCTTGGACATAAGTCACTTAAACAAACACAGCATTATGCTAAAGTCCTTGATGTGAAAATCAGTAAGGATATGAAATTATTAAGAAGACGTCTGGAGCAGGTGTAAGTAGATTAAATAACACTCATAGCTTGAAAAAACGTTTCGGGCTATGAGGTTGTCATCCCGCTTACTAGAAGCCTGTTAATTCATATCTAAATCCGGCAAATGACGCAAAGCCGTATCCATATTAATTTCTTCCTGCTGTCGATCATTATTACACAGTATAACAATTCGTGTTCCGGACGCATTTTTGAAGGTTATTTTTGCATCTATATCCTCACACAAACCCCGCATTAATTTCAATCCCATGCCGCTGTTTTTTTTAGTTTTCGCATGGCTGTCCATTCCTTTACCATTATCCGCGATTTCCAACCTGATTTGGTCCTTGATCATCCCAAATGCAACATAGACCTCACCATTTTTTTGGTTTGGGAATGCGTATTTAATTGCATTAGTCACTGCTTCATTGACAATAAGAGCTAATGGAAGCGCCAGGGAAACATCTATTAATAATTCTTCTACACTGATCCTGATATTTACCTGAGTTGACCCTTGAAAACTACCCTTGATATGTTCGATTAGCTGTGGCAGATACAGGCTCATATTAACCGACTTTAGCTTTGACGATTCGATCAATTGCTCATGTACCAGAGACATAGCATATATGCGGTGACGACTGATATTTACAGCATCGAGGGCTTCCCCTTCGAGAATTGCTGCCTGATTTTCCAATAATAACATAACCGACTGCAGGTTGTTCTTTACACGGTGGTTAACCTCTTTGAACAATAAGTCCTTTAATGATATTAATTCGTCTTTATCTTTCAATAGCTCGTTTTTATCTATTATCAGCTGTTGAAGGGCATTATTCTTACTGTCAATCTCCTCCTTTTGCAACGTGAGTAAAGCATTGCTGCGTTGCTTCAATCTGTAACGGCTGTAGATCAAACCGGTGATTATTAAAAGCATCGCAGCCCCGAAAATAGTCACCTTCTGAATAAGTTGATTACGCTTCAGTCTAATCTCCTTTATTTGAGCATCCAAGGTAAGGGAGTCAATATACCTGTTTTTTTCCAGTGTTTCATTTTCCATATCCAGCAGGAATATCTGGTAGGCTTTTACTTTATTATAAGCAGAATCTCTGATCTCCTGATCTTTAAAGAATTTTCCAATGTCGGTCCTCGACCTTTGATTCAATTTAACCAACTTATAATATCGGTCATCGGCGGCAGTAATTCCTTCAACATAATTTAATTGATGCGCCAGTGCTGCATATAAATCCGTATAATGGAAAGCCAGTTTCACCTGTTTTGTCTCAGAATAATAATAGGCGAGCGCATTATAAGCATCCATGATCACTGTGGGATTATCTGTTGGAATTCCCGCTAACAGTTTTTTTAGCTCCTGCACATATTGACCAGCCTGATAGTATTGTTTGGCATAGGTCAGGTTATTCAGAAAATCAACGCTTACAGACAGCTTATCCAGATCACTGCTGGCCTTGCTTTTCAGTTCATTAAGTATGCCTAATGCTTTGGATAACCGGTTAGTGTGCGTAAATTCAAAAGCAAGTGCCGACGATGCCATCTTGATGCACCACGTATCGTTGTAGCGTTTTGCCATCTTCAATACCTCGATGGAATATGGAATTGCCCGATCATAATCTTTAGCTTTTATATAGGTGGCGGCAATCAAATGTTTTATATAAACCACCTGCATAGTTGTATCATTAACCTCATTGGCTGTTTTTACTGCCAAAAGATTGTACTTTAAAGCATTGGAATAATCGCCTATACCCATTGATATTCTGCCAATGTTCCAATAAATTCCTTCGACAGTCCTGCGACTTACACCTTTTCCCTGGTTCAAAGCCTCAAACAGCATCTTCAGCCCTTCCGTAGTTCGTTCAGCTTGAGATAGCAGATCTGCGTTTTGTGTCAGCAAATCGGAAAGCCAATGGGTATTTTTGTTTTTCCTGAATATGGCAATCGCCTTGTTCATGTAAATTATCCTGTTCTGAAGCGATACAGGATCAGAAGCCGGGTAATACTGAGCTATCAAATGATATGACCTGGCCTCGCCGTCACTGTTATGGAGCACTTTAGAAAAGGTAAGTGCTTTTTGTGCGATTGCTAAACCTTCTTCCCTGTTACTTCGGGCATAAAAAGTTTCTGCATTTAGAAGCATGGCATTGATTATTCCAAACTGATAGTTCAGCTTACCACTGAGCACCGCTGCCTTAGCCGAAAATGTTTTTGCAGAATCAATGTCTCTTTCTCCTCTTATTGCTTTTAAAAGCATTAAATGTCCTACGGCGAGCTGTAACTTGACTGTATTCGTATCGTTCGTACTTATGGAGAGTTTTTGTCTTAATACGGACAAAGGAAATTCATCCAGATTGCTTGTTTGTGCAAAAGATGATTTAACAAAGAATAGCAGCAGTATAAACAGTTGGAACTTTTTCATGAAGGTGTCTTTGATAATGTTCATCGACCGCGTAAACTATATATGAAAATACGGATAAATGATGAATTTCAGTTATTTTAAAAATTTGGCGATTAGGTACCCGCCATTGTTGTGCGATGCCGGTAAAACATTACACGGCGATGAAAAGTGCATTGATCACCGCCACCAAAGAACTTATAATGTAACGCTTAATTTGTGTCAACCGCGTATGTTTTTGGATCAACGGCCATGGGCGACCATTTTTTGAAAAAATACATCACCTTTGCCTTGCTAAATCCCTTGTCATCTTCCACGTAAAGCGGAGATATGGTATTCAACCGGTTGCCTTTATCATCAAGCACTACAAACACCGGGTAACCAAAACGCTGCGGGTATCCTAAGCTGGCCATAACAGCTTCGTTTTTATTTTCCGGACTCCAGTTTACGTGCAGTACCACATAGTTGTCAGTCATGTATTTATTTAAATCAAGATCCGTAGTAACCAGGTCATTGAAAATTATGCACCATTTACACCAGTTACCGCCAATTTGCAGCAGCGCATTCTTATGTTCCTTAGCAGCTTTTTTAACCGCCTCATTTATTTCGGCACGCGCATCGGCAGCAGGGTTGTAAAGTTTTACGCTGTCTTTAGTTTGGGCTTTGGCACCAATGGCAAATGCAGTCAGCATAATTATAAAAATAGATTTTTTCATAGCACGATGTTTTGATTATTTAGTGTTTACTTATTTAATGTTTTGATTAAAAATGCTTCAAGGTCTGCACCTATAATATTCTTGGCAACAGTAATACCCTCCGGTCTGTGCTATAAAAACTGAAGAAATTAATAATCTGGAGTAACGCATTTATAGATGTTAGGTGAAAAAATTAAAAAATAGCAGGTGCGAATAGCTAGTTCACTTACATCCGTCCAAATAGAGACTGAAGTGGAAAGAAATGTTTGAAAGGGCCGGTGGCGGTATACACGGCGGCCAGGGTCAGGGGTTGCGCGGTGGTCAATGAAGAAGTCATAAATGTTTTTATTGAGAGATGCAGAACTTTATTAAAAGTTCGGGGCTGAGATAATAAATAGTCCAAAGTTTTGATAAGTCAGGATAGAAGCCGGGTAGTCGATAACTTAATTTGAGCGTGAAGTGCATATATGCCCAGCCAGATACAATACACCTTTTGGTATGTTAAGCCTTAAAATAGTGATGTTCGTCCAAACGTTACATCTAATCGTCCATTTCCTTTCCACAAGATGAAAATTACCTTTACCGCCGAAAACCAACGAAAAGACAGGCCTTATATGGACCCATTAAATCACCAATCTATGTTAAAATCTACAACCCGCTTTAAAAATGCATTGCCCGGACGGCGCCCGAACCCGGTAACAAAAATGCAAGGAAAATACAACGGTAAATTAAAAAGCATGCTTTCAGTTACCGTCTTTAGTGCTTTGCTGATGGCCTTATCGTCTTGCGGTCCCCAACAGGGTAGCGTTGCGCAATCGCAGTACTTTAGCACCGAAACCGGGCTACAAACGGGCGGTATTAAGATCATACCAATCGAAACGACGAAAGGCAGCTTCAGGGTCTGGACTAAAAGGATTGGCAATAACCCCAAAATCAAAGTGTTGCTGCTAACCGGAGGTCCCGGGGCGAGCCACGAATATATGGAGTGCTTCGAAAGTTTTTTTCCGAAAGAAGGCATCGAATTTATCTATTATGACCAGTTGGGCACCGGTAATTCAGAAGCTCCGAAAGATGCCTCAGTGTATGACCTGAACAGAAGTGTTGAGGAAGTGGAACAGGTCCGGAAGGCACTCAATTTAAGCAAGGACAACTTTTTCCTTTACGGCCACTCCTGGGGAGGGATCGTAGCTATTGAATACGCCCTCAAATACCAGCAGAACTTAAAGGCACTGATCATTTCTGACATGGTTTCGAGCGCGTCTGACTACAATAAGTATGCGAAAGACGTCTTGGCCAAACAAATTGACCCCAAAGCATTGTCCGAGATAAGGGAGATCGAATCCAGGGGTGATTTTTCTAATCCCCGTTACATGGAATTATTAATGCCAAATTTTTATGCAAAGCACATTTGCAGGTTGTCCGAATGGCCGGAACCGTTAACCCGTTCTTTCAGCAAGCTGAATCAAACGTTTTATACCATGATGCAGGGACCAAGTGAATTCGGGCTTAGTGGTAAGCTCACCAATTGGGAGCGGAAAGGCGATTTGTCCAAAATTACAGTACCGACGCTCACGATTGGGGCAAGGTATGATACGATGGACCCCGAACACATGAAGTGGATGGCATCACAGGTAAAAAACGGTTCATACCTCTTTTGTCCCAATGGCAGCCACATGTGTTTTTACGATGATCAAAAGAACTATTTCCAGGGATTAAATAAATTTATTAAAGGAATAGCCTCCGGAAAGCAGACCGTTAACCTGTAATTTGTTTCGAGATATCATGAATACCCTGATAAATCGGCCGAATCACTATCGCTTAAGCCGCAGGGTCTTTCTGTTCATTTTTAGCCGGTCCACATTTATATATTAGGTAGATCAATCCCGCTCGAATTGAGCGGGATTTGTAAAACTATAAACGCAGACCTGGACTACCATTAAACCCTGTTGGCACGCATTTTATTTTTCATGCACCTTGCGGCATTTGTATATCCGCCGTCAGCCCCGTCCACAAAATGAATGTGGCCTTTTTCCAGGTTTCGTACATAACAGGACATCACTGATGCCTGGCTGATATTATTAAATAGCCAATACAATGATGTGTTTGACTATTCCATTTTAACAAACTAATTCAATGAAAAATCAAGGGAATGTTCAGCACGAAGAAGCCCATTTAAATATTAACATTTTGTTTCAAAAGTTTAATCCGTTCGTTCAGTCACTGGCGCTAAAACTCTGCGACAATACAGCGGAAGCAGAGGATGCAGTTCAGGATGCCTGGATCACCGTATTTACTCATAGCCATCAGTTAAGGCATGCAGATTCATTTTTACCCTGGCTAAAGCGTATTGTGATCAATTCATGCCACCAGTTAACACGGAAAGGAAAACGAACGGTTTTCGTTGAGGAATTGCCGGACAGCGACAAAATGATTGAGGATAGCGTTGAATTAAAATTTGAAAAAAACGGCGACCGGGATGCATTATATGGCATATTAACTGAGCTGCCCCTTCAGTTAAGAGAAACGGTGATACTGCGATACCTCACGGGTTATAACTCTTATGATCAAATTGCAGCTATTACCGGAGTGCCGGTTGGAACGGTGCGTAGTAGGCTTAGTGACAGCAAAAAGAAGTTATCAAAATTATGGAAACGATCTGATGATTTAGATTCCTCAGCGTTCGAACTAAATCAATATTGGAACAGCTACTATCAGGAAATCTGTCCTAGCGCCTACACAGATAAAAATTTGTTGGCGGATCTTTATTCTCATGTAGCCAGGGATTTAAAACTTGTTTTTACAAGCGGAAAGACGGCTGTCGGTCGTGGCGTTTTTGAATGGGGAATTGAAGACGACCTTGAGCATGGAAGTTCGATTAAAACCGTTGATGTTTGTAGTACGAGCGGAGATCTGACTGTACTTAAAGTAACGTTTTCCAATAGTCAGGATTTTCCTGACCATTGTCCGCCGAACTCATTTATGACATTTTTACGTAAGGAAAATGAATTGTCAGAAATCAGGTTATATCATGCTGAACGGGAGGTTAAGAGTGAATTTTGTTAAAACATCTTCCTGTCCGAACTTTTCGGCGACGGTCTGCATCTTAAAATAAAACTTATGATTGATCTATTAGCCAACTTGCAGCCCATAGTGCTGATTGTAATGCTTATTCTAATGTACTGCATAGAAAATATGCTTCCCTATTTAGGCCCTCCACCCAACAAAAAGAGGCATTACGGAAGAAATTTAATTATTTCGCTGGTTTCGTTTCTGTTAAATGCCGTACTCGGAACGTTAATGGTTATGATCGTTGAAATCACGGCCGAAAATCATTGGGGATTATTAAATCACATACAACTTCCTTTGACTATCAAACTGCTTACCGGCATATTGCTGTTCGACTTCGGCAGTTACCTGACACATAATTTACAACATAAAATACCGTTTCTATGGCGTTTCCATCGCATTCATCATTCAGATAATCATTTGAACGTTTCATCTTCCTTGAGGTTTCATCCGGTTGATGTCATCGTTTCCCAGTTTATCTATCAATGCATAGGTGTTATATTAATCGGTTTGCCCATCACTGCCTTCGTTATTTACGGATCAATCGCCATTCCATTACTAATTATGCAACATAGCAATGTTCGTTTTCCGCGAAGCTTTGAGCGATTTGCAAGTTTGGTTTTTGCAACACCTGGCTGGCACAAGATACACCATTCATCCGAACAAAAACTCACGGATTCCCACTACGGAGATGTGTTTACTTTCTGGGACCGGATTTTTGGTACATGGGGTAAAAAACAACCGCATGAAATTGAGTATGGTCTTACAGAGTTTAACCAGGACAAACATCATCGGGTAGGTCATTTATTGGTCTCACCTTTTAAAAAAAGCACGTGAATCGTTGCTTAGGAAAAGCAATCAGTTTCCTGCTCACGTACTCATTTTAATAAAAAGTGTCTTACTTAGTCAAACATATTGGGCAAGAAAAGGCCGTAAACACGGTATGCAATATGCGAAGTAAGTAGAAACTTTTATGAGTGACTGCTCCGATTTTCCGGAGCAGTCACTTTTTTAAAATCAACATACTTTCGATATTAATTCCAGATTCATCCCTCTCCTCCGCTAACCCGCGAGTGTCCGCCTGTTTTATATATCTCGCTACTGAAAATAGCTATTTCTTCGCCTTGTAAAATAGCAACTTAACCCTGGCTGTCGATTGGCAAAAGCTCTTTATAGTTATCAGAATTGGTTTCAATTCAATCTTTCGCGGCCACTCTGTATTCGCCAAATTTAAGATTATTTCACCTGCGATGGATGATCCTAAATTGTTTATATATCATCAATCTTAAAAACTATTTGCGACATGCGACTTTGTTTTGAATTACTGCATGTCGCTAATTCTTTGATTTATTGAATGTTGCGCCGTTGGTATAATCCGTGCATAAAAAGGATGTACCCACAGATCGGGTATTGTAACTACATCCATTAATTTATAAAACAATGAAAACAAAAAACAAAACTATTGCCAAAAGATTCATTACGGCGTTAATGTTGCCCGTGTTATTAACAGCTGCATTACTAATTACAACAAATGCTCAGGCTCAAAAAACACACATAAAGAACGTGGTACTTGTACACGGCGCCTTTGCTGATGGCTCCGGATGGCGGGCCCTCTTCGATATCCTGACAAAAAAAGGGTATAACGTAACTATTGTTCAAAACCCTTTAACTTCACTTGAAGCCGATGTCGAGGCGACTAAAATCGCTCTTGACAAACAGGATGGCCCCACCATTTTGGTCGGACATTCCTGGGGCGGTTCAGTAATTACGGAAGCCGGAAACCATCCTAAAGTTGCCGCACTGGTGTATGTATCGGCTGTTCAACCGGATAAAGGCGAATCGGCATTAACTCAACTTGAATCCGCACCGGCTGCAAAAGAAAGCGGGATACTGCCTCCGGATGCAAATGGGATCGTTTATTATGAAAAATCCAAGTTCCATGGCGGTTTCTGTGCCGATGTACCGGCCGCGCAGGCAGCCTTTATGTATGCCTCACAGGGCCGCTTTTATACCAAAGCCTTCGCAACACCTGTCACCGATCCCGCCTGGAGACATAAACCAACTTATGCTTGCGTAGCTACGGAAGATAAGACCATCAATCCAAGTATTCAGCGCAGGATCTATGCCCGCTCAAAATCAAAAATCACCGAGATCAAAGGAAGCCACGTGATCTTCATGTCACAGCCTGCGCAGGTTGCTGCTGTTATAGAGAAAGCTTCCGTTGAGACCAAATAATAGCTGCGGACACAGCCGGCAATTAAAACAGGTGAGTTAATTACCAAAAGATTTCGATAAAATGAAAACACCAATTAAAAATATCGTGCTGGTACATGGCGCGTTTGCAGACGGATCAGGCTGGGAACCATTATTCCATGTTTTAACTGACAAAGGTTTTAATGTATTGGTTGTACAGAACCCGCTTAGCTCGCTGGAGGATGATGTACGTCAGACCAATTTAGTCCTTGACAGGATAGGAGGACCAGCTGTCCTTGTGGGCCACTCCTGGGGTGGGGCAGTAATTACCGAAGCAGGAAACCATCCGAATGTTGCCGCCCTCGTTTACGTAGCTGCCTTCCAGCCGGATAATGGTGAATCTGCCCTTCACTGGATCCAGACCATTGAACCATCGCCGGAAAGCGGGATACTGCCACCTGATGATAATGGTATCGTTTATCACGAGAAATCAAATTTCCACGACGGCTTTTGCGGTGATATCGATGCTAAAAAGGCCGCGTTCATGTACGCCTCTCAGGGTGCATTTTATGCAAAAGCTTTTACTTCCCCGATCACCAAAGCTGCATGGAAAACGAAACCATCATGGGGCTGTATAGCGACCGAAGATAAAACAATCAACCCGGATATTCAGCGTAACATGTATGGGCGCTCTAATACCAAGACAAGGGAGATTCAAGGAAGTCACGTGATCTTCATGTCGCAGCCCGAATTGGTAGCCGAAGTTATCATTGAAGCAGCCGAAAGCGCTGCTAACTAATTAATCATATTCAACAAATCCATGTTCCGAGAGATGCTAAATTCTTTAGGGCATACCATATTTATTAAACAATTATTAAAAATTAAACATTATGAACACACCAAAAAAACCTTCAATCGTATTTTGCCATGGCATTTGGGCAGACGCTTCATGCTTCAGCAAGGTAATTCCAGGGTTAATTGCCGCAGGGCATGAAGTAATCTCGGTTCAGTATGGACTGACCTCCTTTGAACACGATGTTGCAGCAATCAAACGTACAATCAGTCGGGTAAGCAGCCCTGTAATCCTTGTCGGCCACTCGTATGGTGGTGCTACAATCACAGCTGCCGGAACTGATGAGCGTGTCGCCGGACTCGTGTACATTGCCGCGGTAGCGCCTGCTGTCGGGGAAACGGTTAATGATCAACTCAATAAATTCCCTTCAGATATCTTCGGTCGTATTGAAGTTGCAGACGGACGCGTCTGGATGCTTCCCTCAGGAACCGAGTTCTTTGCCGGTGACCTTTCTGACGAAGAACAAAAAGTGGTATGGGCTACACATTATGCACCCGACGTTGATCTGTTTAACCAGCAAAAAATAACAAGTACCTCCTGGGATACTAAACCGAGCTGGTATATTTTATGTACAGAAGATCACACGGTACACCCCGATTTGCAGCGCTGGGTTTCTAAACGCATGGGAGCAACAGTGACTGAGATAAAAAGCAGTCATGTGCCTATGCTGTCAAACCCTCAGGTTGTTATAGATGTCATCTGTCAGGCGGTATCATCCTGTCAGGCGGTATCAGCTGTTTAGAAAATTATTCCATTCAAAGCGATGTCGAATAAAGTAATTATTACATTTAATTACATTTTTTGCAGCCTGGTGGATGAAGGGATCGTAGAAGCAGTTGAAGCGGTAGCATAACCACCGTTAAATTAATAAATCCGCGTATCACTAAGATGCGCGGATTTTACTATATTATAACTACAGTGTTAATGGAGGCTTTTGGAATTTTTGCCGGAAAGTTTCAAACGAACTTTTTCAATATTGAGTTTCTTCAGCCGGGAATTGAGGGTAGGTACTTTAATTCCCAATATTTCGGCAGCTCCCCCAGGTCCGTATACCTTCCAATTGCACTTTTCTAAAACAGCAATAATGTGTTCCCTCTCCACTTCCTCTATCGTTCTCATGTAGCCACCCTCGGCATTTGGCCTGGCTGGTTGTTCCATAAGCGTTCCGAATGTAGATATTATCGGTTCTGTACTAAGTAAGATGCTGCGATGAACCAGGTTTTCCAGCTCACGCACATTTCCCGGCCAATCATAATTCAGGACCTCCTGCATTGCCCGTTCACTTACGCCCGTAACATTACTATTTTCAATTTTACTTAGTTTGGTTATAAAATGGTTTATCAGTAAGGGAAGGTCTTCCTTTCTTTCACGCAACGGCGGTGAAACCAGCGGGAAAACATTCAACCGGTAATAAAGATCTGCCCGGAATCTTCCCGCAACTACGTCTTCCTGCAAATTGCGATTTGTAGCCGCAATTACGCGGACATTAATCTTCTTATTCTTTCCCCCGATCACCTCAATTTCTTTTTCCTGCAAAACTCTCAAAAACTTACTTTGAACATCCAGCGGTAATTCGCCGATTTCGTCCAGGAAGATAGTTCCACCTTCTGCCTGCTCGAAACGGCCGATTCGTTTATCCAGTGCACTGGTAAAAGCGCCTTTTTCGTGACCAAAAAGTTCTGATTCGATCAGACTTGGAGGCAATGCCGCGCAGTTGACGGAAACCAGGGCCTGTCTGGCGCGGTTGGACATCAAATGAATATTGCGTGCAATCAATTCCTTACCGGTTCCGCTTTCGCCAAAAATCAGTACAGAAACCTCTGATGTAGCAATGCGTCTCATGTGCTGTTGCAGCGTAAGCATTGGGTTTGAATGCCCGATCATGTCAGAAAAGGCGTGGTTATTGCCTCCTGCGTCTGCAGATGGATTCAGACGTTGCCGGGTTAATGCAAGATTTTCTCTATGCGTATATAAGGCAACTTCAAGCATAATGAGTATATCCTTTTCACGAAAAGGTTTTGCCAGAAATCCATACGGACGGGTAATTTTTGCGGCATCAAGAAATTGCTGCTTCGAATTTCCCGAGAGGTAAATGAAAGCAATATTTTTCCGCGACAGTAATTTTGCCAAATCTATCCCACTTAATTTGCCTTTTAGCTGGATGTCGAGGAGGACAAGGTCAGGATTTTCTTTTTCAATTATCTTAACGGCTGATGAAACGGAACGGGCAATGGTACACACACGATAATCAGCCCTCTTCAATAGGACTTCAAGATTATTAGCTTCAAAATATTGATCTTCTACGATCAGAATTTTAGCCTTGTAGTTCATCCTGATAAATTCTTTAATTTTTTATATAGGAACGCACTCATTCGGTGCAACACTATTTTAAACGATATTTTAATGACTCATCGATTAATTTTCGAGTAATTATAATAAATTTTAAGCATTAATTCAGGGCCTGATTTTATACAAAAGTACTTTTCAGACCAGCAAAATTATTCAAATCTTCTATTTGTTCACATATCACTAAATGTCAAGTGATATTTGATGCTATATCATCAAACCAATTAATTTAATGTAACACAAGACTCTGATTACCAGCATTTTACTTTAAGGCATACTGTTTGCAAAACTTATCTCAAAATAGATATAGTTTATTGGTAAAAAATGAGTCGGAAAAGGCTAAAAGTGGAATTAATGCAGCATCCACAGGAAGCTTTTTTAGAAATATTGGTTATGAAAGAGCTTACATATGAAAAAAAAGGTATCTACCTAAATTTTGTTTCAGAATTAAGGAAACAGATTGCAGCAGTCCGGGAGCGCAATGACCTTCTTAACTTGCTGGCCACATCGATGCTGCGCCTAAATGAATTTACAAGCGTCAGTATTCATTCGGTCGATCACCATACGAACACATACTTTCCCTTTTTTTTCAATCAAAAGTCAAGTGGTAGAAACCTGATCGAATTTAAGGCCCTATCAAACGCTAGGGCGCCGTTGGACGATATCATTGTACGTGATGCGATATTGGCGGACAAAAGTTTTGTAGTTTCTTTGAATGACATTGTTAAGTCGGAATCAATTCCATTCTGGCTCCGGGTTAATTTTGATTATGGCCTCCGGGAAGTATTGGTCACACCGCTAAAGATTAAAAATGGGATGGTAGGGATTTGCTATTTCTGGTCGAAAAGAGCAGGGTCATTCGGCGACAGGTTTATCCATGTTATAGATCATCTTTCAACAGAACTTGCCTACGCAGTATCGAACACCATTATTCATGAAATGCTGGATCCACGGGGATGGATCAACGAACTGCTTTTAACGTTCAGTCATGACCTTTCAGAAGTACGAACGCGTGAAGGTTTGAACAGCGTTATTGAGCGCGATCTCAAGAATTTTTTTCATTTTGACGAATTTCTGATCACAGCGATTGCTCCTGAAAATAGCAACGAATGCATTTTCCTGACCAGTCTAACTTCCCACCCGGATTTATTAGACTGGATCCGGTCAAATCTGGCCCGCGAGGGCGTGTGGGCAAAGGCAACGGATACAAGCACTCCGGTAATCATCAATGTTGAGGATTTTGAATTCAATTGTATTCCTCCATGCCTTGATCCTGTCGATGTCGATAAAAGCGGTGAAATTATGCTGAAAATACTTTCAGAAGGTAATGAGCCGAACTTTGGCCTTATCCTGATTTCTTACAGACAAAATGTATTCGATCCGGCCGACAGGCAAATCATTCAGTGCATATCGCGTCATTTATCCACCGCTATTTCAAATATACTGGTTAATGAAAACCTTGAGCGCAAAGAAAAACATAATGCGCTATTGCTTTCTTTCAGCCACGATATTGCAGCAGTCCGTAACAAAGATGATCTGACCATGGCAATAGAGAAAGCTGTGAGCCAATTATCAAACATATCGAGATTCGTCATTCGCGGAATAAATGAAGATGAAAAAACAATGAGCCTTTTTCTCTTCGATCATCACGTAAAAAGGGCCATTGAAGAATTGGGACATCATTTTGTGCTTGACGCTGTCTATCCGATAGCGGACGGCATATCTGATGTCGTTCTAGCCGGCAACGAGACTATCGTTTATAAGCTGCAAGATTGGATCGATAGCGGTAATGCCCCATCATACTTTCACTTTTGGAGGAGCATGAATGTAGAAAAGTGTGTAGCAACGCCCCTACAGACCGGAACCAGAAAACTGGGGATCTTTTGGGTCGATTCAGATGAACCTGACGTCAAAATGATCGACAGCATGTGTGCTCAGATCTCCATAGCGATGTCAAATATTATTGCAAATGAACAGCTCGTTAAATATAAGCAGCAACTGGAGATTGAGAACGAGCATTTACAAGAGCAAATACGCTCAATCTACAATTTCTCCGATATCATCGGAACAAGTACGCCCATGCAGCGGGTCTATCAATTAATGTCATTAGTGGCGCATTCAAATGCAACAGTACTTATCCTGGGGGAAACAGGGACAGGTAAAGAATTAATCGCCAGAGGTATTCATGAATCATCGCCCCGTAAAAATAAGCTAATGGTAAAAGTGAATTGCGCTGCACTTCCTGTAACACTTATTGAGTCTGAACTTTTCGGATACGAGAGGGGCGCTTTTACAGGCGCATTTGAAAGAAGAATAGGCAAGTTTGAACTGGCTCACAACGGCACACTTTTCTTAGATGAGATCGGCGAATTACCTTTAGAAGTACAGGTGAAACTGCTGCGCGTAATACAAGAACGGGAGTTCGAAAGATTAGGAGGAAAAGTTACTGTAAAGGTTAATGTCCGCATCATTGCAGCAACTAATCGCAACCTTTTCGCAGAAGTAGGTGCCGGAAGATTCCGTTCAGATCTTTATTACCGGCTGAATGTTTTTCCGATCCTGATGCCTCCGTTGCGTGAGCGGCGTGAAGACATTCCTTACCTCGCTCATTTTTTCCTGGAAAGATATAATAGAAACCACCTATGTAAAGTCACCGGGATTTCGGCAGGCGCGATGAATGAGCTTAAAGCTTACAATTGGCCCGGGAATGTTCGCGAACTCGAACATATGATCGAACGAAGCGTGCTGCTTTCAGACAGCAAAACGCTGACCAAGATATTTCTTTCTGATGGCAATGGACCAAATTATAGCGAGCAGACGAATGAAGTTACCAACCTGGCGGGCGTTGAAAAACAGCACATCATCGATGTTTTGCGTCGCTGTGGTGGAAAGATTTCCGGCAAAGGGGGCGCTGCAGAATTATTGAAGCTCCCTGCCTCCACACTGAACTCAAAAATGAGAAAACTTGGCATCACAAAAAATTCCAATATTGAATAATTCAGGACGTACTGAGCGCGAACAACTCTACCATGCTCATTTTGGGCGCAAACTGGATATTCCGCTCCATATGGGACCATCGATTCCGACGCATATAGGGCCAGTGATTCCGCTGCAAAAGGGACCAGTCAAGAAAGAGAAAGTGTGT